>NZ_JAJDFY010000001.1:0-722500 GCF_024704365.1 Thermomonas sp. S9
TCGAAGCTGGCGCGGCAATGGTCACGCTCGATCGGCCGGAAGATCATGTCGGATCAGCGGGCGCAGGATGCGGCCGGCGAGCTTCCTTGGCGCTCCATCCGCCAGGCAGCCGCGCTGACTGTTTCGTCCGGCAGACCATCGCCCAGCGTGAGCGCCACCCACAGCAGTTGATCCATCGCGATGAGCAGGTGCTGGACGCGCGCCGCGTAAAGGGTGTGCTCATAGCGTCCGCAAGCCCGAAGATGTCCATCCGCCCGCGCCGGGCGTCAGCCCGAGCGCTGGCAGCATAGCCTCCACCATGGGGTGCGCGCGCTGATGGTCAGTGCGAACTCCCACCAGTCCTGCACGTCAGTGGCCTGCCGTGAGACGCCGCCTCCACCGCATCCCGCAGCCCAGCACGGTTCAGCGCCTGCCGGATCTGGCGCGGCGTGACGGCATCCGGCACCGGGACGGGCGCTGGCGGCAGCGGGTAGGCGAGCATGGTCCATTCCACGCCGGTCCAATTGGGGCTGTCCGTCCGGCCACGGGGCCGGTGGTGGGGCGATGGGCGTCTGGCGGCCCGCGATCGGCTGGTCGGACAGGAATCCATAATCATCGTAGCTGTACACGTTTCATCACGCCACCCGCATGTAATACGTACCTGGCGCTGCAGACAGCGCCGGCAGATACCTGTAGCCCGGCCGCGAGCGCGGCAGTCCAATCAGCGATGTGCCTGACGGCAGCTCAGACCATCGCCTCCTCCACGAGAGGCTGGTAGGCGACGGTGCCGCCCACCGACATCGGCAGTGACCATGTGATACCGCTGGCTCGCTGCTGGCGGTACGCCATGCTGACGCTAGTTTCACCCAGCGCCCGTCCGCATAGGTCAGCAGGGTCATGTACCCCAGCGTATGACTGCGCGCCGTCCAGGTGATGCCGTCGGGGCTGACACGCCACGTTTTGCCCCACCGCCATCAGCTCGCTCCCGACCAGGCGATGGCCTGCGGCGTCTGCGTCGTGCCGCTGCTACACTCGCCGTCCAGGTGATGCCATCGGGGCTGGTGATGAGCGTTCCTGCGCTGCCCACGGCCACGAACAGCCCCAGGCCCGCCACCCACACCACGCTGTTGAGCGTCTGCGTCGTGCCGCTGCTGCGCGCCGTCCAGGTGATGCCATCGGGGCTGGTGATGAGCGTTCCTGCGCGCCCACGGCCACGAACAGCCCACGCGCCGACGACCACGTCACGCTTGTAGAGCGCTGTGTCGTGCCGCTGCTGCGCGCCGTCCAGGTGATGCCGTCGGCGCTGGTGACGAGCGTTCCATTGTTGCCCACCGCCACCAGCAGCGCACCTGACCATGCCGTGGCGCGTAGAGGTTATAGCTGGTCCCCGATGTGCGGGTCGTCCAGGTCACGACGTCCTGCGCTGCGTGCACGACGCCGACACCCCCGGTCGCCACATATAGCGCCCCTACCCCTTGATCACCGGAATAAATCGACGCCCCGCTGCGGGTAGTGAACACCGCGCCAAGGGGCGGATCGTTCACCCCGGTCAGCGCCGGAACTGCGCAAGGTCCAGATACTGGCCGGCCATCGGCGCCACCCCGATGGTAATGCAGACCCAGGATGGGCGATCACGCCGCCCACGGGCACGCCGACTCCGGTGGGCGCCGCCTGCTGCCGGGGCCGTACAGGCTGCCTGCCAGATCGTAGAGGGCCATGGGTCACCTCGATGCCGTCAGGGTCACCGCATAGCCGGGTCGGTGATACCTGCCGCACCCAGACATACCCAGGCCCCAGCAGCCCACGGCCTCCAGCTGCGCGGCGGGCAGCACGAACCCGCGCACGGACGGCGGCGTCGGCGCATCGGTGGTGGCTCACCGAGCCGCATACGATCCGCCGCCCTGCGCCAGGAACCCCGCATCGGTATCCGCCGCCACCTGCACCCAGCCGCTATCCGGCAGCGGGACGTTGAGCGTCGCCATCGCTTATCCCTGCATGATCAACCGGCCAAACTGGCCGAGCGGGCCTGCGGCATCCTTGCTCACATCCGCCAGCACCCGGCCGGAGAGCTCGAAGCGCTGAAGTTCATCCGAGATCAGCGACAGGTCCTTGGTCGGGTTGAGCGCCACGCGGTGAGAGATCGAGGACGACAGGCTTGTTGCCGTCCGCCGTGTTGATGCCGTCGAAGCGCGCCGCCCCGGCTGCGGCGACTTGAACATCGCCGTGCGCTTGGCCGCACCAAAGCTGTAATCGACCCTTGAACGGCTGGGTGAAGCCGGTGACGTTGAACTCGATCGCGCCCTGCGCGGCAGGCACCTTGTAGTCGGTGCCGGCCGCGAGGGTCGCCGGCGTACTCGCCGAATCCGTGACCAGTACCGCCGACACGAACTGATTGGCCAGCAGCCGCACCTCCGCCTGCCACGATGCCGGTCGGCGCGTCTCGTCGGTCACCGTGCCGGCGGTCACGCTGGAGGTCTGGCCGAAGAGCGAGAGCTCCAGGTTCTCGGTGGAAATCTCGCCGAGCGTGTGGGAAAACTCCCCGTCTTGCTCTTGATCAGCTGCAGTCGGTGAGCCGCTGGCCGGAGTGGGACTCGCCAGTGCTCGATGGTCTCCACGTTGAGCGAGACCCTTCAGATCCGGCACGTTGCCCACCCAGCGCAAGGCGAGCGGGTTGCCGTTGGTATCGCGGGCGGCGAGATAGACGCGCCCCTGTCCGAAAAGTAGCTCATGACTTACTCCTTGCGGTTGATGATGTGGATGGCCTCGAATGCCAGCGGGTGAGCAGCACGCCGGTGGCGTAGTCCGGCTTCGAGTGGAGCGGCTGCCATCAGCGGCTTGTGGCCTGGCGGCTGCCAGCGGTACAGGCGCGCCATGACCTCGGTCGCCAGATCGGAGGCCGCATCGCGCGCGGCCGAGCCGCCTGGCGTCGCCCACATGGCGCACGGCCACGATGACCAGCCAGCGGCTGGCCACGGCGATGGCGCCGGGCGATTTGTCGTCCTCGACGCGGTAGCCGTCGGCACCGACGAACAGGGCCGGAAGCGCCCGCCCTGCCACGGCCTCCATGGACAGCTCGGCGACCGATGACACGCCGCCCGGCACGTCCGGGATGGCGGCCAGGCGGTCGCGGATCAGGCGCTCGATGGCCAGCATCACCAGCCCTCCATGCCGTCGCGTCCGAAACACCGGCGCCGGCCCGCTCTTGGCGGCGGCGAGCGACAGCGCCGGCTGGCTCGCGGGCGGAAGAACGGCCGGCAGGCCCAGACTCACGATGCCCTTGGCGATCGCCTCCAGCAGCTTGCGCGCATCCTCGTAGCGCGGCGCACATCGTCGGAGGCGACGTCCTCCCATAGCCGGTAGCGCGCGACGTCGCAGGCAATGCGCGCGAGCGCTGCCGGCACGGTCGGCAGCGGCAGCTTGTAGCGGCTGGCGATATAGCCGTCGATCTCGGCCTGCGCGTCGTCGAGGCGCACGCTGGGCCACGGCGGCATCGACCACGCTTGAGCCGGTGCGGTCGGTGCGCTGGGCGACTCTCATCCTCTACCGTAGCGGGTGATGAGGTCGGGCGAGCGTGGCGTAGGCCATGCCTTAATCCTTGACCTCGGCCACGGCCAGCATCGGATCTGCGCGCAGCGCCTCGCCTGCCAGGGCTCGGCCTCGATGAGCTTCGAAACGCGGCCGAAGGGGCCGATTGGCGCGGTAGCGCGGCATATCGCCCAGCGCCGCCACGGTGCGCACCGCATCAGGCGCACGGTGGAGGCGGCGGGCTGGGCGGCGGTTTTATCGGCGCGGGCCATGAGTCACCCTTAGCCAGCCACGGCGAGACGATGACCTCGACCGCGCGGTGGTAATCTGGGTTGCTCTCGCCGCCGGTGATCTGCGCCTCGATGAGCGAGGCGCCTGCGCGCGCAGGGTGGACGGCACCACCCCCTAGATGCGTGGGCTTGACGCCCATCGGCGGCCGCCGTCGGCCTTGATGCCCATCATCGCGGCCATCGCGGCGTTGAAGTTGGCGGCATCGAGCGCGGCCTTGCTCTTGTAGGCCAGCTGCCAGAAGCCAAAGCCGGCGTTGCAGCGATAGCGGATGCCGTAGCCGTACTCGTCGCCGCGCATGAACACGCCCTCGTCCTGGGGAGCTGGTCATGGACGCGACTCCGGCGGTGGTGCGCTCCTGGAAGATCAGCGGCTCTTCAGCGCCCGGCTGGCGTCGAGCAGATACCAGGCAGGATCGGTGCCGGCTTGCAGGTTGGCAACCAGCGCCGCCGTGCCGGTGCCGTCCACGTTCGGATAGACCGGGTGGTCGGTGTCGAAGAAGTTCTGGCCATCGAAGCACAGCGTCGTCTCGCCGGCGGCCAGCAGGGCGAAGACCAGTTCATCGGCGTGTGCCTTCGCCGCGCGCCCCATCTCGGCGAACAGTGGCGTATAGACGCCGACGTTGTCATCCTCGATGTCGGTGCGCTTGACCGCGACGGTGCCCTCGTAGAGACTTGTTCTGCACCTGGTAGGCGCTGGGAGGCCATGTCCTTGCCCAGCCGCGGTCGCCCACCCATTCGCGCAGCTTCGGGAACTGGGTTGAGCCAGCCGTAGGTGTTCGAGGTGTTTGAAGACGGAACGCGGGTTGCGATCTTCTCCCAATCGGTGGGGGTCGCGGCCAGCGCGTCCTGAAGGCTTTCGAGAAGCCGGTGCGCAGACTGATGATCAGCGCGGGGGTGATGATGACCATGCCTGTTTCTCCTTTGCGGTGGATTTCCGAGATGGGCGCAGCCTGCGCCGGTGATGCGGTAGCGGTCGCCGTCGCGGCGCACGAGCCCCTGCTCGGCCAGGGTGGCGAGCAGGAAGTCCACATGCGCGGCCAGGATCGGCCAGCGCGCGGCGCGGATGAAGCCGCCCACCTCCTGCTGGCTGGCGGCCATGCGCTCGACGTGAGGCCGCTCTAGAATCAGGCGGCGGCCTGCGTCGTTGTCGCGTTATGAATTTCACGCACGGGCGATCTCCTGCTTGTGCGCGGCGAACTCGGCCTCGCTCATGCCGAGCAGCTGGCAGGCGATGCGATCCTCCTCGGTGAGCCAGGGTGACCGTGCTCGCAGCCGAGGCGACGGAATGCGCATCCTTGTCCGGCGGCGACGATCACCGGCGCGGCCTTGGCGAGGCGGCGAAGCCCTGCGGGTCGCGGCTGGCGTAGGCGATGGCTTTCAGTCTTTCCAGTGCCGGGGGCGAGCTTGCCCGCGCTCATGGCGGCGTGCTCACTGCGGCCTCGGCCTTCTCCGCGGCGACATCCATCTGGAGCTTCGAAAGCTCCTCGGCCACCCTTTGTGCTGGCTCATGGGCACCCACTGCGCCCGGTCCGGCGCGGCCGGCTGCGCGGACTGCGCCGCCTGCGCGGCGGCCTCGGCGGCAGTGAGGCGGTCGACCAGCTTCTGCAGCTCGGCGGCCACCTCGTCGGCGTGGTCGCCGTGACCGGCAGGTTGAGCATGTAGATCAGGCGTTCCAGCAGTTCATCCACGGCACGAGCCTGCAGTTGGGCGCGCGGCGGCCGCGCGCAGGTGCAGGTTGGGGGTATGGGTCAGGCCGGCGCCGACCAGCTCGACGATGGCGCCGTCCTGGCGATGCATGAACACCGGCGGAGGTAGCGGTACTGCGCGCGGCCAGCAGGGCGGCGCGCTGCGGCGTCCAGGTGACGCGCGCCCACAGGCCGTCCTCCGCGCATGTCCAGCGCCGTGATCCAGCCCGCGGCCGGCACCGGGCCGGCCTTGTCGGTGGCCGTCAGGCTCTGGTGCTCGTAGTCGATCGGCAGGTCGGCGCCGTGGCGGGCGAAGGCCTCCAGCACGGCGGCGGCGTCGAGGGTGTAGGGGCCGCGGCCGTCGCGGCCGAGAAAACACCCCCGCCGGGATGAGATGCACCCACTCCGGCGGGGACTTCCCCACCCTGGAGATCAGGGTCTGCATGCAGCGATGGCCAGCACGTCCCGCGCCAGCAGACGGGCAGGGGATCGGGACGGACGTGGGACGGCGTGGCCATGCGCCCAGAATCCGGTGCCGCCGCGACCTGCAACAGGCCGACCCGGGTCGGCCCGCAAAGACAAAGGCCGCAGGCGCGGCCTTTGAAGGGGCGCCAACGGGGGTTGCGGTCAGGCCACGTGCGCCATGGGCAACGGCCGGCCATGGCGCCACCCCGTGACCGCGTTTGAAGTGCGTTTAAACGGGCGCTGGCGCGTTTTAGTCGATCCGGGTGGTACGTTGGTAGCGGCGGCGCATGAAATGCGCGCACAGCGCGTTCTACGCGGTTGGCGGTCAGGCGTCGGCCAGAATGCCCGGACGGCCTCCAGCACCAGCGCGCGCGCCTGCTCGTCCATCCGGCCAGCCTCGGTGATAGGCAGATAGCGCCGCGCCGGGTTTGCGTCTCAGCCGCCGGAAAGGTGCTCGCCGATGATCTCCAGGATGGCGCGCTTGTCATCCTCGCCCAGGGTGCGCGCCTCGGGGTCGGCCATGAGCAGGCCACGCCTTGGCATCTTCTTCGTACCGTACTCGTGGAAGACGGCATAGCGCAGGCCGAAGCCTACCTCGGCGACGTCGCGCCCGGCGCGGCTCGTTGCGCTGTCCAGCAGGTCGCCGGTCTGGTAGAGGATGCCGCCGCGCCCCTTTTTTCTGGCCAGCGTCACGGGCGACAGGGGCTGCCACGGGCGGCCCGCCGGGTCGCGCTCGGTCTCGAAGCGGTTGAGCGCCCGTGCCTCGAGCCCAGGCGATCTCCCGCATCGCGGGCGTCAGGTCGGAGACGCGCTGCTGGAGGCGCTCGGGCGCCTGGCGCACCTCGCGGTCGTCGATGTCGATCCTGATCATGGCGCCTCCATCATGCCAGCCAGACGGCGCGCTTTGACGCGCGGGGCGGGTAGGCTATACTGAGCCGTGGTGGTGGTGCGTTGCGCCCTGACAGGTAACGGGACCGCGCCAGCGGAGAATGTGTGGGTTCGAGTCCCACCGCGCATCACCAGCCCCCACAACACGCGCAGCTCCCCGGCCTTCAGGCGCCGGTTGAGCACATCCACCGATTGCAGGTAGGCCGACTTGGCCGCATTGGTCACGCGCTTGGGGCGGCCTGTCACGAAATCCACCTCCACCGCTAACTGCGGCGTGCGTGCATCCGCGCCGGGCAGCGTCACAATGGCTTGCCGCTCTTGAGATCGAGCACGAGCGCCACGGCCTGCCGCCACAGGCTGGGCAGTTCGCGCCATTGCGCATCGGCGAGCGCGTTGCCGTCGTCGCGATGACGGCCGGCCTTCGGTCCGTAGAGCAGGCCGGGGCGCACCATGACCTCGGCGCTTTGCGGTGCGATTCCGGCGGCCGCCAGATGCGCCAGATCGCGCGCGGAGATCACCCCGAGCCACCCCAGACGGTTGCGCTCCGTGCCGGCCAGCGCCGCATCCACCCAGGTTGCCAGTCGCGCTCGATGAGCGGCGCAAGGTCCTCGGCCATATGCGCCCGATGGCGGCGGCGTAGCCTGCCACCTTATCGCGCGCGGCATCGATCAGTCCCCGCCAGCGCAGGCTGGCGTCGCCCACGTTGTAGCCGAAGCCTGGGTCGATGGCCCAGGGAACGCGCCGGACTTCGCCGGTGCGCGGGTTGGTCCATTGCACATCCGGCTCCTGCGGCGCGGACTTCTTCAGATCGTCGCGCGCCTCATACTCCTCGCGCCGCATCGGCACCGCCACGCAGCGGCAGCGCCAGCCGCAGGGCGGGTAGTGCGTCCGCCACCACGGATCGTCCACCGGCAGCGTCACGCCGTGCCACGGGCGGTGGGACTGGCGCACGCGCTCGTCGGCGCGCGTGACATAGCGCAGATATGGGTGGCTCGCCTTGGCCGCCTGGATGCGCTCCCAGCGCCCGGCGGCGTGCGCCATGCGGGTGTTGACGTCGTAGATGAGTTGCAGGCGGCGGGGATTGAAGCGCGTCTTGCGCGCCTCGCCTTCTGGCCCGACGACGGTCTTCTCACCCCCACCATCCCGCCTGCTCGAGCAGCGCGCGCGCGTCGCGCATCCAGTCGCGGCGGGTCAGGTCGCCCGCCACCGAGCGGGCGAGCTGCTCATGGAGCGACTGCAACAGGTCGGCGCGCGCCAGGCGGCTCACCGTGAAGGCGCGCGCATGCTCGTCATGCCACAGCTCGTGCCAGTCGTAGGTGATGCGCACCGCGTCGCGCCCTTGCATGTAGCGCACCGCCTCCTCTGGCGGCAGCAGGAATGCGCGCGCGAACTCGTCCGGCGCAGCAGGCGCCATGATGGGCGCGTCAATCGGATCAGCGGCGATGCGCACGGGCATGCTTGCGCTCCCAGTCGTCGCGGCATTCGGCGCTGCACCATCTCAGGCTGGGCGCGAGCGGCTCGCCGCACCACAGGCATGCGCCGGTAGGCGCAGGGCCGGTGTGGCGACGCAGAGCGAGCAGGCTCGCCATCTCGCGTTCGATGCGCTCGGCGGCGATGTCGGCCTCGTCCATCACCACTCTCCCGCGCGGCTTGCAGGCCATGCACACCGGCCAGCCGCGCCGCGAACTGCGCGCGTCAGCCGCTCGGCCAGTGCGTCGATATTCATCTCGGGCAGATGCTGCGCCAGGATGTCGATGAGCTCGGCGGCGCTTGCTCCGCGCGCAGCCGCCTCATCGAGCAGCGCTTGCAGGCTGTCGGCGGCCGGCGCAAGTTGCGCCTCCCAGTCCGCGAGCGCTTCGCCCGCCAGCTCGTCCAGCGCGTCCGGCGCGCCGTCGGCACTGTGTTTCGTCGCCTCGAATGCGGACACGGCCATTGGCGAGCCCGAAGTTGCGGCGCGGTTCGCCATTCGGTTCGCCAATGGTTCGCCAGTCGGGTTTAACCCGGTTTGACCGGATTGAGCCGGAACGAGCACCGCCTCGCCCGCCGCCGCCGCCGGGATGCCGAACTTCTCCGCACCCACCACTGCGGCACCGGCAGCCCGGCCTGGGTGAGCTTGACGACCTGATCGGCCAGCGCCGCCATGTCCTCCGGCTCGTCCACGCGCAGGGTGAGGGATGGGCAGCGGCGCGTCCTCGCCAACGTTAAGCCGCACGATGGGCGCGATCAGGTCGCGGGTGAGCGTGGCGGCCATGGCCCGCGCATCCGCCCGCAGGATGTCGGCGCGCACCTCGGCGTGCACCCTGGCCTGGGCCAGGCTCGATCCATCGTCGGTGGTCATGGTCTGGCCGAGCACGGCCTTGCTGACCTGACGGTCGAGGTAGTCGATCAGCGTGTGGTAGAGGTCGGCGCTGGCGGACTTGCTGCCGCTCTCGATGAGTTCCAGCGCCATCTCCTGCGGGATCACGGCGGCGGCATCACTGCCGAGGCTGAAGGCCGCCTGTTTGAGCACGGCCACGTCGTCGGGGCTGGCGCCCTGGTGGTATTTGCCCACCCGGATGGGCTGGCCGAACAGCTCGCAGAACCGGGCCCAATCGCGCATTGCATACGATTTGAACACCCAGGCCCACAGCGCGCTGCGCGCCACCCCGCCCAGCAGCGGAATGCCGGCGGAAAGCGGCGGGGCATGGACGATCATGCGGTAGGGCGGGATCCCGGCCCCTTCCGCGCTGCCATCCACCAGGCGCAACAGCCGCCCGGTATCGCGGTCGAAGGCGAACCAGTGCGCCTCGCGCGGCACGATCTCGCGCGGGTACCACACGCCGCCAGCGGTCTCCCAGATGATCTCGGCCACGGCATAGCCCTTGGCCACCGCGTCCATGAGGTGCGCGATGATCCGGCTGTAGTCGCCATCTCGCAGCACATCCTGCACCAGATCTGCGGCGCGCTTGGCCTTGGCCGAGTCGTCCCAGGGCTGGATGTCCACCGGCAGGCCCGCCACCGCCAGCGCGCGGGTCTGCAGCACGGCGCGGTAGTGCAAGTCTTTTTCGCGGATGTCGTCGGCGGCGATCAGGAAGTCATGCGCATCGCCCATCGCCGCCCGGCGCAGCACGTCTGCCACCATGGCCGGGGTCATGCTGGCCAGCGGCCGCCATTGCCAGACAGAGCGCAGCCCCGTCTGCGACGGGCGGGCGATTTCGCCGGTCAAATCCTGTTTTCTCACGGTCACCATCCGGCCCACTCCTGGGCGCGTCCGCGCCCGTCAAGATCATCGAATCGCGGCGCGAAGCTCCTGCGCGCCACGCTCTCATACCGATACACCGGCACGCCTTCGCCGGCGGCGGCCACGGCCAGCGCCAGCGCCCAGAAGCGGTCGGCATGGCCCCGTCCGTCGCGCTCGGCCATGAGCTTGGGCACCCCGCCCGCGCCCGGCTCCATGCGCACGGCGCGCAGGTCGTCGATCAATGCATCACGTGCATTGCCATGCACATCAGGCATGAGCAGCCGCCTGGCCTGCATCCGGTCTTTGAGCGCCACGGCCATGTCCAGCTTGGAAGCCTGCGTGAAGATCACACCGGAAACGCGGTATTGCCCATGCCGCCGCTGCGCCTCCTGCACCGGCATCTCGCCCATGCCGGTCTGGTCGATGGCCACCCGCGCCACGCGGTATTGCCGCATCACGGCGTCCAGGCGCGCCAGCTGCGCGGCGAAGCTCTCCCCGCGCATGACCTGCATCTCGCGCAGGGCGAGCACCCCGCCGCCCACGTCCTCGAGCACGGCGATCACGGAGAGGTCGCCCCGCGCGGCGATGTCCATGCCCACATACACCGGCCGCCCGTCGTAGGGCGGCAGGGGGCGGCGCTTCCAGGGTGGCAAGGATCTCCTCGTAGGTGAGCCACTCGCGCCCGGCGGTATCCAGGAAGGTGCACTCGTATTCCTGCGCCCAGGTGTCCGGGTCGCGGGCGGCCTTTTTCAGCTCGTCGATGTTGCGCGGCAGGCCGTCGGCCACCGCGTCATGGATGGTCACGATGTGGCGGGAAAACAGCCCGTCGTCTGCCGTCATGATCTCGTGGAACATGTCGCCCACGCCGTTGGTGTGGAAATCACCCGCAGCTTGAGGTCGGGTCGGCTCACCACCGGCACCAGCGCGCCACAGCGCGCGGTTGTCCTTGTGGTGGGCGAATTCGTCGAGGATCAGGTTGTCGCTCATGCCGCGCGCCGTCTCGGGCCGGGCGGCAATCGCCCGGATGTAGCTGCCGCCCGGCAGGCGCACGCTGGCGGCCTGTTCCTCGGCGCCCATGTCCTCAGCCTCGATCATCTTGTAGGCCGCACCAATCGCCCGCATGTGCAGCGCCGCGCCGTTGCGGATGGCATCCAGCGCCCGATCGCGCGAGATGGACAGGATCGTCCAGCGGGCAATACGGCCCTCGGCCTCGGCCGCCGAGCACGTCCAGCACCGCCTCCAGGGTGGTGGTGAAGGTCTTGCCGGTCTGGCGGCTCCAGCACGCCGCCTTCCAGCGGCTTTTGTCCGCGAGATAGCGGCGCTGGTAGGGGTAGAGGATGGGGGCGGTCATGGCGTGATGATCAGCTCCACGTATTCGCGCCGCGCCGCCTGGTTGATGGCGCGCACACGGCGCACCTCCTCGATGCGGCAGTCGGCATACAGATCGCGGATCAGCGGGTGATCGCCATAAGTTGCGATCCATCCCCCTTGACGGCGCGCAGCCGCTCGCGCAGGGCGCGGTGGTCGACCTCCGCAAACGCATGGTCGTAGATCGACTGGTCGCCATCGGCATAGGGCGGGTCGCAGAAAAACGTCGTCTCCGGGACGTCGTAGAGGTCGAACACGCGCTGCCACGGCAGATGCTCGATGGTCACACCAGACAGACGGCGGGCCACCGCCCGCATCTGCTCGATGAGCGTGCCGACCGGTTTAATGCCAGTCGCGCGGCCGACAAAGAACCCTTTGCCAGCCCCCCTGAAACCCGGAATGTCGCACCATGATCCAGCGCGCGGCGCGCTGGATGTCCGTCTCGCCCGGATGTTCGTGCAACCACCGCAGCCTCTCTGTGCGGTGCACGAGCATCATCCCCAGCTCATCGGCCAGCGCGTCCGGGTGGTATTTAACGCAGCGCATGACGTTGGCCAGGCCGCCGTCGATGTCGTTCCACACCTCGACCTTGCTCTTGGGCTTTGCCAGCAGCACCGCGCCCATGCCGCCAAAGGGCTCCACGTAACACACGTGCGGCGGCAGACGCTCGATGATCCGCCGCGCCAGCCAGCGCTTGCCGCCTGCGTATTTCAAAAACGGCACGACGCGATCACCCCCCATACAACCACTCCCGGATCGTCTTGAACGTCTCGGCATCGAGCCGCTTGCCCGATTTCTGCGCGACGCGCTCCACCTCGTCGAGCCTCAACCGCACCTCGTCGGCCCATTTCTTCTGGCCGATGGATGCGCGGCTCGCCTCGGCGATCGCCCGCGCCGCGAGCGAGAGCACCTTGACCTGCTCGGCAGGGTCGGATTCCTCCGACGCCTCGGCCACCGGCTCATGGCGTCGAACAGCGCCGACTGCACCATGCGCAGCACGGCGGCCGAGTGCTCGTCGGCCTCGTCCGGGCTGGACTGGGCGATCAGCCGCGCCGCCTCGGTGCTGGCCTTGATGCGCAGCATCACGGCCTGCACGCGCCGGTCGTAGCGGTGCAGGCTGCTCTTGCCGATCTCGTAGCCCTGTTCCTTGAGCCAGGCGGCCAGCGCCTCGTAGCCGCCGTGGCTACGGTCGGCCAGCAGCCGTTCCAGCTGCGCCTTGAGGCCTTGCGGGAGCCTGTCCACCTTGCTGCGCCGGGCCATCTCACCACCTCGGCGGGCGCGCCAGCCCGCCGGGGCGTCGGCGCGGTAGTCGTACACGTCTTCGCCGTGGGCGGTCAGCCGCGCCGCCCACACCGGCGATTTGTCGCGCTCGATTTCTGCGAGGCTGTGGCTTGCAAGCCACCCCAGCTCCCTGCGTACAAGGTCGGAAGTGGCGTAGATGGGGATCTCATGCGCGCAGGACAGCAGCACCGTCTCCGTGGTGCCGTAGGGCCGCGCGTGCCACAGCGCGGTGAGCATGATCCAGCGCAGCGCCTCGCGCTCGGCGCGGGCGATGTCGATGGCGGCGTCGATGCGGCGTTCGGTCATTTGTTCCCCCCTCGGGCGAGCAGCTCGTACAGGCGGTCGAGCTTGGTGTTGATGGCGGTGAATTCGCGGATGGCGTCTTCGCGGCGCTGGTAGTGCAGCGGCAGTTCGGCCATCAGCCGCTCGAAGCGGTTTTCGAGGTCGTCGATGCGGGTCAGCCGCGCCTCGATGTCGGCAAGCAGCCGCCCGGCGAACCACTTGAGCAGCGCGAAGATGCCGCCCAGCAGCGCGCCGCCGATGGCCAGCATGGCCGGCCAGTTGATCGCGCCGATCAGCACATCACCTTCCATGCGCTCCCCCGTTCACTTGCTCGTCCCACTGGCGGATGGCGTCGATGCGGGCGCGGCACTGCTCGTAGAGCGCGGCGGCATCGAGCGCCCAGCCGGCGATGTCGGCATCGGTGCTGGCGCGCTCGCCGGGATCGGCGGCAGTGGCGGGGCCGGTTGCAGCAGGGCCGGCGGCAGGCGCGGGCACGGCGGCGAAGGCGGGCGCACGGTGGAGCACGCGGCGAGCATCGGCAGACAGGCACACGCGGCCAGTCGTAGCAGTGGCAAGGGCATGGCGCAGGTCCTCGGTGGTGGCAGCGGCACGGGTGAGCCGCTGCTGCAGGTCAGTGATGGCGGCGGCATCGGCCGCGCGGGCGCGGGCGATGGCCTCGGCGCGGACGCGCTCGGCGCCTGCCTGGGTGCGGGCCAGCTCCGTGCGCAGGCCGGCGAGCTGCCCGGCATCGCGCCAGCCGCGCACGGTCCAGCCGAGCAGGCCGCCGCCGATCCCGGCGGCGAGAACGGCGATCTCGGCATAGGTGGCCAGCGGCCAGGCGGGAGCAGGCGCGGCAGGCTCACGGTGCGGCCTCCTCGCCCAGGCACAGGCGCATCTCGGCGGCGCGGCGCGCCTCCAGCCCCGGCAGCCGGCGCCCGCCGGCATAGACCCAGCGCCCGATCTGGCGGCAGGCGCCGGCGTAGTCGGGCGGCGTCTGGTGCAGCAAACGCACGATGTTGCTGCTGCAAATGCGGTTTGCGCCCACGTTGTAGGCCAGGCTCACGTAGGCATCCCACTCGTGCTGGGCGAGCGGTACCGGGCCGATGCACTGCCGCAGCGCCGCCTCGGTGCGCCCGACATGCGCGCCCAGGGTGATCAGGGCGCGCACCGGCGGCAGGCGGTCGCCCAGCTGCACCGGAGTGGCGCCATCCGCATGCACGGTGGAGCCGAATCCAGCGGTGGGGATGCCCACCGGATCGCGATAGGCGGCCTCACGATAGCCCTCGTGTACCGCCACGCCGATCAGCGCGGCGGCGGACAGTGTGAGGAACGCCGGCAGCAGGCGTGGGCGGAGCGACATGCCGCAAGCGTGGTGCGCTGCGGCGCGCGGCAACAGGCCGACCCGGGTCGGGCACGCACGAAAAACCCCGGCGCATGGCCGGGGTGTCATCGTCTCATCCAGGCGCCCTGGGCGTCCTGGTCATGGCGCGTCTGGCGCGCCGCCGCTCAGCAGGCGCTGCACCTGGCGCACGTGCACATGCAGCGCCCGCGCGATCTGCGGCACCGACTGCCCGGCGGCGCGCAGGGCGTGGATGCGGGCGGCCAGCCGCTGGCGCATGAACTGCCGCCCCATCGGGATCACGATTCGGCAGCCGGCGTACAGCTGCACCAGGGTGCGTGCGGCCAGATCGCCAGCGGTCTCGGCCAGCTCGCGGCAGACCGCGCTGCGGTCGGGGTCGTACTGGCGCGGCAGATAGACGGACAGCCCGCCCATCTGCCGCACCAGCCGCTCCACCTGGTCGGCGCTGACCCCGGCGGCGAGCAGGTCCTCGATGACCTGGCTCATGCGGCACCGCCTGCCGGGCGCGGCCTGCGCTTGGCATCGTAGGCGAGCGCGGCGATCAGCGCCCGCAGCTGGCGCGGGGCGTGCCACTCCAGGCGCGCCGGGCTGAGCGCGCCGAACATCTTGCGGCTGATCCCCAGCGGATAGGCCGGATGCGGATAGCCGGCGGCGGCGCAGTCGCGCTCGATCCGCCACAGCAGGCGCGCGCGGTCGTCGGCGTGGCGCGGCGGCTGCGCCGGCTTGCCGGCCAGCCGGCGCAGCTCGGCCAGCACGTCGCGCAGCTGGCGGTCGGACATCGCCGCGCAGCTGGCATGCCCGCCGACCCGCTGCTGCAGGGCGCGGCGGGTGTCCTCGTCCAGGCCCAGCGCCTTGGCCTCGGCGTGGATGGCGGCCAGCAGGCGGCGGCGGTCAGGGCGCACTGGCATCGTCCCCCTCCTGCGCATCCGCGCGCCAGGTGTCCTCCAGCACGCGCGCGAGCGCGCGCGCCAGGCGGATGCGGCACGATGGACCGCCCGGCGACTGCTCCCAGCACTCATCCGGCAGGCTCAGCACGATGGCTACCTCTGCCAGCAGCTGCTGTACGCGCGCGGCGTCGTCCATATCCGCGAGGCCGCGCTCCATTTTCCCGATCACGTTCATGCCCCTCCCGTTCCACCCAGTACCACCAGGTATCCCCTGCCGCTGGCAGGCGATGCGCAGGCCGTTGGCGCGCAGCTCGGCGACGATGCTGTTCACCGCGCAGACGTTGGCCTCGCGCACGATGTCCAGCGTGGTGCGCGGGCGGCCGTCGGCCAGCAGCCGCGCCACCCGCTGCAGCCGCTCACTCGCGGCGATCCGCGCCGCATGCATGGCGCACCTCCTCGGGCGGCTCCGGCACCGGCATCCAGTGCGTGACCCGCCCGCTGATCTCGTCGTCACCTCCGCTGTAGCACCAGCGGCCCGGCTCGGTGTGCCGGCGCCAGGCCATCCAGACGCACGTGCCAAGGTCGTCCTCGACCACCACCAGCACGTCGTCCAGCGGTGTCGGCTCGGTGGCGCTCACGGTGTGCCAGATGCCGTTCATGCCGCGGCCTCCTCGCTCAGGTCGGCCAGCAGCCGCTCCAGCATGCGGTCCAGTTCACCCGCCACGTCCTTGACCACCACCACGTCGCAGTCGTCCTCGATGCGGATGCCCAGGCGCTTGAGGTCGCCGGCGGTGAGGTCGTAGACCGCCGGCTTGTGCACGGCCTCGCGCACGCGGATCAGCAGGGCGGCCTGCTCGGCGGGCAGCAGGCGGCGGATGCGCTCGATCACCTTGGCTTCATCGTCCCACTCGACCTTGCCGCGGCTCTTGGTCCAGCCGACGCGGATGCCGTGCACCAGGCGCGTGCGGGTGCGCCGCCACAGCTCGGCGGGGCTGGCCTCCACCGTCTGGCGCAGGTCGGTCTCCGCCTGCGCGCAGGCGGCCAGCGCATCGCGCAGCGCCGGCAGGTGCGCGCGCTTGATGGTCTCGATGTCCTGCTGGATGGCATTGGCCACGTCGCGCAGACGGTCGCGTGCGGCGCGCAGGGACGCGGCCTGCGCCTCCAGGGCCATGCTCTCGGCCAGCGGGGTCAGGGATTCAGCGGGGGCGCTCATGGTCGGGCTCCTGTGGTGTCGGGTAGGGGTAGGCGGGGAACAGCCGGCGGTGCATGTCGTGCAGCAGATCGAGGTAGCGCTCGCCCAGCCACGGCGACAGTTCGTCGTCGTCCTGGTCGGCGGGCATGGCGGTGCCGCACCAGCGGCGCAGGTGGCGCACGGCCAGCTGGCCGCGCGCGTGCGCCTCCAGCGGCTGCCAGGCGCCGGCGGCGATGGCGCGGCGGTAGTAGTCGGCCAGCCGTTCGGCGGCGGTCGGCGGGGTGAGGTCAGCGAGCCAGGCGTGCATGACGCGCCTCCTGTCGCAGTTCCATGAGGGCGCGCGCCGGGCTGACCTGGCGCAGCAGCGCCAGCGCGACCACCGCGCGGGCATGCGGGCGGCTGAGGCCGTGGCGGTCGGCGAACAGCTCGGCGGCGCGCAGGGTCACGAACAGGCGGGCGGGGTCGACGTGGATGGCCGCGTTCATGCCGCCCCCCGGTGAGGTCGGTCCAGGCGGCCTCGATGTGGGCAGTGCCGAGCACGCTGCCCTGACCGGCGGCCATCATCCGCGCCAGCCGCAGCACCTTGCCCACGCCGCGCAGGGCGCCGGCCTGGGCACCGATCTCCACCAGCCGGCGCACCGCGCCGGCATCCTCCACCCCGTGCGCCGCGGCCAGCCGCGCCACATCCTCGCGCGCCACCCGCTGCACCCGCAGGCGGCGGCCGATGCGGGAAAACAGCCGGTCCAGCCAGACCGCGCGGGTGCCGCCGGTCATCCGCGCGTAGATCAATTCGTTGCCCATCAGCGCCAGCCCGATGCCGGTGGCGTCGTGCAGCGCGCGCAGGGCGTCCAGCGCGGCCACGCCCAGGTGCTGCGCCTCGTCGATCACCAGCAGCCCCTCGCTGCCCTGCAGCCGGGCGATCAGCTCGCGCTGCATGCGCGCGCCGCCGCCGGGCAGCTCGCGGAAGCCCAGCGCCAGGCACACCTCCTCCAGCGCCGTCGTCACCCCGGCGGTGGCCGGGTCATGGTGGCGATCCAGACGTTCGGGTAGCGCCGCGCATACTCGCGCGCGGCGGTGGTCTTGCCCACGCCGGCGCCGCCATAGATCACCGCGATATCGCCGGCCATGTGCGCATAGGCCAGCGCGGCCAGGATGCGCTCTGCGGTGGGCGTGGCCACCCAGGCCGGCGCCGCCGGCATCGCCGGCATGGCCTGCTGCTGCGCCAGCCGCGCCAGCCACTGCGCCAGCCGCGTGACGAGCTTGCGCGGGTCGGCGGCGTAATGGCCGCCCAGCACCTGCGTCAGGCTGGAGGCGCTGATGCCCGCCTCGCGCGCCACCTGTGCCTGGGTCAGCCCGCGGCGCGCGATCTCCTCGCGCACCCGGACCAGCACCTCGGCCGGGTCCGCATCCACCTGCATCGCAATCACGTTGTCGTTCATGTACCCTTTCTCCTGGTTTGAGGGGCCTGCAAGGCCCGTTTGCACCGCCCGCCCCGTGGCTGCGGGGCGGGTGTTTTTTCGTCAGTCGATCGCCTTCAGTGGCCGCGGCCGTGCGGCCAGCGCCGCCAGCACCGCGCGGTCGGCGGCGGCCACGTACTCCGCCGTGTCCAGCGCCGCTGCCGCGGCCGCCCTGCGGCCACGCCGCGGCCCGTGCACCAGCTGCACGGCCGCCGGCGCCGGCGGCGCGCCAGGCGGGCTATCCGCCGCCGGCAGGCGGGCCACCTCTGCCAGCGCCTCCATCCGCACCGTGGCCGCGTGCAGGTCGCGCGCGGCGCGCTGGCGCGCTCGGTGGGCGCGGGCATGCTCGCGGGCGGTGTCGATGTCGTCGAAGCGCGCCGTGGTGCGCTCGGCGGCGCCGACGTAGGCGCCCTCCGGGGTGTAGACGTGCACCGGCTGGTCCAGCCGGTCGGGATCGAAGCGCACCACCACGTGCTGCCCGGCCAGGGCGCTGACCGCCTCGCCAAAATAGGCATTGCCGGCCAGCACCACATACCCCTCGCGGCGCACCTTCACGCCCTCGGCGGCCAGCAGCCACAGCCGGCGCTGCTCCGCGCTGGCGCGGCGGATCACGCTGGCGGCGTAGCTCTCATCGAACGTGGCATCGAAGCTGCGCCCGCGCGCGGTGGCGGTGCGACGGTCGGGGCGGGCGTTGTGCTCGGCGATGCCGGCGTCCACCAGCCGCACGAACTCGTCCCACGCCAGCGTCCGGCTGCCATAGTTGGCCGGCTTGGCCAGCGGGCTGTTGCCGGTATAGGCGCCGGCGGCGGCCGGGTGCCTGCTGATGCCCTCGCACAGGTCGCGGAAGGCGCGCTCGATCGGCTTGGCCTGCCCGTGGTAGGGCGTGGTCCAGTGCACCTGCACGCCCAGCTGCGGGAACAGCCCGAGCGGGTCTTCCTCGCGGATGCGGAAGCGGTAGCGCGTCCGGCTGCCGCCGGTCAGCAGCTGGATGCGAACTCGCGGCCGTTGTCCAGGTAGGCGTGCTCGGGAATGCCGTAGCGCTCCACCACATCCCCGAAGGTGGTCTGCACCAGATGGAGCGGAGAGCGTCTCCGCCACCCGCCAGGCCAGAATCTTGCCGCTGTAGATGTCCTGCCAGGCCACCAGCACCGGGCGCCCCACCGTGCCGCTGGGCAGCTGCACCCGCAGGTCGAACACGTGGCCGTCGGCATTGACCGCCTGCAGCGCGTGCAGATGGTCTTTGGTGCGGGTGATGTGCGGCAGCCGGCGCGCCAGCGCCTCTTTCCCCTCGCGCGCCAGCACCCGCACCTGCCACGGCAGCGCCTCGATCCGGCGCGCGATGGTGGCGTAGCTGGGCACCACCCAGCCGTGGTTCGGGGCCACCTCGCGCAGGCGGCGGTAGCAGGCCGCCAGCGCCGGCTGCTCCGGGCGCAGATAGTCGCTCTTGATGACCTCCCAGGCCTCCGGGCTCATCTCCGCCTCGTGGCCGCTGCCCTGATGCCGCGGCGTCAGCAGCGGCAGGTAGTCCGCCGGGTCTGCATGCGCCACCCCGGGGAAGCGGCCGGCGCCGTACCACCAGCGCCGCAGCGTGGCTTCCGGCAGGCCATGGCGCTCGGCCACCACGCGCAGCGCCTGCCGCGCCCGCGTCCCGCCGTCGATCAGACGGCGCACCGTCTGCACCGGCACCAGCCGGCGCCGGGCTTCGGCCTTCACCGTCTCCGGGCGGCCGTCGAACCAGCGCCACAGCGCCGCGCGGTCGGCCTCGCTCAGCGCGCGGCGCGCTCCACGCGCCCGGCGTACCCCGTCCGCTGCGTGGCCCAGCCCATCGCCATTGCCTCCGCCTCCCAGCGGGAGTGCAGCGGCGCCAGGGGCGTCGCGCCCAGCCGGACGGCGATCTCGCTCCACTGGACGTGGTAGCGCACCGGCGTCGCCGGCCGGCCGTTGCCCGTGCGCAGGATCGTGGCCACCAGCACCGGGCCGGCCAGGATGTGGGAGATGGCTTTCATGGGTGGACTCCTGGGTGAGGTGGAGGATCAGCCGGGCTTGCACGTCGGCGGGCAGGTCGGCCAGCCGGTACACCCGCCGCCGTCCGCCCCGGCAGGGAGGTCGGTGTGGGGCCAGTTCTCAGCGGCGGCCCTGCGCCGCACAGAACGCGCCGTCAGGCCGAGCGCGCGGCCGATGGCCTCGGCCTCAACCAGCTCGATCATTGAGCACCCCCTCCTTCAGACCGAGCAGGACGGCGATGTTGTGGGCCTGCCCCCAGCGCCCCTTTTTGCGCCCGCTGATGACCTCGTGGACGAGCCGCTCTGAGAACCCGTGTTCTTGGGCCCAGCCGCGGACGGTCATACCGCGCCGCTCGAGCTCGCGCCGCACATCAGCGCGACACGGCCTGGACTCGGTTGCCATTTCGGGACTACTCTGTGCCATACGGTGGCACCCTAGATGCAAATATGCATCCTGTCAATAGCCCTAGTTGCCTTTTTGCGACTTTTGCAACGTCCGACTTTCGGTTAGCTGGCTCAATGAGGATTCGCCTATGTTGTCATTGAATATCAATGAGTTAAGAAAAGTCGGACGCGGCGATCAGCGTCCGACTTATGCGTCCGACTTTCGGCCATGAAGTCGGACGCGGAACTTGGTCAGCGGCTCCGCGCATGGCGCCAAGCGCTTGGCCTCACGCAGGCACAGATGGCCGAGCGCCTTGGGTTGCACATTGGTGTCCTCAAGAAGTATGAGACCGGGCAGAACACGCCCGGAGGAGAGGCCCTCGCCGCCTACGCCCGCACGGGAGTCAACATGAACTGGCTGCTCACCGGCGAGGGCGAAATGTTCCCCCGCAAAGCGCCCGAGCCGCAGCCAGAAACATCGCAAGAACAGGCGTTTGCGGGCTTTCTGCCGCCCGACCACCCCCATGCCAGGCGCTGGGCCGCGCTGATCCAGCTGGTCGAGGAAGAGCCGGACGAAGCCCGCCGCGATGCCATCCTCGCCGAGCTGCTGACGCGCGCTCAGGAGGCGCTAGAGCTGTCCGAGCTGCGCCGGGCGGTGCACGCGCTGCGCGCCGCCTCGAAAGCCGCCCAGGGCTGATTTGCAGGCCGTTTGAATGGCCCTAGAACGCGGCGCCTGCTGCTGCGCGTGTCTCAAATCAGTTGCACAAATCGGCCCAAACCACGCAAAACCGATCCATCGGCGCTTCACTGATCTGAGACAGCTTGTCCATGTCAAACCATTGATCTTCCTGCAATTTCCCGCCTTATCCCGCGTCTTCCCATCTGTCTCAAATCAAGTGATCGCGCACAGTGATTTTGTTAAGGAATGCGTAGCAGCACCGAGGAAACCGTGACTGCGGTCACGGCAAGGGCCGCACTCAGGCGGCGCTGGCGACCAGCCCGTAGCCCAGCGTCGGGGCCGGCAGCGCCGGATCGGTGAAGCTCACCTCTTCCCAGGCCTCGGCATCGGCCAGCAGCGCGCGCACCAGCTGGTTGTTCAGCGCATGCCCGGACTTGTAGCCCTCATAGGCGCCGAGGATGGGGTGCCCGGCCAGATACAGATCGCCTACCGCATCGAGGATCTTGTGGCGCACGAACTCGTCCGCGTAGCGCAGGCCGTCCTCGTTCAGCACCCGGAAGTCGTCCAGCACGATGGCGTTGTCCATCGAGCCGCCCAGGCCCAGGTTGCGCTCGCGCATGTACTCGAGGTCGCGCATGAACCCGAAGGTGCGCGCGCGGCTGATCTCGCGGATGTAGTCGCCGGTGGAGAAGTCCAGGGTGGCGCGCGAGAGCGCCTCCGGGATGGCCGGATGGTCGAACTTGACCGTGAACTCCAAGCGGAAGCCATCGTACGGGGTGAAGCGCGCGAGTTTGTCGCCGTCGCGCACCTCCACCGGCTTGCGGATGCGGATGAAGCGCTTGGGCGCGTTCTGTTCGACGATCCCGGCCGATTCCAGCAGGAACACGAACGGGCCGGCCGAGCCGTCCATGATCGGGACTTCCGGCGCGGTCAGCTCCACGTAGGCGTTGTCGATGCCCAGCCCGGCCAGCGCCGACAGCAGGTGCTCGACCGTCTGCACCTTGGCGCCTGCGCAGCTCAGGCCCGTGCACAGGGTGGTCTCGGCCACCAGGGTGGCGCGCGCGGGGATTTCCACCACCGGCTGCAGATCGACCCGGCGGAACACGATCCCGGCATCCACCGGCGCCGGGCGCAGGGTCAGGAAGACTTTTTCGCCGCCATGCAGGCCCACGCCGGTGGCGCGGATGACGTTCTTGAGGGTGCGCTGGCGCAACATCGGCGCAATTTACCACGCAGCAGGCTGAACCTGAACGTAAACACTGCGTTGCGCGGATGATGCGGCAGCGGCCACGGCCGGCGCGTTCCCGGCACTGCGTGGAAAAGGCCGGCCAGCGCGAGGCTGGCCGACTGCAAGCCGGCCGGGGTGGCGCCCCCGGCGGGCGATCGGACACGGTACCGGCGCCCCGCGGGGCGCCGCGGCGGAATCAGTCCGCCTGCCGGCGCAGGGCGAGGGCTCGCGCCCGCGGGGCATTGCCCCGCGCGTGCCCGAGCGCCCGGCCACGGATGGCCGGGCGGGGCCATCCGGAGTCGATTGCCTGCGCCATGGACGGCCTTCAGTCCGCCTGCCGGCGCAGGAACGCCGGAATATCCAGGTAATCGTCCTTCGGCAGCTCGGCCGTCATCGGCGCGGCGTCCGCGTTGCGGCGCAGGCTGCCGGCGAGGCTGGACGGCGGCAGCGTGGCATACCCGTCGGCGACCGCATCGATCGGCAGGCCGGTGGTGCCGTCGCGCTTGGCCTGGGTGTTGATCAGCTCCACCTGCGGGCGGCGCGGACGCTCCTGGCTGGCCTCGAAGCGGTTGCCGCGCTGGCTGTCCAGCGGTGCCTGGCGCACCGCCGCGCGGCTGAGGCCGGTGGCGACCACGGTGACCTTCACCTCGTCCTGCATCGCCGGATCCAGCGAGGTGCCGATGATGACGGTGGCATCTTCCGAGGCGAATTCGCCGACCACGCGGCCGATCTCGTCGAACTCGGCCATGGTCAGATCGGTGCCGGAGGTGATGTTGACCAGCACCCCGTTGGCGCCGTGCAGGTTGACGTCGTCCAGCAGCGGGTTGCGGATCGCCGCCTCGGCCGCGGCCTGGGCGCGGTCGTCGCCGCGGGCCACGCCGGTGCCCATCATCGCCAGGCCCATCTCGCTCATCACCGTGCGCACGTCGGCGAAGTCCACGTTGATCAGGCCCGGGCTGACGATCAGGTCGGCGATGCCCTGCACCGCGCCCTGCAGCACCTCGTTGGCGGCGCGGAAGGCCTGGATCATGGTCGCGTTGCGGCCGAGCACGGTGATCAGCTTCTCGTTCGGGATCGTGATCAGCGAGTCGCAGTGCTGGCTCAGCTCCTCGATGCCCTTCTGCGCCACCTGCATGCGGCGGCGGCCCTCGAACGGGAACGGCTTGGTCACCACCGCCACCGTCAGGATGCCCATCTCCTTGGCCAGCTGCGCCACCACCGGCGCCGCGCCGGTGCCGGTGCCGCCGCCCATGCCGGCGGTGATGAACACCATGTCCGCCCCCTGCAGCGCGTCCATGATCGCCTCGCGATCCTCCAGCGCGGCCTGGCGGCCGACCTCCGGGTTGGCGCCCGCGCCCAGGCCCTTGGTGACATTGCAGCCGAGGGTCAGCTGCAGGTTGGCGCCGCAGTTCTTGATCGCCTGCGAGTCGGTGTTGGCGGTGATGAACTCCACGCCCTCCACGCCGCTGTTGACCATGTGCGCCACGGCGTTGCCGCCGCCGCCGCCCACGCCCACGACCTTGATGACCGCATTGGGTGCCACTTGGTTGATCAGTTCGAAATGTGCCATGTCCGTGTCCTTTGTTGTTGTCGATACCTTGCCAATCCCTGACCCGCCTGCCGTCCCTCGACCGCCTCGCCTACCCGCGCGCCGGCGCTCAGAACTCTCCGCGGAACCACTTCAACGCCTTGCCCAGAACCCCGCCCACCTTGCCGGTGGGCAGCACCGCGCGCTTCGGGCTCTCCATGCGCGCGCCCATCAGCAGCAGGCCAATGCCGGTGGCATGCACCGGGTTGCCCACCACCTCGCCAAGTCCGCCGACGTGCTGCGGGATGCCGATCCGCACCGGCATCTGCAACATTTCCTCGGCCAGCTCGACCACGCCCTCCATCTTCGCGGCGCCGCCGGTGAGCACCATGCCGGCGCGCACCCGCTGCTCGAAGCCGCTGCGCCGCAGCTCCGCCTGCACCATCTCGAAGATTTCCTCGTAACGCGCCTGCACCGCCTGCGCCAGCGCGTGCCGCGGCAGCCGCCGCGGCGGGCGGTCGCCCACGCTCTCCACCTGGATGCTTTCCTCCGCGCGCGCCAGCTGCGCCAGCGCGCAGGCGTATTTGACCTTGATGTCCTCGGCGTGCGGCGTCGGCGTGCGCAGCATGTGCGCGATGTCCTCGGTCACCTTGTCGCCGGCGATCGGCAGGCTGGCGCTGTGGGCGATCGCGCCACCCACGAACACCGCGATGTCGGTGGTGCCCGCGCCCATGTCCACCAGCACCACGCCCAGCTCGCGCTCGTCGTAGGTCAGCACCGCGTGGCTGGACGCCAGCACGCCCAGCAGCAGCTCGTCCACCTGCAGCCCGCACTTCTGCACGCACTTGCTGATGTTGGCGGCCGCCGCCGCGGCGCAGGTCACCAGGTGCGCATGCACCTCCAGGCGCACGCCGGTCATCCCGATCGGATTGCGGATGCCCTCCTGCGAGCCGTCCAGCACGTAGTCGCGCGGGACCGCGTGCAGGATCCGCTGGTCGGCCGGGATCGCCACCGCCTTGGCCGCGTCCAGCACGTGCGCGAGGTCGGCGTGGGTCACCTCGCCGTCGCGGATGGGCGCCACGCCCTGCGAGTTGCGGCACTGGATGTGGCTTGCCGGAGATCGAGACATACGCGCTGCTGACCTCGCAGCCGGCCATCAGCTCGGCCTCCTCCACCGCGCGCTGGATCGACTGCACGGTGGAATCGATGTCCACCACCACGCCGCGGCGCAGGCCGCGCGACTCGTGGGAACCAATGCCGATCACTTCGACCGGCTCGCCGGGCGCGTATTCGCCCACCAGCGCGGTCACCTTGGAGGTGCCGATGTCGAGCCCGACGATGAGGGTCTTGTCGCCTTTGCGGTTCATGTCCTGGAGCCAGTATTCGGAAGGGGGGTTGGCGCGCGCGCGGGCGACGCGGCCGCCTCGGGCACGGCCCAGCGCAGCGCGAAGCCATTGGTGTAGCGAAGGTCGGCGCGCAGCAGGCGGCGCTGCGGGTTCTGCGCGATCAGCTGCGGCAGCAGCGCGGCGAAGCGCTCCAGCCGGGAGGAGGGATCGTCGCGGCCGAGCACCACCTGGGTGCCGTCGGCCAGGGTGATCGACCAGCTGCCGCGCCTGTCGATCGCCACCCCGCGCACACCGCCGGCGTTGGCCAGCTGCTCGCGCGCCTGGTTGTACAGCGCCACCACCTCCGGCACCCGCGCCTCCGGTCCGTCCAGCAGCGGCAGCCCGGCAGGCACCTGCACCTTGCCCGCCGGGAACAGGTGGCCATGCGCGGACAGCAGCCGGGTCGCGCCCCAGCGCGCGAACGGGCGGTATTCGCTGATGCGCAGCTCCAGCACGTCCGGCCAGTGCTTGCGCACCTGTGCCTGCTCGACCCACGGCAGCCGGTCCACCGCGCGCTGCACCTGGCCCAGGTCCACCGCGAAGAAGCCGCGCTGTGCGTACGGCAGCACGGTGGCGCGCAGCTGCGCGCGATCCACGCGCTGCAGGTCGCCCTGCACGCGCAGGGTACGCAGCGGGAAGTGCGCGGTCAGCCACCAGCCGTCCACCACGCCCACCACCGGCAAGGCGACCAACACCAGCGCCAGCAGCTCAGACCACCGGATGCAGCAGCGCCCTCATGGCGCCTCCCCGGCAGCGATGCCAGCGTCTGCTCCAGGATCCGCCAGCACAGCTCCTCGAACCCGACCCCGATCTGGCGCGCGGCCTTCGGCACCAGCGAGTGGCTGGTCATGCCCGGCGCGGTGTTGACCTCCAGCAGCAGCAGGCGACCGTCCGCGCGCGCGCGCATCACGTCCACCCGGCCCCAGCCGGCGGCGCCGGCGGCGCGGAACGCGGCCAGCGCCAGCGCGCGGATGGCCTCCTCCTCGGCGCCGTCCAGCCCCGGGCACAGGTACTGGGTGTCCTCGGCCACATACTTGGCGGCGTAGTCGTACCAGCCGCCCTTGGGGACGATCCGGATCGACGGCAGCGCAAGCTCGCCGAGGATGCCCACGGTCAGCTCGTCGCCGACCACCATTTCC
The DNA here is from genome assembly GCF_024704365.1 of Thermomonas sp. S9. Taxonomy (GTDB): domain Bacteria; phylum Pseudomonadota; class Gammaproteobacteria; order Xanthomonadales; family Xanthomonadaceae; genus Thermomonas. The sequence goes on from NZ_JAJDFY010000001.1 coordinate 26,226, forward strand.
TCCATCAGCATTTCGCCGCCGTAGGCGCGCGCGACCGCCTCGGCGGCGGCGATGTCGGCCTCCGCCTGCACCCGCGCCACGCCCACGCTGGAGCCTTCGCAGGACGGCTTGACGAACACCGGCAGCCCCAGCCCCAGCGCCGCCGCGCGCAGGTCGGCGCCAGGCGCCAGCCGCACGAAGCGCGGGGTGGGCAGGCCGGCGGCGATCCACACCTGCTTGGTGCGGATCTTGTCCATGGTCAGCGCACTGCCGAGCACGCCGGAGCCGGTACAGGAATACCGAACGCCTGCAGCAGGCCCTGCAGCACGCCGTTCTCGCCTTCGCCGCCGTGCAGGATGTTGAACACGCGGTCGAAGCGGCCCTGCATCAGGCCCTCGCGCAGGGCGGCGATGCCGTCCACCGGCTGCGCGTCGATCCCGCGCGCGCGTAGCGCCTCGAGCACGTTGCGGCCGGAGTCCAGCGACACCGCGCGCTCGCTGCTGGTGCCGCCCAGCAGCAGCGCCACCCGCCCGAACGCGGCCGGGTCATGGGTGCGCAGCGGCGGCAGCGGCAGGCTCATGCGCCACCTCCGGCCAGGCCGTCGCGCGCCAGTTGCTGGGCGGCCGCGCCGATGTCGCCGGCACCCATCAGCAGCAGCAGGTCGCCGTCGCGCAGCACCCCCGGCAGCGCCGCGGCCAGCTCGGCCGCGCTCCCGACCAGCACCGGCTCGACCCGCCCGCGGGTGCGGATGGCGCGCGCCAACGACTTGCCGTCGGCACCGGCGATCGGCGCCTCGCCGGCCGGATACACCTCGGTCAGCAGCAGCGCATCCACCCCGGACAGCACCGCCGCGAAGTCGTCGAACAGGTCGCGCGTGCGCGAGTACCGGTGCGGCTGGAACGCGACCACCAGCCGGCGATCGGGCCAGCCGCCGCGCGCGGCCTCGAACACCGCCGCCAGCTCCTTCGGATGGTGGCCGTAGTCATCCACCAGCAGCACCTGCCCGCCGCCGGGCAGGGCCAGCGTGGCCAATTGATTGAAGCGCCGGCCGATGCCCTGGAAGCCTTCCAGCGCGCGCGCGATCGCCGCATTCGGCACGCCCAGCTGCCAGCCGACGGCGGCCGCGGCCAGCGCGTTCTGCACGTTGTGGCGGCCCGGCAGGGCCAGCGTGCAGGGCGTGCGGCTACCGTCCGGCAGGCACAGGGTGAAGTGCATGTGCGCGCCCTGCTGACGCACGTCGGCAGCGCGCACGTCGGCCTCCGGCGCGAACCCGTAGGTCACCACGTGGCGCGGAGTGGCGCGCGCCAGTTGCGCCACCTCCGCGTCGTCGATGCACAGCACGGCCAGCCCGTAGAACGGCAGCCGGTGCAGGAACTCGGAAAACGCCTGCTTGACCCGCTCGAAGTCACCGCCGTAGTTCTCCAGATGGTCGGCATCGATATTGGTGATGATCGCCGCCACCGGGTTCAGGCGCAGGAAGCTGCCGTCGCTCTCGTCGGCTTCCGCCACCAGCCAGTCGCCGCCGCCCAGGCGCGCGTTGGCGCCGGCCGCGAGCAGCTTGCCGCCAATCACGAAGGTCGGGTCCAGCCCGCCTTCCGCCAGCACGCTGGCGGTCAGCGAGGTGGTGGTGGTCTTGCCGTGGGTGCCGGCCACCGCCACCCCGCGCTTGAAGCGCATCAGTTCGGCCAGCATCTCCGCGCGCGGCACCACCGGGATGCGCTGCGCACGCGCCTCCAGCAGCTCCGGGTTGTCCTCGCGGATCGCGCTGGAGACCACCACGCAGTCGGCGTCGAGCACGTTGGCCGAGGCATGGCCCTTGTAGAGGGTGATGCCGAGCGAGGCGAGGCGGCGGGTGGTGGCGTTTTCGGCGCTGTCGGAGCCGCTGACCTGGTAGCCCAGGGTCTGCATCACCTCGGCGATGCCGCTCATGCCGACGCCGCCGATGCCGACGAAATGCACGCGCGGCAACGCCCGCGCAGGATCATCGAGTTGCCGCAGATACAAACGCTGTGCGCTCATCGAGCGTCCTCATGGGAAATTTCCGACAACACCGCCGCAGCCACGCGGTCGGCGGCATCGGGCAGCGCCAGCGCGCGCGCCGCGCGCGCCATCGCCAGGCGCCTGCCGGGATCGGCGGCCAGTTCGGCCAGCACCGCGCGCAGGCGCGCGGCCAGCTGTTCGGATTGCGGCAGCAGCACGGCGGCGCCGCGCTCCACCAGGTACTCGGCGTTGCGGGTCTGGTGGTCGTCCACCGCTTGCGGGAACGGCACCAGCACGCTGCCGACGCCGACCGCGCACAGCTCGGCCAGGGTCAGCGCACCCGCGCGGCAGACCACCAGGTCGGCCCAGGCGTACGCCGCCGCCATGTCGGCGATGAACGGCTCCACCTGCGCCGGCACCGCGGCCTCGGCATACGCGGCGCGCGCCTCGTCCAGCAGCTTCTCGCCGGCCTGGTGGCGCACGTCCACCGGCACGCCCAGCGCCGCCACCGCCGCCGGCACCGCCGCGTTCAGCGCACGCGCGCCCTGGCTGCCGCCCAGCACCAGCAGGCGCAGCGGGCCGGAATGGTCGAACCCGCGCTGCTCCGGCGGCGGCACCGCGGCGATCGCCTCGCGCACCGGATTGCCGACATGCACTTCGCGCGCGAAGGTCTGCGGGAAGCCGACCAGCACCTGCCGCGCCAGCCGCGCCAGCACTTTGTTGGTCAGACCCGCCGCCCGGTTCTGTTCGTGCACCAGCAGCGGGATGCCGGCCAGCCGCGCCGCCAGCCCGCCGGGACCTGCGGCATAGCCGCCGAAGCTGACCACCGCATCCGGCGCGCGGACGCGCAGCAGCGCCGCCGCCGCGCGCACCGCACGCAGCACCCGCAGCGGCGCGCCCAGCAGGGTGGCTAGGCCCTTGCCGCGCAGCCCCTTCACCGGCAGGGTGTCGATGGCGATTCCGTGCGCCGGCACCAGCCGGGTCTCCATGCCGCCGTCCGCCCCAGCTCAGCACACCTGCGCGCCGCGCGCGCGCAGCGCCTGCGCCACCGCCAGGCCTGGGAAGATATGGCCGCCGGTGCCGCCGGCCATGATCATGACGTTCGGTGCGCGTGCGTTCATCGCGCCCTCCGCAGTGCCGCCAGCGCCGGCGACTCCGGGCGCGCCGGCTTGCCCAGCACCGGCTCCACCCGCGCACGCGCAGGCTCCACCCGGGCGGAAGCCGCCGCGTACGCGGCGCCGGCCGTCCCGCCAGCGTCCGCCGCCGCCACCGGAGCCAGTGCGCCGGCGGCCTTGCGCCGCGCCACCTGGCGCACGGCGCGCTCGTATTCGTAGGAGACCCGCAGCAGCAGCCCGAGCGCGGCGCAGGTCATCACCACCGAGGAGCCGCCGTAGGACACCAGCGGCAGCGTGAGGCCCTTGGTCGGCAGCAGGCCGAGGTTGACGCCCATCGAGATGAAGCTCTGCATGCCCATCCACAGCGCGATCCCGAACGCCAGGTAGCCGGCGAAGTGGCGGCGCAGCTCGATGCACTTCAGGCCCAGCCAGAACGCGCGCCCGACCAGCAACCCGTACAGCCCAATCACCAGCGCGACGCCGACCAGCCCCAGCTCCTCGGCCACCACCGAGAAAATGAAGTCGGTATGCGCCATCGGCAGGTAGGACAGCTTCTGCACCGAGCCGCCGAGGCCCACGCCCAGCCACTCGCCGCGGCCGATCGCCATCAACGCGTTGCTGAGCTGGTAGCCGGCGCCGAGCTGGTCCTGCCACGGGTCCATGAACGAGGTGACCCGGCGCATGCGGTACGGCTCCAGGATCACCAGCGCCACCACCCCGGGCAGCAGCAGCAGGATCGGCAGGACCAGGCGCTTCAGCGGCGCCCCGCCCAGCACCAGCATCCCCACGGTGATGCCCAGCAGCAGCATCGAGGAGCCGAAGTCCGGCTGCAGCATCAGCATCCCGACCAGCAGCAGGGCCATGCCGGCCGGCTTGATCATCGCGTACCAGCGCTCGGCCACCTCCTCGCTGTAGCGCTTGAGGTAGCTGGCCAGCCACACCAGGTAGAACACCTTCACCAGTTCCACCACCTGGAAGCTGGCCGGCCCGAGGTTGAGCCAGCGGCGCGCGCCGTTGATGGTCTTGCCCACGTGCGGCAGCCACAGCACCAGCAGCAGCAGGAAGCAGGCCAGCAGCAGCTTCACTGCGCGTACTGCTCGACCTGCTTGAGCTCCATTCGCATCACCACCAGCGCGATCGCGATGCCGATGCCGAGATAGACCGCGTGCCGCACCAGGAAGTACCAGGGGCCGACGTTCTGGCCACCGCCGGCGATCGCGGCCGAGCCGACCATCACCACCCCCAGGCAGGCCAGCGCGACCACCGCGCCCAGCAGCCACGGGTCGAAGCGCCCGCCGATCTCGTCGATGCGGGTGGCCTGGCCGGAGACGTCGTAGCCGATCGCCGCCATCTCAGCGCACCTTCAACGTCGCCAGCCCGACCAGCACCAGCACCACGCTGATGATCCAGAAGCGCACGATCACCCGCGGCTCCGGCCAGCCCTTCAGCTCGAAGTGGTGGTGGATCGGCGCCATCCGGAACACGCGCTTGCCGGTGAGCTTGAAGCTGGCCACCTGGATCATCACCGACAGGGTCTCGACCACGAAGATCCCGCCCATCAGCACCAGCACCAGCTCCTGGCGCACGATCACCGCGATCGTGCCCAGCACCGCGCCCAGCGCGAGCGCGCCGATGTCGCCCATGAACACCATCGCCGGGTAGGTGTTGAACCACAGAAAGCCCAGCCCGGCGCCCGCGATCGCGGTGCAGATGATGATCAGCTCGCCGGCGCCCGGCACCCGCGGGATCTGCAGGTACTGCGCGAAGGTGGCGTTGCCGGAGGCGTAGGCGAACACGCCCAGCGCGCATGCCACCAGCACGGTGGGCATGATCGCCAGCCCGTCGAGGCCGTCGGTCAGGTTGACCGCGTTGGAGAAGCCGACGATCCAGAAATAGGCGATCGCCACGAAGCCCACGCCGGCCAGCGGCAGCGCCACCGTCTTGAACAGGGGCAGGTAGAAGGTGGTGGCCGCGGCGACGTCGGCGTTCACGTACAGGAAGATGCCGGCCGCCAGCCCCAGCAGCGACTGCAGCGCGTACTTGGTGCGCGAGCGCATGCCGTTGGGGTCGCGCTTGACGATCTTGATCCAGTCGTCGGCCCAGCCGATCGCGCCGAAGCCCAGCATCACCGCCAGCACCACCCACACGTACTTGTTGCGCAGGTCGCCCCATAGCAGCACGGAGGCGGCGATCGACAGCAGGATCAGCGCGCCGCCCATGGTCGGAGTGCCGGCCTTGGAGAAATGCGACTGCGGGCCATCCTTGCGGATCGGCTGGCCGCCGGCCTTGAGCCCGGCGAGGTAGCGGATCATCCCCGGGCCCCACCACAGCGACAGCGCGAGCGCGGTCAGCGCGGCCAGGATGGCGCGGAAGGTGAGGTAGTTGAACAGGTTGAAATGCCCGTGCAGCTGTTCCAGCCAGCGGGTGAGCTCAAGCAGCATCGGTTCCCTCCTCACTGCCGCATGCGGCATCCCGCGCCAGCAGCGCGGCCACGATCGTGTCCATCGCGCTGCCGCGCGACCCCTTCACCAGCACCCGCACGCCCGGGCGCAGCGCCGGCGCCAGCGCCTGCAGCAGCGCTTCATGCGTCTCGAAATGCGCCGCGCCGCGCCCGAACGCCGCGCTGGCATGTGCGCTCAGCGGCCCCAGCGTGTACAGCCGCGTGATCCCTGATTCGCGCGCACGCGCGCCAGCCTCGGCATGCAGCGCGATTTCATGCTCGCCCAGCTCGCGCATGTCGCCCAGCACCAGCCAGGCCTCGCCGCCGCCCTCGGCCAGGGTGTCGATGGCGGCCGCCAGCGAGTTCGGATTGGCGTTGTAGCTGTCGTCGATCAGCAGCGCGCCGCTGCGCAGCGGGCGCGCGACCAGCCGCCCGGCCACCCGTTCGCTGGCTTCCAGCCCGGCGCGGATCTGGTCGGGCCCGGCGCCGACCGCCAGCGCCATCGCCGCCGCCGCCAGCGCGTTGCGCACGTTGTGGCGGCCCGCCAGCGGCAGGGCGACCTCCACCTCGCCCGCGGGCGTCACCAGCACGAAGCGCGAGCCGTCGATCCCGGCCTGGATCGCGCGCGCGCTGACCTCGGCCGCGGCCTCGATCCCGAACCGGATCATCCGCCGCCCGCGCAGGCGCTCGCTGAAATACACCGCGAACGCATCGTCCGCGTTCACCACCGCCACCCCGTCGTCGGGCAGCGCCTGGTAGATCGCACCCTTGGTCTGGGCCACGCCGAGCAGGCTGCCCATGCGCTCCAGATGGGCGGCGCCGACGTTGTTGACCAGCGCCACGTCGGGCCGCGCGATCGCGCACAGGTAGGCGATGTCGCCGGGCTTGCCGGCGCCCATCTCGTACACCGCGAAGCGCGCGTCGTCGGGCGCTTCCAGCACTGCCAGCGGCAGCCCGATTTCGTTGTTGCGGTTGCCGGGATTGGCGTAGGCCCCACCGAGCTGGCGCAGGATCGACAGCAGCAGGGTCTTGACCGTGGTCTTGCCGTTGCTGCCGGTGACCGCCAGCACCTTGGTGGCACGGCCCATCTGCACCGCGGCGGCCAGGCTGCCCAGCGCGCGCTGGGTGTCGGCCACCACTACCTGCGGGATGTCGACTTCCTGCACCTGCGCCACCAGCGCGGCCACGCAGCCCCCATCGACCGCGGCCTGCACGTGCGCATGCCCGTCGAAGCGCTCGCCCTTGAGGGCGACGAACAGCGCGTCGCCGCCCGGCAGCGCGCGGGTGTCGGTGGCGATCGCATCCACCGTGCGGTCGGCGCCGTGCAGGCGGCCGCCGGTGGCCTGCGCGATCCAGCTGAGCAGGCGCGGGGTCATGCCGCATCCTCCCCGCCGCGCCGGCGCAGGCACTCGCGCGCCACCGCGGCATCCTCGAACGGGTGCTTCACGCCCGCGATCTCCTGGTAGGGTTCGTGGCCCTTGCCGGCCACCAGCACCACGTCACCGGGCGCGGCCTGGGCGATCGCACTGGCGATCGCGGTGGCGCGGTCGCGCTGCACCACCACCGCCTGCGGGGCGAGGAAGCCGGCGAGGATGTCGGCCACGATCGCATCGCCGTCCTCGCCGCGCGGGTTGTCGTCGGTGACGATCACCACGTCGGCCAGGCGCTCGGCGATCGCCGCCATCTGCGGGCGCTTGCCGGTGTCGCGCTCGCCACCGCAGCCGAACACGCAGACCAGGCGCCCGGCGGCATGCGCACGCAGCGAGGCCAGCGCCTGCTCCAGCGCGTCCGGGGTGTGCGCGTAGTCCACCACCACCAGCGGTTGCCCCGGCGCGCCGCCCAGCCGGTTCATGCGGCCGTCCACCGGCAGCAACTGCGACAGGGTCTCGGCGATCAGCGCCGGCGCCATGTCCAGCGCGAACAGGGTGGTCGCCACGCCCAGCAGGTTGTCCACGTTGAAGCGCCCCAGCAGCGGCGAGCGCACCGGGTGCGCCTGGCCGCCGGCATGCAGCAGGAAGCCGATGCCGCCGGCGTCCAGCACCAGCTCCTCGGCGCGCACGCTGGCGCCGGGTGCCCCGCGCGAGGAGAACCCCAGCGCGCGCACCTTGCCCTGCACCGCCGCGAACAGCTCGCGCCCGAACGCATCGTCCAGGTTCACCGCCGCCGCGCGCAGCCCCGGCCAGTCGAACAGCTTCGCCTTGGCTGCGCCGTAGCGCGCCATGTCGCCGTGGTAGTCCAAATGATCGCGGGTGAGGTTGGTGAACACCGCGACGTCGAAATGCACGCCGTCCACCCGGCCCTGGTCGAGCGCATGCGAAGAGACTTCCATCGCCACCGCCGAGGCGCCCTGGTCGCGCAGCTCGGCTAGCAGGGCGTGCAGGCGCAGCACCAGCGGGGTGGTGAAGCCGGTCGGCACCGCCTTCGGCCAGATCCCGGCCCCCAGCGTACCCAGCGTGCCCGCCTTCTGCCCGCGCAACGTCCAGGCCTGGGCTAGCAGCTGCACGGTCGAGGTCTTGCCGTTGGTACCGGTGACGCCGACGGTGGCCATTGCCGCGCTGGGATGGCCGTGGAAGGTGTCGGCCAACGCGCCCATCGCGCGCGCAGGCCCGGTACCGGGATCGCGTCGGCGGGCGCCGGCAGATCGTCCGGAGCCGGTGGTTCGTACAGCACGGCGGCGGCGCCAGCGGCCTTGGCCGCGTCCGCGAAATGCAGCCCATGCGCACCGAAGCCGCCGATCGCCACGAACGCATCGCCCGGGCGCACTTCGCGGCTGTCCTGCACCAGCCCGGTGATGGCCAGCTCGGCGGATAGCCCCTCGAGCTCGGGCAGCAGCTCGCCCAGCAGCATCCGGCGCACGTGTTCGGCACTCATTGCGCACCTCCCGCCGCCGCAACCGGCGAGGCCACCGCGGCGGTGGCCAGCACGGCGCGACCGTCGCCCTTCTGGCGCCGGGCCTCGGCGGCCTGCTGCGCGGCCAGCCAGGCCGGCAGGTCGTCGGGCGCCACGTCCATCAGGCGCAGCGCGCCTTCCATCACGTTGCGGAACACCGGGCCGGCGACCACGCCGCCGTAATAGCCCTTGCGCGACGGATCGGGGTCGTTGATCGCCACCGCCATCGCGAAGCGCGGATGGTCCACCGGCACCAGCCCGGCGAAGTAGCCGATGTAGCGGCGCGAGTAGCCGCCGGCGCTGGCCTTGCGCGAGGTGCCGGTCTTGCCGGCCACGTGGTAGCCGAGGATCGCCGCCTGGGTGGCGGTACCGCCCGGCTCGGTGACGGTCTGCATCATCTGCAGCACTTCGTGGGCGATCCTCGCATCCAGCACCCGCCGCGGCGGGTTGTGCTGGCCCTTCACGAAGGTCGGCTGGTGCAGCAGGCCGCCGTTGCCCAGCGCCGCATAGGCGGTGGCGATCTGCAGCGGGGTCGCGCTCAGTCCATAGCCGTAGCTCATGGTCTGCTTGCTGGTGCCGCTCCAGCGGTCGGGCGTGGGGAACAACCCGGCCGCCTCGCCGGGGAAGCCGCTGCCGGTGGACCGGCCGTAGCCGAAGCGGCGCACGAATTCGTTGAACTGCGCGTTGCTCAGGCGGCGCGCGATCAGGGCGGCGCCGACGTTGGAGCTCTTGCGGATGACGCCGGTGGTGTCCAGCACCCCGTAGTTGTGGGTGTCGGTGGTGCGGTAGGTGCCGTTCGGGATCCAGCCGGGATTGGTGTCGAACAGGGTGGCCGGGGTGATGACGCCCGCTTCCAGCGCCGCCGCCACGGTGAGCGGCTTCATGGTCGAGCCCGGCTCCATCAGGTCGGTGACGGCGCGGTTGCGGTGGGCGTCGCGCGGGCTGGCGCCAACCGCGTTCGGATTGAACGAGGGAATGTTGGCCATCGCCAGCACTTCGCCGGTGGCCACGTCCAGCACCACCGCCGAACCGCTGCTGGCGCCGGTCTCGGCCACCGCGTTGCGCAGCTCGCGGTAGGTCAGGTACTGGATGCGGCGATCGATGCTCAGCACCAGGTCGTGCCCCGGCTGCGCGGGTCGCACCAGGTCCACGTTCTCGACGATCCGGCCCTTGTTGTCGCGGATCACGCGCTTGGCGCCCGGGGTGCCGCTCAGCCAGTCGTCGAACGCCAGCTCCAGCCCTTCCTGGCCGCGGTCGTCGATGTTGGTGAAGCCCAGCACGTGCGCCAGCACCTCGCCCTGCGGGTAGAAGCGGCGGTATTCGCGCTGGCCGGCGACCCCGGGGATGTCCAGCGCGAGGATGCGCGCGGCTTCGTCCGGGTTGATCCGGCGCTTGAGATACACGAACTCGCGGTCGGCGCGCGCGCTCAGGCGACTGGCCAGCTCGTCCTGCGGCATGCCCAGCGCCTGCGCCAGCTGCGGCAGGCGCTCGGGCGACTTCAGCAGCTCCTTCGGGTTGGCCCAGATCGATTCCACCGGCGAAGAGATCGCCAGCGGCTCGCCGTTGCGGTCGGTGATCATCCCGCGCGAGGTGGCGATCGGGATCTCGCGCACGAAGCGTGCATCCCCCTGCTTGCGGTAGAACGCCTGGTCCACCACCTGCAGGTTGAACGCGCGCGCCAGCAGCGCCATCGAACCCGCCCCCAGCAGCACGCACACCAGCAGCAGGCGCTTGCGCAGGTCCAGCTGCAGGCGCGCGCGCTCGCGGCGCTCGCCGCTGCCGGCCACCCGCGGACGCTGTTTGCCGAAGCGGGTCATCGCCGCACCACCACGACGTCTTCGGTGCGCGGGAAGGCCATGCCCAGCTGTGCGCGCGCCACCTGGTCCACGCGGTTGCTCTCCGCCCAGGTGGCCTGCTCCAGCTGCAGCCGGCCGAACTCGATGTTGAGGTCGTCGCGCGCCTTCTCCAGCCGGGTCAGCGCGATGAACGCCTGCCGGTGCTCGTGGCGGTCGCGCACGATCAGCAGTGCGCTGGCGACGTTGGCCAGCACCAGCGCGGCGACGAGCAGGCCACGGATCATGCCGCCACCTCCAGCTTTTCCGCGACCCGCAGCACCGCGCTGCGCGCGCGCGGATTGGCCGCCAGCTCCGCCGCGCCGGCCTTCTGCGCGCCGCCGACCAGACGCAGGATCGGGGTGAACGCCACCGCCACCGGCATCCGCCGGTTGGCCGGCGGCGCCTTCGCGTGGCGGGCCATGAACTGCTTGACGATGCGGTCTTCCAGCGAATGGAAGCTGATCACCACCAGCCGCCCACCGGGCTTCAGGCGCGCCAGCGCGGCGTCGAGGCCGGCCTCGAGATCGGCCAGCTCGCGGTTGATGTGGATGCGGATGGCCTGGAAGCTGCGGGTGGCCGGATGGGTCTTGCTGTCGCCGCGCGGCATCACCTGCGCGATCAGCTCAGCCAGCTGCGCGGTGCGGGCGATCGGCTGCTGGCTGCGGCGGGCCACGATCGCGCGCGCGATGCGGCGGCTCTGGCGCTCTTCGCCGTAGGTCCACAGCACGTCGGCGATCTCCTGCTCGGAGGCGCGCGCCAGCCAGTCGGCCGCGCTCTCGCCGGCCTCGGGGTCCATGCGCATGTCCAGCGGGCCGTCTTTGCCGAACGAGAATCCGCGCGCGGCCACGTCCAGCTGCGGCGAGGACACGCCCAGGTCCAGCAGCACGCCGTCGAGGCCCGAGGCGGTTTCCTCCCAGCCGGCCAGGGTGGCGAAGCTGCCGCGCCGCCAGTGCAGGCGCGCATCGGCCGCGGCCATCCGCATGGCCTCCGCGATCGCTTCCGGGTCCTTGTCCATCACCAGCAAACGCCCTTGCGGCCCCAGCCGCTGCAACACCCCGCGCGCATGCCCGCCGCGCCCGAACGTGCCATCCAGATAGCGTCCATCCCCTTTCACCGCCAGACCGTCCATGACCTCGGCCAACAGCACCGGGAGGTGGGCGGACGCGCTGTCCGCGCCACCGCCGGTCACAACGGCAGGCCCAGCAGGTCGTCGTCCATGTCCTCGTCGCCGAGGACCTGGTGGACCTGACCCAGATGCGCCTGCTCGCTGCGCAGCTCGAACTTGTCGCCGCTTCCCTGCAACACGACCTTGCGATCGATCCCCACCGCCGCACGATGGCTGGCCGGCAGCGAGATGCGGCCACTGCCATCCGGCTCCACGAACGTCGCCGCGCCGACCAGCTTGAACTGCAGGATGCGGTTGGCGCGCTTGGCCTTGGGCAACGCGTTGACCTTCTCGCGCAGCGTCTCCCACACGTGGTGCGGATAGATGTAGAGCGCGTCGGTGTCGAACGGGCTGTAGGTCACCACCAGGCGGTTGCCGCACGCACGCGCGACCAGGTCCCGGTAGCTGGTCGGGATCGCCAGCCGGCCCTTGTCGTCGATGGTGATGGCGGTCTCGCCGTGAAACATTGCCTGTCGCCTGCCCCGTCTGCCACGGAGTTCGCCCCGAGAAAACCACTTTTTCCCGGTTTTCCCACGAAGCACCACATTAGCAGGCCTTCCCCGCCTGTCAACAACTTCGCGCGGGACATTTCCCAAGCCCGGTCAAGGACTTGCAGCAAACTTCAAGAACTTGTTCAAGCTTTATCCACAAGCTTATGTTCCGTCTCAAATTTTGAGACAGCACACGCTTCCGGGGCTGGCCGCATTCAGGCGCGCCCGCCATTTCGAACGATTGCTGCGGCGCAGCAAATCCCGTTGCCATGCGCCGGCACAATGCGCGCATGTGCGTGGTCGCCCTCGCCTGGAACATCCACCCGCGCTGGCGCCTGGTCGTGGCCGGCAACCGCGACGAGGCGCACGCGCGCCCTGCCGCGGCGCTTTCCCGATGGCCGGATCTGCGGATCCGCGCCGGCCGCGACCTGCAGGCCGGCGGCACCTGGCTGGGGCTGGGGCGGGACGCACGCATGGCGGTGGTGACCAATGTGCGCAATGGCCTGCCGCGCCCGTTCATCGGCCCCTCGCGCGGCGACCTGCCGGTGGCGTTCCTGACCGGCGCGCAGGCGGCCGCCGAGTACGCGGCGCAGGTGGCGGCGCAGGCGGCGCGCTACGCGCCGTTCAATCTGGTGCTGGCCGATGCGCACGACTGCCTGTACGTCGGCAACCATCCGGGACCGGCGTGGCGACGCCTCGCGCCCGGCGTGCACGCACTGTCGAACGGCCCGCTGGATGCCGACTGGCCCAAGGTACGCCGCCTGCGCATGGCGCTGCAGGCCTGGGTGGCGGCCGGCGACGACGACCCGCAACCGCTGTGGCAGGCACTGGCGGATGAAACCCCGGCCACGGACGCGGAGCTGCCGGACACCGGCGTCGGGCTGGCGCTGGAGCGACGGCTCTCGCCCTGCTTCATCCGCGGCGTACGCTACGGCACCCGCGCCAGCACCCTGCTGCGGGTGGATGCCGCCGGGCGCGGCCACATCTGCGAGCGCCGGTTCGGGCCGGGCGGGGTGTTCCTGGGCGAAACCACACTGGCCGACTGAAGGCGCGCGGACTGGCAGCGGCGCGAGGCGCCCGCTCAGGCCGCGAGCAGGCTGCGCATCGGCGCCAGCCGCACCCGCGCCTGCGCCAGCCAGTCGTCCAGCGCCAGGCCGGACAGCACGTCGAACTCGGCCTGGCGTGCCGCACCCAGCGCATCGCCGGCGCGGTCGCCGGGATGGCACATCAGCAGATCTCCGGGGCGCGCCGTCGCCAGCCAGCCGCGCAGCAGCCCGACATAGCGCGCCTGCCCGCCGCTGAAGCCGTACACGCCGAGAAAGCCGCGGTTCTGGCGGAACCCGGCGCGGCGCGCACTGGCCGCCAGCGCGCGCGCGCCCAGCGCCGCGATCACCCCCGCCTTGGCCGCATCCTGCAGGCCCGCCACCCGCATCGCCGCCCAGCGGCCGCGGGTGTCGCGCAACCACGGCCGCGGGCCGGACGCCGGATAGCGCCGCGCCAGTTCCTCCAGCAGCGCGCGCCGGATCACCGGCAGCTGGTGCACGTGCTGGTGGCCATCGACGAAGGCCGGCGCGCGCCCCAGGCCGTCCTCGAATGCGTCGAGCTGGGCGCAGATCTCGGCGCGCACCATCGCGGCATCCAGCGAACCTGCGTAGGATTGCGCGATCAGCGCCTGCAACCGGTGGCGCGCCCCCGGCGTCAGCGGCGCCTCGGTGAAATCCAGATGCAACCCGACCTCCAGCCCGCCGGCGGCGCCGTCGCGCAGCCAGTGCAACCCCTGCCGCCAGGCCGGCGCGCCCACCAGCGCGCCGGTGGCCTGCAGGCGGCCGCGCCCGGCCAGTTGCGCCACCGCGGCGTTGACCCCCCGCATCCAGCCCGTAATCATCGGCGCAGATGCACAGGCCGGTTTCCGGCAGTCCTGTTTCCATCCGTCTCGCCTCTTTAGCCCCTGACTCCGACATGGTGCACCACATCCCGCGCCCCTTGCGCTTCATCGCCGTCGGCTGCGCCGCCGCCGCCGTGCACTGGCTGGTGGTGGTGGCGCTGGTGGAACACGCCGGCCTGCCGCCGCTGGCGGCCAACGTGCTGGGCTGGCTGGTGGCCTTCGTGGTCTCGTTCGCCGGCCACCATCACCTGACCTTCCGCGGCCACGGGGTGCCGGTGCGCGATTCCGCGCGCCGGTTCTTCCTGCTCTCGGCCTTCGGCTTCGCCCTGAACGAGACCACCTACGCGCTGGCGCTGCACCTCAGCCGGATCGGCTACCAGCTGCTGCTGGGCGGGGTGCTGGTGTTCGTGGCCGGGATCACCTGGATGCTGAGCCGGCTGTGGGTGTTCCGGGACAGCCCAGCGCAGCCCTGACCGCCGGCTGCGCAGGTTCGATCCGCCACAGCGCGGCCTCGCCGCTGGCCGCCACCTGGCGCGCCTGCGCCAGCAGCGGGAACGCCTGCGGCGCGGCCCGCGGCCCCACCAGCCAGGCCACCGGCGCCCGGCACAGGGCCGGCGCCAGCTGCGATGGACGCAGCAGCAGGCTGCGCGCCAGCGCCGGATCGAAGTCGCCGGCATCGGCCAGCTCCTTGCGCCAGGTATCGCGGCGGCGGATCGCCGGATCGTCCCAGTCCAGCACGTAGGCCACCGGCTGCTCCAGCCGCGCGTAGATCGGCAGGTCGAAGTAGTACTCGCCCAGCAGGAACACCGGCGCGCCCGCCTGGCGCTGGGCGCGCAGCTCCAGCCCAAGCCCCTTGCTGGAATGCGGCGTGCGTGCCGCCAGCAGGCCGATCACCAGCACGCAGAACGCCACCGAGACGCCCGCGCTGACCCACCAGCCGCGTCCGAGGCGGCCGTAACGGCGGCGGTGCGCGGCGACCCCGTCCGCCAGCAGCACCGCCAGCGGCGGGATCGCCGGCAGGATGTAGCCCACCAGCTTGGACGCCGGCAGCGAGAAGAACGCCGCCACCACCACCACCCACAGCTCACATCAGCCGGCGCAGGTCGGCGCGCAGCGGATCCACGCCCTGCCCGCGGGCCAGCAGCGGCTTCAGCCAGGGCAGCCACGGCAAGGTGGCCAGCGCCAGCACCGCCGGGTAGAACCAGACCGGCTGCACGTTGTTGAAACCGGTTTCCGCGAAACGCTTAAAGTGCTGGACCACGAAGAAGTAATGCAGGAAGTCCGGGAACCGCTGCTGCATGGCGATGAACCACGGCGCGGCGACCAGTGCGAACAGCACCAGCCCCGGCAGCGACAGCAGGCGCAGCCAGGTGCGCCAGCGGCCGCCCGAGAGCAGCCAGGCGGTCACCACCAGGCCCGGCAGCACCATCCCGATCAGGCCCTTGGCCAGCACCGCCAGCGCGGCCGCGACGTACGCGCCCAGCAGCGCGCCGCGGTACGGCAGGCCGCGCTCCAGCGCCAGCGCCGCCTGCGCCAGCAGCACGATGGTGACGGTGATCGCGCCGGCCACCAGCATGTCGAGATTGGCGAACTGCGCGCCCAGATAGAACGCCGGCTGCAGCAGCAGCACCCACAGCGCCAGGCGCGCATCGCGCTCGCCCCACCAGCGCCGCAGGAGCAGAAACACCGCCAGCGCCCCGGCCCACGCACCGAGGATCGAGGCCAGCCGCGCCGGCCACTCCCACACCCCCAGCAGCTTCATCGCCGCCGCGGTGATCCAGTAGAACAGCGGCGGCTTGTGGAAGTACGGCAGCCCGTCCAGGGCCGGGGTCAGCCAGTCGCCACTGCGCAGCATGCCCCAGGCCACGCCGACGTAGCGGCCTTCGTCCGGCAGCATCAGCGGCCGCGCCCAGGCCAGCAGCGCCAGCCACACAAACGCCAGCAGCGCGACCTGGAGAGTGCCGCGCGGGGACGCCTGCACCGGCGCGCTCACTCGCCCAGCCCCTGGCCGCGCCGGCGCCTGACGATATACAGCGGCCGCCGCTTGACCTCCTCGAAGATGCGCCCGACGTATTCCCCGACCACGCCCAGCGCCACCAGCTGCATCCCGGCGGAGAACATCACGCCGACCACGATCGTGGTCCAGCCGCTGACCCCGGTGCCCGTGCAGCAGGTACTCGACCACCAGGAACAGGCCATAGCCGAACGCGAGCATGGCCAGCGTGAAGCCGGTGAGCGTGAGCAGGCGCAGCGGCCAGGTGGAGAAGCCGATCAGCCCGTCCAGCGCGAAGTTCACCAGCCGCATCGGACGGAAGTGGGTGCGCCCGCCGGCGCGCGCGTCCGGCATGTAGGGCACCGCCACCGCGCGGAACCCGACCCAGGCGTACAGCCCTTTCATGAAGCGGTTGCGCTCGGGCAGTGCCAGCAGCGCCTCCACCACCGCGCGGTCCATCAGCCGGAAATCGCCGGCATTGGGCGGGATCTCCACGCGGTCGCCCGCGTTCACCAGCGCGTAGAAGCCGCGCGCGCCGAGCCGCTTGAACAGGCTCTCGTCGGCGCGGCTGCTGCGCACGGCATACACGCTGTCGGCGCCTTCCCGCCACTTCTCCAGCAGGGTCGGGATCAGCTCCGGCGCGTGCTGGAGGTCGGCATCCAGCATCACCACCACCTCGCCGCGCGCGGCCTGCAGCCCGGCGGTCAGCGCCGCCTCCTTGCCGAAATTGCGCGACAGCTCGACCGTGCGGATGCCGGCGCGACGGGTCCATGCCGCCAGCCGCTGCGGGGTGTCGTCGGTGCTGCCGTCATCCACCAGGATGATCTCCCACGCCGGCGCCAGCGGCTCCAGCACCGCCAGCAGCCGCGGCAGCAGCAGGTCGAGGTTGCCGGCCTCGTTGCGGCACGGAATCACGCAGGAGATGCTGGGCCGCGCATGCACGCGCGCGGCCAGCGCGGCATCGCCGGCGGCCGGCTCAGGAGTCGGGGACGATTCGAAACGGAGTGCATGCGCCAGGCCTCATCGCAGCGCCGGACGGCCGACGCGAACGCCACTAGCATGATCGATCCGGCGTAAACCTGGCTCAGCCGAAACACAGCCAGGTGTTAAAGCCCGCCAGGCGTCCGCAAGAACTGCCGCACGGGGCGAACCCGTCATCCCGTTCGTGGTGGGCCTGTCGAACCACGGGCGGGAGGTCTGGAATGAAGGCGGCGGAGCCGGCCGATAAGCCGGGTTCTGTCGGCGCCTGCGCGCCGTGGCAGCCATTCCTCTAGGCGCCGCGTCGCCGCGACGCTCGAGCAACCTACCCGGAGACTCGGCGGGCCGCCTCATCGTCTCCCTATTTGGTCTTGCTCCCGGTGGGGTTTGCCGTGCCGGCCTGTTGCCAGGCTCGCGGTGCGCTCTTACCGCACCATTTCACCCTTGCCGTCCTGCCGAAGCAGTCTTGGGCGGTATCTTTCTGTTGCACTTTCCGTCGGCTCGCGCCGCCCAGGCGTTACCTGGCACCGTGCCCTGTGGAGCCCGGACTTTCCTCGGCATCCGCAAGGGATGACGCGACTGCCTGGCCGACTCCGCCGGCGCGGATTGTCGCACGTGCCGGCGCGGCGCGCCTCACTCCGCCCCGTACAGCGCCTTGCGTGGCGCGCCGGACAGCTCCGCCGCCAGCTTGGCCGCAGTGGACGGCGGCAGGTGCTCTTTCAGCCGGGCATACAGGCGCCGGCCTTCGGCCACCTTGGCGTCGCCATCCCCGGCGGCGCCCTGCACCAGCAGCACGAACTCACCGCGGCGCTGGTCGGGATCGGCCTCGACCTGCGCCAGCAGGCCGGACAGGCTGCCGTCCCGCACCGTCTCGAACAGCTTGGTCAGCTCGCGCGCCAGCACCGCGGGGCGCGCGCCGCCGAAGGCCGTCGCCATGTCGGCCAGGGCCTCCCCGATGCGGTGCGCGGACTCGTAGAAGATGAGCGTGCGCGTCTCGCCGGCGAGCGCCTGCAGGCGCTCGCGCCGGGCCGCGGCCTTGGCCGGCAGGAAGCCCTCGAAGGCGAAACGGTCGCTGGGCAGCCCGGCCACGCTGAGCGCGGCGATGAGCGCGCTGGCGCCCGGCACCGGACTGACCTTCACCCCGGCCGCGCGCCGCGCGCACCAGCCGGAAGCCGGGATCGGACACCAGCGGGGTGCCGGCGTCGCTGATGAGCGCCAGCGATTCGCCGGCCAGCAGGCGCGCCACGATCCGCTGCGCGATCGCGTCCTCGTTGTGCTCGTGCAGCGCCAGCAAGGGCGTCGCGATACCGAAATGCGCCAGTAGCTGGCCGCTGCGGCGGGTGTCCTCGGCGCAGATCGCCGCCACCTCGCGCAGCACCTGCTGCGCGCGCGGAGTGAAATCGCCCAGGTTGCCGATCGGTGTGGCGACGACGAACAGAGTGCCGGGAACCTGCATGGGTGCCTTCAACGTGGGCGCGGGTAGAATCCTAGCCGGTTCCCCCAGCGAGCGCCCCGCCCGTGGCCCCGATGCGATCCTTCCTGCTCGTCCTGCTGCTGGCGCTGGCCGGCTGCGCGAACGTGGCGCCGAAAGCCCCGCCGCCGCCGCCCTATGCCGAAGCCACCGTGCAGGCGCAGGCGCTGGCCGCCAACCACGCGCGCCTGACCGGGCCGGCGCGGCGCGCCAATGGCGAGGCCATCGAACGCCTACTGACAGCGCTGGACGATGCCACCCTGGCCCGGGATGCAGCGCGGCTGCCCGCCGAGGATCCGCTGTATGCCTTTGCCGGCCGCGCGCTGTTGCGGCGCGGGCTGCCGCTGCCGCATCCGTTCGCCCGCAGCGAGGCCGATTTCGGGGCGGCCCAACGCCCACCGGCCGAGGCGGACGGCTACCGCCCTCCGCTGCAGGTGGCGCTGCTGCTGCCGCTGTCCGGGCCGCAGGCACCCGCTGCGGCCGCCGTGCGTGATGGCTATCTGAGCGGCTATTACGGCGAAACCCGGCGCCGGCCGCAACTGCGCTTCTACGACACCGTCGGCGGTGCCCAGGCCGCGCTCGCGCGCGCGGCCGCCGACGGCAACGACTTCGCGGTCGGCCCGCTGCTGCGCGAGGACGTGGATGCCGTGTTCGCGGACGCCCCCCCGCTGCCGCTGCTGGCGCTCAACCGCGGCGACCGCAGCCCGACGCCGGGCAGCGCGGCGTTCTCGCTGTCACCAGAGGACGAGGGCGTCAGCCTGGCGCTGGCGCTGGCCGAGCGCGGCCGCCGTCACGTGTTGCTGATCGCCGGCAGCGAAGTTGCCCAGCAGCGCACCGCTCATGCGGCCGAAACCCTGCTGCGGCAGCGCGGGGCGCAGGTGACGCGACTGCCGGCCACGCCCGCGCTTGCCAGCGCACTCGCCGCGCTCACACCGGCGCCAGACGCGGTGCTGCTGGTGCTCAAGGGGCCGCAGGCGCGCAGCGTGGTGCCGCAGCTGGCGCTGGCCAACCTCGGCCAGCTGCCGCGCTACGCCAGCTCGCAGATCACCCAGGGCACCGGCAAGCCGGACGAGGACTCGGCGCTGGACGGCACCCTCTTCCCGACCGAACCCTGGCTGGTGGAACCAGTGCCCGGGCTGCCGAGCCAGGCCGTCGCCGCGGCGCAGGTGGTGACCGCCAAGGGGCCGGCGGCGCGCCTGTTCGCATTCGGCCTCGATGCCTGGCGACTCACCGGATATCTGCAGCATCTGGCCCTGCAGCCGAACGCTACCCTGCGGGGCGCCACCGGCCGCCTGCAGCTGGACGGCTTCGGCAACGTGCAGCGGCAGCCGGCATGGTCACAGTTCCGCGGCGGACGCCCGCTGTCGCTGCCCGATGGCGCGCCCTGAGCCTTCCCGCCAGCAGCGCGGCGCGGCGGTTGAAGCGGCTGCGCTGGCGTTCCTGCAAGCCCACGGCCTGCGCCTGCTGGCGCGCAACGCACACAGCCGCGGCGGCGAACTCGACCTGGTGATGGACGACGCCGGCAGCGTGGTGTTCGTGGAGGTACGCTATCGTGCGAATCCCGACTTCGGCGGCGGCGCGGCCTCGGTGGATGCCGGCAAGCGCCGACGACTGGTGCAGGCGGCGCAGGACTTCCTGGTCCGGCATCCAGAACATGCGCATGCCTCCTGTCGATTCGATGTCGTGGCCGCCTCGGGCGACCCGGCCGCGCCCGCGCTCACCCGGCTGCGCGACGCCTTCCGCGCCGACGAAGCGTGATTCGCATGCCCCTGCCCGCCGCCCTCGCCGCCGAGCTCGCCGCGCTGCTGGGCGACGGCTGGCACGTGGACGAAGCGACACGCGACGCCCACGGCGGCGACGACTCCCGCCGCCACGTGCCACCGCAGGCGGTGGCGCTGCCGCGCACGCGCGAGCAGGTCGTGGCCCTCGTCCGCGCCTGCCGCGCGCACGGCGTGCCGATCGTCGCCCGCGGCACCGGCACCGGCACCACCGGCGCGGCGGTGCCGACCCCCGAAGCGATCGCCGTGTCGTTCGCGCGCATGGACCGCATCCGGGCCATCCAGCCCGCCGACCGCTGCGCGGTGGTGGAACCGGGCGTCCTGAACGGTGCGCTGCAGGCCGCGCTGGCACCGCACGGCCTGTTCTGGCCGCCGGATCCTTCCAGCGCCGACAGCTGCACCATCGGCGGCAATCTCGCCACCAACGCCGGCGGCCCGCGCGCGGTGAAGTACGGCGCCACCCGCGACAATGTGCTGGGGCTGGTCGCGGTCACCGGCGCGGGCGAGCTGATCCGGGTCGGCGGTGCCTACACAAAGGCCTCGGCAGGCTACGACCTGACCCGTCTGCTGGTCGGCAGCGAAGGCACCCTGGCGCTGATCGTCGAGGCCACGCTCAAGCTGACCCCGCGCCCACAGGCGCAGGCCGGCCTGCGCGCGTTCTACCGCGACGCCGCCAGCGCCGCCGCGGCCGTCTCCCGGCTGATGGCGCAGCCGGTGGTGCCGGCGACGCTGGAGTTCCTGGACCGCCGCAGCCTCACCCTGCTGCGCCGCAACGGCAGCGACGTGCCCGAAGCCGGCGCAATGCTGCTGATCGAGGCCGACGGCAGCCTCGAGGCCCTGCCGGACATCCTCGCCACCTTCGGCACGGCCGCCGACAGCGACGGCCTGATCGATATGGACGTGGCGCAGGACGGCGCGGCGCGCGAACGCCTGTGGGCGGCGCGGCGCGCGCTGTCGCCGGCGCTGCGCACGATTGCGCCCGGCAAGATCAACGAAGACGTGGTGGTGCCGGTCTCGCGCATCCCCGATCTGGTGGCCGGCGTGGAGGCGCTGGCGGAAGCGCACGCGCTGACCATCGCCTGCTTCGGCCACGCCGGCAACGGCAACCTGCACGTCAACCTGCTCTACCACCCGGACGACGCCGCCGAGACCGCGCGCGCGCAGGCCGCGCTGCCGCAGGTGTTCGCGCTGGCGCTGGCGCTCGGCGGCACGCTCTCGGGCGAACACGGCATCGGCCTGTCCAAGCGCGACTTCATGGCGCACGCCTTCGATGCGGCCACGCTGGAAGCCATGCGCGCGATCAAGCGCGCACTCGACCCGGACGGCATCCTCAACCCGGGCAAGCTGCTGCCACCGCCCTGACGTAACCTCCCCCTGGCGTTGCGCTTGCCCATCCGCTGCTCCAGGGCGTTCACCGTGTAGGTCGTGGTCATCCCCTGCGCCGTGTGGCCGGCCAGGCGGCCGAAGGGATCATACGCCAGCGTGTGCGTGATGCCTGCGGCATCGGTGTACGCGGTGACATTGCCGGTGGCGTCGTAGGTGAACCCGCGGCTTACGCCGCCCGCCACCGCCTGCACCAGCCGGTTGCCGCTGGCGGCGTAGGCGTAGCCCGTCGCGCTCGCCGGCAGGGTATTCCCCAGGCTCACCCGGTTGCCCACCGCGTCGTACCCGTAGCTGGCCACGTTGCCGCCTGCGTGCTCCGCGCGCACCAGCCGCGACAGCGCGTCGTACTGGAACTGCTGCGTCTGCGCCGCATTCACACCATCGGTGATCGCGGTGATGCGGTCCAAAGCCATGGCACAGGAATTTTCTGCTTACGGCGAGAAAGTGAACCTGACCCCGATACGCGATACGCTACGCCCGAAGGGCGAGGCTTTTTGATTCTACACAACTCATTTTGGCAACTTTGCGGTCAAGCTAAAAATGATACCAACAACAAGCCCGATCATTGCTCCAACCGGAATGGTGCGCGCAAGTGATGGGGGGCGAAGGCTCAACTGCCAATAACCAACCCATATAGCCGAACCGAGAACAGCAGCCCCGATACAAACAAACGCCCAAGTCAACCAGCCTCTTGAACGAAGCCACAAAAGGTATGGCAGACCAAATAGCAACATTGCGCCATAACTAATGGGTAATCCGAACAAGAAAACGAACAGCATGGCGACAGGCAGATCACGGAGCCCGTAAACCCCAAAATTCGACAGCGCTTCCCAAGCCACAGCAAAAGTAATTGATAGCGGCACTCCCAATGGAGCAATCAGTGCCGCCTTCCAAATGGATGACTTGGTCACAGTCATGGCTGGCACGCCGGCGCACTGCACCATTTCCATCCACCCATATTGCCGATGACGGGAATATCACCACCAAAGACCGGGAATGGCCCCCATCCATCAGTAGCGCCATAGCTTCTGAAAACGGCGTTGTGGAAATCCGAAATGCTCTGCGCCGACACTCTGATTGGATTATTTGGCGTAGCGCCGGAGAGTTGGTTCACGCGAGCATTCATCAGGTCTTTTCTGATGTTCTCCATGTCCGCATCAGGGCAATTGCTACCCCCGCGCTTCAAAGAGTTGCGCAGATTTCCGTTGGTGAAAATGGCACCAACCATCGATGAAACACTGTTGCCTTGTCCTGTTGCCACGACCCTCGCTGCACAGGCATACGAATCTCCGCCCGCACAAGCCGCCTGGTAATAGACGCCGTAGTTCCCAGCGTTTGCATAACTCAATTCCACCGGAGTATTCCAGCAACCACGTTGGTTACACGCCAATCCCATGCGATCAGTGAGGTTTACAGGGTTCCCATAAACATACCCATACGTATTCACCCCCCCGCCAGCCCGATCGGGTCGGACTGCAGGTAGCGGCCCAGGTCCGCGTCGTATTCGCGGTAGCCGTTGTGCCACAGCCCCGATTCGGCATCGTAGTACTGCCCCGGGAACCCCAGGTTCAGCCCGCCGAGGGTGTCGCGCGTCACGCGGCGGCCAAATGCGCTATTCGCCGCCTTCCATACCCCCCTGCTGCCCGGCGTCGGTGACCAGCTGCGGTCTCCCCAGGTGGTCATTGTGCAGGTAATAGAGCTGATCATTGCGCACCAGGGCGATGGGCTCGCTGCCACGGTAGATGTAGCTCGTCCATTGCCCGTCGGTGTATTCGACCAGCAGCCGGTTGAAACCGGCATACACATACCGACTCTGGTGGCTGGCGTTGCGCTTGCCCATCCGCTGCTCCAGGGCGTTCACCGTGTAGGTCGTGGTCATCCCCTGCGCCGTGTGGCCGGCCAGGCGGCCGAAGGGATCATACGCCAGCGTGTGCGTGATGCCTGCGGCATCGGTGTACGCGGTGACATTGCCGGTGGCGTCATACGTGAACCCGCGGCTCACCCCGCCCGTCACCCCCTGCAGCAGCCGGTTGCCATCCGGCGCGTAGGTGTACGTGCCTGCGCTGACCGGGACGGTATTCCCCAGGCTCACCCGGTTGCCGACCGCGTCATACCCATACGTCGCCACGTTCCCGCCCGCGTGCTCCGACCGCACCAGGCGCGACAGCGCGTCGTACCGGTACTGCTGCGTCTGCGCCGCATCGACGCCGTCGGTGATCGCGGTGATCCGTTCCAAAGCCATGCATGCTGCAGGAGCTTTTTGCTTACGGTCAGGAAGTGAACCTGACCCCGATACGGCGCTGTGCTGCGACTACCGGGTGCTGGCCGACGGCCCCTACCGGATCGGCCTGAACGAAACCCAGGTCGGCCTGGTCGCGCCGGAAGGCATCCAGGCCCTGCTGGCGCGCGTGGTCGGCGCGCACCGCGCCGAACGCCTGCTGGTGGAAGGCGCGATGCCGGAGGCGCGCGAGGCGCTGCGGATCGGCCTGGTGGACGAGCTCACCGACATCGACGACGTCCCCGCACGCGCACGCGCCTGGCTGGAGCGGCTACTGCACCTGCCGTCGATGCCGATGCGCGAGACCCGCGCGATCGCCCGCCGCGACGTCGTGGCGGCGCTGGCGCCGGAGCGCATCGAGCTCGAACGCTTCGTCGAACAGTGGAGCCACCCGGACACCCAGGCCGCGCTGCGCGCGATGCTGGCGCGGATCGGAAAGTAAGCCAGCGCCCCTGAATGCCGAACGCCCGCTGTTGCTGCATCAGTGCGGGTTGTTCAGATTCCCTCTGGCATCGACTGGTACGGCTTAAGGGGGCAGGTCACTAGCATCACGTAATTACCATGCCAACCAACGCAATGATGATTGCCGCGACAACCAAGACCCACGCTACTTGGAACCCAGCGAAGAAGTACCCAACAGCCCATATTGCCGAAAGAATGACAATCCCAATAACCAGCCTCCTGAATATCGACATGGCTTCGCTATTAATCTTTACAAAAGCATGGCGAGCCATTGGATTTATTCACCGCATCTGCAGCCGCAGTGGCTGCAACTGCAGCGGCTGCACCACTATTCAAAGTCGCATTCGTTGCGGATGATTTCGACAAAACTTTTGCCGCATCAAATCCGTATTTTTCCATTTGCGCTTGAAAGCTTGGCTGCCTGATACCAGCAAAAACTGGCGCAAGTGGCCCACGGAACAAATCTTTTAACGAATTCCGAGCCGCCACCGCGAATGCAGCTTGCCCTATTGTTGTTGGCTCCAATGTAGCTGCAATCGCAGGGATAGCTTTTGCGAGCCCTGCATACACCAAGCGACCGCCGCCGAGAAGGTACGACTCTGGAGATACCGGTTCGAGCGCTTCGTTCAAGCCTGCCTGTGTGTAATAGCACTCCCGCAATCCGAACGGGTCAATGCGCGATATCGGATTCCCCCCAACATAGGCATACGTATTCACCCCACCCGCCAGCCCGATCGGGTCGGACTGCAGGTAACGGCCCAGGCCCGCGTCGTACTCGCGGTAGCCGTTGTGCCACAGGCCGGATTCGGCATCGTAGTACTGCCCCGGGAAGCCCAGGTTCAGCCCGCCGATGGTGTCGAGAGTGACGCCGCGGTCGAACGCCCGGTTGGCCGCCTTCCACACCACCTGCTGCCCGGCATTGGTCGCCAGTTGCGGCCGGCCCAGGTGGTCGGGGTGCAGGAAGTAGAGCTGGTTATTGCGCACCAGGGCGATGGGCTCGCTGCCACGGTAGATGTAGCTCGTCCATTGCCCGTCGGTGTATTCGACCAGCAGCCGGTTGAAACCGGCATACACATACCGACTCTGGTGGCTGGCGTTGCGCTTGCCCATCCGCTGCTCCAGGGCGTTCACCGTGTAGGTCGTGGTCATCCCCTGCGCCGTGTGGCCGGCCAGGCGGCCGAAGGGATCATACGCCAGCGTGTGCGTGATGCCTGCGGCATCGGTGTACGCGGTGACATTGCCGGTGGCGTCATACGTGAACCCGCGGCTCACCCCGCCCGTGGCCGCCTGCAACAGGCGGTTGCTGTCCGGCGCGTAGGTGTACGTGCCTGCGCCGACCGGGACGGTATTCCCCAGGCTCACCCGGTTGCCCACCGCGTCATACCCATACGTCGCCACGTTGCCGCCCGCGTGCTCCGACCGCACCAGGCGCGACAGCGCGTCGTACCGGTACTGCTGCGTCTGCGTCGCATCGATGCCATCGGTGATCGCGGTGATGCGGCCCAAAGCCATGGTGCAGGAGCTTTCTGCTTACGGCCAGAAAGTGAACCTGACCCCGATACAAACCTGACCCCGATATGGGTTGATACGCCACAGTTCACTTGACCTGGCAAACGGCATCGGCATTGCCCCAATTGACTTGCAGAGCGTATGAGCGATCCGATCCAAGCGGCGTTACTTCTGCAACAAGATCGCCTTTGCAGTAGCGCTCATAATTTCCATAAGCCACTCGCGCCTTGCGCCATCCATGTGCCTCCATCCGTTTCTGACTGTCATCTACTGCGAACACATCCCTTTCCCCCTTTATTTTCACCCGCGCAGATATGTAGACGGATTGTTTTTCAAACAGCTTTACGGCCGATGACTTTTCTCCACGAAAGGCCACGACTACTTCATCCAGCTCTCTACTGATCCTCTCTCGACTCGGCTTTTCTGATTTGCTCAAGTAACGCATGTGGCCAACGACCGAGTACAGGCAGAAGGCGATGAAAGCCAAGCCGAGCACATTTAAGAGGATGGATCGCGGCGTCATTATCTTCACCATCCCGGAAGTGACCATGGCGTCTGAGTGCCAACGGACCCTGGCGAAACCTCCACACCGGCACCCAAGCCGTAGAGGACCGCACCACCACTACCAGGGGAATATGCAACACCTCCACCAATCACGTCGTGTGCAGTGGCAGAATAGCCAAGACCGGTAAGGAACTTGTCGGTTTTAGCCCCTTGCTCTTTTGCATTGGGGCAGTACGACATCAAGTTCCCCGCATTCAACGAGACGCCCAGCCCGCGCACCGGGTTTGGATATGCCCTTCCGATACCACCAGATGTGAAGATATTGCCACTTCGACTCAGCGTGATGCTGCCGCCAAACACATATAGCGATGCCGACAACTGAATGAAATCTGGGGCTCGTCCTGTGTTTTGCCGAATTCCACCATCAGCAAGATAGATCGCTCTATATGCCGCCCCCGTCTCCAATCCAAGCGGATCAATAAGATTTACCGGGTTTCCAAAGGTATAGGCATACGTATTCACCCCACCCGCCAGCCCGATCGGGTCGGACTGCAGGTAGCGGCCCAGGCTGGCGTCGTATTCGCGGTAGCCGTTGTGCCATAGGCCGGATTCGGCATCGTAGTACTGCCCCGGAAACCCCAGGTTCAGCCCGCCGAAGGTGTCGCGCGTCACGCGGCGATCGAATGCGCTATTCGCCGCCTTCCACACCCCTGCTGGCCGGCGTCGGTGACCAGCTGCGGTCTCCCCAGGTGGTCATTGTGCAGGTAATAGAGCTGATCATTGCGCACCAGGGCGATGGGCTCGCTGCCGCTATAGACGTAGCTGGTCCACGCGCCATCGGTGTACTCCGCCAGCAACTGATTGAAGCCGGCGTACACGTAGCGGCTCTGGTGGCTGGCGTTGCGCTTGCCCATCCGCTGCTCCAGGGCGTTCACCGTGTAGGTCGTGGTCAGCCCCTGCGCCGTGTGGCCGGCCAGGCGCCCGAAGGGATCATACGCCAGGGTGTGCGTGATGCCTGCGGCATCGGTGTACGCGGTGACATTGCCGGTGGCATCGTAGGTGAACCCGCGGCTCACCCCGCCCGTGGCCTGCAACAGGCGGTTGCTGTCCGGCGCGTAGGTGTACGTGCCTGCGCCGACCGGGACGGTATTCCCCAGGCTCACCCGGTTGCCGACCGCGTCATACCCATACGTCGCCACGTTCCCGCCCGCGTGCTCCGACCGCACCAGGCGCGACAGCGCGTCGTACTGGTACTGCTGCGTCTGCGCCGCATCGACGCCGTCGGTGATCGCGGTGATCCGGTCCGCCGCATCGAACCCGTAGGTCAGGCTCTGCAGCGGGCCCGCCGCCGCATTCGTGCTGATGCCGATGATGCGCCGGTCGGTGTCGTAGCTGAAGGTGCGCAGCAGCCCGTTGCCATAGGTCAGATACGCCGGCGGGCCAAACGCCTGATACCCCCCAGCGTCGCCACCGTGGTCGTACTGCCGTTCACCATCGCCGTGACCGTCGCCAGGTGCCCATCGGCATAGCCATATCCGACCGTGATGCCGCTGGGATATTCAAGCCGCGCCAGCCGCCCCATGCCGTCGTACCCGTAGCGCGTGGTGTCGGTGGTGCCGTCGAGGGTGTCCTGCCGGGTGGCGAGCTGGCCCCAGGGGGTATAGGCGAAGCTGGCGGCTGTCGCCGTGCCGCCGGTCTTCGCCGCCACGCACAGGAGCCCCTTGCCGTTGGTGCAGGCATCGTAGGTCAGCGTGCGCGTCTGCCCGCCCGCGCTCTGGCTGACCAGGCGCCCCAGCCCATCATAGCCATAGGCAATGACGGTGAGATCCGCCTTCTGGGCCTGCGTCAATTGCCCGACGCCGTTGTAGGTGAACGCAGTGGTGCCGGTGTCCGGGCTGACCTGCGCCAGCAGGTGGCCCAGCCCGTCATAGGTGTAGCGGGTGACAGTCCCGCGCGCATCGCGCACCGACACCACCCGCCCCAGCGCGTCATACCCCGTCTCCGTGGTCCCCGCCGCGTCGGTCACCGTGGTGACACGGCGCTGGCGGTCGTAGCCGTAGCTGACCGTATTGCCCAGCGCATCGCTGATCTGGTCCAGATCGCCATTGGCATTGTAGTGGTAGGTCGTAGCCTGCCCGTGCTCGCCCTTGCGGCGGCTGAGGAAGCCGTTGCCGTCGTACTCGAACGTCGCCCGCTGCTGGGTCGTGGTGGTCGTGCGCACGACCGGCTTCCGGCGCTCCTGGTCCCACAAGGTCATCCGGTACTGCGAGCTCACCGTCACCGAGAGCGGCTGCGAGAGCAGGTTGTAGGTGTACGCCTGCGTCTCGGTCCAGGTGCGGCTGAGCACGCAGTCCACACCCCTGCCTGATCGCAGGGCTCCTCCAGCGGCAGCGCCGTCACCCGACTGATCGACACCAGCCGACCGTACCCGTCGTACGCACGCTGTACGGTCACCCCGTCGGGCGTCGTCACGCTGACCGGATTGCCGCGATCGTCATATACCGTACGGGTGACCTGCGCCACCCCGTCCACCCAGCGGGTTTCCGTCAGCAGCTGGCCACGCGCGTTGTAGGTGTAGTCGGCGATGGCGCCATTCGGCGAGACCACGCGCCCCGGCTGGCCGAGCGCGTTGTAATTGGAGTACGTCGCCACATGCCCCAGACCGTTGCGCACGCTGGTCAGGTTGCCGGCTGCATCATAGGTATAGATGACCGCATCGCCATCCCCCGCCAGCGGGCCGTCCACCGTCATCGTGGCCACCAGGCCGTTCGGGTGCAGGGTGTAGGCGTAGGTGGTGGTCAGGCTGCCCACCGGGCCGCCTGCCAGATTGGCCACCGTCGCCGACTGCAGCAGGCGCGCGCGCGGATCCCCGTCCGGGTAGTAGGTGTAGGTGGTGGTATTCAGCGGCTGGTCCAGGCTGGCGCCATAGACCTGCAGCTGGTTCAGCCGGGACTTGATCGCCGCATCCCACACCAGGTGCGTGATCTGCTGCTGGTCGGTCTCCCCATTGGGGCCGATGCCGGTGATCTTCTCCATCAGCCGCTGATCGGCATCGTAGGCATAGGTGGTGCGCACGCCGAACTGGTCGCGCTCCTCGATGACGTTGCCGTTCGCATCGTAGAACGTCTGCGCCACGCTGCCGGCGCAGGTGGGCGACGGCGGCCGCTCCACCGCGATGATGCGGCGCACGCCGTCCTGCTCGCTCACGTAGTGGATCGTTTTTTGCCCGAGCGCATTGGTCACTTCGGTGCGGTCATCGAAATACTCGAAGCTGCTGCGCTCGACACCCCCTTCCAGCCCCGACCACTGCACCTTCACGCCACCGGTCGTGCCCATGTACTGCACGCGCAGATAGCGCACGTCGTTGATGGAGACCCCGGTCAGCAGGTCGGCCCCAAACGGGCTTTCGTAGTGATAGGTGCGGGTGCCCAGGTTGTCGGGATAGATGACCTTGGCGAGATAGCCGTTGGCCCCGTAGCCGTAGGCGTAGCTCTTGCCGTTCGGACCGGTGACGCTGGCCACCTTGCCGCCGATCCAGGTCAGGGTCAGGAAGCGGCCGCTGGTGTGGGTGATCCGGGTCAGGCGCCCGCCTGCATCGTAACTGTAGGTCAGACCGATGCCGCGCTCGCCAAGAATCCGCAGCGGGCGGCCGTTGCCGTCGAACTCGTGGCGATCCCCGCTGGCATAGCGCACCACCCAGCCGCCGTTCTCCTGGGTCGCCACGTCCCCCTGCGCGGAGCGCCACTGCCCGTCCACCTGATTGAACCGCACCGGGTAGCCGCTCGGCCCATAGGCATACACGGTCAAGAGCGGCTTGCCGCCGGGGACGCAGGGCTCCACATGGTCCAGATACGCCCAGCACACCAGATTCTGGTATTCGAACACCAGGGTGTAATCGATGTTGGAACTCCACGAAGGCCCGAAGGCCCCGATCTTGGTGTTGCCCTGCTGGTAGAGCCGGTTCAGCGTCAGCGGGATGCCTTCGCCCACCGAGGGAATATCGAATTCAGGCAGGAACTTGGTGCCGGTGGCAATCCGCACCGGGTGGTTGGTCGCGTTTTTGTTTTTATTGTCACAGGGGTCCTGCACCTTCTGGCGGCCCTTGTCCGCCACCTTGCCCTGAGAAGCGCCACCGCCGCCACCAAAGTCCAAGGTTGGCGTAAACCAACTACCGGGAAAATCAAAATAGATCGGAGGAACCCAGTACTCCGTCAACGTTATTCCATAAACCACGACTGTTTCTGAATCATGCGGAGGCGGCTTCTGCTCACTGGGTGCCTGCTCCACCGCCTGCGTAGTTCCGGATGCCATCAAAATCCCGGCCGCCAGAACTACCCCCCGACACTGATCCGATTGAATGCCCGCATCCCTTCCTCCCTTGCAGGACTGGCCTGCGCCTGCGCGGCGCGCTTTGAAATGCCGTGGAATATTGCGAACGCCCGACTCCCTCTGCGCGAGCGATGCGCGCAGGCCCCTAGGAAACACGGACGGCAAGAGGCTAGCATTCAGGTCACTCCATAGGCAATCCCGTCCGCATGCGAGGCTGTGGCCGCTCGCGGTAATGCTGCAACGTCAGGCTCTCCCTGATGCCCCCGATCACTGCACGTCCGCCCCCCCCACGCGGCGCGGGTCGCGAGGGACGTGTCGGGCAACGCCCGCGTGCGCGCCGCTACGCGAAATGCTGGTAGCCCGGTGGCACCGGCCCGAGGCCGGCGCAGTGGACGCCGCTGCCGGCGACGATGCGGCCGATGCGCGTCAGCGGCAGCCGCAGCGGTGCGGCCAGCGTCTGCAGCGCCGCGCGCTGGGTGGCCGGAGCGGTGAAGCACAGTTCGTAATCGTCGCCGCCGGTGGCCTGCAATACGCGCCGGGCATCGGCCGCAAACGCGCCGCGCAGTGCGTCGCTGGCCGGCAGCGTATCGGCCTCGATCTCGGCACCAACGCCACTGGCGCGCGCGATGTGCGCAAGATCGGCCAGCAGGCCGTCGCTGATGTCGATGCAGGCCGATGCAATCCCGCGCAGGGCCAGGCCCAGCGCCACCCGCGGCGTGGGGCGGTCCAGCCGCGCGCGCAACGGCGGCGCGATCGCCGTGCCCGCCTGCCATTGCGCCAGCGCGCCGGCGGCATCGCCCAGGGTGCCACTGACCCAGACCTCATCGCCAACGCGCGCGCCGTCGCGGCGCAGGGCCGCGCCCGCCGGTACGAACCCGTGCGCAGCGATGGACACGGACAGCGGGCCGCGGGTGGTATCGCCGCCGACCAGCGCCACGTCGTGCTGCGCCGCGAGGGCGAGGAAGCCATCGCAGGAAGCCATCCACGAAGGCGGCGTCGGCATGCGGCAACGTCAATGAGAGCGTGCACCAGGCCGGCTGCGCGCCCATCGCGGCAAGGTCGGAAAGATTGACCGCCAGCGCCTTCCAGCCGATGTCGGCAGGCGCCGTTTCTGGGGGAAATGCACCCCCGCGTTGAGGGTGTCCATCGTCACCGCCAGCTGAATGCCCGGAGGCGGCGCGAGCAGCGCGCAGTCGTCGCCGATCCCCAGCGCCACGTCGTCGCGCGCGGCGATGCGCCGGCGGATGCGCGCGATCAGGTCGAATTCACCCTCGGACATGCGGCTTCCGGCACGGCCCGCGCGGGGCGGATTACTTCTTCGCTTCCACGCCGCGCAGCATCGCGGCGGCCTTGTCCAGCACGCCGTTGACGTAGGTGTGGCCGTGCTCGGAGCCGAAGCGCTTGGTGGAGTCGATGGCCTCGTTGATCACCACCCGGTACGGCACGTCCGGACGGTGCATGAGTTCGTAGGCGGCGATCCGCAGCGCGGCGCGCTCGATCGGGTCCACCTCGGCGATGCCGCGGTCCAGGTGCCCGGCCAGCGCCGCGTCCAGCGCATCGACGTGGCGCAGCACGCCGCGCACCAGGTCCTCGAAGTATTCGAGGTCGGCCACTTCGTGCGCCTGCTCGTGCGCGAACTGGGCCAGCAGGCTGCGCTCGTCGGCGCGGTTGATCTGCCAGGCGTAGATCGCCTGCAGTGCACGCCGGCGCGAACGCGAGCGGGCCACGGGGTCGATGCCGTCGGGACGGCGGCGATGGTGTTCGTTCATACCAGCTCCTGGAGCTTGCGGCGGAGGTCGGCCATCTCGATCGCCACCAGCGCCGCCTCCTCGCCCTTGTTGCCGTGGCTTGCCGCCGGCGCGGGCCAGGGCATCCTCGAAGCGTTCCACCGCCAGCACGCCATTTAGCACCGGCACCCCGGTATCCAGCGCCACCCGCATCAGGCCCTCGGAGGCGCCGTCGGCCACCTGCGCGTAGTGGCGGGTGTCGCCGCGCACCACGCAACCCAGGGCGACGATCGCCGCATGGCGGCCGGCCAGCGCCAGCGCGCGCGCGGCCACCGGCAGCTCCCACGCGCCCGGCACCCGCACCACGTCGATCCCGGCCTCGGGCACGCCGTTGGCGAGGAAGGTGGCACGCGCGGACTCCACCAGCGCATCCACGATGCGTGGGTTCCAGCGGCTGGCAAGGATCGCGAAGCGCGCACCCGGATGGATGCGCAGGTCGCCTTCGAGGTGCGGCATCGGCGTGGACAGGCAATGGGGCCGTGCAGTTTACCGCGCCGGCAGGGCCGCGTACTCCACCACCTCCAGCCCGTAGCCGGCCAACCCGACCTGGCGCCGCGGCGTGCCCAGCACCCGCAGCCGGTGCAGGCCGAGGTCGGCCAGGATCTGCGAACCGGCGCCGGTGCGCCGCCACTGCGCCAGCGCGCCGGCCTTCGAGGGCGGCGGGGCCGGCTGCTCGCGGATGCGCGCCAGCACCGCCTCGGCATCCGGGGCCTCGCCCAGCAGCACCAGCACCCCGCGTCCTTCGCCGGCGATCATCGCCAGCACGTCGCCCACCAGCGGGCCGAAATCGGCGCGCCGCCAGTGCAGCGCGTCCGCCAGCGGATTCTGCGCCTGCACCCGCACCAGCACCGGGGCGTCCCCGGCAACGTCCCCGCGCACCAGCGCGAAATGCAGGCCGCGGGTGAGACGGTCTCGGTAGGTGTGCAAGGTGAACGCACCGTGGTCGGTCTCGATCGGGCGGCTGTCGATGCGCTCCACCGTGTGCTCGGTTTCCAGCCGGTACCGGATCAGGTCCTCGATCGACCCGATCTTCAGCCCGTGCGTGCGCGCGAACACCTCCAGCTCGGGCCGGCGCGCCATGCTGCCGTCGGGATTGAGGATCTCCACCAGCACCCCGGCCGGCTCGAAGCCCGCCAGCCGGGCGAGATCCGAGGCCGCTTCGGTATGCCCGGCGCGGGTCAGCACGCCGCCGGGCTGCGCGGTGAGCGGGAAGATGTGGCCGGGCTGGCTGAGGTCGGAGGGCTTGGCGTCCGGGCGCACCGCGGTACGGATGGTGTGCGCGCGGTCGTAGGCGGAAATGCCGGTGGTGACGCCCTCGGCGGCCTCGATCGAAACCGTGAAATTGGTGTGGTGCGGCGAGGTGTTGTCGCGCACCATCGGGTTCAGGCCCAGCTGCGCGCAGCGCTCGCGGGTCAGCGACAGGCACACCAGCCCGCGCGCGTGGGTCACCATGAAGTTGATGTCGGATGGTTTGACCAGCTCGGCGACCATGATCAGGTCGCCCTCGTTCTCGCGGTCCTCGTCGTCGACCACCACCACCATGCGCCCGGCGCGCAGTTCGTCCAGCAGTTCCGGGATGCTCGCAAAGCTCATGCCCAACCCTCCGTCTGCCGCAGGCGTTCCAGGTAGCGCGCCAGCAGATCGACCTCGATGTTCACCGCATCGCCCACGCGCAGCGCGTGGAAGGCGGTGTGCGCCACCGTGTGCGGGATCAGCGCGACCTCGAAGCCGGCCTCGTCCACGGCGTTCACGGTCAGGCTGACGCCGTCCACGCACACCGAGCCCTTGTGCGCGATGTAGCGCAGCAGCCCGCGCGGTGCGGAAAGCGCCAGCGCACAGCGCGCGCGTCCTCCCAGCAGGCCTCGGCCTGCCCTAGCCCGTCCACGTGGCCGCTGACCAGGTGCCCGCCGAGACGGTCGGACGGCCGCAGCGCGCGCTCCAGGTTCAGCGGCGCGCCGAGCGGCAGCTGGCCCAGCGTGGTCAGCGCCAGCGTCTCGCGCGAGGCATCCACCGCGAAGCTGTCCACATCGAACGCCACCACCGTCAGGCAGCAGCCGTTGACCGCGATGCTCTCGCCCAGCCGCACGTCATCGAAGGGCAGCGTGCCGGCTTCGATAATCAAGCGCGCATCGCCCCCCGCGGCTCGCGCGCCCGCAGCGCACCGACGCCCTCGATCAATCCTGTGAACATGTCCGCAAGTCTCCCGCATGGCACGGGAAACGCCGGCAAGGCGCGCGCAGACGCGCGGCGGTTGGCCGCGCGGGTGCGTCTTCTTCCTTCCGGACTGTGACCGTCGGCCCCGGCATGCGACCGGGTCTGCTGACCTTCCCGCCGGCCCGGCCGGGAAGCGCTCGCGGGCTCGCGCGGGCCGCCCCCTCGCCGAGGGAACACCACGCCTACCGCCGGTGGGGACTTCCACCCCGCCCTGAAGACGTTTCGTGAATGATGTGGTGCCGGCGAACCGGCGCAGGCAAGTTTAGCACCGCGCGGTGTCCGGCCCGAGCCCGGACGACCGCCGGAACACAGGGTTCCGCGGACGCTGCCGCCGGCTCAGGCGGCCGCCCCGGCTGCGCGCGCCAGCGGCCGCAGGCGCAGGCGGAGGTCGTCGCCGAGCGGGGTGCAGTCGATCGGCTGCAGGTGGAAGCGCTGCGCCATGTGCTCGATCGACAGGCCGGCGAACAGCGGGCGGGCGGTATCACCGAGCAGGACCGGGGCGATGTAGAGCAGCAGCTCGTCCACCAGGCCGGCGGCGAGGAAGGCGCCGGCGAGGGTGGCGCCGGCTTCCACCTGCACCTCGTTGATGCCGCGCGCGGCGAGCAGGCGCAGCACGGCATCGAGGTCGAAGCGGGTGCCGTGGACCGGCGCGGGCGCATGTTCGACCGCCAGCCCGTGCGGGAGCTTGGCATCCGGCGCGTGCAGGTAGAGGGTGGGCGCGCTGCCCTCGCGCACGTGGCCGCGCGCGACGGTGGCCAGGCCGGCATCCAGCACCACCCGCAGCGGCGGCACGAAGGCGCTGCCGTCGTCCAGACGCACGGTGAGGTGGGGATCGTCCGCGAGCACGGTGCCGGCGCCGGTCAGCAATGCGCCGCTGCGCGCGCGCCAGCGCTGCACGTCCCGCCGCGCGGCCTCGCCGGTGATCCATTTCGATTCGCCGCTGGCCAGCGCGGTGCGGCCGTCCAGGCTCATCGCCAGTTTCAGCCGCAGCCACGGGCGGCCGCGCTCGACGCGCGAGAAGAAGCCGCGGTTGAGTTCGCGCGCCTGAGCTTCCAGCAGGCCGTGTTCCACCGCGATCCCGGCCGCGCGCAGGCGTGCAAAGCCGGCGCCGTCCACCTGCGGGAATGGATCGCGCATCGCCGCGACCACCCGCGCCACCCCGGCTTCGATCAACGCATCCGCGCACGGCGGCGTGCGGCCGTGGTGGGCGCAGGGCTCGAGGGTGACGTAGGCGGTGGCCCCGCGCGCGGCCGCGCCGGCCGCGCGCAGCGCGAACACCTCGGCATGCGGGCCGCCCTGGCGCTGGTGCCAACCCTCGCCGAGCACCGCGCCGTCACGCGCGATCACGCAGCCGACCATCGGGTTCGGGCGGGTGGTGTAGGCGCCGCGCTCGGCCAGGCGCAGGGCTCGCGCCATCAGCGCATGGTCGGCGGCGGAAAAACTCATCGCCGCCGCAGCCGCTCGGGGCCACGCGCGGCCGCGGCGGGCTCGCCGTCCAACAGCGGCAGCTGGCCTTCACCGGGTAGATCGCGCTCCAGCCGGTCCAGTTCCTCGCGGAAATCGGCCACGTCCTCGAAACTGCGGTACACCGAGGCGAAGCGCACGTAGCCGACGTGGTCGAGCTTGCGCAACTGCTCCATCACGAACTCGCCGACCCGGCGCGAGGGCAGCTCGCGCTCGCCACTCATGCGCACCGCGTGCACCACCGCGCGCACCGCGGCCTCCACCTGCTCATCCGAAACCGGCCGCTTCTGCAGCGCGCGGTCGAAGCCGGCGCGCAGCTTGCGCGCGTCGAACGCCTCGCGGCGGTCGTCGCTCTTGATGATCGCCGGCAGCTTCAGCTCGATGGTCTCGAGGGTGGAGAAGCGCTCGCCGCAGGCCTCGCAGCCGCGGCGGCGGCGGATGGTCGCGCCGTCCTCGCTGACCCGCGAGTCAAGGACGCGGGTATCGGCATGCTGGCAGAACGGGCAGTGCATCGGCCGCGGTCACTCCTGGCTGCCGCCACCGCTGCCGGAATCGCCGCCGCTGCCGCCGCCACGCCGGATCGGGCGGAACGAGATCGGCACCGCGAGCACGCTGGTGACCGGCTTGCCGTCGATCGTGGCCGGCTCGAAGCTGGCGTTGCGCAGGACGCGCTTGGCGGCGATGGCAAAGGCGCCATCGGACATGCACACGGCTTCCGCCGCCAGCGGCTTGCCGTCGGCACCGACCAGCACAGCCACCACCACCGTGGCCGGCTTGCCTTCCAGCCCGCGCGGCGGGATCACCTTGCCGCTGCTGATGACTTTCGGCGGGGTGTGCGAGGCGGTCGCGGCCGGCGCCTGCGGCCAGGCCCCGCCGAACACCTCGCCCATGGTCTTGCCTTCGAACGGCTGCACATCGCCGCGGCGGCAGGTGACCGGCAGGTCGCGCGCGCCGGGGGTGCTGTAGTCGGTATTGCTGCTCCAGCGCGGCGCCGGCGACTGCGCCTGCGCGGTGGCGGCGACCGCGGCAAGCCCGGCGAGGGCGGTGGGAAGCAGGAAACGGGGCTTGCGCATGGCGGGATCCTTCTGGAGTCAGGAATGGATCAACGATAGACCGGGAACTGCCGGCACTGCTGCTCGACCCTGGCGCGCACGCCGGCGATCACGGCCTCGTCGTTCGGGTTGTCCAGCACGTCGCAGATCCAGCCGGCCAGCGCTTCGCAGTCGGCCTCTTTATAGCCGCGGGTGGTGACGGCGGGCGTGCCGATGCGCAGGCCGGAGGTGACGAAGGGCTTGCGCGGGTCGTTCGGCACCGAGTTCTTGTTGACGGTGATGTGCGCCTTGCCCAGCGCCTCCTCGGCCTGCTTGCCGGAGACGTCCTTACCGATCAAATCCACCAGCATCAGATGGTTCTGGGTACCGCCGGAGACGATCCTGTAGCCGCGGGACAGGATGGCCTTCGCCATCGCCTGCGCGTTCTTCACCACCTGCTGCTGGTAGTCCCTGAACGCCGGCTCCAGCGCCTCCTTGAACGCCACCGCCTTGGCCGCGATCACGTGCATCAGCGGGCCGCCCTGGATGCCGGGGAACACGATCGACTGCAGCTTTTTCTCCAACTCCTCCGCCTGCCCGCCCATGCCGGCCTTGCTGGCCACGATGATCCCGCCGCGCGGGCCGCGCAGGGTCTTGTGGGTGGTGGAGGTCACCACGTGCGCATGCGGCAGCGGGCTCGGGTACACGCCGGCGGCGACGAGGCCGGCCACGTGCGCCATGTCCACGAACAGGTACGCGCCCACCTTGTCGGCGATGGCGCGGAAACGCGCCCAGTCCACCACCTGCGAATAGGCGGAGAAGCCGGCCACGACCATCTTCGGCCTGTGTTCCAGCGCCAGCCGCTCGACTTCGTCATAGTCGATCAGGCCGGCATCGTTGACGCCGTATTGCACCGCGTTGAACAGCTTGCCCGAGGCATTCACCTTGGCGCCGTGGGTGAGGTGGCCGCCGTGCGCCAGCGACATGCCGAGGAGGGTGTCGCCCGGTTGCAGCAGCGCGAAATACACGGCCTGGTTGGCCTGCGAGCCGCTGTGCGGCTGCACGTTCGCATAATCCGCGCCGAACAGCTGCCTGCAGCGGTCGATGGCCAGCTGCTCGGCGATGTCCACGTAGTCGCAGCCGCCGTAGTAGCGCTTGCCGGGATAGCCTTCGGCGTACTTGTTGGTGAGCTGGCTGCCCTGCGCCTCCATCACCCGGGGGCTGGCGTAGTTCTCAGAGGCGATCAGCTCGACGTGGTCTTCCTGGCGCCGGTTTTCCGCGGCGATCGCCTGGGCGAGCTCGGGGTCGAAGGCGGCAAGCGTGTCGGCGCGGGAGAACATTCGGGAATCTCCGGGGAAGGCGTGGGGAATTGGCCGATTGTAGCCCGCAGGAAGGCCGCGAGCGCCCCGCCCCGGTAGCGCCCGCGTGCCAGCAGCAGCGTCAGCCTGCGCTGCAACAGCGGCTGCAGGAACGGCACCGGCAGCGCGCGCAGGCGGCCGTCCGCCAGCGCCTCGCGGACCGCCACTTCCGGCAGCAGGGCGATGCCCAGCCCGGCCACCACCGCCTGCTTGATCGCCTCGGTCTGCGCCAGCTCCAGCTGCCGGCGCGGTGGCGGCAGCCGCTCCAGCAGACGTTCGGTCAGTGCGCGGGTGGCCGAGCCGGCCTCGCGCACCACCCAATCGACATCCGCGAAATCGGCCGCGGTGAGCCGTCGGCGCACGGCCAGCGGATGCGCCGCCGGCGCCACCACCTGCAGCGCATCGTCGCGCCAGTGCACCGCCTCCAGCTCCGGGTGCAGCACCGCGCCCTCCACGCAGGCCACGTCCAGCGCGTGCGCGGCCAGCGCCCGCGCGATCCCGTCGGTATTGCCCACCCGCAGCCGCACCGTCACCTGCGGATGCGCGCGCACGAAATCACCCAGCAGCTCCTCCACCCGGTAGTTGCCGACGGTATTGCTGGCGCCGATGCGCAGTTCGCCGGACAGCACGCCGCCGGTGTCGGTGGCGGCGCGCACGAATGCGGCCTGGCGCTCCAGCAGGTCCTGCGCCAGCGGCAGCAGGGCGCGCCCGCGCGGGCTCAGGTGCAGGCGCCCGCGCACGCGGTCGAACAGGGGCGCGCCCAGCCGCCGTTCCAGCTCGGCCAGCGCCATGCTCGCCGCCGGCTGGGTGAGGTGCAGCTGCTCTGCAGCCTGGCGCAGGCTGCCGGCCGCGGCGGCACGCACGAACACTTCCAGCTGGCGCGGGGGGACGTGATTCATCAGTGATGATTATCGAATAAATCAGTAAGTAAAAGTTTCAATGATGATCTATCAGGCGCAGACTGGCGCCACCTCGCTTCCGGCCCTGCCGTCATGTCCCTCGCCGCCGCCACGCCCCTGCCGCCCGACCGCCCAGACCGCCTGCTGCCGGGGCTGCTGCTCAGCCTGGGACTGGCGGCGCTGGCGTTCGCGCTCGGCCGCGCGCTGCCGCTGGTCGGCGGCGCGGTGTTGGGGATCGTGCTCGGACTGCTGGTGCGCAATGCGCTGGCGCCATCGCCCGGCACCGCGCCCGGCATCCGCTTCACCGGCAAATATCTGCTGCAGGCGGCGGTGATCCTGCTCGGATTCGGGCTGGATCTGCGCCAGGTGCTGCACACCGGGCTGTCCTCGCTGGCGGTGACCCTGGTGACCCTGAGCGTGGCCTTCCTGACCGCCTGGGCGCTGGCGCGGCTGCTGAAGGTGCATCATGGGCTGGGCACCCTGATCGGGGTCGGCACCGCGATCTGCGGCGGCTCGGCGATCGCCGCGGTGGCGCCGATCCTGCGCCCGGACGAGCACGACACCGCGCTGGCGATGTCCACCATCTTCCTGTTCAACCTGCTGGCGGTGCTGCTGTTTCCGCCGCTGGGCCATCTGATCGGACTGAGCGACGCCGGCTTCGGGCTGTGGGCGGGCACCGCGATCAACGACACCTCCTCGGTGGTGGCCGCCGGCTACCATTACAGCCACGCCGCCGGCGACATCGCCACCGTGGTCAAGCTGGCGCGCGCCACCCTGATCATCCCGATCTGCCTGGTGCTGGCCGGCTGGCAGCTGTGGCGCGCGCACGGCCGTGCCGAAGGCCGCCCCGACCTGCGTGGGATCGTGCCGTGGTTCATCTTCGGCTTCCTCGCCGCCTCCGCGCTGCGCAGCGCCTCCCTGGTGCCCGCCGCGCTGCTGGCGCCACTGCACCTGGCCGCGGAGTTCCTGATCGTGCTGGCGCTGACCGCGATCGGGCTGTCCGCCGACCTGCGGCGGATGGCCGCCACCGGTGCGCGCCCGCTGCTGCTGGGGCTGGGCACCTGGTTCGCGGTGGCCGCCAGCAGCCTGCTGGTGCAGGCGCTGCTGCACCAGGCCTGAGGCCTTGCGAAACGACGAAGGCGCCCACAGGCGCCTTCGCGTTCACGCGCGCCGTGGCACCGGCGCTCAGTGGCGCAGGATGAGATCGGCGATGATCCCGGTCGTCGCCGCCACCAGCAGGAAGTCGCCGGCGTCGCTGCGTCGCCAGTAATAGCCGCGCGGCGGCGGCGCCAGGCGGTAGTAGCGCCAGTCGTCCACCACGTAGGTCGGGCCGTAGCCGGGGCCGTAGTAATACCCGCCACGCACCCAGCGCGGCGGTGGAACCGGGCGATAGACCACGCGCGGCGGCAGCGGGCGGTACACCACCTCGCGCTCGTGGATCACCTTCACCTTCTTCGGCGGGCCGCGGTGCCAGCCGCGGTCGTCGTGGTGTTCCCAGCGCTCCCAGCGCTCGTCGCGGCGGTCATCGCGGTCATGGCCACGGCCATGGCCATGGCCATCGTAGGCGGCGGCCGGCCCGGACAGCAGGGCCAGCAGCAGCGGGGCAGTTGCCAGGGCGAACAGGCTGCGCTTCATCGTCATTCTCCTACGTCCGTCGGGTGGGCCTGGGGCCGATCATGCCGGCGCCGGCTGAACCTGCACTGGCTTTTACCACGCCCGTGCCCCCGGCGACAGGCGCGGTTCACCTCCGCCCGCCGCGGCGGGCGGGGGGCGACGGGTATAATTCGCGCATCCCAATCCCCGCCGCCGCCCGCGCCCCGCGCGCAGGCGCGGGCGCGCTCACGGAGCTTTCCGCATGTCCTCGCAATACATCTACACCATGAACCGGGTGTCCAAGGTGGTGCCGCCCAAGCGGCAGATCATCAAGGACATCTCGCTGTCGTTCTTCCCGGGCGCGAAGATCGGCCTGCTGGGCCTGAACGGCGCCGGCAAGTCCACCGTGCTCAAGATCATGGCCGGGGTGGACACCGACTTCGAGGGCGAGGCCCGACCGCAGCCCGGCATCAAGGTCGGCTACCTGGCGCAGGAGCCGGAGCTGAACCCCGAGCACACCGTGCGCCAGGCGGTGGAGGAAGGCGTGGGCGAGGTACTGCAGGCGCAGGCCGAGCTGGAGCGCGTGTATGCCGCCTACGCCGAGGACGGCGCCGACTTCGACGCGCTGGCCAAGGAGCAGGAACGGCTGGAAGCGATCCTCGCCTCGGGCGATGCGCACACCCTGGAGCAGCAGCTGGAAGTGGCCGCCGACGCGCTGCGCCTGCCGCCGTGGGACGCCATCGTCGGCCAGCTCTCGGGCGGTGAAAAGCGCCGGGTCGCGCTGTGCCGCCTGCTGTTGTCCAAGCCCGACATGCTGCTGCTGGACGAACCCACCAACCACCTCGACGCCGAGTCGGTGGAGTGGCTGGAGCAGTTCCTGCACCGCTACACCGGCACCGTGGTGGCGGTGACCCACGACCGCTACTTCCTCGACAACGCCGCCGAGTGGATCCTCGAGCTCGACCGCGGCCGCGGCATCCCGTGGAAGGGCAACTACACCGAGTGAAGCTGGTGCAGAAGGAAGAGCGCCTGAAGCAGGAAGAAAACCAGGAGAAGGCGCGCCAGAAGGCGATCCAGAAGGAACTGGAATGGGCCCGCCAGAACGCCAAGGGCGGGCGCAGCAAGGGCAAGGCGCGCCTGGCGCGGCTGGACGAGCTGCAGTCGATCGAATACCAGAAGCGCAACGAGACCAACGAGATCTTCATCCCGCCGGGCGAGCGCCTGGGCAACAACGTGATCGAGTTCCGCAACGTCTCCAAGCGCTTCGGCGACCGCCTGCTGATCGATGACCTGTCCTTCATCGTGCCGCCGGGCGCGATCGTCGGCATCATCGGCCCGAACGGCGCCGGCAAGTCCACCCTGTTCAAGATGATCACCGGGCAGGAAAAGCCGGATTCCGGCGACATCCTGATCGGCCCCACCGTCAACCTGGCCTACGTGGACCAGAGCCGCGGCGCGCTGAACCCGAACAACACGGTGTTCCAGGAAGTCTCCGGCGGGCTGGACATCCTCGACATCAACGGCATCGA
Organism: Thermomonas sp. S9; assembly: GCF_024704365.1. Classification (GTDB taxonomy): domain Bacteria; phylum Pseudomonadota; class Gammaproteobacteria; order Xanthomonadales; family Xanthomonadaceae; genus Thermomonas. Next base: position 68,565 of record NZ_JAJDFY010000001.1, read on the forward strand.
GATCCAGTCGCGCGCCTACATCGGCCGTTTCAACTTCAAGGGCCAGGACCAGCAGAAGCTGGTCGGCTCGCTGTCCGGCGGCGAACGCGGCCGCCTGCACATGGCCAAGACCCTGCTGCAGGGCGGCAACGTGCTGCTGCTCGACGAACCGTCCAACGACCTCGACATCGAGACCCTGCGCGCGCTGGAAGACGCGCTGCTGGAGTTCCCCGGCAACACGTTCGTGATCTCGCACGACCGCTGGTTCCTGGACCGCATCGCCACCCACATCCTCGCCTTCGAGGGCGACTCGCACGTGGAGTTCTTCCAGGGCAACTACCGCGAATACGAGGAAGACAAGAAGCGCCGCCTCGGCGACAACGCCGGCCCGCACCGGCTGCGCTTCAAGGCGCTGAAGTGACACCGGGGCGCCCGCGGCCATGCGGGCGCCCCGCCGCAGGAGGGAGACATGGGCTTCATCGACAAACTGCGCGCCCGCTGGCGTGACGCCGACACCCTGCTCTGCGTCGGCCTCGACCCCGACCTGGCGCGGCTGCCCGAGCGCTTCCTCGCCGGCGATGCGCTGGACGAGGCCGAGGCGTTGTTCGGGTTCTGCCGCGACATCGCCGATGCCACCGCCGAGTTCGCCTGCGCGTTCAAGCCGCAGATCGCCTACTTCGCCGCCCACAACGGCGGCGAAGCCGCGCTGCAACGGCTGATCGCGCACATCAACGCCGCCCATCCGCAGGTGCCGGTGATCCTCGACGCCAAGCGCGGCGACATCGGCAGCACCGCGCAGCAGTACGCCTGCGAGGCGTTCGAGCGCTATGGCGCCGACGCGGTGACGTTGAACCCGTACATGGGGCGCGACTCCGCGCAGCCGTTCCTGCAGTACAACGACCGCGGCTGCATCTTCCTCTGCCACACCTCCAACCCCGGCGCGCGCGACTTCCAGGAACTGCCGGTGGACGGCGAGCCGCTGTACCGGCGCATCGCGCGCACCATTGCCGGCGACTGGAACGCCGACGGCAACTGCGCGCTGGTGGTGGGCGCCACCTTCCCGCGCGAGCTGGCGGAGATCCGCGCGATCGTCGGCGACATGCCGCTGCTGATTCCCGGCGTGGGCGCGCAGGGCGGCGACGTCGAGGCCGTGGTGCGCAACGGCAGGTCCGCCGACGGCAGCGGGCTGATGATCAATTCCTCGCGCGGGATCCTGTACGCCGGCTCCGGCGAGGGCTATGCCGAGGCCGCCGCGCAGGCCGCGCGCGAGCTGCGCGATACAATCAACCGCTGGCGCTGACCGGCGCCGCCACTGGAACCCCCATGTCCAGCCAACCGCACGTCCCCGACGGCAGCAAGTATCTCAGCCCGCAAGGCACCCGCGCGATCAAGAGCGGGATCAAGCCCAATGCCAACAGCAGCATCCCCGACGTGGACCGCAAGCCGCCGTGGCTGCGGATCAAGCTGCCCAGCGGCGCCGCCTACGAGTCGGTGCACGACATCGTGCGCACCCACAAGCTCAACACCGTGTGCGCCGAGTCGCGCTGCCCGAACATCGCCGAATGCTGGAGCAACGGCACCGCCACCCTGATGCTGATGGGCGCGGTATGCACCCGCGCCTGCAAGTTCTGCGCGGTGGCCACCGGGAATCCCCGCGGCTGGCTGGATCCGCAGGAGCCCGCGCACGTGTCCGAGGCGGTCGCCCTGATGGGCCTGAAGTACGTGGTGCTGACTTCGGTGGACCGCGACGATCTGCCCGATGGCGGCGCCGGCCACTACGCCGCCTGCATCCGCGCCATCCACGCGCGCTGCCCGGACACCGCGGTGGAGGCGCTGACGCCGGATTTCTCCGGCGACGAGGCGCACGTGGCCACCGTGCTGGACGCGGGGCTGGCGGTATTCGCGCAGAACCTGGAGACGGTCGAGCGGCTCACCCACACAGTGCGCGACCCGCGCGCGGGCTACCGGCAGACCCTCGACGTGCTGGCCTTCGCCAAGCGCCACGCGCCCGCCACCCTCACCAAGACCAGCCTGATGCTGGGCCTGGGCGAGACCGACGCGGAGATCGCGCAGGCGCTGGACGACATGCGCGCGGCGAACGTGGACATCGTCACCCTGGGCCAGTACATGCGCCCCAGCAAGCACCACCTGCCGGTGCAGCGCTTCGTCACCCCCGAGGAGTTCCGCGGCTACCGCGAGCTGGCGCTGGCCAAGGGCTTCCGCGAGGCCGTGGCCGGTGCGCTGGTGCGCTCCAGCTACCGCGCCGAACGCGTGCTCGAGGGCAACAACCTCGGCCTGTGACCGTGGCGGCGCACAGCCGTCAGAACGAGGCCGTCAGGGCTTGGCCTTGCACTGCAGCGGCGCCATCCGCCCGATCTCCACGGTGAGATCATCGCCCTTGCCGCGGATGGTGGTGGTGCGGCTGGCATAGACGAAGCCTGAGCCGCTGGGCTCCTGCTGCAGCTCGGTGGTCTGCCCGCCGCGCACCAGCACCGCTACGCCCTGCGCCGGGAAGAACCGCACCGACAGGTCCAGCCCGTTGCTGCAGGTGAACGCCACCTCGCGGTCCTGTGGCGAGCCGTCGTTGGTCACCGGCCTGTCCACCGCCACCGGCGTCGCGGCGCAGCCCGCGACCAGCCCCGCTACCACCAGCGCGGCCGCGTGGGCCGCCATCGTCTTGCGCATGTCCATGGTGTCCTCCCGATTAAAGTTGAGCGCGGGTAATCCCATTTGACCGCTGGCCTGATGCCCATCGCGCCGTGCGGGCACGCCAATCCTAAGGCCGCTCGTCGTACGTCGGGGCGTGGTCGGCGCCGTCCAGCCAGGCGGCGCGGTCGCGGTGGAAGATGTGGGCGGTGACCGGGCCGGCGAATGCGCTGTCCAGCATGCCCGGGCGCAGGCGGATCACCTCCGGCGGGCCGGGGCGGTGGCTGAACAGCGGCGAGCCGCAGTGGCCGCAGAACTTGCGGAACACGCCCGACGAGGACTCATGGCTGGCCAGCCGCGCGTGCGGATCGCTGACGGTGAAGGTGGCCGGCTCCACCGTCACCGCGGCCAGGAAGGCGGTGCCGTTCGCCTTGCGGCAGCGCGCGCAGTGGCAGAACACCAGCGGGCCGAGCGCGCCGTCCACGGTGTAGCGAACGGAACCGCAGAGACAGGAACCGGTATGCATGGGCGCGGCGCTGCAGAGGGGAGGCCGTCATCCTGCTTCGCCGCGCACGATCGCGGCGCTGCCGGCTCCGCCGCGGCGCAGCAGGGCCAGCGGGAAATGCAGCCAGATCGCGGCGAATACCAGGCCGCGCTGCCAGGCCGTGCGGCGCGGGGCCTCGAAGCGGTGGAAATAGCGCCAGAGCCCGCGGTGCTTGTGCCATTCCACGAACAGCCGGCGTCCGCGCGAGGACACCCCGCGCAGGTGCACGGCCTGCACATCGTTGGCACAGGCCACCGCGATCCCCGCGCGGCGCGCGCGCCGGCACAGGTCCAGATCCTCCACGTGCAGGCGATAGCCGGGATCGAACCCGCCCAGCCGCGCGAACGCCGCGCGCGGCAGCAGCAGCAGCGCGCCGGAGACCGCTTCCACCGGCTGCAGCGATTGCGTCGGGTCGGGCGCGATCGCCAGGCGCGCACGCCGCAAATCGCGCAGCATCGCCGCAAAATCGGGGTCGTGCCGACGCGCAGCCGGGTCGCGGCGACCGTCGGCATCCACCAGATCCGCGCCGACCAGCGCACCGCCCGCGGCCTGCGCATGCGCGCGCAGGCGGGCCAGCGCATCGGGCGGCAGGAAACAGTCGGGATTGAGGAAGGCCAGCCACGGCGCATCGCAGTCCGCCGCGCCCTGGTTGCAGGCGGCCGCGAAACCGGGGTTGTCGGGATTGGCGATGAAGCGCACCCGCGCATCCGCCAGCGCGTGCCGCTGCACGATCGACAGGCTGCTGTCGGTGGAGCCGTTGTCCACCACCCGCACCTGCACCACGCCCTCCGCGGCGCGCACGCGCAGCAGGCATTCGTCGAGGGTTTCCTCGCTGTCGTGGCTGACCACCACCACCGCCACGCCATCACTCATACGCGATCCGCGAACAGATCCGGCTGCGGCGAGGCGTGTTCCAGCTCCTCCAGCGCCGTATGCAGCTGCGCGCGCAGGGCGGGCAGCGGGTCCTGCATCAGGCAGCGCGCGATCTCGGCATGCCAGGCCGGCCAGCGCGCCGCGAGCAGGTCGCCATCGCCGGGATGCGGCTCGCCCTCGCGCTCGCGCAGCACGAACGCACCCGGGCACAGCACGCTGCGGCCACCGAGGCCGGCCAGGCGCAGCGACAGGTCGGCCAGCGCCGCCGGCCACGCGCGATAGCTCTCGCCATCCACGCCGCCGGCCGCGACCCGCGCACGCCCGCGCAGCAGCACCGCATGCGAGACCGCGGAGGGCAGCGTCGGGCACGCGCCGCCGGCCAGCTGCGCGCAGGCCTGCGCCAGCCGCGCCGGGGCCAGCGCGAGCGGCACGATCTCGCCGATCCGCGGCCACGCCGCCACTTCGCCGGCATTGCACCAGGGCGTGGCGGTGGCGATCCCCGGATCGTCCGCCAGGCACTGCGCCAGCCGTTCCAGCCAGCCGGGCGTGGGGCGGGCATCGCTGGCCAGCACGACGACGTCTTCCTCGCCGCAGGCCGCGAGCGCCTGCGCCACGTGGGCCGCTTCGCCCAGCGGCGCGCTGCGGCGGGTATGCGCGGCCTGTAGCCGGGTCTGCGCCAGCCAGCGCTGGAGGATCGCCAGTCCGCGCGGGCCGGCCTGGGCATCGTCGGCCAGCCACACCCGGGTGCCTGGCGGGGTGGCGGTCTCGAGCGCCGCCAGGCAGCCATCCAGCGCCTTCTTCGTCGGTGCCTACCGGCACCAGCACGATCGGCAGGGCGGCGCCTGCGCGGCTCATTTCTTCTTCGGCGCGTAAATCGGATCCAGCGCGCGGAAGCGGCGACCGTATTCGTCGGTCAGGTTGCGCGCCTCCAGCGGGTTGCGCACCACCGTCGGGGTGATCAGCACCACCAGTTCGTCGCGGGTCTTCTCGCTGCCCTGCTGGCCGAACAGGCTGCCCACGATCGGGATCCGGCTCAGCCCCGGCACCCCGGTGGAGCTGCGGTTGCTGCCGTCGCTGATCAGGCCGGCCAGCACGATGGTCTCGCCGCTGGGCGCCACCGCACTGGTGGTGACCTTGCTGGTGTCGATCCGCACGTTGCCGTTGGCGTCGGCGGTGCCGGTGGGCTTGCTCACTTCCTGCACGATGTCGAGGAACACCATGCCGTCGCGGGTGATGCGCGGGCGCACCTTGAGGATGATGCCGGTGTCGAGGTACTGCACCTGGCTGTAGGTGCCGGTGGTGCCGCCGGCCGGGTTGAAGCTGACCGAGGCCACCGGGATGCGCTGGCCGACGTTGAGCACCGCTTCCTTGTTGTTCTGGGTGAACACGCTGGGCGAGGACAGCGTGCGCACGTCGGTGACGTTGTCCAGCGCCTGGATGATGGCCGCCGCGCTGCTGCCGAGGAAGGTCCAGCTGAGCAGGTTGCCGCCGCCGTTCGCCATCGGGCCCAGGCTGCCGCTGTAGCTGCCGTAGCTGTTGCGGCCGGTCGGGTACGGCAGGCCCTGGCCGGCCAGCGCATTGTCGAAGTACCAGCTGACGCCGTATTGCAACGCGCCCTTCAGCGCCACGCTGACCACCTGCGCCTCGATCTGCACCTGCATCGGCATCACGTCGAGGCGCTCGATCACGTCGCGGATCGACTTCCACTGCGCCGGGCTGGCGCGCACCAGCAGCGAATTGGTGTCCTCCACCGCCGACACCCCGACCTCGGCGCCGCCCACCTTCAGGGTCACCCGGCCGTTGCCGGCCCGCGCCTGCGGCAGCGCCGCGCCCTGGCCGAGGCCGCCGGCCGACGCGCCCTGGGCGCCGGCATCGGCGTTCATCGCGTCCTGCGCGCGCGCATCGCCGCCGCCACTGCGCAGGTCGGTCGCCTGTACCCCGGGCATCAGCGCGCCGGCCTCGTCGCGCCCGCCGCCGCTGCCACCGAACACCTCGGCCAGGCGGTCGGCCAGATCGCGCGCCTTGATGTACTTCAGCTCGTAGGAGAACAGCTGGTTGTCGCCGCTGCCGCCCTCGATGCGGTCGATCCACTGGCGGATCTCGTCGAGGTAGCTGGCCTGCGGTGTGATCACCATCACCGCGTTGGTGGATTCCAGCGGCATGAAGCGGAACATCCCAGCCACCGGGGTCTTGCCCTGTTCGCCGAACACCCGCTCCAGGTCCTGCACCACGTCCACCGCGCGCCCGCTCTGCAGCGGGAACACGCCCACCGACATGCTCGCCATCCAGTCCACGTCGAACACCTGGATGGTGCGCAGGTAGTTCTCCAGCTCGGCGCGGCTGCCGGCGATCGTGATCAGGTTGCGCGCGCCGTCCACGCTGACGATCGCGCCCGGGCGCGCGTACGGCTTGAGGATCTTCTCCATCTCGGCGGCGGCGATGTAGCGCAGCGGCACCACCCGCGACTCGAAGCCGCGCGCCAGCGCCGGCGAGACGTTGCGCGGCACCGCGCCGCTCTGCAGCGCCTGGTCGGCCGGCACGATGTTGTAGCGGCCGTCGCTGTACACCATGCGCGCGCCGTTCTGCGCCAGCACCTGCTCCAGCAGGCTCAGCGCACCGGCGGCGCCCACCGGCTTCTGGGTGGCCACCGTCACCGTGCCCTGCACGCCCGGCGCGATGCTGTAGCTCTGGCCCAGCATGTCGCCCAGGATCGCCTTCACCACCGCCTGCAACGATTCGCCCTCGAAATTGAAACTGGCCTGGCCGCTGCTGAGGATGGCCGGCGGCGGCGCGCTCGCGGCCGCGCGGTTGATGACCTCGCCGCTGCCGCGCCGGATCACCGGCTGCGGGCCGGCGCTGCCGAGTTCCTGCATCACCTCGCTGCGCAGGTCCTGGGCCGCGGCGGCGCCCTGCGCGGCCTGCGCGCCGCGGTGCAGCTGCGGCTGCGGGACGCTGGCGCAGGCCGCCAGCAGCATGGCCGCCAGGGCCAGCAGGAACGGGCGTGCGGAGGGAAGCGACGGCGTGCGGTTCATGAGCCGGTTCATGGGCAGTGGGTCTTCTTCGTCATTTGCCGGGGCCGGACAGCGGCCGTGCGGGACCGGCGCTGGCATCGGCCGGGGTGGAAGGTTGTTGCTGCTGCAGCTGCGCGCGGCGCGCCTCGATGCGCCGGCGCAGGTCGTCGATCCGGCGCTGCTCGTCGCCGGGCTTGTCGGCGTCCGGCTCCGCCGCGGGCGCGGCCTCGACGCTGGCGGCCGGCGGCGGCGCGGGCGCGCCGAACACCCGCAGGTCGAGCGCCATCCGCCCGCCGGGGCCATCGAACAGCGCCCGCCGCGGCTGCACCTCGACCAGCCGCCAGCCGGCCGCGCCCTCGGGGGCAGCGCCTTCGCGCACGCGCTGGGCGGGGCCGCCGTTGCCGGGCTGCAGGATCGCCAGCCGCACCTGCGGGCTGATCAGCACGCCGGTCAGCACGTAGTCGAAGGCATTGCCGCTGCCGCCGTCGCCAGGGTCGGCGGTGGTCGCGACGAACGCGCGCGGGCGGCGGTCCTCGGTGAACAGCGGGCGCGTGGCCGCCTCGGCGTACTGCGCCAGCGGGCCGATGCGGTCCGGCGCGGGCGCGGCCGGTTGCGGCAAGGGCCCCGGCGGCACCGCGGCCGGCGTGGCCAGGCGCCCGCCCATGCCCAGCGCCGCGCCCAGCCACAGCAGCAGCGCCCAGGCGCAGGCGGCGGCCAGCAGCTCAGGTCGTCAGGCCGGCGCGCCGGAAGCGCTGCAGCAGGCCCTGCTCAATCGCCATGCGCACCCCCGCGGACGGCCGCAGGTAGCCGGACAGGTTGAAGCCGACATCCAGCCCGCCCTCCTGCGGCTGCGCGCTGCCGGGTACCGCGAAATAGCGCTGCGCGGTGATGTTCAGCGCATCCACGAACAGGTAGGGCCGCGCCGACTCCAGCGCGTGCAGCACCGCCAGGGTCTCGGCGTTGCCGCAGCGCAGGCGCACCTGCACGGTCACCCGCCGGTAGCGCCCGGGCTGGCTGGCGTCGTCCAGCGGCGTGCGGTTGACCAGCGCGCAGCCGCGCCCGCCCGGGCTGGCCTGGGCAACCACCGTTTCCAGCTGCTGCACCAGCGCCGCGGTCGCCAGCTCGGCGGTCGGCTCCAGCAGGAACTCCGGCTGGCCGCCGCCGCGCGCGTCCAGCGCCGCCAGCCGCTGCTCCACCTGTGGGCGCTGCTGCAACAGGCCGCGCAGGCGGACATCGCGCGCCTGCAGGTCGGCGATCCGCGCATCCACCGCCTGCAGCGGGGTGCCCAGCAGCGGCCACAGCAGCGCCAGCGCCAGCAGCAGCAGGCCCAGCAGCAAGGCCAGCGCCAGCCAGCGGTCGCGCTGCGCCGGCGACAGTCGCGCGCCCGGTGCGGCGCTCATGGCGCGCCTCCCGCCGGGGTGGCCGGCGCGGCGTCCGGCGGCACCTGCCGCCGCAGCTGCGCGACCAGGGTGAAGCGGTCCATTCGCGTGCGCGGATCCTGCTGCAACGCGCCGCTGAGCGCCGGCGCGCTCCATTGCGGCGCGCCTTCCAACTTGCCGACCAGCGCCGCGGCCTGGTTGGACAGGCCGATCAGGGTGAGCTGGTCGCCATCGATCGCGAGCTTCTCGAGATAGGTACCGTCCGGCAGCCGCTGCGCCAGCGCATCCATCACCTCCACCGCGGAGGGACGGCCGTTGCGCTGGGCGCGCAGCCAGGCGCCGCCTTCCACCGCGTCCAGCAGGTGCTGGCGCTGGGCGGCGACCGCATGCGCCTGCGCCTCGCGCCGGGCCATGTCGGCCTGCAGCGCGGCGGCGGCGGCGCGCCGGTTGTCGAGCAGCTGCGCCATGCCGAACAACAGCGCCAGCAGCGCCAGCCCGGCCAGCGCCAGGTTCCAGCCACGCCACGGATCGCGCGCACGCCGGCGCTGCGCGGGCGGCAGCAGGTTCACGCCCAGCGGCGTGCCGGCGGCGTCCACCAGGTCCAGCCCGGCCAGGCTGCCGGCCGCGCCGCCGAGCCGCGCGAGCGCCGCCTGGTAATCGCGGCGCGGCAGCACCACCAGCTCCACCTGCAGGCGGCCGTCGGGCTGCACCTGCAGCAGGCGGCCGTCGTGCAGGGCTTCGCCGGCGGCGAACGGGGTCTGGCGCTCGATCTCGAACGCCAGCACCTCGCGCAGGCGATCGCGCGCCGCCGCCGGCAGCAGCAGCGGACGCCGCAGGCCCAGCCGCGCCGGCAGCAGCAGCCAGCGCGGCCATTCGGCCACGTCCTCGCGCAGCAGTCGCGCCAGGGGGATCAGATTCGCCGTCCAGCGGCAGCGGCAGCAGCGCCAGTTCGCGCACGCCGCCGGCAGTGGCCGCCTGCACCCGCACCCCGTCGCCGTCCACCTGCAGCAGCAGGCGATCGCCCCCGGCCAGGGCTTGGCGCAGGCGCGGCGGCAGCCAGGCCATCAGGCCCGCCCGCCACCATCCCAAGAAGCCGCGCCAGCCGTGCACCGAGCGCGTCCATGCGGACACCCGCGCCGCCTGTGCGCTCACGGCATTGCTCCTTCCGCCTGCCAGCGCAGCGGCGTGTACGTCGAACCCGGCAAACCACTTCCCCCAAGCGAATGACCACCGCAAGCCCCGCGCTGCGTCCATCCGCGAGCCGGGCACGGCTGTCGATACTATACGTGCCGCTGCCTACCGGCGGCGGCGCATCCGGCGCCTGCGGCTCGGGCCGTGGCGGCAGCCCCAGCGCACGCCGCACCAGCGGATCGGCGAAACGCGCATCCGGCGTGCCCTGCCCGGAATACACGGTCAGGTGCGGCGCGGCGCGCGCATACAGCGCCGGGGTCATGCCCAGCACCTGCTGCAGTTCGGACACGTCCTCGAACGGCGCGTCCTTGGCGCCCCAGGCCAGCCCGGCGGCGGCGTAATCGGCGTCCTCGGCGCCGCCCATCGGCTGGGTCAGGCTGTCGGGGTCGCGGAAATCCACCACCGCACCGGCCAGTCGCGCGGCCGCTTCCGGCGCCTGGCCAAGGGCGAGGAAGAAATCGCGCAGCAGCTCGGGCGAAGCGGCGTTGAGGTCGATCTTGCCGGCTTCGTCGCGCACGCTCACCTGTATCTGCGCGCCGGCGAACGCGAACGCCTGCGGGCGGCCATCCACCGGCCAGCGCCGGGCCGGGTCCGGATCGAGCAGGCGGTACACCGCGTATTCGATGCCGGCGCGTGCCGCCTCGCGCGCCGCCAGCGTGCGGGCCACCCCGTTGCCCTGCAGCGATTCGATGCGCGCGCTCAGGGCGTAGCCGGCCACCAGGGTGGACAGCAGCAGCACGATCCACAGCACCAGCAGCAGCGCCGCGCCGGCGTGCGTCCGCCTCATGGCTGCGCCCCCCGGCGACGGCGTTCGCCAGCGGCAGCGCCACCACCAGCTCCGGCCACTCGCCGCCGGCATCGGCGATCCGCACCCGCACCTGCAGCGGCAGCGCCTCCGGGGTCTCCCAGCGCGACTGCCAGGGCGTCCAGCGCCCCTGCGCATCCAGCGTGCGGTAGCCCAGCTCGAACCGCCGCAGCCCCTGCGCCAGCGGCTCCGGCGCGCGCAGCGGCGGCCCCGCCTCGCCCGCCTGCAGCGGCCGGAACTCCACCATCAGCGCGTTGCCGCCGGCGGTCTCGCGCAGCGCCAGCTGGTGCACCTGCGGGCCACCGCGGCCGAGGTAGGCCGGCAGCTCGGCCACGAACCGCAGCGACTGCGGCCCGCCCTCGAAGCGCAGCGAACGCCCGCTGCGCGGATCCAGCGCGAACACCATCGGCAGCGCGCCGCCGATCCGGCTGCGCAGGAAACCGGAGACCGCGCGCACGTGCTCGTTGCGCGCGCTCACCAGCTCGCCGCGGGTCACCGTGGCCCCGGCCGCGCGCAGCACGCCGAAGGCCAGCGCCAGCGCCGCCGCCAGCAGCGTGGTGGCCAGCAGCACCTCCATCAGGGTGAAGCCGCGCGCGGTGTGCCTCATGGCGCGGCCCCGTCGCCGCCCGGCAGCGCCAGGCGCAGGCTGTCGATCCGCAGTCGCTGGCGCGGCCCGCCCTCGCCCCAGGCCACGTCCAGCCGCACCTGCAGCAGCCGCGCGGCGCGCGGATCGGCGTCCTCCACCGCGCGCTGGCGCGGGTCCTGCCAGGGCGTGACCTGCAGCTGCCAGCGGTAGCGGCCGCCTTCGAATTCGCCCTGCGCCCGCCCCGGCTGGCGCGGCAGCAGCGCGCGTTCGGCCAGCAGCGACTGCGCATGCAGCGCGGCGGTGCCGGCATCGCCGCCCTCGCGCAGCTGGCGGCTGGCACCGGACAGGGTGCCCAGCAGCAGGGTCAGGCCGAGCGCGAGGATGCCGAAGGCGACCAGGATCTCGATCAGGGTGAAGCCGGCCGCGGCGCGTTTCACGGCGCCTCCCCGATGCGGTGCAGGCGCACCTCGCCGGTCAGCCAGGCCACGTCCACGTCCCAGCCGCCGCCGGCCGCCGCCAGCCGCAGCTGGCCGCCGGTGGCCGCGCCGTCCGGGAAGAACCGCACGATGCCGCGCGCGGCCGCCTCCGGGCCGCCGCCGAGCTGGGCCGCGCTGGCGCCGTGGAAGCGCAGCTCGCCGACCTCCGGCAGCCGCCCGTGGCGGCCGTCCGGCGCCAGCCAGCGGCGGCTGCGCACATCCAGCACGAAGTCCTGCGGCTGCCCGCTGCTGATCGCCAGGGCGCGGGTGAAGCGCAGCTGCGCCGCCACGTCCTTCGCCGCCGCGCGCAGGCGCATGCCGGGCAGGCTGCCGCTGAACGCCGCCATCGCCAGCGCCATCGCCGCGGCGATCAGCACCAGCACCAGCAGCATCTCCAGCAGGGTGAACCCCGGCGCCGGCGCGCGTGCGTGCATCGCTGGCCCGCCGCGCCGCTTATTCGTACTTGAGGTCGGCGTTGACGCTGTCGCCGCCCGGGCGGCCATCGGCGCCATCGCTGCTGAGGTCGAACGGACGCCCGCCGTCGCCCGGCACCTTGTAATGCAGCGGGTGCATCCAGGCATCGTTGAGGTCGGCCGACTTGGCGTACGGGCCAAGCCAGCCGGACACCCCGGCCGGCGCGGCCACCAGCGCGTCCAGGGTCGGCGGCAGGTGGCCGGTGTCCATCTGGTACTGCTGGATCTTCTCGGCCACGGTCTGCAGCTGGGCCTGGGTGAGCTTGACCTTGGCGCGGTCGCCGCCACCGAGGATGCGCGAGGCCGCGAACGCCACGATCCCGCCGATCAGCACCACCACCACGATGATCTCGATCAGCGAGAAGCCGCGCTGGGCCGATTTCGGGGACAGGCGCGGCGCGCGCGGTTGCAGGCGGGAGGACGGACGAAGCTGGGACATGGCAGGGTTCCGCGAAAAATGGAAGGGACGGGCGTTCAGGACATCGCGCTCAGGACACCACGTTGGTGAGATCGTAGATCGGCGCGAGCACCGAGAGGATCACCGCGCCCACCACCAGCGCCAGCACCAGCGTCACCGCCGGCACCAGCGCCGCCAGCAGGCGGTCGATCGCGGCCTGGGTGTCCTGGTCGAAGGCATCGGCGGTCTTCAGCAGCATGCCATCCAGCGTGCCGGATTCCTCGCCCACCTGGATCATCTGCAGGGCCAGGCGCGGGAAGCGCTTGCCGCGCGCCAGCGCGGCCGACAGCCCGACGCCGTTCTTTACCGCCTCGGCCGCGGCCTCCACGTCCTCGGCCAGCAGGCGGTTGGCAAGCACGTTGCGCGCGATCCCCAGCGCCACCAGCAGCGGCACGCCGTTGCGCAGCAGGGTGCCGAGCGTACGCGCCAGCCGCGCGGTCTCCAGCTTGGCCAGCAGCGGGCCCAGCAGGCGGCGCTGCAGCAGCCAGCCGTCCAGCCGGCGCATGAAGGCCGGGTCGCGGCGCAGGCGCTCGAACCCGAGCAGGACCAGCAGCGGCAGCGCCAGCAGCACGAACCACCACGCGCGCACGAATTGCCCCACCGCCAGCACGCTGCGCGAGAACCACGGCAGCTCGGCGTTCAGGCTGGCGTACATGGCCGCGAACTGCGGCACCACGTAGGCCAGCAGGAACAGCAGCGACAGCCCCACCATCGCCAGCAGGATGGCCGGGTACACCAGCGCGTTCACCACCCGCGTGCGCAGCGCGCGCGAGCGCTCCAGGTACTCGGCCAGCCGCTGCAGGGTCGGTGCCAGGCTGCCGCCGGCCTCGCCCGCGCGCACCATGTTCACGTACAGCCGCCCGAACGCGCCGTGCTGGCGCTCCAGCGCCACCGACAGCGGCGCGCCGCCTCGCACCGCCTCGCGCACGTCGGCCACGATCCGGCGCGAGGGCGGATCGTCGGGCAGGTCCATCAGGATGCCGAGCGCGCGGTCCAGCGGCTGCCCGGCGCCGAGCAGGGTGGCCAGTTGCTGGGTGAAGCGCACCAGGTGGTCGCCGGAGAACGGCGGCGGCCGCAGCAGCGCGCGCAGCGCCGGCAGCCCACCCTCGCCGGTATCGACTCGCGCCTCCACCGGCAGGTGCCCTTGCTCCTGCAGGCGGGTGGCGACCTCGGCCTCGCCGGCGGCCTCCATCCGGCCTTCCAGCAGTTCGCCGCGCGCGTTCAGCGCCTTGTAGCGGTACGTCGGCACGGGTTCAGGCGTCCTCGGTCACGCGCAGGACTTCCTCGATCGTGGTCTCGCCGCGCAGCGCCTTGGCGATCCCGACCTCGTACATGGTCGCCATCCCGGCCTGGCGCGCGAGCTTCTCGATCTCGTCCATCCCGGCGTGGCGCATCACCGCGCGCCGCAGCTCGTCGTCCATCACCAGCAGTTCCATGATGGTGGTGCGGCCGAGGTAGCCGGTGGGCGACAGCGGCGACGGCACCGGCCGGTACAGCAGGATCTCGCCCTGCGGCTGGAACCGGCGCAGGCCGAACTTCTCGATCTCCTCCGGCGAGGCCGGGTACGCCTGCGCGTGGGTCGGCTCCAGCCGGCGCACCAGGCGCTGCGCAAGGATGCCGTTCACCGTCGAGGTCAGCAGATAGTCCTCCACGCCCATGTCCAGCAGGCGGGTGATGCCGCCGGCGGCGTTGTTGGTGTGCAGCGTGCTCAGCACCAGGTGGCCGGTGAGCGCGGACTGGATGGCGATGCGCGCGGTCTCGAGGTCGCGCATCTCGCCGATCATGATGATGTCCGGATCCTGGCGCACGATGCTGCGCAGGGCGTTGGCGAAATCCAGCCCGATCGCCGGCCGCGCCTGGATCTGGTTGATGCCCTCGATCTGGTACTCCACCGGGTCTTCGACGGTGATGATCTTCACCTTCGGCGTGTTGAGCTTCGACAGCGCGGTGTACAGCGTGGTGGTCTTGCCCGAGCCGGTGGGGCCGGTCACCAGCAGGATGCCGTGCGGCTGCTCCAGCACCTTCTGGAAGCGCGGCATGAACGCCGGGCCGAAGCCGAGGCGCTCGAAGTCCAGCACCACCGTCTCGCGGTCGAGCAGGCGCATCACCACCGACTCGCCGTGCGCGGTCGGCACCGTGCTCACGCGCAGGTCCAGCTCCTTGCCCTGCACCCGCATGACGATGCGGCCGTCCTGCGGCAGCCGGCGCTCGGCGATGTTGAGCTTGGCCATGATCTTGATGCGGCTGACGATGGCGGCGGCGAGGTTGGCCGGCGGGCTCTCGCCTTCCTCCAGCACGCCGTCGATGCGGTAGCGCAGCTTCAGCCGCGTCTCGAACGGCTCGACGTGGATATCGGAGGCGCGCAGCTCGACCGCGCGCTGGATGATCAGGTTGACCAGCCGGATCACCGGCGCTTCCGAGGCGAGGTCGCGCAGGTGCTCGACGTCGTCGAGGTCGGCCTCGGCGCCGGCGCCCTCCACGATTCCCTCCATCGCGCTGCGGCCCTGGCCGTGCCAGCGCTCGATCAGCTCGTCGATCTCGGCGCGCAGCGCCACCGCCGGGCGCAGCGGGCGCCCGAGGGCCAGCCGCACCGCGTCGAGCACGTAGCTGTCCTGCGGGTCGGCCAGCAGCACGTCCACCCCCTCGGGGTCGGCGGCGACCGCGACCACGTGGTGCTGCTTCATGAACTTCAGGCCCAGCGCGACCTCGTCCGGCGGCAGCTCGGGCACGTCGCGCGCGCTGCGCAGCGGCAGGCCCAGCGCGGCCGCGCAGGCCTCGGCGTGGTCGCGCTCGGCCACCAGCCCCAGCCGCGCCAGCAGCACCAGCAGATCGCCGCCGTCCTGCTCCTGCAGCCGGCGCGCGCGCGCCAGGTCGGCCTCTTTCAGCTTCTCGCGCTGCAGCAACAGCGCCACCACACGCCCTGCGGCATCGTCCTGCATCGTTTCCACCGGGCTGGGCACTGCATTCACGCCTGCGACTCCTGCGATCCGCAGCGGACTTTAGCAGGCCGAGCCGGCGCCGGGACGGCCGCGCGCGCGTGCGCGGCCAGCACCGCTCGGCGGCACCCCCGGCCCGTCGGCGGGCAGGCCGCCGGGCGTTCGCGGGCTCGCGGCTAGCGCCGCTCGGCGGCACCCCCGGCCCGTCGGCAGGCAGGCCGCCGGGCGTTCGCGGGCTCGCGGCTAGCGCCGCTCGAAAGCCCCGCTCACCCCAGCTCACACCCGGGCGTTGCGGAACATGCGCAGCCACGGCGACTCCTCCGGCCAGTCGGCCGGGGCCCAGCTGAAGTTGGCGCTGCGCAGGGTGCGCTCGGGATGCGGCATCAGGATCGTGGCGCGGCCGTCGCGGCTGGTGACGCCGGCGATGCCGTCGGGCGAGCCGTTCGGGTTGGCCGGGTAGTGCTCCGCGACGCGAGCGCCGTCCATGTAGCGCACGGCCACGTCCACCACGCCGCGATCGATCGCATCCGCGAACACCGCGCGGCCCTCGCCATGCGCCACCGCCACCGGGATCCGCGACCCCGCCATGCCGCGCAGGAACACCGACGGCGACTCGCCCACCTCCAGCAGCGCCAGCCGCGCCTCGTACTGCTCGCTGGCATTGCGCTGGAAGGTCGGCCAGTGCTCCGCGCCGGGGATGATGTCGCGCAGCTGCGCCAGCATCTGGCAGCCGTTGCAGATGCCCAGCGCGAGGCTGTCGCTGCGCGCGAAGAACGCGGCGAACATCGCGCGCAGGGCCGGGCGGCTCGAGGATCGAGGTGGCCCAGCCGCGACCGGCGCCGAGCACGTCGCCGTAGCTGAAGCCGCCGCAAGCGGCCAGAGCGTGGAAGTCCTTGAGGTCGAAGCGGCCGGCGATGAGGTCGCTCATGTGCACGTCGAACGCGTCGAAGCCGGCGCGATCGAAGGCGTAGGCGGTTTCCATCTGGCTGTTGACGCCCTGCTCGCGCAGGATCGCCACCTTCGGACGCGCGCCGGTGGCAATGAACGGTGCCGCCACGTCCTCCGCGGCATCGAAGGTGAGCACCGGCTGCAGGCCCGGCGCGTCGAACCGGCGCGCGGCCTCGCGCTCGGCATCGGCGCAGGCGGGGTTGTCGCGCAGGCGCTGGATGGCGTGGGTGACCGACCACCAGGCATCGAACAGCTCGTCCCAGCGCCACTGCGCCAGCTCCGCCTCGCCGTCCGCGATCCGCACCACCGGCGCGGTGGTCGGCACCGCGATCCGCTGCGCGCATTCGATCAGGCCGTGGCGCGCGACCAGGTCGGCGAACGCGGCGCGCTCCGCCACCGGCACCTGCACCACCGCGCCCAGCTCCTCGTTGAACAGCGCGCGCAGCGGGTCGTCGCTGCGGCCATCGCCCCAACCGTCGAGGCGGATGTCCAGCCCGACCCGCGAGGCGAACGCCATCTCGCACAGGGTGGCGAACACGCCGCCGTCGGAACGGTCGTGATAGGCCAGCAGCAGGCCTTCGGCGCGCGCCTCGCGCACCAGTTCGAACAGCGCGCGCAGGCGCTGCGGGTCGTCGAGGTCGGGCACTTCGCCGCCAAACGCCGGCAGCAGGCCGCCGCGATTGGCCTGCGGATGGCACTGCGCCAGCACCGAGCCGCCCATGCGCTGGCGCCCGCCGCCGAGCCCGATCAGCCACAGCTCGGAGTCCACGTCGCGGCGCAGCAGCGGGGTCAGCTGGCCGCGCACGTCCGCCACCGGCGCAAACGCCGAGACCACCGGCGACACCGGCGATACGACCTTGTGCGCGCCCTCGGCGTCCTGCCACTGCGCCTGCATCGACAGCGAATCCTTGCCGACCGGGATGCCGAGCTCGAGTTCCGGGCAAAGCTCCAGCCCGACCGCCTTGACCGCGTCGTACAGGCGTGCGTCCTCGCCGGGATGCCCGGCCGCCGCCATCCAGTTGGCCGACAGCTTGATCCGGTCCAGCGCCTCCAGCGGCGCCGCCATCAGGTTGGTGAGGGCCTCGCCCACCGCCATCCGCGCCGCCGCCGCGGCGTCCAGCAGCGCCAGCGGGGTGCGCTCGCCCATGCTCATCGCCTCGCCCGCAAAGCCGTCGAAACCGGACAGGGTGATCGCGCAGTCGGCCACCGGCAGCTGCCACGGCCCGACCATCTGGTCGCGCGCGGTCAGGCCACCCACGCTGCGGTCGCCGATGGTGATCAGGAACGACTTGGCGGCGACGGTGGGATGCGCCAGCACGCGCAGGCCGGCCTCGCGCAGGCCGAGCGCGTCGGTGTCGGCCGGCGGCCAGCGCGGCGGCGCCGGGTGCGCGGTGTCGCGGTGCATCTTCGGCGGCTTGCCGAACAGCACGTCCATCGGCAGATCGATCGCCGGCGGCTGCCCGGCGTAGCCCACCCGCAGGTGCTGCTCGGCGGTGGCGGTGCCGACCACCGCGAACGGACAGCGCTCGCGCGCGCGCACAGCGCGGCGAACTCGGCCACCCGCGCCTGCGGGATGCCCAGCACGTAGCGCTCTTGCGACTCGTTGCACCACAGCTGCATCGGGGAGAGCGAGGGATCGTCCTTCGGCACCTGGCCGAGGTCGATCACGCCGCCCACGCCGGAATCGTGCAGCAGCTCGGGGATGGCGTTCGACAGGCCGCCGGCGCCGACGTCGTGGATCGACAGGATCGGGTTGTCCGCGCCCAGCGCCACGCAGCGGTCGATGACCTCCTGCGCGCGCCGCTCCATCTCCGGGTTGTCGCGCTGCACCGAGGCGAAGTCGAGCTCCTCGGCGGAGTCGCCGGAGGCGACCGAACTGGCGGCGCCGCCGCCGAGGCCGATCAGCATCGCCGGCCCGCCGAGCACGATCACCGCGTCGCCCGGCGAGATCCGCCGCTTCTCCACCTGGCCGCGGTCGATCGCGCCGAGGCCGCCGGCCAGCATGATCGGCTTGTCGTAGCCGCGGGTGAGCCCGTCGGCCTCGTGCAGCTCGAAGCTGCGGAAATAGCCCGCTAGGTTGGGCCGCCCGAATTCGTTGTTGAACGCCGCCGCGCCCAGCGGTCCGTCACGCATGATCTCGAATGCGGAGGCCATGCGCGGATTGAGCGGGCGCGGCGCTTCCCACGGCTGCGGCAGGGTGGGGATGCGCAGGTGCGAGACCGAGAACCCGGTCAGGCCCGCCTTCGGGCGGCCGCCGCGGCCGGTGGCGCCCTCGTCGCGGATCTCGCCGCCGGCGCCGGTGGATGCGCCCGGGAACGGCGCGATCGCGGTCGGGTGGTTGTGGGTCTCCACCTTGATGCAGAACGCCGAATCCGCCACCGGCTCGCTGCGGTAGCGCTGGCTCGCCGGGTCCGGGCGCCAGCGCGCGGCCGGGTAGCCCGCCACCACCGCGGCGTTGTCGCTGTAGGCCGACAACACGTGCTGCGGGGTGCGCGCCTGGGTGTGCTTGATCATCTTGAACAGCGAGGTGGGCTGCTCCTGGCCGTCGATGGTCCAGCTGGCGTTGAAGATCTTGTGCCGGCAGTGCTCGGAATTGGCCTGCGCGAACATCATCAGCTCGACGTCGTGCGGGTCGCGCCCGAGCTCGGCGTAGCGCGCGCGCAGGTAGTCGATCTCGTCCGCGGCCAGGGCCAGGCCCAGGCGCGTATTGGCCTCTTCCAGCCGCGCCAGCGGCACCACGTCCAGTGCCCCCGCGGGCGGCGCCGCGAACAGCGCCGCGCCGGCCTCGCGCGTCTCCAGCAGCGACTGTGTCATCGGATCGTGCAGCAGCCTGCCCAGGGCCGCAGCGGTGGCGGCCGCGGCAGGCCAGCCGGTGAGGTCGAGGCGCATCCCGCGTTCGACCCGGCGCACCGGCAGGCCAGCGCCGCGCAGCAGTTCGGTGGCCTTGCTGGCCCACGGCGAGAGCGTGCCCAGGCGCGGCACCACGTAGCGGCTGGTGGCGCCCGGCGCAGGCGCGGCGAAGCCCTCACCGGCCTGCAGGATGCGGCGCAGCGTGTCCATGTCCGGGGTCGCGCCCGGTTCGGGATCGACCCAGTAGCCGTGCCAGGCCCCGGTGATGCGCAGGCCGGGGACGAGCGCTTGGAGGCGGTCTTGCAGGCGGTCGCGGCGGAACGGCGACAGGGCGGGGGCGCCCTCGAGGACGATCATGTCCGGCAATTGGTGTGGACGGCCCGCCATTGTAGCCGAGCCCCCACCGCCCGCGCCGGCGCGGGCGCCGCGCTCAGGGCGCGTCCAGCGCGTCCAGCCGCTGCGCCAGCCGTTCCGGCGGCAGGTAGCCGCCGACCAGGCGCCCGTCCAGGGCCAGGATCATCGGCGTGCCCTCCAGCCCCATGCGCAGGCCGGCGCGGTACTGCATGTCCACCGGCGTGCGCGTGCAGGTCGAAGCCAACGGCACCGGGCGGTCGTTCTTGGCGTCGGTCAGCGCCTTCCTGCGGTCGGGCGCGCACCACACCGCGACCATCTTGCGGTAGTCGTCGCTGCCCAGCCCGGCGCGCGGGAAGGCCAGGTATTCGACCCGGATGCCGAGCGCGTTGTAGCGGCCGATCTCGGAGTGGAACTTACGGCAGTAGCCGCATTCGATGTCGGTCAGCACCACCACCGTATGGCGCGGCGTGCCCTTGGGCGCGAACACGATGCGATCGGCTTCCGGCAGCGAGGCCAGGATGTCCTTGCGCACCTGCGCCATTGCCGCCTCGCTCAGATCCCGGCGCTTGGCCACGTCCACCAGCCCGCCCTGGAACAGGTATTTGCCGTCGTCGCTGACGTACAGCACGGTGCCGCCGGCCACCACCTGGCGGAAACCTGGAATCGGGGCCGGGCCGATGCGCTCGATCCGCACGCCCTCGCCCAGCGCCTGCACCGCGGCGCGCGCGCGCCTCCGGACTGCCGGCGGCGATCTTGCCGAGGTCGGCGGCCGGCACGTCGGCATCGGGCTTGGCGGCGACCGCACCTCCATTGGACTGGGCGCAGGCGGACAGGCTGAAGCCCAGCAACAGGGCGAGGACGAACTGTTTCATCGGCACTCCGGGACGCAGGGGAACGGCTTGGACCCGGCGCCAGCGCGCCGGTTCCGCATTGTCGCACGCCGCCGCGCGGGCCCGCGGCGGCTCAGGCCCGCGGATGGTGCAGCGCATGCAGCCGGCGCAGGCGGTCGCGCGCGACCAGGGTATAGATCTGGGTGGTGGACAGCGAGCTGTGGCCCAGCAGCATCTGCAGCGCACGCAGGTCGGCGCCGTGGTTGAGCAGGTGGGTGGCGAAGCTGTGGCGCAGCCCGTGCGGGCTGACCCGCGCCGGATCGATCCCGGCCAGTGCCGCATGGCGCTTGACCAGCGCCCAGAACGCCTGGCGGCTGAGCGGGGCGCCCGCGGGCGCGAGGAACAGCAGCGCCACCGCGGCCGGTGCGCGCGCGCCGGCCAGCAGCGCCGGCCGCGCTTCGTCGAGGTAGCGCTCCAGCCAGTGACGGGACTCCTCGCCCAGCGGCACCAGGCGTTCCTTGTCGCCCTTGCCGCGCACCCGCAGCAGGCCCTGGCGCAGGTTCACCGCGGTGCCCAGCAGCGCCACCAGCTCGCTCACGCGCAAGCCGCAGGCATACATCAGCTCCAGCATCGCGCGGTCGCGCAGGCCCAGCGCAGTGCCGGTGTCGGGCACTTCCAGCAGGGCCGCCACCTGCGCCTCGGACAGCGCCTTCGGCAGCAGCCGCGGCAGCGCCGGCGCCTGCAGCAGCGCGCACGGATCGTCGCCGCGCAGCCCCGCGCGCAGCGCATGCGCGTAGAACGCGTGCAGGCAGGCCAGCAGCCGCGCCGTGCTGCGCGCCGCGTATCCGGCCTGCGCGCGCATCGCCAGATAGTCGAACAGGGCGCCGCGGTCGGCCTGCAGCAGCGGCGGCCGGCCACTGCCGCGCAGCCAGCGCGCCAACGCCTGCAGGTCGGCGCGGTAGGCGGCCAGGGTGGCGGCGGCCAGCCCGCGCTCGGCCCACAGCGCGTCCAGGAAGCGCTCGATCGCCTGCGCATCCTGCGCGTCCAGCGGCGGCAGGCGGTGGATGTCGCGGCGGCGGTCGGCGGCGCTCGGCATCGCCCAAGGGTAGCGGCCGCCACGCGCGCCGTCTGTATCCTGTGGCGATGCCCGACCGCCCTTCCTCCCTCATCGGCTGGCGCCTGCTGGCGCTGCTGTACGACCTGTTCCCGGCGCTGGCGCTGTGGTTCGTGGTGGCCGCGGCCTTCACCCTCGTGCATGGCGACGCGGTGCGCGGCGGCGCGCTGGGGCTGCTGGAGTTCGCGGCGCTATGGCTGGTGACCGGGCTGTACGCGACCTGGAGCTGGCACCGCGGCGGCCAGACTCTCGGCATGCGGCCGTGGCGGCTGCACCTGGTGGCCGTCGACGGCGGCCGCCCCGGCTGGCGCGCGCTGTGGCTGCGCTACGCGCTGGGCGGGGTGTCGCTGCTGGCCGGCGGGCTCGGCTTCTGGTGGGCGTGGCTCGACCGCGACCGCCTGACCTGGCACGACCGCCTCAGCCGCACGCGCCTGCTCCGCGGGCAGGCGCGGCCGCTGGCGTGAGGCGCACGGATCAGCGGCGGCGGCGGCGGCGGTGGAACAGGCTCCACGACAGCGCCAGCATCACCAGCGGCGGCAGCGCGTAGGCGATCCGGAAATCGAAGCGGTAGATCCCGGCCAGCCTGGACGCGATCGTCTGCAGCACCCAGAAGCCCAGCGCGAACACGATGCCGAGGAACAGGCGCTTGCCGTAGCCGCCGCTGCGCAGCGAGCCGAACGCGAACGGCAGCGCCGCCAGGCACAGCGCCAGCACGTTGAACGGATAGAACCAGCGGCTCCAGTACACGTTCTCGAACTCGGCCGCATCCAGCTGGTTGCGGCGGCGGTAGTCGATGCTGGCGCGCAGCTCGCGGCTGCTCATGTTGCCGGGGCGGGTGATACTGGAAGCCAGCGCCGACGGGTCCAGCTGCGAATCCCAGCGTTCCTGCGCGATGCGGCTGCGCTGCACCGATTTTGGCCCGAACACGGTGCGCTCCACCCCGTGCAGCAGCTCACTGGCCGGCGCGGTGCTCGGCCATGTCCACGTTGGCGATCGACAACAGGCGGCCGTCCTCGCCGAACTGGAACAGGCGCACCCCGCGCAGCTCCAGCCAGCGCTCGTTGCCGCGCTGCTTCTCCTCGCCACCGCGGGCGTTCAGGAACATGTCGCCCTCGCGCGCCCACAGCCCGCTGTAGCGCGACACCGCCATGTCGCTGTGGCGCACCGCCTTGATCGCCTGCGCGCGGTCGTCGCCCCACGGCGCCAGGGTCTCGCCGTTGACCACCATCAGCACCGTCACCAATACCAGCGGCGCGAGCACCGACGCGGCCAGCCGCATCCGTGACACGCCGATCGCGCGCAGGACGGTCAGCTCGGAGGTGGCCGCCAGCTGGCCCAGCCCCAGCAGCATGCCGATCACCGCGGCGGTCGGGAACAGCACGTAGGCGCGGCTGGGGATGGTCAGCCCGGTGGCGGCGATGGCGTGGTTGATGGTGTAGCCGCCGCGACCCAGCTCGCCCATCTCGCCGACGAAGGCCAGCACCACGTCCAGCCCCAGCAACACGCCCCAGGCCAGCAGCACGCCGCCGAACACGACCCGCGCCAGGTAGAGATCGTGCAGCCGCGGCCAGCGCTTCACTTCGCCCCCTTCGGGCGCGCCAGGCGGCCGTCGCGGGCATACAGCCAGGCCGCCAGTGCCAGCAGCGGCAGCAGCAGTCCACCACAGGCCGGCGGCGGCCGGAATTCGCTCTTCCGCCAGCCACTGGGTGCCGAGCACCAGCAGGAACAGGCCCACGAGATACACCAGGAACGCCAGCAGCATCGCGCCGTAGCGCGACTGCCGCGGCCCGCTGCGCGCCAGCGGCACCGCCAGCAGCGCCAGCGCCAGCGCCAGCAGCGGCGGCGCGATCCGCCAGTGCAGCTCGGCCTGCGCCGCCGGCGCCGGGTTGCCCAGCAGGGCCGGGGTCGGCAGCAGCTCGGGGTCATCCAGCTGGCGGGTGTCATCGGCGGTGGGCAGTTCCATCTCGTTGCGGCGGTAGCGCATCAGCCGGTAGTCGAGGTCGGGGCCGGCCGCCGGGCCTTCCACCCGGAACCCGTCCAGCAGCGCCAGCACGCGCGCGCCGTGGTCGCGGTAGAGTTCGCCGCTGCGCGCGGTGGCCACGTCGATGCGATCCCCACGCTCGCGGAACAGGAACACCCGCGCCAGCCTGGTGCCGTCGTTCGACATCTCGCCGGCATAGGCCACGCCGCCGTTCGAGAGCGGGGTGAAGCGGCCCGGCTCCAGCCCGGCCACCAGCAGGTTCTTGTTGGCCTCGATCACCATTCCGCGCGCCAGCCGGTTGGCCCACGGCCCCAGCCACAGCGAGCAGCCCGCGATCACCAGCAGCACCGGCAGCGTCACCATCGCCAGCGGCCGCAGCACCCGCGCCGGGCCCACCCCGACCGCCGCCAGCACGTGCATCTCGGAATCCCGGTACAGCCGCCCGACCGCCAGCAGCAAGCCCAGCAGCAGCGCCAGCGGCAGGATCATCGGCAGGTAGCCGAGCAGGCGCAACCCCAGCTGCGACAGCAGCAGCGCCGGCGGCAGCTTGCCGCGCGCCATCTCGCCGATCAGGTCGGCGAACAGCCCGCCCAGGCTGACCATGCCCAGCACCACCAGCGCCGCCGCCACGGCACGCGCGAATTCGGCACTCAGGTAGCGGTCCAGCTTCGGCATCGGGCGCGGTTGCTTTAGAATCGGAAATCCACTTTCGCGCGGCATCGCCGCCCGAGCGCAGGCCGCGCATTGTATGCCACGCCACCCGCGCGCCCCGGCCGGCGCACCCGGCCGGGGCTACGCGCATCCATGCACGCCTACGCACCACTTCCCACGCAGACCCGCGCACAACACAGGTACGTTGATCGATGAGCCTCGAATTCAGCCTGAACCAGACCCCTCCCGCCGATGCCGCCGTCGACTGCGTGGTGACCGGCGCCTTCGCCGATGGCCGCCTGACCGCCGCCGGCCAGCAGCTGGATGCTGCCTGCGGCGGCCGCCTGGCGGCGCTGATCGCGCGCGGCGATGTCGAGGGCAAGGCCGGCAAGACCGCGCTGCTGCACGATCTGCCCGGCATCGCCGCGCCGCGGGTGCTGGTGGTGGGCCTGGGCGAGGCCGGCAAGTTCGGACCGGCGCAGTATCTGAAGGCGGTGGGCGATGCCGCGCGCGCGCTGAAGACGGGCCCGGTCGGCAGCGCACTGCTGACCCTGACCGAGCAGGCAATCAAGGAGCGCGACGCCGCCTGGGCGATCCGCCAGGCGGTGATCACCGCCGACCACGCCTGCTACCGCTACACCGCCACCCTCGGCGCCGACAGCCCCAAGCGCAAGCACACCGGCCTGAACCGGCTGGCGCTGGCCGGCAGCGACGACACCGCGCTGGCGCGCGGCATCGCCATCGCCAAGGGCGTGGCCTTCACCCGCGAACTGGGCAACCTGCCGCCCAACGTCTGCAACCCGGCCTACCTGGCCGAGCAGGCGCAGGCGCTGGCCACCGCCCACGCCGGGGTGGAATGCGAGGTGCTGGACGAGCAGGCGATGCAGGCGCTGGGCATGGGCGCGCTGCTGGCGGTCGCGCGCGGCAGCGCGCAGCGCCCGCGCCTGATCGTGCTCAAGTACACCAATGCCGGCGACGCCAGGCCCTATGTGCTGGTCGGCAAGGGCATCACCTTCGACACCGGCGGCGTCAACCTCAAGGTGCAGGGCGGCATCGAGGAAATGAAGTACGACATGTGCGGCGCCGGCAGCGTGCTCGGCACCTTCCTCGCCGCGGTCGAGATGCAGCTGCCGGTCAACCTGGTGTGCATCACCGCAGCGGTCGAGAACGCCATCGACGGCAACAGCTACCGTCCGTCGGACGTGATCACCAGCCTGTCCGGCAAGACCATCGAGGTCGGCAACACCGACGCCGAAGGCCGTCTGATCCTGTGCGATGCACTCACCTATGCGCAGCGCTTCCAGCCGGCGGCGCTGATCGACGTGGCCACCCTGACCGGCGCCTGCGTGATCGCGCTGGGCAAGCCCGCCACCGGGGTGATGACCAAGGACAGCGACGATCTCGCGCGCGAGCTGCTGGACGCCGGCACCACCGCGCACGACCGCGGCTGGCAGCTGCCGCTGTGGGACGACTACCAGCCGCTGCTGGATTCCGCGTTCGCCGACGTCTACAACATCGGCGGCCGCTGGGCCGGCGCGATCACCGCCGGCTGCTTCCTGTCGCGCTTCACCGAGGGCCAGCGCTGGGTGCACCTGGACATCGCCGGCAGCGCCTCCGAGGACGGCAAGATGGGCATGGCCACCGGCCGCCCGGTCGGCATGCTCAGCCAGTGGCTGCTGGACCGGGTGGCATAAGCGCCGATGCCGCGCGCCGATTTCTACCTGATCGACAAGCCGCGCTTCCGCGAGCAGCCGCTGCTGCTGGTGTGCGAGCTGGCGCGCAAGGCGCATGCCAGCGGCCAGCCCACCCTCATCCTGGCGCGCGACCAGGCCCAGGCCGAGGCGCTGGACGACCTGCTGTGGGCCTTCGATCCGGACGAATACCTGCCGCACCAGATCGCCGGGCAGGACGAGGACGAGGACGAGGCCCCGGTCCTGATCGCGCCGCCGGAGATCGACGCGCCGCTGCGCCCGCTGCTGATCAACCTGCGCGACGATCCGCCGCAGGGCGCGTTCGAGCGCGTGCTGGAAGTGGTCCCGGCCGAACCGGCCGCGCGCGGCCCGCTGCGCACGCGCTGGAAGCACTACCAGGCGCTCGGCTTTGCACTCAACAAATACGACATGTAATCCCGCCGCAATGACATCCCTCGCCCCCGGCTACGACCCCAAGTCCTTCGAATCCCGCCTGTACCAGCAGTGGGAGGCCAGCGGCGCGTTCGCACCGCAGGGCGACGGCCCGGCCTACACCATCCTGCTGCCGCCGCCGAACGTCACCGGCACCCTGCACATGGGCCATGCGTTCCAGCACACCCCTGCAGGATGCGCTGATCCGCTACCACCGCATGCGCGGCTACCGCACCCTGTGGCAGATGGGCACCGACCACGCCGGCATCGCCACCGAGATGGTGGTCAGCCGCAACCTCGCCATCGAGGGCAAGGGCGAGACCCGCGATTCGCTGGGACGCGAGAAGTTCATCGAAAAAGTGTGGGAGTGGAAGCAGCACAGCGGCGACACCATCGAGCGCCAGATGCGCCGCCTGGGCGCGTCCGGCGACTGGTCGCGCAGCGTGTTCACCATGGACCCGATGGCCAGCGCGGCGGTCACCGAGGCCTTCGTGCGCCTGTACGAGCAGGGCCTGATCTACCGCGGCCAGCGCCTGGTCAACTGGGACCCGGTGCTGCAGACCGCGATCTCCGACCTCGAGGTAGTCAACGAGGAAGAAAACGGCCACCTGTGGTCGATCCGCTACCCGCTGGCCGACGGCGCCACCTTCGAATACGTCGAGCACGACGCCGACGGCCACGAAACCCTGCGCGAAGTGCGCGACTACGTGGTGGTGGCCACCACCCGCCCCGAGACCATGCTCGGCGACAGCGCGGTGATGGTGCATCCGGAAGACCCGCGCTACCTCGACCTGCACGGCAAGGCCATCCGGCTGCCGCTGACCGGCCGCCGCATCCCGGTCATCACCGACGCCTACGTGGACCGCGACTTCGGCACCGGCGTGGTGAAGGTGACCCCGGCGCACGACTTCAACGACTACGCGGTGGGCCAG
Organism: Thermomonas sp. S9; assembly: GCF_024704365.1. Lineage (GTDB taxonomy): Bacteria > Pseudomonadota > Gammaproteobacteria > Xanthomonadales > Xanthomonadaceae > Thermomonas. The sequence goes on from NZ_JAJDFY010000001.1 coordinate 95,704, forward strand.
CGCCACGGCCTCGGACTGATTAACATCTTCACAAAAGAAGCCAAGATCGTAAGCAATGCCGCTTCCGACTGGCACATGAACATGACGACCAGCAATCGATGGGAGAATCGCAACCGCGCCTTCTCCGTAACTGATCTTGCTGGAGATATCGGAATCCCAGAAAAGTACCAGGGCCTCGACCGCTTCGACGCGCGCAAGGTGATCGTGGCCGACCTCGAGGCCGCCGGTCTGCTGGTCGAAATCAAGCCGCACCGGCTGCAGGTGCCGCGCGGCGACCGCAGCGGCCAGGTGATCGAGCCCTTCCTCACCGACCAGTGGTTCGTGAAGATGGACGGCCTCGCCAAGCGTGGTCTCGAACTGGTGGAGTCCGGCGAGGTGAAGTTCGTCCCGCCGAACTGGATCAACACCTACCGCCACTGGCTGGAGAACATCCAGGACTGGACGATCAGCCGCCAGCTCTGGTGGGGCCACCGCATCCCGGCGTGGTTCGACGAGACCGGCAAGATCTATGTCGGCCGCAGCGAGGCCGAGGTGCGCGCAAAGCACGGCCTGGGCGATGCGCCGCTGCGGCAGGACGCGGACGTACTGGAGACCTGGTTCTCCTCGGCGATGTTCCCGTTCTCGACCTTGGGCTGGCCTGACGCACAGGCCATGCGCGAGCGCGGGTTCGATGCCCACCTGCCGAGCAATGTGCTGGTCACCGGCTTCGACATCATCTTCTTCTGGGTGGCGCGGATGATCATGATGACCGACGCGCTCACCGGCCGGGTGCCGTTCCGCGACGTGTACATCACCGGCCTGGTGCGCGACAAGGACGGCCAGAAGATGTCGAAGTCGAAGGGCAACATCCTCGACCCGCTGGACATCATCGACGGCATCAGCGCGGATGCGCTGGTGGCCAAGCGCACCACCGGGCTGATGCAGCCGAAGATGGCCGAGAAGATCGAGAAGGCCACCCGCAAGGAATTCCCGAACGGCATCAACCCGCACGGCGCCGATGCCCTGCGCTTCACCATGGCCGCGCTGGCCGGCCCGGGCCGCGACATCAAGTTCGACCTCGCGCGCGCCGAGGGCTACAAGAACTTCTGCAACAAGCTGTGGAACGCGACGCGCTTCGCGCTGATGAACGTCGGCGAGGCCACGTTCGCCGGCGCGCCGCAGCCGCAGACCGACGCCGAGCGCTGGATCCTCGCCCAGCTCGACCGCACCTGCGCCGAGGCCGCCGCGCATTTCGCCAGCTACCGCTTCGACCTGCTGGCGCAGTGCCTGTACGAGTTCACCTGGAACCAGGTCTGCGACTGGTTCCTGGAGCTGGCCAAGCCCGCGCTCAACAGCGACGATGCCGAGGCCGCCCACAGCACCCGCCACACGCTGGTCTATGTGCTGGAGGCCCTGCTGCGCCTGCTGCACCCGCTGATCCCGTTCATCACCGAGGAGCTGTGGCAGGCGGTCGCGCCCCGGCTCGGCAAGTCGGGCAGCCTGATGCTGCAGCCGTACCCGCAGCCCGGCGCGATCGATGCCGGCGCCTACGCGCAGGCCGAGGCCGACATCGAGTGGCTGAAGGCGATGATCGGCGCGGTTCGCCGCATCCGCAGCGAGCTCGGCGTGTCGCCGGCCAAGCAGGTGGCCCTGCTGGTGCGCGGCGGCAACGCCGAGGATGCGGCGCGCATCGCCCGCTTCGACGCCCCGCTGCGCTTCCTGTGCAAGCTGGAGCGGGTCGAGGCGATCACCGGCGAGCCGCCGGCCGCCGCGCCGGCGGTGGTCGGCGAGCTGCAGCTGTTCGTGCCGCTGGAAGGGCTGGTGGACCTCGACGCCGAGCGCGCGCGCCTGGACAAGGAGCTGACCAAGGTGGGCGCGGAGAAGGCCAAGAGCGAGGCCAAGCTGGCCAGGTTCGGCCCCGGCGTACCGGAGGCGGTGGTGGAACAGGAACGCCAGCGCCTGGCCGACTGGAGCACCAAGCTCGCCGCACTGGCCGAACAGCGCGCGCGGTTGGGGTGATCCCGGGACGCAGGCCACACCTGCGTCCTGCGCCTGTCGGAGGCTGAAGCCCGCTCGTCCCGCGCCTGCCGGGGCACGAAGCCGTTCGTCCTAAGCCTGTTGAAGTCGAGAGCCCGTTCGTCCTGAGCCTGTCGAAGGATGAACGGGCGCGGCCCGCGCACCCGGCGCGATCAGTCCGGCAACAGCTCCATCGCCATCACGATCGCGTCCTCGCGGCCGCCGACCGCCGGGTAGTAGCGCGGGCGGCGCCCGATCTCGTTGAAGCCGCTGCGCTGGTAGAGCTCGATCGCGCGCCGGTTGGACGGCCGCACTTCGAGGAACACCCGCTGCGCGCCGTGGCCGCGCGCGATCTTCAGCAGCGCCTGCAGCATGCGCCGGCCGAGGCCGCGGCCCTCGTGCCCGGGCGCGGTGCACAGGTTCAGCACATGCGCCTCGTCGGCGGCGATGCTGAGCACGCCGTAGCCGGCCAGCCCGCCGTCCGCGCACTCGGCACCCACATCGCATAGCCGGCGCGCAGGCAGTCGCGGAAGATGCCGGGCGTCCACGGGAATGGATAGGCGCGGCGCTCGATCGCCATCACCGCCTCGAGGTCGGCCTCGCGCATGGGCCGCAGCCCGGGTTGGGCCGCGGCGGCATAGGCCTCGGCCGCGGTGCTCATGCGCGGCCCCGGCGCAGGGCGCGCAGGCGCGGCCACAGCGCCCGCTTGGCTGCCGGATCGGTGCGCAACCGCGGCAGCAGGTCGGCGATCCCGGCCTGCGCCCGCAGCGTCTGCGGCGACAGCCGCGCCGCCTGCGCCAGCTTCGCCAGCAGGGCGGCATCGCGGGCATCGATCTCCATGCCGGCGCCCGACCCGGCCTCCTCCGGCGCGGATTGCCCCGCCACGGCAACCGGCGCGCTGCCCGACGGCGCCACGGCCACCCGGTAGGCGTCGTGGCCGAGCTCGGCCAGCACCGCGCGCTGGAACGGATCCCAACTCAACCGGCGACCTCCGGCGGCAGGCGCCGGCGCTTGAACCACAGCAGCGGGCCGGACAGCGCATACAGGGTGGTGCCGCCGAGCAGGGTGATCGCCGGGGCGACCCACAGCGCGATCAATCCCGCCAGCACCAGCACCAGCACGAAGAACGGCACGCGGTCGGCTTTCGGCCCCTGGCGGCTGCCCTTGAAGCTGTTGTAGCGGATGCGGCTGACCATCAGCAGGCCGGCCACCACCGCCACCGCCAGCGCGGCGTAGCGCAGTTCCACCCCGGAAGCGCCGAACTCGTGGCAGACCCAGACGAAGCTGGCCACCAGCCCGGCCGCAGCGGGGCTGGCCAGGCCGATGAACCAGCGCTTGTCCACCGTGCCCACCTGAGCGTTGAACCGCGCCAGCCGCAGCGCCGCGCAGGCCGCGTACAGGAACGCGCCCAGCCAGCCGATCTTGCCCAGGGTGGGCCCGTCCAGCTTCAGCGACACCAGCGCCCAGTGGTACATCAGCATGGCCGGGGCCATGCCGAAGCTGATCAGGTCGGACAGCGAGTCGTACTGCACCCCGAATTCGCTCTGGGTGTTGGTCAGCCGCGCGACCCGGCCGTCCAGCCCGTCCAGCACCGCGGAAATGAAGATCGCGATGCAGGCCGCCTCGATGCGCCCCTGCGAGGCGGCGATGATCGAATAGAACCCGCCGAACAGGGCGCCGGTGGTGAACAGGTTGGGCAGCAGGTAGATGCCGCGGCCGCGCGGGCGCGGCGAAGGGTCGAGATTTTCATCCATGACCCCAGTTTACGGGGTTGCGGTGGAGCCGGCGCGGTGCTGCAATCGGCCGGCATTCCCCGGAGCCCGCCATGACCCTCGCCCGTTTCCTCGTCCTGTCCGTGCTGGCCGCCGCGCTGGCCGCGCCGGCCACGGCCCAGCAGCAGCAGCGCGTGTACCAGTGGAAGGACGCCAGCGGCGTCACCCACTACACCGACACCCCGCCCAGCAGCGCCCACCAGACCCGCGACATCGACGTACGCACCGGCACCACCGCGCCCAGCGAGCCCAAGCAGGCCGCCGAGAGCGAGCAGTGCACCAATGCCCGCGCCAATCTCAAGCGCCTGCAGAGCGGGGAGCCGATCGGCTACGACAGCAACGGCGACGGCAAGCCCGACCGCAACCTCAGCGCCGACGAGCGCAAGGCCCAGACCGAGCTGAACGCGGCCGCGGTGAAGGCGTTCTGCCCGCCGGGCAAGTCCTGAGGCCCGTATGAAGCAGTGGTTCTGGATGGTGCTGCTGGCGGTGGCCGCGGCGGCCGCGGCCCGCTGGTGGTACACGGTCGAGATGCCGCGGCGGGCGCATGAGCGCGAGGCCGCCGCCGAGGCCGCGGCGATCCAGGCCGAGCGCGCAGACGCGCTGTACCGCTGGCGCGACGACGACGGCACGTTGCACGTCAGCGACGAACCGCCGAAGAACCACCGCTACGAGCGCATCCGCAAGACCCCGAAGGACGGCATCGAGGTCGACGGCACGCGCTGATCGCGCGGGCGCCCGTCCAGCCCGGTTCGCGCACAGACCATCCCCGTTCGCGGCGCGCCATACCCCCGCACGTGGAATGCGACACGCCTGTCGCCGGGGGAGCCGCATCCCGTTCGTGGTGAGCCTGTCGAACCACGGACGGGATACCCGCCCTGCACGCCCTTCCGCAGGCCCAGGGTGGACGCTCGCAGGGTCCACGGTGCGCGCGCATGGCAAAATGCGCGTTCCGCCCCGTGTCGAAGTCCTCCGCATGCGCCTGTCGCAGTTCCACCTCCGCACCGAAAAGGAAACCCCGGCCGAAGCCGAGATCGTCAGCCACAAGCTGATGCTCAAGGCCGGCATGATCCGCAAGCTGGCCGCCGGCCTGTACACCTGGTCGCCGCTGGGCCTGCGCGTGCTGCGCAAGGTGGAGGCCGTGGTGCGCGAGGAAATGGACCGCGCTGGCGCGATCGAAATGGCGATGCCCTCGGTGCAGCCGAAGGAGCTGTGGGAGGAAACCGGGCGCTGGGCGAAGTTCGGCCCGCAGCTGCTGAAGATCCGCGACCGCAAGGAGCAGGAATACTGCTTCACCCCGACCGCCGAGGAAGCGGTCACCGATTTCTTCCGCCAGGAATTCTCCAGCTACAAGCAGCTGCCGGTGAATCTCTACCAGATCACCACCAAGTTCCGCGACGAGATCCGTCCGCGCTTCGGGGTGATGCGTGCGCGCGAATTCCTGATGAAGGACGCCTATTCCTTCCATATCGACGAGGATTCGCTGCGCGTCGAATACCGCAACATGTACGACGCCTATTCGCGCATCTTCACCCGGCTGGGGCTGAAGTTCCGCGCGGTGGCGGCGGATACCGGCGCGATCGGCGGCAGCGCCTCGCACGAGTTCCAGGTCCTGGCCGATTCCGGCGAGGACGCACTGGCCTATAGCGATGCCTCCGATTTCGCGGCCAACGTGGAGCTGGCCGAAGCGGTGGCGCCTGGTCCGCGCGCGGCCGCGGGCGAACCCCTGCGCGAAGTCGCCACCCCGACGCAGAAAACCTGCGAGGACGTCGCCGCGCTGCTGGGCATCCCGCTGGCGCGCACGGTGAAATCGGTGGCGGTGATGGGCACGGGCGACGACGGCGCGCCGCAATTCACCCTGGCGCTGGTGCGCGGCGACCACGTGGTGAATGAAATCAAGCTGGCGAAACTGCCGGGGCTGGCCGATTACCGGCTGGCGAGCGAGGCGGAGATCCTGGAATACCTCGGCTGCGAACCGGGCTTCCTCGGCCCGCTGCAGCCGCGCCGGCCGATCCGGGTGATCGCCGACCGCACGGTGGCGGCGATGGCCGATTTCGTGGTCGGCGCCAACAAGCCCGGATTCCACCTGGCCGGCGTCAACTGGGGCCGCGACCTGCCCGAACCCGAAGTGGCGGACATCCGCAACGTGGTCGAGGGGGACCCCTCGCCGGACGGCAAGGGCGTGCTGCGGATGGCGCGCGGGATCGAGGTCGGCCATGTGTTCGCGCTTGGCCGCAAGTATTCCGAAGCGATGCACTGCAGCGTGCTGGACGCGGCCGGCAAGGCTGTGGCCCCGGCGATGGGCTGCTACGGGATCGGCGTCTCGCGGATCGTGGCCGCGGCGATCGAGCAGAACCACGACGCGGCCGGCATCGTGGCCGCCGGCGATGGCGCCGTGGCGGGTGGTGGTATGCGTGATCAATCCCAAGAATGACCCGGCGGTGACCGCCGCGGCGGAAGCGCTGTATGCGGAATTGAACGCGGCCGGGCTGGATGCCGCGCTCGACGACCGCGGCCTGCGCCCCGGCGCGATGTTCGCGGATATCGAATTGATCGGCATTCCGCATCGGGTGGTGGTCTCCGCGCGCGGGCTGGATGCCGGCACGTTCGAATACCGCGCGCGCACCGCCAGTGAATCCGAACAGCTGGACCGCGCCGCGCTGCTGGAAAAGCTCCGCGCCTGAACCCAGCCTCCACGGCTTCCTGAACGCATATTCCGGGAATCCCGCGGGATTCCCGGAAGAATCTGCGCGGATGGAATGAATCGGAGTATGATCCGCGCATCCAACGGACTGGATACTCCCTTCATTCCAAAAAGTCGAAACCCACCATGAGCATGAATATCGACACTCTCAGCCCGCAGGAACTGGCCGCCCTGATCGCGCGCGCCAACAAGCGCAAGAAACTGCTGGCCAAGCGCAAGCCCGCCGCGCAAACCAAGGCCGCGGTGGCCAAACTGCTGAAAAGCGCCGGCTGGACCTTCGAGGAGCTGTACGGCAAGTCCGGCGGTAGCAGCGTGCCGGCCGCGGCGAAGAAGCCGCGCAAGGCCGCCGCCAAGCGTAGCGCTGGCAAGGTGCCGCCGAAGTACCGCAATCCGGCGAACGAAAAGGAAACCTGGACCGGCCGCGGGCGCCCGCCGCGCTGGCTGGCCGGGGAACTGGCCGCCGGCCGCAAGCTGGAAGAGTTCCTGATCCAGAAGTAATCCACGACCGCACGCACGCTGTGGAACCCAAAACGCCGGCTGTCGCCGGCGTTTTTTCCATGTGCCGCAACACCAGGGTTTCCAGCGAGCGATGCATCGTCATGCCGGATGCAGCCGATCGGCCGGCGCTGCATTTCACAGATTGCGGCGCGCGCTCGCCAGCAGGTTGCCGAACAGCAGCCCGGCCAGCAGCGCCATCAGGGTATTCAGCGCGGCCAGCGCGGCCTCCTGCCCGGCACCCAGGTCCTGCGCCTGGACCAGGGTGATCACGCCGCGCAGGGCCACGCTGCCCGGCACCAGCATGATCAGGCCCGGCAGCCGGATCAGTGCGCCCGGGCGATTGAACCTGCGCCCGTACAGATTGCCGGCGGCAGTGGTCAGCAGCGCCGCCAGGAACAGCCCCGCCTGCGGCCCGAACCATTCGCCGCCATAGCGCGAAATCAGATAACCGGAAGCCGCCGCCGCCATCACCAGCGGATAATCGCGGCGGTGGGCGCGGAACAGCACCGCGAACGCGAACGCGCCCAGCACCAGCGCCGCCCATATCACCCAGTCTGGCTGCGGGCGCGCGGCGCGCACCTGCGGCTCGATCCCGAGCAGGCCGGCCAGGCCGAGCGCGATCGCGGTGCCGATGGTCAGCTTGAGGATGGTGGTGAGCGCGCCGGCGAAACGCGCGGTGCCCGAGACCAGGTGGTGGCTGGTGAGTTCGTTCATCGCATTGGTCAGCGCCATGCCGGGCAGCAGCACGATCAGCGACGCGATGATCACGGTATTGAGGTTGAGCGGGCCGATCCAGACCGACACCGCGATCACCATCGCGCCCGCCACCAGCCCGCAGATGGCCTCGAACGCCTCGCCCAGCTGCGGGCGCACCTGCACCGCCAGCTCCAGCAGGCCGATCACCAGCCCGATCGCGGCGGCGGTGCCGATGTCCAGCCACGGCAGCCGCAGCAGGCCTGCCACCGCGGCCGAGGCCAGCGCGAATCCCAGCACCTGCATCAGCCGTCCGCGGCGCCCGGCCACCCGCTGCAGCGCGCGCAGGGCCTGCCGCCCTTCCGCCACCTGCATCCGCCCGGCCAGCACGTCCTCGGCGATGCGGTCGGCCTCGCACAGCTTGTAGAGATTGGTGTCGCCGCCGCCGAGCCGGATCACGCGGGTGGTCTCGGTCTCGCCCGGCGCGCGCCGCGGGTCGCTGAAGGCCAGGATCATGCCGGTGGGGTTCACCCACGGCTCGCAGTCCAGCCCCAGCCGCCTGGCCACGCCCACGATCGCACCCTCCAGGCGCTGCGCGGTGGTGCCGTAGGCGTGCAGGTGCGCCGCCAGGTCCACCACGAAGGCAACGCGTTCGGTATAGGAAACGGCATCGTGGCGGGCGTGCGCGTGCATCGTCCAAGCATGACATGCGCGCGCCGGATTCACACCCGCATCACGGCTTTGCGTAAGCTTGCCCGCGCATGAGCCGCGCGCCCAACCACCATCCGCCCAGCGCCAGCCCCGATCCCGGCGACCCGCAGGTGCTGCGCCTGGGCGGGCGCTGGACGCTGCGTTTCTCGGCCGAGATCGGCGAGGTGCTGCGCGCGGTCCCGGACGGCATCGCCTGCATCGATGCGCGCGCCGTGGACCGCCTGGATTCGCTGGGCGTGCTGCAGCTGCTGCGCTGCGCCGACCGCCGCGGGCTGGCGTTCGACCGCTTCCGCTTCCGCGACGAGCACCAGGCGCTGATCACCGCGATCGAGGACGTGCACGACGACCGCCCCAAGGGCCGCCGCGACACCGGCTTCACCGCCGCGCTGGAGCGCCTGGGCCGCGCGATCGTGGCCAATGCACGCGAGGTGCTGGCGCTGGTGGCCTTCCTCGGCGAGGTGCTGGTCAAGCTGCTGCGCCTGCTGAAGGAGCCGCGCCGGCTGCGGATGACCGCCACCGTGCACCACATGGAGCAGGTGGGGCTGGACGCGGTGCCGCTGGTGGCGCTGCTGTCGTTCATGGTCGGCGCGGTGATCGCGTTCCTCGGCGCCACCGTGCTGGCCGATTTCGGCGCCACCGTCTACGTGGTGCAGCTGGTCACCATCGCCTTCCTGCGCGAGTTCGGCGTGCTGCTGGCGGCGATCCTGCTGGCCGGGCGCACCGCCAGCGCGTTCACCGCGCAGATCGGGATGATGGTCAACCGCGAGGAAGTGGACGCGATCCGAGTGCTCGGCCTCGATCCGATCGATCTGCTGGTGATCCCGCGGGTGCTGGCGTTGCTGGCGATGCTGCCGCTGCTGACCTTCATCGCGATGATCGCCGGCCTGCTGGGCGGGATGACGGTCGGCGCGCTGGCGCTGGACATCCCGGCCGCCGCCTATCTCACCCGCATGCAGGACACCATGAACATCCACCATTTCGTGGTGGGCATGGCCAAGGCGCCGTTCTTCGCGCTGGTGATCGCGCTGATCGGCTGCCTGGAAGGCCTGCAGGTGCAGGGCACCGCGCAGTCGCTGGGCGAGCGCACCACCTCCAGCGTGGTGCAGGCGATCTCGCTGGTGATCGTGCTGGATGCGCTGGCCGCGCTGTGGTTCATGGAGATCAACTTCTGAACGCGCACGCCGCCAGCGAAGAGCGCATGGACGCGCGGGATGCCACCGCCGGCGCGGACGCACCGATCATCCGCGTGCGCGGCCTGGTGAACCGGTTCGGTCGCCAGCTGGTGCACGACGGGCTGGACCTGGACGTGCGCCGCGGCGAGATCCTGGGCGTGGTCGGCGGCTCCGGCAGCGGCAAGTCGGTGTTCATGCGCAGCCTGCTGGGGCTGCAGGTGCCGGCCGCGGGCCGCATCGAGATCCTCGGCGTGGACGCGCGCGCAAGACCCGCTGCTGCGCCGGCACATCGAGCGCAACATCGGTGTGCTGTTCCAGGACGGCGCGCTGTTCTCCTCGCTCACGGTTGGCGAGAACGTGCAGGTGCCGCTGAAGGAGTACTACCCCGAGCTGCCCGAGTCGCTGCGCTACGAACTGGCGCTGCTGAAGGTGAAACTGGCCGGGCTGCCGGCGGATGCGCTGAACAAGCTGCCCTCGCAGCTGTCGGGCGGCATGCGCAAGCGCGCCGCGCTGGCGCGCGCGCTGGCGCTGGACCCGCCGCTGCTGTTCCTGGACGAGCCCACCGCGGGGCTGGACCCGATCGGCGCGGCCGCGTTCGACCAGCTGCTGCGCACCCTGCGCGAGGCGCTGGGGCTGACCGTGTTCCTGATCACCCACGACCTCGACACCCTGTACGCGATCTGCGACCGGGTGGCGGTACTGGCCGACCGCCGGATCGTCGCGGTGGCGCCGGTGCGCGAACTGGAAACCCTGGACCACCCGTGGGTGCAGGAGTACTTCAACGGGCCGCGCGGGCGCGCCGCACGCGCCGCCCGGACGTAAGCCCCATGCACGCGCCGCACACGCCCATGCCGTAGAGTCCATACGATGGAAACCCGCGCCAATTACGTACTGATCGGAAGCTTCGCCCTGCTGGCGACGGTGTTCCTGCTGCTGTTCGTGCTGTGGGCCACCAAGTTCGGCGCCGACCGCAGCTGGCAGCGCTACCAGGTGGTGTTCACCGAACCGGTGGTCGGCCTCACCGAAGGTGCCGGCGTGCAGTACAACGGCATCTCGGTCGGCACCGTGGACAAGCTCAGCCTGGACCCGGCCGACCCGCGCCGGGTGGTGGCGCTGCTGAAGCTGAAAGCAGATATCCCGGTCAAGGTGGACACCCGCGCCAAGCTCTCGCAGCAGGGCATCACCGGAGTGCCGTTCATCCTGCTCAGCGGCGGCAGCCCCAATGCGCCGCTGCTGCAGCCGCCGCCCGGCAGCGACATCGCGGTGATCCGCACCGAACCTTCCGCGCTGCAGAACATCGCCGATACCGCAAACCGGCTGGTGGCGCGGCTGGACGAACTGCTGAGCGAGGACAACATCCGCCACATCAACGCCACCCTGGCCAACCTCGAGCAGACCAGCGCCGCCCTGGCCGCACACCGGCAGGACATCGCGCAGCTGGTCGTCAACGCGCGCGACGCCAGCGCCTCGCTGAAGACCACCCTCGACACCGCCAACGGCACCCTGCAGGGCCTCGACCGCAACCTCGTGCAGCGGCTGCCGGCGGTGCTGGACAAGCTCGACGCCAGCATCGCCAGGCTCGATGCGGCCGCCGGCAACGCCGACGCCCTGATCCGCGAGAACCGCCCGGCGATCCGCAGCTTCACCCACGACGGCCTGCCGCAGCTGGAACCGACCTTGGTGGAGCTGCGCGGCCTGGTGCGCGACCTGCGCGTGCTGTCCGGCCGCCTGCAGGGCAACCCCGCGCGCTACCTGCTGGGGCGCGATGCACCCAAGGAGTACGAACCCAAATGAGCCGCCTGCCCCGCCTCATCGCGCCCGCGGCCGTCCTGCCGGCCATCCTGCTGCTGGCCGGCTGCGCCAGCCTGCTCGGTGGCGATCCGCAACAGGCCACGCGCATGTACGACCCCGTGCCGCGCCTGCAGCCGGCGGACCCGGCCTGGCCGTCCGTGGACTGGTCGCTGTCGATCGCCGCCCGCAGCGAATCCGCGCTGCTGGATGGCCAGCGCGTGCTGGTGCATCCGGGCGGCGACGAGCTGCAGCCCTACCGCGGCGCAGCCTGGGCGCGCCCGCCCTCGGCCATGGTGGAAAGCGCGGTACTGCGCACGCTGGAGGACAGCGGCAGGATCCCTGGCGGTGGCCCGCTCCGGCAGCGGCCAGGCCGCCGGGTACCGCCTGCTGCTGGACGTGCGCCGGTTCCAGGCCGAGGTCGCCGGCAGCCCCGCGGTGCGGATCGAGGTCGGCGCCAAGCTGCTGAAGGTGGACGCGATGGCGATCGTCGGCAGCCGCAGCTTCGAGGTCCGCCAGGGCGCCAGCAGCGACGACGCCGGCACGCTGGCCGCCGCCTTCGCCGCCGCGCTGGGCACGCTCGGCCACGAGATCGCCGGCTGGACGCTAGCCAGCGGACAGGCGCAGGCAACGCCGGCGCGCTGATGCGCACGGCGCGCGCCGGGGAACATCCGCACGCGGATTGCCCGCCCCCGGCAAACGCCGGACAATTGCAGGATTCGCCACAGGAGAATCCCGCATGAATGCCCTCGGCCCGGAGCGCATCGAACGCGAATCGATGGACTACGACATCGTCGTGGTCGGCGCCGGCCCGGCCGGGCTGTCTGCGGCGATCCGCCTCAAGCAGCTGGCGGCAGAGCGCGGACGCGGGGTGTCGGTGTGCGTGCTGGAGAAGGGCTCCGAGCCGGGCGCGCACATCCTCTCCGGCGCGATCATGGACCCGCGCGCGCTCACCGAGCTGTTCCCCGACTGGCGCGAACGCGGCGCGCCGCTGAGGCAGGCGGTGACCGCGGACGAATTCCTGTTCCTCGACGAGACCGGCGCCAGGGCCACCCCGCACTGGCTGCTGCCGGACTGCTTCAAGAACGAGGGCCACTACATCGTCAGCCTGGGCGCGGTGACGCGCTGGCTGGCGCAGCAGGCCGAGGCGCTGGGCGTGGAGGTCTTCCCCGGCTTTCCCGCCGCCGAGGTGCTCTACGACGACGCCGGCGCGGTGACGGGCGTGGCGACGGGCGACATGGGCATCGGCAAGGACGGCCAGCCCACCGACCAGTACCAACCGGGCATGGAGCTGCACGCCAAGTACACGATCTTCGCGGAGGGCGCGCGCGGCCAGCTGGGTCGCCAGCTCATCGCCAAATACAAGCTCGACGCGGGCAAGGACCCGCAGAGCTACGGCATCGGCATCAAGGAGCTGTGGCAGGCCGATCCGGCCCGGCACCGGCCGGGCCTGGTGGTGCATACCGCCGGCTGGCCGCTGGATGCCGGCACCTACGGCGGCTCGTTCCTGTACCACGCCGAGGACGGCAAGATCGCGGTGGGCTTCGTGATCGGGCTGGACTACAAGAACCCGTGGCTGAGCCCGTTCGGCGAGTTCCAGCGCTTCAAGACCCACCCGGCGATCCGCAAGCACCTGGAAGGCGGCAAGCGCATCGGCTACGGCGCGCGCGCGATCACCGCCGGCGGCCTGCTCAGCCTGCCGAAGACGGTATTCCCGGGCGGCGCGCTGGTGGGCTGCGAAGCCGGCTTCCTCAACGCCAGCCGCATCAAGGGCGCTTCACGCCGCGATCAAGACCGGCATGCTCGCGGCCGAGGCCGCGTTCGCGGCGCTGGGCGAAGGCCGCGCGCGCGACGAGCTGGCCGCCTATCCGGCCGCATTCGAGGCGAGCTGGCTGCACGCCGAGCTGCTGCAGGCGAAGAACTTCAAGCAGTGGTTCAAGAAGGGCCGGCGCGTCGCCACGGTGATGACCGGCATCGAGCAGTGGCTGCTGCCGAAGCTGGGCATCCGCAACCCGCCGTGGACGCTCCACCGGGAAAAACCCGATTACGCCTGCCTGCAACCGGCGGCGACCCAGCCCAAGATCGAGTACCCCAAGCCCGATGGCGTGCTGACCTTCGACCGCCTCAGCTCGGTGTTCCTCTCCAGCACCCACCACGACGAGAACCAGCCGGCGCACCTGACGCTGAAGAACCCGGCGATCCCGGTCGAGGTGAACCTGAAGGAATACGCCGGTCCCGAGGCGCGCTACTGCCCGGCCGGCGTGTACGAGTACGTGGGCGAGGCCGGCAGCGAACGCCTGCAGATCAACGCCGCCAACTGCGTGCACTGCAAGACCTGCGACATCAAGGACCCCACCCAGAACATCGTCTGGGTCGCCCCGCAGGGTGGCGGCGGGCCGAACTACCAGAACATGTGAGGCGGGCGCGACCCGCGGCCCGCCTTCACAGGTTGCGCGGCGCCGTGGCGAAGTAGCCGCCCGTGGTTTCGTACTGGATGGCGCTTGCGGCCCCGAACATCGCCGCAAGCGCGGCGAACTGGGTCGCGGTCAGGAACACCTGGGTGGCCGCGGTGGCACCGTCCAGGGTGAAATACAGCCAGTACTTCTTGTCGCTCGGCCGGAAGCCGAAGCTGTAGCTCTGCACGCTTTTCCAAGCCATCGCCGCATTTCCGTCGTCAGGTTCCCCTTGAAGCGGAAAAAGCGCAGGGAACCGGACAGGGCTGTGCGGACAGGCCTGCGCGAAGCGCCCCGGAGGGCCGCCCTCTCCCACCCCCTGCGCTGGCGCGAGGGAGGTAGCAGAAGCGCCTCAGCGCAGCGGTACGCCGGTCTTGGCCGCCGCTTCCTCGCGGCTGACGCCCTCGGCCAGCTCGACCAGCGCCAGGCCGTCCGGGGTCACGTCGAACACGCCCAGCTCGGTGATGATGCGGTCCACCACGCCCACGCCGGTCAGCGGCAGGGTGCACGCGGGCAGGATCTTCGGGGCGCCGGCCTTGGTGGTGTGCTCCATCAGCACCACCACGCGCTGCACGCCGGCCACCAGGTCCATCGCGCCGCCCATGCCCTTGACCATCTTGCCGGGCACCATCCAGTTGGCCAGATCGCCCTTGTCGGTGACCTCCATCGCGCCGAGGATCGCCAGGTCGATGTGGCCGCCGCGGATCATCGCGAAGGAGTCGTGGCTGCCGAAGTAGCTGGCGCCCGGCACCGCGGTGACGGTCTGCTTGCCGGCGTTGATCAGGTCAGGATCGATCTCGTCCTCGGTCGGGAACGGGCCGATGCCGAGCAGGCCGTTCTCGCTCTGCGCTCACACGTTCACACCGTCCGGGATGTAATTGGCCACCAGCGTGGGCAGGCCGATGCCGAGGTTCACGTAGGCGCCGTCGGTGAGTTCGCGGGCGGCGCGCTGCGCCATCTGGTCGCGGGTCCAGGCCATGTCAGTTGCCCTCCGGCTGGCGAATGGTGCGCTGTTCGATGCGCTTCTCCGGGTGCGGGTTGTGCACGATCCGGTCCACATAGATGCCGGGCAGATGCACATGGTCGGGGTCGATCTGGCCGATCCCCACCACCTCCTCCACTTCCGCCACGCAGACCTTGCCGGCCATCGCGCAGACCGGGTTGAAGTTGCGCGCGGTCTTGCGGAACACCAGGTTGCCCGCCTTGTCGGCCTTCCACGCCTTGACCAGCGCGACATCCGCCCTGAGTGCGGTTTCCAGCACATACCAGCGGCCATCGATCTGGCGGGTTTCCTTGCCCTCGGCGACCACGGTGCCGTAGCCGGTGGCGGTGAAGAACGCCGGGATGCCCGCACCGCCGGCGCGCAGGCGCTCGGCCAGGGTGCCCTGCGGGTTGAACTCCAGCTCCAGCTCGCCGCCCAGGTACTGGCGCTCGAACTCCTTGTTCTCGCCCACGTAGGAGGAAATCATCTTGCGGATCTGGCGGGTGGCCAGCAGCTGGCCGAGGCCGAAGCCGTCCACGCCCGCGTTGTTGGAAATCACGGTGAGGCCCTTGACTCCTGAATCCCGCAGCGCGGCGATCAGCGCCTCCGGGATGCCGCACAGGCCGAAGCCGCCGACGGCGAGGGTTTGGCCATCCGCCACCAGCCCGGCGAGGGCGGCGGCGGCACTGTCGTACAGCTTGCTCTTGGCGGATGCCACGGACAGTTCCTCACACGACTGGAATTGGAGCCCGCATTCTAACGTTTCGTGCCACAACGCCCAGCGGACTTTCGGGCAGGCGCCCGCCCGCGGCCGCCGCCGCCGCGGGCAGTGCCGGCGCCCGTCCGCTAAAATGCGCAGTCCGGCCACCAGGGCCGCCCTCCGTTCCCCAAGGACATCCGCACGATGAAGATCCTCGTCGGCTACAAGCGCGTGGTGGACTACAACGTCCGCATCCAGGTCAAGCCGGACGGTTCCGGCGTGGTCACCGACGGCGTCAAGCTGTCGCCCAACCCGTTCGACGACATCGCGCTGGAAGAAGCGCTGCGCCTGCGCGACAAGGGCATCGCCAGCGAGGTGGTGGTCGCCACCATCGCGCCGGCCGACGCCCAGGCGCACCTGCGCAACGGCCTGGCGATGGGCGCCAACCGCGCCATCCACGTGGTGGCCGACGCCCCCATCCAGCCGCTGACCGCCGCCCGCACCCTGCTCAAGCTGGTCGAGAAGGAACAGCCCGACCTGGTGATCCTGGGCAAGCAGGCGATCGACGACGATGCCAGCCAGACCGGGCAGATGCTGGCCACGCTGTGGGGCCGCCCGCAGGCGACCTTCGCCTCCAAGCTCGAGATCGCCGATGGCAAGGCCACCGTGGTGCGCGAGGTGGACGCCGGCCTGGAGACGCTCGAAGTGGAGCTGCCGGCGGTGGTCACCACCGACCTGCGCCTGAACGAGCCGCGCTTCATCAAGCTGCCGGACATCATGAAGGCCAAGAGCAAGCCGCTGGAGACGCTGGCGCTGGCCGACCTCGGCGTGGAGGCCAATGACTCGCTCACGATCACCCACTACGCCCCGCCCGCCCAGCGCAGCCGCGGCGTGATGGTGAAGGATGCGGCCGAACTGGTGGCCGCGCTCAAGCAGAAGGGGCTCCTGTAATGGCCAAGGTTCTCATCGTCGCCGAACACCTCGGTGGCACGCTCAACCCCGCCACTGCCAAGTGCGTGAGCGCCGCGCAGGCGCTTTCGCCCGATGCCATCGACATCCTCGTGCTCGCCGCCGACCCGGCCGGCGTGGCCGCCGAGGCCGCGCAGATCGCCGGCGTGACCCGGGTGCTGACTGTCACCCACCCTGCCAATGCGCACCCCATCGCGCAGGTGCTGGCACCGCAGATCGCCGCGCTCACCGGCGGCTACACCCACGTGTTCGGCCCCTCCACCACCTTCGGCAAGGACCTGATGCCCTGCGTGGCCGCGCTGCTGGGCGTGAACCAGGTGTCCGACCTGATGGCGGTGGAAGGCCCCCACACCTTCAAGCGGCCGATCTACGCGGGCAACGCCATCGTCACCGTGCAGGCGCCGGCCGACCAGACCGTGGTCGCCACCGTGCGCATCGCCTCCTGGCCGGAAGCGCCGCGCGGCGGCAGCGCCGCGGTGGAAGCGGCGAGCGTGGACGTGGCGCTGCCCAGCCACACCCGCTTCGTGGGCCTGGCGGCCGGCAAGTCCGACCGCCCCGACCTGCAGTCGGCCCGCCGCGTGGTGTCCGGCGGCCGCGGTGTCGGCAGCGAGGAGAACTTCAAGGTCATCTACGCCCTGGCCGACAAGCTGGGCGCCGCGGTCGGCGCCTCGCGCGCCGCGGTGGACGCCGGCTACGTGCCGAACGAACTGCAGGTGGGCCAGACCGGCAAGATCATCGCGCCGGAGCTGTACATCGCCGTCGGCATCAGCGGCGCCATCCAGCACCTCACCGGCATCAAGGACGCCGGGACGATCGTGGCGATCAACAAGGACGCCGACGCGCCGATCTTCGAGATCGCCGACATCGGCCTGGTCGGCGACCTGTTCCAGGTGCTGCCGGAACTGGAAAAGGCGCTGGGGTGATCCCCCGCCGCCCGCATCCTTCGCCTGGATACGCCAAGGCCCGCAGCGATGCGGGCCTTGTGCGTGATGGGGGTGCGGAAGCCGACAAGCCAGCCCCGGCCTGTCCTGAGCACCATGAACTGCCTGGTGAGGAAGCGGATGCCCCTGGCACCTTGGCAGGCGCGGGCGAATAAGGGCATCGGCTTGCGTGGCAGGGCGGCGGGTTTACTGCCGGCCGCCGCATTGCTGCTCGCTACGGACTATTTGGCCGTTTACCGCGCGGCCTTCTGGCTCGCGTTGGCCATGCGCAGCGCCAGCACCTTGGCGAAATTGCCCGGCTTGGCCAGCGCGCGTGCCAGCGCCTGCCCTTCCCGCGATTCGGCGCGGCTCAAGGTTCCCGCCAGACGGTCACGATCGGCAAGCAACTTTTTTCTCTGAAAGAATTGTCCGCCGCCGCAAGGTTGTATAGCGCATAGGCCAGCACCTTGTCCTCGTCGACACCCTGGCCGGACTCATACATCCAGCCGAGGTTGTATTGCGCGGCGGCAACCCCCTGCTCGGCCGCCTTGCGATACCACTTCGCCGCCTCGGCATCGTCCCGCACCACGCCCCGGCCGTTCGCATACATCCAGCCGAGGTTGTTTTGCGCGGCGGCCTCCCCCTGCTCGGCGGCCTTGCGATACCACTGCACCGCTTCGGTCTCATCCTGAGGCACGCCTTGGCCTTCCGCATACATCAGAGCGAGGTTGTATTGCGCGTTGGCATACCCCTGCTCGGCAGCCTTGCGATACCACTTCTCCGCCTCGGCATCGTCCCGCACCACGCCCCGGCCGAGCGCATACATCCAACCGAGATTGTTTTGCGCGGCGGCATCCCCCTGCTCGGCAGCCTTGCGATACCACTGCACCGCCTCGACATCGTCCTGCGGCACGCCCCGGCCGTTCGCATACGTCACGCCGAGGTTGGTTTGTGCGACGGCAACCCCCTGCTCGGCGGCGCGGCGCCACCACTTCGCCGCCTCGGCATAGTCCTGCGGCACGCCCAAGCCACTCGCATACATCAAACCGAGGTTGTATTGCGCGCGGGCATGCCCTTGCTCGGCGGCACGGCGCCACCACTTCACCGCCTCGGCATACTCCTGCGGCACGCCTCGGCCGTTCTCATACATCACGCCCAGGTTGAATTGCGCGACAGCATCCCCCTGCTCGGCAGCCCTGCGATACCACATCGCCGCCTCGACGTAGTCCCGCGACACACCCCGGCCGTTCGCATATCTCAAGCCGAGGTTGTATTGCGCCATGGCATCCCCCTGTTCGGCGGCCCTGCGATACCAATGCACCGCTTCGGTCTCGTCCCGCGGCACGCTGCGGCCGTTCGCGTACATCCAACCGAGATTGTTTTGCGCGTCAATATGTCCCTGCTCGGCGGCCTTGCGGTACCACTGCACCGCTTCGGTCTCGTCCTGCGGCACGCCTTGGCCTTCCGCATACATCAGGGCGAGGTTGTATTGCGCGTTGGCATGTCCCTGCTCGGCGGCCCTGCGATACCAATGCACCGCTTCGGTCTCGTCCTGCGGCACGCCTTGGCCGCTGTCATACATCAGAGCGAGGTTGTATTGCGCGTTGGCATGTCCCTGCTCGGCGGCCTTGCGGTACCACTGCACCGCTTCGGTCTCGTCCTGCGGCACGCCGCGGCCTTTCGCATACATCAGGGCGAGGTTGTATTGCGCGTTGGCATGTCCCTGTTCGGCCGCCTTGCGGTACCACTGCATCGCTTCGACATCGTCCTGCGGCACGCCTCGGCCGCTGTCATACATCACGCCGAGGTTGTGTTGCGCCATCGCATATCCCTGCTCGGCGGCCTTGCGATACCACTGCACCGCCGCTACATCGTCCTGCGGCACGCCACGGCCATGCTCATACATCCAACCGAGGGTGTTTTGCCCGTCGGCATAGCCCTGCTCGGCGGACTTGCGATACCACCGCACTGCCTCGACATCGTCTTGCGGCACGCCCAGGCCGTTCTCGTACATCCAACCAAGGCTTTTCTGCGCGGCGGCATTTCCTTGCTCTGCAAGCGGCCGCAACTCCTTGTAGGCCTTTGCGTAATCGCCCCCATAGGCGGCCACCCCTTTGTCGGAGCCCGCCATGCAGGGCAATGCGGCAACCCAGACGATGGCAAGCAAGCACAAGGCCAGTCGCTTGCAATACAAGCTCATGTGATCTCCGTCCTTTGGCATGACCAAACCCGTTTCAAGAGCAGCCCCTTTCCGGCATCAACCCGCAGATGGAGGCAATTCTATTTGACCCCCAACGCCATCCACTCCCCCCGCGCCCGCGGCCGTGGGCTGGCGGCGAGGGCGAAGGCTTCGCCATCCAGGCTGAGGTTGGGGTTGTAGGCGGGGTCGTCGTCGAGCAGCGCGCCCCAGCGCTGGCGCATGAAATCGGCCTCGCGCTGCAGGCGGGCCAGGTTGTGCGGATCGGTATCCGGGCCGCGGGTGGCGGATTCGGCGTGCACCAGCTGCGCATGCGGGGTCCATACGTTGCGGTAGCCGGCGGCGCGCAGGCGCAGGCACAGGTCCACGTCGTTGAAGGCCACCGGCAGCGCTGCGTCCAGCCCGCCCACGGCATCGAACGCTTCGCGTCGCACCACCAGGCAGGCGCCGGTGACCGCGGACAGCTCGTGCGCCAGCCGCAGGCGGTCCATCGGCCCGCGGGTGTCTTGCGGCCAGCCGCACCACGGGTGCGCGGCCACGCCCCCGATGCCCAGCAGCACGCCCGCATGCTGGATGCGTCCGTCCGGGTACAGCAGCAGCGCGCCGACCGCACCGATCCCGGGCCGCAGTGCCTCGGCCACCATCTCGCGCAGCCAGCCGGGCGCGATCACCTGGATGTCGTTGTTGATCAGGCCGAGCACGCTGCCGGACGCCTGGCGCGCGGCGAAGTTGTTGATCGCCGAATAGTTGAAGGGCGCATCGAAGCGCAGCACACGCACCCGCGCATCGCGCGCGATCGCCGCCAGGTAGTCGCGGGTCTGCGCTTCCACCGAGCCGTTGTCCACCACCAGCACTTCCAGCGCCGGGTAATCGGTGGCGTGCAGCAGGCCCTCCACGCACGGCCGCAGCAGGTCCACGCGGTCGCGGGTGGGCACGATCAGCGAGACCCGCGGCGGCGGCGAGGGCAGCGCGCGGCGGACGCGCAGGCGTCCGGGGGCGAGGATTTCCACCTCCGCCGCCTGTCCGGTGCGCTGCAGATGCGCCTGCACCGCGCGCCGGGCGGCCGCGGTGGCGTAGTCCTTCGCCGCCGGATCGGCGGCGCTGGAGCCGGCATGCGCGCGCCAGTGGTAGAGCACCTGCGGCACGTGTCCGATCTCGTCGCGGCGCAGGCGCTCCACGCAGCGCAGTGCCAGATCCCAGTCCTGGCTGCCATCCACGCCGGGCGCGACGCCACCGACCTCGCGCAGCAGGTCGGCGCGGTACATCGCCAGATGGCCGATGCAGTTCTGTCCGAGCAACAGGGTGTGATTGAAATCGGGCTTGAAATAGGGGTCGCAGCGGCGGTCGGCGGCGTCGAGCTTGTCCTCGTCCGAATACAGCATCCGCCAGCGCGGATGCGCCAGCGCGGCGCGTACCATCTCCAGCAGCGCGTGCGGTGCCAGCAGGTCATCGTGGTCGAGCAGCGCCACCCACTCGCCGCGCGCCAGCGCCAACGCGTCGTTGCTGGCCGCGGCGATGTGGCCGTTGCGCGCGCGGTACACGGCGCGGATGCGGCCATCGCGCCGGCCATAGTCCTCGATCAGCGCGCGCACCTGCGGCGAAGGCGAGGCATCGTCGGCGATGCACAGCTCCCAATCCGGATAGGCCTGCGCCAGCACGCTGTCGAGGCAGGCGCGCAGCCAGTCCAGCGGCGGGTCGTACACCGGCAGCAGGATCGACACCCGCGGCCGCGCCGGCAGCGCCGCGAGCCTGCGCGCGCGCGCCGCGGGCTGCGCGTGCGGATCGAGCGCGCGCGCCAGCAGCCAGGCGGCATAGGGATCGGGCGGCGCGCCCAGGCGCTGCCGGTACTGCGCATAGGCCCAGTCGCCGGCCGCGCGCAGGCCGCGCGGCAATCGCAGCAGGGTGCCAGCGGCCAGCCGGAGCGCGGCACCACGCCCGACGTGGTGGGCCAGGTCCACCAGCATCGCCGCCAGCGCGCGGCGCTTGCCGATCCGGCGCAGCCGCACCTGCGCGCGCACGCCGGCATCCGCGTGCCCAGGTATGCCCAGGCGCAGCGCATGGGTGTCCATCCGCAGCCGCACCAGCGCCTGCACGCGGGCGTCGGCGTGCACCGGCGGCAGGCTCACGCAGGCTTCGTCCGCGCACGGCGGCCCAGCGTCCTCGACCAGCAGACACAGCCGCAGCCCGGCCACGGACGCCCCGTGCAGGCGCGCCTGCAACCGGTACCAGCCGCCCTCGAACAGGCCGCACGCCGGCACCGGCACGTCCAACGGCAGCGGTCCGGCCTCAGCCATCCAGCGGCTCCAGCGCAATGTCCAGCATCGGCAATCCGAGCATGCCGGTCGGCAGGCCCTGCCCCTCGGCGTGCAGCGCCAGCGCCGCGTGCGACCACCACTGCACGATGTGCTCGGCCTGGGTGCCGCGCGCCAGGCCGATCGCGAACGCATAGTCGCCGGCCTGCAGGCGCGGCATGCGGAAAGTGAAGCGCGCGCGGTAGCGTGCGCCCGCCGGCACGTGCAACGGCGCCCCGGCGGTGGTGAGGTAGGTGTTGTCGCCGAACAGCAGCTGGCCCAGGCGGTCCTTCAGGTAGAAGCCAATGATCGGCGCGGCGGTCGGCGCCAGCGCCTCGGCCACGATCTCCAGGGTCACCCGCTCGCCGCCCACCACGGTGGCCAGGCGGCGGCCCTGCGCATCGCGCAGGGCGACATCGCACAGGCGCGCGCTGCCCTCGCCGAAGCCGGCATCGCGCGCCGGGTCGAACACCGGCACCTGGATGTCGTTGCGCAGCGCGCTGCGCAGCAGCAGCTCCTCGCGCACGTCGCACTCCGTCGCGACCTGCGCGCTGCTGGCCGCTGCCGGGCGCGGGCGGCCTTCCGGCGCACCCTCGCGCGCGGCGATCTGCGATTCCAGATACGCCTCCCCGACCTCGCGCGCCGGCCCGTCCATGCGCAGCCGTCCCTGCTCCAGCCACAGCGCGCGGGCGCACAGCGCGCTAACCGCCGCGGTGTCGTGGCTGACCAGCAGCAGCGTGCCGCGCTGCTGGAACTCGCGCAGAAAGCGCATGCACTTCTGGGCGAAGAACACGTCGCCCACGGCCAGCGCCTCGTCGATCAGCAGGATGTCGGCATCCACGTGCGCCAGCACCGCGAACGCCAGCCGCACCAGCATGCCGCTGGAATAGGTGCGCACCGGCTGCTGCGCGAACGCGCCGATGTCGGCGAACGCCAGGATGTCGGGCAGGCGCCGTTCGATCTGGGCATGGCTCAGGCCGTGCAGCGCGGCATTGAGCATCGCGTTCTCGACCCCGGTGAACTCCGGGTTGAAGCCGCTGCCCAGCTCCAGCAGGGCCGCCACCCGGCCCTGCACCCGCAGCGTCCCGGTGGTCGGCGCCAGGGTGCCGGCCAGCAATTGCAGCAGGGTGGACTTGCCGGAGCCGTTGCGGCCGATGATGCCCACCGACTCGCCGCCGCGCACCTGCAGATCCAGCTCGCGCAGCGCCCAGAACGCCTGCCCGCGCGCGCGTCCGTCCAGCAGTTCGAGCAGGCGCTGCCAGGGCCTGGCGTAGGCGGCATAGCGCTTGCCGATGCCGTGCGCGGCGATCGCCCACTCACAGGACATCGGCAAACCCCGCCTGCAGGCGCCGGAACAGCGCCTGCGCCAGCAGCGCGAACAGCAGCGCCAGCAGCGCATACCCTGCCAGCTGCGGCCACTGCGGCCACTGCCCGAGGAACAGCACGCGCCGCAGCTGGTCGATCAGGGTGGTGAGCGGATTGGCCAGGAACAGCCAGCGCCAGCCGGCCGGCACCGCCGCGGGCGGCACCAGCGCCGACGACAGCAGCAGCGCGGCGGTGGCCAGCGGCGCCACCAGCTGGCCGAGATCGCGCAGGTACACGCCGAGCGCGCCCAGGCTCCACAGCAGGCCCAGCAGCAGCGGCAGCAGCGGCAGCAGCACCAGCGGCAGCGCCAGCAGGGTGGGCGGCAGGCCGCCGCGCCGCAGCGCCAGCGCCAGCAGCAGCACCAGCAGGTTCATCGCCAGATGGAACAGCGCCGAGGCCAGCACCGGCCAGGCCAGCAGCGCCAGCGGAAAGCGCACCCGGGTGACATAGTTGGGCTGCGCGGTCACCAGCGCGGGCGCGCGCGCCAGGCATTCGGCGAACGCCGCGTGCACCGCCAGCCCCGCAAATACCCACAGCGCGAACTCGCCCAGACCGTGCAACCCCGGCCACTGGGCGCGCGCCAGGTGGCCGAAGGCCAGGGTGTACACCAGCAGCATCAGCAGCGGCGTGGCCAGCGCCCACAGCGCGCCCAGCCCGGTGCCGCGGTACTTGCCGGCCAGCTCGCGCCGGATCAACTCCCAGACCAGCGTGCGCTGGTCGGCGCGCACCGGCAGCAGCGCCTTCAGCCCACCGCGCATGCGCCGGCCCCGGGGCGCTCATCCGGCCAGCGCCTGCGCCAGATCGGCACGCAGGTCGGCGGCATCCTCGACCCCGACGCTCAGCCGCAGCAGGGCATCGTCGATCCCGAGCTGCGCGCGCCGCGCGGGCGGGATCGAGGCGTGGGTCATCAGCGCCGGATGGTTCACCAGCGACTCCACCCCGCCGAGCGACTCGGCCAGGGTGAACAGCTGCAGCCGCTCGCACACGCGCCTGGCCGCGTCGAAGCCGCCCTTGAGGCGGATCGACAGCATCCCGCCGAAGCCGGCCATCTGGCGCGCGGCCAGCGCATGGTGCGGATGCGACGGCAGGCCGGGATAGATCACTTCCGCCACCGCATCGTGCGTCTGCAACCACTGCGCCAGTGCCAGCGCGTTATCGCAGTGCGCGCGCATGCGCAGGTGCAGGGTCTTCAGCCCGCGCAGGGCGAGGAAGCTGTCGAACGGCCCCTGCACCGCGCCCACCGAGTTCTGCAGGAACGCCAGCTGCTCGCCCAGCCCGGCGTCGTCGCCGACCACCAGCACGCCGCCGACCATGTCGGAATGGCCGTTGAGGTACTTGGTCGCCGAATGCATGACGATGTCCGCGCCGAGCGCCAGCGGGCGCTGCAGGATCGGCGAGGCGAAGGTGTTGTCGACCGCGACCAGCAGGCCGTGCTTCTTGGCGATGGCCGCGATCGCGGCGATGTCCACGATCTTCAGCAGCGGGTTGGTGGGGGTCTCGATCCACACCAGCTTCGTGTCCGGCGTGATCGCCGCCGCCAGCGCCTCGGGGTCGGTGAGATCGACATAGCTGAACTTGAGGCCGGCGCTGCGCCGGCGCACGCGCTCGAACAGGCGGTAGCTGCCGCCGTAGAGATCGTCCATCGCGATCACGTGGTCGCCGTGATCGAGCAGCTCCAGCAAGGTGGACAGCGCCGCCAGCCCGGAGGCGAAGGCGAAGCCGCGGCGGCCACCCTCCAGCGCCGCCACGCAGCGCTCGTAGGCGAAGCGGGTGGGGTTGTGGGTGCGCGAGTATTCGAAGCCCTGGTGCACGCCCGGGCTGGACTGCGCATAGGTGCTGGTGGCGTAGATCGGCGGCATCACCGCGCCGGTGGACGGGTCCGGGGCCTGGCCGCCGTGGATCGCCAGCGTGCCGGGGGCAAGGGTGGAGTGGTCAGTCATGGGATATCCGGTCGAATCCTGGGAACAAGCGGGGCCTCCGCGCCGCGACGTGCGGCGCCATGCTTCACTGCACCCGGCGGCGCAGGTAATTGAGCAGGTCGATGCGGGTGATCAGACCGAGGAAGGTCTCGTCGTCCATCACGATCGCCACATGCCCGCGGTCGAACACCGGCAGCAGCGCCTCCACCGGCGCGCGCACGTCGACCAGGTCGAGCTTGCTGACCATCGCGCTGGCCACCGGGTCGCGGAAGCGCGCCTCGTCGCCATACACGTGCAGCAGCAGGTCGGATTCGTCCACGATGCCGACGATGCGCTCGCCCTCCAGCACCGGCAGCTGGCTGACGTCGTACAGCTTCATGCGCTGCCAGGCGGTGAGCAGCAGGTCGTGCGGGCCGACCACGACGGTGTCGCGCTGCGCGAACGGGCGCAGGATCAGATCGCGCAGATCGCCGTGCGCGGTGCGCTCCAGGAAGCCGTTGTCCAGCATCCAGTAATCGTTGTACATCTTCGACAGATAGCGGTTGCCGGTATCGCAGACGAAGGTCAGCACGTTCTTCGGCGTGGCCTGTGCGCGGCAGTAGCGCAGCGCCGCGGCCAGCAGGGTGCCGCTGGACGAACCGCCCAGCACGCCCTCCTTCTCCAACAGCTCGCGCGCGGCCAGGAAACTGTCCTTGTCGCTCACCGCGTAGGCCTTCTTGACCCGGGTGAAGTCCGAGATCGGCGGCAGGAAATCCTCGCCGATGCCCTCCACCATCCAGCTGCCCGACTTGTCACTGAGGGTGCCGCGGTTGATGTATTCCTCCAGGATCGAGCCGACCGGGTCGGCCAGCACCAGCTCGGTGTGCGGCGAGTGCTGCGCGAAGCAGCGCGACAGCCCGGTCATGGTGCCGGCGCTGCCGCAGCCGAACACGATGGCGTCCAGCCCGCCGACTTCCGCCATCTGGCGCAGGATCTCCGGCCCGGTGCCCAGCTCGTGCGCGGCCGGGTTGTCGGGATTGCCGAACTGGTTGATGAAGTAGGCGCCCGGGGTCTCGGCGGCGATCCGCGCGGCCAGGTCCTGGTAGTAATCGGGATGGCCCTTGGCGACGTCGCTGCGGGTCAGGATCACCTGCGCGCCCATCGCCTTGAGGTTGAAGATCTTCTCGCGCGACATCTTGTCGGGCACGACCAGGATCAGCTTGTAGCCCTTCTGCTGCGCGGCCAGCGCCAGGCCGATGCCGGTATTGCCGGCGGTGCCTTCGACCAGGGTTGCGCCGGGCTGGATGTCGCCGCGTTTTTCCGCGGCCTCGATCATGGCCATGCCGATGCGGTCCTTGATCGAGCCGCCCGGGTTCTGGCTTTCCAGCTTCAGATACAGCGTGCAGGGGCCGGTATCGAGCCGGCGGACGCGGACGATCGGGGTATCACCGATCAGGCTCGAGAACGGAATCGTGGATGGCCATGGGGCGCCTGCGTGCGGAGCAGGCCCGGATTCTAGCAGCGGCTCCCGTCTGGCCCGGGTGGCGCGTTCCCGGCCAACGCGGGCCGGGAACGCGTCCTTGCCTGCGCGCTCAGTGCGCGCGTTCGTACATCTGCAGCAGTCGCTGCTTGGCCGCAAGCTTCTCGCGCTTCATCTGGCCCAGGGTGGCGTCGTCGATCGGCAGCACGCCCAGCTCCGCGTCCAGGACCTGGCGGTCCAGTTCGCGGTGCCGGTAGTACAGCTGCCGGAACTCGCTGTTGGCCTTCATCAATGCTTCGATTTCCGCCTGCGGTTGACTTTCGAACATGGAAACCTCCTGACTCGGCTTGGGCCATGCCCGGCGGCTGCGCGCGGGCATGGGGGGAACGGCAGCCCGACGGCTGCCGGGAAACGCCGCCGGTCGCCTGCGGCGATCGACGGTTCTGCACGGCCGGCTCAAACCGGCGCGCAAAAACGCAACGCCCCGGCGCGCAGGCACGGGGCGTCAGAGAGGCTTGGGCAACGGGCGGGACGGCATCGATGCGCGCGCCGCGCCCGGCAACCCGGCTTGCGGCGGCGGCCCTCGCGGGGGCGCTCGGTGCGGTGGCGAACGGATCGTGCATCGGCCGGCCTCCGTCCGGTGGCGGAATGCCCGCCCCGGGAGCTCGAACCTACGCCTGCCGGTCGCACTTGGCAAGGCCCGCGCGGGCCGCGACTCAGGCCCGGCCACGTTCCTGAAAATCAGCACAACCACATGATTTTTCAGGATTTTGGCGTGACGACGACCTCCACCCGACGGTTCTTGGCGCGACCCGCGGCGGTGCGGTTGTCGGCCACCGGATCCTCCTCGCCGCGCCCCTGCGCGGTGACCCGCGCACGCTCCAGTCCGGCCGCCACCAGCGCCGCCCGCACCTGCTGCGCGCGCCGCTCGGACAGACGGCGGTTGGCCGCCGGATCGCCCTGGCTGTCGGTGTAGCCGACCACCTGTACCGGGCCGCCGGGCAGGGCCGCCAGGTACAACCCCAGCGCCTTGAGGCTGGCCGCCGCCGCTGGCGTCAGCCTGGCCTGCCCGGAGGCGAAGGCATCGCCGGCCAGGATGAACACCTCGCCGCGCGCATCGCGCTGCACCGGCGGCAGCCTGGCCCCGGCCACCAGCTCGGCCTCCTTGCGCGCCAGCGCGGCTTCCTGCGCGCGCGCCGCCTCCGCCTTGGCCTGCTGCTCGGCCTGCGCCCCGTCCAGCGCCGCCTCGGCCTGCTGCGCCTGCGCACGCAACCGCTCGGCCTCTTCCGCCTGCAGCTGGGCCTGGATGCGCAACCGCTCGGCCTCGGCGCGCGCGCGCTCGGCATCGCGCCGGCTGGCTTCCACCAGCAGCTCGCTGCGCTCGCGCTCCATCCGGTCCAGCGCGCGCCGGGCGGCTTCCACCCGCGCCGCCAGCTCGGCGATCGCCACCCGCTGGTCGGCGCGCGCCAGCGCCGCCGGCAGCGCCTTGCGGCTGACCGTGGCCAGCGCGGTGACCGCCTGCCGCGCCTGCAGCCGCTCGTACTGCGCGAACGGATTGAGGCGGATGTCCGCGTCCAGCGCCTGCAGGCGCTGCTCGGGCGTGCCGGCCGGCACCGGGATGTCGAGCGGATCATCCGCATCGCCCGCCTGTGCGGCCGGCATTTGCAGCTGCCGGCGCAGGCGGGCCAGTTCGTCCTGCATCTGGCGCCAGTCGGCGCGCGCCCGCGCCGCGCTGCTGCGCACCCGCGCCAGGTCGGCGGCCGCGGCCGCGGCCAGCGCACCATCGCGGGCGTCGTCGTTGCGCCCGCGCGCCTGCGCCGCCTGCGCCGCCTGCAGCGCGCTGCGCGCGGCGGCCAGGTCGTCCGCCGCGTACTGGTCGGCATCCGCCGCCTCGGCGCGCGCCAGTGCCTGCTGCGCGGTGTCCAGCTCCGCCGTCGGCGGCGGCAGGCTGGCGCAGCCTGCGATGAGCATCACGCCCGCGACGGCGGGCGCGTACAGGACGCTACGGAAGTATGCGAAGCTTGGGCGCATGGGGGTCGCGGCTCTGCGTGGAGGTCGCGGCCATTGTGGGAAGGCGCCGGCGCCGATGCAACGCCGGCCGGGCAGCACGGGGAGACCGCATGGAGATCGGCCACTATTTCAAGTTGATGGCGGAAAAGGGCGCCTCGGACATGTTCCTGTCCACCGGCGCGCCGGTGAACATCAAGACCGAAGGCATGCTGCAGCCGGTGAGCGAGGCGCCGCTCTCCCCGGGCGAATGCCGCGACATCGCCTACGGCCTGATGGATGCCGCCCAGGTCGCCGAGTTCGAACGCGAGAAAGAGCTGAACATGGCGATCTCGGTGCCCGAATGCGGGCGCTTCCGCGTCAACGTGTTCCAGCAGCGCGGCGAGGTCGGGCTGGTGATCCGCGCGATCCGCAGCGACATCCCCACCATCGAGGAACTGCAGCTGCCGACGGTGCTCAAGGACATCATCATGGCCCCGCGCGGGCTGGTGCTGATCGTCGGCTCCACCGGCTCCGGCAAGTCCACCACGCTGGCGTCGATGATCGACCACCGCAACAGCACCACCACCGGCCACATCCTCACCATCGAGGACCCGATCGAATACCTGCACCGGCACAAGCTGTCGGTGGTCAACCAGCGCGAGGTCGGGCTGGACACCCACAGCTTCCACGCCGCGCTGAAGAACGCGATGCGCGAGGCCCCGGACGTGATCCTGATCGGCGAGATCCGCGACGCCGAGACGATGGACGCGGCGATCGCGTTCGCCGAGACCGGCCACATCTGCCTGGCCACCCTGCACTCCAACAACGCCGACCAGACCATCGAGCGCATCCTCAACTTCTTCCCCGAGGGCGCGCACAAGAACGTGCTGATGAACCTCGCGCTGAACATGAAGGCGATCGTCAGCCAGCGCCTGGTGCTGGGCGTGGACGGGCGCCGGATGCCGGCCACCGAGGTGCTGATCAACACCCCGCTGATCCGCGACCTGCTGCGCCGCGGACAGGTGCACGAGATCAAGATGGCGATGGAGGACTCGCTGCAGGAAGGCATGCAGAGCTTCGACCAGTGCCTGTTCCGGCTGTACAAGGAAGGCCGGATCGAGATGGAGGAGGCGCTGAAGGCGGCCGACTCGCGCGACGGCCTGGCCCTGAAATTCCGGCTGTCGGAAGGCGCCAGCGCCGAGCACGACCCCTACGCCGAGGTGTTCGGCAGCCAGTGAGGGCGGCGCCAGGCCGGCATCACGCCTGGCGGCGTGACTGGGCGCGCCTCAGGCCGCGGCCGGGGCGTCCGGCTGGTGCTCCGGGCGGGCGGCGATGAACGCCGGCAGCGCCAGGCAGGCGGCCTCGATCCGGCGGATGGTCGGATACGCGGCCAGGTCCACCCCGAACCGGCGCGCGTTGTACACCTGCGGGACCAGGCAGCAGTCCGCCAGGGTGGGCGTCTCGCCTTCGCAGAAATCGCCGGTGGAAGGGTGGTCGGCCAGCAGCGCCTCGACCGCGCGGAAGCCGTCCTCGATCCAGTGCCGCACCCAGCCATCGCGCTCCGGCTGCGGCACGCCCCACTCGCGCTCGAAGTACTGCAGCACGCGCAGGTTGTTGAGCGGATGGATGTCGCAGGCCACCAGCAGCGCCAGTGCGCGCACGCGCTGGCGCTCGCGCGCGGTGGCCGGCAGCAGCGCCGGCTCCGGCCACACCTCGTCGAGGTATTCCAGGATCGCCAGTGACTGGGTCAGGCGGCGCTGGCCGTGGCACAGGGTGGGTACCAGCGCCTGCGGGTTGAGGTCGCGGTAGGCCGCGGAGTGCTGCTGGCCGCCCTCCAGCACCAGGTGCACCGGCACGGTGTCGTAGGCCAGGCCCTTCAGGTTCAGCCCGATCCGCACCCGGTAGGCCGCGCTGGAGCGCCAGTAGGAATACAGCCGCAGGGGTTCGCTCATCCGCCCACCTTAATGCCGCGCATGCACGGCCGCCATGCCGCTGGCGGCGTCGGTTCGACCGTCCGCCGCCCTCAGCCGGCGGGGGCCTGCTGGATCCGCTGCTCGATCGCGCCGAACACGCTGCGGCCGTCGTGGCCCAGCATCTCGATCCGCACCACGTCGCCGAAGTGCATGAACGGGGTCAGCGGCTTGCCGTGCTCCAGGGTTTCCACCGTGCGCCTCTCGGCGAAGCAGGACGCGCCCTTGCTGGTGTCCTGGTTGGCCACGGTGCCGGAGCCGACGAGGGTGCCGGCCGCCAGCGGGCGGGTCCTGGCCGCATGCGCCACCAGCTGGGCGAAGTCGAACTGCATGTCCACGCCCGCTTCCGGGGCGCCGAACCACTGGCCGTTGATGTGGGTCAGCAGCGGCAGGTGCACCTTGTTGCCCTGCCAGGCCGCGCCCAGCTCGTCGGGGGTCACCAGCACCGGGCTGAGCGCGCTGCGCGGCTTGGACTGCAAAAAGCCGAAGCCCTTGGCCAGCTCGTCCGGGATCAGGTTGCGCAGCGAGACGTCGTTGACCAGGCCGATCAGCTGGATATGCGCGGCCGCCTGCGCCAGGCTGACCCCCATCGGCACGTCGTCGGTCACCACCACCACCTCGGCCTCGAGGTCGATGCCGTAGTCCTCGCTGGCGACCAGCACCGGATCGCGCGGGCCGTAGAACCCGGCGCTGGTCGCCTGGTACATCAGCGGATCGACGTAGAAGCTCTCCGGCACCTGCGCCCCCCGCGCGCGGCGCACGCGCTCCACGTGCGGCAGGTAGGCGCTGCCATCGACGAACTCGTAGGCGCGCGGCAGCGGCGCCGCCAGTGCCTGCAGGTCGAGCGCGAACTCGCCTTCGACCGGCCCGGCCTCCAGTGCCTCGGCCAGCGCGTTCAGGCGCGGCGCGGCCTGCTGCCAGTCGTCCAGCGCGCGCTGCAGGGTCGGCGCGATGCCATCGGCGCGCACCGCGCGCGACAGATCGCGCGCGACCACGACCAGGGTGCCATCGCGCCCGCCTTCCTTGAGAGAGCCCAGTTTCATTGCGACCTCGTACTGCCGGGATGGAATCGGTTGCAATTGTAATCGTCGTCGCCCAGAAAACCGGCACTGCGGAAGGTCAGCACCAGGGTGTCGCGATGGCCACCGGCCGCGGCTTCGGGCTGGATCGGGGTGGACTCGTGGATCACCCGCGCATCGTCCAGCAGCAGCAGCGACCACGGCTCGGCCAGGGTGAAGCGCTGGCCGTCGGGGCCGTCGGCGGCGAACACCCGGGTCTCACCGCCTTTGATCGCCCGCCGCGCCACCAGCAGCACCGCGACGAAATCGACCCCGTCGCGGTGCGCGCCCTCCGGGGTGGGGCGACCGATGCCGCCACTGGTGTCGATCCGGAACTGGTGCGCCTCCACATGCCAGCGCGGCACCGCCGGGCGCTGGCGGCTGCAGACGGTGGCCAGGCCCAGCACCAGCGGCGCGAACCCCGGCGCGGCCACGGTCGCCGGATCCAGCGGCGCGAACCAGCGCCGCATGCCGCCATGCAGGGCGTTGTATTCGCGCGGCTGCCAGTGCGCACGGTGCGGCACCGGGCGCAGCCGGCCGGACTCGACCACGAACGAGCCGTGCCGGCGGTAGCGGTAGCGGCCACCGTCCTTGAGGTACTCGTCCGCCGGCAGGTCGTCCCAGCCAGGCGCCAGCGCCTGCAGCGCGGCCAGCGGCACGCCCGCCAGCGCCGCCACGTCGTCCGCGCCCAGCACCGCGTAGCCACGCGTGCGCAGGGCCTGATCGAGCGCCGGCAGCGGGATCAGGGGCGGCGGGAAGCTGGCGACGGCCGACATGTGCAGGTCCAGGAAACCACGGGCGCCCATTGTCGCACCGGCCGGCGCGCCGCGGCCTGCTTCGGCACCGCGGGATTGGGACGTACAATGCACGGCCGTTGAATCCGCAGTGCCCCTCTCCGTGAAAGCCCAGCTCCGCGCCCTGATCGACCAGGGCCTGACCGCCCTGCGTTCCGCCGGCACCCTGCCGGCCGGCCTCGCACCCCCCGAGTTCGTGATCGAGCGCCCGAAGGAGCGCGCGCACGGCGATTTCTCCACCAACGCCGCGCTGCTGCTGGCCAAGGCGGCCAAGACCAACCCGCGCGCGCTGGCGCAGCAGCTGGTCGCGGCGCTGCCGGCCTCCGACGCCATCGCCAGGGTGGAGATCGCCGGCCCCGGCTTCATCAACTTCCACCTGACGCCCGGCGCGTGGCAGCAGCAGGTGCGCGCGATCCACACGGCCGGCGCGCGCTTTGGCCACAACGCTTCCGGCGGCGGGCGCACGGTCGGGGTCGAATACGTCTCCGCCAACCCCACCGGCCCGCTGCACGTCGGCCACGGCCGCGCCGGCGCGATCGGCGACTGCATCGCACGGGTGCTGGCCGCCAATGGCTGGAACGTCAAGCGCGAGTTCTACTACAACGACGCCGGGGTGCAGATCGAGAACCTGGCGCGCTCGGTGCAGGCGCGCGCCAAGGGCCGGAAGCCGGGCGATGCCGACTGGCCGGTCGACGCCTACAACGGCGACTACATCGCGGATGTCGCGGCCGCCTATCTGCGCGGCGACAGCGTGGACGTGGAAGGCCACGTGGTCACCGGCAAGGACGACCCCGACGACCTCGACGCCATCCGCCGCTTTGCGGTGGCCTACCTGCGGCGCGAGCAAAACGCGGACCTGGCCGCGTTCGGTGTCGGCTTCGACGTGTATTTCCTGGAGTCCTCGCTGTATGCCGACGGCAAGGTGGAAGAGACCGTACGGCGCCTGATCGCAAACGGCCACACCTACGAGAACGGCGGCGCGCTGTGGCTGCGCACCACCGACTTCGGCGACGACAAGGACCGGGTGATGCGCAAGTCCGACGGCACCTACACCTATTTCGTGCCGGACGTGGCCTACCACCTGTCCAAGTGGCAGCGCGGCTACCAGCGCGCGATCACCGAACTCGGCGCCGACCACCACGGCTCGCTGGCGCGCGTGCGCGCCGGCCTGCAGGCGCTGGACTGCGGCATCCCCGCCGGCTACCCGGACTACGTGCTGCACCAGATGGTCACGGTCATGCGCGGCGGCGAGGAGGTGAAGCTGTCCAAGCGCGCCGGCAGCTACCTGACCCTGCGCGACCTGATCGACGAGGCCGGCCGCGACGCCACCCGCTGGTTCCTGATCGCACGCAAGCCGGATTCGCAGCTGGTGTTCGACATCGACCTGGCCCGCTCACAGTCCAACGACAACCCGGTGTACTACGTGCAGTACGCGCATGCCCGCATCTGCAGCCTGCTGCGCCAGGCCGGCGAGAAGGGCCATGCGTTTGATGCCGCGCGCGGACAGGCCGCGCTCGACCGCCTGGACGACGCCCCGGCGCAGGACCTGCTGCGCGAGCTGTCGCGCTTTCCGGAGGCGGTGGAGGCGGCCGGCGCGACCCTGGAACCGCACCTGGTCGCGCAGTACCTGCGCGAGCTGGCACAGGCCTTCCACGGCTGGTACCACGCCAGCCCGGTGCTGGTGGAGGATGCCGACCTGCGCGACGCCCGCCTGGCGCTGGCATTGGCCACCCGCCAGGTGCTGGCGAACGGCCTCGACCTGCTGGGCGTGTCCGCCCCGGAGCGTATGTGATGGCAGCACGACGTGGCAAATCCCAGGCGCGCCGCAGCAGCGGCAGCGGCCTGCCCGGCTGGGCCTGGCTGCTGATCGGCATCGCCCTGACCCTGCTGGCGGTGCTGCTGGTCCCGCGCTACCTCAAATCCGGTGGCGGCGACGGCTTCTTCCGGCCGAAGCCGAACCCGGATGCACTGCCGGCCGCGGTCAGCGGCGAAGGCGAGTCCATCGCCCCAGACACCGCACCGGCCACCAAGCCCGATACCAGCAAGCCGAAGCCGACCCAGTACGACTTCTACACCCTGCTGCCGGGGCAGGAGGTGGCGATGAGCGATGCCGAGCTGGCCGCCAGCGCCAAGGCCGAAGCCGAGGCCGCCGCACGCGCGCGCAAGCAGGCGGACGCCGAGGCCGCGCCCGCCGCCGCACCCGCGCTGCCGCAGCCGCTGGCCGACACGCCCGCCGGCAACGCACCGGCCACGTCCACGCCCTCCGCCGGCGAACGCCCGCCCGCCAAGGCCGCCACCGCCGCGACCGAACCGGCCGCCGGCAACGCGCACTATCTCCTGCAGGCCGGCGCGT
The DNA here is from genome assembly GCF_024704365.1 of Thermomonas sp. S9. GTDB lineage: Bacteria > Pseudomonadota > Gammaproteobacteria > Xanthomonadales > Xanthomonadaceae > Thermomonas. The sequence continues at coordinate 130,453 of NZ_JAJDFY010000001.1, forward strand.
TCGGCGCCTCCGGCGACGCCGAAGCGCTCAAGGCCAGGATCGCCCTGCTCGGCCTGAACGCGCGGGTGGAATCGGCGCAGATCGGCGACAAGACCGTGTACCGCGTGCGCATGGGCCCCTACGGCAGCGCCGGCGAGCTCAGCGACGCCAAGGCCAAGCTGGCCGACGGCGGGCTGTCGGCGATCGCCATCAAGACGAATTGATGCGCGTCCGGCGCGCCGTCGCCGTCGGCGCAGCAGGTACCGGGCGACTGCTGGCGCGGCGCGCTGCCGCACAGCATCGCACCCCCTGAGATGGCGTCGGGGCATACTCGTTCCACTGCGAGGATGCCGCCATGCCGATCGAAGCCGCCCTGATCAAACCCGTCGTGGATGCGCTGCTGGCGCTGCTCCAGCGCGGCGAGAAGGCGGGCCTCAAGCGCAACGCCGAGGCCGCGCTGCGCGAGGCGATCCGCGAACTGCTGCTGGCCAATCCGGACGAGAACAAGGCGCAGGCGCGGATCGCCATCGCCAAGGCCGCCGGCCTCCTGTCCGAGGACGTGCTGCTGGCCGAGGACATGCTGCAGAAGCACCGCGCCACCAAGGCCAGAACCGCGGGCAAGTCCGGCACCGGGCGCAGGCGCAAGCCTGCCGCCTCGGCGGACGCCCCGGTCGAGGGAGCAAAACCGGCCCGGCGGCGCACGCCACCGGCGAAGCCGAAAGCCTGACGGCGTTCCGTGTCGAAGCAGGTCGGCACGCCCGCGCCGCTAGAATGTCGGCATGGACGCACACTCTCCCCGCACCGCCCTCATCACCGGCGCCACCGCCGGTTTCGGCCGCGCCAGCGCGTGCCGTTTCGTCGCCGCCGGCTGGCAGGTGATCGCCACCGGCCGCCGCGCCGACCGCCTGGAATCCCTGCGCGCCGAGCTCGGCGACGGCCTGCATCCAGCCTGCTTCGACATCCGCGACGAAGCCGCCATGCGCGCCGCGCTAGACGCGCTGCCGGAGCGCTTCCGCGGCATCGACCTGCTGGTCAACAACGCCGGCCTGGCGCTCGGCACCAAGCCCGCCCAGGACGCGCTGCTGTCGGACTGGAAGACCATGATCGACACCAACGTCACCGCGCTGGTGACGCTGACCCACGCGCTGCTGCCCACGCTCATCGCGCGCAAGGGCGCGATCATCAACATCAGCTCGGTGGCGGGCGTGTACCCGTACCCGGGCGGCAACACCTACGGCGGCACCAAGGCCTTCGTCAGCCAGTTCTCGCTGGGCCTGCGCTGCGACCTGCACGGCACCGGCGTGCGCGTCACCAGCATCGAGCCGGGCATGGCCGAAACCGAGTTCACGGTGGTGCGCACCCACGGCGACCAAGGCGCGTCGGACAAGCTCTATGCCGGCGCCCATCCGATGACCGCCGAGGACATCGCCGAGGCGATCTTCTGGGTCGCCAGCCTGCCGCCGCACCTCAACATCAACCGGCTCGAACTGATGCCGACCTCGCAGTCGTTCGCCGGCTTCCAGGTGCACCGCTCCCCTTGAGGGGAAGCCCATTCCCGCTCACTGCGGCGTGTCGTCGAGGTAGGTGTAGGCGGTCAGGCCGGCTTCCAGCGCGGCCTTCAGCGCCTCGCCCTCGGCGGCCGGCAGGTTCGCCGCGTCCACCTTGGCGGCGTATTCGCGACGCAGGTCGTCGAGCTTGTAGCCGACGTAGTCGAGCATCACGTCGGTGGTGTCGCCGCAGCGCTGCTGGCTGACCGCGAAGCCGTCGCCGTCGCAGCGCACCTCGATGGCGTCGGTGTCGCCGAACAGGTTGTGGATGTCGCCCAGGATCTCCTGGTAGGCGCCGACCAGGAAAAAGCCCAGCCGGTAGTTCTCGCCCTTGCGCAGTTCGTGCAGCGGCAGCGAGGAGTCGAGGTCCTCGTTCTCCACGTAAATGTCGATCTTGCCGTCGGAATCGCAGGTGAGGTCGCAGATCACCCCGCGGCGGGTCGGCACCTCGTCCAGGCGCTCGATCGGCACGATCGGGAACACCTGGTCGATCGCCCACACGTCGGGCATCGACTCGAACACGCTGAAGTTGACGAAGTACTTGTCCACCAGCCGCTCGTTGAGCTCATCGAGCAGGTCGCGGTGGCTCTTCTCGTCGTAGCTCAGGCGCGCCTTCACCGCGTGCGCGATGGCGTAGAACAGGTCGTCGATGCGCGCGCGCTGGACCAGGTCCAGCTGCCCCAGCGCGTACAGGCTCAGGCCATCGGCATGCGCCTGGCTGGCCTCGTGGAAGACCTCCACCGCCGGGCGCTGGGCCATTTCCGCATGCAGCTCGCGCAGCTGGCGCACCGGGGTGGATTCGTCGTCATGCGACTCCGGCACGCGGCCTTCCGGCGCCTGCTCGACCTCGCTGACGTTGGCCACCAGCACCGCATGGTGCGCGGTCATCGCGCGCCCGCATTCGGTGAGGATGCGCGGCGGCGCAAGCCCCTCGGCGCGGCAGGCCTCGGCCAGCGGCTGCACGATGCTGGAAGCGTAGTGGTGGATGCCGTAGTTCACCGAGTTGTACGAACGCGAGCGGGTGCCCTCGTAGTCGATGCCGAGGCCGCCGCCGACGTCCACGTGGCGGATGGTCGCGCCCAGGCGCGAGCTCGACGAAATAGCGGGTGGCCTCGCGCATGCCGGCGGCGATGTCGCGCACGTTGCTGATCTGGCTGCCCATGTGGAAATGCAGCAGCTGCAGGCAGTCGCCCATGCCGGCGTCGCGCAGCTCCTTCCACAGGGTCAGCAGCTGGCGCGGGTCCAGCCCGAATTTGGCCTTGTCGCCGCCGCTGTTCTGCCACTTGCCGGCGCCCAGCGAGGCCAGCCGCATGCGCACGCCCAGGCCCGGCCTCACCCCCAGCGCGGCCGCTTCCTCCAGCGCCACCTTCAGCTCGGAGGGCTTCTCGATGACGATGAAGGTCTCCAGCCCCAGCTTGCGCCCGATCAGCGCCAGGCGGATGTACTCGCGGTCCTTGTAGCCGTTGCAGACGATGGTGCCGCCGGGACGCGACAGCGCCAGCACCGCCATCAGCTCCGGCTTGCTGCCGGCCTCCAGTCCGAAGCCCTCGCCGTGGTGCGCGGCCAGGGTACCGGCCACGCCGGCGTGCTGGTTGACCTTGATCGGATAGACCGCGGTATAGCCGCCGGCGTAGCTCCAGTCCTGCTGCGCCTGCGCGAACGCCGCCTGCAGCTTGCCCAGGCGGTGCCCGAGGATGTCGGGGAAGCGCACCAGCACCGGCAGGTTGCCGCCCTGCGCCAGCGATGCGTCCACCACCTCGGGCAGCACGATCGCTGGCCCGCGGGCCCCGCGCGGGCGCACCACGATGCGGCCGCGATCATCGACGTCGAAATACCCGTCCGCCCAATGCGGGATCGAATAGGTCTTGCGGGCGAGGTCGGAAGACCAGCGGGTCATTTGGGCAACGTCGGCAACAGGGGGGACGCGCATTCTACGGGCTACCACCACCCCCTGCGGTAAAGCGGAGCGCCGGCCACCTTGCGGACCCGGCGCGCGATGCCGCGGCGATTGGTGGCGACAAATACCAGGACACTACCCGGCAGCACCAGCGCGTCTACGACCTGCTGCAACTTGGCGGATTGGCTCCATACGAAGCCACGCAGGGCCACCAGCATGACGTGGTGGGGGACGGCTTCGCCCCCTGGCGGCAGGCGCTTGCGGACTAGCCAGGCCCGGCCGACGCCACCCACACGCGCCAACGCCGCACGCAGCGCTTCCGTGGCAGGCGCATCGAGGCCATGCGGGAGAAACTCGTCATCGGCCGCGAGTGTGTTCCTGGCCTGCTGGACCCTGCTCCACCTGGCTTGGATGCGCGCCCATTCATCGGCGACACGATCCCGGCCAGTCAGATCCCCCGTGTCGCGGTAAAAACTGTCAAGGCGCTGGAGGGCCGCCTCGGCGTTGCCATCGTCAAGCGCTATCGCCTTCTCCAGATGCCCGATGCCGGCTGCATCCCCGCGATCCAGAAGCAGGCACCCTACTCGGAATCGCGCAAGGGCATGCTCTGGCGCCAGCGCCAGCGCCTGCTGGTAGATCGGCAAGGCATCCGTCTCCGGACGCAGCGACTCCACCAGTCCCGCATATTCCACCGCCTCGTCGGGTGTCCGCGACGGTAGCGCCTCGAGCGCTTCCAACCGCGCTCGATCCTGCGCATGTTGCCGGAACCACCGCTGCCAGTCTTCCTCGACGCGCACTCGCCAGTCGTCGCTGAAGCGGCGCTCGAGGTCTGTCAGCAGCGGGCCCAGCAACTCGCCCGCGCACCCGGCCTGCGCCTCCGGCACATCGACCCGATCGATGCCCAGTGCCGCCAGGCGCTGGGCCAGGGTGGGGTGGGTATCGTCAAAGTCGGGGACGCGGGCCAGCGCCTGTGCCAGCCGGTCGCCATCGCTGGAGGCAGGCACGCGCAGGTATTCCCCGATCTCGCGATACAGCAGGGCCGGAGGTGCCGGCTGCGTCTGCGATGCGCGCTGCAGGCCCGGCCAGAACTCCTGCTCCAGCCGCGCGGCGCCCACGTCCACCCGAATCAGTGCCTGGCCGGCGGCCTGCGGACTCGCCACGCGGGCTGCTGCCGCATCCGCCTCGTACTCCTGTGCGCGCGCCATCACGAAGCTGTAGGCATCGAAATACGGGGCGTACCAGTTGAAGAAGCGGACGAAGAGCTTGCTGGCCCAGGCCTCCTGCACCTGAAGCGCGCCCAGTAGCCGATACCAACTAACACGAACATGGTAGATCCAGCCCGTAAAGCGGCCGTGCCCACCACCAAAATGACCGAACTCGTGCGCCACCACCGAGGCGAACTGCGACCGATCCAGCAATTGCATCAATGGAAGCCCGAGCAGCAGGTAGTGGCGATGCCCCAGGAGCCCCATCGCGCGCGGCACGCTGACCGCTGCAGCATTCAGGGCGGCGTCGATCACGATGCCCGTCAGCTTGGGAGCACCGGTGGCCACACGGAGATGCTCCACCTCGGCCCATAGCGCCGGGGCCTCATGCGCCGCCAGGCGATGCCCGTCAGGCGGCGAAAACTTCACCCACAGGCTGCGCAGCAGCACCCAGCCGAACCCGATGGGAATCCAGATCAACTTGGCAAGCTTCAGCAGCAGCCAGGGACTGATCGCTGCCAGCAGCAGCACCAGACCGATGGACAGGCCGAACGCCAGCACCACTGCGCCGCCCAGAACCGCAAAACCCGCCAGTGCCAACAATGCCACCTTCGCCCGATAGCGCCCCGGGGCCACGGCCGCCTCGCCTTCCAGCCGTTCGATCAGCGCGCGCCGCGCACTCGCAGATACCATCCCTTCCCCCTTCGTTCCCCCGAGCCCCCGCCTGCCGCCCCACAAGGTCATCAACCCCATCCGCTACAATCCGCACCCCCGGACGCCGCCCACGCGCGGATGACAGGCTTCCCCCCACAGGATACCGCCATGACCGAGCCGACCTGGCTGCACGAAAATTTCGACAAGGCCGGCTCCTCGATCGGCTTCCGCGTCACCCGCAAGCTGGACGAGGTGCAGTCGCCGTTCCAGAAGATCGAGATCTACGAATCGACCGACTGGGGCAACATCATGCTGATCGACGGCGCGATGATGCTGACCACGCGCGACAACTTCCTCTACCACGAGATGATGGCGCACCCGGCGCTGTTCACCCATCCGGACCCCAGGCGCGTGGTGATCATCGGCGGCGGCGACTGCGGCACGCTGCGCGAGGTGCTGCGCCACCCGGGCGTGGAGAAGGCCGTGCAGTGCGACATCGACGAACAGGTGACGCGCATGGCGGAGAAGTATTTCCCCGAACTGTGCGAATCCAATGGTGATCCGCGCGCCGAGCTGCTGTGGGACGACGGCATCGCCTACATGGCCCACTGCGCGCCGGGCAGCGTGGACATCGTGATCGTCGATTCCACCGACCCGGTCGGCCCGGCGGAGGGGCTGTTCAACAAGGCATTCTTCGAAAGCTGCCACCGCGCACTGAAGGACGACGGCATCCTCGTCCAGCAGAGCGAATCGCCGCTGGCGCTGCTGGACCTGATCCAGGCGATGCGCGCCGAGATGGGCAAGGCCGGCTTTGCGAGCTTCCAGACCCTGCCGTTCCCGCAGCCCTGCTACCCCACCGGCTGGTGGAGCTGCACGATGGCCAAGAAGGCGGCGAACGCCGGGTTCGGCTTCCGCGAAGCCGACGCCCGCGCCAGGGCGTTTTCGACCCGCTACTACAGCGCGGACGTGCACAAGGGCGCCCAGGCCCTGCCGCCGTTCGTGGCGGAGGCGCTGGGCCGCTGAAACCAGGCCCCGCGGACTGCGATCCCAGGCACAACGGGCGTCACCGGTTTGTAATACATTCGGGATTGTTCTCACCCGGAGCGCGAATGGGCCCAGCCCCGTGGCTGCGAATCCTGCTTCTGCTGCTGGCCCTGCTGCCGGCGGCAGCGCCGTCGTCTGCCTCGCTGCTGGAGGCGCCGCCAGCGCCGCCGTCGAAGGCCGCGCAGTTCGATGCCGTGTTCCAGAACGTGATCGGGCCGGGTTCGATGGATGCGCCTTACGACGCCTACGCCGGCTGGCTGGAGCAGCTGCGCATCCTGTTGCCCCCGGGCGACAAAGCGCGCGAAGTGCAGTTTCGCTCGGTGTACTGCGGCAGTCCGCGCTGGAAAGACGCGCAGCAGGGCCTGGCCTACAGCCAGGAGGCGTTCCGCCGCGCACTGGCAGCAGGCGATGTGGCCTCGCAGGGCCGCGCCCTGTTCTGCCAGGTCGGGTTCGTGCAGGAGCTGGAAGGCACCCGCAGATCGATCGCGGTGGCCGACCGCATGGTCGCCCTGCTGGAACGCTCCGCCGAACGCCAGCTGCTCGGCGAGGCGCTGATGCTGCGCGGCGGCCTGCTGTCCGACATCGGCGAGCAGGCGCGCGCGCTGATGGATTTCCAGCGCGCACGGGCCGCGTTCCGCGATGCCGGGATCGACCACGAGATCGACTACCTGCAGATGAAGATCGCCACCGCCTACCGGCGAATGGGCGATTTCAGCCAGGCCGAGCGCTATTTCACCGGCTCGGTCGCGCGCCAGCAGGACCTGGGCGACTGGGAGCGCCAGGTCTCGGACCTGATCCAGCTCGGCTACCTGTACGAGGAATCCGGCGAGCTGCCGAAGGCGCGTGCCAGTTTCGAGCGCGCCGTGGCGCTGTCGCTCAAGCACGAGAGCCGCCTCAACGTCGCCAGCGCGCGGCTGGGCCTGGCCTCGGCGCAGATCGCCCAGGGCGAGTTCGATTCCGCGCTGATCACCCTCGCGCAGGCCCGTGCCGGCCTCATTGCCGAGCACGTGGACGCCAATGACGGCCTGCTGCTGCTGACCTCTGGCCAGGCACTGGCAGGAAAGGGCGAGCACCGCGCCGCGCTGGAGCATTACCGGCTGGCACTGGCGCCGATCGAGAAAGACGGCAACCAGCGCTATCTGGCCATGCTCTATCAGGCGCAATCGGCCAGCGAGGAAGCCCTCGGCCAGCTGCGCGCGGCGCTGGACGACTACAAGCGCTACGCACACCTGCAGGCCGAACTGCAGTCCAAGATGCGGCTGGAGCAGAGCCGGCTGCTGCAGTACGAATACGAAATCCGCCGCCGTGATTTCGAAAACCGGCGCCTGCAGACCGAGGCGCAGGCACGCCAGCAGCAACTGATCGTCCTGGAGCGCGAGCGTCATTGGCAGATCCTCGCCTTGCTCCTCGGCGGCCTGCTGGCTGCACTGCTGGCCTGCCTGGCGTGGCTGCAATGGCGCCGCTCGCGACGACTGCGCACGCTGGCGATGACCGACCCGCTGACCGGCGCCGCCAGCCGGCTGGCGATCGAAAGAACCGCGGATACCGCACTGGCCGCGGCGCAGCGGCAGGGCCAGCCGCTGTCGCTGCTGCTGCTCGACCTCGATTATTTCAAGGCCGTCAACGATCGCCACGGCCATGCCGCCGGGGATGCGGCCCTGCGCGACATCGTTCAGGCCTGGCAGGCGCAACTGCGCGATCGCGATACGCTGGGGCGGATCGGCGGCGAGGAATTCGCGGTGGTCTGCGCCGGCGCCGACCTGGCGCAGGCGCGCATGATCGCGCAGCGGCTGCTGGACGCCACCCGCGCCATCCGCCTGCCCGACATCGACCCCGCGCTGCGCATGGCCACCAGCATCGGCATCGCCGAGGCGCGCGCGGACGATACCCGCGAATCCCTGTTCGCGCGCGCGGACGCCGCGCTGTACCGCGCCAAGCAGCAGGGCCGCGACCGCGTCGAGGATTAGCGGATGAATCGGGGTGGCCGCGGCCGCCTCCGGGAACCGCCGGCGCTTATAGCGCGTCGGCGTCGAGCTCGCCGGTGCGGATGCGCACCACCTGGTCCAGGCCCCAGACGAAGATCTTGCCGTCTCCGATCTTGCCGGTGCCGGCCGCCTTCATGATGGCCTCGACCACCGGGCCCACGCGGTCGTCGGTGACCGCGATCTCGAGCTTGATCTTGGGCAGGAAATCCACCACGTACTCGGCGCCGCGGTACAGCTCGGTGTGGCCCTTCTGGCGGCCGAAACCCTTGACCTCGGTCGCGGTGATGCCGGTGACACCCGCCTCGGCCAGCGCCTCGCGCACATCGTCCAGCTTGAACGGCTTGATCACCGCCATCACCATCTTCATCGTCGCGCCTCCATTTGCATGCGGCGAGCATAGCGCGGCCGATGCCGGCATACTGACCGCGTCCACCCGGTTTCCCCTACCCTGCCGCGCGGAACCCGCCGACGGCCAGCGCCCCGCGCCCCGCGCCATGCTGGCCCTACCGGCAGGAGACCCACCATGAGCCCCGCAAGCATGATCGATCTGGCCCACCTCGACGACCTCGCCCGCCGCCTCAGCAGCCTGGTGCCCCCCGGCCTGCGCGAGGGCCGCGAAGAACTGCAGCAGAACTTCAGGGCCGTGCTGCAGGCCGGGCTGGCCCGGCTGGATCTGGTGACCCGCGAGGAGTTCGAGGTGCAGCGCCTGGTGCTGGCGCGCACCCGCGAGAAGCTCGAAGCGCTGGAACGCCAGCTGGCCGAACTGGCCGCCGGCAACGATCCCGCCGCGCGCTGAGGGCCGCCGCCATGAGCCTTGCGATCGTGCACAGCCGTGCGCGGCTGGGCGTGCACGCACCCGAAGTGCGGGTGGAAGTGCACCTGGCCGGCGGCTTGCCGGCGATGTCGATCGTTGGCCTGCCGGAGGCGGCGGTGCGCGAAGCCAAGGACCGCGTGCGCGCCGCCATCCAGTGCGCGCAGTTCGAGTTCCCGGCGCGCCGGATCACGGTGAACCTCGCGCCCGCCGATCTGCCGAAGGATGGCGGGCGCTACGACCTCGCCATCGCGCTGGGCATCCTCGCCGCCAGCGGGCAGCTGCCGGTGGAGGCGCTGGACGGCTGGGAGTTCATCGGCGAGCTGGCCCTGACCGGCGAACTGCGGCCCGTGGACGGCGTGCTGGCAGCGGCACTGGCGGCCGGGCAGGCCGGGCGCCGGCTGCTGGTCGCCCCCGGCAATGCCGCCGAGGCGGCGCTGGCCAGCGCGGTGGACGTGCGCGTCGGACGCACCCTGCTGGAAGTGTGTGCGGCGCTGGAGGGCCGGCGCGCCCTGCCGGCTGCAGAAGCCCCGCCCACCGTGGAAGCCACTTCCCCCGATCTCGCCGACGTGCGCGGCCAGGCGCAGGCGCGGCGCGCGCTGGAGATCGCCGCGGCCGGCGGCCACCACCTGCTGCTGGTCGGCCCGCCCGGGAGCGGCAAGACGCTCTTGGCCTCGCGCCTGTGCGGCATCCTGCCGCCTCCCACCGATGCGGAAGCGCTGGAAGCCGCCAGTATTGCTTCCGCCAGCGGGCGCGGGCTGGACCTGGCGCGCTGGCGACAGCGCCCGTTTCGTGCCCCGCACCACACCGCCAGCGCGGTGGCGCTGGTCGGCGGCGGCGCCGACCCGCGCCCGGGCGAAATCTCACTGGCCCACCACGGCGTCCTGTTCCTCGACGAGCTGCCGGAATGGAGCCGGCACGCGCTGGAAGTGCTGCGCGAACCGCTGGAATCCGGCAGCGTCAGCATCGCGCGCGCGGCGCGCCACTGCGAGTTCCCGGCGCGTTTCCAGCTGGTGGCGGCGATGAACCCCTGCCCCTGCGGCTGGGCCGGCGACCCATCGGGGCGCTGCCTGTGCAACGAGGAGATGATCCGCCGCTACCGCGCGCGCATTTCCGGCCCGCTGCTGGAGCGGATCGACCTGCACGTGGAAGTGCCGCGCCTGCCACCCACTGCGCTCCGCACCGACGGTCCGCCGGGCGAGTGCAGCACCCGCGTGCGCGAGCGCGTACTGGCGGCGCGCACCCGCCAGCACGCCCGCAGCGGCCGGACCAATGCGCGCCTGGACCAGGCCCAGACGAATGCATTCTGCGCGCTGTCCGCGCGCGACGCCGGCCTGCTCGAACGCGCGGTGGAGGCGCTGCAACTCTCCGCGCGCTCGCTGCACCGCATCCTGCGCGTGGCCCGCACCATCGCCGACCTCGCCGGCAGCGACGCCATCGACACCCCGCACCTCACCGAGGCCATCGGCTACCGCAAGCTGGAACGCGGGCGCGACCGCGCGGCGGCATGACCGCGCGCATGCCGGTCAACGCGCCCACACCCGCTGGTTGGGGTCGAACTCCGACTCGACCAGCGTTCCGGCGCGCGGCCCGAAGCCGCAGATCAGGAGCGGGCTCTGCTCGTAGTGGATCATCCCGAACGCCCGCTCCAGATCGACCTCGTTGATCGCGCTGGTGACGAACGGCCCCAGCCCGGCCTGCGTCGCGCACAGCTGCAGGGTTTGCGACAGGTGCCCGGCATCGAGGACGCAGACCCGATACGCCTTGGCATGGTTGCGGTACTTCCAGAAATTGCGATGGAAGCGGGGGCCAGCACGCACAGCACCGCGGCATCGGCGAAGAACGTCTGACCGGCCACGGCGATCTGCGCGAACGCCCGAAGGCTCTCGCTGCTCCATGCGGAGGCCGCCTCGCCGGGCGATAGCGCGCGCGTGCCGATATCGCCCACCACTGGAGCCGCAGCCTGCGGGACCACGGCCAGCAAGGCGTGCTCCGTCGCACGGTAGCGATACAGGCCCGGGGCCAGCCCCTGCACCCGCTGCACGATCAGAAAGCATTCGACGGGATGCAGCGCTCCCCCGGATGGACTGGTGCGCTTGATGACCTCGAATCCTGGAGCGGGCTGGCCACTTCCGCGCCGTCCGAAGGTGCGGGCCATGATCCTGGAAAACACCTCCAGCGGGATGCTGGCCTGCGGGTCGTAATTGCGGCAGGTGGTCCGTGCATCCAGCAAGGCGTCGAACCCGTCGCGGACGGGACGCGGCAGGGCATGCAATGGCGCCCCCTCCGGAACCGGACTCTCCGGTGGCGGCGGAAGCCCGTGCTGCTGCAGCAGGCCCTCGTTGCTGTCCAGCCCCTGCTCGGCCATGCCCGCAGGACCATCGATGGCCTCCCAGCGCGCGGCCATGTGCGCGACTGCCGCCGGCGGATGCCAGCCCTGCGCCCGGAATCGGGCGTCCGCCAGCGCCTGCTCCTGCACCCCCGGTTCCTGCAGCAGCAGTTGCAGCGCCAGCAGCGCCGCCACCGCCTCCGCGCCAAAGCGCGCCTCAAGCATGTCACGGCCGACCCAATCCACCGGCCCGACCGCGCCCAGCAAGGCCACATGTGCCGGGTCGATCTCGATGGCAGCCCCCAGATGCGGTGCATGCGCGAACCAGGCCAGCCGGCTGACCACGCCGGTGCCACCCGCCAGCAGGTCATCCAGCTGGAACGTCGCCAGCTCGCGTGGCTCCAGCCATACCACCGCACATCGCCTGACCCGCATCCGCCCCTCCGGCTCGATGGATCGCGGTGCTATTGTCCGGGCTCCAACCAACAGGGGATACCCACATGGCAACCGGAGACAAGCTTCCGCCCGCCGGCCTGCACCCGCAACTGGTCAAGCGGCTGCTGGACAACCTGGAAAGCAACGACGCCTTCCGCGCGCTGTTCCAGCAGTCGCCCGAGCAGGCGCTGCGGTCGCTCGGCTATACCGATCCGTGGGAATGCCTTTCGATGAAGGCAAATTCCGCCCTGGCCTCGCCCGAGCAAATCCGCACCCAACGCCGCAAGCTCGAGGCAGCCATGGTGGGCATCCAGGGAATGGTCTGCCCGCTGCACGCGCAAGGAAGCTGATCTTTCGATACCTCAGGCCTCATTCGGCATGCCCGCAGCGCTCAGCGCGCGGCGGTCTCCGGCGCTGCCTGGCGCGCGCGCAGGACGGCGTTGGAAACCGAGAGGTTGAAGAACCGCAGCACGTCGGACGCGGTGCTTTCGGCGAACACCCGGCCACGATGCGTCGTCGCCAGCCAGTCGGCCTGGGCGCGGGCGATGTCCTGCGCGTTGGCCGCTTCGGCCGCCCGCATCAGGGCCCAGTGGGTCGCCACCAGGGCGGTATCCCGGGCTACCAGCGGCTGCAACCGCGCCAGCGCGCGCGCGGGCTGCCCGTCCAGACGCTCCTGCTCGGCCAGCAGCACCTGCCGCAGTTCACCCACGGTCGGATAATCGCGCAACGCGCTGCTGCCTTCGGTCCGGCGCAGGGCCTGCGCGAGACCGGCACGGTCGTTGCGCCAGGCGGCCAGCAGGCCGGCATACAGGCGTAGCTCGGTGGACATCGGCGGATAGAGCTGATCCGCCTCGGCCCCCTTGGCTTCCACCAGCGCCGCCAGCGACTGCAGCGCGCGCCCGGCATCGCCCTGGCCCTGGAGCACGGCCAGGCTGGCCAGGGCCGCGTGCGACCGCAGCTGCTCCAGCACGTCGCCATCGGCTTCGGCCTTCTGCGCCCAGGCGCGCGCGTCAGCAGCGGCGCGCGCCGGCTGGCCGCGGTCGATCCAGACGATGGCCCCGATCTCGCCCCCCAGCCATCGCGCCCGGCGGTACTCGCGCGGTGCACCTTGTCCGCCTCGGCATGCTGGCCGCGCGCCTCGTAAAGCAGGGCGTAGAACTCGCCCGCGCCGGTGAAGCCGGACCCACGCGCAAGCCGGAACTGCTCCAGCGCCGCGTCGTAGCGTTCCTGCCCGAACAGCATGATGCCAAGGCTGTAGCGGACCACCGCAGAGCGCTCGTTCTGCGGCCGGATCGCCCGCCGGGCCATGGCCTCGGCCGCACGGAAGTCGTTGCGCTGGTGCCACAGGTTGCTCGAAAGCCGGCCGATGGTCTGATAGTCGTCCGGATACAGCGCCAGGTATTCCTCGGCCTTGCGGAAATAGGCCTGCGGATTGTCGTACTGCATCAACATCAGCTCGACCATCTGGTGTTCCTGCGGCGACAGCCGCTGCGGGATCGCCAGCGCCTTGCGCCATTCGTCACGCGCATTCGCCACTTCGCCCAGCGACGCATACAGGCGCGCCATGTCGGCATGCGCCAGCGCGAAGTCCGGGTCCAGCTGCAGGGCGCGCCGGTACAGGCCCAGCACCTGCTCGCGATCGGCGGTGGTGACGGCCAGCCGGCGCGCCACCGCGAACGCCTTCAGCGCGTCCAGGCTGGGCGTGGCGACGTTCGGCAGCGGCACCGACGTTTTCTGGACGTTCTGCAGGGCTTCGCCGAGCTTGCCGCGCAGCTGGTCGGTGACGTCGTCGATGGAAGCCAGCGCGGACTCCACGCCCTTGCCATCCGCCGAGACCGCGTACACGGTGGTCTGGGTGTGGGGATCGATGACCTCGGCGCTCACCCGCAGGCGCCCGCCCACTTCCGAGACCGTGGGCAGCAGCAGTGCGCGGGCGCCGTCGCGCAGCGCGATCTCCGAGCCGAGCATGCGGTCCACCTGCACGTCCGGCTTGCGCTGCATCCGCTGCAGGGTGTCGCGCACCTTGAGGTCGCTGAGCACGTTGACGTAGCGCGACTGCTCCAGGCTGATCCGGAACGCCTGCTCCAGCGCATCGTCCAGGCGCGGATCGCCAGTGAGGTTGCGCAGGTCGCCCACCACCACCCAGTCTCGCTCATTGAAGGCGATGGCCGGCTTCGGCTGGGTCAGGAACCAGGCGCCGATCGCCATGCCGGCCACCAGCAGGGCCTCCGCGGCCAGCGCCACCGGGCGTCGCCACAGCGGCAGGTCGCGCCAGGCCTTGGGGGTATGCGCCGGCATGCGCAGCGCGGCCAGGCCGGGCTCGCCGACCTCGTGCACCTCCTGCGCCTCGGGCACGCCCTTGAAGCGCCAGCGCCCATAGGACTTCCACACCAGCAGCTCGCCGCGCTCGCCCAGCTCGCGCGCGGCGCGATGCGCCAGCGGCTCGGCGGTGGCCGACAGCAGGATCTGGCCCGGCCGCGCCAGCGCCATCAGGCGCCCCGCCAGCGGCTTGGCCAGGCCTTCCACTTCCAATGGCTTGGCGCCCATCCGCACCGCGTCAGGGCTGTTCTCCCACAGCAGGACTTCGCCCACGTGCAGGCCGGCGCGCATCTGCAGCAGCTGCTTGAGCTGCATCTGCCGCCCGAGGTCGCGCAACTCGCGCGCATAGTCGAGGGCGAAGCCGAGGCCGTCGATCGGCCGCTCGAACAGCAGCAGCAGCCCGTCGCTGCGGTCGATCAGCCGCCCGCGCCAGCGCTGCTGCAGCTCCAGCACCAGGCGGTCGTGGGCGCGGAACAGGGCCGCGGCCGGCGCATCGCCCAGGCGCTCCACCAGCTGGGTGGAGTCCACCAGGTCGGTGAGCAGCAGGGTGCGGATCTGCGGGGCGTTGGCCACCTGATCCATGGCCGGGGGCTCAGTCCAGCCACTCGACATGGCCGCCGCCGCGGCGCTTGGCGCGGTACAGCGCGCGGTCCACGCGGGCGTAGCACTGCTCCCAGCTCGGCGCCTCGTGAGGGCCGACCAGGCAGGCGCCGATGCTGAGGGTGGCCATCTGCGGCGGGTTGCTGTGCATGCGTTCCAGCATGCGCGCGCTGTCGGCGATGTAGCCGGCGATGCGCCGGGCCTCCTCGCGTCCCTGCCCCTGCAGCAGCAGGCAGAACTCGTCGCCCCCAGCCGGCAGGCGATATCGTCCTTGCCGGCCACCGCGCGCAGCAGGTTGGCCACGCCCTGCAGCACGCGATCGCCCGCCAGGTGGCCGTGGGCATCGTTGATCGCCTTGAAGCGGTCGCAATCGAGCAGGATCAGCGCATGCCCGGCGAGCATGCCCTCCTCCCGCAGCTGCTCCAGGTGCTGCAGGAATCCGCGCCGGTTGGCCAGTCCGGTGAGCTCATCGGTGCGGGTCAGCGCTTCGGTCTGGTCCAGCCGGTGGCTGGTGGAGCGCAGCGCGTCCAGGGTGTCCTGCAGCTCCTGGTTGCGCCGGCGCAGGCGGCCGATCAGCGCCTGCTCGTTCAGCACCACCCGCATGATCGCGCGGCGCAGGAACTGCGCCAGCAGGTGCGGATCGCGCGCGGCCAGGGTCTCGAATTCGCCGCGGCCCAGCTCCAGCAATGCACTGTCCTCCAGCACACGGGCGTCCGCGCTGCGCGCGTGGTTGCCGATCAGCAGGCCCAGCTCGCCGAAGAACGCGCGCGCGCCCAGCCGCTTGCTGACCAGGTCGTCGCCGAAATCCAACTCGACCGTGCCGTTGGCGACCACGAACATGGCGTCGCCGGCATCGCCGCGGCGGAACAGATGCCGGCCGGCCTCCACCTCGCGCGGGCGCGCGACCTGCGCGAACAGCGCGTACTCCTGCGGGTCCAGCGCTGCTACGCCAGACTCGTCCGCGACCCGTGCCTTGCCGATGCTGCCCACTGCGGCCACGCTTTCCCCTGCTCCGCTGCGCCTATTCAGGCGCAAACAGGATAGCACCGCCGGCGGCATGGCAAGCCCCCGGCGGTGGGACGCTCAGGCCGCGGCGCGATCGCCGTGGAACTGCGCTTCTTCCGTACTGCCCCTGAGCGCGACGGTGGCGCTGTGCTGGCCCTGGATGGTCTGGGTGAGGGCGTCGAAATAGCCGGTGCCGACCTCGCGCTGGTGCCTGACCGCGGTGAAGCCGCGCGGGCGGCGGCGAATTCCTTTTCCTGCAGCTCGACGAACGCGCTCATCTGCCGTCGCGCGTAGCCGTGCGCCAGCTCGAACATGCCGTAGTTGAGGCTGTGGAAGCCGGCCAGGGTGATGAACTGGAACTTGTAGCCCATCGCCGCCAGCTCTTTCTGGAATCTGGCGATGGTGGCGTCGTCCAGGTGCTTCTTCCAGTTGAAGCTGGGCGAGCAGTTGTAGGCCAGCAGCTTGCCGGGGAACTTCGCGTGGATCGCCTCGGCGAAGCGGCGCGCGAACTCCAGGTCGGGCTTGCCGGTCTCGCACCAGACCAGGTCGGCGTACGGGGCGTAGGCCAGCCCGCGCGAAATGGCCTGATCGAGCCCGTTGCGGGTCTTGAAGAAGCCCTCCACGGTGCGCTCGCCGGTGCAGAACGGGCGGTCGTTGGGATCGATGTCGGACGTGAGCAGGTCCGCGGCCTCGGCATCGGTGCGGGCGACGATCAGGGTCGGCACCCCGCACACATCGGCGGCCAGGCGCGCAGCGATGAGCTTTTCGACCGCCTCGCGGGTGGGCACCAGCACCTTGCCGCCCATGTGCCCGCACTTCTTGACGCTCGCCAGCTGGTCCTCGAAATGCACGCCGGCGGCACCGGCCTCGATCATTCCCTTCATCAGCTCATAGGCGTTGAGCACGCCGCCGAAGCCGGCCTCGGCGTCGGCCACGATCGGCTGCAGGAAGTCGATGCTGTCGTCGCCCTCGGCGTGGTGCAGCTGGTCGGCGCGCAGCAGGGTGTTGTTGATGCGCTTGACCACCTGCGGCACCGAGTTGGCCGGATACAGCGACTGGTCGGGGTACATCTCGCCGGCCAGGTTGGCATCGGCGGCGACCTGCCAGCCGGACAGATAGATGGCCTTGAGCCCGGCCTTGACCTGCTGCATGGCCTGGTTGCCGGTCAGCGCGCCGAGCGCGTTGACGAAATCCTCGGTGTGCAACGACTTCCACAGCTTGTCCGCGCCCAGCCGCGCCAGGGTGTGCTCGACATGCACGGTGCCGCGCAGGCGCACCACGTCCTCGGCGGAATAGGTGCGGGTGATACCGGCCCAGCGCGGGTTGTTGGCCCAGTCCAGCTGCAGTTGCTCGGCGGTCGGCAGGGTGTGCGTCATGGTGGTGTCCTCGGTGGAGTGCGGCGGCGGTTGTTGCTCCCTTCGCCCGTGACGAAAGGAGGCGCGAAAAAAGGAAGTGCTCAATCCAGCCGTTCGTAGGCCGGCAGGGTCAAAAACGGGGCGAGTTCCTCGGCATGGATGAGGCGGTCGAGCAGGCCGATCGCTTCGGCGACGCGGCTGGCGCCGGGCAGCCCCGGCTGGGCGTGCAGACGGCTGGGCAGGGTGATCAGGGCGCGCTCGAACAGGGCGAAATCGACCGCGGTGCCGTCGTCCAGCGCGAGCGGCTCGCCGCCGGCATCGGCAAAATGCAGCCACTGCCACAGCTGCGCGCGCGCGATCTCCGCGGTGGCAGCATCCTCCATCAGATGGTGGATCGGCACGCAGCCGTTGCCGTCCAGCCAGGCGGCCAGATAGCGCACGCACACCTCGACGCCGTTCTCGAAGCCGGCGCGGGTGAGCGTGCCGCGGCACGGCTGCAGCAGGTCGGCGGCCTCGACGTGTACGTCCTCGCGCAGCACATGCTGCTGGTTCGGGCCGCGCATGCGCGCATCGAACACCTCGCGCGCGACCGGGACCAGCGCCGGGTGCGCGACCCAGGTGCCGTCGTGGCCGGCGGTCACCTCGCGCAGCTTGTCCGCGCGCACCCGCGCCAGCGCCTCCGCGTTCGCCTGCGGATCGTGCGCGATCGGGATCTGCGCGGCCATTCCGCCCATCGCGTGCGCGCCGCGGCGGTGGCAGGTCTGGATCAGCAGCTCCGAGTACGCACGCAGGAATGGCTGCGCCATCGTCACCTGGCCGCGCTCGGGCAGCACCCGGTCGCGGTGCCGGCGCAGGGTCTTGAGATAGGAGAAGATGTAGTCCCAGCGCCCGCAGTTGAGGCCGACGGCGCGGCCTTTCAGCGCGTGCAGGATCTCGTCCATCTCGAACGCGGCCGGCAGCGTCTCGATCAGCACGGTGACCTTGATCTGCCCGCGCGGCAGCGCAAGCCTGTCTTCGATGTGGGCCAGCACCGCCTCCCACAGCGCGGCCTCCTCCATCGACTCCAGCTTGGACAGGTACAGATAGGGCCCGCGGTCGCGCGCGGCCAGCGCGCGGGCGTTGTGGAAGCAGAACAGCCCGGCGTCGAACAGCGCCCCCGCCAGGCGCGCGCCGTCCACCCGCAGATGCTTCTCGTCCAGGTGCCAGCCGCGCGGGCGCACGATCAGCACCGCCTGCTCGGCCTGCGGGCGCAGCGCGTAGCGCTTGCCGCCCGCCTCGTGGGTGAGCGTCCCGGCGATTGCCGCGCACAGCGCCAGCTGCCCGGTGACGAGGTTGGCCCAGGTCGGGGAAGTCGCATCCTCGAAATCCGCCATGTAGCAGCTGGCGCCGGAGTTCAGCGCGTTGATCACCATCTTCGGGTCCACCGGGCCGGTGATTTCCACCCGGCGGTCGCGCAGCGCGGCCGGCGCCGGGGCCACCGTCCACTCGGCGGCGCGCAGGGCGGCGGTGTCGGCGCGGAACTCCGGCAGCGCGCCGGCATCGAAGGCCTGCTGGCGCGCACGGCGGGCGGCCAGCCGGGCCTGGCGTTCGCGCTCGAAGCGGCGGTGCAGGCCGGCAAGGAACCCCAGCGCGTCCGGGGTGAGCAGCGCGGCCTGCCCAGTCGCCTGCGCGGTGACCTCGACCCCTGCCCCGATTTCGGGCTGGACCTGCTGCTGCATGACTGCCGACATCGTCGCTGTGCTCCCGTGCTGACTCGTGGAGCGCTACCATCCGATGGCGTGTGGTATTTGACAAACGAGATTTATCAATGTTTTGTATTTATTGAACAAATACTGAAACAGATGTCGCCCGCCCGTCCGCCCCGCACCCCGCGGTTTTCCTACAAGGGCTCGCGCCTGAAGCCGCTGCGGGCGTTCTGCCAGGTCGCGCGCCTGGGCTCGATCAGCCGCGCCGCGGAGGCGCTCTACCTCAGCCAGCCGGCAGTGACCCTGCAACTGCAGGCGTTGGAACGCGAACTCGGGGTGCGCCTGTTCGAGCGCAGCGGACGGCGCCTGACCCCGACCCGAGAAGGGGAGCTGCTGTACGAGCTGGCACGCCCGCTGGTGGAAGGGCTGGACACGCTGGCCACCCGTTTCCGTGAACAGGTGCGCGGGCTGGATGCGGGTGAGCTAAACGTCGCGGCCGGCAGCTCGACCATCCTGTATCTGCTGCCGCCGATCGTGGAGGCCTTCCGGCACCAGCATCCGGACGTGCGCCTGACCCTGCACAACGTCACCGGCGCCAGCGGGCTGGACCTGCTGCGCAGCGACGCGGTGGATCTGGCGGTGGGCTCGATGCTGGACGTGCCGGCGGACCTGGCCTACACCCCCGCCCATCGCTTCGAGCCGATGCTGATCACCCCGCTGGATCACCCGCTGGCCAGCAAGGCCGAACTGGAGCTGGCGGACCTGTCTCCGTACGGGCTCATCCTGCCGCCCAAGCGCCTGACCACCTACCGGCTGGTGGACCTGGTGTTCCAGCAGCACCAGGTGCCGTACACGGTGGCGCTGGAGGTGGGCGGCTGGGAAGTGATCAAGCAGTACGTGGCGATGGGCCTGGGCATCAGCATCGTGACCGCGATCTGCCTGACCGCCGCCGATCGCCAGCGGCTGGCCGCGCGCTCGCTGGCACGCTGGTTCCCGGCGCGCAGCTACGGCGTGGTGATCCGCCGCGGCAAGGCGCTGTCGCCGCAGGCGCGTGCGTTCGCCGCGCTGATCCAGCCGCAGGCGCTGGCCCCGCGCGGCCACGACGAGAGCGGGCACTCCGAGCGCTGAGCCCGGCCTACGGCGTCTGCCCCGGCAGCGGCAGCGGATCCTCGCGGTAGATCGCCACATGCGGTACGCCGTCGGGGCCGATCCAGCCGCGGTACATGCCCGGCGTGTTGAACGGAAAGGCCATCACGCCATCGGCGCCGAGTGCGATCGCACCGCCGTCGCCGCCCGCCTTGGGAATGATGTGATTGATGACCTCATCGGCGGCTTTCGGCAGCGGCTCGCCGGCGAGCCGGGCGCGCGCGCAGATCTCGTGTGCGGCGGCCGTGCGGATGTAGAACTCGCCCCACCCGGTGCCGGACACCGCGCAGCCTGCCTCGGCCCAGGTGCCGGCGCCGATGATCGGGGCATCGCCCACCCGCCCGTAGCGCTTGTTGGTCATGCCGCCGGTCGAGGTGCCGGCGGCGAGGTTGCCGTGCGCATCCAGCGCCAGCGCCCCCACGGTGCCGAAATAGGCCTTGCCCGGCAGCACCAGCGGCTGGTTCGAGGCCTGCGCCGCGCGCTCCTCCCGCAGCGCCTTCTGCAGCTGCTGCCAGCGCTTTTCGGTGCGGAAGTAGGCCGGATCCACCAGGGTGATGCCCTGCTCGCGCGCGAACTGTTCGGCACCGTCACCGATCATCATCACGTGCCGGGAGCGCTCCATGATCGCGCGCGCCAGCAGGATCGGATTCTTCACCCGGTGCAGGCCCGCCGCCGCGGCGGCCTTGCCGCTGGCACCGTCCATGAGCGCGGCATCCAGCTCGTTGCGGCCATCGTGGGTGAACACCGCGCCACGCCCGGCATTGAACTGCGGTGCATCCTCCAGCACCGTGATCGCGGCGGTCACCGCCTCCACCGAACTGCCGCCGCCCTGCAGCTTCGCATAGCCGGTGCGGAGCGCCTGCTCCAGCGCCCTGCGCGCCTGCGTTTCTTCTTCCGGCGTCAGATCGCCATGCGCAACCCCCGCGCCGCCGTGGATGACCAGGGTCGGCAGGTCCAGCACGGCCAGTACGCCATCCCGAACCGTATACCGCCGGGTGAAGGCAGGGCGCTCCACTTCGCCAGAAGGAAGATGCAGGACCGAGCGGACATCCACCCCCACCGCCCACAGGCGTTCTATCCGCGCCGGGCGGTCGGGCTGCACACGCCGGTCGAATCCGCCGTGCACCACGGTTGCGCCCGCCCCCGGCGCCGTGGCGAACACCCGCGCACTGCCGTCGGCCTCCACCGCCAGCGCAGCGTTCTCATCCACTCCCAGCCCGATCAGGGGGCGGCCGGCCAGTTCCTCGCTCTTGGTCAGAAAAGCCACCAGCCGTCCCAGCCGGGCGCGCTCGCTGAAGTGGGTGTCGGTCACCACGCCTTCGAGGAGAGGAATGTTGAGGAATCCCGTCTCGATCGTATTGCTGTCGCCGAGCGGATCGGACAGCGCGCGTGGGCTGGTCAGGCTGCCGCCATCCATCGCCCCGTACAGATACTCGCCCAGGATGGCCAGACCCGCGCTGGTGCCGCCCAACGGTTTGCCCGCGCGGACGTGATCGTCCAACGCCTTCGCCAGCGGGGTGTCGCGCCAGTAGCGCACATAGCGGGACTGGTCGCCACCGGCGATGAAGATGCCGTCGGCGCGGCGGATCGCCGCAAGAATGGCCGGATCGCTGGCCGCCTCGCGGTCCTTGAACACGAATGTCTCGGCCGAGGCGATGCCGCCTACCTTGCGGTAGAACTCCTCGCCGATTTCGCCGCCCAGCGAAGCGCGCAGGATCACGATATGGCCGTGGCCGGCCTTGGCCATGAACCAGCGCAGCGCATCGAAATTGCGGTCACCCCCGCCCATCAGCAGCAACCCCGGCTGCACCCGCGCCGGAGCCTTGCCCGCGGGGTTGCCAAGCAGGTAGTGATCCACGTTCGCCGCCAGCGCCGACAACGGTGCCAGGACCGCCAGTACCGCCGCCAGCCATCGCGCGCTGCCGCCCACTCGCTGCATGTCGATTCCTCCCGCAGGTGCCATGCCGATGCAGGAAATAGACGAACGGACGCGCGGTTTCCCCCGCCGCGGCACTGGCTTCCGCTATGGTAGCGCCATGCAGACCGACCTCGACCGCTGGTTCATCCAGGAGATCCTGGTTCACGAACAGGCGCTGATGGCGTTCCTGCGCCGGCACTGGCCACATCCGGACGACCTGCATGATCTGCGCCAGGAGCTCTATGCGCGCCTCTATGAAGCCGCCTCCCGCGCGCGTCCCGTGCAGCCCAAGGCGTTTCTGTTCGCCAGCGCCCGCCACCTGATGGCCGATCGCCTGCGCCGCGCCAAGGTGGTCTCGATCGAACCGATGGGTGATTTTCCGCCTTCGCACGTCCTGATAGACGAGGTGTCGCCGGAGCGCTGGTGCGGCGGGCGTCAGTCCCTGCGTCGACTGGCGCAGGCGCTGGACCGCCTGCCCGACCGCTGCCGCGAGGTGGTATGGCTGCGGCGGGTCGAAGAGCTTTCCCAGAAGGACGTGGCGCTGCGGCTCGGGATCAGTGAGAAAACAGTGGAGAAACACATCGCCAACGCCATGCGCCTGCTTGCCGATGCCCTGTTCTCGGGCGAAGCGCCGCTGGCGCATGCGTCGGATCCGGCACGGTCGACGGAATCGCGCCATGGCCGCCGATAGCGCCACCATCGAAGCCACCGCCGCAGACTGGCTGGCACGCCGCGACGGCGGCCACTGGAGCGCGCAGGACGCGGCCGCGCTGCAGGACTGGCTGGATGCGGATACCGCGCACCGGGTGGCCTTTCTGCGCCTGCAGGCGGCCTGGCAGGAAAGCGCGCGCCTACAGGCGCTGGGCGCAGGCCGCGGCGCGCGCCGCGAACAGATGCTGCAGGCGCTGATGGCACACCCGCCGCGCCGCGCCCCGCATCGGCCCCGTCGCTGGCCGTGGGCGGTGGCCGCCGCCCTGGCCGGCTGCACCCTGGCCGCCGGATGAAGCTGTGGCGGCCGGCGCCGCAGCCCCAGCCTGTGCCCGGGCATGCCTACCAGAGCGGCGTCGGCCAGGTTCGCCCGCTCGTGCTCGGCGATGGCTCGCGGGTGACGCTGGCGGCCGCCAGCCGGATCGAGGTGCAGCTGACGCCGCACGCGCGCCGCGTCCACCTGCTCGAAGGCGAGGCGATCTTCGCCGTGGCCAGGGATCCCGCGCGGCCGTTCGCGGTCATCGCTCGCGGCTATCGCGCCGTGGCGGTCGGCACGCGCTTCTCGGTGCGGCGGGATCCCGGCAGTGTGCGGGTGGTGGTGACCGAGGGTCGCGTGCGGCTGGAGGACGCGGCGGGGACCGGCGGCGCTTCCGCGCTGCTGCCGGCCGGCAGCCTGGCGCTGGCGCGTGCGGACGGGGTGCTGGTCCGCAGGCTTGCGCTGGAGGACGCGCAGCACCTGCTGGACTGGCAGCAAGGCTGGCTCGTGTTCCGCGACACGCCTTTGTCCGAGGTGGTAGCCGAATTCAACCGCTACAACGCCCGCAAGCTGGTGCTGGCCGACGAACGCGCCGGCGCGCTGCGGATCGGCGGCAGCTTCCGCTGGGACAACGAGGCCGGCTTCGTGCGCCTGCTGGAGGCCGGATTCCCGATCCGCGCCGAGAGCGTGGATGGGCAGATCCTGCTGCACGCGCGTTGAGGAATGGTGGATGCGGGATTTCCCGCGGTCGCTCGTCATGATGCCGTAATGGCGCCACGTCGAGCGCCCACTCTGGGGAATCTTCGCCATGAAACCGCTGCGCGTCCTGCTGCTGTCGCTTGCCTGTTCCGCCGCCCTGGCGGCACAGGCGCAAACCGCCACCCGCCTCGACATCCCGGCCGGCGATCTCGCCACCGCGCTGGATGCCTATGCCCGCCAGACCGGCACCCAGCTGGTGTACCGCGCGGACCAGTTGAAGGGCGCGCGCAGCAAGGGGCTGCGCGGGCAAGCATCGTCCGCGCAGGCGCTCGATGCCCTGCTGGCAGGCAGCGGCTTCACCGCGCAGCGCGACGCCTCCGGGGCCGTGCTCATCGTGCCGGTTGCCACCGCACCGGCTCCGCCGCCGGTGCGCAAGCCGCCGGCGGCGCAGGCCGAAACGCCGGTCACCACCCTGGAAGCGGTGCAGGTCACCGGTTCGCGCATCCCGCGCGCACAGGTCGAGGGCCCGGCGCCCATCACCATCGTCACCGCCGAGCAGATCCGGGCCTCCGGCCTGACCACGGTGCCCGAGGTGCTGCGCTCGCTCAGCCAGAACAGCGGCAGCGTGCAGGGCCAGCAGAACACCACCAGCGCGCAGTCCACGCCCGGCGCGCAGGCGGTGGACCTGCGCGGCCTCGGCCCCAACCACACCCTGGTACTGATCAACGGCCGCCGGATCGCCGACTTCCCGCTGCCGCTCAACAGCCGCAGCAACTTCACCGACATCGGCAGCATCCCGCTGGGCATGATCGAGCGGATCGAGATCCTCACCGGCAGCGCGTCCGCCGTGTACGGCTCGGACGCGATGGCGGGGGTGATCAACTTCATCCTGAAGAAGTCGGTGGACGGGACCACCCTCGACTACCGCTACGGCGGGACCAGCGAGGGCGGCGGTGAATCGCACGATCTCACCCTGACCACCGGCTTCCAGCGCGGCGGTTTCAGCGCGCTGCTGGGGCTGGAACTGATCGACCAGCGCCCGCTGTGGGGATTCCAGCGCAAGGTGCAGGATTCGACCCTGGATGCGCCGATCCCGCGCCGCCGCCTGCCGCGCCTGATCGCGCAGGTGTACGACTGGGACGACGACGTCAACCTGCCGCCGCCGGACGGCTGCCAGGCGATGGCCGGGCTCAACGAGGGCACCACCGTGCTGGCCTACGACCGCTACGGCGAGCCCTATTGCGGCAGCGACCGCGCGATCGCCTACCGCACCATCCGCAACCAGCGCACCGGGGTCAGCGCATACGGGGCGTTCGAATACCGGATGTCCGGCGACCTGTCCTGGTTCGCGGACGTACAGGCGGCGCGCCAGACGGTGAAGCTGCTCACCGGCACCAACGGCAACGACGTGGTCAGCGACCACATGGGCTGGGAGTTCCACGACCCGGCCTCGACCGGCAACTACCGCAACAAGATGTTCTTCAACCAGGCCACCGGGCATTATGAAATCTGGTCGCGCCAGTTCACGCCGGAGGAAATGGGCGGGCTGCGCAACCGCATGAACACCACCACCCAGAAGACCCTGGCCGTCACCACCGGATTCAAGGGTGTGTTCGGTCGCGACTGGAACTGGGAGGCGGCCTACAACCATTCGCAATACGATGCCGACGTGGCGATGCCGCGGATCAAGGCGGCGGCGGCCAACACGCTGTTCCTGGGGCCACGCCTGGGCTACGACGCCGACGGCTACGCCATCTACGACGCCGACCCGGCGCGCCTGTTCAAGCCGCTGACCGAGGCCGAGTTCGCCTCCATCGCGGCGATGTCGGTGTTCCGCCCCAAGGCGGACAACGACAATCTCAGCCTGACCATGGACACCCCGGCCCTGTTCACCCTGCCGGCCGGCGACGTCGGCTTCGCAAGCGCCCTGGAATTCGGGCGCCAGTCCTACCGCATCAATCCCGATCCATTGGCACTGACCGACGATGCCTACGTGGGCCCACGCTATGGCGACGGCCACGGCAGCCGCAATCACTGGAGCGCCGCCGCCGAGCTGCGCCTGCCGCTGCTGCCCAGCGTGCAGGGCAGCCTCGCCGGGCGCTACGACCAGTACCGCTACGGCGGCCGCCAGCCGGGCAAGGTCACCTACAGCCTGGGCCTGGAATGGCGTCCGCTGGACAGCCTGCTGGTGCGCGGCTCCTACGGCACCGGCTTCCGCGCACCGGACATGCATTACCTGTTCGCCGGCAACGACTACTACCGCACCCGCTTCGCCACCGACTACTACCAGTGCCGGCTGGCCAATCCCGGCGCCAGCAACGCCTGGTGCTACGACGACGGCGGCTACGACATCAGCACCTTCGACGTATACAGCGGCAACATCGCGCTCGACGTGGAAACCAGCCGCTCCGGCACGTTCGGTTTCGTGTGGTCACCCAGCCACGGCTTCGACATCGCGATCGACTACTACACGATCCGCGTGCAGAACCAGGTGCAGGCCCAGGACCGTGACCTGCTGCGCCAGACCGAGGCCAACTGCCGGCTTGGCCAGACCGATACCGGGGCCCCGGTGGACATCCACTCGCCCACCTGCGTGGACGCCATCGCGCGGGTGATCCGCGACGGCAACGGCGACATCACCAGCGTGCATTTCGGGCCGATCAACATCGCGCGCGAACAGACGTCGGGCATCGATGTCACCGCCAACTACCGCCTGCAGACCACGGCCGGCGATTTCCGCTTCACCGGCAACTACAACTGGACCCGCCGGCACACCCGCCAGCAGTATCCGGGCGACCCCACCGAGGACATGCTGGCGGTGACCTTCAGCGACACCACCCTGCCGCGCGCCAAGGGCAATCTCGAAGTCGACTGGAATCGTGGCGCGTGGGGCGCCAGCCTGTTCGGCACCTACCTCGGGCGGGTGGCCAACTACGCCAACGATGCCTGGACGCACGCCACCTGGCGCTTCAATGCCCGCGTGCGCTACGACATCAACGACCATCTGCGCCTGGCACTGACGGTGGACAATCTGTTCAACCAGATGCCGCCGAAGGATCCCACCTGGGGCAACTACCCCTATTACGACACCTCGTGGTTCGACAGCATCGGCCGCAGCTTCTTCCTGCAGCTGACCTGGAAGCTGGGCGGCAAGCCGCTGCAGTGACCCGGCCCGGCGCGGCGCGACGGATCGCGCTGCGCCTATTCCGCCGGCACCGGCGCGCCGACGAAGCGGCGGTAGCCTGCGTAGTGGTGGAACACGAAGCCGCCGAACGCCGTCCGCTTGCGGTATGCGGCCTCGACCCTGCCTGCCTCGGCCTCGAACGCGGCCTCATCCATGCCGTGGAAGCTGAGCTTGGCCGGCTCGCCGGGGTTGAACTCCAGCCCGATCACCACGCGCTTGCCCTCGCGGTCGGCATACGCCATCTCGGAGGCGGCGTGGGAGAGGATGGAGTCGCGGCCCTCGGCGCGGTTGCGGTAGTCCATCAGCGCCACGTAGTCGGTGAGGTCGATCACGTGCTCGCTCACCGGCTTGCGCGCGCCGCGCCACTCCAGGGCGATGCCGTCCCACCAGAACGGCATCGCCGGGCCGACCGGCAGCGTCTGCCCGGAGGCGCGCCGGGCCTGCATCATCGCCGCGCTCATGTCGAGGAAGCCGCGCAGCAGGCGCGGGCGGGTGGCGTCCTCCCATTCGTCCAGCAGGTGCGGCTCGATGTCGTAGTTCACCCCGTCGAAGCGCGCCTCCGCCGGGGCGGCGGCGTTGTAGTCCAGCACCCGCTGCAGCATCGCCACCGCCTTCTTCTGCTGGCGCGGCAGCACGTAGCGCTCGGTGTGCAGATGCCACGAGCCCAGCAGCGCATACACCTGCATTCCGCGCGCATGCGCGGCGCGAATGAAGGCGTGGTAGCGGGCCGGCTGCTGCACCAGCAGATTGCGCCCCTGGTAGGCGTCGGCATACAGGTACAGCGTGCCGATGCGCTTGCGCTGCAGGACATCGAACGCCTCCTCGGCCACCGCCGGCACGTCCAGCATCGCGTAGGAATCGGCTTCCCAGACCCACACCGCGCGCGGCGCCTGCGCGGCGACGCTGCCGGCCAGCGCCAGCAGCGCGGCGAGCAGCCCGCCACCGGCACGGCGCAAGCTCATTGCGCGGCGCCCGGGATGTCCACCGGCACGTGGTAGCGCCCGCGCCCCAGCGGCTTGCCGTCGTCGGGATCGGACGGCCGCACCGCGACGAAATAGCGCCCCGGCGCCGACGGTCGTGGCAGCCACAGCGTGACCGCCTGCCGTGCATTCGCCCGTAGCCGCAGCGGCACGCCCGTAGCTTTCGTGCAGCTCGCGGCCCGCTTCATCGGTGAGCACCGCCAGCGGCACGAAGCGCGCCGAGTCGTGGCCGTCGCCGTTGGCGAACTCGGCCTGCAGCCGGATGCCCTCGGCCGTCACCGCCACCGTCAGCGCCTCCACCCCGAGCCCGGGCGCGGTGGCCTGCACCGCCTGCGGCGCGGCGGCGGGCGCGTCGCGGTAGGCCACCAGCGCCGGGGTCGCGCCCTCCGGCGACAGCCGGCGGCTGCGCAGGAACGCGGCGTTCGCGGCTTCATACGCCTGCAAATGCGCCTGCACCTGCGCGCGCAGCCCGGCATCGTCCACCTCGGACGTGCGCAGCCCGTCCTGCAGTTCGAACAGCGTGCCGTCGTGCAGGAACCAGCGCCCGGAGACGAAATCCAGCGCGCTGGTCTTGGTCTGCTTGAGCGGGAACTCGTGGGTGCTGCGGAAAGTGGTGGCCATGTCCAGCCCGCTGCCGGTCCAGGCCGCGCGCGCCGGACGCTTGAGCCCGTAGGTATGCGCCAGCAGCGCCAGCAGCGAGGGGGTCACGTCCAGGTGCGAGGACACCGCGCGCACCCGCAGCGGCTGCCTGAGCAGCGGCGAGAAAATCAACAGCGGCACGTGGTAGCGCTCGATGTGGGTGTCCAGCGGGATTTCCGGCAGACGGTGGTCGCCGGTGATGACGAAGAGGGTGTCGGCATACCAGGGCGCGCGGGCGACGCCTCCGAAATAGCGCCGCAGCTGGTCGTCGGTGTAGAGGATCGCGGTGTAGATGTCGGACTGCGCGCGATAGGCCGCGCGCCGCGCCTCCGGAATCCCCAGCCGCTGCAGGCGCTGCTCCAGCCGCGCGCGGTAGGCCTCCTGCCCGGGGAAACGGTAGTTCGTGTGCATGCTGATGGTCTGCATGCCCAGCACGAACGGCGTTTGCAGGTGCGGAGTATCGGCCAGCACCCGGCGCACCAGCTCGCGGTCGGGATAGCCCCACCCGCTGAACGGATTGCGCTGGTAGCCCGCACCGAAATTGCGCAGGTCCACGATGTCCTGCACGCCCTGCCGCTGCAGGAAGGTGCGCTCGTCGTCGAAGCCGGCGTCGGTGCCGCTGTAGAACGCCGTGTGGTAGCCCTGGCGCTGCAGCACGTTGAACAGGCCGGCATGCGCGGGCATGTCGGCGCCCAGCGCGGTGAAGCCTTGCGCGCCCATCGGCAACGAGGCCAGCAGCGAGGGCAGCACGCCGAAGGTGCGACCCTGGTTGGCGAGGAAATTGTCGAAGTACAGGCTGCGCGCGGCCAGTTCGTCGAGGAACGGGGTGAAGCTGCCGAGCGGCGCGTCCGGGCCGGAGAAGGAGCGGCCCAGGCCCTCGACCACGATCACCACCACGTTCGGCGGGCGGCCGTCGCGGGTGGGGCCGAAGTACGCGCCCAGCGCGTCCGGGGTGGCGTCCGCATGCAGGAAGGGATAGGCCGGATCGCCGGCCGCCGTCGGCGCGGCGGCACTGCCGCTGGCGATCATGAGCCGGATCTGCGCACGCCACCAGCGCAGGTTATCGACCACGAAATAGGCGCCCTTGCTGGTCGCCGCGGCGCGTACCGCCTCGCTGCGCAGCAGGGAAACGCCGGGCGCCAGCGGCAGCGCCCAGGCCGCCAGCCCGGCCAGCACCAGTAGCGGCAGCACGCCGCGGCGCGGCGGGTGCGGGCGGCGTGCGCGCCAGACCAGCAGGACCGTCAGCACCAGCAGCGGCAGCAGCAGGCCGGCCATCCCCGTCACGCCGAGCTCGCCACCGGCCCCGCCGAGGGTGGTGCGGATTTCGTCCAGCCGGTAGCCGAACAGGTCGGCGCCCAGCGCCACGCCGGCCGTCTGGAAGTACAGCGCCAGCAGCGCCTGCGCCAGCAGGAACAGCGCCCAGCACGCCGCGACCGCCAGCAGCGCCCAGCGCCGCGCCGGCAGCGCGGCCAGCGCCAGGCTGACCGGCAGCAGCAACGGCATGGCGCGCAGCAGGAACAGCAGGTCATTGCCGATAGCCAGCAGCACGGCCGCGGCGCCCGCGCCCGGCGGCAGCGCGCGCACGCCCATCCACAGCGCCAGCACCAGCTGCGCGACCAGCAGCGCCGGCAGCCACGCCAGCAGGCGCGCGCCCGCGCCTTCGCGCCCGTCGTCCGCGAACCGGGGGGCGTTATCCCGTCTCACCAGCGCCGGTACAGCGCGAAGGAGAGCTGGCGCTCGTTGAACCCGTCTGCATCGTCGGCGTAGCCGGCGCCGAGCTTGAAGCCCCAGGCGCCGAAATAGCGCACCCACGACACCCCCAGCGCGGCATTGCTGTTGCGCACCAGTGCGCCGCCGCGGTCGAGGTCCACGCTGCGGCCGTGGCCGGCGCTGACTTCCCAGTAGTCGTCGGCATTGCCGCGGTAGTAGTTGCGCAGCTGTGCGCGCTGGCTCCAGCTGCCGGCGCCCACGCCGGGCACGTGCTGCAGCTTGTAGCGGGCGTACCAGTCGCCCCAGTAGTGGCCGACCCCCACCCCGTAGAACTCGGTGGTGGTGGAATAGCGCAGATGGTCCACGCTGGCCGACAGCTCCCAGCCGCTGCCTACGCCCTGGAACAGCTCCGCCCGCCACGCCGTGCGCGGCAGCACCCCGGAGGCCGGGCCCTGCTGGTAGCGCAGATTGGCGTAGGCGCGCGCCCACAGGCTGGCGTAGCCATCCAGCGCCCAGGCAGCGTCGCGCTGGCGGAAGTGGTCGGACTGCAGCCATTCCAGCGCCAGCGAACCGCGCGCGAACCTGCGCCGCAGCGAGACGCCGGCATCGGTCCAGGCAGCGCGGCCGCCGCTGAAGGTGGTGCGGTCGAGCCCGGCCCGCAGCAGCCAGCGATAACCGTCGCTGCGCAGCGCCTCGGGCGCGGCGGTGCGCGCCGGCTGCAGGCTCTCGCGCAGCGCGGCCACCTGCGCCGGGTCGGCGCCGCGCTGCGCGGCCGCCTCGAAATCCGCGCGCGCGGCCGCAACATCGCCGGCGGCGCGCCAGGCGCGCCCGCGGGCCAGATACGCGGCTGCGTCCGTCGGCTCCAGCGCGATCCAGTGCGCGTATGCCTCTGCCGCCTCGCGCGGGCGGTCGCTCCACAGGTACAGATCGCCCAGCGCCGACCAGGCATCGGCGTAGCCGGGCTTGGCCGTGGTCACCGCGCGCAGGTCGGCCTCGGCCTCGGCATAGCGCCCGTCCCAGGCGTAGGTGCGGCCGCGTGCCAGCAGCACGTCGCTGTTGCCGGGCGAGTCCCGCAGCATCGCCGCATACAGGGCCAGCGCCTGCGCACGCTTGACCGGATCGCCGGAGGTGGCCAGTGCGCGCGCCTGGCGCAGGCGCAGGGTCTCGGCATCTTCCTGCGCGGCAGCCACGGGCGGCGCGGCCTGCAGTGGCGCGGTCGCGGCGGGACCGCTGGCGAGGAGGGCGGCCGCTTGCAGCACGGCCGGAGACAGCAGCATCATCGGGTCGCTCCCGGCGCGGATTGCAGGGGTCGGGAAGCGGCGGCGCCGGCGCCTGCCTCCCCGGGGTCGTCCGCGTGCCAGTCGCCGTCGCGGCGCATATGGCCCCAGTGCGAGCGCCGCCCCAGCCGGAGCAGGCGCACCAGCCAGCGCAGCAGCCCGACCACCCGGAACAGCGACATCATCTGGCGATAGCCGAAGTTCTCCAGCACCGCCACCAGGAACAGCTTGAGCTGCTGACCCGGGCGCGGGTACAGGTGGAACGAGATTTCCTCCAGCATCATCGCATTGACCGACAGCAGGATGCCAAGCCCGACCGAGGCGAACAGGAACACGAAGAACGCCTGCGACGACAGCAGCCCGGCCAGCCCGAGCACGATCACCGAGGCATAGCCCAGCACCTCCACCAGCGGCCCCAGGCATTCGAACAGCAGCATGAACGGGTACGCCACCCAGCCGACCATGCCGCCGTTGCGCCTGGCCATCAGCCGCCAGTTGCCAAACAGGCTTTCGGCCAGGCCCTGCTGCCAGCGCACGCGCTGGTTGTACAGCGAACGCAGGTCGGACGGCACTTCGGTCCAGCAGATCGGATCCGGCACGAAGGCGATCCGGTAGGGCCGCTTCTCCTCGCGCATCTGGTTGTGCAAGCGCACCACCATTTCCATGTCCTCGCCGACCAGGTCGCTCTTGTAGCCGCCGGCGGCGATCACGCGCTCCTTGTAGAACACCCCGAACGCGCCGGAGATGATCAGCAGCGCATTCAGCGGCGACCAGCCCAGGCGCCCGAACAGGAACGCGCGCAGGTATTCCAGCGTCTGCGTCAGCGGCAGCAGCCGGTCCGGCAGGTCGATCTCCGACAGCAGCCCGTCCTTGACCTTGCAGCCGTTGACGATGCGGATCACGCCGCCGGCGGCGATCATCCGCGCATCTTCCAGGAACGGCTGCACCACCCGCGCCAGGCTGTCCTCCTGCAGGATGCAGTCGGCATCGACCACGCAGAACAGCGGATAGCGGGCGGTGTTGATGCCGGCGTTCAACGCATCCGCCTTGCCGCCGTTGTCCTTGTCCACCAGGCGCACCCGGCCGTTGCCGGGGGAGACGAAGATGCGCCTGACCGGCGCGGTCTTCAGGCGCACGCGGTAGGCCTCCGGGAACTCCACCAGCCCGAACGCTTCCACCACCGCGCGCAGGGTGCCGTCACGCGAGCCGTCGTTGATGACCACCACCTCGAAATTGGGATAGCCCAGCCGCAGCAGCGAGCGCACGGTGGCGACGATGGTCTTTTCCTCGTTATGGGCCGGCACCAGGATGCTGACCGGCGGCTGGTACTCGGCGAAGTTGCGCAGGCGGAAGCTGGCACCGTGCTCGCGGGTGTAGCGCAGGATCGCGAACATCGCGATGAAGTTCAGCCCCAGGTACACCGCGTTGATGCTGACGAAATACAGCAGAAAGGCCCACTGCAGGCCTTCCAGGGTGGTCGCCAGCGCGGCCGGGATGGCGGGCATGGCCATTGCCTCGATCGCAAGGCTCATGCCGCCACCTGCAGGCTGTGCTCGGCCAGCACCTGGGTGAGGATGTCGCGCGCGTAGCGGTCCTGCTGGCGCTCGCGGATGCGCGCCAGCGCTTCGTCGTCGCCCAGCAGGTGCTGCAGCGCCTGCGCGCTGCGGTAGCGCACCCACCACTGGGTATCGCCCAGCAGCGGCAGCAGCGCCCCGGCATCGCGCGCGCTGCCCAGCCGCCCGAGCGCGGCCGCCGCGTGCATGCGCACATGCCAGCGCGGATGCGCCAGCAGCGGCCGCACCCTGTCGAGGTCGGCCGCCTCGGTCATCACCTGCAGGCAGGTCGAAACCAGGTGCTCGTCATGCGGCTCGGACAGGATGCGGCGGATCACCGGAGCCGCCGCCTGCGGGCTGACCCCGGCCAGGAAGCGCACCATGCGCGGCGCCACCTCGTCGTTGGCGCGCAGCGCGGCGCCACTCAGCGGGCCCTGTACCACCGCGGCATCGGTGTCCGACAGGATCTGCGCCACGCCGCCGTCCACCCAGTCCTGGCGCGCCTCGATCTGCGGCACCACCCGCTCCACCGCGCGCGCCGCGTCGATCCGCATCAGCGCGTGCGCGGCGCTGATCGAGACGATCGGGCTGGGATCGTCCAGCAGCGGCTCGATCCGGCTGAAGCTGGAGACGCTGCGCAGGTGGCCGAGCGCGATGATCGCCATGACCCGGTCGTGAAAGCGGCCGGCGCTGGCGATCTTCTCCAGTTTCGGCGCCAGCCCGACTTCCCACGCCAATTGGTGCATGCCCAGGTTGTCCACGCCCTGCGGCAGCTCGTGCAGCGCGTTCCAGGCCTCCATGAAGCCGGTCATGTCGTGCCCGGGCAGCAGCGGCAACCGCGCGGGCAGGCCGTCGCGCATCGCCTCCTCCAGCAGCGCCCGCCAGCGCGCCACCGCCTGCAGATGCTGGCGTTCGCGCCGCTGCGCCAGTCTGCGCAGCACCAGCACCGCCACGAACAGCGCCAGCGAGGCCAGGCTCATGCTCAGGCCCACCCAGAACGCGAACACCACCCGCGGGTCGCTGCTGTAGAGCAGGTCGAAGAGCCTCATCGGCCACCCCGCGCGCGCGCCGATGCCAGCCGCGCGCATGCGCGCCGCCCGACACCTTCCTGCACTGGCCATGACCGCTTCAAACCGCTTCTGCCTCCCCTTCTTTTCTTTGCCGATCCGCGCATCCGATACCGTTGCACTGTCCTGTCTTCCCGCCGGCCGCACTCCTCCCGGCAACACGCGGCGCGCGCTGCCCGAAAAGGCCTTGCGGGGTGGTGTCGCGACGGGCGCGCGCGGCGCACGCGGAAACTGCGACGCAAATCCCATGCCAAACCCGGAATCGCGGGTTTGCCACGGGAAATTCATGTATTCCAGGAAGTCGAACTGACGCGTTGCGTCAGTTCCGGCCCCGGGGCGGCCGCATTCAGCCGGGCTGCCGCACGTCGTGGTGGCGGCCCTTGAATGGCGCATACCAGCGCTGGATGCGCGCGATGTCGGCCGCCATGTCGCCGCTGGTGGTAAACGCCGGGCCGAGCACGATCCGCCGCCGCGGGTAGTCGAACGCCGCCACCACCACCGGCACCTGCGCGGCCTGCGCGATCCGCCAGAACCCCGGCTTCCACCGCGCCACCGGGCGGCGGGTGCCTTCCGGCGCCATCGCGTACCAGATCACGTCGCGCGCGCGCATGGCCGCCACCGCCTGCTCCACCACCCCCTGCGGCGCGGCGCGGTTGACCGGGATCACCCCCTGCCAGCGCAGCAGCGGCGCCAGCAGCGGAATGCGGAACAGACTGTGCTTGCCGAGGATCGACAGCCGGATGCCCAGCGCCAGCTTGGCCGCGATCCCCCAGAACCCGTCCCAGTTGGAGGAATGCGGGGCCGCCACCAGCACCGCCTTGGGGATATCCGGCAACTCCCCGTCCACCCGCCAGCCGCCCAGCCGCAGCACCGTGCGCCCCAGCCACGGGGCGATGTGCCCGCGCGGCATCCGCGGCACCCGCGGCGGCAGCGCCGGCACCAGCCCGTCGTGCGCGCCGACGCTCATTCCCAGCCCCGCCCGCTGCGGCCCTGCTTGCGCTCGCTGCGCACGCGCTTTTCGCCCAGCCGGCGCTCCTTCGCGGCGCGGGTGGGCCGGGTGGGAATGCGCGGCGCGGGGGCGCGCAACCCGCTCTCGATGAAGGCGGCCAGCCGCGCCCGCGCATCCTCGCGATTGCGCTCCTGGGTGCGGAACCGCTGCGCCGACAGCACCAGCACGCCCTGCCCCGTCATGCGCCGGTCGCGCCGCGCCAGCAGGCGCGCGCGTACCGCTTCCGGCAACGCGGGGGAAGCGGCCACGTCGAACCGCAGCTCGACTGCAGTGGCGACCTTGTTGACGTTCTGCCCGCCCGGCCCGGACGCGCGCACGAAGCGCTCCACCAGTTCGTCATCGGGGATGGACAGCGGGCCGACCTGCATCCTTCGATCTTAAACGACGCCCGCGGCCGGCTGCGGGCCGAACAGGGCCAGCGCCCTGGCGAACTCCGCGTCCACCGGCGCGGTCACCTCGATCCGCGCGCCGGTCTGGGGGGTGGAGGAAGGCCAGGCGACGCGCGTGCAGCAGCATGCGGTGGATGCCGAGCATACGGAACTGGCGGTTGTGGCGGCCGTCGCCGTGGCTGGAATCGCCGATCAGGTGGTGCGAGATGTGCTTGAGGTGGCGACGGATCTGGCGGAAGCGGCCGGTGTGCGGGCTGGCGCGCAGCCAGGCATAGCGCGAGGTGGGAAAGCCGGCCGAGGGCAGCGGCAGTTCGCAGGTCGCGAGCACTTCGAAGGCCGTTTGCGCCGGCTTCTTGTGCGGTTTGCCGGGCCCGCCGTCGAGCGGATGGTCGACCACGAACGCGCGCTGCGCCGGCCAGCCGCGGCAGATCGCCCAGTACTCCTTCTCGACCGCGCGCGCCATCAGCACCTTGCCGAGCGCGGAAGCGATGTCGCGGTCGAACGCCAGCAGCAGGCAGCCGCTGGTGGCGCGGTCGAGGCGGTGGATCAGGTGGATCGGCCGCCCGAACTGCGCGCGCAGCTGGTCGGCGGCGAATTCGGTGACGCCGCGCGCCAGCGCGCTGTCGTGCACCATCAGCCCGGCCGGCTTGCACACCACGGCCAGCCTCTCGTCCCGATACAGCACCGGCAGCGGTCCACCACCCTCAGTCATGCAGATCCACCTGGCCGCAGTGGCGCGTCTCCACCTGCAGGGTGGCGTGGTCGATGTCGAAACGCGCGTGCAGCATCGCCGCGACTTCAGCGCGCACGGCGTCGGGATCGCGGCCAGCTTCCGCCAGCAGCACGTGCGCGGTCAGGATCGGCTCGCGCGAGCCCAGCGCCCACACGTGCAGGTCGTGCACCGCGGCCACCCCGGACACCGCCTGCATGGCATCGCGCACGGCGTCGATGTCCAGCCCGGCCGGCACGCCCTGCATCAGCACCTGCCCGGCCGCGCGCAGCAATGTCCAGATGCGCGGCAGCACCCACAGCGCGATCAGCACCGCGATCAGCGGGTCCAGCAGGGTCCAGCCGGTGTAGCGGATCAGCAGCGCGCCGACGATCACCCCCAGCGAGCCGAGCATGTCGCTCCATACTTCGAGGTAGGCACCACGCATGTTCAGGCTCTCGCCGGCACCCGCCGCCAGCAGCCGCATCGACACCAGGTTCACCACCAGCCCCAGCACCGCGACCGCCAGCATGGCGTCTTGCGCCACCGGCTGCGGCGCACGCAGGCGCGCCAGCGCCTCCCAGAGGATGATGCCGGCGGCCACGAACAGCAGGCCGCTGTTGGCCAGCGCGCCCAGCGCTTCCATGCGCGCATAGCCGTAGGTGCGGCGGGCGTCGGCCGGGCGCCGCGCCATGCGCACCGCGAACAGCGAAATCCCCAGCGCCATCACGTCGGTGAACATGTGCGCGGCATCCGACAGCAGCGCCAGGCTGTTGCTCCACAGGCCGCCGGCCACTTCCACCAGCATGAACAGCGCCGTCAGCGCGAACGCGATCCACAGCGGCCGTTCGTGGCGGATCTCGGCCGGCGCGTGGCTGTGACC
This sequence comes from Thermomonas sp. S9, assembly GCF_024704365.1. GTDB lineage: Bacteria > Pseudomonadota > Gammaproteobacteria > Xanthomonadales > Xanthomonadaceae > Thermomonas. Next base: position 167,430 of record NZ_JAJDFY010000001.1, read on the forward strand.
GTGCGAATCGTGGCTGCCGTGAGAATGGCCTGCGCCCATCGCGCGTGCTCCTGCAGAAACTGCGCGGCAAATTAGCGGCGGCCGCCGCGGTACACAATTGCAGCGGCACGGCGCATCGCGGCGCGGCGTCAGCGGCGCGGCCAGGCCGCGAATAGGGCCCACAGCCCGCCGAGTCCGGCGATCCAGGCCGAGACCGGCAGCGCCAGCAGACGCGCTCCGCCGGCATCCAGCGCGTACAGCAGCGCGGCGGCGATCAGCAGCCCCACGCCCAGCACCGAGGCCACGATCCGGCGCTGCATCTGCGCCAGCACGTGGGTGATCGCGCGCACGTCGGCCGAACGCATCGCCAGCTCGTGCCGGCCTTCCACCTGCTGCTGCAGCCAGGCGTGCAGCAGGCGCGGCATCTCCGGCGCGCGCGTCACCAGCTCCGGCAACTGCTTGCGCAGCTCGCCCAGCAGCCGGCGCGGGCTGTAGCGCTCGGCCAGGATCTCCTCCAGCACCGGCCGGGCCACCGCCCAGATGTCGATCTGCGGGTCCAGCTGGCGGCCCACGCCCTCGATGTTGAGCAGGGTCTTCTGCAGCAGGATCAGCTGCGGCTGCAGGGTCAGCTCGTAGCGCTGCGCGGTGCGCAGCAGCTTGACCAGCACCTCGGCCAGCGAAATCTCGCTCAGCGGACGGGTGAAGTACGGCTCGCAGACCGCGCGCGCGGCCGCCTCGAGCTCGTCGATGCGGATGTGCGACGGCATCCAGCCGGCCTGCACATGCAGCTCGGCGATGCGGCGGTAGTCGCGGTTGAAGATCGCCATGAAGTTCTCGGCGAGCCAGTACTGGTCCTCGCTGGAGAGCTGGCCCATGATCCCGAAGTCGAGCGCGATGAAGCGCGGGTCGGCCTGGCGCTGCGGATCCACCCAGATGTTGCCGGCGTGGGCGTCGGCGTGGAAGAAGTTGTCGCGGAACACCTGCTGGTAGAACACGCGCACGCCCTTGACCGCCAGCGCCTTGCGGTCGATCCCGGCCGCGTCCAGCGCGGCGATGTCGTCGGACGGGATGCCGCGCACGCGCTCCAGCGTGAGCGCGCGTTCGGCGGTGTGGCTCCAGACCACCTCGGGCACGTACAGATCCGGGGAATCCCGCCAGTTGCGGCGCAGCAGGCTGGCGTTGCCGGCCTCGCGCAGCAGGTCCAGCTCGGCGGCGAGGGTGTTCTCGATCTCGGCCACCACCTCGCGCGGGCGGATCTTGTCGGCGCGCGGATGCGCGCGTTCGACGAGCGCGGCGAGCGCCTTGAGCAGCGCGATGTCGGCCTCGATCAGGCGGTCGATCTCCGGGCGCAGCACCTTCACCACCACCTCGCGCCCGTCGTGCAGGGTCGCGGCGTGCACCTGGGCGATGCTGGCCGAGGCCAGCGGCACGGTGTCGAAGCTGGCGTAGGCGGCCTCGATCGCGCGCCCCAGCGCCTGCTCCACCAGCGCGCGCGCCTGCGCGCCCGGGAACGGCGCCACCCGGTCCTGCAGCAGCGCCAGCTCGTCGGCGATGTCCGGCGGCAGCAGGTCGCGGCGGGTGGACAGGATCTGCCCGAACTTGACGAAGATCGGCCCCAGCTCCTGCAGCGCCAGGCGCAACCGCGCACCGCGCGGCAATGCCTCCACCTCGCGCGAGGCGCGCGGCACCAGCGGGCGCATCAGGCGCAGCCAGCGTTCCGCCGGGGTACCGTCCAGCAGGGCATCCAGCCGGTAGCGCAGCAGCACGCGGCCGATCCGCCAGGCGCGCAGCGCGGACTTCATGCGTCCAATCCTCGCGCGCGGCGCAGGCGCGCCAGCTTGGCGGCGAGCCGCTCGACGTCGTCGCGCAGTGCGTCCACGTCGTCGTGGAAGGCGTCCAGCTCGGCGCGCGCCACCACGTCGCGGCTCTCTTCGGTGACGTACTCGGCGGCCATCTGCGCGAACTGGCGGCCGGCGCCCTGCGCCTGGCGCAGCGCGGCGGCCACCGCCTTGGCCACCTGCACGCCCAGCACCTCGCCGAACACCGCCACGAACGGCCGCTGCCAGTCGGGATCGAAGCGCTGCGCCAGTATCTGCAGGCGGCGCGCCAGCTCGGCATCGCCCTCGATCCGCAGCTGCCCCACCGGCGGCGCGGCGGCATCGCGCAGCGGCGGCAGCTGGCGCAGCAGCGCGCCGAGGCTGGCGCGCACGCCGAGGTCGGGCGCCTGCGCCGCATCCGGCGGCCCCACCCGCAGCGACTCACCGTCCACCCGGATCTCCAGCGCCAGCGGCGGCGGCGCCAGGTGCAGCGCGATGCGCCGGCCATCCAGCGCCGGCAGCGCGGCGCGGGTGTCGGGGTCCAGCGCCAGCGCGCGGTTGAGCGCGGCTTCCAGCGCCCGTCCGGCAGGCCGCTTCCAGTTGAAGGGGGTTCGGTCATGGCCGCATTGTAGGGTGCGCCATGCCGCTTCAGAGCAGCCTCATGCGGGGCAGGCAACCCCGCACCCCGACGACAGCCTCAATCCGGCCTCACCAGCGACGCGCGCAGCCGCGCCAGCCCGTCCGCCATCGACACCCGCGGCACGTAGCCAAAGTCACGCGCGGCCGGCGCCATCGAATACCAGTGCGGGGTGGCCAGCTGTTCGGCCAGAAAGCGCGTCATCGGCGGATCGCCGCGCAGCGGCAGCACGCTCCACAGCCCTTCGCAGACCGCGCCCAGCGCATAGGCTGCGCGGAACGGGAGCGTGGCGTGCACTTCCGGCGCCCCGGCGGCGCGCAGCAGCGCATTGAGCACCTCGCGCAGCGGCCACGGTTCGCCATTGCTGATGAAGTAGGCGCGCCCGGCGCAGGCGGCGCCCGGATGCAGGTGATCGAGCGCAGCCAGATGTGCCTGCGCGGCGTTATCGATGTAGGTGGTATCGACCAGGTTGTCGCCGCTGCCGACCAGGCGCAGGCGGCCACTGCGTGCGCGTTCTACCAGCCGCGGCAGGATCTGGGTATCGCCCGGCCCCCAGATCAGGCGCGGACGCAGGGCCACCGTCGCCAGCTCGGGGCCGTTGGCCGCCAGCGCCTCGCGTTCGGCGATGATCTTGGTCGCGGCGTAATGCGCCTTCACGCCCTCGCCGTAGGGCACCTCCTCGGCGGTCGCGCCTTCCACCGGGTGGGTGGCGCGATGGGCGACGCTGGGCGTGGACGTGTAGACCAGCCGCGGGATGCCGTGCGCGCGGCAGGCCGCAATCACGTGGCGGGTGCCCAGCACGTTCGCGCTGAAGTAGCTGGCATGGCTGCCCCAGGCGCCGGCCTTGGCGGCGTTGTGCAGCACCGCGTCGAAACCGCCGGCAAACGCGGCCAGCACCGCGTCGCGGTCGGCCAGGTCGGCTTGCCGCTGGGGCACGCCCATCGCATCCAACGCCGGATGGCGGCTGCGGCTGACGCTGGTGACGTCATGGCCGCGGGCCAGCAGCGCGCGGCACAGGGCCTGGCCGAGAAAGCCGCCGCCACCGGTGACGAGAATCTTCATGCGGCCTCCTTGCGCAGCTGGCGCGCCGCCCACGCCGCCAGCGCCTCGCGGCCGATCTTGGCGTTATGGCGGATGTCGACCGGAAATGGTTTTGGGTAATGCAGGAAGTGCGCGATCCTGGCGGTGTGCACGAAGCCGTCCGCACGATGGCGCAGCGCCTCGGCAATCTGCGGCCAGTCACGCCGATCCGTGCCGGCCTTCAGCTCCACGCACAGCACCGGCACCTGCGCGCCCTTCGGGCCAACCCCGACCAGCGCGCAGCGGCGCACCTGCGGATGGACGTTGAACACCGGCTCCACCTGCTCGGTGCACAGGGTGGTGTGCGCGTCCACCACCACCCGCTGCGACTTGCGTCCGCAGAACCACAGCCGGCCCTCGCCGTCGAAATAGCCGAGGTCACCCATGCGGTGCACGATGCGCGCGCCGCCGCCGGGCAGTGCTTCGCGGAGCTTGGCGAGCGCGGTCTGCGCGTCGCGGTTGAAATAGGCGTCGGTGGCGCTGGGGCCGGCGACGGTGATCTCGCCCACCTGCCCCGGGGCGACCTGCAATCCGTCGTGCCACTCGGGAATCACGCCATCGTCGATGCGGATGATGCGCACCGCATTGCCCGCCACCGGACGCCCGACGCAGGTGCCGGCACCGGTCTCGGTGCGCGCGCGCAGGGTGAGCAGCTCGCGACCTTCGATCACCGCCACCGGCAGGCATTCGGTGGCGCCGTAGGGCGTCCAGAACCGCGCATCGGGCGGCAGCAGGGCCAGCATCTTCTCGACCACCTCCGGCGGCACCGGCGCGCCGGCGCTGGTGACGCGCTTCAAGGTGGGCAGCGGCTGGCCGTGCTCGGCCAGGACGCGCATCAAGGCCGGCGAGCCGAACAGCTGGTCGGCGCCGAACCGCGCAATCGCCGCGTGCAGCTTGCGCGGATCGGCCAGCGCCGGGCGCGTGGGGTCCATGTCAGGGATGATGCTGGTCAGACCGAGGGCCGGATCGAACAGGGCGAACGGCGGGAAGGTGGGGAAATCCACGCCCGCCGGGGGCGATCCCGAACGCCTCGCGCAGCATCTTGATCTGCGCCACGAAATGGCGGTGCCGGTACACCACGCCCTTGGGCACGCCGGTGCTGCCGCTGGTGAACAGGATCGCGGCCACGTCCTCGCCGTCGGTATCCGCCAGCTGCGGCCCTGCGCCGCGTCCATCGGCCTCGACCTGCGCCAGCGTCGCATCGGCCAGCCACGCGCGGCGGCCGGTGGTGATGCGCACGCGCGCCGCCTTCGCCCAGCCCAGCAGCGCCTTCGCCAGCAGCGCCAGCGGGATGCCGATGAACGCCTGCGGCTGCGCCTCGTCCAGGCACTGCTTGAGCACGCGCCTGGCGATCCCGGGGTCCACCAGCACCGGCACCGCGCCGGCCTTGAACAGCGCGAACATCAGCAGGAAGAACGCCGGCGTGGGCCGCACCATCACCACCGTGCGGGTGCCGCGCACGATCCCGCGCCGGGCCAGGCCGGCGGCGATCGCGTCGCTGCGCGCGTCGAGCTCGGCATAGGTCAGCGTTTGTCCGTAGCGCCCGTCGCGCCCGGGACAGCGCATGGCGATCTGGTCCGGACGCTCGCGCGCCAGCCGCGGCAACGCCGCGGCGATGTTGCAGGGCGGATTCATGCCGGCATTATGACCCGCCGCCGCGCACCTTCGCGGCCACTTGCATGGCCATCGCAGGCAGCCAACAATCGCCACCCCACCGCTTCCGCCGCGCACCGCCCGGCCTGCCCGCATGCACCCCCTGCCTGACCTGCGGCGCCTGCTGCACCCAGTACCGCGTCGCCTTCCATTGGATGGAATCGGACGAGGTGACCCCGGGCGGGGTACCGGCCGCGCTGACCGAACGGCTGGACGCCCACCGCCTGTGCATGCGCGGCACCTACGCCCCGCCGATCCGCTGCGTGGCGCTGGACGCCGACATCGGAAAGTACTCGCGCTGCACGATCCACCCCAACCGCCCCTCGGTCTGCCGCGAGGTCGATGCCTCGTGGGAGTTCGGCCAGCCCAGCCCGCAATGCGACAAGGCCCGCCTCGCCCACGGCCTGCCGGTGCTGACACCGGGGGATTGGGTGGAAGTGGCGGAGCACGGGAAACACCCTTCGCCGATGAGCGGTTGATATCCCTCTCGCAGCACGGCCGGGCTTCCGCCAGCTTCCGGCCCGATGTCTTGCCAGTCTCATTCCGTGAGACGGCAATCCCTAAGATTAAGGCCTGAACAACGCCATCCAGGCGTTGTCAGCCCACGCCATCCATGGCCGGCGGGAACCTCTGGGTTGATCAGAGGTTCCCTAGCGCGCCAGTTCCAGGAACAGCATCGCGTAGCGCTGGTTCATCAGCTCGCGCCCGTATTCGCGCAGCGCGGTCTGCCGCGCCTGTGCGGCCAGCTGCGCGGCGCGCGCCGGGTCGCGCAGCAGGGCCTCTAGCACGTCCGCCAGCGCCTGCGCATCGCCTTCCGGCACCAGATGGCCATCCACCCCGTCGCGGATCACCTCGCGCACGCCCGGCACCGCGCTGCCCACCACCGCGCAACCGGCGGCCATGCCTTCCAGCAGCGCCAGCGGCATGCCCTCGTAATGGGTGCTGAGCACGCAGATCTGGTGCGCGAGCAGCCGCTGCGGCACGTCGCGCACCACGCCCGGGAAATCCACCTGCGCACGGATGCCCAGCTCCGCCGCCAGCCGTTCCAACGGCGCGCGGTGCAGGGCCTTGCCGCCGCCGACCAGCTGCACCGGCACGCGCAGGCCGCGTGCGGCCAGTTGCGCCACCGCGCGCAGCAGGGTGGCGTGGTCCTTCTGCTTGGAGAAGCGCGCGACCATCACGATCCCGGGGATGCGCGCGGCATGCGGATGTGCCTCGGCCTGCGCGAACGGGGCCAGGTCGATGCCGTTGGGGATCGCCAGCGTGCGCGCGGCCGGCATACCCATCGCCAGCAGCGCCTGGCGCACGCCTTCCGAGCAGCCCACGATGCGGTCGGTGCGGCGCGCCAGCCAGCGCGTCTGCGCCAACCGCCAGCGGGTGTAGCGCTCGCGCGTGTTGTGCTCGACGTGCACCAGGTGCGGCACCTTCGCCAGCAGCCCGGCGTAGCGGCCCCAGAGGTGTTCGGAAAAGCCGTGCGCGATCAGCACGTCGGGGCGGAACTTCTGGCACACGCGTGCCAGTGCCAGCACCGTGGCCAGGTGCGACCAGCCCGGCACCAGTTGCAGCGGCACGTTGCGCGCGTGCAATTGTGCGATCCGCTCTGGCGGCGTGCGCCGCTTGCGGCGCAGCACCAGCAGCGGTTCGATCGCCCCACCCGCACGCGCGGCCTCCACCAGCTGGATCGCCACCTGGGTCGCGCCGCCGGAGAACCCGCCGGTGACGAAATGCAGCACGCGCACGGGCGGGGTCATGCGCGGTCATCCGTTGGCGGGCAGGTCGTGCCACGGCGCCAGCGCAGCCAGAACAGCGGCCCGTACAGGCGGCTGAAATGGTGCCAGCGCGGCCACAGCCGCCGCGCCTCGTAGCGCAGCTTGGGCCAGGGATTGCGCGAGCGCGGTTTGCCGCTGCCGATGGTCGAAGGCACCGGCTCGGCGCTGACCACTGGCGGATGCAGCGAGAGGATGCGCAGGCCGAATTCCCAAGGGTGCTGCAGATCGCAGTCGATCGGCCGCGCCACCCCGGCGAAGGCGGCCACGAACCGCTGCGCGCCCGCGCGCGTCCACACCGCGGCGGTGGTGGTGCTGGGCACGCTGGGGCCGTATTCGACCAGACAGCAGCTGGCCGTGAGCGGCGCCAGCGGCATCCAGCGCCGCCTCGTATTGCACAGCTTGAGCACGTCCCAGCGGCACAGCGGGTCGGCCTCCGCGCGCCGGCGTTCCAGCGCCGCCGCCAGCGCCGGCAGGAACCCGTCCTCGAAGCAGGCGTCGTCCTCCAGCAACAGACAGAACTGCGCGGATGAGGCCAGGAAGCTGCGCAGCGCCTGCACATGCCCGAGGTAGCAGCCGACTTCGCCCGGGCGCAGCGGCTTGTAGTAGCGGTTGACCCGGGTCAGGCGCGCCAGTTCATCCGCAGGCAAGGTGGCGCCATCCACGCCCTCGATGCGGGCGAAGGCGATGCCCAGCGCGGACAGCTTCTGCTGCATCGCCGCCAGCCGCTGCGGCGCACGCGCCAGGTTCAGCACCAGGCACAGACAGTCGGCAGGCAGTCCCATCTCAGCCTTCGTCCTGCATCCGGTTGTGCGCCCGCTGTTCCAGCCGCCGGTAGTTGGCGACCCGGATGGCGCGGGAGATACGGTCGCGCAGGCGCCGCCACAGCGGTAGCGGCACTTGGCGCACGCCGCTGGAGAAGTAGCGGGCTTCCACCCGCGCGCGTCGGTCCAGCCCGTACTTGGCCATCACCCGATCTTCATCGGCCAGGGCCGCCTTGAAACCAGTGCTCTTGTAGAGCTCGCCACCGCCGACCGGGCGCGAGTGATACACCGCGGTCGCGTCGATGATCGCCATCGCCTGCTCGCCGCGATCGGCCAGCAGGCGCGGCCAGACCGAATCCAGTCCCCAGCCGCTGGTGCTCTCGGTGAAGGTGGGCAGGCAGGTGCGCAGGGCGTCGCGGTCGAACATCGGCGCCATGACTTCGACGAAGCGGGTGTAGCGCAGCTGGTAGCGCGCATCCTGCAGCAGCAGCGGCCAGGTGTAGTAGGAGTTGCGGGTCAGCGCCGGCTGCGCCAGCGCCAATTGGTAGGCGCGGGCGAAGGCGAACATGCGGTCGATGGTGGCGGTATCCGCCACCAGGTCGTCATCCGGCAGCTCAGAAATAGTCATAGCGCTCGACCAGCTCGGGATGCGCCTGCAGCAGCTCGCCCAGCACCGGCCACTTCATGCCCTTGCGGTCCTCGTGGTATTCGGCCTGCTCGGCATAGCGTCCCGGCTGGTTGCCGAAATAGCTCACGAAGAGATCGAAGTCGCGCGCACTGCCGGCCAGCCAGCCCGGGTGCACCGAGTTGTCGCCGGCGCGCACGATCACCAGGTTGCGGCGCTGGCTCATGCCTGTGGTTCCTCCTGCGGCTTGCCGAGCAGGCGGTTGCACAGCGCCAGCGCGGCGCCGACCACCTGGTCCATGTTGTAGTAGCGGTACTGCGCCAGGCGGCCGACGAAGCTCACCTCCGGCGTCTGCTCGGCCAGCGCCTTGTAGCGCTGGTACAGCGCTTCGTTCTCCGGGCGTGGAATCGGGTAGAAGGGATCGCCCTCGGCCATCGGATACTCACGCACGATCGAGGTGCCCGGCGCGGTCTCGCCGGTGAGGTACTTGAACTCGGTGATGCGGGTGTAGGCGTGGTCGTTGGGATAGTTCACGGTGCCGGTGGGCTGGAAGGTTTCCACGTCCGGTAGATGCTCGTGTTCGAAACGCAGGCTGCGATAGGGCAGCTTGCCGTAGCAGTGGTCGAAGAAGGCGTCGATCGGGCCGGTGTAGATGGTGCGCCGGCGCGGCGGCCGGGTGCGTGCGCGCACATAGGTCACCCCTGTGCGCACCTCGATGCCTGGGTGATCGAGCATGCGCTGGAACATCCGCGTGTAGCCCTCGGCCGGCATGAACTGGAAGCTGTCGGTGAAGTAGCGATCGTCATCGTTGGTGCGGGTGGGGATACGCGCGGCCACGCCTGCCGCCAGCTCGGACAGATCCAGCCCCCACTGCTTGCGGGTATAGCCGCGGAAGAACTTCTCGCACAGGTCCGCGCCCACGCTGTTCATCACCACGTCTTCGCTGGTTCTGGCGGGCAGGCGCTGGGTGCGGCGCTCGGCCAGGAACGCCTCCACCCCGGCTTCGTCCAGGTTCAACCCGTACAGGCGGTTGATGGTGGTGCGGTTGATCGGGATCGGATACAGCTTGCCATCCACTTGCGCCAGCACCCGGTGCTCGTAGAAGCGCCAGTGGGTGAAGCGCGAGAGGTATTCGAAGATGCGCTTGCCGTTGGTGTGGAAGATGTGCGGGCCATAGGGATGGATCAAGAGCCCGGCGGCGTCGCGGGTGTCGTGCGCGTTGCCGCCGATGTGCGGGCGGGCGTCCACCACCAGCACACGCCAGCCGGCATCGGCCAGCTCGCGCGCGCACACGCTGCCGGCAAACCCCGCGCCCACCACCAGTGCGTCGAAATCGCTTGCGTCCAGGATCGGGGGTGTCGTTCATCGGCTCTTGGAGGTTGTCGGGTCTGGCATGGAGGAAGTGTGGCAGGCGGCGCTGGCGCGGGCATCCAGCAGCCACCAGCGGCGGCCGTTGGCCAGGCCCATGTCGCGGGCCAGGGCGGGATCGACGCAGGCGGGCAGGCCATCGCCCTGCTCCACCAGCAGCCAGCGCGCGGCGGGCGCAGCCTGCTGCCAGCGCACGCCATCGGCGAACTGCGCCGCGAGCGGACGCTTGAAGCCGAAGTCGGCGGCCGGGCGGTCGGCCATCAGCAGCTGCTGTTCGCGCCAGCCGACCAGGCCGAGCTGCGCGCGCGGGCCGATCGCCGCGCCGACGTCGCGCATCAGCCCGCGCGAGGAACTGCCGTCGTTGAGCAGTACCGTGCCGACCAGCGAATACAGCACCCACAGCCCGGTCAGCATCGCCAGCAGCGCGGCGTGCGCACGCCGGCGCCCGAACCACAGGCAGGCGCCGAGGCCGAAGGCGCCGATCGCGCAGAACATCCAGGCCAGGCCGGTGGCCACGCCGGGGTCGCGGCCGTCGAGGAACTGCCGCTCGAAGCCGGGATTGCCCAGCAGCATGGCCAGCCCCGCGCCCAACGCGACCAGTGACAGCAGGACGGTGAACGCCAGCAGCAGCCGCTGCGGGTTCGGCTTGCGCAGCAGCCCCGGCAGCAGCGGTGCCAGCGCCAGCGCCAGCATCGGCAGCGCCGGCAGGATGTACATGTCGCGCTTGCCGGACGGGATGCTGAAGAACACGAACACCAGCACCACCCACGCCAGCGGCAGCAGGTAGCGCGCGTCGCGCCGGCGCAGGCGCCGCCGCCAGGCCGGGAACGCCCACGGCAGCGCCAGCACGGTCGGCAGCCAGGTGGTCAGCGCCACCTCGATGAAGTACCACCACGGCTGCCCGTGGTGCCAGGAATTGGCGTAGCGGGTGACGGTCTGGCGCAGCAGGATGTCGTCCACGTAGGCGCGGTAGGCGGCGCCGCCCTCGCCCAGCGCGGCCACCAGCATCGGCACCAGCCACACCCCGCAGGCGACCAGGAAGGCCAGCGGCCCGAGCCAGAAGCGGCCGTCGCGCGCATGCACGCGCACCCCCGGCCAGCCGCGCAGCGCAGCGAATGCGGCCGGCAGCAGCATCAGCAGCGCCAGCACGCCCACGCCCTTGGTGATGGTGCCCAGCCCGGCCGCGGCCCAACCCAGCATCCACATCCGCCAGTCCGGCCCGCGCAGCAGGTGGCGCAGCAGGCCGTAGCAGGACAGGGTGATCCAGAACACCACCATCGGGTCGATCTGGGCCTTCTTGGCCTGGAAGGTGAACTGGAGGGTCAGCAGGGTCGCGTAGCCGGCCAGCACGCCCACCCGCGGCGTCCACAGCCGGCGGCCGAGGTCGAGCACGCACCATAGGGTGCCCAGCGCGGCCAGCAGCGAAGGCAGCAGGAAGGCGATGCGCAGGTTGCCGGTCAGCCACAGCAGCGCGGCCTGCATCCACATGAACAGCGGCGGCTTGTCCGAATACAGCTCGCTGCCGCGGTGCGGGAACAGCCACTGGCCGCTTTCCAGCATCTGCCGCGCAGCTCAGCGCGAAGCGCGGCTCATCCGCCGGCCACGGGTCGCGCAGGCCGAGCCCGGTGGCCAGGATCAGCAGGGCCAGCAGCCAGAACAGCCAGAGGTCGCGGCGGGGGCGGGTCATGGCAGGGGACATGGCGCGGAGCATGGCGATAGTGTGCAGGGCGGACGTCAGGCTTTGCGCAGGCGGGCGTAGAAGAAGCCGTCGCGGCCGCCCTCGCCGGGCAGGCGCTGGCGGCCGGCGCCGGTGTCGTGGCCGAAGCGGGCATCCAGCGCATCCAGCCTCGCATCGGGCGTGCGCGCGAGGAAGGATTCGACCTGCGCCGCGTTCTCCGCGCGCAAAATCGAGCAGGTGGCATACAGCAGCGCACCGCCGGGTGCGAGCAGCGGCCACAGCGCATCCAGCAGCGCCGCCTGGGTCTGCACCAGCGCGGCGAGGTCGGCTTCGCGCCGGTGCAGCAGCACGTCGGGCTGGCGGCGCACGATGCCGGTGGCGCTGCACGGGGCATCGACCAGGATCGCGTCGAACGGGGTGCCGTCCCACCAAGACTCGGGGCGGGTGGCATCCGCGGCGAGGGTGTGCAGTCCTTCCAGCCGCAAGCGCGCGAAGGTGTCCTGCATCCGCCGCACCCGGTGCGCGTCCACGTCCAACGCGAGGATATGCAGCGACGGATCGCGCTCGGCCAGGTGCGCGGCCTTGCCGCCGGGCGCGGCGCAGGCGTCGAGCACGCGCGCGCCGGGGGGTGCCAGGGCGTCGGCCACCGCCTGCGCGCTGGCGTCCTGCACCGAGACCAGGCCTGCGGCAAAGCCGGGCAGCTGGGCGACCGGCAGCGCGGCGTCCAGGCGCAGGGCGTCGGCCAGATCGGCGTCGGGCATGGCGGTGATGCCGGCCTGCTGGAGCAGGTGCAGGTAATCCCCGCGCTGGATCCAGCGCCGGTTGACGCGCAGCCACAGCGGCGGCGGCTGCGCGCTCGCGGCGAAGATCGTTTCTGCCTCCTGCGGCCAGTCCGCGCGCACCTGCGCCGCCAGCCAGCCGGGCCAGGCGGCCTCGGGCGCGGCGGCCGGCAGCGGCTCGCGGGTGGCCCGGCGCAGCAGCGCATTGACCATCCCGGCCTGATGCGCGCGGCCCAGCGCGCGTGCGGCCTCCACCGTGGCGGCCAGCGCGGCGTGCGCGGGCAGGCCGAGTTCGAGCTGGGCAAAGCCCACCAGCAGCAGGGCGCGCAGCAGGGCATCGCGCGATCCCAGTGGGCGCGGCGTCCATGCATCCAGCGCGGCGTTGTAGCGCACGCGCTGGCGCAGCGCGGCCAGCACGATGGCCTCCACCAGCGCGCGGTCGCGCGGGTCGGGGAGCTCCGGCAGGCGGGTGCCCAGCGCGGCTTTCAGCGAACGCCCGCGGTGCAGTACCGCGGCGAGGATACGCGCCGCGGCGACGCGGGTGGCGACGCCATCGCTCACGCGAATACGTCGCGGCGGGCGTTGCGGTAGTCCTGCGCGCTGATCGGCTTGCCGCCGTCGCGTTGCAGGCGTTCCAGGCGCAGCACGCCGTGGCCGCAGGCGACGTCGATGCCCTCGCGCCCGGCGCGGAGCACGCTGCCGGGCGCGGCGGCGTGGGTTTCGTCGAGGGCGCGCGCGGCATGGATGCGCACGCGCTCGCCGGCCAGCTGCGCTTCCGCCACCGGCCACGGGTGGAACGCGCGCACCTTGTTGGCCAGCGTGATGGCGGGCTGCGACCAGTCCAGCTTGGCTTCGGCCTTGTCCAGCTTGTGCGCGTAGGTGACGCCCACCTCCGGCTGCGGCTGCGGCACCGGCAGCAGGCCGGCGCGCAGCAGGCCCAGGCCGTCGGCGAGAATCCGCGATCCGAGCGCGGCCAGGCGGTCGTGCAACTGCCCGCCGGTCTCCTCCGGGCCGATCTCGGTGGCCTGCGCCAGCAGCACCGGGCCGGTGTCGAGGCCCTTTTCCATCCGCATCAGGCACACCCCGGTGCGGGTGTCGCCGGCTTCGATCGCGCGCTGGATCGGCGCCGCGCCGCGCCAGCGCGGCAGCAGCGAGGCGTGCACGTTCCAGCAGCCATGCACGGGGATGTCCAGCACCGACTGCGGCAGGATCAGCCCGTAGGCCACCACCACCATCACATCCGGCTGCAGCGCGCGCAGGGTGGCCTTGGATTTGGCCGAACGGAAGTTCTCCGGCTGGTATACCGGGATGCCGCGCTGCACGGCCTCGAGTTTCACCGGCGAGGGCGTCAGCCCGCGCCCGCGCCCGGCCGGGCGGTCCGGCTGGGTATACACGGCGACCACCTCGCCGCGGGCGGCGGCCGCGCGCAGGCAGGGCACGGCGAACTCCGGCGTGCCGGCGAAGACGATGCGCATCGGGTCAGGCGGCGGCGGCGCGCTTGGCCTTGAGCAGTTTTTTGCGCACCATCTCGCGCTTCAGCGGGCTCAGGTAGTCCACGAACAGCTTGCCGTCCAGGTGGTCCATCTCGTGCTGGATGCAGACCGCCAGCAGGCCATCGGCCTCCAGCGTGAACGGCTGGCCGTGGCGGTCCAGCGCCTCCACCGTGATGGTGTTGCTGCGGGTGACGTCGGCATAGATGCCCGGCACCGACAGGCAGCCCTCCTGGTACACCTGCTCGCCGTCGCGCGCGGTGATGCGCGGGTTGACGAACACCAGTGGCCGGCTGTGGTCGTCGGTCACGTCGATCACCATGAAGCGCTTGTGCACGTCCACCTGGCTGGCGGCCAGGCCGATGCCGGGGGCGTCGTACATGCTTTCGAACATGTCGTCGATCAGGGTCTGGAACGCGGGCGTGGCCAGATCCGCCGGGTCCACATCGGCGGCCTTGGTGCGCAGGCGCGGGTCGGGGAATTCGAGGATCGTGAGCAGGGCCATGGCTGGGGTTCCGCGGTTCGGCGGCCGCACGGGGCCGCCACGTTTTGGATTGTAGCGCGCCCAGCCTGCACCGCCGCTTGCCAGATGCGCCGGATTGTGGGCTATATTGGGCAGGCTTCAGGGGGTTTCGCCATACGGAGCGGGGAGATAGCGAACATGCTTGAACGGGTTTCCAACCTGGCGCGCACCAACGCGCCGCGCACGCGCGGTCTGCGCGTCATGCTGGCTGCCGCGCTGCTGACCGTGGCCAGCTACGCCGCCGCGGTCGAACTGCGCGGCGACCATCCCGAATCCTACGTGGTGAAGCGCGGCGACACCCTGTGGGACATCTCGGCCCGCTTCCTCAAGAAGCCCTGGCTGTGGCCGGAGATCTGGCAGGCCAATCCGCAGATCAAGAACCCGCATCTGATCTATCCGGGCGACGTGATCAGCCTGGCCTACCTCGACCGCGTCACCGCCAAGGTGCAGCCGGGCGAGCGCAAGGAAAGCCCGGTCAACGCGGTGCCGCTGGCCGAGGTCGAGCCGTTCCTGAAGGACATGCGCATCGTCGACAGCCTCGACGGCCTGCCCTACGTGGTCGGCCTGGAGGACAACCGCCTGCGCGCCAGCCGCGGCCAGGTGGCCTACGTGCGCGGGCTGGAAGGCGCCGCCCCCGGCCAGCGCTATGTGGTGGTGCGCCCGGAGAAGCGCTACCGCATGCTCGAGCCGCGCCGGCCTGTGCTGCGACCTGTTCCAGACCCAGGACCTCGACGCCCGCGGCCAGCCCCGCCTGAGCCAGGATTCGCCGTGGACCGCGGCGGTGTTCCCGACCAAGAACACCGAGTTCCTCGGCTACGAGCTGGTGGCGCAGACCACCGGCACCGTCACCCGCACCGAGGTCGGCGGCATCCAGGCCAGCACCCTGATGCTGGACGCCGAAGGCCGCGACGTGCGCGTGGGCGATCGCCTGGTGCCGGTGCAGGCGCAGGCGTACGACCTCCAGTTCTTCCCGCATCCGCCCAAGCAGCAGGCCGAGTACGGCCGCCTGACCGTGCTGTCGGTGGCCGACGCGGCGCGCTTCGGTGGCACCCGCGACGTGATCGCGATCTCCGGCGGCAGCCGCCAGGGCATCGACAACGGCACCGTGTTCTCGATCTGGCGCCGCGGTGATTCGGTGGTGGACCGCGTGCGCGACGGCCTCGACCGCGACGATTCGCTCACCCCGCACGAATCCAAGGTGCGCCTGCCGGACGAGTTCGCCGGGCACGCCATGGTGTTCCGCACCTTCGACAACGTCAGCTACGCGCTCATCATGAGCAGCGTCAAGCCGACCCGCGTCGGCTACGAGCTGAAGCACCCGGACGCGGCCTACTGACCGCCCCGGCGTTTTCCGAGCCACCCACGCGACGGCGCCCGAGGGCGCCGTCGTCGTTTCCGCGCGATGCTGGCGGCATGCCCGATCCGCGCGAACCCGAATCCGAATCCGAGGCCCTGCTGCGGCTGCTGCTGAGCGGCGCGCCCGCCGCCGCCCTGCGTCGCCTGCTGGACAGCTCACGGCAGCGCGCGGGCCGTGCTGGCGGCTGGCGCCCGCGACTGGGCCAGCCACGGGCTGGATGCCGAGGTCTGCCGCAGCCTGCGTACCCCACCGGCGGAGGGGCTGGCCGCCGGCCTTGCCTGGCTGCAGGCAAGCCCGCGGCACCAGCTGCTGGGCTGGCGCGACCCGGCCTATCCGCCCCTGCTGCGGCGGATCGCCTCGCCCCCGGCGATGCTGTTCGTGGCCGGCGACCCGGGCCTGCTGTGGCAGCCCACGGTCGCCATCGTCGGCAGCCGCGCGGCCACCGCCGGCGGCTGCGCCAATGCCGCGCAGTTCGCCACCGCGCTGGCGCGCGCCGGGCTGTGTATCGGCAGCGGCCTGGCCGCCGGGATCGATGCCGCGGCCCATCGCGCCACCCTGGAGGCCGGCGGCGCGACCGTCGCGGTGCTCGGCACCGGCCCGGACGTGGCCTATCCCCCGCGCCACCGCGATCTGCTGGCGCAGGTGGCGGCGGCCGGTGCGGTGGTGTCCGAGCACCTGCCCGGCACCCCGCCGCTGCGCGCGCACTTTCCCAGCCGCAACCGGATCCTGGCCGGGCTGGCGCTGGGCGTGGTGGTGGTGGAAGCAGCGGCGCGCTCCGGCGCGCTGATCACCGCGCACCAGGCCGCCGATGCCGGGCGCGAGGTGTTCGCCCTGCCCGGCTCCATCCACAACCCGATGGCGCGCGGCTGCCACCGCCTGATCCGCGAGGGCGCGCAGCTGGTGGAAACCCCGGCCGAGGTGGTGGAGGCGCTGGCACCCGCGGTGCGCGAGCTGGCGCGCGCCCTGCGCGGCGCGCTGGACCCGCAGGCGGCCGTCATCGCCCCCGGGACGCCCCCGGCGGCGGGCACGGCCGCCGAGGCCCCGGACTACAACCGCTTGTGGCTGGCGCTGGGGCACGACCCAACCGATATGGACACCCTGGCGGAGCGCTCCGGATTGACGGTGGCCGAACTGTCCCCCATGCTGCTGGCGTTGGAACTGGAGGGGCGGGTGGCCGCGGCCTACGGCCGCTACACCCGGATCGCCTCCTGAAGGCCCCGGCCGCAGGCCCTGCATGGCGCCCTCGGGCGCAGGACGGAGGACATGAAAGAAAGCATCCTGGACGTCCTGCTGTATCTGTTCGAGCACTACTTCGCGGGCGAGGACCTCGCCGTTTCCGATGTCCTGCAGGCGCATGACACCCCGCTGATGGGCGAGCTGGTCAAGGCCGGGTTCTCGCCGGCGGAGATCGGCAAGGCCTTCGACTGGCTGGACGGGCTCAGCCGCCGCCGGCCAGCGTCCGATGCGCCGCGCGGAGTCGGACCGGTGCGGGTGTTCCACGCGGCCGAGCTGGAACGGCTGGACGTGGCCGCCCGCGGATTCCTGCTGGCGCTGGAGCAGCACGGGGTGCTGGACGCCGGCCAGCGCGAGCTGGTGCTGGACCGCGCGTTGGCGCTGGACCAGGACGAGATCGACCTGGACGACCTGAAATGGGTGGTGCTGATGGTGCTGTTCGACCAGCCCGGCAGCGAGGCCGCCTACGCCTGGATGGAAACCCAGATCTTCGCGGACGACCCCGAGCCGCTGCACTGAGCCGGGATTGGGCCGCGCCCGCGCCGTCCTTCGGCTTGACAGCCGCCCCCGCGGCGTGATTCCACTATAAAAGAAGGCGCCCGGGGCATTTGCTCCGGGCGTCGGTTTCTGCGGCCGCCGCCGGCCGCCCCGTCCGCACCACCGGAACCCGCACCACCATGGCCAAGAACCTGCTCATCGTCGAATCGCCGGCCAAGGCCAAGACGATCAACAAATACCTCGGCAAGGACTTCACCGTCCTCGCCAGCTATGGCCACGTCCGCGACCTGGTGCCGAAGGAGGGCGCGGTCGATCCCGAGCACGGC
Organism: Thermomonas sp. S9; assembly: GCF_024704365.1. Taxonomy (GTDB): domain Bacteria; phylum Pseudomonadota; class Gammaproteobacteria; order Xanthomonadales; family Xanthomonadaceae; genus Thermomonas. Next base: position 185,003 of record NZ_JAJDFY010000001.1, read on the forward strand.
TTCGCGATGCGCTACGAGACCATCGAGAAGAATGAGAAGCACGTCGATGCGATCGCCAGGGCCGCCAAGGCCGCCGACCACCTGTATCTGGCCACCGACCCGGACCGCGAGGGCGAGGCGATCAGCTGGCACATCGCCGAGATCCTGAAGGAGCGCGACCTGCTGAAGGACAAGTCGCTGCAGCGGGTGGTGTTCACCGAGATCACCCCGCGCGCGATCCGCGAGGCGATGCAGCAGCCGCGGTCCATCGCGAGCAACCTGGTCGATGCGCAGCAGGCGCGGCGCGCGCTGGACTACCTGGTGGGCTTCAACCTCTCGCCGGTGCTGTGGCGCAAGATCAAGGCGGGCCTGTCCGCCGGGCGCGTGCAGTCGCCGGCGCTGCGCATGATCGTGGAGCGCGAGGAGGAGATCGAGGCGTTCCAGGCGCGCGAGTACTGGACGGTCGAGGCCGAGTGCGCGCATCCGGGGCAGGCCTTCACTGCCAAGCTGGTGAAGCTGGACGGGCAGAAGTTCGAGCAGTTCACCCTGACCGACGGGGCCAGCGCGGAGGCCGCGCGGCTGCGCATCCAGCAGGCCGCCGGCGGCCGCCTGCACGTCACCGACGTGGCCAGCAAGGAGCGCAAGCGCCGTCCGGCGCCGCCGTTCACCACCTCCACCCTGCAGCAGGAGGCCGCGCGCAAGCTCGGCTTCACCACCCGCAAGACCATGCAGGTGGCGCAGAAGCTGTACGAGGGCGTGGCCCTGGGCGAGGAAGGCACGGTCGGCCTGATCTCGTACATGCGTACCGACTCGGTGAACCTGTCGCAGGACGCGCTGGCCGAGATCCGCGACGTGATCGCGCGCGACTACGGCACCGCCGCGCTGCCGGACAAGCCCAACTTCTACCAGACCAAATCAAAGAACGCACAGGAAGCGCACGAGGCGATCCGTCCGACCTCGGCGCTGCGCACCCCGGCGCAGGTCGCGCGCTATTTGGGCGAAGACGAGCGCAAGCTGTACGAGCTGATCTGGAAGCGCGCGGTGGCCAGCCAGATGATCCCGGCCACCCTCAATACGGTGACGGTCGAACTGGCGGCCGGCAGCCAGCATGCGTTCCGCGCCAGCGGCACCACCGTGGTCGTGCCCGGCTTCCTCGCCGTGTACGAGGAAGGCAAGGACGGCAAGGGCAAGGACGACGAGGACGAAGGCCGCAAGCTGCCGCTGATGAAGCCGGGCGAGGACGTGCCGCTGGAGCGCATCCACGCCGACCAGCACTTCACCCAGCCGCCGCCGCGCTTCACCGAGGCCTCGCTGGTGAAGGCGCTGGAGGAATACGGCATCGGCCGGCCGTCCACCTATGCCGCCATCATCCAGACCCTGCTCGGCAAGCAGTACGCGGTGCTGGAGGGGCGCGCGTTCAAGCCCACCGACATCGGCCGCGCGGTCAGCAAGTTCCTGTCCAGCCATTTCAGCAAGTACGTCGATTACGACTTCACCGCCAACCTCGAGGACGAGCTGGACGCGGTCAGCCGCGGCGAGGAGGACTGGATCCCGCTGATGGAGAAGTTCTGGGGCCCGTTCAAGGCGCTGGTGGACGACAAGAAGGCCAGCCTCGACAAGGCCGATGCCGGCAGCGTGCGCGTGCTCGGCACCGATCCCGCCAGTGGCCGCCCGGTCAGCGCGCGGATCGGCAAGTTCGGCCCGCTGGTGCAGATCGGCACGGTCGAGGACGAGGAGAAGCCGCGCTTCGCCTCGCTGCGGCCGGGCCAGAGCATCTACAGCATCGGCCTGGAGGAAGCACTGAAGCTGTTCGAGATGCCGCGCCGGCTGGGCGTGGATGCGAACGGCGAGGAGGTCAGCGTGGGCATCGGCCGCTTCGGCCCGTTCGCGAGGCGCGGCGCCACCTACGCCTCGCTGAAGAAGGAGGACGACCCCTACACCATCGACCTGGCGCGCGCGCTGTTCCTGATCGAAGAGAAAGAGGAAATCGCACGCAACCGCGTGATCAAGGAATGGCCCGGCCATGCGGTGCAGGTGCTGAACGGCCGCTTCGGGCCCTACATCAGCGATGGCAGGCTGAACGGCAAGATCCCGAAGGACCGCGAGCCGGCCTCACTGTCGCTGGAGGAGACGCTGCAGCTGCTGGAGGACACCGGCAAGCCCGCGCGCAAGGGCTTCACCGCGAAAAAGGCCCCGGCGAAGAAAGCCGCCGCGAAGAAGGCCCCGGCCGAGAAACCGGCCGCCAGGCCGGCGGCGAAGAAGGGCGCGAAGAAAGCGGTGGCGAAGAAGGCCGTCGCCAAGAAAGCCCCTGCCAGGAAGGCCGCACGCCCGCTGTCGGGCGGCCGTGAAGAGGCCCGGCCGCTGCTCACCGCGGCCAAGGTGGTGCCGGGCAAGAAGCGGGTGGTGAAGCCGGCCGCGCGCGAGGATGCCCCGTTCTGATCCCCCCGCATGGCCCGGTGGCCAGCGCGGATGAGGCGCGCCTGAAGCGGCCGCGCGCGGGGGTTCCGCCGTCCGTCGCGGCGCGCCAAGATAGCCGCATGCGCGCCGCCGCCGCCCTGTTCGCCAGCCTGTTGCCCGCCGTGGCCGGCGCGGCGCAGGTGCCGCCCGCGCCCGCCACTCCCGCGGCCGCGCCGGTGATCGTGTACCGCTGCACCGACGCCGCCGGCAAGGTCAGCCTGCAGGATGCGCCCTGCGCCCGCGGCCAGCTCCAGCAGGAGCGCCAGATGCAGCGCCCGCAGGATGCGCCGCCCGCGCCACCTGCCGCGCCGCAGCCGCGGTCGCCGGTCCAGCCGCCGCCTGCCGCGCCCGCACCCGTGGTGTACCTGGCGCCGCCGCGGCCGCTGTACGAATGCGTCACCCCCGACGGCACCCGCTATACCAGCGACGACGGCCGCGGCAATCCGCGCTGGGTGCCGCTGTGGACGCTGGGCTACCGGCTGCCGCGGCCAGGGCGGCCGGGAGACGTAGACCGCGAGCGGCCGGCGGCCGACGCGCCGGCACAGGCCGGGCCTCCGCAGCCGCATGCCCTGCGCTGGCCGCTGGTCGGCGCTGGCGGCACCTGGGTGCGCGACGACTGCGTGATGCTGCCGCCGCAGGAAGCCTGCGCGCGCCTGCGCGATCGCCGCGCCGAGCTGCGCACCCGCTTCTTCAACGCGCAGGAAAAGGAACGCGACGCCCTGCGCCGCGAGGAGCGCGCACTCAACGCGCGCCTGGACAACGATTGCGGTGGGAGCTGATGCGGCTGCGACGGTCCGCCTGCCTGCTGTGGCTGTGCGCGCTGGCGGCGCCGGCGCTGGCGGCGCCGGCGCTGGCGCAGGAGACCGTGTTCTACAAATGCACCGATGCCCAGGGCCGGGTGTCGATGCAGAACGGCACCCCGTGCGCGCCGGGTCAGCGTCAGGAAATCCGCCGGGTGGGCGAGGTCAGGGCGGTGCCCGCGCCGCCGCCGAAACCGCCTGTGCCGGACGTCCCCGCGCCGGTGCAGTATGGCGAGTTCGTGCAGGTGGGCGGCCCGCGCCCGCAGCGCACGCCCGCGCCCGAGGCCGCCGGGCTGCCGCCACCGCCGGCGCTGTACCAGTGCCGGACCTGGGAGGGCGACACCTACTACGGCGAGACCGCCAGCCCGCCGGCGCGCTGCGCGCCGCTGCAGGTGGTGGGCATCGACGGCCGCCCGGACCCGGGCCTGGGCGCGGCCTGCGAGGTCAAGCACGACGACTGCGCCGCGGTTCCGGACGCGCAGCTGTGCGCGGCCTGGTACCGGCGCCTGGACGATGCGGAGTTCAGGCTGCGCTACGCCGGCGACGACACCCGCCGCGCGCGCCAGGCCGAATTCGATGCGATCGACGCCCGCATCAAGGCCAGCCGCTGTTCGACCACCGCGCCTGCGCCGCCCGCCGTGCCGTAAGCTGGCCGCCGGCATACACGCACGGACGGAACCCCCCGGGATGGAGAGCGACGGCCTGGAACTGGCTCTGGTCTTCCTGCTGGCCGCGGTGCTGGCGGTGCCGCTGTTCAAGCGGCTCGGGCTGGGCGCGATCCTGGCCTACCTCGCCACCGGCGTGCTGCTGGGCCCGCACGAGCTGGCGGTGGTGCGCAATCCGGAATCGGTGCTGGCCGCCAGCGAGATCGGCGTGGTCATGCTGCTGTTCGTGATCGGGCTGGAGCTGTCGCTGCCGCGGCTGGTGCTGATGCGGCGGCCGATCTTCGTGGTCGGCGGGCTGCAGGTGCTGCTGGGCGGCGCCGCGCTGGGCGGGCTGGCCCTGCTCGCCGGGCTGGGCTGGAAAGCAGCGCTGGTGGTGGGGCTGGGGCTGGCGCTGTCATCCACCGCGGTCGGGCTGCAGTTGCTGGCCGAGCGCAAGGAACTGGCGACCGACCACGGCCGGCTGGCGTTCGCGATCCTGCTGTTCCAGGACCTGGCGGCGATCCCGCTGCTGGCGGCGATCCCGCTGCTGGGCAAGGCCAAGGGCGCCGGCCTGGAAGGCGCGGACGTGGCGCGCGCGCTGGTGGTGATCGTGGCGCTGGTGGTGGGCGGGCGCTACCTGCTGCGCCACCTGTTCCGCACCATCGCGCGCGCCGACATGCCCGAGGTGTTCACCGGCGCGGCCCTGCTGGTGGTGCTGGGCAGCGCCTGGCTGATGCAGTCGGCCGGTCTCAGCGCCGGGCTGGGCGCGTTCCTGGCCGGCGTGCTGCTGGCCGAGTCCGAATACCGGCACGAACTGGAGGCGCAGATCCGCCCGTTCGAGGGCCTGCTGCTGGGGCTGTTCTTCATGGCCGTGGGCATGGGCATCGACGTGCAGCGGGTGCTGGCCGAACCGTGGCTGGTCGCGGCCGGAGTGGCCCTGCTGCTGGCGGTGAAGAGCGCGCTGCTGTTCGCGCTCGGCCTGCGCCCCGGGCGGCTGGACGTGCGCAGCGCCTGGATGCTGGCCGGCGTGCTGGCGCTGGGCGGCGAATTCGCGTTCGTGGTGTTCGGCGAGGCGGCCAAGGCCGGCCTGCTGGATGCCGCCCACCGCGACCGCCTGACCGCGGTGGTCGGGCTGTCGATGGCGGCCACCCCGCTGTTGCTGCTGCTGTATGCGCGCCTGCTGCCGGTGCGCGCGCCCCGCCAGACGCAAGCCTTCGACGCCATCCCCGACCGCCAGCCGCAGGTGCTGGTGGCCGGGTTCGGCCGCTTCGGGCAGATCGTGGCGCGCCTGCTGCGCGCGCAGGGCATCCCGTTCATCGCGATCGACCCGGACATCGAGCAGGTGAACCTGTCGCGCCGGATCGGCACCGACCAGATCTACTACGGCGACCCCACCCGGCTGGCGCTGCTGCGCTCGGCCGGCGCGGCGCAGGTGAAGGTGTTCGTGGTCGCCATCAATGGGGTCGAGGCCAGCCTGCGGATGGTGCGGCTGGTGCGCAAGCACTACCCGCAGGCGCGGGTGTTCGCGCGCGCGCGCGACCGCCGCCACGCCTGGCAGCTGGTGGACCTCGGCGCGCACGCGCTGCGCGAGACCTACGGCAGCAGCCTGGAGATGGGGCGCGATGTGCTGGTGGCGCTGGGCATGCCGCCAGCGCAGGCGGACGAGCGCGTGCAGCGCTTTCGCGCCTGGGATGAATCGCTGCTGGAGCAGCAGCGCCTGCTGCAGGACGACGAGGACGCGCTGCTGCAGGCCGCGCGCGATGCCCGCCGCGAGCTGGAGGAACTGTTCGCGGCCGATGCCGGGCAGGCGGACACCGGGCCGGCCACCGCGGAGCCGACGGCGCAGCCGCAGTCGCAAGACGACGCGGCCACGCGCGGGCGGGAATGAGCGCGGCGGCCGCGGGGCGTGCCTGCTACTCGCGCAGGAAACGCGCCATCGACACCCCGCCGCCGGGCGGCAGCGGGGCGTTGCCGAGCTCCGCCGCCACGTCCACGTAGCCGCGCATCAGCGCGATGTCGCGCGGGCTGCGGTTGAGGGTGTCGCGCTGGTCGGGGTTGGCACCGGCGTCCAGCAGCGCGCGCGCCACCCGCTGCAGGCCGTGCAGCGCGGCCAGGTGCAGCGGGCCGTAGCCGCGGCTGTCGCGGTCGTCCAGCCGCACGTCTTCGTCCAGCAGGCGCTCCAGCGCGCCCAGCAGCACGTCCTCGTTGGCCGGGGTGCCGGGTTCGGCGCGCGCGCCCAGCAGCAGCAGCAGCGGGGTGAGCCCGGCACGGGTGGCGGCGTGCGGGTCGGCGCCGGCCAGCAGCAGCGCATCCAGCAGCGCCATCAGGCGCGGGCGCTCGCGCGCGGTGAAGCCGTACAGGGCGGCGCAGTGCAGCGCGGTCTGGCCCTGGGCGTCGATGGCGTGCAGGTCGGCGCCGGCCTGCAGCAGGCGCGCGGCCATGTCCGGCAGGCCCAGCGCGGCGGCCAGCATCAGCACGCTGACCTCGCCCGGCAGGCGCTGGTCCAGTCCGCTGCCGGCGCGCAGCAGCAGGTCCACGATCTCCAGGTGGCGCATGCTCACCGCCGCCGACAGCGCGGTGGCGCCGGTGCTGGCGGCCAGCCCGGGGTCGGCGCCCTGCGCCAGCAGGAACTCCACCAGCGCGCGATGGCCGCCACCGGCGGCGCGCAGCAGGGCGGTGCACCCCTGCGCGTCGCGGGCATTCACCGGCAGGCCCAGCGCCAGCAGCCGGCGCGCCGCATCGAGGTCGCCGACGATGGCAGTGGCCGGCAGGTCGGGCGGCAGCAGCGGCCGCCGTGGCGGCCGCCAGCTGCGCCAGTCCAACCAGTCGGCAAGGTCGCGCCGGCCGCAGGACAGCGCGATTCCCAGCGGGGTCTGGCCATCGGCAGCGCGGCGGTCGGGGTTGGCGCCGGCCAGCACCAGCGCCTTCACCAGGTCGGTGCGGCCGAGCGCGGTGGCGTGGTGCAGGGCGGCCATGCCGCGATGGTCGCTGGCATCGGGGTCCAGCCCGCGCGCCAGCAGCGCGCGCAGCAGCCCGATCCAGCCCAGGCGCGCGGCCAGCACCAGTGCCGGATCGCCGTCCGCGCCCGCGGCAAACGGGTCGGCCCCGCGTTCCAGCAGCTCCAGCGCGAACGTCTCGCCGTCCGCGCCGGCACCGTGCGCCAGGCAGCCGGCCAGGAAGCGCGCCAGCCCGCCGGCCCCGCCCGCGCCGGCCCCGGCGGCGAACAGGCGGCGGGCGCCGGCGATGCCGTCCGCGCCGCGCGCCAGCAGGCGCCACAGCGGCGGCTGGCCGGCGGTGTCGGGGGCTTCCGGCTGCGCGCCGTGGCGCAGCAGCCAGTCCAGCCGGCCGCGTTCGGCGATCACCGCATCGTCGTGCAGCAGGGCATCGAGGTCGCGCGCGCCCAGCAGGGCGGCCAGCACCGCCAGCTCGGCCTCCGGCGCCCCTTCCAGCAGGCGTTCGCGCAGCAGCACCTGCGGCGGGCGTTCGGCCTGGGCCGCCGCGTCGTCCTGCAGCGACACCGGCAGCGGGCACTTGGGATCCAGTGCCGCCACCAGCGTCCAGCGACCGGCCGCGATGGCCACGTCCAGCGCGCTGCGGGCGTGCGCGTCCGGCGCGTGCGGATCAACGCCCAGTTCGCGCAGGTCGCGCACGAGATCCAGGCGGGGCGTTTCCGCGGCACACGCCAGATGCAGGGCATTGGCGCCAGCGGCGTCCTGCGCATGCACGTTGGCGCCGGCCGCGAGCAGGGCTTCCAGCGCGCGCAGCGCGCCGCCACGCACCGCCTCCAGCAGCGGTGTGCGGCCCTGGCCGTCGCGCGCATCCACCTCGGCGCCTGCTTCCAGCAGGGCCCGGCAGATTTCGGCGTGGTCGAGCGCGGCGGCCTCGTGCAGCGCGCTGCGGCCGCGCGCATCGCGGGCGTTGGCGCGCGCCTTATGGCGCAGCAGCAGCTGCACCCCGGCGGCATCGTCGTCCTCGCCGGCGGCGGCGCACAGCAGCGCCGGCTGGCCGCCGGGCGGTTCCGGGCGCGCGCCGCGCTCCAGCAGGAAGCGCGCCAGCCGCCAGTTGCCGGCCAGGCAGGCACTGCCCAGCGGGGAAATGCCCTCGTGGTTGCAGGCATCGACCTCGGCACCGGCGTCGCGCAGCAGTGCAGCCACCCCGGGATCCACGCTGCGCGCGGCGAAATGTAGCGGGGTATTGCCCTCGGCATCGGCCTGGCGCGGGTCGGCGCCGTTCGCCAGCAGGGTCATGACCGCTTCCGGGCGGCCGTGCCAGCTGTCGCGGGTGGCCGCCAGCAGTGGGCTCATCCCGGCCTGCATCGCATTCACGTCCACACCGTGCTCGATCAGGGCGCGCAGCAGGCGCAGGTCGGGCAGCACGGCCGCCAGCATCGCCAGGCTGCGGCGGTCGCGCGCGTCGGGTTCCGGCGGGGCATTGGGATCGGCGCCTTCCGCGAGCAGCGCCAGCGCGCGCTCCACCCGGCCGTTGCGCGCGGCGGCGTACAGCTCGCGGGCGAGGCGGGCGGGATCGGGCGCATCGGCCTCGGCTTCACGCGCAGCTGCGGTACTGGCGGGGCCATCGAACAGCGGCGCGGCGTCGGCGGCTTCGCCGGCGTCCATCTCGACCACCGGCAGGCTGTGCAGGGTCGGCGCGGGCGCGGCGGCTTGCACCAGCAGGTGCAGCAGCGGCATCAGGACGACGAACAGGATGAGTCCCAGCAGCCGTGCCGGGCCGGCCAGCAGGCCGGGCCACGCCAGCAGCAGGCCGCCGGCGACCAGCAGGGCGATCGGCAGCGCGACCCGCAGCAACCCGCGCCAGGACGCCTGTTCCAGCGCCGCGCGCCGCGCCCGACGCAGGCTTTCGCCACCACTGCGCGCCAGCAGGTGCAGGCCGGGCCAGTGCCACCACAGCCCGATCAGCAGCACCCCGGCGCCGCCGGCCAGCAGCAGCGCATGGCCCAGGCTCGGCTGCGCCAGCAGCCAGCGCAGCGGCCCGGCCAGCAGAAGCACGCCGGCCGCCGCGGCCGCCAGCCACTGCAGCAGCAGGCGCCCGGCATCGGCCAGCAGCCCGGCGCGCGCGCGCGGGTGCCGCGCAGCAGGCCCAGGCCCAGCGCCACCGGCACCTGCGCCAGCAGCAGGCCGATCGCCGCCGGCACGCCGCCCAGCCAGCCGCACGCCGCCAGCGCCAGCCCCGGCACGAGCCATGCGGTGCCGGCGAGGGGGCGCGCTCAGGCATCGGTGCCCCAATCGTCCAGCAGCGGGTCCTGCACGCTGGGCGGCAGCTGCAGGTGGAAGCCGTTGGCGGCCAGGTTGCGGCGCACCACTTCGGGGTTCTCGCGCGCCAGCGTGCGCTCCGGGGTTAGTGCCACCTCCAGCACGAAGCGCAGCTCGCCCAGCTGCGCGCGCACCGGCGCCGGCAGGCGCGCGAAATCGTCGCGCGCGGCCAGGTACACGTAGGTATCGGCCTTCTTCAGGCTCTTGTAGACGAAGGCGAGCATGGCGGCCCGGGGGATGGAATGGCGGCGTCGCAGCGATTGTGCGGGAAAGCGCGGCGCGGCGGAACCCGACAGGACCTTAGGCACAAGCGCATGTGGCGGCGGCTGCTACCCTGCCGACTGCCTTTATCGCGGAGCCTGTGATGCGTCTGTCCCCGTTCGTGTTTGCCCTGCTGCTTGCCACCGTGCCGGTGCACGCGGCCGATCCGAAGGCGGTCACGCTCGAGCAGGCGATGGCCGATCCCGACTGGATCGGCCCGCCGGTGGAGCTGGCGTGGTGGCGCTGGGACGGCAAGGCCGCGTATTTCCTGCAGAAGCGCCCCGGCGCGACGGTCCGCGACGTATGGACGGTGACCACGGATGGCGCCTCGCCGCCACGCAAACTGGAGGAGGCCGCGCGCGCGGACATGGACGCCGGCAATCCGGTGCTGGCGCCCGACCGCACGCGCATGGCCTTCGTGCGCAACGGCGACGTATTCCTGCGCGACCTGCGCCGCGGCACGCTGACCCAGCTCGGTCGCGGCCTGGGGGGCGCCTCGCGCCTGCAATGGGGCAGCGCCGGCCTGGTGTGGCTGGCCGATGGGCGCTGGTACCGCTGGGACGGCGCACTGATCACCCAGGCGGCGCAGCCGCGCGCCGAGGACGCCCCGGGCACGCCGGCGGCGGCGGACGCGCTGCGCGAGCAGCAGCTGCGCCTGATCGACACCTTGCGCCGCGACCGCGAGATGCGCGAGGCCGCACGCGCGCAGGCCGAGGCCTGGCAGCGCCAGGACCCGACCCGCGCGCCGGCGCCGGTGTATCTGGGCAAGGACGTGCAGATCGCCGATTCCGCGCTGTCGCCGGACGGGCGCTGGCTGCTGGTGGTCACCAGCGCCAAGGGCGCCGATGGCGGGCGTGCCGGCAAGATGCCGATGTACGTCACCGAATCCGGCTACGAGGAGTTCGAGGACGCGCGCACCCGGGTCGGCCGCAACCCGCCGGTGCCGCAGCGGCTGTGGCTGGCCGAGCTGGCCACCGGCAAAGCTGCGCGAGCTCACGTTCGATCCGCTGCCCGGGCTGCGCGACGACCCGCTGGCCGACCTGCGCAAGGCCGCCGGCAAGCCGCCGCTGGACGGCCCGCGCCCGCTGCAGGTGGCCGAGATCCGCTGGCGCGGCGACGGCGGCAGCGCCGCGGTGATGCTGCGCGCGATCGACAACAAGGACCGCTGGATCGCCACCGTCGATCCCGCCACCGGCACCCTGCAGCCGCGCCACCGGCTGCACGACCCGGCCTGGATCAACTGGAGCTTCAACGACTTCGGCTGGCTACCGGACGAGCGCACGCTGTGGTACCTCAGCGAGGAAAGCGGTTATTCGCACCTGTACCTGCTCGACGGCGCGCGCCGCCGGCAGCTCACCGACGGCCGCTGGGAGACCTCGCAGGTGGCGGTGTCTCCGGATGGGGCCACCTTCTACTTCCTGTGCAACCGCGCCGCGCCCGGCGATTACGAGGTGTGCGCGGTGCCCGCGCGCGGCGGCGAGGTGCGCGAGCTGACCGCGCTGGACGGGGTGGAGGATTTCAGCCTGTCGCCGCGCGGCGATGCCCTGCTGGTGCGCTATTCCGCGGCCTACCTGCCGCCACAGCTGGCGCAGGTGGCCGCCAGCGGCGGGCAGGCGCGCACCCTGACCGATACCCGCACCCCCGAGTACAAGGCCCGCCGCTGGATCCAGCCGCAGCTCGTGCAGGTGCCCAGCCAGCACGGCGCCGGCGTGATCTGGGGCAAGCTCTACCGCCCGCAGCAGCTGGAGCCCGGCCGCAAGTACCCGATCGTGATGTTCGTGCACGGCGCCGGCTATTTGCAGAACGTCTCCGCGCGCTACCCCGGCTATTTCCGCGAGCAGATGTTCCACAACCTGCTGGTGGACGAGGGTTACATCGTGCTCGACCTGGACTACCGCGGAAGCGAAGGCTACGGCCGCGCCTGGCGCACCGCGATCTACCGCTGGATGGGCCAGCCCGAGCTGGAGGACTACCTCGACGGCCTCGACTGGCTGGTGGCCCACCAGCAGGGCGACCGCGACCGTGCCGGCATCTATGGCGGCAGCTACGGCGGCTTCATGACCTACATGGCGCTGTTCAAGGCGCCCGGCGTGTTCAAGGCCGGCGCCGCGCTGCGCCCGGTGGCCGACTGGAGCCAGTACAACCACGAATACACCAGCAACATCCTCAACACGCCCGAGCTCGACCCCGAGGCCTACAAGCGTTCCAGCCCGATCGAGTTCGCCGCCGGGCTCAAGGACCGCCTGCTGATTGCGCACGGCATGATCGACGACAACGTGTTCTTCCGCGATTCGGTGATGATGGCGCAGAAGCTGATCGAGCTGCGCAAGGACAACTGGACACTGGCGCCTTATCCGCTGGAGCGGCACGGCTTCGTGCATCCCGACAGCTGGTACGACGAATACCGGCGCATCCATGCGCTGTTCGAGGCTACCCTGAAGCCGTGATCCGGGTCGAATCACCATGGCAGGAGGCACCGTGATGGACGCCCTGTTTCAACTGTCCGCGCCGTGGTGGGTGTTCGTGCTGCGCGCGCTGGTGGTGTACGTGCTGGTGACGGTATTGATGCGGCTGTCGGGCAAGCGCTCGGTGGGCCAGTTCACCCCGTTCGACCTGGTGCTGCTGATCCTGCTGGGCAACTCGGTGCAGAACGGCATCAACGGCGGCGACAACTCGCTCACCGGCGCCGCGATCATGGCCAGCACCTTGATCGCGGTGAACTACCTGGTGGCGCTGGCCACCTCGCGCAGCCGTCTGGCCGAGCGCCTGCTGGAGGGCGAGCCGGTGGTGCTGGCGCGTCACGGTCGCGTGTTCGACCACGTGCTGCGGCGCGAGCTGATCAGCAAGACCGATTTCCACGAAGCCATGCGCATGAACGATGTGGATGATGTCGGCGAGATCGCCCTGGCCCTGCTGGAAACCAACGGCCACATCACCATCCTCAAGAAGTCGGATCGAGCAGGCAGGGACTGAAAACGGGATCATGAAAACGGGGCCAGGTCCACTTCTGAACCCGACCCCGCATTCTGACCCGGCTGCGCCCTGCTATCACCCGCACTTGCTATACCCACAATTCAAACAAGTCGCACACCCGTCCATCAGCACCAGCGCCTTGGTCGAACACTTGTGGCACATGGTCGCGGACGGCGGAAAGCTGGCGCCGTCGCCGGTGACGGCGATGTCTTCCGGGTGCTCCGCCGCGCTGCTCAGGCCGGACGGGCCGGATTCAGCGTTTTTTTGAGCGCTCCTCGAACTGCCTGCGCTTCTCGGCGATCAGTGCGCGGGTGTGCTCGCCCATCTCCGGGTCGTGCAGCAGGCCGATCGACTTCAGGTGGTCTTCGACGATGTGACCGAGCTCCGCCACCAGCGACGGCATATACACGCCGCCGGCCTTGAAGTAGCCGCCGCGCGGATCGAACACGGCCTTCATCTCCTCGACGATGAAGGTGACGTCGCCACCCTTGCGGAACACGGCGGACATGATGCGGGTGAGCGCCACGATCCACTGGAAGTGCTCCATCGACTTGCTGTTGATGAAGATCTCGAACGGGCGACGGTGTTCGTGCTCGGTGCCGGCGTTGAGCACGATGTCGTTGATGGTCACGTACATGGCGTGCTCCACCAGCGGCGACTTGATCTTGTAGGTGCTGCCGATCAGGACGTCCGGGCGCTCGATGCGCTCGTGCATCTGGATCACGTTGTCGTCGGGGGCGGCGGCCGGCGCGGCGGTCTCCGCGGCCTTGGCGCTCTCCTTCGCCTTGTCGTCCGGGGTGACGACGGCATAGCCCTTGATTTTCTTCTCGATCCTGACGGTCATGGTCCTGACTCTGGCGGTCTGTGCGTTGCGGGTTGCGCGCCACGCCCGGCACGGCCGGGCGGGCGCAAAGGGACGGCTTATTTGCGGGCGGCCTTCTTGGCAGCCTTCTTGGCGACGGCCTTCTTGGCGGGCGCCTTCTTCGCCACCTTCTTCACGGCCTTCTTGGCAGCCTTCTTGGCGACGGCTTTCTTGGCGGCGACTTTCTTCACCGCCTTCTTGACGGCCTTCTTCGCCGCCGGCTTCTTGGCCGCGACTTTCTTCACCGCTTTCTTGGTGGCGGCCTTCTTGGCGGCGACCTTTTTCTTCAGCGCGGCCACTTCCTTCTTGGCGTCCTTGCTGGCGGCTTCGAGCTTCTTCTTGGCCCTGGCCACGGTCTTGCCGACCGCCTTCCTGGCCTTGGCCACGTTGGTCTTCACCTTCTTCTCGGCCGACTTCGCAGCCTTCTTCACCTTCGCCACGGTGGCGCTGGCGGTGGTGGCCATCGCGCCGCCGACTTCCGCAACCTTCTCTTTCGCAGTTTCAACGGCATCCGACAGGGCTGCCGTCACTCCATCTCCATTGCTCATAGGCCCTCCTCAAGGGCGTGGTTGGTGGGTACCGCAGCGCGATCCTATACCCGGAAACGGCGCGCGTGCAGCAGGCGGCGCGGTTGTCCGCGCGCGCCGCCGCGGGCGCGTTCAGAACTTGCCGTAATAGCCTTCCTTGAGGGCGTCGAACAGGTTGGCCGCGGTGTGCAGCTCGCCGTCGTATTCGATCTGCTCGTTGCCTTTCACTTCGACCACGCTGCCGTCTTCCAGCTCGAAGCGGTAGGTGGTGTTCTCGAGGTCGGTTTCCTTGACCAGCACGCCCTGGAAGGCGGCCGGGTTGAAGCGGAAGGTGGTGCAGCCCTTCAGGCCCTGCTGGTAGGCGTAGCGGTAGATGTCCTTGAAGTCCTCGTACGGGTAGTCCGTGGGGACGTTCGCGGTCTTGGAGATGGAGGAATCCACCCATTTCTGCGCCGCAGCCTGCACGTCCACGTGTTCCTTCGGGCTGATGTCGTCGGCGGCGATGAAATAATCGGGCAGACGGGCGGCCGGATCCTCGGCGTAGGGCATCGCCTTCGGGTTGACCAGCGTGCGGTAGGCCAGCAGCTCGAAGGAGAACACGTCCACCTTCTCCTTGGTCTTCTTGCCCTCGCGGATCACGTTGCGGCTGTAGTGGTGGGCGAAGCTCGGTTCGATGCCGTTGCTGGCGTTGTTGGCCAGCGACAGCGAGATGGTGCCGGTGGGTGCGATGGAGCTGTGGTGGGTGAAGCGCGCGCCGACCTCGGCCAGCTCCTCCACCAGTTCCGGCGCGACCTCGGCCACCTTCTGCATGTAGCGGCTGTAGCGCGCGTGCAGGGTCTTGCCCTGGATCTCCTGGCCGATCTTCCAGCCGTCGCGCGCCATCTCCGGGCGCTTGCGCAGCATCTCGGCGGTGACCGTGAACACCTCGTCCATGATCGGGGCCGGGCCCTTCTCGCGCGCCAGCGCCAGCCCGGTTTCCCAGCCGGCAAGTGCCATCTCGCGGGCGACGCGCTCGGTGAACTCGCACGACTCCTGGCTGCCGTACTTCATCTTGAGCATGGTCATGGTGCTGCCCAGGCCCAAAAAGCCCATGCCGTGGCGGCGCTTGCGCATGATCTCGTCGCGCTGCTGCTGCAAGGGAAGCCCGTTGACCTCCACCACGTTGTCCAGCATGCGGGTGAACACGCGCACCACTTCCTTGTATTCCTCCCAGTCGAACGTGGCCTGGTCGGTGAAGGGATGCTTGACGAACTTGGTCAGGTTGACCGAGCCCAGCAGGCAGGCGCCGTACGGCGGCAGCGGCTGCTCGCCGCAGGGGTTGGTGGCGCGGATGGTCTCGCACCACCAGTTGTTGTTCATCTCGTTGACGCGGTCGATCAGGATGAAGCCCGGCTCGGCGTAGTCGTACGTCGAGACCATGATCATGTCCCACAGGTGGCGGGCGCGGATGTGGCCGTAGATCTTGCAGGCCACCAGGCCGTCCTCGCGGGCGATGTAGTTGCGGTGGGTGGGCCACTCGCGCCACACCACCTGGGCCGGGTCATCGAGGTCGACGTCGCCCTTTTCCTTGATGTTCACCGGGAACACCAGCGGCCAGTCGGCGTCGTGTTCCACCGCCTGCATGAAGCCGTCGGTGATCAGCAGGGACAGGTTGAACTGGCGCAGCCGGCCGTCCTCGCGCTTGGCGCGGATGAAGTCCTTCACGTCCGGATGCGACACATCGAAGGTGCCCATCTGCGCGCCGCGGCAGCCGCCGGCGGAGGACACGGTGAAGCACATCTTGTCGTAGATATCCATGAAGGACATCGGGCCGGAGGTGTAGGCACCGGCGCCGGCCACGAACGCGCCGCGCGGGCGCAGGGTGCTGAACTCGTAGCCGATGCCGCAGCCGGCTTTCAGGGTCAGGCCGGCCTCGTGCACCTTGTCCAGGATGCCGTCCATCGAGTCTTCGATCGTGCCGGAGACGGTGCAGTTGATGGTCGAGGTGGCGGGCTTGTGCTCCTGCGCGCCGGCGTTGGAGGTGATGCGGCCGGCGGGGATGGCCCCGCGGCGCAGCGCCCAGGTGAAGCGCTCCTGCCAGTACTGCTGCAGCTCGGCGGTGGGCTCGGCCTCGGCCAGCGCCTTGGCGACGCGCCTGTAGGTGCCGTCGATATCGGCATCCAGCGGCACCCCCTGCTTGGTCTTCAGGCGGTACTTCTTGTCCCAGATGTCCACCGACGCCGGCTGCATCGGGATGTCCTGATTCGCGTCCGTGGTCACCGCTTCAAGCCTCGCCGTGCTCATGCCCTTCGACTCTCCTGTGTCGTTATAGACCCGCGCTGGCGGATCCGCTGCCCATGCCCCGCCCCCGGCGTCCGGCGGCGGCGGCGACGCAGGCCGCGCACGATGCGCGCAGCCTGCCAATGCTTCATTTTGGTGGCGTCACCGCCGGTTCTTGCTTCGTCACGCGCCGCTCCCCTGCCGACGTCGTTGCCCTCGGCTCGGCCCCCTGCGCCACTAGCCTTGGGATTTCCTGCAAAACCAACCACAAGATGTTGTGGCCAACCCGCAAGACCATAGCCACGCCTCCAACCCAAGTCAACGCGAAAATCGCACCGCCCCCGGCTTGCAATCCCGCGCCCGCCGCTGACACCCGCCCAGAATGCGTGTTCCACGCGATCCGGCACGCCTCCGGCGTGGAACTGAATACGTGCAAAACCCGCACCCGCCGGATGCTGCAGTGCAATGCCCACCCTCCCGCTGGCGATGGCCCGCCCCTTCAGCCACGATTGCGCAAGCCGCGGCGGGTCTCGGCAATACTTGCGGCCTGGCCCGCCGTTGCTTCCGATCGCCGCGCATGAAGACCGCCACCAAGACCCTGCTCGCCCTGACCGTCGCCGCCGCGTTCGGCGGCTTTGCCGCCACCGGGCTGAACCTGCTGCTGGAGCAGCCGGCGCGTGCCGCGGCGACCACCCCGGCGGTGCCGGCGGCCGGCGGCACCCTGCCGGCGGCGGTGGCGGGCACCCCGGTGCCATCACTGGCGCCGATGCTCAAGCGCGTGCTGCCGGCGGTGGTCAGCGTGAACACCAAGCAGGTGGTGCGGGTGAACACGCCGTTCGGCGACGACCCCGTCTTCCGCCGCATCTTCGGCATCCCGGCCGAGCGCATCGCGCAGTCGCTGGGCTCGGGCGTGATCGTGGACGCCCAGCGCGGGCTGGTGCTGACCAACAACCACGTGGTCGAGGACGCCGACGAGGTGCAGGTGACCCTGGCCGATGGGCGCAGCCTCAAGGCCCAGTTCGTCGGCAACGACCCCGACACCGACATCGCGCTGATGCGGATCCCGGCGCAACGCCTGACCGCGATCCCGCTGGCCGACAGCGACAAGCTGCAGATCGGCGATTTCGTGGTGGCGATCGGCAATCCGTTCGGCGTGGGGCAGACGGTGACCTCGGGGATCGTGTCCGCGGTGGGCCGCAACAACCTGCCCGGCGCCGGCTACCAGAACTTCATCCAGACCGATGCCAGCATCAACCCCGGCAACTCCGGCGGTGCGCTGGTCAACCTCAACGGCGAGCTGGTCGGCATCAACACCGCCAGCTTCAACCCGCGTGGCTCGATGGCCGGCAACATCGGGCTGGGCTTCGCGATTCCCTCCAACCTCGCGCACCGGGTGATGGACCAGCTGCTGGCCGGCGGCGTGGTGCGCCGCGGCACCCTCGGCATCGACACCCAGGACGTGGACGCGCGGCTGGCGCAGGGCCTGGGCCTGGCCGAGGCGCGCGGCGCGGTGGTGACCCGGGTGTTCCCGGGCTCGGCCGCGGGCGCCGCCGGGCTGAAGGTGGGCGACGTGGTGGTGGCCGCCAACGGCCAGCCGATCGACAACGCCGAGGCGCTGCGCAACTTCCAGGGCCTGCAGGCACCGGACGCCACCGTGGTGCTGGAGGTGCGCCGCGACGGCAAGCCGCTGCGCATCACCAGCGGCCTGCGCGAGGCACCGAAGGCGCTGGACGGCGGCCAGCTGGATCCGCGCCTGGCCGGCGCGCGCTTCGCGGAACTGCCCGAATCGCTGCGCCGGCAGGGCCTGGCCGGGGTGCTGGTGGAGCAGGTGCAGCGCGGCAGCCGCGCCGCCCAGAACGGACTGCAACCCGGCGACGTGGTGCTGGCCGCCAGCAGCGGCGCGTTCAGCGATCTCACCGGATTCCGTGCCACCCTGTCCGCGCCGGTGCCGCAGCTGGTGCTGCGGGTGCTGCGCGGCAACGCCAGCGGACAGCTGCCGATGCGCTGACCCCGGCGTTGACGCCCTCCATGCAGCGCCGGTGCGACACTGCCGGCGCGGTTCCCTTTCACCCCCGAGGACGCAGCAGATGAGCGAGCACACCGAAGCAGTCAAGAGCAACCTGGGCGAGGCCGGCGCGCACCTGAAACAGGCCGCCAGCGCCGCCGGTGGCGCGGTGAAGAACGCCGCCAGCGCGGCCGGCGACGAGCTGCGCCTGGGCAAGGCGCAGGTGAAGGCCGAGCTGGCCGACGGCGCGGTGGCCGGGCTGGGCGCGGCCGAGCACCTGGGCGGCGCCGCCGGCGAGCAGATGAACGCACTGATGGACAAGGGCCGCGACCTGCTGGACAGCGCTTCCGAGCTGATCCGCGAGCGTCCGCTGGTGGCGTTCGGGGTGGCGTTCGCCGCCGGTTTCATCCTGTCCAAGCTCGCCCGCAGCGACAAGTAAGCCGCCGATGGCCACCGGGGAGCCGCGGCAGGCCGCGGGCGAAGACGCCGGCGCGGGGCAGGCCGACGCGCATGCGGGCACGGCGGCGGGCGTGGCCGACAGCCTGCGCGCGCTGGGCGCGGAAGGCCGCGCCGGGCTGCGCGCCAGCCGCGATGCGCTCAAAGCGCTGCGGCTGCTGGTGGCGGCCGACATCGCGCTGGCGCGCGCCGCGCTGATCCGCGCGCTGGTCGCCGTCGCGCTGGCGGTGATCTTCGGCGGTTCGGCCTGGCTGCTGCTGATGGCGGCGCTGATCGCGGCGCTGCAGGCGCTGGGGCTGTCGTGGCTGGCGGCCCTGCTGGCGTGCGCACTGCTCAGCCTGGCGGTCACCGCGGCGTGCGCGCTGGCGGCGATGCGCTATTTCGAGTACAGCAGCCTGCGCGCCACCCGCCGCCAGCTGGCGCGCCTGGGGTTGGACGCGCTCGCCGAGCTGGACGCGCTGCTGCGCCGCGACGCGCAGGAGCCGCCGGCTACGAATGCCGATACGTCCGGCGGCGATGCCAATGGAGATGGCCGTGGCGACAACCACGCCCGACCGAACGGAGCCCCCGCGCCATGAGCCTCGACCGCGGCTTCGATGCCCTCCGACGGCGCGTGCAGCACGCCGAGCACGCGCTGACCGTGCGCGAACGGCGCGCGCAGCGCCAGTGGCAGCGCCTGCAGTCCACCTGGCGCGCGGCCTGGACGCCAGGACGGATCCTCGTGATCGGCCTGGCCCTGGGCTTCGCCAGCGGCCGCGCGCGCCCGCTGCGGCTGGCCGGCGAAGGCGGCCTGCTCGGCGCACTGCGCGCCCTCGGCCCGCTGCTGGCCACCCTCGACGCGGTGCGCGCCGCCACAACCCGTGACAGCCGCGCCGCCCCACCCGCGGACTGATCGCCTGCCGTGCGCCGCCTCCGCCACGGCGGCCTACAATGCAGACGTGAACCCGTCCATCCGCGCCCTGACTTTCGACCTCGACGACACCCTGTGGCCGTTCGCCCCGATCGGGGAGCGCATCGAGAATGCGCTGCACGCCTGGTTCCTCGAACACAGCCCGCGCACCGCCGAGCGCTTCCCGATCGAGGAGATGCGCGCCCTGCGCGCGCGGGTGTTCGCGGAATTTCCCGAGCACGCGCACGATCTCGGCCTGCTGCGGCGGCTGACGATCGAGCGCGCGCTGCGCGAGAGCGGCGACGACCCCGCGCTGGCCAGCGCGGCCTACGCGATCTTCTTCCGCGAGCGCAACCACGTGGAGTTCTATCCCGACGCGCAGGACGGCCTGCGCCGGATCGCCGCGCGGTGGCCGATCGCCGCGCTGACCAACGGCAACGCGGACCTGGCGGTGATCGGCATCGCCGGGCTGTTCCGCTTCCAGCTCGGCGCGCGCGAATACGGCGCGCCCAAACCCGACGCCGGCCTGTTCCATGAAGCCTGCCGCCGGCTCGGGTTCGCCCCGGAGCAGGTCATGCACGTGGGCGATCATCCGCAGATGGACATCGCCGGCGCGACCCACGCCGGCCTGCACACCTGCTGGATCGACCGCGGCGATCACGCCTGGCCCGCCGACCTGCCGCCCGCGGAACTGCGCGTCACCACCCTGACCGCGCTGGCCGACTGGCTGGAGGCCGGCGCCCATTCCGAGGCCTCTACATGACCCTGCCCGACGGCTACACCACCGACCTGTCCGCCGCGCTGCCGCTGCATGCGGTGAGCAAGGCCACGTTCCCGGCCTGGCTGCAGGCGCAGGCCGCGCCGGTGCAGGCCTGGCTGGCGGCGCAGCGCTTCGACGGCGCGCCCGGCCGCGCCTGCAGCTGGCCGGATGCCGCCGGCCGCGCGGCGGGAGCGGTGCTGGGCGTGGATGACCTCCACGACCCGTTCGCCTGGGCGCATGCCCCGCGCGCGCTGCCCGCGGGCGACTGGCAGGTGGCGTCCGAACTCGATGACGGCGCACGCCACGCGCTGCAGCTGGGCTGGGGCCTGGGCCGCTACCGCTTCGCCCGCTACAAGGCGCAGCCGGCCCCGGCGGCGCGGCTGGCCGCGGACGGCTTCGATGCCGAGACATTCGACCTGCTCGCCGCCTGCGTGCGCGTGCGCGACCTGGTCAACACGCCCACCGAGCACATGGGCCCGGACGAGCTGGAAGCGGCCGCGCGCGGACTCGCGCAGGCGCACGGCGCGACGGTCGATGTCATTGCCGGCGACGCCCTGCTGGCGCAGCACTACCCGGCCATCCACGCGGTGGGCCGCGCCTCGCACCGCGCGCCGCGCCTCATCGAACTCACCTGGGGCGAGGCGGCGCATCCGCACGTGGCGATCTGCGGCAAGGGCGTGTGCTTCGACACCGGCGGGCTGGACCTCAAGGCCGCCGCCGGCATGCGCAACATGAAGAAGGACATGGGCGGCGCCGCGCACGCGCTGGCGCTGGCCGGGCTGGTGATGGCGCGCAGGCTGCCGCTGCGGCTCACCCTGCTGGTGGCCGCGGTGGAAAATGCCATCGGCCCGAACGCGCTGCGCCCCGGCGAGGTCATCGCCACCCGCAAGGGCGTGAGCGTGGAGATCGACAACACCGATGCCGAAGGCCGGCTGATCCTCGCCGACGCCCTGGCCCGCGCCTGCGAACTTTCGCCCGACCTGCTGCTGGATTTCGCCACCCTCACCGGCGCCGCGCGCGTCGCGCTGGGGCCGGACCTGCCCGCGCTGTACGCCAACGACGAGGCGCTGGCGCAGGACTGGCTGGCCGCCGGCCAGCAGGTGCGCGACCCGCTGTGGCGGATGCCGTTGTGGCGGCCGTACCTGCGCTACCTCACCAGCGGTATTGCGGACCTGGCCAACAGCAGCAACACCACGATGGCCGGCAGCGTCACCGCCGCGCTGTACCTCGAGCGCTTCGTCGAGGACGGCGTGCGCTGGGGCCACGTGGACGTGTACGCATGGAACGACGGCGACCGCCCCGGCAAGCCGGCCGGCGGCGAGGCGCAGGGCCTGCGCGCCGCCTACGTGCTGCTGAAGGCGCGCGCGGCGGGTTGAGCGCGCGCAGACGGCTTTTCAACTCCCACGCAACAGCGGCGCAAGCTGGCGCAGGCCGGCTGCGGTCGCCGGTCCGACCAGCGCAAACGCGGTTCCGCCTTCGACCCAGTACTGCGCCAACAGGCGCCCGTCCCGGCGCTCCCCGGCGCGGTGAAGCGCGGCGTGCGCGGCCGCAGGTAGATGGCGATGGGGGTTCCCGCAGCGTCCCGATACAACAGCATGGCCGCTGGCCCCTCCGGGGTGGACAACAAACGCCCCCCGCCAGCGCATAGCCCTGGGACGTCAGTTCGGGGATGACGCCAGCACCGCCGAAATGGGTGCGCAGCCAGGCCTGCAAGGCCGCGCGGCTGCCGCCATCGAATGCGACCGGTGCATCCTCTGTCGCGAACACACGGTAGGCCGCGACCGCGTCCGCCATCGGAGGCGCCAGTGCCATGTCATGCCGGGCGTGCAGCTGCCAGCCGCCCAGGAGGCCCAGTCCAAGCGCCGCCACCAACCCCGCCGCGATGCCGGCGCGGGCACGGCGGCGTTCGGCCAATCGCCGTCGCACTGCCTGCACCCGCAGCTGCGGTGCGTCGGGCAAGCGGCCGGCAAAGCCCGCTCGGAGGGCGGCCGCATCCCGACGCCACGCAGCGATGCGCGCCATCTCCTGCGGATGGGACCGCAACCAGGCCTCGACCGCGGCCTGCCGCGCAGCCGGCAATTGGCCATCCAGCCAGGCATGCAAGTCGTGCTCGTGGATGTCATCGTTCATAACACGCTTCTCAGATTGCGCCCTGCTGCAGGTGGTTCCTCCGCGAAGGCGCGCAAGCGCGCGCGGGCGCGCGCCAGGCGCGACATCACGGTGCCAACGGGAATGCCGAGCGCCGCAGCGGCCTCGCGGTAGCCAACCCCCTCCACCACGACCAGCACCAGCACCGCCCGCTGCTCCGCCGGCAAGCGGGAAAACGCCGCCAACTGCTCGCGCCCGGCATGCACCTGCTCAGGGGATGGCACGTGATCGTCGTCCGCGCCGCCACCCGCCGCGAACAGCTGGCGCCATCGGCTCCAGCGCGCCTGCCGTCGGCATTCGTCCAGGAACCGCCGATACAGGATCGCGAACAACCACGGCTGCAGCGCCTGCGCGCGGCGGCCGCGCCAACCCGCCAGCGCACGCTCCAAGGTCGCCTGCACGAGATCGTCGGCATCCGCCGCATCCTTGCACAAGGCGCGCGCGAACCGCCGCAGCGACGGCAATGCCTCCTCCAACGCCCGCGCCTGTTCTTCTGCATCCATCCCGCCGGACTCCGTGGGGTGTGGCTGTAAAACGTCCCGGCGCGGCGTTTATTCCATTGCCGAGGCCGATGCCGCAGCACGCCAGCCGCGCCCGTGGCCGTTGCGATTCCGGTGGAATAACCGCCCTGCAGCGGCGTCACACCCATGTTCCATTCCGGGAAACCCGCATGTCCAGCCTGCCCCCTCGTCTCCTCCGCGCCTTGCCACTGCTTGCCATCGCCGCAATCCTCTTCTTCCTGGCCGGCGCGTTCGCCTGGACCGCCGGCTGGATTCCCGGCCAGCGGTTGACCGCGCAGCGTTTCACCGATGCCCTCGAAGCCGGCAACGGCGGCATCCATCCGGGATTCCGGCGGGCTCACGCGAAAGGCGTCTGCATCAGCGGACGTTTCGTGAGTAGCGGCGCCGGCGCGGCGTTGACCCGCGCCGGCATGCTGGCACCGGGTGCGGTGACCCCGGTGCTCGGCCGCCTTTCGATCGGCGGCGGCGATCCGCACGCCCCCGACGCCACCACCCGGGTGCGCAGCATGGGCCTGCTGCTGTCCTCCGCGAATGGCCAGCAATGGCGGATGGCGATGAACAACTTCCCATTCTTCGCGGTCTCCACTCCGGAAGCCTTCTACGAGCAGGCCCTGGCCAACCGCCCGGACCCGGCGACCGGCAAGCCAGATCCCGCCAAGCTCGCTGCACTGCTGCAGCGGCATCCGGAAATCGCCAAGTTTCAGCAATGGGCGAAGACGGCGCCGTGGCCGGACAGCTGGGGCAATACCCAGTTCAATGGCGTCAATGCCTTCCGATTCAGCGATGGCCGCGGCAAAAGCCATTTCGTGCGCTGGTCGATGCAGCCGCAACTCGCGTTTGCGCCGATGGAGGCGGCCCGCCGCGCCGAGGCCGAGCCCGACTACCTGGCCGATGACCTGCGCACACGCCTTGCGCGCGGTCCGTTGCGCTGGGACCTGGTCCTGACGGTGGCCGCCGACGGCGATCCAATCACCGACCCCTCGCAGCCCTGGCCCTCCGATCGCCAGCGCGTGGTGGCGGGCACGCTGGAGATAGACGCGATGCAACCGCAAGCCAGCGGCGCCTGCCGCGACGTGAACTTCGACCCGACCGTGCTGCCGGCAGGCATCGCACCCTCCGCCGATCCCGTGCTGGCGGCGCGCGCCTCGGTCTATGCGCAGTCGTACAACCGCCGCGAGCGTGAAATCGCGCTGGGACAGGCCCCGGATGCCACCGCCAAGGAGCGTGCACGATGAGCACCCAGACCCCGTTCAATCCGCTGGCGCGCCTGCTGCACTGGGGCATGGCCGCGATGCTGTTGGCGATGCTGTTCGTCGGTGTCGGCATGGTCGCCTCGATCGCCCAGCGCGAATGGTTGATCGCACTCCACCGCCCGCTCGGCATCGCGATCCTCGTGCTCGTGCTGGTGCGCATCGGGAACCGGCTGCGCCATCCACCCCCGCCGCTGCCGGCGGACCTGCCGCGCTGGCAGGCGCACGCGGCGCACCTTTCGCATTGAGCTTGCTGTACGCGCTGATGCTGGCGCTACCGCTGCTGGGATGGGCGATGTTGTCCGCCGGCGGCTTCCCGGTGCAGATGACGCCGGCCTTGCAGCTGCCGCCGATCGCTCCGGTCGATCCGCTGCTGTATGCATGGCTGCGCTGGCTGCATGGCAGTCTCGCGTTCGCGCTGTTCGCCCTGGTGTTGCTGCATATCGCTGCGGCGCTGTACCACGCCTGGGTGCGTCGCGACGGCGTGTTTTCCGCCATGGCGGGCCGTGGCCGCTCGCCACGGGAAGAGTGAGCGCGCGCTACAGCCAGCCCTTCTGGCGCGCGAGGCGGTAGGCCTCGATGCGGTTGCCGACGCCGAGCTTGCCGATCGCCTCGGACAGGTAGTTGCGCTCGGTGCCGTGCGAGAGGTTCAGGCGCTGCGCGATCTCGCCCGCGGACAGGCCTTCGCCGGCCAGGCGCAGGGCCTGGCGCTCGCGTTCGCTGAGCGGATCGGCCTCGCCCCAGGTCTGAAGCGCCAGCTGCGGGTCGATCGCGCGGCCGCCGCGGTGGACGTTGCGCAGGGCCTGTGCCAGCTGCTCGGCCGGGGCGTCCTTCAGCAGGTAGCCGCGCACGCCGGCGTCCAGCGCGCGCCGGAGGTAGCCAGCGCGGGCGAAGGTGGTGATCACCACCACCTTCACCGGCAGTTCGTGGCGGGCGATCCGCTGCGCCAGCTCCAGCCCGGTGAGGCCGGGCATTTCGATGTCGGTCAGCAGCAGGTCGGGGCGATGCCGCTGCAGCGCGCGCCAGGCCGTCTCGCCGTCGCCCACCGCGGCCACCACCTCGAGGTCGGATTCCATCCCCAGCAGCGCCGCCAGCGCGCTGCGCAGCATGGTCTGGTCTTCGGCGAGCAGGATCCGGATCATCGCGCGGGCAGGCAACGGGAGGGCGCGGGAAGGGAGCCAGACCTTAGCAGGTCGGTGCGGCCGGCAGGGCTGGACTTTCCGCCAGCGGGATGCGGATTTCCACGCAGGTGCCGGCCTGCGCGCTGCTGTCCAGCCGCAGGCGCCCGCCGAGCGCGCGCACGCGCTCGCGCATGCCGGACAGGCCGTTGCCGGGCACCAGTTCGCCGCCGCGGCCGTCGTCGCGAATGCGCAGCAGCAGCTCGCCGGCCTCGCGCGTGAACAGCGCCTGCGCGCTGCGTGCGCGCGCATGCCGCTGGACGTTGGTGGCCGCCTCGCGCAGGCACATCGCCAGCGCGGTCTCGGCCGCGGCCGGCAGCGGTTGCGCGGAAAACGCCTCGTCCAGCTGGTAGTCGAAGGCGATGCCGTCGCTTTCCAGCAGCAGCTTGGCGGCGGCCAGCTCGGCGGCGATCCCGGCCGCGCGGATGCCGCTGACCGCGCCGCGCACCTGCGCCAGCGCCTCGCGCGCGACCTGGCTGACCGCGGCGATCTCCGCCTGCGCCGCCTGCGGGTCGCGCGCCAGCAGGCGGCCGGCGAGGTCGGACTTCAGCGCCACCATCGACAGCGTGTGCCCGAGCAGGTCGTGCAGATCGCGCCCGATGCGCTCGCGTTCGGCCAGCGCCGCCAGCCGCCGCACTTCCTCGTGCGAGAGCTTGAGGGCGGCGTCGCGCTGGCGGTTCAGGCGCTCGACGAAGGTGATGATGCCGATGATCGCGGTCACCGCCGGCATCCACACCAGCGCCACCCACGGATAGCCGATCAGGCGCGCATAGCCCATCAGCGCGAGGTTGCAGGCCAGCAGCCAGACCACGTAGCGGCGCAGCGTGCCGTTGCCGCGCGGCTGCAGCATCACGCAGCCGAACACGAAGTAGCTGAGCCCGGACGGATACCACGGCAGCAGTGCGAAGCACAGCAGCAGCATGCCCAGCGCGGCCAGGTGCGCGCGGCGCTCGCTGGCGCAGACACTGACCGTGTACAGCCACAGGAACAGCGGATACGACACCAGGGTCAGCAGCAGCCAGCGCCCGGTATAGCCGTACTCGCCGCCGGAAAAGGCCGGGGTGATGAACACCCACACCGACCACACCAGGTGGATGAAGCAGGTCCAGGCCGGGCGTTCCAGGCGCGCCTCGCGCGCGACCAGGGAATCCGGCGCCGGCGCGAAGTAGCGCGCCAGCCAGCCGCGCAGGCGTCGATCGAACCGATCGCCCATGCCGCTGCCAGTGTCTACGTCCATCGCGTCCCTCCCGCGGGCCAGGCGCGATCCTACTGCAGGCCGCACTTCAGCCGCGCCGGCGCAGGCGGCGCGCCGCCGAGCCACAGCAGTCCGGCGGTGAACGCGGCCAGCACCAGCACGTGCGGCCAGCACGCGCCGGTGTCGAAGCCCACTGCCGACAGCGCCAGCGCGTTCAGGTGGTAGCTCGGCCACACCGGCGCCAGCTGGCGCAGCAGCGGCGGCATCATCTGCAGCGGGAACCACAGGCCGGACAGGAACGCCATCGGCAGGTACACCATGTTCAGCAGCCCCGGCGCGCCCTGGCCCTTGAGCAGGGTGCCGATGAACAGGCCGAGCGCACAGAACGGCAGCACGCCCAGCGCATCCACCAGCAGCAGGGTGGCCATCTGCATCGGCACCAGCGGCGCGTGCGCGATGCCCACGGCCAGCACCAGCAGCAGCGCGCCCACCACCAGCGCCACCAGCACCGCCATCAGCATCTTGCCGAGCAGGTAGGCCCCGGGCGGCATCGGCAGCGCGCGCTTGAGGGTGAGCAGGCCGCCATCGCGCTCCAGCGCCAGCGACACCCCGAAGCCGAACAGCCCGGGCGCCATCACCCCGAAGGTGCTGTAGCTGCCCAGCATGTAGCGCGTGGCCTCGCTGCTGCCGTGGTTCAGCACCACCGCGAACATCAGATAAAACACGTTCGGGAACAGGATCACCGGCAGCAGGAAGCCGGGGTTGCGCAGGTAGCGGACGATCTCGCTGCGCGCCTCTTGCACGTAGGCGCCCAGCAGTCGCGCGCGCGGCAGCGCCGGCAGCATGGCCACGGTGGTCGCTGCCGGACTGGACGCCGGCGTGGATGACGGGATCGATGCAAGGGTCATGCAGCCTCCGCGACCTGCCCGGCGCTGGCCGCGCCGGTGAGTTCGGTGAACGCCTCGGCCAGCCCGGCCGCGCGCACTTCCAGCCCTGACAGCGCCGGGTCGGCGGCCAGCAGTCGGCGCAGCAGCTGTTCGGGGACGTCGCTGGACAGGCACAGGCGCTCGCCGTCGCGCGCGGCCTCCGCCACCTCCGGCCACGCCGCCAGTTCCGCCAGCGGCAGCGTGGTCGCGCACCACACCCGCTTGCGCGCGATCCGCGCGCGCAGCGCCTGCACGCTGCCCTCGCTCAGCAGCCGCCCGTGCGCGAGCACGCACACGCGGTCGGCCAGGGCCTCCGCCTCCTCCAGGTAATGGGTGGTGAGCACCACCCCGCAGCCGTCCGCCACCAGCGCGCGGATCGCCGCCCACAGCGCCTGCCGCGCCTGGATGTCGAGGCCGACGGTGGGCTCGTCGAGGAACAGCAGGCGCGGGTTGCCGCAGATCGCCAGCGCGAACTGCACGCGCCGCTGCTGGCCACCGGACAGCTTGCCGTAGGGCCGCGCCAGCAGGTCTTCGATGCCGGCCAGCGCGGCCACGTCGGCGATGCTGCGCGGCGCGGGATAATAGCTCGCGGTCAGCCGCAACAGCTCGCGCACCTTCAGGGTCGGCGGCAGCGCCGCTTCCTGCAGCATCACCCCGACGTGGCGGCGCGCGGCGATGTCCTGCGGATCGCGCCCGAACAGTTCGACGCTGCCGGCATCCGGGCGCGCCAGGCCCAGCAGCAGGCCGATCGCGGTGGTCTTGCCGGCGCCGTTCGGCCCCAGCAGCGCCAGCAGCTCGCCGCCGCGCAGCGCCAGGTCCAGGCCCTGCAGCGCAGGGATCGCGCCATGCCGCTTGTGCGCAGCGCGCAGGCAGGCCAGCAGCGGCCGCGCATCCGTCCCATGTCCGTCCATCGTAAGCCTCCGCGAAGATGGCGCCAGCATGCCGATGGCCCGCCCGTGCCTGCAGCCGCAGGCGTCAGGACATCCGGATGACAGCCATCACATGCTCGTCCGGAGCGCCCCGCGTAGGCTGTGTCACGATGGCGATGCAGCGCGGGCCGCAGCCGGGCCCACCGTTCCGCCACCCACCGGATTCCGACATGCCTTCCAACGCCGACCTCCTCCATTCCCTGAAGATCGACCGCACCGCACCGCCACCGCCGCCATCGCGCAAGGGGCTGTGGATCGCGCTGGCGGTGGCCGGCGCGGCGGTGCTGGCCCTCGCCGCCGGGCTCGCCCTGCGCGGCGGCCGGCCGGTGAGTGTGCAGGTGGCCGAGGCGACCGCGATCGGCGGCGGCGCGGCGTCCGCCCCTTCGGTGCTGGACGCCAGCGGCTACGTGGTGGCGCGGCGGATGGCCACGGTCTCGGCCAAGGTCACCGGCCGGGTGCGCGAGGTGCTGATCGAGGAAGGGCAGAAGGTCAAAGAAGGGCAGGTGCTGGCCCGGCTGGATCCTGTCGATGCTGAAGCCCAGCGCGCCCTGTCGGCCTCGCAGCTGGCTGCCTCGGAAAGCCAGATCGCCAGTGTGCAGGCACAGCTGACCCAGGCCGAAGCGGATGCTGCACGGCTGGCCACGCTGGTGCAGCAGTCGCTGGTCTCACGTGCGCAATACGAGCAGGCGCTGGCGCAGAGAGACACCCTGCGCGCCCAACTTGCCACCGCCCGGCGCAATGCACAGGTCGCCGCAGCATCGTTGCGGATCGCCGACAACGGCGTGGACAACACCGTGGTCCGTGCCCCGTTCGATGGGGTGATCATCGCCAAGGCGGCGCAGCCGGGCGAAATCGTTTCGCCGCTGTCGGCGGGTGGCGGCTTTACCCGCACCGGCATCGGCACCCTGGTGGATATGGAGTCACTGGAAGTCGAGGTCGAGGTCGGCGAGGCCTACATCGGCCGGGTCAAGCCGGGCATGCCGACCCAGACTGCGCTCAACGCCTATCCAGACTGGAAGATTCCCGGCAAAGTGATTGCCATCATTCCGGCCGCCGACCGCGGCAAGGCCACGGTGAAGGTGCGGGTCAGCCTGGACGCGCGAGGCGACCCGCGCGTCGTCCCCGACATGGGCGCACGCGTCAGCTTCCTGGAGGAGGCTGACGCGCAGCGGCGCAATGAAACTGAAACCACGGGTGTGTTGGTGCCGGCTGCAGCGATCGTCCGGCGCGGCGATAAGGACGTGGCGTTCGTGGTGAGTGGTGGCAAGGTCGTTGAGCGTCCACTCGTGCTGGGTCGCACGCTGGGCGATGACCGTCAGGTGTTGCGCGGGCTGAGCGCGGGTGAGCAGGTGGTGCTGGAGCCGCCGGAGACACTGGCGGATGGCATGCGCGTGACGCGAGCAGACGACGACGAAGAACAGCAGTAACCGCACGACCATCACGCCGGCAGACGCACCAGACGGTGCGCAGTGGCGGCCTTTCCAGGGAGTCGATCAATGTCAGCACTCGTCCGTATCCGTAACCTGCACAAGACCTACCAGCGTGGCCCGGAACAGATCGATGTGCTCAAGGGTCTCAACCTCGATATCGACGCCGGGGAGTTCGTGGCATTGATGGGCCCGTCGGGCTCCGGCAAGACCACGTTGCTCAATCTGATCGGCGGGCTGGATACGCCCAGCAGTGGTGAGATCGAAATCGCCGGGCAGCGGATCGATCGTCTGTCGTCCAGCCAGTTGGCGCAGTGGCGCAGCCGCCACGTGGGCTTTGTGTTCCAGTTCTACAACCTGATGCCCACATTGACGGCACTCAAGAATGTCGAGCTGCCACTGCTGCTGACATCGTTGTCGGCGGCGCAGCGGCGTCGTAATGCCGAGATCGCGCTTGAACTGGTGGGGCTGAAGGATCGGGCCCGGCACCGCCCCAACGAGCTGTCCGGTGGCCAGCAGCAGCGCGTGGCGATCGCCCGCGCCATCGTGTCTGATCCCACCCTGCTGATCTGCGACGAGCCAACCGGCGACCTCGACCGGCAATCGGCAGAGGACGTGCTGCAGCTGCTGCAGACGCTCAACCGCGAGCATGGCAAGACCATTGTGATGGTCACCCACGATCCCAAGGCCGCTGACCATGCCTCGCGCACGCTGCATCTGGACAAGGGCAGCTTGGTCGAACAGATCGAGCAGGCGGCCTAAGGGCGTTTTGATTACGACAGACGGGCTGCCGGCCAGGGAAGGTCGGCCTGCGAAACCACGCACGCACGCGATTGTTTCGCAAACGTCGCGTCTGGACATGGGCCAGGCGCGCCGTGGTGGACACGGCCAGGATGGAGGTGTTCAAGCCCTTCCCAACGCGAGGACACGACGATGAAGTATTTCCCTCTGGTGTGGGCGGCGCTGATGCGCAGCAAGACGCGCACGTTGTTGACCCTGCTGTCGGTCATGACCGCGTTTTTGCTGTTCGGCATGCTCGATTCGGTGCGTGTCGCCTTCAATTCCGGCGGCAGTGTGGCTGGCGCCAACCGCATGATCACCACGTCGCGGCTGTCGATCACGCAGATGCTGCCGTACCGGCTGGATGCGCAGATTCGCGCCGTGCCGGGTGTGAA
Source organism: Thermomonas sp. S9 (assembly GCF_024704365.1). GTDB lineage: Bacteria > Pseudomonadota > Gammaproteobacteria > Xanthomonadales > Xanthomonadaceae > Thermomonas. The sequence goes on from NZ_JAJDFY010000001.1 coordinate 215,894, forward strand.
GAAGGCGGCCTTTGCGGCATGGTTCGGCGGCATCTACCGCGACCCCAAGAACTTCTTTGCCAACTTCAGCGTCAGCCCGGACTATCTGGATCTGTATCCAGAGTTCAAGCTGCCGGCCGCGCAGAAGAAGGCCTGGCTGGCCGACCAGCGCGGCGCTATCGTCGGCGCAGCGTTGGCCAGGCAGTTCGGCTGGAAAGTGGGCGACACCATCCCGCTGCAGGCCACCATCTTCCCCACCCACGGCAGCAATGACTGGACGTTCGCGCTGCGCGGCATCTACACGGTGGCCGATCCGAAGCAGAAAGCGCAGGAGCGCGTGCTGTTCTTCCACTGGAAGTATTTCGACGAAGCCAACGACTACGTGAAGGGCCGGGTGGGCTGGTGGGTGATCGAGCCACAGAGCCCGGCACAGGCCGAGCAGGTGGCCCGCGCCATCGACCGGCTCAGCGAAAACTCCGATCACGAAACCAAAACCCAGAGCGAGGCGGCTTTCAATCAGGCGTTCGCCAAGCAGTTTGCGGACATCGGCCTGATCGTGTCGGCGATCATGGGCGCGGTGTTTTTCACCCTGTTGCTGTTGACCGGCAACACCATGGCGCAGGCGGTGCGCGAGCGCATCCCGGAGCTGGCGGTGCTCAAGACCATCGGATTCAGCGACCGCAGCGTGCTGGCAATGGTGCTGGCCGAGTCGGTGTTGCTGGTGGTGCTGGGCGGTTTGCTCGGCATGGTGCTGGCGGCGGCCATCGTGCCGATGGTCAGTGCTGCCAGCGGCGGGATGATCCAGTTGCCTGGGTTGTTGCCCCAGACCTGGGGAATGGGACTGGCGCTGATGGTGGCAATCGGCGTGGTGGTGGGCCTGTTGCCGGCGCTGCGCGGCATGCGCCTGAACATTGTCGATGCCTTGGCCGGACGTTGAGAGGACACCCTGGATGAAACGTTTCTTTTCCGGTCTGCTGACCTTGCTGTTGCTCGTCCTTGTCCTGGCGATCTGGATCGCCTTGCCCTGGTTCATGGTGCTGGGCCTGGTGGTTGCCATCGGCCTGTGGCTGGGGCTGACCCGCAGCGGCCAGTTGGCATGGGCGGCGGCCCGGATCGGTATTGCCAGCCTGCCGCAGCGCTGGGGGCATCCAGCGTGGTGGTGGTGGGCATTGCCGGTGTGGTGGGCGTGCTGGTGGCGATGCTGGCGATGGGCGAGGGCTTCAAGGCCACCCTGGACAGCACCGGCGATACCCGTACGGCGATCCTGCTGCGCGCCGGTTCGCAGGCAGAAACCAACTCGGTCATCACCCGCGACCAGGTGCCGCTGATCGCGACGCTGCCGGGGATCGCACGCGATGGCGAGGGCCGGCCACTGGTGTCGCCAGAGCTGTCGCAGGTGGTCAACCTGCCCAGTCGTGCCGATGGCACGGATGCCAATGTGCAGTTCCGCGGCATCGGTCCAGCCGGTTGGGTCATTCGTCCGCAGGTGAAGATCGTCGAGGGACGCAGGTTTCAGCCTGGCTTGCGCGAGATCGTGGTTGGCCGTGGCGCGCAGCAGCGGTTTCGGGGCCTGGCGGTTGGCCAGACGCTGAAACTGGCCAATCAAAGCTGGACTGTGGTGGGTGTGTTCAAGTCCGGGGATGCGCACGAATCCGAGCTGTGGACCGATGCCGATGTGCTGGGCCCGGCCTACCAGCGCAGCGCGTTTCAGTCGGTCACCGTGAAACTGACAGATGCATCGGCGTTGCGCCGGCTGAAAGCAGCGCTGGCGAGTGATCCGCGGTTGAAGCTGGATGCGCTGACGACGCGCGACTATTACGGCCGTCAGTCGGCGGGCCTGACCAAGCTGATCCGTATTCTTGGCAACGTGATCGGCACGATCATGGCCATTGGCGCGGTGTTTGGTGCGCTCAACAGCATGTATGCGGCGGTGGCCGGGCGGGCACGCGAAATCGCCACCCTGCGGGCGATCGGGTTCGGCGGGCTGTCGGTGGTGACCGGCGTCATGCTGGAAACCCTGCTGCTGGCGTTGCTTGGCGGGCTGCTGGGTGCGGCCATCGCCTGGCTGCTGTTCAACGGCTACACGGTCAGCACGCTGGGGCAGAACTTCAGCCAGGTGGTGTTCCAGTTCAAGGTCAGCCCGACATTGCTGTGGACCGGCCTGAAGTGGGCGCTGGGCATTGGGCTGATCGGCGGCCTGCTTCCGGCCTTGCGGGCGGCACGCCTGCCAGTCACCGAAGCCCTGCGCGCGAGCTGAACCAGCTCAGGCCAGGTCTGCGAGTGCGGCCTGGCGTTGGCGGCGGGTGTGGCGCAGGCCGTCGGCCATGAATACCGCCAGCGCCACCCAGATGCAGAGAAAGCCAAGCAGGCGGACACGGTCGAACGGTTCATCGAAGATCAGCACGCCGATCAGGAACTGCAGGGTCGGGGCGATGTATTGCATCACCCCGACCACGGTCAGCGAGACGCGCCGCACGGCGTAGGCAAACCCGATCAGCGGCAGCGCGGTGATCAGACCCGACAGCACCAGCAAGGCAAATGTCGCGGTGTCGCCCGGGCCGGTGCTGGTGTATCCGAGGCCGGCACCGTGCAACCACAGCAGTGCCGCCAGTGCTGGCAGAACCAGGTAGGCGTTTTCGATGCCCAGCCCGGTGACGGCATCGACGTGCGCCAGCTTGCGCAGCACGCCGTACAGCCCGAACGATGCCGCCAGCGCCAGTGCAATCCAGGGTGGGCGGCCGTACTGCCAGGTCAGCCACAGCACGCCGACCAGGGCAATCGCGACCGACAGCCATTGCAGCGGGCGCAGCCGTTCGCGCAGGAACAGCACACCGATCACCACATTGAGCAGCGGGTTGATGAAGTAGCCCAGGGCGGTTTCCACCACGTGGCCGGCGTTCACCGCCCAGATGTAGAGCCCCCAGTTGAACGCGATCAGCACGCTGCTGAGCAGCAGCATGGCGCGCAGGCGTGGTGCGCCGGTCAGGGCCAGCCGCAGCCAGTGGCGGCCATCGCGCCAGGTGAGGAAGGCGCCCACCAGCAGCGCACTCCAGACCACGCGGTGCAGCACGATCTGCAGCGAAGGCACGTGCTTGAGCAGATGCCAGTACAGCGGGGCCACCCCCCACAGGGTGAAGCTGGCCAGGGCGGCCCAGATGCCGCGGGTGACGTCCTGACGCGTGGACGCGCTCATGCCACGTCCTCCACCGGTGCAGCGGGCGTGGTGTTGGCGCTCCGGCGCAGGGTGATGACGGCCACGGCCAGCAGGATCACTGCAATGGCGACGGCCTCGTGCGCACCGATCCGTTCGTGTGCCAGCCAGGCGCCCAGCAGCACCGCGATCGCCGGGTTGACGTAGGCATAGCTGCCGGCCAGCGCCGGCCGCACGTGGTGCAGCAGCCAGACGTAGGCAGAGAAGCCTGCCAGCGAGCCCATCACCACCAGATACCAGAATGCCGCCAGCGCGCGTGCCGTGGGCAGGCCGGACAGGCGCTCGCCCAATGCCAGCCCGACGACCAGCATCAGCAGGCCGCCGCACAGCATTTGCGCGGCGGCGGACATCAGCGGCGCGGGCAGATCGCGGCCGCGGCTCCAGATCGAGCCGAATGACCAGGACACCGAGGCGATCAGCAATGCGAGCAGGCCCAGCGGGGCGCCGGTCAGGCTGTCACTGCTACTCAGCCAGACCACGCCGATGAAACCGATGCCCAGGCCGACCATCTCAAGCCGTGTCGGCCGATGGCCGCGCATGGCCGCAAACACCGCCATCCACAGCGGCGCGGAGGCCACGGTGACCGCGGCCAGCCCGGACGACACTTTGGTCTCGGCCAGGTTCACCATGCCGTTGCCCAACAGCAGTAACAACGCTCCCATCACTGCGGCGTTCCGCCACTGCCGCGGGGTCGGACCCGGCTCCCCGCGCAGGCGCAGGACGCCCAGCAGCAGCGCGCCGGCGATCACAAAGCGGATCCCGCCCAGCAGGAAGGGCGGAAACCCGCCTTCCAGCGCGATCCGGATCGCCAGATAGGTCGAGCCCCAGATCAGATAGACGGCACTCAGGGCCAGGGCGGTGCGGGCGAGCGAAGCGGTCGGGGGTGCTGAGGACATGGGGTCGCCTTGCAAACGGCGGCGGGCACCCGGATGGTGCCCGCCCGTCGATCAATGTGGGGATCGCCGGTCAGGGAGGATCGGCGCAATGCCATCCTGGCCGACGGAACTCTCCGCCGTGGTGGGAGCGTTCTTAGTCGGCCCAGTGACCGCCCGCGTTGCGAGTGGCGGGCAGCACCCGTGCCGCCAGTGCGCCGTCCTTGCCGAGCAAGCCGATGGCGTCGGCGAGGATGGCGGCGGATTCGCGCAGCAGCGGGTCGATCATTTTGCGGGCCGCTTCCTCGCGCGCCACCGATTCGGCGACGTTGCGTTCGTCAGCGGCCAGCCCATCATCCGGGCGCGCTTCCAGCAGCGGATCCTGGGCCAGCCCCAGGCGCTTGCGTTCCTCGGCGCGCTGCTTGCGCAGTGCCTCGAAGCGGTCGCGCTCGGCGCGGCGCTCGGCTTCGTTGAGCGAGATCGACTTCTTCGCCTGCTCCTCCCGGAACCGGCGCACATCCTCCAGCCACCACTGGTATTCCACATCCTTGGCCGTGCGCGCCTGGTGCAGGACGTCGAGCTGGGGCAGCAAGGGTGTGAAGTTGCCGTAGCGCACATGGGGGCGGCGGCGATGCGCGACCACGGCAGCGCATTGGGGTAGGTGCTTTCGCCGTATTCGCTGGCATCGACACTGGCGGGGAAGGCCACATCCGGCTGCACGCCCTTGTTTTGCGTGCTGCTGCCATCCGGGCGGAAGAATTGGGCGACGGTCAGTTTGACTTCGCCAAAGCGCGGGGTCTCATTGGCCGGCCAGCGATCCAGATCCACCAGTGTCTGCACGGTGCCCTTGCCGAAGGTGTCCTCGCCGATGATCAGGCCGCGCCCGTAGTCCTTGATCGCGCCGGCGACGATCTCCGAGGCCGAGGCGGAACCACGATTGACCAGCACGGCCAGCGGCCCGTCCCAGGCCACGCCGGCATCCTGGTCGTATTGCACGGTGACCCGGCCGCCGGTTTCGCGAACTTGCACCACCGGCCCCTTGTCGATGAACAGGCCGGTCAGCTCGACGGCCTCGCTGAGCGAGCCGCCGCCGTTGCCACGCAGATCCAGCACCACGCCATCGACGTTCTGGGCGCGGAAATCGGCCAGCATCCGCGCCACGTCGCGGGTGGCAGAGGCGTAGTTCTTGTCACCGCGGCGGCGGGCTTCGAAGTCCTGATAGAAGCCAGGCAGGCGGATCACCCCGATCCGTCGTGCCGGCAGGGTGCCATTGGCCGGCACGCTGATGATGTCGGCGCGTGCGCGCTGGTCTTCCAGCCGAACCTTGGCACGGGTCAGCACGATCTGCTGCGGCTTGCTGTCGAGCGGGGCTTCGGCCGGCACCACGTCCAGCCGCACCTGGGTGTTGGCGGGGCCGCGGATCAGTGCCACCACATCGTCGATGCGCCAGCCCACCACATCCTTCATCTCGCCGCTGGTGCCCTGGCCGACCGCGACGATGCGATCGCCCGGCTTGAGTTTGCCGCTGCGTGCGGCCGGCCCGCCCGGCACCATTTCGCGCACCACCACCACGTCATCCTGGCGGAACAGCACCGCGCCGATGCCTTCCAGCGAGTTGGACATCTGCACGTTGAAGTTTTCCGCGCTGCGCGGGGTCAGGTAATCGGTATGTGGGTCGATCCGGCTGGCGTAGGCATTCATGAAGCTCTGGAACACGTCCTCGCCTTTGATCTGCTGCACGCTGGTCAGCACGTTGGCATACCGCTTGTCCAGCAGCTTGCGGATCTCGTCCGGCTGCTTGCCGGCCAGCTTCAGGCGCAGCCAGTCGTTCTTGACCGACTGCCGCCACAGCTGGTCGAGCGCGGCACTGTCCGCCCATGGCGCATCTTTGCGGTCATAGGCGTAACGCTCGTCCTTGCTGAAATCGAAGCTGCCGGTGAGCAGGCGGCGGGCATAGGCCACCCGCTCCTCCACCCGTTGCCGGTACAGCGCGAAGATCGCCCAGGCCGGCTCGACCTTGCCGCTCTTGATGGCGTCGTCCAAGGTGGTGGCGTAGCGGGCTTTGAGCTCGGCAACGTCCTGGTCGGTGAAGAACAGCTTCGAGGGGTCCAGCGCCTTGAGATATTCGTCGAGGATTTCCTGCGACAGGGCATCGTCCAGCGCACGCGGCCGATAGGCGTAGCGGCTGTCGGACAACAGGCCGTACACCATGCGTGCGGCGATCGACTGGTTCTGGGTGGGGCCATCGGGCAGGGCGGCGGTATCGCCGGCGGCCGCCAGCAGCGCCAGCGGCGCGGCCAGCACCAGGCCAAACAGGAGAGCGAACGGGGACGCTGACGGGTCATGCGGGGATCCGCGGTGGGGGTGGTGGAACAACAGGGATGCTGGCAGGCAGGTGGACCGCCGGCCAGTGCCGGAAGTTCACGCGGCTGTGTGCTAGCTCCACTCTACCTGCATTGTCGATCAGTTTGTGAACGTTTGTGCAGTGCGGCGCATGAGCCGCGTCGGCGAATGACTGGCTGGGAGTGACTCCGGTTGTGATGTCGCTTGACGAAATAAAGGGGGGGGTGATATAGAGTGGTCACCAGTATCAAATCGGGGAATTAAGGTGTTACGGAGTGGTGGCTTGAAATGGTGTTCTGTAATGTTGGTCGCTGGGTTAGTTGTGGGTGCGAATGCAGCTGATCCCCCAGTTGACCTTCCCCCAGTTCGAGCTGTTCCTGCGACTGACGGTGGGAAAATTATCTGCTACGGATACAGGTGTGCGGGTCTGCTTAATTCGTTGCTTCCAGCGCCACCACCGATTGAAATGGATGTGATTTCAATCGATCAATCAGGAGTCGACAGAAGCCAGTTTTGTGGCATGCTAAAGAGTCAGAAGCCGTCCAGTTGCAGTGCGAGTAGTCCTCCAGCAACGCCTGATACGGATCCAAGCTGGCGACCAAATGGGTGTGGGAATAATTGGCGAGTACAGGCGGCAATGCAACTCGGTATCATGGCTATTGTTCCTGATGATTTTGCTGGAAATTACAATGCGCCGTACTCCGGGGTTTCTTTCGAGGCGGCGTGCAACAATCATGATCGTTGCTATGGTCTAGCCTTTGATAAGGCATTCTGTGATGAACGTTTTGGAGATGAAATGAGGAGTGCTTGCAGCTTGGTTTCAAGTAGCTCTGGCTATAATCAGTGCGCAGGTTTGGCCGATATATACCGTGGTGCCGTTGCGGTCTTTGGGGCTTCTGCATACCAATCGGCCGTGCGAGATCATGAATGCGCTGTATGGGTTAAAGACATGAAACAAAATGGATGCAGTCAGTGAGCAGAGTTTATAATTTTGGAATCTTATTAGCAGGTTCGCTTGCTTTAATGGGATGTGTGGAGCCGTCCCATGGACGTGCAGAGTCTGCGCGCAACAATGAAAAACCCTTGCACGAAAGTGCTGTGCCTGTGATGGGTGCTGTTTCGGCAAGTCATGCGTTACAAACGAGAGGTCGCGCGTCAGAGAATCCTGCATCTGTTCTTGGTTTTGATTATACCAGTGATGCACAAGGTGCACTGGCGTTGGGTATCCCCTCGGTTGGGATCGCCTCGTACTATCGCGCCTTGCCGGACTACCTTCTCGAAAACAGAGCAAAATCGGGTGAGAAATTTGCCATGGCATTCTTTGTTGAAAGAATCGCTATGGATATCTTGGAATTTCAAAGAGCCAGACGCTCAGTAGAGCACCTTTCCCCAGATGGTGGTACCGGGCCGCTCAGGAACTTCGGAAAAATGAGCGTTACCTTGAGCGCTTTGATGCAAGACCCTACAAACGCAATGGCAGGATATTTGTGGGGGCTGGCACATTCCGCTTCCATCTTCGGCGCGCCCGACGAACCCATTGTTGCCGGTATTCGGCTGGCGGGAGTCCGGGGCGATGTCAGGGCAGCCGAATTCGAGCGTCAATTCCGCAGCACCCACCCAAATTTAGATGAAGCGAAAATAAAAATGTATTTTGATTCTGGTCGCCGCGCTATGGAAATGGCTGCTCAGCCGCGCAATCCGTAACCGCAGCGCACGATTATGCGCCCATTATTCTGGAGTAGATTAAAGCAAGGGGCGCTGAGTGAATTTCGCTTACGGAAACGGCTAAGGAAATGCGAGCTTTGGTATAAAGCAAGCCGGCATCAGGAAATCGGCGATGGTGCAATCCCGTGTTGCCACGCCAGCCCGAACTGCCGGCCGAGCTGTTCCAGCAAGACCGGTTTGACCGCCTCCAGCGACGCCGGGCCACCGAGGTCGGACAGCGCCACCACCTGCAGGCCGGCATAGCCGCAGGGGTTGATGCGGGAAAACGGCGGCGTGCTTTCGCCGCTGATGTTGAACGCCAGCCCGTGGAAGGTGCAGCCGCGGCGCACGCGGATGCCCAGCGAGGCGATCTTGGCGCCATTGACGTACACGCCCGGTGCGCCGTCTTTGCGGGCGGCGCCGATGTTCCATTCGGCCAGCGTGTCGATGACGGCCTGTTCCAGCCGGCACACGTAGTCGCGCACGCCGATCTTCAGGCGTTTTAGATCCAACAGCGGATATGCCACGATCTGACCGGGGCCGTGGTAGGTCACCTGGCCGCCGCGATCGACGTGGATCACCGGAATGTCGCCGGGCATCAGCACGTGCTCGGGCTTGCCGGCCTGGCCGAGGGTGAATACCGGGTCGTGTTCGACCAGCCAGAGTTCGTCCGGGGTGTCGTCGTCGCGGGCATCGGTGAACGCCTGCATGGCGCGCCAGACCGGCACATAGGCTTGCTGGCCGAGGTCGCGCACGATCCCGGCCCGGATGGCGCTTGCCGGGGTGGTCGGTGTGGCGCAGGCCGGGCTTACAGCGTCCATTTCACATCTGGATGGTCACGCAAGGCCTGGTGGGCGCGTTCGTATTCCTCGCGCGAGTTGGCGCGAAAGCGGATCCGCACCGAGACGTAGCGGCCGTTGCTGGAATGCCGCCAGTTCACCTCTTCGTGCAGCACCTCGATGCCGGCCTCCATCAGGTGCCGGGGCAGCTCGCTTTCCAGCTGGCGGTCGGCGGGCCCCATGGCGGACAGCTCGAAGACGCCGGGGAACTGGAAGCCGTGGTCCGGGTTATCGGAATGGATGCCGGTCATGGTGTCATTGTAAGTCGGTGCCGAACCGGGCCGTTCAGCCCTGCCACCACATCAGCAGTTCGTGCCAGAGGCGCTTGAAGAACCCGGCTTGTTCGACCGGGGCCAGCGCCACCAGCGGCGCCTGTGCGATCACCTTGCCATCCAGGCGCACCTGCACCGTGCCGATCCGCTGGCCTTTGGCGATGGGGGCGGTCAGCGCCTTGGGCAGCGCCATGCTGGGCTTGAGGTCGTTGTAGCGGCCGCGCTGGGTGGTGATCAACAGCGGTTGGCTGACCCCGACCGGAACGGTGTTGGTCGCCCCCTTCCAGACCTTGGCGGTGGCAAGGGGTTTACCGGGTTCGTAAAGGCGGTGGGTTTCAAAGAAACGGAACCCCCAGTTGAGCAGGGCCTGGGAGTCCACCGCCCGCTGGTTTTCGCTGCTGTCGCCCATCACCACGGTGATCAGGCGCATGTCGCCGCGCTTGGCCGAGGCCATCAGGCAGTAGCCTGCGCTGGAGGTGTGACCGGTCTTGATGCCGTCCACCGAGGGGTCGCGCCACAGCAGCAGGTTACGGTTGGGCTGGGTGATCGGCCCGACTGTGAACTCCTTGATCTTGTTGTAGCTGTAGGCCACCGGGAAATCGCGGATCAGCGCCCGCCCGAGCAGGGCCAGGTCATACGCGGTGCTGTAGTGGCCCTCGGCGCTGAGCCCATGCGGGTTGACGAAGTGGGTGTTACGCATCCCGAGCTTCTTGGCATAGGCGTTCATCAGCTGGGCGAACGCTTGCTCGCTGCCGGCCACGTGTTCGGCCAGGGCGATGGCGGCGTCGTTGCCGGACTGCACCACCATGGCCTTTTCCATCTCCACCAGCGGCGCGGTTTTGTTGACCTCGAACCCGCTGTAGCTGCCATCGGTGCCGGCGCCGCCGGCGCGCCAGGCGTGCTCGCTCATTAGTACCGGATCGTTGGGTTTGATCCGGCCCGTGGCCATCTCGGCGGCGAGCACGTAGCTGGTCATCACCTTGGTGATACTGGCCGGCTCCACCCGCGTGTGGATGTTCTCACCGGCCAGGACTTGCCCCGTGGTGTAGTCCATCACCAGCCAAGCCTTGCTGACCGCGGGCGCAGGCGCGTCGGGGATCGGCAGGGCAGCAGCGGTCGGCGCGGTCGGTCGTGCCTGTGGCTGCGCCATGGCCAGCCCACTGCCGACCGACAGCACGGCGGCCGTCAAGGTGACTGCAAACAGGGAACGCATCATCAACAACACTCCTGGGCCGCCTGGCAGCGGCACGGCATGCAAACGACCATTCTAAGTCGTATGGGAAAGATCGGGTCAGTCATGCACGCGCGTGGGCGTGCCCAATCCCAGACCGGCAATCCGTGCCGCGAGTTCCGTTCCGTCGGCCTCGTTCAATGGGCCAACGCGCAGCCGCCAGAGCGTGCGGCCGTTGCGCTGGGTGGGTTCCAGCCAGGCCTGTTCGATCGCCGCGGCGCGCAGGCGCAGCAGCGCCTGCTCGGCATTGCGGCGGTCGCTGAAGCTGGCGATCTGCAGGATCAGGCCGCGGTTGCCGGCGGGGGCGGGCGTGACGTGCGCATTGGCAGAAGCCGTCGATGCGCTGGCGGGGGGCGGGGTGGGGCTGGTTGCGGTGGTGTCAGTTGAGGCGGATCGATCCGGCAGGCCGGCCAGCAGGCCATCCAGCGGGCTGGTTGGTGTTGCGGCGGTGTCTTGGTCCGGAGTCAGCGCCTCCACCCGAACCCGGGCACTGCCTTTGTCGCGAAAGCCCAGCTTGACCGCGGCGGCATAACTCAAGTCGATGATGCGGCCTGGATGGAACGGCCCGCGATCGTTGACGCGCACGACCACCGACTTGCCGTTTTCCAGATTGGTCACCCGGGCGAAGCTGGGCAGCGGCAGGGTCTTGTGCGCGGCGGTGAAGGCGTACATGTCGTACACCTCACCACTGGAGGTGCGGCGGCGATGGAACTTGGTGCCGTAATACGACGCCAGCCCCTCTTCGCTGTAGCCTGCGACATCGTCCAGAACCCGGTATTGCTTACCCAGCACCACGTAATCGCGGTTGCCGGTGGGCGCGCGCGGCTCGGCGCGCACATCCGGTTCCGGGATGGCATCCACGTCCGGGATGTCCTCCGGCACGCTGTCGGGCACACCAGGGCGGAACAGCCCCCGGCCACGTAATCGCCGCGCTTGTCGGGGTCTTCCTGCGCCGGGGGGTAGGGCGAGGATTTGGGGGGCGGCGTCGTGACGACCGGGGGCGGTGGCACATGGGCGCTCCCGCCCGTGCTGGGCGCGCCGCCGCCGGTGGTGGCGCAGGCGGCCAGGGCCAAGGGCAGCAGCAGGCCCGGCAGGCGCCAATGGCGGTTCATGCCTCGCCCTCCGGCTGGACGGCGATCGCCTGCGCAAGCTGGTACACCGCAGTCGCGTACAGGCGCGAGAGGTTGTAGGTGGTGATCGCGCGGAAGTTGTTGAAGACGATCCAGTATTCCGGCCCAGCCTCGCCGTCGAGGGTGATCAGGCCCGCCGGGGTCTGCGGTGGCGGCATCACGTCTGTTGCGGCCGGGCGATAGCCGAGCGAGGCCAGTGAGGCCAGGGTTTGATCCAGCACCACCGTATTGCCTGACTGGGTGAGGTCGGCCGCCGCCGCATCCCGCACCGCGCGCAGCATCACCGGGCCGCCGGGCTGCCAGCCGCCTTTTTGGGCGAAATAGTTGGCCACGGAGGCGATCACATCATCCAGGTCGTTGAACAGATCGCGCTTGCCATCGCCATCGCCGTCCACCGCGTACTGACGATAGCTGGACGGCATGAACTGGCCCCAGCCCATCGCGCCGGCGTAGCTGCCCTTGAGCGTGGTGATGTCCAGCCCCTCGTCCTTGGCCAGCGCAAACAGTTGCGCCAGCTCGTCGCGGAAAAACGCCGCGCGCCGGTCTTCGTAGGCGGCCTTGGCCGGGGTCGCCGCTGCGTGGGTAGGCAAAGGCCAGGGTGTAGAGGGCATCCAGCACCGGCCAGCGGCCCTGGTTGGCGCCATAGCCGGTTTCCACGCCGAGAATGGCGACGATCAGCTCTTTCGGGACACCGTAGGTGTCCTCGGCGCGCTGCAGGGCGGCGCGGTGCGCGGCGAGGAAGGCACGTCCGCGTTCGATCCGTGAAGGTTGCAGGAAGATCGGCCGGTATTCACGCCAGGGCTTGGCCTCCGCCGGGTTGGCCATGGCGGCGCGGATCGGCTCGCGGATCTGTGCCTGCGCCAGCACCGCCTCAATCTGTCGGGCGGGAATGCCAAAGCGCTGGGCGGTTTCGCGCACGAACGCCGCGCGCGCCGTGGCCAGGTCCACCTCGGCATTCGCGGCGGGCGTGACCGGTGCGGGCGCCGGCACGGCGGGCGGCGACGGCGACGACGGCGGCGCGACGGGATGCACCGGGGATGTCGTGCAGGCAGCCAGGAGTGCCGCGGGCAGACAGAGCAGGAGACGTCGGATCATCGGCGCCGAGGGTAGCACGCCGGACGTGAACGGGCCGAACCCGGCCCCGTTTTCAGCCGCGCAGCGGCCGGTGCGCGCGCAGCGCCATCACCAGCCCGAAGCCGAGCAGGATGGTGACGGCCGAAGTGCCGCCGTAGCTGAGCAGGGGCATCGGCACGCCGACCACCGGCAACAGGCCCGCCACCATGCCGCCATTGACGAATACGAACGCAAACAGCGACAGGCCAATCGTCCCGGCCAGCAGGCGGGCGTAGCCATCGCGAGCGTCGGCCGCGATCCACAGGCAGCGTGCGATTATCAGTAGATACAGCGTCAGCACCAGCACCACGCCCAGCCAGCCGAACTCCTCGGCCAATACCGAGAAGGCGAAATCGGTGGTGTGCTCGGGCAGGTAGTTCAGATGCGACTGCGTGCCCAGGCCCCAGCCTTTGCCGGTCAGCCCGCCGCCGCCGATGGCGATCTGCGATTGCAGGATGTTCCAGCCCGCGCCCAGCGGGTCGTTGTCGGGGCTGCGGAAGGTGAGAATGCGCTGCTGCTGATAGGGCCGCAGGAACCAGAACCATTCGATCGGCGCCCATTTGGCCAGCGCGAAGCCGCCGCCGCCGACCGTCGCGGCGATCCCCCACCACCACCAGGACGTGCCGGCTAAAAACAGCACGAACACGCCGGTGGCCAGGATCAGCACCGCAGTGCCGAGATCCCGTTGCAACAGGGTCAGCCCGACGGGCACTGCGATGATGGCCAGGGCCGTCAACAACACCGACGGTGACGGTGGCAGCCGGTGGCGGTCGAAATGCCAGGCCAGCAGCATCGGCAGAGTGAGTTTGCACAGCTCGGCCGGCTGCACATTGAAAAACCCCAGGTTGATCCAGTGGTTGCCGTATTTGCCTTGGCCGATGAACAGCACCGCCACCATTGGCAGCATCGACAGGGCAAAGATGGCAGGGGTGGCCTGTTTGATCAGGTGCGCCGGGAGACGGGAGATCACCCACAGGCCAGCCAGGCCGACGCCGTAAAACACGGCCTGGGCGATGACCCCGCGCAGCGAGGCATTGCTGGCGCTGTACTGGACGGCCAGCCCGATCGCCATGAGCACCAGCAATGCCGGCGTCAGGATCGGATCCAGGCTACGCACGAAGCGGCGCAGCAGGCTGAGTAGCAAGTGCAGCAGGGCGCTCATGGACGTGGCTCCGCAGCCGTCGCAGGCGGGGCCGACGGCGGCACCGGCTCGGCATCCGGGGGTGCCCCGCACGCCGGAGAAGTCCACCCGCGCCGGCTGTGCCGGAAGGGTGGCGCCGGTGCTGGCTGCGGGGGTCGGCATTTTGCCCAGCAGCCAGGCGTCGAACACCTTGCGGGCGATCGGCGCAGCGGTGTCGGCACCGTAACCACCGCCTTCCACCGCGACCGCAATGGCGATCTGCGGATCATTGGCCGGTGCGTAGGCGATGAACAGGGCGCGGTGACGCAGATGGAGCGGCAGGCTCTTGGGGTTGACCGCGGTATTGCCGCGCCGGCTGACCACCTGCGCGGTGCCGGTCTTGCCGGCGATCAGATAGGTCAACCCGGGGCGGATGTTGGTGGCGGTGCCGGGGCCGTGCACGGTGCCGATCATGCCTTCGCGCACCACCTGCAGATGCTGCGGATTGTCGCTGATGCGGCGTTTGGGCGTGACCTGCACCGGCTGCCAGGGGGCGCCGAAGCCGGTGCGAACCGCTTTGACCAGATGCGGCGGGCGCAGCCAGCCAGTGGCCAGCGCGCCGGTGCCCTGCACCAACTGCAGCGGGGTGACCTTCCAGAAGCCCTGGCCGATCGCGGTGATCACGGTGTCGCCGGGATACCACGGCCCTTGCCGACGGGCATGCTGGGCCTTCCAGGCGGGTGAGGGCAGGATGCCGGCGATTTCGCCGGGCAGATCAATGCCAGTCGGTGCACCGAAACCGTAGCGGGCCATGTACTGATCGACGCGGTCGATGCCCATGTCGAGCGCCAGCCGGTAGTAGTAGGTGTTGACCGATTCATAGATCGACTTGCGCAGATCGGTCCAGCCGTGACCGCCGCGGTGGGAATCGCCATAGCCGCGCTTGAAGCCGGGCAAATAAAACATGCCGGTGGACAACACCTTGTCTTCGGGCCGGCGCAGGCCGCTGTCCAGCCCGGCCAGGGCCAGAAACGGCTTGACCGTCGAGCCGGGCGCCACGCCTCCCTGTACCAGCCGATTGAACTGCGGGCGCGAAGGGTTGTCGTTGAGGGCCTGGAAGTCGGCATGGCGGATGCCGTTGACGAACAGGTTGGGGTCGAAGCTGGGCAGGCTGACCATCGCCAGGACCTCGCCGGTGCGCGGGTCGATGGCCACCGCCGAGCCTTCCAGGTCGCCGAAGGCATCCACCATCGCCTGTTGCAAGTCGGCGTCGATCGACAGCCGCAAGTCGTGCCCGGGCACTGCGGGCACGGTGTCGAGCGCGCGCACGGTGCGCCCGGCGACGTTGGTCTCCAGCCGGCGGTAGCCGGGGCGCCCGCGCAGTTCGTCCTCGTAATAGCGCTCCAGCCCGCTCTTGCCGACGTGGGTATAGGCCGCGGCGGCCTCGCCCAGCTTCTCCAGGTCGTGCTCGTCGGCGCGCCCGACGTAGCCGATCACGTGCGCGAACAGCGCGCCGTACGGATACACCCGCCCGAGGTAGGGCACCAGGTCCACCCCGGGGAAACGCCAGCGGTTGGCGGCGAAGCGCGCGGCCTCCTCGTCGCTGAGGCGCAGCTTGAGGGTGACCGGCTTGAACGGGCGCGCCGCGCGGTAGTCGCGCAGGAAGCGCTGCTGCTGCTCGGCATCCAGCGCCACCACGCCCTGCAGCGCGCGCAGCAGAGCCACGCCGTCGCCGGCGCGCTCGGGCACTGCGTCCAGTCGCCAGGCGGCCACGTTGTCGGCCAGGATGCGGCCCTTGCGGTCGTAGATCAGCCCGCGCGCCGGCGCCACCGGCACCAGCCGCAGGCGGTTGCGCTCGGAGCGGGTGGCGTACAGCGCATGCTGGGTCACCTGCAGGTTGAAATACCAGCCAGCCAGCACCGCCAGCCCGCCCAGCGCCGCCAGCAGGCCCACCAGCGCGCGCCGCCGGAACAGCGCCGCCTCGCCGGCATGGTCCTTGAGTGGCCGCATCCGCCGCAACATGGCTCAGCCCCGCCGGCGCAGGCGCGCCGCGTCCAGCAGCAGGTGCAGCGGCGGCCACAGCAGCATGCCCAGCAGCGGTGCCAGCCAGTAGGCCCAGGCCAGCTGCGGCGCGCCCATCAGCAGGTGGATCACCGCGGTGATGATGCGGTCGTTGAACAGCAGCACGCCCAGTGCCAGGGTCTGCTGCGACATCGGGAAAAAGCGCAGGCGCGCGCGGAAGCGCTCGATGATGAAGGCCAGCACCACCAGCCGCAGCGCCTGCTCGCCCAGCAGACTGCCGAACGCGAGGTCGGCCAGCAGGCCGAGCACGAACGCGCTGCCCAGCCCCACCCGCTGCGGCGCCTCCAGCAGCCAGTACGCCAGCACCAGCGCCAACCAGTACGGACGCAGCGGCTGCAGCGCCTCCGGCAGCGGCACCAGCCCCAGCAGCAGCGCCGCGGCGAGGCTGAGCGGCAGCACCCAGGTATTGCGCGGCCGGCTCATCGCGCACGCTCCGGCGGGCGACGGGCGGCGGGCGCGGTAGGCGCAACGGCCGCGGGCGCCGCCCCGGCTGATGTTGGTGTTGGTGCTGGCGCCGCCGCGGACGGTACGCAGGCGCCGGCGGCGGGCGCCACGGCGGCCGGCTTCTTGCCGGTCGGGGCCGGGGCCGGCGGGCAGGCCGGCAGCGGCGGTTGGTAGCCGCGCAGCAGTAGCACGTCGCGGCCACGGTCGAGCTGCGCGGCGGGGATCACGTCGGCCTCGAGGAAGGCGCGGCTGTCGTCGGCGCGCAGCGCGGCCACCCGGCCCACCGCGAATCCCGGCGGGAAGCGGCTGCCGAGCCCGGAGGTGAGCAGTTCATCGCCCTCGCGCACGTCCGCCGACAGCGGCACGTCGGCCAGCTGCAGGCGATCGCTGCGGCCGGTGCCGTACACCACCAGGCGTACCCGCTGCGCGCCACCATCACCGGCACCGCGTGGTCGGGATCGGTCACCAGCAGCACGGTCGCGGTGGCCGGGGTGGTGGCGATCACCTGCCCCAGCAGCCCGCCGGCATCGATCACCGCCTGCCCCACGCGTACGCCGCTGCGGCTGCCGGCGTCCAGCAGCAGGCGCTGGCGGCTGGGATCGAGATCGACGTCGAGCACGCCGGCCAGTTGCACGTCCAGGCGCGCGCGCGGCGCTGTCGAGCAGGCCACGCAGGCGCGCGTTTTCGGCCGCCACCATCTGCAGGCGCGCGTTGCGGGCGGTGGTCAGCAACAACTCCTGGCGCAGGCGGGCGTTGTCGGCGATCAGCTGGCTGCGCGAGACCGCGTTCTCGCGCACACCGATCGCCAGCCGCGCCGGTTGTGCCGCCAGCCACCACAGCGGCTGCACCAGTGCCTCAGCCTGCGCGCGCACGGCGTGCAGCCAGCCGCCGCGGAAATCCAGCACCATCAGCGCGCCGGCCGCCACCAGGTAGGCCAGCAACCGCAGCACGCCGGCGATATCGCCGGGACGGGATGCGGAAGGGCCGGCCTGGGGCATCGGGCAAGGACTATGCGAGAGATCGAAGAAGAGAAAACGGCCGTGACGAGGACGCCGGCAGACGGTGACCGCGCTGCCGCGTGGGCGCGCTCAGTCCGGCGCGAAGAACTCGTTGCCGTGCATGTCCACCAGCTCCAGCGCGCGACCGCCGCCGCGGGCGACGCAGGTCAGCGGGTCGTCGGCCACCTGCACGTGCAGGCCGGTCTCGCCGCTGATGAGCTTGTCGAGGTCGCGCAGCAGGGCGCCGCCGCCGGTCAGCACGATGCCGCGCTCGGCCACGTCCGCGCACAGCTCCGGCGGGGTCTGCTCCAGCGCCAGCTTGATCGCGGACACGATCCCGGCCAGCGGCTCGCGCAGCGCCTCCAGCACTTCGTTGGAATTGATGGTGATGATCTTGGGCACGCCCTCGGCCAGATGCCGGCCGGAGATCTCGATCTCGCGCACCTGCTGCTGCGGGAACGCGTTGCCCAGCTCCAGCTTGATCCGCTCGGCGGTGGCATCGCCGATCAGCATGCCGTGGTGGCGGCGCACGTAGTTGATGATCGACTCGTCGAAGCGGTCGCCGCCGATCCGCACCGACTGCGAGTACACGATGCCGTTCAGCGCGATCACCGCCACCTCGGTGGTGCCGCCGCCGATGTCCACCACCATCGAGCCGCGCGCCTCGGTCACCGGCATGCCGGCGCCGATCGCCGCGGCCATCGGCTCCTCGATCAGGTACACCTCGCGCGCGCCGGCCTCCTCGGCCGATTCCTTGATCGCACGGCGCTCCACCTGGGTGCTGCCGGCCGGCACGCACACCAGCACCCGCGGGCTGGGCCGCAGCACGCGCGATTTGTGCACCTTGCGGATGAAGTGCTTGAGCATCTCCTCGGTGTAGGTGAAGTCGGCGATCACGCCGTCCTTCATCGGCCGCACCGTGGTCATGTGGCCGGGCGTGCGGCCGAGCATCTGCTTGGCCTCGCTGCCGACCGCCGCCACCGCCTTGGCGCCGCCGCCGCGGTCCTGGCGCACCGCCACCACCGACGGCTCGTTGAGGACGATGCCCTGGCCGCGCACATAGATCAGCGTGTTGGCGGTACCGAGGTCGATGGACAGGTCGCTGGAGAAATAGCCCCTGAGAAACTTGAACATGCGGGTGTCGTGCCGGAATGGGGGTGGGCCGCGTACGCGACGCGGTACGGGAGAATGCTCGCCTGGGGCGGGGGAGCCGCGGCGGACGCCGGGGGGCGGACAAGCCTAGCAACGCCCCCCGCCGGCGGCAAGGAACCGCCCCGCCGGCATTCAGCGGCGATGCCGCCGGCCGGGCCGGGCGGGTATCATTCGCGGCCCTGCATTCCTAACGACCGAGGCGTCCATGGCAGCCCTGATCTGCGGCTCGCTGGCCTACGACACCATCATGGTGTTCCCCGACCAGTTCAAGAACCACATCCTGCCGGACAAGGTGCACATCCTGAACGTGTCGTTCCTGGTGCCGCGGATGCGCCGCGAGTTCGGCGGCTGCGCCGGCAACATCGCCTACAACCTCAAGCTGCTGGGCGGCGACCCGATCCCGATGGCCACCGTCGGTGCCGATTTCGGCCCCTACCGCGAGTGGTTCACCGAGCAGGGCATCACCCTGGCGCACGTGAAGGTGATCGACGAGCTGTTCACCCCGCAGGCGTTCATCACCACCGACCACGACAACAACCAGATCACCGCCTTCCATCCCGGCGCGATGATGCGCAGCTTTGAAAACCACGTGAAGGACGTGCCGGGCGTCACCATCGGCATCGTCAGCCCGGACGGCTATGAAGGCATGCTGCAGAACGCGCGCGAGTTCGCCGAGGCCGGCATCCCGTTCATCTTCGACCCCGGCCAGGCCATGCCGCTGTTCAACGGCGAGGAGCTGCGCCGCTTCATCGAGCAGGCCGACTACGTCTGCGTGAACGACTACGAATCCAACCTGCTGCAGGAACGCACCGGCTGGAGCGAGCGCGACATCGCCGGCAAGGTGAAGGCCTACATCACCACCCGCGGCCCCAAGGGCGCGGAGATCCACGCCGACGGCACCAGCTACCGCATCCCGCCGGCGCACGAGCGCCGCGTCACCGACCCCACCGGCTGCGGCGACGCCTTCCGCGCCGGCCTGATCTTCGGCATCGAGAAGGGCTACGACTGGGAGACCATCGGCCGCATGGGCAACCTGATGGGCGCGCTCAAGGTCGAGCACCCCGGCACCCAGAACCAGCGCTTCGACTACGCCGAATTCGCCGAGCAGTTCCGCCAGCAGTTCGGCTACGCGCTGGCCTGAGGCGGGGCCGCCGGGCGCGCCACGCGCGCCTTCAGTTCCACTTCGGCAGCCGGGCCGGGTCCAGCCCGCCGACCTCGAACTGGGCGGTGCGCGCGCCGACGTCGCGGGTGGGGAATTCGATCGCCAGCTGCTTGCCGGACCTGGCGAGCTTCCACAGGCCCCTCCAGTCGTCGATGAACATGGCGATGGCCTCGTCGGTCTTCGGGCGCGAGCCCGGCAGGGTGTGCACCTGGCCGTCCAGCGTGACCTTGAGCCGGCAGCCGCGGTAGCAGTCGAAATCGCCGGCCTGCAGCACCAGATAGGCGCTGCGGCCCCACTGGGGATGATCGCGGAAGATCAGCCGCACCGGATGCGCGCCGCTGCCGTCGGTATCCACCGGCTCCTGCGAATAGATCGCCGCCGACAGCTGATGGCCACCGCCCGCAACCGGGATGTCGTCGTAGCTCCATAGCGCGGCCAGCCGCTGCTGCTGCACCTGGGCCTCGGCCCTGGCGCGCACTTCGTCCAGCCGCGGCTTGACCCGTTGCGCGGCGGCGCTGGTCGGGTAGTCCACCTGCAGCACCTCGGCATAGCCCTTGGCCAGGCGCCAGTTCTGCGCCGCCACCGCGTCCTCGAACTGTTTCTCCATCGCGGCGGCGGCCTGCTCCTTCGCCGCGGCCTGGGCGGCGACCTTCGGATCCTCGCCGCGCTGGCAGGCGGCCAGCAGCAGGGCGGCGGCGGCAAACACGGCGAACGCGGCGGGCAGGGCGGCGCGGGACATGGCGGCATCAAAGCAGTCTGCGGGAAGCGGAAAGCTTAGCCGGACGCGGCGGGTGTGTCCTCGATCCAGGCCACCAGCGCCTGCGCGACCTCGCGCGCGCGCTCCACCGGCGTCATGTGCCCGCAGCCGTCCAGCAGCCGCTGCCGCGCGTGCGGAATGCGCGCGGCGTACAGCGCCAGCGCGCTGGGGTCGATCACCGCGTCCTGCCGGCCCCAGACCAGCAGCGCGGGCTGGCGGATCCGCACCGCCTCCTCGCCGGGCCGCAGGCTGTCCGGCCCGCGCCCGATCTGGTCGAGCACCGCCTGCTCGAACGCGGCGTCGGCGCGGCGGCGGGCGATCAGCGCGGCGGACAGCGGCCACGGCAACCAGGGCATGGCGCGAGGATCGAAGAACACCGTGTGCAGATAGCGGCGCAGCGAGGCGGCATCGTGCACGGCGAAGGGATTCTCGCCGGCCAGCACCGCCAGCCCGAAGGCATTGTCGGCAAAACGCACCCCGGCGGCGCTCAGCAGGGCCACGCGCGCCACCCGCTGCGGATGGCGGGCGGCGACCAGCGCGGCGATCCCGCCGCCCATCGAATGCCCGACCAGCACCACCGGCCGCAAAGGCGAGCATGCGGCGATGAACGCGGCCACGCGCTCCGCCTGCTCGACGAAGCCGTAGGCGGCCCCCGGCTTGCGCTCGGACTCGCCCCAGCCGGGCAGGTCGGGGATCAGCAGGTGGCAGCGACGGCCGAGCGCGCGCGCCAGCAGATACCAGTTCTCCTTGCTGCCGGTGAACCCGTGCAGCAGCACCAGGGTCGGCGCCGCCGGATCGCGCGCGCGGCGCTCGGCATACACCCAGCGATGCCCAGCCACCTGCACCTGGCGCCGGCGCAGGCCCAGCGCCAGGCGCAGCAGGGCGAAGACCAGGCGCAGCAGGCGGTACGGTTCCCGCACCCACGCCCACACCGCCGCCAGTGCGGCCAGCGCGGCGAGCGTCAGCAGCAGCGCAGCGAACGTGCGCGCGCCGTCCATCCCGGCCCGTGCGCCTGGCGCCGGCTCACGGCGCGGCGGCGGCCGGCGTCGCCTGCGCCTTGGCGGCGTCCAGGATCGCCTGCACCGAGCCGGCGGTGATCGGATGCATGCCCGGCCGGGCCTTGGCGAACACCTGCTCGGCGAACGCCAGCCCGTCCGGGGTGGCCACCAGCGCCTTGTAGATCGGCAGGATCAGCTTGCGCCGCCCGACCTTCTCCAGGAACTTGCCCATCTCCTCGCGCGCGGCGGTGTAGCCGCTGCGCTCGGCCAGCGGGTACCAGCGCATCGCGATCTCGCCGTTGGCGGTGCCGGTGAAGTGGTAGGCCGCGTCCAGCTGCGCCAGCTGCTCCGGCTTGAGCGTGGCCGGCATGGTCTCCAGGAAGTGCACCCACTCCTGGGTGGTCCAGGCATCGGTCACCGCCTTCGCCGGCAGCTGGCCGCTGCCCTGCCAGGCGATGCGCGCGGCGTTCACGGTGGCGAACTTGGCCGACTCCACCTGCGGCGCGTTGCCGGGGATGCCCGGCTCGTACAGCCACTGGTCCACCTCCTGCATCGTCACCACGTTCGGGTGCTTGTCGATCAGGGTGGTCTTGAGGTAATCGCGGAACTGCGCCGTGGTGATGCTCTGGAACGCGAAGTGGTCGAAATAGCCCTTCAGCCACGGATCGAACACGTCGCGGCCGAAACGCTTCTCCAGAAACTCCAGGAACCACGCGCCCTTGGTGTACACGGTGGCGCTGGACTGGTCGTCCGGATCGGCCAGGGTGCCCGGCTTGAGCGAAAGCCGCTGCAGCTCGGGACGCAGGGTCTTGTATTCCTGCTCGAGCTCGTCGCGGTCGATCACCTCCTCCATGTCGGCCATGTCGCGGCCGTACAGGGCCTCGGTGATGCGGCTCTGCACGTAGGTGGTGGTGCCCTCGTTGAGCCAGGCGTCCTTGTCGGTGGCGAAGGTGACCAGGTTGCCGGACCAGCTGTGCGCCAGCTCGTGCGCGACCAGCGACACCAGCGACTTGTCGCCGACGATCACGGTCGGGGTGGCGAAGGTCAGGCGCGGGTTCTCCATGCCGCCGTAGGGAAGCTGGGCGGCAGCACCAAGAGGTCGTAGCGGCCCCAGCGGTACGGGCCGTACAGCGACTCTGCGGTGTCGATCATCTTCTCGGTGTCTTCGAACTCGTGCGCGGCCTTGTCCACCATCGCCGGCTCGGCCCACACCCCGCTGCGCGCGGAGATCGGCTTGAAGACCAAATCGCCGGCGGCGATCGCCAGCAGATAGGACGGGATCTTCTGCGGCATCTTGAAGCTGTAATCGCCGTCGCGCACCGCGTTCGGGTCGTTGTCGGCGCTCATCAGCACCATCACGTCCTTCGGCGCCTTCACATGCGCGCTGTAGGTGAAGCGCACCTGCGGGGTGTCCTGCAGCGGCACCCACGAGCGCGCGTGGATCTGCTGCGACTGGCTGAACATGAAGGGCAGCTTGCCGCCCTCGGTCATCGCCGGCGCCAGCCACTGCAGGCCGGAGGCCTCCGGCGAGGTGGCGTAGGTGACGCGCACCTTGGCCGGGCGGGTCGGCGTCTCGATGGTCAGCGCGCTGCCCAGCACCTTGTCCTTGTCCGACAGCGAGAACTGCAGCGGCGTCCACTTGCCGTCCGCGCCCAGGCCCTCGGCCTTGTCGATGGTGAGGTCGCGGGTGTCCAGCACCAGCGCCGTGGCGGACTTGTCCAGCCAGTCGAGGGTATAGGTGGCGGTGCCGCTGATGACCTTCCTGTCGAAGTCGAGCGCGAGGTCCAGCGCAAGGTCGGTGATACGGACCTTGTCCGGCTGCGAGAAGGAATGTTCGTCCACGATTTTCTCGGCCACGGCGGGCGCGGCGGCGGGGGTGGCGGCGGTTTCCGGGGCGGGCGCGCGGTTGCAGGCGGCGAGGGGCGCGCCCAGCGCGGCGGCGATGGCGGCGGACAGGAGCAGCTGACGCATGGATATCGGGCCTTGCAGCGGAAAGCACCGAGTTTAGCGCCATCGCCCGCGCGCCGCCGCCGTGCCGAAGGTCGCACCCACCTGCGGCACTTCGGGGGCGCGCGCATCACGGGCATCGTGCCCGCCACGCCGGCCGGAACCGTCGCCACCCCTGCCATCGGTCATGGCAACCGTGGCGGCGCCCGCGGCATCCCTGCCAACACCACATTCACGACTCCCGCCAGATGCCCCGCTTGAAACCGCATGCCCTGATCGCCGCCCTGCTGCTGTGCGCCCCGTTCGCCCGTGCCGGCACCGGCACTCAAGCGACCGCCCCGCCGCCGGCCACCGTGCCCGGCGGCCGCATCCCGCTGCTGCAGGGGCCGATCGTGATCGACGGCAAGCTCGACGACGCCGCCTGGCAGGGCGCGCTGGTGCAGGAGATCGCCTACGACATCCAGCCCGGCGACAACACCCCGGCGCCGGTGAAAACCCGCGTGCGCATCGGCTACGACCGCGACACGCTGTACTTCGCCTTCCATGCCGAAGACCCCGATCCCGCGCGCATCCAGGCCCACCTGCGCGACCGCGACAGCGCGTTCAACGACGACTGGGTGGGCGTGTTCCTGGACACCTTCAACGACCACCGCCGCGGCTACGAGCTGATCGTCAACCCGCTGGGCGTGCAGGCCGACCTGATCCGCGACGAGAGCAACCCCGCCAACCAGGAGGATCCGAGCTGGGATGGCCTGTGGCAGAGCGCCGGGCGGCTGACCGCGAGCGGTTACGACGTGGAGATCCGGATTCCGTTCTCGACCCTGCGCTTCCCGCGCGGCGGCGGCCTGCAGCATTGGGGGGATCTCGCTGCTCCGCAACTGGCCGCGCGACAAGCGCCATCTGCTCGCCAGCCACCGGGTGCCGCGCGACTCGCGCTGCTTCCAGTGCGAATGGGGCCAGTACACCGGGATGGAGGGCGTGCACCAGGGCCGCAACCTGGCGCTGGTGCCCACCCTCACCGCCGGCCTCGGCCAGACCCGCGACGCCGCCGGCACGCCCTGGGGCAGGACCGATTCCAAGGTCTCGCCGGGGCTGGACGTGAGCTGGGCACCCTCGCCGGCGATGACGCTCAACGCCACCCTGAACCCGGATTTTTCGCAGGTCGAGACCGACCAGCTGCAGGTCAACTTCAACGACGGCTTCGCCCTGTTCTACCAGGAGAAGCGGCCGTTCTTCCTGGAGGGCGCGGACTACTTCACCACCCCGCTGAACGTGCTCTACACCCGCCAGATCGCCGACCCCGATTTCGGGCTGCGCATCACCGGGCGCAGCGACGGCAGCACCTACGGCGCGCTGCTGGCGCGCGACGCCACCACCCAGCTGCTGGTGCCGGGCGTGCTGGGTTCCAGCTTCCAGTCGCTGGACCAGAAGGCCGACGTGGCGGTCGGCCGCTACCGCTACGACTTCAACCAGCACGCCAGCGTCGGCGTGATCGGCACCTTCCGCCGCGGCGAGAACTACGCCAACGGCGTGGCTGGGTTGGATGCGCGCTGGCAGCAGGGCGGGCACACCCTGTCGGCGCAGCTGCTGCACAGCGACGCGCGCTATCCGCAGGCGATCGTGGGCGCCTATGCCGACGAACTCGGCGGCAACCCGCGCCCATCCGGCAATGCCTGGCAGGTGCAGTACAGCTACGGCAACCGCCACTGGGGCTTGAGCGCCCTGCACGTGGACATCGGCCCCGGCTTCCGCGCCGATCTCGGCTTCATCGGCCAGGTCGGCTACCGCCGCAGCGCGCTGTCCGGCAACCGCGTCTGGTACCGCGACGATGCCGCGTTCAACCGCATCAGTCTGGCTGCCAGCGGCGGCACCAGCACGCGCTTCGACGGGCAGCTGCTGCAACGCGACGTCAAGCTGAGCCTGGCCGTGCAGGGCCCGATGCGCAGCAACTTCAGCCTCGCGCCGCTGGTGCGCACCCGTTTCTGGAACGGCGCGCTGTACCACGAGCACGACCTGTCGCTGTTCGCCGGGCTGTGGCCGCTGCCCAGCCTGCGCCTGGGCCTGGCCGCGAACAATGGCCGCGTGCTCGACCTGACCGGATCGCGCCTGGGCCAGCGCCTGCTGCTGAACCTCAACGGCGAGACCGATCTCGCGCGCGGTATCAACCTGAACTGGGACCTCGTCCACCAGCGCCTGCGCCGCGACGGCGGCACCGCGTTCACCGCCAACATCGCCAACCTCGGCGGCAGCTGGCAGCTCACTCCGCGCCAGCGCCTGCGCCTGACCCTGCAGGGCAGCAACGTGGAGCGCAACCAGGCGCTGTACACGGAGACCGTCAACCAGCATGCCCGCGACCGCGCCGCGCAGCTGGTCTATTCCTACAAGCTCAACCCGCGCACCGCGCTGTACGCCGGCGGCGCCTGGGGCGGCTTCCTCGACGACGACCATCCCGCCCTGTTCGGGGATACCCGCAGCGTGTTCATCAAGCTCAGCTACGGCTGGCAGCCGTGATCCTGGCCCACCAGGCGAAGTAAGGGAGCGCGCGCGGGCCGGCTTGCCTCGCACGCGCGCGGCCGCGACGGCGACAGATATAGACGAAGTGCGACGGCTGCTGCTTGCCTCGCACGCGCGCGGCCGCGACACTCCGCGCATGCCGCTTCGGGATGCCCTGCCGCCGACCCTTCGCCGCCACGCGGCCTTCGTGCTTGTGCTGGTGGCGCTGCTGGCGGGGTTGGCCGGCTGCCGGCAGTCCTCCGCGCCCGCGGCACCGGACGGCGTGCAGGAGGCCGGCGCGCCGGTGCCGGCCGCGCGCCCGGTGGATGCGGTGTACGTGCTGCGCGACCGCCTGCTGGCGCGCGACGGGCTGGGCTTCGCGCGGGTGGCGGTGCCGCCCGCGCTGCACGCCGAGCTGCGACGCGCCTGGCGCGACGGCCGCAGCCGCTGGCCGCTGGACGAGCTGCCGCTGGATGCGCGCATCCCGGCGATGCTGGCCGCGCTGCAGGCGCCGGGCGCGGACCGGCTGCTGATGGCGACCTTCCGCAAGCAGTTCGCCGGCGCCGACGCCGACATCGACCAGGCGGTGCGCACGCTAGTGGTGTTCGGCACCGAATATGTCCAGCGCGATCCCGGCTACAGCGCGGACGAACGCGACCACGCCGCGCAGGCGATCGCCGCCCTCGGGCGCTGGGCGATCGCCGCGCCACTGGACGATCCGGCGCGCGCGCAGCGCTTCTTCACCGCGCTCTCGGCGGCGGCGGTGCGCAGCGGCATCGACGGCAAGGCCGGCTGGCCCGCGTTCGCAGCGCTGGGCATGACCCAGAGCCTGAACCGGCTGTCCCCGTTCTTCGCCACCCTGCTGGCGCAGCTGCGCCAGCAGTACGGCCTCGACCTGGATGCCAGCCTGCGCAGCCTGCACGTCAGCCTGGTCGAGCAGACCGGCGACCGCGCGCGGTTGCGCCTGCAGTACACCCTGGCCGGAACCCCGATCGACACCCTGGCGACCGCGGTGCGGATCGACGGCCGCTGGTACCTGGCCGATTACGTGCAGGATGCGCAGCACCGCCTGGCGGCTGCTCCGCCCCCGGGCGCTGAGTCCAGGCAGGCCGGGCAACAGCTTGGGCGAACCCTGCCGATATACTCGCCAAGGCGTCCGTGCCTGCCTCGCATGCGCGGACTCCGGCATGGGGATGCCGGCACGCGCCTGCACGGGAGAGGCCAAGGCATGAGCGAAGGCGGGCAGACGGAACAGCAGGGCGCGACCGGCGCGGACGCGGGCGGTGCCTTGCCCGGGATCGCGCCGGCGGGGCTGGCGATCGCCACCGCAGCCAGCGTGCGCGAAACCGCTGCTGCGCTGCTGCGCGGGCTGGCCGAGTGCGGCCGCCAGGCCCATGCCGTGGCCTGGACCGACCACGGCGCGTTGCTGTTCGAGCCGCCGGAAAGCGCCACGAGCGCACGCCGGCAAGCGGCCGTCGCCGCCTTCTCCGGGCGTCCGCCCAGTGGCGCCGGGGCCCCGATACCCGCCTGCTGCCGCCCGGCGCGGCCGATGCCGGTGCCGTGCTGCTGGCGCCGCACGGGGCGCTGGCGCGGCTGGAGCCGGGCCCCAGCCGCCTGGTCGCACTGGCCGGGCAGCGCCTGGCCGAACTGTTCGCGTTCCGGCGCCTGCGCGCTTCGGTGCAGGACCTGGAGCAGGCCGAGCAATTGCAGCACGCCCTGTTCGCGATCGCCGATTTGGCCGCCTCCGACCGCGACATGCAGAGCCTGCTGCGCGGGCTGCACCAGATCATCGGTCGGCTGATGTATGCGGAGAACTTCTACATCGCGCTGTACGACCCACAGCGCGACACCTTGCGCTTCATCTACTTCGTCGACCAGATGGACGGCGGGATGTACGACCCCGACCAGGAGATCCCGGCGGCGCAGATGCGCGGCAGCCTGACCCTGGGCCTGATCCGCCACGGCCGCGCGGTGCGCGGGCCATCGGAGGAGATCGTGGAGCTGCTGGGGCTGCCACCGGAGGACGGCATCGGCACGCCGTCGGTGGATTTCATGGGCGTGCCGATGCAGCGCGACGGCCAGATTTACGGCGCGCTGGTGGTGCAGAGCTACCAGGAAGGCATGAGCTACACCCAGTCCGACTGCGCGGTGCTCAGCTTCGTGGCCGAGCACGTGCTGAATGCGGTGGAGCGCAAGCGCGGCCAGGAGGAACTCGAACGCCGCGTGGTGGAGCGCACCCGCGAACTGGCCGAAGCCAATGCCCAGCTGCAGGTCCAGATCGCCGAGCGCGAGCGCGCCGCGCACCTGCAGGCCACCCTGTACAAAATCGCCGCGCTGGCCAATGGCGAGCAGTGCGATGCGGAGTTCTACCGCAGCATCCACCAGGCGGTGGGCGAGCTGATCGACGCCGAGAACTTCTACATCGCGCTGCTCTCGCCCGACGGTCAGCACTTGCAGATCCCGTACACGGTCGACGCCGCCGGGGAAGATCGCGCCGATCGTCCGCTGGGCCATGGGCTGACCGAATACGCGCTGCGCCAGACCGGGCCGCTGCTGATCGACGACGCCGGTGTCCGCGCGCTGGTGGCGCACGGCGAGATCGACGCCGACCATTACGCCACCCGTGTGCCGGCGGTGTGCTGGCTGGGCGCCCCGCTGTGCGGACCGGGCGGCGTGATGGGCCTGGTCGCAGTGCAAAGCTACCGCCCGAATCTGGTCTATACCGAGCAGGACGCCAAGTTGCTGGATTTCGTGGCGCAGCAGATCGCCAGCAGCGTGCAGCGCCGGCGGCATGCCGAAGCGCTGGAGCGCCTGAATGCCGAGCTGGAACAGCGCGTGCAGGCGCGCACCCGCGAGCTGCGCCGCGAGATCGCGGTGCGCGAGCAGGTCGAGGCGCAGCTCAAGCACCAGGTGATGCACGACCCGCTGACCGGGCTGCCCAACCGCCTGTACCTGCGCGACCGCCTGCAGCGCGCGCTGTCCAGCCAGCAGCGCAACCCCGAACACGCCTTCGCCCTGCTGTACCTCGACGTGGACCGCTTCAAGCTGTTCAACGACAGCCTCGGCCATCTGACCGGCGATGCGGTCCTGCGCGAGGTCTCGCGACGGCTACTGGACTGCGTGCGCGGCCCCGACATCGTGGCGCGCCTGTCCGGAGACGAATTCGCGATCCTGCTGGAGGAGGGCGCGCAGCCGGCCACCGCGGTCAAGGTCGCGCAGCGCATTCTGGCGCGCATGCAGGCGCCGCTCACGCTCGGCGAGCGCGAGCTGCAGGCCTCGGTCAGCATCGGCATCGCCATCAGCCACGACCGCTATCTGGCCATCGACGAGATCCTGCACGATGCCGACGTGGCGCTGTACCGCGCCAAGTCCACCGGCCGCCAGCGCTTCGTGCTGTTCGACGAAAGCCAGCAGAGCGCGGCGATGAACGTGCTGGAGCTGGAGCTGGCCCTGCGCAACGCGCTGCACGCGGGCGAATTCGTGCCCTACTTCCAGCCGATCGTACGCATGGACGACCGCAGCACGGTCGGCTACGAGGCGCTGCTCCGCTGGCAGCACCCGGTGCGCGGCGTGCTCGGCCCGGGCGAGTTCCTGCCGGTGGCCGAGGAAAGCGGGCTGATCGAGGCGATCGACTGGCACATGTACCGCCTGGCCTGCACTGCCGGCGCGCCGCTGGTGGCCAGCGGCGGCTTCATCAGCATCAACATCTCGCCGCGCCATTTCCAGTACGAGGATTTCGACCAGCGCCTGCTGGAGCTGCTGCGCGAGACCGGGTTCCCGCCGCAGCGGCTGCAGATCGAGGTGACCGAAAGCACCCTGCTCGGCGATCCGGACGCCGCCGCGCGCATCCTGCAACGGCTGCGCGATGCCGGCATCGGCGCCGCGCTGGACGATTTCGGCACCGGCTATTCCTCGCTCAGCCACGCCCACCGCTTCCCGCTGAAGAAGATCAAGATCGACCGCAGTTTCATCCGCGATCTCGACCAGGCCGACGCACAGCGCAGCATCGCGATCATTCGCGCGGTCCTGAGCCTGGCGCAGTCGCTGGATCTGAACGTGGTGGCGGAAGGGGTGGAGACCGAGGCGCAGCGGCAGGCGCTGCTGGAAATCGGCTGCCAGTGCGCGCAGGGCTTCCTGTTCGGGCGCCCGCAGCCGGCGGCGTACTGGCTGGCACCGGACGGAAAAGCGTGACCGCGGTCACGCCGGGTCGCGGCGGGGCGTCCCTGCGGCAACGGGCGCTCGGCCATAATGGCCGCGATGCCTGACCGCAATCTTCCCGACCAGCCCGGCCTGTTCGATCCGCCGGCCGCCGCCGACGACCCCGCGACCGGCCCCGCCGGGCCCGCGCCGCTGCCGCTGCCCGGGTTTCTGGCACACGCCACCGCCACGCCTCCCGGCCCTCCTCCGCCGCCCGCGGGCAAGGCGCGCAACCCGCTGTGGGCGCGGCTGCTGGGGTGGCTGCTGGGGCCGTGGCTGCGGCTGGAGATCGACACCGACGCCGCGGTGACCCCGGCCGACCCGCGCCCGATCTGCTACGTGCTGGAGGACTACGGCCTGTCCAACGCGCTGATCCTGGCCCGCGCCTGCCGCGAGGCCGGGCTGCCGCCGCCGCTGCAGCCGATCGCCGGCGACCCGCTGGGCCGCAAGCGCGCCTATGTGGCGCTGTCGCGCCGGCACGTGAATGCGCTCGGCCTGCTGCCCGGGGCCGAGCACAAGACCCACTCCGGTTCGCTGGCGCGGCTGCTGCAGGCGCACCAGCGGCAGCCGGAGCTGGACGTGCGCCTGGTGCCGGTGTCGATCTTCGTCGGGCAGGCGCCCAAGCGCAGCAGCGGCTGGTTTTCCGTGCTGTTCTCGGAGAACTGGACCATCGTCGGCCGCTTCCGCCGGCTGCTGGCGATCCTGCTCAACGGGCGCGACACCCTGGTCCAGTTCGCCGCGCCGGTGCCGGTGCGCGAGATCGTGGCCGAAGGGCTGGAGCCGGAACGCACGGTGCGCAAGCTCTCGCGCCTCCTGCGCACCCATTTCCGGCGCGTGCGCGAGGTGGTGATCGGGCCCGACCTGTCCACCCGGCGCATGCTCGCCGACCAGGTGCTGTCGGCGCCGCTGGTGAAGGACGCCATTGCCGACCAGGCGCGGCGCGACGGCAGCACGCCGGAGGCGGCCTGGGAGAAGGCCAATGCCTATTTCTGGGAGATCGCGGCCGACTACTCCAACACCGTGGTGCGCTCGGCCAGCTTCGCCCTGACCTTCGTCTGGAACCGGATCTATCGCGGCGTGCTGGTGCACCACCTCGACCAGTTCAAGCAGGAAGCCCCGGGCCACGAGGTGGTGTACGTGCCGAGCCACCGCAGCCACATGGACTACCTGCTGGTGAGCTATCTGCTGTACACCCACGGCGTGGTGCCGCCGCACATCTTCGCCGGCATCAACCTCAACCTGCCGGTGGTGGGCACGTTGCTGCGCAAGGGCGGCGCGTTCTTCGCCCGCCGCAGCTTCAAGGGCAATGCGCTGTATTCGGCGGTGTTCCGCGAGTACATGGCGCAGCTGGTCGCAGGCGGCTATTCGATCGAATACTTCATCGAAGGCGGACGCTCGCGCACCGGGCGGCTGCTGCAGCCCAAGGGCGGCTCGCTGGCGATGACCGTGCGCGCCTACCTGCGCCAGCCGACCCGGCCGCTGCTGTTCCAGCCGGTGTACATCGGCTACGAGAAGCTGATGGAAGGCCGCAGCTATCTCGACGAGCTGTCCGGCAAACCGAAAGAGAAGGAGTCGATCTGGCAGCTGCTGGGCGGCATCCCCAGGGTGCTGCGCAGCAACTACGGCCAGGTGGTGGTGAACTTCGGCGAGCGCATCCAGCTCGGCCAGGTGCTGGCCGAACTGGCGCCGGAATGGGATGGCCAGCCGCTCGGCGACGACGAGAAGCCGGCCTGGTTCGCGCGCACGGTGGACGCGCTGGCGCAGCGCATCCAGACCAACGTCAACCGCGCCGCCGACGTCAACCCGATCAACCTGCTGGCGCTGGCCCTGCTGTCCACGCCCAAGCACGCGATGGGCGAAGCCGACCTGCGCGCGCAGATCGCGCTGTCCAAGACCCTGCTGGCGGAGGTGCCGTACTCCGACTGGGTGACGGTGACCCCGCACACGCCGGAGCAGATCATCGCCCACGGCGAGGAGATCGGCCTGATCGCCCGCACCACGCACCCCCTGGGCGACGTGCTCGGGGTGGAAGGCGACAACGCGGTGCTGCTGAGCTACTTCCGCAACAACGTGCTGCACCTGTTCACCGCGTCCGCGTGGATCGCGGTCTGCTTCCAGAACAACCGCCGCATGGGCCGCCGCCAGCTGCAGCAGATCGGCCGCACCCTGTACCCGTTCCTGCAGGCCGAGCTGTTCCTGCCGTGGGACGAAGACACCTTCGCCGCGCGCATCGAGCAGACCATCGAGGTGTTCATCCGCGAGGGCCTGCTGGAGCAGGTCAGCGACGAGGACGGCGGCATCCTCCAGCGTAACTCCGGGCAGAGCGACGAGGTGTTCCGCCTGCGCGCGCTCGGCCACACCCTGCAGCAGGCGTTCGAGCGCTATTACATCGCGATCGCGGTGCTGGTGAAGAACGGCTCCGGCACGCTCGGCGCGGGCGAGCTGGAAAGCCTGTGCCAGCTCACCGCGCAGCGCCTCTCGCTGCTGTACGCCCCGGCCGCGCCCGAGTTCTTCGACAAGGCCCTGTTCCGCGGCTTCATCCAGAAAGCTGCGCGAGCTCAGGCTGGTGTGGCCCGACGACACCGGCCGGCTGGCGTTCGACGACCGATTGAAGGCCTGGGCCAAGGACGCGCGGGTGGTACTCGGGCGCGAGCTGCGCCACACCATCGAGAAGATCAGCCCCGCCGGGACCGGACGCAGCAGCGGAGAACAGCCGGCATTGCCCGTGCAGGACCCTGCCGCACCGCCCTCCAGCGACTGAGCCGCTACGCCGGCTCGTCCGGGATCAGCAGATTCTCGATCCAGGCAATCTGGTCCTTCAACCACAGCTTGTGCTTCTTCATCCGCTTGAGCACCAGCTCGTCGGCCTGGATGCCCTCCTGCAGGCGGGCGATGGTCTCGTCCAGGGCGCGATGCTCCTGACGCAGCTCGGCAACGCGCCGGGCCAGGCGCGCGAGTTCGGCCGGATCGAGGGGCTGGTTCATGTGCCGAGCATAGCGCGCCCGTCGCGCCGCGGCAGGCGGGTAAAATGCGGCCAGATGACGACCCAGGCCCACATCCCCGCGCTGCCCCCGCGCGCCACAAGCGCGAAGCCGACAAGCTGGCCAAGCGCCTGCGCCACCAGGTGGGCAGGGCGATCGCCGACTTCGGCATGATCGAGGACGGCGACAAGGTCATGGTCTGCCTGTCCGGCGGCAAGGACAGCTACACCCTGCTGGACATGCTGCTGCAGCTGCGCAAAAAAGCGCCGGTCGATTTCAGTATCACCGCGGTCAACCTGGACCAGAAGCAGCCTGGGTTCCCGGAGCACGTGCTGCCCGAATACCTGAAATCGATCGGGGTGGACTTCCACATCCTCGAACAGGACACCTATTCGGTGGTCAGCCGGGTGATCCCGGAAGGCAAGACCATGTGCTCGCTGTGCTCGCGCCTGCGCCGCGGCGCGCTGTACACCCATGCCGCGCAGCACGGGTTCACCAAGATCGCGCTGGGCCACCACCGCGACGACATGGTGGCCACCTTCTTCCTCAACCTGTTCTTCCACGCCAAACTCTCCGGCATGCCGCCCAAGCTGATCAGCGACGACGGCCGGCACGTCGTCATCCGCCCGCTGGCCTATGTGCGCGAGGACGACATCGCGGCCTATGCCGAGGCGAAAGGCTTCCCGATCATCCCCTGCAACCTGTGCGGCTCGCAGGAAAACCTGCAGCGCAAGCAGGTAGCGAGGATGCTGGCGCAGTGGGAGAAGGAGGCGCCCGGCCGGATCGAGACCATCGCGCGCGCGCTGGGTGACATCCGCCCGTCGCAGCTGGCCGATCCGAAGCTGTTCGATTTCCTCGCGCTGGGCCGGCGCAGCGGCGCGGCCCTGCCCGATGCGCATGCCTGGCTGGCCGGTGCGCCGGCCGGGCACGAGCCGGTAGCGATGGCGCTGCACCCGGTGCGCAACCACGACGGCCTGGACATCCTCAAGTCTTAGCCAGCCCGGAGCAGTCCCGTTGGTGTCGTGTCCTTGCCCGCCCGCAGGCAGTCCCGTTCGTGGTGAGCCTGTCGAACCATGAACGGGATTCGCCAGAACCCAGCTGTTCCCATCGCCCCATCACGCGCTCCGGCATTCCCGGCCTGGCAATAGCCGCATCAAAAGAACCACACCGCCTCATTCCCACATCGCTGCACCGCTTCCATGCCGCAGCCCGCACAGGATTCCCGATGTTTTTCCGCAACCTCACCCTGTTCCGCTTCCCGTCCTCGCTCGATCTGTCCGACCTCGAACCACAGCTGGCGGAATGCGCGCTCACGCCGGTCGGTGCGCTGGAGCTGTCCTCGCGCGGCTTCATCGCGCCGATGGGCCAGCACCACGCCGGCTTTCAGCACGCATGCGACGGTGCGCGCTGGCTGACCGTCGGCGGCGAGGACAAGCTGCTGCCCGGCGCGGTGGTCAACGACCTGCTGCAGAAGAAGCTGGCCGCGATCGAGCAGAAAGAAGGCCGCAAGCCCGGCGGACGCACCCGCAAGCGGCTGAAGGACGAGCTGATCGCCGAACTGCTGCCGCGCGCGTTCGTCCGCCCGGTGCGCACCGACGCGCTGCTGGACGGGCCGCTCGGCGTGATCGCGGTGGACACCTCCTCGCGCAAGGTGGCCGAAGCGGTGGTATCGGAAGTGCGGCGCGCACTCGGCAGCTTCCCGGCGCTGCCGCTGAACGCGGAGGTGGCGCCGCGCGCCATCCTCACCGGCTACCTGGCCGGCGATGCGCTGCCCGACGGGCTCACCCTGGGCGACGAGTGCGAGCTGCGCGACCCGGCCGATTCCGGCGCGGTGGTGAAGATCCAGCGCATGGAGCTGTCCGGCGAGGAAATCGCCAAGCACCTGGAGGCCGGCAAGCAGTGCACGCGGCTGGCGCTGGTGCTGGACGACCACGTCAGCTTCGTGCTCGGCGAGGACCTGATCGTGCGCAAGTTCAAGCTGCTGGACGGCGCGGTGGACCAGATGGAGTCCACCGAACACGACGATATCGTGGCCGAGCTGCAGGCCCGCTTCGCGCTGATGACCGGCGAGTTCAAGCGCCTGTTCGCAGTGCTGGAAAAGGCGTTCAAGCTGAGCAAGGCGGACTGAGGCCGCACCTCGGCCACACCGGGGAAAACCGCCGGCGTACACTCGCCCCATGGGTTCCCTGTTCCGCCTGTTCACGCCCGCGCGCAGCGCGCCGAAAACGCCCGCGATCCAGCGTGACCGGCTCGCGTTCCTGCTCGACGACGGCCGCGAAATCACGGTACAGCGCGTGCGCGACCCGCGCGCGCGGCGGATCCGCCTGGCGGTGGACGAGCGCGGCGCGCGGCTGACGCTGCCGCTGCGTGCCAGCCTGGTCGCAGGCGACCGTTTCCTGCGCGAGCACCATGACTGGCTGGCCGGGCAGCTCGCGGCGCAGGCCGACGTGGCCGGCAGCGGGCTGGTGCGGATGGCGACGCCGGCATTGCCGCTGCGCGGCATTGAGCTGCCGCTGCGGTGGGACGGTGGCCGCGCAACGCGACTGGTCTTCGACACCGACGGCAGCCTGCGGTTCACCACCCCGGCCAGCGCCGGCGATGCGGTCCTGCGCCGCGTCCTGCGCGATTTCTACGAGGCCGAAGCCCGCGCCGATGTCGGCCGCTGGCTGCCGAAATACCTCTCCGGCCTGCCGCGCGCGCCGCGCCGGATCGTGTTCAAGCGCACCACCTCGCTATGGGGCTCGCTGGCGCCGGACGGCACCCTGGCGCTGGACCTGGCGCTGGTGCTGGCGCCGCCTGCGGCGTTCGAATACGTGCTGGTGCACGAGCTCTGCCACCTGCTGCACGCCGACCACTCGCCGCGGTTCTGGGCCGCGGTCGAAGCCCGCTATCCGGACTGGCGCGACCAGCGCGACTCCCTGCGCCACGCAGGCCGCGGCCTGAAGGGCCGGCTGCGCGCGCTGCTGGCCGGCTGACCCGCGCCAGCGCGTTTTCCCGGACAGACACAGACCAAGCGCCGGGGGGATCCATGACCACCACGCACAGCCGCCTGCCGGGCCTGCTGCCCGCGGTCGTGGCCGTCACCATGGCCATGACCATGGCGATGGCCGGGTGCCGCAAGGCGCATGAAGGCGTACCGGAGGCGGCAGTGGAGCGCGCGCCGGGGGCCGCGCGGGTCGCGGCGGCGGCCGATGGCACCACCAGCGTGGCACTGCCGCCCGGCTTCCCCACCGACATCTACCTGCCGGCGCAGCGCCGGGTGGCCACCGCGGTGGACATGGCGGGGATGCAGATGGTCAACCTGGTGACCCCGGCAACCAGCGAGGCGGTGTATGCGGAAGCCGACCGGCTGATGCAGGGCCGCGGCTGGAAACGCGAGCTGGCGATGCAGTCGGACGACGGCAGCACGCTGGCTTTCCGCAAGGAGCATCGTCAGGTGTTCTACCAGCTGGTACGCGACGATGCCGGCGGCACCCAGCTGGCGGTGCGGGTGGCCGCCAGCGACTGAACCCGCGCTCCGCGGGCGGCGGCACTCCCCTCGGACTCCCGGCACTTCAGCCCACGCCGAGGAACTCGCCCAGTACCTGCGCCACCGCCTCCGGCTGCTGCATGTGCAGGTGGTGGCCGCCGGGCAGCACCGCCATCCGCCCCTGCGGCAGCAGCGCCACCCGCCGCCGGCGTTCGTCATCCGGCAGGTAGGGCTGTGCGGGATCGGCGAACAGCGCCAGCGTCGGGCATTCGATCGCGCGCAGCACGTCGTCGATCTGCGCCTGGGTCATGCGGATCAGGGTCGGCTGCACCAGGCGCGGATCGCTGCACCAGACGAAGCCGCCGTCCACCGCGCGCAACCCGCGCTCCACCAGTAGCCGCAACTGCGGCTCCCCCAGCCCGGTGCCGGGTACGCGCTGCGACTGCAGGCGCGCGCGCACCGCAGTGTCGATGTCCGGGAACACGCGCAGCCCGCGCCCGGGCCGCAGGCGGTGCGCGATCGCCTCGCGCATGCGGGCGGCGGTGCGCTCCGGGGCCTCCGCCAGCGCGCCGAGCATCTCGATCACCGCCAGCCGCTCGATCCGCTGCGGGCAGGCCGCCGCCAGCAGGCTGGCCAGTCCGGCGCCCATCGAATGCCCGAGCAGGCAGAACGTCTCCCAGCCGAGCGCATCGGCCACGTCCAGCAGGGTGTTCAGCGCCAACGGAAAGCCGTAGTCGGTGCCGGGCGGCAGGTGCACGCTGTGGCCGTGGCCCGGCAGGTCCGGCACCACCAGATCCAGCCCGCGCAGATAGGGCGCCAGCGGCAGGAAGCTGGCGGCATTGTCCAGCCAGCCATGCAGCGCCAGCACGCGCGGGCCGCGGTCGTCGCTGCGCAGGGCCGCGATCCGGCCCAGCGGGATGTCGAGGGTGATCTCGCGCATCAGGCCCAGCCCTCCGCCGCGCGCGCCAGCGCGGCCAGCGCGTCGGCGTGCGCCGGCTCGGCGTTGAGGCAGGGGATGTAGCGCAACGCCTGGCCGCCCGCTGTGCGGAAGGCCGCGGCGTTCTGCAGCGCGATCTCCTCCAGCGTCTCCAGGCAGTCCACCGCGAACCCC
The DNA here is from genome assembly GCF_024704365.1 of Thermomonas sp. S9. GTDB lineage: Bacteria > Pseudomonadota > Gammaproteobacteria > Xanthomonadales > Xanthomonadaceae > Thermomonas. The sequence continues at coordinate 253,499 of NZ_JAJDFY010000001.1, forward strand.
GGGCAGGCCACGTCGACCTCGCGCACGCCGTCGCGCGCCAGCGCTTCCAGCGTCTGCTGGGTATAGGGCTGCAGCCAGGCCTCGCGGCCGAAGCGCGACTGGAAGGTCAGCACGATCTCCTCGCGCGCCAGGCCCAGCGCGGCGGCGATCGCGGCGGCGCTGGCTTCGCACTGCGCAGCGTAGGGGTCGCCTGCCTGCACCAGCCGCTGCGGAATGCCGTGGAACGACAGCAGCAACCGCTCGCCGCGCCCGTGCGCCTGCCAGTGCGCGCGGATGCTGCCCGCGACCGCCGCGACCCAGCCCGGATCGACGTGGTAATCGTGCAGCGTCTCGATGTGCAGCTCACCGCGCGCCGCGGCCACCGCGTCCTCGACGCTGGCGGTGGTGGTGGTCGAATACTGCGGGTACAGCGGCAGCACCCGCACCCGGCGCACGCCCTGCGCGCGCAGCTCGGAGAGCACCGCGGCCACCGCCGGCTCGCCGTAGCGCATCGCGTGCCGCACCCGCCAGCCCGGCAGGCGCGCCCCGACCGCCGCCGCCAGCGCGGCGGTATGCACCGCCAGCGGCGAGCCGCCCTCCATCCAGATCTCGGCGTACTTGTGCGCCACCTTCCGGGCTGCGCAGCGGCAGGATCACGAAATGCAGCAGCGGGCACCACAGCCAGCGGGTCAGCGGCACCACCCGGTAGTCGTGCAGGAACTGCGAGAGGTAGCGGCGCACCGCAGGCGCGGTGGGGGCCGCCGGGGTGCCGAGGTTCACCAGCAGCAGCGCGGGCGGGGCGGCGGAAGCGTCAAAGGGGGCGTCGTCCTGCATGTGCATAGGATGGCATGAAGCGCGCGCGCGGCCAGCCTGGCTTAACATCGATTCATCGCCGCCGCGCCAGGATGCGGCAGTCCCCCCGCAACCGGAGACCCCGATGACCGCCACCCCGCGCCGCCTGACCCTCGCCCTCGCCGTCCTGCTCGCCGCCGGCAGCGTCGCCGCCGGCAGCCGCGAGGATGCGCGCGCCGACGAAGCGATCCGCGTGCTCAAGCAGATCCAGGCCATTCCGGAATCCTCGATCCCCGACCGCCTGCTGGAGGACGCGCGCGGGATCGTGGTGGTGCCCGACACCATCAAGGCCGGCTTCATGCTAGGCGGCCGCCGCGGGCTCGGCATGATGGCGGTCAAGCGCCCGGACGGCAGCTGGTCGAACCCGGTGTTCGTGAAGCTGTCCGGCGCCAGCTTCGGCTTCCAGGCCGGGGTGCAGTCGGCCGACGTGATCCTGGTGTTCCGCAGCGAGCGCGGCCTGGACACCATCGTCAACGGCAAGTTCACCCTCGGCGCCGATGCCAGCGTCGCCGCCGGCCCGGTCGGCCGCAGCGCGGCGGCCGCCACCGACGGCGCGATGAAGGCCGAGATCTGGTCGTGGTCGCGCGCGCGCGGGCTGTTCGCCGGGGTGGCGCTGGACGGCGCAGTGCTGCAGATCGACCACGGCGCCGACCGCAGCGCCTACGGCGCGGGCGTCACCCCGCGGATGATCTTCGAAGGCCGCACGCCGCCGCCGTCGCCCGCCATCGCTGCCTTCCGCACCACCCTGGAAGAGGCCACCGCCGCCGCCCGCTACGCACGCCAGCGCGCCGAGGCGGCATCGGCCCCGCCGCCGCCCGCGCCGGGCGCGGCCACGGTGACTCCGCTGGGCGACGACAACCCGGCCAGCAGCGCGCCGCTGCCGCCGCCGACCAAACCGTGAGCATCGCGCGCGCCTGCTAGACTGGCGGCCTCTTTCCGTTCCTTACATTCCACGGGTGCACCATGGGCGGCTTCAGTATCTGGCACTGGCTGATCGTGCTGTTGATCGTGCTGCTGGTGTTCGGCACCAAGCGGCTGACCTCGGGCGCGCGCGACCTCGGCAAGGCCGTGCACGAGTTCAAGAAGGGCATGCGCGGCGAGGATGAGGGCGCGCAGGACGCGAACAAGCCCGCGCCGCGCATCGGCCAGGAGCCGCCGGCGGATGCGCCCTCCGAGCAGCGCGAGCACGACGACACCTCACGCTGACGCCGGCAGGCGGCGATGTTCGACTTCTCGCTCGGCGAGATGCTGGTGGTGGCGCTGGTGGCACTGGTGGTGCTCGGCCCCGAGCGCCTGCCCAAGGCCGCGCGCCTGGCCGGGCTGTGGCTGCGCCGCGCGCGCGCGCATTGGGTCTCGATGAAGAACGAGCTGGAGCAGGAGCTGGCGCGCGAAGAGCTGGCGCGCAGCCTGCGCGAGACCCGGCAGGCGCTGGACGAGGCGCAGGCGCAGCTGCACGCGGCCGACCGCGATCCGCCCCCGGCGGCGCCCGCGGCCAACGCCGCCGATGCCGCCCCGGCGGCGGCTAGCGAGGAAGCCGCCAGCCCCAGCGCCGCCAGCACTGCGCCGACCAGCGAGGTGCGCCGTGACGACTGAAGGCCGCGACGAGGCCGGCGAGCGCCCGCTGATCGCGCACCTGCTGGAGCTGCGCATGCGCCTGCTGCGCGGCCTGACCGGGCTGGTGCTGGTGCTGCTGGCGCTGCTGCCGGTGGCCAACCGGCTGTACGCCTTCCTGGCACAGCCGCTGCTGGCGAAACTGCCGAAGGGCGGCCAGCTGATCGCCACCCAGGTGGCCTCGCCCTTCTTCGCGCCGATGAAGCTGGCCTTCTTCGTGGCGCTGATGATCGCCATGCCGTGGCTGCTCTACCAGCTGTGGGCGTTCGTCGCGCCGGGGCTGTACCGGCGCGAGAAACGGCTGGCGCTGCCGCTGCTGGCCTCGGCGCTGGCGCTGTTCTACGCCGGCTGCGCGTTCGCCTATTTCCTGGTGCTGCCGATGGTGTTCGGCTTCCTCGCCCGGGTGACCCCGGACGGGGTGGCGATGATGACCGACATCAGCGCCTATCTGGATTTCGTGCTGGTCCTGTTCCTCGCCTTCGGGCTGGCGTTCGAGCTGCCGGTGGCGCTGGTGATCCTGGCCCTGCTCGGCTGGGTGACGCCGACCCAGCTGCGCGAGGGGCGCGGCTACGCGATCGTCGGCATCTTCATCGTCGCCGCGATCGTGACGCCGCCCGACGTGGTCAGCCAGCTGATGCTGGCGGTTCCGATGGTCCTGCTGTACGAGGCGGGCATCCTCGCCGCGCGCCTGGTCGCGCCACGCCCCGGCCGCGATGGTGCGTCCGCCTGATCCCGTGGCTGCCGGCTTCTGGCGCCGCTACGCGGCGTGGTCGCTGGATGCCGCCTGCCTCTTGCCGCTGGTCGTGCTGCTCGGGGCCGGCCCGCTGCGGCGGGCGTGGGCACAGGCGGATGCCAGCCTGCACACGCTGCTGGCGCTGGGCGTGCAGCGGCTGGACGCCGGGCTGGCGCAGGGCGATCCGCCGCTGGCGCTGGCCCTGGCCGCCACTGGCGATCCCGGCCTGCAGGCTGCAGCGGGCGCGCTGAGCGCCGCGCTGACCACCCTGCTCGGCCTGCCGCTGCTGCTCTACGCCCTGCTGTCGGCGCTGTGGGCGCTGGGGTTCGAAACCTCGCCCTGGCAGGCCACCCCCGGGCCAGCGCGCGCTGGGCCTGCGCGTGGCCGATGCCGCCGGCGCACGCGCCAGCGCCGGGCGGGTGCTGCTGCGCCACCTCGCCGCCGGGCTGTCCTGGGCCAGCCTCAACCTCGGGCATGCGCTGATCGCCTTTCCGCCGCACCTGGCCCTGCACGACCGCATGAGTGGCACCCGCGTGCTCGCACGCGGCGGCGATCCGCGCCTGCCCGCCTGGGCGCGCACGTGGCTGTGGCTGCAGGCGCTGGCCGGGGTGTTCGCGCTGGCCTGGCTCTACCGCCTCCTGCAAGTGCAGGCGGACGCCGCCCTGCGCGCGGCCCTGGGTGCCTGAACGCCCGCCAGGCGCGGCTTACAGCTCGATGCGGTCCTCGCGCGCCGGCAGCGGCTGGGCATTGCCGCCATCGCCGCAGATATCGCGCCAGGCGAAATACATCACCCCGAACATCACCACCATCAGGCCGACCACGAACGCCAGGTACAGCGGCACCGCGATCGCGGCCACCACCCAGCCGCCCACCAGCTTGGCCAGCACCCCGGCCAGCAGCATGGCCAGCACCAGCACGATCGCCAGCACGATCGCCGCCAGCACCGCCAGCACGAACAGCAGCAGCAATGCCGGCAGGTTGCGCAGGGTGCCGCGCACGCCGTCGGCCAGGGCCGCGCCGACGCCGCGGCCGCGCAGCGCGATCTGGCCGAAGCCGACCGCCTGCACCCCGTAGAACAGCAGCCCCACCACCCACATCACCAGCAGCGCCAGGCTGAAGCCGTCCGGCAGCGCGGGGCCGGCGCGCCCGCCATCGGGCCCTGCAGGCTGTGCAGGTACCAGCGGCCGATGTCCGGCGCCAGCAGCCCGATCAGCAGCGCCAGCAGCAGGTTCTGGGCCAGCATCAGCACGACCATGAACAGCACCGCGCGCGCCGCCACCGGCGGCTCGCCCAGCACCGAGAACACATCGCCGGCCCTGGCGGCGCGACCGCGTTCCACCGCATCCACCAGGCGCAGGTAGCCGGCGATCAGCGCCGCCATCAGGGCGGTGATCACGAGCCCCACCAGCATCGAGACACCGCTGGCCACCGCGCCACCCGGTTTGGCCCCCATGCCCACCGCGACCAGCACGACCACCATCGCCACCGCCAGGGCGATGATCGCCACCAGCAGCAGCAGCGCCCCGCCGAAGATCGCCTTCGGGTTGTCGCGGCCCAGGTTCAGCGCCCGCCGCAGCCAGTCGATGCTGGCCGTGGCGCCCACCGCACGCGTCGTCATCCGTGTATCCCTCGTGAAGAGCCAGGCCCGCGGCGCGGGCATCGCCTACAGCATACCCAAACCGCGCCCTCAACCGGCGCGCGCGTGCCGCACGAAGCGCCGCAGCACGCGCCGGGCCAGCGGCGCGGCGTGCACATCGGCTTCGAGCTGGCGCGGATCGCGGCCTTCCGCGCGCAGCGCGTCGCGACGGGCGCGGATGTAGCCGCGCATGTGCAGCGTGCTGAACTCGGGATGGAACTGCACCCCCAGGCGCTGCTGCCCCAGCGGAAGGCGTGGCAGGCGTCGTGGTCGTTGCGGGCCAGCACGACCGCCCCGGCCGGCGGGCGCAGTACGCTCTGCAGGTGGGTGGCCTGCGCGGCAAAGCGCGCCGGCAGACCAGCAAACAGGGGGTCGGCGGCGGCTTCCGGCAGCCGCTCGACCGCCACCGTACCCATCTCGCGCCCCCGCGGGTTGTCGCCCACCTCGCCGCCCAGCGCGTGCGCGATCAGCTGGTGGCCATAACAGATGCCCAGCAGCGGCAGCCCGGCCTGCGCGGCCTCCGCCAGCCAGACCGCGCTGCGCTCGCTCCAGTCGCGATGCTCGGTCACCATCGCCGCCGAGCCGGTGACGATCACGCCGGCAAACCCGGCGCGCTCCGGCAGTGCCTCGCCGTGCTCCACGTCCACCACCACCGCGGCATCGCGCTCCAGCCCGGCCGCCACCCGGATCCAGTGGGCAAAGCTGCCATGCCGGCGCATGCGCGCGGTGGGGTGGCCGGTTTGCAGGATCAGGAAGGGGGCATGCATGCGGGCGGGCCTCTCCCGCGAGCGCCGCGGGAACGACTGTGGGGATTGCGCGGGAACCGCGACCGCAGAGCGGCGAGGCGGGCCACTTATACTAGCCGGCCACGTTGCCGCTTGACCCGCCGATGGCCGCCGACCGCGTACCGATCACCTTCCAGCAACTCATCTCCCGCCTCAACGCCTACTGGGCCGAGCAGGGCTGCGTGCTGATCCAGCCGCTGGACCTGGAAGTGGGCGCAGGTACCTTCCATCCCGCCACCTTCCTGCGCGCGCTCGGCCCGGAGCCGTGGAACGCCGCCTACGTGCAGCCTTCGCGCCGCCCCACCGACGGCCGCTACGGCGAGAACCCCAACCGCCTGCAGCGCTACTACCAGTACCAGGTGGTGATGAAACCCAGCCCCGACGCCATCGTCGAGCTGTACTTCGATTCGCTCAAGGCACTGGGCATCGACCCGCTGGTGCACGACCTGCGCCTGGTCGAGGACAACTGGGAATCGCCCACCCTCGGCGCCTGGGGCCTGGGCTGGGAAGTGTGGCTCAACGGCATGGAGGTGACCCAGTTCACCTACTTCCAGCAGGCCGGCGGGCTGGAATGCCGCCCGGTGCTGGGCGAGATCACCTACGGCCTCGAGCGCCTGTGCATGTACCTGCAGCACTGCGACAACGTCTACGACCTGGTGTGGACCTATGGGCCGGACGGGTTGCCGGTCACCTACGGCGATGTGTACCACCAGAACGAGGTGGAGCAGAGCGCCTACAACTTCGAGCACGCCGACGTGGCCGAGCTGTTCCACCGCTTCGACGCCTGCGAGAAGGAGGCGATGACGCTGGTCGACGCCGGGCTGCCGCTGCCGGCCTACGAGCAGGTGACCAAGGCCAGCCACAGCTTCAACCTGCTGGACGCGCGCCGCGCGATCTCGGTGACCGAGCGCCAGCGCTACATCCTGCGCGTGCGCAAGCTGGCGCAGGCGGTGGCGGAAAGCTATTTCGCCCAGCGCGAGAAACTCGGCTTCCCGGGGCTGAGGAACAACGCCGCCCGCACGGAGGCCACGGCATGAGCATGCAACCCCTGCTGATCGAGCTCGGCACCGAGGAGCTGCCGGTCAAGGCATTGCCGGGGCTGGCGCAGGCGCTGTTCGACGGCGTGATCGCCGCGCTGGAGAAGCGCGGCATCGCGATCGAACGCGGCGATGCCAAGCCGCTGTACTCGCCGCGCCGGCTGGCGGTGCTGCTGCCGGGGGTGGCGATCGAACAGCCGGCGCAGACCTCCGAGGTGCTGGGCCCCTATCTCAACATCGCGCTGGACGCCGACGGCCAGCCGACCCGCGCGCTGCTGGGCTTCGCAGCGAAGCTCGGGGTGGAATGGACGCAGCTCGAACGCATCACCGACGGCAAGGGCGAACGCTTCGTGCACCGCGCCACCACCCCGGGCGCGCTGACCCTCGACCTGCTGCAGGGTGTGCTGGACGAGGCGCTGGCCGGCATGCCGATCCCCAAGCCGATGCGCTGGGGCGACCACGCCTACGGGTTCGCGCGCCCACTGCACTGGCAGGTGGTGCTGCTGGGCGGCACCGTGGCCAATGTGCACGCACTGGGCATCCGCGCCGGCCGCCACACGCGCGGCCACCGTTTCCACGCGCCGGGCAACGTCTCCATTGCGCAGCCGCAGGACTACGCGCAGGCCATGCGCCAGGCGTTCGTGCTGGTCGATCCCGATGCGCGACGCGCGCACATCCGCGCACAGGTGGAACAGGCAGCACGCGGCGTCGCCGGCCAGGCGCGCATCACCGCGGACAACCTGGAACAGGTGACCTGCCTGACCGAATGGCCGCAGGCGATCACGTGCGCGTTCGACCGCGAGTTCCTGGCGGTGCCGCAGGAAGCATTGATCGAAACCATGGAGGCCAACCAGAAGTTCTTCCCGGTGCTGGACGCACAGGGCCGGTTGACCGAGCACTTCATCGGCATCGCCAACATCGCCTCCAAGGACCCGGCGGAAATCCGCAAGGGCTACGAGCGGGTGATCCGCCCGCGCTTTGCCGATGCCAGGTTCTTCTTCGACGAGGACCTCGAGCAGGGCCTGGAAGCGATGGGCGAGGGCCTGAAGTCCGTGACCTACCAGGCCAGGCTGGGCAGCGTGGCCGACAAGGTGGCGCGGGTGGCCGCGCTGGCCGAGGCCATCGCCGCGCAGGTCGGGGCCGACCCGGCGCAGGCGCGGCGCGCCGCGCAGCTGGCGAAGAACGACCTGCAGAGCCGCATGGTGGGCGAGTTCCCGGAGCTGCAGGGGATCGCCGGGCGCTACTACGCGCGGCACGCCGGCGAGCTGGAGGAAGTGGCGCTGGCGATCGACGAGGCCTACCGCCCGCGCTTTTCCGCCGACGACATCGCGGCATCGCCCCTCGGCAAGGTGCTGGCCATCGCCGAGCGTCTGGACACCCTGGCCGGCGGTTTCGCCGCGGGCCTGAAGCCGACCGGCAACAAGGACCCGTTCGCGCTGCGCCGCAATGCGCTGGGATTGGCACGGACGATCATCGAGGGCGCGCTCGATCTCGACCTGAAAGCGATGCTGGTGCAGGCGAACGCGGCGCTGGCCGCGAAGGGCATCCAGGCCGACGTCTCCGAACTCTACGACTTCATCCTCGACCGCCTGCGTGGCTACTACGCCGACAAAGGCGTGCCGGCCGCGCACTTCACCGCCGTCGCGGAGCTCGAGCCCGCCTCGCTGTACGACTTCGACCGTCGCCTGGACGCCATCGGCGTGTTCGCACAGCGGCCGGAGGCCGCCGCGCTGGCCGCGGCCAACAAGCGCATCGGCAACATCCTGAAGAAGGCCGACATTGCCATCCCGGCGATGGAAGACCCCTCGCTCATGATCGAGCCCGCCGAACGCGCGCTGGCCGAGGCGGTGGAAGCGGCCTATGCGGAGACGGCTCCGGCGCTGGCGCGCGGCGATTACGTGGACGTGCTCACCCACCTGGCGCGGCTGCGCCCGCAGGTGGATGCGTTCTTCGACGCGGTGATGGTCAATGCCGAGGACCCGGCCGTGCGCGGCAACCGCCTGGCCCTGCTCAAGCGGCTGGCCGAGCGCCTGGGCAGCGTGGCGGCGATCGAGCACCTGTCGGCCTGAGGGCCGCGCGGCGGCGGGTTTAATCCGGCGTTGACGCCGCGCCGGTATCCTGCGCCGATGCCGATCCGTTCCCCGCGCCTTCCGCTGCTGCTCGTCTGCCTGTGCGCCGCCGCCCCGGCGTGGGCGGTCAAGGTGGACCGGATCGAAATCGAGGGGCTGAAAGACGCGGCGCTGCGCGACAACGTGCGCAGCGCGCTGTCGCTCAATGACGAGCTGGGCAAGGACCTGCGCGCGCGCCGCCTGGGCTATCTGCTGCGGGAGGCCGACGCCGAGGCGCGGCGCGCGCTGGAACCGTTCGGCTACTACGCGCCGACGATCGAGGTGCTGCGCAGCGACCGCCCGCTGCCGGCCGCCACTCCCGCAGCGGAGGCCGGCCTCGACGCGGAGACGGCGGAGACGGAGGACAGCGCGAACGCGGCCGAGCGCCAGCGCCGCATCACCGTCACCCTGCGCATCACCCCGGGGCTGCCGGTGCGGGTGCGCGGCTTCGATGTCGCGGTGGACGGCCCCGGCAGGTCCGATTCCACCGTCGTGGACGCGCTGCAGGCGTTCCAACCGCGCCCGGGGCAGGTGCTGGACCACGCGCGCTATGAGGCCAGCAAAGCACAGGTGGCGGGCGCGCTGGCGCACCACGGCTATTTCGATACGCAGCTCGTGCAGCACCGGGTGGAGGTGACCCGCGCCGCGCACGCCGCCGACATCGCGCTGCGCTGGGACAGCGGTCCGCGCTTCGCCTTCGGCCCGGCGCAGTTCACGCAGACGCCGCAGGCGGTCGTGTGGCCGCGCCTGCTGGACAGGCTGGTGCCGTGGACGCCGGGTGCGCCCTACGACGAGGCGCAGGTGGATCGCCTGCGGCAGTCGCTGCAGGCGCTGGACTACTTCGCGCTGGTGGACGTGCAGGCCGACCCGGCCGCCGCCAGCGACGGGCGGGTGCCGGTGCAGGTGCAGCTGACCCCGGCCAAGCGCAGCCTCTACAGCGCCGGCCTCAGCTATGGCACCGTCAGCGGCACCGGCGTCAGCCTCGGGATCGAGCGCCGCTACCTCAACCGCCGCGGACACAAGGCGCTGGCGCAGATCGACTGGGCGCAGAAGCGCAAGACCGCCACCGTGCAATACCGCATCCCGGCGTTCGCCTGGCTGGACGGCTGGTACACCGCCAGCCTGCAGGCCGCCGATGAGCAGACCGCCTACGTCAACAGCCGCCGGCTGGAACTCGTCGCCGGGCGCACCGGGCAGTACAGCAAGCGCCTGGCGCTGTCGGCCACCCTGCACCTGCTGCGCGAGCGCTGGGCCTATTACGTGCTGACCAAGCCCACGCCCAGCTTCCAGTTCGCCAGCTTCGTGTTCCCGGAGCTGCGCGGCGACTATATCGATGTGGACAACCGCCTGGCCCCGCGCCGCGGCGGTGGCCTCGGCCTCACCCTGCGCGGCGGCCGCGGCGGCAACGCCAGCTTCACCCAGCTGCATGCGCGCGCGCAGTGGTTCCACGGGCTGGATGCCGACAGCCGCCTGATCGTGCGCGGCGAGCTGGGCCACACCTTCACCCGCGACGTGCTCGACCTGCCGCCCAGCCTGCGCTTCTACGCCGGCGGCGACCGCAGCGTGCGCGGCTACGGCTGGCACGAACTCGGCCCGCGCATCCTCACCAGCGGCGGCCCGTATTACACCGGCGCGCCCAACGTGGTGACCGCCAGCCTGGAGTACGAGCGCTACTTCAAGGGCCCCTGGGGCGCGGCAGTGTTCGTGGATACCGGCAATGCCTTCGCCGGGCGTGCACCCGGCCTGCGCACGGGCGTCGGCCTCGGCCTGCGCTGGCGCTCGCCGGTGGGGCCGGTGCGGATCGACATCGCGCGCGGGCTTAATGCGCCCGATTCGCCGCTCAGCCTGTACCTCAACATCGGGCCCGACCTGTGAGCCGCCGCGAGCGCCACTCCGGGCTTGCGCCGCCGCCGGCGGACGCCACGTCGCAGCAGCGCGAGGCGCGGATCACGGAACTGCGTGCGCTGCGCCGCGCGCGCCGGCGCCGGCTGGCCATGCGCAGCGGAATCGGCGCGCTGGCACTTCTGCTGTTGGCGGCCGTGGCCGTCACCTGGCTGCTGATGACCATCGGCGGGCGCGACGCGCTGCTGGCGCAGATCGTGGCGCGGCTGCCGGCCGGCACGACGCTGACCTGGGACGCGGCAGACGGGCCGCTGTCCGGGCCGCTGACCCTGCACGGCGTGCGCTTTGCGATGCCGCGCCAGCGCGACCCCGACTGCGTGCCCACGCCGCGCGCCAGTTGCGCGATGGGCACCCTGCGTTTCCAGGCGCAGACCGTGGTGCTGGATCCGGCGCTGCTGCCGCTGCTGGGCCGCACCCTGCGCCTGGACGCGCTGGAGGTGCACGGCGGCGTGCTCGACCTGCCGCGCAGCGACACCCCGCTGGAACTGCCGCGCTGGCCGGACGTGCTGCCGCAGATCGCGCCGCCGCTGGCGCTGCGCGCCGACGCCATCCGCATCGACGACCTTGCGATCCGCCACGAGGGCGCGCCGCTGCTCGTGATCCGGCGCCTGCACGGCGGCGTGCAGGTCCGCCATGGATTCCTGCACGTGGAACGGCTGGCGATCGCCAGCGACCGCGGCCACTTCACCCTGCACGGCGACTATCAGCCCGCGCGCGAGTTCCGCAGCGACCTCACCGCCACCGCGGTGCTCGCCGCCGCGCCCGGGCGCACCCCGGCGCGGCTGGGCCTGGTGATGCGCGGCACTCTGGCGCGGATGGTGGTGGCACTGGCCGGGGATGTCCCGGCCCCGCTGCGCGCCCGCCTGGTGCTGCAAGGCAACCAGGCGACACCGCACTGGCAGCTCACCGCGCGCGGCGACGGGCTGGATCCGGGGCTGCTGACCGGCGCGGCCACGCCGGCCACGCCGCTGCGGTTCGCGCTCACTGCGCGCGGCGACGGCGGCCGCGCGCAGCTGCAGGGCGCGCTGCAGCGGGGCGAGTTCGCGCTCACCCTGCAACCCTCACGGCTGCACCTCGAGAATCAGCGGCTGCAGCTGCAGCCGCTGGTGCTGGATGCCTTCGGCGGCCGCATCACCGCCAGCGGCCGCGCCGACCTGCGCGATCCCGCCCACGCCGCGGTACAGCTGGCGCTGAACGCGCGCGGCCTGCGCTGGAGCAGCACCGACGGTGCGACCACCCTGCGCGGCGATGCCGACCTCGGCGTGGCCGGCCAGCTGCAGCGCTGGGCGCTGCAGGGCCAGCTGCGCCTGCAGCGCGGCGAGGAGCGCGCGGAGGTGGAGCTCGCCGGCACCGGCGACCTGGACCGGATGCAGGTGACGCGTCTTGCGGCGAGGATGCCGCAGGGCCGGCTGGACGCCACCGGCGCGCTGGCATGGACACCGGCGCTGCAATGGACGGCGCAGGCCCGTCTGGCCGGATTCGATCCCGGCTACTTCGCGCCGGACTGGCCGGGTACGCTGCGCGGCGAACTGCGCAGCAACGGCGAGACCCGCGCGGACGGCCGGCTACGCGCGGAGCTGCAGGCGCGCAACCTCGGCGGCCGCCTGCGCGGGCGCGCGCTGGCCGGGCATGCCAACGCCACGATCGATGGCGATGCCTACCGCGGCGAACTCGCGCTCAGCCTCGGCGGCAGCCGGATCGACGCGCGCGGCCGTGTGGCCGGGACGATCGCGGTGCAAGCGCGCCTCGCCCCGCTGCGCCTGGACGACCTGCTGCCGGGCGGCGGCGGCGTGCTGCGCGGCACGCTGGAGGTGCGCGGTGCGCGCGCGGCACCGGAGCTCGCGGTGGATCTCTCCGGCAGCGCGCTGGCGCTCGGCGACCTTCGCATCGCGCAGCTGCAGGCGCAGGGCCGCCTGCCCTGGCAGCGCGGCGCGGGTGAACTGCGTATTGCCGCCAGCGGCATACAGGCCGGCCTGCCGCTGGACAGCCTGCACGCCACCCTGCGCGGCGCCCTCACCCAGCTGCAGCTGGACGCCGACGCGCGCGGCGAGGCCGGCCACCTGGCGTTGTCGGCGCAGGCGCGCCGGCAGGGCGGCGGCTGGCAGGGTGCGCTGGCGACGTTGGCCCTCACCCCCGCACGCGGCGCTGCGTGGACACTGGCGCAGCCGGCGTCCTGGCGCTGGCGCAGCGGTGCGTTCGCGCTGCAGGCCGCCTGCCTGCACGGGGCCGCGGGCGGCCGCGTCTGCGCCCAGGGCGGCTGGCCGCAGCCGGGGCTGCATGTGCAGGGCGACGCGCTGCCGCTGGCGCTGGCCGCCGACTGGCTGCCGCCGCGCCGCGATGGCCGGCGGTGGGCGCTGGACGGCACGCTGGATCTGGAGGCGGACGTGCGCGCAGCGGCGCGCGGCTGGCAGGCCAACGCCATGCTGCGCTCGGCCGCCGGTGGCCTGCGCGAACGTCCCACCGCGCGGCGCGCGCTGCTGCGCTACCGCGATCTGGTGGTCGAGGCCACGCTCGGCCCGGCGCAATGGCAGCTGTCGGCCTATGCCGCGCTGGGGCGCGAGGGCAGCCTGGCCGCGCAGCTGCAGACCGGGCCGCAGGCGCAGGCCCCGCTGCGCGGCGTGTTGCGCCTGCGCACCACGGAGCTGCTGCTGCTGGAACTGCTCTCGCCCGACATCGTCGAGCCGCGCGGGCGCCTGGACGTGGCGGTACAGCTGGGCGGCACCCGCGCCACGCCGCTGCTCGGCGGCGAGGCACAGCTGCAGGCGTTCGCCGCGGAACTGCCGGCGCTGGGCATCGCGGTGCAGGACGGCACCCTGCAATTGCAGGCGCGGGAGGACGGCAGCGCGCGCATCGCCGGCAGCCTCGGCACCGGCCAGGGCCCGCTGCAGGTGGAGGGCAGCCTCGACTGGCAGGACGCCGACACCCCGCTGCAGCTGGCGCTGCGCGGCACCCGCGTGCTGCTGGCCGACACCCGCCAGCTGCGCCTGCTGGCCTCGCCCGACATCCAGCTGCGCTATCGCGCCGGCGCGCCGCTGCAGGTACGCGGCCGCGTGGCCGTGCCGGAGGCGGCCTTGCACCTGGAGCGGCTGGACATGGGCGTGGCGCCCTCGCCGGATGTGGTGGTGCTGGACCCGGCCGACCCGCAGCAGGCCGCCGCAAGTCCACTGCCGCTGGATCTCGATCTGGCGGTGACGGTGGGCGATGCGGTGAAGCTGGACGGCTACGGTCTGGCCGGCACCCTCGGCGGCGAGCTGCGCGTGCGCCAGCGCCCCGGCGGCGAGGTGCGCGCCACCGGCGCGCTCGACGTCGGCGGCCGCTACCGCGCCTACGGCCAGGACCTGCGCATCACCCGCGGCCGCCTGCTGTGGTCGAACGAGGCGATCGGCGACCCGCGGCTGGACATCCGCGCCGAGCGCGAGATCGGCGCGGTCACCGCCGGCGTGCAGGTGTCGGGGCGCGCCTTGGCGCCGCAGGCCAGCGTGTGGTCGGACCCGGCGATGAGCCAGTCCGAGGCGCTGGCCTATCTCACCCTCGGCCGCCCGCTGCCCAGCCTCAACCGCAGCGAGCTGCAGCAGGTGGACCTGGCCAAGTCGGCGCTCAACACCGGCGTCGGCCTGCTCACCGCGCAGCTGGGCGCGCGCATCGGCCTGGACGATGCCGGCGTGAGCAACTCGCGCGCGCTCGGCGGCGACGTGCTGGGCGTGGGCAAGTACCTCTCGCCGCGGCTGTACATCAGCTACGGCGTGTCCCTGCTCGGCACCGGCCAGGTGGTGACCCTGAAGTACCTGCTGCGCAAGGGCTTCGACATCCAGGTGGAATCCAGCACGGTCGAGAACCGCGCCTCGATCAACTGGCGCACGGAGAAGTGAGGCGCGCCGCGCGCCCGCTTCCCGCCCACCGCGGCGCGCTCAGTCCTGCTTGATCTTCGCCAGCCGCAGCTGGAACAGCACCTTGGTCACCAGCAGGCGCTCCTCGATCGGTTTGAGCACCAGGTCGTTGGCGCCTTCGCGCAGCAGCGCGGCCTGGTTGTCGCGGTTGTCGTCGCCGGTCATCATCACCATCGGCAGGCGGCGCTTGCCGTAGCGGAACACCGCGCGGATCTGGTTGAGCAGGTCGCGCCCGGACAGCGCGCCCTTCAGATACACGTCGCTGAGCAGCAGGTCGGCGCCGACGTCGCCGTCGCTGCGGCCGAGGAAGCGGTGCAGGTGCTCCAGCGCGTCCTCCGCCGAAATCATGTGCAGCACCTGCAGGCCGTGCCGTTCCAGCATGCGCTTGGTGGCGACCGCGACCACCTTGCTGTCCTCCACGTACAGCACGCGTGCGCCCTCGATCGGCGCCGGATGCACGTAGCCGCGGATGAACGCGGCCAGCGCGTCCTGGCCGAGCGACTTGTCGAAGTAGTCGGTGATGTCCTCGCTGAAGGCGCGCGCCTCCAGCGCTTCCTGCGCGTTGCCGGAGACCACGATCACCGGCACGTAGGCTTGACCTGCCGCCTCGCGCACGCTGCGCGCCAGCGCCAGGCCATCGCCATCGGGCAGCACCAGCGCGGTGGTGACCAGGTCGACGGCGCCGTCCTGCAGGGCCTGGCGCGCCTCGGCGATGCCGCCGCAGCCGATCACCTCCGCGCCCGGCAATTCCTTGCGCAGGGTGTCGCCGATCAGCTTGCGCACCAGCTTGCTGCCATCGACCACCATCACCCGCGGGGCGTCGCTGACCACGTGGCGAAGATCGTGCTTGTCGGCCATGTCAGCCCTCCACCGGGCGGTTCTGTCGCAGATGGTGGCCGGTGACCGCGGCCGCGCCCAGCCAGCCGAGCAGGCCCGCCAGCGCGAGCACGCCCGCGACCTCAGGCCAGGCCAGGCCCTGCAGTGCGAACGCGCTGCCATAGCTGGCGGCGAGGGTGGCCAGCGGCGCCTGCAGGACCAACCCCGCTACGGCCAGGATGGCCAGCGCCAGCGCGCCGGCGGCCAGCCCATACCACAGGCCCAGATACAGGAACGGCCGTCGCACGAAGCCGTCGCTGGCGCCCAGCAGCTGCAGCACGCTGATTTCCTCGTGCCGGGACTGGATGTCCAGACGCACGGTGTTGCCGACCACCAGCAGCGCGCCCAGGCCCAGCAGCACCGCCAGCACCTGTGCGATGCGGATGCCGAACCCCAGCCACGCCTGCAGGCGCTGGCGCCAGGCGGCGTCGTACTGCACGCGTTCGACCCCGGGCATGGCCTGCACCGCGGCGGCCAGCGCGCGTTCGTCGCCGCGCGCGGACACCCGCAGCACCGCCGGCAGCGCGCGGCGTGCGGCGTCCTCGCCCAGGGCGTCGATCGCGGCGGCCAGGTCCGGGCGCGCGCGCATCCGCGCCAGCGCCTGCGCCGGCGAGACCGTCTCCACCGTCGCCACGTCGGCCCGCGCACGCAGCGTGCGCGCCAGCGCCTCGGCCGCGCCCGCGCCGGTGCCCGGCGGCAGGAACACCGTGACCTCGTGCGCGGCTTGCACCGCGCCGTCCAGCCGCGCCAGATTCTGCAGCGCCAGCCCCAGCGCCAGCGGCAACGCCAGCGCCAGCGCCATCACCGCGATCGTGAGCAGGCTCGACCACGGCCGCCGCAGCAGCCGGCCCAGGCTGGCCATCACGCTGAACCCGTGGTGGGCCAGCCAGGTGCGGAAGCGGCCGGCATGGGTGCCCGCGGTACGCTCACGCATCGACCAGGTCCTCCGGCGCGATGTCGTCGATCAAATGCCCCTGCTCCAGCACCAGCACGCGCTTGCGCATGCGCTTGACCAGCGCGAGGTCGTGGCTGGCCACCAGCACGCTGGTACCACGCTCGGGCAGGGCGGCGAACAGGTCCATGATTTCCGCCGACAGCCCCGGATCGAGGTTGCCGGTAGGCTCGTCGGCGATCAGCAGGCGCGGCTCGGCGATGATGGCGCGGGCGATGCCCACCCGCTGCTGCTCGCCGGCCGAGAGCTGGCCGGGCAGGGCGCCGGCGCGCGCGGCCAATCCCAGCTTGTCGAGCAGGCTGCGCACGCGTTTGCCGATCTCGCCGCGACGCAGGCCGCGCAGCACCAGCGGCAGCGCGACGTTGTCGGCCACGCTGCGATCCATCAGCAGCTGGTGGTTCTGGTACACCACGCCGACCTCGCGCCGGTGGCGGGCGACGCCACCGCCGCGCACGCGCGCCAGGTTGCGCTCCTCGAACAGCACCGCGCCGCGGCTGGGACGCTCGGCCAGCTGGATCAGCTTGAGCAGGGTGCTCTTGCCGGCGCCGGAGCGGCCGGTGACGAACAGCATCTCGCCCGGCTCCACGGCGAAGCTCACCCCGGCCAGCGCGGCGTGGCCGCCGGGATAGTGCTTGCTGACGTTGTCGAACCGCAGGACCGGCATGCGCACAGGCTATCCGAAAGGGGCACCAGTATCGCCGCCAGCGTCGCCGGCGGCCAGCGCCGCCCGGGTCCGCGGCGGGTGCGGGTGCGGCGGCGCGTGGCGGGCGGTCAGTGCGGGCCGGCCGGGCCGCGCCAGACCAGCGACTTCAGGCCGCGGCCGATGCGCTTGAGCAACGAAGGTTTGCCGGCCGCAGGCGCGCTGGACGCCGGCTTGGCCGCCGGCACGTACTTCGGCGCGGCGGAGCGGGATGGCTGGCCTTGCGCCTGCGCCGCGGCGGCCTCGCCGCCCTCGACAGGACGCCCGCGGCGGCGCCGGCGGCGCTTGCGGGCGGGCGTCTCGCCCGCGGCGGCGGCCGGCTTGGCGGGCGCCGGCGCAAGCGCGGCAGCCGCGCCGGCTTCGACCGTCGCCGCATCTGCCGCGCGCGGCTTGCGCGGCGGACGCGGGCCACGGCCCTCGCCGCGCCCTTCGCCACCGCGACGCTCGCCGGAACGCTCGCCGCTGCGGCCGCCGCGGCCACGGCCACCGCCGCGCCTGGCGTCCTCGGCGGCGCGCGCCTCGCGCACCTCCTTGAAGATCTCGCCGATGCTCTCGCCTTCCTCGGCGTTGGCCTCCACGCCCTCGCGCGGCTTGCGCGGCAGCGCGGTCATCAGCTCGGCGGTGACCGGCTCGGACGGGATCTTCTGCCCGATGTAGGCCTCGATATCAGGTAGCGACATCGCGTAGCGCTCGCAGGCGAAGCTGATGGCATCGCCTTCCTCGCCCAGGCGCGCGGTGCGCCCGATGCGGTGCACGTAGTCCTCGGCGTCGAACGGCAGGTCGTAGTTGTAGACGTACTTGATGCCGTCGATGTGCAGGCCGCGCGCGGCCACGTCGGTGGCCACCAGGATCTCCAGCTGGCCGGCCTGGAACTTCTTCAGCAGCGACTCGCGCTTCTTCTGCGGCACATCGCCGGAGAGCACGCCGACCCGGTAGCCGGCGCGTTCCAGCGCCCGCGCGACGCGCTCGACGAACGCCTTGGTGTTGACGAACACCATGGTGCGCGCACCCTCGCTGCGCGAGAGCAGGCCCAGCAACAGCGGCAGCTTCTCCTCGTCGGCCGGATAGTAGAGCTTCTGGCGCACGCGCGCGGCGGTGACGGTCTCGGCCTCCACCACCAGCTTCTGCGGCTCGTTCATGTGCTCGTAGGCCAGCTCCAGCACGCGGTGGCTCAAGGTGGCGGAGAACAGCAGGGTCTGGCGGGTGGTGCGCTCGGGCATACGCCGCAGCAGGAAGCGGATGTCCTTGATGAAGCCGAGGTCGAACATGCGGTCGGCCTCGTCCAGCACGCAGATCTCGCAGGCGTGCAGGCTCACCACCTTGTGCTGCTTCACGTAGTCGATCAGGCGGCCGGGAGTGGCGATGATCACGTCGGCGCCGGCCTGCAGCAGCTCGCGCTGCTTGTCGTAATCGACGCCGCCGTACACCAAGGCGAACTTCAGGCCGAGGTCGGAGGCGAATTTCAGCGCGTCCTTGTGGATCTGGATGGCCAGCTCGCGGGTCGGCGCCAGGATCAGCGCACGCGGATCTTCGGGCTTGCGGTCGGCCAGCGCCGGACGCGTCAGCAGGCGGTTGATCACCGCCACCAGGAAGGCCAGGGTCTTGCCGGTGCCGGTCTGGGCCTGGCCAGCGACATCGCCACCGGCCAGGGCGACCGGCAGGGTCATCGCCTGGATCGGGGTGCAGCGGGTGAAGCCGGCGCCTTCCAGCCCGGCGAGCAGGGCCGGATGCAGGTCGAAGGAGGAAAAGGTGATGTCGGTCAGGGGTTTGTCGGACACGGATACGGCCTCGAAGGCGGCGGATGCACGCGGGCCGGAACGTCGCGTTGCACTCGGCCACTTGTCTTGATGGAGGCAGCCGCGCAGACTGCCGGGAGGATTCCGGGGCTGGTCATTCCCGGCACGGGCCCGGGGCTACGTGAAACCCCGGCCAATCCGCCCAAGTTTAACATCTACGCGCCACCGGCCGCGCCCACCCCATCTGGAGCCCTCCATGAGCAACACCGTCCTGCACGCCACCGATGCCGATTTCGACGCCCAGGTCCTGGCCTCCGAGGTGCCGGTGCTGGTGGACTTCTGGGCGCCCTGGTGCGGCCCGTGCAAGATGATCGCCCCGGCGCTGGACCAGCTGGCCGCCGACTACGCCGGCAAGGCCAAGGTGGTGAAGGTGGACGTGGACCAGAACCAGGCCACCGCGATGAAGTACCACGTGCGCAGCATCCCGATGCTGCTGGTGTTCAAGGGCGGCCAGATCCACGGCCAGCAGATCGGCGCGGTCGGCAAGGCCCAGCTGGCGCAGATGCTCGACAAGGCGCTCTGACCCGCCGCGCGCAGCGTGCACCCGGCTGGCGCGATCGTCGCCCGCCCTGTCTTTCCCGGCCTGCCCCTGCCGCGCGCGCAAGCGCGGGCGCTTCCCCTAAGGAAGGTCTGAACAACGCCATCCAGGCGTTGTCAGCCCACGCCGGGTCCGGTACAGACCCGGACACCGGCTCACACGAATCAACCACTTGCATGATGGATGCGTGGCCCGCCCTCCATGGCCGGCAGGAACCTCTGCGTTGATCAGAGGTTCCCTAACTTGCGCGCAACCCCACGCGGGTGCTAGCGTTCCGCCGTCACGGTGCCGATCCCCCCGCCAGTCTGGCGCGCCGCACCTTCTTCCGATCCATTCCCACGACCCCGTCCGCGCGACGCGGACGCTCGCCACCATAGCGAGGATTTCCCCCTTGTCCGAGACCACCAACGACGCCCCCGGCGAAGTCGCCGAGAAGCGCGTGCGCAAGACCCGCGTGGCCAAGCCACGTAGCCCCGAACAGCCCGAGATGCGCCTCAGCGACGATGCGTCGTCACCGCCCCCGGCAGCGGCTCCGGAAGTCGCCGCGGCGGCCCCGGCGCGCCAGGCCGAGACCACCGACGCGCCGCAGGAGGCGCGCGCGGCCGCCGGCGGCCAGCCGGCGCAGGACGCCGTGCAGGAGGGCGGCCAGCCGCGCGAAGGCGGCCACCGCCTGAGCCGGCGCGAGCGCTTCAAGAACCGCCGCGAGCGCCAGCGCGAACGCCAGCGCGAAGCCGGCGGCATGCCCGACGACGGCGGCAACGGCAGCGAACCCTTCGTGCCGCGCCCGCATCCGCAGGTGCCGGAGGGCTTCCCCACCTACACTCTGGGCGACCTCAAGCGGATGCCCGCCTACAAGCTGCTGGAGATCGCCGACCAGCTCTCGATCAGCGAGGGCGTGGCGCGCGCGCGCAAGCAGGACATCATCTTCGCGATCCTGAAGGTGCTGACCCGCCACGGCGAAGGCGTGCAGGCCGACGGCGTGCTGGAGATCCTGCCGGACGGCTTCGGCTTCCTGCGCGCAGCCGAGGCCAGCTACCTGGCCGGCCCGGACGACACCTACATCAGCCCGTCGCAGATCCGCCGCTTCAACCTGCGCACCGGCGACCACGTCTCCGGCCGCATCCGCTGGCCCAAGGACGGCGAGCGCTACTTCGCGCTGAACATCGTCGACACCATCAACGGCGAGCCGCTGGAAGCGTCGAAGAACAAGACCCTGTTCGAGAACCTCACCCCGCTGTTCCCGCGCAAGCGCTTCAAGCTGGAGCGCGGCGACGGCTCCAGCGAAGACATCACCGGCCGCATCCTCGACCTGATGGCGCCGCAGGGCAAGGGCCAGCGCTCGCTGATCGTCAGCCCGCCCAAGGCCGGCAAGACGATGATGATGCAGCAGATCGCCAGCGCCATCACCTACAACCATCCGGACGTGCACCTGATCGTGCTGCTGATCGACGAGCGCCCGGAGGAGGTGACCGAAATGCAGCGCACCGTGCGCGGCGAGGTCATCAGCTCCACCTTCGACGAGCCGGCCGCACGCCACGTGCAGGTGGCCGAGATGGTGATCGAACGCGCCAAGCGCCTGGTCGAGCACAAGAAGGACGTGGTGATCCTGCTCGACTCCATCACCCGCCTGGCGCGCGCCTACAACAACGTGCTGCCGAGCAGCGGCAAGGTGCTCACCGGCGGCGTGGACGCCAACGCCCTGCATCGCCCGAAGCGCTTCTTCGGCGCCGCGCGCAACGTCGAGGAAGGCGGCTCGCTCACCATCATCGCCACCGCGCTGGTGGACACCGGCAGCGCGATGGACAAGGTGATCTACGAAGAGTTCAAGGGCACCGGCAACAGCGAAATCCACCTCGACCGCCGCATCACCGAAAAGCGCGTGTACCCGGCGATCGCGGTCAACCTCTCCGGCACCCGCCGCGAGGACCTGCTGATCGAACCCGAGCTGCTGCAGAAGATCTGGATCCTGCGCAAGCTGCTGCACCCGATGGACGAGATCGCGGCGATGGAGTTCCTGCTCGACAAGATGAAGAACACCAAGTCGAACGACGAGTTCTTCCAGTCGATGAAGCGCTGAAAGCTTCACCCTACACCGCATCCCCGACGCCCCGCCCCGCGCGGGCGTCGGCGTTTGCGGCGATCGCAACGGAGGCTTTCGGCCGAGCTGGCGACCAGGGCGGAGCCGGCACGCCGGCGGGCGATGGCCCGCGCGGTCAGTGGCCGGCGCGGGCCTCGCCGGTCTCGATCACCTTGTCCAGCACATAGACATGGCGTGAGCCGTCGGCGGGCGGGGACTTGCGCGGGTAGCGGTCCACCCGCAGCACGTCGCGCACGCCTTCGCGATGGGTATAGCCCTCGATCGGATCATAGAAATGGGTGAACGCGCTGGGCGTGCCAACCGCCAGGCCCTGCGCGTCGTAGTGCAGCTCGCGCACCTGCAGGCAGCGCGCCTGCGGGATCAGCGGATGCGGGCAGGGCGCGCTGGCGGGGGCCACTTCCAGGAACAGCCGCTGCGGCGGGCCGTCGAAGCGGGCGGCGGCGGCGGGCAGGCCAGCGAAGGTGAGGGTGTCGCCGGCCGCGTTGACCAGCACCAGCCGCGGCGGGGTGCCGGCATCCAACTGCATCGCCAGGCGCCCCTGCAAGCGGTTGGCGACCGCGCCGTCCAGCGCGGCCAGCGCCGGGTCCGGGCAGGCGCGCATGCCGGAGGCGAACGCGGCGATGGTCAGGCTGTCCGCGGCCACCGTGTGGTGCGCGCTCAGCACGTTGCAGGCATTCCCCACGCTCACCAGCGAGGCGTTGAAGTCCAGCTGCAGCGGCGCCTCGGGGCGCGCGAACAGGGCGTCGATGCGGTGGCCGCCGGCATCCACCGCCGCCACCAGCCGCCAGTGGTGGCGGATCAGGCGCAGGGTGGTCTCCAGCGTGCCGGGCGGTGCCGGCGTGGCCTGCTGCAGCGCCGGCGCCGGCGCCGGGGCGGGATCGGTCGCGGTCGCGGCCGCCGGCGGCGCGGCCGGGCCGGGCGCCTGGCAGGCGGCCAGCAGCAGCGCCAGCGGCAGCCACAGAGGGCGATGGATGCGCGGGCTCATGCGTCCTCCTCGGCGCGGCGTGCGCCTCACTGCCCGACCGGCAGCCACAGCAGCAGGGCCAGACCGACCAGCAGGCGGTACACCGCGAAGCCGGTGAAACGGTGCTGCTGGATGTAGTGCAGCAACCACTTCACCGCCGCGAACGCGGTGGTCGCGGCAACCACGAACGCCACCGCCAGCGCGCTCCAGTCCTCGCCGGCGGCGCCGCCGGCCTTGAGCGTGCCCAGCAGCTCGTAGCCGGTGGCGGCGAACATGGTGGGGATGCCGACCACGAACGCGAATTCGGTGGCGGCAGCGCGGTTGGTGGTGCCGGCCAGCAGCGCCACGAAGATGGTGGCGGCGCTGCGCGAGGTGCCCGGGAACACCCCCGCGACAATCTGCGCGGCACCTACCAGCAGCGCCACCGTCCAGGTGATGGCGCTGCGCTCGCCCTCGCGCGCGGCGCGGCGCGCGGCCAGCTGCTCGGCCAGCACCATCCACGCCGCGCCGATCACCAGCGCCCACGCCACCGGGGTCACCGTTTCCGGCAGGCGCCAGCCCAGCTTCTTCACCAGCAGCCCGCCGATGGCGGTGACCAGGAAGGCGGCGATCAGTTTGAAGGCATAGTCGCGCGACTGCGCCGGGGTGGCGGTCTGCCCTAGCGGGTCGTAGGCGGCGGGCGCGTCCTTGCCGAAGAACGCCAGCAGCATGCCCCACAGCCGCTTCCAGTAGATCAGCACCACCGCGAGGATGGCGCCGGCCTGGATGGCGATGTTGAACAGGTCGCTGCGCGCGCCCAGCCAGTGCTCGGCGATCAGCAGATGGCCGGTGCTGGACACCGGCAGGAATTCGGTGACGCCTTCGATGATGCCCAGCAGCAGGGCGGTCAGCAGATCGTGCATGGGCAATGGCAGCAGGAACGCCGCGCGGCAGGCGCGGCCGAGGATGCAGGATAGCCGATTCCTTTATGCGCTATTTGTGTGCAAACGGTAGCCGTTGCCGCACAATCATCGTGCAATCCCGCATGCGCGCCCCGACTCCATTTAATCAAATCAATGGGTTATCGAACTGGCACGCATCCTGCAACTGCTGGACAGTGGTCTGCCTGTCGCAAAGCCGCGTCGCCCTTCCCACCTGCCGCCCGAGGTTCCCCGATGTCGCTCGAACACGTCGAAAAACTGCTCAAGGATCACAAGGTCGAGTTCGTCGACCTGCGCTTCGCCGACATGCGCGGCGTGCAGCACCACGTCACCTTCCCGGCCTCGATCGTCGATGCCTCGCTGTTCGAGGACGGCAAGATGTTCGACGGCAGCTCGATCTCCGGCTGGCGCGGCATCCAGAACTCCGACATGGTGCTGCTGCCCGATCCCTCCACCGCGTTCGTGGACCCGTTCACCGCCGACCCCACCCTGGTGCTGGGCTGCGACATCCTCGATCCCAGCACCATGCAGGCCTACACCCGCGACCCGCGCGGCGTGGCCAAGCGCGCCGAGGCCTACCTGAAGGCCAGCGGCATCGCCGAGCAGGCCTTCTTCGGGCCGGAGCCGGAGTTCTTCATCTTCGACTCGGTGCGCTTCGCCAACGAGATGGGCCACACCTTCTTCCACGTCGACTCGGAAGAGGCGCACTGGAACTCCGGGCGCGAGTACGACGGCGGCAACAGCGGCTACCGGCCAATGGTGAAGGGCGGCTACTTCCCGGTGGCGCCGCTGGATTCGCTGCACGACCTGCGCGCGGAGATGTGCAAGACCCTGCAGCAGGCGGGGATCGAGGTCGAGGTGCACCACCACGAGGTGGCCAACGCCGGCCAGTGCGAGATCGGCACCCGGTTCAACTCGCTGGTGAAGAAGGCCGATGACCTGCTGACGATGAAGTACATCGTCAAGAACGTCGCGCACCGCAACGGCAAGACCGCCACCTTCATGCCCAAGCCGCTGGTGGGCGACAACGGCAGCGGCATGCACGTGCACATGTCGCTGGCCAAGGGCGGCGCCAACCTGTTCTCCGGCGACGGCTACGGCGGCCTGTCGCAGCTGGCGCTGTGGTACATCGGCGGCATCTTCAAGCACGCCCGCGCGATCAACGCGTTCGCCAACTCCACCACCAACAGCTACAAGCGCCTGGTGCCGGGCTTCGAGGCGCCGGTGATGCTGGCCTATTCGGCCTCCAACCGGTCGGCGTCCTGCCGCATCCCCTACGTCGCCAACCCCAAGGCGCGCCGCATCGAGATCCGCTTCCCCGACCCGATGCAGTCCGGCTACCTGACCTTCGCCGCGCTGCTGATGGCCGGCCTGGACGGCATCAAGCACCAGATCGACCCGGGCGAGGCGATGGACAAGGACCTGTACGACCTGCCGCCGGAAGAGGCCAGGAACATCCCGACCGTGTGCCACGCGCTGGATCAGGCCCTGGAGGCGCTGGATGCCGACCGCGAGTTCCTCAAGGCCGGCGGCGTGTTCAGCGACGACTTCATCGATGCCTACATCGCGCTGAAGATGAAGGAAGTGACCGCCTTCCGCGCGGCCACCCACCCGCTGGAATACCAGCTGTACTACACGATCTGACGGCGCCGTGGTCCGGCCCCGGCCGGACCGGATGCCCGCCATTTCGCGCCCCCGGGCCCCGCGCCCGGGGTTTTCGCATGTACACCTCCCGAGCGCAGGCACGGGAACCCGGGCGGATGCGCGCGCCGCGATGCGGCCGGGCAGCCGGGCTGGGAGTGAAGGCGGGGGCGATGGCGGCGCGCCAAGACTCGCAGCGCCGGCATGCCGGGCGCGCAGCGCACGCCGCGAGGCTGGTGCGGGGATGCAGGGAGGAACCGGCAGCCCCGTCCTCCCTGACGGGGCCCGCAGCGGAAGGGGAGTCCTTCGCCACCCAGGGGTCACGGGCGGATCCGAGCGCTGCCGGTGAGGCAAGCTTGGCGGCAACCAACGGTCGGCGCCATGAGAGCTTTTCTCGCCGTCGGGTAGGATTTTTCTGACCCCTCCACCCGCCCAACCCCATGCCCCAAAACGCACGGGACCCGCTGGTGCGGACCCCGTGGCAACGCCTTCAACGCCTGCGCGGCGAACGCTTATTTGCGCGCGGTGAGGATCGGCGTCAGCAGGTCCGGCTTGCCGGGGATGCGCTCCAGGTGCGGGTAGCGCAGGCCGCCGTGGTACTCCAGCTTGACCGTGCGGTAGCGGTCGAACTCCTTGAGCAGCAGTTCGATCGAAGCCTTCGGATCCTTCGCCGCGGCCTTCACCGCCTCCTCCAGCGCGTCGTTGCTATAGGCCTGGCCGTTGACCGCGACCACGCTGGCGCCACTGCCGATGCCGGCGTTGAATGCCGGGCCGTCCCAGCGCACGTCGTTGATGGTGCCGTCCTTGCCCACGCTCAGGCCCAGCGAGTAGGTGAAGTCGGCGCCGCCCCAGCGCGCATTGGCCTTGGCATAGGCGCTGGGGGTGTCCTTGAACACCAGCCTCCAGCCCGCCGCCTCGATCCCGCCGGTCAGGCCCTTCTTGCCGTCCAGGCGCTCGCGCAGGAAGGTCGCCCAGTCGTACGGCAGCACCCCGTCGAGGGTGGCCACCACGGTGTCGAAGGTGTAGGTGTTCTGCTTCTCCCACTCGCCGTCGTTGATCCCGAAGAACGCGCGGGCGAAATCATCCAGCGATTTCTTGCCGCCGGTTTTGGCGCGGATCAGCGCATCGGCCTCCAGCCAGATCAGCTGCCCGCCCGAGTAGTAGTCCTCGCTCAGCTGGTAATTGCGATACGCGCGCGGGGCGCGGTTGGCGATGATCGGGTCGTTGGTGGTGTCCTGGATGTTGCGCCAGGACAGGCCCGGGCGGTTCTCGGCGTAGGTCGCGGCGACCAGCGCCAGCGCGTCGATCGAGGCCGGCAGCGGGCGCATGCCGCTGCGTGCGGCCAGCACATTGCCCCAGTACTGGGTCTGGCCCTCGTACACCCATAGCAGGCTGTCTTGCATCGGCACGTTGAAGTTCGGCGTCCACAGGTCGGCCGGGCGGCGGTACTTGCCGTTCCAGCTGTGGGTGTACTCGTGCGCCAGCAGGTCGGTGAAGCCGGTCTTCTCGTTCCAGCCGGTGAAGTAGTCGGTGCCGACACCGTTCTCGCTGGAGCGCTGGTGCTCCAGGCCGTTGCCGCCCATCTGCTCGGACAGCGAGAACAGGAACTGGTAGTGGTCGTAGTGCTGGGCGCCGAACAGTTTCAGCGCCTGCTCCACCATCGCCTTGTGCCGCGCGACCTGCTCCGGCTTGGCCTCCAGGTACTTCGGCGCATCCGCGATCACGCCCAGCTTCACCGGCACCTTGCTGCCGGCCGGGGTGAGGTCGATGTTCTTCGCATGGCGGCCGGCGTACACCGGCGAATCCACCAGGATGTCCAGCGGCACGTCCTGATAGTCCACGGTGTCGCCGCTGCGGCCGTCTTCCTTGAGCGCGGTGAAGGCGGTCCAGCCGGCCGGGT
This sequence comes from Thermomonas sp. S9, assembly GCF_024704365.1. Classification (GTDB taxonomy): domain Bacteria; phylum Pseudomonadota; class Gammaproteobacteria; order Xanthomonadales; family Xanthomonadaceae; genus Thermomonas. Next base: position 280,414 of record NZ_JAJDFY010000001.1, read on the forward strand.
AGGTGACGCGCAGGTCGAACGGGATGCGGTGCGCGTAGTAGCCGGCCGGGTACAGCACGGTGGAGAGCGTCTGCAGGTTGAGCATGTTCGGGGTCATCACGATCCGGCCCTGAGCTGGGGGTGGTCGGGGTGAGGTAGTCGAACTCGGCGGTGATCGCGCTGACCCCGGATGGCACGTCCAGATGGAAGGCGTTCACGTCGAGGGGGTCGCGCGTCCAGTCCAGCGTCTTGCCATTGGCCTTGAAGGTGATGCCGGCGATCTTGTCGATCGGGTTGCGCGGGCTGTGGCCGCCCGGCACCCACTTCGGATACAGCAGGGTCAGCGGGCCGGGCCGGACCGGAATGGTCTCCTTCATCCGGAAGATGCGCTGGCTGAGGTTGGTGGCATCCACCTCGAGCTTGATCGTGCCCGGATAGGGCACGTCCTGCGGCGGCGGGATGTCCGGGGCCTGGGCCTGGGCGGCTCCGGCCAGCAGCAGGGACAGGGCGAGGGGCAGCAGACGGCGCTTCATGGCAGACTCCGGGCAGCGGGGTAAGCCCGCATCCTACTGGCGGCGGCCCCGCCCCCTATGCCGAAAGGCATGCACGCGGCCTTGACCGGCACCCCATATGCTGGCGTCACCTCCACCATCGAGGATTTCCGTATGCCGCTGCGCCCGCTCGTGATGCTCCCGGTTCTGCTGCTGGCCGCCTGCGCCAACCATCCGGCACCGCCCGCCCCGCCGCCCGCACCCCCGCCCCGCCGGCCGGGATGGCACCCCGCCGCCCGCCCCGCCGGCACCGCCGGCACCGCCGGCACCGCCGACGGCGGCGCCGCCTCCGCCCCCGCTGGCGATGGCCTGTGACGCCGCGCCGGCGCAGCGGTTCGTGGGCCAGCCGGCGACCGCCGCCAATGTCGAGGCCGCGCGCCAGGCCGCCGGGGCGAGCACGGTGCGCAGCCTCAAGCCCGGCCAGCCGATGACGATGGATTACCGCGGCGACCGCCTGAACGTGCTGCAGGACGCCGCCGGCAAGATCGACAAGATCAGCTGCGGCTGAGCGCGGCTCACTCCACCGCGTCCGCGCCCGCCGGCAGCGGTGCCTGCGCGGCGGGATCGCGCGCGTAGCGGCGCGCCACCAGCGCGGCCAGCGCCAGCAGACCGGCCGCCAGCAGGAATGCCACGCCCGGCAGGCGCAGCGGGGCCTGCGGGCTGATGAAGAACCCGAACGCCCCGGCGAAGGTGGCCGGGGCCACGATCCCGGCCAGCGACACCAGGCTGCCCAGCGAACCCTGGATGCGCCCCTGCTCGTTGGCCGGGACCTGGCGGGTGATCAGCGCCATCGTGGCCGGCCCGGCCACCGCCCACAGCGCGCTGATCGGCAGTCCCAGCAGGAACAGCCAGCCCTGTCCGGCCAGGCCGTACAGGAGGAAGCCGAAGGTGCCGCAGGACAGCCCCAGCAGCAGCGCGCGGCGCTCGCCCAGCGCCTTCACCAGCCGCCCCACCACCGCCACGTTGACGATCACGCTGAGCACCCCGACCACCGCCAGCACGTAGCCGGCCTGCCGCTCCTTCCAGCCGAAGGCGGCATCCGCGTACAGCACGAAGGTGCTCGGATACACGTAGTGGGCGAAGTTGGCGATGAACACCACCGCCACCAGGCCCCAGATCGCGCGATGCTCGCGCAGCATCCGCACCCCGCCCAGAGGGCGCGCGTGCCGCCAGTCGAAGCGCGGGCTGCGGCGCTCGCGCGGCAGCGATTCCGGCAGCACGAACAGCCCGTACAGGAAGTTCAGCAGGGCCAGCCCGGCCGCGCACCAGAACGGCAGGCGCTGATCCAGGGTACCGAGCACGCCGCCGAGCAAGGGCCCGATGATGAAACCCAGCCCGAACGCCGCGCCGATCATGCCGAAGCCCTTGGCGCGCCGCTCCGGCGGCAGCACGTCGGCGATATAGGCGTTGGCGGTGGTGAAGCTGGCCGAGGTGATCGCGGAAATGATGCGGCCCACGAACAGCCAGCCCAGGCTCGGCGCCAGCGCCATGAACACGAAGTCCGCGCCCAGCCCGAGGCAGGACAGCAGGATCACCGGGCGCCGCCCGAAGCGGTCGGACAGCGCGCCCTGCACCGGCGCGCTGAAGAACTGCACCAATGCGAAGGTGAATGAGAACAGCCCGATCCAGTATGCCGCCGTGGACAGCGCGCCGCCGACCATCTGCTGCACCAGGTGCGGCAGCACCGGGATGATCAGCCCGAACGCCAGCACGTCGATCAGCACGGTGACAAAAATGAAGGCGAGTGCGGCCTTGCGGGCAGGATGGGGTGGGGTGGGGCTCATGCGCGGGAGAATCCGAATCGGAGTTCAGACACCGAAGGCATCGCTGGCCAGCCATTCGGCATGCTCGCGCACATCCTCCGGCCAGCTCGCAATCGCCGCTTGAAACAGGTGGTAATCCGCTGCAAACAGCGCGCGTGCGGCATCCTCGGCGTTTTCCGCCATGTCCGCCATCGCCTGCAGAAAACGGTAGGCCGCCTCCTGCGCCGCGCGTCGGCGGTCCTCGGCGGCGGTGACCGCGCGCGCTGCGTCCACCAGCCGGCGCAGCGCGATCGAGGCGCCGCCCGGCTGCGCCGCCAGCCAGTCCCAGTGCTGCGGCAGCAGGGTCACCTCGCGCGCCACCACACCCAGCTTCGGCCGCCCGGGGCGGCGTGGGCGCGCGGAGGCCGCATCCCCTTCCGGGTGTGGCCGCGCCAACCACGCCAGCAGGTCGGCGGCCGGTAGCTCCAGCGGCAGTTCCAGCAGGCGCGCATCACGATCGTCGAACACCCGCAGCGCACGCTCGGGATGGGCGTCGAAGGCCTGCTTGGCCTTCAACGCGACGTGGCGCAGCTCGCCACTGGCGATGCGGTCGCTGCCGGAAAACGCGGTGCAGCGCAGGCTGGGGGAGATCAAGGCCGGCTCCTGGCGTCGTCAGCGGCCCGGCCCGACCTCGATGAAGCGCAGGAACTCGGCGCGGGTGCGCGCATCCTCGCGGAAGCTGCCCAGCATCTTGCTGGTGACCATGCTCACCCCGCGCTTGTGGATGCCGCGGGTGGTCATGCACTCGTGCGCGCCCACCACCACCACGCCGACGCCGCGCGGCTGCAGCGCGCGCTGGATGCAGTGGGCGATCTGCGCGGTCATCTTCTCCTGCACCTGGAAGCGGCGGGCGTAGGCCTCCACCACCCGCGCCAGCTTGCTGATGCCCACCACCTTGCCGTCCGGCAGATAGCCCACGTGGACCTTGCCGATGATCGGCGCCATGTGGTGCTCGCAATGGCTTTCGTACTCGATGTCGCGCAGCACGATCATCTCGTCGTAGCCGTCCACCTCCTCGAAGGTGCGCGCCATGTAGTCGTCCGGATCCAGCGCATAGCCGCTGAACCAGTCCTCGTAGGCCTTGGCCACGCGCTTGGGCGTGTCCAGCAGGCCCTCGCGCGCCGGGTCGTCGCCGGCCCAGCGCAGCAGCGTGCGCACCGCCTCCTCGGCCTGCGCGCGGGCGACGCCGTGGCGGACGTCATCGGAACGGGAATCGGACATGTGCGGCTCCGGGCGTGCGTGGGGCCGCATGGTAGCGCGATTGGCGTCGGCCCCGGATCAACCCGCGGCCGCGGCGCGCCCGCCCAGCAGGCGCGCCGGCAGCCACAGCAGCGCGCGCAGGAACGCGAACACCGCCGACAGCGTGATCCCCGCCAGCCGCAGCGGCAGCGACAGCAGCCAGACCAGCGGCCACAGCAGCAAGGCCAGCAGCGCCAGCGGCCAGCACAGCACGAACAGCAGGCACCACAGCAGCAGGGCGACTAGGGCCTTCATGGTGTTGATCTCCTCCGGCACCGCTACCGTGGCGCACCCACCCGGCCCCAGCAAGCGGTTTGCGACGAAGCGGCCCGCGCGCCGACGAAATCCGGGCGCTTGCCCTTCAATCCAGCCCCATCGCCCACGCCAACGCCGCATCGGCATCGACCGCGGCCGGCAGGCTGCCATAGGTGTTCGCACGCGCCGGGCCCAGCCGCGCCGCGCACCAGTCGCGCGCCAGCGGATGCTGCGCACGCAGCAGGATGGCGCCCTGCAGCAGCAGCGCCAGGCGCTCGACGAAGGCGCGCGCGCCGGCTTCGTCGCTGCCCGCCTCGAGCATCGCCATCCCGGCCTGCAGCGCGGCGTCGAACTGCGCGTCCATGCCGGCCGCGGCCTGCCACTGCGCGCGCAGCGCGGCGCCGATCTCCGGTTCGCGCGCCAGCGCGCGCAGCACGTCCAGACACTGGATGTTGCCACTGCCTTCCCAGATCGAATTCAGCGGCGCCTGCCGGTACAGGCGCGGCAGCAGCGTCTCCTCGATATAGCCGAGCCCCCAGGCATTCCTGCGCTTCGTTGACGAAGCCCGGCGTGCGCTTGCAGATCCAGTACTTGCCGATGGCAGTGGCGATCCGCGCCAGTGCGGCCTCGCCGGAATCGTGCGGCGCGCGATCGACCGCGCCGGCGACCCGCAGCGCCAGGGCGGTGGCGGCCTCCGACTCCAGCACCAGATCGGCCAGTACGCGGCGCATCAGCGGCTGCTCGAGCAGGCGCTTGCCGAACGCGCGGCGGTGGCCGGCGTGATGCAGCGCCTGTCGCAGCGCCATCCGCATCAGCCCGGCCGAGCCCAGCATGCAGTCCAGCCGGGTCAGCATCACCATCTCGAGGATGGTGGCGACGCCGCGGCCTTCGGCGCCGATGCGATGCGCCCACGCGCCATCGAACTCCACCTCGCTGGAGGCATTCGACCAGTCGCCCAGCTTGTCCTTCAGCCGCATCAGCCGCAGCGCGTTCCTGGTCCCGTCCGCACGCCAGCGCGGCAGCAGGAAGCAGCTCAGCCCGCCCGGCGCCTGCGCGAGAACGAGAAACGCATCCGACATCGGCGCCGAGAAGAACCATTTGTGCCCGACCAGCGCGTATTCGCCCTCCGCACCCAGCGGCGTGGCGCGGGTGGTGTTGGCGCGTACGTCGCTGCCGCCCTGCTTCTCGGTCATGCCCATGCCGAGGGTGACCCCGCGCTTGTCCGCCATCGGCACGTCGCGGCCGTCGTAGGCGAACGCGCAGGCCTTGTCGGCCCATTCGCGCAGGGCCGGCGCCTGGCGCAGCACCGGCACCGCGGCGTGGGTCATGGTCAGCGGGCAGCTGCTGCCGGGTTCGGCCTGGTAGTGCAGATAGCTCAGCGCCGCGCGCGCGACGTGCGCGCCCGGTTGCGGCTGCACCCACGACAGCCCGGCCACGCCATGCGCGATCGCCGCGCCCATCACCTCGTGGTAGGCGGCGTTGAAGGCGACGCGATCGATGCGGCGGCCGTAGGCATCGAAGGCCTGCAGGCGCGGGCGGTCGCGGTGCGCCTCGTCGGCCAGCCGCAGCAGGGTGTCGCCGGCCAGCGCACCGTAGGCCGCGAGCGAGGCGGAGAACGCCGCGCCGCCCTCGCGCGCCACCGCCGCGCGCAGCCCCGGATCGTCCGCCCACAGGTCGAACGGGCCGGGCGGCGGCGGCTGGTTGAACACCTCGTGGGTCTGGAAATGTGGCTGCTCCATCACATTCCTCCACTTTGTCCGTCAAGCCCGCTGGCATTGTGCCGTAGATGTCAGCAAGCGAGATAGGCTGCTGCCAACATGCACAGCACGATCTGCGCTAGCGTCGAGCACACGCGCATCGATGGGAGGTCGCCATGAACAATGTCCGCCAAGGCACTGCCGCCGAACTCTGGCAAGACCTGCTGCGCGACGCCGGGAAGCGCAGCCATGTCCCGCTGGATGAATCTCAGGAAAGCTATCTGGTATTTCTGCTGTTGCGGCACCAGAACGATCCGCAGCTACTCGCGCACGTGCAGGCGCTGGATTGGCTGCACGCGCAAACGCTGGTCGGACAGTCGCGCGCCGATGCCCTGCGCGACGTCGGCGACCGCTGCCTGCTGATCGCCGGCCTGTTCCCGACGCTGGCGCAGCGCCGCCGGGTCAGCCTGGACTATTTCCTGACCCTGGGCCGCAGCGCCTACCGCGACCTGGCCGACGCCTGCCGCTCGGCCTATGCCGAGCTGTTCGCGCAGCTGGCCGCGCACTACGACGCGTTGGCACAGGTGCTGCGCGGACTGCGCGAGACGCCGCTGCCGGTGCCGGCCGTGGCGCTGGCACCGGCGCGTCGCCCACCGGGGATGCGCGTGCATTGAGCTCAGCGCGGACTTTCCGAACCCGCGGATACGATCCCGAACTCGGCCTCGATCATCGCGTAGAACACCTGCACGTCCTGCTGCCGCAGCAGATCGAGGAAAGCCTCGATCTGCGCGCGCGGGGCCACGAACTCGACCAGCACCGGCTCGGTGCCGGCCAGCTCGAAAAAGCGCTCCTCGCGCAGGGTGCCGTGGCGGCCGAACCCCGCCAGCGCCCGGAACACCGAGCCGCCGGGGATGCCCGACTCCATCGCCTTGTGCAGCAGCCACTCGTACAGCGGCTTGCCCTCGTGGCGGCTGTTCTCGTAGGTATAGACGCGCAGGTGGATGCCTTTCATGCGCTTGCTCCTTGGAATTGGGCCTGCAGCAGGGCGTGGGTGACGGCATAGGCCGCCCAGGTGGCAAGCAGGGACAGGCCGACATGCAGCGCGATGCCGGCGCCGGCCCAGCCGAACTGGCCGCGCATCATCAGCGTGGTGATCTCGGCGGAGAACGTGGAGAACGTGGTCAGCCCGCCGAGGAAGCCGGTCATCAGCGCCAGCCGCAACGCGGGCGGCAGGGCATCGAACTGGTTGAACAGCGCCAGCAGCAGGCCCATCAGCAGGCCGCCGACGGTATTCGCGGCCAGCGTGCCCAGCGGCACGGTGGGGAACAGGGGATTGAGCGCCAGGCCCAGGCCCCAGCGCGCCAGCGCGCCGAATCCGGCGCCGATGAAGATTCCCAGGGCTGCAATGAAATTCACGGCCAGTGCCTCGCATGTGGCCGGCACGCGCAACCCATGATGAGCCTGCGCACCGGTGATCGTCCGGATGGGCAGGCATCATCAGCACCCCGGCGTTCGCGCCGCGTGCAGTTCGCCTGTCGAAACAAGCCGGAGGATGCCTTCTCCTTGCCGGCCATCTTAACGCAGGTGCGGCGCACGGAATGCTGAATTCCAGCGCTGGCCCGGGCGCAGGCCCGTACCCGCGTGCATGCGCGGCACGGATCGGTGATAATTCCTGTACCCGCGGGTTTACCCGCTTCGCCCCCGTTCAGCCAGTGCCCACCAAGCTGCGCGCCGACGCGCCCGCCGCTTGAAGCCGCAGCCGCAGTCCGCGTTTCCCTTCGTACCACCCATATTCAGGACCCAATGCCCACGCCCACTCCCCCGCCGTGCGCCTGTCCGATGTCCGCCTGGGCTATGGCGGCCGCACCATCCTGCGCGGGCTGCGCCTTGCGGTGCCGGAAGGCAGCATGACGGCGGTGCTGGGCCCCTCCGGCAGCGGCAAGTCCACCCTGCTGGCGGCGATCACCGGCGAGCTGGTGCCGGCGCAGGGCACGCTGGAGGTGTTCGGGCAGCCGGTGCCGCGCGATGCGCGCGGCCTGCTGGGGATGCGCAAGCGGCTGGGCGTGCTGCTGCAGGGCAATGGCCTGCTCACCGACCTGACCGTGGCCGAGAACGTGGCGCTGCCGCTGCGCGCCCATTCCGGCCTGGCGGAACCCGAGCTCCAGGCGCGGGTGCAGGCCAAGCTGGACGCGGTCGGCCTGGGCGCGGCGGCCGACCTGTTCCCGCGCGAGCTGTCCGGCGGCATGGCCCGGCGCGCGGCGCTGGCGCGCGCGCTGGCGCTGGACCCGCCGCTGCTGCTGTGCGACGAGCCGCTGACCGGGCTCGACCCGATCGCCAGTGGGGTGGTGATGGCGCTGCTGCGCCAGCTCAACCAGTCGCTGGGGCTGACCTGCATCGTGGTCAGCCACCACGTGCGCGAAACCCTGCCGGTGTGCGACCAGGCGGTGGTGGTCGCCAACGGCACGCTGGTGTTCGACGGCACGCCCGAGGCGCTGCAGGCCAGCTCAGGACCCGCTGCTGCGGCAGTTCCTGGACGGCGCTGCGCACGGGCCGATCGCGTTCGACGACGTCACCGGACAGAGGGCCGCCTGATGCCGCTCGCCGACACCCTGCGCGCACTCGGCCGTGCCGGGCTGTTCGCCCTCTCGGTGCTGCGCGCCTCGCGCCCGGGCCGCGATTTCCTGGTCGAGCTGGTCAAGGAGATCTACAAGGTCGGCGCGCGCTCGCTGCCGATCATCGTGGTCGGCGGCGCCTTCGTCGGGCTGGTGCTGACCCTGCAGGGTTATCGCACCCTGACCACCTTCGGCGCCAGCGACGCGCTGTCCACCCTGCTCGGGCTGTCGCTGTACCGCGAGCTGGGCCCGGTGCTGACCGCGCTGCTGTTCATTGGCCGCGCCGGCAGCTCGATCGCCGCCGAGCTGGGCCTGATGCGCGCCACCGACCAGATCAAGGCGCTGGAACTGATGGCGATCGACCCGGTCGCCAAGGCGGTGGCGCCGCGGTTCTGGGCGGCGGTGATCAGCCTGCCGCTGCTGACCGGGCTGTTCTGCCTGCTGGCGGTCACCGCCGGCTGGTTCGAGGCGGTGCCTTCGCTGGGGCTGGACAACGGCACGTTCTGGTCCGGCCTGCAGGGCAGCGTGGATGCCTGGGACGATTTCGGCGTGGCGCTGCTGAAATCGGTGGTGTTCGGCGGTACCGCGGCGCTGGTGGCGGCCCATGCCGGCTACTACGCCGAGCCCACCATCGAGGGCACCTCGGTGGCCACTACCCGCGCGGTGGTCAACGCCTCGCTGCTGGTGTTGATGCTCAATTTCGTGATGTCGGCGCTGCTGTTCAGGTAAAGCCACGCACCCTCGCGCCTGTCCGCGCGGGAGGCCAATGAAAATCGGGGCGTCCGGGACGCCCTCTTCGTACGTATAGAGGTCGCATATGGCAATCCGTCGCCCCAGGATCGAATTCGCAGTCGGCGCCTTCCTGCTGGTGGCGCTGGCATCCCTGCTGGTGCTCGCGTTCGTATCCACCAACCGCAAGTTCGGCGATGGCGGCGCGCATTATTCGCTGCGCGCCAGCTTCACCTCGATCGGCCAGCTGCGCCTGCAGGCGCCGGTGCGGATCGGCGGGGTGACGGTGGGGCGGGTCGCCGCGATCACGCTGGACCCCAAGACTTACAACGCGGTGGTGACGCTGGACATCGACTCACGCTACCAGCTCCCGGCGGATACCTCGGCCGGCATCTACACCAGCGGCCTGCTGGGCGACAGCTACGTCGGCCTGCAGCCCGGCGGCGATCCCGAGAACCTCAAGCCCGGCGAGCAGATCGCCTTCACCCAGCCGGCGGTGGATCTGATCCAGCTCGCCGGCAAGTACATGTTCGGTGGCGGCGCGCCGACTCCGGCGCCGGCCACGGCCCCCACTCCCACGGAAGCCAAGCCATGAAAACCCTGTTCCTGAGCCTCTCCCTCGCCCTCGGCGTGCCGCTGCTGGCCGCCGCGCCCGCGCTGGCGCAGACCCCGCCGGCCGCCGCCGCCAATCCCGGTCCGCAGATCGTCGCCACCGGCAACCAGATCCTGGCCACCCTGCAGCAGCGCCGCGCCGAGTTCCGCAAGGATCCGGCCGCCCTGCGCCGCTACGTCGATGGCGCGCTGCGCGCCAACTTCGACAGCCTGTACGCCGCGCGCCTGGTGCTGGGCCTCCACGGCCGCGGTGCCAGCGACGCCGACGTCAAGCTGTTCGCGGACGCGCTGGTCGACAACCTGATGCAGCGCTACAGCAGCGCCCTGCTGGATTTCGAGGGCCACCCGCGGCTGCGCCTGAAGGGCGAGACCGCGCTGCCCGGCGGGCGCGGGGGTGAAGGTCTCGACCGAGCTGCTGCGCGACAACGGCGCGCCGGTGCCGGTGGACTACCTGGTGCGCAACAATGGCGGCTGGAAGATCTTCGACGTGATGATCGAAGGCGTGTCCTACGTGCAGACCTTCCGCAGCTCAGTTCGACGGCCCGCTGCAGCAGAAGTCGATCGCGCAGGTCGCCGCCGATCTGCGCAATGGCATCGCCCCTGCGGCGACCAATACGGGCGGGCGCTGACGTCCGCTCGCCCCGGGAGAACGCCGCATGCCGCGTCTGATGCTCACTCCGCTCCTGCTGCTGGCGCTGTCCGGGTGCGCCGGCCAGGCCGTGCACGCGGATGCCCCCCGGCACGCGCGGCTGCACAGGCCCCGGCCGCCCCGGACCAGGCCGCGCCTGTCGCCGCACCCGCGGCCGGCGCGCCCGCCGTCGCCACGGCCAACGCCGCCAGCCCCGCAAAGACCGATGCGGCCGCTGCACCGGCCGCGGACGGCCAGGCGCCCCTGTCCGGCGCCATGCTGGCCGCCAGCGACGCCTCGGCCGACGCCGCGGACGCCGATTACGCCGCGATCTACGGCAGCGCGGGCGTGGGCGGCAGCAGCGACATCACCCCGATCCTGGACCCGTGGGAGCCGATGAACCGCCGCGTCCATGCCTTCAACCTGGCGGTGGACCACGCGGTGATGCGCCCGCTGGCGCGCGCCTATGCCACCGTGGTGCCGGCGCCGGTGCGCACCGGGGTCGGCAACTTTTTCGACAATCTCGGCACCCCGGTCACCTTTGCCAACCTGCTGCTGCAGGGCCGCCCGGGCGAGGCCATCGAGACCCTGGGCCGGTTCCTGGTCAATACCACCATCGGCATCGGCGGCCTGTTCGACCCGGCCGGCAAGGTGCTGAAGATGCACCGCCACAGCGCCGACCTCGGGCGCACCTTCGCGCGCTGGGGCTGGCGCGAATCGCGCTACCTGGAGCTGCCGTTCTTCGGACCGAGCACCCTGCGCGACGCCTTCGGCAAGGCCGGCGATTACGAACTCTCGCCGCTGACCTACGTCGAGGAGGATCGCACCCGGATCGGCCTGCGCGCCCTGCAGGCGGTGGATCTGCGTGCCAGCCTGCTGAACCTGGACGCGCTGCGCCAGGCGGCGCCGGACGACTACACCCTGACCCGCGACGCCTGGCTGGCGCGCCGCCGCTACCTGATCGAGAACGACCGCAGGCATGGCGACGAGGGCATCGATGCGCTGCCGCCGTACCTGATGGATGCGCCGGTGGAACCGGAGAACCCGGAGCCTGCGCGGCAGCCCTGATCCGGCCCGGGCACCGCCTCAGGGCGCCGCGCCGCCCGGCCCGCCCAGGCGCGGCGCGGCATCGCCACCCGCCTCCGCGGCGACGTCCACCTCGCGCAGGCTGCGCTCGATCGCACGGGTGCGCACCCCGGTCTGCTCGATCTGCTTGCTGGCCTGGTCGAGCTTCTCCTTCACCTTGTCCAGCACGTCGCCGAACTTGCCGAACTCGGTCTTGGCCCTTTCGAGAATGCGCCACACCTCGGCCGAGCGCTTCTCGATCGCCACCGTGCGGAAGCCGATCTGCAGGCTGGTGAGCAGCGCCAGCAGGGTGGTCGGCCCGGCCAGGGTGATGCGGTGCTCGCGCTGCATCGCCTCGAACAGCCCGGGCCGGCGCAGCACTTCCGCGTACAGCCCTTCGGTCGGCAGGAACATCACCGCGAACTCGGTGGTGTAGGGGCTGGCCACGTATTTGCGGATCTCGCGCGCCTGCAGCCGCACCGCGCGTTCCAGCGCCTCGCCGGCGGCGCGCACCGCCTCGCCATCGCCGCGCTCCTGCGCGTCCAGCAGGCGCTCGTAGTCCTCGCGCGGGAACTTGGCGTCGATCGGCAGCCACACCGCGCTCTCGCCGGTGGTTCCAGGGAAGCGCACCGCGAACTCCACCCGCCGGTTGCTGCCGGGCACGGTCTCCACGTTGGCGGCGTACTGCTCCGGCGCGAATACCTGCTCCAGCAGCGCCGCCAGCTGCACCTCGCCGAAGATGCCGCGCGATTTCACGTTGGTCAGCACCCGCTGCAGACCGCCGACATCCGCCGCCAGCTTGCTCATGTCACCCAGGCCCTGGTGCACCTGCGCCAGCATCTGGTGGACGCTGGCGAAGCTTTCGGTCAGGCGGGTCTCCAGGGTGGCGTGCAGCTTCTCGTCCACGGTGGCACGCATCTGCTCGAGCTTGCGCGCATTGTCCTCGCGCAGGGTGGTGAGCTGCTGCTCGAGGGTGGCGCGCAGCTCGCCCAGGCGCACCTCGTTGCGCTGGGTGAGCTCGCGCAGGCCGGCCGCGAGCGACTCGGCGTGCTGCTGCTGCTGCGTGGCCAGCTCCAGCCGCGCCTGGCGGGCATCGTGGGTGAGCGCGGCGCGCAGCTCCTCGAGGCGGGCGTCGGTGCGCGCGGTCAGCTCGTCCAGGCGGGTGTCGGTGCGGGTGGCCACCGCCTGCACCTGCAGGCCGAAGCCATCGATGCGCTGGCCCTGCTGCAGGGCGAAGCTGTCGAGCTGGGCGCGCAGTTCGTCGCGGCCTTCGCGCGCCTGCGCGCGCAGCAGTTCGGCCAGGCCCTCGCCGCGGCCGCGAACCAGCAGCAGGGCAAGCATCACGAGCGCGGCCAGCGCCGCCAGCAACAGCACGACCAGAAGCAGGGTGTTCGTCTCCATCGCGCCAGTGTAGCGGCGCGCGGTCGCAGCGCCTGCGACTTCAGCCGGCGCTGATGCCGAAGATCCGGCCGATGCCGGCGGTGACCGCAAGCGCGAGGGCGCCCCAGAGCAGCACCCGCAGCGCGCCCTTGAGGCCGCCGCCGCCGGCGACGCGCTCGGCCGCATAGCCCAGCACGGCCAGCAGCAGCAGGGTGCTGGCGACGATCACGGCGGACAGGCCCGGTGCGGTCCAGAGCCACGCCAGCAGCACCGGGGGCAATGCGCCGACGGTGAACGCGGCGGCCGAGGCCAGCGCCGCCTGCACCGGGCGCGCGCGCTGCAGGTCGTGGATGCCGACTTCATCGCGCAGGTGGGCCGCCAGCACATCGTGCGCGGTCAGCTGCTCGGCCACCTGGCGCGCCAGCGCCGGCTCCAGCCCGCGCCCGATGTAGATCTGGGTCAGCTCTTCGAGCTCCGCCTCGGGATGCTGTTCCAGCGCCTTGCGCTCCATCCGGATATCCGCCAGCTCCGCGTCCTCCTGCGAACTGACCGAGACATACTCGCCGGCCGCCATCGACAGCGCGCCGGCCGCCAGCCCGGCGATGCCGGTCAGCAGGATCGTGCTCGGCGCCGCCTGCGCCGCGGCCACGCCGAGCACCAGGCTGCTGGTGGAGATCAGGCCATCGTTGGCACCCAGCACCGCGGCGCGCAAGCCAGCCCGAGTGCTGGCTGCGATGGACCTCGTGGTGATGGTGGTGGCACTCGGCAGGCATGGGGATCCCTCGGCTCGATTGGGGGCAAGGCGCGCAGCACGCGCGCTCGCGTTCAGTCCAGCACGCGGCAGAATACCGCCTTCAGGTAGCGCGATTCCGGTACCTGCGCCAGCCACGGGTGGTCGGGGCCGGCGCCGGCGACCTTCAACACCTGTACGGTGCGGCCGGCGTAAAACGCGGCGCGGCGCAGCATGTCGAGGAACTGCTCCTCGCTGACCAGGCCGGTGCAGCTGAAGGTGGCAAACAGCCCGCCGGGCTTGACCACGCCCAGCGCCAGCTTGTTCATGTCGAGGTATTTCTTCAGCGCCGGGATGACCTGCTCGCGGTCGCGGGTCATCTTGGCCGGGTCCAGGATCACCACGTCGAAGCGCTCGCCGTTGAGGGCGGCGTCGCGCAGCCACGGGAAGATGTCGGCCTGCACGAAGCGCGGCTTGCGGGTGCCGATCAGCGCCGCGTTGAGATGCGCGTTCGCGCGCGCGATCTCGATCACCGCCGGGTCGATGTCGATGCCCACCACCTCGGCCGCGCCGCGCACCGCGGCGTACACGGCGAAACCGCCGGTGTTGCAGCACAGGTCCAGCACCCGCTTGCCTTCGACCTGCTGGCTCAGCCACTGCCGGTTCTCGCGCTGGTCGGCGAAGAAGCCGGTCTTGTGCGCGCCGGCCGGATCGGCGCGGAACCGGATGCCGTGCTCGGTGACGATGGCCGGTTCGGTGCCCTGGGTGTCCTTGTAGTCGAAGCTCTCCTGCTTCTGTACGTGCTCATCCGCGAAGCTGTGGAAGCGGCAGCCGGGGGAAGTGCGCGCGCAGGGCGTCGAAGATGATGCTGCGCTGCCGCCAGGCGCCGGCGCTGAAGAACTCGACCACCAGCAGGTCGTCGTAGCGGTCCACCACCAGCCCGCTGATGCCATCGCCCTCGCTATGGACCACGCGCCAGGCGTTGGAGATGTCGTCCAGCCGCAGGATCTCGCGGCGCAGCTGCACCGCCTGCCCGATCTTGCGCACGAACCAGCCGGCGTCCACCGCCACGTCGGGGTCGCGCTCCAGCATGCGCAGGGCGATCCGCGAGTGGCCGTTGTAGAAGCCGCGCCCGATGAACGCACCGTCCACCCCGACCACCTCGACGATGCTGCCGGGCTTGGGCCGCTGCGCGGGCTTTTCGACCAGGCGCTGGAAGATCCATGGATGGGTGGAGTTCCAGGCGTTCTTCAGGCGGACGACGGGCAACGGCTCGGACATGGGGCTTGACGACGGGCGGGCGGGATCGGGTATTGTCACCGAAGAAGGGGAGTAATCCCGCGCGCGACGGTCGTCATGACGGGCCGATGTCCTTGCCGGACATCCCGCCCCGGCCCCGCGGCAGGCCGCCGGCCTGTGGATGAGACCTTCGCCGAACGGCGAAGCGCGCCCCTTTTCCATGCGTCCCTGCATGGACGCCTGCGCCGCTCGTACCTTCCCCTGCGGAGCATGGCATGGAGACGATCGCAACCCCCTTTCTCTGGCTGGTATTCGCCGGCGTGGTGCTGCTGGCGCTGGTGGCCGACCTGGTGCTGATGCGCCACGGCGGGCCGCACAAGGTCACGTTCAAGGAGGCTGCCTGGTGGAGCCTCGGCTGGGTCGCGCTGGCGCTGGCCTTCAACGCCTGGCTGTGGTGGGAGGCCGGGCAGCGCTTCGGCGCCGCGGAAGGCGAGCGCATCGGCATGGAGTTCCTGACCGGCTACCTGGTCGAGAAGGCGCTGGCGGTCGACAACATCTTCGTGTTCCTGATGATCTTCGGCTATTTCGCGGTGCCGGAGCTGCAGCGCCAGCGCGCGCTGGTGATCGGCATCGTCGGCGCGATCGTGCTGCGCGCGATCCTGATCTTCGCCGGCGCGCTGCTGCTGGCCCGGTTCCACTGGATCCTCTACCTGTTCGGCGCATTCCTGCTGCTGACCGGGGTGAAGATGTGGCGCGCGGCCGGCGAGGAGCCCGACCTCGAATCCAATCCGGTGCTGCGCTGGCTGACCGCGCACGTGCCGTTCGTGCGCCGCTACGTGGGCAGCGCGCTGTGGATCGGCAGCGGCCGGCGGCGCAAGTTCACCCCGCTGTTCATCGTGATCGCGATGATCGGCATCACCGACGTGATCTTCGCGGTGGATTCGATCCCGGCGATCTTCGCCATCACCGCCGACCCGTTCATCGTGCTGACCAGCAACGTGTTCGCGGTGCTGGGCCTGCGCGCGATGTTCTTCCTGCTGCAGGGCATGGCCGACCGCTTCCACCTGCTGCCCTATGGCCTGGCGCTGGTGCTGGCGTTCATCGGCGCCAAGATGCTGCTGGTGGACCTGTACAAGCCGCCGGTGCTGCTGGCGCTGGGCGTGGTGGCGGCGATCATCGGCACCACCATCGCGCTGAGCCTGCTGCGGCCGCCGGCCGCACGCAGCGGCCACGGCTGAGGGCAGGGCGCGCCTTGCGTCGGCGCCGGCGCGCCCCATGTCGTTGCGATGGACACGCTTGCCGCCACCGCCGCGCGCCAGGACCGCCGCCGCCTGCGCCGCGCCATGCTCGCCAGCGGCGGCTTCGTGCTGCTGCTGTGGGCCTGCTTCCTCGCCCAGCACGCCCTGGACCGGCAGGGCGTGGACTGGGCCGGCCTGACAGTGACCCCCGGCACCGCCGCCGGCCTGGTGGGCGTGTTCACCGCGCCGCTGCTGCACGGCGCGCTGGAGCACGTGCTGGCCAATTCCTTCGCGCTGCTGGTGCTGGGCACGCTGGCGCTGGTGGTGTATCCGAAGGCGACCCTGCGCGCATGGCCGCTGCTGTGGCTGGGTTCGGGGCTGGGCGCCTGGCTGCTGGGCGATCCCGGCAGCCACCACCTCGGCGCCAGCGGGCTTGCCCACGGCCTGGGTTTTCTGGTGTTCACCCTGGGCCTGCTGCGGCGCGACCGCGCGGCGATCGCCGCGGGGATGATCGGCTTTCTGTTCTACGGCGGGATGCTGTTGACCATCCTGCCGCGCGAGGCGGGCATTTCGTGGCAGTCGCACCTGGGTGGCGCCCTGGCCGGCCTGCTCGCCGCTTTCCTGTTCCGCCGCAGCGACCCGCCGCCCGCGCGCGCGCCCTACAGCTGGGAGCTGGAGGAACAGCAGGAAGCGACCGCGCGCGAACGCAGTGCTGCGGATGCCGTGCTGTTCGAACCGCCCGCGGACGTGCCGGTGCTGTGGCAGCGCCCGGCGTTCGTATCGGGTGCAGACACGGTGGCGCCCCTGCGGCGGCCTGCGGCATCGTCCATCGAACCCCCCGCGAGGGGGGGCGATTGACCACCCCGCAGGCAGATCCTCGCGGCCCTCGCGCTCAAACGCCGTAGTCGTCCTGCTCGTATTCACCGCGGCGCAGGGCGTGCACCTGACGCGCCTGCCCCTCCAGCGCCGCCTGCCGGCGGGCGCGTTGGCGCGCGGCGTACCAGAGCAGGCCGGCACCGGCCACCGCCGCGCCCACCAGCAGCGGATTGCGCCGCACGAAACCGCCGGCCACTTTGGTGCCCGCGCGCAGCGCAGCCAGGGCGGCCCCGGTCTCCAGCCACTGCTTGGCGCTGCCCGGCAGGGCCTTGCGCAGGCCGTCGCCGAGCTCGCCCATCAGTTCCCGCGCCCGGTCCTGGGTGTCATCGAACTTGCGCATGCACTCCTCCGTCATCGTTTTTTGCCTGCTGGCCGGGGCAACTATCCACCAGCGTCCGTTGATGGATCGTGAGCGGGATGACGCCGGCGCCATCCGCCGCGCTACCATCTCCGTACGCACTCCCCGAGCGCCGGGGCGACGCCGGGGTGCCCGGCACGCTGGCCGCGCTCGGGCTTGCTTCCGGAAACCCTTGCCCCCTGCTCTTGGAACCTGCTCTTGGGACTGATGGACGCCACCAAGGAGCGCATCTGCGCATGAATCCCTCTGCTTTTCGTCCGCTGCTGGCCGGCATGGCCGCAGTGCTGCTGGCCGCCTGCGCCGGCGCGCCGCCGCGCCTGCCGCCACCGGCGCTGGACGCACGCGCGCCGCTGTCCACCTCGGGCGGCGACGCGCGCGCGGCATGGCCGGTCGCCGACTGGTGGACGCACTACCAGGATCCGACCCTGGACGCGCTGATGCAGCGCGCGCTGACCCAGGCACCCAGCCTGGCGCAGGCACAGGCGCGCCTGGCGCAGGCGCGCGCCGCGATCGCCGCGCAGGCGGCGGCCGGCAATGCCTACGTCGGTGCCAGCGCCGGCCTGCAGCGGCAGCGGATCAGCGAGCACGGGCTGTTCCCGGTGCAGTTCCTCGGCTTCACCTGGTACAGCCAGGCCGATCTCGGGGTGCAGCTGCAGTACGACGTGGACTGGTGGGGCAAGCACCGCGCGCAGGTCGCCGCCGCCACCGACCAGGCCCGTGCCGCCGCCGCGGAGGCGGACGCCGCGCGCCTGGCGCTGACCGCGGCGGTGGCGCAGACCTATTTCGGCTGGCAGGCCGACCAGGCCCGACTGGCCTTGGCCACGCGCGCCATCGAGGCGCAGCAGCGCCTGCTGGCGCTGGCGCGCGCGCGCGCCGCGCGCGGGATCGACAGCAGTGACACGGTGCATGCGGCGGAAGCCGCATTGGCCGCGGCCGAGCGCGCCCGCACCGCGCTCACCGCCAGCGCCGAAGGCCGCCGGATCGCGCTGGCGGCGCTGCTCGGGATCGCGCCGGACGCGCTGCCGGCGCTGCAGGCGCGGCCACTGCCGGCCATGACCGGCGGGCTCCCGGAGGATGCCTCCCTGAACCTGCTGGCGCGCCGCCCGGACGTGGCCGCCAGCCGCCGGCGGGTGGAGGCCGCGGTGCAGGACGTGGCCGCCGCGCGCGCGGCCTTCTTTCCCGATCTCAGCCTGAAGGCGCTGCTCGGCCTGTCCAGCATCGACCTGGGCCAGCTGCTCACCGCCGGCAGCCGGGTGGCCCTGCTGCAGCCGGCGCTGAGCCTGCCGCTGTTCGACGGCGGCCGCCTGCGCGCCGGCTACGGCCTCCGCCGGGCCCAGCTCGACGCCGCGATCGCCGACTACCACGCCAGCGTGGTGCAGGCCGCGCGCGAGGTGCAGCAGCAGGCGCTGACCGTCACCCAGCTGGCCGACGAGGCGGCACAGCAGGCCGCCGCACTGACGGCCGCGCGCGCCATGCAGGCCAATGCCGAGGCGCGCGCGCACGCCGGGCTCGGCGACGACCGCAGCCGCGCCCAGGCCGCACTGGCCCTGCTGCAGGCCGAGGACGCCGCGCGCGTCCTGTCCGCCGCGCGGCTGGCGGCCGACATCGCCCTGATCCAGAGCCTCGGCGGCGGCTATGCCGACCCGTCCGCCGCCGCGCCTTCCCCCGTTTCCAAGGACGCCCCCACGCCATGAGCACGCCGACTCCTTCCGCCGCCCCTGCCGCGCCCAGCAATGGCAACGGAAACGGCAAGCGCAAGCGCGTGTTGCTGGCGATCGCCGCGCTGTTCGCGCTCGCCGGCATCGCCTGGCTGCTGCTGTGGCTGTTCGTGTTCTCGCTGCGGCAGACCACCGACAACGCCTACGCCGGCGGCCACCAGGTCGGGGTGAGCGCGCGCGTGGGCGGTACCGTCACCGCGATCTACGCCGACGACACCGACCTGGTGCGCGCCGGCCAGGTGCTGGTGCGGCTGGACGGCACCGACACCCGACTGGCGCTGCAGCGCGCCGCCGCCGCGCTGGCGCAGGCCGTGCGCCAGGCGCGCCAGGCCGACAGCGGGGCCGCCGCCGCCAGCGCCGCCGAGGCGCAGGCGAAGATCGCGCTGGCGCAGGCCGAGGCCGACTACCGCCGGCGCCTGCCGCTGCTGGCCGAGAAAGCGGTGCCGCCGGAGGAAGTGGCGCATGCGCGCGAAGCGGTGGAGCGCGCACGCGCGGCGCTGGCGCAGGCCAGCGGGCAGGCACGCGCGCAGCGCGCGCTGGTGGAGGGCGTGGCGGTTGCGCAGAATCCGGCGGTGCAGCTGGCGCGCGCCGCCTATGTCGAAGCCTGGGTGGCCGACCACCGCACCGCGATCGTGGCCCCGGTGGACGGCATCGTCGCCGAGCGCGCGGTGCAGGTCGGCCAACTGGTCGCGCCCGGGCAGCCGCTGCTGAAGGTGCTGCCGCTCGGTCATCTGTGGGTGGATGCCAACTTCAAGGAAAGCCAGCTGGACAAGATCCGCCTCGGCCAGCCGGCGACCCTCACCAGCGATCTGTACGGCAGCGGCGTGGTGTTCCACGGCAAGGTGGCCGGCATCGCCGCGGGCACCGGCAGCGTGTTCTCGCTGCTGCCGGCGCAGAACGCCAGCGGCAACTGGATCAAGGTGGTGCAGCGGGTGCCGGTGCGGATCGCGCTGGATGCGAACGACACGTTGCGCGCGCATCCACTGCGCATCGGCCTGTCGATGGAAGTGGACATCGATACCCGCGACCAGTCCGGGCCGCGCCTGCCCCGCTCAGCCGCCGACGGCGGCGGTCAGCCAGACCGATGTGTACGCGCACGACCTCGACGCCGCCGCACGTGCGGCGGACGCCATCATCGCCGCCAACGGCGGACGCTGACGACCGGCCATGGCCGCCGCTGCCGCGACAGACACCGCCGCCCTGCCGCCGCCGGCGGTCGCCGCGAAGCCGCCGCTGCGCGGCGGCGCGCTGGTGCTGCTGACCCTGGCGATCGCGCTGTCCACCTTCATGGAGGTGCTGGACATCACCATCGTCAACGTCTCGGTGCCGACCATCGCCGGCAGCCTGAGCGTCGGCGTGTCCGAAGGCACCTGGGCGATCAGCTCCTACTCGCTGGCCAGCGCGATCGTGCAGCCGCTGACCGGCTGGCTGGCGCGCCGGTTCGGCGAGGTGCGCACCTTCACCGCCTCGGTGACCCTGTTCGTGGTGTTCTCGATGCTGTGCGGGTTCGCTACGAGCATGCCGATGCTGGTGCTGTTCCGGCTGCTGCAGGGGCTGGTGTCGGGGCCGATGGTGGCGCTGTCGATGACCCTGCTGCTGGCCAACTATCCCAACGAGAAGAAGGGGATGGCGCTGGCACTGTGGGCGATGACCGTGATCGTGGCGCCGATCTTCGGGCCGATCCTCGGTGGCTGGATCACCGACAACTATTCCTGGCACTGGATCTTCTTCATCAACGCGCCGGTCGGGCTACTGGCGGCGCTGGTGGTGTGGACCCTGCTGCGCGACCGCGAGACGCCGGTCCAGAAGGTGCCGATCGACCGCATCGGGCTGGCACTGCTGGTGATCGGGGTGGGCTCGCTGCAGTTCATGCTCGACAACGGCAACGACAAGGACTGGTTCAGCTCGCCACTGATCACCACGCTCGGCATCGTCGCGCTGGTCTGCCTGACCTTCTTCGTGGCCTGGGAACTGACCGACGCGCATCCGGTGGTGGATCTGTCGCTGTTCAAGCGCCGCAATTTCCGGGTGGGCGTGATCGCGCTGTCGGTCGGCATGTTCGGCTTCTTCGGCATCAACGTGATCTACCCGCTGTGGCTGCAGACCACGCTGGGCTACACCGCGGAATGGGCAGGGCTGGCGACCGCGCCGGTCGGCATCCTGGCGGTGTTCTTCTCGCCCCTGGTCGGGCGCCTGATCGGCAAGGCCGACCTGCGGGTCATGGTCAGCTTCGCGTTCCTGGTATTCGCCTTCACCACCCACTGGTTCTCCACCTTCACCGCGCAGGCCAGCTTCGACCAGCTGATCTGGCCGCGCCTGATCCAGGGCATGGGCGTGGCGTTCTTCTTCATTCCGCTCAACCAGATCATCCTGTCGGGGCTGCCGCAGCACGAGATCGCCAACGCCTCGGGGCTGTCCAACTTTTTCCGCACCATCGCCGGCAGCATTTCCACCGCGGTCTCGGTGACGCTATGGCAGCACCGCGCCGACTACCACCACGCGATGCTGACCGAGCATGTCACCAGTGCGCGCCCGGCCGCCGAACAGTGGCTGGGCACCCTGCAGGGCGTCGGGATGGGCCGGGCGCAGGCGCTGGCCCTCACCGACCAGACCATCAATCTGCAGGCGTTCACGCTGGCAGTGAACGACCTGTTCCTGCTGTTTTCCGGCCTGTTCGTGGCAATGATCGTGCTGGTGTGGTGGGCGCGCCCGCCGTTCGGCAGCGCCGGCGGCGCGCCGGCGCATTGAGCGGGGCGACGCTCAGGTCCCGCGCGGCTTGGCGCGGTGGGTGGCGGTAGCGCTCCACGGGTCGTCCGGCCATGGATGGCGCGGATAGCGGCCCTTCATTTCCTTCCTGACCTCGGGATAGGTGCGCTCCCAGAACCCGCGCAGATCGGCGGTCACCTGCAGCGGGCGACCGGCCGGCGAGAGCAGGTGCAGGGTCAGCGGCACCCGGCCGT
The DNA here is from genome assembly GCF_024704365.1 of Thermomonas sp. S9. GTDB lineage: Bacteria > Pseudomonadota > Gammaproteobacteria > Xanthomonadales > Xanthomonadaceae > Thermomonas. The sequence continues at coordinate 302,082 of NZ_JAJDFY010000001.1, forward strand.
CGGCGATGCGCGGTGTGTCCGCCAGGCCGAACAGTTCCTGCAGCTTGACCGCCAGCACCGGCGGCGCCGGCGTGCCGTCGGCCTCCAGCGCGTACGCGATGCCGCGCTGCAGGCCGGACGGCACGGCGATGCGGGTCGGCGCAAGCGCATCGATCCGCTGGCGCAAGGCCCACGCCAGCCGACCCTTCAGCGCCTCGCCCAGCTCCTCGACCGCGAGCGCGTCCAGCCGGGTCTTGCCGGCGAACGCGGGCGTCAGCCAGTCCTCCAGCGTGGCCAGTAGCGCGGCGTCGGACAGGTCGGGCAGGCCGAGCTCGGGCAGCCACGTGCGCAGGCACTGCACGCGGATGCGCCACTGCGCCAGCGGCTCGCTCCACGGCAGCACGGCCAGGCCCAGGTCGCGCACGGCATCCGTCAGCGCCCGCGCAGCCAGCGCGGGATCGACGCGGCCGGTGGAGTTCGCCGCCAGCACGATGCCGTCGAAGCGGGCGATGCGCTCGCTCACCAGCGCGCGCCGCCCGGCGTCCCAGCGTACTTCGTCGGCTTCGGAGAAATGCGCGGCGAACTCGCGGCGCAGCACCGCCTCGTCCACCGGCGCGGCGCGCAGCAACAGGGCGTCCTTGGGTTCGAGGCGCAGCGCGCTGGCCACCAGCTCAGGGCTCGCCGTACAGCGCGGAGTCCTCCAGCAGGCGCGCGCTGCGCCCGTTCGCGAGCAGATAGCGGCGCGGATCCTGCGGGTGCTGGCGGGCGATGCGGTCGGGAAAGGCATGTGCGAGCAGATCACCCAGCGCGTGCGCCGGAACCGCTGCAGGCGGCAGCGCATCGCAGCGCAGACGGCGGCGCCACTGCCGGGCCGCGGCATCGATCGCCGCCAGCGCACTGCGGCTGGCCTCGGGCGGGAGACGCCCGCTGCGAAACGCGGCCAGCGCCTGCCAGCGCGCGGCCAGCGCATCCGTGCGGCTGCGCAGCGGATCGCGCGCCTCCAACAGTGCGGCCAGATCGCAGGCCAGCGCGAGTTGCTCTGCCGTGCGCGCGGCCAGCAGCATCGCCGCCAGCCGCGGATGCGTGCCCAGCGCCAGCATCCGGCGTCCCTGCGCGGTGATGCCGCCGCTGGCCTCCAGCGCGTCCAGCCGGCGCAGCAGGTCGCGCCCGGCCGCCAGCGCGCCGGGCGGCGGCGGATCGGGGAAGCGCAGCTCGCTGCTGCCCCAGGCCGCCAACTCCAGCGCCAGCGGCGCCAGGTCCAGCTGTGCGATCTCCGGCCGCCGCTGCGGCTCCAGCCGCTGCGACGCCGGCCACAGGCGGTAGGCCCAGCCTGCGGCCACGCGCCCGGCGCGGCCGGCGCGCTGGTCGGCGCTGGCCTGCGCGATCGCCACCACGTCCAGGCGCGAGAACCCGCTGTTCGGGTCGAAGCGCGGCGCGCGCGCCAGCCCGCTGTCGATCACCACCCGCACGCCGGGCAGGGTGACGCTGGATTCGGCCACGTTGGTCGCCAGCACTACCCGCCGGCGGCCGTCGGGCGCGGGCTGCAGTACGCGCGCCTGCTGATCGACCGGCAGCTCGCCGTGCAAAGGCAGCACCTCGGCGGGCAGCCCGGCCTGGGCCAGCAACGCCTCGACCTTGGCGATCTCGCGCTGGCCCGGCAGGAAGACGAGGACATCGCCCGGATGCTGGGTGAGCGCATGCTCGACCGCACGCCGCACCTGCTGTTCCAGCGCCTCGTCGCGGCGCGCCGGGACGTGCGAAATCTCGACCGGGAAGCTGCGCCCGGCGCTGGACAGCCGCGGCGCGTCGAGGAATGCCGCCAGCCGCGCGCCGTCCAGGGTCGCCGACATCACCACGATCCGCAGGTCGGAACGCACCGACGCCTGCACGTCCAGCGCCAGCGCCAGGCCGAGATCGCCTGCGAGGTGACGCTCGTGGAACTCGTCCAGCAGCACCGCGCCGACCCCGTCCAGCAGCGGGTCGTCCTGCAGCATGCGGGTGAGGATGCCCTCGGTGACGACCTCGATGCGGGTGGCCGGCCCGACCTTGTTCTCGAAGCGGATGCGATAGCCGACCGTCTGCCCGACCGTTTCGCCCAGCTGTTTCGCCATGAACCCGGCGGCCGCGCGCGCGGCGACGCGGCGCGGCTCCAGCAGGACGATCTTCCTGCCCGCCAGCCACGGCGCGTCCAGCAGCGCCAGCGGCACCTGCGTGGTCTTGCCCGCGCCCGGCGGCGCCTCCAGCACCAGCCGCGGGCGTGCGGCCAGCGCGGCGAGGATGTCGGGCAGCAGGGGGAGATCGGGAATTGCATGCGCGCATTGTAGGAGTCACGCATGCCAGGCCGTCGCCCTTGCCGCCGGGCCGCGGGGGGATTCGAGCGCGCCATGGATGGCGCGCGGCCGCGAATCGGAGCCGGATGCGCAGCCTGAGCGGCGAAGCCCGCCGCGGCCCGGCGGCAAGGGCGCGAGGTGCGACGGCTACAATTTCGCCATGCAACTCATCGACATCGGCCTGAACCTCAGCCATGACAGCTTCGACCGCGACCGCGACGCGGTCTGGGAGCGCGCGCGCGCGGCCGGGGTGACGCGTGCCGTGCTCACCGGGGCCAGCCGCGAGCACAACCCGAAGGTGCTGGCGCTGGCGCGCAGCCGGCCGGGCGAGTGGTTCGCCACCGCCGGCGTGCATCCGCACCACGCCAGCGAATACACCGAAGAGTGCGATGCCGAACTGCGCGCGCTGCATGCGCACCCCGAGATCGTCGCGGTGGGCGAATGCGGGCTGGACTACTTCCGCGACTTCTCGCCGCGCCCGGCGCAGCGGCGCGCGTTCGAGCGCCAGCTGCAGATCGCCGCGGACACCGGCAAGCCGCTGTTCCTGCACCAGCGCGACGCGCACGCCGACTTCATGGCGATGATGAAGCAGTTCGATGGCCGGCTCGGCCCGGCGGTGGTGCACTGCTTCACCGGCCCCCGCGAGGAGCTGTTCGACTATCTCGACCGCGACTGGCACATCGGCATCACCGGCTGGCTGTGCGACGAACGCCGCGGCCAGCACCTGCGCGCACTGGTGCGCAGCATCCCCGCGCACCGGCTGATGGTGGAGACCGACGCGCCCTACCTCTTGCCGCGCACGCTCACCCCGCCACCGAAGGATCGCCGCAACGAGCCTGCGTTCCTGCCGCACATCGTGGCCGAGCTGGCGCGCGACCGCGGCGAGGCGATCGAAGCCACCGCCGCGGCGACCACCGCCACCGCCACCGCCTTCTTCCGCCTGCCGCAATGACCGCGTGCGCGCTGCGCCCTCAGTGGCGCAGCCCGACCCCGCGCTGGAGCAGCCACAGGCCGAGTGCGGCGAGCGCGGCCGTAAACCCCAGCATCAGCCCGAAGGCCACCCCCAGCGACACGTCGGACACACCCAACAGGCCATAGCGGAAGGCGTTGACCATGTAGAAGATCGGGTTCGCGTGGGTGGCGGCCTCGGCCCAGCCGGGCAGCAGCTTGATCGAGTAGAACACGCCGCCAAGGTAGGTCAGCGGGGTGAGGATGAAGGTCGGCACGATCGCGATGTCGTCGAACTTCCTGGCGTACACCGCGTTGACGAAGCCGGCCAGCGAGAAGATGGTCGCGCCCAGCAGCACCGCGCCGATGGTCACCAGCGGATGCGGAATGCGCACGCGGGTGAAGCACATCGCGATCAGCAGCACGATCGCGCCGACCATCAGCCCGCGCAGCACCGCGCCGGCGACGTAGCCGCCCAGGATCACCCAGTTCGGCATCGGGCTGACCAAGAGCTCCTCGACGTGGCGGCCGAACTTGGCGCCGAAGAACGAGCTGCTGATGTTGCCGTAGCTGTTCTGGATCACGCTCATCATCACCAGCCCGGGGACGATGAAATCCATGTAGCGGATGCCGTCCATGGTGCCGACGCGCGCGCCGATCAGGCCACCGAAGATCAGAAAGTACAGGGTCATGGTGATCGCCGGCGGCATCAGGGTCTGGCCCCAGATGCGCAGGATGCGGTTCACCTCGCGGCGCACGATGGTGCCCAGCGCGACCAGGTTGGGATGGGTGGGTGGGCGGGCGCTCATGCCGCGTCCTCCTGCCTGCCGGTGAGGCGCACGAACAGTTCTTCCAGGCGGTTGCTCTGGTTGCGCATCGAGCGCACGCGGATGCCGGCCTCGCCGAGCACCGCGAACACGTGGTTGAGGTCCATCGCGCGCGGCATCTGCAGGTCCAGGGTCTGCGGGTCGGTGGCCTTCAGGTGCGCGCCGGGGATGTGCGGCAGCGGGTGCGGCAGTTCGCCGTCCACGTCCAGCACGAAGCCCTCCATGTCGAGTTTGGTCAGCAGCGACTTGATCGGCCCGTGCTCGATGATCTGGCCGCGGTCGATGATCGCCAGGTGCCGGCACAGGTGCTCGGCTTCCTCCAGGTAATGGGTAGTGAGGATGATGGTGGTGCCCTCGGTATTGATCTGGCGCAGGGTCTTCCACATGCCGCGGCGGATCTCGATGTCCACCCCGGCGGTGGGCTCGTCCAGGATCAGCAGGCGCGGCCGGGTCATCATCGCGCGCGCGATCATCAGCCTGCGCTTCATGCCGCCGGACAGGGTGCGGCTCATCTTGTCCGCCTTGTCCCACAGCTGGGCGTCCTTCAGCACCTGCTCGGCGCGCTGTAGCGCCTGCCGGCGCGGCATGCCGTAGAAGCCGGCGTAGTTCACGCAGATGTCCAGCGGCTTCTCGAACATGTTGAAGTTCAGCTCCTGCGGCACCAACCCGATCTGGCGCATGGCGCGACTGCGCTCGCGTTCGAGGTCGATCCCGAACACCTCCACCGTGCCGCCGCTCTTGTTCACCAGCGAGCTGGTGATGCCGATCAGGGTGCTCTTGCCGGCGCCATTGGGGCCGAGCAGGGCGTAGAAATCGCCGGGCGCCACTTCCAGGCTCACGCCTTTCAAGGCTTCCACGCCATTGTCGTAGGTCTTGCGCAGCTCGTGGATGCGCAGGGCAGGGGTGTGGGTGTCGGGGTGCATGCAGGCCTCGGGCGCGGGAGACGCGCGGCAAGCCGGTAGTATAGGCAGCCCCGTGGCCCGCCCGATGCCACGCAGTGTTGCAGCCCGTGGCCATTTCCCATTTTCCGCTCAGACTGACCGCCCGCCGGATGATCGCGCCGAGCGTGGCGCACCTTTCGTTCGAGCGCGCCGACGGCCAGGTCCTGCCCTGCATCCCGGGGCAGTTCATCCAGATCCACTTCCAGTACGCCGACGGCACGCCCGCGCGCCGCAGCTATTCGATCGCGGTCGGGCGCGCGCTGGACGCGGTGCCGGATGCGCGGGTGGAGATCGCGGTCAGCTACGTGCCGGGTGGCGCCGCCACCGCACTGTTCGAGGCGCTGCCGATCGGCGCCATGCTGGACGCCAGCGGCCCGTTCGGTCGTTTCTGCCTGCTGCCGAACGACGGCAACCGCCGCTACCTGCTGATCGGCACCGGCACCGGCATCACCCCCGTACCGGGCGATGCTGCCGGCGCTGGAGCGGCTGATGGCCGAGCGCGGCGTCGAGGTGCTGCTGCTGCAGGGCGCACGCACACCGGCCGAGCTGCTGTATGGCGACGAGTTCCGCGCCTTCGCCAACGCCCATCCGCGCTTCCGCTATCTGCCCTGCCTGTCGCGCGAGCTGCCGGCCGAAGGCTCGCCGCATGCGCATCCGGACGTGCGCCACGGCTACGTGCAGAACGTGCTGCCGGAGCTGGCGCCCGATCCGGCCAGCGACATCGCCTACCTGTGCGGCAACCCGGACATGGTGGATGCGGCCTTCGAGGCGCTGAAAGGCATGCGGCTGCCGGTGCCGCAGATTCGCCGCGAGAAGTACGTCAGCAACAAGTGATCCCGCCGGTCGGGATTGCCCGCGCTGTCAAGGAAGCTTGACAAGCGTTCCGCGGGCACCGTATCGTCGTGTCAAGCATCCTTGACATGAGGTGGCGCATGACCCCGCAAGACCCGAAGCAGCTGCGCGGCCCAGGGATCGCGTTCCTCGGTGCCGGCGTGGCGTTCTCGGCGGCCGCGCTGGCCGCCGGGCAGGCTGCCTTCATCGGCGTGGGCTCGGCCCTCATCGCGCTGGGCGTGGTGTTCCTCGCCCGCTCGCGTCGGGGTTGAACCGATGACCCTGCGCCGCTGGATGTGGATCTTCGTGGTGATCGGCCTGGCCGCGCTGGCCCTGGCAGGCGCGGGCCGCTGGCTGCTGGCCTGGCCGGGCGCGGCGGTGGGGACGTGGGCCGGGATCGGCGCCGGCTACCTGCTGGGTGCGGCGCTGCTGGCGCTGATGCCGCGCTGGTGGCGCCAGCACTGCGACGAGATGTACGCGCAGCCGGCCGGCCGCCGCTACCTGCGCGCGCTGTGGCCGATCATGGTCGCCTATTCCCTCACCCTGTTCCTGTCGCTGTGGCGGTGAAACGCGGGATCGACTCGCTGCCGCTGCGCGCACTGGTGGCCATCCTGCCCGCGCTGCCGATCGCCCTGTTGATGCGCGCCGCACTGCGCTACCTGCGCGAGATCGACGAGCTGCAGCGGCGGATCGAGACCGAGGCGATCGGCATCGCCAGCCTGCTGGTGGCGCTGCTGTACTTCGCCGGCGGGCTGCTGCAGAAGGCGAAGGTGATCGACCTGGATGCCGCCGCCGCGATGATCTGGGTGTTCCCGCTGCTGTGCCTCGTCTACGGCATCGCCAAGATGGCACTGACGAAGCGCTACCTGTGAGGCCCGCCCGGTGAACAACCGCCTGCGCGAGCTGCGGGAACGCGAGGGCCTGTCGCAGGGCGAGCTGGCGCTGCGGCTGGAGGTCTCGCGGCAGACCGTCAACGCGCTGGAGACCGGCAAGTACGACCCGTCGCTGCCGCTGGCGTTCCGCATCGCCCGCCTGTTCGATTGCCGGATCGAAGACGTGTTCCTGCCCGATGCTCCCTGATCCCCTTCCCTCCTTCCACCACGCCCCTCCTGCGAGGTCGTCCCGATGAACTCCCGCAAGACCCGATTCGCGCTGGCCGCCGCGATCGCCGCCGCGATCCTCGGCTACAAGGCCCTGCAACCCAAGCCCGGGGACGCCAGCACCGCGCCCGCCGCCGGCTCGCCGGCGCCGGTGGCCGCGGCCAAGCCGGTGATGCTGGGCACGATTCCGTTCACGCCATGCACGCTCAGCTCGCCGATGAGCAAGGACAGCCTGGAGGCGCTGTGTGGCCACTATGCAGTGCCGGAAGACCGCGCGCATCCGGCAGCACGCAAGATCACGCTCAACCTCGCCTGGCTGCAGCCGACCGCCAATGGCGAACAGCAGCCCGACCCGGTGTTTTTCCTGGCCGGCGGCCCCGGCCAATCGGCGGTGGACACCTTCCCGGCCATGGATCCCGTGTTCAAGGAAGTCCGCAAGCACCGCAGCGTGATCCTGGTCGACCAGCGCGGCACCGGGCGCTCCAATCTGCTGTCGTGCAGGCCATCCAAGGATGACGACGATGCCGACACCTCGCCCGCGGCGATGCAGGCACAGGCGGCAGCCTGCGCGGCCGAGCTGTCGAAGAAGGCCGACCTGCGCTTCTACACCACCACCGACGCGGTCGCCGACCTCGACGCGGTGCGCCAGGCGATCGGCGCCAAGCAGATCAACCTGGTCGGCGTGAGCTACGGCACCCGCGTGGCCCAGCAGTACGCCATGCGCCATCCACAGGCCACGCGCAGCATCGTGCTGGACTCGCCGGTGCCCAACAAACTGGGCCTCGGCAACATCTTCGCGCGCAACCTGGACGACGCGCTCACCCTGCAGTTCGGCCTGTGCAGCAAGGATCCCGCCTGCAGGGGCGCGCTGGGCGATCCGCGCGCCGAGCTCGACGTGCTGCTGACCACCCTGCGCGCGCACCCGGCGCAGGTGCAATACCGCGACGCCACCAGCGGCGAGATGAAGCAGGGCACCCTGCGCGCCGAGACGGTCGCCGGGCTGGTCCGCATGTACGCCTACATGCCGCTGGCCGCGGGGCTGCTGCCGAAGCTGATCCACGAGGCCAACGCCGGCCGTTACGAGAACCTGATGGCGCTGGCGCGGATGCTGACCGACGGCATGCAGGACGCGATGGCGATGGGCATGCAGCTCTCGGTGGTGTGCAGCGAGGACGCCGACAGCATGGTCACCCGCGCCGAGGACGCCGGCACCGTGCTGGGCAACGCGCTGCCGTCGGGCATGGCCGCGATGTGCAAGGCCTGGCCGAAGGGCAAGGTGCCCGCCGATTTCAACCAGCCGCTGGCCACCCCGGTGCCGGCGCTGGTGCTGGCCGGCGAATTCGACCCGGTGACGCCGCCCCGTTACGGCAGGGAGATCGTCCAGCACCTGCCGAATGGCCGCCTGTTCGTGCTCCGGGGCCAGGGCCACTCGGTGCTGGGCGCTGGCTGCATGCCGAAGCTGCTTGCCCAGTTCATCGAGCACGCGGACGCCAAGGCGCTGGACGGGACCTGCCTGGACAAGCTCGGCTACCCCGCCCCCTTCGTCAGCTTCAACGGCGCCGCGCCCTGAGCCGGCCCCGCCACGACACGACTTCTCAAGGACTGACGCAATGATCGTTGCAGAACACCTCCGCAAGACCTTCCCCGGACGGGGCAAGGACAAGACCCCGGTGGTCGCCGTGGACGACGTCGGCTTCACCGCCCGCGACGGCGAGATCACCGGCCTGCTGGGTCCGAACGGCGCCGGCAAGACCACCACCCTGCGCATGCTCTACACCCTGATGGCCCCGGAATCCGGGCGCGTGCTGGTGGATGGCATCGACGTGGCCAGCGACGCCGCGCGCGTGCGCCGCCACCTCGGCGTGCTGCCCGACGCGCGCGGCGTGTACAAGCGCCTGACCGCGCGCGAGAACATCGACTACTTCGGCAGGCTGCACGGGATGGCCCCGGCGGAGATCGCCGCGCGCACCGGCAAGCTGGCGCAGGCGCTGCAGATGGAGGATTTCCTCGACCGCGCCACCGAAGGGTTCTCGCAGGGCCAGCGCACCAAGACCGCGATCGCGCGCGCGCTGGTGCATGACCCGAAGAACGTGATCCTGGACGAGCCCACCAACGGCCTCGACGTGATGACCACCCGCGGGCTGCGTGGGTTCCTGCAGGAGCTGCGCGCCGAAGGCCGCTGCGTGATCTTTTCCAGCCACATCATGCAGGAGGTCGCCGCACTGTGTGATCGCATCGTGATCATCGCCAGCGGCCGGGTCACCGCGCAGGGCACCCCGGACGAGCTGCGCACGCTCACCGGCGAGACCAACCTGGAAGACGCCTTCGTGAAACTGATCGGCAGCGAAGAGGGCCTGCACGCATGAACAAGACCTCTTTTACCACCGTGATGCTGACGGTGATGCGCAAGGAATGGCTGGACTTCTTCCGCGACCGCCGCACGTTCTTGCTGTCGCTGCTGATGGCCCCACTGCTGTACCCGCTGATCTTCCTGGGCATCGGCAAGCTCACCCAGCTACGCGCCGAGACCCAGCTGGAGAAGACCCTCAGCGTGCCGGTGGTCGGCATGGAACGGGCGCCGAACCTGATGAAGTTCCTGGCCACCTACGGCATCGACGCCAAGCCGGCGCCGGCGGACATCGAAGCGCGCGTACGCGCGCAGCAGGAAGACCTGGCGCTGGCGATCGATGCCGACTTCGCCAAGGACTGGACGGCCGGCAAGCCCGCCAAGATCGACATCATCACCGACACCACCCGCCGCAACGGCGACGTCAAGGTGGCGCGGGTCAGCAAGGTGCTGGAGAGCTACGGCAGCGGCGTCGGCGCGATGCGCCTGCTGGTGCGCGGCATCAACCCGGCCATCGCCGCCCCGCTGCAGGTGGGCACCCGCGACATGGCCACGCCGGAAGCCAAGAACAGCCAGTTCATGTCGATCCTGCTGCCAATGATCCTGACCATCTTCGCCTTCATCGGCGGTGCACACCTGGCGATGGACACCACCGCCGGCGAACGCGAGCGGCAATCGCTGGAGCCATTGCTGGCCACCCCGGCCGCGCGCGCGGCGCTGGTCGGCGGCAAGATGCTGGCGGCCGCGCTGCTGGGACTGGCCACCATGCTGCTGATCCTGGTCTCGTTCAAAGTCTCGGCCACCCTCGCCAGCGGCATGGCCAGGCAGATGGACGTGAGCTTCCTGGCGATGGGCAAGCTGCTGCTGACCCTGGTCCCGCTGGTGCTGATCGGCACCGCGCTGATCACCGCGCTGGCGGCCGGCGCCAAGAGCATGAAGGAAGCGCAGAGCCACATCATGTGGCTGATGCTGCTGCCGATGCTGCCGGCCTACGGGCTGATGGCGTATCCGTTGAAAGACACCGCGGTGTGGCAGTACGCGGTGCCGTTCCTGGCGCAGAACCAGCTGATCCAGAAGATCACCCGTGGCGAAGCCGCGTCGATGGAGCAGTGGGCGCTGTACCTGGCCAGCTCGCTGGCGCTGGCGGCCGTGCTCTGGGCGCTGGCGGTGTGGCGCTACCGCCAGGAAAAGCTGGCGATTTCAGCCTGATCCGGCGTCACCTCGCTGCCACGAAAAAGCCCGGCGCATGCCGGGCTTTTTCGTGCCGCATCGTCGCCCGGACTACTGCTCGAACGCGATCGTGCGGCGGCTGGTGACGGCCTGGCCCACCGGCTGGAAGCGCCAGCGTTTGACCGCGGCCAGCGCCTCGCGCTCGAAATCGCGCTGGAACTGGCGCGGCACGTCGGCGGAGACCACCCGCGCGCTGGTGACGCTGCCGTCGGTGCCGACGGTGTATTCCACCTGCACCGACCCGCTGGCGCCGGCGCGCTGGGCCGCCGGCGGATACTTCGGCCCCGGCAGGCTGATCGGCCGTAGTTCGGTGCCGCCCGCCGCGGCCGGACGCTGTGCCGGTGCCGATGCGGCCGCCTGCGCTTTCTGCTGCGCGGCGGCCTGCTGCTGGCGCTGCCGTTCGGCTTCGGCGGCGGCCGCCTGCTGCTGGCGCACCCGTTCGGCTTCGGCCTCGGCGGCGGCCTGCTGCTGGCGCTGCTGCTCGGCCGCGGCCTGCTGCTGGCGCTGCTGTTCCTGCAGCTTCTTCTGGTCTTCCTCGCGCTGCTTGGCCAGCTCGGCCCTGCGCTTGGCCTCCTCCTCGGCACTCAGGGCCTGGGCTTCGGCGCGCTTTTTTGGCCGTCGCCTCGGCGCCCGCGACGCCCGCCTTCAGCCGCCCCAGCGCCGGATGGTTGGGATCGGCCTTGCCGATCAGGGCCACCAGCCGCTTGGCTTCGTCGAGGTCGTCGCGCGCCAGCGCCTGGTCGGCGGCGATCACCGCCATCGGCAGCAGGTCGCTGAGGGCGCTGGCGGCACTGGCGTTGCCCGGCTGCTTGTCGCGCAGGGCCAGGTAGTACTCCATGGCGTTGTTGCCAGCCGGCGCGTACAGGCGATTCTCGTTGTACGCCTTGCTGGCGGCCTCGCGCAGCTCGTCCACGCCCATCGCGGAGACCGAAGTCGCCACCACCGATTCCGGGGTGGGCGCCTTGGCCGCCGTCGGAGCGGCCTGCGGGCCGGCTGTGGCCGCCTCGTCCTTCTTGCAGCCGGCCAACGCGACCACCACTGCCATCGTCAATGCGACCGGCACCAGCCCCTGGTGCCGCTTGTTGCTTGCAGACATGTTCCTGATTCCCCTGTGGAGATGCACCCGGTTCCACGATAGCACGCGGCAGCGGCGCCGGCTTGTCAAGCCAAAGGTGCGTCCGCGCTCACTTTCCGATGCAGAAGCTGGCGAAAATGTGACCGAGTAGCGCATCCGCATCCACCCGCCCGCCGATTTCGCCGAGGCTGGAATGCGCCGCCGCCAGGGCCTCGGCCGCCAGTTCCAGGCGCTCGTGCGCAAGCTCCGCGCCGGCTTGCCGCAGCCACGCCTGCGCGCGCGTCAGCGCCTCCACGTGGCGCGCGCGCGCGGAGAACGCGCCGTCGCCACCGCTCGCCCCGGCCAGCGCCGCCAGCCGTGCGTGCAGTGCGGGCAGCCCGGCGCCGGTCTGCGCCGAGACCGCCAGCGCCGCCAGCCGTGCGTGCAGTGCGGGCAGCCCGGCGCCGGTCTGCGCCGAGACCGCCAGCGCATCCGCGCCGAGCGCGGGCAACTGCGGCAGCAGGTCGGCCTTGTTGTGCACCCATAGCACCTGCGGCACCGCGGCCAGGTCGGCGGCGACCGCCGCGCGCCCGGCCCCAGGGTCGCGCGCGTCCAGCACCACCAGCGCCAGATCGGCGCGCGCCAGTTCGGCGCGCGCGCGGCGGATGCCCTCGGCCTCGATCGCATCGCCGGCCTCGCGCAGCCCGGCGGTATCGACCAGCGTGAGCTCGACCCCGTCGATCCGCACGGTTTCCTGGAGCAGGTCGCGGGTGGTGCCGGCGATGTCGGTGACGATCGCGCGCGCACTGCCGGCCAGCGCGTTCAGCAGCGAGCTCTTGCCGGCATTCGGCGGCCCCACCAGCACCGCGTGCAGGCCGTCGCGCAGGCGGCGGCCGCGCTCGGCTTCGTCCCGGAGCGTGGCCAATTCGCGCGCGGCCTGCTCCAGCGCGCGCCGCAGGGCCTCGCCGCCGAGGGTGTCCAGCGGTTCGTCGGCGAAATCGATCGCGGCCTCGACCTGCACCCGCAGGCCCAGCACGCCGGCCATCACGGCCTCGACCCGGCGCGAGAACACGCCGTCCAGCGAGCGCCGCGCCGCGCGCGCAGCCTGCAGGTCGGCGGCGGCGATGAGGTCGGCGATCGCCTCGGCCTGGGCCAGGTCCAGCTTGCCGTTGAGGAAGGCGCGCTGGCTGAATTCGCCCGGCCCGGCCTGCTGCGCACCCAGCGCCACGCAGCGCGCCACCAGCGCGCGCAGCAGCACCGGGCTGCCGTGCGCCTGCAGCTCCACCACGTCCTCGCCGGTGAAGCTGGCCGGGGCGCGGAAATACAGCGCGATGCCGTCGTCGATCGGAGTGCCGTCGGCGTCCAGGAAGCGCACGTGGTGGGCATGGCGCACCCGCAGCCGGCGCGCGCACACGGTTTCCGCGATCGCCTTCGCGCGTGGGCCCGACAGGCGCACGATCCCCACCCCGCCCGTGCCCGGCGCGCTGGCGATGGCGACGATGGTGGCGGGGCTGGCGGCGGCGTGGTTCATCGCGGCATGATCGCAAAAACGCACGGACCCGCCGCGCGGCGGGTCCGTGCAGGGCGCGTGGCGGCGCAGGTCAGGCGGCCTTGGCCGGCGCCTCGGCGAAGCGCTTGGTGTTCCACCACTGCTGCAGCATGCCCAGCGCACCGTTGGTGACCCAGTACAGCACCAGGCCGGCGGGGAAGAAGGCGAACATCACCGCCATCACCAGCGGCATCAGCTGCATCATTTTCTTCTGCATCGGGTCCATGCCGACCATCGGGGTCATGCGCTGGGTCAGGAACATGATCGCGGCGTTGAGCAGCGGCAGGATGAAGTAGGGATCGCGCGCGGTGAGGTCGTTGACCCAGCCGACGATCCACGGCGCCTGGCGCAGCTCGACCGCCTCCAGCAGCACGTAATACAGGGCCAGGAACACCGGCATCTGGATCAGCACCGGCAGGCAGCCGCCGGCCGGATTGATCTTCTCCTTCTTGTACAGGTCCAGCATCGCCATCTGGAACTTCTGCTTGTCGTCGCCGTAGCGCTCCTTGAGCTGCTCGATGCGCGGCTGGAACTTGCGCATCTTGGCCATCGAGCGGTACTGCGCGGCCGACAGCGGATACAGCACCAGCTTGATCAGCACCACCAGCAGCACGATCGCCCAGCCCCAGTTGTGGGTCAGCTTGTGCAGCTGGGTCAGCAGCCAGTGGATGGGCTTGGAGAGCACGGTGAAGATGCCGTAGTCCATGGCCAGCCCCAGCCCCGGCGCGGTGGCATCGAGCTTGTCGGCCAGCTTCGGCCCGACCCACAGGGTGGCATCGCTTTCAAAGCGCTGGCCGGGTGCCAGGGTGATCGCCGGGCCGCGCGCGCTGATGCTGTACAGCGCTCCCTTCTCGCCCAGCGTGTACAGCGCCGGCTGGTCCGGCTGCGGTACCCAGGCCGCGAGGAAATAATGCTGCGACAGCGCCACCCAGCCGCCGGTCACCTGCAGGTTCAGCGGGCCGTCCTTGGTGAAGTCCGGGTACTTGCGCTTCTTGTATTTGTCCTGCGGGCTGTACCAGGCCGCACCGTTGAGGCTGAAGGATTCGGGATTGGTGAAGCCGCTCTTGACCACCGGCGGGACGCGCTCCAGGCGGCGGTCGATGTCGCCGCTCCACGGGCTGCTGCCGGCGTTCACGACCTCGTCGCGCACCTGCAGCGCGTAGCTGCCGCGGGCCAGGGTGAAGGTGCGCTGCACGCGCAGGCCGCTGGCGGCGGTTGCTTCGAACACCGCCTGCACACGCGGCTGCCCGGCGGCCAGGGTGAACGCACGCGCCGCGCCCTGCGGCTGCCAGGCCAGCTCGCGCCCCTGCGCATCGCGCCAGAGCGCCTCGGCCGCGAAGAAGCGGGTCGGGTCGGCATCGAACAACACCACCGGCGGACTGCCCGGAGCGCGGCTCTGCGGATACTTCAGCAATTCGGCATGGGTCACCGCGCGGCCATCCAGCACCAGCGCCAGCACGTCGTTGCGCAGCTGCACGCTGACCGGGGCCGGGACCGCCACGCTGGCGGCGGCAGCGGGGGCGGACGCGGCGGGCGTCGCGGCCGGGATCGCGGGCACCGCGGCCAGGGCCCCAGTGGCGGTGGCCGCTGGCACTGCGGCCGCTGCGGTCTCCTGCGGCGGCGTACCCCATTCGCGCCAGAGCAGGAAGGCCACCATCAGCCAGGCGGCAAGCAGGAAGGTGCGGGTCTGGTTCATTCGTCAGCCGTCTCGGGACCGCGCATGCGCGCAGCCGGATCAAGGGGGGATGGGAGGACGTCGCGGCCGGCATTGTGCCGACCGCGGCCGGTGCGGGCAACGCATCCGCGCGGCGTAGCAGGCGCTGCAGGGTGGCGCGCAGGGCCGCCGCATCGGCCTGCGCCGCGCCGCGGCGGGCGACGATCACGTAAGCGCCGGGGCGCAGCTGCGGGCGCAGCTGGCGGAACGTTTCGCGCAGGGCGCGCTTGATCCGGTTGCGGCCGACCGCGCGCGAATCCACCTTGCGCGAGACCGCCAGCCCCAGCCGCGCGGGCGCGGCGTCTTCCAGCCAGTGCAGCGCGAGGTCGGGCTCGGTCTTGCGCTTGCCGGTCTCGAACACGCGCGCGAACTCGGCCTTGGCGCGCACCCGCGCTGCGCGCGGGAAGCCGTGGCGGAGGCGATCGGCAGACGCGACGACGCCGGCATCCTGTGCGGAGGCCGGCGTCGGAGGTGTCACGGGCGCGGTCATCGGATTCCGGCACAAGGCCGGACACGGCCTTGCGGCCGTGTGGGTCAGACCGTCAGGCGACGGCGGCCCTTGGCGCGGCGGCGGGCCAGCACCTTGCGGCCGTCGGCCGTCTTCATCCGGGCGCGGAAACCGTGGTCGCGCTTACGCTTGAGGTTGCTGGGCTGGTAGGTGCGCTTGGTCGCCATGGCGGGCCTGTTTGCTTTGTTTCAACGGAAAAGACCGCGGATAATAGCGGCCGTCCCGGCGCGACGCAAGCCCGCCTGCGCGCGGCGCCGAGTGTGCGGGGTTTTGCTCGGCCCGGGGCGATGCTAGTCTGGCGCATTCCCCGACCTTATCCACAGGCGCTCCACAGACGTCTGGTTCGTTTCCGTTTTCGAGACCCGCCCGCGCATGGATGTTTGGCCCACCTGCCTGCAACGCCTGGAATCCGAACTGCCGCAGGAGGACGTGCTGGCCTGGCTGCGCCCGCTGCAGGCCGCCCACGAAGGCGATGGCCTGGTGCTGTACGCGCCCAACATCTTCGTGCGCGACGAGGTGCAGTCGCGCTTCCTGCCGCGCATCCGCGAACTGGCGCGCCATTATGGCGGCAATACCGAGGTGCTGCTGGACATCGGCGCCCCGCGCCGCGCGCCGGAACCGGCGCCGGCTGCTCCGGCCATCGCGCCCCGCCCGGGCCCGGCGGCGGCGGCGTTCCAGGGCAATGTGGACCTGCACTACACCTTCGACAATTTCGTGGAAGGCCGCAGCAACCAGCTGGCGCGCGCTGCCGCCTGGCACGCGGCGCAAAAGCCGGGCGACCGCGGCCACAACCCGCTGTTGCTGTACGGCGGCACCGGCCTCGGCAAGACCCACCTGATGCACGCGGCCGGCAACGAGATGCGCCGGCTCAACCCCGAGGCGCGGGTGCTGTACCTGCGCTCCAATACCTTCTACGACGCGTTCTTCCGCGCCCTGCAGGAAAAGAGCACCGACCAGTTCAAGCGCCAGTTCCAGAAGATCGACGCGCTGCTGATCGACGACATCCAGTTCTTCGCCGGCAAGGACCGCACCCAGGAGGAGTTCTTCCACACCTTCAATGCGCTGTTCGAGGGCCGCCAGCAGATCATCCTCACCTGCGACCGCTATCCGCGCGAGGTGGACGGGCTGGAGCCGCGCCTGAAGTCGCGCCTGGGCTGGGGGCTGTCGGTGGCGATCGATCCGCCGGATTTCGAGACCCGCGCCCAGATCGTGCTGGCCAAGGCGCGCGAGCGCGGCGCGGTGATCCCGGACGAGGTGGCCCAGCTGATCGCCAAGAAGATGCGCAGCAACGTGCGCGAGCTGGAAGGCGCGATCAACAAGCTGACCGCCCAGGCCGGCCTGCTGGGCCGCGCGGTGACCATGGAATTCGCCCAGGAGACCCTGCGCGACCTGTGGCGCGCGCAGCAGCAGTCGATCAGCATCCCCAACATCCAGAAGGCCGTGGCAGACTACTACGGGCTGCAGCTGCGGGAGATGCTGGGGAAGAAGCGCAACCGTTCGCTGGCGCGTCCGCGGCAGATGGCGATGGCGCTGGCCAAGGAGTTGACCGAGCACAGCCTGCCGGAAATCGGGATGGCGTTCGACGGCCGCGACCACACCACCGTGCTGCACGCCTGCCGCCAGATCCGCACCTTGATGGAAAGCGATGGCAAGCTGCACGAGGATTGGGAAAAACTGTTGCGCAAACTCAGTGAGTGACGCCGGGAGAAACTGTGGACAAGTCCGGAATGGCCGCCCTCCGAAAAATCATCCACAGCTTTTCCCCAGCACCCGACACGGTTTTGCAATGCTTTTCCATTACTTGATTTACAAGTAAAAACAATGACTTGAACCACTTATCCCGGGATTTTCCGGACACCAGCACCACCCCGTTTTCAGATTTATCTCCATTTCCAGAAGCAGGAGCAGCCTGCCTGCCCTGCCTCCCAAACGAACGGCCGAGGGGTCAACATGCGGTTTTCACTGCAACGCGAAGTGCTGCTCAAGCCGTTGGCGCAGGTCGTCAACGTCGTCGAACGCCGGCATACCCTGCCGGTGCTGGCCAACCTGCTGGTGCGGATCCAGGACGGCGTGCTGGCGCTGACGGGCACCGACCTGGAGGTGGAGATGGTGGCCCGCACCGGCGCGGATGACGCAGTGAACGGGGAAATCACCATTCCCGCCCGCAAGTTCTTCGAGATCGTGCGCTCGCTTCCGGACGGCAGTCGCGTCACCGTGTCCCAGAGCGGCGACAAGGTCAGCGTACAGGCCGGCCGCAGCCGCTTCAGCCTGTCCAGCCTGTCGGCGAACGATTTCCCGGCGCTGGATGAAGTGGATGCCAGCGAGCGCGTCACCATCCCCGAGGCGGCCCTGAAGGAGCTGCTGGAACGCACCGCCTTCGCGATGGCCCAGCAGGATGTGCGTTACTACCTCAACGGCCTGCTGTTCGACCTGCGCGAGAACGCCCTGCGCTGCGTGGCCACCGACGGTCACCGCCTGGCCCTGTGCGAGGCCAGTCTGGAGGCCGGGCCCGGTGGCAGGCGCCAGATCATCGTGCCGCGCAAGGGCGTGCAGGAGCTGCAGCGCCTGCTGGAAGGCGGCGACCGCCAGCTGGAGCTGGAAGTCGGCAAAGGTCATATCCGCATCAAGCGCGACGATGTCACCTTCACCAGCAAGCTGATCGACGGCAAGTTCCCGGATTACGAGGCGGTGATCCCGCTTGGCGCCGACCGCGAAGTGAAGGTGGACCGCGAAGCCCTGCGCGCCGCCCTGCAGCGCGCCGCCATCCTGTCCAACGAGAAGTACCGCGGCGTGCGCCTGGAAGTGGCACCGAACCTGCTGAAGATCAGCGCGCACAATCCCGAGCAGGAAGAAGCGCAGGAGGATGTGGAGGTGGAGACCGCGGTCGATGGCCTGGCGATCGGCTTCAATGTCACCTACCTGCTGGAGGCATTGACCGCGCTGCGCGACGAGTACGTCGTGATCCAGATGCGCGATGCCAATTCCTCTGCCCTGGTGCGCGGCGCCGACAGTCAGCATGCGCGGCACGTGGTCATGCCTTTGCGGCTGTGATTTCGCGCGTGTTCCACGTGGAACATGACTTGCGACGCCCGGCACTGCCCGGGCGTCGCCGTTTTGATGCCGGTCGGTCGGACACGCCATGCTGATCCACCAGCTACGCGTGGAGGGACTGCGCCGGTTCGATGAGGTCCGCTTCGCGCCGCAGCCGGGGTTCAACCTCATCACCGGCGACAACGGCAGCGGCAAGACCAGCCTGCTCGAGGCCTTGCACCTGTTGGCGCATGCCCGCAGCTTTCGTGGGCGGGTGCGCGATGGCTTGATCCGGCAGGGCGCGCCGGCACTGCAGGTGTACGTGGAGTGGGAGGATGCGCAGGGGGCGCCGCACCGCGCCGGGTTGCGGCATAGCGGCAATGCCTGGCAGGCACGCCTGGACGGGCAGGACGTGACTCAGCTCGGGACGCTGTGCGAGGCGCTGGCGGTGGTGACCTTCGAGCCGGGCAGTCATGCGCTGGTCGATGGCAGCAGCGAGGTTCGCCGCCGCTATCTCGACTGGGGCATGTTCCACGTGGAACATGGTTTCCTTCCGCAGTGGCGGCGCTATGCGCGCGCGCTCAAGCAGCGCAACAGCTTGCTGCGGCAGGGCGGGGGGCGTCGCTGGAGGCCTGGGAGCACGAGCTGGCCCTGGCCGGGGAAGCCATCACCGGGCTGCGTCAGGCCTACGTCGCAGGATTGCAGCCGCACCTGGCGCGCATGCTGCCGCTGCTGCTGCCGGCCGCCGGCAGCATCGAACTGGGCCTGCAGCCCGGCTGGAAGCGGCAGGAGCTGGGGCTGGCGGATGCCCTGCTGCTGTCGCGCGAGCGCGACCTGGCGCTGGGGCACACCACGCTGGGGCCGCACCGGGCCGACCTGCGCTTCGTCCTGCAGTCGCTGCCGGGGCGGGACGGGCTGTCGCGCGGGCAGGCCAAGCAGCTGGCGCTGGCCCTGCTGCTCGCGCAGGCGGCGCATCTGGCCGAATGCCGCGGGGCGTGGCCGCTGCTGCAGCTGGACGATCTGGGGTCGGAACTGGATCGCCAGCACCAGCGGCGGGTACTGGCGCTGCTGGCCGGCACTGGCGCCCAGGTGCTGGTGACCGGAACCGAGCGGCCGCCGGGGTGGCCGGTTGCGGATATCCCTGCGGCATTGTTCCACGTGGAACATGGCGCCGTCTCCGGGCCTCTGCCCGGCGCGGGCTGAAGGGTCGGGAGCGGCTTCGTCAGCGTGCCGCGCGGCAGGGTGGGCTATACTGTGGATTCCTATAGCTAATGTGTCCTGGCGCGTCCTGGCGCGCCGCGGGAGTCGAACGCGTCGATGTCGCAGAACGAACAGACCCCGGGCCAGTCGCCCGAAACCACCCCGAACAGCAACTACGATTCCAGCAAGATCACCGTCCTGCGCGGGCTGGAAGCGGTGCGCAAGCGTCCGGGCATGTACATCGGCGATGTCCATGACGGCACCGGCCTGCACCACATGGTGTTCGAGGTGGTGGACAACTCGGTGGACGAGGCCCTGGCCGGTCACGCCGACGACATCGTGGTCACCATCCATGCCGACGGCTCGGTCAGCGTCGCGGACAACGGGCGCGGTATTCCGGTGGACATCCACAAGGAAGAGGGCGTGTCGGCGGCGGAGGTGATCCTCACCGTGCTGCACGCGGGCGGCAAGTTCGACGACAACAGCTACAAGGTTTCCGGCGGCCTGCACGGCGTGGGCGTGTCGGTGGTCAATGCGCTCTCCAGCAAGCTCACCCTGGATATCTGGCGCGACGGTGGCCACCACCAGCAGGAATATGCGCTGGGCGAGCCGGTGTATCCGCTCAGGCGGGTCGGCGAGCAGGGCGGCCGGCGCGGCACCACGCTGCGCTTCTGGCCTTCGTCCGAGACTTTCAGCGACGTCGAGTTCCACTACGAGATCCTCGCGCGCCGCCTGCGCGAGCTCAGCTTCCTCAACTCCGGGGTCAAGATCACCCTGGTGGACGAGCGCGGCGAGGGCCGCCGCGACGTGTTCCAGTACGAAGGCGGCATCCGCAGCTTCGTGGAGCATCTGGCCCAGCTCAAGACCCCGCTGCACCCGACCGTGATCTCGGTGAGCGGCGAGCAGAATGGCATCACGGTGGAAGTCGCCCTGCAGTGGACCGACGCCTACCAGGAAACGATGTTCTGCTTCACCAACAACATCCCGCAGAAGGACGGCGGCACCCATCTGCAGGGCTTCCGCGCGGCGCTGACCCGCACACTCACGAACTACATCGAACAGAGCGGCATCGCCAGGCAGGCCAAGGTGGCGCTGTCTGGTGATGACATGCGCGAAGGCATGATCGCGGTGCTGTCGGTGAAGGTGCCGGACCCCAGCTTCTCCAGCCAGACCAAGGAAAAGCTGGTTTCCTCGGACGTGCGCCCGGTGGTGGAGGGCATCTTCTCCGCCCGCCTCGAGGAGTTCCTGCAGGAGCACCCGAACGAAGCCAAGGCGATCGCCGGCAAGATCGTGGATGCCGCCCGCGCGCGCGAGGCCGCGCGCAAGGCGCGCGACCTCACCCGCCGCAAGGGCGCGCTCGACATCGCGGGTCTTCCGGGCAAGCTGGCCGACTGCCAGGAAAAGGATCCGGCGCTGTCGGAGTTGTTCATCGTCGAGGGCGACTCGGCGGGCGGCAGCGCCAAGCAGGGCCGCAACCGCAAGAACCAGGCGGTGCTGCCGCTGCGCGGCAAGATCCTCAACGTCGAGCGCGCGCGCTTCGACCGCATGCTGGCCAGCGCGGAGGTCGGCACCCTGATCACCGCGCTCGGCACCGGCATCGGCAAGGACGAGTACAACCCGGACAAGCTGCGCTACCACCGCGTCATCATCATGACCGATGCCGACGTGGACGGCAGCCACATCCGCACCCTGCTGCTGACCTTCTTCTACCGGCAGATGCCGGAGCTGATCGACCGCGGCCACATCTACATCGGCCTGCCGCCGCTGTACAAGATCAAGCAGGGCAAGAACGAGCTATACCTGAAGGACGATGCCGCGCTGGATGCCTACCTGGCCGGCAACGCGGTGGAAGGCGCGGCCCTGGTGCCGGCCGAGGGCGAGCCTGCGATCGAGGGCGCCGCGCTGGAATCTCTGTTGCTGGCGTATGCCAAGGCCCGTGAGGCGATCGCCCGCAACGCGCACCGCTTCGATCCGGCCGTGCTGGAAGCGCTGATCGACTTCCTGCCGTTGGACGCCGCCAGCGTGGCCGCGCACGGCGACCTGGACCCGGCGCTGGCGGCATTGGTGTCCCGCCTCAACCAGCGCGGCCTCGGCAAGCCGCGCTACGCGCTGCGCTGGCAGGCCGCGCAGGAGGGCCGTCCGGCGGCGCTGCTGGTGACCCGCGCGCACATGGGCGAGGAGCTGACCCAGGTGCTGCCGCAAGCGCTGTTCGAGCATGGCGAGCTGAAGGCGTTGCGCGATGCCGCCGCCCAGCTGCACGGGCTGGTGCGCGACGGCGCACGCATCCTGCGCGGCAACAAGACGCAGCCGGTCACCTGCTTCGCCGAGGCGCAGGCCTGGCTGATGGAGGAGGCCAAGAAGGGCCGCCAGATCCAGCGCTTCAAGGGCCTCGGCGAGATGAACCCGGAGCAGCTGTGGGACACCACGGTGAACCCGGACACCCGCCGCCTGCTGCAGGTGAAGCTGGAGGACGCGGTGGCCGCCGATGCCCTGTTCAGCACGTTGATGGGGGATGTGGTCGAACCCCGCCGCGAGTTCATCGAGGACAACGCGCTCAAGGTCGCCAACCTGGACGTGTGACGGCCCCTCTCGCGCTGTCCCAGGCAGGCCAACCGGCACACGCCTGTTCACCCACGATCTGCTAGGTTTTCCGTAATGCCGCGCCTGGCGCGGCCCCACTCTTTCCCGAGGTGCCCCATGCCCCAGATGTCCCGTCAACCGCTCGTGATCGCCCTGACCGCCGCGCTGGGTGCGCTGGCACTGGTGCCGGTGGTGCATGCCGACCCGCAAAGCATGCGCGAGGAGCGCGCCCGGCGCGAGGCCGAGCTCGGCAAGGGCAAAGTCGCGGCGAAAACCGAAGCCAAGGCGCCTGCCTATCCCAACGCGACACGCCAGTCACCCGACGCCAAGGCCTCTCCGAAAGCGATCAAGCTGCTGCAGGCCATGCAGGAGCGCTACGAGAAAGACGATTGGGCCGGCGTGATCGCCAAGGCCGAGGATGTTGCGGCCATGCCGGCGGCCAGTGCCTATGACAAGGCGTTTGCCTATTCGATGGCGGGCAATGCGGCCGCGAACATGGATGACGCCGCCAAAGCGGCGGATTACTTTGCGAAGGCCATCGCCACCAATGGGCTCGACAACGACAGCCATTTCTCGGTGATGTACAACCTGGCGGTGACCTACTACCAGGAACAAAAATTTGCCGAGGCACTGCAGGCATTGGACCGCTTCCTGGCCGAAACCAAGTCCGACAAGCCGGAGCATCTGAGCCTGAAGGCCGGCATCCTGGCAAATCTCGACCGCAATGAAGAAGCGGCCGCCATCTACAGGCAGCTGCTGGCGCAGAAACCGGACGACAAGCGCATCCTGATGAACGCGGTCGCCACGCTGCAGGCGGCGGAGAAGTTCGATGAGGCCAACGCCCTGCTGGGCGACGCCTACAAGCGCGGCATGCTCACCGAGCCGCGCGAGCTGCGCGCGCTCTACGTCGGCTACATGAACGCCGGCAAGTGGGCCGACGCGCAGAAGGTGATCGAGGACGGCGTCGCCAAGGGCATCCTGCAGCCGGGCCCGGATCTGGCGCGCGACTACCAGGTGTTGGCGCAGACCGCCTACGTCAATGATGACATCCCGCTGGCGATCGAAATGTACCGGCGTGCCGCGCCGATGGCGGCCGACGGCGAGGCTTACCTCAACCTGGCCAAGGTGCTGGACTACGCGGGCAAGAAGGCCGAGGCGAAGGAAGCCGCCAAGCAGGCGCTGGCCAAGGGCGTGAAGAAGCCCGAGGACGCCAACCGCATCCTGGCGCGCTGAGAACCAGACCGCATTTTTCGCATACGCCAGCGTCGGGACTTGGAACAAGTCGCCGCGATTGGTATAGACTACGGGATTCCTGCGGCCCCAACGCCGCGCAGCTGAAGCCCCGGTGCCGACGCCCGGGGCCCCCCACACCAGAGCCGTGCGCATGACGCAAGATCTCGCCTACATCGAGAAGAAAGAAGACCGCGACAGCGGCTTGAGCTGGCCACGCATCGCCGGTATCAGTTTCGCCATCGCGCTGCATGCCGCTGCGCTGTTGCTGCTGCTGTCGCCGGTCGCGCCGCCCGCACCGGACGTGCAAAAGGAAGACGTCGTCAGCGTCACCTTCATCGAGCCGCCGCCGCCCCCGCCGCCGCCGCCGCCCCCGCCGCCGGAGCCGCCCAAGCAGCTCACCCCGCCCAAGACCCTGTCGCCGCCGCGTCCGTCGCCGGTGCCGCCGCCGCCGGATGAGCCGCCGGTGGTGCTGGACACGCCGCGTGCGGTCGATGTGGCCGCCCCGCCGCCGTCGCCGCCGTCGCCGCCAGCCGCGGTGCCCGACATCGGTTCCAGCGTGGATCCGTCCTCGCGCGCGATGAATCCGCCGCGGTACCCGCCGGAGGAAATGCGCCGGCAGATCCAGGGCACGGCGGTTCTGATCATCAGCATCGATGCCAGCGGCAACGTGCTCGACATCGAGGTGGAAAGGTCGAGCGGCAATCGCAACCTCGATCGCGCGGCCATGCAGGCGGCGCGCAAATGGCGCTTCAATCCGGAGATCAAGAACGGGCAGAAAGTCGCCAGCCGCGTTCGCGTTCCGGTCGAGTTCAAGCTGAACTGATCACCGAACATCGTCAGCGTAATATCGTCATCACCGTTCCACCCCCGTTACATCGGTTCTGTTTCACCCTCATCCACGACATCAAAAGGTAAGCGTATGTTGCAAGAAACTGCTGCCGCCGCACCTGCCGCCGCCGGAGGCAACAACGCCGCCGCGCTGCAGCAGATGGGCTTCGACCATCTGATCCAGGGCTTCGACGCGGTCGGCTGGGCCGTCTTCCTGACGCTGTCCATCATGTCGGTGATGTCCTGGTACTGGATCATCATCAACTTCATCAAGAACATGCGCCTGCGCGCGCGTGCCAACCGCGTGGTCGACACGTTCTGGGAGACCCCGAACGCGCAGGACGCCATCCGCTTCATGGAAGAACAGCCGAAATCCGAGCCGTTCTCCAAGATCGCGCTGGACGCCGCCCAGGCCGCGGCCCACCACTCGCGCCAGGACGGTTCGCGTCTGGCCGAGTCGCTGAACCGCTCCGAGTTCGTGGATCGCGCGCTGCGCCAGGCCGTGACCCGCGAGTCGCTGAACCTGGAAGACGGCCTGACCGTGCTGGCCACCGTGGGGTCGGCGGCGCCGTTCGTCGGTCTGCTCGGCACCGTGTGGGGCATCTACCATGCGCTGATCAAGATCGGTTCCTCGGGCGACGCGTCGATCTCGGCCGTGGCCGGCCCGGTGGGCGAGGCGCTGATCATGACCGCGATCGGCCTGTTCGCTGCGATTCCGGCGCTGCTGGCCTATAACGCCTTCGTGCGCTTCAACCGCGTGACGAACAACCAGTTCGACACCTTCGCCCACGATCTGCACGACTTCTTCGCCACCGGCTCCCGCGTTGGCGACGGGAAGTGAGATACAGCGGGCGATTGACCGGACACTGACGGAGGCCACGGACCATGGGTGCGAGTGTAGGTAATAAGGAAGACGGCGCGCCGATGGCGGAAATCAACGTCACGCCGCTGGTGGACGTGATGCTGGTGCTGCTGATCATCTTCATGATCACCACCCCGCTGATGAACCACAAGGTCAAGGTGGCGCTGCCGGAAGCGACGGTCGAGAAGAAGAAGGAAGAGAAACAGCAGGTGCCGCCGGTCACCATCACGGTGACCGAAGCGGGCGAGCTGTTCCTCAACGATGAGCCTTCCACCAAGGCGGCGATCGAAAGCCGCCTGTCGGTGGAGGCGCAGAAGACCCCGCAGCCGCCGGTGCAGATCCGCGC
Organism: Thermomonas sp. S9; assembly: GCF_024704365.1. GTDB lineage: Bacteria > Pseudomonadota > Gammaproteobacteria > Xanthomonadales > Xanthomonadaceae > Thermomonas. The sequence continues at coordinate 327,519 of NZ_JAJDFY010000001.1, forward strand.
CGATAAAACCACCCAGTACCGGCTGATCAGCGACGTGGTGAAGATCGCCCAGCAGCAGGGGATCGCGAAGGTCGGCTTCGTCACCACGCCGCCGAAGAAGGGCCAGTAAGGAGAACGCACGATGGCCTTTTCGACCAACAAGTCCGGCGGCCCGATGGCCGACATCAACGTCACCCCGCTGGTGGACGTGATGCTGGTGTTGCTCATCATCTTCATGGTGACCATGCCGATCCAGTCCATCCCGGTGGACGTGGATCTGCCGCAGAAGACCGACAAGCCGCCGGAAAACCCGAAGGAACCGCCGGAGCCCATCCGCCTGCGCATCGACGCTTCGGGCCAGGTGTTCTGGAACGATTCCCCGGCGGCGCTGGGCGAGCTGCAGAAGCGCATGGTGGAAGAAGTGGCGCGCGACCCGACCAACCAGCCGGAGCTGCAGATCGACACCAACGACCAGGCCGAATACGGCGTGCTGGCGAAGGTGCTGACCGCAGCGAAGAATGCCGAGATGGTCAAGATCGGTTTCGTCCAGAACTGAAGTTTTTCCTGCTCCGCTCCTGCGGAGCGCGTCGTGGATGACGAAACGCCGCCTGCGGGCGGCGTTTTTTGCGCGCGGGCCTGGCGTCGGGATTTCGCAGCGGGCGCTGCTTCCTTCAGCGGCGCGGCGATCGCGCCGGAGTAGGCTCAGGCGGCGTGCGCGATGGCGCGGTAGGCGCGCACGGTCGGCGCCAGGCCGGCATACAGCGCCTCGCCGATCGCGCCGGAGTAGGCTCAGGCGGCGTGCGCGATGGCGCGGTAGGCGCGCACGGTCGGCGCCAGGCCGGCATACAGCGCCTCGCCGATCAGCGCGTGGCCGATGGAGACTTCCAGCACGCCGGGCACCGCGGCCAGGAACGCGGGCAGGTTGGCCTGGTTGAGGTCGTGCCCGGCATTGACCCCGAGGCCCGCGGCCTGCGCCAGGCGCGCCGTCTGTGCGGCAGCAGCCAGTGCGGATTCTGGATTGCCGTTGGCGAACGCCTCGGCATATGGACCGGTGTACAGCTCCACCCGGTCGGCACCGTAGGCGGCGGCCTGCGCGACCTCCGGGTCGCCGACATCCACGAACACGCTGACCCGGCAGCCCAGCGCCTTGAACGCGGCCACCAGCGGGCGCAGCGCGGCGCCGTCGCGGGTGAAATCGAAGCCGTGGTCAGAGGTGAGCTGGCCGTCGCCGTCCGGTACCAGGGTCACCTGCGCCGGGCGCACTGCCTCGCACAGCGCCAGCAGCCCCGGATAGCCCGGGCGCGGTGGCGCGAACGGATTGCCTTCGACGTTGAACTCCACCGCGCGCGCGCGGCACAGCGCGCCCAGCGCCTCCACGTCGTCCGCGCGGATGTGGCGCGCGTCCGGGCGCGGATGCACGGTCAATCCGTCGGCACCGGCGTCCAGACAGGTAATGCCGGCGCGCAGGACGTCCGGCTCGCGGCCACCGCGCGAATTGCGCAGCACCGCGATCTTGTTGAGGTTGACGCTGAGCGCGGTCACTGCGCGCGGCCAGTGCTGTCGTCGTCGCGACGTGCCTGCGCCTGCTCGCGCAGGCGGCGCAGCTCCGCCGGATCCAGCATCACGGACACATCGCGCCCGCTGCCCGCCACCCGCGCCTGGTACAGGCCCAGCACCCACAGCACGAACAGCACCAGCGCCGCCAGCAGGCAGCCCAGCAGCACCGCCATCGAATGGGTGAGGAAGGCGAATGCCATGGCGGCGAACGCCAGCAGGAGGAACAGCCAGTGCATGGGTGGCCTCGCGGAGTGGACTGATGGGGAGTGTACGCGCGCCCGCTGGTCAAAGCAGCGGGGACAGCAGGCGCGCCAGCGCCTCCGGCAGGCGTGCCGTCCACAGCGGTCGCGGGCGGTCGGCGCGCACCCGCGGGGCGGCCGCGAATTCGCGTGCGATCTGCTGCGCCAGGGCGGCGGCAACGCCGGCGTCCTCGAACAGCAGCGAGGCCTCGAAGTTCAGGCGGAAGCTGCGATGGTCGAAATTCGCGCTGCCGATGATGGCCAGCCCATCGTCCACCAGCAGGGCCTTGCTGTGCAGCATGCGCGGGCCGTACTCGTACACCTTCACCCCGGCCGCCAGCAGGTCGTCGAAATAGGAACGCATGCACCAGGTCACCAGCCGGCTGTCGCTGACCCGCGGCACCAGCAGGCGCACGTCCAGCCCGCCGAGGGCGGCCGAGGTCAGCGCCATCATCGCCGCCTCGCCGGGCACGAAATAGGGCGTGGTCAGCCAGACCCTGCGCGTGGCGGCGTGGATCGCCGACACATACATGCGGTGGATCGGTTCCCACGGCGAATCCGGGCCCGAGGTCAGCAGCTGCGCGCGCACCGGGCCGGGCATCGGCGGCGGCATCGCGCGCACCACCGCGCCGACGAAATCGTCGCGCTCGGTGGCGTAGGCCCAGTCCTCGACGAAAACTTCCTGCAGCGAGCGCACGATGTCGCCCTCCACCCGCAGGTGCAGGTCGCGGTAGGCATCCTCGCGCAGGCGCTCGTCCTCCTCGTCGGTGATGTTGATGCCGCCGAGGAAGCCGACCCGGCCGTCGATCACCACCAGCTTGCGGTGGGTGCGCAGGTTCATCCACGGCCGCTTCCACGGCGCCCACGGGCGCACCGGATGGAACCAGGCCAGCTCGCCGCCGGCTTCCAGCAGCGGTGCGAAGAAGCGGCGCGCGGCCTGCTTGGAGCCGACCGCATCCAGCAGCAGGCGCACCTTCACGCCGTCGCGCGCGCGCGCGGTGAGTGCATCACGCAGCACGGTGCCGGTGCGGTCGGGCTGGTAGATGTAGTACTCCAGGTGCACGTGATCGCGCGCTCGGGCAATGGCCTCCAGCAGGGCCGGATATTTGCTGCCGCCATCCACCAGCAGCTGCACCGCCTGCGCGGTGCTGGGCGCCAGCCCGGTGGTGGCGTGCGCCAGGGTGCGCAGTTCGGCGCTATCGTCGCCGTCGGCGCAATCCGCGGGCAGGCGGGCGTGGTGGCGCAGGCGGCGCCTGCGGTGGCGCACGATCCGCTGCGGGCCGAGGAAGTAATACACCGCGAACCCGACATAGGGCAGCGCGGCCAGGCTGATCAGCCAGCTCAGGGTGGCCACCGGCTCGCGCTTCTGCAGCACGATCCAGCCACCCAACCACAGCAGGTACAGCAGCCAGCCGGCAAGCAGCCAGGCATGGATGTGGGGGATCGCCCACAGCGCGTCCCAGGCGGGGATCAAACCCGGCATCGATGGCGTCCTTCGTCGCGGGTGGTGCGACGGCTACAGGGTAGGCTGTGCGGATGGTGATTGCATCCAGCCCGCCTTCGTCCGATGACGATGCCCGGCGCGCGCCGGCGCCGATCCACGGCCGGGGTGCCGCCAGTCACCTGGCCGGCCGCTTTGCGCGCCAGCAGGCCTGTGCCGAGGACGATGGCTGGGGGTCGGCGCATGCCGCGCAGGCGGACGCGCCGGCGTTGCGCACCGAGGTGCGCGTCGAGCGCGCGCGGCGGGTGATCAGCCGCAACCAGTCGCCCGACATCGGGCTGCGCCAGTCGGTCAACCCCTACCGCGGCTGCGAGCACGGCTGCGCCTACTGCTTCGCGCGGCCCTCGCACGCCTATCTCGACCTGTCGCCGGGGCTGGACTTCGAGACCCGCCTGTTCGCCAAGACCAATACCGCCGAGGTGCTGCGCACCGAGCTGGCCCGCCCCGGCTACGTGCCGGCGCCGATCGCACTCGGCATCAATACCGATGGCTGGCAGCCGATCGAGCGCCGCTATGGAATCAGCCGCGCCTGCCTGGAGGTGCTGCGCGAAGCGCGCCATCCGGTGAGCATCGTCAGCAAGGGCAGCGCGCTGCGGCGCGATCTCGACCTGCTGGCGGCGCTGGCACGCGAGGGCCTGGTGCACGTGTACATCTCGGTCACCACCCTCGACAACCGGCTGTCGGCCAGGCTCGAGCCGCGCGCCGCGGCCCCGCAGGCGCGCCTGCGCCTGATCGCGGCACTGCGCGAGGTGGGAGTGCCGGTGGGCGTGCTGGTGGCGCCGGTGATCCCGGCGCTGACCGACGCAGACCTGGAGCGCATCCTGATCGCCGCGCGCGAGGCCGGCGCGCAGGCGGCGGGCTACGTGCTGCTGCGCCTGCCGCACGAGCTCAAGGCGCTGTGGCGGCAGTGGCTGCAGGCGCACTATCCCGAGCGCGCCGAGCGCGTCATGCATCTGCTGCAACAGATGCACGGCGGGCGCGATTACGACGCCCGCTTCGGCCACCGCCAGCGCGGCAGCGGGCCGCTGGCGGACCTGCTCGCGCAGCGCTTCGGCAAGACCTGCGCACGGCTGGGGTATTCGGTATTGCCGCCGCTGCGCACCGATCTGTTCGTGCCCCCGCGCCCGCCATCGCCGCAGGGAACCCTGTTCTGAGGGTGCGCTATCTCACCCCAATGCGGCAGCAGCGGGCCCTTCAGCCACAGCCAGCGCGCCATCCACGCGCTGACCAGGCCGAGCAGCACGGTCAGCGGCAGGCCCACGCGCAGGAAGTCCGCGAAGCGGTACTGCCCAGGTCCCAGGATGAGCAGGTTGCCGTGGTGGCCGATCGGGGTCAGGAAGGCCACCACCGCGCCCATCGCGGTGCACACCACGAATGGCGTCGGCGGCATGTCCAGCATCTGCGCCAGCGAGATCGCCACCGGCCCGAGCAGCGCCACCGTGGCCGAATCCGACATCGGCTGGGTCAGCAGCGCGGCGGCGGTGAACATCACCAGCAGCACCGTCAGCGGCGGCCAGTGCGCGACCAGGTGGGCCAGCCCGCTGGCCAGCAGGTCGGCGGTGCCGGTCTGCTCCATCGCGATGCCCAGCGGAATGACCCCGGCGATCATCACGAAGATGCGCACATCGATCTCGCGGTAGGCCTGCTGGATGTCGATGCAGCGGGTGGCGATCATCGCCACCGCGCCCAGCAGGAAGGCCAGTGGCACCGGCAGGCGGTTGCTGGCGGCAAGCAGGATGGTGCCGGCGAGGATCGCCAGCGCCAGCGGCGCGCGCAGCCGGCGCTTGGCCTCGCCCGCGAACGGCGCCAGCAGCAGGAACCCGTGACTGGAGGCGAGCTCGGCCAGGCGCGACGGATGCCCCCACAGCACCAGCAAATCACCCTCGCGCAGCCGCGCATCGGAAAGACGCTCGGCGACCTGCCCGGCATGTCGCCATAACCCGGCGATCACCGCATGGAACTGGCGCGAGAAATCCAGTTCGCGGATGCTGCGGCCGATGAACTCCGAGCCCGGCGCCACCACCGTCTGCACCAGTTGCGGACGCCCCTCGCCGCTGAGCTGATCGCCGTAGCGGGCGATCGCATTGAGGTCGAGTCCGGGGTCGTCATGCAGCGACATCAGCTCGTCCGCGCCGGCCTCCACCAGCAGCACGTCGCCGCCGAGCAGTGGGCTGCTGGAGGTGAGGTCGGTGCGCATCACGCCGTCGCGCAGCCAGCCCAGCACCTGCACGGAGGGCCCGATCGCCTTCTGCATCTCGGCCAGGGTGCGGGTGGCCCATTGCCCGCCGGGCACCACCAGCAGCTCGGTGCGGAAGCGGCCCAGGCGCAGGTAGTCGTCCTCGCCGCCCTCGCCGCTGCGCTTGGGCAGCAGCCAGCGTGCCGCCAGCATGTAGCCGGTGCCGACCACCACCAGCGCGATGCCGATCGGCGTGATCGAAAAAATGCCCAGCCCGCTGGTGCCGGCGCGCTGCAGCTGGTCGTTGGCGAGCAGGAACGCCGGCGCGCTGACCAGGGTGAGGGTGGTGCCCAGCGAGGCTGCCAGCGACATCGGCATCAGCAGGCGCGAGGCCGGCAGGTGGCGGTCGCGCGCGTGCTTCAGCAGCAGCGGCAGCATCATCGCGGTCACCATCACGTGGTGGGTGAACGAGGCGAGCAAGGCCACGATCGGCATCACCACCGCGATCGTGCGCCACTCGCTGCGCCCGCTGGCGCGGCCGATCCAGGCGCCGATGTGTTCGGTGACGCCGGTGGCGGCCAGTCCGCCGGAAATCACGAATACCGCGGCGACGATGATTGCCGGCTCGCTGGCGAAGCCCGACAGCGCCTGCTTCTCGTCGAGGATCCCGGTCACCACCAGCGCCAGCAGGATCAGCATGGCGGTGACGTCGATCCGCACCTTTTCGGTGACGAACAGGTACAGGCCGCCGACCAGGATCAGGCCGAACGCGATCTGGGGCCACAGGTGGTGGAAGGCGTGCATGCCTGCATTGTGCCCAAAATCCGGCGGCGTGCCGCCGGCGCTCAGGCCGGCGCGCGGGCGGCGTCGTGGCGGCGGTGATAGTCCTCGGCGATCGCCACCTCCGCACGCGAGCCGAGGAACACCGGCACCCGCTGATGCAGACCGGACGGCACCACGTCCAGCATGCGCATCCGGCCGGTGCTGGCCGCGCCACCGGCCTGCTCGACCAGGAAGGCCATCGGGTTGGCCTCGTACAGCAGCCGCAGCTTGCCGCCCTTGGGTGCGCACTTGCTGTCCAGCGGGTAGCTGAAGATGCCGCCGCGGGTGAGGATGCGGTGCACGTCGGCGACCATGCTGGCGACCCAGCGCATGTTGAAATCCTTGCCGCGCGGCCCGTCCTTGCCCCGCAGCAGGTCGCCGACGTACTGCTGCATCGGCGCCTCCCAGAAGCGCTGGTTGGACAGGTTGACCGCGAACTCGCGGGTTTCCTCCGGGATGCGCATGCCGCGGGCGGTGAGGATGAAGCTGCCCACCTCGCGGTCCAGGGTGAAGGCGTGGGTGCCGTGGCCGACGGTCAGCACCAGCGTGGTCTGCGGCCCGTACACGCAGTAGCCGGCCGCCACCTGCGCGCTGCCGGGCTGCAGGAAGTGGGCGTCGTCCGGGGTGGTCACGCCTTCCGGGCAGCGCAGCACCGAGAAGATGGTGCCCACCGAGACATTCACGTCGATGTTGGAGCTGCCGTCTAGCGGATCGAACAGCAGCAGGTAGTTGCCGCGCGGATATACATCGGGGATCGGCTGGCTGTGGTCCATCTCCTCCGAGGCCAGCCCGGCCAGGTGCCCGCCCCAGGCGTTGGCCTCCAGCAGGATCTCGTTGGAGAGCACGTCCAGTTTCTTCTGCGCCTCGCCCTGCACGTTGATGCTGGCCTGCCCGGCCTCGCCGGCGTCGCCCAGCACGCCGCCGAGCGCGCCCTTGCCCACCGCGATGGAGATGCGCTTGCAGGCGCGCGCCACCACTTCCACCAGCAGGCGCAATTCGGGGTTGATGCGGCCGGCACGTTGTTCCTCGATCAGGAAGCGGGTCAGCGAGATCTGGGTGTGTGTCATGGGCAGGATTTCGAGCGGAACGGGGCCGCCATTGTCGCCTACTCGGCCGGGCCACCGGGAGCGGGGCCTGCGAAGCCCGCCGCCGCAGGAACTGTCATCCGGTGCCCCGGGCAGTGGTGGACCTCGATGGTCGAGTGCACGACCTCGGGGTGCGATGCAAGCCGCGCCCGCACCCGTTCCGGCGTGAGCGCATGGTCGCGGGTGATCACCGCCATCGCGCAGGAATACACCTGCTTGCCGACGCGCCAGACATGCAGATCCACGACCTGCGTTTCCCCCGCGGGGCCGCCGGCTTCGACCGCCCGGCGGATGGCCTCGACCACGGGGAGATCCATTTCGCGGTCGAGCAGGACCTTTCCGGTTTCCGTGATCAAGCCCTTGGCCCAAACCGCGACCAGTGCGGCGCCGACGATGCCCATCAGCGGATCCAGCTCAGGACCAGCCGAACAGCCAGCCGCCGCACAGGGCCGCGATCGCCAGCACCGAAGTCGCGGCATCCGCGAGCACGTGCAGATAGGCGGATTTCAGATTGAGATCGTGATGATGGGTTTCGCCGTGCCCATGCCCATGCCCGTGGCCGTGATCGTGGTGGCCATGCGCATGGGAATGCCCGTGGTCATGGCCGTGCTCATGCCCATGGTGGTGCGCCTTGCCCAGGATCAGGGCGCAGACCACGTTCACGGCCAGTCCGAGGACCGCGATCACGATTGCGTCCTGATACTGGATCGGTCGCGGCGAGACGATCCGTTCCAGCGAACCCACCAGCATCATCGCCGCCACGCCCAGCAGGAAGATCGCGCTGGCGAAGCCGCCGAGGATTTCGATTTTCCAGGTCCCGAAGGCGAAGCGGGGATCCTGCGCGTAGCGCCGTGCAGTGGCATAGGCGAACGCCGACAGCCCGATGGCCACGGCATGCGAGCTCATGTGCCAGCCATCGGCCAGCAGGGCCATCGAGTTGAACCACCAACCCGCCGCGATCTCGACCAGCATCATCGCGGCAGTGATCCACATCACCAGCCGGGTGCCGCGTTCCGCGGCGGCGTTGCCCGCGTGGAACCCGTGCGCATGGGGCCAGGCGGCAGGGTCTGCGTCGTGCATGGGACTCCTCAGCGAAGATAGGTGCGCAGGACGCCGATCAGCTCCTCGGCACTGCGGGTGCGCTCCGCGGCGCTGGTGATGTCCGGGGCGGCGACATGGGTGCGGATGTGGTCCTCGAGCACTTCGGCCATCAAGCCATCGATGGCGCCACGGATCGCGGCGATCAGGTGCAGCACCTCGCTGCAGCCCTTCTCGCCATCGAGTGCGCGCTCCAGGCCCTCCACCTGCCCACGAATGCGGCGCGCCCGCGCCAGCAGTTTCCCTTTGCCGCGGATCGTGTGGCTCATGCCGGCCTGCCCATGGATAACATAGGGGGATATGGTATATCAGAAATACGGTAGGCCAACATGCCGCCCGCACCGCGCGTCAGAACCCGAAGCGCGCGCCCGCCCCGAGCAGGGTGGCGATGCCGAGCAGGGCGAAGAGCACCGCGGCCAGCGCGTGCACCAGGCGCATCGGGATGCGGTTGGCGAGCTTGTCGCCGAGCAGCACCGCGGGCACGTCCGCGATCAGCATGCCGGCCGTGGTGCCGATCACCACCAGCAGCGGCGAGGCGTAGTGCGCGGCCATCGCGACCGTGGCGACCTGGGTCTTGTCGCCCATCTCGGCGAGGAAGAACGTCGCCAGGGTGGCGCCGAACACGCCGAAGCGGCCGGCGATCCGGGTTTCCTCGTCTTCGATCGCATCCGGCACCAGCGTCCACGCCGCCATCGCCAGGAACGACAGGCCCAGCACCCAACGCAGCACTTCCGGGTCGAGCGCGCTTGTGATCCAGGCGCCGAGCGCGCCGGCGAGGCCGTGGTTGACCAGGGTCGCCGCGAGGATGCCGAGCACGATCGGCAGCGGCTTCTTGAAGCGCGCGGCGAGCAGGAAGGCGAGCAGCTGGGTCTTGTCGCCGATCTCGGCCAGGGCGACCACGGCGGTGGGAATGAGCAGGGACTCCATCGGTACTCCCGGGCCGGATCACAGACGCATGACCACGGCGCATCCCCGGCCACGGATGGAGGCGCTGTGGTCAAAGGTCTTGCCAGGTACGGGAACCTGCTTGCGCCACGGCCGGCCGGCCGAGTGTGTTGACGCAAGCCCCTTCACGCAGACGGGAGGCTACTCCCCAATGACGGGGCGTATTGTAGCAGGCGCTGGCACCATGCCGTGCCGAGCGGCCGTCCTCACACGTCGCCGCCGCGCGCCCAGCCTTCGCCGGTGCCGCGCTGGAGCACCATGTCGGTCTCCAGCACGCTGCCGGCCGGGATCGTGTCCTGCCCGGCCAGACGCGCGTAGATCGGGGTGAAGTCCGGCCGCGTCGCGTCCATCAGCTGTTCGAAGCTGTCGATCACGAAGTAGGTTTTCTGGTAAGTGTCGATGCGGTAGCGCGTGCGCATCACCCGCTCCAGGGCGAAGCCGATCCGGTTCGGTGCGGCGCTGTCCAGGCAGTGGATGGATTCGCCCTTGGAACTGAGGATGCCGGCGCCGTAGATGCGCAGGCCGTCGGGCTGACGGATCAGGCCGAACTCCACCGTGTACCAGTACAGCCGCGCCAGCTGCATCAGCGCGTCCGGGCCGATGGCGTGCGCCTTCACCCCGCCCTGCCCGTAGGCCTGCAGGTAGTCGGCGAACATCGGATCCATCAGCAGCGGCACGTGGCCGAACAGGTCGTGGAAGAGATCGGGCTCCTCGATGTAGTCGATCTGCTCGGGGCGGCGGATCCACCAGCTCACCGGGAAGCGGCGATGGGCGAGGTGGGTGAAGAAATCCAGCTCCGGCAGCAGCCCTTCCACGCCGACGATCTGCCAGCCGGTGGCCGCGCCCAGCACCGCATTGAGGTCGGAGAACTTCGGGATGCGGTCGGGCGGCATCCGCATCGTCTCCTGCGCGCGCAGGAAGGCATCGCAGGCGCGGCCGGGCAGGATCTCGCGCTGGCGCGCGTACAGCCGGCGCCACACGTCGTGGTCGGTGGCGGTGTAGCTGTCCCACGGCTGCTCCACGGTGCCGGTGGCATACACCGGCAGCGATCCGCGGTCGGTCTGGATGTTCTCGAGGCGGCGGGGCGTGGGCAGGGCGGACATGGCGAGGCGGCCAGTGGCTTGGGTCTTTCAGCCTAAGCCGCGGGCGGCGCAAGATGTCTGCGTTGTTGCGCAGATATCGCGATGTGGCGCAATATCATTGCAGAGAAAACGAATTTCATAGAAAAAATGACTGGTACTGCGCTCGACCGCATCGACCTGCTGCTGCTGGCTGAACTCCAGCGCGCGGCGCGCCAGACCAATGCCGAGCTGGCCGAGCGCGTGCACTTATCGCCCTCGGCCTGCCTGCGCCGGGTGCAGCGGTTGGAGCGCGCCGGGGTGATCGCCGGCTACCGCGCCGAGGTCGATCCGGAAGCGCTGGGGCTGGGGCTGCAGGCCTTCGTGCGGGTGCAGCTGAAGAGCCACGACGCGGCGCGGATCGCGGTGTTCGCCGAGCAGGTGAACGCCTGGCCGGAGATCGTCGCCTGCCACGCGCTGACCGGCGACATGGACTACCTGCTGCAGGTGCTGGTGCGCGACCTCGAGCACTTCTCGCGCTTTCTGCTGGACAGGCTGCTGGCGCAGGCCGAGGTGGCGGACGTCAACACCAGCTTCGTGCTGCGCACGGTCAAGCGCGCGCAGGCGCTGGTGCCGGAGGCGTAAGGCCCGCGCGGCAGGCCGCGATCACCGGGCGGTCACGGCGCACCGGCCAGCGCCGCCTCCAGCTCCAGCAGGGCGCGGTCGCGGCCGATCGCGGCGGCGGCCACCAGCTGTCCGCCGCGGTAATAGCGCACCAGGCAGTCGCCGGCGGCGGGATCGCCGTCCAGCTCCAGGTTGTCCCAGCCGCGGCCGTGGCCGACGTAGCGCAGCTCGATGCCGGCCTGGTGGGTCCAGAAGAACGGCGGCACTGCGTAGGCCACCGGATTGCCCAGGATCGCATCGGCCACCGCCTGGCCCTGGCGCTGGGCATGCACCCAGTGCTCCACCCGCGCCCAGCCACCGGCATGCGGATAGCGCGCCACGTCGCCGGCGGCGTACACCCCGGGCGCCGAGGTGCGCAGCCCGGCATCCACCCGGATGCCGTCCTCCACCGTGAGGCCGGCCGCCAGTGCCAGCGCGGTGCGCGGTTTCACCCCGACCCCCAGCAGCACCGCGTCCACCGCCAGCGTGCTGCCGTCCGACAGCCGCAGCGCGCGGCCATCGAAACTTTCGGTCTTGCAGCCGAGGTGGAACACGATGCCCTGCGCGCGCTGCCGGGCCAGCAGCGCGGCGGCCAGCGCCTCGCCCAGCAGGCCGGCCAGCGGCAGCGCCTCGGGCGCGATCACGTGCACCTCCAGCCCGCGGCTGCGCAGCGCGCCGGCCGCTTCCAGCCCGATGAAGCCGGCACCGACGAGCGCCAGCGTGCGCGCGCCGTCCAGCGCGGCCAGCAGCGCATCGGCATCGGCCAGGCTGCGCAGGGTGAACGCGTTGGGCGCGTCGAAGCCGGGCAGACGCACCGGCGCGGCGCCGGTCGCCAGCAGCAGGGCGTCGTAGTCGAACACCGTGCCGTCGGCGCAGCGCACCTGGCGCGCGGCCGGATCCAGCGCCGTCACCGTGCAGCCCAGGTGCAGCGCGATGTCCTGCGCGGCGTACTCCTCGGGCGCCTGCAGCGGGATCCACTCCGCCGGCGCGTTGCCGGCCAGATAGTCCTTGGACAGATTGGGGCGATCCACCGGCGGCGCACGTTCCTCGCTGAGCAGGGTGATGCGGCCGCTGAAGCCGCGCTCGCGCAGGCGGCGCGCGCAGGCGTACCCGGCCGCACCGCCGCCGACGATCACCACCCTGCGCGGTGCCGCTCCCTGCTCCGCCGCGGCCTCCGTCACGGTCTCCGCTGCAGTTTCCGCTGCGGCGGCGCGCACGTAGGCCATGCCGGCGCGCACCTCCACCTGCCAGCAGGCCAGCGGCGCAAAGGCCGGCGCATGCAGGGCGCGCCCGCTGCGCAGGTCGAAACAGGCGTGATGCCACGGGCAGCGGATCTCGTCGCCGACCCGCAGGCCCTCGCCCAGCGGCGCGCCGTAATGGGTACAGCTGGCGGAAACCGCGTGCAGGGCTCCGCCCACGCGCGCCAGCAGGACCGGCTGGCCGTCCACCTGGCCGGCGAGCACGCCGTCATCGGGAATCGCGGAGATGGCGATGCCGCGGCCGAAATCCGGCCCGCTGGCCGGGGTGTGATCGCCCATGGTCGACTCCCGATCGCTGCAGGGCCTCCAGCCTTGCCCGCGTGCGATTCAAATGGCGTGAAGGCGGATCGGCAAGAGCCCACGCCGCATGGTTGCGTGCGCCCCACGATTCAAACGCCTCGTCATCGAGGGCGGCAGCCTATTTCGAGCCCCCGCGGGGGCGGAAAGAAGCTCCAGATGCTTTCAGCAGCGTCCTGATGCGACCGATCGAATACTGGGTTTCTTCCGATAGTTCGCGAATCGATCGCCCGAGTTCATAGCGTTGTCGTAGGGCGCGCCCCATTTCATCCGCATCATTCTCGTGCAAACGTGAATAGGGCGGGACCAATGGCAACTGGATGGGCCCACCTTGGTAGCCTTTGTGTTGCTTTCCTCGTGGCGCGATATCGGGATCGGATTCGGCACCCCAGGCCGACCATTCGGGTTGAGGATGGCGCGCGAACAGCTCCAGATAAGGACCGGGCGAGCATGCCTGGATCAGCGGGTATTGCTCGTCCGGCTTGCGCGAATGTTCTCGCTTTCTGGTTTCGATCATGTTGACTTGGCTGCGTGCTGGTCCAAGCGTGCGCAGGGAGCCGCGCACGCCAAACAGGAGCAGTTCGGTGACGTTGCGGAAATAAAAGCCGACACCACGCCCGTCCGGACCGCCATCCTTGCGCCGCTTGGCCCAAACGATATTGGAGACATATCGAAAGCCCCATGCGTCCATGACCTTCAGGCCCTCCGGAAGCAGGGCGTTGGGTACCCACAGGTAGAGGTGGCTATTGCGGGCGGCAATGCTTCGGACGGGCATCGCGCAGATGTCGTCCAGCGACATGGTGGAATAGCGATCGAGACGCCGATGTTCGGGCGCAACTTTCCCGGTCCGATTGGTGAAGCGCCAAGGAGGATCGGCGAGAATGGTGGACCAGCCCCCTCAACGGAAGGAAGCGGAAGATGGTGTTCCTGTTCAACCAATGGGCTCGCCATCAGGGTTCCAAAAAAGATCTTGAGAACGCGAGCATATTGGATCTTTGGCGCACTGCCTAGTCGGAAACGTATGTCTCCGGGCAGATGAAGACCGCAAGGATCGGACAACCGCCTGCGTCACCCCGGGTCAGACGAGGAAGCAGCTTCTCCCGATTGGTGGTTGTCGTCGTGTTGAGGATGCGGCGCGCTTGCTCAGGCGGCATGCCGGCTTCCAGGGCGAGGTGGCGGCCAAGATCGCGGAGATCCAGCGTTCGGGTAATCAGCACGCCGACGTCTATAAGTGCCGCATCGTAAAGCGAACGGTAAGCGCCGATGTCGCGATCAAGGTTTCCGTCCTTTGCGTTCCATTCCACGTCAAGTGCGATGCGATCGCGGAAGTTGTCCACCTTGTAGCCTTCATTCCGGGTTTCCGTAATGATCGGATCAAGCCTTACCTCGCCAGCGGCGGCGAGAGGCGTGCGCTGAAGCGATAGCTGGATCAGTGTGTCCACTCGAGCTTCGCGCCATCCATGCTCGCGGAATGCGCGATTCATGCGGGCAGCGAGATCGCTTTCCTGCCCACCCGGATTCAAGAGATCGGAAGATTTGAGTTGAAAGTTGCGAAGCACGGTCAGCAACTGGTCGAACGCATGGCGGTTAGTCGCTGCGAAAATGGCAGCAGCATTCCGGGTTTCTGCGAACTGATAACGCGCCAGAACGTCTTGAGGGACGTGGTTCTGGAAAGAAGTGGTCAGATCCATGGCGCGTGCATTACAGGGAGTGGGTGTCCCAGCATAGGGGATCTTGGCCCGGGGCCTGGAAAAGTAGTCAACGGCAGTCCGGATCGCGCCGCCACTTGTCCAGCCAGCCGCGTTGCTGGGCGCAGCGGGCCTTGCGCTCGGCCGCGCGCTGCTGCGCGGCGCGGGCGTCGGCGTCCGCGCGCGCCTGCGCCAGCCGCTGCGCCTGCACGGCGGCGAGCTTCGCCCGGATCTGTGGCAGTGCGGCCTGGGCGGCGCGTTCGCCCTCCAGGATCGCACGGCTGCGCTGCTCGAAATCGGCCGGGCCGATGTCGTTCACCGCGGGGCGGATCACCACGTCGGCGCGCGCCAGTTCGGCCGCGCCCAGTTTCTGGCCCATGATCGCGATGCTGCGGTTGACGTTGCCGAGCAGGCTGCTGGCATCGGCGGCGCCGCTGGGCCTGGTGGAGATGTCCACCGCGATCACGATGTCGGCGCCCAGCTCGCGCGCGGCGTCCACCGGTACCGGGCTGACCACGCCGCCGTCCACGTAGTGGAACTTGTCGATCGTCACCGCTTCGAACACGCCCGGAATGGCGCTGGAGGCGCGCACTGCCTGGCCGACGTTGCCGCGCACGAACACCGTGCGCTGGCCGTCCTCCAGGCGCGTGGCCACCGCAGCGAACGGCTTTTTCAGCTGGGCGAACGTGCGGTTGCCGAGCTGGGCGTTCACATAGTCCTGCAGCTTCTGCCCCTTCACCAGCCCGCCCGAGAACAGGCTGACGTCGCGGATGCTCCCCTCGTCCAGCGCCACCGCCTTCTGCTGCAGTGCATAGGCATCCATGCCGCCGGCGTACAGCGCGCCGACCACGCTGCCGGCGCTGGTGCCGGCCACCACCGCCGGCTGGATGCCGTTGGCTTCCAGCATCTTGATCACGCCGATGTGGGCAAAGCCCTTGGCAGCCCCGCCGCCCAGCGCCAGGCCGATCTTCGGCGGCGGCACCGTCACCGCCGGCGCGGGGGCGGGTGCGGCCGCGGGCGGGGCCTTGGGCGGACTGGCGCAGGCGGCGAGCAGGATGGCGAGCAGGGCGGCAGGCAATACGGGGCGCATGACGGCAGGGCGACGGTCGAATCGGGGCAGGCGAGTGACCGGGCAGTCTAGCGGGCGCCGGCCCAACCGCCGGCAACCGGGCGCACCGCCCGAGGCACCCGCCGAGCAGGCAAGGCGCGCATTTTTCGGTGACAATGGCGTGACAGCCAGCGCCCGGTCCGGGGCGCTGGTCGACATCCACGGGGACCCCATGCAGAACATGACCAAGACGCGCACCGCGTTGCGCCCGCTCGCACTGTCCATCGCCCTGGCGCTGCCGCTGCTCGCCCAGGCCCAGCAGTCGGCACCCGACGAGAAGGCCGCGCGCAGGGCGGTCACCCTGGACGCGGTGCAGGTCACCGCCGATCGCCGGGTCGAGAACATCCAGGACGTGCCGATGGCGATCACCGTGGTGGACGGCGAGAAGCTCACCGCCTTCACCTCGTCCGGCGAGGATGTGCGCGTGCTGTCCGCGCGGCTGCCGAGCCTGAACATCGAATCTTCGTTCGGGCGCGCGTTTCCGCGCTTCTACATCCGCGGCCTGGGCAATACCGACTTCGATCTCAACGCCAGCCAGCCGGTGTCGCTGGTGTACGACGACGTGGTCCAGGAGAACCCGATCCTCAAGGGGTTCCCGATGTTCGACATGGCCGACGTCGAAATGTACCGCGGCCCGCAGGGCACGCTGTTCGGCCGCAACTCACCGGCGGGCGTGATCCGCTTCAGCTCGGCGCGGCCGGAGCAGACCTTCGGCGGGTATGCCCGGATCGGCTATGGCACCTATGGCACCGCCAATCTGGAAGGCGCGTTGACCGGCGGGCTGACGCCGACCGTCTCGGCGCGGCTGTCGGTCCTGCACCAGCGGCGCGATAACTGGGTGGACAACCTGCACAACGGCCCCGGCAAGGATCTGGAGGGCTATCGAGAGACCGCCGCCCGCCTGCAGCTGCTGTGGCAGCCTTCGGATACCTTCGAGGCGCTGGCCAATGTGCATGTGCGTGCCCTGGATGGCACGGCGCGTGTGTTCCGCGCGGGGGCGATCGCGCCGGGCGGCAACCGGCTGGCCGCCGGCATCCGCCGCGATCAGGTCAGCCTGGATGGCGCCAACAAACAGACCCTGGATGGCGATGGCGCCAGCCTGCGTCTGCGCTGGAATCTCGGCGGCGTGACGCTGCATTCGATCACCGGCTACGAGCACGTCAAGGTGTACAGCCGCGGCGATATCGACGGCGGGTCCGTGTATGTGTTCCCGCCAGTGCTGCCGGGCCAGGCCCTGTTCCCTGCCGAGTCCGCCGACGGCCTGCCGTATCACCGCCAGCTCACCCAGGAAGTCCGGCTGGAATCCAATGACTGGGGCCGCTTCGACTGGCAGGCCGGGGCGTTCTGGTTCAACGAGCGCATCCGCGTGGACAGCTTCTCCTACGACGGCTTCGGTGGCCCGCAGACCGGGTATGCCACCCAGCGCCAGGACAACACCGCATGGGCGGTGTTCGCGTCCGGCGACTACGACCTCACGCCGGCCTTCAAGCTGCGTGGCGGCCTGCGCTATACCCACGACAGCAAGGACTTCACCGCGCAGCGGGTGACCGGCCCGTTCGGCCCGCCGATCGCGCCGATCCACGTCGCTCCGCGTGGCAGCAACGTCAGCGGCGATCTGAGCGGTCTTTACCAGCTCAGCCCGAATACCAACGTGTACGCGCGTCTGGCCACCGGCTTCCGTGCGCCCAGCGTGCAGGGGCGGTTGATGTTCGCCGATGCCAGCCTGCCCGCCAGCGAGCTGGTGACAGTGGCCAACTCGGAAAAGGTGCGCTCGCTCGAAATCGGCCTCAAGCGCCAGCTGTGGGACAACCGCGTCCGCCTGGGGCTGGCGGCATTCCATTATCAGGTGAGCGATCTGCAGCTCACGGCGGTTGGTGGCATCGCCAATGTCGCGCGGCTGCTCAACGCGCGCCGCGCGCGCGGCCAGGGTCTCGAGCTCGACCTCGAAGCCTGGCTGAGCGAGGCGCTGTACGTGACCGCCGGCGCCAGCATCAACGACACCCGCATCCAGGACCCGACCCTGGCGGTGTTCGGCTGCGTGCTCGACCTGTGCGGGGTGCGCGATCCGGTCAATCCGGATCCGGCGCGTCCTGGCACCTATCTGATCGATGGGAATCGGTTGCCGCAGGCGCCCAAGTATGTGGCCAACCTGACCGCGCGCTATGGTGTGCCGGTCGGTCGCGGCGAGTTCTTCGTGTTCACCGACTGGGCGTACAAGAGTTCGGCCAGCTTCTTCCTGTACGACTCCGTGTCGTTCCGCAGCCAGCCGAAGGCGGAAGGCGGCCTGCGCGTCGGCTACAGCTGGCGCGACGGCGAGCGCGAGGTCGCGCTGTTCGGGCGCAATATCACCAATGCGATGTACGCCACGTCCGGGATCGACTTCAACAACCTGACCGGGATGCTCAACGAGCCGCGGATCTGGGGCGTGCAGTTCAGCGTGAAGTTCTGACGCGTGAGGCCGATGCCTGCCCGCCGGCGCAAAATGCCGGTCGCAAGGCATCGCCCCGATGTGCCCGCCGCGGTCCATGCCGGCCGCGGCGGGATGCGGCAAGCCCGGCTTAGAAGCGTGCTTCCAGGCCCAGCGACAGGGTGTTGGCGCTGACGCGCAGGTCGCCGCCCGAGCCCTGGTTGTGGTCGTAGTTCAGGCTGACGCCGAAGGTCTTGCTGAAGTCGTAGCCGGCGCCGATGCCGTAGTACGGCTTGTTCGAGGTCTCGCTGCCGTTGCCCAGCGAGGAGTTGATGGAGAGCTTGCCGCGGGAAAGCCCGCCGCGCAGCTGCACGAAGAAGCCGAGGTCGGTCGGGGTGGCGTGTTCCTTGACCACCACGCCGAGGCCGATCGCGGACAGCTTGCCCTTCACGTAGTCCTCGCCGTCGTTGTACAGGGTCTGGTCGTAGAAGCGGCTGTAGTGGCCTTCCACGGCGAAGTTCGAATTGAACCAGTAGCCGCCGCGCAGCGAGTAGGCGGTGTCGTCGTCGTGATCGCTGCCGATCCCGTCCAGATGGGCCTTGACCTTGCTCTGGCCGACTTCGGCGCGGGCGAAGCCTTCACCGGCGAGCGCCGAGGCCGACAGGCCGGACAGGGCCAGCGCGCAGGCCAGCATCAGGGACTTCTTCATGTGCAACTCCTTGTGGATGGATGTAACCCGCCGATCCCGGCGGGCCGCGCACACTACCATGGTGGCCGCGGGGGATCACCGATATGCGCGGGACGGCGCGCCGTGCGTGCGCGCATCCGGTCACACGCATCCGGCCAAGTGCACCCGGCTCAATTGCAGCGCGATTCGCAGCGGGCTTCCGGAAGCTCCAGCAGGAACCGCGCGCCGCCGCCTTCGCGGTCCTCGTACCACAGCTGGCCGCCGGCGCTGACCACGATCTGGCGCGCCAGCGCCAGCCCCAGCCCGGTGGAGTGGCCGGGATCGCTGGCGTGGCCGTGCAGGCGCTCGAACGGCTGGAACAGGCGCGGCTGGAAGAACGCCGGCACCCCGGGGCCGCGGTCCTGGGCCACCACCTGCCAGTAGCCGGGCGCGCCGGCGCGCGCCACCAGCTCCAGTTCGCCGCCGCCGCGGGCGTATTTGAGCGCGTTGCTGATCAGGTTCTCGCCCACCTGGCGCAGCACCTGGCGGCTGATCGCCACGCAGGCCTCGGTCTCCGGCGGCTGCACGCGCAGGCGCAGGCCGTGCGCTTCCAGCTGCAGTTCGTAGCGTGCCGCCAGCCAGCGCAGGGTTTCGCCGAGGTGGGCGCAGCCGCCGGCCGCGGCACCGCCGGCGCGCGCGGGGTTGGCCTGGGTTTCCAGATAGTCGTGGATGTAGCTGAGCGCCTCGCGGGTGCTGTCCTCGATGATCCGCAGGTAGCGCGGCGCACGCTCCGGCCGGCAGTCTGGCTGGGCCAGCATCTCGCAGGCGAACAGCACGCTGGTCAGCGGGTTCTTGAGGTCATGCGCGACCAGGGTCACCAGCGCCTGGCGCTCGCGCGCCACCTGCGCCAGGCGGTCGCGGGTCAGCTTCAGGCGCAGGTGCACCTGCACCCGTGCCAGCAGTTCCTCTTCGCTGCAGGGCTGGCCGATGTAATCCACCGCGCCGGCATCGAACGCGCGCAGCAGTCGGGTCTGGTCGGGCGTGGGGGTGAGCACGATGATCGGCACCGCCTGCAGCGCCGCATCTGCATGCAGCGCGTGCAGCAGCTCGACCGCGGTGATGCCGGGGATCGGCAGGTCGAGCAGGATCAGGTCCGGCGGTTGCGCCGGCGCCAGTGCGAGTGCCTGTTCGGCATCCGCGGCGCGCATTACCGCATGGCCGTTTTCGCCCAGCAGTGCACACGCCGGGCAACTTGGAGGCTGGGCTGTCACGATCAGAATGCGGCCGGGGCGGTCGATCTGGTGCGGCATCCTGCGGGCTCCTCGCCGGGCGGGACGGCTACGCTAGCAGAGCCTGCGCGCGCCGGATAGCGCATTCAGGCGGAGGCCAGCGCCCGCCATTCCCCAGGCATCAACCCCTGCAGGCGGTGCGGGCCGATCGCCACCCGCACCAGGCGCAGGGTGGGCAGGCCGACCGCCGCGGTCATGCGCCGCACCTGGCGGTTGCGGCCTTCGCGAATCTGAAGTTCCAGCCAGGCGTCGGGCACCGTCTTGCGGAAGCGCACCGGCGGGTCGCGCGGCCACAGCGGTGGCGGTGCGATCTGGCGCACGCGCGCCGGGCGGGTGGGCCCGTCGGCGAGTTGCACGCCGTCCCGCAGCTGCTGCAGCTGCGTTTCGCTTGGATCGCCTTCCACCTGCACCCAGTAGGTCTTGGGCTGCTTGTGGCGGGGATCGGTCAGGCGGTGCGCCAGGCCGCCGTCGTCGGTCAGCAGCAGCAGGCCTTCGGAGTCGAAATCCAGGCGCCCGGCGGGATACACGCCCGCAGGCAGGCCGAACCCCGCCAGCGTCGGCCGCGGGCTGGCGCTGCGGTCGGTGAACTGGCACAGCACGCCATAGGGCTTGTTGAACGCGATCAGCATCGTCCGCCCCGCGCAGAGCCGGCGCGTCGGCGGGCTACGCCAGCAGGGCGAGCGCCGCGTTGAACGTCGCGCTGGGCCGCATCGCCGCGCTCAACTTGACCGGGTCGGGATGGTAGTAGCCGCCGATGTCCACCGGCTGGCCCTGCACCGCGACCAGCTCCGCGACGATCGCCTCCTCCTGCTCGGCCAGCGCGCGCGCCAGCGGCGCGGAGCGTTCGGCCAGCGCCGGCTCGGCGGTCTGTGCGGCCAGCGCCTGCGCCCAGTACAGCGCCAGGTAGAAATGGCTGCCGCGGTTGTCGATCGTGCCCAGCTTGCGCCCCGGCGAGCGGTCATGTTCGAGGAACTGCGCGGTGGCCACATCCAGCGTCTCTGCCAGCACCCGCGCGCGGGCGTTGCCGGTGGCGTTGGCCAGATGTTCCAGCGAGGCCGCCAGCGCCAGGAACTCGCCCAGCGAATCCCAGCGCAGATAGTTTTCCGCCAGGAACTGCTGCACGTGCTTGGGCGCGCTGCCGCCGGCGCCGGTCTCGAACAGGCCGCCGCCGGCCATCAGCGGCACGATCGAGAGCATCTTCGCGCTGGTGCCCAGTTCCATGATCGGGAACAGGTCGGTCAGGTAGTCGCGCAGCACGTTGCCGGTGACGGAGATGGTGTCCTGGCCTGCGCGGATGCGCGCCAGCGAGACCTTCATCGCCTCGACCGGCGCCAGGATGCGGATGTCCAGCCCGGTAGTGTCGTGCTCGCCCAGGTAGCGTTCGACCTTGGCGATCAGGCCGCGGTCGTGCGCGCGCTGCGGGTCCAGCCAGAACACCGCCGGCGTGTTGCTCAGGCGTGCGCGGGTGACGGCCAGCTTCACCCAGTCGCGGACCGCCGCGTCCTTGGTCTGGCACATGCGCCAGATGTCGCCGGCCTGCACCGGGTGCTCCATCAGCACGCTGCCGGCGTCGTCCAGCACCCGCACCACGCCCTCGGCGTCGATCCGGAAGGTCTTGTCGTGGCTGCCGTATTCCTCGGCCGCCTGCGCCATCAGGCCGACGTTGGGCACGCTGCCCATGCTCGCCGGATCGAACGCGCCGTGCGCCTTGCAGTCCTCGATCACCGCTTGATAGATGCCGGCATAGCAGCGGTCGGGGATCACCGCCTTGGCGTCCTGCAGCTTGCCTTCGGCGTTCCACATGCGCCCGCCGTCGCGGATCATCGCCGGCATCGAGGCGTCCACGATCACATCGCTGGGCACGTGCAGGTTGGTGATGCCCTTGTCGGAGTTCACCATCGCCAGCGGCGGGCGCTGCGCGTACAGCGCGGCGATGTCGGCTTCGATCTGCGCGCGCTGCGCGGCGTCCAGCTGGGGCAGGCGCGCGTACAGGTCGCCGATGCCGTTGTTGGGGTCGAAGCCGATCGCTTCCAGCGCCGGCGCGTGCTTCTCCAGCACCGGCGCATAAAACCGGCGCACCACGATGCCGAACATGATCGGGTCGGACACCTTCATCATGGTCGCCTTCAGGTGCAGCGAGAACAGCACGCCTTTCGCCTGCGCGTCGGCGATCTGCGCGTCCACGAACGCGGCCAGCGCGGCGGCATCCATCACGCTGGCGTCGATCACCTCGCCGGCCTGCACCGGCACCGGCGCGCGCAGCGGGAAGCGGCTGCCGGTGGCGCTGGTGAACTCGATCCGCACGCTGCCGGCCGCGGGCAGGGTCACCGACTGCTCGCTGCCGTAGAAATCCCCCCGCCTCCATGTGCGCCACGTGCGCCCCGCTGCCTGCCGACCACGCCGCCAACGTGTGTGGATGCTTGCGCGCATACGCCTTCACCGCCTTCGGCGCGCGACGATCGGAGTTGCCCTCGCGCAGCACCGGGTTCACCGCGCTGCCCTTGACCCGGTCGTAGCGCGCCCGGATGTCCTTTTCCTCATCGGTCTGCGGCGCGTCCGGGTAGTCCGGCAGCGGGAAGCCCTGGGCCTGCAGCTCGGCGATCGCCGCCTTCAGCTGCGGGATCGAGGCGCTGATGTTGGGCAGCTTGATGATGTTGGCTTCGGGGGTCTTGGCCAGCTCGCCCAGCGCGCGCAGATCGTCGCTCACCGCCTTGTCGCCCAGCCGCTCCGGGAACTGCGCCAGGATGCGCGCCGCCAGCGAGATGTCGCGCGTTTCCACGTCCACGCCGGCGGTCTGCGCATACGCCTGCACGACCGGCAGAAAGCTGGCGGTGGCGAGGAACGGGGCCTCGTCGGTCAGGGTGTAGAGGATCTTGGACATGACGGCTCGCGGACGCTGGGGAAGCCGTCATTGTCGCGCATCCACGCGTGCGCTGAAACGCATGCGCTCACGGCGCGGCGGCGGCGACCTCGAACACCCGCGCCTGTGCCAGCTGGCCGTCCAGCCGCAGTTCCAGCCGGTACTGACCCGGCGGCCAGCCGTCGGGCTTGCTGAGCTGGAACACGGTCTGCCGCGGGCCGGGGCCGGTCAGGAGTTTGCGTTCTTCGAGAATGGTCTGGCGGGTGTCGAGGTAGAACCAGTGCGCGTCCAGCGTGTGCGGGATGGCATCTGCCAGCTGCAGCTCGATGCTGGCGTAGAAGGTGTCATGCGGCGCGAATCGAATCAGCGGCAGCACGACCCGGCCCTGCGCATCCACCGCGTTGCCGAGTTCCAGGCGCGCGATGCGGTTGCTCGCCGGCGCCGGCAGTGGAGCCGTGGCGGTGGGCGAAGCGGGTGGCGCTGGCGGCGGCGCGCTGCGCTGGCAGCCGGCCAGCAGCATGCCCAGCGCGAGCACAATGGCGCGAGAGGCAATCACTGGCGCAGGCTGCGGTGCGGCGGCGGCGGCACGCGGCCGGGGGTCGCCCGCCAGGGGTTGATGTCCAGCCCGCCGCGGCGGGTATAGCGCGCTTCCACCGACAGTTGCTGCGGCGCGCAGCGGGCGAGCAGGTCCACGAAGATCTGCTCCACGCACTGCTCGTGGAAGCCGGCGTGCTCGCGGAAACTCACCAGGTAGCGCAGCAGCCCGGCGCGGTCGATGCGCGGGCCGCGGTAGGCGATGCTGACATCGGCCCAGTCGGGCTGGCCGGTGACCGGGCAGTTGGACTTCAGCAGCGCGCTGGTGAGGGTTTCTTCCACCACCTGTCCGCGATCGGCATGCAGCAGGTCGGCATCCGGCGGGCCGTAGTGGTCGATCGCGATGTCCAGCCCGTCGATGCTGTGCGCGTCGTCATCCTCGCGCAGCGGCGCCACCCCGAACGTCAGCGTGACTGGCGCGCCGGCCGCGGCCGAGAGATCGGCTTCGATCCGCGCGCGCAGCGTGTCCGCCGCGTCGAAGCGCGCGGCGTTGAGCGAGTTCAGGTACAGCTTGAGCGATTTGGATTCGATCAGCCGCGGCGAATCCGCCGGCACCTGCAGGGTGGCGGTGGCCACGCAGGGCTTGCCGCGCCCGTCCAGCCACGACAGCTCGAACGCCTGCCAGCGATCGAACCCGATGAACGGCAGCGCCGCGCCGAGGCCCAGCGCGGCGCGTGCCGGCGCGCGCGGGATCGGGTACAGCAGGGACGGGTCGTAGCGATCCGGATAGGCGGTGCCGCGGCCCAGCGGCGAGCCGTCGGGGGTATGGGCGCTCATTCGCTGTGGTGCTCGTGGGACATGTACTCGGTGGATTGCATCTCGGTCAGGCGCGAGGACGTGCGCGCGAACGGGCCGGCCAGGTCCTCGCCCGCATACAGCGCCATCGGCGCGGCATCTGCGGTGCAGACCAGGTTGACGTGACGGTCGTACAGCTCGTCGATCAGGTTGACGAAGCGGCGCGCGGCGTCGTCGCGCAGGGCGTCGAAGCGCGGGATGCCGCCCACCAGCACGGTGGCGAACTCGCGCGCGATCTCGATGTAGTCGGTGGTGCCGCGCGGGCCTTCGCACAGCGCGGCGAAATCGAACCAGGCCATGTCGTGGCCGAGCGCGCGCACCGGGATCGGGCGGCCGTCGATATGGAGCTGGGTATCACGCTGGCGGTCGTTGCCGCCCAGCTCGTGCCAGCGGCGTTCCAGCCAGGCGTCGGACTCGGCGTCCAGCGGGGTGCGGTACACCGGCGAGCGGGTGAGCGCGCGCAGGCGGTAGTCGGTGTCGCTGGCCAGCTCGACCACCTCGCACTCGCGTTGCAGCAGGTCGATCGCCGGCAGGAAGCGCACCCGCTGCAGGCCGTCCTTGTACAGCTCGGACGGTGCGGTATTGGAGCTGGTGACCAGCACCACGCCCTCGGCGAACAGCCGGTCCAGCAGGCGCTCCAGCAGCATGGCATCGCCGATGTCGCTGACGAAGAACTCGTCCAGCACCAGCACCCGCAGCGCCTGCCGCCACTGCCGCGCGATCGCCGCCAGCGGGTCGCGCTCGCCGGCATGCGCGCGCAGGCCTTCGTGCACCTCGCGCATGAAGCGATGGAAGTGGGTGCGGCGCTTCTGCTCCAGCGGCAGCCCGGCGAAGAACAGATCGATCAAAAAGGTCTTGCCGCGGCCCACCCCGCCCCACAGGTACAGCCCGCGTACGTGCGCGGTGCGCGGGCCATTGCCCAGCAGCCGGCCCAGCAGGCCGGGGAGCCGGCGCGCTGGCCAGCAGCTCGCGGTGGAGGCGGTCGAGTGCGCGCAGTGCCGGCTGCTGCGCCGGATCGTCCAGCCAGTCGCCGCGCGCCACCCCCTCGGCATAGCGCCGGGAAGGAAGCTGTGCGGTGCGGGCACCGTCGCTCATGCCACCGCTCACGCCGGGTCCGCCGGTGGCAGCCAGTCGCGGATGCCGTTCTTCAGCGCGCCGCGCAGATCCATCAGCTTGCGATGGAAGAAGTGGCTGGTGTCGGGCATTTCCACCAGCACCGGCGGCTGCGGCAGGCCGCTGACCCAGGCGCGCACGGCGCTGGCATCCACGATCTCATCGGCCTGTCCCTGGATCACCAGCCAGGGCATCTGCGGCGGCGCGATGCCTTCGAACTCCCAGCTGCGCCCGACCGGCGGCGCGATGCTGATCAGCGCCTTTGCGCCCAGTTCCGCCGCGCCGCGCAGCGACACCCAGGCGCCGAAGCTGAACCCGGCCAGCCACAGCGCGTGATCGGGAAACCGCGGGCGCGCCCAGGCGGCGACCGCGCGCAGGTCGTCGAGTTCGCCGCGGCCGTCGTCGAAGGCGCCCTCGGAGGCGCCCACGCCGCGGAAGTTGAAGCGCAGGGCGGCGATGCCGCACTCGCGCAGGGCGCGCGCCGCCATCGTCACCACCTTGTTGTGCATGCTGCCGCCCTCGGTCGGCAGCGGATGGCAGACGATCGCCAGCACCGGCCGCGCGGGGACATCCGCAGCGTCGAAGGCGATTTCCAGGCGACCGGCCGGGCCGGCGATAGTGGCGGGGATGTTGTCCATGTCCATGCCGCGGATGATGCCGAAGTGGGCGTTAAACGGTTCCGATGCCGGCATCGCCGGACCGCGGGAACGCGCCACGGAAACAAAGACGCCGCCCGCAGGCGGCGTCCGCATCGAGCGGCGCAGGGCGCTTATTTCTTGCTCTGCGCCACCATGTACTCGACCGCGGCCTTGACCTGCTCGTCGGTCAGGGCCGGGTTGCCGCCCTTGGCCGGCATCACGCCCACCGCGCCCTGGAAGCCGGAAATCGCCTTCTTCACCAGCTCGTCGATGCCCTGCTGGGCCACGCGCGCGCCGATCCCGGCGGCGTCCAGCTTGGGCGCGCCGCCGACGCCGGCGGTGTGGCAGCCGGTGCAGGGGCCGTTGTTGAAGATCTCGGCGCCGTCGGTGCGTCCGCCGAACGGCACGTTGGCCACCGCCGCCGCCGCTTGGGCCGCCGCGGCCGCGGCCTGGGCCGCCGCGCCGGTGGCCCCGGCATACACCGCACCGACCGGGGCGATCCGCTCCAGGGTCTTTTGCTCCGCGACCGGATCGGGCGGGTATGCCACCTTGCCGTTCAGGTAGTGGGCGAACAGGATCAGGCCCACCATCACCAGGAACAGGAAGGCGATCACCATCGAAAAACGCTTCAGAAACGCCAGGTCGTACGCGCGCACAGTGCCCCCGCAGGTCGTGGCCGGAGTCGGCCATTCAGCCCGATTATTCCAGAAACCGGACGCGCCATGCGAGGCGGTCGGACGTGGGTCGCGCCCGGAGACCTGGGTTGCTCGCGCGGATTCGAGGCTGGTCGCGCATTCAGGAAGGCTTCAGAGCGCACTGGAAACGTGACCTAGTTGACATGACACCCGTTCAGCGGCGATAAACCGTGCGTCAAGACGTCCGCAGGGGGTTCCGCGCCCGGCGTACGCCAGCACTGCAACGGCATGCTGCAGCGGCTTCAGGCCGCCGGGGCAAGGCGGATACACACTTCAAGGGATGGGGGATTCAACATGAGCGAGATCCGGAACGTCGGCACGTCGGGCAAGGCGCGCAATCGCCGCGTCTTCAAAGTGGCGCCGGTGACGCGCGCGGTGCGTTCGGCGCTGGCGGTGTCCGCGCTGACCCTGGCGATCGGCTTCGGGGGCGGTGCGGCGGCGGCGACCCCGCAATCGGCGGTGTCCGCGCACGCGCTGCGGATCGAGCGCTCCGCGCTCGACTTCGCCCCGGTGCAGGATCTCACCGTCGTTCCCCTGCTGGTGCCCGGCGGCGCGGGGGCCCCCACACCGACCTTGATCGGCGGCTACTACCCCGGCGATGCCAATATCGTCAACAACGCTCCGATCATCGAAAGCCAGGTCGGCAACGCTTTCGGGATCTACGCCTATAGCGGCACCGGCAACGTCAGCATCGTCAACGGCGCGCTCGGCGCCATCAGCGCGCATTCCGACTACGGCAATGCCATCGGCATCTACGGCTACGCCCTGGCCGGCGATGTTGCCATCACCAATGCCGCCAGCATCGTGGCGGACGCGCCCAACGGCCTGGCCGATGCGATCTTCGCCTCCGGCCACGATGTCACCGTGATCAACACCGGCAGCCTCACCGCGACCGGCTATTCCTGGGCCGCGGGCATCGAGGCCCAGGCCGGCAACAGTGTGAGCGTCACCAACACCGGCAGCATCACCGCGACGGCGACCGGTGGCCTGGCCTATGGCATCTATGCCACGGGCGATGCCAGCGCCAGCGTGGTCAACGCCGGCAACATCACCGCGCGCGGCTACTACGCGACCGGCATCCACGCCGAATCTGGCGGCGATGTCGCCATCACCAATTACGCCAGCGGCAGCATCGATGCCGGCACCATCACCGGCAGCGCGCTGGCGTGGGGCATCTACGCCGCCTCGAATGGCGGCGGGGCGGTCGTGCAGGTCGACAACAGCGCCTACATCCATGCCGCGGCGGTGTATGGCGCCACCGGCATCTCCGCGGTGGCGTCCGGTCTCGGCGGCAGCGCGGTGGTCAACAACGATGGCGACATCGTGGTGCAGCAGAATCGCCTAATGACCAGCTACGGCGGCTACGGCATCCTCGCCGCCGGCGATGTGCACGCGGAAATCAACAATTCCGGCGATATCACCGTCACCTCGCGCGGCCCGGCGTTCGGCCTCGCCGCGCTGTCCACCACCGGCGACGCGTCGGTCTCCAACTCCGGCAACGTCATCGTTTCCAGCAACATCAACAGCACCTCGGTGGCCCCGACCGGCATCCTCGCCGCCGGCGGCTACGGCAGCGCCGCGGTGGACAACTCCGGGTTCGTGCGCGCCACCGGCGTGCGCGTCGCCAGCGGCGTGGACATCAGCGGGTATGGCAACCTGACCGTCGACAACAGCGGCTACATCGGCGCGATCGCCAATGCGGGTTCGGGCCTCAGCGGCCGTGCCAACGGCATCAAGGCGGTGTCGGGCGGCGGGGATATCGCCATCAGCAACAGCGGCGAAGTCTATGCGCGTGGCCGCACCCTGGCCCTGGGCGTGTATGCGCTGGCCAACGGCGGCAACATCAGCGTTTACAACGACGCCTATGGCGCCATCGATTTCTTCTCGGCCGCCGGGCGCGGCTGGGGCGTGTGGGCCTACGCCGCCGATGGCAGCATCGCGGTCGACAACCAGGGCTACATCGGCGGCCTGGCCTTGGCGCAGGCCTACGGCGTCCTGGCGCAGGCGCCGCAGGGCAACATCGACGTCAGCAATGGCGGAACGATCAATGCCACCTCGGCCAGCAGCACCGCCCGCGGCGTGCTTGCAATCGCCAGCAGCGGCACCGCGAGCATCGACAACACGGGCGATATCTACGCCACCAGCGGCGGGTTCGGGTTCCCCGGGACTGCGGCCTATGGCGTGATCGCCTCGGGCGCATATGCCGATGTGTCCAGCAGCGGCAATATCGTTGCCCGCGGCAACACGGCGGCGTTCGGCGAAGTCGCGCAATCGGTGTCCGGCACCACGGTGTACAACGCCGGCGGCCGCATCGCGGCATACGCCAACGGGACCGCGGTCGGCATCAGCGCCACGGCGTCCGCCGGGGATGTCATGGTGGACAGCGCCAGCGCCATCACCGCGATCAGCCAGCAGGGCAATGCCACCGGCATCGTGGCCAACGGCTACTACGGCGCCAGCATCGACAACACGGGTGGCATCACGGCCGTGGGCCGCACCAGTGCCTCCGGCATCCGCGCGCTGAGCAGCGCAGGGGATGTCACGATCAGCAACAGCGGCCCGGTGTTCGCCTACACGGTCTATGGCAATGCCATCGGCCTGTATGGCTATTCCCTGTACGGCAATACCAGCATCAGCAATAGCGGCGATGTCACCGCGATCTCGGTCAATGGCCTGGCCGACGCCATCTTCGCCTCGGGTGCGGATGTCAGCATCGTCAACAGCGGCATGCTGTATGCCAACGGCAGCACCTGGGCCGCGGGCATCGAGGCCCAGGGCACCGGCACCACCAGCGTGCAGAACGACGGCGATATCGCGGCGTATGCGCGCGCGGCCGGCGCGCATGCGTTCGGCATCTACACCACTGGCGATGCCGGGGTGACCATTGCCAACACTGGTGCCATCAACGCCCAGGGGTACTACGCCACCGGCATCTATGCCAGCTCCGTCGGCGGCAGCATCTCCATCGGCAACACCGGCAACATCACCGCCGGCTACGTGTATGCCGGCAGCTACTACAGCGCGCTGGCCACCGGCATCGACGCAATGAGCGGCGGGGTCGGCGCGCAGGTCGATGTCGTCAACAGCGGCGACATTTCCGCGCTTGGCTATTACGGTGGAACGGGTATTTCCGTGGTCTCCAGCGGTCTCGGTGGCACCGCCAGCGTGGACAACAGCGGCAACATCACCGTCGCCCAGGGCAACAAGTACGGCTACGGCGCCAACGGCATTTTCGTGTCGGCGGATGGCGATGCGCTGATCACCAATAGTGGCGCGATCACGGTGAACTCCGGCGGTGCCGCTGCCGGTGCGGTCGCCCTGTCCTTCGCCGGCGATGCCAGCGTCGTGAACTCGGGCGATATCTCGGTCGATTCCACCGCGTTCTTCGGCTACAACGCCTACGGCGTGATCGCGTTCTCCGGCAATGGCGGCGCGATGGCCAGCAACAGCGGCCAGATCGACGTCACCACCAAGTACATCGGCGTCGGCATGGACGTGGGCGGCCTGACCGGCGCCACCGCCGACAACAGCGGCGGCATTGCGATCGATGCCTGGCGCGCCTATGGCATCCGCGCCCAGTCCGGCAATGGCGATGTGGCGGTCACCAACAGCGGCACGATCTATGCCACCTACAGCGGATCCTACGGTGGCACGGCGTTCGGCATCCTCGGTATCGGTACCAACGGCAACGTCGCGATCGACAACAGCGGCAGCATCGGCACCCATGTCGCCGGCCAGTCGGTGGGCGTGTTCGGAATCTCCAGCTACGGCGACGTCAGCGTCACCAACAGCGGCAGCATCGATGCCTACAGCGGCAGCAATGCCGCAGTGGGCGTGTTCGCGCGGGCCGACAACGGCACGGCCAGCGTCGGCAATAGCGGCAGCGTCAGTGCCTACTCCTATTCGGGGGTGGCCTATGGCGTGATCGCGCGCGGCATGGACGCGCTGGTGGACAACAGCGGCACGGTGTCGGCGAGCGGCTATTACGCAGCCATTGGTATGGCTGCCCTCGGCACGGATTCGGCCACCATCACCAGCAGCGCCGGCAGCGTGGATGCCTTTGCGCTGGGCCAGGCGATCGGCGATCTGGCCAGCGCTTTCTACGGCGACGCCACGATCACCAATGCCAGTGAAGTCACGGCGATGAGCCTCTATTCCGGCGCCACCGGTCTCTGGGCCCGGAGCGTCCAGGGGAATGCTTCCGTGACGGGGACCGGCAATGTCACGGCGATGTCGTTCATGGGAGCGGCGACAGGCGTCGAGGCTTACACGATCTTTGGTGATGCCGCGATTGACAATAGCGGCGACGTCACCGCGGCGGTCCTGTCGGGGACCGGCAACGCCATCGGCCTGTATGCCTACTCGATGTACGGCAACGCGACGGTGCACAACACCGGTGCCATCACGGCCGATTCCTATGGCGGCCTGGCAGATGCCATCTTTGCATCGGGGACTGTGGTCGATGTCGACAACGCCGGCGCACTGAGCGCGACGGGCAGCACCTGGGGCGCGGGCATCGAGGCGCAGGGGACGGCGTATGCGCGCGTCACCAACAGCGGCGACATCACGGCGTACGCCATGCCGTTCCAGCAGGTGGTGGATTACTACGGCAATTCGCTGGGCTACGCCAATGGCGGCCACGCCTTCGGCATCTACGCCACGGGCGGCAGCTACGGCGTGCGCGTGACCAACAGCGGCGCGATCAGCGTGGACGGCGGCTATGCCGACGGCATCTACGTGCAGTCGGGCGGCAACGCGGTGGTGGTCAACAGCGGCGACATCACCGCCGGCAGCGGCCTGGCGAGCTACTACAACAGCTACAACGGCTACACCTACTACTCCGGCACCCAGCTGGCCAACGGCATCAACGTCAGCAGCAATGGCGACGGCGCCGTGGTGATGGTGGACAACAGCGGCGCCATCACCGCCAGCGGCATCTTCGGTGCCAACGGCATCTCCGCCGTGGCCAGCGGCCTGGGCGGGGTGGTGGCGGTGTACAACGACGGCAACCTGACGGTCAGTCAGGCCAACAAGTACGGGTATGGCGCTTACGGCGTGTTCGCCTCGGCCGATGGCGATGCCTTCATCGACAACGGCGGGACCGTCACCGTCGACTCGGACGGTGCGGCGACCGGCCTTGCGGCGCTGTCGTTCGCAGGCGATGCCACGGTGGTCAACCACGGTGACCTGGATGTCACCAACACGGCGGCGCTGATGTACGGTGCCACCGGCATCACCGCGTTCTCCGCCAATGGCAACGCGGCGGTGGGCAACTACGGCGCGGTCAACGTCACCAGCAAGTACCAGGCGACCGCCGTCGATGCGCGCGCACTGGGTGATGTCACCGTGGTCAACGGCGGCTCGCTGTATGCCAATGGCGACAAGTACGCGTTCGGCGTGTACGCCTCGGCCGGCACCGGCAATGCGGTGGTCAGCAACCAGGCCGGCGCGGACATCGGGTTCTATTCCTATATCGGCCGCGGCTTCGGCGTGCTGGCGGTGTCCAGCCTGGGCGATGTGATGGTGGACAATGCCGGCAGCATCGCCGGCTATGCCTTCGGCCAGTCGGCCGGCGTGTTTGCGGTCGCGCTGCAAGGCGATGCCACGGTCTCCAACAGCGGCAGCATCGATGTCAGCAGCGGCGGCAACGTCGCGGTGGGCGTGTTCGCGCGTGCCGACTATGGCACCGCGACTGCGGTCAACAGCGGCAGCATCCACGCCACCGACTTCCCGGGCGGCAACTACACCGGGTATTCGGCCTACGGCATGTTCGTGCGCGGCGACATCGCGCAGGCGGGCAACAGCGGCAGCATCAGCGTGGACGGCTACTACGCCGCGACCGGCATCGAGGCGACCTCGATGAATGGCACCCTGGTCAGCAATACCGGCGGCAGCATCGTCGCGACGGCGACCGGGATGGCCACGGGCATCGATGCCAGCTCGGTGTACGGCGATGTCCAGGTCGGCAATGCCAGCACGATCACCGCCAGCGGCATGTACCTCGGCGCGACCGGCATCGAGGCAATGTCCTACGGCGGTAACGCCAGCGTGACCAACACCGCGGCGATCACGGTGTCCTCGGCATATGCCGGCAGCATTGGCATCCTCGCCGGGGCATATGGCAACGTCAGTGTGACCAATGCGGGCGCCATCACGGCCACCGCCGGCGGCGCCTACGCCCTGGCCCAGGGCATCTACGCCTACAGCAATTCCGGTGACGTCACCGTCGGCAACACCAGCGCGGGGCATATCGAGGCCAGTGGCGGTTCGGCGGCGGTCGGCATCCACACGGGCAGCTATGACGGTACCGTGGTGATCAACAATGCCGGC
Organism: Thermomonas sp. S9; assembly: GCF_024704365.1. Taxonomy (GTDB): domain Bacteria; phylum Pseudomonadota; class Gammaproteobacteria; order Xanthomonadales; family Xanthomonadaceae; genus Thermomonas. The sequence continues at coordinate 360,382 of NZ_JAJDFY010000001.1, forward strand.
GTCGTCCATGCCAGCGGCGGTGTTTACAACGCCGGCGTGCTGATGGAGAACGTGTACGGCACCAGCACCTTGAACAACCTGGCGGGCGGCGTGATCAGCGCCGACGGCCCGGATGGTTATGCGTTCGCGGTGTACGGCAGCAATGCGGTCGAGATCATCAACAACAGCGGCCGCATCCTGGGCAACGTGGCCCTGCGGGGCGGGGATGACGTGTTCAACAACAAGGCCGGCGGCGTGTGGGATGTCGGTGCCACCACCTACAGCGATTTCGGGGATGGCGACGACACGTTGAACAATGCAGCCGGTGGCCAGGTGCTGCTCAACGGCGGCCACATCGCCTTCGGGGCTGGCAGCGACACGGTGAACAACGCCGGCCTGATCAAGATGACCAACAGCAGCATCAGCATGGGCCCGATGGTTCCGCTGTTCGCACCACTGGCGGGCGAGACCAACGTGTTCAACAACACCGGCACCCTGCAGGTGATCGGCAGCAACAGCATCGACACCTACGGTGGCACCTTCAACAACACGGGCCTGGTGGACTTCCAGAACGGCGTCACCACCGACAGCCTGACCCTGGACGGCACCCTCGCCGGGGTCGGCACGATGAATATCGATGTCGATCTGAACACCAATACGGCCGACCAGCTGGTGGTGAATGGGGATGTCGCCAGCACGGCCAAGCAGACCGTGAACGTACAGTTCACCGGGCTGCCGACCGCGACCACCACCGACATCGCTTTTGTCAACGTCACCGGCACCTCGGCGGCGGGCAACTTCGTGGGCGGCCAGTTCATCGGCTACAACGCGAACGCCAACTTCCTGACCCTGGGTCTGGGCGTCAAGAGCGCCATCAACACCGCCAACACCAGCGATGACGTGTTCTCGATCAGCATGGTGGTCAACGGCCTGAGCGATAGCGGTTCGCTGGGTGCGTCCACCGCCTCCGGCATGGCCGGCTTCATGAGCGCGCAGATGGGCACCTTCCGCCAGCGCCTGGGCGTGAATCCGTACGGCGATGCCGGCAAGGTGATGAGCGCCTTCGTCCGCGTGTATGCCGACCAGGGCGATGTGTCGCAGAAGCACACCAGCAACTTCGGCAACGGCGGCTATTTCGACTTCGATACCGCCAGCTGGGGCCGCGAAGTCGGCATCAACGCCAACCTGTATGGCAACTTCCATGCCGGGCTGGTGCTGGGCAGCACGGATGGCCGCCAGCGCCTGACCGGCGGCGGGGTCGGCGAGAGCCGCATGCATGCGATGACGGTGGGCGGCTACCTGACCTGGTACGTGCCGAATGGCTGGTACGTGGACTTCAGCGCGCGCCAGATGGCCCCGGACATCCATCTGTCCACTTCGGCCGGCACCATGTCCAGCCGCACCCATGTCAATGCGATGAGCCTGGAAGCCGGGTACGAGTGGAACATGGGCGGCTTCAACCTGGTGCCGCAGGCGCAGTACACCCGCACCAAGGTCGAAGATGCCACCTACATCGGCAACCTGGACACCATGGTGGCGCATGGCGGCACCTTCGAGCGCGGCCGCCTCGGGCTGGAGCTGAACAAGACCTTCCTCTCCGGCGACGTGCGCTGGATGCCGTACGCCACCCTCAGCGCGGTGCATGATTTCAGTGGCACCAGCACCTACACGGTGGCCAACGTGTTCAACGGCAGCACCACCGTGAAGGGCACCAGCGCGATGGCCGAACTGGGCGTGGGGATGCAGAAGGGCAGCTTTGGCTTGACCTTCAGCGCCAGCTGGAACGACGGCGGCCCGTACAAGAGCGTGGTCGGCGCCCAGGCCAACCTGCGCTACTCCTGGTAATCGCCGCGGCACCGGGCCTGGCATGACGCCGGGCCCGGGCCGGGCACCTGCAGTCTGGACAACACGTGTCTAACGAAAACAACCCGCAGAACGACCCCAAGATCCAGTCCAACCAGGACACGCCCGAGCTCGAGACCGGGCTGGATGCCATTGCGAGCGAGGCGCCGGCTTCTGCGCCGGCCCCGACCTCGGAAGCGGCAGCTCCCCTGCACAGGCGCAGCAACCGCAGCCCCCACGTGATCTCACCAAACTGCGGGTGGAGAAAAGCTGCTCGCGTAGCCTCGCCGGCTGGCTGGGCCAGAACCGGCTGTCGCTGGCGATCACCTCCTACCAGACCGGTCGCATCTATCTGGTGGGCAGCGACCAGCAGGGCCGGGTCTCGTTCTTCGAGCGCATCTTCGAGCGCGCGATGGGCGTGGTCGGCAATGCCCAGCGCATCTACCTGGGCGGGCTGTACCAGCTGTGGCGGTTCGAGAACATCCTGCGCCCGAACGAGGTCATCCACGGCCAGTTCGACAAGTGCTACGTGCCGCGCAACGCGCAGACCATCGGCGATCTCGACATCCACGAGCTGGGCATCCGCAAGGACGGCCGGGTGGTGTTCGTCAACACCAAGTATTCCTGCCTGGCCGAGCTCAGCCCCACCCACAGCTTCAAGGCGATCTGGAAGCCGAAGTTCATCAGCAAGCTGGCGCCGGAGGACCGCTGCCACCTCAACGGCCTGGCGATGGTGGACGGCGAGCCGAAATACGTCACCGCGGTGTGCAAGAGCGACAGCGTGGACGGCTGGCGCGAGCGCCGTCGCGACGGCGGCGTGGTGATCGACGTGCAGACCGACGAGATCGTGTGCGAAGGCCTGTCGATGCCGCACTCGCCGCGCTGGCACAACGGCCGCCTGTGGCTGCTCAACGCCGGCACCGGCCAGCTGGGCTGGGTCGATTTCGAGAAGAAGGCGTTCGTGCCGCATGCCTTCGTGCCGGGCTTCGCGCGCGGGCTGTCGATCATCGGCAATGTCGCCGCGGTGGGTCTGTCGAAGCCGCGCAACCAGCGCTTCGAGGGGCTGCAGCTGGACGAAGAGCTGAAGAAGCGCGACGCCGAGCCGTGGTGCGGGGTGCAGATCGTGTCGCTGGCCAATGGCGATGTCACCAACTGGATCCGTTTCGACGGCGACATCACCGAGATCTTCGACATCAGTTTCCTGCCCAACGTCAAGCACCCGATGATGATCGGCCTGCGCACCAACGAGATCCGCGACCTCATCACCTTCGAATCCGAGATTCCCGTGGAGGCGGCCGTCGCATGACCCGCGCGCACCCCATTGTCCTGCTGCTGGCCGGCCTGCTGCCGATGGGGCTGTTGCAGGCCCAGACCAAACCGGCCGCGCCCGCGCCATCCGCCGCCAGGCCCGATCCGGTGGCCGCGACGTTCAAGGCCTGGGACAAAAACGGCGACGGCCAGCTCTCGCTGCCGGAGTTCCGCGCCGGCTGGGGGCAGATGCAGGCCGCGCTGCGGGTGGAGCAGGCGCTGCGCCGCCAGTTCGCGGCGCTCGATACCAACCACGACGGCGCCATCGACGCCAGCGAATACGGCAACCTGGTGCTGATCAAGCAGGCCGGCAAGGCCGCGCCGCCGCTGGCCCGCTTCGATGCCAATGGCGACGGCAAACTGGAGTTCGTCGAATACGTGAAGCTGGTGCAGGCGCTGGCGCCGCCGCAGGACGCCGGCAAGGGCGGCAAGAAGTGAAGGTCGAGATCATCCCGGTCTGGAAACAGGTGACGCCGGCGCTGACGGAGGAGGTGGTCGCGTTCTGGCGCGCGCACAAGGCGATCGCCGACGAGGCCGTCGCGCGCGCGCGCGCGCAGGAGCTGGTGTGCATCGCGCGCGACAAGATGGGCGCCCTGTGCGGGGTCGGCACCGCGGTGCTGAAAGTGCTGCCGCGCCTGCGCCAGCCCACCTACTACTATCGCCAGTTCTTCGCCCCGCAGCTGCGCGGGCGCGGTCACATCCTCGGCTTCTTCCGGCGCTGCAAGCAGGTCCTGCACGACTACAACGCCGGCCTGAAGCAGCCGGAAAGCCTGGGCCTGCTGCTGGAAATCGAAAACCCCAAGATCGCCTCGGCCTATAAACGTGCAGTCGAGCCCGGTTTCGATGTGGTTTTCATCGGATATTCACCGCGCGGCCTGCAGCTGCGGGTGTCGTATTTCGACGATGCCGTGTTGCAGGCGCCGGCGCGCATCAGCGCCCCGGCGGCGCTAGCGAATGGCGGGCGCGCAGCCCGCGGAAAGAGCGGTACACCCCTTCCCGCCGCGGGCGCCGCAGCGGGGTCGATCACCACGGAGAACGCGTCATGAAAGTTCAAGCAAGCCTGCTGTGCCTCGCCATCGCCTCCGCCCTCGCCGTCACCGCGGCCCCGGCCGATGCGGCGGCGCTCCAGAAATCCGCGGTGGTCGCCCGCGCCAATGCCCTGGTCGGCAACCACGCCACCCTGGCGCGCAAGGCGCCCGCCGATGCCTTCGCCGTGCGCGACGTGATCGTCGATGCCGACGGTACCGAGCACGTGCGCTATGACCGCACCTACAACGGCCTGCCGGTGATCGGCGGCGACATGGTCGTGCATGCCCGCAACGGCCAGCTGACCGGCATCAGCCAGACCCTGAACACGGCTGCGCGTCCTGGCCTGCAGGCCAGGATCAGCCGCGACCAGGCCATCGTCGAGGCCGGCGCCCGCTTCGGCACCCGCTTCCTTGGCGCGCCGAGCGCGCGCACCGTGGTCTATGCCGTGGGCATGGCTCCGGTGCTGGCGCATGAGGTCGTGTTCAACGGCATCAAGGCCGACCAGACCCCGACCGAGATGCACTACATCGTGGACGCCAGCAGCGGCCGCATCCTCAACCAGTGGGACGGCATCGAAACCGCGCGTCCCGGTCCGGGTGGCAGCAGCAGCTGCAGCACCCCGGCCGTGGGCACCGGCAAGACCCTGACCCTGGCGGATGTGGTGATCAATACCGCCCAGTGCAGCAGCACCAGCTACCAGATGGTCGATCTCACCCGCGGCGGCGGCGCCACCCACAACATGGCGATGAAGACCTCCGGCATGGGCACGGTGTTCACCAGCAGCACCAACGTCTGGGGCAACAACCTGCTCTCCAATTCCCAGACCGTGGCCGCGGACGCCCACTACGGCGTGGCCACTACCTGGGATTACTACAAGAACACCTTTGGCCGCGTCGGCATTGCCAATGACGGCAAGGGCGCCATCAGCCGCGTGCACTACGGGCGCAACTACGCCAATGCGTTCTGGAGCGATTCCTGCTTCTGCATGACCTTCGGCGACGGCGACAATGGCGCGAGCATCTATCCGCTGGTGGCGCTGGACGTGGCCGCCCACGAGATGAGCCACGGCGTGATGAGCCGCACCGCCAATCTCACCTACAGCGGCGAGTCCGGCGGCCTGAACGAGGCCAACTCCGACATCTTCGGTGCCATGGTCGAGTTCTACGCCAACAATCCGGAGGACACGCCGGATTACGTGATCGGCGAGGAGCTGTTCCCGAACAATGCCGACCTGAGCAAGGCGATCCGCTGGATGTTCAAGCCGAGCCTGGATGGCGTTTCCAAGGACTGCTACTACAGCGGCATCGGCAGCATCGACGTGCACTACAGCTCCGGTCCGGCCAACCACTTCTTCTACCTGCTGGCGGAAGGCGCGGTGGTGCCGGCGGGCTTCGGCGCTGGCACCTGGGCGAACCTGACCCCGGCCGCGCTGGTGTGCAACGGCAATACTTCGCTGGTGGGCATCGGCCGCGCCAAGGCGGCGGCGATCTGGTACAAGGCGATCACCACCTACATGACCAGCAGCACCAACTACACCGGTGCGCGCGCCGCCACGTTGAATGCTGCTGCCGCGCTGTATGGCAACGGTTCGGCTGAGTACAACGCGGTGGCCGCGGCGTGGAGCGCGGTCAACGTGAACTGACCGGCTCCACGGCCGGCATGCGAAAACGGCCCGCGCGCGCGGGCCGTTTTCTTTGCGGCGCAGCCTGCGCCCGAGGCGCCGATCCCGCCCGCGATGGCGCCCGGGCGGCGAGCAGGATCAGGCCGCCTGCACGATCCGCAGCGGGTTGCCCCACTCCTTGAGCAGTTCCGCCTGGCGCGTCCTGGCCTGGTGCAGATGCGCGTCCTTGACGTGGCCGTAGCCGCGGATGTGCTCGGGGATGCTGGCGATCTCGGCCGCCAGACCCACGTTGCCGGCGTCGAGCGTCTCCAGCAGGCCCGCCACGGTGCGCTGGTAGTCGTCGATCAGTGCGCGCTCGGTGCGGCGCTCGGCGGTGTAGCCGAACACGTCCAGCGGCGTGCCGCGCAGGACGCGCAACCTGGCCAGCACGCGGAACGCGGTGAACACCCACGGGCCGTATTCGCGCTTCTGCAGCCGGCCCTGCGCGTTCCTCGACGCCAGCAGCGGCGGGGCAAGGTGGACGTGCAGCCTGTAGTCGCCTTCGAACTGCTGTTCGATGCGCCGCTGGAACTCGCCGCTGGTGTACAGGCGGGCCACTTCGTATTCGTCCTTGTAGGCCATCAGCTTGAAGAAGTAGCGCGCCACGGCTTCCGACAGATCGGTGCTGCCTGGCACCCGGCTGGCTTCCACGGCGCGGACCTGCGCCACGAAATCGGCGTAGCGGCGGGCATAGCGGGCGCTTTGGTAGTCGGTGAGGAAGGCCACGCGGCGCGCGATGATCTCATCCAGCGAGCGCGACAGGCGCGCATCGTCCAGCGGGCCGAAGGCCGGTTCGCCGGCGTGCGAAGCCGGCACATGGCGCAATTCATCGCCGCTGCGCAGGTCGGCGGCGAACGGCGTCAGGCCGGATTCGCCCGCGTCGTTGGCGGTGGCGCCCAGCAGCGGCAGCGTATGCGGCGTGGCTTCCGCTGCGGTCGGCACATTCCGCACGATGCCGGCGGCCTCGATGACGGCGTCCAGGTCCACCGCCGCCAGGCGGCCCCAGGCGAACGCGGTCTTGTTCATCTCGACCGCCGCGCCGTTCAGCTCGATCGCGCGCATCAGCGCATCCAGCGAGAGCGGCACCAGCCCCTGCTGCCAGGCATAGCCCAGCATGAACAGGTTGGCGGCGATGGCGTCACCCAGCAGCGCGGTGGCCAGCTGGGTGGCGTCGATCTGCAGCGGCGCTTCGCCGTCCAGCGCGGTGCGCACCGCCTGGACGATGTCGGCCGCGGGGAACTGCAGATCCGGGCGGGTGGTGAAGGTGCCCGGCATCGCCGCGTAGGTATTGAGCACCACCGTGCTGCGCCCGGCGCGGATCTTGGAGAGCGCCCAGTAGTCGTTCACCACCACCATGTCGCAGCCCAGCACCAGGTCGGCCTCGCCGGCGGCGATGCGCACTGCGTGGATGGCGTCCGGCGACCTGGCGATGCGCACGTGTGTGGTCACCGCGCCGCCCTTCTGGGCCAGACCGGTCTGGTCGAGCACGCTGGCGCCCTTGCCTTCCAGGTGGCCGGCCATGCCCAGCAGCGCGCCGATGGTCACCACGCCGGTGCCGCCGACGCCGGTGATCAGGATGTTCCACGGGTGCGACAGGTTGCTGCGGATCGCGGGTGCGGGCAGGTTGGCGAGGCGCTCCGCGGCGTTCGCCTTCTTGCCCTTGCGCGGCTTGCCGCCGTGCACGGTGACGAAGCTGGGGCAGAAGCCCTCCACGCAGCTATAGTCCTTGTTGCAGTTGCTCTGGTCGATCTCGCGCTTGCGCCCGAACTCGGTCTCTTTCGGTAGCACGCTGACGCAGAAGCTCTTGGCGCCGCAGTCGCCGCAGCCTTCGCACACCAGCGAGTTCACCACCACGCGCTTGGCCGGATCGGGCAGCTTGCCGCGCTTGCGGCGGCGGCGCTTCTCGGTGGCGCAGACCTGGTCATAGATCAGGATGCTCACGCCCTTGACCTCGCGCAGCCTCTTCTGCACGGCATCGAGGTCGCGGCGGTCGTGGAAGGTGACGCCAGCCGGGAAGAGCGACGGGTCGGTCCATTTGTCGATGTCGTCGGACACCACCGCAATCGTTTCCACGCCCTCGGCGCGCATCTGGTGGGCGATCTGCGGCACGGTCAGGATGCCGTCCACCGGCTGGCCGCCGGTCATCGCCACCGCGTCGTTGTAGAGGATCTTGTAGGTGATGTTGACGCCAGCGGCGATCGCCTGGCGGATCGCCAGCGAACCGCTGTGGAAATAGGTGCCGTCGCCCAGGTTCTGGAACACATGCTGTGTTTCGGTGAACGGCGCCTGCCCGGCCCAGGTGACGCCCTCGCCGCCCATGTGGGTGAAGGTGTCGGTGCGGCGGTCCATCCAGGTCACCATGTAGTGGCAGCCGATGCCCGCCAGCGCGCGGCTGCCTTCCGGCACCTGGGTGCTGGTGTTGTGCGGGCAGCCCGAGCAGTAGTGCGGCACGCGCGGGAAGTTGGCGCGCGGCAGGGCCAGCTCGCCCTCCTTCTGTGCCATCCACTGCAGCACCTGGCCGATGCGTTCGGCGGCGGCCCCGTCCACCAGGCCCAGCCGCAGCATGCGGCGGCCGATCACGCCGGCGATGGTGGCGGGGGTCAGCTCGCCGGTGCTCGGCAGGATCCACTCGCCGGCTTCGTCGTACTTGCCGACGATGCTCGGGCGGCGGCCCCAATCCTGCGGCCAGTTGTAGAACTGCTCCTTCATCTGGCGCTCGATGAAGGCCTTTTTCTCCTCGACCACCACGATGTCGGAGAGGCCCTGCGCGAAATGCGCGATCCCCTGCGGCTCCAGCGGCCAGGTCATGCCGACCTTGTACACGCGGATGCCGACGTCGCGACAGGCGGTCTCATCCAGCCCGAGGTATTCCAGCGCCTGCAATACGTCGAGATGGCTCTTGCCGGTGGTGACGATGCCCAGCCGCGCCCGCGCGGAATCGATCACGGTGCGGTCGATGCGGTTGGCGCGCGCGAACGCCTGCGCCGCCTTCACTGCGTAGCGGTGCAGGCGCATCTCCTGTTCCATCGGCGGGTCGGGCCAGCGGATGTTGAGGCCGCCCGGCGGCATTTCGAACGCGTCCTCGCCCGGCAGCACGATCTGCAGCGCGAACGGGTCCACCTGCACCGAGGCCGAGGATTCCACCGTCTCGGCGATGGTCTTGAAGCCGACCCAGCGCCCGGTGTAGCGGCTCATGGCAAAACCCAGCACGCCCATGTCCAGGATGTCCTGCACCCCGGCCGGGTTGAGGACCGGCATCATCGCGCTGACGAACTCGTCCTCGCTGCCGTGCGGTAGCGTCGAGCTGCGGCAGGCGTGGTCGTCGGCGGCCAGCGCCAGCACACCGCCGTACCGCGAGGTGCCGGCCGCGTTGGCGTGCTTGAACACGTCGCCGCAGCGGTCCACGCCCGGACCCTTGCCGTACCACAGGCCGAACACGCCGTCGTATTTCGCGCCCGGGAACAGGTTGGCCTGCTGGGTGCCCCAGACCATGGTGGCGCCGAGGTCTTCGTTCAGGCCCGGGGTGAACTTCACATTCGCCGCGTCCAGGTGCTTCTTCGCGCGCCACAGCTCCAGGTCGAACCCGCCCAGCGGGCTGCCGCGGTAGCCGCTGACGAAGCCGGCGGTGTTCAGCCCGGCGCGCGCATCGCGCAGGCACTGCATCAGCGGCAGCCGCACCAGCGCCTGCACGCCGGACAGGTAGATGCGGCCCCGGGTGCGCCGGTATTTGTCTTCCAGGGTGTAGTCGGTGTCCAGCACGTCGTGGGTCAGCAGCGACTTGGCGGATTCGGGCGAGGACAGTTCGGCGGTGCTGGTCATGGTGGGGCGGCCTTCCGGAAACGGCGAAAACGCCGCGCAGGGGCGGCGTTCGAGCAGATCCTCCGCATTTTAGCAGCCGCCGCCGGCAGGCCCGGGGCGGCGCCCGTCCGTGCGATCGGCTAGGATCGCGCCTGCGCGGCGCGATGCGCGCGGACGCGCAGGACACCATGCTTGAAGGGAGAGCAAGCCGATGCGTTACATCCTGGGGATGCTGTTGGGCATCGCGCTGGCGTCGCTGCCGGTGGCGGCCGATGCCGGCAATGCGCGCGCCGCGCGCAAGCTGGTGGAATCCACCCTGCTGGTCAGCGGCAAGATCGTGATCGCGCCGGACGGCACGGTGCGGGAGTACAAGCTGGACGACACGCGCGCGTTGGGGGCGCCGCTGGAGCAGTTCCTCGATGCCAACATCCGCCGCTGGCGGTTCGAGCCGGTGGTGGTCGATGGCACCGTGGTGACCGCCGAGGCGCCGATGCGGATTCGCCTGGTCGCCCATCCGCAGGACGGCGGCGGCATGCAGGTGCGCATCGCCGCCACCTGGTTTGGCGATGAAAAAGGCGGGCGGCCTGCGACCGATTTCCCGCGCCAAAGCCGCATGGATCCGCCGTCCTATCCGCGCGAGGCCCTGATGCTGGATGCCCAGGGCATTGCCTATGTCGTCCTGCGGTTTGGCCGCGATGGCAAGGTGCAGGAAGCGGACGTGGAGCGGGTCAACCTGCGTACCTACGGCACGGAGCAGCAGATGGCCGCGCTGCGCAGGCAGTTCGCGGATGCCGCGCTGCGCGCCGCGCGCAGGTGGACCTTCCTGCCGCCGACCACCGGGGAAGAAGCGAAGGAGGATCACTGGCTAGCCAGGGTTCCGGTGAGCTTCCAGATAGCGGACCTGAATCAGCCCAAGCCCTGGGAATGGCAGAGCTACATCCCCGATCCCAGCGTGCGCGACCTGTCGTGGGCGCACGAGCAGTTGCGGATCGCAGGCTCGCCCGAGGCGCTGCCCGACAGCGGGGTGTTCCCGCTGGCACGGCCGGCGATTCGCCTGCTGAACGGTCCGGGGACCTGAGTCCCGCCACCGCACCGGCGCTCACGCCTCGGCGCGGCCTGCGATCCAGGTCGCGCGCACCTGCGCGTTCGCATCCAGCCATACCAGATCGGCGCGGTAGCCAGGGGCGATGCGGCCGTGAGCTGCCGCCGAGGCCGAGAAACTCCGCCGGATACTGCGCCGCCATCCGGCACGCCTCGTCCAGCCCCAGGCCGAGCAGGCGCACCGCGTTGCGCACGGCGCTGGCCATGTCCAGCGCGCTGCCGGCCAGCGCGCCGGCGGCGTTGCGCACCACGCCATCGCGCGCGGTGATGGTCTCGCCGTACAGGGCGAATGAGGGCGAGGCGGCCCCCACCATCGGCATCGCATCGGTCACCAGCAGCAGCTTGCCGCGCGGTTTCGCCGCCAATGCGATGCGCAGGCTGGCCGGGTGCACGTGCACCCCGTCCACGATGATCCCGCACCAGCAATTCTCGTCATCCAGCGCCGCGCCGACTACGCCAGGCTCGCGGCCCTGCAGCGGGGTCATCGCGTTGTAGAGGTGGGTGACGCCGCGGATGCCGGCGGCGAAGCCGGCGCACATCTGCTCGTAGCTGGCATCGGTATGCCCGGCGCAGACGATCGCGCCGCGCGCGACCAGCGCGTGGATGGTCGCGGCGGGCACGCGTTCCGGCGCCAGGGTGATCAGGGTGACGCCGTTGTCCAGCGCGGTCGCCATCGTGATCTCGTCGGCGTCCGGCACGCGGAACTGACCAGCGTCGTGGGTGCCTTTGCGCGCGGGCGCCAGGTACGGGCCTTCCAGGTGCAGGCCGAGCACGCCGGGCATGCCCTGCGCGATGGCCTGGCGGGTCGCGGCGATCGCGCGATGCATCACCGCGGCGGCGTCGCTGATGAGGGTGGGCAAAAAGCCGGTGGTGCCGAAGCGGCGGTGGGCGCGGGCAATCGCGGCGATGCCTTCGACGCTCGGCGCGTTGTTGAACAGCACCCCGCCGCCGCCGTTCACCTGGATGTCGATGAAGCCGGGCGCCAGATACCCGCCGCCGAGGTCGATGCGCACCCCGCCGCCGGGCGGATCGCCGTGCAGCACGGCGACGATGTGGCCGTCCTCGACCACCACGCAGACCTCCGGCTCGAACCCGCGCCCGGTCAGGACATGGCCATTGTGGAAGACCAGCGGTTGCATGCGCGGGCGGAGGACGGGCGGCGGCCATGGGCCGGGGCCTGCCAGCCTACCCGCACCTTGCCGGCCTGCGGTAGTCTTGGCGTTCACCGCATGCGTCCGGGGGGAATGGCATGGCTGGATCGGAACTCCAGGTGATGGTGATCGAGGATCACGGCTTCCAGCGCAGGATCGCGCTGCGGCTATTGGCCGAGCTGGGCATCGAGCGCACCCTCGAGGGGGCCGACGGGCTGCATGCGCTGGACGTGCTGCGGCGCCAGCCCAGTCCGCCGGACGTGGTGCTGGTGGATCTGGACATGCCGGGCATGGACGGCATCGAATGCATCGGCCAGATCGCGCAGGAGCGCCTGGCGCGGGCGGTGGTGGTGGTCAGCGCGCTGGACCCCGCCTTGCTCAATACCGTACAGACCATGGCCCGCGCCTACGGGCTGCGGGTGCTGGGCAGCGTGGAGAAGCCGCTCACCCGCGACAAGCTGCGGGACGTGCTGGCGCGCTTCGGCGAGCACGCCGGCGAGGCGCTGATCGAAGCCGCCAGCGATTTCAGCGTGCCGGCCCTGCTGGCGGCGCTGGAGCAGGGTGAGATCGTGCCATGGTTCCAGCCGCAGGCGGAGCTGGGCAATGGCAAGGTCGTCGGGGTCGAAGCGCTGGCGCGCTGGGAGCGCAGCGACGGTAGCGTGGTGCGTCCGCTGCAGTTCGTGTCGCTGCTGGAGCGCGAAGGCCAGGCGCACGCGCTGACCGAGCGCATGCTCGACGAGGGCTGCCGCTGGCTGCGGCGCTGGAATCGCGACGGCATGCGGCTGAAACTGTCGGTCAACGTCTCGCCGCTGGCGCTGGCCGACGCCCAGGCCGCCGACCGCTACCAGGCGATCGTCGAAAACCACGCGCTCAAGCCCGAGGACGTGGTGCTGGAGCTCACCGAGAGTTCGGTGATGGCGGATGCCGCCTGCGGCCTGAGCGTGCTGGCGCGCCTGCGCCTGAAGGGCTTCGGGCTGTCGATCGACGATTTCGGCACCGGCTATTCCTCGCTGGCACAGCTGGCGCAGGTGCCGTTCAGCGAGCTCAAGATCGACAAGGAATTCGTGTGCGGCGCGCATCTGCAGCCGCGCAAGCGCGCGATGGTGGAGGCCAGCCTGGACCTGGCGCGCAAGCTGCGCCTGGCCACGGTGGCGGAAGGCGTGGAGAGCGCCGAGGACTGGCAGCTGCTGGCCGAACTGGGCTGCGAGGTGGCGCAGGGCTGGCTGATCGGGCGCCCGGTGCCGGGCAGCGAGCTGCCCGCGGCGATCGCGCGCTGGCGGCGGCCGGTGCACTGAGCCGGATGCGCGGCATGCCATCCTCCGCCCGGGCCTGATCCATGCGCTTCGACGCCCTGCGCTACAGCATCCGCAAGCAGCTGCTGGGGCTGTTCGGGCTGTTTCTGATCACTGGCGTGCTGGTGCTGGCGCTCGACCAGTTCCAGCAGTACCTGGCCGAACGCGCGCTGATCGCGATGCGCGACGACGTGCTGGCCGGCATGCAGCGGATCCGCAAATTGTCCAACACCTACGAAATGGATCTGGTGGACACCACCTTCCGCACCCGCAACTACCTGATCGACTGGCAGCAGGCGGCGGCCACGCTGGCGCGCGCGCAGGACACCGCCACCGCCGAATGGCAGGCGCTGCAGGCGATGCCGCTGGACGAGGAGGGGCGCGCGCTGCTGGCGCAGGCGCTGCTGGCGCGCCCGCGCGCCGACCAGGCGCTGGCCGACCTGCAGGACATCGTGCAGCGGCAGGACATTCTCGCCCTGGGCCGGTTCGCGGACCGCGAGCTGTACCCGGCGGTGGACCCGCTGGTGGCGCGCCTGGAGCAGATCGATGCGCTCGGGCAGGCGCGCGCGGATGCGCTGGTGCGCCAGGAGCTCACCCGCGCCGCGTGGTTCGGGCGCGCACGCATCGGGCTGTCGCTGCTGTGCTTCGTGCTGGTCGCACTGTTCGGCCGGCGCGTGCTGCACAACGGCTATCGCGGGGTGGAGAGCCTGCACCGGCTGGCGCTTGACATGGCCCGCCACGACTACACCAGCCTGCCGCGCTTCCGTCCGCGCGGCGAGCTGGGCGAGGTGATGGAGAGCTTCCTGCGCATGCGCGAGCAGGTGCGGCGGATGGAAGCCCAGCTCACCGACCAGCTGGCGCGCAACGACAGGGTGCGGGTGACATTGGAGCGGCGCGAGCAGTTCCAGCGCCTGCTGCTGGAAGCGGCGCAGACGGCGATCTTCGCGGTGGATGAAAACGGGGTGTTCTCGCAGGTCAATCCGTTCGCGGAAAAGCTGCTGGGGTGGCCGGCCGGATCGCTGGTCGGGCGCGAACGGCTGGATGCGATCCTCGATCCGGAGGCGCTTGGCGCGCTGGCGCGCGCGCTCAGCGAGGCCTATGGCCACACCGTGCCGGCCGACTGGACCGCGCTGCGCGAGCTGGCCCGCCACCGCGAGCCGCCGCGCGAGTTCGCCCTGCGCCACCAGCGCGGCCGCACCCTGCCGGTGCTGCTGGCGCTGTCGGCGATGCGCAGCGATACCGGCGAGATGATCGGGTTGCTGGCGGTGGCCACCGACCTCACCCACCTCAAGCGGCTGGAGCACGCCCTGCGCGACAGCGAGGCGCGCGCGCGCGAAGCCAACCACGCCAAGAGCGCGTTCCTGGCGGCGATGAGCCACGAGATCCGCACCCCGATGATCGGCGTCACCGGCATGATCGAGGTGCTCGGGCACACCCGCCTGGATGCCGAGCAGCGGCGCGCGCTCAACGTGATTCAGGCCTCGGCCGAGACCCTGCTGCGGATCATCGGCGACATCCTGGATTTCTCGAAGATCGAAGCCGGGCGGATGGAGCTGGAGCCGGTCGCCACCGACCTGCCGGAGCTGGTGCGCAGCGTGGTCGCCAGCTATGCCGGTTCCGCTTCCAGCAAGGGGCTGGCGCTGGAGTGCCGGATCGGCAGCGACCTGGCCCCGGCCTATGAGGTCGACCCGGTGCGGCTGCGCCAGGTGCTGGGCAATTTCCTGTCGAACGCGCTCAAGTTCACCGCGCAGGGTGGCGTCACCGTCAGCGTGGAGATCGAGGGCAGTGACCCGGACGCCGGCCCGCCGGGCCGCGATGCGCTGGTGCTGCAGGTCGCCGACACCGGCATCGGCATCAGCGCGCAGGCGCAGGCGCGGCTGTTCCAGCCGTTCGCGCAGGCCGAGGCCGACACCACCCGGCGCTTCGGCGGCACCGGGCTGGGCCTGGCGATCAGCCGCCGGATCGCCGAGCTGATGGGCGGCCGCATCGAGATGGAGTCCGCGCCCAGCAAGGGCACCCGCATGCGGCTGCACCTCACCCTGCCGCGCGCGCCGGCCGCCGCGCTGCCGCAGCCGCCGCACGCGGGCCGGCGCCTGGGCGGTTTCGCGCCGCGCCGGCTGCCCACGGTGGCCGAGGCGGAGCAGGAGCGCAGCCTGGTGCTGCTGGTGGACGACCACGCCACCAACCGCCAGGTGATCCAGCGCCAGCTGGCGCTGGCCGGGTATGCCTCGGAAGTGGCCGAGGACGGGCTGGAGGGCCTGGAGCGCTGGCGCAGCGGGCGCTATGCCCTGCTGCTGACGGACGTGCACATGCCGCGCATGGACGGCTACCAGCTGGCGCGCGCGCTGCGCGAGGAAGAGGAGCGGCGCGGCCTGCCGCGCACCCCGATGGTGGCGCTCACCGCGGCCGCGCTGAAGGGCGAGGCCGAGCGCTGTCTGGCTGCGGGCATGGACGACTATCTGGCCAAGCCGGTCGGGATCGCCGCGCTCGGCGCCTGCCTGCAACGCTGGCTGCCGCATACCGCCAGCAGCGCGGGCATGGACGAGGAAGAGGGGCACCGCATCCAGGCCGCCAACAATGCCCGCGCGGAGGCCGCCGCCGGCGACCCAGCGGAGGCCTCGCCGGTGCTGGACACGGCGGTGCTGGATGCGCTGGGCGGCGCCGATCCGGCTGCGCTGCTTGACGACTTTCTCGCCACCACCCGCGACGATCTGCACGTGCTGGAGCGGCTGCACGAGGCCGGCGACCTGCCCGGCCTGACCCGCCAGGCGCACAAGATCGAGGGCGCTGCGCGGCTGGTCGGCGCGCAGGCGCTGGCGGACGCCGCGGCCGCGCTGGAGGCGGCCGGCCGGCGTGGGGACTGGGCCAGCGTGCTGCCGCTGGCCGCCGATCTGCGTACCGCGGTGGAGCAATTGCGCCTGCACGTGGAGGCGCGCGCGCGCGGGTGAAGGCGGCGGCATGCGCCGGCACGGGCCGGCGTGTAGGCTGTCGCGGTGGCGATCCGGAGCCCTGCGATGAAGACCTGGCTGGTGGCGTGTTCCAAGGGCGGCGTCGGCAAGACCACGCTGGCCATCCATCTGGCGGCCCAGGCGGCGCTGGCGGAACGCACGGCGGCGCTGGTGGATGCCGATCCGCAGCGTTCCGCCACCCGCTGGTGCGAGCGCCGGGCCGGCCTGCAGGGCGCGGTGGCGGCGGTGGACGGCACCCGCCGCGCCTGGCACAAGCGCCTGCCGGGCGGCGTGCAGCGGGTGGTGGTGGACGCCCCCGGCCGGCGCCGACCGTGATGCGCTGGAGGCCTTCCTCGACGAAGCCGATGCGCTGCTGGTACCGGTGCAGCCCTCGGCGCTGGATATCGAGGCCGCGTCCGGCTTCCTGCACGACCTGCTGCGCCACCCGCGCCTGCGCAAGGGCAAGCTGCCGGCGGCGCTGGTGCTCAACCGCTGCAAGCCCAATACCCACGCAACCCGGCAGGCGCTGGAGCTGCTCGCCGGCTGGCCCTTGCCGGTGGTGGCGCAGCTGCGCGACAGCTCAGGCCTACGTGGTGCTGACCGGGCTGGGCAAGACCGTGTTCGACTACCATTCCGCCCAGGTGCGCGAGCACCAGCAGGACTGGATGCCGCTGCTGCACTGAGCTGGGCGAGCCCTGACCCTTCCCCATGGATACCTTGCGATGCGCGAACTGATCCTGCTCCGCCACGCCCACGCCGATGCCGCCGCGCCCGGGCAGGACGACGCCGGCCGCCCGCTGTCGGACACCGGCCTGGCCGAGGCGCGCGCCGCCGGCGACTGGCTGCGCCAGCACGGGCTGCGCCCCGACCGCGTGCTGTGCTCGCCGGCGCGGCGCACCCGCCAGACCCTGGCCGCGCTGGGTGAGCTGGGCTGCGGTGATGTGCGTGAGGAACCGGCGATCTACGAGGCCAGCCCCGGCACCCTGGTGGCGCTGGCCGACGCCCATGCCGATGCCGCCTGCCTGCTGATCGTCGGCCACAACCCGGGGCTGGAACAGCTGGCGGCGCTGCTCTACAGCGGCCAGTCCGGCGACCATCGCGGGATGCCGCCGGGCGCGATCGCGGTACTGGCGTTCCCGGAGGATGCCGCGGTCGAACCCGGCGCCGCGCGCCTGGCGCGCTTCTGGTGGCCTTGAGCCCATGTGTCGGGCGCGGGGCGGCCGCTGGCTGGCGGCCTGGCTGGTTCTGCTGCTGTGCTCCGGCTGCGCCACCCTGGGCCGCGCCCAGCGTGATGCGGCCGCCGGGATCGCGCAGGCGGCGCGCAGCACGCAGGTGGACTGTGCCCGCGCCGATGCCTGCGCCACGCCCTCGCCGGTACTGGACATGGCGCGCGAGGTCTGGGCCGCGTCCACCGCGCAGGCACCGCATCACCGCGCGCTGATCCTCGACCACGCCCCGGATGCGCTGCTGCTGCGCATCCACCTGATCCGCAGCGCGCGCCGCAGCATCGAGCTGCAGACCTATATCTTCGACGAGGACGACTCCGCCCAGCTGGTGATGGACGAGCTGGAGGCCGCCGCCTTCCGCGGGGTCAAGGTGCGCATCCTGATCGACCAGCTGGCCGCGCTGCGCAAGGTGGAGACCCTGGCGGCGCTGGCATCGCGCCATGCCAATCTCGAATTGCGCCTGTACAACCCGGTGCTCGACCGCGCGCGCCTGCCGCTGCCGATGTATGCCATCGCCTCGCTATGCTGCTGGCGCCAGCTCAACCGGCGCATGCACAACAAGCTGCTGGTGGTGGACGGGCGGGTCGGGATCGTCGGCGGGCGCAATTACCAGGACGACTATTACGACTGGGGCGAGGACTACAACTTCCGCGACCGCGACCTGCTGCTGGCCGGGCCGCAGGTGGCGGCGATGCAGGCCAATTTCGAGGCGTTCTGGCGTTCGCCGCGCAGCGTGCCGCCCGAACGCCTGGGCGACGTGGCGCGCTACCTGCGCCGCTATGGCGCGCCGGCCACGCCACCGCACCATCCGTTCCGGCGCCCCGAGCGGGTGCGCGCGCTGCTCGCCCAGGCCGATGATCCGGCGCTGCTGCGTGCGCGCTTCGTGACCCCGGCGCTGGAGGTCGGCGGGGTGTCGTTCATCGCCGACCTGCCGCGCAAGCACCGCGAAGAGACGTCCGCCGGCGTGCCGGCAGAGCCGGCCGTGGGGGCTGCCAGCCGCGGCCTGCTTGAGCTGTTGCAGGGGGCGCAGCACGAAGTGCTGCTGCAGACGCCCTATCTGGTAATGTCCAAGCCCGCGCAGCAGGTGTTCCGCGCCTTGCACGCGCAGCCCTCGCCGCCGCGGATCCTGATCTCCACCAACAGCCTGGCGGCGACCGACGCCTTCATCGCCTACGCGATGTCGTACAAGTACAAGCGCCGCTACCTGCGTGATTTCGGCTTCGAGATCCACGAATTCAAGCCGTTTCCGGCGGATGCGCCGCTGGAGCTGGGCGAGACCGGAGCCGTGCTGGAGCGCGAGCCGGACGAGGACGTCGAAGCGGAGAAGGCGGATGCGGCAGGCGCGCCGGCCGCCCTCGGCTCCGGCGGCAGCCTGCTCGAGCGCCGGCTGGCCAGGCGCGGCCTGCGCAGCGAGCCGGTCAGCGAGGCCGGGCGGCTGTCGCCGTTCGCCTCCTCCGGCGGGCTGCCGGTACGGCTCAAGCGCGCCGGCCTGCGCATGGGGCTGCACGCCAAGTCGCTGGTGGTGGACGAGCGCGTGGGGGTGGTCGGCACCCATAACTTCGATCCGCGCGGCGACACCCTCAACACCGAGAGCGCGGTGGTGATCGCCGACCCCGCCTTCGCCCGCCAGCTGGCCGCCAGCATCCTGCGCGATATGGCCCCGGCCAACGCCTGGACCATCGGCCGGCGCGACGACGCGCTGCTGCTGCCGGGGGTGGAGTACACCCTGGCCAAGCTGTCGGAGCGGATGCCGATCTTCGACCTGTGGCCGCGCAAGTACGCCACCAGCTACGACTACGTGCCCGGCCCCGGCTGCCCGCCGACCAGCGTGCCGCCGTCGCCGTTCGCTGCCGACTTCCGCCGCTGCAACCAGCCGGTGGGCGATTTCCCGGAGGTGGACCTCGGCCTGAAGTGGCTGGGCGTGCGCCTGTTCACGGCGTTCGGCTCGGGGCTGTCGCCGATTCTCTAGATATCCGCGTTGCGCGCGCGCAAGCGGCGATGCCATGCTTGCGCACACACGCCCCCTCTGCACCATGGAGATGCCACCACCATGCAGACCCCGGTCTTCACTTGGCCGCCGGAGGCAAGCCTGGAGGCGCTGAACGCGCGCTCGCGCGGCACGCTGATGGAGGCGCTCGGGATCGTGTTCACCGAGCTGGGCGACGGCTATCTGCGCGCGACGATGCCGGTTACGCCGCAGACCCGGCAGCCGTACGGCTTGCTGCACGGCGGCGCCTCGGTGGCGTTGGCGGAAACCCTGGGCAGCAGCGCCGGGATGCTGATGGCCGGCGGCAATGCGGTGGTGGGCCTGGAGATCAACGCCAACCATTTGCGCGCGGTGCGCAGTGGAACCGTCACCGGCACGGCGCGGCCGTTCCATCTCGGGCGCAGCACCCAGGTCTGGGAGATCCAGATCGAGGACGAGGGCGGGCAGGCGGTCTGCATCAGCCGGATCACCCTGGCGGTGCTGCCGGCGCCGCCGCGCTGAGGGGCCGGCATATGCGTGATTCCGCCGCCGCAAGGCATCGGGTATCGTGCTCTCCCATGAAGTTTCCCCCGGTTCACACCGCCCCGCGCGGCAGGGCGGCGCGGGCATGGCGCTACGCCTATCGCACGCCGCTGCTGGCCTGGCACCTGCTGGTCGACCTGCCGATCACCCTGCTGCTGATCGCGCTCGGGCGCGGCGGGTGGCTGTCGCACGCGATGGTGCGCTGGTGGTCGGGCGGCCTGCTGCGGGTGTTCGGCATGCGGTTGCAGCGCGAGGGCGCGCCGCTGCCGGGCGGCACCCTGTTCGTGGCCAACCATGTCAGCTGGGTGGACATCATGGTCCTGCACTCGCAGCACATGATGGGCTTCATCGCCAAGTCCGAGATCCGCCGCTGGCCGCTGGTGGGCTGGATCACCACCCATGCCGAGACCATCTTCCTGCAGCGCGGCAACGGGGATTCGCTGGGCCAGGTGATGGCCGAGATGGTGCAGCGCCTGCGCGCCGGGCGCGCGGTGGCGGCCTTCCCCGAGGGCGGCACCCGCGATGGCCGCGCGCTGGGCGCGTTCCACGCGCGCATCTTCGCCACCGCGGTGGAGGCCAATGCCCCGGTGCAGCCAGTGGCGCTGTGCTATGGCGCGCGCTGCGAGGCGCAGGCGATCGTCGCGTTCGCGCCGCGGGAGAGCTTTCTCGGCAATTTCCTGCGCCTGTTGGGCGAGCCGGCGCGCCCGGTGCGGGTGTGCTTCACGGCACCGGTCGACCCCGGCCAGCACGACGGCCGCCGCGGCATCGCCGAGGCCGCGCGCGCGCAGGTGCTGGCGGCGATGCAGGCGGGCTGAAGATGCGGTCCGGCCCGGTACGGTCCGGCTATGCGCCGCCAGCCTGGCTGCGCAACCCGCACCTGCAGTCGCTGCTGGCCTCCAGCCCGCTGCGCGCGGTGCAGTCCCGGCGCCGCCTGCGCCAGGTGCCGGCCACGCATGCGCCGACCCTGCTGGAACTGACGGGTGGCGTGCGCCTGCAGGGCGTCGCCAGTGTGCCGGCGGCGCGCGCGCCGCGGGCAGCGGTATTGCTGCTGCACGGCTGGGAGGGCAGCGCCGAATCCAGCTACATGCGGCTGACTGCCGCGCACCTGCTGCGCGCGGGGTTCGTGGTGTTCCGGCTCAATTTCCGCGATCACGGCGACACCCATCATCTGAACGAAGGCCTGTTCCACTCCAACCGGCTGGACGAGGTGGTGGATGCGGCGCACGCGGTTGCATCCCGCTGGCCGCAGCTGCCGATGTTCGCTGCCGGCTTCTCCCTGGGCGGCAACTTCGCCCTGCGCCTGGCGCTGCGCGCGGGCCAGGCCGGGTTGCCGCTGCGGCAGGTGGCGGTGGTCTGCCCGCTGCTGGACCCGGCGCGCACGATGGACAGCATGGAAGTCGGGCCGGCGGTGTACATGCGCCATTTCGAGCGCATGTGGCGGCGTTCGCTGGCACGCAAGCGCGCGCTGTTCCCGCAGGCGCACGGCTTCGACGATGCGGTGCTGCGCCTGCCGATGCGCGCGCTGACCGACTGGATGGTGCGGCATGCCACCGAGTTTCCCTCGTTGGCGGACTATTTCGACGGCTATTCGGTGGCTGGCGAGCGCCTGCGCGCGCTGCCGGTGCCGGCGCACATCCTGATGGCGGCGGACGATCCGGTGATTCCGCTGGAGGATTTCCACCACATCGCGGGGTTTCCGAACGTGCGCCTGGAGCTGGCCGCGCACGGGGGCCATTGCGGCTTCATCGAGCGCGCCAGCCTGGACGGCTACAGCGAGCGCTGGGTGGCCGCGCGCTTCCTGGCCGCGCTGGATGCGCGCGATCCCGCCGTAGAATCGGCGCACGATCCTTGCGGAGAGTACGACCATGCATCTGCGTAGCGACAGTTTCCAGCACCGCCAGCCGCTGTCTCCGGCGTTCGCCATGGGCGCGCCCGGCGGCGGCTTCGGCGGCAACCGCAATCCGCATCTGGCCTGGGACGCGGTGCCGGCCGGCACGCAGTCGTTTGCGCTGCTGTGCATCGATACCGATGCCCCGACCGACGGCGCGCTGGTGGCGGATGCGGCCACCCCGATCCCGGAGGCCCACCCGCGCGGCGATTTCGTGCACTGGGTGGTGGCCGACATTCCCGCCGACGTGCGCCAGATCGCAGAGGGCAGCTGCAGCGACGGCGTCACCCTGCGCGGCAAGCCGGCCGGGCGCGATGCCGACGGTGTGCGCGGGCTGAACGACTACACCGGCTGGTTCGCGGGCGACGCCACGATGGGTGGGCGGTATTTCGGCTACGACGGCCCCTACCCCCCGCGCACGACCTGCGCACGCATCGCTATTTCTTCCGCCTGTTCGCCCTCGATGTGGCGAGCCTGGGCCTGGTGGCGCCGTTCACCGCCGCCGACGTGCTGCGCGCGATGCACGGCCACGTGCTGGCGGAGGCGGCGATCTACGGCACCTACAGCCTGCACGGCTGAGGACGCTCCCGCCGCGGCGCCCGGCGCGGGCACGGCCGCCGCACGGGCATCGTCACAGGATGTAGCGGCTCAGGTCCGGGTCCTGCACCAGCGCGCCCAGCTGGGCGTCCACGTAGGCGCGGTCGATGGTGACGCTGCCGCCCTTGTCCGGGGCCTCGAAGCTCAGCGACTCCAGCAGCCGCTCCAGCACCGTGTGCAGGCGGCGTGCGCCGATGTTCTCCTGGCGCTCGTTGACGTGCGCGGCGATCTCCGCGATCCGCTCCACCGCCTCCGCGGTGAACGCCAGGCGCACGCCCTCGGTGTCCATCAGCTCGACGTACTGCCGGGTCAGCGCGGCCTTCGGTTCGGTGAGGATGCGCACGAAATCGTCCTTGCCCAGCGCGGTCAGCTCCACCCGGATCGGGAAGCGGCCCTGCATCTCCGGGATCAGGTCGGAGGGCTTGGCCAGGTGGAACGCGCCGCTGGCGATGAACAGGATGTGGTCGGTCTTCACCGGGCCGTATTTCGTGCTCACCGTGCTGCCTTCCACCAGCGGCAGCAGGTCGCGCTGCACGCCCTCGCGGCTGACATCGGCGCCCATGCCCTCGCTGCGCTTGGCGACCTTGTCGATCTCGTCGATGAAGACGATGCCGTGCTGCTCGCAGGCCTCGATCGCGGCTTCGCGCACCTCGTCCTCGTTGATGAGCTTGGCTGCCTCTTCCTCGACCAGCAGCGGCCGCGCGGCCTGGATGGTCATGGTCTTCCTGTGGGTCTTGCCGCCGGAGATCTGGCTGAACATCTGGCGCAGCTGCTGGCCCATTTCCTCCATGCCGGGCGGCGCCAGGATGTCCACGCCGACGTTCATGCTGAGATCGAGCTCGATTTCGCGCGTGTCCAGCGCGCCATCGCGCAGCTGCCGGCGCAGCTTCTGCCGGGTCGAGGAGTCCTGCGCCGACGGTTCGGCGCCAATGTCGATGGTGGTGGTCTGTGCCGGGTTGAAGCCGAAGCCAGGCGCGGCCTCGCGCCTGGGCAGCAGGGCATCGAGGATGCGCTCCTCGGCGCGTTCCTCGGCCTGGGTGCGCACGCGCTGCTTGGCCTGCGCGCGGTACAGCTTCACCGCGGTGTCGGCCAGGTCGCGGATGATCTGCTCGACATCCTTGCCGACGTAGCCGACCTCGGTGAAGCGGGTGGCCTCCACCTTCACGAACGGCGCGTTGGCCAGCGTCGCCAGGCGGCGCGCGATCTCGGTCTTGCCAACGCCGGTGGGGCCGATCATCAGGATGTTCTTCGGCATCACCTCGTTGCGCAGCTCGGGCGCCAGCTGCGCGCGCCGCCAGCGGTTGCGCAGGGCGATGGCGACCGCGCGCTTGGCGGCGTGCTGGCCGACGATGTGGCGGTCGAGTTCCGCGACGATCTCGCGCGGGGTCATGGAGGAGGAGTCGGTCATCGGGAGGGTCCTTCACGGGGCCAGCCCGGTCGGGGCGGCCCCATCAACAAAGCGAGTATCGGGGAGCGACTTGATGGGGTTGCCCCGGCCGGGATGGCCCGCGATCAAGCCTGGTTCGCGCGGGCTCAGAGCGTCTCCACCACGATGTTGCGGTTGGTGTAGATGCAGATGTCGCCGGCGATCCCCAGCGCCTCGGTGGCGATGGTGCGGGCGTCGAGGTCGGTATGCGCCAGCACGCGCGCGCGGCGGACAGCGCATACATGCCGCCGGAGCCGATCGCGATCAGGCCGTCCTCGGGTTCGATCACGTCGCCGGTGCCGGAGATCACCAGCGAGGTATCGGCATCCGCCACCGCCAGCAGCGCCTCGAGCTTGCCGAAGCGGCGCTCGGTGCGCCAATCCTTGGCCATTTCCACCGCAGCGCGGGTGAGCTGGCCGTGCTTTTTCGAGCTTGGCCTCGAACAGCTCGAACAGGGTGAACGCATCCGCCGCGGCGCCGGCGAACCCGGCCAGCACGCGGCCGTCCTTGCCGAGCCGGCGCACCTTGCGGGCATTGGCCTTCATCACCGTGTGGCCGAGCGTCACCTGGCCGTCGCCGGCGATCACCACCTGGCCGCCACGGCGCACCGAGACGATGGTGGTGGCGTGGAACACGTGGGGGTTCTGGCTGGGGTCCATCGTTTTCTCCGTTGAATCCTGCATGTGGGGCGCGACCGGCGCGCCTTCAAGTCGATTCATTCCGGGGGGCACGCATGGTTCCGCCGCTGGTCAGCCTGGCCGTGCCCATCTTCGGGGTGGCGCGCACCTTGCCGCAGGCGCTGGAGAGCGTGCTGGCGCAGGACGAGCCGCGCTGGGAATGCCTGCTGTGGGACGACGGCAGCCGCGACGGAAGCCGTGCGATCGCCGCCGCCTACGCCGCCCGCGACCCGCGCTTCCGGCTGCTCGGCGACGGATGCAACCGCGGCACCGCGGGCGCGCTGGCGGCAGCCCTGCAGCAGGCGCGTGGCGACTTCGTGGCCAGCCTCGACGGGGATGACCTGCTGGAGCCGCAGGCGCTGTCGGCGATGCTGGCTTTCCTGCACGCGCGGCCGGACCTCGGCATGGCCTATTCGCAGTACCGCGAGATCGACGCCGACGGCCGCCTGCATGGGCTGGGGCCGCGCTGCCTGCTGCCCTATTCGCCGCGGCACCTGCTGGTGGCGTTCATGACCTTCCACTTCCGCCTGATCCGGCGCGCGGCCTACCTCGCGGTCGGCGGCTACGATCCGCGCGCGCTGCTGGTCGAGGATTACGATCTCTGCCTGCGCCTGTCGGAACGGGTCGGCATCGGCCAGCTTGCGCGTCCGCTGTACCGCTACCGCGTGCACGCCGGCTCGCTCTCGCACACCCAGCGCGCGCAGCAGGTGCAGGCCAGCCTGGAGGCCGCCCGCCGCGCGCTGCACCGGCGCGGGCTGGACGCGCACTACCAGCTGGAGCTGGATGCGCAGGGGCGGCACGTGCTGCGGCCGCGGCGCGCGGGGGGCTGAGACGCGACGCGGCAGTGATTCAGCGCTTGCGCCGCGCGCGCGGGTGGGCGGCGTCGTACACCTTCGCCAGGTGCTGGAAGTCGAGGTGGGTGTAGATCTGGGTGGTGGCGATGTCGGCGTGGCCGAGCAGTTCCTGCACGCCGCGCAGGTCGCCGGAGGATTCCAGCACGTGGCTGGCGAAGCTGTGCCGCAGCAGGTGCGGATGGATGCGCTTGAACACGCCCTGGCGCTGCGCGAGCTGCTTGAGCCGTAGCTGGATCGCGCGTGCACTGATGCGCGCGCCGCCGCGGCCGGGGAAGACGAAGCCGTCCGCCGCGCCGCCGCAGTCTTCGCGCCAGGCCAGCAGCGCCGCGCAGGCGTGCGAGCCGACCGGCACGATGCGCTGCTTGCTGCCCTTGCCGAGCACCGTCACCAGCCTGCCGTCGAAATCCAGGTCCTGCCAGCGCAGCGCACACACTTCCGACAGGCGCAGGCCGGAGGAATACAGCAGTTCCAGCAGGGCGCGGTCGCGCAGGCCCAATGGCGCGTCGGTGGGCAGCGCCACCAGCTGCACCGCCTCGTCCACGTCCAGCACCTGCGGCAGCCTGCGCGCGGCCTTCGGCGCGCGCACCCCGGCGCAGGGATCGCGCGCGATGCGCGCGTGCCGCAGCAGCCAGCGGTACAGGCTGCGGCAGGCCGACAGTCGCCGTTGCAGCGACTTCGGGGCCAGCCCGCGGCGGTGCTCGGCGGCGACGAAGGCGCGGATGTCGGCCTCCTCCAGCGTCGCCAGGTCGCGCCCCTCGGCCCAGCGCGCCAGCGCGTCGAGGTCGCGCCGGTAGGCGTCGAGGGTATGCGGGGAGCCCTGCTTCTCGACCGCCAGGTGGGCCAGGAAGTCGTCGATCGCGCTCATCGCCCGGTGCCGTCGTGCGCGCCTGCGCCGGTGGCGCGGCTCAGCCGTCGAACCGCTGCAGCGCCGTCGCCAGCGCCTCGCCCAGCATGCGCAGGAACAGCGTGCCCATGCCCGGGAAGAAGCGGTGGGGATCGAAGCTGCCCACTGCCACCAGGCCGACCCCGTGCAGCGATAGCAGCACCGAGCTCTGCACCTCGCCCCGCGCGCGCCGTACAGCAGCGCGTGCTTGTCCGGATGCAGGCGGCCGCAGACCGGATCGCCGCTGGCGAGCAGGTCGCGGAAGCCGGCCAGGCGAGGATCGTCCTCGGCGATCACCTGCAGCCAGTCGGCCTCCTCCAGCCCGGCCACCGGATGGAATGCCACCACCCGCACCAGGTCGCTCTGGAAGTCCTCGCGCAGGCTGCCCACCAGCGCGCGCCAGGTATCCGCCGCGCTGCGCTGTTTCATCATGGCCAGCGTCAGCTGGTGCATGCGCACCGCCAGCCGCTCGTTCTCCTGCGCGTTGGCGAACAGCTCGTGCAGGCGGCGGGTCAGCTCGCGGTTCTTGTCGCGCAGGATCTCCAGCTGGTAGGCTGGCCAGCGACGCCGCCGGGCCGCTGTCGCGCGGCACCACCAGCGCCAGCGCCAGGTCCGGAAACTGCTGCAGGAAGGTGGGATGCCGGCGCAGCCAGGCCGCCACCTCGTGCGCGCTGATGCGTTCGGTGATGCCGTCGAACTCCTTGCTCACGGGATGTCTCCTTCGAAGACGAATGCGGCTGGGCCGGCCATCCACAGATGGTCGTCGGCGTCTTGCTGGATGTGCAGTTCCCCGCCCGGCAGCGCGACCGTCACGCCGGCGGCCGCGCGCACCCGGCCGCGCCGATCCAGGAGCGCCACCGCCGCGCAGGCGCCGCTGCCGCAGGCCAGGGTTTCGCCGGCGCCGCGCTCGTACACCCGCAGGCGCAGGCGGTCCGGTGCCAGCACCTGGGCGAAGCCGACGTTGACCGACTGCGGAAAGGCCGGGTGCTGCTGCAGGGCGGCGCCGATGCCGGCCACGTCCGCGCCGTCCACCGCCTCCACTTCCAGCAGCGCGTGCGGATTGCCCAGCGAGACCGCGCCGACCACAAGCGTGCGGCCGGCGATCTGCAGCGGGTAGGCGTCCTGCGTCTGCGCAAAGCCGCGCAGTGGAACGTCTGCCGGGAAAAAGCGCGGCGCGCCCATGTCGATCACGAAATCGCCGCGCGCATTGCGTCGCACCGGGTGCCGCCCGGCCGGGCTCGTGATCACGAAGGCGTCCTGTGCCGGCGCCGCGCCCGCACGCACCAGCCAGGCCGCGACACAGCGCGCGCCGTTGCCGCACTGGCCGGCCACGCTGCCGTCGGCGTTCCAGATCCGGTAGGACGCCACCGCATCCGCGCCGGGCGCCGGTTCGATCGTCAGCAGCTGGTCGCAGCCGACGCCGAAATGGCGGTCGGCGATCCGCGCGCACTCGGCGGGCGTGGGCGGCGCGCGGCCGTCGCGCAGATCCAGCACGACGAAGTCGTTGCCGGCGCCGTGCATCTTGCTGAAGTGCATGCCGCCCCGTTCAGCCCTGTACCGGCGGCGGATCCTGGGCCGGGGCGGCCGGCGGCGCGTCGGGTGCCGGCTTGTCCGGCAGCACCAGCGCCCCTTGTTGCCGCAGGCGGCCAGCAGGCAGGCGAGCACGGACAGCAGGAGCAGGCGTCGGGTCATGCCGGCAGTGTACCCGCGGCCGCGGCCCACTGTCGCGCGCGTGGCCGCGCCCGCGGGGCATGCATGGTCGTGCTCATGGCCGTGGCTCCGGGCGCCGCCACAGCCACAGCGCGACCAGCGCCATCACCGCGTCCACCGTGGCCGCCATCCACGGTTGCGGCGCGGTGAACCACACGCCGACGCCGGAGGCTGCCATCATCACCGTGGCCAGCCACTTGGCGCGCCGGCTCACGGTGCCCTCGCGCTCCCAGTCCAGGATCGCGCGGCCGAACTGCGGGTGCCGCAGCAGCCAACCGCGCAGGCGCTGCGAGCCGCGCGCGGCGGCGAACGCCGACAGCAGGATGAATGGCACCGTCGGCATCACCGGCAGCAGCACGCCGATGATGCCCAGCGCCAGGCAGGTCCAGGCCAACGCGGCCCACAGCCAACGGGTCATGGGGCTATCGCCTTTGCTGTCGCAGCGCGCACCGCGGGGGGTGTGATCGTGCTGTACGGACTCATGCGGAAAACACCGCGCCTGGCCGGGCGCTCCTGGGAGGAGGTGAGCGGAGGTTATTCGACCCCCAGCCGATCCAGCATGAACGCATACATCTCCGCCTGCTCGCGGTGGCGGCGGAAGCGCCCGGACTTGCCGCCGTGGCCGGCGTCCATGTTGGTGCGCAACACCACCGGTTCGGCCGAGGTGTTGAGGTCGCGCAGCCGCGCCACGTACTTGGCCGGCTCCCAGTACTGCACCTGCGAATCCCACAGCCCGGTGCCGACGAACATCGCTGGATACGCCTGCGCGCGCAGGTTGTCGTAGGGTGAGTAGGACAGCATGTACTGGTAGTACTCCGGCTGCTCGGGGTTGCCCCATTCGTCGTACTCGTTGGTGGTCAGCGGGATGCTGGGGTCGAGCATGGTCGTCACCACGTCCACGAACGGCACCTGCGACAGGATCACCCGGTATTTCTGCGGCGCCATGTTCGCAATGGCGCCCATCAGCAGGCCGCCGGCGCTGCCGCCGTAGGCCGCCACGCGGTCGGGTGCGGCATAGCCTTCCTTCACCAGGAAGTCGGTGACGTCGATGAAGTCAGTGAAGGTGTTCTGCTTGTTCAGCAGCTTGCCGTCCTCGTACCACTTGCGGCCCAGCTCCTGGCCGCCGCGGATGTGGGCGATGGCATAGGCCATGCCGCGATCCAGCAGGCTGACCGTGGCGACCGAGAAGCCCGGATCCATCGACATGCCGTAACTGCCGTAGCCGTACTGCAGCAGCGCGGCCTTGCCGTTCTTCGCGAAGCCCTTCCTGTAGACGATGGACACCGGAATCTTTGTGCCATCGCGCGCGGTGGCCCACAGGCGCTCGCTGACGTACTGCGCCGGGTCGTAGCCCGGCACCGGCTGGCGCTTGAGCAGGCGGCGCTCGCCCGTCTTCACGTTCAGCGCGTACACGGTGGCCGGGGTGGTCATCGAGGTGTAGCTGTAGCGTACCCAGTCGGTGGCCGGCTCGCTGTTGACGTCCAGCCCCATCGAATAGGCCGGCTCGTCGGCGGCGATGTGGTCCTCGCGTCCGTCCGCGTGCAGGAGACGCAGGCGCTCGAGACCGCCGCTGCGCTCGGCGATCGCGGTGAAGCCGTCGAACAGCTCGAAGCCCTCCACCAGCACGTCGTCGCGGTGCGCGATCCAGTCCTGCCAGTCCTTGCGCGAAGTGGCGCCGTCGGCGGCGGTGACCAGCTTGAAATTGGTCGCGCCGTCGGCATTGGTGCGGATCACCCAGCGCCCGCCGAAGTGGTCGGCGTCGTACTCCACGTCGCGCGCGCGCGCGGCCAGCACGGTGAACTCGCGCGGAGCGTCGGCCGGCGCGTAGCGCACCTCGTCGGACACCGTGCTGCTGACACCGATGACGATGTATTGCTCGTCGCGGGTGCGGTCGATGCCGATGTAGAAGCTGTCGTCGTGTTCCTCGTAGACGACAGGGTCCAACGTCGGGTCGGTGCCCAGCACGTGCTTCTTCACCCGCACGGTCAACAGCGTCTCCGGGTCGTTCTCGACGTAGAACAGGGTCTTGTTGTCGTCGGCCCAGACCAGGTTGGGCGAGACGCCGGCGATCGTTTCCGGGTAGGCCTCGCCGGTGACGAGGTTGCGGAAGCAGATGGTGTACTGGCGGCGGCCGTTGCTGTCGTCGGCGTAGGCCAGCACGGCGTTGTCCGGCGTCACCGCGTAATCGCCGACGCTGTAGTAGTCCTTGCCGGCGGCCAACCGGTTGACGTCCAGCAGCACCTCTTCGCCCGCGAAGTCGCCGGCGGCATTGGCCTGCTGGATCGACAGGGCGTCGATCCCCGGCGCGTCCTTGCGGCGGGCGTGGATCGGGTAATCCTTGCCGGTTTCGAACCGCGCGTAGTACCAGTACCCACGGTCGCGGCAGGGCACGCTGGCATCGTCCTGCTTGATGCGCGCCACGATCTCGCCGTAGAGCTTGTCCTGCACCGGCGTGCTCGACGCCAGCACGGCGTCGGCGTAGGCGTTCTCGGCGTTGAGATAGCCGAGCATCGCGGCGTCCTTGCGGCTGTCATCGCGCAGCCAGTAGTACTCGTCCTGGCGCTCGGCACCGAATGGCGCCTGCACCACGTGCGGCTTCTTTTCCGCGTCGGGCGGCGTGGGCGGAGTCTTGGCGGAAGTGGGGCTGCTCATGGGGACAAGACCGGCGATCAGTGCGTGGGGTTGCCTGAATGGGGCGTCGCAAGGGGGTTTGCAACGCTTTGCTCGTCATCCCCGCGCAAGCGGGGATCCATGGGCGTCGTGCACGGCGCAACCGGGGGCGGTGGCCCGGGCTTCCCCCTTTCGCTGGAATAACGCCGGAAGTCATTCCGTCAGCCGGTTCCACAGGAAGGTGTAGGCCAGCGCGGCCATGTGCGCGGCCTGCGCGTTGTCGGCGGCACCACCGTGGCCGCCTTCGATGTTCTCGTAGTAGTGCACGTCTTTTCCGGCCGCTTCCATCTTCGCCATCATCTTGCGCGCATGCCCCGGGTGTACGCGGTCATCCTTGGTCGAGGTCAGCAGCAGCGTCGGCGGATACGTCCGCGCCGGGTCGAACAGGTGGTAGGGGCTGAAGGTCTTGATGAACTCCCAGTCCGCGGTGTCCGGATTGCCGTATTCGGCCATCCACGAGGCGCCGGCCAGCAGGTGGCTGTAGCGCTTCATGTCCAGCAGCGGCACCTGGATCACGATCGCGCCGAACTTCTCCGGGTACTGGGTGAGCATGTTGCCCATCAGCAGGCCGCCGTTGCTGCCGCCCATCGCGCCCAGGTGCGCGGGCGAGGTGATCTTGCGCGCAATGAGGTCGTCGGCGACCGCGGCGAAGTCCTCGTAGGCCTTGTGGCGGTTGGCCTTGAGCGCAGCCTGGTGCCAGCGCGGGCCGTATTCGCCGCCGCCGCGGATGTTGGCCAGCACGTACACCCCGCCCTTCTCCAGCCAGCCTTTGCCGAGCGCACCGGAATAGGTCGGCGTCATCGACACCTCGAACCCGCCGTAGCCGTACAGCAGGGTCGGCGCCTTGCCGTCGAACTTCAGATCCTTCGGCCGCACCAGGAAGTAGGGCACGCGGGTGCCGTCCTGGCTGGTGGCGAAGTGCTGCTCGATCACGTCGCGGCGGGCGTCGAAGAAGGCCGGGTTCGACTTCAGCACCTCGGGCGCCTTGCCGATCTCGGCCAGCGACAGGGTGGTGGGGGTGAGGAAATCGGTGGCGGTCAGCCACACCGCGTTGCTCTCGTCGGGATCGACCGCCGCCACCGCGACCGTGCCCATCGCCGGCGCGCCGGTAAAGTCGCTGCGCGCCCAGCCGTGCGCGCCGGGGGTCAGCACCACGAGCCGGTTCTTCACGTCCTCCATCACGTTCAGCACGAGATGGTCGCGGGTCCAGGTGTAGCCGGCCAGCGCGGCCTGGTCGGTCGGTGTGAACAGCAGGTCGAAATCGCGTTTGCCGGCCATGAAATCATCGAAGCGGGCGGCGATCAGCGCGCCGGCCGGATAGGTCCTGCCGCCGGCGGCGTAGGGCTCGCGCAGCTCCAGCAGCAGCCAGTCCTTGTGCACG
Source organism: Thermomonas sp. S9 (assembly GCF_024704365.1). GTDB lineage: Bacteria > Pseudomonadota > Gammaproteobacteria > Xanthomonadales > Xanthomonadaceae > Thermomonas. The sequence continues at coordinate 392,311 of NZ_JAJDFY010000001.1, forward strand.
CTCTTCTGCGCGCTGTTGGGCGCGTCGATCTTGGTCAGGCCCGCTGCCGCTCCTGCGCATCCTGCGCCCGCGGCACTCGCACATCCATGTGCGTCGCGCAGGTACAGCTCGTCGTTGTAGAAGGCCAGGGTGCGGCTGACGAAATCGCGCTGGTAGCCCGGCGTGTGGTCGCGCAGGGCCGCGATATACATGTCGTCCGGCTTGCCCTCGTACACGACGCTGGCCGTCGCCAGCGGGGTGCCACGCTTCCACTGTTTGACGATCCGCGGATAGCCGGAGCGGGTAAGGCTGCCGGGGCCGAAGTCGGTGTACACGTACACGCTGTCCTCGTCGATCCACGCCAGACCGCCCTTGGCCTCCGGGCGGAAGAAGCCGTCCTTGACGAACTGCCTGGTGGTGAGGTCGAACTCGCGGGTGACGTCGGCATCCGAACCGCCCGGAGAGAGCGCGATCAGGCAGCGCTCGTATTTCGGGCGCAGGCAGTCGGCGCCGTGCCAGACCCACTGCGCGCCCTCGGCGGCATTCAGCGCGTCGAGGTCGAGCACGGTTTCCCAGCGTGGCTCGGGCTTGCGGTATTCCTCCAGCGTGGTGCGCCGCCACAGGCCGCGCGGATGCTGGGCGTCCTTCCAGAAGTTGTAGTAGTACGCGCCGATCTTCTCGACGCCGGGGATCTTGGCGTCGGAATCGAGGATCGCGCGAATGTCTGCTTCCAGGGTCTTGAACGCGGGCGCAGCGGCGATTTCGGCCTCGGTCCGGGCATTGCGTTCGCGCACCCAGTCCAGCGCCCTGGCCCCGTGCACGTCTTCCAGCCACAGGTATGGGTCGTCGCCGGATGGCGTTTGCGCGGAGGCGCCAGCGCTCATGGCCAGGCTGGCGATCAGGGCGGCATGGGTGAGCTGGGACATGCGCAGGACTCTCCGTTGGGCGGGGGAGACGAACGCTAGCACAGGCCTGCAATCCGGGAATGCGACCAGCACCCCCATGACACGCGCGACGATCCTCGTGTTCAGACAAGACGGACGCCGCGCAAACGCAGCGCATTGCCGATCACCGATGCGGAGCTGAAACTCATCGCCAGGGCGGCGATCAACGGTGAAAGCAGCCAACCGGTGAGCGGATACAGCGCGCCGGCCGCAATGGGAATGCCGAGTGCGTTGTAGAGAAAGGCGAACATCAGGTTCTGCTTCATGTTGCGGACCGTGGCCATTGACAAGGCGCGTGCCACCGCAATACCGCGCAGGTCACCCTTGACGAGCGTGATCTGTGCGCTGTTCATCGCCACGTCGGTGCCGGTGCCCATGGCGATGCCGGCGTCGGCCTTTGCCAAGGCCGGGGCATCATTGATGCCGTCACCAGCCATCGCAACGATACGCCCCTCGCGCTGCAACCGCTCCACCAGTTGCAGTTTGTCGGCGGGCTTGACTTCGCCATGCACCTCATCGATGCCCAAGCGCGCCGCCACGGCCTCGGCCGTGGTCAGACCGTCGCCCGTAGCCATGACGACGCGCAAGCCCTCCGCGCGCAACGACGCCAGCGCTTGCGGCGTGGTCTTCTTCACCGGGTCGGCGACGGCCAGGATTGCGGCGAGCACGCTATCGACGGCCAGATGCATCACGCTGGCACCCTCACGGCGCAGTGCCTCCGCCCGCTCGGCCAATGGCCGTACGTCCACACCGATCTGCTCCATCAGCGCGGTGTTGCCCAGTGCCACGGTATGTCCATCGACGCGCCCACGCACGCCGATGCCTGAGTGCGAGTCGAACTCCTCGGCGCGTGAGAGCACCAGGCCCTGCTCGCGCGCGGCCGTGACGATGGCTTCCGCCAGCGGATGCTCGCTGCTCTGGTCTAGGCTGGCAGCCAGTCGCACGGCTTCGCTGGCGGTGAAGCCTTCGGCTGCGACCGTCGTCTGATAGCGCGGCCGGCCCTCGGTCAATGTGCCGGTCTTGTCGACGATCAGGGTATCGACCTGGCGCATTTTCTCGATTGCGGCGGCATCGCGAAACAGCACCCCCTGCGTAGCCCCTCGCCCGGTCGCCACCATGATCGACATGGGCGTGGCCAAGCCCAGCGCGCAGGGGCAGGCGATGATCAGCACAGCCACGGCGTTGATGAGGCCAAAAACCCAACGCGGTTCCGGCCCGAACAGGCCCCAGGCAAAAAAGGTCAGCACGGCGATGGACACCACCGCGATCACGAAATAGCCCGCCACGGCATCGGCCATGCGCTGCATCGGCGCCTTGGATCGCTGCGCCTGCGCCACCATTTGCACGATCTGGGACAGCATGGTCGCCGAGCCGACACGTTCGGCGACCATGACGAATGCGCCACTGGTATTGAGCGTCGCACCGATGACCTTGTCGCCCACCCGCTTGGTCACGGGCAGGGACTCCCCCGTCAGCATCGATTCGTCCACAGCGCTGCTGCCCTCGATGACCGTACCATCTACCGGAACCTTTTCGCCGGGTCGAATGCGCAGCCGATCGCCGACATGGATGTGCGTCAGGGGCACGTTCTCTTCCGTGCCATCGTCGCGAAGGCGCCGGGCGGTCCTGGGGGGTCAGTCCGAGCAAGGACTTGATGGCGGCCGAGGTCTGCGAACGCGCCTTGAGTTCCAGTACCTGCCCCAGCAGGGTCAGGGAAATGATCACCGCCGCCGCCTCGAAGTACACCGCGACCCGGCCCATGGATACGAACGACTCCGGGAACAGTTCTGGGGCCACGGTCGCCGCCACGCTGTAGACGAACGCCGCCCCGGTGCCCAGTCCGATCAGGGTCCACATGTTCGGGCTGCGATGGACCACGGACTGCCAGCCGCGCACGAAGAACGGCCGGCCCGCCCACAAGACGATGGGCAGGGACAGAACGAGTTCGATCCAGGTCTGTGTGCGCGCCTCGAACCAATGCAACTGGTGGCCGAACATGGCAAGCACAGTGACCATGACGGTCAGCGGCAGGGTGCACCAGAAGCGGCGCTGGAAATCGCGCAGCTCGGGACTCTCTTCTCCTTCGAGATCCGGCAGCACCGGCTCCAGCGCCATGCCGCACTTCGGACAATGGCCGGGGTGATCCTGCCGAATCTCGGGGTGCATGGGGCAGGTGTAGATGGTGCCTGCCGCCAGCGCCGGCGCTTCGACAGACGAAGGCTCATGGCCGCTGTGGGCATAGCGCGCCGGCTCGGCGACGAACTTCGCCCGGCACTTGGCGCTGCAGAAGTAAAAGAGTCGGCCTGCGTGCTCGACGTGGTGCTCGGACTGCGCAGTCGCGTCCATGCCGCAGACAGGGTCCTTCGGACTTTCGGCCCGCTGCAGTGCGCTCGGGTGGTCGTGGGCGTGTCGGAGGTGTTCGTGGTCTGATCGCAGGTTCATGACTTCACGCCTCCCTGTTGGCGGGTTTGTCGGGCGGCGCACCATGCCCGCCATCGCTACCGTGGCCATGCAACAGGTGCATCAGCGGGTACGCCAGCAGCAACAGGTACACCCAATTGCTGCGACATGAATCCAGTGCTCGCGCAGCAGGTAGAAGCCGCCGATGAGGGCCACCATCAGCAACGCGATCCTGACACGCCGGCTCAGGCTGGACGAGCCACGCGTGTCGGGGTGGTGATCATGATGCGTCGCGCCCATCGCCGGGTGCGGGGTTTCTTCATGGATGAGAACTGAACGCTTGCGCAGCCCCGTCTTTCCCAACCAGCAAGACCTGGTAGGCATCACGGTGTCCTCCGTAGGCGACACCATCCATGCCGGGTGAACCAATGGGCATGCCCGGCACCGCCAAGCCCAAGGCTTGGGGCTTTTCCTTGAGCAGCCGCTGGATGTTCGTTGCGGGTACGTGGCCTTCGATCACATAGCCTTGGATCAGGGCCGTATGGCAGGAACCGAATTTCTGCGGCATCCCGAGGCGAGTGCGGGACGCGCCGTTGCCCTGGTCGACGGCACTCACGCGGAATCTGCTTTTCTCCAGGTGGGCAATCCAGTCCTTGCAACATCCACAGTTCGGGTCCTTCCACACCTGCACGGCGGCCGTCTGCAGTGCGGCGGCGGGTGTGAGGAAGGGGAAAAGGCTCAGGGCAATCATCGCCATCAGCATGCGCGGTCGTCTGCTCACGTGAGATCGGCTGAAGTTGTTCGTGTCAAGGCAGGTCTCCTACTCGGAAATGCTTTCAGGGTTGATTGCCGTCCTGAATCGCGCCCTGCGGCATCGCCTCTTCATCGCTTCGTGCGGTGAGGATCTGATACTGCTCCGGCGTCAGCTCCGGCAAGCGCTGCAGGAAAGTCACCATATTCCAAATGCGTTCGTCATCGTGGGTCGTTCCCCATGCCGGCATTCCTGAGGCTTTAATGCCATGTTTGATGATCCAGAAACGTCGTCTCGCTTGTGCCGTTAGGTCTTTTCCGTCCACCTGGGTGGGGGGCAGGCTGAGATTAGGCGGTACCGGATACAGCCCCAGAGTGAAATCACTCTCTTTCTTTCCGGGGCGCAGGTGGCACCCCGCACACATGTCATTGTAATCGGCACCACCGGCAAGCAGGCGGTTGGGCGTGCCCAGGTCGCCGGGCACTTCGATATCGGCACTGGCGCGGGCTATGGAGCGCTCACGCAAGGTCTCGAGCGCCCAGTAGGTCAGCCCGTTATGCGGCACATCGGCACCGATCGGATACCAGCCGGAGTAGAGGAAGGCCATCCCCGCCGCCAGCGCGAACAGGCCCGTGCCCAGCAGGCATTTCCCACAGGACAGCAGAGCTCTGGATTTCATGTAATCTCCTTTGGAGTGCCGCCCTTGCGGGTAAAGAGCAAGGGCGGGTTTCAGTCATTTTTCGTGTGCGTTCCGCGGCGGCTTGCTTTGCTCGGCTTTTTCACTTTGCTGTTGGTGTTTGGCATGAGTGCCGTTTGATGCTGAGCTGTCTTGATGCATGTCTTTCATGCACTTTTGCATCATCGCCTGCATCACGGGATCATTCATGTCCATCTTGCCGTGATCCATGCCTTTCATGGCGGCGCAGTCAGGTTTTTGCTGTGCCTCTTTCATGTGCTCTTTTGGGTCATGCGCGGGCGCATTCATGGCCAAGAACAGGGCGGGGATACCCAAGATCAGAAAGGATGTTGCTGTTTTCATGGTGTGACTCCTGTGGGTTGATTGGGGCGGCCTTCAGAACCAGAAACGCAAGCCGGCCACATACCGCGCTTCCCGGGCACGCTGCCCTTCGGTGTGGACAAAATCGGCGGTCTGCCCGAACCTGCCAGCCCATTCGACGCCGACGTAGGGCGCGAACTGGCGCGAGAACTCGTAACGCAGGCGCAAGCCCACTGCCGCATCGGAAAGCCCACTGCCCAAGCCACGCGCTTCATCGCGCCGGCCGTACAGATTGACTTCCGCGCGGGGCTGCAGAATCAGGCGCTGGGTGAGCAGGAGCTCGTACTCGCTCGACAGACGCAGTGCCGTGCGTCCCGAGCTGCCGACGTAGGCGGTGGCATTGACATTGAACCAGTACGGCGCGAGTCCCTGGATGCCGAAAGCAAGCCAGGTCCGGTCAGGCCCCGTGCCGCTGTCCTGCCGCCCCCCGAGTTGGGCGTCCCAGTACGAGGCGATCGCATGGCCCCAAAGGACCTCCGTGCGAGCCTCCTCCAGTTTGCCTTTGGTGACGTTACCTTCGGCCTTGAGGACCAGGCGGTCGTAGGTGCCGCCGAACCAGGCTAGCGCGTCATAGGCGGTCGCGTTGCCGTTCTTCGTGTCAACGCGCTCCAGGCGATCGAGGAGCACGCTGCCAAACGCATGTTCATCGGAGAACCGCAGTTGCCGTGGCCCGGGAAGTACGTAAGGGCCCGACTCCAACGTTAGGCCATTGGAATACGCATTCGGATCACGGGCATCGGCGGGGGCGGGGCCGCCCTGCATGTTGCTGCCGTGGTCCATGGTGGCGCTCGCGGGCGATTTGGCTCGCGTTGGCGCGGCAGCCGCGCCTGCGTGAGCGGCATGGTCGCCGTCTTCCATCGATGTTTGCGCCCAGACGGGTGCCGCACCGAGCAACACCAGCGCCGCAGTGAAGAGAGAACAGGGTTTCATTGCGAATCTTCTTTTGCTCGGTTTCATGACACGACCACCTCGCGGAACATGCCCATGTCCATGTGCAACATCAGGTGGCAGTGCCAGGCCCAGCGACCCAGGGCGTCGGCGGTCACGAGGAAGCTGACGCGCTGTGCGGGTTGAACCGGGATGGTGTGGCGACGCACCAGGAACTGACCCTCGGGCGTTTCCACCTCGCTCCACATCCCGTGCAAATGCATCGGGTGGGCCATCATCGTGTCGTTCTGTAGGATGATGCGCGCCCGCTCGCCGTATTTCAGATGCACCGGCGTGCTTTTGCCGAACTCGAGGCCGTCGAACGACCAGGTATAGCGCTCCATGTTGCCGGTGAGGTGCAGCTCGATTTCGCGCTCGGCCCTCGAGGATCCAGCGGGCCGCCGATCGTCTTGAGATCCGCCAGCGTCAGCACGCGCCGACCGTTGTTGCGCAGACCGATGCCCGGATCGTCGAGATTGGTCCGTGGCGTATCCACCCGCATATCGGTACTCGGGCCATATTCTGTTCGCGCATGACGAACCGTGGTGCTGGGCTTGGCCAGCGCGCCGCCGGCCATGCCATGCATCGCGTGCTGGCCGTGATCCATGGCCATCGCGCCATGATTCATGTTGGACATGCCGTGCTGCATGCCCGGCATGTCGTGGCCCATCGCCGCGTGGCCCATCGCGCCCATGGCCGGGCCGCCATACCCCATCGCGCCCATCATATCGGCCATGGTGAGCCATTCGACGGGATCGAGCGCAGGCACGGCGGCACTCAAGCCCTCGCGCACCGCGAGTGTGCCGCGGGCGAAGCCGGTTCGATCCATTGATTGCGCGAAGATCGTGTGGGCGTCCTCTTGGGGTGTGACGATCACGTCGTAGGTCTCGCCCGGTCCAAAGCGAAACTCATCGACGGTGACGGGCTCGACGTTCTGCCCGTCGCTTTGCACCACCGTCATCTTGAGCCCCGGGATTCGCACGTCGTAGAAGGTGTTGGCCGCGCCGTTGATGAGCCGCAGACGCACGCGCTCGCCCGGCCGGAACAGGCCGGTCCAATTGCCGGCAGGGGTGACGCCGTTCATCAGGTAGGTCAAGGTCGCCGCCGAGAGATCGGCCAGATCGGTCGGGTTCATCCGCATCTGGTTCCACATCGCGCGCTTGTCGAGTGCGCTCGAAAGCCCCATGTCGGCGACGTCCCGGAAGAAGTCAATGGCCGTCGGCTGGTGGTAGTTGTAGTAGTCGCTCTGCGCCTTGAGCTTGGCGAGCACCCGCATGGGGTCTTCGTCGGTCCAGTCGGACAGGTGCACGACGTAGTCCCGGTCGGCACGGATCGGGTCGGCATCGCGCGGTTCGACGATCAATGCCCCGTACATGCCGGTCTGCTCCTGCATGCCGGAGTGCGAGTGATACCAGTAGGTGCCGGTTTGTTCGAGGCGGAACCGATAAGTGAAGGTTTCGCCCGGGGGGATGCCCGGAAAACTGATACCGGGTACCCCGTCCATCTGGTAGGGCAGGATGATCCCGTGCCAGTGGATCGACGTGGCTTCGCGCAGGCGATTGGTGACGCGGATGGTGACTGTGTCGCCCTCACGCAGTTTGAGCGTCGGCGCCGGGATGGAGCCATTGATGGTGGTCGCCATCCGTGGCTTACCGGTGAAATTGACTGGCGATTCGCCGACCACCAGGTCGATGTTCGTGCCGCTGAGCACGGGCGCTGCACCCGTGCGCGTGTCGGACAGCCCCTGTGCCGCAGCACGCAGCCAGGGTGACAGGCCGATCATGACGCCGCCAGCGACCAAGCCGCGCACGAAACGCCGCCGAGCGGGCACCAACGGCAACGGTGAATGAAACGGTCTCAAGGGCGGCATGGGCTCCTCGCAATGAATTGCTGATTTCGTGGATGACATGCTAGAGGGCCACCCCTGTTAGGAAGCTGTCTGCCCGATTACATTTTCATTATCAATGTGTCAGGTGCATTCAAAACCTTCACACTAGCGGCTATTCGATATGGCCGAGCACCCTTATGAAGATACTGATCGTTGAAGATGAACCCAAAACGGGCGACTACCTGCGTCAAGGCTTGAGCGAAGCGGGTTTCGTGGTCGATCTGGCGCAAGACGGCGCCGATGGGCTGCACCTAGCCTTGCTGGGCGAGTACGACTTGATCATCCTGGATGTGATGCTGCCCGGCCTCGACGGCTGGCAGGTACTGCAATCCTTGCGCCATCGCGGCCTGCAGATGCCGGTGCTGTTCCTGACTGCACGCGATCAGGTGGAAGACCGTGTAAAGGGGCTGGAGCTGGGAGCCGACGATTACCTGGTCAAGCCGTTTTCATTCGCCGAGCTTTTGGCCCGCGTGCGCACCATCCTGCGGCGTGGACGAGGCGGCGGACTGGACAGCAACGTCCTGCGCGTGGCCGATCTGGAGCTGGACTTGCTGCGCCGCCGCGTCACACGGGGCGGAAAGCGCATTGACCTGACGGCCAAGGAGTTTGGTTTGCTGGAACTGCTGATGCGCCGTCATGGCGAGGTCCTGCCCCGCTCGCTGATCGCCTCACAGGTCTGGGACATGAATTTCGACAGCGACACCAATGTGATCGAGGTGGCCATCCGGCGCTTGCGCGTGAAGATTGATGAGGAGCATGAAGTCAAGCTGATCCACACCGTGCGTGGCATGGGCTACGTCTTGGAAGCGCCCGAGGCGCGGTGAATGTTGCACTCCCTGTCGCTGACGACCCGGCTCACCCTCTTCTTTACGTTGGCGGCTGGGGCTGTGGTGTTTGGATTGGCCTTGTTGGTCATCGCTGCATCCGAGCGGCATTTCATCGAGCTGGATCACATGGCGCTGCAGGACAAGCAGCACCTGATCGAGGATATTTTAGCGCGATCCAATTCGACCGAGGACGCCAAGTGGCTTGCTGCGCGAGGCATTGAGCCACCATCACGGGCTGTACGTCAGCGTCCACGATTCGAAGGGTGAAACTCTCTTCCGGTCCGAAGGATTTCGCCTCCCGCGCGAACTGTCACCGGCGGATAAAGGCAACGGCGAAGACGCGCTGAAGCATTGGGCCGACGAAGGGCGAGCGTTTCGCGGAGTGCGTTTCCAGGCTGTTCCCGCCTATGACGCGACGACGCGGCTGGACATCCTCATTGCCATGGACACCGCGTTACACACACGGTTCATGCAGGATTTGCAGCGCACGCTGATGATCTATGCCGCCGTGACGATCGTCCTCTGTGCCGTGCTGAGCTGGTTTGCCGCGTACAAGGGGCTGGCGCCATTGCGGGCCATGAAGTCGCGGGCGACCATACTCACGAGCCAGCGGCTGCACCAGCGCATGCCCGTCGAGGCGGTACCCATCGAAATGGCCGATCTGGCTCACGAACTCAACAAGATGCTGGACCGGCTGGAAGACGCGTTCACGCGACTGTCGGAGTTCTCGTCGAATCTGGCGCATGAGCTGCGCACCCCCTGAGCAACCTGCTGACCCAGACCCAGGTCGCATTGGCTACCCGGCGCGATGCCGATACCTATCGGGAGATCCTGGCTTCCAATGCCGAGGAACTGCAGCGTCTGGGTCGCATGGCGTCCGATATGCTGTTCCTGGCCAAGGCCGAACGCGGGATGATGCCGCCGAACCGGGAGCGTTTCTCGGCAGCCGAAGAAACGTACGCCCTGATCGAGTTTTATGAGGCGGTCGCCGATGAGAAGGGCGTCAGACTGGCTCAGCGTGGTGAGGGTGAGATCGTCGGCGATCGCTTGATGTTCCGCCGTGCCCTGAGCAATCTGCTTTCGAACGCGCTGCACCACACCCCGCCCCATGGCGAGGTCATGATCGAGATCAGCCGGTCTTCCCAAGCCACCCGGGTGAGCGTCGAGAACACCGGCGAGGACATCGATCCGAAGATCTTGCCGCGCCTGTTCGATCGCTTTTACCAGGCCGACCCATCGCGGTCACATCCGGAAACCGATGGCGCAGGGCTGGGATTGGCGATTACCCGCGCCATCATGCAAACCCATGGAGGATCGATCAGCGTGATTTCCGCGCAGGGCAGGACTAGGTTCTGCCTGGAGTTCCCAGTGATGTGAAACAGTTGGGGCGAGCCCGCCCAAGTGTCTTTGGTCTGCGCGCTTTCGCAGAGGCTGTTGCACGCGTTCCGTGTCCTGCCGCGACGCCAGCAGAGCCGCATCATCAAGCGCGTCGAGGCGTACGCGCGGGGGGGGCTGACATTCCGACGGGTCTGGAGTGATGGACCGGCGACCAGCCTTGCGCATCCATGTCGCACCGGTTGCGACGCTCAGAATCCGGCCGCCGCCAGCGCCTTCTCCGCCTCGCGACGGCCGATGTCGATCAGCTCGGCGGCGCGCCAGAACTCGTAGAACTGGCAGGCATCGCGCGGGATCTGGATCAGCAGGTCGGGCGGATCCAGCGCCAGCTGCACGTGGGTGATGCGCTCCTGCATGGTGTCGAGTGCGCGCGCCATCACCTCCACCAGGCTGAGGTGGTGCGTGTGCTGCGCGCCGGACGGGCCGACGTGGCGCTCCATCCAGCGGCCGAGCAGCCCCGGCTCGGGTTCGGGATGACGGGCTTCGACGTCGCGGACCGGCGTGTCCCAGCGCGTCGGCGGGCTGCCGTTGAGGTCGACCGCGACCACCCGATGCCGGCCGGTGAGCCGGGTGGCGGTGATCGGCAGCGGTGACAGCAGCCCGCCATCCACCAGCGCCATTTCGCCCATCATCAGCGGGGTGAAGATGCCGGGAATCGCGAACGAGGCGCGCAGGGCGTCCCACAGGTCGCCGCGCCGCAGCCACACCTCGCGCTGCCGGTGCAGGTCCACCGCCACCGCGGTGAAATCGATCGGCAGGTCCTCGATCCGCGGTTCGCCGATCGCCTCGCGCAGGGCGCGCATCAGCCGGGTGCCGGTGAACATCGCCGGGCGGCCCAGGCCGGGGTCCAGCAGGCGCAGCATCCGGTTGCGCGGGGTGGTGAGCATCCAGTCGCGCAGCACGTCGAGTTTGCCGGCGGCGAATGCCCCGCCGACCAGCGCGCCGCTCGAGGTGCCTGCCACGGCCGCCACCTGGAGGCCGCGTGCCTGCAGCACCTCGATCACGCCGATGTGGGCCAGTCCGCGCGCGCCGCCGCCACCCAGGGCCAGGGTGAGCGCGGTCGCAGCGGAGCCGGTGGGCGCGGGAGCCGGTGCGGGATCGCTCATGCGTCGTCCTGATGGTTCGACAGCGCCAGTTGCAGGTGCGCGCGCAGCTGTTCGCGCAGGGCGCGCGGCTCCACGATTTCGGCGTCGGCGCCGTACTGCAGCACGTCCATCAGCAGCTCGCGCGGGACCGAGTATGGCAGCTTCAGCTCATAGCGGCCGTCCGGCAGGAAGCGGCCCTGCTGCTGCGAATGCCAGCGTTCGTCGGCCACCCAGCGCGCGGCCTTGGCCGAGAAGCGGATGGTGGCCCAGCCCTTGGGCGCTCCGGAGAAAATGCCGTAGCCGGCGGCCAGGTGCGCATCCAGCGCCGCCTCGTCCACGTCGCGCGCGGCGGCATCCAGCAGGCGCGCGCCGCTGATGCGGTCGATCGAGAAGCTGCGCAGGGCTTCGCGCTCTTCGTCCCAGGCGTCGAGGTACCAGTTGTCGCGGTAGTGGGTGAGCCGCTGCGGGCTGACCGTGCGCCGGGTGCGCTCGTCGGTGGTGCGCGCGCGGTAGTCGAAGGCCAGCTGGCGCCGGTCCAGCACCGCCGAGGCGACGATCCGGAACACATGCTCGTCCATCCGGCGGCCGCGGTGGGGAATCACCCGCACCCGTTCCAGCGGCCAGCGCTTGCCGCCGGACTGCGCCTCCAGCAGCTTCTCCACCCGCTGCTGCAATGGCGCCAGCGCCGACGACAGCATGCCGCCGCTGCTGCGCGCCAGCAGCTGCTGCGCGGCCAGCAGCGCGTGCAGCTCCTCCGAGCTCAGCCACAGGCCCGGCAGCTCGAAGCGCTCGGCCTCGGCCTTGTCGTAGTGGAACCCGGCCTCGCCGTTGCCGACCACCGGCGCCATCAGCGCATCGCGCAGGAAGGCGATGTCGCGGTACACGGTGGCGCGCGAGCAGCCCAGCGCATCCTGCAGGTGGGCCACGCTCACTGGCCGCCGCGCGGCGCGCAGGTGGCGATCCAGGGCGATGATGCGTTCGTAGCGGTCCATGCCCGGATTATGCGGCAGCCGGTGGCGGGTTCGGCGGTCATCGGCAGGCTGCCGCGGATTCGTTAGACTTGCTGTCAGTCCCTGCCTGATGCGTGTCGCATGCCGCCGCTGTTATGGCTGGTGCTGGCCGCACCGCCGACCGCCTTCGCCGTTCCCCCGTTACCGGTGCTGCAGCCGGAGGTGGCGCAGCGCCTGCTGGATCCGCCGGTCTGTCTGGCACCGCGCTGCGTCAATGGAGAATGGGTGGTGGAGGCGATGCCGGCGATCCCGCCGGGCCAGCGCCGGGTCGGGCCGGAGGACCTGCCCGGCGGCGGCGGCCGCCTGCGCGTGCCCGGCGCCCCCGCGACTGGGTGAAGGCGCAGGGCAGCAATGCGCGGGTGGGCATGCAGTACGGCCTGCAGGCGCTGCAGACCCGCGATACCCGCGTGACGCTGGCGCTGGGCACCGGCTACCGCCTGACGCCCTATGCCGACGACGGCATCGCCGGCACCGGCCCGATCCTGCGCGGCCAGCTGGAATGGAACCAGGCGCTGGGGCGGTACGCGCGGCTGTCGCAGGTGACCCGGCTGGAAACCGGGCGGCACGGTGCGTTCCTGCGCAACAGCCTGCTGCTGAACGTGCAGCTGCGGCCGGCGCTGACCTTGAGCTCCGGGGTCGAGCTGCGGCGCGACCGCGACCTGGCCGGGCGCGACCAGACCGACGCCACCGTGAAGCTGAAATACGCGTTCTGACCGCGCGGCCTTCAGGTGGCATCGATCAGCGCGCGCGCGCCCTGCGCCAGCAGCGCCCGCGCCACCGCCATCCCCAGCGCGTCCGGGTCGGCCGCCGATCCTTCCGCCTGCGCCCGCACCTGGCGACCGTCGCTGGCGCTGCCGACCAGCCCCTGCAGGTGCAGGCGCGCGCCGTCCAGGGTGGCCAGCGCCGCCACCGGCACGTGACAGCTGCCGTGCAGGGCGCGGTTCATCGCGCGCTCGGCTTCCACGCAGGCGCGGGTGGGCGGATCGTCCAGCGCCGCGCACAGCGCCAGGGTGGCGGCATCGTCGGCGCGGCATTCGATCGCGATCGCGCCCTGCGCCGGCGCCGGCAGCCAGTCCGGCGCCGTCAGCCGCGCGCACACACGTTCGCCCAGCCCCAGCCGTTCCAGCCCGGCGCAGGCCAGCACGATCGCGTCGTAGTCGCCGGCATCGAGCCTGGCCAGGCGGGTGTTCACGTTGCCGCGCAGATCGCGCAGTTCGAGGTCGGGGCGCCGCGCGCGCAGCTGCGCCTGCCGGCGCAGCGAGGAGGTGCCGACCCGCGCGCCAGGGGGTAGCGCGGCCAGGTCCGCAAAATGCGGGCTGACGAACGCGTCTGCCGGATCGTGGCGGGCCAGGATCGCGCCCAGCGCGAAGCCCGGCTCCAGTTCCATCGGTACGTCTTTGAGCGAATGCACCGCGCAGTCGGCATCAAAGCGCTGGATCGCCAGTTCCAGCTCTTTCAGGAACAGCCCCTTGCCGCCGATCGCCGCCAGCGAGCGGTCGAGGATTTCATCGCCGCGCGTGCTCAGCGGCACCAGTTCGACGTCCAGGCCGGGGTGGGCCTGCTGCAGGCGGGTGGCGACGTGCTCGGTCTGCCACAGGGCGAGCGGGCTCTTGCGGGTGGCGATGCGCAGGCGGGTCATGCGCGGATTATCGCCGTTCCGCGGCCGGTTCCGCTGCGGGCGATGCGGTCGGTCAGGCAGGCCGCAGGGTCTCACGCAGCTGCGGCAGGCAGCGGCGGCTGACGGCGAGCGGCTGCGGCACGTCGCGCAGCACTGCCTGCACGTGGCCGTCCGCGGTGCGCCGCAGCTCCACCAGCTGCGCGCGCGCCACCAGGCAGTTGCGGTGGATGCGCAGGAAGCGGTCGGCAAACTCGGTTTCCAGCGCCTTCAATGGTTCTTCGATCAAATCCTCGCCGCGCGCATGATGTACCACCACGTACTTCTCGTCGGCCTGCAGGTAGCGGATGTCCTCCACCGGGATCCGCCGCAGGCTGCCGCGCAGGCGCGCGCACAGGTGGTCGCGCGCGGGCGCGGCGCTGCCGGCATCGGTCCGTCCAGCGAGGAAGGTGCGCACCTTGTCCAGCGCCTGCGCCAGGCGTTCGGCGCGCACCGGCTTGACCAGGTAATCCAGCGCCCGCGCCTCGAACGCGGACAGCGCGTGCGCGTCGAATGCGGTGCAGAACACCACCGCTGGTGCCGGGGAGCATGCCGCCAGCCGGTGCGCGGCCTGGATGCCGTCCAGGCCGGGCATCGCGATGTCCAGCAGGACCAGGTCCGGGTGCAGGCGCTGGCAGGCCTCCAGCGCGGCCTGGCCATCGCCCGCCTCGCCGGCCACCCGCACCCCGGGCTGCGCCTCCAGCAGCGCGCGCAGGCGCGCGCGCGCCAGCGGCTCGTCATCGACGATCAACACCTGCAGCGGTCGCGTGGCCATCCCCCTCCCTCCGACGCCGGTTGCCGCCCTCGCCGCGATGGTAGCCGCGCCGCGGCGGCAGCGTCATCCGGCGCCCAGGCGCGCCGTCATCCACTCGCCGAGGTCGGCGATCTCCTCCGCGCACACCGCGTGCTGCATCGGGTAGCGGCGCAGCGTGGCCGCGAACCCGAGCCGGCGCAGCGTGTCTGCGGTGGCTTCGCCGGCCGCCAGCGGCACCACCGGGTCGAACACTCCGTGCGCCATGAACAGCGGCTGCGCCGCGGCCTGCGGCTGCAGCCGTTCGCGCGCGGTCTGCGCTGGCATCGGCAGGTAGGTGGACAGCGCGACCAGCCCCGCCAGCGGCGCCTGCCGCGCCAGCCCGGCCGCCAGGGTGATCGCCCCGCCCTGCGAGAACCCGGCCAGCAGCAGGCGCTGCGGCGGGATCCCGCGCGCCGCCTCGCGGGCAATCAGCGCTTCCACCTGCGCGATGGACGCATCCACGCCCGCGAGGTCGGCGCGCTGGGCGAGGTCGAGGTCGCGGATGTCGTACCAGGCGCGCATGCGCATGCCGCCGTTGATCGTCACCGCGCGTAGCGGCGCGTGCGGGAACACGAAGCGCAGCGGCGGCCAGGTCGCGCGCACCAGCTCCGGCACGATCGGTGCGAAGTCGTGGCCGTCGGCGCCCAGCCCGTGCAGCCACAGCACGGCCCACTGCGGGTTCGGGCCGGTTTCGCGTTCGACGGTGTCCAGCAGCATGCGCGGTTCCTGCGATCGGGGCCGCGCCATTATGCCGGCGCGGCTTTCAGCCGGCGGGCGCCGCCAGCAGCGCGGCGGTGTCCGGCAGGCGCGCGCCGGGCGGCCAGCGCCGGAAGGCCTCGGCAGCGCGCATCGCTGCGAATCGCCGGCACCGGCGCAGTAAGCTTGCAGGCGTGTCCCAGCTCCCGCCGTCCATGTCCGCTCTCCGTCCGCCTGCCGTGCGCATCCTGCTGATCGAAGACCAGCACGACATCGCTGCCAGCATCTGGGATTTCCTGGAGCGGCGCGGCTACGAGATGGACCACTGCGCCGATGGTGCGTCCGGGCTGGCGCGCGCGCTGCGTGGCGAAGCCGACGTGATCGTGCTCGACCTCGGGCTGCCGCGGCTGGACGGGCTGGCCCTGTGCCGGCGCCTGCGCGAGGCCGGGCACGGGATGCCGGTGCTGATGCTGACCGCGCGCGACACCCTCGACGACAGGCTGCGGGGCTTCGCCGAGGGCGCCGACGACTACCTGGTGAAGCCGTTCGCGATGCCCGAGCTGGAGGCGCGCATCCGCGCCCTGCGCCGGCGCGCACAGCCCATGCCGGATGACCTGCCGACGTTCGCCGGGCTGTCCTACGATCCGCGCAGCCTGACCGCGCAGCGCGAGGGGCGGCGGATCCCGCTGACCCGTCTGCAGGGCGCGCTGCTGCATGCGCTGCTGCGCGAGGCGCCGCGCATCGTCAGTCACGCTGCGCTGATCGAGAGTGCCTGGCGCGGCGGTGCCGACGTGGCCGCGCTGCAGACCCAGGTATACGAATTGCGCAATGCGATCGACAGGCCGTTCGGGAGGCCGCTGCTGCACGCGGTGCGCGGGGTTGGCTATCGCCTGGCGGCGCCGGAATGAGGCCGCGCCTGCCGCTGCGCTGGCGCTTCGCGCTGCTGGCTATGCTGCTGGGATTGCTGCTGTCGGGGCTGGCGGCGCTGGTGCTGCTGCGCGCGGCCTACGAAGACGAATACATCGTCTCGCGCGAGATCCTGCGCGGCCAGGCCGAAGACTACGGTCGCCGGCTGGCGCAGGGGCAATCGGTGCAGCTGCCGCAGACCCAGCGCCTGCGTGGCTATCGCCTGCAGGATCCGGCGCTGCCGCGCGCCTATGCCGGATATCCGCTGGGTGTGCACGAGGATCCGGTGGATTCCGACATCCACGTCGGTGTGTTCGATACCGCGGCCGGGCGCCTGCTGTTCGTGATCGACCTCGGCGACATCGAGGCGATGGAGCGCCACCTGCGCCTGCTGATGGGGCTGATCATCGGCCTCGGCGCGCTGCTGTCGGGCTGGCTGGGCTGGATATTCTCCGGGATCGCGCTGCGCCCGCTGCAGGCGCTGGCGCGCGCGGTGGACGCGCTGCCCGCGCAGCCGCAGCCGACCCGGCTGGCGGATGCGCTCAGCCACGATGCCCTGGGCCGGCTGGCGGACGCCATCGACCGCTACCAGGCGCGGCTGGTGGAGGCGGACGCGCGCGAGCAGGCGTTCCTGGCCGATGCCAGCCACGAACTGCGCACTCCGCTGGCGGTGGTGCAGGGCGCGCTGGACGTGCTGCAGGACGATCCGGCCGCCACGCCCGCGCAGCAGGCGCGGCTGGCGCGGCTGGCGCGCGGCGCGGCGGACATGCGCCGGCTGCTGGAGGCGATGCTGTCGGCGGCGCGGCGCAAGCCGCTGCGTGGCGAACGGGTGGCGGCCGAGGAACTGCTGCGGCGGGCGGCCGATGCCGCGCTGGCCGGCCGCCCCGGGCCGCCGCTGGAAATCCAGGCGGCCGGCGAGCTCGAGGCTGCCCCGGCCGAGGCACTGCTGCTACTGGCCGGCGTGCTGCGCATGCTGGCACAGGCGGATGGCGACGGCGTGCTGCGCCTGCACTGGCGGGCGCCGTGCTTCCTGCTGCAGCGCGAGGCCGCCGCCAGCAGCACCGCCGTGCGCGCCGACACCGGCACCGGCTCGGCCCTGCTCGACCGCCTGGCGCAGCGGCTCGGCTGGCAGGTCCGCTGGGAGGACGCCCGGCGGGTGGTAGTGGTCACCGGCCCGGGGTGAAGCGGCAACGGATGGTGGGCCCACCAGGACTCGAACCTGGAACCAAGGGATTATGAGTCCCCTGCTCTGACCATTGAGCTATGGGCCCGCGCGGGGAATTGTAATGGCCCGCAAACGCGAAACCCGCCGGGGGGCGGGTTTCGTGGCGCGATGATGGGCTGGGGCCTCAGTCGATGTCGAGGAAGCTGCGCAGCATCTCCGAGCGGCTGGGATGGCGCAGTTTGCGCAGCGCCTTGGCCTCGATCTGGCGGATGCGCTCGCGGGTGACGTCGAACTGCTTGCCGACTTCCTCCAGGGTGTGGTCGGTGTTCATGTCGATGCCGAAGCGCATGCGCAGGACCTTGGCCTCGCGTGGGGTCAGCCCGGCCAGCACGTTGCGGACGGTCTCGATCAGGTTGATGTCGGTGGTCGCGTCCATCGGGGACATCGCGTTGGTGTCCTCGATGAAGTCGCCGAGATGGGAGTCCTCGTCGTCGCCGATCGGGGTCTCCATCGAGATCGGCTCCTTGGCGATCTTCATCACCTTGCGGATCTTGTCCTCGGGCATGTCCATTTCCTTCGCCAGCTCTTCCGGCGTGGCCTCGCGGCCGTACTGCTGGAGCATCTGGCGGGAAATGCGGTTGAGCTTGTTGATCGTCTCGATCATGTGCACCGGGATGCGGATGGTGCGCGCCTGGTCGGCGATCGAGCGGGTGATGGCCTGGCGGATCCACCACGTCGCGTAGGTCGAGAACTTGAAGCCGCGGCGGTGCTCGAACTTGTCCACCGCCTTCATCAGGCCGATGTTGCCTTCCTGGATCAGGTCGAGGAACTGCAGGCCGCGGTTGGTGTATTTCTTGGCGATCGAGATGACCAGCCGCAGGTTGGCCTCGACCATCTCCTTCTTGGCCTTGCGCGCCTTGGCCTCGCCGTAGGAGAGCGCGCGGTTGATGTCCTTCAGGTCCGGCAGGCTGATGCGCATGGTCTTTTCCAGCGCGAGGGTGGCCTGCTGTTCGGCGAGGATCTGGTCCTTCACCTCGCGCAGGGCGCTGCCCCACTTCTGCTTGCGCTTGAGCAGCTCGTCCACCCATTCGAGGTTGGTCTGGTTGCCTTCCCAGGCCTTGAGGAAATCCTTGCGCGGCATCTTCGCGACCCGGGTGCACAGGTCGAGGATGCGGCGCTCGTGTTCCTTGGCGGCGTTGACTGCCTCACGCAGGTTCTTCACCAGCGCGTCGGTCAGCGGCAGCGGCAGCTTCAGGGTGACGAAAGTGGCCGCCATCTCCTCGCGCGCCTTCAGGGCCGCCTTGCCGGCCGGGCCGCCCTTGGCCCAGGCCTTCTCGAAGCGCGCGAACGCGGCGGCCAGGGCCTCCATACGCGCCGCCACCTCGGCCGGGTCCGGTCCGGTCGGCGCCGGCTCGTCGGCCTCGCCACCGGCGTCGTCGGCATCCTCGTCGTCCTCGGCCTCGGCGTCCGCGGAGACGTCGATCTCTGCCACCGGCAGATCCTCCGGCTCCGGCTCCTCGTCGTTGAAGCCGACCACGATCTCGGCCAGGCGCTTCTTGCCGGCCTTGTGCAGCTCGTAGTCCTCCAGCAGCTGGCGGATCGTGGGCGGGAAGCTGGCCAGCGCGGCGTTCATCTGCGCCAGGCCTTCCTCGATGCGCTTGGCGATCGCGATCTCGCCCTCGCGGGTCAGCAGGTCCACCGTGCCCATCTCGCGCATGTACATGCGCACCGGGTCGGTAGTACGGCCGCCCTCGGTGTCCAGCGAGGTCAGCGCGGCGGCGGCTTCCTCGGCGGCGGTTTCGTCCACCTCGCGGCCACCGGTCTGCTGGCCGGCCAGCAGCAGGGTCTCGACATCCGGTGCCACTTCGTGGACCTCGATGCCCATGCCGTTGATCATGCCGATGATGTCTTCCAGCTGCTCCGGATCGACCATGTCGTCGGACAGGTGGTCGTTGACCTCGGTATAGGTCAGGTAGCCCTGCTCGAGGCCCTTGCTGATCAGGGACTTGATGTCGGACTGGGGGGCGGTCTGGCGGTCGTTGGCCATGGAAGCGGTACCTGTGGAAGGTCTGCGCGTGACGCAGGAAAGAACCCAGCATTATACCGTGCAGGCGGAACATCCGCCCGCGCGGGCCTGGTCACGGCCGCAGCAGGAAGGTGACGGGGCCGTCGTTGACCAGGCTGACCACCATATGGGCGCCGAAGCGGCCGGTTTCCACCCCGGCGGGTGCAGTTCGCGGCAGAGCGTCACCAGGCGTTCGAATTCGCGGCGGGCCTGCTCCGGCGGCGCGGCACTGCCGAAGCTGGGGCGCATGCCGCTGCGGGTGTCGGCGGCGAGGGTGAACTGGCTGACCAGCAGCAGCCCGCCGCCGGTGTCGGCCAGCGAGCGGTTCATGCGTCCGGCGGCGTCCTCGAATACGCGGTAGCCGAGCAGCCGTTGCGCCAGCCGCCTTGCCTGCGCCTCGCCATCGTCGGGCTCGATCCCGACCAGCGCCAGCAGTCCGGGGCCGATCGCGCCCACTGCCTCGCCATCGACGGTCACCCGGGCTGCGGTCACGCGCTGGATCAGGGCAAGCATACCGGCATTGTAGGCGGACCCACCTACAATGCCGATGATGACGGAGTTTCTCGCTACCCTGCTGTACGCCCCCGCCTGGCTGGCGGCGCGCCTGCCGTGGCCGCTGCTGCGGGCGCTGGCCGACGCCCTGGCCTGGCTGTGGCTGCGTCTGGACGCGCGTGAGGCGCGGGTGGCGCGGCGCAATCTGGAGCTCATCCGCCCGTCCCTGGCACCCGCCGAACGTGAGCGTTTGCTGGGTGAAATCATGTGCACCACCACCCGCCAGGCGCTGGAAACCCTGCGGCTGTGGACACGCCCGCCCGCGCGCAATCTGGCCGATATCGTCGAAGTCCATGGCGAGGCGCTGTTCGATGCCGCTCTGCGCAGCGGACGTGGGCTGATCGTGGCCGCCCCGCACCTGGGCAATTGGGAGCTGCTGAACCAGTGGCTGGCGCACAAGACCCCGCTGGCGATCCTGTACCGCCCGCCGGAGTCGGCGGTCGGCGAAGCCTTCCTGCGCCGCGCCCGCGCCCACGCCGGCGGGCAGGTGGAGCAGGTCCGCGCCGAGGCGGCGGGCGTGCGCACCCTGCTCAAGCGCCTGCAGAAGGGCGGCGTGGTCGGGATCCTGCCCGACCAGCAGCCGAAGGCCGGGGAGGGCGAGTTCGCGCCGTTCTTCGGCAAGCCGGCGCTGACCATGACCCTGCTCTCGCGGCTGGCCGCGCGCAGCGGGGCGCAGGTGCTGCTGGCCTGGTGTCGGCGCCTGCCGGGCAAGGGCGCTCCGCGCTTCACCCTGCACATCGCTTCAGCGCCGGCGCAGGTGGCGGATGCGGATCCGGCGCGCGCGGTGGCGGCCCTGAACGCTGCGCTGGAGGCGGCGATCGGGCAGGACTTCACCCAGTACCAGTGGACCTACAAGCGCTACACCCTGCGTCCGCCGGGCAGCGGCGAGGACAACCCCTACCGCGATCTGTACTGAGCGCGCTGCGCCGTCAGCGCGGCTGATAGCGCAACGAATGAGCCGCCGGCGGCAGCGGGCGCTGCTGCGCCGGCAGGCCGAGCCAGACCTCGGCCGGCCACACCTGCAGCCAGCGCAGCCGCCATGGCTGCTGGAATAGCGGCGCGGGCGTCTGCGCGGGGTGACCGGATTCCACCACCAGCAGCCCTTGCGGATGCCGGCGCGCCCACTGCCGGGCGTCGGCCTCGTCCAGCGCCGCCACCGGCGTCTGCAGGCGACCGGCGAAGTGGAACTGCAGCTGATAGACGCCCAGATAGCCCAGCGGGCGGCCCTGCCTGGCCGCGCTGGCCAGCACCTGCGCGGTCGGGGCCAGGTCGTACTGCGCGCGCAGCAGGGGGTTGCGGCGGCATGGAGCGTAGCCACCGCCAGCAGCAGCCCGGCCGCGTGCGCCGGCAGGCTGCGCCAGCGCCACAGGGCCACGCCGAGCAGGAGCAGCGCGAAGCCGGCCAGCGCTGCGCTGCGCTGCACTTCGGCGGGCAGCGGCGGCCAGCCGAAGTGCGCGGCCACCAGCAGTGCGCCCAGCGCCACCAGCAGCAGACCCGGCATCCAGCCCAGATGCGGCCGGCGCTCGGCGGCGGCCGCCAGCAGCAGCGCGAAGGCGGGGAAATCCGGCAGCAGGTAGTAGGCCTGCTTGCCGCTGATCAGGCTGAACAGCAGCAGCACGCCGAGCAACCACATCCACGGCAGGCGCAGCGCCGGATCGCGCCACAGCGCCGGCACCTGCCGCCACCACCAGGCCTGCCACCACCACGGCGCCAGCAGCACCAGCAGCACCGGGAGATACCACCACCATGGCTCGGCGTGATCGAAGCTGTGCTGGATGCGCCCGGCGGTCTGGGTCACCAGCAACGCATGCCGGTATTCGGGATCGCCCAGCAGCAGCGCCGGGAGCAGCCACAGCGCGAACAGCGCGATGCCGCCCAGCACCGCCAGCGTGGCGTTGCGCGCGAAGCGGCGGCCATCGGCGCGCGCCGCCGGATGCCACAGGCGCGCGGTGAGCAGCGGCACCCCCAGATGCAGCAGCGCCACCGGGCCCTTGGCCAGCAGGCCGAGCCCCACCGCCAGTGCCAGCCCGATCCAGCCCGGGCGCCAGCCATCGCCCTGGCGGCGGCACAGCGCCAGCAGCCCGCCCAGCACGGCTGCGGCCAGCGGCAGCTCGTACATCACCTGCCAGGAGAACAGCACGAAGTACCACAGCCCGACCATCACCCAGGCGGTGCCGGACGCGATGCGCGGACGCTGCGGCAGCAGCCGCTGCGCCAGCAGCCCGCTCTGCACGATCACCAGACCGGCCAGCAGCACCATCAGCAGGCGCGGCCAGACATCGCTCACGCCGCCCGCCGCCCAGCCGGCATGGATCAGCCACGGCAGCAGCGGGGTCTTGTGCGAATACGGCGCACCGTTGAACAGCGGCACCAGGTAGCTGCCGCGCGCCCACATTTCCCAGGCCACCGCCAGGGTGCGGGTGGAATACAGCGGCACCGGGCCGTGCAGGAAGATCGACGGCAGTGCGACCGTGAGCCAGGTCAGCAGCGGCAGGCGCAGGGCGCGCGCTGCGCGCAGTTCGTGCAGGAAGGACATTGGGCAAAGATACTGCACAGGCTTGCGGCCTGGGCGACAATGGCGGCGATCCATCCGCGCAAGGAACCTTTCGATGCCCGAACGCATCCTCGTCGTCGGCGGCGCCGGCTACATCGGCGCGCACATGGTCCAGCAGCTGGTGCGCGCGGGCTTCACGGTGGCGGTGGCCGACGATCTCTCCTCCGGCCGCCGCGAGGCGGTGCGCGGCGCCGAGCTGCACGTCGGCGACATCGGCGATGCCGCGTTCGTGGAGCGCCTGCTGCGCGAGGTGCGTCCGGCGGCGGTGATGCACTTCGCCAGCTTCATCCAGGTCGGCGAATCCATGGCCGACCCCGGCAAGTACTACCGCAACAACGTCGGCGCGACCCAGGTGCTGCTGGACGGCATGCGTGCGCACGCAATCACCCGCTTCATCTTCTCCTCCACCGCGGCGATCTTCGGCGATCCGCAGTACGTGCCGATCGACGAGGCGCATCCGAAGGCGCCGATCAACCCCTACGGCCGCAGCAAGTGGTTCGTGGAGCAGATGCTGGAGGATTACGACCGCGCCTATGGCCTGAAGTCGGTCTGCCTGCGCTACTTCAACGCCGCCGGGGCCGATCCCGAGGGCGCGCTGGGCGAATGCCACGAGCCGGAAACCCACCTGATCCCGCTGGTGCTGCAGGTGGCGTCCAACCGGCGCGCGCACATCACCGTGTATGGCGAGGATTACCCCACCACCGACGGCACCTGCATCCGCGACTACATCCACGTCGAGGACCTGTGCCAGGCGCATCTGCTGGCCCTGCGGCAACTGCTGGAAGGCGGGGAGAGCGCGCGCTACAACCTCGGCAATGGCAATGGCTATTCGGTGCGCGAGGTGATCGCCGCCGCGCGGCGCGTCACCGGGCATCCGATCCCGGTGCAGGCCGGCACGCGCCGGGCGGGTGACCCGCCGGTGCTGGTGGCCGATGCCAGTGCCGCGCGCCGCGCGCTCGGCTGGCAGCCGCGCTTCGCCGATCTGGAGACGATCGTCGCCCACGCCTGGGCGTGGGAGCGCAAGCACGCAGTGTGGTCGCGGGGCGATGTGCTGCCTCAAAAATAAAATGATTCGAACTAAGGAAGGTCTGAACAACGCCATCCAGGCGTTGTCAGCCCACGCCGAGTCCGGTACAGGCCCGGACTCGGCTCACACGCATCCATCACTTGCGTGATGGATGCGTGGCCGGCCCTCCATGGCCGGCGGGAACCTCTGAGTTGATCAGAGGTTCCCTAACGTCCCCGCCTTCTGGCCAATGGGCTTCCATCGGCGTGCCGCGGGCGGAGGATTTCGCGAATCAGCGAGTGCGCAAGCCGCGCCGCGCGCCAGGTCGCGCCGGACGGCGGTGCCTGGCCGGCGCTGTCGCCGAGGTACAAGCGGCGCAAGGACAAGCGGCGGCCCGGCCTGCCGATGCTGAAGGACGACGCCCCCATGCTCGGTGACGGCCTGCACTACCAAGTGCCGCCTGGCGTGGGCGTGCTGTACCTGGGCACCAGCGTGCGCTATGGCGCCGCCCAGCACTTCGGTCATGGGGCATCCTGCCCTGCAACTGCTGGGCCTGTCCGCGGAGGACGGCGCCGAGCTGGTGACCATTGCCGAGGATCACGGGCGCGCGGTTGGGGGGGCTGATCCGGCCACTGCCGGAACGGGAGCGCCGATTCCGAGCGTCAGGAGGCGACGGAGTGATGGTAGGATCGCGCCATGGACCTGCTGGTCATCCTGCTGGTGTTGCTCCTCGCCGGGGGCGTGCATTCGGCCATCCACGGCGTGGTCAAGCCGCTGGCGGATCGCGCCTATCCCGCGGAGGCATCCTCGCCACCACCGCCCCCGTCGCCCGCAGCCACCGCCCGCCGTCGTCGCCGCCGCGTCTGGCTGGTGCTCGCGATCTGGATTCTCATCGGCAGTCTCATGCAGCTGTTCCCGCGCTGACGCCGGCGTGCCCGGCGGAGGCCGGCCATGGTTGACCTGATCCCGCACGCGGGGCTCAACCGGCCAACGCCCGTGCTTGCATCACATTGCGTCTTGTCCCACGCCGCCTCGATGCGCTGGCAGGCGGTCTCGAAGATCGCCGGGTCGATCTCCACACCGACGAACCGCCGCCCCGTCTGCAGGCAGGCCACGCCGGTGCTGCCGCTGCCCATATAGGGGTCGAGCACCACCTTGTCGATGCCCACGCGCGCGGTTTCGAGGCACCAGGCCATGACCGACACGGGTTTCTGGCTGACATGGTGACGGACGCGCTTGCCGTCCGCGCCATCATCCGCGCGCATCCGCCCCATCCAGAAATGCCGGACGATCACGCGCGGGTTGCGCCGGTTGGTCCACATGAACTCGGCATCGACGAAACTCGCCGCCGGGCCATGCCCGCAGCTCTTGTCCCAGCACAGGAAGCGCCCGCCCTCGGGCAGCCGGGTCTTGTAGTGGTCGGCACCGAACAGCACCACCGGCCTGTCACCGGCCGCCTGCGTCCACGGCCGCGGGTCGAACGGATCATCGTCGCCGATGATCCTATCCGTCTTGGCCACACATCCCGTCCATCCTTTCCCGCCTCCGCTGTGCTGGAATCCGATGCCATAGGGGGATCGCTCACCAGAGCATCCCATTCCGGCAGCGCGCCCGCCTGCAGCAGCGCAAGGCTGTCGCCGCAGTACAGGATGGCGCGGCCGCCGGCGAGCGTGCGGGTGGTCAGGTGTTGCATGCTGGTTTCCTCCGCATGTTTCCGTTGTCCGCGTTGATGCCCGGGCGGGGTTGGCTATACTTGGTGCAAGGGCTGGCGGCAAAATCTCCCTCCATCCGGTGAGGGCAGACCTGGGGCCCAAAGGTTTCGTCGCCGGGCGCGGGAGTCCGGCGCGCCAGCCCCGCGAGGCGGTCCAGGTGCCGCCTCATTTCGAGGCGCAGGTGGAGGCGCGCGGCGACGAGCTGGCCGCCGCCTTCGGCCTGCTGCGGCAGAAGCTCGCGCAGGTGAAGGAAGCCGCCCGCTTTGACGCGCGGGCGGGGTAGGCTATACTGAAAAATGCTGTGATGCGGTGTACCCCGATTGGCAAGGGGGTCGCCCGCCGCGCGGGTAGACGTACGCAGGTTCGATTCCTGTCCCGCATCACAGTTTTCCATCAAGCACCACCGCCTCACCGCGCGCCACCATCGAGCGCAGCGTATCGACTTCGATCATCCGCGACGCAGTGCGCACGATGTTCAGGCCGTTGCCACGGTAATCGACTCGCCGCCGGGCCATGCCCGCAGCTCTTGTCCCAGCACAGGAAGCGCCCGCCCTCGGGCAGCCGGGTCTTGTAGTGGTCGGCACCGAACAGCACCACCGGCCTGTCACCGGCCGCCTGCGTCCACGGCCGCGGGTCGAACGGATCATCGTCGCCGATGATCCTATCCGTCTTGGCCACACATCCCGTCCATCCTTTCCCGCCTCCGCTGTGCTGGAATCCGATGCCATAGGGGGATCGCTCACCAGAGCATCCCATTCCGGCAGCGCGCCCGCCTGCAGCAGCGCAAGGCTGTCGCCGCAGTACAGGATGGCGCGGCCGCCGGCGAGCGTGCGGGTGGTCAGGTGTTGCATGCTGGATTCCTCCGCATGTTTCCGCTGCCCGCTTTGCCGCGCGGGCTTAGGCGGGTTATGCTGTGTTTCATGGCCAGCGCATGGCGCCGTCCGGCTCATACCCGGAAGCGTTGCGGACGTTAGGCGCCGGGGCTGGCCATTTCCTCGCGCTCTTGAGCGACACCATGCGCCTTCCACGGCGCACTTCGAACACCCAGAGATACCTCACGCCATCGACCTGGTGACGCACAGCGATGGCCGGCGAGCCGTTGTCCGTCGTCCCCATCGGCTCGATTGCCCCGTCGAGTATTGCGCGCGGTAAAAGGCGGTAGTCTGCCGATGTCACGGCAACCTGCCCCATACCGGCATCGATGCCGTCCGCGCCGTGCCGCCGCTCGATGTGGCGCACCTCGTCAGCGGCCACCGCCCAGTCGTATAGATCCCGCCCAAGCGCCTCGACGCCGGTCATGGCCGCGATGGACTCGGCCTCGGCGCTGGTCAGCAGCCCCATGGTGCGGTACGGCTCGGCGGCGCGCCCTTCGAGCACGGCCTGGGCGTAGCGCCGCACGGCCTCGCCCGTCTCCGGCTGGCTGCGCACGGCCAGCGCCAGCGCGTCGCGCGCGCCCGGCGGCACGCCGCCCATGTAGGCCTTGGCCAGCTCATAGGGCCAGGCCACGGTCTTGGCCGCGAGCGCCCGCACGGCATCGGCCACCGTCGCCCCCGGCTGATACCCCCACCCCTTGTCGATGCCCACCGGCTCGCCGGTCTTGGGGTCGATGGCGTCCCACCCCGGCGGCGGCTCGGTATAGCCGGGCTTGCCGCCCAGCAGTTCGGCGGTCTTGGGGCCGGCGGCGCCCACAACGCGGCAGCCGCAGCCCCAGCCGTTGGGCGGGTAATGCTGCTGCCAGAAGCGATGATCGGCGGGCAGGGTCAGGCCGTCCCAGGCCTTGTGCTGCAGGCGCGGATGCTCGGCCCCGAAGACGTGATCCCCATGCCGCAGCCTGGATTTTCTGGCAAGCCTGACGGAGCAACTCGAGACGGAGGCCGACCGGACAGCGGTGGCCCTCGCGACCGGCCAACGCTCGACGGAACCCGCGTCGAGCTACAGCGGATGCCGATCCAGGAACGCCCGGATCAGCGGCACCAGCGCCTCGTGTTTGTCTTCCAGCACGTAATGGCCGGCATCGGCGTAGGCATGCACTTCCGCGTTCGGCAGCGCGTGCCGGAAGCCGTCGAGGAAGTGCTGGTCGAACACGAAATCACGCAGGCCCCAGCCGATGAAGGCCGGACGGTCCGCATAGCCGGGCAGCGCGCGTGCGCTGGCCTGCACCAGCGGCATCGCGCGGTCGCCGTCGTGCAGCGGGATGTCCTGCATGAAGCGCAGGGTGGCAATCGCCTTGTCCCAGCCGGCGTACACGCCGGCATAGGCCGCGCGCACGTCCTTCGGCAGCGAACGCCTGGTGCCGAACCACGCCGCGCCGCGCGCGAACAGGTTGAAGCGGCGGATCAGCCAGCCGCCCAGACGCGAGTCGCGCCCCATCGCCAGCCGGCGCGGGAAGCGCTTGGCCGGCGGCAGCGGGAACGCGGCGGTGTTGGTGATGACCAGGCGCTTGATCCGCGCGGGATCGCGCAGCGCCCAGCCGAAGCCGATCATCCCGCCCCAGTCGTGCACCGCCAGCGTCACCGGGCCGTCGATGCCGAGGTGCTTCAGCAGCGCATCGAGATCATCGATGCGCGATTGCAGGGTGTAGTCGTAGCGCGGCTGCGCGGACACGCCATCGTCCGGGCGGTCGCTCAGGCCCATGCCGACGTGGTCGGGCGCGATGCAGCGGTACCTGTCCGAGAGGCCGGCCACCAGGTGGCGCCAGTAATAGCTCCACGACGGATTGCCGTGCAGCATCACGACGACTTCGCCGCCGCGCGGGCCTTCGTCGAGGAAGGACAGTGCGATGCCGGGACGGACGTCGAAGCGGTGCGGTGTGAACGGATAGTCGGGAAAGCGCATCCGCCCATTGTAGGCGGTGCGCCGCCCTCAGCCCTGCCTGCGCAGCAGGAAGGCCTGGCGTTCCACCTGCTCCAGCGCGAACCCGAAGCGCGCCGCCAGCCACTGCAGCGTGGCCAGGCGGTGGAAGCTGACGTGGGTGCGGTCGTCGCGGTAGCGCCAGCGCAGGAAGTTCTCCGGCCGCTCCGGCGCCAGCTGGGTCATCACCCCCAGCCAGCCACCGGAGCGCACCAATGCGGCCAGTTGCGTCCAGCCGGCCAGCGGGTCGCGGAAATGCTCCACCACCTCGGTGCAGGTGACGAAGTCGTACTGCGTCTCCAGCAGCGTCGCGTCCGGCGCGTAGAACGGGTCGTACTCGGCCATCGCCATGCCCGCCTCGCGCAGCATCACCGCCAGCACCGGCCCCGGCCCGCATCCGAAGTCCAGCCCGCGCATGCCCGGCACCAGCTTCGCCCGCAGCGGCTCCGCCAGCCGCGCCAGGAACGCGCGGTAGCGCGCATCCGCGGGATCGTTCCGGTGCAGATCGTAGATCGCGCGCTCCTCGGCCGCGGACAGGTGCGAGGCCGGATCGGCCATCACCAGGGCACAACGCGAGCATTCGAAATAGCGGCGCGCGCGGTCCTCGCAGAACGCCCGGGTCTCGCCCGCGCAGAGCGCGCAGGGGGGAAGCACCGCGGCGGTCAGCATCGGCGGCGGCGGTGCGGGGCCGGATCGAGGAACGCCCGCGGCATGCGCGGCTCCTGCAGTCGATGGGGAGCGCATTGTAGGCCCGCGATGCGCGATGGCGGTGCGCCGGCATGCTGGATGTGGGAATCGGATACGCAGAAAGAAAAGCCCCGCAGCCAGGGGGGACTGCGGGGCCGGGGAAGGCCGGTTGGGGAGGACCGGTTGCCTTCCGGTTGATCACACCAGGGGAGGGGTAGTGATCGACAACAGGCGTTGCACCTGTTGCGCGCTATATGACCACTCCGCGCCTTGATGGTTCGTGAAGATTGGGGTTAAAAAACCGTTCGGTTCAGGAATGATTCATTGCATTCCGGCCGATGCCGCCAGCCGCGGCCGTCGGTCACGGCTGGCGGGCGTGCAGGCGCATGCCTCGCGCAGCATCCGCGCGGGGCGTCAGTGCGCCTCGTCCCAGTTCGCGCCCACCCCGCCCTCCACCAGCAGCGGCACCCGCAGCTCGGCCACGCCCGCCATCAGCGCGGGCACCTGCGCCTGCAGCGCGGGCACGAAGTCTTCATCGGCCTCGAACACCAGCTCGTCGTGCACCTGCAGGATCATCAGCGCGCGCGGCGCGCCGGCGGCGGTGCGCTGGCCGTCCAGCCACGCATCCACCGCCACCATCGCGCGCTTGATGATGTCGGCGGCGGTGCCCTGCATCGGCGCGTTGATCGCGGCGCGCTCGGCGCCGGCACGCTGCGCGGCGTTGCGCGAGTGGATGTACTCCAGCGCCAGCCGCCGGCCGAACACGGTCTCGACGTAGCCCTGCTCGCGCGCCTGCGCGCGGGTGCGCTCCATGTAGTCGCGCACGCCCGGATAGCGGCTGAAGTAGAGCGCGATGTAGTCCTGCGCCTGGCCGCGGTCGATCCCGAGCTGGCGCGCCAGCCCGAACGCGCCCATGCCGTAGATCAGCCCGAAGTTGATCGCCTTGGCCGCGCGCCGCTCCTCGCTGGTCACCGCTTCCAGCGGCTTGCCCAGCACCTCGGCGGCGGTCGCGCGATGGATGTCCGCGCCCTGCGCGAACGCGCGCAGCAGCGCCGGGTCCTGCGACAGGTGGGCCATGATCCGCAGCTCGATTTGCGAGTAGTCGAACGACAGGAGGCGGCGCCCCGGCGGCGCGATGAACGCGGCGCGGATGCGGCGGCCCTCCTCGGTGCGCACCGGGATGTTCTGCAGGTTGGGATCGGACGAGGACAGCCGCCCGGTGGCGGCGCCGGCCTGGTGGTAGCTGGTATGCACGCGCCCGCTGGCGGGGTTGACCATCTCCGGCAGCTTGTCGGTGTAGGTGCTGCGCAGCTTGGCCAGGCCGCGGTAGTCGAGGATCACCCGCGGCAGTTCGTGCAGGTCGGCGATCGCTTCCAGCGCTTCCTCGTTGGTCGAAGGCGCACCGCCCGGGGTCTTCACCCGCGCCGGCAGTTTGAGCTCGTCGAACAGCAGCGCGCCCAGCTGCTTGGGCGAATCCAGGTTGAAGCTGCGCCCGGCCAGCTCGGTGGCGCGCTGCTGCAGGGCGAGCATGCGCCGGGAGAGGTCGGCCGACTGCCGGCGCAGTTCCTCCACGTCGATCATCACGCCGTTGTCCTCGATCCGCGCCAGTACCGGCACCAGCGGCATCTCGATGTCGCGATAGACCGACTGCAGGCGCGGCGCGGCCGCAAGTTTGGGCGCCAGCACGCGGTGCAACCGCAGGGTGATGTCGGCGTCTTCGGCGGCATAGCGGGTGGCCGCCTCGATCGCCACCTGCGAGAACGGGATCTGCCTGGCGCCCTTGCCGGCCACATCCTCGTACTTGAGGGTGTCGTAGCCGAGGTGGCGGCGCGCCAGCGAATCCATGTCGTGGCGGGCCAGCCCAGCCTCCAGCACGAAGCTCTCCAGCAGGGTGTCGTCGGCATAGCC
This sequence comes from Thermomonas sp. S9, assembly GCF_024704365.1. Taxonomy (GTDB): domain Bacteria; phylum Pseudomonadota; class Gammaproteobacteria; order Xanthomonadales; family Xanthomonadaceae; genus Thermomonas. The sequence goes on from NZ_JAJDFY010000001.1 coordinate 423,122, forward strand.
GCGCACATCCACGCCGTGGCGGCGCAGCACGTGCAGGTCGTACTTGCCGTGCTGGCCGAGCTTCTTCCTGGCCGGGTCTTCCAGCAGCGGGCGCAGCGCCTCCAGCACCGCGGCGCGATCCAGCTGCGTGGGCGCGCCGGGATAGGCGTGCGCCAGCGGGATGTAGCAGGCGACCCCGGGTTCCACGCAGAAGCTGAGGCCGACCAGGTTGGCGCGCAGCGGGTCGAGGCTGTCGGTCTCGCTGTCGAACGCGAATTCCTCCGCCGTGCGCAGGCGCGCGATCCAGTCGTCCAGCTGCGCCCGGGTCAGCACGGCTTCGTACGCGCCCGGCGCGGCCAGCACCGGGTCGGTCTGCGTGGCTGCGGCTGCGGACGCGGCGGTAGGCGCGGGGGCCGCGGCGGACACGCCCGCATCCAGTTCCTTCAGCGCCTGGTTGAACCCGAAGCGGGTATAGAGCGCGCGCAGCGCATCCACATTGCGCGGGCGCAGGGCGAGATCGGCCGGCGCCACGTCCAGCGCCACGTCGGTCTTGATGGTGACCAGCGCGCGGTTCAGCGGCAGCCGCGACAGCGCCGCGCGCAGGTTGTCGCCGATCTTGCCTTTGATGGCCTCGGCGTTTTCGGTCACGCCCGCCAGCGAGCCGTATTCGGCCAGCCATTTGGCCGCGGTCTTCGGCCCGCACTTCTCCACGCCCGGCACGTTGTCGATGCTGTCGCCCATCAGCGCCAGGTAATCGACGATCTGCGCCGGGCGCACGCCGAACTTGGCGAGCACCGCTTCCTCCGAATCCAGCCGGCTGCCGCTCATGGTGTTGACCAGCGCGATCGAGCCGCGTCCGGCGTCCGCCGGCGGCCGCACCAGCTGCGCGAAATCCTTGTCGCCGGTGGAGACGGTCACCTGCATGCCCTGCTGCGCCGCGCGCACGGCCAGGGTGCCGATCACGTCGTCGGCCTCCACCCCCGGCACGCGCAGGATCGGGATGCCCAGCGCCGCCACGACCTCCAGCATCGGCGCCACCTGCGCGCGCAGGTCGTCCGGCATCGGCGGACGGTTGGCCTTGTAGTCGGGGTACAGCGCGTCGCGGAAAGTCGGCCCCGGCGCGTCCACCACGAAGGCGATGTGCTCGGGCTGCTCCTTCAGGTGCGCGCGCAGCATGTTGACCACGCCGAACAGCGCGCCGGTCGGCTCGCCGGCCGCGTTCGACAGCGGCGGCAGCGCGTGGTAGGCGCGGTACAGGTAGGAGGAACCGTCGATCAGGACCAGGCGTGTCATCCCGCGATTCTACGCAGCACCGCCTGCCGGTGCCGGTGGAGGGATAATGGCCGCCCCACCGCCACGCGAGTCCCGCCATGCCGCATGCCCCGCAGCTCCGTATTCCCGCCACCTACATGCGCGGCGGCACCAGCAAGGGCGTGTTCTTCCGGCTGCAGGACCTGCCGGTTGAGGCGCAGGTGCCGGGGCCGGCGCGGGATGCGCTGCTGCGGCGGGTGATCGGCTCGCCCGACCCCTACGGCAAGCACACCGACGGCATGGGCGGCGCGACCTCGTCCACCTCCAAGTGCGTGATCATCTCCACCAGCTCCCGGCCCGATCACGACGTGGATTATCTGTACGGGCAGGTCAGCATCGACAGCGCGTTCGTGGACTGGTCCGGCAACTGCGGCAACCTGTCCGCCGCGGTCGGCCCGTTCGCGGCCGCCAGCGGCTTCCTCCCGGCCGAACGCATCCCGCAGGACGGCACCGTCACCGTGCGCGTGCGGCAAGCCAATATCGGCAAGACTATCCTGGTGCACGTGCCCATCAGCGGCGGCCAGGTGCAGGAAACCGGCGACTTCGAACTGGACGGAGTGGCCTTCCCGGCGGCGGAGATCGTGCTGGAGTTCCTCGATCCAGCCGACGACGCAGGCGAGGGCGGCGCGATGTTCCCCACCGGCAACCTGGTCGATACTCTCGACGTGCCCGGCGTCGGCCCCCTGCGGGCGACGCTGATCAATGCCGGCATCCCCACCGTGTTCGTGAACGCCGTCGACCTCGGCTACGACGGCACCGAGCTGCAGCCGGCGATCAACGACGACAAGGCCGCGCTGGCGAAATTGGAAGCCATCCGCATCGCCGGCGCGCTGCGCATGGGCCTGATCCAGGCGCCGGAGGAGGCCGCCACCCGCCAGCACACGCCCAAAGTGGCGTTCGTGGCGCCGCCGCAGGCCTATGTGGCCTCCAGCGGCAAGCCGATCGCGGCTGATGCCATCGACCTCAACGTGCGCGCGCTGTCGATGGGCAAGCTGCACCACGCGATGATGGGCACTGCCTCGGTCGCGATCGCCACCGCCGCCGCGGTGCCCGGCACGCTGGTGAACCTGGCCGCCGGCGGCGGCCGGCGCGAGGCGGTGCGCTTCGGGCACCCTTCCGGCACGCTGCGGGTGGGCGCCACGGTCGAGCAGCGCGACGGCCAGTGGACGGTGACGCGCGCGGTGATGAGCCGCAGCGCGCGGGTGCTGATGGAAGGCCACGTGCGGGTGCCGCGCACGTTCTGAGGCACGCGGCGCGCGGCTCCCGCCGCCCGGCTCACCCCTCGGGCGCGAATCCGGCCTTGCGCAGCTCGTGGCGGGCCTGGTCGAAGCCCTGCATCGGCGCGAAGTCGCCGTTGCGGTCGGTGAGCTCGGCCCAGCGCGCCAGGATCTGCTCGCCGCTGGCCGCCTCGCCCAAATGGATGCCCTGGGTCAGCGCGACATAGGCCAGCTCGAACCCGCCGGCACCGGCGCTGAGGATGGCGCGGTTGGGCGCGTTCTCGGCCACCAGCGCCAGCACCGCCGGGCTGACCAGCTCCGGCTTGAACCAGGCCAGCTGCTCCGGCGGCAGGATGCCTTCCAGCATCCGCGTGGCGGCCAACGGAGCCAGGCAGTTGACCCGGATGTCGTGCCTGGCGCCCTCGATCCCGAGGGTCTGCATCAATCCCACAAGCGCCATCTTGGCGGCGGCGTAGTTGGCCTGGCCGAAGTTGCCGTACAGCCCGCTGCAGGAGGTGGTCATCACGATGCGCCCGTAGTTGCGTGCGCGCATGCCGTCCCACACCGCCTTGGTGCAGTGCACCGCGCCCATCAGGTGTACCTCGAGCACCTGCCGGAACTCCTCCAGCGTCATCTTGGCGAAGCTCCTGTCGCGCAGGATGCCGGCGTTGTTGACCAGGATGTCCACCCGGCCCCAGTCCTGCTCGATGGTCTGCACCATGTCCTGCACTGCCGCGGGATCGTCCACCGCGCATTGCGCCGGGCGCGCGCTGCCGCCGGCGGCGCGGATCTCGGCGGCGACCAGGTCGGCATCCTCGCCCAGATCGTTCACCACCACCCTGGCGCCGCGGCTGGCCAGTAGCAGCGCATGCGCGCGGCCCAGCCCGCCGCCGGCGCCGGTGATGATCGCCACCCGCCCACTCAAATCGATCATGCAGGCACTCCTTTTCGTGCATGGCCAGCAGTGTATCCAGCGCCGCCACCACCGCCGGCAGCGCGTCCAGCGCCGCCACCCGGCGCAGGCGGGGATGCTCCGCGGCGACCTCATGTGCGGCCTCGTGGCGCCAGGTGGTGTGATAGGGCACGTGCACGCCCCAGCCGCCCAGCGCCAGCACCGGCGCGATGTCCGAGCGCAGCGAATTGCCCACCATCAAAAAGCGCGCGGCCGGCACGCCGAACTCTTCCAGCAGCCGTGCATAGGTCGGCACGTCCTTCTCGCTGACGATCTCGATCCGCCGGAACAGCTCGGACAGCCCGGACTGGCGCACCTTCGCCTCCTGGTGGAACAGATCGCCCTTGGTGATCAGCACCACCGGGAACTTTGCGGCCACCGCCTCCACCGCCGCGCGCACGCCCGGCAGCAGCTCCACCGGATGGCGCAGCAGCGCCTTGGCGATCGCCACGATGCGGTGGATGTCGGCGGCGCTGATGCGCCCGCCGGTGATCTCCACCGCCGCCTCCACCATCGACAGCGCCATCCCCTTCACGCCATAGCCGAAGAGGGCGATGTTGCGCGCCTCGTACTCGTACAGGCGCTGGCCGGCATCCTGAAGGTCCACGTAGCCGGCGATGATGTGCTCGAACTGCGCCTGCGCCGCGTCGAAATGGTCCTGGCTGCGCCAGAGGGTGTCGTCGGCATCGAAGCCGACCAGCGCGAGGCCGCGCGCAGACGAAGACGGGAAATCCATCACCGCATTCTAAACACCGGGCCGCTGCGGCATGATGCGCCGTCGTTTCCTCCCCCCTACCGCCGCCGCCATGACCGACTGGACCCGCCTGCTGCGCGACATCCCGGATTTCCCCAAGCCCGGGATCCTGTTCAAGGACGTGCTGCCGGTGCTGGCCGATCCGCAGGCTTTCGCCGTGGCGATCGCCGCGCTGGCCGACCCCTGGCGCGATGCGCGCATCGACGCGGTACTGGCAATCGAGGCGCGCGGCTTCCTGCTCGGCGCCCCGCTGGCGCACGCGCTCGGCGCCGGCCTGGTGCCGCTGCGCAAGCCCGGCAAGCTGCCCGGCACCGTGCGCGAGGTGTGCTATGCGCTGGAATACGGGCAGGACGCGCTGCAGGTGCAGGCCGGCGCACTGGCGCCCGGCGCGCGGGTGCTGCTGGTAGACGACGTGCTGGCCACCGGCGGCACCCTGGCCGCGGCCTGTGCGCTGGCGCAGCAGCTGCAGGCCGAGATCGCCGGCGCCGGCGTGCTGCTGGAACTGTCCGCGCTGGGCGGCCGCACGCGCTGGACCGTCGCCGCCCCGCTGCACGCCGCGCTGGTGGCGTGAGGCGAACGGTGCCCCGCCCTCAGTGCGCGGCGGCCGCAACCGGGCCGCGCACGCCTGAGGCCGGCGGTGCTCAGGCCTTCTTCACGAACTCCGACTTCAGCCCCATCTGGCCGATGCCGTCGATCTTGCAGTCGATGTCGTGGTCGCCGTCCACCAGGCGGATGTTGCGCACCTTGGTGCCCACCTTCACCACCAGCGAGGAGCCTTTCACCTTCAGATCCTTGATGACGGTGACGGTATCGCCGTCCTGCAGCACGTTGCCCACGGCGTCCTTGACCACGCGCGCCGCCTCTTCCTCGGTCGCCGGTTCGCCCGCGCGCCATTCGTGGCCGCATTCCGGGCAGACCAGCTGTGCGCCGTCTTCATAGGTGTACCCGGAGGCGCAGTGGGGACAGGGCGGTAGTGGCATGGGGATGGCCGCCGGCATGGACTGGGCGCGCATTTTACCGGCTCCCCGCAGGGTTCCTGGCTGCCGCTCATCCGGCAAACGCAGTAGAGTCCCGACTCCGATCGATGAGGCGACTGCCGATGGAATGGGTGGACCTGCGCAGCGATACCGTCACCCGGCCGACCGCCGCGATGCGCGCGGCGATGCGGGATGCCGACGTCGGCGATGACGTGTACGGCGAAGACCCGACGGTGAACGCATTGCAGGCGCGGTTGGCCGCCGAACTCGGGTTCGAGGCGGCGCTGTTCGTGCCCAGCGGCACCCAGTCGAACCTGCTGGCGCTGCTGGCGCACTGCGAGCGCGGCGACGAATACCTGGTCGGCATGGACGCCCACACCTACAAGTTCGAGGGCGGCGGCGCGGCGGTGCTGGGCTCGATCCAGCCGCAGCCGATCGTGCAGGCCGAGGACGGCACGCTCCCGCTCGCGCGCGTGGCCGCGGCGATCAAGCCGGTCGATCCGCACTTCGCGCGCACCCGCCTGCTGGCGCTGGAGAACACCTGGCACGGCCGCGCGCTGCCGTTGGGCTACCTGAGCGAGGCCGGCGCGTTCGCGCGCGCGCACGGGCTTGGCGTCCACCTCGACGGCGCGCGCCTGTTCAATGCGGCGGTGGCCTGCGGGGTGCCGGCGCGCGAGATCGCGCGGCATTTCGACAGCGTGTCGGTGTGCTTTTCGAAAGGGCTGGGCGCGCCGGTCGGCTCGGTGCTGGTGGGCACGCAGGCATTGATCGACAAGGCGCGGCGCTGGCGCAAGGTGTGCGGCGGCGGCTGGCGCCAGGCCGGGATGCTCGCCGCGGCCTGCATGCATGCGCTGGACCACCACGTGGCGCGCCTGGCCGAGGATCACGCGCGCGCCGCGCGCCTGGCCGCGGCGCTGGGCGCGATCGACGGCATCACCCTGCTCGGCCAGCACACCAACATGGTGTTCATCGACGTGCCGGCCGAGCGCCTGCACGCGCTGGATGCCCACCTGCGCGCAGCCGGCGTCCGCATCAGCATCGGCTACCTGCCGACGCTGCGCCTGGTGACCCACCTGGACGTGGACGACGCCGGGATCGCGCGCACCGCCGACGCCTTCGCGGAGTTCTTCACGCGCGCCTGAGCGGCGTGTCGCCGGCCTACCAGCGCCGCCAGCCCCACGGGCCCACCAGCCCGGGGCCGCTGGCATTGCCCACCTGCACGTCCACGTTGACGGTGCCGGTCTTGCCGCCGCCGGTGGCGGTATCGGTGCAATAGTGCAGGCGCGCCGCGGTGAAGTTGCTGCTGCCGAAATGCTCGGTGTAGCCGGCGCCGGCGCTCACGCTGCCGCTGAAATGGCGCGGGTTGCCCTGTGCATCCCGCGGGCAGCCGGAAGACGCCACCCAGCCGCTGCCGGCATCCGCGATGCCCGGTGCCATCGGCGACAGCACGGGCGCCACCACAGGCGCGGACAGCGGCGCAGGAGCGAATGCCTGCGCCGGCGGCAGCGACAGATCCAGCGCCGATTGCGGTCCTCCTGGCGCTTCCCCGCCAGTGCCGGCAGCACCGGCGCGCACCACAATGCAGCCATCGCCAGGGCCTTGCGCATGTCGGCGTCCTCGATCGGTTTCGTCCCGCCCGGCGGGCGATGCAGGCCGACGCTAGCAAGGATTGCTTGAACGCGCGCTGGCTATCGCGGCCTGCGCGCATTCGGGCGTAGCCGCCTGCGCGCCGGATTGCGACGTGCGTACCCATCGCCGCGACACGTCGACCTCGCCGGCAACATGGCTGCCGCCGGCCCCACCAAGCAGCGGATCACGGGTGGCCGCGGTCGCCCGCCTCAGGCCTCGTCCTGCGAATACACCGACAGCGCGAGCCCACCGGCGTCGTCCACGTCCACCACCACCGTGATCGGGCGGCAGCACACCGTGCAGTCCTCGATGTAGTGCTGCGCGCCGGCACTGGCGTCCAGCATCAGGGTGACGGTCTCGCCGCAGTACGGGCAGGCGACATCGCGTGCGTCCAGCATCGCGCTCACCCCAGCGTGCCCTGCGGCAGCACCAGCCGCTGCACCGGATACCCGCGGCGGGCGGCGCGCTCGCGGATCGCGTTGAACTCCGCGCGCGGCATCGCCGGCGTCCGCGAGAGCACCCACAGGTATTTGCGCGACGGGCCGCCGACCACCGCCCAGCGGTAGTCGGGATCGAGCTCGACCACCCAGTAATCGGCCCAGGTGAACGGCAGCCACGCCAGCCAGTCCGGCGCGAAACGCACCTGCAGCGCGCCCGGCTGGCCCGGCACCCGGCGCGCCACGCCGTCGGATACGTCGAAGCGTCCGTCGCGGGTGCGGCAGGCGTTGCGCACGCTCACCAGTCCGTCCGCGCGCAGGCTGTAGGTGGCGCTGATGTCGGCCACGCACTGGCGCTGGAAGAACATCGGCAGATGCGCGATCTCATGCCAGCTGCCGGCATAGCGCTGCAGGTCCAGCGCCGGCACCGGCACGTTCGGCAGCGTCGGCGGCTCCTGCGCCGCGGCCGTGGAGGCGGCGAGCGCGAGGGCGAATGCGAGGGGACGCAGCATGGGCAGGCTCCGGCGGGGGATGCGTGCATCCTCGCGCCGCGCGCGTGGTGGCGGGGTGAATGCGCGCACGGGCACCCTGCGCCGGCCCGCGTCACCCCTCCAGGTAGAACTCCAGCGGGATCAGCTCCACCGCCCAGCCCCCCTCTTCACCGATCTGCGCGGCCGGGTGCATGGCGGCCAGGCGCAGCGCTTCGTCGCGGCTGTCAGCTTCGATGATGAACAGCCCCACCACTTCCTTGGCCTCCGCGTAGGGGCCATCGCTGACGTGCGTGTTACCGTCACGCGGGCGCAGCGTGGCCCAGGTGTCCAGGTCGCCCAGCGATGCGGACAGCCGCACCTTGCCGGTGGCGCGCATCGCCTGGTCCAGCGGCGGGCATTGGCGACCAACGCCTTCACGGCGTCGGGCGGAGTCGCCGCGCCGGCCATCGGGTGATCGGTGTCGCGATGCCTCGCCTACCGCGCACACGCCTTCGGCCCGCCGGCCGTGGCGAAGGCGCGTGCGAAGAAGGGCAGCATCGCGGTCTCGAAGCGTGCGCGGGCGTGGTCGGTATGGGTGCCGTCGTAGGTGACGAAGGTGTGCGCGATGCCGTGCCGATCCAGCGCCTGCGAAAATGCGCGCGCGCCGGCCGTCACGCTGGTGATCTGGTCCTGCAGCCCGGCGTCGAAGGCGATCCCGCACAGGCGCCGATAGCCGGCCGGATCGCGGTCGAGCCGATAGAGCGGCATGTAGCGCTTCCACGTTGCCTCGACGGCGGCGTGCCGCTCGATTCGCCCGTCGGGCGCGGTCGTGAACGGCAGCGGCGGCTCGGCGTCCGGGGCGGCGCCATCGGGCGCGGCGAAGGCCATCGCCATCGCACGCAGCCAGCCGCCGAGGGGCTGTTGCCAGCGCGCGCCTGCCTGCGCCAGATCGCCGGCGAAGCCCAGGCAGCAGGGGCTCACGGCATACACGTAAGCGAACGTGTCGGGATGCCGGCCGGCCAAGTACAGGGCGCCGAACCCGCCCATTGACTGACCCGCCAGCCCGCGCGCCCGGCGCTCCGGGCGCGTGCGGAAGCGCGCATCGACGAACGCCACCAGCTCCTTCGCCACGAAGTCTTCCCAGTGGCCGAAGCGGGCGGAGTTGACGTAGAACGAGCCGCCGTAGCGATTGTTCGCCGCCGGCATCACCACGATGAACTCGTCGGGGCCGGCCATCCGGTCCAGCGTGGCGCCGAGGTCCATGCCCTGGTAGCTGCCATCGAACCACTCGCCGGGCTCGGACGTGGCCCCGTGCAGCAGGTACACCACCGGATAGCGCCGGGTGGCCTGGGTGTCATAGCTGGGCGGCAGATAGACCGTGATCGCACGGTCCGGCGAATCCCCGATCGCGTTCCCGCGCAGGGCCGTGGAGTGCAGTGTCTCCACCACCACCCGCGCCTGCGCGTCCACGGCCGCAAGGCCGGCCAGGGCAGCAGAAGGCCCAGAACCCATCCGACTCGGTGCCTCATCCCGCCCTCCTCGGCCACCCGCGACCGGAGCAGCTTAGTCCCGAACCGGGGGAGCGGAAAAGAATGGGAGTGGGCTGCTTACGCGGGCGTTCCTGCGGTGGATGCGGCGACTCATCCTGGCGAAGGGTGGGCGGCATCCGTCGAGCACGCCCGATCGTGCTTCTGCAGTTTTGCCGCGAGCGGGGATTCGTGCCCGCGCGGGTTTCGGTGCCGCTTATGCCGATGCCAGCCAGTCGCGTGGGCGTAGGTAGTCGGCCAGGCGGGCTTCCGGGCTGCCGGGTTCGGGGGCGTAGCCGTATTCCCAGCGCACCAGCGGCGGCAGGCTCATCAGGATGGATTCGGTGCGGCCGCCGCTCTGCAGGCCGAACAGGGTGCCGCGGTCGTACACCAGGTTGAACTCCACGTAGCGCCCGCGGCGGTAGAGCTGGAACTGGCGCTCGCGTTCGCCATACGGCGTGTCCTTGCGGCGCGCGACGAGCGGCAGGTAGGCATCGAGGAAGCCATTGCCGACTGCCTGCATGTAGGCGAAGTCGGCATCGAAATCTTCGCTCAGGTCGTCGAAGAACAGCCCGCCCACGCCGCGGGTTTCGTTGCGGTGCCTGAGGAAGAAATACTCGTCGCACCAGCGCTTGTGCGCGGCGTAGCGCGCCTGCCCGCCGAACGGCTCGCACAGTGCGCGCGCGGTGCGGTGCCAGTGCCGCACGTCCTCGTCGAAGGGATAGAACGGCGTCAGGTCGAAGCCGCCGCCAAACCACCACGCCACCGTTTCGCCGTCGCGCTCGGCGCGGAAGTGGCGCACGTTGGCGTGGGTGGTCGGCAGGTACGGGTTGCGCGGGTGGAACACCAGTGACACGCCCAGCGCGCGCCAGGATGCGCCTGCCAGCTCCGGCCGGTGGGCGGTGGCGGACGGCGGCAGGCGGTCGCCCGACACGTCGGAGAAGCCGATCCCCGCCTGCTCGAACACCGCGCCCTCGCGCAGCACGCGGGTGCGCCCGCCGCCGCGGATGGGCGAGGTGTCCGGGTCCTTCGCCCAGGCGTCTTCACGAAAGCGCGCGCTGCCGTCGGCGTCTTCGATCGCCGCGCAGATACGGTCCTGCAGGCCGGTGAGGTAGTCGCGGACGGTGGAAAGCGGCGCGATGGCGGTCATGCCGGCATTGTAGGGGCACGTGTGGGCCTGGCGTCACGCAACGGAAGCATTTGCACGGATAATGTGCGCCGGGACCTTCTCCGCAGGGATCGCGGATCCATCTCTGGGGAGAGAACTCACCATGCATCGCCGCAACCGGCGCAGGCTCGGGCTTGCCTGCGCGCTCGCTTTACTGTGTTCGTCCGTGGTCGCGACCGATTTCGGGTTGCCCGACCACTATGAGTTCAACGCCACCCTGTCGGTGCCGTTCCAGGTGCAGGCTGGCGGCTTCCCGATCCGGATCGACTTCGACTACCCCGGCGCCGGCGACATCACCCGCGCCGCCTGGCTGGTGGAAGTGCTCTCGCCGACCGGCGCGGTGATCGGCAGCGACAGCGGGATCGCCACCCTGGCGCACGGGCGCGGGGTGCGCAGCGGGCGCTGGAACGGCTTTGCCAGCGGCGGCCGCCGTCTGCCGGCGGGGTATTACACGGTGCGCCTGCGCGCGGTGCCGATGGTAGAGGTGCCGGCCGATGCGCGTCTGAGTACCGAGCAGCGCGTGCGCAAGGCGCTGGCGGTGTTCGCCGACGAGGTGGTGGAGCAGCGCTACGACGTGATGCTGGGGCAGGTGCCGAAAGCGCGCCTGCGCGCGATGGTGCCGCTGCCGACCGGCCCGACCAGCGCGCGCGCCACCGGTGCGCCGCTGCGTGCGCAGTCGCTGGTGGCGCCAGCGGTGGCCTGCCCTACACCATCTACTACGGCAACCTGCACAGCCAGACCAACCACAGTGACGGCGGCACCCCGGTGGCCACCTGCGGCGGGGCAGAAACGCCGCAGGCCGGCGCCTACGGGCCGGCCGACGCCTACGCGATGATGCAGACCCAGGCTGGCGGCGACTTCCTGCTCGCCTCCGAGCACAACCACATGTACGACGGCTCGACCGGCACCAACACCTCGGCCAGCCCCACCACCGCCAACAACCTGTTCAACTCCGGCCTCGCCGCCGCCGCCAGCTATCGCAGCGCGCATCCGCAGTTCCTGGCCCTGTACGGTAGCGAGTGGGGCGTGATCAGCAACGGTGGCCACCTCAACATCATCAATCCGGACGGCCTGGCCAGCTGGGAATACAACAGCAGCAACCAGCTGATCGGCAGCGTCGCCACCCCGAAGTCGAACTACGCCAGCCTGTACGCCACCATGAAGGCGCGCGGCTGGATCGGCCAGTTCAACCACCCGGCCAGCAGCGGCCAGTTCCAGATCAACGGCGTGTCGCTGGCGTACGACGCCAATGGCGCCGAAGTGATGGTGCTGGCGGAGGTACTGAACAGCTCCGCGTTTTCCACCAACACCACCATGACCGAGACCGGCCGCAGCAGCTACGAGAGCGCATGGAACAAGCTGCTGGAGGCCGGCTACCGGCTGGCGCCCTCCAGCGACCAGGACAACCACTGCGCCAACTGGGGCCTGAGCTTCACCAATCGCACCGGCGTGCTGCTGCCCAGCGGCACCGCGCTCACGCCGGCGGCGTTCTATGACACCCTGCGCGCGCGCCGGGTGTTCGCCACCGAGGACCGCACCAGCCAGCTGGTGCTGACCGCCAACGGGCACGTGATGGGCGAGTCGTTTTCCAACACCGGCCCGGTGACGCTGATCGCCAATTACGCCAGCAGCAGCGGCCAGAGCGCGCAGCGGGTGCAGTTCTTCGAAGGCGTGCCGGGCCGCAACGGCACCGTCACCCAGCTCGCGGAAGGCAGCGGCAGCTATACCTTCACGCCCGCCACCGGCAAGCACTTCTACTACGCGAAAATCACCCAGGCCGACGGCCTGCGCCTGTGGTCGGCGCCGGTGTGGATCGATCAGGGCGGCAGCACGCCGGCCGATACCACCCCGCCCACGGTCAGCGCCAGCGAATCCGGCAGCAGCGGCACCATCACCCTGTCGGCCAGCGCCAGCGACAATGTCGGCGTGAGCAAGGTGGAGTTCTGGATCGACGGCGTGCTGGTCGCCACCGATACCAGCGCCCCGTATGCGGTCACCTTCGATTCCACCACCCTGTCCAACGGCAGCCACGGCCTGGTGGCGAAAGCCTATGACGCCGCCGGCAACGTCGGCACCTCCTCGTCGGTGAGCTTCAGCGTGAGCAATGCCGCCGCCGACACCACCCCGCCCACGGTCGGCGCCAGCGAATCCGGCAGCAGCGGCACCATCACCCTGTCCGCCACGGCCAGCGACAACGTCGGCGTGAGCAAGGTGGAGTTCTGGATCGACGGGCTGCTCAAAGGCACGGTGCTGACGCCGCCGTACACGCTGGCGCTGGACTCGACCACGCTCAGCGACGGCAGCCACACCCTGGTGGCCAAGGCCTATGACGCCGCCGGCAACGTCGGCACCTCCTCGGCGGTGGCCTTCAGCATCAGCAATGCGCCGGCCGCGGTGGAGCGGATCAGCAACGGCGGCTTCGAATCCGGCACCACCGGCTGGACCGGCAGCAGCGGGGTGATCACCAGCGATGCCACCTATCCGGCCAAGGCCGGCAGCTGGAAGGCGTGGCTGGACGGCTACGGCAGCAGCCACACCGACTCGCTGTACCAGACGGTGACGCTCCCCTCCACCGCCACCAGCGCGACCCTGAGCTTCTGGCTGCGGGTGGACAGCAGCGAGACCACCACCCGCACCGCCTACGACACCCTGAAGGTGCAGATCCGCGACACCAGCGGCAACGTGCTCGCCACCCTGGCCACCTATTCCAACCTCAACAAAGGCAGCAGCTACGTGCAGCGCAGCTTCGACGTGAAGTCCTGGAAGGGGAAGACGGTGCGGGTGTACTTCCTCGGGGTGGAGGATTCCAGCCTGGCGACCTCGTTCCTGATCGACGAGGTGTCGCTGAAGACGCAGTGATGCAGGAAGGCGCACCGGGGCGGCGGCACCGCCCCGGTGCGCGGCGGACGCTCACGGCCGCTGCCAGGACACCGCGTCCGGCACCCGGTGCGAGCCCGGCCGCTGCAATTGCTCCGGCAGCCGCGAAAACGACCGGGACATCGCGTCACCCCGCATCGGGATGAAGACGAGGCTTGCATGACGATCCGCCATGCGGCGCCAGAGGCCACGCGCGCAGCAGATCGGCGGGGAGCGTGCCGGCAGCCACCGCCACGCGGGTGAAGCCAGCGGTGCGCGCCACCTCTGCCAGGCGCGCGCTGGCCGCAGCCACCGCGACCGTGCGCAGGCGCGGGTCGTCCACCTGTGCCAGCAGCGCGGCCAGCGCCTCGCCGCTGCTCAGCGCCAGCAGCACCTGCTGCGGGTGTGCCAGTGCGGCCGCGAGTGCGGCCCGCTGGCGCGCGCCTAGCGCCACCGGCACGCGCGCATAGACATCAGCGCGCTGCACCTGCGCGCCGCGCGCGGCCAGCGCCGGCGCCAGCCGGTCGCGCCCGCCCGGGGCGGTCACCAGCCCGACCGCGTGTCCGCGCACGGCCGCCAGCGCCGGCAGCGCGAGCAGGCCTTCGCTGTCCATCCGCGCCGGGGCCTGCGCGGCGATCCCCAGCCGTTGCAGCGCGCGCCGGGTGCCGCTGCCCACGGCGAGCCAGGGCCTGGCCGCGGCGCGGGTGCAGGGACGCCAGCGCCGCCGCCGCGCGCACCGCGTTGGGGCTGGTGAACAGCACGAAATCGGACGCCAGCGCGTCTTCCAGTGCCTGCCGGGTGGCATCGTCATGGCGTGCGACGATCGCCTGCGGCGACAGCGCCAGCACCCGCGCACCCGCGCGCGCCGCGGCGGCGCGCAGACCGCCGTGCTGGCCGCGCGGACGCAGCGACAGCACGGTCCAGCCGTACAGCGGCGGCAACGTGGACGGCAGCCTGGGCGAGGGGACGCGCATGCGCCCAGCTTGGCATAGCCGCGCGCTTTGCGGCAGGCTTGGGCGATGGATAAGACCGCTTCGCGCAGCGTATTGGACGCCCTTTCCCGCCATCTGCACGGCATGCCGCCGGTGGCGGCCCTGCAGCCGCGCATCCTTGCGTGGGAAGCGGGCCGGCTGCGCCTGGGCGCGCCGCTGGCGGCCAACGTCAATGACAAGGGCTGCGCGTTCGGCGGCAGCCTGGCCTCGCTGATGACGCTGGCGGCCTGGGGACTGGTGACCCTGACCCTGGCCGAGGCCGGCCTGAGCGCGGAGGTGTTCGTGGCCGACAGCCAGGTGCGCTATCTCAAGCCGGTGTTCGAGGACCTGGACGTGGAGGCCACGTTCGAGGACCCCGCCGCCGCGGCCGCGCTGGTCGCGGCGGTGCGCGACCAGGGCCGCGCCAGCCTGCGCCTGCAGGCACAGGCGCGGCTGGCCGCAGGCGCGGTGGCGGCGACCTTCGCCGGGCGTTACGTGGCGATTGCGAAAACCGCCGCCGGCGCCGGGTAGGATGCTTGCCATCCGCCGTCTGCCGAGGATCCGCCGATGCTCCGTTTCCTGCTGCGCTGCCTGTTGCTGGTGCTGCTGCCGCTGCTGGCCTGGCCAGTGGGTGCCGCCAGCAGCCGCCGCGATGCGCTCGACCAGGCCCAGTACGCGTGGTCGGAGGCGATCCGCTGGGGCGATTTCGAGCGCGCCTGGGGCCAGGTCGATCCCGAGGTGCGCGCCGCGCACCCGCTGACCGACATCGATTTCTCGCGCTACCGGCAGCTGCAGGTCGCCGGCTACCGCGACCTCGGCAGCAGCGTGGTCGGCGGCAGCCAGATCCAGCGCCGGATCGAGATCACGGTGGTCAACCGCAATACCCAGCAGGTACGCACCGTGCTGTTCCAGGAACGCTGGCGCTTTGATCCGGCCCGCAAGACCTGGTGGCAGACCAGCGGCCTGCCCGATTTCTGGCAGGAGCAGGACTAAGGAACCTCTGACAACTCGGAGGTTCCCGCCGGCCATGGAGGGCTGGCCACGCATCCATCATGCAAGTGATGGATGCGTGTGAGCCGAGTCCGGGCCTGTACCGGACCCGGCGTGGGCTGACAACGCCTGGATGGCGTTGTTCAGACCTTCCCTAAAACGGCCGCCCGCACCGTCAGCCGCTACAATGGCCAGCCCCTTCCGACCGATCCATGCCGTGACCTTCGCCGAACTGGCCGCCTTCGCCGGCCGCAATCCCGTCCTGTCGCTGGCCTTCGTCGGCCTGACCGTGGCCATCATCGCCAACGAGATCGCCGGCCTGCTCAGCGGCATCAAGCGCGTCGGCCCGGCCCAGCTGACCGCGCTGGTCAACCGCGACAACGCGCTGGTGATCGACCTGCGCGCCGCCGCCGATTTCGCCAAGGGCCACATCGCCGGCGCGAAGAACGTGCAGATGAGCCAGTTCGACCCCGAGAACAAGGCGCTGGCCCCGGCCAAGGCGCTGCCGGTGGTGCTGGTATGCAACGTCGGCCAGACAGCGTCGGTCGCCGCCAGGCGCCTGCGCAAGGCCGGGTTCGCCAACGTGGCGGTGCTGGAGGGCGGCATCCGCGCCTGGCTGGCCGCCGACCTGCCGGTGGTCAAGGGCCGCTGAGCGCCCCGCCCCCGCCCGGGGCTTGTGTTCGCCGCCGTCCGCCCCAATTTCGCTGGGGTTGCCCCGGGTTCGATGCGATAATCGACCTTCCCTTTTCGTTAGCCGCACCTTGCGTGCCTTCTGGAGTGTTCCATGTCCGATGAAACCCTGAACGGCGCCGCGCCGTCCGCCGATGCCCCGATGGGCCCGACCTTCACCGTCGAGAAGCTGTACGTGAAGGACGTGTCCTTCGAAGCGCCGAACGCGCCGCAGGTGTTCAACGAGCAGGGCCAACCCGACCTGCAGATGAAGCTCAACCAGAAGGTGCAGCGCCTGGCCGAGAACGCGTTCGAGGTCAGCCTGGGCATCACCCTGACCTGCACCCTGAACGGCAAGACCGCCTACCTGGCGGAAGTCGAGCAGGCCGGCGTGTTCGGTCTGGCCGGCATGGACGAGCAGATGATGGACGCCATGCTGGGCATCCAGTGCCCGAACATCCTGTACCCCTACGCCTCGGCGGCGGTGGGCCAGATGATCACCGCCGGCGGCTTCCCCGCCGTTCCCGATGCAGCCGATCAACTTCGAGGCGCTGTACGCCGAGACCTTGCGCCAGCGCGCCGCGCAGATGGGGCAGGAAGGCGGCCTGCTGGCCGACGCCGAAACCGCCGGCAACGCCTGACCGGCGACGCATGGCGGCAGCTGCCAAGCCGAAGGTCGCGGTCCTCGGCGCGGGCTCCTGGGGCACCGCGCTGGCCGCGCTGATCGCCCGCCACGGCCACCCCACGGTGCTGTGGGGGCGCGATCCGGCGGTGGCGTCCGCGATCGCCGGGCGCCACGAGAACCCGCGCTACCTGCCGGGCATCGCCCTGCCGGCGGGGCTGCACGCGACCACGTCGCTGCCGGACGCGATGGCCGATGCCGGCCTGGTGCTGGTGGTGGTGCCCTCGCACGCCTTCGCGGAGACCCTGCGCGCGCTGGCCCCGCTGCGGCCGGCGGGCGCCGGCGTGGTCTGGGCCACCAAGGGCTTCGAGCCGGGCAGCGGCCGCTTCCTGCACGAAGTCGCCGGTGACATTCTGGATGCCAGCGGGCTGGGCGGCGGCGTGCCGCTGGCGGTGGTCACCGGCCCTTCGTTCGCCAAGGAAGTGGCGGAAGGCCTGCCCACCGCGCTCACCGTGCATTCCGACGACGCCGGCTTCTGCCAGCAGGTCGCCGACGCCCTGCACGGCCCCGCGTTCCGCGCCTACACCGGCAATGACATGCGCGGCGCTGAGCTGGGCGGGGCGATGAAGAACGTGCTGGCCGTGGCCACCGGCGTCGCCGACGGCATGGGCCTGGGCCTGAACGCCCGCGCTGGCCTGATCACCCGCGGCCTCAACGAGATGCTGCGCCTCAACATCGCCCTCGGCGGCCGCCCGGAAACCCTGATGGGCCTGGCCGGGCTGGGCGACCTGGTGCTGACCTGCACGGGCGATCTCTCGCGCAACCGCCGGCTGGGCCTGGCGCTGGGCCGCGGCGCGTCGATCGCGGAGGCGGTGTGCGAGATCGGACAGGTGGTGGAATCGCTGCAGACCGCCGACGAGGTGATGCGCCTGGCGGACGCGCATGGCATTGAGCTGCCGATCGCCGAAGGCGTGCGCGACGTGCTGCACGGCGCGGTGACCCCGGCGGAAGGACTGGCGCGGCTGATGGCGCGCGAGCGCAAGGCCGAATATCCGCAGTCGCTGTTCTGCTGACGCTGCTGACGGCCGCTGCTTCCGCGTGGCGGTCAATGCGGCGATGCCAAAGAAAACGCCCGGCCTGCGCCGGGCGTTTCCGTGTTGCGGCGTGGCGTCGCTTACCAGGTGAAGCGCGGGCCGACGAAGTACTGCTTGTCGCCGCCCTGGATCAGGCGCACGTCGGCGTTCATGCCGAAGTTCTGGGTGAACATCAGGTTCGCGCCCAGGCGGCCATAGGCTTCGCCGCTGGTCTTGTTGGTGTCCATGTAGCCGACCTTGGCATAGCCTTCCAGGTTCGGCATCAGGGCGCTGCGCACGCCGGTCTCGACGCTGTAGCCGTTGGCCTTCGGGCCGCCGTGCTTCACGGCGTAGCGGTCATAGGCCACGTCGGCCACGAAGTCGGTGTTCTTGCCGACCGCGGTGTTGTAGCCGCCGCCGATGCGCCACTGGTCGAAGCCGGCACTGGAGTGCTTCACGTCCTGGTTGGTGTACTCGGCCAGCAGGTGGAAGTTCGGGCTGACGGCGACCGAGCCGTTCACGCCCCAACCGTCCGCATCCGGGCCGCTGGTGTTGGTGGCGACGTAGCCACCCTGCACGTAGTTGTAGGTGATGCCGTCGGCCGCGGAAGCGGCGAAGGGCAGGGCAGCAATCAGGGCCAGGGCAATGGCATAACGCTTCATGGGGGATGACCTCCGTGTTTGTTGTTGTACGCACGACCGACCGGTCGGGCGTGCGGCCATTGTTGGCGGGCGCCCGCAACGCGGCCTGAATCCAGAACTCTCTGGTACAGGAACCATTCGGGAACGCAGGAGTAAACGCGCGCCTTTGTCTGTCGCGCTGCGCGGCGTTCAGTCGCCGCCGGTGAAACCGGCCTGGCGCCAGGCTTCGAACACCATCACCGCCACCGCGTTGGACAGGTTGAGGCTGCGGTTGTGCGGGCGCATCGGCAGGCGCAGGCGCTGCGCCTCGGGGATCGCCTCCAGCACCGCCTGCGGCAGTCCGGCGGTTTCGCTGCCGAACAGGAACACGTCGTCGTCGCGGTAGGCCGGCGTGTCGTAGCGCACGCGGCCGCGGGTGGACAGCGCGAACACCCGCGGCCGCGCGCCGATGTCGGCGGCGATCGCCGCCAGCGCGGCGTCGAGATCGTCGTGCACCTGCACCCGCGCGTACTCGTGGTAGTCCAGCCCGGCGCGCCTGAGCTGGCGATCCTCGAGGTCGAAGCCGAGCGGGCGCACCAGGTGCAGCCGCGCGCCGGTGTTGGCGCACAGACGGATCACGTTGCCGGTATTGGGCGGGATTTCCGGGCGATGCAGGATGACGTGCGGCATCGCGGCATTGTAGGGCGGCCTACCAGGGCAGCGTCTGGCCCTGCCAGTCGAGGAAGGCGCCGGACTGCGCGGGCGTGGCGCGCTCGATCACCCGCAGCAGCCCGGCCGCCGATTCCTGCGCGCTCAGCGACGCCTGCGGCCCGCCCATGTCAGTCTGCACCCAGCCCGGGTGCAGCTGCAGCACCACGATGCCGCGCGGCGCCAGCGCCTGCGCGAGCTGCGCGCCCAGCATGTTCTGCGCCGCCTTGCCGGCGCAGTAGCTGGGCGTGCCGAAGCGGGCCACGCGCGCGATCGAGCCCAGCTGCGAGCTGAGGTTGGCGACGGTGGCGCCGTCGCGCAGGTGCGCGGCCAGCGCCTGCACCAGCAGGAACGGGCCGATCGCGTTGGTGCGCAGGCTCTCCTCCAGCGCAGCCTGGGTCACCTGGCCGAAGCGCTCGCCCGGCTGCAGCACGCCGGCGTTGTTGATCAACAGGTCCAGCGCCGCGCCGGCGAGGGTGTGCTCCAGTACCGCCGTGAACTGCACGCGTGCGGCCTCGCTGGCCACGTCCAGCGCCAGCACCCGCAATTGGCCTGGATGCGCCGTGCCCAGCGCCTGCAGCGCCGTCGCCTGCGCGGGCTGGCGGCAGGTGGCGATCACGGCCTCGCCGCGGGCCAGCAGCTGGCGCGTGAATTCGAGCCCGAGGCCGCGGTTGGCGCCGGTGACGAGGACGGTGCATGGCATGGCGAAAACTCCCGGGTGGCTTTCGGCCTAGTGTAGGCCGCCGGGGTGGCGGCTATGATCGAACGCTCGCCGTTCCAGGCCCCCGCCGGAACCGCTCCCGCCAGAACCCGAAGGAGTCGTCGATGTCCGTGTTCCGTCCCGCCGCACTGGCGCTTGCCCTCGCCGCCAGCCTGCCGATCGCAGGCTATGCGCCCTCGGCACGCGCCGCCGCTGCCACCACCGCCGCCACGGTCGATATCCCCTACGAGACCTTCACCCTGCCCAACGGCCTGCGCGTGATCGTGCATACCGACCGCAAGGCCCCGATCGTCGCGGTCAACCTCTGGTACCACGTCGGCAGCAAGGACGAACCGGCCGGCCGCACCGGTTTCGCGCACCTGTTCGAGCACCTGATGTTCAACGGCAGCGAGAACGCGCCGGGCGAGTTCTTCACTCCGTTCAAGGCGATCGGCGCCACCAACCAGAACGGCACCACCAACTCCGACCGCACCAACTACTTCGAGAACGTGCCCACCACCGCGCTCGACACCGCGCTGTGGATGGAATCCGACCGCATGGGCCACCTGCTCGGCGCAATCGACCAGAAGACCCTGGACGAGCAGCGCGGCGTGGTCCAGAACGAGAAGCGCCAGGGCGAGAACCAGCCCTATGGCCAGGTGTGGGACGTGCTGGGCAAGACCATGTACCCGGCCGGCCACCCGTACCACCACAGCACCATCGGCTCGATGAACGACCTCAACGCGGCCTCGCTGGAGGACGTGAAGACCTGGTTCCGCACCTGGTACGGCCCCAACAACGCGGCGCTGGTGCTGGCCGGCGACATCGACCTGGCCACCGCGAAGGAAAAGGTGGCCAAGTACTTCGGCGACATCCCGGCCGGCCCGACCATGGCCCAACCCAAGGTGGACGTCGCCGCGCACACCGCCGACACCCGCAGCGAGATGACCGACAACGTGCCGCAGTCGCGTATCTACCGCGTATGGAACGTGGCCGAGTACGGCCAGCCCGACCTCGACCGCCTGCAGGTGCTGGCGCGCATCCTCGGCGGCGGCAAGGCCTCGCGCCTGGATCGCCGGCTGGTGCACCAGGACAAGCTGGTGGACAACATCAGCGCCGGCGCCTACGGCGCGCAGCTCAGCAGCACCTTCATGATCACCGCCGCGGTCAAGCAGGGCGTGGACGTGGCCAAGGTGGAGGCGGCGATCGACGAGGAGCTGAAAGCGCTGCTGAAGGACGGCCCGAGCGCGGACGAAGTGGCGCGCGCGCGCACCGCGCTGGAGGCCGGCTGGATCCGCGGCATCGAGCGCATCGGCGGGTTCGGCGGCAAGGCCGACGTGCTGGCCGAATGCGCGGTGTACACCGGCAACCCCGGCTGCTTCCGCGCCAGCCTCAAGACCCTGGCCGCGGTGACCCCGGCCAACCTGCGCGCCACCGGCAATGCCTGGCTGGGCGCCGGCAAGGGTAGCCACACCCTGGTGGTGAACCCCGGCAAGCGGGTCGCGCTGGCGGAAGACCCCACGGTCACCCCGGCGCCGTTCAAGACCCCCAGGCCGGATCCCAAGTACACGACCCTGCCGAGCACGGTGGACCGCAAGGCCGGCGTACCGATGCCCGCGCGTTTTCCGGATTTGAAGTTCCCGCAGCAGCAGCATGCCACCCTGCGCAACGGCACCAAGGTGATCCTGGCCGAGCGCCATGACGTGCCGGTGGTGCAGATGAGCTACGAGTTCCGCGGCGGCGCCGCCGCCAGCGCGCCCGGCGTGGCCAGCTTCGCAGCCGGCCTGCTGGACGAGGGCACCGGCGATCTCGACGCGCTGGCGTTCGCCGACCGCGCCGAGGCGCTGGGCGCGCAGCTGGGCGCCAGCGCCGGCCAGGACGGCAGCAGCGCCTACCTGTCGGCGCTGAAGCAGAACCTCGCCCCATCGCTGGCGCTGTACGCCGACATGCTGCGCAGGCCGCGCTTCGCGCAGGCCGACATCGACCGCGTGCGCGGGCAGTGGATCGCCGGCATCAAGCAGGAGAAGGCCAGCCCGAACGGCATCGTGCAGCGCGTGCTGCCGGGCCTGGTGTACGGCGCCGGGCATCCCTACGCGGCGCCGCGCAGCGGCACCGAGGCCGGGATCGCGGCCCTGACCCGCGCCGACATCCAGCGCTGGCACGCCACCGCCCTGCGCCCGCAGGACGCCACCCTGGTGGTGGTGGGCGACACCACCCTGCCGGAAATCCTGCCGCTGCTGGAACAGGCGTTCGGCGACTGGACGGCCGCCCCCGGCGCGCCCGCCGCACCGGCCATCCCGCAGGTGCCGGCGCAGCCCAAGCCGCGGGTGTTCCTGGTGGACCAGCCGGGGGCGGTGCAGGCCAACATCGTCGCGGCCACCCTGCTGCCGTCCAGCACCGATCCGAAGACGGTCGAGTACGACATGGCCAACATGGTGATCGGCGGCGATTTCACCGCGCGCCTGAACATGAACCTGCGCGAGGACAAGCACTGGTCCTACGGCGCCCGCAGCGGCGCCGGCGGCGCCCTCGGCCAGCGCCTGTGGACCGCCTCGGCCCCGGTGCAGATCGACAAGACCGGCGAGGCAGCGGCGGAGATGCGGCGCGAGATCGCCGAGTACGCCGGCGGCCAGCGCCCGGCCAGCGCCGAGGAAGTGGAGGGCATGGAGAAGGTGCTCACCCTGACCCTGCCCGGCGCCTACGAGACCGCCGCCGCGGTGATGAACACCATCGCCAGCAATGCGCTGTACGGCCGCCCCGACGATTACGTGTTCCAGCGCAAGGCGCAGATCGAGGCGATGACCCCGGCGCAGGTGAACGCGGCCGCCAAGGCCCTCGATTCCAGCGGCCTGACCTGGGTGGTGGTGGGCGATCTGTCCAGGACCGAGGCCCCGCTGCGCGCGCTCAACCTGGGCGAGGTGACCGTGATCGACGCCGACGGCAAGCCGGTGGCGAAGAAGTAAGCCCCGGCCGGTCGCCGCGGCCCATGTGCCAGCGGGTGCGGCGCCCCCCACCGCTTTTGCACGATTCAGACGCACCGGGCCACAATCCGGTGCGTCTTCGTTTTCCGGGAGTCCCGCGCATGCCCCTGCCGATCCGTGTCGCCGCCGTCGTCCTGCTGGTGCTGGCCCTACCGGCCTGCACCTTCGTGAAGATGGCCCCGGGGGGCACAGCAGGTGACGGTGCTGGCGGCCGCCCCGGCCGGCTGCGAGGCGCGCGGCGAGGTGGTGGTCTCGGTGACCCACAAGGTGGGCTTCTACGAGCGCGACGCCCTGCGCGTGCGCGACGAGCTGGAGGTCCTGGCCCGCAACGAGGCGCCGCGCCTGGGCGCCAACCGGATCAGCCCGCTCGGCCCGCCGGCCGAGGGCGAGCAGCGCTGGGCGATGTGGCGCTGCCGCTGAGGCCGGCGCCGCGCCAACCTGAACAGGCCGGGGATACGCCGGCGTACGGGAGCGAAAGCCGCTATCCTAGGCGGTTCCGGCGCCGCCCCGGCGCCCGTACGAGTGTCCCGCCATGCTGTTCCACCACGTTGCCATTGCCGGCCTGGCCCATATCGACGCCCCGCGCCGGTTGACCTCCGGGGAGATCAACGCGCGCCTGAAGCCGACCCTCGACCGCCTCGGCATCCGGGTGGACGTGCTCGGCGACGTGGCCGGCGTGCATGCGCGCCGCCTGTGGGACGGCGACGTGCAGGCCTCGGATGCCGCCACCCTGGCCGGGGTGAAGGCGTTGGCGGATGCCGGCATCGACCCCGACAAGGTGGGCCTGCTGGTCAACACCTCGGTCAGCCGCGACTACCTGGAGCCGTCCACCGCCTCCATCGTCAGCGGCAACCTCGGTCTGCCCGACACCTGCCAGAACTTCGACGTGGCCAACGCCTGCCTGGCCTTCATCAACGGCATGGACATCGCCGCGCGCATGATCGAACGCGGCGAGATCGAATACGCCCTGGTGGTGGACGGCGAGACCGCCAATCTCGCCTACGAGAAGACGCTCGAGCCGCATGACCCGCGCCGACGTCACCGAGGAAGACTTCAAGAACGAGCTGGCCACCCTCACCCTTGGCTCCGGCGCCGCCGCGATGGTGCTGGCGCGCGCCGAGCTGGCCCCGGGCGCGCCGCGCTACAAGGGCGGCGTGACGCGCGCCGCCACCGAGTGGAACAAGCTCTGCCGCGGCAACATCGACGGCATGATCACCGACACCCGCATGCTGCTGGTGGAGGGCATCAAGCTGGCCACCAAGACCTTCGAGGTCGCCAAGCAGAAGCTGGGATGGGTCGTCTCCGAACTGGACGAATTCGTCATCCACCAGGTCAGCAAGGTGCATACCGCCGCCTTCACCAAGGCGATGGGGATCGACCCGAAGAAGGTCATGACCATCTTCGCCGAGCACGGCAACATCGGCCCGGCCAGCGTGCCGATCGTGCTGTCCAAGCTGCGCGAGATGGGCCGCCTGAAGAAGGGCAGCCGGGTGGCCCTGCTCGGCATCGGCTCCGGCCTGAACTGTTCGATGGCGGAAGTGGAATGGTGAGCTGGCGCTGGCCTGCGTCGGGTGCGGGCTCCCGCGTCGATTAATCGCCAAGGAACCTGAATCCCGAACCTTCGGGATGGATGCGCGAATCGCGATGGCGTCCGTGCGGTGCCGCCGGACGCGCGCTCAGCGCGCCACGCGCGCGCCCTTGAGGTGGGCCACGCCGCTGGCGTCCACGTCGGTCCAGGCCAGCCACGCGCCGCCCTCATCCACCACCAGGCGCGGATAGCCACTGGCCAGGCCGCGGGTTGCCAATGTGGCGAGGGTGAGGGTCTGCAGGCGACGCGACAGGTCGGGTGCGTAGCGCGCCAGCTGCAGGCGCTGGCCGCGGTCGGCCTGCTCCAGCCAGGCCACCCACACCTGGCGGGCGTCCAGTGCGACCGCGGGGCGTCCCAGCACGTTGGGGCCGGCGGCCACCGTTACCGGCGGGTCGAACTGGTCGCCCGCATCCTGGCTGCGGGCCAGGTATACGGCCGGCTGGCCGCTGCCTTCGCTGTACCAGGCCAGCGCCACGTTCGCATCGTGGGCGGCCAGCGCCGGGCCGTTCACCGGGCAGCCTTCCACCTTCCAGCCGTCGGCATGCGCGATCCGCGGCGCGGTCCACGCGCCCTGCTGATAGCGCGCGGTGGCGATGTCGCGCACCTCGTTGGCGTCGCGGTCGCGCCAGGCCAGCAGCGGGCCGCGGCGGGTGAGGGCCACCGCGACCTGGCAGCAGTCGCAGCTGCGCACATCCACCACGGCATCGCTGCCGCGCGCCAGGTCGAGGGTGAAGCGGTTGGCGCGCAGCTGCATGTCGCCCTCGCCTTCGTCATGCGCACCCGTGGCGGCGCCATGCGGGGGCGCGGGGCGCTTGCCGCGCCCGTCCAGCCAGGCGACTCCGGCGCCATCGCTGCCGTCGGCCCACAGCGCGGCGAAGCCGTGCTCGGTGGGCATGCCGTCGGTGTTCACCCGGGTGATCTGCTCCCAGGCCATGCCGCCGTCCTTGGAGCGCGCCAGCACCACGTCGGTCCCACCGGCAGCGTCCGGCTGCGTCTGCACCCACTGCGCCCACAGCGCGCCATCGGGCGTGGCCAGCAGGTGTGGAGGGTCGGCGGCATTCGCCTGCAGCGCGTTGCCGATGGCAATCGTGCGCGGCTGGCTCTGCCAGCCGTCGGCCTCGGTGTAGGAGGCGAACTGCAGCGCGTTGCGGCGGCCTTCGCGGCGGTTGATCCAGCCCAGCAGCACGCGCCCGCCGGGGCCCGCCACCAGGGCGGGCGCCATCGAGCCGGCCTCGGCCGGCAGCACCCAGGTCTGCACCGCGTAGTCGCCGTTGGCGGGCCGGGGCGGCGCAGACGTTCGCTGGCAGGCAGACAGCAGCAGGGCGAAAGCGGCGAAGGTGAAAGCAGGCAGGCGCATGGTCGGCACTCCGGCAGTGAGGGGCGATTGTCGCGCAACTGCGCCGTACTGGAACGGCCGCTTGTTCAGGCCGCGCGTTCGCGCCGCGCGCGCTCCAGGTGCACCAGCAGCAGCGAGATCGCCGCCGGGGTCACGCCCGGGATGCGCTGCGCCTGCCCGATGGTCTGCGGCCGCACCTGCTGCAGCTTCTGCAGCACTTCGGCGGAGAGCCCGCGCACCTGCGCATAGTCGAAGCCGTCCGGGATCGCGGTCGCCTCGTGGCGCTGCTGGCGCGCGATCTCCTCGCGCTGGCGCTCGAGGTAGCCGGCGTACTTGGTGGCGATTTCCACCTGCTCGGCGACCTTCTGGTCGGCAACGCCGGGTCCCAGTTCGGGCACCTGCATCAGCCGGGCGTAGTCCAGCTCCGGCCGCCGCAGCAGGTCCAGCGCGCTGTTCTCGCGGCTGACCTCGAGCCCGAGGTGGCGCGCCAGCGCCGCGCCCAGCGCGTTGTTCGGCGCCGCCCACAGGCCGGCCAGGCGCGCGGTCTCGCGCTCAATCGCCGCGCGCTTGCGGCTGAAGCGTTCCCAGCGCAGGTCATCGACCAGGCCCAGTTCGCGCCCGAGCGGTGTCAGCCGCGCGTCGGCATTGTCCTCGCGCAGCTGCAGCCGGTATTCGGCGCGGCTGGTGAACATGCGGTAGGGCTCGCTGGTGCCGTGGGTGATCAGGTCATCGACCAGCACGCCGAGGTAGGCCTGGTCGCGGCGCAGCGTGCAGGGCGGCTTGTCCTGCGCGTGGCGCGCGGCGTTCACCCCCGCCAGCAGGCCCTGCGCGGCGGCTTCCTCGTAGCCGGTGGTGCCGTTGATCTGGCCGGCGAAGAACAGCCCGGCCACCGTCTTGGTCTCCAGCGAGGCCTTCAGCCCGCGCGGGTCGAAGAAGTCGTATTCGATGGCGTAGCCGGGGCGGGTGATGTGCGCCTGCTCGAAGCCGCGGATCGAGCGCACCAACTCCAGCTGCACGTCGAACGGCAGCGAGGTGGAGATGCCGTTCGGATAGATTTCCACCACGTCCAGCCCCTCGGGCTCGACGAAAATCTGGTGGCTGGGCTTGTCGGCGAAACGCACCACCTTGTCCTCGATCGACGGGCAATAGCGCGGGCCGATGCCCTCGATCTGGCCGCTGTACAGCGGCGAGCGGTCGAGCGCGCCGCGGATGATGGCGTGGGTGCGTTCGCTGGTGTGGGTGATCCAGCAGCTGACCTGGCGCGGATGGTCGTGAAGGCTGCCGAGGAACGACATCACCGGGCGCGGATCGTCGCCCGGCTGTTCTTCCATCACCGCGTAATCCAGCGTGCGTCCGTCGATCCGCGGCGGGGTGCCGGTCTTCAGCCGGTCCACCACGAAGCGGCCTTCGCGCAGCTTGTGCGCCAGCGCGGTGGACGGCGGATCGCCCATGCGCCCGGCGGCGTACTGGGTCGGCCCGATGTGGATCTTGCCGGCCAGGAAGGTGCCGGCGGTGAGCACCACCGCCGGCGCGTGGAAGCGCAGGCCGGTATGGGTGATCGCGCCGCGCACGGCGTCCTGTTCGATGACGATGTCGTCCACCGCGGCCTGGAACACGGTGAGGTTCGGCTGGGTTTCCACCGCGCGGCGGATGAAGGCGCGGTACAGCGCGCGGTCGGCCTGGCAGCGGGTGGCGCGCACCGCCGGGCCCTTGCTGGCGTTGAGCACGCGCCACTGGATGCCGGCGGCGTCCGCGGCGCGCGCCATGATGCCGCCCAGCGCGTCGATCTCCTTCACCAGATGGCCCTTGCCGATGCCGCCGATCGCCGGGTTGCAGCTCATCGCGCCCACGGTCTCGATGCTGTGGGTCAGCAGCAAGGTGCGCGCGCCGGCGCGCGCGGAGGCCAGCGCGGCCTCGGTGCCGGCATGGCCGCCGCCGATCACGATCACGTCGAAGTGGTAGAAGGCGTTGCTCATCCTGGGGCCATTATCGCGCGGCGGGCGGGGCGGTGCGCGGGACTGGCACGCTTCCTGCTTCCAACAGTCCGGCACTCGGCCTGGCACACCGCCAGGTGATGGTCGGACTGAACAGGGGCCGACCCTGCGCAGGTCGAGGATGCCGGGAGGGCCGGTTGTCGGGGGACAGCCGGCCCTCGTTCTTTTTACACATCCGATCTGCGCGCCAGTGCGCGCCGCGTCTCGCCTTGCGATGGCACCGGAGGGGCGGCCGTGGCGATGGCCGCGCGCCGCGCCGGTGCAGCGGGCGCCGGTGCCGGCAGGACGACGGAACAGGGGGATCCGGGAAATCCTGCCGACACCGGCAGCGCTAGATTAGCGCGATCCGGCGCGAAGTGACGCATCCGGTCACCCTTGCGACGCTTTCCGGTGCGGTCTGTGGGCTGCGTCACGGTTCGTGACCGCGGGCGCCGGCGGCGACTGCCCCGGGCCTGCGCGTTGGGCCGCGGGTTAGCATGTGCGGATGTACGCCGCCTCGCCCGATTTCAATGATGTCCTCGACGCCGCGGCGCGCATCGCCGCGCATGTGCACGCCACCCCGGTGCTCACGTCGCGTGCGCTCAACGCCGAGACCGGCGCGCGCCTGCACTTCAAGGCCGAGCACCTGCAGCGCATCGGGGCGTTCAAGTTCCGCGGCGCCTGCAATGCGGTGTTCGCGCTGGACGATGCCACCGCCGCCCGCGGCGTGGTGACGCATTCCTCCGGCAACCATGGCGCGGCGCTGGCGCTGGCCGCCCGCCTGCGCGGGATTGCCTGCCACGTGGTGGTGCCGGAAGGGGCGGTGCGCGCCAAGCTCGCGGCGATCGCGCACGCCGGCGCGCTGCTGCACCCCTGCGCGCCCACCATCGCCGCGCGCGAGGCCGCCTGCGCGCGGGTGCAGGCCGAGACCGGCGCCACCGTGGTGCATCCCTATGCCGATGCGCGCGTGATCGCAGGCCAGGGCACCGCCGCGCTGGAACTGCTGCACACGGTGCCCGATCTGGATGCCGTGGTGGTGCCGCTGGGCGGCGGCGGGCTGGCCGCCGGCACCGCGCTGGCGGTGCGCGCGCTGGCACCGGCGTGCGAGTTGTTCCTGGCCGAACCCGAAGGCGCCGCCGACGGCGCGCGCTCGTTCGCGCGCGGTGCGCTCGACCATGACTTCGTGCCCGATACCGTCTGCGACGGCCTGCGCGGCACCCTGGGCGCGCCCAATTTCGCCCTGCTGCGCGCATCGGGCGCGCGCGTGCTCACCGTGGACGATGCGCGCACCGTGGCCGCGCTGCGCCTGCTGTGGACGCGCAGCAAGCAGCTGGTGGAGCCGTCGTCGGCGATCGCGCTGGCGGCGGTGCTGGCGCATCCGGCGCTGTTTTCCGGACGCCGGGTCGGGATCGTGCTGTCGGGCGGCAACGTCGACCTCGACGCGCTGCCGGCCCTGTTCGCCCTTGCAGGAGACGCCGCGTGAAGATCGATGGCAACCGCGCGCACGACCGCGCGATCGAACTGGTGCTGTCCTACTACGCCGCGTTCAACCGCGGCGACTGGGACGGCATGCTGGCGCTGCTGGCCGAGGAGGTGATCCACGATCTCAACCAGGGCCCGCGCGAAACCGGCAAGCCGGCGTTTGCCGCCTTCCTGCAGCGGATGGCGCGCTGCTACCGCGAGCAGCTGCGCGACGTGGTGGTGCTGGCCAGCGAGGACGGCACCCGCGCCGCCGCCGAGTACGTGGTGCACGGGCAGTACCTGCGGGCGGATACCGGGCTGCCGCCCGCGCGCGGGCAGGCCTACGTGCTGCCGGGCGGGGCGTTCTTCGACCTGCGCGAAGGCCGCATCGCGCGGGTCAGCAACTACTACAACCTCGAGGACTGGCTGGCGCAGGTGCGCTGAGGACGCGCCTCAGCCGCGCCGGCGGATCGGGATGCGCGCTACCGGCACCGCGGCCAGGTCGACCCCGTGTTCGCGGATCGGGGTGCCGGCCTCCGGCGCCCAGGCCATCGCGCTGATGATTTCCCAGCTGGCCGGCAGCCCGGACGCGGCGCGCCGGGCCTCGTAGGCCTCGGCCGCGACCGCGAAGCGGCGGCGCCCGGTCAGCGCGTGGCGGCGCGAGGCCAGCGCATTGGTGGCGCCCAGCGCGCGCAGTTCGCGCATCAGCGCCGGCATGTCCGGATACAGGCTGGTCTCGAGGTCGCGGTCCACCACCGGCTGGAAGAAGCCCGCGGCCACCAGCGCATCGCCCACCGCCGCCACGTCCATGAACGGGCTGACGTGCGGGGCCTCGTCGGCTTGCGCGAACGCATCGCGCAGCTCCCACAGGGTGTCCGGGCCGAAGGTGGAAAACAGCAGCAGCCCGTGCGGCTTGAGCACGCGGCGGAAGCCGGCCAGCACCGCCGGCAGATCCTCGACCCACTGCAGGCACAGATTGGAGAAGAGCACGTCCACGCTGGCCTCGGCCAGCGGCAGTGCGCGCGCATCCGCGCACACCGGCTGCGGGGTGGCCGCGAACGGATTGCGCAGCGGCAGTCCGGGCAGGCGCGGGGCGGCATTGGCGGCGCGCGCCTGGCGCAGCATCGGCAGCGCCAGATCCAGCGCGATGACGCGCGCCTTCGGCCAGCGCCTCTGCAGCATGCCGCTGGCGTGGCCGGTGCCGCTGCCCAGATCCAGCACCACCTGCGGCGGCGTGCGGCCGAGCGCGGGATCGTCGAGGTAGTCCAGCGCTTCCAGCAGCCGCGCTTCTACCAGCCGCTGCAGGCGCGCGGCGGCGTCGTAGCTGGCGGCCGAACGCGAGAACGCGCGCCGCACCTGGCGGGTATCGAACAGCGGCGCGCTCATGCCGATGCTCCGTCGAGGAAGTCGCGCAGCGCGGTGGCCACCGCGTCGGCATGGGTCAGGAACGGCGCGTGCCCGGCATGCCCCACCTCGACGTAGCGCGCCTGCGGCGCCAGCGCGGCGGCGGCCTGCAGCGCGGCCGGGTTCACCAGGCGGTCGCGGCGGCCGCCCGGCCACAGGCTGGGCATGCGCAGCGCCGGCAGCGCCGCGCGCAGGTCGCAGGTTTCCAGCAGGCGCAGGCCGGCGGCCAGCACCTGCGGCACGGGCGCGCCGCGCGCCAGCACCGCCTCGCGCAGCAGGCGCAGCTCCTCGCGCATGTGCTCGGAGCCGAACGCCTCCAGCGCGAGGAAGCGTTCGACCGTGCCCTGCCAGTCCTGCGCCAGGGACTGTGCGAACTCGGTGAACACCTGTACCGGCATCCCGTGTGGCCAGCCGTCGCCGCGCACGAACTTCGGCGTGGCGCAGACCATCGCCAGCGCCGGCACCCGCTGCGGCGCCTGCTGCGCAGCGTGCAGGGCGATCAGCCCGCCCAGCGACCAGCCGCACCACGGCGCGGTGGGCACCGCGGCCAGCACCGCCTGTGCGCAGGCCTCCAGCGCCAGCGGCACGCCGGCATCGCGGCTGTGGCCGTGCCCCGGCAGGTCCACCACGTACAGGGTGCGCCGCGCGCGCAGCGCCTGCACCAGCGGCGCGAAGATACCACCGTGCATGGCCCAGCCATGCAGCAGCACCAGCGGCGGGCCGTCGCCCGTGATCTCCACGTGCAATGCGTTGTTCGGATCGGTCATGGGGATTCCTGCCAGTGATGCGGCGCGGCAGGCGGAAACGGAAGCGGAACGGATGTGCATTATCGCGCGAAGCTCACGCCGCCCGGCGTATCGTTTCCGCACCGTCATCGTTCCCGGAGGAGGCCAATGGACGCTTCGACTCGCCTCGCGCTTGCCGACCCTGATCTTTTTCGCCAGCAGGCGCTGATCGACGGCCGCTGGTGCGCGGCCGACGCCGGCGGTACCTGCGCCGTGCACGACCCGGTCGACGGCCTGCCGTTGGGCACGGTGCCGGACATGGGCGCGGCCGAAACCCGGCGCGCGATCGCCGCCGCGCATGCCGCCTTTCCCGCGTGGGCGGGCCAGACCGCCAAACAGCGGGCGCAGGTGCTGCGGCGGATGGCCGATCTGATGCTGCAACACCAGGAAGACCTGGCGCGGCTGATGACCGCCGAGCAGGGCAAGCCGCTGACGGAGGCGCGCGCCGAGATCGCCTATTCGGCGAGCTATTTCGAATGGTTCGGCGAGCAGGCCAAGCGCATGGACGGCGAGGTGATCCCGGGCCACGTGGATGGCGTGCGCATCCTCACCCTGCGCCAGCCGGTGGGCGTGGTGGCGGCGATCACGCCGTGGAACTTCCCGTCCGCGATGCTGGGGCGCAAGCTTGGCGCGGCGCTGGCCGCCGGCTGCACGGTGGTGTGCAAGCCGGCGCTGCAGACCCCGCTGTCGGCGCTGGCCCTGGGCGTGATCGCCGAGCGCGCGGGGCTGATGCCGGGCGCGTTCAACATCGTCACCGGCCAGGATGCCGCGGCCATCGGCCAGGAGATGACCGCCAATCCGCAGGTGCGCAAGCTCACCTTCACCGGCTCCACCGCGGTCGGCAAGCGGCTGATGGCGCAGTGCGCGGACGATCTCAAGCGGCTCTCGCTGGAGCTGGGCGGCAATGCCCCGTTCATCGTGTTCGACGATGCCGACCTCGATGCCGCGGTCGCCGGCGCGATCGCCAGCAAGTTCCGCAACAGCGGCCAGACCTGCGTGTGCGCCAACCGGCTGCTGGTGCAGGAGGGCATCTACGATGCCTTCGCGGACAAGCTGGTCGAGGCGGCGCGCAAGCTGCGGGTGGGGCCGGGCCTGTCCGGCGCGAGCGACCAGGGGCCGCTGATCGATGCCAAGGCGCTCGCGAAAGTGGAAGCGCACGTGGCCGACGCGCTGGCCAAGGGCGCGCGGCTGGCGCTGGGCGGCCGCCGGCACGCGCTGGGCGGCACGTTCTATGAACCGACCGTGCTGCTGGACGCCACGCCGGAGATGCGGCTGGCGCAGGAGGAAACCTTCGGGCCGGTGGCGCCGCTGCTGCGCTTCAACACGGAGGACGAGGCCATTGCGCTGGCCAACGCCACCGAGTTCGGGCTGGCCGGCTATTTCTACACCCGCGACCTGGCACGCGCCTGGCGGGTGGCCGAGGCGCTGCAGTGCGGGATGGTCGGCCTCAATACCGGGCTGATTTCCACCGAGGTCGCGCCGTTCGGCGGGATCAAGCAGTCCGGCTTCGGGCGCGAAGGCTCGCAGCACGGGCTGGACGACTACACGGCGATCAAATATCTGTGCCTGGGCGGGCTGTAGCGCCAGCGAGCCGGTCGTGGACGCGCGCCAGCGCGTCCAGCAGGGTGCGCAGCTGGGCTTCGTGTGTGCGGCCGACAGGGTGATACGCAGGCGCGCGCGGCCTTCCGGCACGGTTGGCGGACGGATCGCGCCGACCCAGAGGCCCTGCGCCTCCAGCGCCTGCGCCAGCGCCAGCGCGCGCGCGTCGTCGCCGCAGTGCAGCGGCTGGATCGGGGTGTCGGAGTCGAGCAGCGGCAGCCCGAGCCGGCGCGCGCCGGCGCGGAAGCGGGCCACCAGTTCCGCCAGCCGCGCGCGCCGCCAGCTCATCGCGGCGCGCGCGCTGGACCGCCGCCAGCGAGGCCGCGGCCAGCGCCGGCGGCAGCGCGGTGGTGTAGATGTAGGGGCGCGCGGTTTCCGCCAGGTGCCGCACCAGATCCGCCTCGCCCACCACCAGCGCGCCGTAGCCGCCCAGCGCCTTGCCCAGGGTCACCAGCCGCAGCGGCACCGCGCCGTGATCGAGCCCGGCGGCGGCCACGCTGCCGCGGCCTTCCTCGCCGAGCACCCCAGTTGCATGCGCCTCGTCGATGTAGAGCGTGGCGCGCTGCGCGCGCGCGATCAGCGCCAACGCGCGCAGCGGGGCGATGTCGCCGTCCATGCTGAACACCCCGTCGCTGGCCAGCAGCGCGGCACCTTCGGGGGCGGCCCGCAGCTGACGCAGCGCGCCTTCGGGATCGGCGTGCGGATAGCGGCGCAGCGCGCAGCCGGCCAGGCGCGCGCCGTCGATCAGGCTGGCGTGGTTGAGGCGGTCCTGCACGCACACGTCGCCCTCGCCCAGCAGCGCCTGGACCACCGCCAGATTGGCCAGATAGCCGCTGCCCAGCAGCAGTGCCGCCGGCGCCTGCAGCCAGTCGGCCACCGCCAGCTCCAGCGCGACGTGCGCGGCGTGGTGGCCGCACACCAGATGCGAGGCCACGCCGCCGGCGCCGCTGCGCGCCGCCTCGTCCTGCAGCGCGCCGCTGACGGTGTAATGCCGGGCCAGGCCCAGATAGTCGTTGCCGCAGAAGTCCAGCAGCCAGCGGGTGGCGCCGCCGTCCCCGGCCTGCACCTCGCAGCGCATGCCGTCGCGGCGCAGCACGGTGCGCCGCACGCGCAGGCGCTGCTGGTCGATGCGCTGCTGGCGCAGGGTGGCGATGCGGGCGGTCAGCAGCGGCCGCGACATGTCCGCTCAGGCGGCTTCGGTGATGCCGGCGTGGACGGTGGTGGTACAGGCGTCGATGCGGTCGTCCGGCACCGATTCCACCGCCATCGGGCGCAGCCCCAGGCGCGCGAACAGGGCTTGATCGTGCGCGGTGTCGGGGTTGCCGGTGGTCAAGAGCTTCTCGCCGTAGAAGATCGAATTCGCGCCGGCCAGGAAGCACAGCGCCTGCAGCTCGTCGCTCATGGTTTCGCGCCCGGCGGACAGGCGCACCATCGATTTCGGCATCAGGATGCGGGCCACGGCGATGGTGCGCACGAACTCGAACGGATCCAGTTCGACGGTGCCATGCAGAGGGGTGCCTTCCACCTGCACCAGGCGGTTGATCGGCACCGAGTCCGGATGCGCCGGCAGGTTGGCCAGGGTCTGCAGCAGGCCCGCGCGCTGATGGCGCGATTCGCCCATGCCCACGATCCCGCCGCAGCAGGTCTTCAGGCCAGCGTCGCGCACGTGGGTCAGGGTGTCCAGGCGGTCCTGCATCTGCCGGGTGTGGATGATGTCGCCGTAGTACTCGGGGTCGGTGTCGAGGTTGTGGTTGTAGTAGTCCAGCCCGGCGTCTTTCAGCGCCTGCGCCTGCGCGCCGCTGAGCATGCCGAGGGTGGCGCAGGTCTCCAGCCCCAGCGCCTTCACCGCGCGGATCATCGCCGCCACCTTCGGGATGTCGCGGTCCTTCGGGCTGCGCCAGGCCGCGCCCATGCAGAAGCGGGTGGCACCGGCGGCCTTGGCCTGCCTGGCGCGCTCGGCCACCGCCTCGGTCTCCATCAGCTTGGTCGCCGCGACGCCGGTGTGGTAGCGCGCCGCCTGCGGGCAATAGCCGCAATCCTCCGGGCAGCCGCCGGTCTTCACCGACAGCAGGGTGGAGACCTGCACTTCGCTGGGATCGAAATGCTGGCGATGCGCGCAGGCGGCGCGGTGCAGCAGTTCGGGGAAGGGAAGCGCGAACAGGGCCTCGACTTCGGCGCGGCTCCAGTCGTGGCGGTTGGGGAAATCGGCGACTTCAGGCATGGGGGTTTACCGACGGACGGACGATGGGCAGGCCGGCAGTCTGGAGCGCATGCCGATCACCGTCAACCAACCCTGCGCACCGAAAGTTGACGATGCCTCGCTGGGCTGGCTGCTGCCGCCGCGCTGCGTGGTGTGCGGCACGCGCGGAATGCCGGGGTGCGATCTGTGCGCGGACTGCCTGGCCATGCTGCCGCCGGCGCGCCAGGCCTGCCCACGCTGCGCCTGTCCACGTGCTGACGGCGCGCTGTGTCCGGAGTGCCGGCGGATCGCGCCCGATTTCCCGCTGGCGCGGGTGCGGGCCGCCTTCGCCTACGCCTTCCCGCTCGACCTGCTGCTGCCGCGGCTGAAGTTCCATGGCGATTTCGCCGCCGGCCAGGTCCTGGCGCAATGCATGGCCGCGCACTTTGCGGCCGCACCGGCGCCGCAGGCGCTGCTGCCCGTGCCCCTGCATCGCGCGCCTGCGGCGGCGCGGCTACGACCAGGCGCTGGAGCTGGCGCGGCCGCTGGCGCGCGCGCTCGGGCTACCGCTGCGCACCGATCTGCTGCAGCGCGGCCGCGCCACCGCCGCGCAGACCCGGCTGGACGCCGCCGCCCGCCGCCGCAATCTGCAGGGTGCATTCGCGGTCCGTGCGCGTGCACCGCTGCCGGCACACGTGGTGCTGCTGGATGACGTGATGACCACCGGCGCCACCCTGCACGCCGCCGCTGCCGCCCTGCGCGCGGCCGGGGTGGCCCGGGTGGAGGCGTGGGTCTGTGCGCGGGTGGCGTGAGCAGTGCGGCGGATCAGGCGGCGAGCGTCTTCGCGCGCAGGGCAAAGTCCAGTGCGATGCCGGCGAAGAGGGTCAGGCCCACCCAGTGGTTGTGCAGGAAGGCGCGGAAGCAGTCGGCGCGGGCGCGGCTGCGTGCGATCCCGAACTCCCAGGCCACCAGCACCACCGCCACGCCCAGGCCCGCCCAATACCACGGCCCCATGCCCGCGCTGCGCCCGGCCAGCGCCAGCGCCGCGAACATGCCGGCGTACAGCACGCCCTGCGCGATGAGGTCCAGCTCGCCGAACAGGATCGCGGTGGACTTCGCGCCCATGCGGATATCGTCCTCGCGGTCCACCATCGCATACCAGGTGTCGTAGGCGGTGGCCCAGAAGACGTTGGCCACGTACAGCACCCACGCCAGCGGCGGCACGCTGCCGGTCAGCGCGGCGAACGCCATCGGAATGCCCCAGCCGAAGGCCATCCCCAGGTACACCTGCGGCAGGTAGGTATAGCGCTTGAGGTAGGGATAGCTGGCGGCCAGGAACACCCCGATCACACTCATCCATACCGTCAGCCGGTTGAGCGTCAGCACCAGGGCGAAGGCGACCAGCATCAGCGCCGCGAACACGGCCAGCGCCTCGCGCGCGGATACCGCGCCGGTCACCAGCGGCCGCGCGCGGGTGCGCTCCACATGGCCGTCCAGCCAGCGGTCGGCGTAATCGTTGATCACGCAGCCGGCCGAGCGGGTCAGCCACACCCCGAGCGTGAATACCAGCAGCGGCCACGCCGGCGGCATGCCCTTGGCCGCCATCCACAGCCCCCACCAGGTCGGCCACAGCAGCAGCAGCCAGCCGATCGGGCGGTCGCCGCGCACCAGCCGCCAGTACTGGGGCAGGCGTTCACGCCAGAGGGCAGGAGCGGTCAGTGCAGGGCCGTTGCGGTCGTTCATCGCGGTCGGATCAAAAAGGCAGCCGCCATCCTGCCAAATCCGCAACCGACAGCCCACTGTCAAATGGCCGCAACCCGGGGACGGCAGGCTGGCGTGACTGTATCTTTGGGCCTACCTGCCGATGTCGCCGCTGCTCGCCCTGGCCATGCTCGCCGCGCCTGCCTGCCCGGTGCCTGCCGCATTCCCGCCGGAGCCGGCGCGCGCCGCGCGGGTGCTGGTGTACGGCCACCGCGGCGCCAGTGCGCTGCGTCCGGAACACGCCCTGGCCAGCTACGCCAAAGCGATTGCGGATGGTGCGGATGCGATCGAGCCAGACCTGGTCATGACGCGCGACGGGGTGCTGGTGGCGCGCCATGAGAATGAGATCGGCGGCACCACCGACGTGGCGGCGCATCCGGAATTCGCCGGGCGTCGCACGACCAAAATCATCGACGGTGAAGCCGTCACGGGCTGGTTTACCGAGGACTTCACCCTCGCCGAGCTGAAGACCCTGCGTGCAAAAGAGCGGTTGCCGGAGCTGCGCGGCACCGCCTGGGACGGCCAGTTCCAGGTGCCAACCCTGGACGAAATCATCGCCTTCACCGCGGCCGAGGCTGCTGCGCGCGGGCGCACCATCGGACTGGTGCCGGAGCTCAAGCACTCCACCTATTTCCGCGCCCACGGGTTGCCGATGGAGGAGGCGCTGCTCGCGGTCCTGCAGGCGCATGCCTATACCCGGCAGGCGCCGGTGGAGATCCAGTCGTTCGAGATCGGCAACCTGCGCGCATTGCGCCAGACCTTGGGCCAGGCGCATCCCAACATCCGTCTGCTGCAGCTGATCGACGATCCGGAGCTCAAGCCGGGCGACGTGCTGGCCGCCGGCGGCGCGCTGACCTATGCGCAGATGCTGGCGCCGGTCGGCCTGCGTGAGATAGCCCGGTATGCCGATGCGATCGGCCCCGACTACCACGCGGTGATCCCGTTCGATGCCAATGGCTGCCTCGGCGCACCGACGCCACTGGTGCGCGATGCGCACGCCGCCGGGCTGGAGGTGCACGTCTACACCTTCCGCCCGGAGAACGTCTTCCTGGCCCGCCAGTTCCGCGAAGGCGACAGCCCGGCGACGATCCCGGCCAACGGCATGGTGCGCCAGATCCGGCATTACCTGCGCACCGGGATCGATGCGTTCTTCACCGACGATCCTGCCGGCGGCCGCCGCGCGGTGGATGCCGGTCCGCTTTCCCCTGCCAAACGCTGAGCCTCCCATGCCCCGTTTCCCGCGTCGCCTCACCGTGCGCGCCGCCGCGTGCCTGCTGTCGTGTCTGTGCGCGCTGGCCGTGCTGCCGGCATTCGCCGCCGGCCGCCCGGTGCTGCTGGTGTCGATCGACGGCCTGCGCCCGCAGGACGTGCTGCAGCCGCCGCCGGGCGCGCCGCCACTGCCGCAGCTGCGCGCGCTGGCGCGCGAGGGCGCCTATGCCCAAGGCGTGGCCGGCGTGCTGCCGACCCTGACCTATCCCAGTCACGTCACCCTGCTGACCGGCGCCGCGCCGCGCACCCACGGGATTGGCGGCAACCTTACCTTCGACCCCTACAACAAGAACCAGCAGGGCTGGGCCTGGTATGCCAGCGACATCCGCGTGCCGACCCTGTGGCAGGCCGCGCACGCCGCCGGCCTGCGCACCGCCAACGTGCACTGGCCGGTGAGCGTGGCCGCGTCCGGGCTGGACGCCAACCTGCCGCAGATCTGGCGCACCGGCACCGACGACGACCGCAAGCTGCTGGCCGCGCTGGCCACGCCCGGCTTGCTGCCGGTACTCGAAACGGAGACCGGCATCGCCTACCCACAGGGCATCGACGAGTCGCTGGAGGCCGATGTGCAGCGTGCGCGCTTCGCGCTGGCGTTGATCCGGCGCGACCACCCGCAGTTCATGACCGTGTACTTCGCCGCGCTCGACCACGAGGAGCATCTGCACGGCCCTGGCTCGGCGCAGGCCTGGCAGGTGCTGCAGCGGATGGACGCGATCGTCGGTGAACTGCGTGCGGCGTGGCGGCAGGCGCATCCGGACGGCGTGCTGGCGCTGGTGTCCGACCACGGCTTCACCGATGTCGCGCACGACGTGAATCTGTATGCCCCGTTCCTGCAGGCCGGGCTGATCACACTGCAGGACGGCCAGGTCAAGGACTGGCGGGCGATGCCGTGGAACCAGGGCGGCAGCGCCGCGATCGTATTGCGCGATCCCGCCGATGCCGCGCTGCGCGCCAAGGTGCAGGCGCTGCTGCAATCGTTGAAAGCGGATCCCGCGCTGGGCATCGCGGCGGTGCTCGATCGCGCCGAGGTCGCGGCCAAGGGCGGCAGCGAGCGCGCCGAATGGTTCGTGGTGTTCGCACCCGGCTACGAAATGGCCGCGCGTCCGGATGCGCCGCTGGTCGGACCTGCGCAGCGGCGCGGCATGCATGGCTACGATCCGGCCCGGCCCGACCAGCGCGCCAGCCTCTATCTCGCGGGGGCGGGGATCGCCGCGGGGCAGGACCTCGGCGAAGTGGACATGCGGGCGATCGCGCCGACCCTGGCGGTGCTGCTGGGTGTCGCCCTGCCGTCGGCGGAGGTTGCGCCGCTGCCGCTGCGCCCGCCGTCATCGCGCTGACGCACGCGCGTCAGCGTTCCTAAACACGGGATCCACATCCTGCCGCCCACGCGCCGGCATCCACCGGTCGCGCGCTCGTGCGCTCCATTCCCCGCATCCGATTCCCACGCCATCCACTCCAGGGGTTCCCTCCACATGTCCGCCCAACTGCTTCCCCGCCGCCGCACTGTGCTCGCCATCGCGCTGTTGGCTGCGCTGCATGCTCCCGCCTTCGCCGCCGAACCCGTGGACGCCGAGGATGCCGCCCGCGATCGCGTCGCCAAGCAACTGGACACGGTCTCGGTGATCGGCCAGGGCAATGCGCGCCAGGTGCACCGCATCAGCGTGCAGGAAACCGCGCTGCAGCCGCCCGGCGCCAGCCCGCTGCAGGTGCTGGCGGCCAAGCCCGGCGTGCACTTCGTCGCCGCCGACCCGTTCGGCAACTACGAGTGGTCGACCCGCTTCAGCCTGCGCGGCTTCAACCAGGCGCGGCTGGGCTTCACCCTCGATGGCATCCCGCTGGGCGACATGAGCTACGGCAACAACAACGGCATGCACATCAGCCGCGCGATCATCGCCGAGAACCTGGGGGGCGCCGAGCTGGCCGAAGGCATCGGCGCGCTGGGCACCGCCTCCAGCAGCGATCTCGGCGGCACCGTGCAGTTCTTCTCCGCCGACCCCCGCCCCGATTTTGGTGCCACCCTCGCGCAAAGCGTCGGCAGCGACGCCGCCCGCCGCACCTTCCTGCGCCTGGATACCGGCAGTCACAAGGGCTTTTCGATGTACCTGGCCTATGTTTATGCCGACGTGGACAAGTGGAAGGGTGATGGCCGCCAGCAGCAGCAGCAGTTCAACGCCAAGGCGGTGTACGAGCTCGGCGAGGACAGCCGGATCGGCGCCTGGTTGGGGACGTCCGATCGCGACGAGCAGGACTACCAGGACCTGTCGCTGGCACTGACACTGACCCGCCGCAACGGCTGGAACTGGGACAACTTCCGTCCGGACTGGGCGCGGGCGGTCAGGGTTGCACAGCAGTACCAGACCACCGGCAGCGTCAACGATGGCAATGTGCAGAGCGTGGATGACGCCTATTACGATGCGCGCGGCCTGCGTCGCGACACCCTGGGCAGCGTGTTCGGGGATTTCGCGCTGGGCGACGGGGTGCGCCTGAAGGCGACCCTCTATCACCACGAGAACCGCGGCCAGGGCCACTGGTTCACCCCGTATGTACCGTCGTTTCCGGGTACATCGCAGCAGACCCCGATCTCGATCCGCACCACCGAGTACGGCATCAACCGCAGTGGTGCGGTCGCCTCTCTGGCCTGGGAGCTGGGCATGCACCGGATCGAGGCCGGGCTGTGGTACGAGGATTCCGGCCACAACGTGCAGCGCAATTTCTATTACATCACCGGCCCGCTCGACAGCAGCTACTTCCTGCGCAACCCGAACCTGCGCCAGTTCAGCCTGCATTTCCAGACCACCACCCGCATGGTCTACCTGCAGGACAGCCTGAGCCTGCTGGATGGCCGCCTGCGCGTGGACGCCGGCTTCAAGGCGCTGGACGTGCAGACCGACGGTCGCCCGCTGCCTGGCACGCTGACTTACGGCACCGCGGGGTCCTATGCGACCGGCACCTTGACCGCGAAGAAAAACTTCCTGCCGCAGCTGGGGGCCAGCCTCGATCTCGGCGACGGCTTCGAGGTGTTCGGCTCCTATGCCGAGAACATCGCGGCCTTCCAGCCCGGCATCACCAGCCCGCTGGCCACCACCCAGGTCGCCTTCGACACCTTCGCCCGCAATCTCAAGCCGGAGGAGTCGCGCACCTTCGAGGGCGGCCTGCGCCAGGTCAATGCGCTGTTCGAGGCCTCGCTGGCCCTGTACCACGTCAAGTTCGACAACCGCCTGCTGGTGATCTCGCAGTGCGCCGGCATCGTCGGCTGTGCCAACGCCTACGCCAACGTCGGTTCGGTCACCAGCAAGGGCGTGGAGCTGGCGATGAACTTCAAGCTCGCCCCGGACCTGCGCTGGAACAACGCGCTGGCCTTCAACCAGGCGCGCTACGACAACGACTACGTGAGCGGGCTGGACGGCAATGGCAATCCGGTCATCGTGCCCATCCGCGGCAAGGCGGTGGTCGACAGCCCCAAGCAGCTGTTCAGCAGCAACCTGTACTGGACCCCGGGCCCGTGGGAGCTGGGCCTGTCGGCCCATTACACCGGCAAACGCTACTACAGCTACCTCAACGACGCGGGCGTCCCCGCGTTCTGGCTGTTCAACGGTGTGGTCGGCTACGACTTCGGCAAACTCGGCGCCGCCGAGGGCGTGAAGCTGACCCTGAACGTGACCAACCTCGCCAACAAGCGCTACTTCTCGACCATCGGCTCCAACGGGTTCGTGGTCAGCGATCCCGACGGCAGCTACCAGACCCTGCAGGTCGGCGCCCCGCGCGCCCTGATGCTGACTGCCAGCGTGCGCTTCTGACCGGTCCTGCAAGCAGCCCCGCCTCCGTCCGGACGCGAGCCGGGCGGAGGCGGCCCCGGGCAGGCATGTCATCGAACCCGCGTTTCATGCCAGAATAACCGGCCGCGATGCCCGCCATCGCGCACCGCGCGCCTGTAGCTCAGCCGGATAGAGTAGTGGCTTCCGAAGCCATTGGTCGGGGGTTCGAATCCCTCCAGGCGCGCCAAACCCCCTGTGACAAATCTGGGACAGATCTGGGACAAAACCTGATCGGGTTCCCTGCCCGGATTGAGTAAAGGCGCGCCATGCCCAAGCCCATCCTCCAGATCCGGGTCGAGCTCCAGGAAATCGAACCACTGGTCTGGCGCCGCCTGCAGGTGCCGGGCGACTACACCTTCTGGGACCTGCACGTCGCCATCCAGAGCGCCTTCGCCTGGACCGACACCCACCTGCATGAGTTCCGGCCCTGGGGCCAGCGCGACGGCACGCCGCGCTTCGGCATGCCGCTCGACGACTTCGACGACAACCCGCCCCTGCCCGGCTGGGAACACCGCGTGGCCGACGTCCTGACCCGTGCCAATCCCCGGATCGAGTACGAATACGACTTCGGCGACGGCTGGGAGCACACGGTCGTACTCGAGGAGATCCTCGAGGCGGCACCGGGCAAGAAGTACCCGCGCTGCACCGCCGGCGAGCGCTCGGCGCCGCCCGACGACTGCGGCGGCCCCGGCGGCTACGAAAGCCTGCTCGAAACCCTGGCGGACCCCGAGGACCCGGAGCACACGTCGTCCCACGTCTGGGCCAGCAGCCAGAAGGGCCGGCGCGGCAAGTTCGACCCCGAGGCCTTCGACGAGCAGCAGGTGAAGTTCGCCAACCCGGCGCCTCGACTCAAACGGCTGCTGGCGTACCTGGCATCCCGGCGTTGACGGCCGGCCCCGGCTATCGGGGGCCTGCGGCGTCTCAAGAAGCGGAGCCACGACGCCAGCGAGCTCGGCCACTACCTCGGCAAGCCCAGGCGCCTCCAGCCGACCCCTTTCGAGGAAGGCCCGCCATTGCTTCTGCTTGGCGCTGTCTGAGGCGAACGCCTCCGTCAGCCCCACCGGCAGGGAACCAGGCATTGGGGTGTCCCGTCGCGCGAACGTGGCGGACACGGCGTTTCGAAGCACCGTCGGATCGAGCCGGCCCTCCTGGGCCAGGCTGAGCAGATCGAAGTAATCCTTCATCCGGCTGTTGGTCATGCCGAGCACGACGATCGCCTCCAGCTTCTCGGCGAAGACGGTTTCGCGCGGATAGATGCGCAGCGAGGGCACGGGCAGGTCATCGAGCAGGGTCGGCAGTTCGGCGTCCTCGGGCCCAGGCGTCACGGCATCCCCGAACCCGATATCCCACTGGATTAGACACTCCGCCGATCCGAGTCGTGCTCTCAGGTTCACGCGCAGCCCGTCGTAGCGCGCCGTTTCCCGGATCTCGCTGACACGCAGGCCCGCGAGGTCGAAGGCCAGGCCGTCGTCGACCTCAAGTTCGCAGAGTTCGCGGACGATGGCTTCGATCCGCGCCGGATCCGCCGCGCCAAAGCCCAGGAAGTCCGCGTCGCGCGTCGGCCTGTGCTCCTGGTCGAACCAGTGCCGGAAAAGCATGGCGCCCTTGAGCAGGAAGTCATCCCGGTGGCGCGAGATCGAGAGCCGATACAGGAGACGCTCGACGGCGTATCGATCGAGCGTGAGCTGGAACTCCTCGCCCGACGTCTTCGCATGGTTCAGCAGCCGCTGGCGGATCGAATCGACGCGGGCTGGCGAGGGCGCACTCATGCCACCGATTCCAGATAGGGACGCATCACGTTCGCCATCCGAAGCTGGCTCGCCAGCCGCCAGAGTTCGTCGTTGCTCGCCCGACGCTCGCGGCGCAGCTGGGACAGCGCCTCCAGCGCCACGTCCAGGCCAATCCTGTTGCGGAACTTGAAACAATCCACGACGGTCCGTGCGACCCCGGTAACCCGAAGCGGCACGCCATCGCGGTCATGGGTTTCGATCCCGGCCGAGAGGCCGGCACCCGAGTACCGAACGACCCGCAGCGAAGGCCAGTCAAGCTTGGGCGCGTGCCGGCCGGCGGCAATACCAGCCAGACCGAGTGCGGTGCCTGTGTCGTGAGCCCGTGGAAGCGCAGCGCCGTCAGGAGGCAGAAGAATCCGTCGGGCACGCGGCGCGCGACGATCTGCAGCCCCTCGTCCGCCGACGGCGCCCGACCGGGCAGCGAGTAGACGCCACGCGCCAGCCTGACCAGCTCACCCCGTTGCACCAGGCGCGCGATCTGGGCGCCCTCCAGCCCGGCGGCCCGGAGGTCGCGGGCCCGGGCACTGCCCTGAGCTTCGAGCAGGTGCTTGGCTTTGGCGTGGGGATCCATGCCGAAAGATTGTTCCAATTCGGCAATCAAAGTCAATTATGTGTGCGATTTTGTAACGTTCGCTGTACGCCCCGGGAGGTAGCCTCTACTCCATTGACCGTGCCGCGGAGAGCTTTGGGGCGAGGCGCCAAATGGCCTCAAGCGAACTCTTTGCAGGTCGGGCATGGCGCGTGCAGAAGCCGGCCAGATCGCTTCGAGCGAATGGAGATGGTCTGTAATCCTTTGCCGTCACTGGGATTCCACGCCTTCCGAAGCCCCTCCGGGCGCGCCATCTTCGATGGCGCTTCCTGCGTGATTTCCGGCCCGCGCGCGGCCCGCGCGCAGGCGTTCGCGTTCGCGCGAAGCTGGCGCTTCGCAGGTGCGTCCGCTCACCCCTCCGGGCGCGCCATCTCCGGTGCCGCCGCGCTTTGCGTGGCTCCGCCGGCCTTCAGGCGCGGGCCTGGTGGTGCTGGACGAAGGCGATGAAGTCCTGCGGCGGCAGCGCCGGCGACCAGTGGAAGCCCTGGCCGCGTTCGCAGCC
Organism: Thermomonas sp. S9; assembly: GCF_024704365.1. GTDB lineage: Bacteria > Pseudomonadota > Gammaproteobacteria > Xanthomonadales > Xanthomonadaceae > Thermomonas. The sequence continues at coordinate 467,783 of NZ_JAJDFY010000001.1, forward strand.
GAACGCGAGCAGGCGCGCCAGCGTCTGCGCATCTTCCACGCCCTCGGCCACCACCTGCAGGCCCAGGCAGTGGCCCATTTCGATGATCGCGCGCACCAGTCCCTCGTCGTGCGGGTTGCTGGTCATGCGGCGCACGAACGACTGATCCACCTTCAGCCGGTCCACCGCGAAATGGCGCAGGTAGCCGAGGTTGGAATAGCCGGTGCCGAAGTCGTCGATGGCGATCTGCACGCCGCGGCTGCTGAGCCGCTGCAGCACGTCGCCGAGGTAGCTGGCGTCGGCCATCAGCAGGGATTCGGTCAGCTCCAGCTCCAGCGCCTGCGCCGGCAGGCCGCTGCTGGCGAGCGCACGGGCGACATCGCGTTCGAGCCCGTCGCGGCGGAACTGCACGGCCGAGACGTTCACCGCCACGCCCAGCGCGCCCAGGCCAAGCTCGCGCCAGGATTGCGCGTCCAGGCAGGCCTGGCGCAGCACCCAGGCGCCGAGCTCGTGGATCAGGCCGCTGCGCTCGGCCACCGGGATGAAGCGCGCGGGCGAGATCCAGCCGTGTTCGGGATGCCGCCAGCGCAGCAGCGCTTCGGCGCCGACGATGCGCCCGCTCGTCAGTTCCAGCTGCGGCTGGTAGTGCAGCATCAGCTGCTCGCTGCCCAGCGCGCTGCGCAGCCCGGACGCCAGGTGCAGTTGTTCGACCACGCTTCCGTTCATGCTCGGGTCGAAGAACCGGAAGGTGTTGCGGCCGGCGTCCTTGGCCCGGTACATCGCCATGTCGGCGTGCTTGAGCAGGGTGCCGGTATCGCTGCCATCGCGTGGCGCCACCGCGATCCCCAGCGAGGCGGTCACCAGCACGTCCACGCCTTCCACCGGGAAGGCCTGCCCCAGGCGATGGGTCAGCTTGGCCACCGCCGCGACGATCGCGTCTTCGTCCGGCAGATCTCCGAGCAGGATCAGGAACTCGTCGCCCGACACCCGCGCCACGGTGTCGGATTCGCGCACGCAGTCGCGCAGGGTATCGGCCACCTGGCACAGCAGCGCATCGCCGGCGATGTGTCCGAGCGAGTCGTTGATGGTCTTGAAGTTGTCCAGGTCCAGGAACAGCACCGCCACCATGCCGCCATTGCGCCGGGCCTGGGTCAGCAGGTGGGTGAGCCGGTCCTTGGCCAGCGCGCGGTTGGGCAGGCTGGTCAGGCTGTCGCGCTGGGCGAGGATCTCGATCTGCGCGTGCGACTGTTCCAGCGCCTCTTTTTCTTCCTCCAGCTGGCGCACGGTGGCGTCGAGATCGCGCACGATCAGCCACACGAACAGGGCGGTGACCGTCAGGATCAGGCCGATCACGAAGGGCCGCCGCCAGTCCATCGGCACCAGCGGCTGGCTGACCACCAGCCCGCCCTGGTGCAGGAAGAACAGCGCGACGATCGCGGCCAGCACGACCGCCGCCAGCCCCAGGAACATCCGGCGCGAGCCGAACATGCCCGCGAACAGCAGCAGCGCGGGGAGCGCCAGCACCGCCTCGTCGTACAGGCCCTGGTTATGCACTATCAGCACGATCAGGCCCAGCAGCAGCGACACCGCGGCCAGCGCGACCGCGCCCCGGGAGGAGCGATGAGCAATCGGCAGCGCCACCAGCAGCAGGCTGGCGATCAGCCCTTCCAGTGCGGCGGTACGCATCGCGCCGCTGGCCAGGTTGATGCCGATCACCAGCGCGAAGGCACCCACCAGCAGCCACAGCATCTGGCACAGCCGGCGCCGCTGGCGGGCGGCAAGCGGATCGGGCGGCGCGTCGGGCAGGCGCGGTGGGATGGGCATGCGGTCGATGGGGGAAGCCGGCGTGTTCAGTCTGTTTTTCGGCCACGTCGCCGGTAGCTGAAGCTACGCGGGTGGGCGGTGTTTGCACTAGATTAGTGCAAATGGTGATGCCGGCGGACAGCGCGCTCCTCGAGACCCTGGACAGCCTGGGCACGCCGCTGTTGCGGCTGGATGCGCTGGGTGTGGTGACGTTCGCCAATCTTGCGCTGGCGCGCTGGCTGGGCGTGAGCCAACGCCGTCTGCTGGGCCTGCACGCGGCCGCGCTGGAGCAGGAGGGACAGCAGCTGGCGATCGGTCTGGTGCGCGGGATGCAGGCGCCGCTGCGGCTGCGGCGGGTGGGGCTGGCCCTGCCTGGCACCGCGCCGGTGCTGTTCGCCGACCTGTGGCTGTCCCCGGCGGCGGACGGGCTGTGGCTGGAAGCGCATCCGGTGGACGAGTTCCCCGGCGAGGATCCGGCGCGGCTGCTGCCGGCGGCGCTGGCGGCTTCGCTGAAGGGGCTGGCGCACGAGCTGCGCAACCCGCTGCTGGGCATCAAGGGCGCGGCGCAGTTGCTGGCGCGGCGGATCGATGCGGAAGGCCGCGAGCTGACCGCCATCATCGAAAGCGAGGTCGGCCGGCTGTCGATGCTGGTGGACCAGCTGCTCAGCCCGGCGCCGCCGCGGCCATTCGTTCCGGTCAACGTCCACGCCGTGCTGGAGCGCGTGCTGCGCCTGGCCGAAAGCGATGCCGGCTGGGCGGTACACCTGCAGCGCGATTACGATCCCTCGTTGCCGGAGTTTCCCGCGGATCCCGATCGCCTCGCGCAGGCCGTCTGGAACCTGGTGCGCAATGCGATCGAGGCCGGCGCCGGGCGCGTCACCCTGCGCACCCGCGCCGAGCATGCGGCGCGGATCGGCAGCGCGCCGCCCGCGCTGGCGCTGCGGTTGGACGTGATTGACGATGGCCGCGGGGTGCCGCCGGAGCTGGCCGAGCACCTGCTGCTGCCGCTGGTCAGCGGGCGCGCCGACGGCACCGGGCTGGGCCTGGCGTTGGCGCAGCAGGTCGCGCGCGAGCACCGCGGTGCACTGACCTGGCGCTCGCGTCCGGGGCATACCGTGTTCACCCTGATGCTGCCGCTGGGCAGCGAAACGGAGCCGGCCGATGGCTGAGGCAGCGCAGGTCTGGATCGTGGACGACGACCGTTCGGTGCGCTTCGTGCTGGCCGCCGCGCTGGGCGAGGCCGGCTACCGCGTCACCGCGTTTTCGGATGCCGCCGAGGTGCTGGCCGCGCTGCAGGCGGGCCGCCGGCCCGACCTGCTGCTGACCGACGTGCGCATGCCCGGTGACAGCGGGCTGGTGCTGCTGGACAAGCTGAAGGCCGCGCATCCGCAGCTGCCGGTGATCGTGATGTCGGCGCATACCGACATCGCCAGCACCGCCGGTGCGTTCCGCGGTGGTGCGCAGGAGTTTTTGTCCGCCGTTCGACATGGACGAGGCGGTGGCGCTGGTCCAGCGCGCGCTGCCGGCCGCCGCCGCCCCCGCGCCGCCGCTCGCCGCCGTACCCGCGGATACCGGCCAGGCGCTGGTCGGGCAGGCACCGGCGATGCGCGCGCTGTTCCGCGCCATCGGCCGGCTGGCGCAGGTGCCGCTGTCGGTCCTCATCACCGGCGAGACCGGCACCGGCAAGGAGCTGGTGGCGCGCGCGCTGCACCGCGAATCGCCGCGCGCGCACAAGCCGTTCATTGCGCTCAACACGGCCGCGATTCCGGCCGAGCTGCTGGAGTCGGAACTGTTCGGACATGAGGCCGGCGCCTTCACCGGCGCGACCCGGCGACAGCCCGGGCGCTTCGAGCAGGCCGACGGCGGCACCCTGTTCCTCGACGAGATCGGGGACATGCCCGCGGCGCTGCAGACGCGCCTGCTGCGCGTGCTCGCGGAGGGCGAGTTCTTCCGGGTCGGCGGGCGTGAGCTGATCCGGGTGGACGTGCGCGTAATCGCCGCCACCCACCAGCCGCTGGAGGCGCTGGTGGAACAGGGCCGCTTCCGCGCCGACCTGCTGCACCGGCTGGACGTGGTGCGCCTGCGCCTGCCGCCGCTGCGCGAGCGGCGCGAGGACATTCCGTTGCTGGCGGCGCGCTTCCTGGAAGACGCCGCGCGCACCCTGGGGCTGCCGCCCAAGCGGCTGTCCGCCGCCGCGCTGGAGCGCTTGCGCGCGCACGCCTGGCCGGGCAACGTGCGCGAGCTGGAGAACGTGTGCTGGCGCCTGGCCGCGCTGGCCCCGGGCGAGACCGTCGGGGTCGCCGATCTGGCGCAGGCCTTGCCGGCAGTCGCGGCCGCGGCGGCGGAGGACGACGATGGCTGGTCGCGCGCCCTGGGCGACTGGGCGCGGCGCGCGCTGGCGGCCGGCACCCCCGACCTGCACGCCCAGGCGCGCGAGCGCTTCGACCGCGTGCTGCTGGAGGCCGCGCTGGAGTTGCACCAGGGCCATCGCGGCGAGGCCGCGCAGGCGCTCGGCCTCAGCCGCAACACGCTGACCCGCAAGCTGGGCCCGTCGCGCGCGCGGCGCTGATTCGCACCTTCATGCCGGCATCCGCCATGTGCGGGTAGAGTGGTGCGGCCCATTCGCGGAGGAGCCCCCCATGAAGCCGACAGTCATGCCTATCGTCGCCACCTGCAGCTTGCTCCTGGCCGCCTGCGCCAGCGCGCCGCCGCCCGCGCCGGTGCCGGCCCCGGCCGTGCCGCCCGGCAGCGCGCGCGAGGCCGTGGCCAACCTCGCCGCCGCCTCCGGCAGCCTGGTCAGCGGGCGCCTGGTGCTGGTGCCGATGGGCGATGGCGTGCATCTCACGGGCGAGATCGGCGGCCTGCAACCCGGCAGCCAGCACGGCTTCCACATCCACGAAAAAGGCGACTGCAGCGCGGCCGATGCCAGCAGCGCCGGCGGCCATTTCAATCCCGGCGCGCAGCCGCACGGCCGCGCCGGCCACGGCGCCCACCACGCCGGCGATGCCGACAATCTGGTCGCCGACGCCAACGGCGTGGCGCGCGTGGACGTGCACGTTTCCGGCGTCAGCCTCGGCACCGGCACGGCCAACGACATCACCGGCCGCGCGATCGTCGTCCACGCCGCGCCCGACGACTACCGCAGCCAGCCCGCCGGCAACGCCGGCGCACGCATCGCCTGCGGGGTGATCCGCGTCACCCGCTGACGGCCTTGCGGACACCAATTGGCGGTGTTCACTGCAGACAGGCGGAATCGCCGTCGCCGCAGTGCACGAAATTGACGTCGATGGCGTGTGCGCCCAGCACCGCGGCGTACTGCCGCTGGCGGGCCTGGAACAGGGCGAAGCCGCGCTCCAGGCGCGCGCCGTCTTCCTCGTCGGGCAGGGTGCGCCGGCGCCAGGCGGCGGGGTCGAGCAGGGCGATGCGCACCTCGCCGTCGCCGTAGCGCGCCAGCGGTTCCGGCGGGGCGTCCAGCAGGCAGGTGCCGGCGGGGTCCAGCAGCGCGGTTTCCAGCAGCGACCACAGCCCGTCCAGGCCGACGTTGCGGTACTGCATGGCCATCATCGCCAGCAGGTCGTGCAGGCTCAGGTAGCGGACATGTTCGAGCTGCGCGCCCAGCCCGTCCTGCAGCGCGAGCGCAGTGTCGGCGGCGGCCATGCCGCGGTCCAGCAGCCGCGCCTCCAGCGCTTCACCGGCCGCTTCCGCATTTTCGCCGCGCAGCACGAACGGCAGCACCCGCAGGCCGCCACCGGCCAGCGCGGGATCGGCCTGCAGCGGCAGCGGCACGTCGCCCTGCGCGTCTGCGCCGAAGCCGACGATGCGCGCGCCCTGCGCCTTGCCGGGCGCGCGCTGCAGCAGTTCCAGCGCGCGCCGGTGCAGCGGCCAGCCCGGGCGCAGGACCTCGGCCGGGTCGAAGTGGGCGCCGAGCAGGGCCAGCGCGCAGGTGGCCGCTTCCGGCACCAGTTCCGCAAGATCGCGCCCGAGGCGTTCGGCCACGTCGCCGGCGCTGGCAGCCTCCAGCGCGGCGTGTGCCGGCGGCGCGCCGTTGCGCAGTTCCAGGGCGATCACGCCGCGGAAAGCGGCGCGGTCTGAGGCGTCGAATGGCATGTGGAGTCCCGGCTCGGCGAGGCAACGCTACACTTGCCATTATGCCCGCGCCGCGGGCGCGTCCTCGAGGTGAAGCATGCAATATGGTCGTCCCGTCGCCGTGCTGGGCGGCGTCCGCATTCCGTTCTGCCGCCAGAACACCGCCTATGCCGATGTCGGCAACCTCGGGCTGTCGGTGCGCACCCTGGGCGCGCTGGTCGAGAAGTTCGGCCTGCACGGGCAGCAGCTGGGCGAGGTGGCGATGGGCGCGGTGATCAAGCACGCATCCGACTGGAACCTGGCGCGCGAGGCCACGCTGTCCTCCGGGCTGTCGCCGCGCACGCCCGGCATCACCCTGCAGCGCGCCTGCGGCACCTCGCTGGACAGCCTCCTGCTGATCGCCGGCAAGATCGCGACGGGCCAGATCGAGGCCGGCATCGGCGGCGGCTCCGATACCACATCGGACGTGCCGATCGTGTACGGCAAGGCCCTGCGCCAGCGCCTGCTGCGCGCGGCCGCGGGCAAGACCTTCGGGCAGAAGCTGGCCGCGTTCAAGGGCTTTCGGCTGTCCGAGCTGAAGCCCGAGTTCCCCGGCGTGGCCGAGCCGCGCACCGGCAAGTCGATGGGCCAGCACTGCGAGGACATGGCCAAGGAATGGAACATCCCGCGCGAGGCGCAGGACGCGCTGGCCGCCGACTCCCACCACAAGCTGGCCGCCGCCTACGGGCGCGGGTTCTTCGACGACCTGGTGGTGAGCTTCCGCGGCATTGCGCGCGACAACATCCTGCGCCCGGACACCAGCATCGAGAAGCTGTCCACGCTCAAGCCCGCGTTCGACAAGACCTCCGGCCGCGGCACCCTGACCGCCGGCAACTCCACCCCGCTCACCGATGGCGCCGCCGCCTGCCTGCTGGCCAGCGACGACTGGGCCAGTGCGCACGGCCACGAGGTGCTGTGCCATATCCGCGACGCGCAGGTGGCGGCGGTGGATTTCGTGCACGGCGAGGGGCTGCTGATGGCGCCCACCATCGCGGTGGCAGAGATGCTGGCGCGCAACAACCTCAGCCTGCAGGATTTCGATGTCTACGAGATCCACGAGGCGTTCGCGGCGCAGGTGCTGTGCACCCTGCGCGCCTGGGAAAGCGCCGGCTACTGCCGCGACCGCCTGGGCCTGGCCGCGCCGCTGGGCCGGATCGACCCCAACCGGATCAATCCGAACGGCTCCTCGCTGGCCACCGGGCATCCGTTCGCCGCCACCGGCGCGCGCATCGTCGCCACCGCCGCCAAGGAGCTCAAGCAGCGCGGCCACGGCCGCTGCCTGGTGTCGATCTGCACCGCCGGCGGCATGGGCGTGGTGGCGATCCTGGAACGCTGACGGCGCCGCCGCGCAGGCCACGCCGCTATCCGCTATTCCGCCTGCCGCGTATCGCCGGGCGCAGTGGACGCGCTACGCCCGGCCGTATCCCGCGTTTCTCGGCTCAGTCGGTTCGCAGCGCATCCTGCTTGGCCTTGCGGCGCACGTCGGCGGGCTGGGTCCAATCGTTGTTGAACAGCGCCGGTTCCCAGCTGCCGTAGGTCGGGTTGGGCAGCATGAACCAGCGCACCCCGAACCAGTCGCGATACTGCTTGAACAGCGCGGCGCGGCCTTCCGGGGTGTTGCTGATGATCTGCACGAAATCGCCCAGCTGGTCGCCCACCTGCAGCAGGATGCGGTAGCGGCGGCTGGCCAGCCGGCGCCGGCAGTCCTTCTCGCTGCCGTTCTGCTCGCAGCCGGGCACGAACGTGCCCAGGCCCATGAACACGCTGGCGTCCTTGATCGGGAAGCCTTCCGCCTTCAGGTTGTCGAGGGTGTCGGCGTCCAGGTCCGTCGCGCGGTTGGAAATGTAGAGCACGGTGATGCCGCGCGCGGCGGCGGCCTGGGCGAACGCCACGGCGCCCGGAATCGCGCGCGCCTTGCGCGCGTGCACCCAGTCGGCCCAGGTCGCTTCGTCGTATTCCCCGCCGCTGCGCACCAGTCGGGCCTGATACGGGGAGTTGTCGAGCACGGTCTCGTCCACGTCCACGATCACCGCGGGCGGCAGGCTGGCATCCGGCTTCTCGCGTTCCTCCGGCACCAGCGCATTCCAGGTTTTGTCCTTCAGGGCCTGGTCCAGGCGCGCCTCGGCCGCGCGGTACACGGTCTGGGTGACGGCCGCGTATTCCACCGTCTGCTGCATCCACACCGTGGCGTTGAGGTTGTCGTTGGGCAACGCGGCGGGTGCCGGTGCGGGGGCGGGGGCGGCCGCTGCGACCGGCGCGGGTGCGGCGGCGGGCACCTGCGCGGTGCGGGGCATGCTCTGGCAGGCGGACAGCGCCAGCGCGGCGGCCAGCGCGGACAGGGGGAGAGCAAAGCGCATGAAAAGGCTCCAGGACGGCGGACCGGCGGATTGTACGGCGTGCGGATGACGGCAGCGGGTCAGTCCGCCAGCAGGGCCTGGATGTCGGCGAAGCTGGCGCGGCGGCGCGCGGCCCGCTGCGCGGCCTCGGCCTCGGGGTCGGCGCCGTCGCGCAGCAGGTCATCCGTGGGCAGTTCGTCCAGGAAGCGGCTGGGCGACAGGCGCAGCCGCTCGCCCCAGCGCTGGGCTTCCTTCGCGTATGACAGCCACAGCCGCTCCTTGGCGCGGGTGATGCCGACGTAGAACAGCCGCCGCTCCTCGTCGATGCGGCCTTCCTCGAGGCTGGCCTCGTGCGGCAGGTTGCCGTCCTCCACCCCGACGATGAACACGAAGCGGAACTCCAGCCCCTTCGAGGCGTGCATCGACATCAGCCGCACCTGGTTGCCGGCCTCGCCCTTGTCGGCGTGCGAGAGCAGCGCCAGCGCGGCGGCCAGTTCGCCGGGCCCACTGGTCTTCGGGCCGTCGAACCAGTCGGCCAGCTCGTCGAGGTTGCGCCGGCGTGCCTGGAACTGCGCCTCGTCCTTGCAGGTCGCGCGCAGCGCAGCGAGCAGACCGGAGCGCTCGTTGAGCCTGCGCACCAGCTCGGCCGGTGGCAGCGTGCGGGCGTCCGCGCGCAGGCCCTGCACGATCGCGGAGAAGCCCTGCAGCGCGTTGGCCGCGCGCGCCGGCAGCTGCTGCGCCACCGTCATCGACTCGGCGGCGCGGGCCAGCGGCAGGTGCTTCTGGTTGGCCAGTTCGCCCAGTTTCGCCAGCGTGCCGGCGCCGACGCCGCGGTTGGGCGACTGCACCGCGCGCAGGAAAGCGGCGTCGTCGTCGGGGTTGGCCAGCAGGCGCAGCTCAGGCCAGCGCATCCTTCACTTCGCCGCGGTCGAGGAAGGCGGTGCCGCCGCTGAGGTGATACGGAATGCGCAGCAGCTGCAGCGCCTTCTCCAGCGCGCGGCTCTGGTGGTTGCCGCGGAACAGGATGCAGAACTCGCCCCATGGCAGGCTGCCGTCGGCGGCGGCGTGCTGCCTGGCGAGGAACTGGATCTCGGCGGCCACCCGCTCGGCCTCGTGCGCGGCGTCGCGGCACTCCCACACGCGGATGCGCTCGCCGTCGCCGGCCTCGCTCCACAGGGTCTTGAGATGCTCGTGCGGGTTGTGGGCGATCAGCGCGTTGGCCGCGCGCAGCACGCGGCCCGGGCAGCGGTAGTTCTGCTCCAGCTTGATGACTTTCAGCGCCGGATAATCGCGGCCCAATGCGAGCAGGTTGTCCGGATTGGCGCCGCGCCAGGCGTAGATGCTCTGGTCGTCGTCGCCCACGCAGGTGAACTGCCCGGCGGTGCCGGCGATCGCCTTCAGCAGCCGGTACTGCGCATCGTTGGTGTCCTGCGCCTCGTCCACCAGTAGATAGCCGATGCGCTCGCGCCAGCCCATCCGCGCGTCTTCGTCGCTCTCCAGCAGCTGCACCGGCAGCCGGATCAGGTCGTCGAAATCGACCGCATTGAACGCCGCAAGCCGCTGCTGGTAGTGCGCGTACAGCGCTGCGGCCTCGCGCTCGCGCGCGCTGCGCGCGGCCTCCGCGGCCTGCTCCGGGGACAGGCAGGCATTCTTGGCGCGGCTGATCAGCTGCTGCATCGCCGCGACCGCGTCGGGTTTTCTGCCGGGCGGCAGCAGGTCCTTGATCTGCGCGGCGGAATCGTCGGCATCGAAGATCGAAAAGCCGCGCCGCAGGCCCAGCCTGGCGTGGTCGGTCTGCACGATCTTCAGCCCCAGCGCGTGGAAGGTGCAGACGGTCAGCGCCTGCGCGTCGTCACCTTTGAGGCGCTTGCCGACGCGCTCGCGCATCTCGCGCGCGGACTTGTTGGTGAAAGTGATCGCGGCGATCCGCCGCGCCGGGTAGCGGCCGCGCTGCACCAGGTGCGCGATCTTCTCCACGATCACCCGGGTCTTGCCGCTGCCGGCGCCGGCCAGCACCAGCAGTGGGCCCTCGGTATGCAGGACCGCGGCGCGTTGCGGGGGTTGAGGCCGTGGAGGGGGTCGCGTGACATCGGCGCCCATTGTCGAAGCACGCGGCGGCGCATGCCAGCCTTGTGCGCCGGTAGAATCCGTGCATGGCCAAGCTCTATTTCTACTATTCCGCGATGAACGCGGGGAAGACCACCACCCTGCTGCAATCGGCCTACAACTACCGCGAACGCGGCATGCGGGTGGCCATCCTCACCCCGCGATTGGGCGTGCGCGCCGGCAGCGGCACCGTGGCCTCGCGCATCGGCCTGCGCGCCGACGGCATCGCGTTCGGCCAGGGCGACGACCTGCAGCGCATCGTGGAGGCCGACATCGCGGGCAACGGCCCGCTGCACTGCGTGCTGGTGGACGAGGCCCAGTTCCTCACCAAGGCGCAGGTCTGGCAATTGTCCGAAGTGGTGGATGCGCTGCGCATCCCGGTGCTGTGCTACGGCCTGCGCACCGATTTCCGCGGCGAGCTGTTCGAGGGCAGCCAGTACCTGCTGGCCTGGGCGGATGAGCTGCAGGAGATCAAGACCATCTGCCACAGCGGCAGCAAGGCGACCATGAACGTGCGCATCGACGCGCAGGGCCGCGCGCTGCAGGACGGGCCGCAGGTGGAGATCGGCGGCAACGAGCGCTATGTCTCGGTGTCGCGCAGGGAGTTCAAGAAGGTGATGCGCGGCGAGGGCGGCATCGATCCGCTGCAGGCGCCGCTGCCGCTGTAGCGTCAGCCCTGCGGCCGGGTTCCGCACTGTGCGCGCAGCTGCTGCACTTCGCGCGGCAGCGCGCCGCCTTCCGGCAGCGCCAGCTGCATGTCGGTCAGGGTGGCATCCAGCGCCAGCCGCGCCTGCCGCGGTTGCTGCGCGCATTCCAGCGCGGCCGCGTAGGCGCGTGCCGTCCATGCGGCCTTGCGCTGCTCCAGGCTGTCACCATGCGCCTGCGCCAGCTTCTGCAGACGCAGCAAGGCCTCCGGCTCGCCCTGCTGTGCCTGGGCGCGCGCCAGCGCGATTTCGGCACGACGGGTATGCGAATGCCCGGGGCCGAAGCCGGCGCGGGTGGCGCGCACCGCTGCCTGCAGCAGCGCCAGCGCGGCTTTGCGCTCGCCGCGCGCGATCAGGATTTCGCCGAGCAGGCGCTGGCTGTCGCCCACCAGTCCCTGCTGGGTGCCGGTCTGGCGCAGCCGCAGCGCCTCGCGCGCGGGCGCCAGCGCCTCCTCGTCGCGGCCCGCGCTGTGCAGGATCATGGCCTGGTTGAACAGCCCGCTCGCCAGCACCCCGGCATTGCCGGACTTGCGCCAGCCGGCCACGGCCTGCCGCTGCAGGGTGACGCGCGCGCGATGTCGCCGCGCTCCCAGGCGGCGATCGCCAGGCTGTTGTAGGCACGCGCCAGGTCCGGATGGTCCGGGCCCAGGGCGCGCGCAGCCAGGCGGTGGCGTCCAGGAAGATGGTCTCGGCCTCGGACAGCCGGCCGAGGTCCAGATACAGCGCCGCCAGCTGGCGGTTGGCGTCGATGGTGGCGCGGTGGTTGCTGCCGTGCAGGGCCTGCGCCAGCCCCAGCGCGGCGCGGCAGTCGCGCACCGCGGCATCGAGATCGTCCAGGCTGCGTTCGATCGCGCAGGCGGTGCGCAGCATTTCGATCGCCTGCGGATGCTGCGGGCCGGCGGCCTTCTGCAGGCGCGCCAGGCCCTGACGCAAGGTTTGCAGCGCCTGCGTCTGGTGGCCGGCATCGGCCTGCAGCAGGGCCTGGTCGAGGGTGGTTTCGGCGACGCCGGCATCGTCGCCCTCGCGCTGGCGCAACGCCAGCGCGTGCGCGAACAGCCGCTGCGCCGGCGCGTGTTCGCCCAGTGCCTGGCGGCAGCGCCCGAGCTGGTTGAAGAACGCCGCCGCCGGCAGCGCCAGGCGCTGTTCCTCCTGCCGCGCCAGCGCTTCCTGCGGCTGCATGAACGCGACGCAGGCCGCCGGGTTGCCCAGCTGTTGGCGGGCGTTGCCGCGCAGGGTGGCGGCCTCCAGGCGCAGGCTGGCGGGGGCCTCCGGCAGCACCGCCAGCAAATGTGCCTGGCGCTGCAGCAGTTCGTCCGCCTCGCGGTAGTCGCCCAGTCCCAGCCGCAGCCGCGCCACCACCCCGTACAGTTCGGCGCGTGCCTGCGGCTGCCGCGCCAGGCTGCGCTCGCTGCGCAGGATGCCCATGTCCAGCAGGCTGCGCAGGTCGATCGGGGTATTGGCCGAGGTGCCGGCGTCCTGGAACAGTTCGGCCACATAGCGCTGCATCGCCTGCGCGCGCGCGGCTTCGCGCAGCGCGCGCTGGGCCTGCCAGGCCACCACGCCCAGTGCGATGAGCAGCACCAGCAGCACGCTGGCGGTGGCGCTGATCGCCCAGCGGTGGCGGTGCAGGTATTTGCGCAGGCGGTAGCTCATGCGCTGGCCGCGCGCCGAGACCGGACGCCCGCGCAGGTGGCACAGGAGGTCCTGCGAGAGCGCTTCGGCCGAGGCGTAGCGATGCTCCGGCCGCTTCGCCAGCGCCTTCAGCACGATGTTGTCGAGGTCCCCGGCCAGCGCGTGCGCCAGCCGCGCCGGAGTGTATGGCCGGGTGCTCTCGGGATCGGCCTGGGCCGCCGCCTGCGAGGGCTTGACCGGCTCGCCATCGAGGATCGCCTCTTCCCATTCCGCGTCGGTCTGGCGTTTGAGCCGGTAAGGCTTGCTGCCGGTCAGCAGTTCGTACAGCACCACACCCAGCGAGTACACGTCGGTCATGGTGGTGACCGGCTCGCCGCGGATCTGCTCCGGCGCGGCGTAGTGCAGGGTGAAGGCGCGCACTCCGGTGCGGGTCTGCTCCACCGGCAGCGGGTGCACGTCGAGCAGCTTGGCGATCCCGAAATCCAGCAGGCGCACGTGCCCGGCCGGGGTCACCAGGATGTTGGACGGCTTCAGGTCGCGATGCACGATCAGGTTGGCATGCGCGTGGCTGACCGCTTCGCAGACCTGACGGAACAGATCCAGGCGCGCGGCGAGGTCGAGCTGGCGCGACTGGCACCAGCGGGTGATCGGTTCGCCTTCGACGTATTCCAGCGCCAGGTAGGGTTGCCCGTTCTGGTCGATCCCGGCGTCCAGCAGGCGCGCGATGAACGGATGCGCGAAGCGCGCCAGGATCTCGCGCTCGCGGTCGAAGCGCTGGCGCAGGCGCGGGTCGGCCAGGCCCGGGCGCAGCAGCTTGAGCGCGACCTTGCGCTCGTACAGCCCGTCTGCGCGCGCCGCCAGCCAGACCTGGCCCATGCCGCCTTCGCCCAGCAGCCGTTCCAGCCGGTACGGGCCCAGCCGCGCGCCGGGGATCACCCCGGCCGGTAGCTGCAGCGGCGGCGAATCGAGGAAGCCGGCGTCCCCGGCCTCCAGCGTCAGCAGCCGCTGCAGCTCGTCCGCCAGCGCCGGGTCTTCGCCGCGCAGCACCGCCAGGTGCTCGTCGCGCGCGTCCGGCGACATGTCCAGCAGGGCGTCGAGCAGCGGGGACAGGCGCTGCCAGCGCAGGGCATCCATGGCGGGGCCGCCTGCCCGACCTTGCGGTCAGGCCGGGGGCGTCTCCTGCAGCGCGGCCAGCAGGAACATCCGTGCCTTCTGCCAGTCGCGGCGCACGCTGCGCTCGGAGCGCTGCAGCAGCGAGGCGATCTCCAGTTCCGACAGCCCCGCGAAATAGCGCAGTTCCACCACCTGGGTCAGCCGCGGGTCCACCGCCGACAGCCGCTGCAGCGCCGCGTCCAGCCCCAGCATGTCCTCGTCCACCCGCAGTCCGCCCTCGAGATTCTCCGGCAGGTCGGTGACCCGGTGCATGTCGCCGCCGCGTTTCTGCGCCAGGCGCTGGCGCGCGTAGTCCACGATCACCGAGCGCATCGCCGAGGCAGCGTAGGCGAAGAAGTGGCCGCGGTCGTCGAAGCGGGCGCTGCCACTGCCGCGTCCGACCAGTTTCAGGTAGGCCTCGTGCACCAGCGCGGTGGCGTCCAGGGTGTGGCCGTGGTGCTGGCCGGCCAGCTGGCGCCGGGCCATGCCGTGCAGTTCCTGGTAGAGCGTGGCGAGCACGCGGTCCATTGCCGCGCGGTCGCCATCGCGCGCAGCGTCCAGCAGGACGGTGATGTCGCCGGCTTGGGTCATCGTCGGTTGTGCGAACAGAGGGTGTCGGGGGACGCCGGCACTATAGCGAATGGCAGGAGTGCGTGGCGCGCACCTTGCGCACGCCGCCCTCGCGTTCCGGCGTGCCTAGCGCTGGCAGTGCGCGCACCAGACGGTGGTGCGCTGGCCGATGCTGGCCTGTTTCAGCGGGCGGCCGCAGCGCGGGCAGGGCTGCCCGCCGCGGCCGTAGGCCAGCAGTTCCTGCTCGAAGTAGCCGGGCGCACCGTCGGGGCTGAGGAAGTCGCGCAGAGTGGTGCCGCCGCGCGTGATCGCATGCGCGAGGATCGCCTTCACTTCCCGCGCCAGCGCGGCGTAGCGCTCGCGCGAGACCTTGCCGGCCGCGCGCAGCGGCGCGATGCCGGCCCGGAACAGGGCCTCGGCGGCGTAGATGTTGCCGACCCCGACCACCACCGCCTGGTCCATCAGGAAGGCCTTGACCGGGGCGCTGCGACCACGGCTGCGCGCGAACAGGTAGTCGCCGTCGAAACCGTCCTCCAGCGGCTCCGGGCCGAGCCCGGCCAGCAGCGGGTGCACTTCGCCCGGTGCCTGCCACAGCAGGCAGCCGAACCGGCGCGGATCGTTGAAGCGCAGCACCTGGCCGGAGTCGAGGGCGATATCCACGTGGTCGTGCGCGCGCACCGGGGTGTCGGCGGGCAGCACCCGCAGGCTGCCGGACATGCCCAGGTGCAGCAGCGCGCTGCCGGCGGCGGTGTCCAGCAGCAGGTACTTGGCGCGCCGGCGGATGGCGTCGATCCGCTGGCTCGGCAGTAGTTCCTCCACTTCGCGCGGGATCGGCCAGCGCAGGTCGGCGCGGCGCAGGCGCACCTGCTCGACGGTGCGCCCGGCCACGTGCGGCAGCAGCCCGCGGCGGGTGGTTTCGACTTCGGGGAGTTCGGGCATGGGGGCATGATGCCGCGCCGGGCGGCGTACAGCTCATGCCGTGGCATCATGCGCTGGCGCATCCGCGCCCATGTCCCACGAGCCATCCGATGTCCACGTCCATGATCGATTTCCTCGCCGGCGGCCTGCTCCAGCTGGGCTGGTGGGAAATGCTGCTGTACCTGCTGATCGCCACCCAGGTCACCATCTTCACCGTCACCCTGTACCTGCACCGCAGCTCAGGCCCACCGCGGGGTGGACTTCCATCCAGTGGTGGCGCACTTCTTCCGGTTCTGGTCGTGGCTGACCACCTCGATGATCACCAAGGAGTGGGCGGCGATCCATCGCAAGCACCACGCCAAGTGCGAGACCGAGGACGACCCGCACAGCCCGATGCACAAGGGCATCGGCACCGTGTTCTGGCGCGGCGCCGACCTCTACAGCGCCGCGCGGTTGAACCGCGAGGACATCGAGCAGTACGGCAAGGGCTGCCCGGACGACTGGATCGAGCGCCGCCTGTACACCCGCTTCGCCAATGCCGGCGTGGCCCTGCTGCTGGCGCTGAGCTTCGTCCTGTTCGGCTTCAAGGGCGTGGCCGCGTGGGCGATCCAGATGGCGTGGATCCCGTTCTGGGCGGCCGGCGTCATCAACGGCCTCGGCCACTGGTGGGGCTACCGCAACTTCGAGACCACCGATACCGCCACCAACCTCACGCCGTGGGCGGTGTGGGTGGGCGGCGAGGAGCTGCACAACAACCACCACGCGTTCCCGTCGAGCGCGAAGTTCGCGCTGCGCCGGTTCGAGTTCGACATCGGCTGGGCGGTGATCCGGCTGTTGGCCGCGCTGCGCCTGGCGCGGGTGCTGCGGGTGGCGCCTACACTGCGCCTGCGCCCGAACATCCACATGCCCGACGCGGAGACTCTGAAGGCGCTGCTGGCGCACCGCTTCCAGGCCATGACCGACTACCAGCGCAACGTGCTCACCCCGGCGCTGCGCGAGGAAGCCGCGGCGGCGGGCGCGAAGCTGCGCGCGCTGTTGCCGCGCAAGCTGCGCAAGGCCATGGCCGATGACGGCCGCTGGCTGCAGCCGGACGCGCGCGCGCAGCTGCAGGCCTGGGTAGAGGCGCGCCCGCGCATCCGCGGCCTGCTCGAACAGCGCCGGCGCCTGGCCGAGGTGCTGGAAAGCCGCGGCCACGATGCCGCCGAACGCCTGCGCCGGCTGCAGGCCTGGTGCGCCGAGGCCGAGGCCAGCGGCGTGCGCGCGCTGCAGGAGTATGCCGCGCGCCTGCGCGGCTACGCCCTGGTCCAGGCGTGATCCGGCATCCCGCCGCGCTTTTGTGTGCCCTGCTGCCGTTGGCGGCGGGCGCGCAGCAGGTGCGCGGCGCGGGCGATTACCTGGCGCGCATGGATGCCGATGGCGACGGCCGCGTCTCGCTTCCCGAATACCTGGCCTGGATGGGCTACGCCTTCGATCGCATGGACCGCGACCACGACGGCGTGCTGCAGGCAGGCGAGCTGCCGGGCGGCAAGGGCCAACCGCTCACCCGCGCGGCGCATCGCGCGCAGTTGGCCGAGCGCTTCCGTCGCCAGGACGTCGATCACGACGGCTATCTCGATGCCCACGAACTGGCCGCGCCGCCGCGCTGAGCGGTCGTTTGCGGGCGTTTCCGCGCATTCGGCGCACGGGGTTGCCTGAACGGCGTCCACGCGCCGGTTTGCTTTCCGCGTCCGATGCGCCTACCGTGGCCGGGCTGAATGACAAGGGTCACCTTGAATCGTGGCCTGATGTTGCAGTCGCCCGTTCCTCTGCATCGTTACACCCGCTTCTCAATTCTCCTTGGCACCAGCGTTCCCGCCGCACCCGCGGCTTCACCCGTTACAAGGAGCAATTGCGATGTCCAATACCGGAACCGGTACCGTGAAGTGGTTCAACGATGCCAAGGGCTTTGGCTTCATCACCCAGGATGGCGGTGGCGACGACCTGTTCGTCCACTTCCGCTCGATCGAGTCCTCGGGCTTCAAGTCCCTGCAGGAAGGCCAGAAAGTGTCCTACGTGGCCGTGAAGGGCCAGAAGGGCATGCAGGCCGAGCAGGTCCGCCCGCTCTAAAGCCACGCCCGCGCGTGACCCGAAACGCCCGGCCTTGCGCCGGGCGTTTTCGTTTGCGCCGATCGTGTTGCGGCGGGGCGGGTGTTGCGGCGCGCGCACGCCGGCCCCGGAAAGCCGGATGCCGGCGCGCGGCCGGCGTCCGCAGCGCCCAGCGGGCGCGGCCGCTTACCAGATCTTCACCCGCGCGTCCGGGGCCAGGTACAGCGTCTGGCCGTCCTTCACGTCGAAGGCCGAATACCACGGATCGAGATTGCGCACCGTCAGCGCGCGCCACGGGCCGGGCGCGTGCTCGTTGCCGACCACCTGCGCGCGCAGGGCGGCGTCGCGCATCTTGGTGCGCCAGGCCTGGGCGAAGGCGATGAAGAAGCGCTGGTCGCCGGTGAGGCCGTCGATCACCGGCGCCGGCTTGCCGCCCAGCGACTGGTGGTAGGCCGCCAGCGCCGCCTGCAGGCCGGCCACGTCGGCGATGTTCTCGCCCAGCGTCTGCTGGCCGTTGATGTGCAGGCCCGGCAGCACCTCGTAGGCGTCGTACTGCTGGACCAGCTTCTCGGTAGCGGCCTTGAAGTGGGCCGCGTCCTGCGGCGTCCACCAGTTGTGCAGACGACCCTCGGCGTCGAACTCGGCGCCGAGGTTGTCGAAGCCGTGGCTGATCTCGTGGCCGATCACCGCGCCGATCGCCCCGTAGTTGGCGGCGGCGTCCGCGTGCGGGTCGAAGAACGGCGGCTCCAGGATCGCGGCCGGGAAGTTCATCGCGTTCTGCAGCGGCAGGTTCACCGCGTTCACCGTCTGCGGGGTCATCCACCACTCGCCGCGGTCCGGGGTCTTGCCCAGTTTGGCCAGCTGGTGGCGGTATTCGGCAAGCTGGGCGCGCTGGGCGTTGCCGAGGGCATCGTCCGGCTTCACGTCCAGCGAGGCGTAGTCGCGCCAGTGGTCGGGGTAGCCGACCATCACCCGCATGTTCTCGGCCTTGCGCTTGGCCTCGGCCTTGGTCTGCGGGCTCATCCAGGTGAGCCGGTCGATGCCGTCGCGGAACGCGGCCAGGATGTTGGCCACCATCGCCTCCACCTGCGCCTTGGAGCTGGCCGGGAAGTACTGCTTCACGTACAGCTGGCCGATGGCGTCGCCGAGCGCACCGTTGGTGGCCGCCAGCGCGCGCTTCCAGCGGTCGCGCTGCTGGGTGGCGCCGGACAGCTGGGTGCCGTAGAAGCCGAAACGCAGGTCGGCATAAGCCTTCGGCAGCAGCGCGGCGTTCTCGTTGAGCGCATGGAAGCGCAGGTAGTCCTTCCACACCGGCAGCGGCACGCGGGCCACCAGCGCCGACAGTTTCTTCACCGCCTCCGGCTGCCATGCCACCAGCACCGGCTGCCCGGATAGCTGCGCGGCTTCGAGGAAGGCCGGCCAGTCGATGCCCGGCGCGCGCTTGCCGAGCTCGGCGGTGGGCCACGGGTTGTTGGCCTTGTGGATGTCCTGGGTGTCGACCACGCTGGCCTGCGCCCTGGCGATCTGCAGCTCCAGGTCGAAGATCGCCGCGGCCTGCTTCTTCGCCTCCGCCTCCGGCGTGCCGGCCTGCTTCAGCAGGGCCGCGATGTAGGCCTGGTAGGCCTGCCGGTTCTTGACCATCGCCGGGTCGGAGGAGAGGTAGTACTCGCGGTCGGGCATGCCCAGGCCGCCCTGCAGCAGATAGCCGACGTTCTTGCCGGGATCGTCCAGGCCGGCGGCCACGAACAGGCCGAACAGGTGTTCGGTGTAGTAGTTGGTGGCGTTGAGCGGGTCCACGTCGGCGCGCAGGGTGCTGCCGAGATAGGCCGATAGCGCCTTGCGATCGTCGATCCGGGCGATCGCATCCAGGGTCGGCTGCAGCGGCGTCAGGCCGCGGCCTTCGATGCCGGCCTCGTCCATGTAGGCGGCGTAGTAGTCGGCGATCTTGCGTTCGTTGCTGCCGGCGGGGGATTCTGCTTTTGCAGGCCCTGCACGAGGTCGGCCAGGCGCTTCTCGGCCTTCTCGAACACGGTGTAGAACACGCCGGTGCTGCTGCGGTCGGGTGGGATCTCGGTGGTCTTCTGCCAGGTGCCGTTGGCATAGGCGTAGAAGTCGTCGCCCGGTGCCACCGACCGGTCCATTCCGGCGAGGTCGATGCCGATCGAAGGCTTGGAGGCCGGCGCGGATGTGGCCTGCGGCGTGGCGGCGGCCTTGGGGGCCTCGGCGGGCTTGCAGGCGGCCAGGGTCAGGCCGGCGACGGCGCACAGGGTGGCGATCGCCAGCGGGGTACGGCGGAGGGAAACGGAGGGCATGGGGCGGCTCGTGGGTGTGGAGACCTGCCTATCCTGCGCCGGCGAATGTTGCGATCCAGTGCAGGAAGTCAGCCCGCCGCCGCGACGCGGCCGCGGCTGTACGCGGTTTAACATTCGCCCAACGCTGCGGGCCGCCGCCTGCGGCACACTCGACCCCGGCGCGGGCGGCCGCGCCTGCGCCTGCAGGAGGACCATACGATGAGCGACCTGTACCCGGTGGATGCCGCGTTCGCGGCCCAGGCCATCACTTCCCGCGAGGCGCTGGCGCGCGCGGTGGCGCAGGCGGAACAGGCGCCCGACGCGTTCTGGGCCGACCTGGCCCGGCGCCTTCAGTGGGACACGCCGCCCACCCAGATCAAGGACGTCAGCTTCGATCTCAGGGAGTTCCGCATCCGCTGGTACGCCGACGGCGCGTTGAACGCCAGCGTGAACTGCCTGGACCGCCACCTCGCGGAGCATGGCGAGAAGGTCGCGCTGATCTTCGAACCGGATGATCCGGCTGCGCCGGCAGAGCGCATCACCTACCGCGCGCTGCACGCGCGCGTGTGCCGGCTGGCGAACGCGCTGCGCAATCTCGGCGTGCGCAAGGGCGACCGGGTGACGATCTACCTGCCGATGATCCCGGAGGCGGTGGTGGCGATGCTGGCCTGCGCGCGGATCGGCGCCATCCACATGGTGGTGTTCGGCGGCTTCGCCCCGCAGTCGATCGCCGACCGCATCGCCGACTGCACCAGCAAGCTCATCATCACCGCCGACGAAGGCCTGCGCGGCGGCCGTAGGGTGCCGCTGAAGGCGAACGTGGATGAAGCCCTGAAGCTGCCGGGCACGCAGTCGGTGGAAACCGTGCTGGTGGTGCGCCGCACCGGCGCCGCGGTGCCCATGCAGATGCCGCGCGACCGCTGGTTCGACGCGGTGGTGGACGGCCAGCCGGATACCTGCGCGCCGGAGCGCATGAACGCGGAGGATCCGCTGTTCATCCTCTACACCTCCGGCAGCACCGGCAAGCCGAAGGGCGTGCTGCACACCACCGGCGGCTATCTGGTGTGGGTCAGCTACACCCACGCGCTGGTGTTCGACCTCAAGCCGGACGACGTGTACTGGTGCACCGCCGACATCGGCTGGGTCACCGGCCACAGCTACATCGTGTACGGGCCGCTGGCCAATGGCTGCACCCAGGTGTTGTTCGAGGGCGTGCCCAACTACCCGGATTTTTCGCGCTTCTGGCAGGTGGTCGACCGGCACGGAGTGTCGATCTTCTACACCGCGCCGACCGCGATCCGCGCGCTGATGCGCGAGGGCGATGCCCCGGTGAAACGCACGTCGCGCCAATCGCTGCGGCTGCTCGGCAGCGTGGGCGAGCCGATCAATCCCGAGGCCTGGCGCTGGTATTACGAGGTCGTCGGCGAGGGCCGCTGCCCGATCGTGGACACCTGGTGGCAGACCGAGACCGGCGGCATCCTGATTTCGCCGGTGCCCGGCGCCAGCGATCTCAAGCCCGGCTCGGCCACCCGCCCGCTGCCCGGCATCCGCGCCGCGCTGGTGGACGCCACTGGCGAGCGGCTGGAAGGGGTGGCCGAAGGCAATCTGGTGCTGCTGGATTCCTGGCCGGGGCAGATGCGCACGGTCTATGGCGACCACCAGCGCTTCATCGATACCTACTTCAAGACCTATACCGGCATGTACTTCACCGGCGACGGCTGCCGCCGCGACGCCGACGGCGACTACTGGATCACCGGGCGGGTGGACGATGTCATCAATGTCTCCGGCCACCGCATCGGCACCGCCGAGGTGGAGAGCGCGCTGGTCGCGCACCCGCAGGTGGCGGAGGCCGCGGTGGTGGGCTTTCCGCACGACCTCAAGGGGCAGGGCATCTACGCCTACGTCACCCTGGTGGCGGGCGCGCAGGAAAGCGACGCCCTGCGC
Source organism: Thermomonas sp. S9 (assembly GCF_024704365.1). Classification (GTDB taxonomy): domain Bacteria; phylum Pseudomonadota; class Gammaproteobacteria; order Xanthomonadales; family Xanthomonadaceae; genus Thermomonas. The sequence goes on from NZ_JAJDFY010000001.1 coordinate 489,428, forward strand.
GCCGAACTGGTGGCCTGGGTGCGCCACGAGATCGGCCCGATCGCCACGCCCGATGTGATCCAGTTCGCGCCCGCCCTGCCCAAGACCCGCAGCGGCAAGATCATGCGCCGCATCCTGCGCAAGATCGCCGAGAACGCACCCGACCAGCTGGGCGACACCAGCACCCTGGCCGACCCGTCGGTGGTGGACGCACTGCTGCGCGGGCGCCCGGCGGCGTGAAGGGCAAAGGGAGTGCGCATGCTATAACCGAAGTCGGCTCCCAAGAACCGCTATCAAGGAGGCTGTATGACTCATGCGATTCGTCGTGGACTGCTGCTGTTGGGGGCCATGGCCGCGGGCACTCTCTACGCCGGCGTGAAGGGCTTCGACTTCGATATCAGCGGTTCAAGCGTCCGAACCGATGCCGTGACGCGTGTCGTCACGGTTCAGGATGCGGAGTTCCCGCTCGGGGGTTCATCCGCGACGGTCAGTGCCGATAGCGTCTCGTTTATTGCTCCGCGTGCGGGGAACCCTGCATCGGTACAGCTTGGAAAGCTCGCGCGCATTTCGCAGCAGGGACGGGCGCTGCTGGCATCCGATGCCGTGTACTACCCGGAACTCGATACCCTGACCGCACAGTCGCTCAAGGGCGAGGGCATCGCTAGTTCCACGTGGACGTGTCAGTCGGGGATCCTGTTCCAGGATGGCGCCTCCACCGGCAAGTCCAGCATGTGCTGGGGAGCTGCGGAAATCTCCTGTACCGGCAGCGGGGGCAATCGCGTTCGCTATCTTTCCAGTTCGCCCAACTGTCCGTGATCCGGCGGCTGCTGTGGCTGGTGCTGCATCCGGATGTGCGGCACAGCCCGCGCGTGGCCCGCGCCAGCGCGCTGGTGGCCGAGGTGGCGACGGCCGCGGCCGCCGCGCTGGAATGAACGCGCGCCTGCCGGCGGCATCGGCTCAGAACCCGTAGCGCAGGAAGCCGCCGTCCACGGCGATGCATTCGCCGGTGATGTAGCTGGCGGCGGGCAGGCACAGAAAGGCGACTGCCGCCGCCACTTCCTCGGGTTCGCCGATGCGCCCCAGCGGGGTGCGCAGCAGCACCTCGTCCAGATAGTCCGGATCGGCCAGCTTGCCGCTGGTGCGGCGGGTGCGGATGTACCACGGCGCCACCGCGTTCACGCGGATGCCGTCCTCGGCCCACTCGACCGCGAGGTTCTTCGTCATCTGGTGCAGCGCCGCCTTGCTCATGCCGTAGGGCGCGCCGCTGCGCACGTGGGTCAGGCCGGAGACGCTGCCGATGTTCACGATGCTCGAGGCCGCGTGCCTGGACAGCAGCGGGTGCGCCAGCCGGCACAGCTCGAAGGCGGAGAACAGGTTGGTCTCGAAGATCCCGCGCCACTGGTCCTCGCCGTAGTCCAGCGCGGGCCGGGTGAGGTTGCCGCCGGCGTTGTTGACCAGCAGGTGCAACCCACCCTGATCGGCGGCCCAGTCGATGATCTCGGCGCGCTGTTCGTCGTCGGTGACGTCGGCGGGCAGCGCCAGGACCGCGTCCTCGGGGCCGGGGAACTCGTCCTCCAGCTCGGCGCGCGCCTGCTCCAGCAGTTCGGCATCGCGCGCCACCATCAGCACCTGCGCGCCCAGGCCCAGCAGTTCGCGGCAGATGGCCAAGCCAATGCCGGCGCTGGCGCCGGTCACCAGCGCGCGTTGCCCGTGCAGGCTCCAGCGGGGCGAATGCATGGATGCTCTCCGTTGCGAGGACCGGCGTAGGATAGGCCAAGCCCGTCGCCGGAGACCGCCATGTCGCGCGCCCTGTCGCTGCCGTTCGTCCTCGCCGCCCTGCTGGCGGCCTGTTCGGAACCGACCCCGCCCGATCCGGAGCGCCCGCCGGTGCCGAAAGCCACGTCCTCGTCGGCCGCGCCGGCTTCCCCGATCACCGCCACCGCCAATGTCTACAAGGACGCTGCGCGCGACGCGGTGGACAAGACCCAGGCGCAGGCCGCGGAACAGGCGCGCGCGGCGGAGCAGGCGGCGCAATAAGGCCGCCCGCCGCCCGCGCGTGGCGGCTCAGCGCGGTTCGCAGAAGCAGTAGGCCAGCGCCGTCACCCGCGCCGGGCCGCGGCGTTCCAGCGCGGTCTGCACGAAGCGCAGCGGGGTGGCCTGCTGCAGGGCGTGCAGGCGACTGGCCAGCAGCAGGTCGCCGGCGCCGCTGGTGCGCAGCAGCGCCAGCCCGGCGCGGCTCTGCATGAAGTCGCCCAGCCAGTCCGAGAACGAGGTCGCACTCGGTTCCACGTAGCGCACCTGCCAGCGGTCGCGCGTGCCCAGCTTGGCGCGCGCGGCGGCATCGGCGGTGGCCTCGTCGAGCCCGCCGAAGGCGTCCACCAGCCCGCGCGCCTTGGCCTGCGCGCCGCTCCACACCCGGCCCTGCGCGACCGCGTCGATCTGCTCGATGCTCTTGCCGCGGGCCTTGGCCACCTTGCCGGTGAAGTCGCGGTAGCCCTTGTCGATCACCGCCTGCACGGTGGCGGCCACGCCCGGGTCGAGCGGACGGGTGATGTCGAACGCGCCGGCGTAGCGCGCGGTGGCCACGCCGTCGGTGTGCACGCCGAGCTTGCCGAGGGTGCGGTCGATGGTGGGGAACAGGCCGAAGATGCCGATCGAGCCGGTGATGGTGGACGGGTCGGCGTAGATGCGGTCGGCGTCCATGCCGATCCAGTAGCCGCCGGAGGCGGCGACATCGCCCATCGACACCACCACCGGCTTGCCGGCCTCCTTCAGCGCGGCCACTTCGCGGCGGATCTGCTCGGAAGCGAACACCTCGCCGCCGGGCGAGCTGACCCGCAGCACCACCGCCTTCACGGCCTCGTCGTCGCGCGCCTGCCGCAGCAGGGCCGAGGTGGAGTCGCCGCCGATCTTGCCGGGCGGCAGGTTGCCGCCGGCGATCTCGCCCTCGGCCACCACCACCGCCACCTGCGGGCGGCTGTCGGCCTGCGGCAGCGCGCCGTCGAGGTGTTGCAGGTAGGTGTCCAGCCCGACCTGGCGGAAGCCGCCGTCGGCGTCGGGATCGGCCACCCCGCGTTCCGCCAGCAGGGCGTGCACCTCGTCGCGGGTCTTCAGCGCGGTCACCAGCTTCTGCTGCAGGGCCAGCTGCGCCAGGTCGCCGCGGGCGGCCACCACCTGCTCCGGCAGGGTGTCGGCGTAGCGCTGCAACTGCGCCGGATCCAGCCCCCGGGCGCGGCCGATGTCGGCCAGCAGGCGCTGCCAGATGTCGCCCATCCAGTACAGGTCGGCTTCCTTGGCGGCCGGCGAGGCGGCATCCAGAACGTAGGGCTCGGCCGCCGACTTGTAGGTGCCGACCTTGAACAGGTGCATGTCCACGCCGAGCTTGTCCTGCAGCGCCTCGCGGTAGTACTGGCGGTAGGCGGCCAGGCCGTCCAGCATCACCCCGCCGGACGACATCGGGTCGAGGTAGATCTCGCTGGCCTGCGCGGCCAGCAGGTACTGGCCCTGGGTATAGCCGTCGCCATAGGCGATCACCTGCTTGCCGGCGGCGCGGATCGCGGCCAGTTTGGCGGCGATGGCGTGCAGCGAGGCGAATCCGGACGGCTGCAGTTCGTCCAGCGACACCGCCACCCGCTCGATCCGGGCATCGCTGCGCGCGGCGTCCAGCGCGCGCAGCGCATCGCGCAGGCGCACCTCGCGGCAGTCGTTGCTGCGGGTGGCGCGCGCCAGTCCGCGGCTGAAGGCGTCGCAGCTGTACTGCTCCACCAGCCGCCCTTCCGGCGCGAACACCAGGGTGGTGCGGGACTGCAGCGGCGCCAGCCGGCCACTGCCGAGCATCGCCAGCAGCAGTACCAGCACGACCAGCAGGAACAACAGGTTCAGCACCAGCCGGCGGGTGAAGTCGAGGGCCTGCCAGCTGCCGACGATCAGGCGGGCGATGGGGCCGCGGCGGCGCGGTTCGTTCATTGCGTTGCTCCGTGGGGGACATGCCGCGCGCGGGCGGCATGGAAGGGGATGCTAGCGGGGCGGGCGGGGAGAATCATCCGGCATCGGTCACCCTGACCGACGGCGCAGGCGCGGGAATGGGGAGGCGCCGGCTGCTGCGCAAGAAGCGCCGCAGCAGCAGGACCGCGGCGACGGCGAGGCCGGCGGTCAGGCCCAGCTCACATGCCGGGCGCGCCCCAGCCCAGCGCCAGCCCCAGCCCGGCGCCCACCGGCATGCCGATGCCCCAGTAGGCCAGCGCCGCCAGCCACATCGGCACGCGGGTGTCCTTGAGGCCGCGCAGGGCGCCGGCCGATACCACCTGGATGCCGTCGGGGAACTGGAACAGCGCGGCGTACAGCAGCAGGCTGCCGGCCAGCGCGATCACCGCCGGGTCGGTGGTGTACAGGCCGGCGATGGCCTGGTGGCCCAGCAGCATCAGCAGCGCCGAGCCGGCCTGGGTGGCCAGCGCCAGCGCGAACCCGGCGAACGCGGCGCGGCGCACGCCGTCGCGGTCGCCGCGGCCCAATGCGTGGCCCACCCGCACGGTGGTGGCCTCGGCCAGGCCGAACGGCACCATGAAGCACAGCGAGGCCACGTTCAGCGCGATCTGGTGCGCGGCCGCCGGCACTTCGCCCAGCCGCCCGATCAGCAGCGCGGTGGCCGCGAACAGCCCGCCCTCCATGGTCACCGTCACCCCGATCGGCAGCCCGGTGCGCAGCAGGCCGGCGATCACCGCCCGGCGCGGTGGCTCCCAGTGCGCGAACAGGGCGAGGTCGGCGAACCGGCGCGCGCGCCGCAGGTACAGCGCCAGCGCCAGCGCCTGCAGCCAGAACATCAGCGCCGAGGCCACCCCCACGCCGGCAGCGCCCAGCGCCGGCAGCCCCAGCAGGCCGTTGGTCAGCACGTAGCCCACCGGCGCCAGCAGCAGCAGGCCGCCGAACCCCACCACCATGGTCGGCATCGACCAGTGCAGGCCGTCGCTGAGATAGCGCATGGCCAGGTACAGGGTGAAGCCGGGGATGCCCCAGCGGATCGCGTGCAGGAAGGCGGTCGCGCCGGGCACGATGTCGGGCGCGATGCCCATCGGACGCAGCGCCAGCGGCAGCAGCGAGATCAGCGCGAACAGCAGCACCCCCAGCAGCGCCGCCAGCCACAGCGCCTGCCGGAACAGCGGGCCGATCTCGGCGCGCCGCCCGCCGCCGTCCAGCTGCGATACCGACGGCGGCAGCGCCATCAGGGTGCCCATCGGCGCCAGCATCGGCAGCCAGAACAGGGCCGCGCCCACCGCCACCGCGGCCAGGGTGGCCGTGCCGTGGTGGCCGGCGACCACGGTGTCGATCAGGCCCACCAGCCCGTGCGAAAGATGCCCGGCCGCCAGCGGCGCGGCCAGGCGCGCGGTCAGGGCCGCATCGTGGCGGAGGCGGGAGAATGTGGAGGGCATGGCATGGAGGCGGGGGGCTGGCGGTGCGCACTGGCGCGTGCGCCACGCGGCCTGCCATTCTACCGGCATCACCGCCTCCGACGATCCCGCGCCAGATGGCAGCTGGCGCAACGGCGTGTCCGGCTGGATCGACGGTCTGCTGCTGCAAAAGCGGGGGGACGCGCAGGCGGGCCGATGACGCTGTTGAAGTCCGGCGTGCAGGGCGGCGTGTACTCGGTGCTGCCGGCCTGCGCCGTCACCGCCGTGGCGATGATCGGGCGGGTGTCGATGTGGGCCGCGCCGGCACCGCAAACGCCGCGGGGCGGCTTTGGCCGCCCCGCGGGTGGGGTGTCGCCGGGCCGGGACAGCTTACAGATCGAAGCCGACGCCCGCGCCGGCCGAGGATTCGCCGTTGCCGCCGAAGCTGACGCCGGCCGAGAACGAGCCGCGGTCGCCGATCCGCTTGCCGTAGCCGATCGACACCGCGCCCTGCCCGCCCTGTGCGCCCACGCCGATCGCCACGCGTCCTCGCGGGCTGTTGCCGATCGCCGCGTTCACCGCCATCTGGGTCATCGCCGTGCCCATCGCGCCGATCCGGTCGATGCGGCGGTCGGTCTGTACGAAGCGGCGGTCGGTCTGCTGCTGGAACTGGGTAAAGCTGTCGTTCCAGGCGGCGAACTTGGCATCGGTATAGGCCTTGGAGGCCGACAGCGTCTGCGCCGAGGAGGTGTCGGTATAGCGCTTGGCGGAGGCCAGGGTGGCCGCATCGCCGGCCACCATGTCGGTGCGGATCGCCGCCTCGCGGGTATCGGTATAGGCATTGGCGGTGCCCACCGCATTGTTCGCCGCGGTCAGTGCCGTGTCCGCGGTGGCCTGCGCATTGTTCGCCGCGGTGAGTGCGGTATTGGCGGTGGCCTGCGCGGTGTTGGCCGTGCTCAGCGCCGTGTCCGCGGTGGCCTGCGCATTGTTCGCCGCGGTGAGTGCGGTATCTGCGGTGGCCTGCGCGTTATTGGCGGCACTGAGGGCCGTGTCGGCCGTAGCCTGCGCATTGCTGGCGGCGGTGGCGGCGCCGTCCGCGGTGGCCTGGGCGGTGCCGGCGGCGGCCAGCGCGGCGTCGGCGGTGGCTTGCGCGTTGGCGGCATTGGCGTTGGCACCGGCCACCGCGCTGTCCAGCTGGCCCTTGTTCACCGCGTCGGTGGCAGCGATGCCGTTGCCCACGTTGCCCACCACGTTGCCGCCCATGTTGATGGTGGTGTTGTTGACGATGGTGAAATTGCCGCCACTGCCGCCGACGGTCAGCCCGAGGAAGGTCGGCGTGCTGCTGAAGCCGTAGCGGATGGTGTTGCCGCTGCGGGTGACGGTGAGGTTGCCGTTGGGGTCGTCGGCCTGGAACTCCACGGTATCGCCGCTGCCGATGGTCGCGCTGGTGGCGCCACCGTCGGCGGTGATCGCAAAGCCCGCATAGCTGCTGATGCCGCCGACCGCGGTGGTGATGGCCGCGTTCATCTGGCCCAGGTTCACCGCGTCGGTGTCGGCGGTGCCGGCGGCGACGTGGATCAGCTGGCGCTCGTTGCCGGCGCTGCCGATCGACACGCTGTAATCGCGGTCGGCAATCGCCAGGTAGCCGAGCGCGGTGCTGCCGGTGTTGAGCGCCTGCGCCTCGGTGCCGAAGGCATTGCTGTAGTTGCCGCTGGCGATGGTGAAGTTGCCGACGGCGTTGGCCGCCTGCCCGCTGGCGTTGTTGAAGTTGCCAAGCGCGCTGCTGCCGAAGCCGCTGGCGGTGTTCAGGTAGCCGATCGCGTTGCTGCCGTAGCCGCTGGCGCTGTTGTAGTGGCCGAAGGCATTGGCACCGAACGCGCTGGCGACGTTGAGGTAGCCGAACGCGCTACTGGCATAGCCGCTGGCGCTGTTGCCGACGCCGAACGCGCTGGCGTATGTCGCGCTGGCCGTGTTGCGGCGATCACTTCCGGTGTCGAATGTGCCGTCGCCGTTGGAATCGAACCAGGTACCCACGGCCACGCTGTTGCGCGCGGTGGTGGGATCACTGTCGCTGTTCCCCGCCCGGCTGTAGGTGCCGATCGCGATGCTGCTGTTGTCGTAGGCCAGATTGCCGTAGCCGAAGGCGTTGCTGGTCATGCCCATGGCCCTGTTGGAGCCGCCGACGGCCGCGCTGTAGTTGCCATCGGCCTGGTTCAAGGTTCCGAAGGCATTGCCGCTGATGCCGTTGGCGGCATTCTGGTACCCGAACGCATTCGCGTAATAGCCGCTTGCCGTATTGAAGATGCCGTAGCCGTTGGCATACGCGCCGCTGACCGTATTGATGGCACCGAAGGCGCTGCTGTAGGTGCCGCTGGACGCATTGGATGCACCGAAGGCATTGCTGCTGCTGCCAGTCGCGGCGTTATTGAGCCCGAATGCATTGCCAGAGTAACCGCTGGCGACGTTGTTGCCACCATAGGCGTTGCTTGCGTACTCGCTCGCGGAGTTGCGGTAGCCGAACGCATTGCTGTACGAGCCGCTGGCGGTGTTGACGGCACCAAAAGCGCTGCTGACCGTGCCGCTGGCCAAATTGATACTGCCGAAGGCGCTGCTGGCGAGGTTGCTTGCGATGTTGTAATAGCCATAGGCGCTGCTGTAGGCACCACTGGAAATGCTTTGCCAGCCGTATGCGCTGGCGGTGGGGGGTGCAGGTGCTGTTCTGGCCATTGGCGCTGCCGGTGTCTTCGACCCCCTGGCTGGTATTGGCGCCGGTCGTGTTTCCGTATTCATCCACACACGGGCGGTCGGCGGCGAATGCCGGGCTGGCCGCGGCCAGCACGAGCAGGGACAGGGCGATGGCCAGCGGGCGGCGGGCGAGCCGGCGGGACGAAGTGCAGGACTGCATGGAGGTCTCCCAAGGCGGGTCGATGGAAGGAAGCGGGTCCTTGCGCATTCGCATTCGCGTACCCTGGCAGGACCGCGCGCGGAACATGGCAAACGGCGATGGTGATCTGCGTGGAAATGCAGATCCCGTCACCACGGGGTGACAGCGGCCCGCCGGATGCCTAGCGCTGCAGCTGCGCCTGCAGCTCAGGCCGAGCGGCGGGCGGGCGGTTCCGCCAGCAGGGCGCGGCGCAGGGTGGTGCGGGCCTGTGGCGGGGTGGTCTGGGCCAGCCGTGCCAGGGCCTCGAGGTCATCGCCGCTCAGTTCGCGCAGCAGCTGCAGCAACGCCGCGCGTTCGCCGGTGTCCACGAAGGCGAACAGCGGGGCGATCCGCGGCCAGTCGCGGCCCAGATGCGGGCCGAGGTGCCAGCCGCGGTGGGCATCGAATGGCTGCTGCGCGTAGCGCTCCCGCAATGCTTGCTGGTCCGCTGCGGGCAGGGCGTCGAAGCGGGTGGCGATCGCGCGCAGCTGCGTACGCTCGGCGTCGGTCAGGGCCTGCCACTCGGCCCAGGCGGCGCGCGCCTGCGCCCGCGCGGCCGGGGCCAGGCGTTCCCATGCCTGCGTGCGCCGGGCGAGCTCGGTAGCGTCGGGCGGGGCGTCGGCGGTCGCGGGGGCGATGGTCGGATCGGCGGGTGGCAGCGCCGCGGTGTCGGTGGCCAGTCCAGGCCAGCAGCGGCAGCCGGCGCGCCACCTGCAATTCGTGCGGTGCAGCCAGCAGTGCGCGATCCGGCTGCAGCGCCGGATCGGCGGGATCGAAGCGCGCTTTCGGCGGGTCCGCCGGCGGCAGCGGCTGCACCTGCACGCGCTGGTGCCAGGCGTCGATCGCTGTGCGCGTGCCCGGATGCAGTACGAAGGTGGCGGCCAGCGCCAGCGCGCACAGCAGCACGCCCAGCCACAGCCAGCGCTGGCGCCGGCGCGCCGTGCGCTCCGCGGCGCACGAAATCGCTTCGAGTGGCGTGGGCGTTGCGTCCGGCAGCGCCTCCAGCGTGCGCTTGACCGCCGCGCTCCAGGCCCGCCACACGTCGAGGTCGGGCTGGCCCAGCGCATCGCGCGGCAGGGCGTCGCGGATGCGGCCCTGGTAGGTCGCGACCGGGAGGTCGAGGCGCTGCCGCGGCATCGGCATCCTCCAGCCCGGCCACCAGGTGCAGCAGCACCGCGGCGCGCGCGGGCGGCGGCAGGCGCGCGATCCCCGGCAGCGGCCCGGCCGCCGGGCGTGCGACCCCGCGGCCCATCGCCGGCACCGACAGCAGCAGCCGCCAGAACTGCAGCGGCCATTGCGACATCGGCCAGCCGGCGGCATCACCGGCGAATACCTGCGCGGTGACCGCCAGCGCGCGGCGCGCGGCCTCTTCGTCGCCGGCCTGCACCCGCGCCAGCAGGCGTGCGCGGCGATCCACCCCGCGCAGGAACGCGGTGACTGCCGCGGGGGGCGGGGGCGGGGCGGATGGGGTCATGGCAGGCGCGTGGGCACGGTGCATCTTAGCGCTGACCTGGGTCGGACGAGAGGCTTGACAGGCGTCCGCCGCAAGGCTCCGCAAGCAATGGCGCGGGCTGTGGGCAACGCAGTTGTGCACAGCCGTAAAAATGGCTTCACACGCCAGGTTCCACGCCTGAACGTTCGTTCAGGCTTTCGGTGTTTCACGTACAAGTGCATGTTTCTAAAGGGATTGCTGTATGTGGCGATTTTTTGACCAGAGCCCTGCGGGCCTGTCAGTGCGGGCCTTGCGCGCCCCAGCCCCGAGCGTATGCACAGGCTTATCCACAGGCGATGTGGATAAGGGATGTTCTTCAACGAAAACAAACGGTTGTGCGATTTTGGTGATCCGGCGTGGAGCTGTGCCCGGCAAGCGCGGCTTAACAGGTGCGTTCGGTCACACGCCGCCGGTCACGCCGGAGGCAGGCCCGGGGTGGCGGCGCTAGACTGCGCCGATGCCTGTCCCCGTCCCGACCCTGCAGGTGGCGCTGCCGGTGCCGCTGCCGCGCCTGTTCGACTATCTGCCGCCACCCGGGATCGCGGCCGCGGCGGTCGCGGTCGGGCAGCGCCTGCGGGTGCCGTTCGGCCACCGCGCGCTGTGTGGCGTGGTGCTGGGGCATGGCGAGGCCGAGCCGGGCATCACGCTGCGCGCGGCGCTGGAACTGCTGGATACGGGGCCGCTGCTGCACGGCGAGCTATTGGACTCCCTGCGCTGGCTGGCCGGCTACCTGCATGCACCCATAGGCGAGGTGCTGGCCACCGCGCTGCCGGTGGCGCTGCGGCGTGGTGGGCCGCTGCCGGATACCGCGCGCCGCGGTTGGGTGCTCAGCGAGGCCGGACGCACCGCGCTGCCGGGCCTGCGCGCGGGCAAAGCCCCGGCGGCTGGCGGAATTGCTGGTCGAGGCGCGTGACGAGGACTGGCTGGACGCCGCCTTGCCGGGCTGGCGCGTGCCGCTGCGCCGCCTGCGCGAGCGCGGGCTGGTCGAACGGGTGGTGCTGGCGGAAGCGCCCGCACCGGCGCCGCTGGCGGCAGGGTTCTCGCCCAATCCCGAGCAGGAGGCGGCGATCGCCGCGATCCGCAGCGCGACCGGATTTGCGCCGTTTCTGCTGGATGGTGTCACTGGCAGCGGCAAGACCGAGGTCTATCTGCAGGCGATCGCCGACTGCCTGGCCCGCGGCCGGCAGGCGCTGGTGCTGGTGCCGGAGATCGGGTTGACCCCGCAGCTGCTGGGGCGCTTCCAGCGCCGGCTCGGCGTGCCGGTGCATGTGCTGCATTCCGGCCTCGGCGACGGCGAGCGCGCCGCGACCTGGATGGCCGCGCTGCGCGGGCAGGCGCGGGTGGTGGTTGGCACCCGTTCGGCCGTATTCACCCCGCTGCCGCACGCGGGGCTGATCGTGGTCGATGAAGAGCACGATGCCAGCTACAAGCAGTTCGACGGCATCCGCTACCACGCGCGCGATTTCGCCATCGTGCGGGCGCGCGCGCTCGGCGTACCAATCGTGCTGGGCAGCGCGACGCCCGCGCTGGAAACGCTGCACAACGCGCGCAGCGGGCGATTTAGTGTGCTGCGCCTGCCGCGGCGCGCGGGTCTGGCGCAGCCGCCAAGCGTGCGGGTGGTGGACGTGCGCAAGCGCCCGCTGCAGGCCGGGCTGTCGGAGCAGGCGCTGGAGGCGATCGCATCGGCCCTCGCCGCCGGCGGCCAGGTGCTGGTGTTCCGCAACCGCCGCGGCTATGCGCCGGTGCTGCTCTGCCACGACTGCGGCTGGAGCGCGCACTGCCCGCGCTGCAGCAGCGAGGAGCGGCCGACGCCGATGACCGTGCATGCGCACGGCAAGCGCCTGCAGTGCCACCACTGCGGCTATCGCAAGCCGGCACCGCCGGCCTGCCCGGATTGCGCCAGCCTCGCCCTGCAGCCGCAGGGCAACGGCACCGAGCGCATCGAGGAGGCCCTGCAGGCGCGGTTCCCGGAGGTGCCGGTGCTGCGCATCGACCGCGGCAGCACCGGCCACCGGGATGCCCTGCAGCGGCATTTCGACGACCTCGGCGCGCGTCCGGGCATTCTGGTCGGCACCCAGATGCTGGCTAAGGGGCACGACCTGCCGAATCTGACCCTGGTGGTGGTGGTCGGGATCGACGAAGGCCTGTTCTCGGCCGATTTCCGCAGCGGCGAGAAGCTGGCGCAGCTGCTGGTGCAGGTCGCAGGTCGCGCCGGCCGCGCTGCGCGTGCGGGCGAGGTGCTGCTGCAGACCCATCATCCCGAGCATGCCCTGCTGCAGACCCTGCTGCGTGGCGGCTATCCCGCGTTCGCACAGGCCGAGTTGGCGCAGCGCGAGGCCGCCGGGTTGCCGCCGTTCGCGCACATGGCCCTGCTGCGCGCGGAGGCGCGCCATGCCGATCCGCCACAGCAGTTCCTGCAGGCGGCCCGGCAGGCGCTGCAGGGGTTCGCGCTGGAAGTCTCCGGTCCGCTGCCGGCGCCGATGCCGCGCCGCGCCGGCCATGTGCGCGCGCAGCTGGTGCTGTGCGCGAACGCGCGCGGCCCGCTGCACGCGGCGCTGCAGGCGGTGATGCCGGCGCTGCACGCGCTGCCGGAGGCGCGCCGGGTGCGCTGGTCGCTGGACGTGGACCCGGCCGACCTGTACTGACCGCGCGCGCCGCGATGCGCGACAATCGCCGGTCCCGACGTATCCGCAGACGCCCATCCGTGACCTCCCGACTCGACCAGCTCCGCCAGCATTCCGTGGTGGTCGCCGACACCGGCGACATCCAGGCCATCGCCCGCTATGCGCCGATGGATGCCACCACCAACCCCTCGCTGCTGCTGAAAGCGGCCGCGTTGCCGGCCTATGCGCCGCACATCGCGGCGGCGGTGGCGGCGGCCAGTGGCGACGGCAGGGTGGGCGACGCCTGCGACCGCTTCGCGGTGGCGATCGGCGGCGAGATCCTCAAGCTCATCCCGGGTCGGGTGTCCACCGAGGTGGATGCGCGCCTGAGCTTCGACACCGAGGCCACCATCGCCAAGGCGCGGCGGCTGGTGCAGCTGTACGCTGACACCGGCATCGGGCGCGAGCGCCTGCTGATCAAGATCGCGGCGACCTGGGAAGGCATCCGCGCCGCCGAGCGGCTGGAGCGCGAGGGCATTGCCTGCAATCTGACCCTGCTGTTCTCGTTCGCGCAGGCGCGCGCCTGCGCCGATGCCGGGGTGTTCCTGATCTCGCCGTTCGTCGGCCGCATCCTCGACTGGCACCTCGCCCACGGCCTGCCCGCGCCGGCCACCGCGCAGGACGATCCCGGCGTGCAGTCGGTGGCGCGCATCTGGCACCACTACAAGCAGCACGGCTATGGCACCGTGGTGATGGGCGCCAGCTTCCGCAACACCGGACAGGTGCTGGCGCTGGCCGGCTGCGATCGCCTCACCATCGCGCCCGAGCTGCTGGAGCAGCTGGCGCAGGACCGGGGCGAGGTGGCCGCGACGCTGCGGGGTCCGGAGGCGATCACGGCGCCGCCGCCGGCGCTGGCCGAGGCCGCCTTCCGCTGGCAGCACAACGAAGACGCCATGGCCAGCGACAAGCTGGCCGAGGGCATCCGCAAGTTCGCCGCCGACCAGCGCACGCTGGAGGCGCTGCTGGCCGCGCGGCTCGCCGCCTGACGGTTTTTTCGAAACGCCGACGGCCCGGATCGCTCCGGGCCGTCTGGCATGTTGCCTGGCTGCGGCGAGGCTTAGCTTACGCCGCAAACAGCGCCTTCATTTTCTTCAGCGCGTTGGCTTCGATCTGGCGGATGCGCTCGGCAGAGACGCCGTACTCGTCGGCCAGTTCCTGCAGGGTGATCTTGCTGTCCGGGTCCAGCTCAGCGGCGCCTGATGATGTCGCGCGAACGGGCGTCGAGCCGGGCCATGCCCTCGCGCAGGACTTCCAGCTGGTCGGCCTCGCTGTCGGCGGACTCGTAGGCGATGGCGGGGTCGGCCTCGTGCGCTACCAGGTAGTTCGCCGGCGCCGGCGGGGCGTGCTCGTCGTCGCCGTCGTCGGGCGCGTCGAAGCCGATGTCGCGGCCGGACAGGCGCGCCTCCATTTCCAGCACCTCGTGCTCGGAGACGTTGAGGTCGCGGGCCACCGCGCGCACTTCCTCGGCGTTCATCCAGCCCAGGCGGGTCTTGCTCTTGCGCAGGTTGAAGAACAGCTTGCGCTGCGCCTTGGTGGTGGCGACCTTCACGATCCGCCAGTTCTTGATGATGAAGTCGTGCATTTCGGCACGGATCCAGTGCACCGCGAAGCTGACCAGGCGCACGCCGACCGCGGGGTCGAAGCGCTTGACCGCCTTCATCAGGCCGATGTTGCCTTCCTGGATCAGATCGCCCAGCGGCAGGCCGTAGCCGGCATAGCCGCGGGCCACGTGCACCACGAAGCGCAGGTGCGACAGGATCAGCTCCTGCGCGGCGGCGATGTCGTTGTGCTCACGCAGGCGCAGGGCCAGCCGCTGCTCCTCCTCGGCGGACAGCACCGGGATCTGGTGCACGGCACCGATGTACGCCTCCAGCGAACCCATGGCGCTGGGGATCGGCAGGTTGTGGGCGACGAGTGCGGCGGACGTCATGGCGGATTCCTTCATGCGCTGGATTCTAGCAGTCGCCCCGTATGACTGCTAATCAGGGGCGGAAGTTCCTGAGCGTTGCGTCGGTGGAACGATGGATGTTCAAACACCCGTCAGCCACGCGGCCGGTCGAAAGGATGTAGGGGCGATGTTTCAGGCGATCAAGTCCCGCGCCGGCGGCAGCGACCAGTCCACCGGGGCCTGCCCGGTGCGCGCCAGGTACTGGTTGGCGGCGGAGAAATGCCCGCAGCCCAGGAAGCCGCGGTGGGCGGACAGCGGCGAGGGGTGCGGCGCCTTCAGCACCCGGTGCCGGCGCGGGTCGATCACCGCGCCCTTCTTCTGCGCGTAGCTGCCCCAGAGCAGGAACACCAGGTGCTCGCGCTCACGGTTGAGCACGTCCACCACGTGGTCGGTGAAGCCTTCCCAGCCCTTGCCCTGGTGCGAGCCGGCCTGGCCGGCCTCGACCGTCAGCACGCTGTTGAGCAGCAGCACCCGCGGCGTGCCCACGGCAGCAGGCAGCCGTGGTCCGGGCGGGCGAAGCCGGTCTCGCGCGCGAGTTCCTTGTAGATGTTGTCCAGCGATGGCGGCACCGGGACGCCCGGGCGCACCGAAAAGCACAGCCCGTGCGCCTGGCCGGGGCCGTGGTAGGGGTCCTGGCCGAGGATCACCACCTTCACCGCCTCGAACGGGGTGGCGTCGAACGCGGCGAAGATCTCGCCGCCGGGCGGATAAATGGTGGCGCCGGCCGCCTTGCGCTGGCGCAGGAAGGCGGCAAGCTGGCGCATGTCCTCGCGGGCGAACCAGGCGCCGACGCGGGCCTTCCAGCTCGGTTCCAGGCGAACCTCGGGCGGGGCGGACGTCTCCATCCTGGTCAGATCACGCCGCGCTTCTTCTCAAGCAGCAGGTAGCCCACGCCGACCGCGGCGCCGATGCCCAGCGATGCCGGCCAGCCCAGCGGGCTCAGCCATTTGACCAGCCCGGCCGCGACCAACCCGAGGACGACGAACTGCGAATAGCGCCAGCGGCTCTCGCGGAAGCTCTTCAGCGGCGGTGGTGCGGTCATCGTTCAGACCTTGTAGCCGGTGTGGATGGCCACGATCCCGGCGCTCAGGTTGCGATAGCTGCAGCGCGACAGCCCCGCTGCCTCCATCATCGCCTTGAGCGCCTCCTGCGGCGGATGCTTGCGGATCGACTCGGCCAGGTAGCGGTAGCTGCCGGCGTCGTTGGCCAGCAGCCGGCCCAGCCGCGGCAGCACCTGGAATGAGTGGAAGTCGTACAGCGGCCGGAACCATTCGGCTTTCACTTCCGAGAACTCCAGCACCCGCGCCTGCCCGCCGGGTTTCAGCACCCGCGCGATCTCGCGCAGGGCGGCGTCCTTGTCGGTGACGTTGCGCAGGCCGAAGGCCATCGTCACCAGGTCGAAGCTGGCGTCGGGAAACGGCAGGCATTCGGCGTTGCACTGCACATACTCGAAGCCGCGTACAAAGCCGCGGTCGGTCATGCGGTCGCGGCCGACCCGCAGCATGTCGCCGTTGATGTCGCCCAGCACGATGCGGCCGGTTTCACCCACGCGGTCCTGCAGCAGCGCGGCGATGTCGCCGGTGCCGCCGGCCAGGTCCAGCACGCGGTCGCCGCGGCGCACCTGCGAGGTGGCGACGAAGAAGCGCTTCCAGACCCGATGAATGCCCAGGCTCATGGCATCGTTCATCACGTCGTACTTGCGCGCCACCGACGAGAACACCTCGCCGACCAGCTTCTGCTTCTCGGCCACCGGCACGTCGCGGAAGCCGAAGTGGGTGGTGCCGGGGGTGCCCGTAGGTTCGCTCATGCCGCGATTATCGCACCGCCCGGCGCGACACGGCGCAGGCCCCGGGAACGCGCGGCCCCGGAAACGCAAAGCCCGCCTTGCGGCGGGCCTTGCAGTGCATCCCGGAGGCCGGGCGGCTTACTTGATCTTGCCTTCCTTGTACATCACGTGCTTGCGAACGACGGGGTCGTACTTGCTGACCTCCATCTTGTTCGGCGTGTTCTTCTTGTTCTTGTCGGTGGTGTAGAAGTGGCCGGTGCCGGCCGAGGAGATCAGGCGGATCTTGTCGCGCTTGGAAGCCATGGTGTGATCCTCCCTTAGACCTTCAGGCCCTGCTTGCGCAGGTCGGCGAGCACGGCGTCGATGCCGTTCTTGTCGATGGTGCGCAGCGCGGCGGTGGAAACACGGAGCTTGACCCAACGGTTCTCGGAGGCGACCCAGAAGCGGCGCTCGTGGAGGTTGGGCTGGAAGCGACGACGCGTCTTGCGGTTGGAGTGCGAGACGTTGTTGCCGGTCGTCGTGCGCTTGCCGGTGACTTGGCAGACTTTGGACACTGGGCACCTCGATGGTGGTTGGGTTGTCGCCCGTAGCCCGGGAGACGGCGGCCCCGGCACGCGGCCGGGAGGGCGCTGCAACAAGACGCAGCGAGCCGCGCATTATGCCCGCCGCGCGGGCGCGCCGCAAGCCGCTGTATGCGTCCGCCACCTTGCAGCGCCAGTCGCGGTTGTACTGTGCGCGATCAGCGGGGGTGGCTGGCGGGCGCGGCCTGCTGCGCGGCGATCCAGCCCCGCACCTGCACCTGCAGCACCGGCAGCGGCAGCGCGCCCTGGCCCAGCACCACGTCGTGGAAGGCGCGCACGTCGAAGCGCGGGCCCAGCGCGGTTTCCGCCTCGCGGCGCAGGTCGCGAACCACAAGTTCGCCCAGCTTGTAGCTCAGCGCCTGCGCCGGCCAGCTGATGTAGCGGTCCACCTCGGTGGTGATTTCATGCTCGGACAGCGCGGTGTTGTCGCGCAGGTAGGCCACCGCGCGCGCGCGGCTCCAGCCGTCGTGGTGGATGCCGGTATCGATCACCAGCCGGCAGGCGCGCCACATCGCGTAGGTGAGGCGGCCGAACTCCTCGTAGGGCGTCTGGTAGATGCCCATTTCCTCGCCCAGCCACTCGCTGTACAGCGCCCAGCCCTCGCCGTAGGCGCTGATGTACTCCTTGCGGAAGCCCGGCAGCGCACCCTGCTCGCGCACCAGCATCTGCTGCAGCGAATGCCCGGGCGCGGACTCGTGCAGGGTCAGCGCCGGCAGGTTGTACAGCGGGCGGCTGGGCAGGTCGTAGGTGTTCACCCAGTACACGTCGGCACTGCCGCGGCCGGCGGTCCAGTACGGCGCGATCGCCGCCGGCACCGGCGCGATGGTGAAGCGCCCGCGCGGCAGGGTGCCGATCAGGCGGCCGAGCTGGCCGTCCACCCGCTTGCTGATCCAGGCCGCGCGCTCCAGCAGCTGCTGCGGGGTCTGCGCGTAGAACTGCGGGTCGGTGCGCAGGAAGGCGAGGAAATCAGCGAACCGGGTCTGCGGCGAACGCCCGCGGAAGCCGAGGCGGTCGATGATCGCCTCCATCTGCGCGCGCAGGTCGGCGACCTCGCGCAGGCCGATCGCGTGGATCTGCCCGGGCGCCAGGTCGAGCGTGGTGTAGCGGCGGATCTGCTCGCGGTAGTAGGCCTTGCCGTCGGGCAGGGCCTCGGCGGCCAGGCTGGTGCGCGCGCGCGGCAGGTACTCGTCGCGGAAGAACGCCAGCAGCCGGCGGTAGGCGGGGATCACCGCCTCGGCGATCGCGGCGCGGCCTTCCGCGCGCAGCGCGTCCTGTTCGGCGGCCGGGATCGTCGCCGGCAGTTTCGCGTAAGGCGCGTACATCGCGGCCGCCTCCGGGTCCTGCAGCGCGGCCACCGCGGCGATCGCACCGTCGCGCCCGGCGAGCACCGCGCGCGGCACCGAGAACCCGCGCGCGAGTCCCGCGCGCATGTTGGCGATCTGCTGGTCGAAGTAGCGCGGCACGTCGCGCAACCGCGCGGCGTAGGCGCGGTAGGCGGCGGCATCGCGCAGCTCGACGCGGGCCATGAAGTCGAGGTCCGACCAGAATGCGCTGTCGGAATTGAACGGCATCTCGTAGTCGCGGAAACGCAGCGCGGCGATACGGTGCTCGATCTGCGGCCGGTACACCGCGTAGTTCAGGCGCCCGGCCGGCGAGAGCGCGGCCACGTCGATCGCGTCCAGCCGGCGCAGCACGTCCTGCAGATAGGCCAGGCGCGCCGCCTGCGCGGCCGGGCCGACATCGGGCAGGCGCGTCTGCGATGCGGCGTCGGCGCCGCTGTCGCTGTCCTCGTTCCAGTCGCCGGCCTGCTGCGTGCGCCAGGCCCATTCGGCCTTGTAGAGGGCCTCGAAGGCGTTGTCCGCGGCGCTCCCGGCGTTTGCGGCAGGCGACTGCGCGGCATGCGACGCGAGCGGCAGCAGCAGGCAGCAGGCGAGCACGAACGATTTCACGGTGCGGCTTCCGGTGGGCGAGGCTGCGGATCGTAGCACCGGCATTGGCGCGTCATTCCGGCACCGGCGGACGTGGATGCCGCGATGGTCCGGGCAGGCGAATGCGCTCACTCGCGCGGCGTGCCGTCGGCCTCGTCCGCGTTGTCGTGCCACAGCTCGTGGCTGTCGATCCGCACCAGCAGCGCCGCGTCCAGCGCGTCCACCCGCGCCTGGCGCTCCTGGCTGCGGCTGGCGCGGGCGTTGCGCTGCGCCAGCGCTCATTCGGCCAGCGGTGCCTCGCCCAGTTCCCAGGCGCGCCGGGTGCGCGCGGCCGCGGCCTCCTGCGCGGTGGCCGCGGCCTGCAGCGCCTGCCACTGCGCGTGCCGGGCCTCGGCCAGATCGGCGGTGGCCTGGGCCTCGCGCGTGATCGACAGCCGCATGCCGTCCACCTCGGCCTGCGCCATGTCGGCGCGCGCTGCCTCGCGCGCGGCGACGTCGCGCCGGTAGCGCCCGCCCAGCGGCACCGACAGCACCACCCCGACCGCGCGCTCGGCGCCGCCGCGGTCGTCCAGCACGCGCAGGCCGATGCTCGGGTCGGGCAGGCGGTCGGCGCGTGCGCGCGCGGCCACCTGCTGCTGGCGCAGCGCGTCCTGTTCGGCGATCCCGATCTCGTGGCTGCGCGCGATGATCAGGTCGCGCCAGTAGGCGACGCCGCCCGGCAGCGGTGCCGGGTCCGGCAGCGACGGCGGCGTGGCCGGCAGCGGCAGCTGCGGGTAGGTGACGGCAAGCGCCTTGCGCGCGGCCTCGGCCTCGGCGGCGGCGCGCAGCGCCTCGGCCTGCAGCTGCGCGAGCTCGGCGTCCATCGTGTCCAGCTCGCGGCGCGCGGCGTCGCCCAGCTGTACCCGGCGCGCCAGCGCCTGCCGCGCCTGCCGCATCAGCTCCAGCTGCGCCTGCGCGTCCGCATCCAGCAGGCGCGCGCGCAGCCAGCCCATCCAGTCGTGGCCCAGCCGGCGCGCGGCCTGGTGGGTGGCATCGTCGATCCGCAGGTTCGCGGCGATGTTCGCGTGGCGGCCGATTTCGCGGTCCAGCGCGGCCTTGCCCGGCAGCCGGATGCGGCGGCTGATCTGGCCCTCGAACTCGCGGTAGCGCAGGTCGGGCGCCACGCTGCGCCGCTGCGGGATCAGCTGTGCTTCCCATTCGTAGCTGCCGGCGGCGAGCGCGCGCGAGTCGGCCTGGGTCGCCTGCGCCGCGGCGACTGCGGCGCGCACCTCGGGCTGCGCGGCCAGCGCGCGCTGGGCCAGCGGCTCCGGCGGCAGGAACGCGGCGTCGCCCGCGTGCGCCGGAAGCGCACCCAGTGCCAGCGCCAGCAGTGGCGAGCTGATCGTGGGGCGAATCTTCATGCCAGCCTCCCGGCGGCCAGCACCGGCTCGGTCCACCAGCGCACGTCCTGCGAGGCCACCGTGGCACGCACCGCATCCAGCGCCACGTCCAGCTGCGCCGGGTCGATCAGCATCCACAGCACCCGCCGCTGCACGCGCCCGCGCACCTGCTCGCCCGGCGAGGCGCGCCGGAAATCGCTGGTATGGCCCTCGGCGTGGAACAGGGTGTAGCCGGGCAGGCCGGCGTGCGCGGACAGGGCCTCGGTGATGCCGTCCTCCAGCTCCGGCGGGAACACCAGGGTCATGCGGATCGGGGGCTCATGGCGAGGCTCCGGGGGCGGGCGGCGCGGGATGGGCGAAGCGGCGGTACAGCAGCGGCAGCAGCAGCAGGGTCAGCGCGGTCGAACTCACCAGCCCGCCGATCACCACGATCGCCAGCGGGCGCTGGATCTCCGAGCCGGGCCCGCTGGCCAGCAGCAGCGGCACCAGCCCGAACGCGGTGATGCTGGCGGTCATCAGCACCGGGCGCAGGCGCCGCAGCGCGCCCTCGCGCACCACCCGCTCGATCGGCAGCCCCAGGGCGTGCAGCTGGTTGAAGTGCGCCACCAGCACCAGCCCGTTGAGCACCGCGATGCCGAGCAGGGCGATGAAGCCGACCGAGGCCGGCACCGACAGGTACTGCCCCGACAGCCACAGCGCGAGGATGCCGCCGACCAGCGCGAACGGGATGTTGCCGAGGATCAGCAGCGCCTGGCGCGCCGAGCCGAAGGTCGTGAACAGCACCACGAAGATCAGCCCCAGCGCGACCGGCACCACCAGCCCGAGGCGTGCGGCGGCGCGCTGCTGGTTCTCGAACTGGCCGCCCCACACCAGCCGGTAGCCGGACGGCAGCGGCACCTGGCGCGCCACCGCGGCGCGCGCCTCGGCCACGAAGCCGACCAGGTCGCGCCCGCTGACGTTGGCCTGGACCAGGGCGAAGCGCGAGCCGCCCTCACGGCGCACCGCGACCGGGCCGGTGGCGGGGGCGATCGTGGCCACGGCCGCCAGCGGGATGTCGCCGCTGCCGTCGCCGCGCGCCAGCAGGCTGCGCCCGAAGCGCTCGGCCGATTGCCGCAGGTCGCGGTCGCCGCGCACCAGGATCGGGGTGCGCTTGTCGGGTTCGATCACGCTGCCGGCACGCATGCCTTCCAGCTGCGCGCGCAGCTCGTCCTGCACCGCGCTGACGCTGAGCCCGGCGCGGCCGGCGGCCTGCGGGTCCACCCGCACCTGCAGGTACTGCACGTGGTCGGCGGCCTGGGTGAGCACGTCCTGCGCGCCGCGGATGCCCTCCAGGGTGGCGGCGATGCGCGCGGACAGCTCGCCCAGGGTTTCCAGGTCCGGGCCGAACACCTTGATCGCCACGTCGCCGCGGCTGCCGGTGAGCATCTCCGACACCCGCATCTCGATCGGCTGGGTGAAGCCGTAGTCCAGCCCCGGGAAATCCGCCATCACCGCGCGGATGCGGTCGGCGAGCGCCTGCTTGTCGGCCACACGCCACTGATCGCGCGGCGCCAGCTGCATGAACATGTCGGTCTCGTTCAGGCCCATTGGATCCAGCCCGAGCTCGTCGGCGCCGGCGCGCGCGATGATGTGGCGCACCTCCGGCACCCGCGCCAGGATCGCGCGCGCCACCGCGTCGTCGGTCGCCAGCGAGGCCTGCAGGCTGATCGAGGCCGGCTCTTGCAGCTGCAGCAGGATGTCGCCTTCGTCCATGGTCGGCATGAAGGTCTTGCCGGTGCCCGCCAGGCCAGCACGCCCAGCAGCAGGGCGCCCGCGGCCGCGCCCAGCGCCACCCGCGGGTGCGCGAGCGCGCGTTCCAGCAGCGGCTGGTACAGCGCATGCAGCCGGCGCATCAGCTCACGGTTCGCCGTGCGCGCGCTCCTGCAGCAGCAGCGCAGCCAGCACCGGCACCAGGGTCAGCGACAGCAGCAGCGAGGCGCCCAGCGCGAACACGATGGTCAGCGCCACCGGCGCGAACAGCTTGCCTTCCAGCCCCTGCAGGGTCAGCAGCGGCATGAAGGTGAGGCAGATGATGAGGATGCCGGCGGCCACCGGCACCGCCACCTCGCGGGTGGCGGCATACACCCGGTGCAGGCGCGGCAGGTGCGCGCCGGGTGCCTGCGGGTCGAGCCGGCTGACCGCGTTCTCCACCACCACCACCGCGGCGTCCACCAGCATGCCGATCGCGATCGCCAGCCCACCCAGGCTCATCAGGTTGGCGCTCATCCCGGTCAGCCGCATCAGCAGGAAGGTGGCCAGCGCCGCCAGCGGCAACATCAGCGCCACCACCAGCGCCGCGCGCAGCTCGCCGAGGAACAGCAGGAGCAGCACCACCACCAGCACGGTGGCTTCCAGCAGCGCGTGCTCGACGGTGCCGACCGCGCGCTGGATCAGGCTGCTGCGGTCGTAGAACGGCACGATCCGCACCCCCGGCGGCAGGCCCGGGGCCAGCTCGTCCAGGCGCTGGCGCACCGACTTGACCAGGGTGCTGGCATCCGCGCCGCGCAGTGCGACCACGATGCCTTCCACCGTCTCGCCCTTGCCATCGCGGGTCACCGCGCCGTAACGGGTCAGCGCGTCCACCCGCACCTGCGCCACGTCGCCTATCCGCAGCGGCGGCGGGCCCTCGCGCAGCGGCAGCGCGGCGATGTCGGCGGCATCGCGCAGCGCGCCTTCCACCCGCACGATCAGGGTTTCCTCGCCGGCCTCCACCCGGCCGGCGCCGTCGTTGCGGTTGTTGCGCTCGATCGCCTGCGCCAGATCGGCCAGGCGCAAGCCGGCCTGCGCCAGTTTGGCCGGATCGGGTACGACCACGAAACTGCGCGCCTGCCCGCCCAGCGCGTTGACGTCCGCGACCCCGGGCAGGGTGCGCAGCGCCGGGCGCAGGGTCCAGTCGAGCAGGGTGCGGCGCTGGGCCAGGCTCAGGCCGCCGCCCTCGATGCTGAACATGTACACGTCCGACAGCGGGGTGGAGATCGGCGCCAGCCCGCCCTCGATGCCGGCCGGCAGCCCGGGCGCCACCGCGGCGTAGCGCTCCGCGACCTGCTGCCGCGCCCAGTAGAGGTCGGTGCCTTCCTCGAAGTCGAGGGTGAGGTCGGCGATCGCGTACTTGGCGGTGGAGCGCAGCATGCTGGCGCGCGGGGTGCCCAGCAGTTCCATTTCCAGCGGCGCGATCACACGCTGCTCCACTTCCTCCGGCGTCATGCCCGGGGCTTTCAGGATCAGCTTGACCTGGGTGGGCGAAATGTCGGGGTAGGCGTCGATCGGCAGGTGCGCGAACGCCCACGCCCCGGCCGCGGCGAGTCCGAGCGCGGCCAGCAGGACCAGCAGGCGCTGGCGCAGCGAGAATTCGGTGAGGCGGGTCAGCACGACGGCGGCCTCACTGCGCGCTGCCGCCGGCGGGCGCGCCGGCCGGCGCCGGCAGCAGCGCCTTCAGGGCGACAGTGCCGCGGGTCACCACGTCCATCCCGGGGCGCAGCGCGGGGGCCTGCACCACCGCGTGCACGCCGTCGTTCCCGAGCACGCGGGGGATGCGCACGGCGCGGAAGCGGTCGCCGTCACGGGCGTAGGCCACGTGGCGTTCGCCGTCCGGCAGCAGGGCCTGGGCCGGGATCGCCAGCGCGTCGGCCGGGGCTGGCAGCAGCAGGGTCACCGCGAAGCGCCTCGCCGGGGACGTGCCCGGCGGGGTCCTCGAAACGGGCGCGCACCGGCACCTGCTGGCTGGCCGGGTCGAGGTCGGCGCCGACCGCCGTCACCCGCGCCGCGCTGCCGTCGGCCAGCGCCACCCGCAGCCCCGGCGCGAGCTGCGCGCGCAGCCCGGCGGCGACCGTGAAGCCGATGTCCAGGCGCGCGGGGTCGGCGATCAGCAGCGCCGGCGCCTGTGCCGGCAGCGCGTCCCCGGGGCGCACCATGCGCCGCAGCACCTTGCCGGCGATCGGCGCCAGCAGTTCGATCTCGCCGCCGTCTGCAAGACGCACGCGGACCCCGCCCAGGGCATCGCGCGCGCGCGCCAGTTCCGCCTGCGCGGCGCGCGCCTGGGCCTGGCTCTGCTCGCTGCGCGCCGCCGGGATGATGCCTTCCGCCAGCAGCTGCGCATCGCGCCGCGCCTGGCGACTGGCGACCTCCGCCTCGCTGCCGGCGCGCGCCAGCTCGGCGCCCGCGCGCAGGCATCCGGGCTGCGCAGGCGCAGCACCGGCTGCCCGGCGCGGACCTGCTCGCCTTCGTGCACCAGCAGCGCCGAGACCGTGCCCGCCCACGGCGAGGCCACCTGCTGGCTGGCTTCCAGCGGCGCCTCGGTCTGCGCCGGCAGGCCGGTGACCGGCACGCGGTCGGCGCGCCGCACCGGCGCCAGCGCGATGCCCAGGCCCTGCACCTGCGAGGGCGCCAGCTGCACGCTGCCATCAGGGGCGGCGGCCGGAGCCGCGGCGGCGGCGGTGGCCTCGCTGCGCGGCCACAGCCGCCAGCCCAGCAGGGCGAGGATGGCGGCGGCACCGGCGATGCCGGCAGCGCGGCGCAGGCGCGGGCTCATCGGCGCACCCCGTGCGGGCAGTCGGAACGGAGGGGCGTGCGCGGGATCCTGGGCGACATGGCGGCGTCCGGCGGGCGGAAGGGGCCGCCAGCGTCGCGCGCCAGGCTTTGGGCTTGCTTAAGACGCCGCCGGAAGGCGCAGGGCCGGGGTCGCGCGTCGCCCGCTTTCCCGTCCGCGCGTGGCGCGTGTCGCTGGGGGAACGGGCCCGTCCGTGGTTCGACAGGCTCACCACGAACGGGGAGGGAGCGCACCACGGTTCACTCACCGCGCGTCACTCACAGCGCGGGCAGCGGACCGATGCGCGCCTGCAGCTGGCCGTCTTCCAGCGCGAACTCCAGCGGGACCGCGAGCGCGTCCGCGAGCGCCCGGCACAGGGCCAGGCCGAGGCCGGCGTGCAGCGCGGTGCCGCCTTCGCCTTCGCGGCGCCAGAAGCGTTCACCGAAATGCGCCACCTCCGTGGCCGCCAGTCCCGGTGCGGCATTCCCGACGACCAGCCGCCAGCCATCCGGGGTGCGCCATAAGTGGACCTGCAGCTGGCTCGCCGCCGGTGCGTATTCGATCGCGTTGTCCAGCAGGTTGCTGGCCAGCCGTTCCAGCATCCCGGCATCGCCCAGGCACCAGGCGCTGGCGGGCAGGGTGGCGGCCAGCTGTAGCGCGCGCGCCTGCAGCCGCGGCGCGGCGGCGCCCAGCAGGGTGCGCAGCAGCACGCCGAGGTCGAACGGATCGGTGGACGGCCGCTCCAGTCCGGATTCGATCCGCGCCAGGGTCAGCAGCGATTCGATGCTGCGCTGCATGCGCTGGCTGGCTTCCAGGCTGGCCTGCAGGGCCGCCCGCGCCGGCGCGTCCTGCACCTGCGGCAGGGCGGCCTCGGCGCTGGCACGGATCTCGGCCACCGGGGTGCGCAGCTCGTGCGCCACGTCGCGGGCGAAGCGGCGCTCGCGCTGCAGCGCCAGGCGCAAGCGCTCCATGCCGGCCTGCAGGGCCTGCGCGAACGGATGCAGTTCGGCCGGCAGGTCGTCGGGCAGCCGCGCGGGGGTGTCGGCATCGACGCCTGCGACCTGTGTGCGCAGGCGTTCCAGCAGGCCGAAGCTGCGCCCGACCGCTCACAGGCTGAGCAGCACCACCACCACCAGCGCCAGCGCGATCCCGGAGGCCAGCAGCATGTGCACGCGGCGTTCCACCGAATCCCAGTGCGCGCGCTCGGTGCCCACTGCGAGTACGCCCGGGCGGCCGTCGGCATCCACCTGCGCCTGCGCCAGCAGGCGGCCGGCATGGCCGTCCGGCAGGCGGGCGTCGTAATAGCGCGGCAGCGCGCCGGCGTCCGGCGCGGGCCACGGCAGCGCCAGCCCGTGGCTGTTCGGCGAGGTGGCCAGCACCCGGCCGTCGCGGTCGAACAGGGTGTAGAACTCGGTATGCCCGTCTTCCTGGTAGTCCGCCAGCGGCAGGTCGGCGCCGTGGCGCTGCAGGGAATGCGCGATCACCTCGGCGCGCAGGGTCAGGCCCTGGTCGAGATGGGCGTAGATCTCGCGGTCGATCAGGGTGTCCAGTAGCACGAACAGCAGCGCCAGCACGGCGCCGGCGGTCAGCGCCAGCTGCCAGGCCAGACGCCGGCGCAGCGACCAGTCGCGCCCGCGGGGCACATCCGATGGCATGTCCGTGGGTACGCTCATGGGATGGTGTAGCCGAAGCCACGGCGGGTCTGGATCGGGTTGCCGGCGCCGGCGCGCGCCAGCTTGGCGCGCAGGGTGCTCAGGATCACCTCCACCACCTTGTCGGAGGCGTCGCTGCCGTGGTCGTACAGGCGCTCGAACAGCTGTGCGCGCGAAAGCACGTGGCCGCGGTCGCGCAGCAGCACTTCCAGCAGCGCGTATTCCTTGGGCGAGAGGTCGAGGTCGCGGCCGGCGTGGCGGGCCAGGCGCAGGCGCGGGTCCAGTTCGATCGCCCCCAGCCGCAGCAGCGGTGGCTGCGCGCGCGGCGGCCGCCGCACCAGCGCGCGCAGGCGCGCCAGCAGCTCGTCCAGCGCGAATGGCTTCACCAGGTAGTCGTCGGCGCCGGCGTCCAGCGCCCGCACGCGGTCGGCCACCTGGTCGCGCGCCGACAGCACCAGCACGGGCACCGCGTCGCCGCCCGCGCGCAGGCGTTCGAGCACGGCAAAGCCATCCAGCCGGGGCAGCATCAAATCGAGCACCACCGCATCGTAGGCGTGCGCGTGCAGGTGGGCCAGCGCCTGCTGGCCGTCGCAGGCGAGGTCGCAGGCGTGGCCGGCGCGCTCCAGGTGGTCGTGCAGGGTCTGCCCGAGCACCGCCGAATCCTCGACCAGCAGCACCCGCATCGCGGCCCTCTCAATGACCGTTGCGGTCGCGATGCCAGCCGCGGTGGCGGATGTCCAGATACAGGCTGTAGCAGGCGGTGAAGGTCGGGAACAGGTTCTGCAGGATGCCGACCGCGTCGTTCTTGCCGAAGATGAAGTAGCTCAGCGTCATCACGCTGCCGAGGATGCTCATGTACCAGAACAGGCGCGGGATCACCGGCTTGCCGTGGCGGCGGCTGGCGATGAACTGCACCAGCCAGCGCCCGCCGAACATCAGCGCGCCGACTAAGCCGATCAGCTTCCACGGGGTCATGTGGATGCCGGTCCAGGCCAGCGCGGCCAGCGGCGTGTCCATGAAGCCGACCGGCGCGGCGACGCTCATCGCGGCCCGCCTGCGCCGGGCAATTCCTCCACCGCGGTGCGGCGGCTGCGCTGGATCAGCCAGGCCACCCCCAGCAGGTCCTTGATGCCGACGATCGCGCGGCCGAGGTTGGTGTACTTGGACACGCCCGCGGTGCGCTGGCGATGGTTCACCGGCACGCTCACGGTCTGCCAGCCGGCGCGCTGCATCAGCGCCGGCAGGTAGCGGTGCATGTGGTCGAAGTAGGGCAGGTCGAGGAACGCCTCGCGTTCGAACAACTTGATCCCGCAGCCGGTGTCCGGGGTGGCGTCGCGCAGCATCCGTGAGCGGATCGCGTTGGCGAACTTCGAGGCCCAGCGCTTGCTGCCGGAATCCCGGCGGTTGACGCGCCAGCCGGCGAACAGCTTGACCGCGGGCGGCGCGGCGTCGCGTTTTGCCAGCAGGTTCGGGATGTCGGCCGGGTCGTTCTGGCCGTCGCCGTCGAGGGTGGCGATCCACGCGCGCGCGCGGCCTTCACGCCGTTGCGCACGGCGGTGCTCTGGCCCGCGTTGGTCAGGTGGCGGATCACCCGCAGTTCGGGAACGCTTGTTTGGATCTCGCGCAGGCGGGCCAGGGTGGCGTCGCGCGAGGTGTCGTCCACGTACACGATCTCGAAATCGATGCGCCCGCGCAGCGCCGCGAGGATCTCGGCCACCAGCGGGGCGACGTTGTCTTCCTCGTTGTGCACGGGGACGACGACCGAAAGCTGCGGCGATCCGCTCATACCGGGCGCCAGCCTCACGGGTGCTTGCGCAGGCGCTCGAGCACGCCGTCCAGCGCCTCGAGGCTGGCGTAGTGGATCACCAGCTTGCCCTTGTTGCCGCGGCGGTTGAGCACGTTGACCTTGCTGCCCAGCATGTCCGACAGCTCGCGCTCCAGCGCGGCGATGTCGGCCTGCGGCGGCTTGGCCTTGGGGGCGGTTTTCTTGGGGTCGCTCGGTACCTTGCCGGCGGCGAGCTGCTGCACGCGATGCTCCACCTGGCGCACCGACCAGCCTTCCTCGGCGGCCTGGCGCGCCAGCGCCACCGCCATCGGCTCGGCCAGCGGCAACAGCGCGCGCGCGTGGCCCATCTCGATCGCGCCGGTCTGCACCAGCACCCGCACCGCTTCCGGCAGTTCCAGCAGGCGCAGCAGGTTGGACACCGCGGCGCGCGAGCGACCCACGGCCTCCCGCGGCGGCGGCGTGGGTGAGGTCGAACTCGTCGATCAGCCGCTGCAGCGCCTGTGCTTCCTCCAGCGGATTGAGGTCCTCGCGCTGGATGTTCTCGATCAGCGCCATCGCCACCACGGTGCGGTCGTCCACCTCGCGGATGACCACCGGCACCTCGGCCAGGCCGGCGCGCTGGCTGGCGCGCCAGCGGCGCTCGCCGGCGATGATCTCGTAGGTGCGGCCGCCGCGGCCGTGGACATCGCGATGCTCGCGCACCACGATCGGCTGGATCACGCCCTGGGTGCGGATCGACGCGGCCAGTTCCTCCAGCTTGGCGTCGTCCATGGTGCGCCGCGGCTGGTACTTGCCCGGCACCATCGCATCCACCGGCAGCGTGCGCAGCACCTCGCCCGGCATCGCCTGCAGCGCCGGCGCCTCCGCCGCGGCCTTCGGCCCCAGCAGCGCTTCCAGTCCGCGGCCCAGGCCGCGCTTCTTGGCACCGGCCTTCGCGGCCTCCTTGCCAGCCGTCATGCCGCCTTCTCCTTCTGCTGCTGCTCGCGCTCGCGCTGGCGGCGCAGGACTTCACCGGCCAGCCCCAGGTAGGCTACGCTGCCGCGGCTGGCGCGGTCGTAGCCGAGGATGCTCTGGCCGTGGCTGGGGCTTCGGCCAGGCGCACGTTGCGCGGCACGATGGTGCGGAACACGAGGTCGCCGAAGTGATGGGTCAGCTCGGCCGACACCGCATTGGCCAGGTTGTTGCGCACGTCGAACATGGTGCGCAGCACGCCCTCGATTTCCAGCCGCGGGTTGAAGCGGCCCTTCAGGCCCTCGATGGTGTCGATCAGCGCCGACAGCCCTTCCAGCGCGTAGTACTCGCACTGCATCGGCACCAGCACCGAATCGGCCGCGGTCAGCGCGTTCAGGGTCAGCACCGACAGCGAGGGCGGGCAGTCGATCAGGATGAAGTCGTAGTCGCCGCGCACCTGCTCCAGCGCGGCCTTCAGACGGCCCCTCGCGGCCCTGCGCATCCAGCAGGCGGATCTCGGCGGCGGTCAGGTCGATGTTGCCGGGCAGCAGCGCGTAGCCGTCCGCGCAGGCCACGATCGCCTCGGCCGGCGCGGCTTCGCCCAGCAGCACGTCGGTCACCGAGGCGTCGAGTTCGCGCTTGTCGATCCCGCTGCCCATGGTGGCGTTGCCCTGCGGGTCGAGGTCCACCAGCAGCACGCGCTTGGGCGTGCGGGCCAACGCCGCGGCGAGGTTGACGGCGGTGGTGGTCTTGCCGACCCCGCCCTTCTGGTTGGCGATGGCGATGATGCGGGCCATGCGGCGTGCGTTTCCTGCGGAAGGGGCCTGCGCGGGGCGGCCCGGGGACGGTCGATTATGCCCTATGCCTGCGCCCGCGCGATTTCCAGCAGGTGGCGTTCGGCCGCGAGTCCGGGAACCTGCAGCGGATGGATGGCCGCCACCTGCCAGCCGGGCGGCAGCGCGGCGATCTCGTCCGCCGGGACCACGCCCTTCATCGCCAGCAGGCGGCCGGCAGGCGCCAGCAGGTGGCCGCCCAGCGCCAGGATCTGCGGCAGCGTGGCCAGCGCGCGCGCGGTGATGGCCGCGAACGGCGCGGCCGGGCGGAACGCCTCGATCCGCGATTCGGCCACCTGCACGTTGCCCAGCTTCAGCTGGCGTACCGCCTCGCGCAGGAAGCGCGCCTTCTTGCCGTTGCTTTCCACCAGCGCCACCCGCAGCCCGGGCGTGGCGATCGCCAGCGGGATGCCGGGCAGCCCCGGCCCGGTGCCGAGATCGGCCAGGGTGGGAAGGTCGCGCACGAATGGCTGCATCGCCAGCGAATCCAGCAGGTGCTTGGCCAGCATCTCGCGTACGTCGCGGATCGCGGTGAGGTTGTAGGTGGCATTCCAGCGCGCCAGCAGCGCGAGGTAGTCGAGCAGCGGCGCGGCCAGGGCGGGGTCCTGCGAAAGCTGCGCCAGCCCGGCTTCGAGCTCGGGGCGCAGGGCGGCGATGTCCAGGGTCATGCGCACAGTATGCCGCGCGCCGACCCGTCTTCAGGAAGGGCTGAACAACGCCATCCAGGCGTTGTCAGCCCACGCCGGGCCCGGTACAGGCCCGGACTGGCTCAAACGAATCAATCACTTGCATGATTGATTCGTGGTCAGCCCTCCATGGCCGGCGGGAACCTCTGAGTTGATCAGAGGTTCTTTCACGCCGCGCCGGCATTGCTGAATGCCCGGTCAGCGGTGCGAAGGCGGTCATCACGCACCTGCAGGCATGCTGCGACCCGCCGGGCGGGGGTATGGTTCCGGTAGTCACGGGTTCGGCGTGCGTCGGGTCCGGTCACCATCCACATCATTCCAGGAGTGCACAGTCCATGAGCCTTATCGTCATGTTGATCGTCGGCGGCATCGCCGGCTGGCTGGCCAGCATCGTCATGCGCACCGACGCCCAGCAGGGGATCATCCTCAACATCGTGGTCGGCATCATCGGCGGCGTGATCGGCGGCTACGTGCTGCCGATGGTCGGCCTGAGCTTCGCTGGCTGGGTGGGCTACCTGATCACCGCCCTGATCGGCGCGATCATCCTGCTGGCGATCGTCAACCTGTTCCGCCGCGGCAGCGTGCGCTGACGCCGCTGCCGGCGCCGGCCTCCCCACGGCGCGGCGCGACAGGGAGGTCCTGTGAAGGCCCGCTTCGCCGGGCCTTCACCGTTGCGGGCATGTCGATTGGCGCGGCGCGCTCAGCGCGCCAGGGTGACGAATGCCGGCGCGTGGTCGCTGGGGCGCTCCCAGGTGCGCGGGGTGCGGTCGATCCCGGCCTCGACGGTGGCGCCGCGCAGCGCCTCCGAGACCAGGGTCAGGTCGATGCGCAGGCCCAGGTTGCGGCGGAACGCGGCCTGCCGGTAATCCCACCAGCTGAACACGCCGCCTTCCTCGCAGTGCAGCCGGAACCCATCGTGCAGGCCCAGCGCCAGCAGCCGGCGCAGCGCGTCGCGCTCGGCGGTGGAGGTGAGGATGTGGCCGTCGTTCCAGGTGGCCGGGTCGTGCACGTCGCGATCATCCGGGGCGATGTTGAAATCGCCCAGCACCACCAGCGTCGGATGCCGCTGCAGTTCGTCTGCGATCCAGCCCCGTGCCGCCTCCAGCCAGCGCAGTTTGTAGGCGTATTTCTCGGTGCCCACGTCCTGGCCGTTGACCACGTACAGGTTGACGATGCGCACGCCGCCCACCGTCGCCGCGATCGCGCGCGCCTGCGCGTCGGCAAATCCGGGGATGCCGGTCTGCACGTCCTCGATGGCGCGCTCGCGCGCCAGGATCGCCACCCCGTTGTAGGTCTTCTGGCCGTGGAACACGCTGCGGTAGCCGGCCTCCAGCAGCGCCGTGTCCGGGAAGCGGTGGTCCTCCAGCTTGGTCTCCTGCAGGCCCACCACGTCCGGCGCGGCCTCCTGCAGCCACTGTTGCAGCTGCGGCAGGCGCACGTTGAGCGAATTGACGTTCCAGCTGGCGATCTTCATCCGTGGAGTCCCGGCGCGCGGCGATGGTCAGCGGATGATACGGTCCAGCAGCCAGCGCACCTTCGCGTACGGCGGCTTGAGCAGGTCGGCGGCGGTCCAGCGGGCCTGCCGGAACACCGGCAGCGACTTGCTCATGGCGTCGAAGCCGGCGCGCGCGTGGTAGGCACCCATGCCGCTGGGGCCGATGCCGCCGAACGGCAGGTTGCCGATCGCGAAGTGGAACAGGGTGTCGTTGATGCTCACCCCGCCGGCCAGGGTGGCGTCGAGGATGCGGCGCACCGTGGCGCGGTCTTCGCTGAAGGGATACAGCGCCAGCGGGCGGTCGTGCGCGTTGACGTAGGCGATCGCCTCCTCCAGCGTGCGGTAGCCCTTCACCGGCAGGATCGGGCCGAAGATTTCCTCCTGCATCACCCGCGCATCGTCGTCCGGGTCCAGCAGCACGGTGGGCGGCAGCAGGCGCTGCGCCGGGTCGGCGTTGCCGGCCAGGGTGACGGCCTCGATGCCACGCGTGCACGCATCGTCGAGGTAGCCCTGCAGGCGCGCGTACTGGCCAGCATTGACGATCCGGGTGTAGTCGTCGCGGTTGTCGAGGTTGGCGCCGTAGCGCGCCTGCACCTCGCGCCGCAGCGCGCCCACCAAGGCGTCGCGGCGGTCGGCCGGCACCAGCACGTAGTCGGGCGCGATGCAGGTCTGGCCGCCGTTGAACCACTTGCCGGTGGCGATCCGCGCGGCGGCCTTCTGCAGCGGGAAGTCGGGGCACACGATCGCCGGCGACTTGCCGCCCAGCTCCAGGGTCAGCGGCGTCAGGTTGGGCGCGGCGGCGGCCATCACCTTGCGCCCGACTGCGGTGGAGCCGGTGAACACCAGATGATCGAACGGCAGCGCCGCGAACGCGGCGCCCACCTCGGCGCCGCCGGTGGCCACCGCCACCCGCTCCGGCGGGAACACCTCCGCCAGCAGCGCGCGCAGGAACGCGCTGGTGCGCGGGGTGTGCTCGGAGGGCTTGAGATACACGTGGTTGCCGGCGGCGATGGCCGTGGCCAGCGGGATCAGCGCGAGGTTGACCGGGTAGTTCCACGGTGCGATCACCCCGACCACGCCGACCGGATGCGGCTCGATCCAGGCCCGCCCCGGCCAGAACCGCCAGTCCACGGCCACCCGCCGCGGGCGCATCCAGCCGCGCAGGTGCGCCAGCAGGTGGTCGATGTCGTTGAGCACGGTCATGCCGTCGGCGATCCGGCTTTCATCCAGCGCGCGGTGGCCGAAGTCGGCGGCGATGGTGCGCGCCATTTCGTCCAGCCGCGGCTTGAGCGCCGCGCGCAGCCGGCGCAGGTCGTCGCGGCGCTGGGCGTAGTCCGGCTTGCGCTGCTGCCAGGCGGCGCGCAGGCGGTCGAGGGTGGGGCGCAGGTCGGCGGTCGGGGTATCGGCGGCGGTGTCCATACGGGCCAGTGTAGTGCGGATGGCGCGCGAATCCAGCGATAATCCGGGCATGCCTGCAGACATCGACATCCGTCCCTACCGCGGCATTTCCCCCTCCCTCGGCGCGCGCGTCTACGTCGATCCCCGCGCCAGCGTGATCGGCGACGTGGTGCTGGGCGACGACGTCTCGGTGTGGCCGTACACGGTGATCCGCGGCGATGTCAATTTCATCCGCATCGGCGACCGCACCAACATTCAGGACGGCAGCGTCATCCACGTCAGCCACGACGGCCCGCACGCGAAACTGGGCGGCTTTGCCACCCGCATCGGCAGCGACGTCACCATCGGCCACAAGGCGATCGTCCACGCCTGCACGATCGAGGACGCGGTGCTGATCGGCATGGGCGCGATCGTGCTGGACGGCGCGGTGGTGAAGACGCACGCCTTCGTCGGCGCCGGCGCGCTGGTGCCGCCGGGCAAGGTGGTGGGCGAAGGCGAGCTGTGGCTGGGCAACCCGGCGCGCAAGGCGCGGCTGCTGAGCGATGCCGAGATCGAGGGCGCTGTACTACAGCGCCGCGCACTATGTGCGGCTGAAGGACGCGTACCTGGGCTGATCAGTCCGCGCTGACCAGCGCGTCGGCCTGCGCGCGCAGCTGTGCATAGACCGGGTCGGTGTCCGGGCGCACGCCGTGCCAGAGCAGGAAGCTTTCCGCGGCCTGCTCCACCAGCATGCCCAGCCCATCCAGCGCCCGCACGCAGCCGGCGGCGCGCGCCCAGGCCAGGAACGGCACCGCGGCCTCGCCATAGCCCAGGTCCACCGCCACGCTGCGCGGGCCGGCCAGCGCCATCGGCAGCGCCGGCAGCGTGCCGCCGCGGGTGGCGGAGGTGGCGTTCACCAGCAGGTCGAATTCGCCCAGCGCGGGCAGATCGTCCCAGCCGCGCGGATGCACCCGCGCCGGCTCGCCCAGCGCATCCGCCAGCGCGTCGGCGCGGGCCGCGGTGCGGTTGGCGATGTAGAGCGCGCGGATGCCGGCGTCCAGCAGCGCGGGGGCGACCCCGCGCGCGGCCCCGCCGGCGCCCAGCAGCAGCACGCGGCGATCGCGCAGGTCGAGGCCGTGGCGCTCGGTCAGGTCGCGTACCAGGCCGAGGCCGTCGGTGTTGTCGCCGCGCCAGCCGTCGCCTCCCGCCTCCGCGGGGCGGGCTCGCGGATGAGCGTGTTCACCGCGCCGGCGCGCCGGGCGCGCGTGCTGACCGAGCGGCACAGCGCGAAGGCGTCCTCCTTCAATGGCAGGGTGACGTTGGCTCCGTCCACGCCGCTGGCGGCGAGACGGGAGGCGAAATCGGCATGGCCGGCCTCGATCGCCACGTACTCGAGTGCGATCCCGGTCTGCCGCGCGAACGTGGCGTGGATGCGCGGCGACTGCGAATGCGCGACGGGCGAGCCGAACACGGCATAGCGGTGCATGGGGCTCTCCTTGCGGGATCGTTCGAGGCTCATTCGCGCAGCCAGCGCGCGGCATCCAGTGCGAAGTAGGTGAGGATGCCGTCGGCGCCCGCCCGCTTGAACGCCAGCAGCGCTTCCAGCGCGACCTTCCTGCCCTCGATCCAGCCATTGGCGGCGGCGGCCTGGATCATCGCGTACTCGCCGCTGACCTGGTAGGCGAAGGTGGGGCGCTTGAAGTGCCGCTTCACCCGGTACAGCACGTCGAGATAGGGCAGGCCCGGCTTGACCATCACCATGTCGGCGCCTTCGGCGAGGTCGAGGCCGACTTCGTGCAGCGCCTCGTCGGAATTGGCCGGGTCCATCTGGTAGGTGAACTTGTCGGCCTTGCCGAGGTTGCCGGCGCTGCCTACCGCGTCCCGGAACGGGCCGTAGAAGGCGCTGGCGTATTTGGCGCTGTAGGCCATGATGCGGGTGTGGATGAAGCCGCCCGCTTCCAGCGCGGCGCGGATCGCACCGATGCGGCCGTCCATCATGTCGCTGGGCGAGAGGATGTCGGCGCCGGCGGCGGCGTGCACCAGCGACTGCTTCACCAGCGCCTCGATGGTCTCGTCGTTGAGGATGTAGCCGCTCTCGTCGATCAGCCCGTCCTGGCCGTGGGTGGTGTACGGGTCCAGCGCCTGGTCGGTCATGACCCCGAGTTCGGGGAAGCGCGATTTCAGCGCGCGGATGGCGCGCGGGACGATGCCGTTCTCGTCCCAGGCGATACGGCCGTCGGCGGTCTTGCTGGCCGGGTCTGGAACGCCGAACAGGTCGATCACGGGTATGCCGAGTTCCAGCGCCTGCTCGCCCACCCGCAGCAGCTCGTCGATCGACAGCCGCTCCACGCCCGGCATCGAGGACACCGGCACGCGGCCGTGGCCTTCGTGCACGAATACCGGGTAGATCAGGTCGTTGCAGGTGAGCACGGTCTCGCGCATCAGCCGGCGCGAGAACTCATCGCGGCGCATGCGCCGCGGGCGGACGGGGAGGTGGCGGGCGGTGGTTTCCATGCTGCCAGTGTACGCCCGCGTTCACCGTGGCCGCAGCGCTGGCGGGCGCTCAGCGCAGGATGCCGTCGAGTTCCACCCGCAGCTCGCGCCGGCAGACGTGGCCGTGCAGCACGATCCGCGGCACCTCCGGCAGCTGCGCCTGCAGCCAGGCGTCCACCGCCGGCAGCGCGGCGGCATCGCGCACGTAGGCCTTCAGCCGCGCCTGCGCACCCGGATGCGCAGGCAGCGCCGGGCGCAGCGCGCGCGCGGTGGCGATCAGGCTGCGCAGGTTGGTGAGGATTTCCTGCAGCTGCCCGCGCAGCGAATCGTCGTGCTGCGAGGCGTGCCCGACCACCGCGGCGGTGCCGGACAGCAGCAGCGGCATCGCCTCGGACGCCGGCAGCAGCGCGCGCGCGAAGCCGGGCGGCTGTGGGCCGTACTGGCGCGGGTAGCGCCAGGCCTGCAGCTGGCGCGGGTTCTCCAGCGGCGTGCCGGCCTCGCGCGCCGCCAGCCAGTACAGCTGGAAGCGGCCGGTGCGCTGCGGATGCCCGATCGCGGTGGCCGCGGGCAGTTCGCCGGGCGCCAGTTCGCGCCCGATGCCGCGCGCGCGGCCCACGCAGAAGCGGCGGTAGCGCTCGTCATCGCCTTCGCCTGCGGTGATCGCGTCCATGTAGTTCCAGATCCGCAGCGGATGTGGGAAATCCCCTTGCGCCAGCCAGCGGCGCAGGCGGGCATAGGCTTCCGCCGCCGCCGCCTCGCCGTCGCCGTCGTCCGGGATCTCCAACGCCCCGAACTGCAGCCCGCCGCCGGCGCTCCAGGCGATGCCGTCGTCGCGCCCGTGGGCGACCTCGGCGTCGACCCTCCAGCATTCCAGCGGGGCCTGGCCGAACGCGGGCAGGGCCACGTGCAGATAGCGCGGATCGGCCTGCCCGGTCGGCGCCGCCGCGCCGAAGCCGAACACCGCCAGCGTGCGCGGGTCGGCCAGCAGCGCCGCCGCCGGTGCGGTCACGTGGTCGATCCGCAGCGCGGCGGGCGGGGAGGCGGTGGAGGGCAGCGACATCAGGCCGTGCATGATAGCGCGCGCCCCGGTCGGCCCCGACGCCGCGCTTCCGGCCTCCCCCACCATCGGCACGGGTCGCCGCGGCGGCGACGCGCTAGGATCGCGGGCGTTGCGCCTGGGCGCGAGGATCGGATGAGGATGCGATGGGACGAATCGACATGGCGGCCTGCCTGCTGGCAGGGGGACTGCTGATGGCGGGTGGCGCCGCCGCGCAGGCGGTGACCGCGGCCGACTATGCGCGCGCGGCCAGCATGCTGGGCGACCGCACCGCGCCGCTGGTGGACCACCTGGTCAGCGGCGGCCAGTGGCTGGACGATGGCACCCTGGTGTACCGCGAGCAGACCGACGGCAAGACCCGCGTGCTGCGGTTCGATCCCGCCACCGGCACGTCCGCGCCCGCGTTCGATCCGCAGGCCCTGGCCGATGCCATCAATCGGCCGCCGGCGGCAAGGGCCGGCCGGTGACCGCGGAGCGGCTGCCGCCGCTGGAGATCAACGCGCGCCGCCGCCGGCGCGCTGCTGCTGACCAGCACGTTCGGTATCGGCACGTTCCGTTGCGATGCCGCCGGCTGCAAGGCGGTGGCGCGCGCCGCGTCCGGCAGCGAGCCGGGCGCGCCGTCGCCGGACGGCACCCGCGAGGCCTTCGTGCGCGACTGGAACCTGTGGCTGCGCGACGTCGCCACTGGCAAGGAGACCCAGCTCACCTTCGACGGTGCGCCCGACTACGGCTACGCCACCGACAACGCCGGCTGGAAGCACACCGACAACGCGATCGTGGTGTGGTCGCCGGACGGCAGGAAGATCGCCACCTTCCGCCAGGACCAGCGCAAGACCAGCACCATGACCCTGGTCGCCACCAACGTCGGTGCGCCCAGGGTCGAGCAGTGGAAATACCCGTTCGCCGGCGACAAGGACGTGACCCTGATCGAGCGCGTGATCATCGATCTTTCCGGTGACGCGCCGCGTTTGGTGCGTTTGCAGATGCCGCCCGACCAGCACCGCTCCACCTGCGCCGACGACATCGTCTGCGGCAATGGCTGGGAGGACGTGCAGTGGGCGCGCGACGGCAAGACCCTGGCCTTCGTCAGCACCGACCGCGGGCACAAATCCGCGACCCTGCGCGTGGCCGACGCCGCCAACGGCAAGGTGCGCGACGTGTACACCGAGACCGTGGCCACCCAGTACCAGAGCGCGCCGGCGCTGGATGCGGTGAACTGGCGCTACCTGCCGGAGAGCAACGAGTTCCTGTGGTTCAGCCCAGAAGTCCAACTGGGGCCATCTGTACCTGCATGACCTCACCACTGGCAAGGAGAAGCGCCAGCTCACCCGCGGCGAGTGGAACGTCACCCGCATCCTGCACCTGATCCGGCCACGCGCACCCTGCTGGTCACCGGCGTCGGCCGCGAGGCCGGGCGCGATCCGTACTACGTGCACGTGTACGCGGTCGGCATGGACGACGGCAGCGTGCGCCTGCTGACCCCGGAGAACGCCAACCACACCGCGACCGTCTCGGCCGACGGCAAGTACTTCCTCGACCTGCATTCCACCATCGACAGCGCGCCGGTGGCGGTGGTGCGCGATGCCGCCGGCAAGCAGGTGGCTGAGCTCGCGCGCGCCGGCCTCGCCCGCCTGAAGGCCGCCGGCTGGGCCGCCACAGGCGTTCACGGTGAAGGCGCGCGACGGCAAGACCGATCTCTACGGCCAGCTGTTCAGGCCGTCGCACTTCGACCCGAACAAGAAGTACCCGATCATCACCTACATCTACCCGGGCCCGCAGGTCGGCTCGGTGCGCAGCCGCAGCTTCCAGCCCGCGCATGGTGACCATCAGGCGCTGGCCGAGCTGGGCTTCGTGGTGATCGCGCTGGACGGCATGTGCAACGCCGCTGCGCAGCAAGGCGTTCCAGGACAGCTGCTACGGCAACATGGCCGACAACACCCTGCCCGACCAGGTGGCGGCGCTGCAGCAGCTGGGTGCGCGCTATCCGTGGATCGACACCGCGCGCGCCGGCATCTGGGGCCATTCCGGCGGCGGAAACGCCACCGCGGCGGCGATGTTCCGCTACCCGGACGTGTACAAGGTAGGCATCGCCGAATCCGGCAACCACGACAACCTGAGCTACGAAGACGACTGGGGCGAGCGCTACCAGGGCCTGCTGGAAAAGAAACCGGACGGCACCACCAACTACACTGGCCAGGACAACGCCTCGCTGGCGAAGAACCTCAAAGGCAAGCTGTTCCTGCTGCACGGCATGATGGACGACAACGTGCCGCCGCAGTCCACCCTGCTGGTGGTGGACGCGCTGATCAAGGCCAACAAGGACTTCGACCTGCTGCTGCTGCCGCATGCGCGCCACGGCTACGGCGCTGACAGCCACTACGTGATGCGCCGGCGCTGGGACTACTTCGTCAGGAACCTGCTGGGCGCCGAGCCACCGAAGGAGTTCGAGCTGAAGCCGCAGTCCTGACTACGGCATCGCCAGCGTCCTGCACGCCGGCGCCCGCGGGCGCCGGTATCGCTCCGGGCTCAGCGCGCGCCCTGCCCGAACAGCACCTGCTTTTCCTCGTCCGACAGCGGCTGGCCCGCGTTCGGGTTCACCTGCCTGGCCAGCGCGTAGGCGCGCGCGGTGGCCGGGCGCGCCGCGATCGCCGCCTGCCAGCGGCGCAGGTGCGGGAACGGGGAAAGATCCAGCGGCGCCCGGTCATACGCGTTGATCCACGGGTAGGCGGCCATGTCGGCGATGCTGTAGCCGGCGCCGGCGATCCACTCGCGCCCGGCCAGGCGCGTCTCCAGCACGCCCAGCAGGCGCAGCGCCTCATTGCGGTAGCGCGCCTTCGCATAGGGCACGTCCTCCGGCGCGTACACGTGGAAGTGGCCGTACTGTCCGGTCATCGGGCCCAACCCGGCCACCTGCCAGCACACTTCATTCGTCCACCTCGATCCGCTGCCGGCGCGCGCGGGCGGCATCGGCGCCCGCGGCCACGCCGTCGAAGCGGCCGGTCTTCTCCGCCAGATAGCGCAGGATCGCGCCGGATTCGAACATGGAAATGGGCGCGCCGCCGTCGCCCGGCGCGTGGTCGATGATCGCCGGCATCTTGTTGTTGGGCGAAATGGCGAGGAACTCCGGCGCGAACTGCGCGCCCTTGCCGATGTCCACCGGCACGATCCGGTAGTCGAGGCCGGCTTCCTCCAGGAACAGGGTGATCTTGTGGCCGTTCGGGGTGGGCCAGTAATACAGGTCGATCATGGCGGGCGCTCCGTGGGCGGATGCGCCACTCTATCGCCACCGCCGTTGCGCGGGCGGCAACGCGGCGTTGCGCGGCGCGCCGTCAGTGCCCGCGCTGCGCGGCCAGGAGGTCGAGGTCGATGCCCTGCGCGCGCAGCGCGCGCGGCGCGCAGCGCGTAGAACGCAAGGTACGCGAAGCAGGCCACCCCGACCCAGAAGCTGGCGTGCACCCCGACCGCATCCGCCAGTGCGCCCTGCGCCCAGCTCACCAGCCCGCCGCCCATGATCATCATGATCAGCAGGCTGCTGCCCTGGTTGGTGTGGCGGCCCAGGCCGGTGATCGCCAGCGCGAAGATGCACGGCCACATCGTGCTGCAGAACAGGCCCACGCTGATGAAGGCGAAGATGCTGGTCTTGCCGGTGGTGGCCATGCCGAGCAGCAGCGCCGCGATCCCGCACAGCGCGAAGTACAGCAGCATCCGCGCCGGGTTGCCGCGGCTGAGCAGGGCGGCGGCGATCATCACCACGATCACCCCGGCATAGCCGAAGAACGGCGACACGTCGTGGCGGGCGATCGCATTCACCGCCAGGTACACGCCGAATGCGAGATACGGCAGCACCCAGGTCAGCACCCGGCGCGCGCCCGCGCCGAGCTCGAACGCGCCGGCCGCGCCGGTCCAGCGGCCGATCATCAGGCTGGCCCAGTACAGCGAGACATACGGCGCCAGGCGGTGGGTCTGGATGCCCAGTCCCTCGTGCAGGTAGGCCGGCAGGTTGCTGATGGTGGAGACCTCCACGCCGACGTACACGAAGATCGCCAGCATCCCCAGCGCCAGCTGCGGATACGCGAAGGCGGAGCCGCGGTCGGCCAGCTTCGCGGCATCCGCGGCCTCGTCGCGCGCCACCGCGTCCAGGTCGATGCGGTCGGGCAGCGCCGACAGCCACAGCAGCAGCGCCACCAGCACGAACGCCGCGCCCAGCACCAGGTACGGGATCTTGACGCTCTCGATGCTGGCCACGTCGTTGTTCGCGGCCACGCTGCCGAAGATCGCCAGGCTCACCAGCAGCGGCCCCACCGTGGTGCCGAGGTTGTTGATGCCGCCGGCCAGGGTCAGCCGCTGCGCGCCGGTGGCCGGGTTGCCCATCACGATCGCCAGCGGGTTGGCGGCGATCTGCTGCAGCGCGAAGCCCAGCCCGACGATGAACAGCCCCGACAGCATCAGCGCGAACGAGCCGCTGTTGGCGGCCGGATAGAACAGCAGGGTGCCCAGCGCCGACAGCAGCAGCCCGAGGACGATGCCGCGGCGGTAGCCGATACGCTGCAGCAGGTCGCCTCCGCGCATGCGCGAGATCCCGAAATACCCCAGCGCGCCCACCGTGTACGCCGCGTAGAACGCGACCGACACCAGCTGGCTCTGCGCCTGGCTGAGCGCAAAGGCCTTCTTGAAGACCGGGATCAGGATGTCGTTGCTGGCGGCGACGAAGCCCCAGAAAAGAACACGGTGATGAGGACGCCGAACTGCGCCCATCGGGTTTGCTGGTGTGCCATCTCGCCCCGCCGGTTGCTGGTGGTTGCCACGAAGGGCACCGTCCGCGGCGCCATTCCCCGCATGCAGTACAGCAGCCATGCGCCCGGCTTGTACAGGGCCCGTGCGCCATTGCAAACGATTTCCGTAGCGGTTGACGCCGGCGGCGCCAGCCGCTGCAATGCCGCATCCCCTACCGACCGCCCCAGCTCAATGCACCGCGATCCCCGCGCCCGCCTGTCGCCCCTGCCCGCCCTGATCTTTTCCTCGCGCTGGCTGCAGTTGCCGCTGTACCTGGGCCTGATCGTCGCCCAGGGCGTGTACGTGGTGCTGTTCCTGAAGGAGCTGTGGCACCTGATCCACGGTGCGGTGAGCCTGAGCGAGCAGGACATCATGCTGCTGGTGCTGGGCCTGATCGACGTGGTGATGATCTCCAACCTGCTGATGATGGTGATCGTCGGCGGCTACGAGACCTTCGTCTCGCGCATGCAGCTGGAGCACCACCCCGACCAGCCGGAGTGGCTGAGCCACGTCAACGCCAGCGTGCTCAAGGTGAAGCTGGCGATGGCGATCATCGGCATCTCCTCGATCCACCTGCTCAAGACCTTCATCGAGGCCGGCACCCTCGGCGGGCTGCCGCTGTGTGGCAGCGGCGAGGTCGCCGGGCTGGCCGACGCCATGGCCGCCGCGGCCACCATCGGCAAGACCTGCACCAAGGTCACCGCCACCGGGGTGATGTGGCAGACCATCATCCACTGCGTGTTCATCCTGTCGGCCATCGGCATCGCCTGGACCGACCGCCTGATGGCGCACGGCGCGGGCAAGCGCGAGCACGCCGGCCGCTGAGGCGGCGGGCATGCCGGTAAAATCCCGGCGATGGATGTCTCCCACCTCCTCGACGGGCTGAACCCGGCCCAGCGCGAGGCCGTCTCCGCTGCGCCCGGGCACTACCTCGTGCTGGCGGGCGCCGGCTCCGGCAAGACCCGCGTGCTCACCCACCGCATCGCCTGGCTGCACGAGGTGTTCGGCGTGCCGCTGCACGGCATCCTCGCGGTGACCTTCACCAACAAGGCCGCCGGCGAGATGCGCGCGCGCATCGCCGCGCAGCTGGGCGGCGAGGTGCGCGGCGCGTGGATCGGCACCTTCCACGGCCTGGCCCACCGCCTGCTGCGCCTGCACTGGCAGGAGGCGAAGCTGCCGGAAGGCTTCCAGGTGCTGGATGCCGATGACCAGCTGCGCCTGGTCAAGGCGCGTGGCGCA
Organism: Thermomonas sp. S9; assembly: GCF_024704365.1. GTDB lineage: Bacteria > Pseudomonadota > Gammaproteobacteria > Xanthomonadales > Xanthomonadaceae > Thermomonas. The sequence goes on from NZ_JAJDFY010000001.1 coordinate 532,397, forward strand.
GCAGCTGGAGCTGGACGAGGGCCGGTTCCCGCCGCGCCAGATCGCATGGTGGATCAACGCGCAGAAGGACGAGGGCCGCCGCCCGCAGCACATCCAGCCGGCGGCGAACGATCCGTGGAACGACGCCCTGCTGCGTGCCTACGCCGCCTATCAGGAACGCTGCGAGCGCGCCGGGCTGGTGGACTTCGCCGAGCTGCTGCTGCGTGCGCACGAGCTGCTGCGCGAACACCCGGCGCTGCTGGCGCATTATCGCCACCGCTTTGGCCAGATCCTGGTGGACGAGTTCCAGGACACCAACGCCATCCAGTACGGCTTCGTGCGCCTGCTGGCCGGCGACAGTGGCCAGGTCTTCGTGGTCGGCGACGATGACCAGGCCATCTACGGCTGGCGCGGCGCGAAGGTGGAGAACGTGCAGCGCTTCCTGCGGGATTTTCCCGGTGCGCAGACCATCCGGCTGGAGCAGAACTACCGCTCCAGCAGCAACATCCTCAACGCCGCCAACGCGGTGATCGCGCACAACGAGGACCGCCTCGGCAAGCGCCTGTGGACCGAGGCCGGCGAGGGCGAGCCGATCGATCTGTACGCCGCCTGGAGCGAGATCGACGAGGCCGCCTACGTGGTGGAGCGGATCGCGCAGTGGGTGCAGGGCGGCGGCAGCTGGGGCGATGCCGCGATCCTCTACCGCAGCAATGCGCAGTCGCGCGCGTTCGAAGAAGAACTGCTGAAGCGGCAGATCCCGTACCGTGTCTACGGCGGCATGCGCTTCTTCGAGCGCGCCGAGATCAAGGACGCGCTGGCCTACCTGCGCCTGCTGGCCAACCGCGACGACGACGCGGCATTCGAGCGCGCGGTGAACACCCCGGCGCGCGGGATCGGCGAGCGCACCCTGGACGAGATCCGCCGCACCGCGCGCGCCAACGTCGAATCGCTGTGGCGGGCCGCGCGCCGCCTGTGCGCGCAGGCGGCGCTGGCGGCGCGCGCGCGCAACGCGGTAGCGGGTTTCCTCCAATTGATCGATGCGCTGGCCGACGAAACCGCAGCGATGCCGCTGGCGGAAAAAGACCGACCACGTGCTGGCGCGCTCCGGATTGCGCGCCCATTACGAAAACGAATCGCGCGGGCAGCAGGATTCGCGCACCGACAACCTCGACGAACTGGTCTCGGTGGCCTCGCGCTTCGCGCCGGGTGACGAGGAAGACGCCGCGTCGATGCCGGAGCTGGTCGCCTTCCTCGCCTATGCGGCGCTGGAGGCCGGCGAAGGCCAGGCGCAGGCCGGCGAGGACGGCGTGCAGCTGATGACCCTGCACAGCGCCAAGGGCCTGGAGTTCCCGCTGGTGTTCCTGGTCGGGCTGGAGGAAGGCCTGTTCCCCAACCTGCGCTCGGCCGAGGAGCCGGGGCGCATGGCGGAGGAGCGGCGGCTGGCCTACGTCGGCATCACCCGCGCGCGCCAGCAGCTGGTGCTGTGTCATGCCGAGCGCCGGCGCATCCACGGCAGCGACCTGTACGGGATGCCGTCGCGCTTCCTGCGCGAGATCCCGAAAGCCCTGCTGCGCGAGATCCGCCCGAAGCCGCAGCCCGCGTCCGGCGCGCGCCCGCTCGCCGCCGTGCCGCGCCGCGCTGCCGGCCACGCCGTGCTGGAGGAGGCGCCGGTCCGGCTGGGCGCAAGCGTCCGCCATCCCACCTTCGGCACCGGCGTCGTCACCGACGTGGAAGGCAGCGGCGCGCACGCGCGGGTGCAGGTGAACTTCGACGGCGTCGGCAGCAAATGGCTGGTGCTGGCTTACGCCCATCTCAGCCCGGCGTGAGCGGCGCAGGCGCAAGACGGGGCCGGCCGCGTGCCGTGGTTCACCACGGTTCCATGTCCGGAAGGGGAAAATCGGCGGCATCTGCCGCGGCGATGCAGTCCAGGCACCAGGAAGTCCAGACGCCGCGATGCGGCCTCTCTGGCGAGTCGATCTCCACTCTCACGACCGCCACGTCGTTCTCGCCGTCCAGATGGCCGCAGTTGGAGCAGACCAGGCCCTGCTCTGGAAAAAGGAAGTCGCCGGTATTGCCCTGCCATGCATTGGGCTCTGCGCCCGAAGTCGATGCCATGGCCAGAGGCGATGCTGCCACCGTGGCGGCGGATTGGCGGGGGAGGTGGCAGTCACTGGATCCGGCTGCTCCACCCGCGTGCCGCAGTCATCGCAGCGCAGGGTGGGGCGGTTGTATGCCGGCAACCTGCGTGCGCATGCGCGCGCGACTGCGCGGACGTGGCCGCAGGCACAGCGGCGCTGCGCGTTGTGGAGATATGCGATGGTGTCGTGCGTAGGGTATCGGGAATGCATGGAGCGCTCCTTGCGGGCCGCCCGCGGCAGCAATCGCGGGAGCGATGTGTTGGCTTCTGTTCCTACCGGCCGGTCCGGTCGAACACCTGCTTTTCCAGCCTACCGAAAAAAGGCTTCGACCCAAAAAAGCGGGGCTACGGCTACAGCTGGAACCCCAGCGCGCGCACCATGCCTTCGCCCACGTCGCGTAGCCAGCCGGGCGCGCGCGCGACGTAGGGTGAGGATTGCGCGCGGCGCGCCGCGAACCAGCCGGCCAGTGCATCGATCCGGGCCGGATCGTGCAGCAGCACGTTGAGCTCGTAGTTCAAAAACAGGCTGCGCCCGTCGAGGTTGATCGAGCCGGCGCTGGCGAGCGCGGCGTCGATCACGAAGGCCTTGGCGTGCAGCATCCGCGACAGCAGGTGGATGCGCACCCCGGCCGCGGACAGCTCGCGCAGGCTGCGCGCGCGTGCGATGTCGGCCAGGCGGTGGTTGGAGCGCGCCGGCAGCAGCAGCTCCACCTGCACCCCGCGGCGGGCGGCCAGCACCAGCGCCAGCTGTAGCGCGTCGTCGGGAACGAAGTAGGGCGTGGCCAGCAGCACGCGCGCATCGGCGCGGTGGATCGCGCCCAGCAGCAGGGCATAGGCGGTATCGTCGCGGCGGTCGGGGCCGCTGGGCAGCAGCTGCGCCAGCGTGCCGTCCTCCGCCTCGTTGGTGTTTTCCGCCGCCGGCGGCGCCGGATCGCCCCCGGCCAGCGCCCAGTCGCGCGCGAACAGGCGCGCCGCGTCGCGCGCGATACCGCCGTCCGCGAGCAGGCTGAGGTCGTCCCAGGCCGGCGTTTGCGCATCGCCGAGGAAATATTCGCGGGCCAGGTTGCGGCCGCCGGTCCACAGCCGGGTGCCGTCCACCACCACCAGCTTGCGGTGGTTGCGCAGATTGCCGCGCCCGAACTGCGGGTGCAGGCGCAGCCGCAGCGGCGAGAACCAGCGCACCTGCGCGCCGCTGCCGCGCAGCAGGCGCAGGGTGCGGCGATGCCCGGCGAAGGCGCCCAGCCCGTCCAGCAGCACCCGCACCGTCACCCCGCGCGCATGCGCGCGCGCCAGCGCCGCGGCCAGCTGCACGCCCACCGCATCGGCGCGCAGCAGGAACACCTCGATGTCGATCCGCGTGCGGGCCGTATCCAGCAGGTCCAGCAGCGCCCGCAGCGCGCGCGCGCCGTCGGGTTCGATCCGCAGCGCGGCGCAGCGCCGCGGCGGCGGCAGGTCCAGCCCGCGGGTGAGCGCGCTGGCCCAGTTGGCGGTCGCCGCCGCGGGCGTGGCCGGCGGCGGGTCGAGCGGCGCGCGCGCATGCGCCAGCTTGCGGGTGCCCAGCAGCAGGTAGGCGGGCAGCGCCAGATAGGGGAAGGCGATCAGCGCGATCACCCAGGCCAGGGCCGCCGAGGGCGGCCGGCGCTGGCGCCCGGAATGGGTGAGCGCGACATACAGCAGCAGGCCGACCGCCACCGCGGCCACGTGCAGCAGGCTGAACGCATGCGCGAGGGACGGGGGCAGCGAGGCCGGCAGCATGCGCCTGCCCGTCGCGGGCTTACCAGCTGAACAGCTTGTAGTAGGTCATCGGGCCGCCGCGGCTGTCGCGCTCGTCCACCACGCCATCGCCGTTGCGGTCGTAGATGTAGTAGGTCGGCCCGCGCAGCGGCACCACCTTGACCATGACCAGGCGGCCGCCGTTGCGGTATTCGGTGATGACATCGCCGTTCGATTCGGTGCGGGTCGCGGGAGTGGCGTTGCGCGCGAGCATGTCCTCCGGCGGCACCGTGGTGCAGGCGGACAGGGCGAGCAGGAGACCGGCGATCAGGGCGCTGCGCATGGCGGAATCCTCGTGGGCGTTGCCCGGCAGTATGCGCGATGGCATGCGCGCCTGTCGCGGGCGGGCGGCGTCCCGTGCGCCGTTCGAGCGAGGCGCCACGCACGGGACGCCGGCCGCGCCGCGGTGGGCGGAACACCGCGCCGCAGGCCGGGCCGTCAGCGACTGCCGGCGCCTTCCAGGAAATCCTGCGCGAACCGCTGCAGCACGCCGCCGGCCTGGTAGATCGCCACTTCCTCGGCGGTGTCCAGGCGGCAGATGACCGCGACCTCCGCGCGCTGGCCATCCTTGCGCTGGATCACCAGGGTCAGGGTCGCGCCCGGCGCCGGCTGGCCTTCGACCGCGAACACCTCGCTGCCGTCGATGCCCAGCGTGAGGCGGGTGGTGCCCGGCTGGAACTGCAGCGGCAGCACGCCCATGCCGATCAGATTGGTGCGGTGGATGCGTTCGAAGCCCTCGGCCACGACCGCCTCCACCCCGGCCAGGCGCACGCCCTTGGCGGCCCAGTCGCGCGAGCTGCCCTGGCCGTAGTCCTTGCCGGCGATCACGATCAGCGGCTGGCGGCGCGCGATGTAGGTCTCGATCGCCTCCCACATGCGCATCACCGTGCCCTCCGGCTCCAGCCGCGCCAGCGAGCCCTGGCGGATGCTGCCGTCCGGATTGCGTACCATCTCGTTGAGCAGTTTGGGATTGGCGAAGGTGGCGCGCATCGCGGTCAGGTGGTCGCCGCGATGGGTGGCGTAGGAGTTGAAGTCCTCCTCCGGCAGGCCCATGTGCGCCAGGTACTCGCCGGCGGCGCTGTCGGGCAGGATCGCGTTGCTGGGCGAGAGGTGGTCGGTGGTGATGTTGTCGCCCAGCACCGCCAGCGCGCGCATCCCGCGCAGGGTGCGCGGGTAGGCCGCCAGCGCGCCCACGCCCTCGCGGTCCCAGTACGGCGGGCGGCGGATGTAGGTGCTCTGCGGCCGCCAGGCGTACAGCGGCTGCGCGCGCTCGCCCTGCGCGCGCGGCGCGAACATCGGCCCGTATACCGCGCGGAACTGCTCGGGCTTGACGTGCGCGCGCACGATGGCGTCGATCTCTTCATCGCTGGGCCAGAGGTCCTTCAGCCGCACCGGCCGGCCCTCGGCATCGGTGCCGAGCACGTCCTTCTCGATGTCGAAGCGGATGGTGCCGGCGAGCGCGTAGGCGATCACCAGCGGCGGGCTGGCCAGGAACGCCTGCTTGGCATAGGGATGGATGCGGCCGTCGAAGTTGCGGTTGCCCGACAGCACCGCCACCGCGTACAGATCGCGGTCGATGATCTCCTGCTGGATCGCAGGGTCCAGCGCGCCGCTCATGCCGTTGCAGGTGGTGCAGGCGAAGCCGACGATGCCGAAGCCAAGCTGCTCCAGCGCCGGCAGCAGGCCGGCGTCCTTCAGGTAGCTTTCCACCACCCGCGAGCCGGGCGCCAGCGAGGTCTTCACCCACGGCTTGCGCGCCAGGCCGCGGGCGGCGGCGTTGCGCGCCAGCAGCCCGGCGGCGATCACGTTGCGCGGATTGCTGGTATTGGTGCAGCTGGTGATGGCGGCGATGATCACCGCGCCGTCCGGCAGCCGGCCTGCGGCCTCGTCGGCGTGCGCGGCAGCTCAGCTTGGCCGCATCCGCGATCCCGCGCTCGGCCAGTGCCGCCACCGGCAGTTTGCGGTGTGGGTTGGACGGGCCGGCCAGGGTGCGTTCCACCGTGGACAGATCGAAATGCAAGGTGCGTTCGTACTGCGCGTGCGCCAGATCACCAGCCCACAGGCCCAGGGTCTTGGCATAAGTCTCCACCAGCGCCACCTGGGCCTCGCTGCGGCCGGTCAGGCGCAGGTAGTCGAGCGTGTTGTCGTCGATGAAGAACAGCGCCGCGGTCGCGCCGTATTCCGGCGCCATGTTGCTGATGGTGGCGCGGTCGCCGATCGTCAGCGCGGCGGCGCCCTCGCCGCGGAATTCCAGATACGCGCCGACCACCTTCTCCTTGCGCAGGAATTCGGTCAGCGCCAGCACGATGTCGGTGGCGGTGATGCCGGGGCCGGGCCGGCCGGAGAGCTCCACCGCCACGATCTCCGGCAGGCGCATCATCGAGGCGCGGCCCAGCATCACGCTCTCCGCCTCCAACCCGCCGACGCCCACGGCAATCACGCCCAGCGCGTCCACGTGCGGGGTGTGCGAGTCGGTGCCGACGCAGGTGTCGGGGAAGGCCACGCCGTCGCGGGCATCGATCACCGGCGCCATCTTCTCCAGGTTGATCTGGTGCATGATCCCGTTGCCGGCCGGGATCACGTCCACGTTGTCGAAGGCGCGCCGGCACCATTCGATGAAATCGAAGCGGTCGGCGTTGCGGCGGTCCTCGATCGCGCGGTTCTTGGCGAAGGCTCGTGGGTCGAAGCCGGGCGCTTCCACCGCCAGCGAGTGGTCCACGATCAGCTGCACCGGCACCACCGGGTTCACCTGCGCCGGGTCGCCGCCGGCCGCGGCGATCGCCTCGCGCAGGCCAGCCAGATCCACCAGCGCGGTCAGGCCGAGGATGTCGTGGCAGACCACGCGGCCGGGGAACCACGGGAAATCGAGATCGCGCCGGCGCTCGATCAGCTGGCGCAGGTAATCGTTGATGTGCTCGGGACTGGCCTTGCGCACGATGTTCTCGGCGTGCACGCGCGCGGTGTACGGCAGGCACGCCCAGGCCCCGGGCTGCAGGGCGTCCACCGCCTCGCGCGCGTCGAAATAGTCGAAGGCGGTGCCGGGCAGGGGCTTGCGGTAGCTGGTGTTCATCATGGCGGCGGGTTGCATCGAACGGATCGCCCCATTGTCGCGCATCGCCGCCGCGGCTGCCCCTGCTCCGTACAATGCGCGGCGTGAACGCCTCGCCCGTCATTGCCGCCGACCAGCTGCGCCTGTCCGTCGCCCCGATGATGGACTGGACCGACAGCCATTGCCGCGCCTTCCACCGCGTGCTGGCGCCGCACGCGCGGCTGTACACCGAGATGGTGCATGCCAACGCGGTGATCCACGGCGACCGCGCGCGCCTGCTGGCGATGGATCCGAGCGAGCATCCGGTGGCGCTGCAGCTGGGCGGCAGCGAGCCTGCGCTGCTGGCGCAGGCGGCGCGGATTGCGGCCGAGGCCGGCTTCGACGAGATCAACCTCAACTGCGGCTGCCCGTCCGACCGGGTGCAGGCCGGCCGCTTCGGCGCCTGCCTGATGCGCGAGCCGGCGCTGGTGGCCGACAGCGTGGCGGCGATGATCGCCGCCGTGCCCGGTGTGCCGGTGACGGTCAAATGCAGGCTCGGCGTGGACGACGATCACGAATGGGAGCGCTTCCTCGCCTTCATCGATACCGTGGCCGCGGCCGGCTGCCGGACATTCGTCGTGCACGCGCGCAACGCCTGGCTGCAGGGCCTGTCGCCCAAGGAGAACCGCGAGGTGCCGCCGCTGCGCTACGACTGGGCCTACCGGCTCAAGCGCGAGCGGCCGGCGCTGCAGGTGGTGGTCAACGGCGGCATCGCCGATGCGGCGGAGGCCACCGCGCACTTGGCCCACGTCGATGGCGCGATGCTCGGCCGCGCCGCCTACCACACGCCCTATCTGCTGCATGCGCTCGATGTGCGCTGGTTCGGCGGTGAACTGCGTTCCCGCAGCGAGCTGCTGCGCGCCTACCGGCCCTACGCGGAGGCGCAGCTGGCGCGCGGGGTGTTCCTCAAGCACATCACCCGCCATCTGCTGGGGCTGTTCGCCGGCCAGCCCGGCGGGCGCGCGTTCCGGCAGGTGCTGAGCGAAGGCGCGCACAAGCCCGGTGCCGGCTGGGCGCTGGTGGAGCAGGCGCTGGCCCTGACCGGGCGCGCGCAGGCGGCCTGAGCCGGCGCCTGCGCGACGAGGTGCGACCGGCGGCACTTGCCTGAATGACGCGCTATCCTGTTCAGGAAACTTCAGGGGGGTTCACCCCCGGATTCCAAGAATGCCAGCCAACCCGTCGTTCGCCACAGACACGCCATGTCCCGTCTTCCGCACGCTTCGTTGACCTTGCTTGCCGCGGCCGCGCTGCCGGCGGCGTCGGCGTGGGCGCAGCAGCTGCCGCCGTGGATGCAGCAGGCGGCCCCGCGCGAGCGTCCGCAGGCGCAGCAGGCGCAGGCGCAGATGCCGCAGCGGCGCGACAATCTGTCGGACGCGGTGCGCCGCGCCGAGCGCGACACCCGCGGCGAGGTCCTCTCCGCCGAACGCATCCAGTTCGATGGCCGCGACATGCACCGGGTGAAGGTGGTGGACGACCAGGGCCGGGTGCGCGTGTACATGCAGGATCCCGCCCGCCGCGGCGACGGCGGGCGGCGTTCGCCCACCCGCGACGGCGACGACGACTGAGTCATTCAGGCACCCGGTTCGCATCGCCCCACCCCACCCTGCAAACGCCCTTTCGACCGTTTCCCGAAGGAGTGACCATGCGTATCCTGCTCGTCGAAGACGAAGCCCCGCTGCGCGAGACCCTGGCCGCCCGCCTGAAGCGCGAAGGCTACGCGGTGGACGCCGCCCAGGACGGCGAGGAAGGCCTGTACATGGGCCGCGAAGTGCCGTTCGACGTCGGCATCATCGACCTCGGCCTGCCCAAGATGAGCGGCATGGAGCTGATCAAGGCCCTGCGCGACGAAGGCAAGAAGTTCCCGGTGCTGATCCTCACCGCGCGCTCCAGTTGGCAGGACAAGGTGGACGGCCTCAAGCAGGGCGCCGACGACTACCTGGTCAAGCCGTTCCACGTCGAGGAACTGCTGGCGCGCATCAACGCGCTGGTGCGGCGCGCCGCCGGTTGGAGCAAGCCGACCCTGGAATGCGGCCCGGTGATGCTGGACCTGGCCGCGCAGACGGTCAGCGTCAACGGCAGCAACGTGGACCTGACCAGCTACGAGTACAAGGTGCTCGAGTACCTGATGATGCACGCTGGCGAGCTGGTCTCGAAGGCCGACCTCACCGAACACATCTACCAGCAGGACTTCGACCGCGATTCCAACGTGCTCGAGGTGTTCATCGGCCGCCTGCGCAAGAAGCTGGACCCGGACGGCGAGTTGAAGCCGATCGAGACCGTGCGCGGCCGGGGCTACCGCTTCGCCATCGCGCGCACCGGCGAGTGACTGCGGCGCGCCGCCCAAGCCCGCGCCGCGCATGACGGCCACCCCCGACGATCCTGCCGCCACCGCCGCGCCGCGCGCGCGGCGGTTGCGCATCGCCCAGCCGCGTTCCCTGCGCTCGCGCCAGCTGTGGGCGGCCAGCCTGGGCCTGGTCGCCTTCCTGGCGCTGGCCGGCTTCGCCCTCGACGGCGCGTTCCAGCGCACCGCGCAAAGCGGACTGCGCGAACGCCTGCACAGCTATGCGCTGGCGTATGCCAACAGTGATTTTGCCCGCGACGGCAGCGTGATTCCGCCGTGGGATCCGCCGGATGCGCGGTTCCGGCGTCCCGGCAGCGGCCTGTACGCGCAGATCGTGCTGGAGAAGGGCGCCTGGGAATCGGAGTCGGCGCAGGGCCCGGAACTGCCGCCGGCGGAGATGCTGCCGCCCGGCAAGCAGGTATTCGAAGGCCCGCTGCCGCTGAGGCAGATCAACGGCGCGCCCGGCCTGGCCTACCGCTTCGGCTACGGCCTGACCCTGAGCGACGAGGGCGGCGGCCGCGAGATCCCGTACACCGTGTACATCCTGGAGGACAGCACCGCGCTGGCGCGCCAGGTGTCCGCGTTCCGCGCCGCGCTGTGGTGGTATCTGGGCGGCGCCGGCCTGGTGCTGCTGCTGCTGCAGATGTTCGTGCTGCGCTGGAGCCTGCGGCCGCTGGGCGACGTGATCGACGAGCTCAAGCGGGTGCAGCGCGGCGAGGCCGCGGGCATGAGCCAGGCGCATCCGCGCGAGCTGGAGCCGCTGACCGAGAGCATCAACGCCTTCATCCGCAGCGAGCGCGAGAATCTCGAGCGCCAGCGCAATACCCTGGCGGATCTCGCGCACAGCCTGAAGACGCCGCTGGCGGTGCTGCGCGCGCGCCTGGACAGCGGCAGCAGCGAGGCCGAACTGCGCGAGGAAGTGGACGCGCAACTGCAGCGCATGAACGATCTGGTGAGCTACCAGCTGGCGCGCGCGGCGCGCTCCGGCCACCAGCTGTTCGCAGCGCCGGTCGAGATCGAGCCGCAGGCCGAGCAGATCGTGGTCGGGCTGGAAAAGGTGTACGCCCGTAAAGGGGTGCTGTGCGAGTTCGACATCGCCCCGGAAGCGCGCTTCCACGGCGAGCTCGGCGACCTCCAGGAGCTGCTCGGCAATCTGCTGGAGAACGCGTTCAAGTGGGCGAAGGCGCGGGTACTGCTGAGCGTGCGCGAGATCGCGGGAGCGCCGGGACAGCGGCCGGGGCTGAGCATCGTGGTCGAGGACGACGGGCCGGGGATCGAGGAGGCGCGCATCCCGCTGATCCTGCAGCGCGGCGTGCGTGGCGACGAGCGCGTGCAGGGCCACGGGATCGGCCTGTCGATCGTGCAGGACATCGTCAAGAGCTACCGGGGCCAACTGCACGTCGGCCGTTCCGAGGAACTGGGCGGCGCGCGCTTCGAGGTCGAACTGCCGGGCGGGCTGTAGCTGCGCCGTTTACGCGCCCGGCAGCAGCGGGTCGCCGTAGAAGCGCTGCAGGTGCGCGGCCACCTCCGGCAGCGCCGCGCGCAGCCGCTGCGGCTGGCTGAAGTGGTATTCGCTGCAGACCGCGAAGAACTCCTCGGGCGCTTCCGCCGCGTAGGGGTCGATCGCGCTGTCGCCCCCGGCATCGACGGTGGCGCACAGGGCATCGTAGGCGCGCTGGAAATCCGCTGCCCACTGCCGCTGCCAGGCGCGCGGCAGCGGCGGGGTGCCGTCCATCACCCCGTCCAGGGCATCGAGCTTGTGCGCGATCTCGTGCACCGCCACGCAATAGCCTTCGGCCGGGGCGGCGATGTCGGCGCGGATGTCGGCCCAGGACAGGATCACCGGCCCGTGCAGCCAGGCTTCGCCAATCAGCTCTTCCTCGCCTTCGTGCAGCACGCCGTAGGCATCCACATGGCTGCGGCGGACCCGGAACGCGCCCGGGTACACCACCAGTTCGCGCCAGCCGTGCAGGCCCTCGCTGCCGAACTCCAGCAGCGGCATGCAGCACAGCAGGGCCAGCCGCAGGCGCTGCACGTCGTCCAGGCGCAGACCCTGCAGCGGGGTGATGGTTTTCTCGTGCAGGAAGCGTGCTGCCAGCGCGTGCAGGCGCTGGCGGCGCGCGGGGTCGAGGCCGCGCAGCCACGGCAGGCCGGCGCCGGCCTGGCGCAGCAGGGCGGGATCGAGGGTGGGCGGGGACGGCGCGCGCCGGCGGCGCGAGAACGGCCAGATCACGACGGCCGCGGACTCAGCGGAACATACCCGGCAGGAAGCTGTGGAAGCGCGAGGGCAGCATCCGGCTGTCACCGCTGCCGCCGCCGCGGACCGGCAGCGCGGGCGTGGCCTTCGGCTTGGGCGCGCGCGCGGGATGGCTGGCGGCCACCGCGCCGTCGATGTCCACCTCGTCCAGGCGGTCGAGCTGCGCGGGCGCCGGGTCGGTCGGCGGGGTGCTGTCCGGGGCCGGATGCCGCATGTCGGCGGCGGCGACCGGGCCGAACGCGCCCGTCAGGGCAAGGCAGACCAGCAACTGGCGCGAGGAGGGCAGGCGCATGGACGGTACCGGGCGAGGGCGGACGGGGCGGATGCACCGGTCCGGCAGCCGACTATAGCAGCGCCGGCGGGCCGGTGCTGCTGCGCCGCAGCAAGCGTGCGTGCGTGCCTGTCTGCACACTGGCGGAATGCACGATGCCGTCCTCGATCCCGCCCTGCCCGCGCCCGCCCCGTCGTTCGTCACCGCCGCCGCCCTGCGCCGCGCCCTGATCGCCGGTGCGCGCCGGGTGATCGCCGCGCGCGAGGAGCTCAACCGCATCAACGTGTTCCCGGTGCCCGACGGCGATACCGGCAGCAACCTGGCCGCGACCCTCGGCAGCGTGCTGCATGGCGTGCTCGGGCGGCGCAGCCGGCATGCCGGCGAATTGCTGGAGCAGGTCGGAAGCCAAGCCATCGACGGCGCGCGCGGCAATTCCGGAGCGATCATGGCGCAGTTCCTGGTCGGCCTTGGCGAGCAGGCGCGCGGCCTGCCGCGGCTGGACATGCAGGCGCTGGCGCAGGCGGTGCGGCGCGGGGCCGACAGCGCGCGCGCGGCGCTGGCGCAGCCGGTGGAGGGCACCATCCTGAGCGTGATTTCGGCGTTCTCGGAGGCGTTGGAGGAAGGCGCGCGGCGCCAGGGCTATGGCCTGCGCGAGGCCTACGCGCAGGCTCTGCAGCGCGCGCGGCAGGCGCTGGCGGACACCCCGCGGCAGATGCCGATGCTGCACAAGGCCGGGGTGGTGGATGCCGGTGCGCGCGGCTTCGTGGACTGGCTGGAGGGCATCGCCGACTACGCCGAAGGTGGCCCGCGCACGCTGCGGGTGAGCGCGGGGCTCGGCCAGCACGCGGCGGAGTCGCCGCCACACGTGCACGAGGACATCGATCCCGAGCGCCGGTTCTGCACCGAATGCCTGCTGGTCGGGGACGCGATCGATCGCACCGCCCTGCGCGCGGCGCTGGAGACACAGGGCATCGATTCGCTGGTGGTGGCCGGCAGCCGCAGCCGGGTGCGCGTGCACGGCCATGCCGGGGCCCCGCAGGTGCTGTTCGACGTATGCGCCGCCTTCGGCCGGGTGGAGGCGATGAAGGCCGACGACATGCTGCTGCAGCAGCGCAGCGTGGAATCGCCGGGGCAGGTGGCGGTGATCACCGACAGTGCCGCCGACCTGCCGCAGGAGTTGGCCGACCGCTACGGCGTCCACGTGGTGCCGGTGCGGGTGAGCCTGGACGGGCGCGATTATCTCGACCGGCTGGGGCTGAGTGCGGCCGAGTTCTATCGGCGCATGGCGGCCTCGGCGCAGCTGCCGCAGACCAGCCAGCCGCCGCCGGGCGATTTCCGGCGGATCTTCGAGCACGTGTTGGCCTACCAGCCGGCGGCGGTGTACGTGGGCCTGTCGCGGCCGCTGTCGGGCACCCTGCAGTCGGCCGAGACCGCCGCCCGCGCGCAGGCGCGGCCGCCGTGGTGCGTGGACAGCGGCCAGGTCAGCGCCGGGCAGGCGCTCTTGGCCTGGCGTGCTGGCGAACTGGCGCAGGCCGGCGCGGATGCCGCGACGATCGCCGCCGAAGTACAGCGGCTGCGGCCGCTCACCCGCACCTGGGCAATGGCACGCGACATCCGCCACGCCGTGCGCGGCGGCCGCATTCCGCGCTGGGCCGGCCCGCTGGTGCGCTGGACCGGGTTGACCCCGATCGCCCAGGTCAGTCCCGAGGGCCTGCTGAAGGTCGCCGGCGGGCTGCTGGCGCGGCGGCGCGCGCCGGAGGCGTTCGCCCGCCACGTGGCGCGGCGGGTGCCGGATGGTCAGCGCTGGCGGCTGATCGTCGGGCATGCCGATGCTCTGGCCGACGGCGAGCGCCTGCTCACCGCGCTGCGGCAGCGCCTGGACGTGGCCGAGGCGCATCTGGTCGAAGTCGGCCCGGCGGTCGGCGCGCATGCCGGCCAGGGCGCCCTGGTGGTGGGGCTGCAGCCGGCGCCCTGAGTGCGCGCGGCTGCGTATCATCCGCGCATGACGATGACGGCACTCGATGCGGGCGTGCTGCTGGCCGCCTACCTGCTGGGCTCGCTCTCCGGCAGCCTGCTGCTGGGCCGCCTGCGCGGAGTGGACATCCGCCGCCACGGCAGCGGCAATGCCGGCGGCACCAACGCGCTGCGCACCCTGGGCTGGCGCTTCGCGCTGGGAGTGGTGGCGATCGATCTCGGCAAGGGCGCGCTCGCGGCCGGGCTGGGCCTGCGCCTGGCGCCGGGCTGGGCGTATCCGGCGGCGGCGCTGGCGGTGGTCGGCCACGTGTGGCCGCTGTGGCACGGCTTCCGCGGCGGCAAGGGTGCCGCGGCCGCAGTCGGCGCGCTGCTGGTGCTGTGGCCGCTGGCGGTGCCACCGCTGCTGCTGGTATGGCTGGCGGTGCTGGTGGCCAGCGGCTATGTCGGTCTGGCCACCGTGCTGGCCGCGCTCGGCCTGCCGCTGCTCGCATGGTGGCAGCAGACGGATGGCATGCGAATGGGATTTGCGGTGGTGATGGCGCTGTTCCTGCTGTTCACCCACCGCGGCAATCTGCAGCGGCTGCGGCGCGGCACCGAATCCCGCTTCGAACGGGCGCGCCTGTGGCACCGCTGGCGGTCGCGCGCATGAGCGAGGGCCGCGACGAGCGCGCGCTGCTGCGGCGGCTGGCGCAAGGGCCGGTCAGCGGCGACGTGCTGGCCGCCGAGCTCGGGTTGACCCGCGCCGCGGTGTGGAAGCGGATCGAGGCCCTGCGCGCGGCCGGCCTGGCGATCACCGCGCTGCCCGGGCGCGGCTACCATCTGGCACAGGCGCTGGATCTGCTGCAGGCAGACGCCATTCGCGCCGCGCTGCCCGCCGCCGTGCGCGCCGAACTGGCCGCGCTGGAGGTGGCGTGGACGCTGGACTCCACCAACACTTGCCTGCTACAGCGTGAGGCGCCAGCGCACGGCTGCGCGGTGCTGCTGGCCGAGCGCCAGACCGGCGGTCGCGGCCGGCGTGGCCGGCAGTGGGCATCGCCGCTGGCGGCACATGTGTACCTGTCGCTGGCGCGCCGCTTCGAAGGCGGGCTGGCACGGCTGGGGGGCTTGAGCCTGGTGGCAGGGATCGCCGCCGCCGAGGCGATGCAGGCGCTGGGGTTCCCGCAGGTGCGCCTGAAATGGCCGAACGACCTGGTGGTGGCCGAGGGCGCCGGGATGCGCAAGCTCGGCGGGCTGCTGGTGGAAGGCGGCGGCGAGGCCGGCGGCGCGGCGCGCGCGGTGGTCGGCTTGGGCCTGAACGTGCGCATGCCACCGGCCTTCGCCGCGGCCATCGACCAGCCGTGGATCGACCTGGCGGCCCTCGCGTCGCTGCCGCCGCCGCGTAACGCGGTGGTGGCGCGGCTGTTGCGACACCTGCTGCCCGCGCTGGAGCAGTTCGACGCCGAGGGGCTGGCGCCGTTCCTGCCGCGCTATGCCGCGCTGGATGCGCTCGCCGGCCGCCGCGTGCGCCTGCACGAAGCGGCCGGGACTTCCGCCGCGCTGGCGTTGGGCATCGCCGCCGACGGCGCGCTGCGGGTGTGCGGCGAGGACGGCCGCGAGCGCTTGCTGCACGCCGGCGACGTGAGCGTGCGCGCATGAGCACCTGGCTGTTCGATCTCGGCAATACCCGCCTGAAATGCGCCCCGCTCCGGGCCGATGGCCGCCTCGGCGCGGTGCGCGCGCTGGTGCACGACGAGGGCGAGGCCTGGCTGCAGGCGCTGCCGTCCGGCGCGGTGGCCTGCATTGCCAGCGTGGCCTCCGAGGCGCGCCGGGTGGCGCTGCTGGAAGCGCTGCTGCCGCGCTTCGCGCGGATACACCTGGTCGCCACCGAGGCCGCGCTGGGGCCGCTGCGGATCGCCTACCCGGCCCCGCAGCGGCTGGGGGTGGACCGCTTCCTGGCCATGCTGGGCCAGTGCGATGGCCAGGCCGTGCTGGTGGTGGGCGTCGGAACCGCGCTCACCCTGGATCTGGTGGACGCCGCGGGGCGCCATCGCGGCGGCCGCATCGCGCCGTCGCCGCAGCTGATGCGGCAGGCACTGCACGCGCGCGCCGCGCAGCTGCCCGAGCGCGGCGGCGCCTACGCCGAGTTCGCGGACGATACCGCCGCGGCGCTGGCCTCCGGCTGCGAGGGCGCCGCGCTGGCGCTGATCGAGCGCAGCCTGCACGCGGCGCGCGATCTGCTGGGGGGATGCCGGCGCTGCGCCTGCACGGCGGCGGTGGCGAGGCGCTGCGCGCGCAGCTGCCGGCGCATGCCTGGGTGCCGGATGCGGTGCTGCAGGGGCTGGCGCGCTGGCACGCGCTGCGGATCGCATAAACTGCGGCGATGCCGCTGCGCGCCGCCATCGTGATGCTGGTCATGCTCAACCTCGGCGCCGCCAGCTGGTGGGCTTTTGCGCCCGCGCCGCCGCTGGAGGTGGCGAGGCCGGAAGGCCCCGGGTTGCGCCTGCTGGCGGAAGCGGTAGCCGAATCTTCAAAGACCGGTGCGCGGGACGAAGCGCCCGTGCCCGCTGCGTCATCCCCCGCTCCTGCCGCGCCGGGCCTCGCCCTGCCATCCGCGACCGTCTCGGCGGCGGAATCCTGCCTGCGCTTCGGCCCGTTCGCGGACACGGCGGCGCGCGATGCCGCGCAGGTGGCGCTGGCTGCGCTCGGGGGGCGGTGCGCGCGGTGCCGACCGCCGCCGGCAAGGCGCGCGGCTGGAAGGTGTTCCTGCCGCCACTGCCTTCGCGCGAGCAGGCGCAGGCGCTGGCCGCGCGTCTACAGGCCGCGGGCGTGCGCGACCTGTTCGTGCTGACGGCCGGCGCGGACGCCAACGGCATTGCGCTGGGGCGTTTCAGCAGCGAGGCCGGCGCACGCCGGCGAGTGGAGGAACTGGCCGGCAAGGGCGTGCAGGCGCAGATGGCCCCGGTGGAACCGGCCGCCAGTGTGGGCTGGCTGGACGCACGCATCCCCGCAGGCGTGGAGCCGGCACGGCTGGCGGCGATCGCCCCCGCGCGCGCGCAGGCCTGCCCCGCGGCGCGCTGAGCCGCGTCGCGGCCGGCGTCGGCCGCGGCTGCTAGAATCCAAGTTCGCGCCGCTTTAGCTCAGTCGGTAGAGCAGCTGCCTTGTAAACAGCAGGTCGTCCGTTCGATTCGGACAAGCGGCACCAGTCCCGGGATGCCTGCCGCGCGCGGGCGCCCAGCGCCATGCAGGAGGCACCATGACCCGTTCCTATCCGCCCGTGTCCGTGTTCGGCGTCCCCACCGACATCGGCGCTTCCCGGCGCGGCGCTTCGATGGGCCCGGAGGCCCTGCGCGTGGCCGGGCTGGTGGAGGCGCTGGCTGCGCGCGGGGTCGATGTGCGCGACGTCGGCGACCTGCAGGGTCCGCGCAATCCGGTGGCCCCGCCCAGCGGTGGCTACCGCCATCTCGAGGAAGTCGTGGCCTGGAACCGCGCGGTGTTCGACTGCAGCACCCGCGAGCTGCAGGCCGGCCGCCTGCCGATTCTGCTCGGCGGCGACCATTGCTTGGCGATCGGCGCGATCGCCGCGGTCGCCGCGCACTGCCGCGCGAGCGGCAAGCGCCTGCGCGTGCTGTGGCTGGACGCGCATGCCGATTTCAACACCTCCGCCATCACGCCCAGCGGCAATCTCCACGGCATGCCGGTGGCCTGCCTGTGCGGGCTGGGGCCGGAGGCACTGACCGGCCTCGGCGGGGTGACGCCTGCGATCACTCCTGAGCAGGTGCGCCAGGTTGGCATCCGCTCGGTGGATCCGGGCGAGAAGCGGCTGGTCAAGGAGTATGGCCTGGACATCTACGACATGCGCTACATCGACGAGGTCGGCATGCGCCGCGCGATGGAGGAGGCGCTGGAGGGCGTGGATGCGGACACCCACCTGCACGTCAGTTTCGACGTGGACATGCTGGATCCGGCGATCGCCCCAGGGACCGGCACCCGGGTGCCGGGCGGGATCAACTACCGCGAGGCGCAGCTGATCATGGAGATGGTGGCGGATACCGGCCGCCTGGGCTCGCTCGACCTGGTCGAGATCAACCCGACCCTGGACAAGCGCAACGCCACCGCGAAGCTGGCGGTCGATCTGGTCGAGAGCCTGTTCGGCAAGTCCACCCTGATGCGCGACTGAACGCCAGGGCCGGAGCCGGGCGACTGCGGTTCACCTGCGGTTCGGCCGCAGCGCCCGGCGTCCACGCCGGCTTCACGCAGCGGGATGCTTCCATCGACGTGCGGGCACGGAGGTGCCTGCGCCCACCATCGTCCGCGGAGGTTTGCCCATGAAGCGTTTGCTTGCCTTGGCCCTGCTGGCCGCCTTTGCCAGCACCACCCTGACCGCCTGCAACACCATCGCCGGTGCCGGCAAAGACGTACAGAAGGTCGGCGAAAAGGTCGAGCAGAAGGCCGAGGACTGCAAGGACATGAAGTGCTGAACGCGCGCACCGATGCGCGGGCGGCGGGGCGTTGCGCGCCCGCCGCCCGGCTTCTAAGCTGCCGCCGTCCTTCCACTGGAGAGCAGCGATGATGCGTTTGGGAAAATTGGTCCTGGCGATGCTGGCGTGCATGGTCGCGCTGACCGCCTGCAATACCGTCGAGGGCGTCGGCAAGGACGTGAAGAAGGCCGGCGAGGCGATCGAGCGCGCCGGCAAGTAAGACGCCTGCGTCGCGTCCGCAGGGCCGGTTCCGCGCCGGCCCTGCGCGTCCGGGCCACGCGGGCGGCCCCTGCCGCGGCGGGTAGAATGCAGGCCCGTTCCATCGTGCCTGCGTGCAGCATCGAATGAGCAAGACCCGCGTCCTCACCGGTATCACCACGTCCGGCACCCCGCATCTGGGCAACTATGTCGGCGCAATCCGCCCGGCGATCGCCGCTTCGCGCGGGTCGGAGGTGGAAAGCTTCTATTTCCTGGCCGACTACCACAGCCTGATCAAGGCCCAGGACCCGGCGCGCACCCAGCGCAGCACGCTCGAGATCGCCGCCGCCTGGCTGGCCTGCGGACTGGAGCCGGACAAGGTCTGGTTCTACCGCCAGAGCGACATCCCCGAGATCCCCGAGCTCACCTGGCTGCTGACCTGCGTGGCCGGCAAGGGCATCCTCAACCGCGCGCATGCCTACAAGGCGGCGGTGGACAAGAACCGCGCCGAGGGCGAGGACGACGATGCCGGGATCACCGCCGGACTGTTCATGTATCCGGTGCTGATGGCGGCCGACATCCTGCTGTTCAACGCGCAGCGGGTACCGGTGGGGCGCGACCAGATCCAGCACATCGAGATGGCGCGCGACTTCGGCCAGCGCTTCAACCACGTCTATGGCGGCGAATATTTCGTGCTGCCGGAGGCGGTGGTGGACGAGCAGGTGGCGACCCTGCCGGGCCTGGACGGACGCAAGATGAGCAAGAGCTACGGCAACACCATTCCGCTGTTCGCGTCGCGCGCCGAGCTGAAGAAGCTGATCGCCGGCATCGTCACCGATTCGCGCGCGCCGGGCGAGCCCAAGCCCACCGAGGGCTCGGCCCTGTTCCAGCTCTACCAGGCCTTCGCCTCGCGCGAGGAGACCGCCGCCTTCGCCGCCGCGTTCGCCGCCGGCATCGCCTGGGGCGAGGCCAAGCAGGCGCTGTTCGAGCGCATCGACGCCGAACTCGCGCCGCTGCGCGAGCGCTACGCGGAGCTGCTGGCGCGCCCGGCGGAGATCGAGACGGTCCTGCGCGACGGCGCCGCGCGCCTGCGCGAGGCCTATGCGCGGCCCATGATCGCGCGCCTGCGCGAGGCGGTGGGCCTGCGCGACCTTTCCCGCATCCGCGTGGCCGCCACGGCGGAACGCCCGCGCAAGGCCGGCGAGGCGTCGACCTTCAAGCAGTATCGCGACGCCGACGGCAAGTTCTATTTCAAGCTGGTGCAGGGCGAGCGCGTGCTGCTGCAGAGCATCGGCTTCGACTCCCCGCGCGACGCCGGCCAGCGCCTGGCGGCGCTCAAGCAGGGCGAAGTGGGCGATGCCGCTAGCGATTTCATGCTGGGCGAGGGCGTCACCACCGACGAAGTGAACGCCGCGCTGGCGGCGTTCGTGGCTGACCAACTGGGTAAGGTGACGGCGGGCTGACCCGCAGCGTCAGTCCCTGAGTCAAGCTTTGACCTTCTGCGGCAGCCCGCCGGGGCAGCCAGGGGCAACTAGCCGGGGGCAGCCAGCCTGCGCCTGTCATCGCGCTTATGGCATGCGGCTTGCTGGCATGCAGGGCGACCGTCGTCATTCAGCGGATGTGAGCGCGTGCACGGGCGGGCCTTTCTCCTAAATTCGCCCCGGAGGCGTCAAATATGGGTTTGCTGGACTGGTTCAAGCGCAATGCGAGCAAGGATGTCAGCGCAACCAAGTCTGCGCCGTCGGCACCGCTGGAGGCACTGACCTTCGGCGAGGGTGAGGGCCATCTCGGCAGCCTGGACATGAGGACGGCGCTGGACGCGCATGCGGCCTGGAAGCAGCGCCTGCAAGACGTGATGGACGGCAAGCAGGAGCCGCCGGAGGTGCACAAGGTGGCGCGTGATGACCTGTGCGCGCTAGGCCAGTGGCTGCACGGCGAGGGTCGCGCCAAGTTCGCTGGAAGTGATGAGTACGGCGCCCTATTGCAGACCCATGCGGAGTTTCACCTGTGCGTGGGTGACGCCCTGAGTGCGCATCTGGATGGTCGCAGGGATGAGGCCGAGGCAGGCCTGAAGAAGATGCGGGCGATGTCCGATCGCGTGCAGTTGGCGCTGGTACGGCTTTTCATGCGCGCGCGCGGGCTGGGCTGAGGCCGTCCAGGCGCCCGCGATAGCGGGTGCCGTGCATTGCTGCGCCCCCGCCGCGGGATGGCTCACTTCCAGGCCCGCGGCGGAAACCCGCGCTCGGGATGCGCCATCGGCACCACGCAGAAGCGCTGGCCGGTCGGCGCTTCCATCACCCACCAGCGCTCGCGCACGAAGGCGATCTTCCGCGCGCCCAGCGCTTCCAGCCGGGCGGCTTCGGCGTGCACGTCGTCGGCCTCGATGTCGAGGTGCACGCGCGAGGTATGCGCCACCTGCTGCACCTCGATGTGCAGATCACCGGGCGTATCGCCCAGCCGCTGGTAGCGCGCAGCGGCATCGCCCGCATCGCGCTCGGCGACCGTGCAGCCCAGGGCCTGCGCCCAGAAGTCGGCGGCGGCGTCGAGGTCGTCGGTCCGGCAGTCGATGATGAAGCCGGCCAGGCGGCTGCGATGGGCCATGGCGGAGTCTCCGGTGGGCGGGCCGTCATGCTAGTGCCGGCGCGCAGTCGCGGGCACGGCGGGCGGTCGCAACGACGGCGGGCCGGAGTCCGCCGTCGAGGGGGCTGCGGTTGCGGCGATTACTGCGGTAGCGCCAGGTCGTCCAGCAGCGCCTTGAGAAAGCGCGCGGCTTCGCCGCCGGTGCAGGCGCGGTGGTCGAAGGTCAGCGAGATCGGCAGGCGGCGGTGCACCTCGATGCCGCCGATCACCGCCACCACATCAAAGCAGAGCTTGCCGGCGCCGACGATGGCCACGCACGGCGGCACCACCACCGGGGTCGCGTAGCGGCCGGCGAACATGCCGAAGTTGGACAGCGAGATGGTGTAGCCGGTGAGCTCGCTGGCCGGGATCGTGCGGCTCTCCACCTGCGCCCGCAGGCGGTTGATGCCCTCGCGGATGCCGCGCGCGTCCAGCATGTCGGCGTTGCGCAGGGCCGGCACGAACAGGCCGTCCTCGGTGTCCACCGCGATGCCGACGTCCACCTGCGGGTGCAGCGTGCGGCTGAGGGTCTCGCCGTCGAACCAGGCGTTCAGCGCCGGCACCGCCTTGCAGGCGGTGACAATCGCGCGGATCAGGCGCGCGGTGATGTCCTGCTTGCCGATCCAGGCGTGCAGGTCGGCGTCGTCCACCAGCGTGGTGGGCACCACCTTGGCGTGGGCGTCGGCCATCACCCGCGCCATGTTGCGGCGCACGCCCTTGAGCTGCTCTGGCTGGCCAGAGGCGGCCACGCCCGGTGGCGGGTGCGCATCGGCTTGCCGGCCTGCGACAGTGTGCTGCGCTGCGCCGGCGCGGTGGCGGTCACCGGGGCCGGCGCGGCGGTGCGCGCGGCGGCGGGCGCGGCGCCCGGCTTGGCCGAGCCGTCCGCGGCGGCGCGCTTGACGTCGTCCATGGTCACCGTGCCGTCCGGACCGCTGGGACGCACGCGGGCGAGGTCCACGCCCAGCTTGCGCGCCATCGCGCGCACCGCCGGCACGGCCTTGACGCCGCCCACCGCGACCGCGGCCTCACTCACCACCGCGTTGCCGACCTGCATGGCACCGACCACGGTGCCGGCGTCCTCCGGCTCCGCCTGCGCGGCGGGCGCTGGCGCGGCCGGTTCCGCCGCGGCGTGGGACGGGCCGTGGTGGTGGCCGGTGTCCTGGCCTTCCGCGCGCTGCGGCAGGCTGGGGTCGATCTCGAACTCGGCCAGCAGGGCGCCGGTGGCGATCACGTCGCCCGGACCGCCGGCCAGCTTCAGCACCTTGCCAGAGACGGGCGAGGGCACGTCGACCACCGCCTTGGCGGTTTCCATCGACACCAGGTTCTCGTCCAGGCGGATGATGTCGCCTTCCTTGACGTGCCACTCCACGATGGTCGCGTCCGGCAGGCCTTCGCCGAGGTCGGGCAGAAAGAACTTCTTGCTCATGGGGCGTCCTTTACGAATAAGCCAGCGCGCGCTTGGCGGCGGCGACGATCTTGTCCACGCTCGGCAGGTATTTCATCTCGAGACGGAACAGCGGGATGTGGGTGTCGTAGCCGGTGACGCGCTCGACCGGCGAGAGCAGGTCGAACAGGCATTCCTCGGCCACGCGCGCGGCGATCTCGGCGCCGAAGCCGGCGGTCTTGGCGGCTTCGTGCACGATCACGCAGCGGCCGGTCTTGGCCACCGACTCGGCGATCGTGGCAAAGTCCAGCGGCTTGAGCGTGGCCACGTCGATCACCTCGGCGCGGATGCCTTCGGCGGCCAGCTTGTCGGCGGCCTCCAGGGTTTCCCTTCACCTGCGCGCCCCAGGTCACCAGGGTGATGTCGCTGCCGTCGCGCAGCACGTAGCACACGTCCAGCGGCAGGGCCTCGCCGTCGTCCGGCACCAGCTCCTTGTACTGGCGGTAGATGCGCTTGGGCTCCATGTAGATCACCGGGTCCGGGTCGCGGATCGCGGCCAGCAGCAGGCCGTAGGCGCGCTGCGGCGAGCTGGGCATCACCACCCGCAGCCCCGGCACGTTGGTGAAGATGGACTCGTTCGCCTCGCTGTGGTGCTCCGGCGCGCGGATGCCGCCGCCCCACGGCACGCGCAGCACCATCGGGCAGGTCAGGCGGCCGCGGGTGCGGTAGCGCATGCGCGCGGCGTGGCAGACGATGAAGTCCACCATCGGGTACATGAAGCCGTCGAACTGGGCCTCGGCGACCGGCTTCATGCCTTGGCTGGCCATGCCGACGGTGAGGCCGGCAATCGTGGTCTCGTCCAGCGGGGTGTCGAGGATGCGCTCCGGGCCGAACTCGGCGGACAGGCCGGCAGTGGCGCGGAACACGCCGCCGTTCACGCCCACGTCCTCGCCCAGCACGACCACGCTGGGGTCCTTGCGCAGCTCGTGCGCCAGCGCCTGGGTGATCGCCTCGATCAGGGTAATCGGCTGCGCGCTCATGCCCGGCCCTCCAGCGCGATCGCGGCATCCCGCTGCGCCCGCAGGTCGGCCGGCATGTCTGCGTACAGGTAGTCGAACATCGTTTCCACCGGCTGCACCGGTGTTTCCAGGTAGGCGTTGATTTCTGCGTCCACGCGCTTGCCGCATTCCTCCACCCAAGCCTGTTCCTGGGCGTCGTCCCAGAGCGTCTGGTCCACCAGGAACTTGCGCAGGCGCAGGAAGGGTTCCTTCTCCCACGCCGCCTTCACTTCCTCTTCGCTGCGATAGCGGCGGGCGTCGTCGGCGGTGGTGTGGTCGTGCAGGCGGTAGGTGAGGAACTCGATGACGCTGCCGCCTTCGCCGCTGCGCGCGCGCGCGGTGGCGCGGCGCATCGCTTCCAGCACCGCGACCAGGTCGTTGCCGTCCACCTGCAGGCAGTGCAGGCCGCCGGCCAGACCCTTCTGCGCCAGCGTCTGCGCGCCGGTCTGGGCCTTGCGCGGTACCGAAATCGCCCAGCCGTTGTTGATCACGCACAGCACCAGCGGCAGGGTGTAGGCGCCGGCCGAGTTCACCGCCGCGTAGAAGTCGGTCTTGGAGCTACCGCCGTCGCCGCAGCAGGCCACCGCGATCCGGTCCTGCCCGCGCAGCTTTGAAGCTCAGCGCCGCGCCCGAGGCCATCAGGCACTGGGTGGAGATCGGCACGCACCACGGGTAGTCGTGCGCCGGCCCGCCGGTGAGCAGGTTGCCGCGCTCGTCGCCGCCCCAGTACAGCAGCACCTCGCGCGGGCGCACGCCGCGCATGAACTGCGCGCCGTACTCGCGGTAGCTGGGCGCGAACACGTCCTCGGGCCGCAGCGAGGCGCCGATGCCGACGTGGGTAGCCTCATGCCCCAGGCAGCTGGCATAGGTGCCCAGCTTGCCGGTGCGCTGCAGGGCGATGGCCTTGCCGTCGAAGGTGCGCACCAGCAGCATCTGCTTGAACAGCGGCAGCAGCGCCTTGGCGCCGGGCACCGCCGGCGGCAGCGGGCCGGCCAGGGTGCCGTCGGGTTTGAGGTATTGCAGGTATTCGATGTCGAAGTGGGCGGCCGTGCTCATGTTCGCCTTGGGGTTGGAGCAATCGCTCTATGATAACGGGCAACACGTGACGGCCCGTTGCGCGCTGCGGCATCGCCCTGGCCTTGACCCGGATCAGCCGCGGGGGCGTTGCCGCGTGCGAGAATCCCGCGATGACCAGCGAACACGACACCGCAGGCGCCAACCGGCGCGACCTCGAAGCCGACATCCACACGGATCTGGCCGGCCGCATCACCTACGGCGGCTACCTGCGCCTGGATCAGCTGCTGTCGGCCCAGCAGCCGCTGTCGAACCCGCCGCACCACGACGAGATGCTGTTCATCATCCAGCATCAGACCAGCGAGCTGTGGCTGAAACTGCTGATCCACGAGCTGTCGGCGGCGATCGCGCACCTGCGCAACGACCGCGTCTGGCAGTTCGGCAAGGGTGCGGCGCGCTGCAAGCGGGTGCTGGACCAGCTCACCGCCCAATGGTCGGTGCTGGAGACGCTGACGCCCTCGGAATACATGGAGTTCCGCGACGTGCTGGGGCCTTCGTCCGGGTTCCAGTCGCTGCAGTACCGCACGCTGGAGTTCCTGCTGGGCAACAAGAACGCGGCGATGCTGAAGGTGTTCGCCCACGATGCGGAGGGCTACGCCGCGCTGGAGGCGGTGCTGCGCGCGCCCAGCCTGTACGACGAGTTCCTGCGCTATCTGGCGCGCTGGGGGCACGCGGTGCCGGAGGCGCATCTGGTGCGGGATTTCAGCCAGCCGCATGCGCTCGATCGCGCGCTGCTGCCGGTGTTCGAGCGCATCTATGCCGATACCGCCCGCTACTGGCGCGAATACCAGCTCTGCGAGGATCTGGTGGACCTGGAGACCCAGTTCCAGCTGTGGCGCTTCCGCCACATGCGCACGGTGATGCGGATCATCGGCTTCAAGCGCGGTACCGGGGGCTCCAGCGGCGTGGCCTTCCTCAAGCGTGCGCTGGACCTGAGCTTCTTCCCCGAGCTGTTCGAGGTGCGCACCACGGTCGGCCCCGGCGCGGCCTGAGCCGGCGTTTTGCTGCGACGCAGCAGGGGGCGGGTTTGACGCCGGCGCACCGGCTCGGCCATCCTCGCCCGGTTCCGCGCCCGCCGTGGCCCGGTTCGCATCCTTTGAAACCAATAAACGACCACGAGGGGGACGCCGCATGAGCGGAGCCACAGACACGCCCACCCCGGTGAATCCACCGGAATTCCCGCAGCTGATGGGGCATCCGCGCCCGCTGTGGATGCTGTTCATGTCGGAATTCTGGGAACGCTTCGCGTTCTATGGCATCCGCTGGGCGATGGTGCTGTACATCGTGGCCCAGTTCCACGGCGGCAATGCCGCCGGCGAGAAACCGGCGAGCGAGCTGTACGGCGCCTACCTGGCGCTGGTGTACGCGGGCGCGATCTTCGGCGGCTATGTCGCCGACAAACTGATTGGCTATCAGCGTTCGATCCTGCTGGGCGCGGTGGTGATGTCGGCGGGGCTGTTCCTGCTGGCGGTGCCGGACGAAAACGTGTTCAAGCTCGGCCTGGCCACGATCATCGTGGGCAACGGCCTGTTCAAGCCGATCATCTCGACCATGGTCGGCAAGCTGTACGCGCAGGGCGACGAGCGCCGCGACTCCGGCTTCACCATCTTCTACATGGGGATCAACCTCGGCGCGCTGCTGGCGCCGCTGGTGACCCAGTACCTGGCCAAGAAGATGTTCGGCATCGAGGACATGCCGGCCTACAAGATCGTGTTCATCTCCGCTGGCATCGGCATGCTGCTGAGCCTGGTGTGGTTCTGGTTCGGCCGCCGCCAGCTCAAGGGCATCGGCCTGCCGGCCAGCCACCAGACCGGGTGGCGCAACGTCAGCCTGGTGCTGCTGTTCGGAGTGGTGATCGGTATCCCGCTGTTCTATGCGCTGCTGACCATCGACGCCAATCTGCTGCAGGCGATCCTGATGGCGCTGTTCATCATTCCCGCGGTGATGCTGGTGCGCGAGGGCGTGGTGGAAGGCAAGGTCGCGCGCGACAAGGTGATGGCGATGCTGACCATCTTCGTGTTCAACGTGCTGTTCTGGATGTTCTTCGAGCAGGCCGGCAGTTCGTTCAACTTCCTGGCCGACAAGATCGTCAATCGCGACCTCGGCATGCCGGGCCTGTTCCAGGCGCTGGCCGGCACCGACGACTTCCCGGTGTCCTGGTTCCAGTCGGTGAACTCGGTGGCGATCATCGTGCTGGCGCCGGTCATGGCCTGGCTGTGGGTGAAGATGGGCAAGAACAATCCGATCATCCCGCGCAAGTTCGGCCTCGGCCTGATCTTCAACGGCCTGGCGTTCCTGCTGCTGATGGTGGCCTTGTCCAGCATGCTCGATGCCAACGGCAAGATTCCGTTCTGGACCCTGTTCATGGTGTACGTGATCCAGTCGGTGGGCGAGCTGTGCCTGTCGCCGATCGGGCTGTCGATGACCACCAAGCTGGCGCCGTCGCGCCTGGCGGGCCTGGCGATGGGTTGCTGGTTCCTGTCGATCGCGATCGGCAACAACCTGGCAGGCATCTTCGCCGGCCACGTCAGCGGCGAAGGCGGCATGACCGTGGCCTCGGCGCACGCCGGCTACACCTTCGGCTTCTATGCGCTGGTGGGCGCGGGCGTGCTGCTGTTCCTGATCGCGCCGCTGATCCAGCGCTGGATGCACGGCGTGAAGTAAACACGGGCTGCCGCATCTGCCAGCGGGTGCGGCCTGGTGTTCCGACGGCGGCCTGCGGGCCGCCATCTGCGGTTACGGCGCGCCTCAGCTGGCGTGGTGGGTGGATTCGGCGCGCAGTTCCAGCTCGTCCAGCCGGTCCAGCAGGCGGAACAGCAGGGCGCATTCCTCGGCAGGCAGTTCGCCCAGCACCTGCCGTTCGAACGCCAGTGCCAGCGGCACGATCTGGTCGTAGATGGCATAGCCGGCTTTCGACAGGCGCAGCACCGAGCGGCGGCGGTCGGTGGCGTCGTACTCGCGTTCGATCCGGCCGGACGCCAGCAGCCGCGCCACCGCGCGGCTCACCGCCACTTTATCCATGGCCGTGCGCTGCGCCACCTGATTGGCGGAGAGGTTCGGGGGTGCGGCCGAGGATCGCCATCACCCGCCATTCGGTGACGCCGAGGTCGAACCGCTGCGAGTATTCGCGTGCGATCGCGCCGCTGAGGCGATTGGTCAGCACGCTCAGGCGGTAGGGCAGGAAGCGTTCGAGGACGAGCTGGGCGTGGTCGGCCATGGTGGACGGCAGGGTGCCTTGAAAATGGTTGCAAATGCAACTATAAAATACACTCCCCGGCGTTGAGGATCTCCGTATGAGCGCGCAACCCAATCTTGGCATGCAGCCGACCACCTTCGACAACCCGATGGGCATCCACGGCTTCGAGTTCGTCGAGTTCGCCGCGCCGGCCGGGCAGGGCCCGCGCATGCGCGAGTATCTGGAGAAGCTGGGCTTCACCGCGGTGGCGCGGCACAAGGCGCGGCCGATCACCCTGTTCCGCCAGGGCACCATCAATTTCCTGCTGAACGAATCGACCGATTCGTTCGCCTCCGACTTCGCCGCCCAGCACGGGCCATCCGCCTGCGGCTTCGCGATCCGCTTCCAAAAGCCCACCGCCGAGGTGCTGGCGCACGTGCTGGCCAACGGCGGCGCCAAGGCCGACCACAAGCCGGAGACCGGCGCGGTGGATACGCCCGCGATCAAGGGCATCGGCGACTGCATGCTGTATCTGGTGGATGACGGCCGCGAGGACCTCTATGCAGACTACGAACCGCTGCCGGGCGTGGACCCGCACCCCAAGGGCTTCGGCCTGACCTTCATCGACCACCTCACCCACAACCTGTTTGTGGGCAACATGGCGAAGTGGTCGGACTACTACGAGAAGCTGTTCAACTTCCGCGAGATCCGCTACTTCGACATCAAGGGCGCCAAGACCGGCCTGCTGTCGAAAGCGATGACCGCGCCGGACGGCATCGTCCGCATCCCGCTCAACGAATCCAGCGACGAGAAGAGCCAGATCAACGAATACCTGCGCGAGTACAAGGGCGAAGGCATCCAGCACATCGCCCTGTTCACCGACGACATCTACACCACGGTGGAGCGGATGCGCGCGGCCGGAGTCGCGTTCCTCGACACCCCGGACACCTATTTCGAGGTGATCGACCAGCGCGTGCCCAACCACGGCGAGGACGTGCCGCGCCTGGCCAGGAACAAGATCCTGATCGATGCCGACCCGGAGACCAAGACGCGCAAGCTGCTGCAGATCTTCACCCAGAACGCGTTCGGCCCGATCTTCTTCGAGATCATCCAGCGCAAGGGCAACGAAGGCTTCGGCGAAGGCAACTTCCAGGCCCTGTTCGAGAGCATCGAGCGCGACCAGATGCGCCGCGGGGTGTTGTGACTGGCGGCCGCGCGCCCTGAGCCTGTCGAGGGCGGGAGGCCGTTCATGGTTCGACAGGCTCACCACGAACGGCCACCGCGGCGTGGCGTTCGACAGGCCGACCGGGAGCGGCGAAGCGCATGAGCATCCACAGCAACGGCTATCAGAGCGGTTTCGGCAACGAGTTCGCGAGCGAAGCGGTTCCCGGCACGCTGCCGGTCGGGCGCAATTCGCCGCAGCGGGTGGCGCACGGGCTGTACGCCGAGCAGCTGACCGGCACCGCGTTCACCGCGCCGCGGCATGCCAACCGCCGCAGCTGGCTGTACCGCATCCGTCCGGCGGCGGTGCATGGCCGCTTCGCGCCGCTGTCGCAGCCGGCCTTCCACAATGATTTCGGCAGCGGCCCGGTGACCCCGGAGCAGCTGCGCTGGAATCCGCTGCCGCTGCCGGAGGTGCCCACCGATTTCGTCGCGGGCCTGTTCACCATGGGCGGCAACGGCGGCCCGCAGGCGGGCACCGGCGTCGGCATCCATCTGTACGCGGCCAACCGCGACATGCAGGGGCGCTTTTTCTACGACGCCGACGGCGAGCTGCTGATCGTCCCGCAGCTGGGCCGGCTGCACATCGAGACCGAGCTGGGCGTGCTGGACGTGGAGCCGCAGGAGATCGCGGTGGTCCCGCGCGGCGTGCGCTTCCGCGTCGCGCTGGCGGATGGCACGGCGCGCGGCTACGTGTGCGAGAACTTCGGCGCCCTGCTGCGCCTGCCCGACCTCGGGCCGATCGGCAGCAACGGCCTGGCCAACCCGCGCGACTTCCTCGCCCCGCAGGCGGCGTTCGAGGACGTGGAGGGCGAGTTCGAGCTGATCGCCAAGCTCCAGGGCCACCTATGGCGCGCGCCGATCGACCACTCGCCGCTGGACGTGGTGGGCTGGCACGGCAACTACGCACCCTACAGGTACGATCTGCGCCGCTTCAACACCATCGGCTCGATCAGCTACGACCATCCGGACCCGTCGATCTTCCTGGTGCTGCATTCGCCCAGCGATACCCCGGGCACCAGCAACATGGATTTCGTGATCTTCCCGCCGCGCATCCTGGCCATGCGCGACACCTTCCGCCCGCCGTGGTTCCACCGCAACGTGGCCAGCGAGTTCATGGGCCTGATCCACGGCGCCTACGACGCCAAGGCCGACGGCTTCGTGCCCGGCGGCTGTTCGCTGCACAACTGCATGACCGGGCACGGGCCGGACGCGGCCACTTTCGAGAAGGCCAGCGCCGCCGACACCCGCACGCCGGACTACATCGAAGACACCATGGCCTTCATGTTCGAAACCCGCGCGGTAATCCGCCCCTGCGCGCAGGCGCTTGAGGCCGCGCACCGGCAGCAGGATTACCCGGATTGCTGGCGCGGCCTGGGCAAGCGCTTCCCGGGCTGAGCTTCGGCCTTTAGCCGCTGACCAGCTTCAGCGCCGGCGCGCCGGCGCCGTCGGAGGACGGCACCTGCGACGTGGCGACCACTTGTGCCAGGGCCGGCAGCCACTGCTCCGGCAGCACCTCGCCGAGGCGTATGGCAATGCGTTCGGCGTAGCTGGGTGGCGTCAGTTGCTGCAGCACGCGCAGGCCGTCCAGCAGGGCGGCCAGCAGGGCGTCGTCACCGCTGGCGAGCTGGATGCGCGCCTTGTGTTCCACGGCGTCCGGGTGACGCTGCAGCTGCAGCATGTCGATGAGGTACATCTTGGCCCCGACCAGCGAACGCCGCTGGCGGGCGCTGGCCGCGGCCGGCGTCGCCGCTGCGGAGGCAGAGGGTGCCAGTGGCTGCACGTGCAAGTCCGCTGGCACCGCGACCGCAGGAGCGGGTTTCGCGGTCTCGGCCCGGATCTGCTCGCTGCGCGCCTGCAGGACATCGGTGGTCGCGCGCAGCAGGCCGGTGAGCGCGCCAGCGACGCCTGCACCGGGGCGCATGGGTGCCCTCGGTGCCTCCTCGTCGCGCTGCAGGTAGCCGTCGCGCAGCAGACGATCGATCATGGGCAGGATCTCCGGTCCCAGCAGGCCGGCCAGGGTATCGAGGCTACGCTTGCCGTCGGCGAGGATCAGAATGCGCCGCTCCAGCAAGCTCAGGCCGGCATCGGTACCGGCCTTCAGAGCATTGCGTGCGAGCGGGGTCTTGTTGAGCAGCATGCCAAAGGCTCCAGTCGGCGCCGGGCACACTAGTGGATGCCCATGTCGGCTGCGTGACGCGGGCGGGGCGATCCGGCGGCATGCGGCCGCTATACTGGCCAGATGAGAGCGCAACCCAGGGTGTTCGAGCGCGCGCAGCGCGTGCTCATCGAATTCTTCCGCCTCGAGGCCGCCGGCGGCATCGTCCTGATCGTGGCGGCGGTGCTGGCGATGCTGGCAGCCAACTCGCCGCTGGCGCACGCCTACGAGGCCTTCCGGGATACGCCGCTGGGGCGCGGGGACTGGGGCAAATCGCTGCACTGGTGGGTCAATGATGGCCTGATGGCGATCTTCTTCCTGCTGGTGGCGCTGGAGATCAAGCGCGAGGTGATCTCCGGGCAGCTCTCCAGCCGCGCGCAACTGGCGCTGCCGGTGGTGTGCGCAATCGGCGGGGTGGCGGTGCCGGCGCTGCTGTATGTCGCCCTGAATCACGCCGATGCCGAGGCAATGCGCGGCTGGGCGGTGCCGACGGCCACCGATATCGCCTTCGCGCTGGGCGTGCTGGCGCTGCTGGGGTCGCGGGTGCCGCTGGGGATGAAACTGCTGCTGTCCACCATTGCCGTCGCCGACGATCTGATCGCGATCCTGATCATCGCCCTGTTCTACACCCAGGGCCTGCAGTGGACGGCGCTGGCCGGGGCGGCGGTGGTGGTGCTGGCGATGTGGGGGCTGAACCGCCGCAAGGTGACCCATCTGGCGCCTTATCTCGTGCTCGGGGCGGTGCTGTGGGCGCTGGTGCTGGCTTCGGGCGTGCATGCCACCCTGGCTGGGGTGGTGACCGGGCTGATGATCCCGCACTACGACCGCCGCAACACGATCGACGATGCCAGCGAGCATTCGCCGCTGGAAGCCCTGGAGCATGCGCTGCATCCGTGGGTGGCCTACGCCATCCTGCCGCTGTTCGCGTTCGTCAATGCCGGGCTGTCGCTGGCGGGGTTGCAGGCCAGCGATCTGCTCGCGCCGCTGCCGGCCGGGATCGCGCTGGGGCTGGTGCTGGGCAAGCCGGTCGGGATCGCCGGCGCGGCGGTGCTGATGCGCGCGCTGGGGCTGGCGCGCTTCCCCGAGGGCATGGACCTGCGCGCGATGCTGGGCCTGGGCCTGCTGTGCGGGATCGGCTTCACCATGAGCCTGTTCATCGCCTCGCTGGCGTTCGGCGGGCAGGGGCTGCTCTACACCGAGAGCGTGCTCGGGGTGCTCGGCGCCTCGGTGGTGGCGGCGTTGGCCGGCCTGCTGTGGCTGGCGCTGGTGCTGCCGCGCGCAGCAGGCCGCGCGCTAGGCGCGGCCGCGCAGGCTTGCCGCATTCAGTCGATGCGCAGGCCGGCCAGCTTCTCCAGCGCCTCGGCGTACTTGGCGCGGGTCTTGGCGATCACCTCCGCCGGCAGGCGCGGGCCGGGCGGAGTCTTGTCCCAGTCCAGCGTCTCCAGGTAGTCGCGCACGAACTGCTTGTCGTAGCTCGGCGGGCTGATGCCCACCTGGTACTGCTCCGCCGGCCAGTAGCGCGACGAATCGGGCGTCAGCATCTCGTCCATCACGTAGAGCCTGCCGTCTTCGTCGGTGCCGAACTCGAACTTGGTGTCGGCGAGGATGATGCCGCGCTGCGCCGCATAGTCGCGGGCGAAGCCGTAGATCGCCAAGGTGGCGTCGCGCACCGCCTCCGCCAGTTCGCGGCCGACCAGGCTCACCGCGGCCGCGAAATCGATGTTCTCGTCGTGGTCGCCCACCGCCGCCTTGGTGGACGGGGTGAAGAGGGGCTCGGGCAGCTGCTGCGCTTGCCGGAGTCCTGCGGGCAGGACGATGCCACTGACCGCGCCGGTGCGCTGGTAGTCCTTCCAGCCGCTGCCGATGAGGTAGCCGCGCGCGATGCACTCCACCGGCACCGGCTTGAGCTTCTTCGTCACCACCGCGCGCCTGGCGTACAGCGCCGCGTCCACGCCGGGTGGCAGCACGCTGGCAACGTCGATGCCGGTCAGGTGGTTGGCGATGATGTGGGCGGTCTTGTCGAACCAGAAATTGCTGATCTGGCAGAGCATCTCGCCCTTGCCGGGGATCGGGTCGGGCAGCACCACGTCGAATGCGCTCAGGCGGTCGGTGGCGACCATGAGCAAGTGGCCGTCGCCGAGGTCGAACACGTCGCGGACCTTGCCGCGGTGGATCAGGTTCAGGCCGGGCAGGTCGGACTGGAGCAGGGTGGTGGCCATGGACGCGCGGGCAGGAAAGTGGGGCGCCTAGTGTAAGGCCGGCACTCCCGGCCCGCCCTGTACACTGCGCGGATGCGACGCTGGTACGGACAATTCCTCGGTTTCATCGCCGGCTGGCTGCTGCTGCGGCATCCGGTGGGGGCGCTGATCGGGTGGCTGGTCGGCTACTGGTTCGACCACGATGCGTTCACCCGCCGGCCATCGCCGCGCCCGCCGCCGGCCGGGCCGCCCGGGGATGCCGACGTGGACTGGGCCTACCGGGTGCTTGGCGTGCGCGAGGATGCCAGCGATGCCCAGATCGACCGTGCCTACCGTCGCCTGATCAGCCAGTACCATCCCGACCGCGTGGCCGGCGCCGCGCCTGAGCTGCGCAAGATCGCCGAACAGAAATCGCGCGAGATCAACGCCGCCTACGACCGTATCCAGACCCTGCGCAGGAAGACATGAGCATGCAGCCCACCGTGATCGCCCCGTCCATTCTGTCCGCCAACTTCGCAAGGCTCGGCGAGGAGGTGGACGCCGTCATCAAAGCCGGCGCCGACTGGGTGCATTTCGACGTGATGGACAACCATTACGTGCCCAACCTCACCATCGGCCCACTGGTGTGCGAGGCGCTGCGCAGGCACGGTGTCAGCGCGCCGATCGACGTGCACCTGATGGTGGAGCCGGTGGACCGGATCGTGCCCGACTTCGCCCAGGCCGGGGCCAGCCTGATCAGCTTCCATCCCGAGGCCAGCCGCCACGTGCACCGCACGATCCAGCTGATCAAGGCGCAGGGTTGCCAGGCCGGGCTGGTGCTCAATCCCGCCACCCCGGTGGAGGTGCTGGACTGGGTGCTGGAAGACCTCGACCTGGTGCTGCTGATGTCGGTCAACCCCGGCTTCGGCGGGCAGGCGTTCATCCCCTCGGCGCTGGACAAGCTGCGCCAGGTGCGGGCGCGGATCGACGCCTGCGGCAAGCCGATCCGGCTTGAGATCGACGGCGGCGTGAAGCCGGACAACATCGGCGCGATCGCGGCCGCCGGCGCCGATACCTTCGTCGCCGGCAGCGCCATCTTCGGCCAGCCCGATTACGCCGCCATCATCGCGCGCATGAAGCAGGCGGTGGCGCAGGCGCGCGCACGCTGAGCCGCCGGCCTCAGTCCGCCGCGCCGACCGGGTGGCGCGGCTTCCACATCAGCAATTCCACGCTCTGCAGCGCCTGGCGCCGGCTGCCCGGGTCGTACACCCGCCATTGCAGGGTGCGGGTCTGGTCGGGTGGCCCGAACAGGGCGGCGGCGCGCGCCGCGCATGTCGGCTCCGGCGGCGGTGCGAAAGAGCGCAGGCTGCCGCACAGGGCCACCTTGTTGCCGGCGCGCAGGGCTTCGGGGTCGATCCAGGTCGATTGCGCAAGATCGAAGCCATACAGCGCACGCGGATGGTTGGCGCCGTAGAAGGCAAGGAAATAGGGCAGCGGGAAGCTGCCGGCGGCGTATTCGATCGGCGCGCCATAGGCCTGCCGGTAAAGCGTCTCGACCTGTTCGGCCATCGTCTGCGGCAGCACATAGGGCGGTGGCGCCGGAGTGCGGCGGTAGCGCATCTCCAGCCCGCCCGCCGCCAGCGCCATCAGCACCAGCCAGGCCAGCGCGGCGATCAGCACCCGGCGCGCCATCAGGCCGGTGTCGCGATCGTCCGGCACCCGCTCCGCCAGCGCCCAGCCGGCGAACAGCAGCACCGGGATCAGCCACGGCGGGACCGGCGTCACCCGTTCCAGTAGCGCGCCGGAGAGGGTCAGCACCAGCGCCGCGAGCAGGATGCGCCCGCCCAGGCGCGGCGCGGGCGATGCGCCGGATGGCGGCGCGGACGCGGCGACCGGCAGCCGGGCGCGCGCCAGCGCCCACACCAGTAGCATCAGCCCACAGTAGAGCAGGGCCGAGACCAGCACGGTCAGATGCGCCAGCGCGATATCGGCGGCGCTGCTGGCCTGGTGCACCGAGTGCATGTAGTGCAGGCTGGGCCAGCCGTGCCGGATCGACCACAGCACGTGCGGCAGGAACAGCGCGCCTGCCACCGCGGCCGCCAGCGCGCCGCCGGCCACCAGCATGCGCAGTGGCGGGCGCAGCGCCAGCGCCGCGGGCAGCGCCACCGCTGCCAGCAGCAGCAGCGCCGAGTATTTGGTGAGCAGCGCCGCCCCGGCGAAGGCGCCTGCCAGCGCGAACCAGCGCAGGCGCCGGCCCTGCAGCGCATGCAGCAGGCTCCAGGCGAAGCCGGCGATGAACGGCAGTTGCGCGGTATTGGCGTTGTACTTGTAGCCGCTGTCGGCGCCGTACAGGGTCACCAGGCTGGTCAGTACGACGCCCGCCAGCACCCGGTCCCACGGCAGGCCGCGGCGCATCGCCAGCGCCAGCCACCACAGCGCCAGCACCAGGTTGGCTTCCTCCAGCAAGTAGTAGGCCCAGTCGCGGGTCGGAAACAGATGGAACCAGGCCGCGGTGATCCAGCCGAACAGCGGTGGGTGCTTGTTGTTGCCCCATTGCCATGCCGTGCCCCAGACGTAGTTCTCGACCATGTCCGCATGGTCGAGGGCATGCCGGGTGAGGCTGAAGATCGCCCACCACGTCAGTCCGAACAGCAGCAGGTAGGCCAGGGTCCAGCGTTTGTAGCGGAGGTCGGAAGCGGTGTGCACGGATGCGTCGCGGCGTCCGGGCCCGCGGGCCCGGTGTGGCGTGGGGGATGGCGGCAAGAGTCCCGGCAGGCGCGGAAAGTTCCGTGGCCGGGCCTTGGCGGCGACGGATGGCGGCGCATTCTGGGCCAGGCGCGGGGCGGGGCGCGCCGGGCGGGCATGAAAAAACCGGCGCCGCGAGGGGGCGCGCGGCGCCGGTCGTCACCAAGAGCTGGGCGTCCTGCCCGTCCGCCATCCCTGCGATGGACTCCCATGCTGCATGGCTTCGGTGACGCGAAGATGACGATCGGCGTTTGCCTGCCGGTGTGGGCAGCCGCTAGAGTGCGCGGCATGGAGCGGACCGGCATTTCGACGGGCACTTCCTGCGGGCATGGCGGGCGATGGCGGCGAGGCGATGCCGCCGTGTCCGCCCCTGCCGTATCGTCCAAGGAATCCCCACGTGACCGTCCCCGCTTCGTCCCTGCAAGAACGCTTCGCCCAGGCCGCCGCTGACGGCTACACCCTGGTCCCGGTGGTGCGCGAGGTGCTGTCCGACCTCGACACCCCGCTGTCGGTCTATCTCAAGTTGGCGGACGGCCCGCACACCTACCTGTTCGAGTCGGTGGAAGGCGGCGAACGCTTCGGCCGCTATTCGATCATCGGCCTGCCGGCGCGGCGGGTGTACGAGTTCCGCGGCCACACGCTGAGTGTGCGCGAGCACGGCGAGGTGGTGGACACGCGCGAGGTGGACGACCCGCTGGCCGAGGTCGAGCGCCTGCGCGCGCAGCAGCGGGTGCCGGAGATCCCCGGCCTGCCCGGGTTCACCGGCGGCCTGGTCGGCTGGTTCGGCTTCGAGTGCATCGAATACATCGAGCCGCGCCTGCGCGCCCACCCCAAGCCCGACGAGCTCGGCACGCCCGACATCCTGCTGATGCAGAGCGACGAGCTGGCGGTGTTCGACAACCTCAAGGGCCGGCTGTACCTCATCGTGCACGCCGATCCGCGCCAGCCGCAGGCGTGGGCGCACGCCAGCCGCCGGCTGGATGCGCTCACCCATCGCCTGCGCCACGGCGGCGCGCCGTATCCGGAAGTCCTGCAGCCGGCCGCGCTGGACGAGGCCGATTTCGTCAGCGGCTTCACCCGCGAGGGCTTCATCGATGCGGTCGAGCAGGTGAAGGGCTACATCCGCGCCGGCGATGCGTTCCAGGTGGTGCTCAGCCAGCGCATGCGCGTGCCGTTCCGTGCGCGCCCGGTGGACGTGTACCGCGCGCTGCGCGCGCTGAATCCGTCGCCGTACATGTATTTCCTCGACGTTGGCGGCACCCAGGTGGTCGGCTCCTCGCCAGAGATCCTGGTGCGGCTGCAGGGCGGCAAGGTGACGGTGCGCCCGATCGCCGGCACCCGTCCGCGCGGGCGCACGCCGGAGGAAGACCGGGCGCTGGAGGCCGAGCTGCTGGCCGACCCCAAGGAGCGCGCCGAGCATCTGATGCTGATCGATCTCGGCCGCAACGATGCCGGGCGGGTGTCGCAGCCGGGCAGCGTGGCGGTGCGCGAGCGCTTCGTGATCGAACGCTACAGCCACGTCATGCATATCGTCAGCGAGGTCATCGGGCGCCTGCAGGACGGGCTGAGCTACGCCGACGTGCTGCGCGCCACCTTCCCCGCCGGCACCGTGTCCGGCGCGCCCAAGATCCGCGCGCTGGAGATCATCCGCCAGCTGGAGCCGGTGAAGCGCAACGTGTACGCCGGCGCGATCGGCTACATCGGCTGGCATGGCGACGCCGACACCGCCATCGCCATCCGCACGGCGGTGATCCAGGATGGATACCTGCACGTGCAGGCAGGCGCCGGCATCGTGTACGACTCCGACCCGCAGAAGGAGTGGGAGGAGACCATGAACAAGGGCCGCGCCCTGTTCCGCGCGGTGGCGCAGGCGGCCCGCGGTCTGTAGCGCGCCGCGCCCCGGCATCGTGCCGGATTACAAAGCGTTCATCGTCCCGCAAGCGGCGGGTGAAGCGGACAGGCGCAGTCTGCACCTGCACCGGGGACATCACCCCGGCGAACCGCAAGCCCCGCCGCAACGCTCCCCCGAGGAATCCGCGATGAACACCCTGCGCAAGTCCCTGATCGCCGTCGCCCTGGCCGCCATCGCCGGCGGCGCCCTGGCCGCCACCCCGGCGGCACCGGCCAGGCCGGCCAAGTCCGCCGCCGCCGCGGCCACCGCCGCCAAGCCGGCCACCGGCAAGTCGGTGGCCAAGACCGGCAAGACCGAGGCCAAGCCGGCCGCGCCGGTTGCCCCGGCCAAGAAGTAGGCCGCGCCACCGCGGCGGCCCTCCCTCGCGTCGGCACGCAGCGTCCGCGGCACCCGCGCTCCAGCGCCACCACCGTTCCACCACCCCAGACACATCCGAGGAATCGACCATGAACATCGTCCGCAAGAGCCTGATCGCCGTCGCCTTCACCGCCCTGACCGGCGCCGCCGTGGCCGCCGTGCCCGCGCAATCGGGCCAGAGCAGCCCGGCCTCTGCCCCGGCCGCCAGCAGCACCGCCGGTGCCACCGCCGCCAAGCCGGCGATGCACAAGAAGCATCACCGCAAGCACCACAGGCACGGCAAGGCGCAGGCTGCCGCCCCGGCCACGAGCAGCGACGCCCCGGCCAAGAAGTAAGCCGGTTCCGCGTGCCGGCGGCCGCGCGCCGGAGGATGCCTCCCTCGTCCATGCCGGCTGGTCCGCCCCATGCGCGGAATACCCCGCAGGTTGCTGCCTGCGGGGTATTCTTTTTGAGGATGCTTTTTTGCGGGCGTTTTTTGCCGGGACTTCCGCCGCGGTGGTGTCTGCCCGTGGCGCGCAATGGGCACAAGAGGCACGGACAAGGGAATACGGGAGCTGCGATCCGCCATGCGAATCCTTCTGGTCGAGGACGATGCCCACACCGCCGCCTTCATCGGCAAGGGGCTGCGCGAGGACGGCCACGTGGTGGACCACGCCGCCGACGGCAAGCAGGGCCTGTTCCTGGCCACTACCGAGCCGTTCGACGCGCTGGTGCTGGACCGCATGCTGCCCGGGCTGGACGGGCTGACCCTGCTGCGCACCCTGCGCGGCGCCGGCAATCAGGTGCCGATCCTGATGCTGACCGCGCTGGGCGATACCGATCATCGCGTGGAGGGCCTGCGCGCGGGGGCCGACGACTACCTGGTCAAGCCATTCGCCTACGCCGAGCTGAGTGCGCGCCTGGACGGCATCGTGCGCCGCCACCAGGGCGGCGAGCGCGAGCCCACGAGGCTGCGCGTGGGTGAGCTCGAGCTGGACCTGCTTGCGCGCACCGCGCAGCGGAGGGCCGGCGGATCGAGCTGCAGCCGCGCGAGTTCCGCCTGCTGGAATACCTGATGCGCCACGCCGGCCAGGTGGTGACCCGCACCATGCTGCTGGAGGCGGTGTGGGACTACCACTTCGATCCGCAGACCAATGTCATCGACGTCCACATCAGCCGCCTGCGCCAGAAGATCGACCACGACTTCGCCCGTCCGCTGCTGCATACCGTGCGCGGCGCCGGCTACCGGCTGTCGGAGTGAGCGCGGTGAAGCGCCTGCTGCCGTCCACCAGCGCGCGCCTGGCCCTGCTGGTGATGGGCAGCTTCCTGGCCGCGGTGGTGCTGATCGGCGGCGGACTGTACTACGCGGTCTCCAGCCTGCTGCTGCACGAGGCGCGCGACCTGGTGCGCGCCGATGCCATCACCCTGGTGGACACCTACCGCGAGGGCGGGCGCGCCGGCTTGCTGGCCGAACTGCAGGCGCGCATCCATGGCGACGACGGCGACCCGGATGCGGTGTACGCGCTGGCCGGTGCGGATGGCAGTGCGCTGGTTGGCGAGCGGCCGGATGCCGGGATCCCGGGCCCGCGCGGACGCTGGGTGGAGTTCACCGAGCGGATGCCGGAAACCGGCGATGCGCTGCGGGTGATCGCCTACGAGCAGCGCCTTGCTGGCGGCGAGGTGCTGCTCACCGGGCAGCGCCTGCTGGCCCAGGACCGTCTGCTGGGGCTGATGCAGCAGGCGGTACTGCGCGCCCTGCTGGCGGCGGCCGTGCTGGCCGCGCTGGTGGGCTGGCTGACTTCACGTTGGGTTGCCGGTCGTCTGCGCGGACTGGAAGCGACCGCGGCCCGGGTCAGCGCCGGCCAGCTCGGCCTGCGCGCGCCGCTGGACCATAGCGGCGATGCCTTCGACCAGGTGGCGTCCCGCTTCAACGCCATGCTCGACCGCATCGAGGAGCTGCTGGATGGGGTGCGCCATGCCACCGACCACATCGCGCACGATCTGCGCACCCCGCTGACGCGCCTGCGCAACCGGCTGGAAGACCTGCGCCGGCAGGCGCGCGAACCCGGGCTGCAGGCGCACCTGGACCGCGCGGTGGCGGAGACCGATCAGCTGCTGCAGTCGTTCGCCGCCCTGCTGCGGCTGTCGCGGATCGAGGCGCAGGCGCTGGATGCGGATGCGCCGCAGGTGGCGCTGGCCGAGGTGGTGGAGGATGCGGTGGAGCTGTACGCTCCGATCGGCGCCGAGCGCGGGATCCGGCTGCAGGTGCAGCTGGCGGTGGCGACCGTGCGCGGCGATCGCGACCAGCTGTTCCAGCTGGCGGTGAACCTGCTGGACAACGCGCTGAAGTACGCGCCGGCCGGCAGCGAGGTGGAGGTGCGGCTGGATGCGGTGGCCGCCGGGGTGCGCCTGCAGGTGGGCGACCGCGGCCCCGGCATCCCCGAGGCCGAGCGCGAGCGCGTGTTCGACCGTTTCCAGCGGCTGGAGGCGCACCGCGGCTCGCCCGGCACCGGGCTGGGGCTGAGCCTGGTGCGCGCCATCGTGCGCCACCATGGCGGCCAGGTGCAGTTGCTGGACAACGCCCCCGGGCTGCGCGTGCAGGTGCTGCTGCCGCCCGGCTGAGGCGGCCCGCGGTGCGTTATCCTGCCCGGCCCCGTTGCTTGCCCATGCCCGGGCGTAGGCCGCCATGCTCTTGATGCTCGACAACTACGACAGCTTCACCTACAACCTCGTGCAGTACCTGCAGGAGCTGGGCGCCGAGGTGCGGGTGGAGCGCAACGACGCGCTGACGGTGGACCAGATCGAACGCCTCGCGCCGCAGCGCATCGTCATTTCGCCGGGGCCGTGCACGCCGAACGAAGCGGGGGGTGTCGCTGGCGCTGATCGAGCGGCTGGGGCCGACCATTCCGATCTTCGGCGTCTGCCTGGGCCACCAGGCGATGGGCCAGGCGTATGGCGGCGACGTGGTGCGCGCCGGGCGGATCATGCACGGCAAGACGTCCAGCATCCGCCACGAAGGCAAGGGCGTGTTCGCCGGCCTGCCGGACGGCTTCGAGGCCACCCGCTACCACTCGCTGGTGGTGGACAAGGCGCGCCTGCCGGGCTGCCTGGAAGTCACCGCGTGGACCGAAAACGAAGACGGGTCGATGGAGGAAATCATGGGCCTGCGCCATCGCGAGCATCCGGTGGAGGGGTGCAGTTCCATCCCGAATCCATCCTCACCCAGCATGGGCACGCCATGCTGAAGAACTCCTGGAGCGCTGAGGGATGCCCAGGAAGCCTGCCGATGCCGGGACACAGCAGGCGCTGCGCCTGTTCGTGGTCCTGCTGGGCGGGCGCCATGCGCGCGCCAATACCGAGGTGCACGACGTGGTGTTCGCGGTCGCGCCGGAGATCGGCGCTGCCCATACCCAGCTGCGCGCGCAATGGTTTGGCGCGCCAGAAGGGCTGCACATCGACGCCTGGATGGTGGTGGACGGGGTGGAGGACCGCCAGGTGCGCCTGCGGCCGGAGCCGCCGCCGGCCGATGCGCCGCGGCTGTACTTCGCCAACCTCGGCGGCTACCAGGCCGGCGTGTTCGGCGAGGACCACCGCTACCTGCTGGTGGTGGCATCTGATCTCGCCGAGGCCAAGCGCAAGGCGCTGCAGCAGGCGGCGGCGGACTGGGTGCAGCCGCACCGCGACGCTCTGTTCGAAGTGGACGCCTGCCTGCCGCTGGGGCCGATCGGCGGCCTGCACGTGCACCTGCCGCCCGGCGCGCACGCCGGCATCGAAAGCCACAGCGCCTACATTCCTTTGTCCTGAAACGCGGGATCCCGTCGCCACATGTCGATCACCCCCAGCAAGCCCTGCAGCGCACCATCGAGCACCGCGAAATTTTCTTCGACGAGATGGTGCACCTGATGCGCCAGATCATGCGCGGCGAGGTCAGCCCGGCGATGACCGCGGCGATCCTCACCGGCCTGCGCGTCAAGAAAGAAACGGTGGGCGAGATCGCCGCCGCGGCCACGGTGATGCGCGAGTTCGCGCTGCCGGTGGCGGTCGCGGACAGGACGCATCTGGTGGACATCGTCGGCACCGGTGGCGACGGCGCGCACACCTTCAACATCTCCACCTGCGCGATGTTCGTCGCGGCCGCGGCTGGCGCGCGCGTGGCCAAGCACGGCAACCGCAGCGTGTCCTCGAAATCGGGCAGCGCGGATGCGCTGGAAGCGCTGGGCGCGGTGATCGAGCTCTCGCCTCAACAGGTGGGCCAGGCGATCGCGCAGACCGGCATCGGCTTCATGTTTGCGCCCATCCATCATCCGGCGATGAAGGTGGTGGCGCCGGTGCGGCGCGAAATGGGCGTGCGCACCATCTTCAATATCCTGGGGCCCTCACCAATCCCGCGGGCGCTCCCAGCATCCTGATGGGCGTGTTCCACCCCGATCTGGTCGGCATCCAGGCGCGCGTGCTGCGCGAGCTGGGCGCGCAGCGCGCGCTCGTCGTGTGGGGGCGCGACGGCATGGACGAGATCTCGCTGGGCGCCGCCACACTGGTCGGCGAACTGCGCGACGGGGGGTATGCGAGTACGACATCCATCCCGAAGATTTCGGCATTTCCATGTCCGCCAGCCGCAACCTGCGGGTGGCCGATCCCGCCGAGTCGATCGCAATGCTGCACGCGGTGCTCGACAATCGCCCCGGCCCGGCCGCCGACATCGTGGCGCTCAACGCCGGCGCCGCGCTGTATGCCGCCGGGATCGCGGACGACATCGCCGATGGCCTGGCGCGTGCGCGCGCCGCGATCGCCGACGGCAGCGCCCGCGCGCGCATGCAGCAGTACGTGGCCGCCACCCGTACGCTGGCCGGCCTGTCCTGATTCCCGCCGCCTTTCCGACGCAAGCAAGCACCGTGACCACCATCCTCGACACCATCCTCGCCCGCAAGCACGAAGAAGTGGCCGCACGCCGCGCACAGGTGCCGTTGGCCGAGCTGCGCGCGCGTACGACCGACGCCCCGCCGGCGCGCGGGTTTGCCGACACCATCGACGCGAAGGTCGCAGCCGGCCAGGCGGCGGTGATCGCCGAGGTGAAGAAGGCCAGCCCGAGCAAGGGCGTGATCCGTGCCGACTTCGACCCGGCCGCCATCGCGCGCAGCTACGAAGCCGGCGGTGCGGCCTGTCTGTCGGTGCTGACCGACGTCGGGTTCTTCCAGGGCAGCGATGCCTACCTGCAGCAGGCGCGTGCCGCCTGCGCGCTGCCGGTGCTGCGCAAGGACTTCGTGGTCGATGCCTACCAGCTCTATGAAGCGCGCGCGCTGGGTGCGGACTGCGTGCTGCTGATCGCCGCCGCACTCGACGATGGCCGGCTATCGGAGTTCGGCTTCCTCGCCGCCGAGCTGGGCCTGGACGTGCTGCTGGAAGTGCACGGCCTGGACGAGCTGGAGCGCGCGCTGCCGGTGCCGGCGCGCCTGCTGGGGATCAACAACCGCAACCTGAAGACCTTCGAGGTCTCGCTGCAGACCACACTCGACATGAAGCCGGCGGTACCGGCGGACCGCGTGTTGGTGACTGAAAGCGGCCTCCACACGCCGGACGACGTGGCGCGGATGCGCGCGGCCGGCGTGCATGCCTTCCTGGTCGGCGAGGCCTTCATGCGCCAGCCCGATCCGGGCGCGGCGCTCAGGGCACTGTTCGCATGACGGCGAGGTGTCCACCGCCGGGGGACGAGGCGCCGCTGGTGGTGTTCGACTTCGACCACACCCTGTACGACGGGGATTCCGGCAGCCACCTGTTCCTGTGGCGATCCGGCGCGCATGGTGGCGGCGTCTGCTGGCGCTGCTGCTGGCGCCTTTCGCAGGTCCGCTGGTGGCGTTCCTGCCCACCCGCCGCGCCGGTATCTCGGCCTTCGTCTGGGCGGGTACCGTAGGCGTGCGCGGGCGCGCCGCGCTGGATGCGCTGATCGACCGTTACGTGGCGTTGCATGCGGACGCGATCCGGGCGCGGCTGCTGCCGGTCGCGCTGGACGTATTCCAGCAGCACCGCGTGCGCGGGGATCGCGTGGTGGTCGCCACCGGCGCGCCGCCGGAGCTGGCGCGCGCGATCCTGGCGCTGGCCGGGCATGGCGACGTGCCGGTAATCGGCACCCTGCTGGCGCCGCGCCTGGGCGGGATGGGCGCGCGGCGCCACTGCCACCACACAATCAAGATGGCGATGCTGCGCGAGGCAGGGTATGCCGGTCCGATCGCGCAGGCGTATTCCGACAGCAGCGCCGACCTGCCGCTGCTGCAGG
Source organism: Thermomonas sp. S9 (assembly GCF_024704365.1). Lineage (GTDB taxonomy): Bacteria > Pseudomonadota > Gammaproteobacteria > Xanthomonadales > Xanthomonadaceae > Thermomonas. Next base: position 577,002 of record NZ_JAJDFY010000001.1, read on the forward strand.
CGGCGGCGAAGCCGGTGGTGGTGAATCCGAAGGCGGGCCGGGTGGCGCTGTTCCGGCGCGTGCTGCCGCCGGGCACGCCGATCCTCAACTGGGGCTGCCCGGGCCGTGGCGGCGAAGCCGTCGCCTGAGGCGTCGGCTCAGGCCGAGCCCAGCGGCTTGACGAAGCGCACCGAGCTGTCGCTGTAGCCGCAGGCGCGGTAGAACGCATGCGCCTCGCTGCGCTGGGCGCCGGAGGTCAATTCGATCCGGGCCGCGCCGCCGGCGCGCGCGCGGCGTTCGGCTTCCTTCAGCAGGGCGCGGCCCAGGCCCTGTCCCTGCGCGCCGTTGCTCACCACCAGCGCGGTGACGCGGCAGGTGGTGGTGCCCAGCGGCAGGTAGTACATGAAGTCCAGTGCCACCAGCCCGCACACCGCGCCGTTGCGGCGCGCCAGCACCAGCGCCTGGCGGTCGTTGGCGAGGATCGCGCTGATCCGCTCCGAGGCGTCTGCGATGTCGCAGGGATAGCCCAGCTCCACCAGCAGCCGGGCGACGTCGTCGGCGTCGCCCAGTACGGCCGTGCGCAGATCCACATCGAGCGCGCCGGGGCCGGGGGGAGAAGGCATGGCTCATGCGCGCGTCGCTCCGTCGGCCTAGCGGGTGCCGTACACCACCACGGTCTTGCCGCGCGCGTGCAGCTTGCCGTCCGCCTGCAGTTTCTTCAGGACCCGCCCGGCCATCTCGCGCGAACAACCTACCAGCCGCGCCAGCTCCTGGCGCGAGACGCGCAGCTGGGTGCCCAGCGGATGGCTCATCGCGTCCGGCTCGCGGGCGAGGTCGAACAGGGTGCGGTAGATGCGGTCGGAGACGTCCAGGAAGGCGAGCCGGCCGGCCTTGCGGCTGGTGTCCAGCAGGCGCTGGCTGATCTGCGCGCCGATCGAATAGAGCAGCCGGGTGGCGTCGTTGGCCTGCGCCGCCAGCAGCGCCTGCAGGCGCTCATGGCTGATCTCGGCCAGATCGCAGGGGGTGCGGGTGCGCAGGGCCACGCCGCGCTGCTCGGTGTGCACGAACAGGCCCATCTCGCCGACGAACTCGCCCGGGCCGATGTAGCCGAGCACCAGTTCGCGCTCGTCGTTCTCGCGCGCGATGATGCTGACCGAGCCGGAAATGATGTAGTACAGGGTGCCCGCCGGGTCGCCCGGGTGGAACACTTCCGCCCGCGCCGGGTACTTGCGCCGGTGGCAGTTGGCGATGAACCGCTCGATGGTGCCGGCATCCGCCAGCAGCGGGCTGGCGGGGGCGTCTTGGCGGGCTTCGGGAAGGTGCTGCTCATACGGTGGGCGCCTGTGAATGCGCAAGCTTAGGCGCAATCGGCGCGAAGGGGCAAATCCCGCCGCCGCCGGCCGGGCCGTCACGCGGCGGCCGCCCTTTTGCCGCATAATCGCGCCCCTGTCCCGTTTCTGCCGGATCCAATGCTGTGGTCAAGCCGTTGCCGCGTCTGAAGCTCCAGGGCTTCAACAACCTCACCAAGTCGCTGTCCTTCAACATCTACGACGTGTGCTACGCGGCGTCGGAGGACGAGCGCCGGCGCTACATCGAGTACATCGACGAGGAATACAACGCCGACCGCCTGACCCAGATCCTGACCGATGTGGCGGAGATCATCGGCGCGAACATCCTCAACATCGCGCGTCAGGACTACGACCCGCAGGGCGCCTCGGTCACCATCCTGATCTCCGAGCAGCCGGTGATCGACAAGGCCGACGCCAAGGGCGTGATCTCGGATGCGGTGGTTGCACACCTGGACAAGTCGCACATCACCGTGCACACCTACCCGGAGACCCACCCGGACAACGGCATCGCCACCTTCCGCGCCGACATCGACGTGTCCACCTGCGGCGTGATCTCGCCGCTGAAGGCACTGAATTACCTGATCGAGAGCTTCGAGTCCGACATCGTGGTGATGGACTACCGCGTGCGCGGCTTCACCCGCGACATCAAGGGCAAGAAGTACTACATCGACCACAAGATCAACTCGATCCAGGACTACCTGGCCAAGAACGTCAAGTCGCGCTACGAGATGATCGACGTGAACGTGTACCAGGAGAACCTGTTCCACACCAAGATGCACCTGAAGGAGTTCGACCTCGACCAGTACCTGTTCGAGGAAAAGGCGCGCAACCTGTCGTTCAAGGAACGCATGAAGATCGAGGCGCGGCTCAAGCGCGAGATCGAGGAGCTCTACCACGGCCGCAACCTGGTCGATTGAGCGTGGGCGCTGTGGTCATGCGCAAGCCGGCGCAAGCCGGCTTGCTGCGTTTCGGGGTCGGGAATGCCGCAGGTCGCTGCGCAAGGCCCTGGCGCGCGGCCCGGCACGGGCCGGTCAGATCCGGTACGCCACCGCCTTCATCACCTTCGACATCCCCGCCATCAGTGTCGGGATTGAGCTGCGGCAGGGCGCGCGCGCCGGCGGCCAGCGCGTTGTCGGCGTGGCGGGCTTCGTCGTCTTTCATCACTGCCAGGATCGCGCGGCTGCGGTCGTCGCCCTCCGGCAGCGAGGCCAGGTGCTCCGCCAGGTGCGCTTCGACCTGGCGCTCGGTCTCGACCACGAAACCCAGGTTCCAGCCATCGCCGCGCAGCCCCGCGGCGGCGCCGATCGCCCAGCTACCGGCGTACCACAGCGGGTTGAACAGGCTGGGGCGGCTGTCCAGCTCGCGCAGGCGGTCCGCGCACCACGCCAGGTGGTCGGTCTCCTCCTGCGCCGCCTCCAGCAGGTGGGCGCGGGTGGCGGGTTCGCGCGCCACCGCGGCCTGGCCGATATACAGCGCCTGCGCGCAGACCTCGCCGGTGTGGTTGACCCGCATCAGCCCGGCGGCATGCCGGCGCTCGGGTTCGTCCAGCACCACTTCGGGCTCGCCCAGGCCGGGGTTGGCACGCGCGGCGCGCGGCGCGCCCAGCACGGTGGACAGGGCGTTCTGGGCCGAATCCAGCAGGCGGTCCAGCGGGCTCAGGTGGCGAAATGGCGACGGGCCGGCATTCATGCCCGCATTCTAGGATGGCGGGGCCGGGCGGTGGGCGGGCTTGCGCAGCGCCGGCCGGGCCGCTAAACTTCCGCTTCTTTCGCGTCCGGGTGCTGGTTGCCTGCGCGGAAAACAACGCGAGGCGCCCTTCGGCCATGCCGCCGAACCAGCCCGACAAGGCACCCCTGAACAAGAGTTCCCCATGAAGACTTTCATCGCCAAGAACGAGACCGTCCAGCGCGACTGGTACGTCGTCGACGCCGAGGGCAAGACCCTGGGCCGTCTGGCCGCAGCACTGGCCTATCGCCTGCGCGGCAAGCACAAGCCGGTGTTCACCCCGCACGTCGATACCGGCGATTATCTCGTCGTGATCAACGCCGACAAGATCGTGGCGACCGGCAAGAAGATGCAGGACAAACTGTATCACCGCTTCACCGGCTACATCGGCAACCTCAAGACCGAGACCCTGGCGCAGGCGCTGGAGCGTCACCCGGAGCGCGTGATCGAGATCGCGGTCAAGGGCATGCTGCCGAAGGGCCCGCTGGGCCGCGCCATGTACCGCAAGCTCAAGGTCTATGCCGGCCCTGAGCATCCGCACGCCGCCCAGCAGCCGCAGCCGCTCGACATCTAAGGTCCGACCATCATGGCTATCACCCAGAATTACGGCACCGGCCGCCGCAAGTCCTCCACCGCCCGCGTGTTCCTGCGCAAGGGCAGCGGCAACATCACCATCAACGACCGTCCGCTGGACGAGTTCTTCGGCCGCGAGACCGCGCGCATGATCGTGCGCCAGCCGCTCGAGCTGACCAAGAACACCGACAAGTTCGACGTCGTCGTCACTGCCACCGGCGGCGGCACCACCGGCCAGGCCGGTGCGATCCGCCTGGGCATCGCACGCGCGCTGGTGGAATATGACGAAACCCTGAAGGCCGAGCTGCGCAAGGCCGGCTTCATGACCCGCGACGCCCGCGAGGTCGAGCGCAAGAAGGTCGGCCTGCACAAGGCCCGCCGCGCCACCCAGTTCTCCAAGCGCTAAGCGCGGAGGCAACGCGCCCGGTCGGAATGTTCATCCATCGGGCGCATTTGGTCGTACAATTCGCAGCATAGCCCCGTCGCCAAGCGGTAAGGCACCTGACTCTGACTCAGGCATTCGGTGGTTCGAATCCATCCGGGGCTGCCATCTTCGACGCAAAAGCCCGCCGCAAGGCGGGCTTTTGCGTGGCCGCCGTTATGCCGTCGGCGCAGTAGCAGGGCTCACAGCAGGCCGCGTTCCGCCATCGAGGTGGGCGCGCCGTCGCCAACCACGAAATGGTCGAGCAGGCGCACGTCCACCAGGGCCAGCGCCTGGCGCAGGCGCGCGGTGAGCGCGCGGTCGGCGGCGCTGGGTTCGGGATTCCCGCTGGGATGGTTGTGGCCCACGATCGCGGCGGCCGCCCCATGCGCCAGCGCGCGCTGCACCACGATGCGCGGATGCACCTCGGCGCCATCGATGGTGCCGCGGAAGAGTTCCTCGAACGCCAGCGCGCGGTGGCGGCTGTCGAGGTACAGCACCGCGAACACCTCGTGGCCGAGCGCGCGCAGGCGGCGTGCGAAGTAGCGCCCGGCCGCGCCCGGATCGGTCAGCGCCTCGCCGCGCTCCAGCCGGGCCGCCAGGTGGCGCTGCCCCAGTTCCAGCGCCGCCGCCAGCAGGCAGGCGCGGGCCGGGCCGATCCCGCGCAGGCGCAGCAGCGCGCGCGGGTCGCGGTCCAGCAGCGGGCGCAGGCCGGCATGCGCGGCCAGCAGCGCGCGCGCGTTGCTGACGGCATCCTGCCCGGCGCAGCCGGAGCCGAGGAACAGCGCCAGCAGTTCGGCGTCCGACAGCGCGCCCGGGCCGCGCGCCAGCAGCTTTTCGCGGGGACGTTCGGTGGCGGGCCAGTCGCGGATGTGCATGCCGCCAGCGTGCGCCGGCCGGTGCGTCCCGGCCAGCGGAATATGGCGTCGCATCGGGTAAGCTGGCCGCTGGTGAAGTGGTCAGGAAACGGCCCGATGCAGGTCCAGGATGCTCCCGAGGGCGGCCGTCGCGTGCTGCTGTGCGTGTGCGGCGGGATTGCCGCCTACAAGACGGCCGAACTGGTACGCCGCCTGCGCGATGCCGGCGCGCAGGTGCAGGTGGCGATGACCGAGAACGCGCAGCGCTTCGTCAGTGCGCAGACCTTCCAGGCGCTTTCGCACCGCCCGGTGCGCACGGCGCTGTGGGATGCCCAGGCGGAAGCCGCGATGGGGCATCTCGAGCTGGCCGGCTGGGCGCAGCAGGTGGTGGTGGCGCCGGCCACCGCCAATATGCTGGCCAAGCTGGCGCACGGGCTGGCGGACGATCTGGTCAGCACCCTGTGCCTGGCCAGCGAGGCGCCGCTGCTGCTGGCGCCGGCGATGAATCACCGCATGTGGCGGCATCCGGCCACCCAGGCCAACGTGGCCCTGCTGCTGGCGCGCGGCGCGCGCCTGATCGGCCCCAACGACGGTCCGCTGGCCGAGGGCGAGTCCGGCCCCGGGCGCATGGCCGAACCGGCCGAGATCGTGGCCGCGCTCGGAGCGCCGGCATGAGCGGCACGCTTGCCGGGCGTCGGCTGCTGGTCAGCGCCGGCCCGACCTACGAGGACCTCGACCCGGCGCGCTTCCTGGGCAACCGCAGCAGCGGCAAGATGGGCTTTGCGATTGCCGGCGCCGCCGCCGCGCGCGGCGCCCAGGTGGTGCTGGTGGCCGGGCCGGTGCATCTGCCCACACCCGCCGGGGTGCAGCGGATCGACGTGCGCAGCGCCGCGCAGATGCACGCGGCGGTGATGCAGGCGCTGCCCTGCGATGCCTACATCGGTGCGGCGGCGGTGGCCGACTTCACCCCGCGCACCCCGTCCGCGCACAAGATCAAAAAGCAGCCGGGACAGGACGTGCTGGTGCTGGAGCTGGTGCAGACGCGCGACATCCTGGCCGAGGTGGCCGCCAGCGCGCAGCGGCCGCGTCTGGTGGTGGGGTTCGCAGCGGAGACCGACCGCGTGGCGGAGTATGCGCGCGGCAAACTGCAGCGCAAGCGCCTCGACCTGATCTGCGCCAACCAGGTCGGATGCGCCGGCGGCGGGTTCGAGTGCGACGACAATGCGCTGCTGGTGATCGATGCCGCCGGCGAACGCGCGCTGGGGCCGGCACCGAAAGGCGAACTCGCGGGCCGGCTGCTGGACATCGTCGCGGAGCGGCTGGCATGAGCGCGCACGTGCTGCAGGTGAAGGTGCTGGATCCACGCTTCGGCCGCGACTGGGCGCTGCCGGCCTACGCCACCGCGCACAGCGCCGGGATGGACCTGCGCGCCGCGCTGGAGGCACCGCTGCGGCTGGAGCCCGGCGCGAGCGTGCTGGTGCCCTCCGGGCTGGCGATCCATATCGCCGACCCTGGCCTGTGCGCGGTCATCCTGCCGCGTTCCGGGCTGGGCCACAGGCACGGCATCGTGCTTGGCAATGGCACCGGCCTGATCGATGCGGATTACCAGGGGCCGCTGATGGTGAGCCTGTGGAACCGCAGCGCGCAGGCGTTCGAGATCGCGCCCGGCGACCGCATCGCCCAGCTGGTGTTGCTGCCGGTGGTGCGCGCGGTGCTGCAAGTGGTGGATACTTTCGAGGAGAGCGCGCGCGGGCAGGGAGGCTTCGGCCATACCGGCGTGCGCTGACGGGGGAATCGCATGGCTGTGTTCGGATTGGGTCGCAAGGACAAGGACGGGGCGGACGCCGAGGCGCCGCGCGGGTTGCAGTTCGACCCGCTGCAGGCGGCGCGGCTGCTGCCGTGGCTGGTCGCGCTGCTGCTGGTGCTGGGCGTGTGGTGCCTGGTCGCCGGCGGGCTGCGCCTGCGCGACGAGAGCCGCCAGCATTCGCTGGAGTTCGCGCGCGACGACGCGGTGGTGTCGGTGCGGCGCGTGCTCAACGAGCAGCGCCAGCGGTTCGACACCCAGCTGGCGTCGCGCACGCTGGCGGCCGCGCTGGCGACGGGCGACCGCGAGGCCGCGGGCGCGGCGCTGAAGCAGGGCTGGAGCGATGTCGCCCGCGCCGAGGTCTGGCCGGCCGACCTGGAAGCGCTCTACGCCGGCCTGCCGCGGGCCGGTTTCGGCACCGTGGCGGTGATCGAGGAGGCCCTGTCCAGCGGCAAGACCAGCAGCCGCATCGTGCAGTCGCGCGGCCAGCACCGGCTGGCGCTGGCCGCGCCGGTGAAGGGCGCGACTCCGATGGTGGCCTACGTCGAACTGCCGTTGACCCGGCTGGAAAGCGGGGTCGAGTCGCCGGCGCTGCCGGGCGGCACCTACCTCGCATTGCGTCAGGGCCAGCGCAGCGTGATCGAGCGCGGCGAGCTGGCGCTGGGCAATGCGGCCGAGGCGATGGCCGCGCGCGTGCCCGACAGCGACCTGCGCATCGCCGCCGCGGCCCCCGACATGGCGGCCACGCCGTTCGCGCTGGACGGCATCCCTGCTCTTGCGCTGGGCGTGATCCTGCTGGTCGGCGCGGGCGTGCTGTGGCTGCGGGTGCGGCCGCGCCTGCTGGCGTTGGGAGGAGCTGCGGAGGTCGAGGCTGGGCCGACCCTGGCCGACCTGCAGCAGGAGCTGCCGGCGGCCGAGTCCGCGCCGAAGGTGAAGGTGCGCGAGCACGACCGCCCCGAGCGCGCCGCGCGGGTGCCGGTGGTGATCGACCATCGCATCTTCCGCGCCTACGACATCCGCGGCGTGATCGGGCATTCGCTGGATGCCGGCGTGGCCGAGCTGATCGGTCAGGCCATCGGCTCGGTGATGGCCGAGCAGCGCCTGGACACCATCGTGGTCGGGCGCGATGGCCGCCTGTCCGGCCCGGACCTGGCACAGGGCCTGATCCGCGGCCTGCGCAGGGCCGGCCGCAACGTGATCGACATCGGCATGGTGCCGACCCCGGTGGTGTATTTCGGCACCTATCACCTGCGCACCGGCTGCGGAGTGGCCATCACCGGCAGCCACAACCCGCCCGACTACAACGGCTTCAAGATCGTGGTCGGCGGCCAGACCCTGTCCGGGGAGGCGATCAAGGACCTGCACGCGCGGATCGCCGAGGACCGCCTGCTGCAGGCCGAGGTGGAAGGCACCCTGGACGAGCGCGACATCAGTGAAGACTACGTGCAGCGGATCGCCGGCGACATCCAGATCGGCCAGCCGCTCAAGGTTGTGGTGGATGCCGGCAATGGCGCTGCCGGCATCCTCGGCCCGCGCGTGCTGGAGGCGATCGGTGCCGACGTCACCCCGCTGTTCTGCGACGTGGACGGCACCTTCCCCAACCACCATCCCGACCCGGGCGACCCGCACAACCTGGAGGCGCTGGTGCAGATGGTGCAGCGCCTGGATGCCGATCTCGGCATCGCCTTCGACGGCGACGGCGACCGCCTGGGCGTGGTCTCCAAATCCGGCAAGACCATCTTCCCCGACCGTCTGCTGATGCTGTTCGCGGCGGATGTGCTGGAGCGCAACCCGGGCGCGGTGATCGTGTACGACGTGAAGTGCACCGGGCGGCTGGCGACGCACGTCCTGCGCCACGGCGGCAGCCCGCTGATGTGGAAGACCGGGCATTCGTTGATCAAGGCCAAGATGCGCGAGGTGGATGCCGCGCTGGCCGGCGAGATGAGCGGCCATTTCTTCTTCGCCGAGCGCTGGTTCGGGTTCGACGACGGCATCTATGCCGCAGCCCGCCTGCTGGAGATCCTGGACGTGCGCGGCGAGGCGCCGGAGGCGGTGTTCGAGGCGCTGCCGGATGGCGTGTCCACCGCCGAGATCAAGGTCGAGCTGCCGGACGACGGCGACCCGCACGAGTTCGTCGAGCGCCTGCGCCTGACCGCCGGGTTCGAGGGCGCACGCATCACCACTCTCGACGGCGTGCGCGTGGACTGGCCGGATGGCTGGGGCCTGGTGCGTGCCTCCAACACCACGCCGGTGCTGGTGATGCGCTTCGACGCGGAGACCACCAGCGGGATGGCGCGCATCCAGCAGGCGTTCCGCGACAAGCTGCTGCAGCTGGAGCCGAACCTGCGCCTGCCGTTCTGAGGCGGCGTTCCAGCGTGGGTGGCGCGTACCGCCCGCCGCGTGCGGATGCGCTGCGCCTGTGGTGTGCGGCTTACCTGTCCGCGGCGGGCGCGGCGGTGGCCGCTGCCGCGCCGCCCTTCATCTCGCGGTAGCGGCGCAGGGAGTCGGCCAGCTCGTTTTCCAGCGCGGCGCGGTCTTCCTCCTGCGCCAGCAGGATCTGGCGCTGGCGCAGTAACTCGGCATGCTGCTGCAGGATGGAGCGGGTGAGCGATGGCGGCACGGGCTCGCCACCCAACTCGCGGTCGCCGGCCTGGCGCAGCAGCGACAGCAGGCTGGCGTGCAGGGTGGTGATGCCCAGCCGGCTGGCCTTCAGGGTTTCGTCCAGCAGCGCGGTGCGCTCGCCGTAGGCGCGGCGCAGGTCGGCCTCGGTCATGTACGACTCGACCATCGCCAGGTCGCGCCGCTTCTGCATGGCCTCGGCTTCGGCCTGGCGGCGCGCGGCCTCGGCCGCCTGCTGCGCGGCGCTGCGCTCCTCCTCGGTCAGCGCGCGGTCCACCTGCGCGGTGGGCAGCCCGCTCTTGATGCTGATCTCGGTGCGCGCGCGGTCGGCGGCGGAGGCGGGCAGGGCGTCGCCGCAGACCTTGCGGCCGTTTTCCTCCCAGCAGTAGATCTTCTTCTGCGGCGGCGCGGTCTGCGCGGCGGCATGGCCCGCGCCGGCAAGGGCGAGGGCGGTGGCGGCGATCAGGCGGAAATGGTGCGGCATGGACGGCCCCCCGTGGCTACTGGTCAGCGTATCAGACGACCCCGTAGCGCGCGCGGTAGGCGAGCAGGGCGTCGCGGTGGGCGGCCAGCGCCGCGCGCTCGCCGGCGAAGGCCAGCAGGTCGGACAGGGTGGCCACGGCGATCACCGGGATCCCCTGTTCGTCCGCCACCGCCTGCGCGGCGGAGACGCTGGTGTCCTCGCGCACGCGTTCCTGGCGGTCGAGCGCGATCACGATCCCGGCCGGGACGCCGCCGGCGTCGCGGATGATGGCCAGCGCCTCGCGGATCGCGGTGCCGGCGGTGATCACGTCGTCCACGATCAGCGCCCGGCGCCCGGCCAGCTTTGCTCCGATCAGGCGGCCACCCTCGCCGTGCGTCTTGGCTTCCTTGCGGTTGAACGCCAGCGGCAGGTCGCGGCCGCGGCGGGCGTATTCGCAGGCCAGCGCGGTGGCCAGCGGGATGCCCTTGTAGGCCGGGCCGAATACCAGATCGAAGTCCAGCCCGGCGGCCTCCACCGCGTCGGCGTAGCAGGCGGCCAGCCCGGCCAGCGCCGCCCCGGAGTCGAAGCGGCCGGCGTTGAAGAAGTACGGGCTGGTGCGGCCGGACTTCAGGGTGAATTCGCCGAAGCGCAGCGCCTCGGCGTTCAGGGCCAGCTGCAGGAAACGGGCGCGATGGTCGGACATGGAGGGCGGGACGATGGCGTCGAAGAGTGCAAAGGTTACCCCATGGAACCGCTATCCTTGGCCGATGCGCATCCTCACCTTCAACGCCAACGGCCTGCGGTCGGCCGCCTCCAAGGGCTTCTTCGACTGGTTTTCCGCGCGCGACGTGGACGTGCTCTGCGTGCAGGAGACCAAGGCGCAGGAGCATCAGTTGCAGGATGCCGCGTTCCTTCCCGAAGGGTATCGGGCGTGGTTCAAGGACGCCTCCACCAAGAAGGGCTACAGCGGCGTGGCCATCTACAGCCGGCGTGAGCCGGACGAAGTGCGCACGTCGCTCGGCTGGGCGCCGTTCGACGACGAGGGCCGCTACATCGAGGCCCGCTTCGGCAACCTGTCGGTGGTCAGCTTCTATATCCCGTCCGGCAGCTCGGGCGAGCTGCGCCAGGGCTTCAAGGAAGAGGTGATGGCCTGGCTGAAGCCGATCCTGGACCAGTGGTACGGCCAGCGGCCGCGAGTACGTGCTGTGCGGGGACTGGAACATTGTCCGCGCGAAGAACGACATCAAGAACTGGACCGGCAACCAGAAGAATTCCGGCTGCCTGCCGCACGAGCGCGCCTGGCTCAACGGCCTGATCGCCGACGCTTGCCACGACGGCCTGGTCGTGCCGCCCGCCCACGGCTGGAAGGATGCCTTCCGGGTCGCCAGGCCCGAGGCGGTGGAATACACCTGGTGGTCGCAGCGCGGCAATGCGCGCGCCAACAACGTCGGCTGGCGCATCGATTACCAGCTGTGCACCCCAGGCATCGCCGCGACCATCCGCGACGCGGTGATCTTCCCAACCCCGAAGTTCTCCGACCACGCGCCGCTGCTGGTGGAGTACGCGGCATGAGCGGCGGCCGTCCGCCCATTTGGCGCGCGTTCGCGCAGCCGGCGGCGCGCACCATGTTTTTCTTCGGCTTTTCCTCGGGGCTGCCGTTCCTGCTGGTGGCCGGCACCCTGGCGTTCTGGCTGAAGGACTTCGGCATCGTGCTGAAGGACATCACCATGATCGCCAGCGCTGGCATGCTGTATGCGTTCAAGTTCGTGTGGGCGCCGCTGCTCGATCACTGGCGGCTGCCCGGCTTCGCCCGCCTGGGGCGCCGCCGCGGCTGGCTGCTGGCCGCGCAGCTGGGGGTGATCGCCGGCCTGCTGGCGATGGCGGCGCTGACGCCGGCGCAGCTGGGGGCATTCGTGGCGGCGACGCTCGCGGTGGCGTTCTTCGGCGCCACCCAGGACATCGCGGTGGATGCCTACCGGATCGAGATCGCGCCGGTCGAGGATCAGGGCGCGCTGGTGGCCACCTATTCGCTGGGCTACCGGATCGGGCTGATCCTGGCCGGCGCGCTGGCGGCGATCATGGCCGACCATCTGCCGTGGCCCGTGGTGTACGTGGCGATGGCATTGACCATGCTGGTGCCGGTGATCGCCAATCTGCGCGCGCGCGAGCCGCAGGCAGTGCCTGCACCGCCGCGGCCATGGCGGCAGGCGATGGTGGAAGCGGTGGTGGACCCGTTCGCGGATTTCTTCCGCCGCTACGGGCTTGGGCTGGCGCTGGTCCTGCTGGCCTTCATCCTGCTGTTCAAGGTGCCGGAGCAGGCCACGGTGGGCGGCATCATGAGCCCGTTCTATCTCGACCAGGGCTTCACCAAGACCCAGATCGGCTCGATCACCAAGCTGTGGGGCGTGTGGGTGGGCATCCTCGGCGTGTTCTGCGGCGGTGCCCTGGTGGCGCGCATGGGGGCGTGGAAGTCGCTGGGATTGATGATCCTGGTGTGTGGCAGCTGCAACCTGCTGTATCTGCTGCTGATGGTGCACAAGGGCGATCTGTGGGTGCTGACCGCGGTGATCTCCGCGGAGAACTTCACGCTCGGCATGCTGGGGCCGCCGACGGTGGCGTTCCTGTCGGCGCTGGTCAGCCGCGCGCACACCGCCACCCAGTACGCCCTGCTCAGCTCGCTGGTGAACCTGCCGGGCAAGATCCTCGGCTTCTTCGCCGGCGGGATCGTGATGGCCACCGGCTACGGCATGTACTTCGTCATCACCGTGCTGGCGCTGCTGCCGGCGCTGCTGCTGTATGCCTGGCTGACGCCGGCGCTGCGCCAGCGGGTATTCGTCCCGGTGCCGGCTCAGGCCGGGTAGAGCGCGCCCAGCACGCGCGGTCCCGTGGCGCCGGTGACGGCGGGCAGGTTGCCGGGACGGCCGGCCAGGTGCTCGCGGGCCAGCCAGGCAAAGGCCATGGCTTCGACGAAATCCGGGTGCAGTCCGTGCGCGGCGCTGGATTCGATGTGCGTCTCCGGCAGCGCCTCGGCCAGCGCCGCCAGCAGGCGTCCGTTGTGCACCCCGCCGCCACACACGATCACCCGCTGCGTTCGTGAGCTGGGTGGCGCGCAAGGCATCGGCGACGGTGCGCGCGGTGAGCATGAGCAGCGTCGCCTGCACGTCGGCAGGCGTCTCGTCGCCGGCCAGCGCGGCTTCCACCCAGTCGAGATGGAACTGGTCGCGGCCGGTCGATTTCGGCGGCGGTGCGGCGAACCACGGCTCGGCAAGCAGCCGCGCCAGCAGCGCGGGATCGACGCACCCCTGCGCTGCGAAGGCGCCGCCGGCGTCGAACGGCTGGCCGGTATGGCGCAGGCACCAGGCGTCCATCAATCCGTTCGCCGGACCGGTATCGAAGCCGCGCACGTCGCCATGTGCGGGCAGCAGGGTGAGGTTGGCGATGCCGCCCAGGTTCAGCACGGCGCGGTCTTCGTCCGGTGCGTGCAGCGTGGCGGCATGGAATGCGGGCACCAGCGGCGCGCCGTGACCGCCGGCGGCGACGTCGCGGCGGCGGAAATCGGCCACCACTGGCAGCCCGCAGCGTTCGGCCAGGGTGGAAGGATCGCCCAGCTGCAGGGTGAACGGCAGCGGCCCCTGCGGGCGATGGCGCAGGGTTTGCCCGTGCGAGCCGATCGCGGCGATCGCCTCGCGCGCGACACCGGCGGCGGCGAGGCTGGCGTTGGCGGCGTCCGCGAACGCGCGCCCGATGCGCACGTCCAGTTCGCCCACCTCGTCCAGGGTCAGCGTCTGCGCCTGCTGGCCCAGCGCGACCAGGCGCACGCGCAGTTCGGAATCCCACGGGAATGTGCGCCCGCAGAGAAGTTCGGGGCGTGCGTGTGGATCATCGCCGTGGAAACGCACCAGCGCGGCGTCGATGCCGTCGGCGCTGGTGCCGGAGATCAGGCCGAGGAACAGCTCGGCGCGGGAGGAAGGCGCGGACATGCCGCGCAGTATCGCATCGACGCCCGGCTCAGCCGCGGCTGCGCTTGCCGGCGGCCTTGCCCTTGGCCTTGGCGGCGGGCGCGGCGCTGGCCACGCGGCTGCCGTCGTCGAGCTGGAATACCACGTCCTCGACCTCGTGGATCTTTTCCAGCGCGCGCTGGGTCTCGTTCTTGAACGCCACCAGATCGGCACCGGACAGCGGCGCCGGCGGCGGCAGGGTCATCTTCAGCGGGTTCATGTGCACGCCGTTGACCCGGAATTCGTAGTGCAGATGCGGCCCGGTGGCCAGCCCGGTGCTGCCCACGTAGCCGATCACCATGCCCTGCGCGATGCGCTGGCCGACCCGGATCTTGGCGAATCGCGACATATGCCCGTACAGGGTGGTCTTGCCGCCGCCGTGGTCGAGGATGACCACGTTGCCGTAGCCGCCCTGGCGGCCGACGAAGGCCACACGTGCATCGCCCGCGGCCTGGATCGGGGTGCCGGTGGCGGCGGCGTAGTCCACGCCCTTGTGCATGCGGAACCGCCCGAGGATCGGGTGGTTGCGCCCGCCGAAGCCGGAGGTCAGGCGTGCATACGGGATCGGCATGCGGATGAAGGGGCGCTTGAGCGAGCGGCCGTCCGGGGTGAAGTACTCCGGCTTGCCGTCGCGCATGAAGCGGAACGCGCTCTTGAGCTTGCCGTCCACGGTGAAGGTGGCCGCCAGCACCGGCCCGGTGTGGACCAGCACGCCGTTCTTCCAGGTTTGGTCCACCACCACGCTGAAACGGTCGTTCTCGCTCAGGTCCGAATCGAAGTCGATGTCGTACTTGAACATTTCGTCGGTAAGCTGGTTCAGTTGCGCGGTGCCCAGCCCGAGCTTGCGCGCGGAGGCGAACAGCGACTTGCCCACTTCGCCGGTGAGCACCACGGTGCGGGTGGTGATCTCCACCGGCACCGCGCGCTCGCGCACCGCGTCGCCGTCGAACTCCAGCTCGATCGGCAGTTCGCCGATCCCCGGGCCCGGCTCCAGGCGCATCGCGCGCACGCTGCCGTCGGCCGGCAGGTTGAAGCTCAGCTCGGTGCCCGGGCGCAGCTTGCGCAGGGTGGGCTTGATCTTCGGGTGCTGCATCACCCGCGCCAGCTGATCGTAGGGGATGCCCAGTTCCTCGAACACGCCGCTCAGGGTCTGGCCAGGTTTGAGGGTCACCGTCTGCCAATGGTCGTCGGTGATTTTGCTCGCGCTCCGTGACAGCTTCGGCAGGGTCAGCTGCAGCGTCATCTTCTGCAGTTGCCGGCCGCCGTGGGTGTCGAGCACGCTGGAGAAGCCGGGCACGATTGCGGCCAGCAGCACGCCGATGGTGGTGAGCACGCTGGCGTGCGCCCACTGGCGGCGCGACCAGCGGCCCTTGAACGGATGCGGCGCGGCGGGCTCGGGGCGACGGTCGGCATTGACGCGCGCACGCTCGAGGTTGCCCTGAAGCACGGCGTCATGGTTCGAATCCGTCATATCATCGTCCCTTGCGTCGCGAAAGCATCGACGCGCTACCATAGACATGCGTGAAAGGTGCGTCAACCCGTTGAATCTGCGAAAGTTTTTCTGCTTCACGGTTTAACGCGCGGTTAACGTCAACCCCACAAACATGAATGCGGCCCCTGCGGTCGCCGGAGAGAAGTGCCCGTGTCCGATCCCGTCACCGCCGATGCCGCTTCGGTCCTTGCCCTGATCGCCCGCGGCAGCGAGGAAATCCTCAAGCGCGAAGAGCTGCAGGCGCGCCTGGCGCTGGGGCGCCCGCTGCGGATCAAGGCCGGCTTCGACCCCACCGCACCCGACCTGCATCTCGGTCACACCGTCCTGCTCAACAAGCTGCGCCAGTTCCAGGACCTCGGGCACCAGGTGATCTTCCTGATCGGCGACTTCACCGGGATGATTGGCGATCCCACCGGCAAGAGCGCCACCCGCAAGCCACTGACCCGCGAGGACGTGCTGGCCAACGCGCAGACCTATGCCGAGCAGGTGTTCAAGGTGCTCGACCGCGCGCGCACCGAGGTGCGCTTCAACAGCGAATGGTTCGGGCAGATGGGCGCCGCCGACATGATCCGCCTTGCCGCCCAGCACACCGTGGCGCGCATGCTCGAGCCGCGACGATTTCGCCAAGCGCTATGCCGCGCAGCAGCCGATCGCCATCCATGAGTTCCTGTATCCGCTGGTGCAGGGCTATGACTCGGTCGCACTGAAGGCGGACGTCGAGCTGGGCGGCACCGACCAGAAGTTCAACCTGCTGATGGGCCGCGGCCTGCAGGAGCACTACGGGCAGCCGCCGCAGGTGGTGCTCACCATGCCGCTGCTGGAAGGCCTCGACGGCGTGCACAAGATGAGCAAATCGCTCGGCAACTACATCGGCATCGATGAGCCGGCGATCGACATCGTCACCAAGGCGATGAAGATCGGCGATGCGCTGATGTGGAAGTGGATCGAGCTGCTCAGCTTCGAAATCGGAATCGCGGAGGCCGGGCGGCTGCGCGAGGCGGTCGCCGCCGGCATGAACCCGCGCGACATCAAGCTGCGGCTGGCGCGCGAACTGGCGGCGCGCTTCCACGGCGCGGAGGAGGCCGAGCGCGCGATTGCCGGCTGGCATGCCGCGGTGCGCGGCGAGGGCGACCTGTCCAGCCTGCCGCTGCAGGACGTGGTGGTGCCGGCCGGGGGCTGCGGATCGCCGCGCTGCTGGTCGCGGCCGGGCTCATGCCCAGCAACTCCGAGGCCAACCGCAAGCTCAGGGAGCGCGCCGTGCGCGTGGATGGCGAGGTGTTCGAGGACGCCGCGCGGGTGTTCGGGCCCGGCTTCGAGGGCGTGCTGGCGGTGGGCAAGCGCAACTTCGCCCGCGTGCGCCTGATTGCCGGTGCATAAGCCGTGCTTGATGTGCCTGCGGGGCATGAACGCGCGCGCAATGCACGATCCATCGTGATGCCGTCAAGACTTCCCAAGCGTGGATGGATGGAGGAAGATGCGCGCCCTTGCCGGGGGGCCGTGGGTTCCGGGGCGGGGGGCGGTAAAAAGTTCGTTGCGGGGTGTTGACAGCAGTCGGAACCCCTGTATGATGGGCGGCTCACTCGGCCGCTACGGCGGACGGGGTGGAGGGAAAGGCGCTGAGGCCGATCCTTGCGATCTTTGACAGTGTGCGCAGGTGACTTGTGCGGGCGTCTGGGAGTGGACGGTTGTCCATTGCAGACGTTCGATCAACACCATCAATTTCAAAGTATTCGTACGCAAGTACACGTACAGCGAGTAATGGAGTTGGGCGGCTCTGCATTTCGAAGCATGCGAGGATTCGTCCTCGAAGACTTTAAGTGAAGAGTTTGATCCTGGCTCAGAGTGAACGCTGGCGGCAGGCCTAATACATGCAAGTCGAACGGCAGCACGGTGGAGCTTGCTCCATGGGTGGCGAGTGGCGGACGGGTGAGGAATACGTGGGAATCTGCCCAGTCGTGGGGGGATAACGTAGGGAAACTTACGCTAATACCGCATGCGCCCTTCGGGGGAAAGCCGGGGACCTTCGGGCCTGGCGCGATTGGATGAGCCCACGTCGGATTAGCTAGTTGGCGGGGTAACGGCCCACCAAGGCGACGATCCGTAGCTGGTCTGAGAGGATGATCAGCCACACTGGAACTGAGACACGGTCCAGACTCCTACGGGAGGCAGCAGTAGGGAATATTGGACAATGGGCGCAAGCCTGATCCAGCCATGCCGCGTGAGTGAAGAAGGCCCTCGGGTTGTAAAGCTCTTTTGTCCGGAAAGAAAAGCGCCGGGTTAATACCCTGGTGTTCTGACGGTACCGGAAGAATAAGCACCGGCTAACTTCGTGCCAGCAGCCGCGGTAATACGAAGGGTGCAAGCGTTACTCGGAATTACTGGGCGTAAAGCGTGCGTAGGTGGTTTGTTAAGTCTGATGTGAAAGCCCTGGGCTCAACCTGGGAATGGCATTGGAAACTGGCGGACTCGAGTGCGGTAGAGGGGTGTGGAATTCCCGGTGTAGCAGTGAAATGCGTAGAGATCGGGAGGAACACCAGTGGCGAAGGCGACACCCTGGACCAGCACTGACACTGAGGCACGAAAGCGTGGGGGAGCAAACAGGATTAGATACCCTGGTAGTCCACGCCCTAAACGATGCGAACTGGATGTTGGGTGCAACTTGGCACTCAGTATCGAAGCTAACGCGTTAAGTTCGCCGCCTGGGGAGTACGGTCGCAAGACTGAAACTCAAAGGAATTGACGGGGGCCCGCACAAGCGGTGGAGTATGTGGTTTAATTCGATGCAACGCGCAGAACCTTACCTGGCCTTGACATGCACGGGAGCTTCCAGAGATGGGAGTGTGCCTTCGGGAACCGTGACACAGGTGCTGCATGGCTGTCGTCAGCTCGTGTCGTGAGATGTTGGGTTAAGTCCCGCAACGAGCGCAACCCTTGTCCTTAGTTGCCAGCACGTGATGGTGGGAACTCTAGGGGAGACCGCCGGCGACAAGCCGGAGGAAGGTGGGGATGACGTCAAGTCATCATGGCCCTTACGGCCAGGGCTACACACGTACTACAATGGTGGGGACAGAGGGCTGCGAAGTCGCGAGGCGGAGCCAATCCCAGAAACCCCATCCCAGTCCGGATTGGAGTCTGCAACTCGACTCCATGAAGTCGGAATCGCTAGTAATCGCAGATCAGCATTGCTGCGGTGAATACGTTCCCGGGCCTTGTACACACCGCCCGTCACACCATGGGAGTTTGTTGCACCAGAAGCAGGTAGCTTAACCGCAAGGGGGGCGCTTGCCACGGTGTGGCCGATGACTGGGGTGAAGTCGTAACAAGGTAGCCGTATCGGAAGGTGCGGCTGGATCACCTCCTTTTGAGACATGGCAACGCATTGCCAGACGTCCGCACAAGTGACCTGCATTCAGAGAGCGTGATTCCACAGGGATCGCGTGTCCCGCTCGCTGTTGAGGCACGGGGCCTTAGCTCAGCTGGGAGAGCACCTGCTTTGCAAGCAGGGGGTCGTCGGTTCGATCCCGACAGGCTCCACCACTGAAGGTAAAGACAGCTGGGTCTGTAGCTCAGGTGGTTAGAGCGCACCCCTGATAAGGGTGAGGCCGGTGGTTCGAGTCCTCCCAGACCCACCACTCTGAATGACGCGCACACACACTTTGAAATGGCTGGGCAGTGTGGCCCGGTCATGTTCTTTGACAATCGGGAAGAAGAGTCAAACGAGCGTTTGAGACGCAAGTCTTGCAACGTGTCGAGGCTGAGGCGAGATGGCGGACGCCATCTTTATCAAGTGTGATAGTCGTACCATTCGCTGGGTACGTGTCGCTCCGAGGCAACTTGGGGTGATATGGTCAAGCGAATAAGCGCACACGGTGGATGCCTTGGCGGTCAGAGGCGATGAAGGACGTGACAGCCTGCGAAAAGCGTCGGGGAGCTGGCAATGAGCTTTGATCCGGCGATGTCCGAATGGGGAAACCCACCCGCAAGGGTATTGCATGGTGAATACATAGCCATGCAAGGCGAACGCGGTGAACTGAAATATCTAAGTAACCGTAGGAAAAGAAATCAACCGAGATTCCGTCAGTAGCGACGAGCGAACGCGGACTAGCCCAAAAGTCGATCTTGTTCTAGCAAAACACTCTGGAAAGGGTGGCCATAGCGGGTGATAGCCCCGTATGCGAAAGGGCCTGGTCGATGAAATTGAGTAGGGCGGGGCACGTGAAACCCTGTCTGAACATGGGGGGACCATCCTCCAAGGCTAAATACTCCTGACCGACCGATAGTGAACCAGTACCGTGAGGGAAAGGCGAAAAGAACCCTGGTGAAGGGAGTGAAATAGACCCTGAAACCGTGTGCGTACAAGCAGTCGGAGCCCGCAAGGGTGACGGCGTACCTTTTGTATAATGGGTCAGCGACTTACTGTTTGTGGCGAGCTTAACCGGATAGGGGAGGCGAAGGGAAACCGAGTCTGATAAGGGCGCATAGTCGCAGGCAGTAGACCCGAAACCGGGTGATCTAGTCATGCCCAGGGTGAAGGTACCGTAACAGGTACTGGAGGCCCGAACCCACGCCCGTTGCAAAGGTCGGGGATGAGGTGTGATTAGGAGTGAAAAGCTAATCGAACCCGGAGATAGCTGGTTCTCCTCGAAAGCTATTTAGGTAGCGCCTCGTATGTATCCTCTCGGGGGTAGAGCACTGTTATGGCTAGGGGGTCATCGCGACTTACCAAACCATTGCAAACTCCGAATACCGGGACGGACTGTACGGGAGACACACGGCGGGTGCTAACGTCCGTCGTGAAAAGGGAAACAACCCAGACCCACAGCTAAGGTCCCAAATCGGCGCTAAGTGGAAAACGATGTGGAAAGGCACAGACAGCCAGGAGGTTGGCTTAGAAGCAGCCACCCTTTAAAGAAAGCGTAATAGCTCACTGGTCGAGTCGGTCTGCGCGGAAGATTTAACGGGGCTAAGCGTTGAACCGAAGCTTGGGGTGCATCCTTTGGGATGCGCGGTAGAGGAGCGTTCCGTAAGCCTGCGAAGGTGGATCGAGAGGTCTGCTGGAGGTATCGGAAGTGCGAATGCTGACATGAGTAACGATAATGCGGGTGAAAAGCCCGCACGCCGAAAGCCCAAGGTTTCCTTGCGCAACGTTAATCGACGCAGGGTGAGTCGGCCCCTAAGGCGAGGCTGAAAAGCGTAGTCGATGGGAAGCTGGTTAATATTCCAGCACCTCGCGTAAGTGCGATGGAGGGACGGAGAAGGTTAGGCAGGCCGGGCGTTGGTTGTCCCGGTGAGAGGGTTGAGGCGGTGCTCTTAGGCAAATCCGGGAGCGCAACGTTGAGGCCAAGGACGAGTCCGCATGGACAGAGCTGCTGATATCACGCTTCCAGGAAAAGCTCCTAAGCTTCAGCTTACGCAGACCGTACCGTAAACCGACACAGGTGGGCAGGATGAGAATTCTCAGGCGCTTGAGAGAACTCGGGTGAAGGAACTAGGCAAAATAGCACCGTAACTTCGGGAGAAGGTGCGCCAACCATGGTTCATAGCTGAGGTTGGCCGAAGAAACCAGGCCGCTGCGACTGTTTATCAAAAACACAGCACTCTGCAAACACGAAAGTGGACGTATAGGGTGTGACGCCTGCCCGGTGCCGGAAGGTTAATTGATGGGGTCAGCCGCAAGGCGAAGCTCTTGATCGAAGCCCCGGTAAACGGCGGCCGTAACTATAACGGTCCTAAGGTAGCGAAATTCCTTGTCGGGTAAGTTCCGACCTGCACGAATGGCGTAACGACAGCGGCGCTGTCTCCACCCGAGACTCAGTGAAATTGAAATCGCTGTGAAGATGCAGCGTTCCCGCGGCAAGACGGAAAGACCCCGTGAACCTTTACTATAGCTTTACACTGAACGTTGAGTTCGTCTGTGTAGGATAGGTGGGAGGCTGTGAAGCCGTGACGCCAGTTGCGGTGGAGCCAACCTTGAAATACCACCCTGATGTGCTTGACGTTCTAACCTGGGCCCGTGATCCGGGTCGGGGACCGTGTATGGTGGGTAGTTTGACTGGGGCGGTCTCCTCCCAAAGTGTAACGGAGGAGCTCGAAGGTACGCTCAGCGCGGTCGGACATCGCGCACTGTGTGCAAAGGCATAAGCGTGCTTGACTGCAAGATCGACGGATCAAGCAGGTACGAAAGTAGGACTTAGTGATCCGGTGGTTCTGTATGGAAGGGCCATCGCTCAACGGATAAAAGGTACTCCGGGGATAACAGGCTGATACCGCCCAAGAGTTCATATCGACGGCGGTGTTTGGCACCTCGATGTCGGCTCATCACATCCTGGGGCTGTAGTCGGTCCCAAGGGTATGGCTGTTCGCCATTTAAAGTGGTACGCGAGCTGGGTTCAGAACGTCGTGAGACAGTTCGGTCCCTATCTGTCGTGGGCGTTGGAGATTTGAGAGGGGCTGCTCCTAGTACGAGAGGACCGGAGTGGACGAACCTCTGGTGTTCCGGTTGTCACGCCAGTGGCACTGCCGGGTAGCTATGTTCGGAAGCGATAACCGCTGAAAGCATCTAAGCGGGAAGCGCGCCTCAAGATGAGATCTCCCGGGGCACAAGCCCCCTGAAGGACCCATCAAGACCAGGTGGTTGATAGGCAGGGTGTGTAAGCGCAGCAATGCGTTGAGCTTACCTGTACTAATGATCCGTGTGGCTTGACCATATCACCTCAAGTTGCTTCGGTTTTATGCGCATCCCTGCGCAAAAGCCTGCACGTCCGGTGCAGACTTTCCTGAAACCCGCAACCCTTGGCCTCGGCACGTTGCCGGCTTGCGACAAATGCTCGTCACTCTTCTTCCCCCCCTTGAGAGCGTGGCGCTGCTGCATGCGGATCCCTCCGCAACAGCCGGCGACCCTCCACCCTCTCCCTGGTGACAACAGCGCTGTGGTCCCACCCGATCCCATCCCGAACTCGGAAGTGAAACACAGCTGCGCCGATGGTAGTGTGGTCCAAACCATGCAAGAGTAGGTCATCGCCAGGGCCTTATCCCCCAAACCCCTCCCGCACCGGGAGGGGTTTTCCTTTGCGCAGCCAAAAACCGACCGGGGAAGCGGGGGCTGTGAATGGAAACGAATCAGCGGCCTGCCGGACATCCAATGCGCGCCGGCCTGAAACCGCGGTCCGGCGCGCTAGAATCCGCGGACGATCAACCTCACTGGAGTCGAGCATGGAGGCCCCGTTGCACGTCGTGATCCTGGCCGCGGGCGAGGGCAAGCGCATGCACTCGGCCGTCCCGAAGGTCCTGCAGCGGATCGCCGGGCGTCCGATGCTGGCCCACGTGGTCGAGGCCGCGCGGGCGCTGGAACCGGCCGGGGTGCATCTGGTGTATGGGCATGGTGGCGCGCAGGTGCGGGAGGCATTCGCCGACCAGCCGGACCTGCACTGGGCCGAGCAGGCCCGTCAGCTCGGCACCGGGCATGCGGTGCAGCAGGCGATGCCGGCGATTCCGGCCGGGGCGCGGGTGCTGGTGTTGTACGGCGACGTGCCGCTGATCACCGCGCACACCCTGCGCCGCCTGCTGCAGTCGCAGCGGCCGCTGGCAGTGCTGGCGGCGGAGTTGCACGATCCCAGCGGCTACGGCCGGATCGTGCGCGATTCCGAGGGCCACGTCGCGGCGATCGTGGAGCACAAGGACGCCGACCCCGAGCAGCGCCGCATCCGCCTGGTGAATACCGGCGTGATCGCCGCCGGGGGCGATGCCCTGCGCCGCTGGCTGGAGGGCCTGCGCAACGACAATGCGCAGGGGGAGTACTACCTGACCGACGTGTTCGCCGCGGCCGCGCGTGAGTTCACTGCGGCCGAGGTGGTGGTGGTCGAGGATCCGCTGGAGACGGAAGGGGCGAATGATCCCTGGCAGCTGGCGCAGCTGGAGCGCGCCTTCCAGCGCCGTCAGGTGCGTGCGCTGTGCGCGCAGGGCGTGCGGGTGGCGGATCCGGCGCGGATCGATATCCGCGGCACGGTGCGCGTCGGCCAGGATGTCGAGCTCGACGTGGACGTGGTGCTGGAAGGGGAGGTCGAGCTCGGCGACGGCGTGCACATCGGCCCGTTCTGCCGCCTGCGCGACGTGCACATCGCCGCCGGCAGCGAGATCCGCGCCCATTGCGACATCGAGGGCGCGCAGATCGGCCCGGCCGCGCAGATCGGCCCGTATGCCCGCCTGCGCCCCGGCAGCGTGCTGGCCGCCGGCGTGCACGTGGGCAATTTCGTGGAAACCAAGAACGCGCGCATCGGTGAAGGCAGCAAGGCCAACCATCTGAGCTATCTCGGAGATGCCCAGGTCGGCGCCGGGGTGAACATCGGCGCCGGCACCATCACCTGCAATTACGACGGCGCCAACAAGTCCACCACCACGATCGCGGACCGCGCCTTCATCGGCTCCAACAGCGCGCTGGTCGCGCCGGTCACGATCGGCGAGGGGGCCACCATCGGCGCCGGCTCGGTGATCGGCAAGGATGCGCCGGCCGGCAAGCTGACGCTGGCGCGAGCCAAGCAGGTGACGGTCGAAGGCTGGCAGCGGCCAGTGAAGAAGGCCCCGCGCTGACGGCGTGGGCGCGTCCGCTGCGGCGTGCGGTTCAGGCCATCAGGCCGGCAGCAGCAGCGACACGCACAGCCCGCCGCCTTCGCGGTTGAGCAGGGCGATGCGCCCGCCGTGGGCTTCGGCGATCTCGCGCGCCAGCGCCAACCCCAGGCCGGTGCCCGCAGGCTTGGCTTAAACTGGGCGTTCCTCAAGGAACTGAGCAATCCTGATGTGCGGAATCGTCGGTGCGATCGCCAACCGTGACGTGGTGCCCCTGCTGGTGGACGGCCTGAAGCGGCTGGAATACCGCGGCTACGATTCCGCCGGGATCGCGGTGGTGGTGGGCGAAGCGGTGCGCCGCGTGCGCCGCACCGGACGCGTCTCCGAGATGGAGGCGGCGGCCGCGGCGGAAGGCCTGCAGGCCCACATCGGCATCGGCCACACGCGCTGGGCCACCCACGGCGGCGTCACCGAGTCCAACGCGCACCCGCACATCAGCGTCGGCGAGCTGGCGCTGGTGCACAACGGCATCATCGAGAACCACGAAGCGCAGCGCGAACGCCTGCGCGCGCTCGGCTACACATTCGAATCGCAGACCGATACCGAGGTGGTGGCGCACCTGATCCACCACTACCGCGCGCAGGGCGCCAGCCTACTCGGCGCGCTGCAGCGCGCGGTCAAGGAGCTGCATGGCGCCTACGCGCTGGCGGTGGTGGACAGGCGCGACCCCGGCACGCTGGTGGCCGCGCGCATGGGCTGCCCGCTGCTGGTGGGCTTGGGCGAGGGCGAGAACTTCGTGGCTTCGGACGTGTCCGCCATCGTGTCTGCGACGCGCCGGGTGATCTTCCTGGAAGAAGGCGACACCGCCGAGCTCACCTGCGCGGGCGTGCAGGTGTTCGATGCCAGTGATGCGCCGGTTCAGCGCGAGGTGCATGTCTCCGACGTGTCGCTGGCCTCGCTGGAACTCGGCCCCTACCGCCACTTCATGCAGAAGGAGATCCACGAGCAGCCGCGCGCGATCGGCGACACCGTGGAAGGCCTGCTCGACGCCGGCGGTTTCGACCCCGCGCTGCTGGGCAAGGAGGCGGCCGAGGTGCTGCGCGACGTGGAATCGGTGCAGATCATCGCCTGCGGCACCAGCTATTACGCCGGCCTGACCGCGCGCTACTGGATCGAAGATCTTGCCGGTATCCCGTGCGCGGTGGACATCGCCAGCGAGTACCGCTACCGCAAGGTGGTGGGCAACCCGAAGCAGCTGATCATTACCATCTCGCAGTCCGGTGAAACCCTGGACACGCTGGAGGCGCTGAAGTACGCCAAGGCGCAGGGGCATGCGAAGACGCTGTCGATCTGCAACGTGCCGGAGTCGGCCATTCCCCGCGCCAGCCGGCTGGTGTTCTACACCCGCGCCGGCGCCGAGATCGGGGTGGCCTCGACCAAGGCCTTCACCACCCAGCTGGTGGCGCTGTTCGCGCTGGCGGTGACCCTGGGCAAGCAGCGCGGCCAGGTGGATGCCGCGCGCGAGGCCGCGCTGCTGGACGAGTTGCGCCATCTGCCCGGCAGCGTGCAGCACGCGCTCAACCTGGAGCCGCAGATCGCGTCGTGGGCGGCGGTGTTCGCGCCGCGTCAGCACGCGCTGTTCCTCGGCCGCGGCACGCACTATCCGATCGCGCTGGAAGGCGCGCTCAAGCTCAAGGAAATCTCCTACATCCACGCCGAGGGCTATCCGGCCGGCGAGCTCAAGCACGGCCCGCTGGCGCTGGTGGACACCCAGATGCCGGTGGTGGTGATCGCGCCGAACGACGCGCTGCTGGAGAAGGTGAAGTCCAACATCCAGGAAGATGCGCGCGCGCGGCGGCGAGATGTTCGTGTTCGCGGATGCCGACAGCAGCTTCAGCGCGTCCGAGGGCGTGCACGTGATCCGCACCCCGCGCCATGTCGGCGTGCTCTCGCCGGTGGTGCATGCGATCCCGGTGCAGCTGCTGGCCTACCACACTGCGCTGGCGCGCGGCACCGACGTGGACAAGCCGCGCAATCTGGCCAAGTCGGTGACGGTGGAGTGAGCATGCCATTGCCGGACTGGCTGGGGCCGCTGGCGATCGTGCCGACGGCGTTCGCTGCGCTGATGCCGGTGGTCAACCCCTTCGGCACCGCGCTGATCATCCTCGGCATGATCGGAAACCGGCCGGAGCAGGTATATCGCAGCCTGGCCGCGAAAGTGGCAACGATGATGCTGGCCTACGTGGCGACGGTGATCCTGGTCGGGCAGTGGCTGCTGCATTTCTTCGGCATCTCGCTGCCGGTGATGCAGGTCGGCGGCGGCCTGACCCTGGCGGCGATGGGCTGGCGCACGCTGGCCGGCGGACGGACGACGGGCGCGGAGAGCGAGCATGTCAAGGACGAAGACGCGCAGCGGATCCTCGACAGCGCGTTTTATCCCTACACCTTCCCACTGACGGTGGGCCCGGGCACGATGGTGGTGCTGCTGACGCTGTCGGCGCACGTCACCCACGGTGCGCCGATGACGACGCTGCTGTCGCACGTGGCGATCTTCATCGCCGCCCTGCTGCAGGCCCTGCTGGTGTATCTGTGCTATCGCTATGCGCCCAAGCTGGCGCAACGGCTGTCGCCAAGTGCGATCAATGCGGTGCAGCAGTTGATGGCCTTCATCCTGCTGTGCATCGGCGGCCAGATCGCCTGGGGCGGGGTGTCGGCGCTGGCGCGGCAGCTGTAGCCGGGCGCGTATCGCACGTTGGGTGCGTTTACGATGCAGTGCTCTGCGGCCGCTGCTGCGCCGCGTGTTCCAGCGTTCGCGCATGTCAGTTCGAGGAGGATCGCCGATGCCCAAGCTTGCCGCGCGCCATGTGGTCGGGAGCCTGCTTCTGATGCTGGGCCTGGCGCTGCTTGGCTTGCAGGCTTTCACAGGGCGCCAGTGGGTGGTGCCGCAGGGAGAATTCCTGGCCCTGCATTCGCTGCTGGAGATCCTGGCCGTGGTGGTGGCGGTGCTGGTGTTCGTCACCGGTGCCACGGCGGCCGATACCGACCGTTCGGGGCGCGCGCTGGAACTGGGGGGCGTGTTCCTGGCGGTCGGCGTGCTGGACCTGCTGCACCTTCTGACCTATGCCGGCATGCCGGAGCTGGCGGGCCCGAATTCGGCGCAGAAGACCATCCTGCTGTGGCTGCTGGCGCGCTATCTGGCGGCGCTGGGGTTGCTGGCCTATGTGCTGTTCGTGGAGCGTCCGGCGCCGGCCTCGCGCGCGCGCCGCGTCGCCTGGTTCGGCGCGATGCTGGCCCTGGCCCTCGCGCTGGCCTGGCTGCCGTTGACTGCGCCGCAGCGGCTGGCGACGATGTACGTGGACGGCGTCGGCCTGACCGCGCTCAAGATCTGGCTGGAGTGGGGCGCCTGCGGGCTGTATCTGCTGGCGGCGCTGGTGCTGGTGCTGCGCCGGCGCCAGGT
Organism: Thermomonas sp. S9; assembly: GCF_024704365.1. GTDB lineage: Bacteria > Pseudomonadota > Gammaproteobacteria > Xanthomonadales > Xanthomonadaceae > Thermomonas. Next base: position 604,301 of record NZ_JAJDFY010000001.1, read on the forward strand.
GACGGGTTGCGATACCGCCAGCCTGCTGCTGGCGCTGCTGCTGATGGCGGTCAGCGAGCTGTATTTCACCCTGTACGTCCGCATCACCAGCACGCCCAACCTGCTCGGGCACGTGTTTAAACTCGCCGCCTACTACTACTACCTGTATCGCGCGGTGTATGTGGAGGCCGTGCGCCGGCCGTTCCGGCAGATGCAGCACATGCTGGCGCACGATGCGCTGACCGGCCTGCCCAACCGCAGCGCCGCGCTGGCCGGCCTCGAGCAGGTGCTGCGCGAGGGCGGCGGGCGCCGGCCGGGCGCGTTGCTGCTGCTGGACCTGGACCACTTCCAGAACGTCAACGATACCCTCGGCCACGCCCAGGGCGACCGCCTGCTGGTGGCGATCGCCGCGCGCCTGCGCGAGGTGCTGCCTGCCTCGGCGCAGCTGGCGCGCTTCAGCGGCGACCAGTTCCTGATGTATCTGCCGGAGACCACGCTGGCCTCGGCGCGGCAGTGCGCCGAGACCTTGCTGGTCGCGCTGGCGCGCGAGTTCGAGCTGGGCGAGGACCGCATCGGCATCGGCGCCAGCATCGGGCTGGCCGGGCATGCGCTCGCACCGCTGTCGGCGGGCGCGCTGGTCAAGCATGCCGACCTCGCCCTGCGCCGGGCCAAGCAGGCCGGGCGCAACTGCGTGGTGGCCTATGACGAAGCCCTGGAACAGACATTCCGGCGCGAGGCGCAGCTGGAGGCAGGCTTGGGCCAGGCGCTGGCGCGCGGCGAGCTGGCCTTGCACTACCAGCCGAAATGGGAAATCGAAAGTGGCCGTCTGGCCGGCTGGGAGGCGCTACTGCGCTGGCATAGCGCGGAGCTGGGCACGGTGCGCCCGGACGAGTTCATCCCGGTGGCCGAGCGTACCGGGCTGATCCTGCCGATCGGTGACTGGGTGCTGCGCGAGGCCTGCCGCCAGCTGCGCCAGTGGCGCGCTGAAGGGTTGCCGGCCGGCACCATGGCGGTGAACCTGTCGGCGCGCCAGTTCCGCCAGCGTGACATCGCCGAGGAAGTCAGCCGCGCGCTGCGCGAGACCGGGCTGCAGCCGCACGATCTGGAGCTGGAGATCACCGAGTCGATGCTGATGGACGATCTGGCCGCGGCCACGGTGGCGCTGACCGACCTGCAGCGGCTGGGCGTGCGCGTCGCCATCGACGACTTTGGCACTGGCTATTCCTCGCTGGCCTACCTGAAGTCATTGCCGCTGCATTGCCTGAAGGTTGACCGCTCGTTCGTGTCCGACATCACCCGCGACGGCAATGGCGCCACCATCGTGCGCACCGTGATCGCGCTGGCGCACAGCCTGGGAATGGTGGTGGTGGGCGAAGGGGTGGAAACCCAGGAGCAGTTCGCCTTCCTGCGCGCGGCGCGCTGCGACCAGGCGCAGGGCTATCTGTTCTTCAAGCCGCTGGCGCCGCCGGAATGCCTGGACCTGTTGCGCGCCTGCAGGCGGCTGGCTGAAGAAGGAAGCGCCGCCGCGACGGAATGAGGCGGTGGCGCGGAATGCGGGCGGAGCCGGCCGCGTGCCGGCCGGCTCCGCATGGCGTGGCTCACTCGTCCTGCCAGCGCAGGCTCAGGGTGTATTCGCGCCCCGGCTGCGGGTAGTACGCGCTGGTCTGGTAGCGCTTGTCCAGGGCGTTGCTGACGTTCGCCTGCAGCGTCCAGCCGTGCGCGAGCCGGCGGGTGACGCGTGCGTCCAGCGTCGCATAGCCGCCCACGCGCAGGGCGTTGGCCACATCGTCCCAGCGCGCGGCCTGCGCGATCCCGCTCAGGCCGAAGCTCCACGCGCCGGCCTCGCGGTCCAGATCCAGGCGCGCGCTGCGCGGCGCGCGGCGAGGCAGGAGGTGTCCGTGGTTGCTGCCGGGGCTCTCGTTGCGGGTCTGCAGCCAGCCGAGCTGGCCGCGCGCCGACCATGCGCCCCACTGCGCCTGCCCGGTCAGCTCCAGCCCGCGGATGCGCGCGGAATCGATGTTGGCGGGCTTGCCGAGCACGGCGTCGTAGGCGATCAGATCGCGGATGCGGGTCTGGTAGGCGTTGGCCTGCAGACGCCAGTCCGCGCCGCTGCGCGCCAGCGACAGCTCGCTGCTGCGCGCGGTTTCCGGACGCAGCAGGGGGTTGCTGAAGCCGGGGTAGTACAGCTCGTTGAAGGTGGGCGCCTTGAACGCGGTGCCGTGGCTGGCGGTGATACGCCAGCCGCCACCGAGGTCGCGGCCCCAGGCGAGGTTGCCGGTGGTGTGGCCGCCGAACTGGTCGTTGTCGTCATGGCGCAGGGCCAGCTGCAGATGCTGCTGACCGCCGGTCACGGCGGAGTCGCCCTGGTACTGCGCGAACAGGCCGCGGTTGCCGCGGGTGCGCGCGAACGGCGCCCACGGATCGCTGACATTGGCGGCATCGCGCAACCAGTCCAGGCCCGCGCTCAGCCGCTGGCCCCGGGCCAGGGTGAGATCGCCCTGCAGGCTGGCGCTGTCGCGGTGGGTGGCGAAGCGGTTGCTGAACACCTTGCCCAGGTAGTTGCGGGAATCGTCGGTATTGCGCCCGGCGCTGAGTTTGAGCTGCAGCGCCCGGGTCGGCGTCCAGCGCAGGCTTCCGCCGACCACCTGCTGGACGATGTCGGAGTTGTCCACGTAATCGCCGTCGTAGTCGTTGTGGCCGTCGGCGCGGAAGGCGCGCGCATCCAGCTGCCAGCCGTCGGCCGGCGCGAAGTCCGCGCGCAGGCTGGCGCTGTGGTTGCGGTAGCCGTCGCGGTCGAGGTGGGTGCCGGGCACGATGAAGCAGCCCGCGCCGTTCCAGGTCAGCGGATCGAAATACCCGGTGCAGGCATTGATGCCGTCGGTGCGCTGGTGCGCCACGTCCACGCCGATGCCGCCGCGCGCGCCGTGCAGGTCCAGCCCGGCGCTGGCCTCGCGCAGGCCGTGGCTGCCGGCCGCGATCCGCGCGCGCGCATGGGTGCCGCGGGCCGTGTCGCGGCGGGTGAAAATCTGGATCACGCCGCCGATCGCGTCCGCGCCATACAGCGAGGAGCGCGGCCCGCGCACGATCTCGATGCGCTCGATCAACGCCAGCGGGATGTCCTGAATCGCCGCCAGGCCGGAGGTCGGCGAGCCGATGCGCACGCCGTCCACCAGGAACAGGGTGTGGTCGGATTCGGTGCCGCGCAGGAACAGGGTGCTCAGCTTGCCCAGCCCGCCCTGGTTGACGATGTCGATGCCGGGGCGCCCCCGCAGCAGCTCGGGCAGGGAATGCGCGCCGCTGGCGTCGATCTGCGCGCGGTCGATCACTTCCACCGCCGCCAGCGAGGCCTCCACCGTGGTCGGGGTGCGGGTGGCGGTGACGATCACGCGGTCGAGGGTCTTGGCCTCGTCGGCGCGCGCCGCCAGCGGCAGTGCGGCGGCAAGCGCCAAGGGCAGGATGGCGAGAGTGTGGTGCGGGAGTCGGGATTGCATGGATGAAGTCTCCGGCGCGCACGCCCGCGCGCCCTGGGATGGTGGGCGATGGCCATGCGGGGGAGCGCGACGGACACGGCGGCCAGCAAGGCGCGCACAGGCCGCGCGATGCCCTCCGCATCGTCACCAGACATGCCTGGGGCCGGTCTCCGGGCTTGCGCGCGGAACATCGCGGAGATGTTCCCCGCCAGCGCCTTCCCATGCGGATGCACAGTGGCCGATGCTGGCGTCGTCACGCTTACCGTTGCGGGGGCAGCGCCGGACTGGCGGCGCTCGCGCGTCGCGTCACCGGCTTCCCGTTTCAACCTGCCGGCTGCACCGGCGGGTCACCTCAAGCGCGCATAGTGTAGCGCCTGCACCGGCCGCAAGCGGTCAGTCGTCTGCGGCGGCGGGGCTGCGCTCGTCGTCGAACAGGGCCAGCCCCGGCGCCATGCCCGCGGCCTCGTGATGGGTGGTGGTGACCGGCGCGGCGGCGGGGCGCCCGCGCGGCGGCGGCAACTGCGCGATGGCAGCTTCGGCGGCCTGCACCAGTTCCGCGCGGCGCACGTCAGGCACGTCCTGCCAGTGGCAGTCGGCCAGCGCGCCTTCCAGCGCGTACAGCAGGTTCAAACTGGGCTTGAAGCCGGCGCGGCGCACCTTGACGTAGGCGCCCACTGCGCCTACCGCGGCCAGTTCCTCGGGCGTGCGCAACCCCACCTGGCGCAACCAGGCCGCGGATTTCGGGCCGATGTTGCGCAGCTTCAGGGTCACCCCAGCGATTCCAGATAGGCCGCGGCGATCGCCTCCAGCCCGCGCTGGTCGTCGCCGTCGAAGCGCGCCGGCAGCGGGCTGTCGAGGTCGAATACGCCGAGCAGGGTGTCGCCTCGGTACAGCGGCACCACCAGCTCGGAGCGGCTGGCGGAATCGCAGGCGATGTGCCCGGGGAAGGCGTTCACGTCGTCCACCCGCTGGGTCTGGCGGGTGCGCGCGGCGGCACCGCACACGCCCTTGTCCAGCGGGATGCGCACGCAGGCCGGCAGGCCCTGAAACGGGCCGACCACCAGCTCGCGGCCGTCGAAGAAGTAGAAGCCCACCCAGTTCAGGTCGGGCAGCGCGTGGTAGACCAGCGCCGACAGGTTGGCGGCGTTGGCGATGCGGTCGCATTCGTCATGCAGCAGGGCGCGCGCCTGCTCCAGCAGCTGCGCATAGCGTTCCGGCTTGGTGCCGGTGAGAGGCGGAAAGGAGAAGCTCATGGGGCCAGTGTAGCAATGCCGGCCCGGGCAGTAACATCGCGCCCGTCCCCACGGCGTGGAATCGCCCCATGCACGCGTTCTATATCACCGGCACCGACACCGGCATCGGCAAGACGCTTTCCAGCTGCGCGCTGCTGCACGCGCTGCGCGCACGCGGGCTGCGCGCGGCCGGGATGAAGCCGGTGGCCAGCGGCTGCGAGCGCATCGACGGCGCCTGGCGCAACGCCGACGCGCTCGCCCTGCAGCGCGCGGGTGAACCCGGGATCGCCTATACCGACCTCAACCCGTTCGCGCTGGAGCAGCCGCTGGCGCCGGAGCTGGCCGCGCGCGATGCCGGCATCGAGGTGACGCTGGCACCGATTCTGGCGGCCCATGCGCGGCTGGCGGCGCGGGTGGACGCGCTGGTGGTGGAGGGCGTCGGCGGCTGGGCCGCGCCGCTGTCGGCCAGCCTGATGCAGGCCGACCTGGTGCGCGCGCTGCGCCTGCCGGTGGTGCTGGTGGTGGGCCTGCGCCTGGGCTGCCAGAACCACGCCCTGCTGAGCGCGCGCGCGATCGCCGCCGACGGCCTGCACCTGGCCGGTTGGATCGGCTCGCAGGTGGACCCGGCGATGGCGCGGGTGGAGGACAACCTCGCCATCCTGCGCGCGCGCCTGCCGGCGCCGTGCTGGGGCGTGCTGCCGTATGCGCCGGATGGCGATCCGCAGGCGCTGGCCGCGCACCTGCGCGTGTCGACGCTGGCCGCCTAGCGGCGCCTCGCGCGCAAACGCAAACGCCCGGGCAGGCCCGGGCGTTTGCGTGAGTGGCCATGCGCGCCGGTTCAGTCCCGTGGCGGCGCGGTGGTCAGCGGGGCTTCGCCGAAGGCGTCCACCTCGGCCTGTTCGGCGTCCGGCTTGCGGTCGTGCGCATGGTCGCGCGCCAGGTACAGGTAGAACGCCGGCAGCACGAACAGGGTGAACAGGGTGCCGATGGTCATGCCGGAGGCGATTACCACGCCCATCGAGAAGCGCGAGGCCGCACCCGGGCCCTTGGCCAGCAGCAGCGGGATCATCGCGAACACCAGCGCGGCGGTGGTCATCAGCACCGGGCGCAGGCGGATGCCGGTGGCCTGCTCGATCGCTTCGCGCTTGGACAGGCCCTGCTCCTGCAGCCTGTTGGCGAACTCCACGATCAGGATGCCGTGCTTGGAGATCACGCCGATCAGGGTCACCAGGCCGACCTGGGTATAGATGTTGATGCTCATCCCGGGAAGGCCTCGATCCCGGCGAACTGCAGCACGTTGGCCACCAGCGCCAGCACGTTCAGCGCAAGCAGCGCGCCGCTGATCGCCATCGGTACGGTCAGCAGCATGATCAGCGCGTCGCGGAAGCTCTCGAACTGCGCCGACAGCACCAGGTAGATCACGAGCAGCGCCAGCACCAGGGTCAGCAGCATGGCCGAGCCCTCCTGCTTGAACTGCCGCGATTCGCCGGCGTAGTCCACGCTGTACCCCTGCGGCAGCACGTCCTTGGCGGCCTGGTCCAGGATCGCCAGCGCCTCGCCCTTGGTGACGCCCGGGCGCGGCGCGAAGGTGATGGCCACCGCGTTGAGCTGCTGGAAGCGCTTCAGCGACTGCGGCTGGGTGCTCTCCTTGAGGGTGACGATGGTGGACAGCGGGATCAGCTGGCCGTCGCGGGTGCGGGTGTAGTAGTTCTCGAGGTCGTGCGCGTTCAGCCGGCGCTGGCGCTCGACCTGCGGGATCACCCGGTACGAGCGGTTCTGCATCGAGAACAGGTTGGTGTAGCCGCCGGCCAGCATCGCCGACATGTCGGCGGCGAGGGTGCGCATGTCGATCCCGAGGGTGGCGGCCTTGTCGCGGTCCACCACCACCTCGATCTGCGGCTTGTCGATCTTCAGGTCCTTGTCGAGGAAGATGAAGCGGCCGCTGGCGCGGGCCTTGGCCAGCACCGCATCCGCCAGTTCGGATAGCTGCGACAGCTCGCCCACGCCGCCGATGATGAACTCGCCGCCGCTGGCGCCGCCGCCGGCGCTGGGCAGCGAGGGCGGCACCAGCGAGAACACGTTGAGGCCGGTCACCTGCGCCAGCTTCGGCTGCAGTTCCTGCTGTAGCACCTGGTTGGTGGAGCGGCTGCGCTGGCTCCACGGCTTGAGCACGAAGCCGCCCATCGCCATCGGGCTGGCGCCGCCGCCACCGCCGCCGAAGCCGCCGTTGAACAGGAAGCGGTCCTGCACCTCCGGCACGCCCTTGGCGATCCGGTTGATCTCGGCGGTATAGCGCTCGACGTAGTCGAGGGTGGCGGTGGGGTCGGCGCTGGCGACCGAGAAGATGAAGCCCTCGTCCTCCAGCGGCGCCTGTTCCTTCGGCGCGGTGCTGTACAGGAACACGCAGCTGACGAGCACGATCAGGCCGAACGCGGCGATCACCGATTTGGTTTCCAGCGCGCCATGCAGGCGCCGCTGGTAGGCCTGGCGCAGCGCTTCGAAGCGGCGGTCCAGCCAGTCCTCGAGCCGGCTCTTGGGGTGCTCGGGGTCGTGCGCCTTGAGGATGCGCGAGCTCATCATCGGGGTGAGGGTGAGCGCGATCACGCCGGACAGCAGCACCGCGCCGGCCAGGGTGAACGCGAACTCGGTGAACAGCACGCCGGTCAGGCCGCCCTGGAAGCCGATCGGCAGGTACACCGCGACCAGGGTGGTGGTCATCGCCACCACCGGCCAGGCCAGCTCGCGCGCACCGCGGATGGCGGCATCGTACGGCGACATGCCTTCCTCGATGTGGCGGTGGATGTTCTCCAGCACGATGATCGCATCGTCCACCACGATGCCGATCGCCAGCACCATCGCCAGCAGGGTGAGCAGGTTGATCGAGAAGCCCAGCACCAGCATCAGGAACAGCCCGCCGATCAGCGACAGCGGGATGGTGACCGCCGGGATCAGCACGCTGCGCAGCGAGCCCAGGAACAGGTAGATCACCACGATGACGATGACCAGCGCCTCGATGATGGTGCGGATCACCTCGTTGATGGCGTCGTTGATCGCCTCGGTGCTGTCATAGGGAATGGTGGCGGTGATGCCCTGCGGCAGCTGCGGCACGATCTGGCTGTCCCACAGCTTGCGCACGGCCTTGATGACCTCCAGCGAGTTCGCATCGGGCGCGACGTAGATGCCCATGAACGTGGCGGCCTCGCCGTTGATCCGCACCGAGGTGCCATAGCTCTCCGAGCCCAGCACCACGTCGGCGACGTCGCCGAGGCGCACGATCGCACCGTCCTGCTCGCGCACGATCAGCTTGCGGAACTCGTCGGCATTGCGCAGGTCGGTGCGCGCGGTCATGTCGATCGCCACCATCTGGCCCTTGGTGGAGCCGACCGCCGCCAGCACGTTGTTGGCTTGCAGCGCATTCTGGATGTCGCTGCCGGTGACCTTGAGCGCGGCCATCTTCTCCGGCTTCAGCCAGATGCGCATGGCGAAGGTGCCGGCGCCCAGGATCTCGGCGCGCTGCACGCCGGGCACGGTCACCAGCTTGGGCTGGATCACCCGGGTCAGGTAGTCGCTGATCTGGTTGTTGGTCAGAGTGTTGCTGGCGAAGGAAACGTACATCGCCGCGATCTGCTCGCCCTGCTGCAGGTCGATCACCGGATCCTGCGACTGCGGCGGCAGCTGGCCGCGCAGCTTGTTGACCTTGGCGCTGATCTGGGTCAGCACCTGGTTCGGATCCTTGTCCATCCGGATGTAGGCCTGGATGCTGCTGACCCCGGCCGAGCTGGTGGAGGCGATGTAGTCGATTCCCTCGGCGCTCGCGATCTCGCGCTCCAGCGGAGTGGTGATGAAGCCCTGGATCAGGTTGGCGTCGGCGCCGTAATAGGCGGTGGTGACGTTGACCACCGCATTGCGCAGCTCCGGATACTTGCGCACGTTCAGTTCGCTGAAGGCGCGCAGGCCCAGCAGCAGGATGAACAGGCTGACGACCATCGCCAGCACCGGCTTGCGGATGAAGATGTCGGTGAACTTCATGAGGATGTCCTGGAGACGACGGCAGGCTAGGAGCAGGCTAGGAGCGGACCGGAGGCGCCGCATGCCCAGCGCGGGGTGGCTCCTTACCTGTTCTGCACCTGTGGGTGCAGGTCGGCGGCCGGCTGCACGCGGTTGTTGATGGTCACCTCGGCGTCGTTGCGCAGCTTCAGCAGGCCGGAGGTGACCACCGTCTCGCCGGCTTTCAGGCCGTCGCTGACCGCGATCAGGTCGCCGCGGGTGGCGCCGGTCTTGACGAAGCGTTGGGTGACGATGAACTTGTCGCCGGTCAGCGGCTTGCCCTGCATGTCGGTCTCGCCCGGCTTGCGCGCGGTCTTGGTCACCACGAACACACTGTTCCCGTAGGGGTTGAAGCTGACCGCGGTCTGCGGGATCACCACCACGTCGCGGGCGCCGCCAAGGCTGAAGCCGACCCGGGCGAAGCTGCCCGGGCGCAGCGTGCCGTCCGGATTGCGCAGGGTGGCCTGCACGCCGAAGTTGCGCGTGCTGGAATCCACCAGCGGCTCCACGGCGGTCACCTTGCCTTCGAATACCTTGCCGGGCAGGGCGTCCACGCGGGCGGTCACCGCAGTGCCGGGTGCGACCTCGTCGATCATCTGCTCGGGCAGGCTGAAGTTCACATAGATCGGATCCAGCTGCTGCAAAGTGACGATCGGCGCGCCCGGCGCCACGTACTGGCCCAGGTTCACCTGGCGGATGCCGAGCACCCCGGAGAACGGCGCGCGGATGGTCTTCTGTGCGATCAGCGCCCGCTGCGCCTCGGCCTGCGCACGCGCGCTGGCGGCAGCGGTCTGCTTCTGCTGCACGTCGTCCTTCGACACCAGCTGATCCTGGCCCAGCCGGGTCCAGCGCCCGGCCTGCACCTGCGCCAGCGTCGCCGCGGCGTCCAGCGCCTTCAGCGTGGCTTCCTCGTTGGCGGTGTTCAGGCGCACCAGCACGTCGCCGGCGCGCACCGGCTGCCCGGCCTGGAACTCGATGCTGCGGACCACGCCGCCGGACTCGGTGGTGACGTTGGTGCCGTTCACCGCGACCAGGGTGCCGACCGCCTGGTTGTCGCTGCTCCAGCGCTCGGTCTTCGCGGTGTAGGTGCTCACCGCCACCGCCGGCTGCGGCATGTGGTCGAAGAACGCATTGGTCTTGCGGGCGAACACCGCCTTGACCAGAAATACGCCGCCGAACACGACCAGCACGCCGGCCAGCATCAGGATCCAGCGCAGCGGAGCGTTGGGCTTGGAGCGGGATGGGGTAGGGGACATGGCGAGATTCCCGGGGGGGTGGAAGAGGGGCGCGCAAGCGTAGCACGCTTAATGTACTTTCCGGTACACATATTGCCGGGCGCGCGCTGCCCTGTATGGAGGGCGCCGGCGGCCGGATCGCCAGACACAAAAACGCCCGGCAGCGGGGCTGCCGGGCGCAAACGCGCCGAACCGGAGGGGGATCGTGTCCGGCGGTATTCCGGAGTGGAATGCGATTGCGGGCTTACTTGGCGGCCTTGGCGCCGGCCTTGGCGGCCTTCTCGACTTCGGCCTTGACCTGCGCGCCGGCCAGCTCGAACTGGCTCTTGGCCAGCTCGCCGATCGCCTCGTGGGTCTTCAGGGTGTGCGCGAAGGCTTCCTGCATGGCGCCCAGGCTGCGCTCGGCATTGGTGCGGGCGACCTGCAGACCCTTCGGCCACACCGTCTTCATGGCCTCGGCATCGCGCATGTCCACCAGCTCGCCGGCGAAGGCGAAGGTGGCGTTGATGTTTTCCTCGAGCCGCGGCCAGGTGCAGGCCGAACGCCTTCTCGGCATTGGCCAGGGCCAGGCGGTTGATGTTGGCGGCCGCCTCGGCGAACTGGCCGGCGGTCTTGCTGAACTGCTCGTTGAGGTTGAACTGGTACATGGCGGTCTCCTGCGTGGCGATCCGGCAGGCATTGCCGGTTTGTGCGCTGCAGCATAACCGTCGTTTTGTTGCGATGCAACATGCGCGCTGGCCGTGGCGACGGACGGTTGTCCTGCGTTCAGGTGCACGCCAGGCCTGCGGGCCGCGGATCAGCGCTGGCGCAGCCGTTGCGGGGCGCCGGGCGCCGGCTCGGGAACGGCCTGCGGCCCCGCCACCGCACGCGCCAGCGGCGCCAGGTAGTGCAGGGCGCGGGTATAGACGTTGCGCTTGAACGGCACCACGTGCGCCAGCGGGTACCAGTAGTCCACCCAGCGCCAGTCGTCGAATTCCGGCGTGGTGGTCAGGTCCAGGCGCAGGTCGCGCTCCTGGCCGCGGAAGCGCAGCAGGAACCACACCTGCTTCTGGCCGATGCACACCAGCCGGTCGCGGTGGCGGATCGCGTGCGGCGGCAGCCGGTAGCGCAGCCAGCCGGGCGTGGCGCCCAGCACCTCCACATGTTCCGGCAACAGCCCGGTTTCCTCGCGCAATTCGCGGTGCATCGCCTCCAGCGGGGTCTCGTCGGTGTGGATGCCGCCCTGTGGGAACTGCCAGCCGTCGCGACGCACCCGGCGCGCCCAGAACAGGCGGCCGTCTTCCTGCATCAGCACGATGCCGACGTTGGGGCGGAAGCCGTCCGGATCGACCACGAGGCGGACTCCATGCAGCAAGCGATGGCCCGACTGTGCCAGCCGCCGCCGGGGTGGGCAAGCGCCCGCGCGGCGAATTGACGCGGGCCGGGGGGATCAGGATAATGCCCGGCTCTGCGTTGGCTATGTAGCTCAGCCGGTTAGAGCACAGCACTCATAATGCTGGGGTCGGTGGTTCGAGTCCACCCATAGCCACCAACGCGGCCACCAACGCGCAGCCGCTCGCAACCCCGCATCCTGGCGGGGCTGCGCGTTTCCGGCCCCGCGTGGCCCCGGCTCCGGCATGCCCCCCGCATGGACATCTACAAGACCTTCACCCTCGAAGCCGCGCACCGGTTGCCGAACGTGCCGGCCGGGCACAAGTGCGCGCGCCTGCACGGGCATTCGTTCGGGATCGAGCTGCACGTCAGCGGCGAGCCTGGCGCGGACACCGGCTGGGTGATGGATTTCGCCGACCTCAAGGCCGCCTTCCAGCCGCTGTACGAGCAGCTGGACCATCACTACCTCAACGACATCGAGGGCCTGGAAAACCCCACCAGCGAGCGCCTGGCGATCTGGATCTGGGAGCGGCTGAAGCCGCGGGTACCGCTGCTGTCGGCGGTGGTGGTGCGCGAAACCTGCACCTCGGGCTGCCGCTACAGCGGCTGACGCGCGGGGCGGGCGGTCAGGCCGGCACCTTGCCAGCCTGCTGCGCCTGCAGCGCCGCGCGCACGCGCGCGAACTCGGCGACGATGGCCGCCACCGCGGCCGAAGGTTCGGACAAGGTGCCGTCGCGCGCGCCGTGTTCGAGATCGCGTGCGGCGTTCGACAGCGTGGTTGCGCCGACGTTGGCGCTGGACGACTTCAGGGTATGCGCGGCCACCCGCAGCGCGATGGGGTCGTTGGAGACCGCGGCGCGCTCCAGCTGCGCGATCAGGCGCGGGGCGTCCTCCAGGTAGACCGCGATGATCTTGTCCACCTCGGCGCCGAGGACTTCGCGCAGCTCGCCCAGCACCCCGCCGTCGAGCACCGGCGGCGAGCGTTCCGCCAGCTCGGCGGGCGACGGCAGGCTGGCGGGCACCGGCATGCGGGTGCCGCGCCAGCGCGCGATGCATTGCTCCAGCTCGGCGCGGGTGACCGGCTTGGCCAGGTAGTCGTCCATGCCCGCGTCCAGGCACTTCTGACGGTCGCCGGCCATCGCGTTGGCGGTCATCGCCACGATCGGCATGCGCCGCGCGGTCGGCCGCTGCTGCTCGAGTTCGCGCCACTTGCGGGTGGCGGCATAGCCGTCCAGCACCGGCATCTGGCAGTCCATCAGCACCAGGTCGTAATCGCCGGCCTCGAGTTTCTCCAGCGCCACCTGGCCGTTGCCGGCGGTGTCGCACTCGGCGCCCAGCACCTGCAGCAGGCGCTGCGCCACCATCAGGTTGACCGGATTGTCCTCCACCAGCAGCACCCGCGGTGCCTGCGTGCCCGCCGCCGGGGCCCCGCCGGCGCCGCGTCCGGTCGGGGCCGGGTGCGGGTCGTGATGCGCCCACGAGACGCCGGAAGCGGACAGCGCCGCGCGCAGGTCGGCGTCCTCGACGTGGCGCGGGATGATCGTGGCCGAGACCGGCAGGTCGAGCGAAGTGATTTCGTCGCCGCGCAGGTACACCAGGCGCACATCGCCGTACTGCTGGCGGCGTTCCATGTTGCGCGCCAGCGACAATGCGGTGCTGCGGATGCTGGAGAGGTCCGCCAGTACCACCGAGAAGGTCCACGGCTCGCCCTGCGCGTGCGCCTGGCGCAGGCGCTCCAGCGCGTCGTGGGTGTTCTCCACGGTGGTCACGCGGAGGCCCCAGTTCGGCAGCAGCATGGTCAGGCGCATGCGCAGCCGCGGATCGGTGGTGATCAGCAGCACGCGCCCGCCGTGCAGGTCCTCCTGCTGGGTGGGCATGTCGCCGGCGACCTTCAGCAGCGGCACCTCGAACCAGAAGGTCGAGCCCAGCCCCGGCTGCGACTCCACCCCGATCTTGCCGCCCATCAGCGCGACGATGCGCTGCGAGATCACCAGCCCCAGCCCGGTGCCGCCGTACAGCCGGGTGGTGGAGGCATCGGCCTGGCTGAATGGCTGGAACAGCTTGTCGCGAATGGCAGGTTCGATGCCGATGCCGGTGTCCTGCACCTCGACGCGCAGCAGGTGCTGGGCCGGGGTCTCGCCGACCCGCCTGACGGTGACGGTGACGCTGCCGCGCTCGGTGAACTTGATCGCGTTGCTGACCAGGTTGCTGATCACCTGGCGCAGGCGCACCGGGTCGCCGCGCACCGGCAGCCGCACCGAGGAGTCGATGTACAGGGTCAGGTGCAGGTTCTTGGCCGCGGCCGGCCGCTCCATCAGCGTGATCACGCTCTGCAGCAGCTCGCGCAGGTTGAACGCGGTGGTCTCCAGCTCCAGGCGGTCGGCTTCCAGCTTGGAGTAGTCCAGGATGTCGTCCACGATCCGCAGCAGCTGCTGCGCCGAGGCGATCGCAGTGCGCAGGATCTCCTGCTGGTCCAGGGTCATGCGCGAGCTGGTCAGCAGATCCAGCATCGGGATGATGCCGTTCAGCGGGGTGCGGATCTCGTGGCTCATGGTGGCCAGGAACTCGCCCTTGGCCATCACCGCCGCCTCCGCCGCCTGCTTGGCGCGGGTCAGCTCCTCTTCCAGTTTGGTATGGCGGTCGATCTCGCGTTGCAGCAGGCTGATCTCCTCCACGCTGCGCTCGGCCTGCTCGGCCTGTTCGCGCAGCTGGAGCTCGCGATTGCGCGCGGTCAGCGCATAGGTGGTGGTGCCAAACAGCGCCAGCAGGGCGAGGATGAGGGCAATGATCTGCCACGGACCCTGCACGCCCAGCTGCTCCACCACCAGCGCCAGCGCCGCGCCGGCGGCAGCGCCCAGGGCCATCCAGCGGGCGCTGGCAAGGGTCAGGCCCGAGCCGCGCGTGGCGTTCACAGGGTGGCGCTCCGGAAGTCGAACTCCAGCGCCTGGTCGGGATGCTGGACCAGGTTGCCCTGGATGAAGTCGATCCCGGCCACCCACAGCGCGGCCGCGGCCTGCGGGTCTTCCACCGCCTGCCCGATCACCTGCAGGCCGAGCCGGTGCGCGCGCTCGATCGCCATCCGCATTTCGTCCTGCAGCTCCGGCGGCAGCGGGTGGCGTGCGAATTCGGCGGACAGGCGCAGATAGCCCAGCGGCAGTTCCTGCAGCAGCTGGTTGGCGTCCTCGTTGCTGCGGAACTGGCTGAGGCAGAACTGCACCCCGGCCGGCACCAGCTGCTCGCAGACCTGGTGCAGCAGCACCACGTGGATCACCGCATCCTCCAGGCGCAGGTCGATCACCAGCGAGGGGCCATCCACCGCGTAGCGGTCCAGCGCCTCCTGCAGCCAGCCGACGTAGCTGTCCTGCGCCAGGGTGCGCGGCGACTGCGAGACGAACAGGCGCAGCGGCCGGCTTTCGGCGCGGCGCTTCTGCAGCAGCTGCAGCGCGTTTTCCATCACCCAGCGGTCGAGCTGCGGCATCAGCCCGCTGGCCTGCGCCGCGGGCAGGAACTCGGCGGCCTTGCGCACGTTGCCATCGGCGCCGGTCATCCGCAGCAGTACCTGGAACTGGGCCTCGTCGCCGCCGGCCACCGCCACCACCGGCTGGAATGCCAGGTACAGGCCCTGGCCGCCGGGCGCCAGCGCGGCGCGCAGCTCCTGCACCACGCCGGCATCGGCGGTGGTGTCGGGCGGGGTGTAGGCCGCGATTCCCACCGGCGAGGCGTGCGCCTCGCGCCCTGCGTCTTCGGCCGCGGCCAGCACCGCGCCGGCATCCTCGAAGCCGTGCTCGTAGGTGGTATAGCCGAGGGTGCAGCGCAGGCGCAGCGGCGCGTCATCCACCTGGAAATCGTGGTAGCCGATGCCGTCGCGCAGGGTGCGGGCGAAGGTGTCCAGCGCGCCGCGATCGAGGCCCTTGGCCGCGACCAGGAACGCGTTGTCGCTCAGGCGCGCGGTGGGGTGCTCGCCCGTCAAGGTGGCGAGGAAGCGCCCGGCGTCGGTCATCAGGGATTCGAAGGCGGCATACCCGTAGCGCGCGCGCAGCGCTGCGGCATTGCCGATCTCCAGCAGCAGTGCCCCCCGGTGCGCCGCTGGCAAGTTGGGCGGAGAGCGCCTTCATCAGCGCCGGGCGGGTATGCAGCCCGGTGACCGGATGGCGGTCGGATTCGGCCGGCGCCTGCAGGCTGCTGCGCAGCGCGCGCGCCCGGCGGACGCGGCTTTGCACCGCCACGATCAGGTGGCGCGGGCGCACCGGCTTGAGGATGAAGTCGTCGCCGCCCTGCTCCAGCACTTCCAGCTGGCGCTCGGGGTCCTGGTCGCCGGTCAGGAACACCACCGGGGTGTGTTCGAAGCGCGACAGCGCGCGGATCTGGCGGGTGAGCGCGGTGCCGCTGGTGCCGGGCAGGTGCAGGTCCATCAGCACCAGGTCGGGATCGAAGCGTTCCACCGCTTCCAGCACCCGCTCGGGCACCGCGACCACTTCCACCTGCATCCCGGCGCCGCGCAGGATCGCCTCGGCGAACACCGCCTGGCTGCGGTCGTCTTCGACGATCAGCACGCGGTAGGGAAGAGCATCGGCGGCGGTCGGGTCCTGCAGCGTGCTCATACAAGATCCTCCGCGGCCGGCGCAGGAAGGAGGGCGGAGGCGTTGGTGGTGCGGGAGTCCATCGGGCGGGGCAGCACGTCCATATTCGGTGATTCTGACGCAAAACGCCGGGAATGGAGGCCGCCGGCGCATCGAGGCGCCGCGCATTCCGGCGGGGACGCTGCCAGTCTATACGCCAATCCGGCTTGACGCAGTGATCGTGGCGATGCGATACCGCCGGCATGCCGCCCTCTTCGCCGCCACCGCGTCCGCGTGCCGGGCATCCGCGCTTGGCAGGCACGCTGTTGGTTGCCGCCGCCCTGCTGCTGGGCCTGTGGGGCGCCTGGCGCAGTTTCGCCCCGCAGCCGGCCAATGCGCGCGAGCAGCTGCAGGCGCAGGCGCGCCGGATCGCGGTGCTGGAACAGCGCAACGCGACCCTGGCGCTGGCCGACCGCATCAGCCGCGAGGCCAACGCCAGCCTGCAGGCGACCCTGGCCGAGCGCGACGAGGAGATTGCCGCGCTGCGCGCCGATGTCGCTTTCTACGAGCGCTTCGCCGGCAGCGCCCAGCGCCGCGGGTTGGGCGTGCATGCGCTGGTGCTGCAGCCGCAGCGGGATCCGCAGCTGTGGCATTTCACCGCCACCCTGACCCAGAACATCAATCGCGGGGCGGTCAATACCGGCCACCTGCAGCTGCAGGTGGAGGTCAGCGACGGGCGCCGTCTGCGCCGGCTGGAGTGGCCTGCCCTGGCGGCGCCGGCCGCCACTGCGGGCATTCCCTACGCCTTCAAGTACTTCCAGCAGGTGGAAGGCGACCTGGTGCTGCCGCGTGGCAGCAAGCCGGTGCGGGTGGTCGTGCGCCTGCTGCCGGAGGGCGGCGCGCCGCTGGAGCAGGCGTTCCCGTGGGCGGCGGTGGTGGCCCCGGCGCAGGCCGACGGGTGAGTGGTCGAGGGAAACCCTCGGGTCGAATCTTCGGGTTGAATCCACGCCGCCCGCGCCCCATGCTGTCGGCATGGATCTGCCCCTGCTCGAACCCGCCACGCCGCCGCTGCCGCCCGCTTCCCCGCTGCGTTTCACCGCCGCCGCCGCGGCCAAGGTGCGCGAACTGGTGGCGGAGGAGGGCAACCCGGCGCTCAAGCTGCGGGTGTACATCCAGGGCGGCGGCTGCTCCGGCTTCCAGTACGGCTTCGAGTTCGACGAGGGCCAGGAGCCGGACGACCTGGCGATCGCCACCGACGGCGCCACGCTGCTGGTCGATCCGCTCAGCCTGCAGTACCTGATGGGCGCCGAGGTCGATTACAGCGAATCGCTGGCCGGCGCCCAGTTCGTGATCCGCAACCCCAACGCCAGGACCACCTGCGGCTGCGGCAGCAGCTTCACCGTATGAGCCAGGCGCCGGCGGCGCAGGCGTGCCCGTTCGCCTTCGTGGACGGGGCGCTGGACCGCGCCGACCACCTGCGCAGCGATCCCGACGCGCTGGCCGCGCTGTGGCCGCAGGCCGGCGTGATCGCGCTGGACGCGCGCGGGCAGGCGCCGGTGGATGCGCGCGGGCAGCTGCTGGAACTGCCTGCCGCCGGAGTGGCCGGTGGCCCGCAGGATGGCACCTTCCTCGGTCTGCGCGACGGGCGCGCCTGGTTCCTGACCGAAGCCGCCGCGCCCGCGGCCGCCGGCTGGCTGGACCTGCGCAGCGCCGCCGCGCAGTGGCCGGCCTGGCAGTCCACCCTGTTCGCGCAGGCGCGCGCGCTGCAGCACTGGCACCAGCGCTACCGCTACTGCCCGGCCTGCGCCGGCCCGCTGCGGCTGGCGCGCGGCGGCTGGCGGGGCGTGTGCGCTGCCTGCGGCAGCGAGCACTATCCGCGCACCGACCAGGCCATGATCGCCGCCATCACCGACGGCGAGCGCCTGCTGCTGGCGCGCCAGGCCAGCTGGCCGCGCCGGCGCTGGTCGGTGCTGGCCGGCTTCGTCGAACCCGGCGAGACCCTGGAGCAGACCGTGGTGCGCGAGGTGATGGAGGAAACCGGCGTGCGCGTACATGCGCACAGCGCGCGCTACCTGGCCTCGCAACCGTGGCCGTTCCCGGGCGCGCTGATGCTCGGCTTCATCGCCCACGCCGAACCCGACCCGCCGCAGCCGGGAGAGGAAATCGAGGCCGCGCGCTGGTTCAGCGCCGGGGAGGTGCGCGCGGCGCTGGCGCGCGACTGGAACGCTGCCGACGGCCCCGGTGACGAGATCGTGCTGCCGTCGCCCATCTCCATCGCCCGCCACGTGATCCAGACCTGGCTGGACGAATACGCCGCCGCCCGCGCCGGCTAGACTGGCAGGCATGGCCATCACCCTGCTCGCGGTCGTCATCGCCCTGGCCCTGGGCCATCTGGCGCCGGGGCTGGCGGCCCGCGTGCGCCGCTTCGACGCCTACCGCGACTGGCTGCACTGGCCGGGGCCGCGCCTGCCGGCGGCGCTGTACCTGCTGCTGGCGCCAGGCCTGCCGGTGCTGGCGATGGGGGTCGTGCAGCTGGGCCTGCGTCCGCTCGGCTGGGGCCTGCCCAGCCTGCTGCTGGGGATCGCCGTGCTGTTCTGGTGCTGGGGCCCGCGCGATCTCGACCGCGACGTGGCGGCGGTGCTGGCGGCCCCGGACGAGGCCGCCCGCCGCGCCGCCGCCGCCCGCCTGTGGCCGCCGGCGGGCGCGCCGGCCGATGCCGGGGCCTGCGTCGAGGCGGTGTTTCGCGGCGCGCGCCGGCGCTGGTTCGGGGTGCTGTTCTGGTTCTGCCTGCTGGGGCCGGCGGGCGCGCTGCTGTACCGGCTGGCGGCGCTGGCGGCGGAAGACCTGGCCGAGGCGGTGCCGGCGGCGGTGCAGCCGCTTGCGCGCACCCTGCTGGCGCTGCTGGACTGGCCGGTGACCCAGCTGATGCTGCTGGCGCTGGCGGTGGTGGGCGATGCCGCCGCGGTCGCCGCGGCCTGGCGCCGGCCCGGCGCGTTCGGGCTGCAGGGTGGCCTGCTGGGCGCGGCGGCGCGCGCCAGCGTGCGCACCGACATCGCCGCGGAAGTGGCCGATTACACCGCCTCCGGTATCCCTGCCGAGACCGCGCTGGCCGAGGTGTTCGGCCCGCTGCCGGAGCTGCGCGAGGCGATGAACCTCATCTGGCGCATCCTGTTGCTATGGCTGGTGGTGCTGGCCCTGTTCGTGGTGGCCGGCTGGGTGGGCTGAGGCCGGCCGTGTGCCGAATGCGCCGTTCGCCCTGAGCCTGTCGAAGGGCGGTGCGGGGGTGTGGGGTTTGCCGGTTCCCGTCCGTGGTTCGACAGGCTCACCACGAACGGGAATGGCGGGCTCGCCACGAACGGGATTCCGGGTCCGCCGCGAACGGGAATGGCGGCCCCGCTGCGAACGGGAATTGCGGGGCGCTGCGGAGGCGGGATGGCGCCGTCCTACGCCGCATCCCCGCGCAGGGCGCGCACCTGCGCTTCCAGCAGGGCGGCGCTGGCGGCGTGGCCGGGGATCGGCGCGCCGGCGGCGACTTCGATGTGCGCGCGCAGCCGGCGCGGCAGGCGCATGCGGCCCAACCGTGAATCGCGCCGGCTCCACATGCTGCCCCACATGCTGCGCAGCGCCAGCGGCACCACCGGCACGTCCTGCCCGCGCGGCGGCGCGCTGCAGGATCTTCTCCACGCCCGACTTGAACGGCGCGATCTGCCCGTCCCTGGTCAGCGCGCCTTCCGGGAAGAGGCACACCAGCTCGCCCTCGGCCAGGGCCGCGTCCACCGCGTCGAACGCGCGCTGCATCACCTCCGGGTCCTCGCGCGCGCCGGCGATCGGGATCGCCCTGGCGGTGCGGAAGATCCAGCGCAGCACCGGGATATCGAAGATCTTGTAATACATCACGAACCGCATCGGGCGCGGGATGCTGGCCGACAGGATCAGCGCGTCCATGTAGCTGACGTGGTTGCACACCAGCAGCGCCGCGCCCTCGTCCGGCACGTGGTCTTCAATACCGTGCAGCTTCACCCGGTACAGCGTGCGCACCAGCAGCTCAGCTCAAAAAGCGCATCAGGAACTCGGGCACGATCGTGAAGATATAGACCGCCCCCAGCGTGTTGGCGATCGCCAGCGCCAGGAACACCTGCGGGATGGTCCAGCCGAGCAGGCGTTGCAGGGCCAGCCCGATGAGCGCGGCGGCGACGATGAACATCGCGTTCTGGATGTTCATGCCGGAGATCACCCGCGCCAGCTCGTTGCGCGGCGTGCGGCTCTGGATCAGCGCGAACAGCGGCACCACGAAGAAGCCGGTGAACACCCCGATGCCGACCAGGTCGACCATGATCCGCAGGCTGCCCGGCGCGCGCGCGAACTCCGGCACCGACAGCCCGTGCGCCAGCGCCTGCCCGGGACGGGCGAAGTACAGGTCGAGCAGAAACGCGCTGATGCCGAATGCGCCCAGCGGCACCAGCCCGATTTCCACCGTGCGCGCGGACAGCTTTTCACAGGAAATCGAGCCGATGCCGACGCCCACCGAGAACAGCGCCAGCGCGAAGATGTAGAGGTTCTGGGTGCCGCCCAGGTTGGCCTGCGCGTACACCGGCAGCTGCGCGGTGAGCACCGTGCCCACGAACCAGAACCAGCTCACGCCCAGCACCGCGTTGCGCACCGCCAGCTGCCGGCGCGTCAGCTGCCAGATGCGCCAGGACTCGCGCAGGATGTTCCAGTCCACCTTCAGGCTCGGGTCGCCGGCGTCCACCTTGGGGATGCGCCGCGCCACCGTGTTGCCGGCGATCGCCAGCAGCACCACGGTCGCCGCCGCCAGCTGCGGGCCGTGCGCGCCGGCCAGCTGGAAGATCAGCCCGCCGGACACCATCCCCAGCAGGATCGCCACCGAGGTGCCCATCTCCACCAGCCCGTTGCCGCCGGTGAGCTCCTCTGGCTTGAGCACCGAGGGCAGGATCGAATACTTCACCGGCCCGAACAGGGTGGACTGCACCCCGGTGCCGAACAGCGCCACCAGCAGCACCGGCATGCTCTGCAGCAGGAAGCCCACCGCCGCCAGCGACATCACCGCGATCTCCATCGAGGTGGTGATTACGATGAGCTTCTGCTTCTCCAGCTTCTCCGCGATCTGCCCGGCGCTGGCCGAGAACAGGAAGAACGGCAGGATGAAGACCGCCGGCGCCAGGTTCGCGTACAGCCCCATCTCGGCGCTGCCCACCGCCATGTACGCCAGCAGCCCGATGATCGCCTGCCGGTACACGTTGTCGTTGAACGCGCCCAGCGCCTGCACCGTGAAATACGGCAGGAAGCGGCGCTGCCGGAGCAGGTCGAACTGCGAGTGGGCCATGGCGTCCCCCGGATGGATGCGCGGAGGATAGCGGAAGCCCGCGTCAGTACCCGCCGAAGCTGCCCGCCGCGCCGGGGAACACCACCGGGCTCTCGCTGCCGTCCTTGGCCACCGCGGCCACGCCGAAGAAATAATCGTCGATCACCACGTTCTGCAGCGTGGCCGAGGTCACGTCCCCGACCCAGCGGCTGTGCGTCCACTGCGGCTCCGTC
Source organism: Thermomonas sp. S9 (assembly GCF_024704365.1). Lineage (GTDB taxonomy): Bacteria > Pseudomonadota > Gammaproteobacteria > Xanthomonadales > Xanthomonadaceae > Thermomonas. Next base: position 625,750 of record NZ_JAJDFY010000001.1, read on the forward strand.
GTCAGCCGCCAGTACACGCGGTAGCCGGCCAGATTGGACGCCTGCGCGGCGGGCGGGCGCGCCCATTTCAGGGTGGTGTCGGGGCTCACCGCACCTGCGATGCGCACATCCGCGGGCGGCGGCGGTGCGGAGGCGAGCGCGGCCAGCGTCACCACGTTGAGCGCGGTGAGCCTGGCGGCATAGGTGAAATCCACACCATCGAGGGTGTCGCCGTAGCGGCGGCCGTTCTCCACCCGCACGTCCTGGTGCTGGCGGTCGTAGTGCTCGTGCGCCTCCATCACCCGCACGGCCGGATAGCCCTGCTCGTTGAACGGGCGGTGGTGGCCGCCGCGGCCGAAGCGGTCCAGCCGGTACACCAGCCGGACGTCGAGGTTGGGCACATGCCGGGCCATGCGCGCGATGTAGCGCGCCAGATTGCGGCTGGGCGAATCCAGCTCGCCGCCGGTGAAGCGGCGTGCGCGTGCCTCCTCCGCGGTCTCGGTGGCGCGCGTGCCTTCCGAGAACACCCGCGCGGTGTGGTTGTCGATCACGCCGTCGATTCCGGCGATGTTGCCGATCATGTCGTTGTTCAGCACCGCCTCGACCCGCCAGCCCTGGCGCCTGGCCTCCGCGGCGAGGAACTTGCCGCCGTACAGGCCCTGCTCCTCGCCGGACAGCGCCGCATACACGATGGAGCCGGCGAAGCGGTGCTGGCTCAGCACCCGCGCGGCTTCCAGCACGCCGGCCAGGCCGCTGGCGTTGTCGTTGGCGCCGGGCGCATCGGAGGTGGCATCCATCACGTCGCTGGCGCGCGAATCGATGTCGCCGCTCATGATCACGTAGCGGTTGGGGTCCACGCTGCCGCGCTGGATCGCGATCACGCTCACCACCTCCACCGGGCCGGGGATGCGCGGCTCGCCCTGCACCGTGCCGCTCACGTAGCGCACCTCCAGGCAGCCGCCGCAGGATTTGGAGATGCGGGTGAACTCGTCGAACACCCAGCGCCGGGCGGCGCCGATGCCGCGCGTGGGGGATGCCGTGTCCGACAGCGTGTGGCGGGTGCCGAAACCCACCAGCGTGCGCACGTCGCGCTCGATGCGGGCCGCTGACGGCGCCGTTCCCAGGGCATCCAGCAGCGGCAGGTCGGCCGGCGGTGGCGGTGTCTGCGCGACGGCGGCGGTGGTCAAGCCGAGCAACAGCAGTGCGAGTTTGCGCATGGCGATAGCCGTGAGCGGATGGATGCGCGAAGAATAGCCGGAGACGCGCGCCCTTGCGGCGCGGCCGGGGCCGCCGTGCGTGGCGCGCCTGTCGAACCACCGGCGGCAACCGGCGAGCCCGCGCCCACCGCACCGCGCTGATCGACAGCGCAGCCCGCACCAGCATGCCGTGATTCCGGCGCAAACCGGAGCCGTGAACGGCTATCCTCGCCGCAGGAGGGACAAGGAATGCCACTGAGCCTCAACGAAATCCGCGAGCGCGCCCGTACGTTCGCCAGGGAATGGGCGGACGAAACCAGCGAGCGCGCCGAGGCGCAGAGCTTCTGGAACGAGTTCTTCAACGTGTTCGGCGTCAACCGCCGGCGCGTGGCCGTGTTCGAGCAGAAGGCCGCCCGCTTCAGCGGCAGCCGGCATGGCCGCATCGACGTGTTCTGGCCCGGCGTGATGCTGGCCGAACACAAGAGCCAGGGCCGCGACCTCGACGCCGCGTTCGAGCAGGCCACCGACTACTTCGCCGGGCTGAAGGACGCCGAACTGCCGCGTTTCGTGCTGGTCTCCGACTTCCAGCGCTTCCGCCTGCACGATCTGGAAACCGGCGAGCGCACCGACTTTCCGCTGGCCGAGCTGCCCAGACAGATCGGCCGCTTCGGCTTCATCAGTGGCTACCAGACGCGTACGTACAAGGAGGAAGACCCCGTCAACGTGCAGGCCGCCGAGCGCATGGGCCGGCTGCACGATGCGCTGAAGGCGGCCGGTTATGACGGCCACGCGCTGGAACTGCTGCTGGTGCGGCTGCTGTTCTGCCTGTTCGCCGACGACACCGGCATCTTCCCGCGACAGAGCTTCCACGAGCTCATCGCCCAGCGCACCCGCGAGGACGGCAGCGATCTCGGCATGTGGCTGGGGCGCATTTTCCAGGTGCTCGACACCCCGCCGGGCAAGCGCCAGACCACGCTGGACGAGCAGCTGGCGGAACTGCCCTACGTCAACGGCCGGCTGTTCGAGGAACGCCTGCCGCTGGCGGACTTCGACGCGCCGATGCGCGCGCTGCTGCTGGATGCCAGCACGCTGGACTGGAGCCGCATCAGCCCGGCCATCTTCGGGGCCATGTTCCAGTCGGTGATGGACGCCAAGGCCCGCCGCCACCTGGGCGCGCACTACACCAGCGAGAAGAACATCCTCAAGCTGATCGGCCCGCTGTTCCTGGACGGCCTGAAGGCCGAGCTGGACAGGGCCGGCCATGACGCGAAGAAGCTCGCGCAGCCACACCGCACGCTGGCCACGCTCACCTTCCTCGACCCGACCTGCGGCTGCGGCAATTTTTTGGTGATCGCCTACCGCGAGCTGCGCCTGCTGGAGCTGGACATCCTCAAGCGCCAGTTCGCCACCCAGCAGTCGGTGCTGGCGCACGTGCAGGACCACGTGCTGGTGGACGTGGACCAGTTCTACGGCATCGAGATCGAGGAGTTCCCGGCGCAGATCGCGCAGGTGGCGATGTGGCTGATGGACCACCAGATGAACCTGCGCGTGTCCGAGCAGTTCGGCGAGAACGTGGTGCGCCTGCCGCTGAAGAAGTCCGCCACGATCGTGCACGGCAATGCGCTGCGGATCGACTGGAACGAGGTGGTGCCGGCGGAGACGCTGAGCTACATCCTGGGAAATCCGCCGTTCGTCGGTTCGAAACTGATGAGCGTTGCGCAGCGCAAGGACCTGCTGGCCGTGGCGGGCACGCTGAAAGGCGCCGGCATCCTCGACTTCGTCAGCGCGTGGTATCTCAAGGCGGCCGCGGCGATGCAGGCCAATCCGCGGATTCGGTCGGCGTTCGTCTCCACCAACTCCATCACCCAGGGCGAGCAGGTGGGCGTCCTGTGGGGCGAGCTGCTGCGGCGTGGCTGCCGCATCTTCTTCGCCCACCGCACCTTCCGCTGGAACAACGAAGCGCGCGGCGTGGCGGCGGTGCACTGCGTGATCGTGGGCTTTGCGCTGGGCGAGGTGACGCCCAGGCAGCTGTTCGACTACGAGGACATCACCGGCGAGCCGCACCGCCTGCTGGCGGGCAACATCAATCCGTATCTGGTGGATGCACCGGATGTGCTGCTGCCCAATCGTCGCGGAAGTCTTATGGACGTGCCGCAGATCGCATTCGGAAGCATGCCTAATGATGGTGGGAATTTGTTGCTTTCGGATTCGGAGAGGGAAGAACTGCTTGCGCGTGAACCGGCAGCGGGAAAGTGGATCCGCAAGTTCTTGGGTGCAGATGAGTTCATCAACGGTACGCTGCGCTGGTGTATCTGGCTGCTGGACATTGCGCCATCAGAACTAAGGGCTTTGCCTTTAGTTGCAAAGCGAATTGCAGCAGTTAAAGCCTTGCGAGAGGCAAGCAGTCGTCCGACTACGCGCGAGCTAGCCGCCTATCCAGCCCTTTTTGGTGAGGTGCGTCAGCCTGCTGAAAGTTACATCTTGGTGCCGCGCCACACTTCGGAAAATCGAAAGTTCATTCCACTTGGATTCGTCCCGCCAGAGGTCATCTGTGGCGATAGCAATATGTTGGTTCCGACGAGTTCGCTGAGTCACTTCGGCATCATGCAATCCACCATGCACATGGCCTGGGTGCGCACCGTCTGCGGTCGCCTGAAAAGCGACTACCGCTACTCCGCCGGCATCGTCTACAACAACTTCCCCTGGCCTGAACTGGGCGACGACGACAAACACCGCGCCGCCATCGCAGCCGCCGCCCAGGCCGTCCTCGACGCCCGCGCGCAGTTCCCCGAGGCGACGCTGGCCGACCTCTACGACCCGCTGACCATGCCACCTGCGCTGGCGAAGGCCCACGCCGCGCTGGACAGGGCCGTGGACGCCGCCTACCTCGCCGCCGAAAAGGCCGCCGGCCGCAAGCCGCCGAAACTTTCCACCGACGCCGAGCGCGTGGCCTTCCTGTTCCAGCGCTACCAGGCGCTGACCAGCCTGCTGCCGGTGGCGAAGCCGAAGAAGCCCGCGCGCCAGCTGCCCGTTATTGCGCCCCCTCCACCATCTCCGATTTCGTCAGGATCGCATTGAGCGCCTGGTTGATGTAGTAATTCGAACGCCCCAGCTTCACCTTCTGCACGAAGCCGCCGGCCGTCAGCGCATCCAGGTACTTGGTGGCGGTGAGCCGCGAAACCTTCAGGTCGCGCTCCACGAAGTCGATCTTGGTATACGGGTGGTTGAACAGGTTGTTGATCAGGTCCTGGCTGTAGAACCTGTACTCCGCGCGGATGCGATGCTTGTAGTCCAGCAGTGCGGCCTTGATGTCGGTGACGGTGCCCAGGGTCTGGCGCGCGGTCTGCTCGATGGCGGTGAGCATGTACAGCACCCATTCCTGCCACGCCTCGGGTGCGTCCGCCTGTTCGCGCACGGCCTGCAACAGGCGGTAGTAGTCCGGCTTGGTGCGCACGATGTGGCGGGACAGGTACAGCACCGGGATGTCCAGCAGCCCCTTCTGCATCAGGTACAGTACGTTGAGGATGCGGCCGGTGCGGCCGTTGCCGTCGTAGAACGGATGGATGCTTTCGAACTGGTGATGGACGATGGCCATCTTGATCAGTGGGTCGGCATCGAAGCGTTCATCGTCGTTGATGAAGCTTTCCAGGTCGCGCATCAGGGCGACCACCTCGTTCGCATCCTGTGGCGGGGTGTAGACCACCTGGCCGGTCGCGCTCCTGAGCGAGGTGCCGGGCAGTTTGCGGAAGCCGGCGTTGTTCTTTTCCAGCTCGGCCTGGATTTCCAGCAGATGGTTGGCGGTGAGCAGGCCGGTCTGCTTGATCCGATCGAAGCCGATGCGCAGCGCCTGCACGTAATGGCGCACTTCCTTGGCGGCCGGTTTGGCCAGTGTGTCCGGGAAGGCATCGCCGCGGAACAGCTCGTCATGGGTGGTGACGATGTTCTCGATGGCGGAGCTGTCCTTGGCTTCCTGCAGGGTCAGGGTGTTGAGCAGGATGCCCTGGTTGGGGATGGATGCCGCCAGGCCTTTCAGCTCGGCCAGTCGCCGCGCGGCTTCCATGGCTTTTTTCAGCAGGGCGGTGGTTTCGAAGTCGGCCGCGTACAGCCGGCTGAGCGGGCCCAATGGAGGCGGCGCGTTCACGCGGCCCCCTCGCTTGGCGGCGGGCACGTGCATGCAAAAACGGGCGCAGCTATACAGATGCATTGCGATATGTATAGGAAACATGGTGTTTCTATACATGTTTCCGTTGCGGTACGCCAGCTTAGGACGCCAGCGGCCACCCGGATGGGCGCGCTTGGGCGGATCCACCCGCACATTATCCGGCTACCTCCGGGAATGGATGGCACGCAGTGCCTGCTGCTGAAGACCGCCGGTGCGCAGGCTGCGATACGCATAATGCATCCGAGGTGATACTAGGTGACGTCAGCGCCCGGGAGACCCCATGAAACCTCGCACCCACGTGGCCCATGACGATGGCCAGCGCCGGCTGGCGGTGCTGATCGATGCCGACAACGCGCAGGCCGCGGTGATCGAGGGCCTGCTGGCGGAAGTGGCCAAGTACGGGCTGGCCAGCGTGAAGCGCATCTATGGCGACTTCACCACCCAGCAGCAGGCGCAGTGGAAGAAGGTGCTGCTGAAGCATTCGATCAGCCCGGTGCAGCAGTTCGCCTACACCAGCGGCAAGAACGCCACCGACAGCGCGCTGATCATCGACGCGATGGACCTGATGTACACCGGCCGCTTCGATGGCATGTGCCTGGTCTCCAGCGACAGCGATTTCACCCGGCTGGCGCAGCGCCTGCGCGAGGAGGGGCTGACGGTGTACGGCTTCGGCGAGCACAAGACGCCGGACCCGTTCGTGCAGGCCTGCGACAAGTTCATCTACACCGAGGTGCTGCGCGCGGAGGCGCCGGAGCCGGCACCCGCCGCCAAGCCGGCCGCGGAGAAGCCGGCCGCGAAGCCGAAGCCCGCGCCGGAGCCGGCGCCATCGCCTGCGGCATCGCCCGCGAAAGCCGGGCCGCTGCCGCTGCCGCTGGAGCTGCTGCGGCAGGCCATCGAGGAGGCGTCCGACGACGAGGGTTGGGCGCACCTGGGCGCGATGGGCGCCTACCTCAACAAGATCAAGCCCAATTTCGATCCGCGCCTGTACGGGCAGAAGAAACTCAGCGACCTGCTGCGCAAGCATCCCAGGCATTTCAGCGTGATCGAGCGCGAGAGCGGCGGGGGCGGCAAGGCGCTGTACGTCAAGGCGCTGGGCTGATGCAAAAACACCGGGCCGCGGCCCCAGGAGAGGCCGCGGACCCGGTGCCACAGATTCGGGCCGAAGGCGATTGCGCTTGTAATAATTCTGCTAGGGAAGGTCTGCAAAACCTTCCTGCCAGCGGGCCAGACTGCCGGGATGGGACAATAGCGACATGAAGCAGATGAGTCTGGAGGCGCCGATGTATACGGGCTTTGAGCTGCGCGCCAAGCGCACCCGCAAGCGTGCGTTTTTGGAGCAGATGGACCGTGTGGTGCCGTGGGCAGAGTTGGTCGCACTCATCGAGCCGTATGCGCCGAAGGCGGGTCCCAAGGGTGGGCGGCCACCCTTTGCGGTAGAGAAGCTGCTGAGGATTCATTTTTTGCAGCAGTGGTTTGGTCTGTCGGACCCGGCGGTGGAGGAAGCCTTGTACGACACGCCGCTGCTGGCGAGCTTTGTTGGTCTGGACCTGGGGGTGGATGTCGTGCCGGATGAGAGCACCATCCTGCGCTTTCGCCACCTGCTGGAGCAACACGGCCTGAGCCAGCGTATCCTCGAGACGGTCAATCGCATCCTGACCGAGCGTGGCCTCATGCTCAAGAGCGGCACCATCGTGGATGCCACGCTCATTGCTGCTCCCAGCTCGACCAAGAACGCCCGCCGTGAGCGCGACCCTGAGATGCACCAGACGAAGAAGGGCAACCAGTGGTACTTCGGCATGAAAGCGCACGTTGGGGTCGACGCCGAGACAGGGCTGGTACACACGGTGGTGGCCACCGCTGCCAACGTCTCGGATGTGACGCAGGCGCATCGGCTCTTGCACGGGCAAGAGACCGACGTCTTTGCCGATGCGGGCTATCAGGGAGTGGACAAGCGAGCGGAAAACCAGGGCAAGCAAGTCGCTTGGCACGTGGCCATGCGGCCGGGCAAGCGCCGGGCATTGGACAAGCGCACTTTTCTTGGCCAGGTGATGGATGCCTTGGAACGCACCAAGGCGCGCATTCGTGCCAAGGGTGAGCATCCGTTTCGGGTACTCAAATGCCAGTTTGGCTACCGCAAGACGCCCTATCGAGGCTTGGCCAAGAACGGCGCGCAGCTCAACGTCCTGTTTGCGCTGGTCAATCTGTGGCTGGCGCGCAAAGCCTTGCTGGCTGCGACGGGATAAGTGCGCCCGCAGTGGGCTCACTGGGGCCGGATGAGGCTGCAGAGGGCCCACGAAGGGGCTTGCTGGAGCCCAAGAACCGTTCAGCATCTGTTTCGATCCCATCCTACGAAACGATATTGACCCTGAACTCGTCGCCACGAACGAGTGGGCGGGGTAGTGCAGAGGTTCCCTAGATTCCGACGCGGGCAACCGCCATTCGGGGGGCGAGTGCGCGTTTGCCGGGTGATTGCAGCTCATCTCAACGAGGGGAGTGTCATGTCTTTGAGAAAACGTGATGTTGCAGTGCCTGTCCGTTGCACCGTATTGGCCGCTGCGCTGCTGTGCGCGCTGTCGGCACAGGCCCAGGATTCCGGGGCGGCCAACAAGGCCAGCAATAAGGATCAGAAGAAAGAGGGGGTGACCCAGCTCGAATCGGTGGTCGTGACCGGAACCCACCAGGCGGGCCTGTCTCCGGTCGAGTCGATCTCGCCGATCGACAGTTTCAGCGCCGCCACCCTGCAGAACCAGGGCTCCGCGGATATCACCGAGACGCTCACCCGCATCGTGCCATCGCTGAATACACAGCGCTTCCCGATCGCCGACGGCACCGCGTTCGTGCGCCCGGTGACGCTGCGCAACCTCTCGCCCGACCAGACCCTGGTGCTGGTGAACGGCGTGCGCCGGCATCGTTCCGCGCTGGTGAACCTGCAGCTCGCGCCGCTCGGCACCGTCAACCAGGGCGCACAGGCGGTCGATTTCTCCGCGATTCCCGCCAGCGCGGTGCAGCGGGTCGAGGTGCTGCGCGACGGCGCCGCGGTGCTGTATGGCTCCGATGCCATCGCCGGCGTGGTCAACGTGATTCTCAAGGACAGCCCCGAGGGAGGCGGCGTCAGCCTCCAGTATGGCAAGTACGGCAAGGGCGATGGCGCGCGCTTGCGCATCGATGCCGATGCCGGCTTTCCGCTGGGGGCAAGCGGCTTCGTGCATGTGAGCGCCGAGCGCGACACCTCGGACCTCACCTCGCGCGGGGTGCCGCGCGCGGATGCCGCGGCGATCGCCGCGATCGTCGGGGCCGACAAGGTGCCGTATAACGGCTATGGCCAGCGCTGGGGCGATCCGGACATCCGCGCCAACAAGCTGTTCGTCAATGCGGGACTCCCGCTGGAAGGCGACAAGGAGCTGTATGGCTTTGGCAGCTACATGGACAACAAGACGCTGTCGGGCTTCTTCTACCGCGCACCGGTGCTGCCGCCGCAGTTCCAGATCAACGGCCGTTCCACCCTGATCCACGATGGCAACGGTGATTTCCTCCCCGACAATGCCCCGCAATCGCTGGTGGATGCCATCGTCAACGCCGGCCTCAATCCGGCCGATTACCTCACCGCCGATGCCAACAGCCCCAGCGGCTGGGTCGAGCTGAATCCGATCTATCAGAAGTTCCCAGGCGGCTACAGCCCGCTCTTCGGTGCCAATATCTCCGACTATGAGATGGTCGCCGGCGTGCGGGGCGGCATGTCGGGCGATTTCCAGTGGGACGTGCATGCCCGCCGCGGCCGCAACAAAATCGATTACCGGCTGGAAAACTCGATCAACCCCAGCCTCGGACGGCTGTCGCCGACCTCGTTCCGGCCGGGCACGCTGATCCAGGAGGAAACCGAGTTCGGTGCGGATTTCGTGCAGCACTTCGGCGATTCACCGATGACGCTCGCCTATGGCGCGCAGTGGCGCGATGAAACCTACAAGATCGGCACCGGTGACGCGGCTTCGATCGCGGTCGGGCCGACGGCGGCGGTGTTCGGCGTCGGCTCGGACGGGTTCCAGGGCTTCTTCCCCGATTCCGCCGGCACGTTCAAGCAGGGCAGCTACTCGGCCTACATCGATGCCGAAACTTCGTTGACGGAAAAATGGTCGGCGGCCCTGGCCGGTCGTTATGAGCATGCGGAGCGTTTCGGTTCGTCGTTCGTCTACAAGCTTTCGAGCCGCTACGCTTTCACCGACAGGTTCTCCGTGCGCGGCACCTACAACACCGGGTTCCGCACCCCGACCCCGGGGCAGGCGTTCACGCTCAACGTCACCACGACCGCCGATGCCAGCGGCAACCTGATCCCGAGCGGCACCTATCCGGTCTCGCACCCGGTGGCGCAGGCGCTGGGCGCGCAGCCGCTGCAGACGGAGAAATCGCGCAACTTGAGCGTGGGCGCTGTGTGGCTGCCGCGCGAGAATGTCACGGTCACGCTGGACGCCTACATGATCCGCGTGCGCGACCGCATCGGCCTGATCACCAAGACGGTGGACCAGAACGCGGTGAATGCGCTCAATGCGCAGAACTATCCGAATGCGAATCTGCTGCTCGGCAGCGCGGCCAGCTATTTCGGCAATGCCTTCGATTCGCACGTGCGCGGCGTCGATTTCGTGATCGACACCCGTCATGACGTATGGGGTGGCGTGCTCAACGTGGACTTCCGCTACAACTACAACAGGCAGGACGTGGTCCGCGTGAAGCCGGGCACCATCAATGGCGACCGCATCTACGACCTCGAGCACCAGGTGCCGAGCAACCGCGCGGTGCTCTCGTTCGACTACGGGCGCGACCGCTGGCATGGCGTGCTGCGGGTCAACAACTACGGTGGCTGGAGCACCACCGGCGGGCTGTTCGGCAATGGGGATGCCTCCGATGCGGTCGGCTACAGTGGCAAGACGCTGGTGGATCTGGAAGCGCGCTACAAGTTCAACGACGCCATCGAGCTGGCGGTGGGCGGCGACAACGTATTCGACGTCTACCCGGGCAAGGAACAGAACCCGGTGCTGCAGTTCCTGGGCGTCAAGTACGCGCTCACCTCGCCGTTCGGCTTCAACGGCGCGTTCTGGTATGCCAGGGTGAGCGTGAAGTTCTGACCACCTGACCGGCCCTGCCAGGGCCGCCAATACCGGGCCCGGCGACTGCCGGGCCCGGTCGTTTGCAGGCGAGGGAAAGAAGCGTTGCAGCGTCGCGCTTGATGCCCGGGTCGGCGGGCGCGGATAGTGGACGCTCGCCTCGTTTTCGATTCCCCTGGAGTCCGCCCATGCCGCACCTGTTCGCGCCGCTGCCCCTCGGGCCGCTGCCGCTGGCCAACCGCATCGTGGTGGCGCCGATGTGCCAGTACGCCTGCGCCGACGACGGCTGCGCCAACGACTGGCACGTGCAGCACTGGGGCATGCTGGCGCAGTCGGGGGCCGGGCTGCTGCTGACCGAGGCCACCGCGGTGTTGCCGGAAGGGCGCATCAGCTGGGCCGATCTCGGTCTGTACGACGATGCCTGCGAAGCGGCGTTCGCGCAGGCGCTGGCCGGGGTGCGCCGGTGGTCGCCGCTGCCGGTGGGCGTGCAGCTGGCGCATGCCGGGCGCAAGGCCTCCACCCATCGCCCGTGGGAGCAGGGCGGGCGCGCGATCGCGCCGGACGCCGCGCACGGCTGGCGCACGCAGGCGCCGTCCGCGCTGGGATATGCGCCGGACGATCCCACGCCGCAGGCGCTGGACGCCGCCGGCATCGCGCGCGTGGTGCGGGCCTTCGCGGACGCGGCCCGGCGCGCGGCGCGGCTGGGGCTGGAGGTGATCGAGCTGCACGCCGCGCATGGCTATCTGCTGCACCAGTTCCTGTCGCCGCTGAGCAATCAGCGCACGGACGGCTATGGCGGCCCGCTGGAGCAGCGCATGCGGCTGCTGCTGGAGGTGTTCGACGCGGTGCGTGCGGCGGTGCCGGAGGCGATGCCGGTGGGCGTGCGCATCTCCGCCACCGACTGGGTGGACGGCGGCTGGGACCTGCCGCAGAGCATCGCGCTGGCGAAGGTGCTGGACGCGCGCGGCTGCGCCTACATCCACGTCTCCAGCGGCGGGCTGCATCCGGCCCAGCAGATCGCGCCGGGGCCGGGCTACCAGCTGCCGTTTGCCGCGGCGATCCGGCGCGAAGTGGCGATGCCGGTGATCGGGGTCGGCCTGATCACCACCCCGGAGCAGGCCGAGGCCGCGCTGGCGCAGGGCCAGGCCGACGCCATCGCGCTGGCGCGCGCTGCTGTGGAACCCGCGCTGGCCGTGGCACGCCGCCGCCGCGCTGGGCGCGCAGGCGGATGCCTCGCCGCGCTACCTGCGCGCGTTGCCGCACGGATTGCCGCGCACGCTGCTGCGCGCGGCCGGCGGCAGCGCCGATTGACCCGCAACGCCACCGTCCCTTCCGCCACTGCCGGAGCCGCGCCATGACCGCGATCCCCCTGATGCCCGCCGCTTTCCTCGGCCACGGCAGCCCCATGAACGCGCTGGAGGAAAACCGCTACAGCGCGGCGTGGCGCGCCTTCGGCGCGGCGGTGCCGCGGCCGCGCGCGATCCTGGCCATCTCCGCGCACTGGCACGTGGATGCGCTGGCGGTGACGGCGATGCCGAATCCCCGCACCATCCACGATTTCTACGGCTTCCCGCAGGCGCTGTTCGGCCTGCAGTACCCGGCGCCGGGGCTACCGCAGCTGGCGGAGGAAGTGGCCGACACGGTGGCGCCGGACTTCGTGGTCGGCGCCGACCGCGACGCATGGGGTCTCGACCATGGCACCTGGTCGGTGCTGGTGCACGCGTTCCCCGACGCCGACATCCCGGTGGTGCAGCTCTCGCTGGACGCGCGCAAGCCGCTGGACTGGCACCTGGCGCTGGGCGCGAAGCTGGCGCCACTGCGTGCGCGCGGCGTGCTGATCCTGGGCAGCGGGAATCTCGTGCACAACCTGCGCGCGCTCGACTGGGCGCAGCCGGAGGGCGGCTTCGACTGGGCGCGCCACTTCGGCGAGGATGCCCGCGCCCTGATGGCCGAGCGTCCGCACGATCTCCCCGCGCTGGCGGCGCATCCGGAGTTCGCCAAGGCGGTCCCCACCGACGAGCATTTCCTGCCGCTGCTCTACCTGGCCGGCCTGTCCGCCACCGCGGGACGCGCGCCCGAGGTGCTGGTGGACGGATTCGCCTACGGATCGCTGTCGATGGCCGCGTTCACCCTGGATGCGGATTGCCCGCGCGCCGCGGCCGGCGGTGCGGCCGCGGCGGCCGCCTTGCCGCGCGACGTGGCGCCGGAGGACGCCAACATCTGAGCGCGCGCCCGGGCGTGCGCCTGCCGGGGTGCCGGTCAGCGCGGGGCCGCCTCGTGCACTGCATCGCGCCCCGGCAGGCGCAGGCGCGGACGCAGCCAGTCGGCGAGTTCGGATTCGTCCAGCGAGCCCTCGGCCAGTGCGATATACACCGGATACAGCTCGGCATCATCCGCCAGCAGGGTGGCGCCATTGAGGGCGAGGAACACTTCGCAGGCCACCGCGGCCGTGCGCTTGTTGCCGTCCACGAACGGATGGTTGCGCGCCAGGCCGAAGGCCAGGCTGGCCGCCAGGTCGGCCAGATCCGGCGGCGGGTCGCCGTAGGCCTGCCGCTGCTGCGGGCGCGCCAGCGCGGACTGCAGCAGGGCCTCGTCGCGCACGCCTTCGCGGCCGCCGTGCTCGGCCAGCTGGCGGCCGTGGATGGCAAGCGCCAGCGCGCGGTCGATCCAGACCAGCACGGCGGCTTACTCGGCCAGCTTGCGCAGCAGGCCGCGGCGCTCGCGCATGATCCGCTCCGCCACCTCCATCTTGGCCGCGAAGTCGGGGTCGTAGGTGGTCAGGCGGATGCCGTCCGGGGTTTCCAGCGCGTACAGCTCGTCGCCCTTGTCCAGACGCAGGCGGGCCAGCAACTCCTTGGGCAGGATGACGCCGGCGGAATTGCCGATGGCGGTGATCTTGAGCTTCATGGCGGGCCTCGCGGTTGTTATAACTAATGTTATAAGATGGCCGCGACCTGCGCAATCCGCCGCGCGCAGGCTCAGCCGGCGCCCAGCGTCTCGCGCACGCTGGTATGCAGCTGGCGGCGCAGGCCTGCTTCAGCCGGCCAGCATCGCCGCCAGCATCCCGCCAACGGCACCGATCGCCAGCGTGCTGCCGCTCCAGCTCGGCGGCAGGTCCAGCACGCGTTGGGCGAACAGCACGCCGATGCCAGCCGCTGCCAGCGCGGCGATGCCGCCGGCGATCGCGCCGATCGCGCCGAATTCCACCAGCTGCGCCAGCCGCAGTTGCGCGCTGCTGGCACCCAGCGTGCGCAGCACGCCTAGCTCGGTGATGCGCTCGCGGCGGGTCGCCGCCACCGCCGCCACGAACACCAGGCAACCCGAGAGGAAGGCGAACCAGAACACCACCTGGATCACCCGCGCGGCCTGGTCGCCGATGCGGCGGATCTCGCCGGTGATTGCATCGATGTCGATCACGTTCGCATTCGGCACCGCCTGCGCCAGCGCCACCGCCAGCCGGGTGTCGCCCACCGGCACCTTGACCGCGGTGATGTAGGTGGCCGGCAGATCGCGCGCCAGGTCCGGCGAGGCCAGCACGAAGAAGTTCGGGGTGAAGCTTTCCCAGCGCACGTCACGCAGGCTGGTGATGCGGCCTGCGATGCGCCGGCCGGCGACGTCGAACGCCAGGGTGTCGCCCAGCCGCCAGCGCAGCTGCTCGGCGAACTTGGTCTCCACCGAGAATTCATTGCGCGCGGTCTGCGGGTTCCAGAACGCGCCGGCGCGCAGGGTGTTGCCGGTGGGCAGGGCAGCGGCGGTGGAGAGGTTGAACTCGCGGTCCAGCAGGAGCGCGCCGCGCCCTGCGGCGCCGGCCGCCCGCGCTGCTGCGCGCTCGGGCCGACATAGCGGGCGCGGATCAGCGGTGAAAAGCTGGCTGGGCGCAGGCCCAGGCGCGCCAGCACCGCGTCGAACGCGGCCCGCTGGTCGGGCTGCACGTTGATCACGAAGCGGTTGGGCGCATCCGCGCGCACGCTGGCCTGCCACTGGTCCCACACGTCGGTGCGCACCAGCAGGAGCAGCAGCAGCGCCATCAGGCTCAGGCCCAGCGCCACCACCTGAGCGATGGTGAGGCGGCGCCGGCGCGACAGGTTGAGCAGGGCATAGCGGACGATCCCGCTGCCGGCCCGGCCGGCGCGCGCCACCAGTGCCGCCAGCGCCCAGCCGGCCAGACCCAGCACCGCCGCGGTGGCCAGCAGGCCGCCCAGCAGCACCGCGCCGGTGGCGGCATTGCCGGCGGCCTGCCAGAACAGCGCCAGCAGGCCACCCAGCGCCAGTGCGAACAGCAGCAGCGCCGGCGGCGAGGGCGTGCGCAGGTCCTGGCGCAGCACCGCCAGCGCACTGACCCGGCGCAGCGCCAGCAGCGGCGGCAGCGCGAAGGTGGCGAGGATCCACAGCCCGACCAGCCCGCCCTTCAGCAGCGGCCAGGCGCTCGCTGCGGGCAGCGCAGTCCCCAGCGCACGCGCGACCCACAGTCCGGCCAGCTGCTGGGCCAGCAGCGCCGCCGCCAGCGCCAGCAGGATGGCGACCGCGCCGAGCAGCGCCAGCTGGCCCACGTACAGGCCGACGATCGCGCGCTGGCCGGCGCCCAGCGCGCGCAGGGTGGCGGCGATCGCGCGGTGGCGCTCGGCGTGTTGGCGTGCGGCCATGCCGATCGCCACCGCCGCCAGTGCCAGGGTCAGCACCAGCGACACCGCGAGGAAGCGCTGCGCGCGATCCAGCGCGAGCTTGAGCTGCGGGTTGAGGTCATCGCCGGTCTCGACCCGGTCGCCAGGCCCGCGCGCGGCCTCGCGCGCCTTCACCCAGGCGTTGACGGCCGCCGGCGGGCCGGCCACCGTCACCCGCCAGCGCGCGCGCGCCGGGGCCGAGCAGGCCGCCGGCCTCGACCTCGGCCAGCGGCAGGATCACCCGCGGGCCGAGGTCCACGCCGTTGAGCGGGCGGTCCGGTTCCTCCAGCACGATCCCGGCCAGCCGCAGCGGGCGGCCGCCGACCTCGACCAGCCCGCCCGGCTGCACGCCCAGGCGCGCCGCGCCGCTGGCGCTCGCCACAGCGTGCCCGGCGCTGGCCGCGGCAGCCGCCGCACGCCATCCGGCGCGCGCACGGTGTACGGCCCCAGCAGCGGCGGATCGCTGGACAGCGCCTTCAGCATGCCCAGCTCCGGCACCCCGCCGCGGCGGCCGACCATGCTCGCCAGCTCGACGCTGCGGTAGGCGTGCAAGCCCAGCCGCTGCGCGTCGCCCAGCGCGGCGGCGATGGCGCGGTCGTCGCTGGTGAACGCGGCATCGCCACCGACCAGCCGCCGGCTCTGTTCGGCGAGCGCGTCGCTGGTGCGCTGGGCAAGACTGCCCACCCCGGCCAGCGCCAGCACGGCGACGAACAGCGCCGCCAGCAGCACCCCGAATTCGCCATTGCGCCAGCCCGACCAGGCCTGGCGCGCGGCCATCCGCGCCAGCCGCCTCACGGCAGCAGCCGCCCGGCATCCAGCCGCAGCTGGCGGTCGCAGCGCGCGGCCAGGCGTTCGTCGTGGGTCACCACCACCACCGTGGTGGCGCGCGCATCGTCCATCCCGAACAGCAGGTCCTCGATCGCCTGCCCGGTCTTGCGGTCGAGGTTGCCGGTGGGTTCGTCGGCGAACAGGATCCGTGGCCGGGTGGCGAACGCGCGGGCGATGGCCACGCGCTGCTGCTCGCCGCCGGAGAGCTGGCGCGGCAGGTGGTGCAGGCGCTGGCCGAGACCGACCTGCTGCAACAGCGCGCGCGCCGCTTCGGTGCCGGATTCGCCGCGCAGTTCCAGCGGCAGCGCCACGTTGTCGAGCGCGCTCATCGCCGGCATCAGCTGGAAGTTCTGGAACACGAAGCCGACCGCGCGCGCGCGCAGGGCGGCGCGGGTGTCCTCGTCGCTGGCGTGGATCGGCGCGCCGTCCAGCTCACACCTCGCCGCGGCTGGGCAGGTCCAGCCCGGCCAGCAGCGACAGCAGGGTGGTCTTGCCGGAGCCGGACGCGCCGACGATGGCCACCCGCTCGCCGGGGGCGATGTCGAGATGGATGCCGTCGAGGATGGTGAGCGCGCCGTCCGGCAGCGCCACCGTCTTGCCGACGTCGCGCGCACGCAGGCGGCCGCGGCCGGGCGTGCTAGCGTTGCCGGCATCCAGGCGGGGAGACGAAGCGATGGCGTCGGTGCGACGGGCGTGGGGATCGGGAATGCTGGCCATGCTGGCGATGCTAGCCGCATTCGCCGCGCAGGCGCGTGAGCAGGTCGTACTGGTCATGGGCGATTCCCTTTCGGCGGCCTACGGCCTGCGCCCGGAGCAGGGCTGGGTGGCGCTGGCGGACGCGAAGTCGGATCGTTACACCTTCCGCAATGCCAGCGTGTCCGGAGAGACGACGGCCGGCGGGCGCAGCCGGATCGACGCCGAGCTGGCGCGCACCCGGCCCGACATCGTGATCATCGAGCTCGGCGCCAACGACGGCCTGCGCGGGCTGCCGCTGGAGCAGATGGGCGCCAACCTCGGCGGGATGATCGGGCGCAGCCGCGCCGCCGGCGCGCGCGTCCTGCTGGTCGGGCTGCAGCTGCCGCCCAATTTCGGCCCCTATGCGCGCGAGTTCCAGCGCAGCTACGTGCTGATCAGACCAGCGCCTGCACACCGGGCTGGTGCCGCATTTCCTCGCCCCGCTGGGCATCGAGCGGCGCTGGTTCCAGGCCGACAACCTGCACCCCACGGCGCAGGCGCAGCCGCTGCTGGCCGATGAAATCCTGCGCGCGCTGGATGCGCTGCCGCCCGCGCCCCGCCGCCCCTGAATCTTCGCAGCCTCCCCGCCGGCGGGGTTGGGGTGTTGCACTTAGTGAAGTTGAGCTAGGCTGATGTGTCGGTCACCAAGGAGCACCCCATGCGCGCGTTGAAATCCCTCGTCGCGTCCTTCTCGATCATCGCTTCACTGGGCGCTGGCAATGCGATCGCCGGCAACACGTATCAGGTGTCGGCCAGAATCAACGAGCGCGGAGCGACCGTGGCAACGCCCACGCTGGTCGTCAAAGCCGGCGCGCCTGCGTCGGTTGTCGTCGCTGGCGATAAGGGCTATCGGCTGACGATCCAGGTAGATTCTGCGGAGGGCGGAGTCGTGGATGTCACGGCACGGGTGGAGACCGCCGCCGGCAAGGTCGACAGCACCTTGAGTGGAGCCTTGAGGCGCCCATGACCGTTGCAGCCGGTGACATCGGCCTGGAGGTCATGGTTACCGCGGTTGAGGGCGCGGAAAACCCCCGGAGTTGAGGGGCGAGGCGGTCTGGAGCCCAGTTCCGGCGGGAACGCTGCGTGCTGCCGGTCTCAGGCGCGGTCGAGCGCGCGATGGCCGATGTCGCGGCGGTGGAACGCATGCGGCCAGGTAATCGCCGCGACGCCCGCATAGGCGCGCTGCTGGGCCGCGGCCGCGTGCTCGCCCAGTGCGGTGACGCATAGCACGCGCCCGCCCGCGGTGAGGATGCGGCCGTCGGCGTCCAGCGTGGTGCCGGCATGGAACACCTTGATGTCGCCGGGCACCGCGTCCAGTCCCTGGATCACCTCGCCGGTCACCGGCGTGCCGGGATATGGGCGGCTGGCCATCACCACGCCCAGCGCGGCGCGCGCATCCCACTGCGCCTGTGCCGTATCGAGGCGGCCGTCCAGCGCGGCCTCGACCAGTTCGACCAGGTCTGACTGCAGGCGCAGCAGCACCGGCTGGGTCTCGGGGTCGCCGAAGCGCACGTTGAACTCGATCACCTTGGGCGCGCCGCCGCCGTCGATCATTAATCCGGCGTAGAGAAAGCCGGTGAACGGGGTGCCGTCGGCGGCCATGCCGCGCACGGTGGGCTCGATCACCTCGCGCAGGATGCGGGCGTGTACTTCGGGAGTGACCACCGGCGCCGGCGAATAGGCGCCCATGCCGCCGGTGTTGGGGCCGGTGTCGCCATCGCCCACGCGCTTGTGGTCCTGGCTGGTGGCCATCGGCAGCGCGTGGCGGCCGTCCACCATGCAGATGAAGCTGGCTTCCTCGCCTTCGAGGAACTCCTCGATCACCACCCGTGCGCCGGCCTCGCCGAAGGCATTGCCGCTGAGCATGTCGCGCACTGCGGCCTCGGCCTCCTCGGAGCCGTCATCGCCACGGTCACGCCCTTGCCCGCGGCCAGGCCGTCGGCCTTGACCACGATCGGTGCGCCCTTCTGCCGGACATAGGCCAGCGCCGCGTCGACGTCGTGATGCACTTCGTAGAACGCGGTGGGAATGCCGTGGCGCGCCAGGAAATCCTTGGCGAAGGCCTTGCTGCCTTCCAGCTGCGCGGCGGCGGCGGTGGGCCCGAAGATACGCAGGCCGGCGGCGCGGAAGCGGTCCACCACGCCCGCCACCAGCGGCTGCTCGGGGCCGACCACGGTCAGCGCGATGCCCTTGCGCCGTGCCAGCGCCAGCAGGCCGTCGAGGTCGCTGGCCTTCACCGCCGCGTTGCGGCACTTGGACTCGCGCGCGGTGCCGGCATTGCCGGGCGCGACGATCACCTCGGACACCCGCGGCGACTGCGCCAGCTTCCAGGCCAGGGCGTGCTCGCGGCCGCCGGAACCGATGACGAGGATTTTCATGCTGCATCACCTGCCGATTGTCTGGAGGAATCCAGCCCCCTGAGTCAGGGGCGATTCGCGCCAGAGGCGCGAATGGGGGTGTGGCCGCGCGGGCGGGGCCCGAAGTTTGCGCGGCAAACTTCGGGATTGATGCCGGCGCAGCCGGTATCAATGCCGGAAGTGGCGCACGCCGGTGAACACCATCGCGATCCCGTGTTCGTCCGCCGCGGCGATCACCTCGGCGTCGCGCAGCGAGCCGCCCGGCTGGATCACCGCCGCGATGCCGGCCTCGGCGGCGGCGTCGATGCCGTCGCGGAACGGGAAGAACGCATCGCTGGCCATCACCGAGCCCGGCACCGCCAGCCCCGCGTCCTGCGCCTTGATGCCGGCGATGCGTGCCGAATACACCCGGCTCATCTGCCCGGCGCCGACGCCAATGGTGCGCTGGTCCCTGGCATATACGATGGCGTTGGACTTCACGAACTTGGCGACCTTCCACGCGAACAGCAGGTCGGCGAACTGCGTTTCGGTCGGCGCCCGCTTCGTCACCACCTTCAGCGCGTCGCGCGTCACCACGCGGTCGTCGCAGGTCTGCATCAGCAGCCCGGAATTGACGCGCTTGCTGTCGATGAAGCCCGGCGACGGCGGCGCCAGCGCGATCCTCAGCACGCGCACGTTGGCCTTCTTTTTCGCGTAGGCCAGCGCTTCGGCGTCGTAGTCGGGCGCGATCAGCACTTCGACGAACTGGCGGTCGAGGATGGTCTTGCAGGTGACACCGTCCAACGGGGTGTTGAAGGCGAGAATGCCGCCGAACGCGCTGGTGGGGTCGGTGGCATAGGCGCGCTCGTAGGCATCAAAGCAGCCATTGCCAACGGCCACGCCGCAGGGATTGGCATGCTTGACGATCACGCAGGCCGGCGCGTCGAACTGGCGCACGCATTCCCACGCGGCATCGCTGTCGGCGATGTTGTTGTAGCTGAGCTCCTTGCCCTGCAGCTGTTCCAGCGTCGCCAGCGAGCCGGGCGCGGGCCATAGGTCGCGGTAGAACGCCGCCTGCTGGTGCGGGTTCTCGCCGTAGCGCAGGTCCATCACCTTGACGAAGGTGCCGTTCGCCTGTGCCGGGAACATCGCGCGCACCGGGACCGAGACGGAGGCGTCGGTGATCGCAGAGAGGTAGTTGCTGATCGCGGCGTCGTATTGCGCGACGCGGTTGAACGCCGCCACCGCCAGCGCGAAGCGGGTCTGCGCAGAGATCGCCCCGGCGTTGGCATCGAGCTCGGTCAGCAGGTCTGCGTACTGCGCCGGGTCGGTCACCACCGCGACGCGCGCGAAGTTCTTGGCCGCGCTGCGCAGCATCGCCGGGCCGCCGATGTCGATGTTCTCCACCGCCTCCGCCAGCGTGCAGTCCGCGCGCGCGGTCACCGCCTCGAACGGATACAGGTTCAGCACCAGCAGGTCGATGGCGTCGATGCCGTGCTCTGCCATCACCGCCTCGTCCACCCCGGCGCGGCCGAGCAGGCCGCCGTGCACCACCGGGTGCAGGGTCTTGACCCGGCCGTCCATCATCTCGGGGAAGCCGGTGATCTCGCTCACGTCCTGCACCGTCAGGCCCGCCTCGCGCAGCGCGCGCGGTGCCGCCGGTGGAGACCAGCGCCACCCCGCGCGCCGCCAGGGCGCGGGCGAGGTCGAGCAGGCCGGTCTTGTCGGAAACGGACAGCAGGGCGCGGCGAACGGTCACCGGCGCGCCGGGAAAGGCATCGGCAGACATGCAGGGGGTGATGCGATGGGGAAGCCCGGCATTATACGGGCTGGCACCGGGCCGGCCGGGTGGGCGGCTCAGGCCAGCCCGTACTCGCGCAGCTTCTTGCGCAAGGTGGCGCGGTGGATGCCCAGCATCGCCGCGGCGCGGCTCTGGTTGCCGTCGCAGTGGCGCAGCACTTCGGTGAACAGCGGGATTTCCAGCTCGCGCAGCGCGGTGTTGTAGAGGTCGTCGGTGTCGCAGCCGTCCAGGTCCTGCAGGTAGCGGCGCACCGAGTGGGCCACGTGCTCGCGCAGCGGCGTGCGGCCGGTGTCCTGGCGATGGCTGGATGCGTTCAAGCGGGATCCCGGTGAGCGGCGCGCCGGCACCCGGACGGTGCGACGCGGGCGGTGACTATAGCGCAGGCGCGGCGCCGGCGGTCATTCGAAGCGGAAGTCGAAGGCGACCGCGTTGGGTGCCGGCTCCACCAGGTCGAACGCGATCTGGCTGGCCTGGCCGGGCTGCAGCAGGGCCGGGTGCGGCCCGGGGCCGAGGTACTCGCGCGGCAGGAAGCGGCGGCTGCCCAGGGTGCGCCCGTTGGCATCGGCGAGCGTGAGCACCAGCGCCGGCCATGGCTGCGCCCAGCGCGCGTCGTTGCGAAAACTGGCCTGCACGCGCAGCACGCCGGGGCGATCGGGCGGGGCGATCACGTCGCGCGAAAGCATGCTGAACGCGCCCGGCTCGCGCCACGCCGGCAGCGGGCAGCGCAGCAGGCCGCAGCCGGCTTCCAGCAGCGGCCGCAGGCGTGGGCTGGCCGCCAGTGCGTCCCATTTCAGCCACAGCAGCTGGCCGCCGAGCAGCAGCGCCAGCGTGGCCAGCGCCCACCATTCACCGCGCCTGCGCAGCGGCGCTGGCCGCGCGCCGGCCAGGAAGCCGGGGGTGTCGTGTGCGCGGCTCATGCGGCCACCGCGGCCTGGTTGCGGATGCCGTCCAGCCGCACCCAGTCGTCTTCGCGCGCCACCTGCAGGGCGTCGAACCACGGCGCGAAGCGCGCCAGCAGCGCCTCTTCCTGCCCGGCGAGGATGCCGGACATCGCCAGCCGCCCGCCGGGCGCGGTGCGTGCGGCCAGGGTTTCGGCCAGCGCATCCAGCGCCGCGGCCAGGATGTTGGCGACCACCACCGGATAGCATCCTGCGGGCGCGTCCTGCGGCAGGAAGGTGGCGATCGTCACGCCGTTGCGCTCGGCGTTGTCGGCGGTGGCGGTGAGCGCCTGCGGATCGTTGTCGATCCCGGTCGCGCGGGCGGCGCCCAGCTTCAGTGCGGCCAGGGCGAGGATGCCGCTGCCGCAGCCGAAATCGAGCACGGTTCTGCCCTGCAGTTCGCCGGCTTGCGCCAGCGCGTCCAGCTCAGCGCAGGCACAGCGCGGTGGTGGGATGGGTGCCGGAGCCGAACGCCAGCCCGGGGTCCAGCCGCACGATCGCCGCCGCCGCGTCCGCCTCCGCCGGCAGCGGATGGTTCCACGGCACGATCCAGGTGCGCACGCCGAACCGCATCGGCTGGAAGCTGTCCAGCCAGGCGCGTTCCCAGACTTGATCCTCGATCCGGATAAAGCGCGCCTGCGACCAGTCCAGCGCCGGGTCGAACGCCTCCAACGCGGCCAGCAGGAGCAGGCCGTCGGTGTCGGCGTCGAACAGCGCGGTCAGGGTCATCTGCTGCCACAGCGGCAGCTCGCCCACTCCCGGCTCGAAGATCGCCTGTTCATCAGGCTGGTCGAGGTGGGCGTCCTGCAGGGTCACGGCCAGCGCGCCCACGTCTTCCAGCGCGCGTTCGAACCGCGGGCACTCGGCTTCGCTGCAGGGCGTGGAGAGTTGCAGATAGGGCATGTGCGGGCACGGCGCGCGGAGGGCGCACCATTCTCGCAGGTTCCACCCGGCCCGTCCGCGGTTCGACAGGCGCACCACGAACGGGAGGGACTCGCCGCCAGCGGGAGGATGGGCCCGCCATGAGCGGGAAATCTTCCACCCGTTCGTCCTGAGCCTGTCGAAGGATGAACGGGGCGCACCACGGAAGGAGGTGGCTGGATGTGCCTTGAGCGCCGCCTTCGCGGTGTTCGCTCAGTCGCCGCCGAGGAGGCCCTTCAGCAGGCCCTTCATCGAGGGCTTCTTCTGCGGCGGTGGCCCGTCCTCGCCGCCGTCCATGCGCGGCATGCCGCCGAGGTCCAGGCCGAGCATCGCGGTCGCAGTGGAGCGGGCGCGCAGGCGCACGCTCCACTCCGGATTCCAGGCCTGCTTGGGGTCGGCCGGCCGCGGCGGATAGGTGATCCAGCTCTCCGGGCCGTAGGCGGTCATCATCAGCATGGCCGGCATCGCCATCTGCTGCCCCTGCAGGTGGGAAGTGCCGGCGAAGATGCCCTGCGGGATGCTGCAGGCGGTGGTGCTGGCCGGCAGCAGGACCTTCTGCTTGAGCCATTTGTCGAGGGTGCCGCCGCCGAGATAGGTGTGCAGGTTGCTGCCGGCGCCGGGCACGTCGGCGCTGCTCCACACGGTGAGCGCGAACGAATGCTCGCTGAGCATCTGCATGTGCATCGCAGTGATGAAGTAGGCGCGTGCGCGCGCCACCGACGGCCACTCGAGCCGCGATCGCCTGGTCCAGCCCGCCCTGGGTGCGCAGCGCAAGGCGCGGCATGAAGTCGGCGGCCTGCTCCACCTGGAACTGCATCGAGGCCGGAATGCCGTCGCCGCTGATGCGGTGCTGGCCGGCCAGGCGCGCGCCGCTGGGCACCTGCTTGCCGGACTGGCGGTTGGGCCAGTACACATAGCCGGGCTTGAGGTCGATGTCGCGGTCTGGCGCGTACAGCCCTTTCGACAGGCTGCCGCTGGCCTCCACCGCAATGCCCTGCATCCCGGCCATCGGGTTCTTCGGGTCGATCGGTTTGTCGCCGCCCTTGACCTTGAACGTGGCCACCTTGGGCTGGCCGGGGCGGATGCCGGTGCCGCAGCCCCAGTATTCGCTGATCCTGACCTCCACGTCCGGCACCTTGCCGGGGCCGCTTTCGCTTTTGCCGGGGGTGGAGGGCTCGAACGGCACCAGGGTCAGCGACTTGCCGAGCTGCAGTCCGGCCGGGATCTGGTCCTCGACCGCGACACCGGGCCTGAGCGTGTTGAGCAGCGCCATGTCCAGGTATTGCCCGGTGAGGCCGCCGCTGCGGGTGGTCGGGTAGGTGGGGCGCATCTGCTCGGCGCCGCCCATGCGGCGCGCCATGAAGCCGCCCAGGCCGCCCAGCATGCCGCCCATGTCCGGCAGTCCGGCCATGTCGTGGGTGAGCACGTCGATGTACAGGTTGACCGGCGGGGTCTTGCCCTGCTGGCTGGCGGCAGGCAGCGCCAGCAAGGTGGCGGACAGCGCGAACAGCGCGGTGGTGCGGCGGTGCATGGGGATCTCCGGAGAGCGGGGCGCTATCCGGAGAAAGCGGAAAACGGCGCGGCCGGCGGCCCGCGCGGCGGCATAGGCCGTTTGCCGGAGGCGGGAGCGAGGAATTCTCCACCCGTTCGTCCTGAGCCTGTCGACGGATGAACGGGGCGCGTGGGCCCGCCCGTGGTTCGACGGGCTCACCACGAACGGGGAGGTGGGCTCACGCCGGGCGGGGAGGCGGGCCCGCCTCGAACGGGGCGGCGGGCCCGGGCGCGGGTCAGAGGATCGACAGCGCCTTTTCCTTGCGCTCGGCCAGGCGTTTTTCCAGGTAGTGGATGTTCTGGCCGCCCTGGCAGAAGCCGCCGTCGGCCATGATCCGCTGCTGCAGCGGGATGTTGGTCTTGATCCCGTCGATCACCATCTCCGACAGCGCCACCCGCATGCGCGCGATCGCCTGGGCGCGGTCGGCGCCGTGCACGATCAGCTTGCCGATCATCGAGTCGTAGTTGGGCGGCACGCGGTAGCCCTCGTAGACGTGCGAATCCACCCGCACGCCGGGGCCGCCCGGGGCGTGGAAGTGCTGGATCAGCCCCGGGCAGGGGAAGAAGGTATCCGGGTCCTCGGCGTTGATCCGGCACTCGATCGCGTGCCCGCGCAGGACCACGTCGCTCTGCTTGATCGAGAGCTTGTGGCCGGCCGCGATCATCAGCTGCTCGCGCACCAGGTCGATGCCGGTCACCAGCTCGGTCACCGGGTGCTCCACCTGGATGCGGGTATTCATCTCGATGAAGTAGAAGCGGCCGTTCTCGAACAGGAACTCGAAGGTGCCGGCGCCGCGGTAGCCGATGCGGATGCACGCCTCCACGCAGACCTGGCCGATCTGCTCGCGCAGCTCCGGGGTGATGCCCGGCGCCGGCGCTTCCTCCACCACCTTCTGGTGGCGGCGCTGCATGGAGCAGTCGCGCTCGCCGAGGTGGATGGCGTTGCCCTGGCCGTCGGCCAGCACCTGGATCTCCACGTGGCGCGGGTTCTCCAGGAACTTCTCCATGTACACCATGTCGTTGCCGAACGCGGCCTTGGCCTCGGCCTTGGTGGTGGCGATGGCGTTCACCAGCGCCGCCTCCGAATGCACTACGCGCATGCCGCGCCCGCCGCCGCCGCCGGCGGCCTTGACGATCACCGGATAGCCGATCTCGCGCGCGATCTTGACGTTGGTGGCCGGATCGTCGCCCAGCGGGCCGCCGCTGCCGGGCACGCAGGGCACGCCGGCGGCCTTCATGGCGCGGATCGCCTCCACCTTGTCGCCCATCAGGCGGATGGTGTCGGGCCTGGGGCCGATGAAGATGAAGCCGCTCTGCTCCACCCGCTCGGCAAAATCCGCGTTCTCCGACAGGAAGCCGTAGCCGGGGTGGATGGCCTGGGCGTCGGTGACCTCGGCGGCGGCGATGATCGCCGGCATGTTGAGGTAGCTCTCGGGCGACGGCGCCGGACCGATGCAGACCGACTCATCCGCCATGGCCACGTGCTTGAGGTTGCGGTCGGCGGTGGAGTGCACGGCCACGGTGCGGATGCCGAGCGCGTGGCAGGCGCGCAGGATGCGCAGCGCGATTTCGCCGCGGTTGGCGATGACGACTTTATCCAGCATGGAAGATTCCCGTTCGTCCTTAAGCGAAGCGCCGCCGGGGCGGCGCGGGTCGAAGGATCAGGCGATCACGAACAGCGGCTGGTCGAACTCGACCGGCTGCCCGCTCTCGCACTGGATCGCCACCACGGTGCCGGAGACGTCGGCCTCGATCGGGTTGAACATCTTCATCGCCTCGATGATGCCGAGGGTGTCGCCGGCCTTGACCTGCTGGCCGACGCTGACGAACGCCGGCTTGTCCGGGGCCGGGCTGGCGTAGAAGGTGCCGACCATCGGCGCGCGCACCACGTGGCCGTCGGGCAGGCCGTGGCCGTGCGGTTTGTGGCTGCCGCCGGTGGCGGATTCGGTCGGCGACTGCATCGGCATCGGCGGTGCGGCGGCCGGCGCCGGCACGTGGTGCACCGCCGGGGCCGGGGCGGGGGCCGGCAGCGCGCCCTTCGGCACCCGCGCCAGGCGCACCGACTCCTCGCCCTCCTTGATTTCGATTTCGGCCAGGTTCGACTCTTCCAGCAGGTCGATCAGTTTCTTGATCTTGCGCAGGTCCATCGGGACGCTCCTTGGGAGTGTGCGGGTCAGGCCGGCAGCCGCCTGAGGGCGGCGTCCAGCGCGTAGCGGTAGGAATCCGCGCCGAAGCCGCAGATCACCCCGACCGCCAGGTCGCTGAAGTAGCTGTGCTGGCGGAAGGGCTCGCGGGCGTGCGGGTTGGACAGGTGGATTTCGATGAAGGGCAGGGCCACCGCCGCCAGCGCGTCGCGCAGGGCGATCGAGGTGTGGGTGAAGGCGGCCGGGTTGATCAGGATGAAGGCGGTGCCGTCGTCGCGAGCGGCCTGCACCCGCTCCACCAGCACGTGCTCGGCGTTCGACTGCAGCGCCTCCAGCACGTGCCCGGCGGTCTGCGCGCGCGCGGCGAGGGCGGCGTCGATTTCGGCCAGCGTGGTGCGCCCGTACACCTCCGGCTCGCGGGTGCCGAGCAGGTTGAGGTTGGGGCCGTGCAGGAGCAGCAGCTTGGCCATGGGCGGAAGGCAGGGCGAGGGTGGCGAACGATGGGCGCGCAGTGTCCCCCGATTCGGGTGTTGCTGTCCAGTTCGGCGAACTTTTGCCGGATAGTGGAATTTTAAGCGGATGTTTGAGTTTCGGCTCTAAATCACCGCGTCACCGCGCCGTCGTATCCGCCGCCCACGCGGCGATGTCGGCGGCATCCGCGAACGGGCCGATCCGGGTTTTCAGCAGGCGCCCATCGGCCGACACCAGCGCCGAGAATGGCAGCACCCCGGCCGGGTTGCCCAGCCGCACCCCGGCATCGGCCGGGCCAGGCGCATCGATCAGCACCGGATAGGTGATGCCGTGTGCCGGCAGGAAGGCGCGCACGGCCGCGGCCTCGTCCAGCGCGATCCCCACCACCCGCACGCCATGGCGGCCCTGGACGCGGGCGAACGCCTGCAGATCGGGCATTTCCTTCAGGCAGGGGCCGCACCAGGTGGCCCACAGGTTGACCAGGGTGGGACGCCCGGCCCAGGCGCGCGGCACGTCGACCTCGGCGTCATTCACATCGCGCAGGGTCATGGCCGGCAGTGGCGCGCCGGTGCGGGCGATGGTCAGCCCGGCCGGTGGTGCCGGTGCGCGCGCCTGCAACGCGGCCTCCAGTACGCGCTGGCCGAACGCGGTGGACGCCAGGCGGATACCGAGCGTAGGTTCCAGCAGCAGGCTGGCCGCAACCCCGGCCAGCCCGGCCAGCAGCGCCACCGCCACCACCGCCCGATGCGAGGGCATCAGCGCGCGGCCTCGCGCAGGGCGTCTTCCACCATGCCCGGGGTCAGCAGGGTGGGCAGGATGCGGCCTTCGCCGCCGCTGCGCGGGTACACCACGTACAGCGGCACGCCCACCGCGCGATGGCGCTCCAGATAGGCGGTGATGGCCGGGTCCACGTCGGTGTAATCGCCGACCATGTACACGGCATTCGCTTGCGCCAGCTCAGCGGCGGAAGGCGGGGCGCTCGAACACGGTCTTTTCATTGGCCTTGCAGCTCACGCACCAGTCGGCGGTCATGTTCACGAACACCACCCGGTGCTGGCGGCGCAGGTCGGCCAGCGCCTGCTCCGACCAGGCCACCTGCGGCAGGCCGTCGCGGGTGACGCCGGCAGTGGCCGCCTGCGGGCGCGGCAGATGCTGCACGCTGGCCAGCGGCCAGGCCATCGCCAGCAGGGCCAGCAGCGCCAGCACGCGCCAGCCGCGTGCGCCGCCCAGGCGGGCCTGGGTGGCGGCCCACAGCGCCAGCGCCAGGGCGATCGCCGCGAGCAGGAACTGCCAGACCGCTTCGGGCCCGCGCAGCGCGGCCAGCACGAACAGCAGCCAGGCGGCGGTGGCATACAGCGGGAACGCCAGCAGCTGCTTGAAGCGCTCCATCCAGGGCCCCGGTTTGGGCAGCCGGCGCGCCAGCGCCGGCACCAGGCCGATCAGCAGGAACGGCAGCGCCAGCCCCAGCCCCAGGGCCAGGAACACCAGCAGCCCGCCGGCCGGCGGGCCGGTGAAGGCGTAGGCCAGCGCGGCGCCCATGAACGGCGCGGTGCAGGGGGTGGCCAGCACCACCGCCAGCACCCCGGTGAAAAAGTCTCCGGCCATGCCGTCGCGGCGCAGCAGGGCGCCGGTGCGCGCGCCGAGGCGGATGTCCAGCTGCCACAGCCCGGACAGGCTCAGCCCGAAGGCGAAGATCAAAAGCCCGAGCACCGCCACCACCAGCGGCTGCTGCAGCTGGAAGCCCCAGCCCAGCGCCAGCCCGGCGCGGCGCAGGGCCAGCACCAATGCGCCCAGCGCCAGCATCGAGACCAGCACCCCGGCGGTATAGGCCAGTGCGTGCTGGCGCGCACGCGCGCGGCTGTCGCCGCTTTGGGCCAGCCCCAGCGCCTTGAGCGAGAGCACCGGCAGCACGCAGGGCATCAGGTTCAGAATCAGCCCGCCGCCCAGCGCCAGCAGCAGGGCCAGCCACAGGCCGGGCGTGGCGCGGGTGGGGGGGCGTCTCACGCGCTGGGGCCGGCGCGGCAGGGGATGCGTCGTTGCCGCCAGTAGCGGCCACTTGCGGTGTGGCGGCGGTGGAGGCGGCCAGCGGGTTGGCAGCGGCCACGGGTGGAGCAGTGGTCGCCGCGGCCGGGCCGGGGCTCTCCGCGGCAGCGGCCAGCTGGCCGGCCGGCAGCGTCACCGCCAGGCGGCGGGTCATCGGCGGATAGCAGATGCCGTCGGTCTGGCAGCCCTGCAGGCCCAGCACCAGGGTGGCCGTGGCCGCCGCGGTGCGGGTGCGCGCCACCGGCAGCGGGATCTCGACCTGGTCGAAATACACCGCCACGTCGCCGAAATGCGCGTCGTGGAACGCGCGGGACGGCGGCAGGCGGGACGGGGGCGGCAGCGCGGTGGACAGCCCGGGTGCGCCCTCCAGCCGCACCGACAGCTTGTCGCGGTAGAGGTAATAGCCGCGCGCCGGGGTCAGGCGCAGCAGCAGGGTGTTGCCGTCGAGTGCGATCACCTCGCTGGTGAACGCCTGCTCCGGCGGCAGCGGCGGGGCCTCCTGCGCGCCGGGCGCGCCGTCCAGCGCGAGCAGGCTGCGGCGGCCGGCACGGCCCAGCAGCGGCGCGGTATCCACACGCGCGGCGGTGGTCGCGGCGGGCAGCAGCACGCTCAGGGTGCGGGTCTGCGGCGGGTAGCACACCCCGGCATCGGCGCAGCCCTGGTACTTGACGGTCAGCGCCACCGCCTGCGCGCCGGGCGCCGGGGTGCCGGTGAGTACGCCGACCAGCTGGTGGCGGTAGGTTTCCACCTCGCCGAAGAACTCGTCGTGGTGGCGCTCGCCGTCCGGCAGCGCCAGCGCCGCGCCGGTGAACCCGGCGCGGGCCTGCACCGACGTGCGGTGGCGGTAGAGGTAATAGCCGTCGGCGATCTTCCAGCGCACCTCGATCCGGTCCGGCGCGGTGGCCTGGGCCGAGAGCACGAACACGGAATCCACCGGCGGCAGCTCGCCGACGATGGCTGCAGGGGCGGGCATCGCGGCGGGCAGGCCCGCGGCGAGCGCGAGCGTGGCCAGCCAGCGGCGCAGGCGGGGGAGAGGACGGTCATCGGCTCATTCCTGGGGCGCGGTGGCGGCGGCCACCCATTGCAGGTACGCCGGCAGCGCGGAACTGGATTCGACCGCCACCAGCTCCGGCAGTTCATACGGGTGCAATTCGACCAGGCGCGCCTGCAGCGCCGGGTAGCGTGCGTGGGCGGTCTTGATCAGCAGCAGGCATTCGCTGGTCTGCTCCAGCGCGCCCTGCCAGCGGTAGGTGGACTGCAACCCGGGCAGCACGCTGACGCAGGCGGCCAGGCGCTCTTCCACCAGTGCGCGGGCCAGACGGCCGGCGCTGTCGGGGTCGGGGCAAGTGGTCAGGCACAGCAGCAGCGACATCCGCATAGCCTACGGCCCATGCGCCGGATTTGCGCGACTCCCCCTTGAAAGCCCCGGCGCGCGCCCCATCTTGCGGCCATCCCGGCGTCGGGGCGGTTTGCGTCCCGCGTTTTGGCAGTCGCCAAGGCGGGCTGCTAAAATCGCCGGGTTTTTTCCACACAATCAACCATTTGCAGAGGTTGCACATGTCCAACATCAAGCCGCTGTACGACCGCGTGGTCATCAAGCGCATGGAAGAAGAGAAGCTGTCCGCGGGTGGCATCGTGATCCCCGACAGCGCCACCGAGAAGCCGATCAAGGGCGAAGTCATTGCCGTTGGCACCGGCAAGGTGCTGGACAACGGCCAGGTGCGCGCGCCGCAGGTCAAGGTGGGCGACAAGGTGCTGTTCGGCAAGTACAGCGGCACCGAAGTCAAGCTGGACGGCGTCGAGCTGCTGGTGGTCAAGGAAGACGACCTGTTCGCGATCCTCGGCTGATCGCGCGTCGCTTTCCACCCACATCCCACTGAATACTGACTGAGGTAATCGCAATGGCTGCCAAGGATATCCGTTTCGGCGAAGACGCCCGCATCCGCATGGTGCGCGGCGTGAACATTCTCGCCAATGCCGTCAAGGCCACCCTCGGCCCGAAGGGCCGTAACGTCGTGCTGCAGAAGAGCTTCGGCGCCCCCCACCATCACCAAGGACGGCGTCTCCGTCGCCAAGGAGATCGAGCTGGCTGATCCGTTCGAGAACATGGGTGCGCAGATGGTCAAGGAGGTTGCCTCCAAGACCTCCGACAACGCCGGTGACGGCACCACCACCGCCACCGTGCTGGCGCAGGCGCTGATCCGCGAGGGCATGAAGGCGGTGGCCGCCGGCATGAACCCGATGGACCTCAAGCGCGGCATCGACAAAGCCGTCAGCGCGGCGGTCGAGGAGCTGAAGAAGATCAGCAAGCCCTCGTCCACCAGCAAGGAGATCGCCCAGGTCGGCACCATCTCTGCCAACAGCGACGCCAATATCGGCGAGCTGATCGCGCAGGCGATGGACAAGGTCGGCAAGGAAGGCGTGATCACCGTCGAGGACGGCTCGGGCCTGGAGAACGAGCTGGACGTGGTCGAGGGTATGCAGTTCGACCGCGGCTACCTGTCGCCGTACTTCATCAACAACCAGCAGTCGATGCAGTGCGAACTGGATGACCCCTACATCCTGCTGCACGACAAGAAGATCTCCAACGTCCGCGACCTGCTGCCGGTGCTGGAAGGCGTGGCCAAGGCGGGCAAGCCGCTGCTGATCGTGGCCGAGGAAGTGGAAGGCGAAGCCCTGGCGACGCTGGTGGTCAACACCATCCGCGGCATTGTCAAGGTCTGCGCCGTGAAGGCGCCGGGCTTCGGTGATCGTCGCAAGGCGATGCTGGAAGACATGGCCATCCTGACCGGTGGCACCGTGATCTCCGAAGAAGTCGGCCTGACCCTGGAGAAGGCCACTCTGAAGGATCTGGGCCGCGCCAAGAAGGTTCAGGTCTCCAAGGAGAACACCACCATCATCGACGGTGCTGGCGACAGCAAGGCGATCGAGGCCCGCATCAAGCAGATCAAGGCGCAGATCGAGGAGACCACCTCCGACTACGACCGCGAGAAGCTGCAGGAGCGCGTGGCCAAGCTGGCCGGTGGCGTGGCCGTCATCAAGGTCGGTGCTGCGACCGAAGTCGAGATGAAGGAAAAGAAGGCGCGCGTCGAGGACGCCCTGCACGCCACCCGCGCTGCGGTGGAAGAGGGCATCGTCCCGGGTGGTGGCGTCGCCCTGATCCGTGCCAAGGCCGCGATCAAGGACCTCAAGGGTGCCAACGAAGACCAGAACCACGGCATCCAGATCGCCCTGCGCGCCATGGAAGCCCCGCTGCGCGAGATCGTCGCCAATGCTGGCGAGGAGCCCAGCGTGGTGCTGAGCCGCGTCGCCGAAGGCACCGGTTCGTTCGGCTACAACGCCGCGACCGGTCAGTTCGGTGACATGCTGGAGATGGGCATCCTGGATCCGACCAAGGTGACCCGCACCGCCCTGCAGAACGCCGCCTCCATCGCCGGCCTGATGATCACCACCGAAGCCATGGTGGCCGATCTGCCGAAGAAGGAGGAGAAGGCTGCGCCGGGTGCCGGCATGGGTGACATGGACTTCTGATCCCGTCGCACCACGACCGCAACACAGAAAGGCCCGCGTTGAGCGGGCCTTTCTTTCTTCGGCGTGCATCAGACAAATCATGTGATTACGTTCGTCGTCGGCCATCCTGGCCGACGCTAGGATGGGCGGGTTCGAACTTTTGCATGCGGGGGAATACCGGGCATGACCCATACACACGACGACGTGCTCATCCTGGGGGCAGGCCACAACGGCCTGGTGTGTGCGGCGTATCTCGCCGGCGCTGGACTGCGGGTGCGGGTGCTGGAGCGTCGCCACGTGGTGGGCGGCGCGGCGGTGACCGAGGAGTTTCATCCTGGCTTTCGCAACTCGGTGGCCAGCTACACCGTCAGCCTGCTGAACCCGAAGGTGATCCGCGATCTGCGCCTGGCCGAGCATGGTCTGCGCGTGGTCGAGCGGCCATTCGCCAACTTTCTGCCGCTGCCGGATGGGCGTGCGTTCCGGTTGGGTGGTGAGCACACGGTCGCCGAGGTGGCGCGTTGGTCGCGGCGTGATGCCGAACGGCTGCCCGCCTACTACGCCATGCTCGCCCGGGTGGTGGCGGTTCTGCGTGTGCTGATGCAACGCACACCACCCAGCGGCAACGATCGTTTCGCCCTGGCCGACTGGCTCAACACCGCCGCCGTGGCGCGGCAGCTGCGGCAGCTGGACATGCGCGGCCGGCGCGATCTGCTGGATCTGTTCACCAAGTCGGCGGGCGAACTGCTGGACGACTGGTTTGAGAGCGCGCCGCTGAAGGCGGTGCTGGGCTGGGATTCGGTGGTCGGCAATTTCGCCAGTCCGTACACGCCGGGCAGCGCCTACGTGCTGTTGCACCACGTGTTCGGCGAGGTCAATGGCAAGGCCGGTGTCTGGGGCCATGCAATCGGTGGCATGGGCGCGATCACCCAGGCCATGCGCAAGGAGTGCGAGGCGCGCGGCGTCGCCATCGAGACCGGGGCCGAGGTCGCGCGGCTGCGGGTGGAGGGCGGCAAGGCGGTCGGCGTGGTGCTGGCCGACGGGCGTGAACTGCGTGCGGTGACCGTTGCCAGCAACCTCAATCCGAAGCTGCTGTACACGAAGCTGGTCGAGGCAGGCCAGCCCGACGACGACACCGCCCAGCGCATCCGCCGCTATCGCTGCGGCTCGGGCACCTTCCGCATGAACGTGGCGCTATCCGAGCTGCCGGACTTCACCGCGATGCCGGGCACGCAGCTGCAGCCGCACCACCAGAGCGGCATCCTGGTCGGGCCGTCGCTGTGGTATTTCGAGCAGGCGTATTTCGACGCCAGGTCGCGCGCGCACAACCCCGGCTGGGCGCGCAAACCCATCGTCGAAGTGGTGATTTCCTCCGCCCTGGACGACACCCTTGCGCCGCCGGGTCGGCACGTGGCCAGCCTCTTCTGCCAGCACGTAAACCCGACCATCACCGACGCGGACGGCGGCTGGGATGCGCACCGCGACACCGTGGCGAAGCTGATGATCGACACCGTCGACGCCTACGCGCCCAATTTCGCGCGCAGCGTGCTGGGTTATGAGGCGCTCTCGCCGCTGGATCTGGAGCGCCGCTTCGGGCTGCTCGGCGGCGACATCTTCCACGGCGCGCTGGGGCTGGACCAGATGTTCAGCGCGCGCCCGCTGCTGGGGCAGGGCGCCTACCGCGGCGCGTTCCGCGGGCTGTATCTGTGCGGCGCCGGCAGCCATCCGGGCGGCGGGGTCACCGGCCTGCCGGGGCGCAACGCCGCGCGCGAGATCCTGCGCGACCTGCGCCGCACTCCGCGCCCGGATTGACCGGGCTGCTCGCCGCGAGCCGGCCGGGGTGCTTAGCAGGATTTCGAGGGTATTGCTATACCCACAAGTCCTATTTTGCAGTGCAGCGTGCAAACCCACTCACGAATCCTTCACGATTGCCGCGCGTCCCGACGTGGGGAGGGAGCAGGCCCGCTGAGACTTCGGTCGAGGCGGGCTTTTTATTGGTTCATCTCCCAGGTCCGGGGATTCCGGCGCGGCGGGGATGCCAGAATCGGCAGATGACCGAGGACATTCCGCAGGCGCTGGTCAATCTGCAGAGACGTGCCCTGCAGCGTCTGCGCGACGTGGCCGGTGAGGCGGCGGTCGCGGATGCTGCGGACGCGGCGCGTCTGGCGCTGGCCAGTGAGTTCGCCATCGACGTGCTAGCGCGGCAGCCGGAGCTGCTCGCGTGCCTGCGCGCGGATGCCGCCATCCCGCTGCCGCCCCCACCGCTGCCGGCGGACGCGCCCGGCGAGTGGCCGCGCCTGCTGCGCCGCTACCGCCAGGCGGAATCGGCGCGCCTGGTCTGGCGCGACGTGGTGGACGAGGCGGCGGTGGAGGAGATCCTGGCCGGCAGCAGTGCGCTGGCCGAGACCTGCCTGCGGCTGGCGCTGGAGGCGCTGGAGGCGCAGTTCGCGCAGCGTTTTGGGGTGGTGCGCGCACCCGACGGCCGGGCGCAGCGGCTGGTGGTGTTCGGCCTGGGCAAGCTGGGCGGGCGCGAGCTGAACTTCAGCTCCGACATCGACCTGGTGTACGCCTACGAGCACGAGGGCGAGTCCGACGGTGGGCGCGCCCTGCATGCGCAGGACTATTTCGCGCGGCTGGGCCAGCAGCTGGCCAGGCTGCTGGACGAGGTGACCGCCGACGGCTTCTGCCACCGCGTGGACCTGCGCCTGCGCCCGTTCGGCAGCGCCGGCCGCATCGCGCTGTCGTTCGCCGCGATGGAAGCCTATTTCCAGCGCGAGGGCCGCGACTGGGAACGCTACGCCTGGCAGAAGGCGCGCCCGGTGGCGGGCGATCTCGATACCGGCGCGCGCCTGCTGGAGGCGTTGCGGCCGTTCGTCTATCGCCGCTACCTCGACTACGGCGCGCTGGAAGGCCTGCGCGCGATGAAGGCGATGATCACCGCCGAGGTGGCGCGCCAGGACCTGGCCGACGACATCAAACGCGGCCCCG
This sequence comes from Thermomonas sp. S9, assembly GCF_024704365.1. Classification (GTDB taxonomy): domain Bacteria; phylum Pseudomonadota; class Gammaproteobacteria; order Xanthomonadales; family Xanthomonadaceae; genus Thermomonas. Next base: position 661,107 of record NZ_JAJDFY010000001.1, read on the forward strand.
GCGGCATCCGCGAGATCGAATTCCTGGTGCAGGCGCTGCAGCTGATCCGCGGCGGGCGCGAGCCGGCGCTGTGCCGGCGCGGCCTGCTCGACGCGCTGCAGGCGCTGGCCGCCGCCGGGCATGTGCAGGCCGAAACTGCATCGGCGCTGGCGCAGGCCTACCGCTTCCTGCGCCGGCTGGAAAACCGCCTGCAGATGCTGGGCGATGCCCAGGCCTATGCGCTGCCCACGGATGCGCTGGCGCAGGCGCGGATCGCCGGCGGCCTGGGCTATCCGGATTGGGCGGCGCTGCAGGCGGCGCTTGCCGCGCAGCGCGCGCGGGTGAGCGAGGAGTTCGCCGCGCTGCTGGCCCCGCGCCGGCGGCGCGGCGGCACGGAGAACGACGGCCTGGCGGCCTACTGGCGGGCGCTGCCGGAGCATGCGCGCGCCGAGGTGCTGGAGGCGGCCGGCTTCGCGCAGGCATCGGCACTGCATGCCAGCCTGCGCGATTTCGCGCGCAGCCCCGGCGTGCGCGATCTGTCGGATGCCGCGCGCGCGCGGCTGGACCGGGTGCTGCCGGCACTGCTGGCGCAGGCGGCCGCCAGCGCGCAGCCGGAGGCGGTGATGCGGCGGGTGCTGCCGCTGCTGCAGGCGATCCTGCGCCGCACCAGCTACCTGGCCCTGCTCGACGAGCAGCCGGCGGCGCTGGCGCGGCTGGTGGACACGCTGGCGCGCAGCGCCCTGCTGGGCGAGCGCCTGGCCGCCTATCCGCTGCTGCTGGACGAACTGCTGGACGTGCGCGTGGGCGGCGCGCTGCCGGACGCGGCGGCGATGCAGGCGGCCTGCGCCGCGGTGCTGCGGGATGGCGATACCGAGGCGTCGCTGGATGCGCTCAACGAGGTGCGGCAGGCGCTCAGCTTCCGCTTCGCGCTGGCGCTGCTGGACGGCCGCATCGACGCCCAGGACTGCGCGCGCCGGCTGGCGCATCTGGCCGATGCGGTGGTGGCCGGCGTGCTGCGCCTGGCCTGCGATGAACTGGAAGCGGCGCATGGCCGCATTCCCGGCGGGCGCTTTGCGGTGCTCGGCTATGGCACCCTGGGCGGCGGGGAGCTGGGCTTCGGCTCCGACCTCGACCTGGTGTTCCTGTACGACGCGCCGGCGGAGGCCGCGTCCGATGGCGCACGACCGCTGGATGCGCTGCGCTGGTACGCGCGCCTGGGGCAGAAGCTGGTGGCGCTGCTGGGCGTGCGCACCAGCGCCGGGCGCCTGTTCGACGTGGACGTACGCCTGCGCCCGGACGGGGCCAAGGGCCTGCTGGTGTCCAGTCTCGCCAGCTTCCGCGACTACCAGTGCCAGCGCGCCTGGACCTGGGAGCACCAGGCGCTGGTGCGCGCGCGCGCGATCGCCGGGGATGCGGCGCTTGCCGCCGATTTCGAGGCGCTGCGGGCGCAGGTGCTGGCGCGTCCGCGCGCGGAGCCGGCGCTGCGCGCGGACGTGGCGGCGATGCGCCGGCGCATGCGTGCCGAGCTGGACCGCAGCGATGCGGCGCTGTTCGACCTCAAGCAGGGCGAAGGTGGGCTGGTGGACCTGGAGTTCCTGCTGCAGTTTCTGGTGCTGCGCGATGCGCATGCGCATCCCGGGCTGCTGGCGCCGCGCGCCACCGTGCGCCTGCTGGATGCGGCGCGCGCGGCCGGCGGGCTGGACGCGACCACCCATGCGGCGCTGCAGGCGGCGCATGCGGCGCTGCTGGATGCGGGCCTGCGCTGCACGCTCGACCGCCGCCCGCGGCGCGCTCCGCGCACGCCCGCGATCGAGCAGGCGCGCGATGCCATCCGCGCCGCCAGCGTCGGGCTGCTGGACGGCGCGGCGGTGGATGGCTCAGGCCAGGCCGAGCCGCTGGCGTAGCTGCGCCGCCACCCACGCGGTCTCGCGCAGCGGGATGACCGGGAAGGCGTCCAGCGCTGCGTCCAACGCGCGCGCGCGGCCGCGTTCCAGCAGCGCGGCGAGGAAGCGGCGCACGCGGCCGTGGACGCGCTCGGGTCGCCAGATGAACAGCGGTGCGCACGTGGCGGCCGCCTCGCTGAGCATGTTCACCGAATCCGGAGTGCACACCAGGCGGTCGGCGTGCGCCAGCAGGCCGGCGTAGGGATTGGCGCCGTCGCCGGTGTCGCGCCAGCGCAGGCCGGGGAGGCCGGCGTCCACCGCGCCCAGCGCGGCGCGCCAGGCCGGCGGCGTGCGCCGCGAGGCGATCGCGCTGAAGCTGCCGCCTTCGGCGCGCGCGTGCGCGGCCAGCTGCCGCAGCAGGGTCTGGAACCCGGCGTCGTCCAGCGCCGCATGCCGGCTGGGCCCGCCCACCAGCAGCACGGTATGCGGTGCCGGCAGCGCGGCCAGGGTGGGGAAGGCCGCCCGCGCCTGCCGCAGCCAGGCGTCGTCCACCGGGTGCAGGCTGCCCAGCAGGGGATGACGTGGTCGCCGCGCAGGCGGTCGTGTTCGGGCACCACCAGCAGATCCCAGTGCCGCGCCGGCAGGCGCGGGTCGAGGATCTGCACCGTGCGCGCGCCGGCCAGTCGCAGCAGGCGGGTGGCCAGCGCGGCCTGGCGCCCGCAGCCCACCGCCAGCCCGGGCGGCTGCGTCAGCGCCGTTCGCAATGGTGCGCCGAGTCCGAACGCGGCGCCCGGCAGCCGGCGCGGGGCCCACCAGCGCCAGGGCGCGCGCGGTTGCAGCACCAACTCGCCCGCCTGTGGCTGCAGCGCGCGCGCCAGCGCCCACGCTTGCCGCGCATTGCCGGCGCGGCCATCGTGCACGGCCAGGCAGGCGGCCGGCGGGGCGGCGGATTGTTTCATATCGGCCGTCGATACGTTCTGTGCATGCGGTATTGCGCGCTTTGGTGGAACTATAAACTGTGCGGCATCCGTTTCATCCTCCTTCTCGTCATCCCCACCCTCATCCGTGGAGCCCGCCATGCATTCGCCGCTGAACGATGTCGCCCTCGACCAGCTGTTCCGCACCGCCCGCACCTACAACGCCTTCACCGGCGAGGTGTCGGACGAGACCCTGCGCAAGCTGTACGACCTGATGAAGCTGGGTCCGACCGAGGCCAATACCACCCCGGCGCGGATCGTGTTCGTGAAGTCGGAGGAGGCCAAGGCCAAGCTCGGCCCGGCGCTGTCGGAAGGCAATTACAAGAAGACCATGGCAGCGCCGGTGGTGGCCATCGTCGGCTACGACCTGCGCTTCTTCGACAAGCTGCCGGTGCTGTTCCCGCACACCGACGCCAAGGCCTGGTTCGAGCACCGCGCGCCGGACAACCTGGCCTGGGTGGCGATGCGCAGCAGCGCGCTGCAGACCGCCTACCTGATCCTGGCCGCGCGCGCGCTGGGGCTGGATTGCGGCCCGATGACCGGGTTCGACAATGCCAAGGTGGACGCGGCGTTCTTCGCCGGCACCTCGATCCGGTCCAACATCCTGGTCAACCTCGGCCATGGCGATCCGGCCAGCCTCTTCCCGCGTTCGCCGCGGCTGCCGTTCGATGAAGCCTGCCGGATTCTCTGATCGCGGCATCGAGGACGCGCACATGATCCTGGAACGCCCGTCTCCCACCCGCGGCGAGGTCCGCCTGGACTGGCTGCACAGCCGGCATACCTTCTCGTTCGGGCACTACTACGACCCGGCCTGGATGGGCTTCGGCGTGCTGCGCGTGCTCAACGAGGACGTGGTGGCCCCGGGCGGCGGCTTCGCCCCGCACCGGCACGCCAACATGGAGATCCTCAGCGTGGTGCTGGACGGCGCGCTGGCGCACAAGGACAGCGCCGGCCACAGCGGGGTGATCCGCACCGGCGACGTGCAGTGGATGAGCGCCGGGCACGGGATCGAGCACAGCGAGTACAACGCCGATCCGTCCGCGCCGGTGCATTTCCTGCAGATCTGGATCCAGCCGGCGCGGCTCAACCACGCGCCGGCCTATGCCCAGCGCCACTTCGATCCCGAGGCGCGCGCGCGCGCTGGGCGGTGCTGGCCTCGCCGGACGGGGTGGACGGGGCGCTTGCGATCCGCCAGCAGGCGCGCCTGCTGGCCACCCGCCTGCACACTGGCGATGCGCTTGCGCTGTCGCTGCAGCCCGGCCACCGCTACTGGCTGCAGGTGGCGGCGGGCGAACTGGCGCTGGAAGATCGCCTGCTGGCCGCGGGCGACGCGCTGGGTTTCGAGGGCGAAGCCGGGACGCACACGCTGCGCGGCCTTACCGGCCCGTGCGATGTGCTGGTGTTCGAACTGCCGGGTTGAACCGGCGCGCCCGCCGCGCCGCGCGGTAAACTGGCGCGGTTCCCGCAACCGCGTCGCATCGCCATGGCCCAGCCCGCTTCCCATCCGTCGTCGCCCGCCCCGCACCCGCAGCCGTACCCGGTGCATCGCGCCGACCTGCCGCTGAGCTGCCCGCTGCCGGCGATGGCGGTGTGGAACGAGCATCCGCGGGTGTACCTGCCGATCGCGGAGGAGGGCGGCCACAGCAAGTGCCCATACTGCGGCACCGAATACGTGCTGGTGGACTGACCGCGCCGCGGGCGTGCGCCGCCTGCACGTCATCCAGCTGCTGCCCGCGCTGGACGCCGGGGGCGTCGAGCGTTCCACCCTCGAGATCGCGCTGGCGCTGGTGCGCGCCGGCCATCGCGCCAGCGTGGTCTCCGCCGGCGGGCGCCTGCTGCCGCAATTGCAGGCCCTCGGCGCCGGGCACGTCCCGCTGGCCATCGGACGCAAGTCGCCGCTGGTGCTGCGCCACCTGCCGGCGCTGCGCCGCCTGTTCGCCACCGCCGACATCGTGCACGCGCGCTCGCGCCTGCCGGCCTGGCTGGCCCATCTGGCGCTGCGCGGCATGCCCGCCGCTCAGCGCCCGCATTTCGTCACCAGCGTGCACGGGCTGAACTCGCCCTCGCGCTACAGCGCGATCCTGACCTGCGGCGAGCGGGTGGAATGCGTGTCCGAGACCGTGCGCGCGCACGTGCTGCGGCACTATCCGGCGACCGACCCGGCGCGGCTGGTGGTGATCCCGCGCGGGGTCGATCCCGCCGCATTCCCGCGCAGGCCGCATCCCGATCCGCTGGCGCGTGCGCGCCTGGCGCAGGAGCATCCGGCGCTGGGCGGCGACGGCGCGCTGCTGCTGCTGCCCGGGCGCGGCACCCGCCTGAAGGGCCATGCCGATGCCATCGCGCTGCTGGCGCGGCTGCGCGCCGGTGGGCTGGACGCGCGGCTGTGGCTGGCCGGCGCGCGGCAGCCGGGGCGGGAGCGCTATGTGCGGGAATTGCAGGCGCAGGCGCAGGCCGCCGGGGTGGCGTCGGCGCTGGCCATCACCGCGCCCACCGCGGCCATCGCCGAAGCCTATGCCGCCTGCGATCTGGTGCTGCAGCTGTCGCGCCAGCCGGAGGCCTTCGGGCGCACCGTGCTGGAAGCCTGGGCGGTGGGGCGGCCGGTGCTGGGCTGGGCGCACGGCGGCGTGGGTGAGTCGCTGCGGCGCTGGCTGCCGGAGGGGGCGATCGCGCCGTTCGATCTGGACGCGCTGGTGGCGCGCGCCCGCGCCTGGTGCCTGCACCCGCCGCCGCTGCCGGCTACGATGCCGCCTTCGCTGCAGGCGATGCAGGAGGCGGGTTTGGCGCTTTACCACGCGGTGCTGGGGGCATGAACGAAGTGCGGATCGAGCCGGCGCGCGCGCTGCGCTGGGCGCCGGGCTGGGTGCTGCTGGTGGTGGCGCTGTGGCCGCTGCACGGCATCGCGACGGCGCTGCTGGCCGCGGGGGCGCTGGTGGGGCTGGCCGAACTGGCGCTGCGCCGCTTCCGCGGAGGCCTGGGCCTGATGTCGGGGCCGGCGTGGGCGCTGACCGGCGTGCTGTTCGCCGCGTACTGGCTGCCGGAGCTGCTGTCGCTGATCGGCGCGGCCGACTGGACGCATGGCCTGCGCAAGGTGCTGAGTGACATCCTGGTGCTGCCGCTGCTGTGGCTGGCCGCCGCCTCGGTGGCGGTGGCGCGCGGGCGGCAGATCGTATTTTCCGGGCTGGGCCTGATCGCGCTGGTGTGGACGGTGGATGCGCTGGTCGCGGCCGGCACCGGCACCAGCCCACTGTTCTGGCTGCTCGACCGCGGCCGCCTGGCGCTGCTGGGGCAGCCGCTGTGCCTGCCGCAGGAGGTGGACGCGCCGGGACGCCTGGCCGGGGTGTTCGGGCCGTGCAATCCCAAGCTCGGGATCGTGCTGGCCAGCCTGTCGCCGTTCGCGCTGGAGACGGCAGGGCGTCGGGCTGGCGGGATCGGCTGGTGGCTGGCGGCGCTGGCGATCGGCGTGGTGGTGCTGCTGGCCGGCGCGCGCGCGGCCTGGCGACATATGCGCTGGTGCTGCTGTGGTCGGGCTGGCGCGCGCTGGGCCGGCGCGGGCTGCTGGCGCTGCTGGCGGTGATGCTGCTGGGAATGGGCGCGCTGGCGGCGTGGTCGCCCTTGGTGCAGGAACGGGTGCAGCGCAGCGCGCAGGCGCTGGACGGCGGCATGGCCGCGCTGGATGCGGCGCTGTCCGGACGGCTGCGGATCTGGTCGGGGGCGCTGTGCATGCTGCGCGAACACCCGCTCAACGGGGTCGGCGTGCGCGGCTTCCGCGCGGCGTTCCCTGCCTGCGATCCGCATCCGGAACGGGTGCCGGCGTGGGGCGCGGGGCCGCCGCTGCACGCGCACCAGCTGGTGCTGGAAGTGGCCAGCGAGACCGGCCTGGTCGGCCTGCTGCTGTGGCTGGCGGGCGCCGCGTTGGCGTGGCGGGCCTGGCGCTACGCCGATCGCGCGGCGCGCGCACGCGCGCATCCGGCGATGCTGGCGCTGGCGGTCAGCGTGTTCCCCCTCAACACCCACCTGGCGGCGTATTCGACGTTCTGGGGCGGCGTGCTGCTGCTGCTGGCCGGGCTGTACGTCGGCAGTCTGTGGGGCCCGGTGGAGCCGGAGGCCAGTGCGCCTCAACGATAGCGCGAGGCGCCGTCCGGCTGGCGCTTGAAGCGGCGGTGCGGCCACAGGTACTGGCTGGGCGCCTGCCGCACCATGGCCTCGATCGCCGCGTTCACCGCCGCGCTGTCGGCCACCGCATCGTCGGTCGGGAACGGCGCCAGCGGCTCGCCCACCCGCAGCAGGTAGCGGTCGCCCTCGCGGCGGTGGAAGAACGGCACCACCGCGCAGCCGGTCATCCGCGCGAACTGGTGGGTGGCGGTGATGGTGGCCGCCGGGATGCCGAAGAACGGCGCGAACACGGTGTCCTTGCCGCGCATGTCCTGGTCGGGCGCGTACCACAGGATGCCGCCGCGCTTGAGATGGCGCAGCGCGCCGCGGGTGTCGCGGTTGGCGAACATCGCGCTGGCATAGCGCAGCCGCCCGCGCAGCACCGCCCATTCCATCACCGCGCCGCGATGCCTGCGGTACATCCCCGCCAGCGGCACGTGGTCGCACAGCAGCCGCCCGCACAGCTCCAGAGTCATGAAATGCCCCGACACCAGCAGGACGCCGCGGCCCTCCGCCTGCAGCCGCCGCAGGATCTCCAGCCCTTCGATGCGGGCGCCGGCGCGCATCGGCGTGACGTCGCCCCACCAGGCGCGCGCGAACTCGAACAGGCCGATGCCGACATCGCGGAAATGCGCGCGCAGCAGGGCCTCGCGCGCGGCGGCGTCGAGCTCCGGCAGGCACAGCGCGAGGTTGGTGCGCGCCGCCTCGCGCCGGGAGCGCGCCAGATGCCGCACCAGCCCGCCGATGGCCGCGCCCAGCCGGCGCTGCAGCCACCACGGCAGGCGCGCGGCGGCCACCATCAGCCCCACGCCCAGCCACTGCGGCCACAGGCGCGGCGAGAACGGCGGGCGGGGCGGCGGGTGATCGGCCATGCGAGGATTCTACCGGGCGCGCCGGCTTCGCTATCCTGTGCGGATGCGGGCCGAATTCACCGAACGCGTGCTGCGCGGCCTGTACTCGGCCGTGCTCTATCTGCTGCTGCCGATCACGCTGTATCACCTGATCTGGCGCGGCTTCCGCCAGCGCGCCTATTTCCAGCGCTGGGACGAGCGCTACGCCAGCTATGCCGTGCCCGGACAGCCGGCGCCGGTGTGGGTGCATGCGGTGTCGGTGGGCGAGGTGAACGCGGCGGCGCCGCTGGTGGACCGCCTGCGCGCGGCGCATCCGGACCTGCGCCTGGTGGTCACCACCATCACCCCCACCGGCTCCGAGCGCGTGCGCGCGCTGTGGGGCGATGCGGTCGCGCATGTCTATCTGCCGTATGACCTGCCGGGCGCGGTGGAGCGCTTCCTGCGCCATTTCCGCCCGGCGCTGGCGCTGATCGTGGAGACCGAGCTGTGGCCGAACCTGCTGTTCGGTTGCCGCGCGCACGGCATTCCCACCTGCATCCTCAACGCGCGCCTGTCGGCGCGCTCGCTGCGCGGCTACCGCCTGCTGGCGCCGCTGATCCGGCGCGCGCTGGCCGGCGTGGACCTGGTCGCGGCGCAGTCGCCGGAGGATGCGCAGCGGTTCGTCGCGCTGGGCGCGGATCCGGCGCGAGTGCAGGCCACCGGCAACCTCAAGTTCGACCTGCCGCCGCCGCAGGTGGATGCGTTCGTGGCCGAATTCCGCGCTGCGCTGGGGCGGCCACGGCCGGTGTGGATCGCCGCCAGCACCCACGAGGACGAGGAAGCGCCGGTGCTGGAAGCGCACGCGCACCTGCGCCAGCGCTATCCGGACGCGCTGCTGCTGTGGGCGCCGCGGCATCCCGAGCGCTTTCGCGCGGCGGTCGAGGCCGCGCGCGCCGCAGGGTTCCAGACCGCCCGGCGCAGCGCGCAGGGCTGGCCCGGCGCGGACACCGGCGTATTCGTGATCGATACCCTGGGCGAGCTGCTGCGCTTCTACGCCTGCGCGCAGGTGGCGTTCGTCGGCGGCAGCCTGCAGGACATCGGCGGCCACAACCTGCTGGAGCCGGCGGCGACCGGCACCGCCATCCTCAGCGGCCCGCACCTGCACAATTTCGCCGACATCTCGCGCCGCCTGCGCGAGGCGCAGGCGATGCAACTGGTGGCCGATGCCCCAGCGCTGGCGCAGGCGCTGGTCCGGCTGTTCGGGCATCCGGACGAATGCCGGGCGATGACGGAATCCGCCCGCCGCCTGCTGGAGGACGGTCGCGGCGCGCTGGCGCGCACCCTGGCCTTGATCGCGCCGCTGCTGCCGGAGTGAGCGGCGATGCCCCCTGAAACGCGAAGAGCGGGCAGTGCCCGCTCCTGCGTCGAATCGAGACCCCGGTGTCCCGGCGCGGATGCCGGTCAGCGCGTGGCGATGCTCTTGTCGATCGGCTTGTCCGCGGTCAGCAGGCGGTTGATGTCCTCGAGGTCGGTCACGTCCAGGGTGCCGGCGGCCTGTTCCAGCACGAGCCGCGCCTGCAGGAAGTTGTACTTGGCCTGGGCGTAGGCCTGCTGCGCGGAAAACAGGATGCGCTGGTTGTTCAGCACGTCCAGCACGGTGCGGGTGCCGACTTCCAGCCCGACCTGGGACGCATCGTAGGCGCTCTGCGCCGAGACCAGCGCGAGCCGGCGCGCTTCGATCTCGCTGATGCCGGCGAGCAGCCCCCGGTAGGCATTGCGGGTATTGCGCATGAGCGCACGCCGCTGTTGTTCCAGCTGATCCTGGACGAGGTCGCGTTGAGCCAGCGCTTGGCGAACCCGCGACTGGGTCGCGCCCCGGAGAAGATCGGCACGGTCAGGGTAATGCCGACCGACGGCCCCTTGCTTTCGTTGCTGATGGGGAAGGTGCTGGAAAACGGCGGATTGCTGCTGCTGAAAGTGGAGTCGCCCCAGCTTGCGTTTTTGTTATAGCCCCCGCTCAGCGTGAGCGTGGGCAGATGCGCGGCGCGCGCGGTGGCCACGTCGGCCTCGGCTGATTTCAACTGCATTTCCAGGGCTTTGAGCGAGGCGTTGTTGGCGATGGCCTGCGCGACCCAGGCATCGGCATCCTGCTTGGACGGCAGGCTCGGCTTGAAGTCCTCAGGCAGCGCCTTGAGGCTGGCCACTGGAGTCCCGGTGATCTCCATCAGCGCCTGATAGGCATCCATCACCGCATTGCGCGACAGGATGGTGTTGGCGCGCGCGCCGTCATACTGCGCCTGCGCCTCGTACACGTCCGTCACCGGCGCCAGTCCGACTTCCAGGCGCTTGCTGGCGAAGTCGTACTGTTTCTTGAACGCGGCTTCGGACGCTTCGGAGGCGCTCAGGGTTTCCAGCGCCACCAGCACATTGAAGTAGGCCTGCGCCGTGCGAACGATCAAGGACTGCCCGGCGGCATCGTACTGATAATCGGCAGCCTGACTGAGGGCGTTCTGGCTGCGTACACGGCTGAGCTTGCCGAAATCCAGCAGGGTCTGATCCACACCGATTCCGTAGCGGCGGCTGTTGGTGGTGGTGGAGCTGTTGCCACTGAAGCGGATCGGCTGGCCGCTGTTGGGGTCGAACTGGGTCTGGGTCGAGGGCCCGTCGCTGCGGGTGCGCTGGTAGCTGCCACTGCCGTTGATCTGCGGCAGCAGCGCGGCGCGCGCCTGCACCGCGCCCTCGCGGCCGATCAAGCGGCTGGATTCGGCGGCGGCATACTGCGGGTCGTTGCTGCGTGCGTTCTGGTAGCTCTGCAGCAGGTCATCCGCCTGCGCTGCGGCGGGCAGCAGGATGGCAGCAAGGGCAAGGGCGAGCGAGCGACGCGGCATGGGGGGGTCCTTAAGGGGTCACAAGGTGAAGACGGGGGCGGGCTCGGCGCCCGCGAGATAGGTCAGGTCGGTTTCGAACAACGAGTCGACTTCCAGGCCGTTGACGCCGCGGCGCACCAGCGCCGCCTCCATCGCCGGCGAACGGCCGTGCACCACGAACATGCGGCCGCCGGCGGCTGGCCACTCGCCGAAGCGTGCGGGCAGGCTGGCGACCGCGCCAGTGACACAAATCACGTCGAAGGTCCGGCCGGGCGTCCACTGGAACGCGTCGGTGGCGAGCACGCTGACATTGCCGATGCCCTGCGCGGCCAGGCGCGCGCGCGCGGCCTCGGCGAGGTCGGCGTGGCGTTCGATGCTCACCACTTCGCGCCCCAGGCGGGCCAGGCAGGCGGCCATGTAGCCGCTGCCGGTGCCGATCTCCAGCACGCTTTCGTGGGCCTGCACGCCCAGCGCCTGCAGCGCACGGCCTTCCAGCACCGGCTTGAGCATGTGCTCGCCGTGGCCGATCGGCAGTTCGGTGTCGGCATAGGCCAGCGCGCGCAGCGCCTCGGCCACGTACGCCTCGCGCGGAACCTGCGCCAGGGTGTCCAGCACGCGCACGTCCAGCACGTCCCAGGGACGCACCTGCTGCTCCACCATGGTTTCACGGGCGCGGGCGAAATCGATGCTCATGAGTCGGAAATCCGTTGCAGGGGACTGCGTATTGTAGTGCCGCACTCTCCGGGCTGGCGGGCAGTCTGGGCGTACTGATACACCAGCACGCAGTGCCGGAAGTCATCGCCGCCGGCGCGGCGCGGGTGGCGTTCAGCGGCGTTTGTCATGGCTGCGGACCGCGTAGGCGCGCAGGAACAGATCCACCACGCTGCTCACGTGCGCCTGCGCCGCCTGCAGGCAGTCGTCGCTCTGGCAGCCCAGCACCGCCTGCGCGTGCGGGTCGCCCTTGAGCAGGGCGAAAAAGTGGCCGGCGGCGCGGGCGGGGTCGTCGATCTCCAGCTCGCCGCGCGCGATGCGGTCCTCCAGCAGGTTGCGGAAGGCGGCCTTGACCCGTTCCGGGCCGGCCGCCCAGAAGCTCGACGCCATGCCGCGCGCGGCCACCTGCGGCGAGCACAGGATGCGATGCCCGGCCACCGCTTCCGGGGCCATGATCATCGCGAAGAACGCCTGCCCGATCGCCAGCAGGCGTTCGCGCAGCGGCGCATCCGGCGCGGCCTCGAACAGCCGCTGCGGCAGGTTCTGCTCGCAATGCGCGCGCACGGCCTCGGCGAACAGGCTGTCCTTGTCGCCGAAATGGCTGTACACGGTGAGCTTGGATACCCCGGCCTCGGCGGCGACCTGGTCCATGCTGACGCGGTCGAAACCGTGCTGGACGAACATGCGCTTGGCCGCCTCCAGGATCGCCGCGCGCTTGGCGAGGTCCTTGGGACGGCCGGGGCTGGCGGCCTTGGGCGGCTGGGCGGGCGCGCGGGCGGGCTCGGAGGGGGTCATGCGCCTATAATAAACCAGTCGGTTCATATTTTGGTGAACGCCCGCCGGCACGGCTTACAGCACCCGCGGCGGCTGTCCGCCGACGATCACCACGTCGGCCGGGCGGCGCGCGAACAGGCCGACGCTGACCACCCCGGGGATCTGGTTGAGCTCGCGCTCCAGCGCCACCGGGTCGGTGATGGCCAGGTTGTGCACGTCCAGGATCCAGTTGCCGTTGTCGGTGATGACGCCGTCGCGCCAGACCGGCTGGCCGCCGGTCATGCGCAGGATTTCGCGCGCGACCAGGCTGCGCGCCATCGGGATCACCTCCACCGGCAGCGGGAAGCGGCCCAGCACCTCGACCTGCTTGCTGGGGTCGATGATGCAGACGAAGCGCGCGCTGGCCTCGGCGATGATCTTCTCGCGGGTGAGCGCGGCGCCGCCGCCCTTGATCAGGCGCTTGTGGGCGTCGCATTCGTCGGCGCCGTCCACGTACAGCGCCAGCGGGCCGGTCGCGTTGAGATCGAGCACCTCGATCCCGTGCGCTTTCAGGCGCGCGGTGCTCTGCTCGGAGCTGGACACCGCGCCAGCGATGCGGTCCTTCCAGGCCGCCAGCGCATCGATGAAATAGGCGACGGTGGAGCCGGTGCCGACTCCGACGATCATGCCGTCCTGGACGTAGTCGATGGCTTTTTCGGCGGCGAGTTTCTTGGCGTCGGACATGGCGGTTTCCGTGGGCAGGATGCAGGGGTGAACCGGAGGATCGCGCGCATGGCGATCATTCCAGCGACAGCAGAAGCTGCCATTGCGCGGCGGTGACCGGAAACACCGAAAGGCGGTTGCCGCGCGCGGTCAGGGGGAAAGCACTCGCCCAGCGCATCGGCGTGGCGTTTGATGTCCTCCAGCGGGATCAGCCGCCGCAGCTTGCGCGCGAACGCCACGTCCACCAGCTGCCAGCGCGGATTTTCGCGGCTGGAGTTGGGATCGAAGTAGTCGGACCGCGGATCGAACTGGGTGGGGTCGGGATAGGCGCGGCTGGCGACCGTGGCCAGCCCGGCGATGCCCGGCACCTTGCAGTTGGAGTGGTAGATCATCACCCCGTCGCCCACCTGCATCCCGTCGCGCATGTAGTTGCGCGCCTGGTAGTTGCGCACGCCGTTCCAGGGCTCGGTGCCGACCCGCGCCAGGTCATCGATCGAGAACGTTTCCGGCTCGGTCTTCATCATCCAGTAGCGCTTGCGTGGGCTCATGCGGGGATTCCTTGTCCGGCGTCCGTGGCGAGGAAGGTGGCATGTTCGCAGCAGACCGCGTCCAGGCGCACGTCCCAGGCCGCCTGCGGCAGCGCCTCCACCTGCTGCGCGGCGAACGCGGCGCCCACCAGCTCACGGCGGCGGCGCGGTGTGCTGGCGGAAGGCCAGGCTGCGGTCGTACCAGCCGCCGCCCATGCCCAGCCGGTGGCAGGCCGGATCGAAGCCGACCAGCGGCAGCACCAGCAGGGCCATGTCGTCGGCGCGCAACGCACCGTCGGCGGAAACGTCGGGCTCGGGGATGCCGAAGCGGTTGCTGACCAGCGGGTCGCCCGCGCGCCACGGCGCGAAGCGCAGGCGGCCGTCGGCGTGCAGCAGCGGCAGGCAGTACACCAGCCCCGGCGGCAACCGCAGCTGGAAGCTGTGCAGGGCGATCTCGCCATCCATCGCCCAGTAGCCGCCCACGTAGCCGCTTGCGGGCAGGAACGGCAGCGCCAGCAGGCGCTGCGCCAGCGCCTCGGCGGCGGCGATGCGGATGGCGGCGGGCAGGGCGCGGCGGCGTTCGCGCAGGGACTGGCGCAGCGCGGTGCGGTCTGGAGGCGGACTCACGCGGGGCGGGCCGGGCTGCGGGGAAGGAGGGAATGTCTCCGCCGTGGCGATGCGTGCGGAACGACCTTGAACCCGGGGTTCAAGTGGGAACGCTGGGCGGCCATCGGGCTTTCCGCTCGCGGCGGACCTGCACTCCCGGCTGCCGGTGCGCCCCCATGGTCGTCATTAAGGGACAAGGCGAATGTTGCGCACGCTGTCGCACACAGCAGAGAACGCCGACAGTATAGCCCGGCGGGTTGCAGCCGGAAGCCGTCGCGCGCGTCTGCGCACGGCAGGTTCAGGTTCACGCCAGCAGCGCGTCCAGCCTGCGGTTGGCGGCGTCGAGCAGGGCGAAGGCATCGTCCCCGGCCTGCGCGTGGCCGCCCGCGCGGCCCTGCTGCAGCTCGTGCGCGAGGTTGAGCGCGGTGAGCACGGCCAGGCGGTCGGCGGCGACCATCTTGTTGCCGCCGCGCAGTTCGCGCATGCGCGCGTCCAGCAGGCGCGCCGCGGCCATCAGCGAATCGCGCTCGTCCTCGCTCACGCCGACCGTGTACTCGCGGTCGAGGATGCGGACGGTGACCGGTGCGCTCACGTGTGCTGCTCCAGCGACTTCAGGCGGCCGATCATCGCCTCGACCCGGCTGCGCGCCTGCTCCTGCTTGGATAGCAGCTGGGCGCGTTCGCCCGCCAACTGTTCCACCTGCGCGCGCAGGCTGCGGTTTTCGTCCTGCAGGCGCTGCATGCGCGCGGCGAGCAGGTCGATCCGCGCCAGCAGTTTGTGCAGTTCGCCGTGCAGGTCGCGCTGGTCCATCCGCGCACCTTAGGCAGGCGCGCCGGCCGGGTCAAGCCGCGCGCCGGCACCGGCCTGCGTCTCCAGCAGGAAGCGCAGGCAGGCATCGGCGGCGAGCGGGCGCGAGATCCAGTAGCCCTGCGCGATGTCGCAGGCATTGCGCTGCAGGAACGCCAGCTGGGCGGCGGTTTCCACGCCCTCCGCCACCACCTGCAGGCCGAGGGTGCGCGCCATCGCGATCACGGTGGTGGTGATGGTGGCGTCCTCGTGGTCGTCGGGTGAGGCGACCCCATCGATGAAGGCCTTGTCGATCTTCAGGGTATTGATCGGCAGCCGGTGCAGGTAGGACAGCGAGGAATAGCCGGTGCCGAAGTCGTCCACCGCGATCGAGACGCCGAGGTCGCGGAACGCGCGCAGGCGGTCGCCGGCCAGCGCGGCGTTGTCCATCAGCACGCTTTCGGTCAGCTCCAGCTCCAGCGCGGATGCGGCCAGGCCGTGCCGGCGCAGGACGGCGGCCACCGTGCCCGGCAGCTCGCTGCGCAACAGCTGCAGCGCGGAGACGTTGATCGACACCTTCAGGCGCGGGTCCGCGCCCGCGCGCCGCCATCCGGCCAGGGTGCGGCAGGCCGCGTCCAGCACCCATTCGCCGATCGGCACGATCAGCCCGGTTTCCTCGGCCAGCGGGATGAACTCCTCCGGGGCGATGCTGCCATGTTCGGCGCTGTCCCAGCGCAGCAGCGCCTCGACCGCGGCGATGCGGCCGTCGGCGAGGTGCAGCTCGGGCTGGAAGGCCAGGTGCAGTTCATCGCGCTCGATCGCGCGCCGCAGCGCGGCGATCAGGCCGGCGCGGCGGCGGCTGTCGGTCTCCATTTCCTGCAGGTAGCGCATGTGGCCGCGCTTGCCGCCGCGCTTGGCGCGGTACATCGCGGTGTCCGCGTGCTTGAGCAGGTCGGTGGGCACCTGCGCGTGGTCCGGGAACAGGCTGATGCCGATCGAGGGCGAGATGGTCGCCTCGTGGCGGTCGTCGAGGTGCAGCGGCGCCTCGAATGCCTCGATGATCCGCTGCGCGCACTGGTCGGCCTCGGTGCCGTCGGCGATGCCTTCCAGCACCACCGCGAACTCGTCGCCGCTGATACGCGCCACCGTGCGTTCGGGCCCGACCACGTCCTGCAGCCGGCGCGCGACCGCGCGCAGCACGCGGTCGCCGGTGGCGTGGCCCTGCGAGTCGTTGATGTCCTTGAAGTTGTCGAGGTCGAGGAACAGCAGCGCCAACCTGTGGCCGCTGCGGCGGGCCTGCACGATCGCATGCGACAGCCGCTCCGCCAGCTGGGTGCGGTTGGGCAGGTTGGTCAGCGGGTCGTAGTTGGCCAGGTAGCGCAGTTCGTGCTCGATCCGGCGGCGCTCGGTGATGTCGCTGGTCACCAGCACGTACAGTCGGCGGCGGGTGCCAGGGTCGTCGATGGCGTTGCACTGCATCGCGCACAGGAAGTCGCGGCCGTCCTTGCGCCGTTGCCACATCTCGCCGTTCCAGCTGGTCTGCTCGCGGATCGCCTGGCGCGCCTGCTGGTAGAACTCGGGCGGGTGGCGGTCACCGTTGAGCAGGGCGGTGTCCTTGCCGATCACCTCGTCCACGGCGTAGCCGCTCATGCGGCTGAACGCCGGGTTGGCGGCGACGAACCGGAACTGCTCGTCCAGCACCGCCACCGATTCGGCCATGTTGCGCAGCACCTCGGCGGCGATCTGCCGCTCGCTTTCCAGTTCGCGCAGGGCGTCGATGTTGCGGGCGGTGCCGGCCAGCCGCAGCACGCGGCCGTCGGCGTCGTGCGCGATCGCGCGCCCGCGGGCAAGCATCCACTGCCATTGCCCGTTTTCGCTGCGCATGCGGTGCTCGGACAGGAAGATCGGGGTCTCCCCGCGCAGGTAGGCCACCAGGTGGTCGCGCACCCGGGGCAGGTCGTCCTGGTGGATGCGCGGGTCCCCGTCGAGCACGGTATGCATGGCCAGGTCGTTGGCCTGGTCCGGCGCGGCGCGGGTGATCTCCAGGGTGCGTTCGCGCAGGTCGAACTGCCAGTACAGCTCGTTCGAGGCCCACAGCGCCAGGCGCAGGCGCTGTTCGCGCTCCTGCAGTAGCCGCAGGTGCTGCTGCTGGTCGTGGGTGCGCCGGCGATGGACTTCCAGCGCCAGCCAGGCCAGCAGCAGGACGAGCACCGCCAGCAGCAGGACCAGGCCGTCGCCCAGGCTGTCGCCGGCGTTGCCGGCGCGCACGGCCAGCGGCGCCAGCAGCAGGCCGGCGGGCCAGGGCGGACGCGGCGTGGAAGGAGCCCCCATGCGCGGAGTGTAGGCGGCCCGCTTCCGCCGCAACAAGCGCCGGCGGCGGGTTGCTACACTGCCGGTTCCCCGCCGAGGCCTTGCGAGTGAGCGCGATCGAGTTGCCGGATTGGAACGAAGTGGCGCAGGCCGCCGACCGCCTGGCCCTGGCCAGCACCCCGGCCGAGCTGCACGGCGCGCTGTGCGGGTGGCTGGCGGCCGGCGGCGCGGATGCGCCCGACTGGCCGGCGCGGGTGCTGGCCGATCCCGGCGTGCCCGCGCCGCAGGCGGGCGATGCGCTGGACCGCCTGCGCAGCGCCAGTGTCGCCCAGCTGGGCGATCCCGATTTCGGCTTCACCCTGCTGCTGCCGGACGGCGAGCCGCCGGTGGTGCGCGCCGCCGCCCTGTTCGCCTGGTGCCGCGCCTTCCTCGGCGGGTTCGGGCTGGCGGTGGAGGGCAAGCCGCTGTCGGAGGACGGGCAGGAGGCGCTGCGCGACCTCGCCAGCCTGGGCGCGGCGCAGGTCGACGCCAACGACGACGGCAGCGACGAAGAGGCGCTGGTCGAGATCGAGGAATACCTGCGCATGGCGGTCCTGCTGCTGCATGCGGATTGCGCGCTCGGGGCGCAGCACCGCGCGCGCCTGCACTGACGGGCGCGCGATGCAGGCCACCAGCGCCCGCACCCGCAAGCTCCTGGCCCGGCGCCGGCAGGCGCTGAGTGCAGGCCGCGGGCGGCGAGGCCATCCTGATCCTGCCCGCGGCGCCGGAGCGCATCCGCAGCCGCGACACCCACTATCCCTACCGCCAGGATTCGGTTTCTGGTACCTCACCGGTTGCGCCGAGCCGGAGGCGGTGCTGGTGCTGGTGCCCGGCCGTCGCCACGGCGAGTCGATCCTGTTCTGCCGCGAGCGCGATCCCGAGCGCGAGGGCTGGGACGGCCCGCGGCTGGGCCCGGAAGGCGCAGTGGACGCGCTGGGGCTGGACGATGCCTACCCGATTACCGACATCGACGAAATCCTGCCGGGGCTGCTGGAAGGCCGCCGCCGGGTGTACTACCCCCTCGGCCGTGACGCCGAGTTCGACCTCAAGCTGATCGGCTGGCTCAACCGCGTGCGCGCGCAGGCGCGCCAGGGCGCACAGCCGCCGCAGGAATTCCTGGCGCTCGGGCATCTGCTGGACGAGATGCGCCTGTTCAAGTCGGCCGAAGAAATCGCGCTGATGCAGAAGGCGGCCGATATCAGCGTGCAGGCACACCGCGCCGCGATGCGCGCGGCGCGCCCGGGCATCCATGAATACGAGTTGCAGGCCGAGCTGGAATACGTGTTCCGCCGGCATGGCGCGCAGCCGGCCTACCCCTGCATCGTCGGGGCGGGTGCCAACGCCTGCATCCTGCACTACGGCGCGAATAGCGCGCGGGCGCGCGCCGGCGAGCTGGTGCTGATCGATGCCGGGGCCGAACACGCCGGCTACGCGGCGGACATCACCCGCACCTTCCCGGTGTCCGGCCGCTTCAGCCACGCGCAGCGCGCGCTGCACGACCTGGTCTGCGCCGCGCAGGCCGCAGCGCTGGCGCAGGCGCGGCCGGGGCGGCCTTTCTCCGCGATGCACGAAGCGGCGGTGCATACGCTGACCGAGGGGCTGCTCTCGCTCGGCCTGCTGCGTGGCCGTCTGCAGGAGGTGATCGCCAGCGGCGGCTACCAGCGTTACTACCGGCACAAGACCGGGCACTGGCTGGGGCTGGACGTGCACGATGCCGGCGAATACCGGATCGACGGCGCCTCGCGCCTGCTGGAGCCGGGCATGGTGGTCACCATCGAGCCGGGGCTGTACGTCCCCGCCGACGATGCGGCGGTGGCGCCGGAGTGGCGCGGCCTCGGCATCCGCATCGAAGACGACGTGCTCATCACCCGCGATGGCCACCGCGTGCTCACCGCCGCGCTGGAACGCAGCGCGGACGAGATCGAGACGCTGATGAGTCGCTAGCCCCGGGGCTGTTGTGCGGGTGCCGCGTCAGCCTGCGGCGAATGCCTCGCGGGTCAGGTTGAGCGGCGCCTGGTCGGTGCACGCCACGTCATCTTCGATGCGGATGCCGCCATACGGCTTGAACGCGGCGACCCGCTCCCAGTCCACCGCATCGCCCTGGCCCCTGGCCTTGAGCGCGTCCAGCAGCATGTCGATGAAGTAGATCCCCGGCTCGATGGTGACCACCATGCCGGGTGCCAGCGTGCGGGTCAGGCGCAGGTAGGGATGGCCGTCGGGCTTGGCAAGCGTGCCGCCGGCGTCGGAGGCGGCAAACCCGGCCACGTCGTGCACCTGCAGGCCGATCCCGTGGCCGATGCCGTGCGGGAAGAACGCGCTGGAGACGCCCCGCGCCACGGCGTCCTCGGGGGCGATCCGCAGCACGCCGAATTCGCGCAGCACCCCGGCCAGGCGCAGGTGCGCGTCGAGGTGGATCCGGCGGTAGTCGGTGCCGGCGCGGACCTGGTCGCACAGCTGCAGCTGCACCGTGTCCACTGCGCGGATCAGCGCCGCGAAGTCGTCGTCCTGCGCCGAATAGGTGCGGGTGATGTCGCTGGCGTAGCCGCCGACGCTGGCGCCGGCGTCGATCAGGAAGCTGCGCACCGGTTTCGGCGGCAGGCGCTCGCGCTGGGTGTAGTGCAGCACCGCGGCGTGCTCGTTGAGCGCGACGATGTTGCCGTAGGGCAGGTCGTTGGCATCCTGTCCGGCGGCCTGGCAATAGGCCAGATGGATGCCGAATTCGCTGGCGCCGGCGCGGAACGCGCGCTCGGCCGCGCGGTGGGCACGCACTCCGATGCGGCTGGCCTGCCGCATCATTTCGATTTCGTAGGGCGTCTTGAACGCACGGTGGTACTCCAGATACTGCAGCACCGGCTCCGGGTTGTTCGGCACGTAGCTGCCCAGCGCGCTCTGCGCCTCGCCGAGGATGGCGCAGCGGAATACCGGCGGCAGCAGGCGCACGGCCTCCTCCGGGGTGCGGATCACCTGGATGTCGAACTGCTCGACCCAGTACTCGCGCGGCATCGCCGGCACCGCGTGCCAGTAGTCGTGCGGCTGCAGGAAGATGAGCGCCGGCCGCTTGCCCGGGGTGATCACCAGCCAGCTGCCCGGCGCCTGGGTCAGCGGCAGCCAGGCCTTGAACTGCGGGTTCACCGCGTAGGGGTAGTCGCGATCGTCGAACGCCTGGTAGTGCAGGGTGCCGCTGGGGATGACCAGGTGCTCGAAGCCGCCGCGGCGCAGCGCTTCGGCGGTGCGGGCCTGCAACGTGTCGAGGTGGGCGGGATACAGCGCAGCGAGCGAGGGCGTGGACATCTCAAGAACCGATCGCAGACGTGGGTGGACCCCGATTGTCGCGCATCCGGCGGTGCCGCGCAGGGCGCGTCAGCCCTCCGCCTGCGCCACCCACAGGCGCAGGCGCTGCAGGGCCTCGGGCGAGAGCCCGAGGAAACGCATGCCCACCCAGGACTGCCCGGGGGCGCCGGCCTTGTCCTGCCACAGCACATGCGCGCCGACCTCCAGCGCGGGTGCGCCGGGCAGGTGGTCGGGCAACTGGAATCGGAGCTGGAACAGGGCGTCGTCGGGCAGGCGGCGGTTGGCGATCAGCAGCATGCCGCCGACCGAGACATTCCCGAGGTAGCCGACCGGCTCCTCCAGGATCGTGTCGAACACTTCGACCATGCCGGGCACGCTGCGGCGGACCTGGCGGCGGGACTCAATTCCCATCGGTGGGCTCCATGCCGGTGGGGTCGGAATCGCCCTGGCCGATCCGCTGCAGGCTGGCCAGGGTGGCATCCCAGGCCATTTCGGCCGGGCTCGGGTCGCCGTCGAGCAGGCGCAGGTTGCCGGCGGCGAGCATGCGCGCCAGCACGTCCAGATCCTCGCCGCTGGCGCGCTGGCCGCGGCGGTTGACCAGCAGTGCCTGCGAGGTCTGCGTGCTGGCCCAGGCCAGCCGGCGCCGCAGCGGGAAGTCGCTGGCGTCCAGCAGTTCCACCCAGGCCGGGGTCTGCAGCGTGCGCAGGCGGTCGCGCGCGGCCAGCTCGGCAGGGGCCAGCGGCGCCGGTGGTTCCAGCACCACGTCGTTGCCTTCGCCCAGGCGCGCGCGCGCGCGCAGCTGCACCAGTAGTTCCGTGCGCGAGGCGAGATCGCCTTCCTGCGCGCCGCCGTGGCCCAGCTGGTGGGCGATGGTGGTGGCGTCCTCGGCGTGGTAGCCCACTTGCTCCAATGCGCCGCGGATCTGCGCGGCCAGGGCGTCGTCGCCGGTGGCCGCGGCTTCACCGGTGGCCAGGTCGATGATGCGCGCGCTGGTGGCGAGCACGTCGCGCCAGTCCTCGGAGGCCTCACCGCTGCGCAGGTGGGTCAGCGCCACCACGTCGATCCACGCCTGTTCGATCAGGATGGCCTGGAACCGCGGCAGGCTGCGCCCATGCAGCAGCCGCTGCACCTCCTCGTTGGCGCGCTGGCGGGCCAGCGCCAGTTTCTCGCGCCCGCGCGCGGCCTCCACCTGCCGGCGTTCGGTCATTTCCGCCTTGCGCGCCTGTGCCTGCAGGCCGGATTGCAGGGTGCGGTTGGCCTCGATGAAGGTGTCCAGCGCGCCCTCGCTGTCCTGCTGCACTGCGGCCACCGCGCGCTGCAGCAGGCCCAGCCACTGGCTGTCGAGGTCGTCCTCGGCCAGCCAGCGCGCGCCGGCCAGCGAGACCGCGTTCAGCAGCTGGCGCGCCGGGTGCGCCGGGTCGGTGAAGAAGCGCTGGTCGCGCAGGGCCAGCTGCGCCAGCGGCAGGCGCAGGCGCTCCACCAGCGCCTCGCCGGGACTGTGCCGGCGCAGCTCGCGCTGCAGCTGGGTGAGGTAGAGCGCGAGCAGGTCGAAGCTGTCGTTGTCGATGTCGGACAGCGCCACCCCGTGGCCATGCAGCTGGCGCGCCTGCGCCAGCAGGATCTGGCGGTAATCGGCCAGGCTCTCGGCCTTGGTGGCGGTGCTGCGCATGCGCTGCAGTGCGCCCAGCACCTCGTCCGCGCGCAGGGTTTCGCGCACGCGCTCGTCCACCCCGCCGGGGCGCAGCTTGGCCAGCAGCAGGCGGCGCCGGTGCAGCAGGCCTTGCAGGGCGTTGAAGGCGGGATTGGTCGGGCGCCCCGTGCGGCCGCCAGCAAACGCGGTGCCCGCACCCATGCCGGGCATGCCGGCGCCTGGCGTGCCCGCGGCGGGGCTGTCTGCGTCATGCCCAGGCGCGCCGCGCCCCACGCGCTGGCCGGTGGCAGGCGCTGCATTCGCGTCCTTGTCCTCCCGCAGGGCGGTCGGCACCGCCGATCCCGGGCGCACGCGCACCGGGATGAAGCTCAGGAACGGCAGGATCCCATCCTGGGCCAGGCGCGCGTTGGCCGCTTCCAGCAGCGGCGGGTAGAACTCCGCCATCGCCCGCTCGAACTGCTGGAACAGCTGCAGGCGCGCGTAGCGCGACAGTTCCAGCCCGTCCGCGGCGTCGGCCAGGGCGTTGCAGAGCGCATACGGCCCCAGCGGCAGCGCCTCGCCCTCCAGCGCAGGCGAGGCGGCCAGCACGCCCAGCCGATGCCCCAGCAGCTGCAGGGCCAGGCTGTTGCGGGCTTCCATCCGGCTGGCGATGTTCTGCAGCGTGGTCTCGTCGCTGAGCTCGTCGTCCTCCAGCAGCTTCAGCTCGGTCACCGGGGCGGCATCGGCGTCGGCATGCGCCGCGCGTGCGGCCTGCAGGGTCGCCAGCGAGGCTTCGACCTGGGCCATGAAGCGGGTGGTGAACGCATGGCCGCCGCGGCCGAGGCTGCGGATCGCGGCCAGGCGCGCGATTTCCAGCGCCGGCTCATGGCGGGAGTGGTGTGGCTGAGCACGAAGGCGGTATCTTCCAGCAACTGCGGCAGCCGCTGCCCCATCTCTGCGCGCACGTCCGCCAGCAGGCGTTCCAGCGCCTGCCGCGCGCGCCTGGGCAGCGCGGCCTCGGCGAGCGTCGCGGGCGGTGTCCGGGTTGTGCTGGCCGCGATCGTCACTGCAGTTGCGCCCCCTGCGCTCCGGCAATACCCGCATGGTATGCGCGATCGTTATGCGCCTCAATCGGAGGCATTCCGGATGTCCGCCGCCACCCGATGCCGGCGTGGCCGCCCGCCGGCGCGGTCGCGCCTTCGGCCGCGGTCTTGGGTTCAGTCAAGGAACAGGCCCACCACGTCGTTGGTGAAGCGGCGGCCGAGTTCGGTGGGGCGCAGCCAGTCGGGGTCGTCCTCCAGCCAGCGCGCGCGCGCGCGCGGTGGCCAGGCGGTCGGCGATCGTCGAGCGCGGCAACCCGGTGCGCGCCTCGAACAGCGCCAGCGGCACCCCGGCGTTCAGGCGCAGGGCATTGAGCATGAAGTCGAACGGCAGGCGCGCTTCGGTCAGGGGTTCGTCGCCGCCGATCGCCGCGTCGGTGCCGGCCTTCTCCAGGTACAGCAGGGGGTGGCGGATCTTCCAGCGCCGCCGCACCTGCTGCTGCGCGCCGAGGGTCAGCTTGCCGTGGGCACCGGCGCCGATTCCCAGGTAATCGCCAAACTGCCAGTAGTTGAGATTGTGCCGGCACTGGCGGTCGGACCGTGCGTAGGCGCTGACCTCGTACTGGGCGAAGCCGGCCGCGGCCAGTTGCGCCTGGCAGGCCTCCTGCATGTCCCAGGCGGCGTCGATGTCGGGTAGGTCCTGCGGCGGGCGCGCGGCGAAGCGGGTGCCCGGCTCCAGCGTCAGCTGGTAATGGCTGACATGGGCGGGCTGCAGGGCCAGCGCGCGCGCGCGATGTCGTCCACCGCCATCGTCAGGGTCTGCCCCGGCAGCGCGTACATCAGGTCGAGGTTGAGGTTGTCGAGGCCGGCGTCCTGCGCGGCCTTGACCGCGCGCTCGGCGTCGCCGCTGGAGTGGATCCGGCCCAGTCGCAGCAGGCAGCCATCGTCGAAGCTCTGCACGCCGAAGCTCAGGCGGTTCACGCCGGCCGCGCGGTAGCCGGTGAACGGGCCGTGTTCGACCGTGCCGGGGTTGGTCTCCAGGGTGATCTCGATGTCCGGCGCGAAGCGCAGGCGTGCGGCCGCGTCCTGCAGGAAGCGGTCGATCGCCTGCGGCGGGAACAGCGACGGCGTGCCGCCGCCGAAGAACACGCTGTGCACCGCCCGGCCCCAGACCAGCGGCAGGTCGGCATCGAGGTCGCGCAGCAGCGCATCGACGTAGGCGTCGAACGGCAGGTCGCCCTTGCGCTCGTGCGAGTTGAAGTCGCAATACGGGCATTTGCGCACGCACCACGGCAGATGCACATACAGCGCGAGGGGCGGCGTGGTGAGCATGGTTTGCATTTCAGCAGCGGGCGCGCCGGGCATGCGGGCTCAGCGCAGCACCGCCAATTGCGCGCGCAGCTGCGCCAGCGCGAGGCCGCGGTGAGCTGTCGCGGTTCTTGATGTCCGCCGCCAGCTCGGCCGCGCTGCAGCCGTGCGCCGGCGAGAAGAACACCGGGTCATAGCCGAACCCGCCGCTGCCCTGGCGCGCGTGCAGGATGCGGCCTTCCCAGACCCCCTGCGCGATCAGCGGCAGCGGGTCTTCGGCGTGCCGCAGCAGCGCCAGCACGCAGACGAAACGCGCACTACGGGCGGTGTCAGGCACGTCGTCGAGTTCGCGCAGCAGCTTGTCGATGTTCGCCTCGCTGTCGCCATGCTGGCCGGCATAGCGTGCCGAGTACAGCCCCGGCGCACCGTCAAGCGCATCCACGCACAGCCCGGAGTCGTCGCCCAGCGCCGGCAGGCCGGTGGCGCGCGCGGCATGGCGGGCTTTGAGGATCGCGTTTTCGACGAATGACAGCCCGGTTTCCTCGGCATCGGTCACGCCGAACTCAGACTGCGCGTGCAGGGCGAAGCCGGTGCCCAGCAGTTCCCGCAGCTCCGCCAGCTTGCCGGCGTTGCCGCTGGCCAGCACCAGCCTCATGCCTGCGCCAGCGCCTCGTGCTGGGCCGCGAACAGCGCGGCGCAGCCCTGTTCGGCCAGCGCCAGCAGGGCATCCAGCTCGGCGCGGCGGAACGCATGGCCCTCGGCCGTGCCCTGCAGCTCGATGAAGCCGCCGCCGTCGTTCATCACCACGTTCATGTCGGTGTCGCAGGCGCTGTCCTCGGCGTAGTCGAGGTCCAGCACCGGCACGCCCTGGTAGATGCCGACCGAGACCGCGGCGATCGCACCGAACACCGGGTTGCGCTTGAGTTCGCCGCGCGCCAGCAGTGCCGAGACGGCATCCACCAGCGCCACGTAGGCGCCGGTGATGGCCGCGGTGCGGGTGCCGCCGTCGGCCTGCAGCACGTCGCAGTCGAGGGTGATGGTGCGCTCGCCGAGCGCTTCGCGGTCCACGCAGGCGCGCAGGCTGCGCCCGATCAGGCGCTGGATCTCCAGCGTGCGCCCGCCCTGCCTGCCGCGCGCGGCCTCGCGCTCGCTGCGGGTGTGGGTGGCGCGCGGCAGCATGCCGTATTCGGCGGTGACCCAGCCTTCGCCCTTGCCGCGCAGGAAGGTCGGTACTTTGTTCTCCACGCTGGCAGTGCACAGCACGCGGGTGTCGCCGAAGCTGACCAGCACCGAGCCTTCGGCGTGGCGGGTGAAACCGCGCTGCAGGGTGATGGGGCGCATCTGGTCGGCAGCGCGGCCACTGGGGCGGGTGAAGGTCATGCAGATAGCGGAAAACGGTGGGCTGCTAGATTACCATCCGCATCCCGATGGTCCTGGATTTCGCATGATCCGCAGCATGACCGCCTTCGCCGCCGGCGCGCGCGCCACCGAATGGGGCGAGCTGTCCGCCGAGCTGCGCGCGGTGAACCACCGTTTCCTCGATCTGAGTCTGCGCCTGCCGGACGAGTTGCGCGCCGCGGAGTCCGCGCTGCGCGAACGGGTCGCCGCGCGGGTTTCGCGCGGCAAGCTGGATCTGGTGCTGCGCCTGCGTGCCGCCCCCGCCGACGGCGCGGGCCTGCAGGTCGATGAAGCGCTGGTGGCGCGGCTGGGTGATCTCGCCTCCCGCCTGCAGCCGGCGTTCCCGCAGCTGCAGGTGGCGTTCACCGAGCTGCTGCAGTTCCCCGGCGTGCTGCAGTCGCGCGGGATCGATGGCGAAGGCGTGCAGCGCGAGGCGCTGGCGCTGCTGGACGCGGTGCTGGACGACTTCACGCAGGCGCGCGAACGCGAAGGCGGCAAGCTGGCGGCGGCGATCGCCGAGCGTGCCGAGGCGATCGCCCGCATCGCCGCCGAGGTGCGCACGCTGGTGCCGCTGATCCGCGCCGGCCAGCGCCAGAAGCTGGAGGCGCGTCTGGCCGACCTGGCGCAGCCAGCCGATCCCGGCCGCATGGAACAGGAGCTGGTGCTGTGGCTGCAGAAACTCGACGTGGACGAGGAGCTGGACCGCCTCGACAGCCACCTGGCCGAACTGCGCCGGATCCTGAAGGGCGGCAAGGAGCCGGTCGGCCGCCGCCTCGATTTTCTGCTGCAGGAGTTCAACCGCGAGGCCAATACCCTGGGCAGCAAGTCGGTGGACGCGCGTACCAGCAACGCCGCGGTCGAGCTGAAAGTGCTGATCGACCAGATCCGCGAACAGATCCAGAACATCGAGTAGCCCATGCGCGGAACCCTCTACATCGTCGCCGCGCCCTCGGGTGCCGGGAAATCCAGCATCGTCAACGCGGTGCTGGCGCGCGATCCGGGCATCCGCCTGTCGATCTCGTTCACCTCGCGCGCGCCGCGCCCGGGCGAGCGCCACGCCGAGCACTACAACTTCGTCAGCGCCGCCGAGTTCGAGGCGATGGTGGCGGCCGGTGATTTCTTCGAATACGCCCGCGTGCACGGCGACTGGAAGGGCACCGCCCGGCAGTCGGTGGAGCCGGCGCTGGCGGCCGGCCACGACGTGCTGCTGGAGATCGACTGGCAGGGCGCGCGCCAGGTGCGGGCCAAGGTGCCGGATGCGGTCAGTGTGTTCATCCTGCCGCCGTCGCGCGCTGCGCTGGAAGAGCGCATGCGCAGGCGCGGGCAGGACAGCGAGGAGGTGATCCAGCGCCGGCTGGCCGCCGCGCGCGAGGAGATGAGCCACTACGCCGAGTTCGACTACGTGATCGTGAACGAGGTGTTCGACACCGCGGTTGCCGAGATGTGCAGCATCTTCACCGCCAGCCGCCTGCGCCGCGAGGCCCAGGCCACGCGCCACGCCGCCCTGCTCGCGGCCCTGCTGGAAACGCCCTGAGCGGGCGCGGGTTCGCGCGCGAGCGCTTGCGGTAAGTTCATGATTTGCAAGGTGTCGGCTTGCGGATTCCCGCGCCTGAGGCTACACTCCCCGCCCTTTCGTACCCTCGCAGCGGCCGCGCGCCGCAGGACACACATGGCCCGGATTACCGTCGAAGACTGCCTGCAGGTGGTCGACAACCGCTTCGAACTCGTGATGATGGCCGCCAGGCGCGCGCGCCAGCTGGCTGGCGGGGTGGAGCCGAAGCTGGACAACAGCGAGGCCCAGGACAAGCCGACCGTGCTGGCGCTGCGCGAGATCGCCGCGCGCGCGATCGACACCCAGTACATCGACGCGGTCGAGAAGGCCGAGCGCGAGCGCAAGGAGCGCGAGGCGCTGGAGTGGGCGGCGGCCGAGGTGGTGGCCGGCGACGACGACATGAAGGGCGACGACTGAGCGTCGGCGCGATCGCCGCAGCCATCGGGATGCGCCATGAAAGACGGCCCTGCGGGGCCGTTTTTCGTTGCGGGCCCGCGGCCGGCTGCGCCTGATTCCCGTTTACGCGCGGCCCGCGGCGGGGTTAGTCTCGGCGCATGACCCCCGCCGATCCTGCGCTTGCCCGCACCGATGCCACGCCCGACGACGGCGCGGTGCCGGACTACGTGCAGGCGCTGGAGCGCGCCGCCAGCTACCTGAACGCCGAGCAGCGCGCCATGCTGCGTCGGGCCTGGGCGGTCGGCGCGGCCGCGCACGTGGGCCAGAGTCGCAAGTCCGGCGAGCCCTACATCACCCATCCGGTGGCGGTGGCGCAGGTGCTGGCCGAGCAGGGGCTGGACGTGGAAACCCTGGTGGCGGCGATCCTGCACGACACCATCGAGGACACCCCGCTGACCCGCGCCGAGGTGGCCGCCCAGTTCGGCGAGACCGTGGCCGAGCTGGTGGATGGGGTCACCAAGCTGGACAAGGTGCGTTTCGCCAACCGCCAGGAGGCGGCGGCCGAGAGCTTCCGCAAGATGCTGCTGGCGATGTCGCGCGACCTGCGCGTCATCCTGATCAAGCTGGCCGACCGCCTGCACAACATGCGCACCCTGGGCGCGCAGTCGCCGGAGGCGCGCCGCCGGATCGCGATCGAGACCCTGGAGATCTACGCCCCGATCGCGCAGCGGCTGGGCATGAACCTGGTGAAGTCGGAGCTGCAGGACCTCGGCTTCCGCATGCTGCATCCGTGGCGGCACGCGGTGATCGAAAAGCGCATCCGCAGCCAGCCGCTGGTGCGCCGCGAGGCGCTGGTGCAGATCGAGGCGCGGCTGGCGCAGCGGCTGGCGATGGAGGGCCTGGAGCACCGCCTGGTCGGCCGGGTGAAGACGCCGTGGAGCGTGTACACCAAGATGCGCGCGGAAGGGCGCAGCTTCGACCAGGTGATGGACGTGTTCGGGTTCCGGGTGGTGGTGGGCTCGGTGCCCGACTGCTACCACGCGCTCGGCGTGGTGCATGCCGCCTACAAGCCGCTGGACGGCCGCTTCCGCGACTTCATCGCGATCCCCAAGGCGAACGGCTACCAGTCGCTGCACACCGTGCTGTTCGGGCCGTACGGCTCGCCGATCGAGGTACAGATCCGCACCGGCGAGATGGACCTGATCGCCGAGCGCGGGGTGGCCGCGCACTGGGCCTACAAGACGGGCGAGCAGGACGCCGGCAACAGCGCGCAGAGCCGCGCGGCGGCCTGGATCGCCAACCTGGTGGAAAGCCAGCGTGGCACCGGCTCGTCGCTGGAGTTCCTGGAGAACGTCAAGGTCGATCTGTTCCCCGACGAGGTCTACCTGTTCACGCCCAAGGGCGACATCCTGGCGCTGCCGCGCAACGCCACCGCGCTCGATTTCGCCTACGCGGTGCACACCGACGTCGGCAACCACGCGGTCACCGCGCGGGTGGACAAGCGGCTGGCGCCGCTGCGCACCAAGCTGGCCAGCGGGCAGTCGGTGGAGATCATCACCGCGAAGTCCGCACTGCCCAGCACCCAGTGGCTGGAGTTCGTGGTGACCAGCAAGGCGCGCACCGCGATCCGCCAGCAGCTCAAGCAGCTCGAGCACGAGGACGCGGTGCAGCTGGGGCACTACATGCTCGACCGCGCGCTCGGCGCGCAGGGCACCGCGCTGGACCGGATCCCGATGGAACGGGTGGACGCCTTCCTGGCCGAGAACCGCTACTCGCGGCTGGAGGCGCTGCTGGCCGACATCGCGCTGGGCAACCGCATGCCGGCGCAGGTGGCGCTGGCGCTGGCGCAGCCGCCGGACGCCACGCCGGATGCCGCCCAGTCGACTGCGGGCGCACCGCAGGAGCGCATCCTGATCACCGGCGGCGAGCGCGGCGTGATCAGCTTCGCGCAGTGCTGCCAGCCAATCCCGCGGGATGACATCATGGGCTACCACACCGCCGGCAAGGGCGTCGTGGTGCACCGCCTGGACTGCCCGAACATCGCCGAATACCGCAAGTCGCCGGAGCGCTGGGTGCCGGTGGACTGGGCGCGCGAAGTGGCCGGCAACTTCAACGTGTCGATCCGGATCGAGGTCGAGAACCGCCCCGGCGTGCTCGCGCAGGTGGCGGCGGCGGTGGCGCAGGCCGAGTCCAACATCGACAAGGTCGAATACCTGGAGCGCGACAGCAGCATCGCGGTGCTGCGCTTCGGGATCGAGGTGACCGACGAGCGCCACCTGGCCGAGGTGCTGCGCGGGGTGCGCCGGCTGCGGGCGGTGCAGGACGTGCAGCGCGGATGAGGCGGGCGGGCGGGCGGCTACAATCGCGGCATCGCGTTCCGCACCCTTCGTCCCCACGCCCGACAGGAGCCGCCATGCCCCGCACCCCGATCCATACCGACGCCGCGCCCGCCGCCATCGGCCCGTATTCGCAGGCGATCCGCTCCGGCAACACCGTGTACCTGTCCGGGCAGACCCCGCTGGTGCCGGCCACCGGTCAGATGGTCGAGGGTGATATCGAGGCGCAGGCGCGGCAGGCCTTCGACAACCTGAAAGCGGTCTGCGAGGCTGCCGGGGGCTCGTTCGACAACATCGTGCGGTTGGGCCTGTACCTCACCGATCTGTCCGACTTCACGCGCGTCAATGCGGTGATGGCGGAGTACTTCAGCCAGCCGTATCCAGCCCGATCCACCATCCAGGCGGCCGCACTGCCGCGCGGCGCCGCGTTCGAAGTCGATGGTGTGATGGTGATCTGAAGCCGGGCGTACCCCTGCCCTCGCCATGCCCGTCGCCGCAGCGCCCGTGCTGGCCGATACGCCCCTGTCGGTGCTGGCCGGGGTGGGGCCGGCGCTGCGCGAGAAGCTGGCCGCGCGCGGGCTGCTGACGGTGCAGGATCTATGAAGCGCACCTGCCGCGCAGCTACGAGGACCGCACCGCGCTGACCCCGATCCGCGCCCTGCAGGCGGGGGTGGCGGCGCAGGTGGAAGGACGGGTGGAGGCGGTCGAGCGCGGCTTCCGCTACCGTCCGCAGCTGAAGGTGGCGCTCACCGACGATTCGCGCGCGACGCTGGTGCTGCGGTTCTTCCATTTCCGCGCGGCGCAGGCGGCGCAGTTTGCGGTCGGGGCGCGCGTGCGCGCCTACGGCACCCCGCGTCCGGGCGCGCTGGGGCTGGAGATGGTGCATCCCGGCTACAGCATTCTCGGTGCCGGCGAGCATGCGCTGGGGGAGGCGCTGGACCCGGTGTATCCGGCGATCGAGGGCATCGGTCCGGCCAGCCTGCGCAGGCTGGTGCTGCAGGCGTTGCGCCATCTGCCGGGCGAGGACGCACTGGAACTGCTGCCCGAGGACTGAGCTGCGCGCGCTCGGCCTGCCGTCGCTGCGGCAGGCCATCCTCACCCTGCACACCCCGCCGAAGGATGCCGACCTGGCCGCGCTGCAGGCCGGTCGCCATCCGGCGCAGCGGCGGCTGGCGCTGGAAGAACTGCTGGCGCACCAGCTCGGCCTGCGCCGGCAGCGGCTGGCGCTGCAGGCCGAGGGCGCGCGCCCGCTACGTGGCGACGAGCGCCTGGTGCAGCGGTTGCGCCAGGCGCTGCCGTTCGCGCTGACCAGCGCGCAGGCGCGGGTGTATGCGCAACTGCGCGAGGACCTCATGCGGCCGCGGCCGATGCTGCGGCTGGTGCAGGGGGATGTCGGCAGCGGCAAGACCGTGGTGGCGGCGCTGGCGGCGCTGCTGGCGGTGGCCGATGGCCGCCAGGCCGCGCTGATGGCCCCGACCGAGCTGCTGGCCGAGCAGCACCTGACCAACCTGCGCGCCTGAGCGCAGCCGCTGGGCGTGCAGGTGTGCTGGCTGGCCGGCAAGGTCACCGGCAAGGCGCGTGCGCAGGCGCTGCAGGCGGTGGCCTCCGGGGAAGCGCAGGTCGTCGTCGGCACGCATGCGCTGATGCAGGAGGGCGTGGCCTTTCACGACCTTGCGCTCGCCATCGTGGACGAGCAGCACCGCTTCGGCGTGCACCAGCGGCTGGCGCTGCGCGACAAGGGCCGGCGCGGGGTGCCGCATCAGCTGGTGATGACCGCCACCCCGATCCCGCGCACGCTGGCGATGAGCGCCTATGCCGATCTCGACGTGTCGGCGATCGACGAGCTGCCGCCCGGGCGCACCCCGGTCACCACCATCGCGCTGTCCGCCGAGCGCCGCCCGGAGCTGGTCGAGCGCATCCGCGCCGCCTGCGCGGAAGGGCGGCAGGCTTACTGGGTATGCACCCTGATCGACGACTCCGACGAGGTGCAGGCGCAGGCCGCGCAGTCCACCTTCGAGGCCCTGCAGGCGGCGCTGCCGGGCGCGCGCGTGGGATTGGTACACGGGCGCATGAAAGCGGCGGAAAAGCAGGCGGTGATGCGGGCCTTCAAGGACGGCGCGTGCGACCTGCTGGTGGCGACCACGGTGATCGAGGTCGGAGTGGACGTGCCCAACGCCTCGCTGATGGTGATCGAGAACGCCGAGCGCCTGGGCTTGGCCCAGCTGCACCAGCTGCGCGGACGGGTCGGGCGCGGGTGCGCAGCCTCCACCTGCGTGCTGCTGTACCAGGGGCCGCTGTCCGCGCTGGCGCGGCAGCGGCTGGACACCCTGCGCCAGACCAGTGACGGCTTCGTGATCGCGGAAAAAGACCTCGAGCTGCGCGGTCCCGGGGAACTGCTCGGCACCCGCCAGACCGGGCTGGCCAGCTTCCGCATGGCCGATCTGGTGCGCGATGCCGACCTGCTGCCGCAGGTGCACGCGTTGGCCGACCGCCTGCTGGGCGAGGCCCCGGACGTGGCCGGGCGCATCATCGCGCGCTGGGTCGGCGGCGCCGCGCGCTACGCCGCGGCTTGAGCGCAGGGGGTTGATCGCAAACAGCCGATCAGGCCGGGCAGGCCTTGGCGTTGCCGCAGTAGATGTCGTGCAGGATGCCCAGGATGCGCTGGGCCGGGCCGTCCGCGAGCCGGTAGTAAATCGTCTGCGCCTCGCGCCGGGTGCTGACCAGCCCGTCCGCGCGCAGCACCGCCAGATGCTGGGAGAGCGCGGATTGGCTCAGCTCCACCTTGGCATTGAGTTCGCTGACCGAGCGCTCGCCGTCTACCAGCAGGCACAGCAGCATCAGCCGCTTGTCGTTGGCCAGCGTGCGCAGCAGCTGGGCCGCATCGGAGGCATGCTCGCGCATGGCTTCCGGGTCCAGCGAGGGCGGCGGCGTGGGGCGGCGGGCCTTGTTCATGGTCGGGAACGCATCGAAAGGGCGGCAGTGTGCCAGTGATGGCCGGGTGCTGCCGGGAGTGGATTCAGGCTTGATTTTATATCAGTTGACACTAATATAAGCAACGTCTAAATTATCGACACACTGCCGGAAGGCGACAACGGGGACCAAGACAATGGCCAGGATCGTGGTGATGGGTGCGGGGCTGGGTGGCATGAGCGCGGCGTACGAGCTGCGCGAGGTGCTGGGTAAGGGGCACGAGATCGTGCTGGTGGGCAAGGGCGACATGTTCAGCTTCACGCCCTCCAACCCCTGGCTGGCGGTGGGCTGGCGCAAGCCGGAGGACATCACCCTGAAGGTGTCCGACTACGTCGGCAAGCACGGCATCCGCTTCAATGGCGATGGCGTGGCCAGGATCGACGCCGAGGGCGATGCGGTGATCACCGGCACCGGCGAGCGTATCGGCTACGACTACCTGATGATCTGCACCGGCCCCAAGCTGGCGTTCGAGGAAGTGCCCGGCACCGGCCCGGACAATGGCTATACCCAGTCGGTCTGCACCACGCCGCACGCCGAGCACGCGTGGCAGGCCTACCAGGAATTCCTGAAGAACCCCGGCCCGATCGTGATCGGCGCGGTGCAGGGTGCCAGCTGCTTCGGCCCCGCCTACGAGTTCGCGATGATCCTCGATGCCGACCTGCGCAAGCGCAAGCTGCGCGACAAGGTGCCGATGACGTTCGTGACCAGCGAGCCGTACATCGGCCACATGGGCCTGGGCGGCGTCGGCGACTCCAAGGGCCTGATGGAATCGGAGATGCGCCAGCGCCACATCAAGTGGATCGAGAACGCCAGGGTCGCCGAGGTGCGTGAGGGCGAGATGACCGTGGTGCCGCATGACGCCAAGGGCCAGCCGCTGGAGCCGCAGGTGGTGCCGTTCAAGTTCTCCATGCTGCTGCCGGCATTCAAGGGCGTCGATGCGGTGAAGCTGCGGTCGAAGGCCTGTGCAACCCGCGCGGGTTCGTGATCACGGACAAGCACCAGCGCAGCCCGAAGTATCCGAAGATCTTCTCGGCCGGCGTGTGCGTGGCGATTCCGCCGGTGGAAGCGACCCCGGTGCCGACCGGCGCGCCCAAGACCGGCTTCATGATCGAGTCGATGGTCACCACCATCGTGCGCAACATCCAGGCCGAGCTGAAGGGCGAAACGCCCGACTTCGAGGGCACCTGGAACGCGGTGTGCCTGGCCGACATGGGCGATACCGGCGCGGCCTTCGTCGCGCTGCCGCAGATTCCGCCGCGCAACGTCACCTGGACCAAGATCGGCAAGTGGGTGCATCTGGCCAAGATCGGCTTCGAGAAGTATTTCCTCTACAAGATGCGCAACGGCACCAGCGAACCGGTGTACGAAAAGCACATCCTTGGGCTGCTCGGCATCGAGCGGCTGAAGGATGTGAAGCGTCCGTCCTGACCGCCGCGCCCGATCCTTTCTTTTCGACCCCGGGCGCGCACCCCGCGCCCGCCTATCCCCGAGCATTCGCAAGGAGACTCCCCCATGAACCTCGACCGTGCCGTGATGGCCTTTGCCGGCGTGATGATCCTGATCAGCGTGCTGCTGGTGCACTTCGTCTCGCCGTGGTGAGCTGCTGTTCACCGCCTTCATCGGCCTCAACATGCTGCAGGCCAGCT
The DNA here is from genome assembly GCF_024704365.1 of Thermomonas sp. S9. Taxonomy (GTDB): domain Bacteria; phylum Pseudomonadota; class Gammaproteobacteria; order Xanthomonadales; family Xanthomonadaceae; genus Thermomonas. Next base: position 695,817 of record NZ_JAJDFY010000001.1, read on the forward strand.
TCACCGGCTTCTGCCCGGCGGCGATGATCTTCAAGAAGCTCGGCGTGCGCGGAGGCGGCTGTGCGTTCGACTAAGGCGCTGCTGCCCTCGCTGCTGGCGCTGGCGCTGGCCGCCTGCGGCGGCGAGAAGCCCGCCCCCCGGCCTGCCGGCGGGTCTGGCCACCTTCAAGGTCGCGGCCGGACAGGGCCTGCCCGGCCGCGGCTGGGATGGCGTGGTCGAGGCGGTGCGCCGCGCCGACCTCGCCGCGCAGACCGCGGGCCGCGTGCAGGAAGTCCTGGTGGACGTGAACCAGCCGGTCAAGGCCGGTGACGTGCTGCTGCGGATCAGCGCGGTGGAGCAGGAGGCCGGCGCCAACCTGGCGCGCGCGCAGCTGCGCGCCGCCGAGGCGAATGCCGCCGAGGCCGAGCAGAACTACCGCCGCTTCGCCGCGCTGGCCGACGCGCAGTACGTGTCGAAGGCGCAGATCGACCAGGCCCGCGCCGCGCGCGATGCCGCCGTTGCCGCGCGCAACGCCGCCGCTGCCGCGCTGGCGCAGGCCAGCCAGCAGGCCGCCTACACCGTGGTGCGCGCGCCGTATGCGGGCGTGGTGGCGCGCCGCGACGTGGAGCCGGGCGAGACCGTCGCCCCCGGCATGCCGTTGATGAGCGTGTACGCGCCGGATGCGCTGCGCATCGAGGTGGCGGTGCCGCAGAGCCGCGCCGATGCGATCCGGCGCAATCCGGCAGCGAGCGTCACCCTGAGCGACGGCCGCACGCTCAGGCCGACCAGTGTGATCGTTTTCCCGGCGGCCGATCCGCTCAGCCACAGCGTGAACGTGCGCGTGAACCTGCCGGCACTCGATCCGCCGGTCGCGCCCGGCACCACCGCCAAGGTGGTGTTCGCCGCAGACAGCATCGGCCCGGCCGAAGCCGCCGCCGCGCTCCGCATCCCGGCGGCCAGCATCGCCCAGCGCGGCGAGCTGGCCGGTGTGTACGTGGTGCAGGAGGGCCGCCTGCTGCTGCGCCAGCTGCGCCTGGGCGCGCGCGTCGGCGATCAGGTGGAGGTCATCTCCGGGCTGAAGGCGGGCGACGTGGTGGTGCAGGATCCGGTCGCCGCACTGCAGGCGCTGGCGGCGCAGCGCAAGGCAGGAGAAGGCCGTGGTGAGCGCGCGCGCATGGGCGTTTCCGGGCGGCTGGCGGCGGCGTTCCAGAACAATCCGCTGACCCCGATCCTGGCGATCGTGGGGCTGCTGCTGGGCCTGCTGGCGGTGGCCACCACGCCGCGCGAGGAGGAGCCGCAGATCGACGTGACGATGGCCAACGTCATCGTCCCGTTCGACGGCGCCAGCAGCCGCGACGTCGAGCAATGGGTGGCCGCCCCGCTGGAGCAGAAGCTCTCGGAGATGGAGGGCGTCAAGCACGTCTATTCCATCAGCCGCCCGGGCGTGGCGGTGCTGACCGTGGAGTTCGAGGTTGGCGTGCCGCGCCAGCCGGCGCTGGTGCGGCTGTACAACCAGGTGTTCTCGAACGCCGATTTCCTGCCGCAGCGCGCCGGCGTCGGCCAGCCGCTGGTCAAGCCCAAGGGCATCGACGACGTGCCGGTGATGGCGCTCACCCTGTGGAGCGATGATCCGCATACGGATGCGACCCGGCTGGCGGAAGTCGCGCACACGCTGGAGGCCGACCTCAAGCGCATTCCCGGCACCCGCGACATCTACACCATCGGTGCGCCCGACCGCAGCGTGCTGGTGACGCTGGACGCGGCCAGGCTCGCCGCCTACGGCATGGGCGTCAACGATCTGGCGCAGGCGCTGCAGGCGGCCAACCTGGTGCATCAGGCCGGCGAGCGCGTGGACGCGGCGCAGGGCGCGGTGCCGGTGACCGCCGGCCGCTACCTGGCCAATGCCGACGAGGTCGCCAACCTGGTGATCGGCAGCCGCGACGGCAAGCCGATCCTGCTCTCCGACGTGGCCAGCATCGAGCCGCGCGGCGACCTCGCCACCCGCTACGTGTGGTACGGCGCCCCGCCCGGGCGTGCCGGCCCGCAGGCGGGCACCGCGCCGGCGGTCACCATCGCCATCGCCAAGAAGCCGGGCAGCAATGCCTCCGACATCACCCGTGCCGTCGCCGCGCGTGTGCAGCAGCTGAAGGGCGAGCTGATCCCGGCCGGTGTGCACGTCAGCATCACCCGCGACTACGGCGCAACCGCCAGCGACAAGGCGCAGAAGCTGATCCAGAAGCTGGTGTTCGCCACCGGCAGCGTGGTGCTGCTGGTGCTGTTCGCGCTGGGCTGGCGCGAGGCCATCGTGGTCGGCACCGCGGTCATCCTGACTCTGGCGGTGACCCTGTTCGCGTCCAAGGTCATGGGTTTCACCCTCAACCGGGTGTCGCTGTTCGCGCTGATCTTCTCGATCGGCATCCTGGTGGACGATGCCATCGTGGTGGTGGAGAACATCCACCGGCACATGGCGCGCGATGGCAAGTCGCTGCTGGAGGCCATTCCGCCGGCGGTGGACGAGGTCGGTGGGCCGACCATCCTGGCGACTTTCACCGTGATCGCGGCGCTGATGCCGATGGCGTTCGTGTCCGGACTGATGGGCCCGTACATGCGGCCGATTCCGATCAACGCCTCGGTCGGCATGTTGCTGTCGCTGGCGATTGCGCTGATCGTCACCCCGTGGCTGTCGCTGAAGCTGCTGGCCCGCCATGGCCACGCCGCAGAGGTCGAGCACGACCACGAGGAAAAGCAGGCCAGTTGGCTGCACCGCCTGTTCGCGCGGATCATGATGCCGTTCCTGCGCGGTGAAAATGCCGGCCGCAAGCGCAACCTGCTGTTCGCCGCGATGGTGGGGCTGGTGCTGCTCGCCGGGTCGCTGGCGGTGTTCAAGCTGGTGGTGCTGAAGATGCTGCCGTTCGACAACAAGTCGGAAGTGCAGGTGGTGGTCGACATGCCCGAGGGCAGCACCGTGGAGCAGACCAACGCGTTGCTGGCCGAGTTGGCGGCGGCGGTGGATACGGTGCCGGAGGTGCTGGACTACCAGGGCTATGCCGGAACCGCATCGCCGATCAACTTCAACGGCCTGGTGCGCCAGTATTTCCTGCGCAGCGCCGCGAACATGGGCGATCTGCAGATCAACCTGGTGGACAAGCATCACCGCAAGCGCCAGAGCCACGAGATCGCGCTGGCGATGCGGCCGATGCTGGCCAGGCTGGGCGCGAAGTACGGCGCCTCGGTGAAGGTGGTGGAAGTGCCGCCTGGCCCGCCGGTGCTGTCGCCGCTGGTGGCCGAAGTCTATGGGCCGGACTACGCCGGCCAGCGCAAAGGTCGCGCTGGCGCTGGCCAATGGACCGTTCGCCGGCACCGAGGGCATCGTGGACATCGACACCACGGTCGAGGCGGATGCGCCACGCGAACAGATCGTGGTCGATCGCGAGCGCGCCGCGCGCCTGGGCGTGCCGCAGTCGGCCATCGCCGATGCCATCGCGATGGCGGTGTCGGGGCTGGACGCCACCTATGTGCACGACGGCGCCTCGAAATATCCGCGGCCGGTGCGGCTGCGCCTGCCGGCCCAGGACCAGGCCGCGCTGCCTTCGCTGCTGGCGCTCAAGGTGCGCGGCGCGCAGGGCCAGCTGGTGCCGCTGTCGGAGCTGGTGCACGTGGTGAAGACGCGCTGGGACGGCGCGATCTACCACAAGGACGGCCTGCCGGTGGTGTATGTCACCGCGGACGAAGCCGGCAGGCTGGACAGCCCGCTGTACGGCATGTTCAGCGTCGTCGGCAAGCTGGACAAGGAAAGGTGGCGGGCCAGACCCTGGCGCAGACCTTCATCGCGCAGCCGGCCGACACCAGCGACTACGCCGTCAAATGGGACGGCGAGTGGCAGATCACGTATGAAACCTTCCGCGACATGGGCATCGCCTACGCGGCCGGCATGGTGCTGATCTACCTGCTGGTGGTGGCGCAGTTCCGCAGCTACCTGGTGCCGCTGGTGATCATGGCGCCGATCCCGCTGACCATCATCGGGGTGATGCCGGGGCACGCGCTGCTGGGCAAGCAGTTCACCGCCACCAGCATGATCGGCATGATCGCGCTGGCCGGCATCATCGTGCGCAACTCGATCCTGCTGGTGGACTTCATCAACCAGGAAACGGCGCGCGGGGTGCCGCTGGTGGAGGCGGTGATCGACGCCTGCGCGGTGCGCGCCAAGCCGATCGTGCTGACCGGCGTGGCGGCGATGCTGGGTGCGTTCTTCATCCTCGACGACCCGATCTTCAACGGGCTGGCGATCTCGCTGATCTTCGGCATCTTCGTCAGCACGCTGCTCACCCTGGTGGTGATCCCGCTGCTGTATTACGTGCTGCGCAGGCACCAGCAGGCACATACTGCCGCAGAGTGACCGATGAGAAGGAGCACGTGACATGAGCGACACCGATGGCATCCGCCTGGTCCTGGAACAGGAGGGTGCATATGCCTTCAAGGTCAGCTTCGACGGCACCACGCTGGAGGCGCTGCATACCGACGAACCCGCGCCGCTCGGGGGCGGTGCCGGCCCGAATCCATCCGCGCTGCTGCTGGCGGGCGTGGCCAACTGCCTGTCGGCCAGCCTGGTGTTCGCCCTGCGCAAGTTCAAGAACAGCCCCGGCCCGATCCGCGCCGAGATCAGCGCGCGCAAGGAACGCAACGCAGAGGGGCGCTGGCGGATCCCGCGTGCGGAGGTGACCATCCGCCTCGCCGATCCGGCGGCGCAGCTGGAGCATTTCGAGCGCGTGCTGGCGCAGTTCGAGCAGTTCTGCATCGTCACCCAGAGCGTGCGCGAGGGCATGCAGGTGGACGTGAAAATAGTGGATGCCGACGGCGCGGAGTTCATCCCGGGCGATGAGCTGATGCGGGTGTCGGCGCGAGGAGGTCGCGATGATCGATGACGGCGGCACCCCGGCGCTGGCGCGCCCGGTGCGCACGGTGGGGCAGGGCATCCGCCTGCTGGAGCGCGCCGGGCTGATGGTGATCCTGGCCGCCACCCTGGTCGCGATGGTGGCCGAGGTCCTGCACATGCTCGGCAAGGGCAAGGTGGACATCCCCGACCTGCTGCTGCTGTTCATGTACCTGGAGATGGTGGCCTTGGTCGGGATGTACTGGAGCAAGGGCAAGATGTCGGTGCGCATGCCGCTGTACATCGCCATGGTCGGCGTGGCCCGGCACATGATGACCGACACCTCGCTGGCCGCGCCGTGGTCGCTGCTGGCCGGCGCCAGCGCCATCCTGGTGCTGGCGGTGGCGGTGCTGGTGGTGCGCTACGGCCATACCCGCTATCCCTATGGCGTCGGAGAGGATCTGTAGGGCGGACAAGAGGCACTCGTCCACTGGTGGCGCATGCAGCAAGTCCGGCAGGCATGCGCATGGAGTACATATGAACGAATCTGCATCCCTGCTCATCGCCTGCCCGGCCTGCCACGCGCTCAACCGCGTGCCGCAGGCGCGGCTGGCGGAACATCCCAAGTGCGGCAAATGCGGCGCGGCGCTGTTTGCCGGCAAGCCGCTGGCGCTGGATGAGCCCGGTTTCCATGCGCAGGTGGAGCGCGCCGGGCTGCCGGTGCTGGTCGATTTCTGGGCGCCGTGGTGCGGCCCGTGCCGGATGATGGCCCCGCAGTTCGAGGCCGCTGCCGCGCAGCTCGAGCCGCAGGTTCGCCTGGCCAAGGTCGACACCGAAGCGCAGCCGGCGCTGGGGGCGCGCTTCGGTATTCGCAGCATTCCCACCCTGGTCCTGTTCCGGCAGGGACGCGAGCTCGCGCGCCAGGCCGGCGCCATGGGCGCGGCCGACATCGTGCGCTGGACCCGCCACTACCTTTGATTCCAGCAGGATGCCGCCGTGAGCCAATCCTTCCCCGACCTCATCGACGATCTCAATGCGGCGATCACCGCGCTGCGCGCCGGCGCGCCAGAGCCGATGCGCGCCTTTTCCGGGCTGGCCCGTGAAGCGCTCAAGCCCGGCGCACTCGACACCAAGACCAAGGAGCTGATTGCCACCGCGATCTCGGTCGCGGTGCGTTGCGACGGCTGCATCGGCTTCCACGCCAAGGCGGCGATCAGGGCCGGCGCCAGCCGCGAGGAACTGCTGGAGACCCTGTCGATGGCGATCTACATGGGCGCGGGCCCGTCGATGATCTATGCCGCCGAGGCGCTGCGTGCGTTCGACGAGCTGTCCGCCCCGCGGGAGACCCAGGCATGAGACGGGCGATGATCCCGGGCGTGCTGCTGGCACTGGCGGTGGCCGGCGGCTGCGCGCACGCTCCGAGCGCGCCGGCGGTGACCGCAGTGCAGCTCTACGAACCGCTGCCGGGGCTGTATACCTCCGGCCAGCCGGCGCCGGGCGACTGGCGCGCGCTGAAGGCGCACGGGGTGCGCACGGTGGTCGATCTGCGCGTGCCGGGTGAGCTCAAGGGGCGCGACGAATCCGCCGAGGTGCGCGGTGCCGGGCTGCGCTACGTCAATATCCCGGTGGCTGGCGGCCAGGGCCTGACCGAGGCCAACGCGCGCGCCCTGCACGCGGTGCTGGGCAAGGCGCACGCCGGCGTGCTGGTGCATTGCTCCAGCGGCAACCGCGCCGGCGCGCTGCTGGCGCTGGAGCAGTTCGAGTTCGATCACGCCGGAGCGGCGCAGGCGCTGGCCCTGGGCAAGGCCGCCGGGCTGACCCATCTGGAAGCGCCGCTGCGGCAGCATCTGGGCCTGCGCGCACCGGAGGCGAAATGAACGCGCCGCGCATCACCGTGGTCGGCGCCGGTTTCGCCGGATTGACCGCACTGCGCACCCTGCGCCGGCACGCGCCCGAGGCCGCGCTGACCCTGGTCGCGCCGCGCGCCGAGCTGCACTACCTGCCGGGCAGCATCTGAGCCGCCCGCCGGCACCCGCCGGCGCGAGGATCTGGTGGTGCCGCTGGACGACTTCCTTGCCCGCCAGCGCATCGGCTTCCATAAAGCGCACGCCACCGGGCTGTCGGCGGATGCGCGGGTGCTGCACACCGACGCCGGTGATGTCCGCAACGACGGCTTGCTCCTCGCCACCGGCGCGCGCTTCCTGCGCAAGCTGCCTGGGATCGAGCACGCCATCATTCCCTGCGACGGCATCGCCGCCGGCGAGGCCATCCGCGACCGCCTGGCGGCGCTGGACGGCGGCACGCTGTGCTTCGGCTTCGGCGCCAATCCGAACGAGCCGGTCGCCATGCGCGGCGGGCCGGTGTTCGAGTTCCTGTTCGGGATCGACACCCTGCTGCGCAGGCAGCGCCGGCGCGAGCGCTTCCGGCTGGTGTTCTTCAGCCCCTCCGACAGGCCCGGCCAGCGGCTGGGCGAAAAAGCGGTGGGCATGCTCCTGGACGAGATGCGCAAGCGCGGCATCGACACCGTGCTGGGCGAGAAGCCGGTGCGTTGCGAGCCGGACGCGGTGCAGCTGGAACGCACCCGCCTCGACAGCGCGATGACCGTCTTCATGCCCGGCCTGACCGGCCAGGCGTGGCTGGATGCGACCGCGCTGCCGCGTTCGCCGGGCGGCTTCGTGCAGGGCGATGCGCAGTGCCGGGTGCCGGGCGTGGCCTGCACCTTCGTGGCCGGGGATGGCGGCAGCTTCCCGGTCCCGACTGGTTGCCCAAGCAGGCGCACCAGGCCGATCTGCAGGCCGAGGTGGCGGCGCGCAATCTGCTGCGCACCCTGCGCGGCGAGCCGGTGGAAGAAGCGTTCACCGCCGAGCTGATCTGCATCGTGGATACCCTCGACCGCGGCTTGCTGGTGACCCGCAAGGGCGACGGCGGGCGCGCCCTGCCGCCGCTGCGGCTGATGCACTGGGCCAAGGCAGCGTTCGAGAAGCGCTACCTGCGCCAGTACCGCTGAGCGCAGGCGCCGGTGCGCCGCGCGCGGGTCAGGCCGCGGCGCGCCAGGCGAAGCCGGTGGCGCAGGCCAGCGCCACCGGCCACAGCAGCAGTGGCGAGAACAGCCGGCGCAGCACGCCGGATTCGAAGCGGAAGCCGCTGCCGTGCACGAACAGCGCGCACACCGCCAGCAGCACCAGGGTCATCCAGCCGTGCTCGGCGGCGCTCAGTTCCCGCCCGCGCGCAGCGGGCAGGAACAGCAGCCCCAGCGCCAGCAGCGCGCCGAGCAGCAGCGAGGCCAGCCGCGCCATCGCGCCGATCAGGGCGCCTGGAACGGCGCCTTCACGCCGCGCGCGCGGTCGCTCTTCATTTCGTACCACATCGCATTGAGGATGGCGAAGGCCGCCGCGAACGCGATGCCGAGGATCCACGAGAAGTACCACATCAGTAGCCACCTCCATGACGGGCGTGTTCTTCGACCTGCGCGCGGGTCACCTGCCCGCGCATGATGCGGAAGGCCCAGGTGCTGTAGGCCAGGATCAGCGGCAGGAACACCACCGCCGCGAACAGCATGATCCCGAGCGTGCGTGCGCTGGACGAGGCGTCCCACACGGTCAGCCCGTGCGCCGGGGCGGTCGCCGAGGGCAGCAGGAACGGGAACAGCGCGATGCCGGCGGTCAGGATCACGCCGGCCACCGCCACGCAGCTGGCGACGAAGGCCGCCACCCGCTGGCGCACCACCACCACCAGCAGCATCGCGAGCGCGGCCAGCGTCGGCACCAGCCACAGCACCGGATGCGCCTGCTGGTTGGCCAGCCACGCGCCGGCGCTCACCACGACCTGCTTGTGCAGCGGGTTGGACGGCGCGTCGGTGGCCACCGGGCCGACGATGGCATGCCCCGGCAGCACGCTCAGCCACGCACCTGCGGCGATGAACGCCAGCAGGGTGATGGCCGCCGCGCCCTTGGCGACCTTGTGTGCACGATCGCCCACCGCGCCTTCCACCTTCATCGCCGCGAAGCCGGCACCGTGCATCACCAGCATCGCCAGGCTGACCACACCGGCCAGCAGCGCGAACGGGTGGAACAGGCCGAAGAAATGGCCGTCGTACACCGGCAGCAGGGTGTCGGTGAGATGGAACGGCACGCCCAGGAACAGGTTGCCGAACGCCACCCCGAACACCAGCGCCGGCACCGCGCCGGCCACCGTCAGCGCCCAGTCCCACAGGTTGCGCCAGGCGGGGTGTGCGACCTTGTTGCGGAAGTTGAAGCCGACCGGGCGCAGGATCAGCGCCAGCAGCACCAGCAGCATGGCGAAGTAGAAGCCCGAGAATGCGGCCGCATACAGCATCGGCCAGGCCGCGAACACCGCGCCGCCGCCGAGGACGAACCACACCTGGTGGCCTTCCCAGTGCGGTTCGATCGCCTCCAGCGCCATCCGCCGTTCGGTGTCGTCGCGGGTAATGAAGCGGTAGATCGCGCCCAGGCCCAGGTCGTAGCCGTCGGTGACGGCAAAGCCGATCAGCAGGATGCCCAGCAGCAGCCACCAGATCTCGCGCAGGGTGCCGTAATCAAACATGGCCGTTCTCCTTGGTCTGCGGGGCGTTCTGCGGGGACGTTGTGGTCTCGGTCTCGTGCGCCATCTGCGCCTGCGGCAGCGGCCACAGCTTCAGGCCTTCCGGCCCGGCCTTGGCCATCTTGCGCATCAGGAACACGTCGAATACCGCCAGCGTGGTGTACAGCACGACGAAGCCGACCAGGCTGCCGGTCACCTGCGCCGCGCTGGTCGAGGACACGCCCAGGAAGGTCGGCAGCACGCCGTCGATCGCCCACGGCTGGCGTCCGTACTCGGCCACGATCCAGCCCAGCTCCGCCGCCACCCACGGCAGCGGCAGGCTGAAGAACGCCACCCGCAGGAACAGCCGGTTGTCCAGCTTGCGCACGCTGGCCAGGTAGAACGCCCACGCGAACAGGGCGATGAAGAAGAAGCCCAGCGCGACCATGATCCGGAACGAGAAGAACAGCACCGGCACGTTCGGCACGGTGGACCAGGCCGCTTTCTCGATCACCGCCTCGTCGGCCTTGGCCGGATCGTCCACGTACTTCATGGTCAGCAGGCCGAAGCCGAGGTCGTCGCGCTTGTCCAGAAAGGCCTGACGCTTGGCGGGGTTGTCCGGATCGGCGCGCACCGCGTTCAGCGCGGCGTGCGCGGCGATGCCGTTGCGGATGCGCTGCTTGTTCTGCTCCACCAGGTCGTGGATGCCGTGCACCTGCTCGTCCAGCGAGCGGGTGGCGATCAGGCCCAGCGCCCACGGGATCTTGATCGCGGCCTTGGTTTCATGCGTCTGCATGTCCGGAATGCCGAACAGGGTGAACGGCGCCGGCGCCGGTGCGGTGTGCCATTCGGCTTCGATCGCGGCCAGCTTCATCTTCTGGTTTTCGGAGACCGTGTAGCCGCTCTCGTCGCCCAGCACCACCACGCTCAGCGCCGCGGCCAGGCCGAAGCTGGCGGCGACCGCGAGTGAACGCCGCGCGAACTGCACGTTGCGGCCCTTGAGCAGGTACCAGGCGCTGATCGACAGCACGAACATCGCGCCGGTGACATAGCCGGCGCTCACGGTATGCACGAACTTCGACTGCGCCACCGGGTTGAACAGCACCGCGGCGAAGTCGGTCACCTCCATGCGCATGGTCTGGAAGTTGAACTCGGCGCCGACCGGGTTCTGCATCCAGCCGTTGGCGATCAGGATCCACAGCGCCGAGAAGTTGGCGCCCAGCGCCATCAGCCAGGTGATGACCATGTGCTGCAGCTTGCTCATGCGGTCCCAGCCGAAGAAGAACAGGCCGACGAAGGTGCTCTCCAGGAAGAACGCCATCAGACCTTCGATCGCCAGCGGCGCGCCGAAGATGTCGCCGACGTAGTGCGAGTAGTAGGCCCAGTTGGTGCCGAACTGGAACTCCATGGTGATACCGGTGGCCACGCCCATGGCGAAGTTGATGCCGAACAGCACGCCCCAGAACTTCACCATCTGCTTCCAGATGACGCGCCCGGTCATCACGTACACGCTTTCCATGATCGCAAGCAAGAGCGCCAGCCCCAGCGTGAGCGGCACGAACAGGAAGTGATAGAGCGCGGTGATCGCGAATTGCAATCGCGAGAGATCGACGACGTGCAGGTCAGGCATGACGGCTTACCTCGATGACGAGGGAACGGAAGGAGATTGCAGCTGGCGGGCCACCGCGTCGGCATCGACCGTCGGGCGCTGGCCGGGGCCGAAGAACAGCATGAAGAGCAGGCTGAGCAGGCACAGCTTGATCGCGATCAGCAGCAGCAGGTGGCGGCGCAGCCAGGCCCAGGGCGACGCAAGGCCCGGAGCGCGGGAGTGGTCGGTTGCCATGGCCGTCGGTGTCCGTCGTGGCAGAACCCGGCATACATTATTTCAGATATTCCTAATATACAAGCGCACAGGCCGTTCTGGGACAAAATGTCCAGCAAGGCTCAATCCGCGATTTCCAGACGGTCGCGGCCGTTCTGCTTGGCCCGGTACAGCGCGGCATCGGCACGCGCAAGCCATTGCTCGCGCGTTTCTCCCGGCTGCAGGACGGCACCGCCGGCCGATACGGTGACCGGCATGTCTTGTACGCGCAACCTGGCGTGGACCAGCGCCTGCAGTTTGGCGAAGGCCGCCTGGGCGCCGGCAATGCCAGTATTTTCGAGCAGCAGCACGAACTCCTCGCCGCCGTAGCGGAACAGACGATCGTTGGCGCGGGTGTGGGAGTGGATCAGGGCCACGAATTGGCACAGCACCTGGTCGCCGGCCTCATGCCCGTAGCGATCGTTGACTTGCTTGAAGTGGTCGAGATCGAACAGCAGCAGCGCGCTCGGGCGCAACTGGCGCGCGCTGGCCGCCATGGCGATGTCCAGTTCCTGCTCCAGCGCGCGGCGGTTGCGGGCGCCGGTCAGGGCATCGTGGGTGGCCAGGGTTTCCAGCATCCGGTGCTGCACGGCCGTACGGTGGGCAAAAATGAACGCGAACAGCGCGACCAGCAGCTGGGTGGTGACCACGCTGGCGCGCTGCACGGGATCGTCGAATGCGCCGGGAATGAATTGCGCCAGCGCGATCCCGGCCAGCGCCAGGGTGACCGCGATATTGCGGCCCGTGATGAAGGAATTGGCCAGCATGGCCACGTACAGCTCAGTACAGGCCCGCCTTCCCCAGCAGGGCCTCCACGACGAGGCTGCCGATCGTGTTGCACAGTGCGATCGTCAAGCCGGCGCGGTCGGGATTGCCGCCGCGCCAGGCATACAGCGCGCTGCCGCAGATGAGGCTGGCCACCAGCAAATCGGCGCTGCCGGCGACCGGATTGCCCTGCCAGAAGCGCAGCAGACTGAACGGCAGGATGGCCAGCACGCCGATCGCGCCCAGTACCGAGATCATGCTCAGCTGAAAGTCGTTGCGCAGCCGGAACAGGACGTTGGAGATTGCAGCCCTCATGGGGAAATTGCAGGCACGAGGCGGGTCGATGTGCAGTGCGTGCCGCCCGCCATGCAGGCGGGCGGCACGGCAGGGTCAGCGTGATGTCCCGTCGAACGGCACGGGCGCAGAGGCTGCCGCCGGCGCGGGTGCCGTGGCGGTGACGGTGGCGCGGGCGTTGCCGGACGATGGGGTGGGGGTGACCGGCAGCAGCGGCACGATCAGCAGCGCCACGATGTTGATGATCTTGATCAGCGGGTTCACCGCCGGGCCGGCGGTGTCCTTGTAGGGATCGCCGACGGTGTCGCCGGTCACCGCGGCCTTGTGCGCCTCGGAGCCCTTGCCGCCGAAGTGGCCGTCCTCGATGTACTTCTTGGCGTTGTCCCAGGCGCCGCCGCCGGTGGTCATCGAGACCGCCACGAAGATGCCTGTCACAATCGTGCCGATCAGGAGCCCGCCCAGCGCCTGCGGGCCCAGCGCCAGGCCCACCACCACCGGCACCGCGACCGGCAGCAGCGAGGGCAGGATCATTTCCTTGATCGCCGACCTGGTCAGCATGTCCACGGCCTTGTCGTACTGCGGCTTGCCGCTGCCGTCCATGATTCCCTTGATCTCGCGGAACTGGCGGCGCACTTCCTCCACCACGCTGCCCGCCGCGCGGCCCACGGCCTCCATCGCCATCGCGCCGAACAGGTACGGGATCAGGCCGCCGATCAGCAGCCCGATGATGACCATGTGGTTGGACAGGTCGAAGGTGAAGGTGACATCGGGATGCTGGGTCTGCAGATTGTGCGTGTAGTCCGCGAACAGGACGAGCGCCGCCAGCGCGGCCGAGCCGATGGCGTAGCCCTTGGTCACCGCCTTGGTGGTGTTGCCCACCGCGTCCAGCGGGTCGGTGACGGCGCGCACCTCCGGCGGCAGCTCGCTCATTTCCGCGATGCCGCCGGCGTTGTCGGTGATCGGGCCGTAGGCGTCCAGCGCCACGATCATGCCGGCCATCGACAGCATCGAGGTGGCGGCGATCGCGATCCCGTACAGGCCGCCCAGCGTGTAGGCGCCGAGGATCGACGCGCACACCGCCAGCACCGGCAGCGCGGTGGACTTCATCGATACGCCGAGGCCGGCGATGATGTTGGTGCCGTGGCCGGTGGTGGACGCCTGCGCGACGTGCTGCACCGGCGTGTACTGGGTGCCGGTGTAGTACTCGGTGATCCAGACGATGGCGCCGGTCAGCACCAGCCCGATCAGGGCGCAGCCGTACAGGTTCAGCGCGCCGTAGCTGGAATCGCCCATCAGCTGGGTGGTGATCGGATAGAACGCGATCGCCGCGAGCACGGCCGACACGATCACCCCGCGGTACAGCGCGCCCATGATGTTGGGGTTGCTGCCGGAGACCTTCACGAAGAAAGTGCCGATGATCGAGGCCAGGATCGACGCGCCGCCCAGTACCAGCGGATACAGCACCGCGTGCTGCCCGACCGTGGCGGCCATCAGCCCGCCGAGCAGCATGGTGGCGATCACCGTCACCGCGTAGGTCTCGAACAGGTCGGCGGCCATGCCGGCGCAGTCGCCGACGTTGTCGCCCACGTTGTCGGCGATCACCGCCGGGTTGCGCGGGTCGTCCTCGGGGATGCCGGCCTCGACCTTGCCCACCAGGTCGGCGCCGACGTCGGCGCCCTTGGTGAAGATGCCGCCGCCCAGGCGCGCGAAGATCGAGATCAACGAACTGCCGAACGCCAGGCCGACCAGCGCGTGCAGCGCCTCGGCGGCGGTTGCGCCCATCTGATGGGTGAGCAAGTACCAGTAGCCGGCCACGCCCAGCAGGCCCAGGCCCACCACCAGCATGCCGGTGATGGCGCCGCCCTTGAACGCGACGTTCATGGCCGGGCCCATGCCGGCGCGCGCGGCCTCGGCGGTGCGCACGTTGGCGCGCACCGAGACGTTCATGCCGATGTAGCCGGCGGCGCCGGACAGCACCGCGCCGATCGCGAAGCCGATGGCGGTGTGCCAGCTCAGGAAGACGCCGATCAGCAGCAGCAGCACCACGCCGGCGACGGCGATCGTGGTGTATTGCCGGTTGAGATACGCCTGCGCGCCTTCCTGGATCGCGCCGGCGATCTGCTGCATGCGCTCATTGCCGGCGGGCTGCCGGTTGATCCAGAGGGCGGCCCACAGGCCATACACGATTGCGACGACGGCACAGGCCAGCGCCAGCACCAAACCATATTGCTCCAGCATGAAACCCCTCCCCGGGAATTCGAATGGAAGACGTCAGGTTGCCGCGCCCGCCGCGCGGCGGGCACGGCCCGACTATCGCATACCCGGGCATGGTCTGCGGTGGCCAGCCGATGCTGCAACCGCACATCCGGCGATACGTCAGTCGGGGATCTGCACCCGTTTCAGGCGCGCGCCGGCGCCGGTTTTCACCAGCACCTGCGATTTCGCGCAGCCGAACCGTTGCGCCACCAGCGCCACCAGCTCGGCGTTCGCCTTGCCGTCCACCGGCGGCGACTTCAGTTGCGCCAGCCAGCTGCCGTCCGCCTGCGGGGTGAGCGCGGAGACGCGGCTGTTGGGCTTGGCTTTCACCATGAGGATGGGCATGGGCGCAGGATCGCATGCCGCGCTGCCCGCGGAAAAGCGAACGCCCGGCGCGGGCCGGGCGTTCGCGGGTGGCGCAGGGCGCGGAAGGCTCAGTTGCCGACCTTCAGCTTGCCGCCCTTGCCGAGGCCGCCCTGGACTTCCTGCGGCTTGTAGTCGCGCATCGCGCGCACCAGGTTGTTGTAGGCATTGGCGAACGCGGCCGCCAGCGCCTTGCCTTCCGGCGTGTTGCTGTAGCCGCCGAGCGCGCCGAAGCCGCCGGCGCTGCCGCCGCCGATGCCCAGGCCGAAATCGGTCTTGGTGGCATTGCCCTGTGCCACCCCGATCTGCACGCCGGAGCGGTTGTCGATCATGGTCAGCATGGTTTCGGCCTTCTTGAACTTCAGGCCGCCGACCAGGGCGCCCACCCCGCCCAGCTTGCCGCCGAACATGCCCAGCGCCGCGCCGATGCCGCCGGCGTTGCTCTGCGAGAAATTGATGCTGGGGTTCAGGGTGTAGTCGGCGGCGACCATCTGGCCCTTGCCGAAGTCGCTGCCCTGGCGCAGCTCGCCGCTGTCCATCAGCGCGCGCTCCTGCATCATGTTGCGCATCGCCTTGCCGCGCTCGACCACCACGAAGCAGTTGGACTGCTGGATCAGCATGCGGATCACCGGCACCGTGGAGGGCAGGCGCAGGTCGGTGGTCAGGTAGCGGTACCAGTCGCCCTCCTGCTCCTCGACCACCGTGATCGTGCCCATCGGCTCGGCGCAGTGCTCCAGGTTGGCGGCGGCGCCCTGTGAGTTTGCGCCGGCGGCGGCGCCCTGCGGGTCGTTCTGCTTCTTGTTGAACTGTGCCTGCGCGGGCGTGCTGGCGGCGGCCAGGCCCAGGGCCAGGCAGGTGGCGATGAGAGCGGTCTTCATAGGGTCCCCGTTGGATGGGTGGTGGTGGCGAGTCTGTCTGCGGCGTATTGCGGGTGCGAGTCTAGGGTGTCCGGAGTCAGGCATGCCAGCCAGGCAGCCGCCGGCGTACCGCCTGCATGCGGGGAACAACGTAATCCGGCAGCCCGTCCCGGCCATACGGCGGAGAGGCCTCGCCGGCGACCAGCGGCGCCAGATAGCGGCGGGCGGCAGCGGTGATGCCGTAGCCGTCCTGGCGGATGAAGCCCTTGGGCATGGTTTTTTCGCGGTTGGCGATATCCGCGAGCGGCGCGATATCCACGTGCCAGCGGTAGGGCGCATCGCCATCGCGCACGATCACCGGCATCACCGCATTCTGCCCGGCCAGGGCGCACTCCACCGCCGCGCGGCCCACGGCCATCGCGTGTTCGAGATCGGTCTGCGAGGCCAGATGCCGGGCCGAGCGCTGCAGGTAATCGGGCAGCGCCCAGTGCACCTTGTGGCTCAGCGCGTCCTTGACCCGCGCAGCCAGGTGCGCGGCCACCCCGCCCAGCTGCGAGTGGCCAAAGCCGTCCTGGCCGCCGGCCTCGGCCACGAAGCGGCCGTCGGCGGTGCGGATGCCTTCGCTGGCCACCACCACGCAGTGGCCGACGCGTTTCACCACCGCGTCCACCCGCGCCAGGAAGTCGGCCTCGTCGAACACCCGCTCCGGGAACAGGATCAGGTGCGGTGCGGCGTCGCGCCCGTCGCCGGCCAGCCCGGCGGCGGCGGCCAGCCAGCCGGCATGCCGGCCCATGGCCTCGTACACGAACACCTTGGTCGAGGTCTCGGCCATCGCCGCCACGTCCAGCGCGCATTCGCGCACCGACACGGCCGTGTATTTGGCGGCGGAGCCGAAGCCGGGGCTGCAGTCGGTGACGGCCAGGTCGTTGTCGATGGTCTTGGGCACCGCCACGCAGGTCAGGGGGTAGCCGAATTCGGCGGCCAGCTGCGACACCTTCAGCGCGGTATCCGCCGAATCGTTGCCGCCGTTGTAGAGGAACCAGCGCACGTCGTGGGCGCGGAAGACCGCCAGCAACCGCTCGTACTTGGCGCGGTCCTCGGCCAGCGACTTCAGCTTGATCCGGCAGCTGCCGAACGCGCCGCCGGGGGTGTGCGCCAGGGCCTTGACCTCGGCGGCGGTGAGCGCGGAGGCATCCACCAGCTCCTCGCGCAGGGCGCCGAGGATGCCGTTGCGGGCCGCCAGCACCCGCACCCTGCGCGCGCGCGCGGCCTGCAGCACCGCCGCGGCGGTGGCGTTGATGACGGCGGTGACGCCGCCGCTCTGGGCATAGAGCAGGGTACCAGTGGGCATGGGGGTCTCCGGACGGGGGCTGGGATGAATGCGGTAAGCTGGCCGGGCAGCGGGCAGGCGCAGTCTAGCGCCGTCACGCGACGACATGACATCAGGAGTGGATCGATGCGATTGGTTCTGTTGGGCGCGCCGGGTTCCGGCAAGGGCACCCAGGCGGCACGGCTGAAGGATTTCCTGCAGGTGCCGCACATCTCCACCGGCGACCTGCTGCGCGCCGAGGTCGCCGCCGGCACCCCGCTCGGCCGCCAGGCCGGCGAGGTCATGGCCCGCGGTGATCTGGTCAGCGACGAGATCCTGCTCGGCATGCTCAGGGACCGGCTCTCGCGCGAGGACGCCCGCAACGGCTTCATCCTCGACGGCTATCCGCGCAACCTGGCCCAAGCGGCGGCGCTGGATGCGCTGCTGCGGGAGCTGGGGCAGGCTTTCGATTTCGCGGTGCAGCTGGCGGTGGACAACGAGCAGATCATCGCGCGGCTGGCCGAGCGTGCCAAGATCGAAGGGCGCGCCGACGACACCCCGGAGTCGGTGCGCCACCGTCTGAAGGTGTACGACGAGAAGACCGCGCCGGTGATCGAGTTCTATCGCCAGCACGGGCAGTTGACCGTGGTGGACGGCGTGGGCTCGCTGGACGAGGTGTTCACCCGGATCGTGGAAGCGATCCAGGCCGGGCACGAGGTCGGCTGACTTTCGCGGGCGAGCGGCGAAGCGGCGCGGGGACGGTCTCGCAACTCGCTCCCCGATACTTGCTTTGTTGCGAGGCCGTCCCGCGCCGCTTCGCCTGCTTCGAGCCTTCGTCTGGATCATTTCGGGAGTCGCACGTGAAACTCCACATCCTCGGCATCGCCGGCACGTTCATGGGCGGCGTCGCGGCGCTCGCGCGCGAGCTTGGCCACGCGGTCGAAGGCAGCGATGCCAACATCTACCCGCCGATGTCCACCCGAGCTCGAGCAGCTGGGCATCGCGCTCGCCCGGGGCTATGCGCCCGCCAATATCGCTGCCGACTGCGACGAGGTGGTGATCGGCAACGCCCTCTCGCGCGGCAACCCGGCGGTGGAGCACGTGCTGGACGCCGGGATGCGCTACACCTCCGGCGCGCAGTGGCTGGCCGAACGCGTGCTGCCCGGGCGCACCACGCTGGCGGTGGCCGGCACCCACGGCAAGACCACCACCACCAGCCTGCTGGCGTTCCTGCTCGACCGCGCCGGGTGCGACCCGGGCTTCCTGATCGGGGGCGTGGCCGCGGATTTCGGGGTGTCGGCGCGGCTGGGCGGCGGGCGCGACTTCGTGGTCGAGGCTGACGAATACGACACCGCGTTCTTCGACAAGCGCAGCAAGTTCGTCCACTACCGGCCGCGGATCGCCATCCTCAACAACCTCGAGTACGACCACGCCGACATCTTCCCCGACGTGGCCGCGATCCAGCGCCAGTTCCACCACCTGGTGCGCACCGTGCCCGGCAGCGGCCGGCTGATCGTCAACGGCCATGACCAGCGCCTGGCCGAAGTGCTGGCGATGGGCTGCTGGACGCCGGTGGAGCGTTTCGGCTTCGACCCGGGGTTCGAATGGAGCGCGCGCAAGCTGGCCGACGACGGCAGCCGCTTCGCGGTATTGCGCAGCGGCCAGGAGATCGGCAGCGTCGACTGGCCGCTGCTGGGCGACCACAACGTGCTCAACGGGCTGGCCGCGCTGGCCGCCTGCGCCGCGGCCGGGGTCGAGGTGGCCGCGCTGCTGCCGGCGCTGGCGCAGTTCGGCGGGATCAAGCGGCGGCTGGAAGTGGTCGGCCGGCACGCCGGCATTACCGTGTACGACGACTTCGCCCACCACCCGACCGCGATCGCCACCACCCTGGCCGGGCTGCGCGCCAAGGTCGGCGCGGCGCGCATCCTGGTGGCGATGGAGCCGCGCAGCAATTCGATGCGCCTCGGCGCGCACGCGGAGGCGCTGGCGCCGTCGCTGGCGCTGGCCGATGGTGTGGTGTTCCTGGCCCGCCCGGAACTGCCGTGGGATGCCGGCAAGGTGATCGCGGCGCTGCGCGGCGAGGGCGTGGCGGTGGCGGATGCCGAGGCGCTCATCGCCGCGCTGGCGGCGCGCGCGCGCCGGCGACCACGTGGTGTTCATGTCCAACGGCGGCTTCGACGCCGCGCCGCGCCGCTTCCTGCAGGCCCTGCAGGCGCAATGAGTCCTGCGTCGGCCGCGCGTATCAGCGCGGGTGCGCCACCAGCTGCAGGCGCGGATCCGCCGTGGCCAGCGTCGTCAGCTCCGGCGGCAGCGCGTGCGCCGGCGGCGTCGGCGTCCACAGGGTGAGCAGGCGCAGCCGCCGCCGCAGTTGCATGCGATCGTAGCGCGCCACCCACAGCGGGGTGCCGTCGGCCAGCCGCGCTGGCGCCGGCCACAGGCGCAGCACGTCGATGCGCGCGGGGTCGGCCGGGTCGGCGCGGCGCAGCAGCAGCGCCTCCGGGCGGGCATCCAGCGCCAGCGGCAGCACCGGGCGTTGCGCCGGCGTCAGGCCATCGTCCAGCAGGCCCAGCACCGCCAGCCAGTCGGCCGCCGGCTGCACCTGCCAGCCGCGCGCCTGCAGGCGCTGGCGCAGCGCGTCCAGCGGGCCGGCGATTTCCAGGTCGAAGCGATGGCGCGGATCATGGATTCCGTGCGCGCGCCAGTCCGCCAGCGTCAGCACCCGGGCGGGCGGCGGCGGCTGGAACCGCGCCAGCGTCTGCGGCGCGCTGCGCGGGGCATACCAGCCGGCCGCCAGCGCGAATGCGCCGTAGAACGTCCACGCCAGCGGCCGCATCCAGAACGCGCGCTCGCTGCGGCGACGGTAGGCGATGCCGATCACCAGCAGCTCACGCGCTGCCCAGCAGCACGCCGCCGAGGATGTCGCTCAACCAGTGCGCGCCCAGGTACAGACGCGCGAAGCCGACCAGCGCGGTGGCGATGCCGGCCAGCAGATAGGGCCACACCCGCTGGCGGCCGGGCAGTTCGCGCGCGATCAGCACCGCGAAGAAGCCGAATACCACGGTGGTCATGGTCACCGCGATCGAGGGGAAGCCGAAGCCGTCGGCGGCGGTGGGCGGGCGCGGCATGTCCACCAGCGCGTCCAGCCCGGCGGTCAGCCCCAGCCCGACCGCGGCCGCGCCCAGCTCAGTGCGCGGCCGCCAGCCAGCGCCGCCGCCACAGCAGCCACGCCAGCGCCGCCGCGAACGCGCTGCCCAGCACCGGCGCGCTGCCCAGTCCGGCCAGTGTGGCCATCATGCGGTCGGCCAGCGGGTTGCGCAGCGAGAACATCAGCGCATGCACGTCGTGATCCAGCCGCAGCGGGCCGCCGTGCAGCACCAGCGCAGCGCTCAGCCAGGCCCACAGCCAGGCCACCGCGAACAGGCACACCGCCAGCAGCAGCAGCGGCGCGGTTTCCGGGCGGCGGCGGTCGATCAGGGCGGCGGCATAGCGGCCCAGCAGCGGGTGGCGGTGGCTCCAGCGCAGCAACCGGGCCAGCAGGCTGTCGGCGTGCAGCGCGAACCAGCGCCAGCTGTACAGCACCACGGCCCAGGCCAGGGCCAGTGCGCCCAGCAGGCCGAGCAGCACCAGCGCCAGCTTGTCCGCCACCGCGGCCACGGCCTCGTACGCCTGGCCCAGCGCCCAGCCGGGCAGCAGGAACAGCACCGCCCAACTGGCGCAGGCGAGCAGGCTGGCCTGCAGGTAGCGTGCCGGCGGCATCCCGGCCATCCCGGCGATGGCCGGCACGAATGGCCGGATCGGTCCCACGTAGCGCGCGATCAAAATGCTTTTGAAGGCATTGCGGCGGAACAGCCCCTCGCCGCGCTCCAGCATCTGCGGATAGCGCCGGAACGGCCACACCCCGCGCAGGCGATCGCCCCAGCGGCGGCCGATCCAGTAGCTCAGGCCGTCGCCGGCCAGCGCGCCGAGCGCGGCGCAGGCCACCGCGTACGGACCGGACAGGGTGCCCATGCCGATCAGCACGCCGACCGGGATCAGCAGCGGCAGCGCCGGCACGAACGCGCCCAGCACGATCAGGGCATCGCAGAAGGCGATCAGGAAAATCAGCAGCCCCGCCGCGTGCGGATGCGCGCCGATCCAGGCAACGGCGTTGTCGAACCAGGCGCTGTGCATCGGCCGATTATAGGTGGCGGACGCTACACTTCCGCCCATCGCGGAGACGGTGAATGCGCATGACCACGCTGTCTGGCAAGACCCTGTTCATCACCGGCGCCTCGCGCGGGATCGGCCTCGCGATCGCGCTGCGCGCCGCACGCGACGGCGCCAACGTGGCGATCGCCGCCAAGTCGGCGGTGCCCAATCCGAAGCTGCCGGGCACCATCCACACCGCCGCCGCCGCGGTGGAGGCGGCCGGCGGCAAGGCGCTGGCCCTGCAGTGCGACATCCGCGACGAGGACGCGGTGCGCGCAGCGGCCGCGGCCACGGTGGATGCGTTCGGCGGGATCGACATCCTCATCAACAACGCCAGCGCGATCTGGCTGCGCGGCGCGCTGGACACGCCGATGAAGCGCTTCGACCTGATGCAGCAGGTCAACAGCCGCGGCAGCTTCCTGTGCGCGCAGGCCTGCCTGCCGCACCTGCTGCAGGCGCCGAACCCGCACATCCTTACCCTGTGCCCGCCGCCTTCGCTCGACCCAAAGTGGTGGGGCCCGCATACCGCCTACACCCTGGCCAAGATGGGGATGAGCTTCGTCACCCTCGGCCTGGCTGCCGAGTTCGGGCCGCAGGGGGTGGCGGTGAACGCGCTGTGGCCGCGCACCCTGATCGCCACCGATGCGCTGAACATGATCCCCGGCGTGAGCCGCGCCAATGCGCGCACGCCGGACATCATGGCCGATGCCGCGCACGCGGTGCTGGTACGGCCGGCGGCTGGCTTCAGCGGGCGCTTCCTGATCGACGAGGACGTGCTGCGCGAGGCGGGCATCACGGATTTTTCCGGCTACGCGGTGGACCCCGCGCAGCCGCTACTGCCGGATCTCTACGTCGAGCCTTGACTCCGGCTTCATGGGATCATGGCGTCCCCCCACGGAGATTCCGCATGAAATACCTGCATACGATGGTGCGCGTGCGCGACCTCGACGCCTCGCTGCGCTTCTACTGCGACGGCCTGGGCCTGCGCGAGGTGCGGCGGATGGACAATCCCGCCGGGCGCTACACCCTGGTGTTTCTCGCCGCCGACGAAAGCCCGGAGGCGGAGATCGAGCTGACCTACAACTGGCCGGATGCGAACGGCAAC
Source organism: Thermomonas sp. S9 (assembly GCF_024704365.1). Lineage (GTDB taxonomy): Bacteria > Pseudomonadota > Gammaproteobacteria > Xanthomonadales > Xanthomonadaceae > Thermomonas. The sequence continues at coordinate 718,203 of NZ_JAJDFY010000001.1, forward strand.
ACCGAGGACTACGGCAGCGCCCGCAACTTCGGCCACCTCGCGTTCCGGGTCGCGGACATCTACGCCATCTGCCAGCGTCTGCTGGACATGGGCCACACGATCAACCGCCCGCCGCGCGACGGCCACATGGCGTTCGTGCGCTCACCCGACCTGATCTCGGTGGAGCTGCTGCAGGACGGCCACCTGCCGCCGCAGGAGCCCTGGGCCTCGATGCCGAACACGGGAGTCTGGTGAGATGCAGGCCGAACCTTCCGCGGGCGAGCTGCTCGCGCTCGGGCAGCAGGTGCTGCTGCCGGTGTACCAGCCGCGGCAGATGCTGCTCGCGCGCGGCCGGGGCGCGCGGCTGTGGGACAGCGAAGGCCGCGATTATGTGGACTTCGCCGCCGGCATCGCAGTGTGCAGCCTCGGCCACTGCGATCCCGAGCTCACCGCCGCGCTGGTCGAGCAGGCCGGCCGCCTGTGGCATACCAGCAACGTGTTCGTCAGCGAGCCGCCGCTGCGGCTGGCGCAGGAACTGGTGGCCGCCTCGCGCTTTGCCGAGCGCGCGTTCCTGTGCAATTCCGGCGCCGAGGCCAACGAGGCCGCGATCAAGCTGGTGCGCAAATGGGCCGCCAATACCGGCCGGCCGCCGCAGCAGCGCGTGATCGTCACCTGCCGCGGCAGTTTCCACGGCCGCACCCTGGCCACCGTCACCGCCACCGCGCAGCCGAAGTACCAGCAGGGCTTCGAGCCGCTGCCGGAAGGATTCCGTCACGTCGATTTCAACGACATCGCGCAGCTGGAGGCCGCGCTGGCCGGTGGCGACGTCGCCGCCGTGCTGCTGGAGCCGGTGCAGGGCGAGGGCGGCGTGCTGCCGGCCGCGCCCGGCTATCTGCAGGCGGTGCGCGCGCTGTGCGACCGCTTCGATGCGCTGCTGGTGCTGGACGAGATCCAGTGCGGCATGGGCCGCACCGGCACCCTGTTCGCGCACTGGCAGGACGGCGTGGTGCCGGACATCGTGACCCTGGCCAAGGCACTCGGCGGTGGCTTTCCAATCGGCGCGCTGCTGGCCGGCCCGAAGGTGGCGCAGGCGATGCAGGTGGGCGCGCACGGCACCACCTTCGGCGGCAATCCGCTGGCCGCCGCGGTGGCGCGGGTGGCGCTGCGGCGGCTGGCGTCGGAGGAAATCGCGGCGAACGTCGCGCGGCAGTCGCAGGCGCTCCGCGAAGGACTTCAGGCGTTGAACCGCGCGTTCGATCTGTTCGCCGAGGTGCGCGGCCGCGGGCTGATGCTGGGCGCGGTGCTGAAATCCGAGCACGCGGGCCAGGCCGGCGCCATCCTCGATCACGCCGCCGCGCACGGCCTGCTCCTGCTGCAGGCCGGCCCCGACGTGCTGCGCTTCGTCCCCGCGCTCACCATCGGCGATGACGACGTGGCCGCCGGGCTCGCGCGCCTGCGCCAGGCGCTGGCGGCGTTCGTGGGCGGCTGAGCCGCCCTTGGGGAAGGTCTGAACAACGCCATCCAGGCGTTGTCAGCCCACGCCGGGTCCGGTACAGGCCCGGACTCGGCTCACACGCATCCATCACTTGCGTGATGGATGCGTGGCCGGCCCTCCATGGCCGGCGGGAACCTCTGAGTTGATCAGAGGTTCCTTAGCCCAGCGCCAGTGCGAAGTCGGCGATCAGGTCGTCGGCGTCCTCCAGTCCCACCGAGACCCGCAGCAGGTCCTGCGGCGAACGCGGGTGCGCGCCTTCCACCGAGGCGCGGTGCTCGACCAGCGATTCGCAGCCGCCCAGCGAGGTGGCATTGGTGAATAGGCGCAGCTTGCCGGCCACCGCCAGCGCCGCCTCGCGCCCCGCGTGCAGCCGGATGCTGAGCATCGCGCCGAAGTCGCGCATCTGCGCCGCCGCGACCGCGTGCCCCGGATGCGTGGGCAGCCCCGGCCAGTTCACCCGCGCCACCGCCGGATGCGCCGCCAGGAATGCGGCGAGCCTGCGCGCGTTCGCGCAGTGCATGGCCATGCGCGCGCCCAGCGAGCGGCAGCCGCGCAGGATCAGCCAGGCGCTGAACGGGGCCAGCACCGCGCCGGTGACGTGCAGCCGGTGCGCCACCTTCTTCGCGAAGTCGTCATCGCGCGCGAACACCAGCGCGCCGCCCAGCACGTCGCTGTGGCCGCCGAAGTACTTGGTGGTCGAGTGCATCACGATGTCCGCGCCGAGCGCCAGCGGGCGCTGCAGCAGCGGCGTGGCGAAGGTGTTGTCCGCCACCACCATCGCGCCGGCGGCGTGGCCGAGGGCGGCGACCGCGGCGATGTCGCTGATCTTCAGCAGCGGGTTGGATGGCGTTTCGATCCACAGCAGCGAAAGCGGCGCGGCGCAGGCCGTGCGCACGGCATCGAGGTCGGCCATGTCGACGGTTTCGACCACCAGCCCACGCTCCGGCAGGAACTCGCTGAACAGCATGCGCAACCCGCTGTAGCAGTCGTCAGGAAACAGCACGCGGCTGCCCGCCGGCAGCGATTCCAGCAGGGTGGTCATCGCCGCCATGCCGGAGGCGAAGGTCAGCGCGGTGGCGCCGCCTTCCAGCGCGGCCAGCGCCTCGCGCAGGCGGTCGTTGGTGGGGTTGCCCTCGCGCTGGTACTCGTAGCCGCCCAGGCGCTCGCCGGCGGGGCCGTGGCGGAAGGTGGTGGCCAGGTGGATGGGCGGGGCCACCGCGCCGGTGGCGGGGTCGGGCTGCTGGCCGGCGTGTACGGCCAGGGTGCCGGGATGCAGTGAGCTCATGTGTGCAGCTCCTTGAACGCGCCGCGCGCGGCTTCGACGGTGGCCGCGATCACCGCATCGTCGTGCGCGCTGGACAGGAAGCCGGCCTCGAACGCGGACGGCGCCAGGTACACCCCGCGCTCCAGCATCGCATGGAAGAAGCGATTGAACGCGACGCTGTCGCAGGCCATCGCCTGCGCAAAGGTGTCCACCTTCTCGGCGCTGAAGAACAGCCCGAACATCCCGCCCACGCGCTGGGTGGTGAAGGCCACGCCGGCTTCGCGCGCGGCCGCTTCCATGCCATCGCAAAGCGCATTCGTTTTTGCTTCCAGCACATCGTGGAACCCGGGCGCCTGCACCAGTTCCAGCATCGCCAGCCCCGCGGCCATCGCCACCGGGTTGCCGCTCAGCGTGCCGGCCTGGTAGATCGGGCCCGCGGGCGCGATCCGCCGCATCAGCTCGGCGCGCCCGCCGTAGGCGCCGACCGGCATGCCGCCGCCGATGATCTTGCCGAAGGTGGTGAGATCCGGCGTCACCCCATAGCGTGCCTGCGCGCCGCCGAGTGCGACCCGGAAGCCGGTCATCACCTCGTCGAAGATCAGCAGCGCGCCGTGCTGCGTGCACAAGTCACGCAGGTGCTGCAGGTAGCCTGCGCGTGGTGGCAGGCAGTTGGCGTTGCCGACCACCGGCTCGATGATTAGTGCGGCGATCCGGTCACCGCATTCCGCGAACAGCGCCGTGGCGGCGTCGAAATCGTTGTATGGCAGGGTGAGGGTGAGGTCGGCCAGCGCCTTCGGCACCCCCGGCGAGGTCGGCACGCCGAAGGTCAGCGCGCCGCTGCCGGCCTTGACCAGGAAGCTGTCGCCGTGGCCGTGGTAGCAGCCCTCGAACTTGACGATGCGGCTGCGGCCGGTGGCGCCGCGCGCCAGCCGGATCGCCGACAGCGTGGCCTCGGTGCCGGAGTTCACCATCCGCACCATCTCGCAGCCCGGCACCAGGCGCGTGATGGTCTCGGCCATCGCGACTTCCAGCGGATTCGGCGTCCCGAAGGACAGGCCGTTGCGCGCGGCCTCGATCACCGCCTCCAGCACCCTGGGGTGGTTGTGGCCGACGATCATCGGGCCCCACGAGCCGACGTAATCGATGTAGCGGTTGCCGTCCACGTCGTACAGGTAGGGGCCTTCGGCGCGCTGCACGAAGAACGGTTCGCCGCCGACCGACTTGAATGCGCGCACCGGCGAGTTGACGCCGCCGGGCAGCAGGGCCTGGGCGCGGGTGAACAGGGCGTGCGAACCTTCGGTGTGCATCGGCATGGCAGGGGTCTCGAGAAGAAGAGGGGGGCGCTTTCGTTGGCCATCCAGGGATGGGACAATCGCGGCAATCCAATGATTATCGCGCCGATGGCCGCTTCCGATTCCGAACGCCCGTACCGCACCTGGATGTGCGTGGTCTGTGGCTACATCTACGACGAAGCCAAGGGCGCGCCGGAGGATGGCCTGGCGCCCGGCACGCGCTGGGAAGACGTGCCGGAGACCTGGACCTGCCCGGATTGCGGCGTCA
>NZ_JAJDFY010000001.1:725000-2844569 GCF_024704365.1 Thermomonas sp. S9
CGGCTGGATCACCTCCTTTTGAGACATGGCAACGCATTGCCAGACGTCCGCACAAGTGACCTGCATTCAGAGAGCGTGATTCCACAGGGATCGCGTGTCCCGCTCGCTGTTGAGGCACGGGGCCTTAGCTCAGCTGGGAGAGCACCTGCTTTGCAAGCAGGGGGGTCGTCGGTTCGATCCCGACAGGCTCCACCACTGAAGGTAAAGACAGCTGGGTCTGTAGCTCAGGTGGTTAGAGCGCACCCCTGATAAGGGTGAGGCCGGTGGTTCGAGTCCTCCCAGACCCACCACTCTGAATGACGCGCACACACACTTTGAAATGGCTGGGCAGTGTGGCCCGGTCATGTTCTTTGACAATCGGGAAGAAGAGTCAAACGAGCGTTTGAGACGCAAGTCTTGCAACGTGTCGAGGCTGAGGCGAGATGGCGGACGCCATCTTTATCAAGTGTGATAGTCGTACCATTCGCTGGGTACGTGTCGCTCCGAGGCAACTTGGGGTGATATGGTCAAGCGAATAAGCGCACACGGTGGATGCCTTGGCGGTCAGAGGCGATGAAGGACGTGACAGCCTGCGAAAAGCGTCGGGGAGCTGGCAATGAGCTTTGATCCGGCGATGTCCGAATGGGGAAACCCACCCGCAAGGGTATTGCATGGTGAATACATAGCCATGCAAGGCGAACGCGGTGAACTGAAATATCTAAGTAACCGTAGGAAAAGAAATCAACCGAGATTCCGTCAGTAGCGACGAGCGAACGCGGACTAGCCCAAAAGTCGATCTTGTTCTAGCAAAACACTCTGGAAAGGGTGGCCATAGCGGGTGATAGCCCCGTATGCGAAAGGGCCTGGTCGATGAAATTGAGTAGGGCGGGGCACGTGAAACCCTGTCTGAACATGGGGGGACCATCCTCCAAGGCTAAATACTCCTGACCGACCGATAGTGAACCAGTACCGTGAGGGAAAGGCGAAAAGAACCCTGGTGAAGGGAGTGAAATAGACCCTGAAACCGTGTGCGTACAAGCAGTCGGAGCCCGCAAGGGTGACGGCGTACCTTTTGTATAATGGGTCAGCGACTTACTGTTTGTGGCGAGCTTAACCGGATAGGGGAGGCGAAGGGAAACCGAGTCTGATAAGGGCGCATAGTCGCAGGCAGTAGACCCGAAACCGGGTGATCTAGTCATGCCCAGGGTGAAGGTACCGTAACAGGTACTGGAGGCCCGAACCCACGCCCGTTGCAAAGGTCGGGGATGAGGTGTGATTAGGAGTGAAAAGCTAATCGAACCCGGAGATAGCTGGTTCTCCTCGAAAGCTATTTAGGTAGCGCCTCGTATGTATCCTCTCGGGGGTAGAGCACTGTTATGGCTAGGGGGTCATCGCGACTTACCAAACCATTGCAAACTCCGAATACCGGGACGGACTGTACGGGAGACACACGGCGGGTGCTAACGTCCGTCGTGAAAAGGGAAACAACCCAGACCCACAGCTAAGGTCCCAAATCGGCGCTAAGTGGAAAACGATGTGGAAAGGCACAGACAGCCAGGAGGTTGGCTTAGAAGCAGCCACCCTTTAAAGAAAGCGTAATAGCTCACTGGTCGAGTCGGTCTGCGCGGAAGATTTAACGGGGCTAAGCGTTGAACCGAAGCTTGGGGTGCATCCTTTGGGATGCGCGGTAGAGGAGCGTTCCGTAAGCCTGCGAAGGTGGATCGAGAGGTCTGCTGGAGGTATCGGAAGTGCGAATGCTGACATGAGTAACGATAATGCGGGTGAAAAGCCCGCACGCCGAAAGCCCAAGGTTTCCTTGCGCAACGTTAATCGACGCAGGGTGAGTCGGCCCCTAAGGCGAGGCTGAAAAGCGTAGTCGATGGGAAGCTGGTTAATATTCCAGCACCTCGCGTAAGTGCGATGGAGGGACGGAGAAGGTTAGGCAGGCCGGGCGTTGGTTGTCCCGGTGAGAGGGTTGAGGCGGTGCTCTTAGGCAAATCCGGGAGCGCAACGTTGAGGCCAAGGACGAGTCCGCATGGACAGAGCTGCTGATATCACGCTTCCAGGAAAAGCTCCTAAGCTTCAGCTTACGCAGACCGTACCGTAAACCGACACAGGTGGGCAGGATGAGAATTCTCAGGCGCTTGAGAGAACTCGGGTGAAGGAACTAGGCAAAATAGCACCGTAACTTCGGGAGAAGGTGCGCCAACCATGGTTCATAGCTGAGGTTGGCCGAAGAAACCAGGCCGCTGCGACTGTTTATCAAAAACACAGCACTCTGCAAACACGAAAGTGGACGTATAGGGTGTGACGCCTGCCCGGTGCCGGAAGGTTAATTGATGGGGTCAGCCGCAAGGCGAAGCTCTTGATCGAAGCCCCGGTAAACGGCGGCCGTAACTATAACGGTCCTAAGGTAGCGAAATTCCTTGTCGGGTAAGTTCCGACCTGCACGAATGGCGTAACGACAGCGGCGCTGTCTCCACCCGAGACTCAGTGAAATTGAAATCGCTGTGAAGATGCAGCGTTCCCGCGGCAAGACGGAAAGACCCCGTGAACCTTTACTATAGCTTTACACTGAACGTTGAGTTCGTCTGTGTAGGATAGGTGGGAGGCTGTGAAGCCGTGACGCCAGTTGCGGTGGAGCCAACCTTGAAATACCACCCTGATGTGCTTGACGTTCTAACCTGGGCCCGTGATCCGGGTCGGGGACCGTGTATGGTGGGTAGTTTGACTGGGGCGGTCTCCTCCCAAAGTGTAACGGAGGAGCTCGAAGGTACGCTCAGCGCGGTCGGACATCGCGCACTGTGTGCAAAGGCATAAGCGTGCTTGACTGCAAGATCGACGGATCAAGCAGGTACGAAAGTAGGACTTAGTGATCCGGTGGTTCTGTATGGAAGGGCCATCGCTCAACGGATAAAAGGTACTCCGGGGATAACAGGCTGATACCGCCCAAGAGTTCATATCGACGGCGGTGTTTGGCACCTCGATGTCGGCTCATCACATCCTGGGGCTGTAGTCGGTCCCAAGGGTATGGCTGTTCGCCATTTAAAGTGGTACGCGAGCTGGGTTCAGAACGTCGTGAGACAGTTCGGTCCCTATCTGTCGTGGGCGTTGGAGATTTGAGAGGGGCTGCTCCTAGTACGAGAGGACCGGAGTGGACGAACCTCTGGTGTTCCGGTTGTCACGCCAGTGGCACTGCCGGGTAGCTATGTTCGGAAGCGATAACCGCTGAAAGCATCTAAGCGGGAAGCGCGCCTCAAGATGAGATCTCCCGGGGCACAAGCCCCCTGAAGGACCCATCAAGACCAGGTGGTTGATAGGCAGGGTGTGTAAGCGCAGCAATGCGTTGAGCTTACCTGTACTAATGATCCGTGTGGCTTGACCATATCACCTCAAGTTGCTTCGGTTTTATGCGCATCCCTGCGCAAAAGCCTGCACGTCCGGTGCAGACTTTCCTGAAACCCGCAACCCTTGGCCTCGGCACGTTGCCGGCTTGCGACAAATGCTCGTCACTCTTCTTTCCCCCCTTGAGAGCGTGGCGCTGCTGCATGCGGATCCCTCCGCAACAGCCGGCGACCCTCCACCCTCTCCCTGGTGACAACAGCGCTGTGGTCCCACCCGATCCCATCCCGAACTCGGAAGTGAAACACAGCTGCGCCGATGGTAGTGTGGTCCAAACCATGCAAGAGTAGGTCATCGCCAGGGCCTTATCCCCCAAACCCCTCCCGCACCGGGAGGGGTTTTCCTTTGCGCGCTCAAAAACCGACCGGGGAAGCGGGGGCTGTGAACCGGAGAGTCTCAGCCCCCAACCTTGGCCGCGGCCAACACCATCAGCGCGACCACGCAGGCGAAACCGCCCAGCCAGCAGAGGCTGCGCAGGAGCGGCACCGCGGTGATGTAGAAGATTCCGTGCAACACGCGGAAGCCGATGAACGCCAGCGCCAGCCAGGCCACGTGCTGCGGTGTCACCTGCGCGAACTGCGCCATCAGCACCGCCGCGGCGAAGGCCGGGAAGGCCTCGAAGGCGTTGAGGTGGGCGTTGTAGGCATTGCGCACCCGGTAGCTGTCCTGGCGGGCGATCCAGCCGCGCGGGTCCTTGTTGTTGTAGCCGGGCACGCTGGTCTTGGCGATCACGGTCCAGAGGTAGGGCAGGCAGGCGGCGATCAGGACGCAGCAATAGGCGATGAACATGGGCGTGGCTCCCGGTGAATGGATGCCGGGAGTCTAGCCCGAAGCCGCTCGGTCATTGCCTGGGCATGGCAGCGGGGGCAGGCGGACGCATCGCGTCGCGCGCGGCCTCGAAGGGGCTGCCTGCGCGCCACGTCGGCCATTGGCCGCTGTTGGCCAGGCCCGCGCCCACGGCATACAGCGCCTCCAGATCCTGCACGATGCCGTCCAGCTTCCAGGTCGCCGGATCGAACTGGTCGGCCGGAGTGTGATAACGGTGCAGGGTGTAGTCGCGGTTGGCGGCTTCGCCCGCGGCGCGGCCGCCTTCCAGCAGATCCTCGCCGCTGTCGATGTACAGCGCCGGGACGCCGGCCTTGGCGAAGTTGAAGTGGTCGGAGCGGAAATAGAAACCGGCCGCGGGGTTCGACTCTTCGCTGAGGCGTCGCCCCTGCTGGCGCAAGGCCTTCGCCAGCAGATCCTCCAGCTGCGAATTGCCCTTGCCGACCACGGTGATGTCGCGGGCCTTGCCGATCGGCGCCAGGGCGTCGATGTTGAACACGGCCACGGTCTTGGCCAGCGGGATCACCGGGTGGGTGACGTAATACTGCGAGCCGAGCAGGCCGGATTCCTCGAGGGTCACCGCCAGGAACAGGATCGACCGCTTCGGTGGCGTCGGCGCATGCCGGAACGCTTCCGCCAGTTCCATTAGCGCGGCCACGCCGGTGGCGTTGTCCACCGCGCCGTTGTAGATGTTGTCGCCGGGTTCGCCTTCATGGGTGCCCAGGTGGTCCCAGTGCGCCATGTACACGATGGCCTCGTCCGCAGCCTCGCGGCCGGGCAGCAGGCCAAGCACGTTGCGCGACTGCGCGGTGCTGATCGTGCTGTCGAGGCGCAGAGAGGCGGCCGCGGGGAGGGGCACCGGCTTGAATCCGGGTTTGCCGGCCGCAGCGCGCAGCTTGGCCAGGTCCTGTCCTGCGGCCGCGAACAGCGCCTGGGCGGCCTCACCGGTGATCCAGCCCTGCACCGGCAGCCGCGGCGAAGGATCGGCCGCCACCGGCAGGTCGTACTGCGGGCCCGACCAGGAATTGCGCACCACGTCCCAGCCGTACGAGGCCCCGGGCGCGTCATGAATGATCAGCGCCGCCGCGGCGCCCTGGCGCGCGGCTTCCTCGAATTTATAGGTCCAGCGCCCGTAGTAGGTCATCCGCTTGCCGTCGAACAGGCGTGGATCGCCGCTGGCGAAGCCGGGATCGTTGACCAGCATCACCACGGTCTTGCCGCGTACGTCCAGCCCGGCGTAATCGTTCCAGCCGCGTTCCGGGGCATTGATGCCGTAGCCGACGAAGACCAGCGGGCTGTCCTTGAGCTCCACGCGCGATTTCCCGCTGCGGGTGACGACCACCATGTCGGTGCCGAATGCGAGGTCCTGGCGGGTGTCGCCGATGGCCAGATGCAGCACCGTGGAAGGGTCGGCCACGCTGCGCACCATCGGTACCGTCTGGAACCAGTGCTCGCCGTTGCCCGGCTGCAGGCCGATGCGCGCGAACTGCGACTTGATGTATTCCACCGTCTTCTGTTCGCCCGGGCTGCCGGGCGCGCGGCCACCAAATTCATCCGACGCCAGGCGCTCCACGTGGGCGGCGAAATCGGCAGCCGCGATGGTGGGTTGGTAGGCGTGATCGCCAGCACGGGGCGCACTCACGGCGGCAGGCGCACCGGTGGCCGCCGTTGCCGCCGCGGTGCTGTCGTTCGACGGCTGGCAAGCGCACAAGGCCAGGGGGAACAGCAGGAGTGGCAGACGCATCGTGGGACTCCGGGAGCGGATGTCCCGCGATTCTAGGAGGATCCGGCCGGGCGCGGCAGTCAGTCGGCCGGCGGGTGCTCGCCGCGGTAGCGCACCACGCTGGCGCCGGTGACGCTGCCGATGCGGGCGCTGGCGTGCACGTACAGCCTCACCTCGCGTTCGAACACCATCGGGCCTTCCACCACCGCCTCCGGGCCGATCACGATGCGCGGGATCTTGGGCTTGCCGAACAGCCCGTGCAGCGCGCCCTTCGGCTTTTCCACCAGGATGCCGCCGACTACCCGCGAGCCGCTGCCCACGGTGATGTCGCCGGTGACGGTCTCCACCCGGCCTTCGACCGTGCTGGCCTGCAGGGCGATCCCGCCGTTGACGGAGCTGACCTTGCCGCGCACCACGCCGCCGCGATCGAGGGCGATGCCGCCGTTGACGGTCTCCAGGTTGCCGTCGATGCGGGTGCGCTGGCCGAAGCGGATGCCCCCGTTGACGGTGGAGGCGCTGCGCAGGGTGACGTCATCGCCGGCAGTGATCCCGCCGTTCACGGTTTCCACGCCGCTGGCGCGGGCGCCGCGGCCGAGGGTGATGCCGCCGTTCACCGTCTCCAGCCGGCCGTAGGCCTGCCCGGCCTCCGCGACGATGCCGCCGTTGACCTTGTCGATGTCGCGCAGCGGGGGTTGCGCCTGCGGGGCGGCGAGCGCCACGCCGGAGGCGAGCAGGAACGTGCAGAGCAACAGGGGTTTCATCGGGCCTCCCGGCCATGGGGATGTGCCTGCTGGGATGCGGCGGGACGGCGCAGGGTTTACACGCCGCTACAATCACGCATCCGCCGAACCTCCCCGGAGTGCCCCGTGTCCATTGCCGCCGCCCCGCGCCCCAGGCCCGTCGTCCTGCTGATCCTGGATGGCTGGGGCCACCGCGAGGAGACTGCGGACAACGCGCTGGCGCTGGCCGAACTGCCGCACTGGCGCGGCCTGCTGGCGAACTGCCCGCACACGCTGATCCATACCGAAGGCAAGTACGTCGGGCTGCCGGACGGGCAGATGGGCAATTCCGAGGTTGGCCACATGAACCTCGGCGCCGGCCGCATCGTGTATCAGGACCTGACCCGGGTGGATGCCGCGATCGAGGACGGTAGCTTCTTCGCCAATCCCGAGCTGACCGCCGCCTGCGCGGCGGCCAAGGCCGACGGCGGCACCCTGCACGTCATGGGACTGCTTTCGCCCGGCGGCGTGCAAGCCACGAACGCCATATCTTCGCGATGCTGGAGCTGGCCCACCGTGCCGGCGTGCCGGATGTGGCCGTGCATGCCTTCCTGGACGGCCGCGATACCCCGCCGCAATCGGCGCGCGCCAGTCTGGAAGCCTTGCAGGCGCTGTGCGCGCGGCTGGGCAATGCGCGCATCGCGAGCCTCGGCGGCCGCTATTTCGCGATGGACCGCGACCAGCGCTGGGACCGCGTACGGCGCGCGTGGGACGCGATCGTCGAGGCGCGGGCCGAATACCGCGCCGGCGATGCGCTGGCGGCGCTGGAGGCGGCCTATGCCCGCGGCGAGACCGACGAATTCGTCGTGCCTACCGTGCTCGATGGCGCCCGGCCAATGCGCGACGGCGATGCGGTGGTGTTCATGAACTTCCGCGCCGATCGCGCGCGCCAGCTCACTGCGGCGTTCGTCGATCCCGCGTTCGACGGGTTCTCCGCGCGCCGGCCGGCGCTGGCGCGGTTCGTCTGCCTGACCGAATACGACGTCCGCCTGCCGGCGCCGGTGGCGTTCGCCCCGGACGATCTGCGCCAGACTTTCGGAGAAGTGGTGGCGGAGGCGGGCCTGGCCCAGCTGCGCATCGCCGAGACCGAGAAGTACGCGCACGTCACCTTCTTCTTCAGCGGCGGGCGCGAGGTGCCGTTCCCCGGCGAGGAGCGCATCCTCATCCCCAGCCCGAAAGTGGCCACCTACGACCTGCAGCCGGAGATGAGCTGCCCGGAGCTGACCGGGCGGCTGGTGGAGGCGATCGCCAGCGGGCGTTTCGACGCCATCGTCTGCAATATCGCCAACCCCGACATGGTCGGCCACAGCGGCATCCTGCAGGCGGCGATCCGCGCCGCCGAGGCGGTGGACGTGGCGATCGGGCGGATCACAGCGGCGGTGCGTGCGGCCGGCGGTGCGCTGGTCATCACCGCCGACCACGGCAACCTGGAAATGATGCGCGATCCCGTGACCGGCCAGCCGCACACCGCGCACACGGTCGGTCCGGTGCCGCTGGTGTACGTGGGCGAGCGCCCGGCCCGCCTGCGCGAAGGCGGCGCCCTGCGCGACGTGGCGCCGACCCTGCTCGACCTGATGCGGCTGCCGCAGCCGGCCGCGATGACCGGGCGCAGCCTGCTGCTGCCGGCCTGATGCGCCGGCTGGCCGCCAGCGTCGCCTGCTGCCTGCTATTCGCCGCGGGCGGCCTGCGTGCGCAGGAGGCGAAAGATGCGAAAGAGGCCGAGCAGCGCCTGCAGAGCGTGCGCGGCGAATTGCGCGAGGTGGCGGCGCAGCGGCGCAAGCTGGAAAACCAGCGCGGCCAGGCCAGCCAGCGCCTGCGCGAAGCCGATGAGCAGGTGGGCAGCACCCAGCGCGCCCTGCAGCAGACCCAGGCGCAGTTGCAGCAGGATGCGCAGGAATTGGCGCGCCTGCAGGCCGAGCGCGGGCGCCAGGCCGAGGCGCTGGCGGCGCGCCGGGCCGAGCTCGCGCGCCTGCTGCGCGCCGCGCAGGTGGCCGGCGATGCGCCTGCATTGAAGGCGTTGCTGGCGCAGGATCGGGTGGCCGACGGTGAGCGTGAGCTCGCCTACCAAGGCTATCTGCAGCGCGCGCAGGCTGCGCGCATCCGGGAGTTGGGCGAGGAGATCGCGCACCTGCAGGGGCTGGAAGACGAGATTACCCGCCGCCAGCGGGCGATGGAGGCGGCGCGCCGGCAGCAGGCCCGCCAGCTGGCGCAGCTGCAGCAGGCGCGGCAACAGCGCGCCGGCCTGCTGGCCAAGCTGGACCACCAGTACAAGGATCGCAGCGCGCGCGAACAGGCGCTGGGGCAGGACGCCAAGGCCCTGCAGCAGTTGCTGGCGCAGCTGCGCGCGGCGGCGGCCAGGGCGGCGCGCGAGGCCGCGCAGGCCAAGGCGGAGGCCGAGCGCCAGGCGCGTGCCAGCGGCAAGCCGGTGCCGCGGCCGACGGTGGCCAGTGCGCCGGCCCTGCGCGTCGGCGGCTTGAGCTGGCCGGTCGCCGGGGGCCTGCTGGCCGGCTATGCCGGGCGGTTGCCGGATGGCCGCCGCAGCGACGGCGTGCTGATCGCTGCCGGTGCCGGAACCCCGGTGAAGGCGGTGGCCGACGGCACCGTGGTGTTCGCCGACTGGATGACCGGCTACGGCAACATCCTCATCATCGATCACGGCAATGGCTACATGAGCCTGTACGCGCACAACGACAGCCTGCTGCGCAGCGCCGGCGATGCGGTGCGGCGCGGCGATGCGGTGGCCACCGTCGGCACCTCCGGCGGGCAGGCGGTGCCCGCCTTGTACTTCGAACTGCGCCACAACGGCGCGCCCGTCAACCCCGCGGCCTGGCTGAGCCGGCAATGACAGCGCCGGCGTGCCGCGCGCCGCGTTCGCAGGCAAGATGAGGGGAACCACGCCGGCGTGCACGGGTCGAACGGCGATCATCGGCGTTTTGCGGGTGCGGTCGCCGGTTTCACCGGCAATATCACCAGCAATTCCACCAGCAATTCCACCAGGGATTCCATCAGCGGGAGCACTGCATGCGGACCAGGCCACTTTCCCTTCTCATCGCGCTGGCGCTTGCCGCATCCCCGCTGCTGGCCGTGGCGCAGCAGGTTGCGCCCGCGCCGGCAGCGGACGCCGCGCCGCCGCCGGTGCAGGACGATGGCGAGGACCCGGACGTGGCCGCGCTGGCGGCCTCCAAGGTGCCGCTGGAGGAGATCCGCCGCTACGTCACCGTGTACAACGCGATCAAGCAGGCTTACGTGGACCCGGTGGACGACCACACCCTGATGCAGTCGGCGGTGCGCGGGTTGCTGTTCAACCTCGACCCGCACAGTGCCTATCTGGAGAGGGCCGATGCCGAGGACTTCGACGAGCAGACCCGCGGCGCCTACGACGGCGTCGGCGTGCAGCTGCAGCAGCTGCCGGACGGCAGCCTGCGCGTGATCGCGCCGCTGGACGACAGCCCGGCCGCGCGCGCCGGGCTGCGCAGCGGCGACCGCATCGTGGCGATCGATGGCAAGCTGCTGCTGCCCGGCCAGAGCGACGGTTCCGCGCCGCTGCGTGGCAGGGCCGGCACCAAGGTGGTGGTGAAGGTGGTGCGCGAGGGCGTGCGCGAGCCGTTCGACCTCAGCCTGGTGCGCGACACCATCCGTACCGCCAGCGTGCGCTCGCGGATGCTGGAGCCGGGCTTCGGCTACATCCGCATCGCCAGTTTCCAGGCCGATACCGCCGCCGATTTCGTCAAGCAGCTCGATGCCCTGCAAAAGCCCGCGCCGCTGCGCGGGCTGGTGATCGACCTGCGCAGCAACCCCGGCGGACTGCTGGTGGGCGCGGTGCAGATCGCCGATGAGCTGCTGGACAGCGGCAACATCGTCAGCACCCGCGGGCGCGAGGCGATCGGCACCACCCGCTTCGATGCCACCCCCGGGCGACCGCCTGCACGGCGCGCCGGTGGTGGTGCTGGTGGATGCCGGTTCGGCCAGCGCCGCCGAGGTGCTGGCCGGCGCGCTGCACGACAACAGGCGCGCGCGGGTGGTGGGCAGCCGCACCTTCGGCAAGGGCTCGGTGCAGACCCTGCTGCCGCTGGACAACGGCGATGCGGTAAAGCTCACCACCGCGCGCTACTACACCCCCAGCGGGCATTCGATCCAGGCACTGGGAATCACGCCGGACGCGGTCCTGCATCCCGAGGACGGCCTGCGCCGGCCGGCGCCGATCAGCGAGGCGGAGCTGCCCGGCCATCTCGCCGCCGAGGCGGGTGCGATGGAAGGCGACAACGCCGGCGAGGTGCTGCCCGGGCAGAAGCCGATCGATGCCGCCCTGCGCGAACTCAAGGCGATGGCCGGGATCGCGCCGGTGCCAGCCCCCGTGGCCAAGCCGCCGCGCGGCAAGCCCGTGCCCGCCCCGTCGGCAACGTCCCCGGCCCCGGCCAAGCCCGGGGCGAAGCCCGCCCCGGCAACGCCTCAATAGCCGCGCTGGCGGCGCAGGCGGCGCGCGATCGCCGCCTTGGTCAGCAGCGCGAACACGACCCCGAACAGGAAGCCGGCGATATGCGCCGGCCAGGCCACCGCGCCGAAGGCCGGGCCGGCATAGGCAAACCCGACCTGCAGCAGCGCCCACAGGCCGATCAGCAGGAACGCCGGCACCCGCACGAACTGCAGGAACAGGCCCAGCGGCAGCACCACGCCCAGGCGCGCGCCGGGGAGCAGGGCCAGATAGGCGCCGATCAGGGCCGAGACCGCGCCGCTGGCGCCGATGATGATGCGGTCCGGCGCTTCGATTGCCAGCACCGCGGCCAGATTGGCCACCGCGCCGCCGAGCAGGAACAGCAGCAGCAGCCGCGTGCCGCCCATCACCCGTTCCGCCGGCAGCCCGAAGATCAGCAGGAACACCAGGTTGCCCAGCAGGTGCAGTCAGTCGGCGTGCAGGAACAGGGCCGAGACCAGACGCAGCGCGCTGCCGTCGGCCAGCGCCCGCCGCCAGTCGTCCACGCTGTCCAGGCCGCCGCTGAGCACGCCCCAGTCCAGTGCGGTGGCCAGGCTGCCGGCCGGCGCATGCAGGGCGGCCAGCACGTAGGCCAGTCCACAGCAGGGCGAACAGGGTAGGAGTGGCCCACACGAAATGACGCTGCGGGCGGGGTGGGATGGCGACGAACATGCGGGGCCGTGGCGGGCCGGAGGAATTGTTAGAGCAGGGTTAAAGTTTGCGGTATAGTCGCATACGGCGACGTACGTGGAGGGGGAACTCCGGTGCGCGCACACGCGACGCGTGCGCCCGGCGATCTTCGCCGATCGCTGCTGGCAACACAAAACCATACCGCTCTAGCATTCGGAGACACATCACAATGGACAACACTCGCAAGATCCGCGCCTCGGCCCTCGCGCTGGCCGTACTCGGCACCCTGTTTGTCGGCCAGGCGGCCGCTTCGGGCTTCCAGCTGCGCGAACAGAGCGTGAAGAACCTGGGCAAGTCCAACGCCGGCAGCCTGGTCGGCAAGGACGCGGCGGTGGTTTCGCTCAACCCGGCGGCGATGGTCAACCTGGACAAGAACACCTTCCAGGCCGACCTGACCGTGATCGACCTCAATGCCAAGTTCAACGGCGGCGGCGCCATCCTCGGCAACCCGGCCAAGCCCCTGACCGGCGGCAATGGCGGCGACCCCGGCTCCCCGACCCCGGTGCCGAACATGGCCGCGGTGTTCCCGATGCACGGCGCGCTGGAAGGCCTGACCCTGGGCGCCAGCCTGGGCGCGCCGTTCGGCCTGGCCACCAAGTACGACGCGAACTGGGTGGGCCGCTACCGCGCCATCGAGTCCGACGTGAAGACCATGGATCTCACCCTGTCGGCCGCGCTCAAGCTCAGTGACGGCGTGTCGATCGGCGCCGGCTTCATCTGGGAGCGCGCGCAGGCCACCCTGACCAAGGCGATCGACTTCGGCACCGCGATCTGCGCGGGCTCCGGCAACCCGGCCAACTGCTTCAACCCGAGCTATCCGTTCCAGCCGCAGGCGCTGGATGGCGCGTTCAAGGTCAAGGGCGCCGACAACAGCATCGGCTTCGTGATCGGCGCGCAGCTGGCCCCGAACGACAAGCTGGCGATCGGCCTGAGCTACCGTTCGGAAATCAAGCACGAACTGAAGGGCGATCTGTACTTCTCCGGCGTGCCGGCCCTGCTGTCCAGCGATCCACGCTTCGTCAGCGGTCCCGGCGGCGCGCGCCTGGTGACCCCGAGCATCACCACCGTGAGTGTGAAGTACGCCTTCGCCGACAACGTCCGCCTGCTGGCCGACTACCAGTACACCGGCTGGGACTCGCTGCAGGATGTCACCATCAAGCGCAGCAACGGCACCGTGGTGGGTAGCGAGCCGTTCCACTGGAGCAACACCCACTTCTACTCGCTGGGCATGGAATACGACCTTTCGCCGGCGCTGACCCTGCGCGGCGGCATTGGCAAGGACAAGACCCCGACCCACGACACCTACCGCACGCCGCGTCTGCCCGACAACGATCGCACCCTGTACTCGATCGGCGCCAGCTGGCACGTCAGCGACAGCCTGTCCTTCGATGCCGCCTATCAGCGCATCGAGATCAAGTCGCCGACCATCAATCTGCCGGTGGATGCGGCGTCCGGCAACACCTCGACCCTGGCTGGTAAGTACACCGGCCATGCCGACCTGGTGGGCGTGTCGATGCAGTACCGCTTCTGATCTCGCGATCATGCAGCAAGAAAAAGCCCCGCTCCGGCGGGGCTTTTTCGTTGCAGGTCGCGGAGGCCGCGCAGTAGTGCCCCGCGCGCGGGGCGCGGGGCAAACGCGGATCAGTCGCCCAGGGTCAGCAGGCTGGCATTGCCGCCGGCGGCGGTGGTGTTGATGGTCACCGTCTTCTCGGTGGCGAAGCGCGGCAGGTAGTGCGGGCCGCCGGCCTTGGGGCCGGTGCCGGACAGACCCTGGCCGCCGAACGGCTGCACCCCGACCACCGCGCCGATCTGGTTGCGGTTGACGTAGATGTTGCCGACCCTGGCGCGCGCCACGATGCGCTCGATGGTGGCGTCGATCCGCGAATGGATGCCCAGGGTCAGGCCGTAGCCGGTGGCGTTGATCGCATCCACCACCGCATCCAGCTCGTCGGTCTTGAAGCGCACCACGTGCAGGGCCGGGCCGAACTTCTCCTCGCGCAGCAGCGCGATCGACGGCAGCTCCCAGGCGGTGGGCGGGAAGAAGGTGCCGTGTTCGGTTTCGGGCGGCAGCGGGGTGCGCGCGATCAGGCGCGCCTCGCCGTCCATGCGGGTGGCGTGCGTAGTCAGGACCTGGCAGGCCTCGGCGTCGATCACCGGGCCGACGTCGGTCGAAAGCAGGGCTGGATCGCCGACCTTCAGCTCGGCCATCGCGCCGGCGAGCATGGCGATCACCTTGTCGGCGATGTCGTCCTGCACCAGCAGGATGCGCGCGGCCGAGCAGCGCTGGCCGGCGGAGGTGAAGGCCGAGCCCATTGCGTCCTTGACCACCTGCTCTGGCAGCGACGAACTGTCGGCGATCATCGCGTTCTGGCCGCCGGTCTCGGCGATCAGCACCGGGATCGGGCCGGACTCGCGGCCGGCCAGCGCGCGGTTGATCAGGCGCGCGGTGTCGGTGCCGCCGGTGAAGGCCACCCCGGCCACGCGCGGATCGCGGGTCAGCGCCGCGCCCACGCTGGCGCCGTCGCCCGGCACGAACTGCAGCACGTCCTGCGGGATGCCGGCCTCGTGCAGCAGCTGCACCGCGGCAAACCCGATCAGGTTGGTCTGCTCGGCCGGCTTGGCAATCACGCTGTTGCCGGCGACCAGTGCGGCCGCGATCTGGCCGGTGAAAATCGCCAGCGGGAAGTTCCACGGGCTGATGCACACGAACACGCCGCGTCCGGACAGCTGCAGCTGGTTGGATTCGCCGGTCGGCCCAGGCAGCGGGATCGGTGCGAAATGCTCGCGCGCCTGCAGTGCGTAGTAGCGCAGGAAGTCCACCGCCTCGCGCACCTCGGCTACGCTATCGGCGATGGTCTTGCCGGCTTCCTTCACGCACATCGCCATGAACTGCGGCAGGCGTGCTTCCAGCAGATCGGCCGCGTGTTCGAGGATGGCCGCGCGTGAGGCGGCCGGCATCGCGTCCCAGGCCGGCTGCGCGGCGATGGCATTGGCCAGCGCACGCTCGATGGTCGCCGCATTGGCGGGCTGCCAGTGGCCGACCACCTCGCGGCGGTCGGCCGGATTGGACACCGCGATGCGCTCGCCGTCTGGCTGGATGCCCGGCACCAGCGGTGCAGCAGTCCAGCGGCCGGCGCCGGCGTCGTTCATGGCGCTGGCGAGCGTGCGCAGCGCGTCGTCGTTGGCGAGATTGATGCCCATGGAATTGTCTCGAGGCTGGCCCTGGCTGCGGTACAGATCGACCGGCAGCGGGATGCGGGGGTGCGGGATGTGTTCGAGCGTGGACACGAAGTCCACCGGGTCGCGGATGAGTTCCTCGACCGGGATGCCCTCGTCAGTGATGCGGTTGACGAAGCTGGAGTTGGCGCCGTTTTCCAGCAGGCGGCGCACCAGGTAGGGCAGCAGGTCTTCGTGGCTGCCGACCGGCGCGTACACGCGGCAGGGCACATCCAGGCGGTCGGCCGGGATCACCTCGGCGTACAGGTCGTCGCCCATGCCGTGCAGCTTCTGGAACTCGAAGTCGCGGCGGCCGCGCATGGCGCGCGCCATCCGGTGCACGGTGGCGATGGTGTGCGCGTTGTGGGTGGCGAACATCGGATACACCGCGCTGCCGGCGTCCAGCAGGCGGCGGGCATTGGCCAGATAGCTGACGTCGGTGTTCTGCTTGCGGGTGAACAGCGGGTAGCCGGCCTGGCCTTCCACCTGCGCGCGCTTGATCTCGGCGTCCCAGTAGGCGCCCTTGACCAGCCGCACCGGGATGCGGCGGCCCAGTTGGCCGGCCATGTGCACGATGTGGTCGATCACGAACGGCGCGCGCTTCTGGTAGGCCTGCACCACGATGCCGAAGCCGTGCCAGCCCTCCAGCGAGGCATCCGCCATCACCTGGAACACCAGGTCCAGCGACAGCTCCAGGCGGTCGGTCTCCTCGGCGTCGATGGTCAGGCCGATGCCGTAGTCGCGCGCCAGACGCGCCAGTTCCAGCAGGCGTTCGCCCAGCTCGGCCAGCACGCGGGCGCGCTTGGCGTGCTCGTAGCGCGGGTGCAGCGCCGAGAGCTTGACCGAGATGCTGGGCGCGGCGAACACCGCATCGGCGCCCTGCGCGCGTCGTGGGGCGTAGTCGCGGCCGATCGCGTGGATCGCGCCGCGGTAGGCGTCCTGGTAGCGCAGCGCGTCCCTGGTGGTCAGCGCGCCTTCGCCCAGCATGTCGAACGAGTAGCGGTAGGCGGCGTTGTCGCCCTTGCGGCTGCGCGCCAGCGCTTCCTCGATGGTCCGCCCCAGCACGAACTGGTGGCCCATGATCTTCATCGCCTGGCGCACCGCCAGCCGGACCACCGGCTCGCCGGCGCGGCCGATCAGGCGCTGGAACGCGCCGTGCACGTCGCGTTTGGTGTCGTCGGCCAGGTCCACCAGCTTGCCGGTCAGCAGCAGGCCCCAGGTGGAGGCATTCACCAGCAGCGAATCGGACTGGCCCAGGTGCTTCTTCCAGTTGGCATCGCCCAGTTTGTCGCGGATCAGCGCATCGGCGGTGTCCTGATCGGGGATGCGCAGCAGCGCCTCGGCCACGCACATCAGCAAAACGCCTTCCTCGCTGCCGAGGTCGTACTGGCGCATGAAGGCCTCGACCACGCCCTGGTTGCGCGCGCGGGCGCGCACCCGGCGCACCAGATCGGCGGCCACCGCCTGCGCGGCATCGTGGTCGACGGTAGGCAGGCGGGCCTGCTCCAGCAATTCGCGGACGTAGGTGGTTTCGTCGCGGATCCAGCCGGCGGTGATCGCGGCGCGGGTGGGGGCGGGGACGGGCGGGAGTTCCGGGGACAGGATCGGAGTCGGTGGGGGACGGGTGCTCATGGGCCCGCAGGCGTCGGATTGCAATGCACTAGTGTAGATCGCCGGTCCAGATGACGCATGCGATGGTTGCCGAGTACCCGCGGCCCCAGTAATCTTCGAGACTGGTCAAGGGGTTTGTGTTCCGTTCAGCTTCTTGATGTCGGCCGGCGGGCGGGGCGCAGACGTGCATGCCGCGACCGTGCCACTTCGGACTTACACAGGACAGGCGGGGCTTGGCGTGATGACATCCGGTCGTATGAAACAACTGGCGCTGGCGGCGATGGGCGCCGCGCTGCCCCTGCTGGCGCAGGCGCAGGACCCGGCGGCAGGCCCCGCCGATCCGCATCCCTGGCAGCTGAACATGGGCCAGGGCGTCACCCCGACCTCGCAGGCGGCCTACGATGCACATATGTGGGTGCTGTGGGTGTGCGTGGTGATCGGCGTCCTGGTGTTCGGCGCCATGGCCATCGCCATCGTCCGCTTCCGCAAGTCCAGGGGCGCGGTGGCGGATACCTCGTTCACCCACAGCACCCGGCTGGAGCTGGTCTGGACCGCGATCCCGGTGCTGATCCTGATCGGCCTGGCGTTCCCCGCCACCAGCGGCTTGATGCGCATGTACGACGTGCGCGACGCGCAGATGACGGTGAAGGTCACCGGCTACCAGTGGATGTGGAAGTACGAATACCTGGGCGAGGGCGTCGGTTTCACCAGTCGCCTGGCGCGCAAGCACGATGAGCTGCGCCAGAGCGGCAAGGTCGTGACCATGGCCGACGCCCCGCACTACCTGCTGGACGTGGACAACGCGCTGGTGCTGCCGGTGGGCACCAAGGTCCGCTTCGTGCTGACCGCGGACGACGTGATCCATTCCTGGTGGGTGCCGGCGCTGGGCTGGAAGCAGGACGCGGTGCCCGGCATCGTCAACGAAGCCTGGGCCACGATCGACAAGCCCGGCATCTACCGCGGCCAGTGCGCCGAGCTGTGCGGCAAGGATCATGGGTTCATGCCGATCGTGGTGAAGGCGGTCAGCCAGCAGGAGTTCGCGCAGTGGCTGGCGGCCGAGAAGGCCAGGCAGGCCCCGGCCAAGCCTGAGGCTCCGGTGGAAACGCCCGCGGCGCCCACGCCCGCTCCCGCCTCTACGGCTGCCACCACGCCGTCCGTCCCGCCTGCCGCCGTCGCGCAGGCCGGTTGATCCACGCACCGCATTCGCCAGAAGGTCACGCCATGTCCGCTACCCATCCCGATGCCGTCGCCCACCACGGCGCCCACGGCCACCACAAGCAGGGCTTCGTCGAGCGCTGGCTCTTCTCCACCAATCACAAGGACATCGGCACCCTGTACCTGGTGTTCAGCTTCATCATGGTGATCATCGGCGCCGCGCTCTCGGTGGGCATCCGCGCCGAGCTGGCCGAGCCGGGCCTGCAGTTCGTCAAGCCCGAGGTCTTCAACCAGCTGACCACCATGCATGCGCTGGTGATGATCTTCGGTGCGATCATGCCGGCCTTCGTGGGGCTGGCGAACTGGATGATCCCGCTGCAGATCGGCGCGCCGGACATGGCGCTGCCGCGCATGAACAACCTCTCGTTCTGGATCATGCCGTTCGCCTTCACCCTGCTGCTGCTGACCTTCTTCCTGCCGGGCGGCGCGCTGGCCGGCGGCTGGACGTTGTACCCGCCGCTGTCGCTGCAGGGCGGCGCGAATCTCGCGTTCGGCATCTTCGCCATCCACATGATGGGCATCAGCTCGATCATGGGCGCGATCAACATCATCGCCACCGTGCTCAACATGCGCGCGCCGGGGATGGACCTGCTGAAGATGCCGATCTTCTGCTGGACCTGGCTGATCACCGCGTTCCTGCTGATCGCGGTGATGCCGGTACTGGCGGGCGCGGTCACCATGCTGCTGACCGACCGCTTCTTCTCCACCAGCTTCTTCAACGCGGCCGGCGGCGGCGACCCGGTGATGTTCCAGCACATCTTCTGGTTCTTCGGCCACCCCGAGGTGTACATCATGATCCTGCCGGCGTTCGGGATCGTGTCCGAGATCATCCCCACCTTCAGCCGCAAGCCGCTGTTCGGCTATCAGGCGATGGTGTACGCCACCGCGGCGATCGCGTTCCTGTCGTTCATCGTGTGGGCGCACCACATGTTCGTGGTCGGCATGCCGCTGGGCGGCGAGCTGTACTTCATGTTCGCCACCATGCTGATCTCGATTCCGACCGGGGTGAAGGTGTTCAACTGGGTCACCACCATGTGGCGCGGTTCGCTCACGTTCGAGCCGCCCATGCTGTGGGCGATCGCCTTCGTGGTGCTGTTCACCATCGGCGGCTTCTCCGGCCTGATGCTGGCGATCGTGCCGGCCGACTTCCAGTACCACGACACCTACTTCGTGGTCGCCCACTTCCACTACGTGCTGGTGACCGGCGCGCTGTTCGCGATCATTGCCGCGATCTACTACTGGTGGCCGAAGTGGAGCGGCCGCATGTACAACGAGACCTGGGCGAAGTTCCATTTCTGGTGGAGCGTCGTGTTCGTGAACGTGCTGTTCTTCCCGCAGCACTTCCTGGGCCTGGCCGGCATGCCGCGCCGCATCCCGGACTACAGCGTGGTGTTCGCGGACTGGAACCTGGTCAGCTCGATCGGCGCGTTCGGCATGTTCCTGACCCCGTTCATGATGGCCTTCATCCTGTGGCATTCGCTCAGGCACGGCGCCAAGGCCGAGGCGCGGGCCTGGGAAGGCGCGCGCGGCCTGGAGTGGACGGTGCCCTCGCCGGCGCCGCACCACACCTTCGAGAAGCCGCCGGTGATCAAGGACGCCGACCTCGCGCACGGCGACGTGGCGCACTGAGCCGCCGGAGCATGCCGATGCGTCCCGATCCCGCCACCGACCCCGCGCTGGAGGCTCGCCGCAGGCGTGCGCGCCGCACGGCGTGGCTGCTGGCGGCGGTCGCGCTGGCGGTGTATCTCGGGTTCCTGCTGTCGGGCATGCCGGGGCGCTGAGCATGGCCGGTACGCGCGACCATGGCGTATGGAAGCTGGCCGGAGTGGCGCTGCTTGCGTTCGGCTTCGCGTTCTCGATGGTGCCGCTGTACCGGCTGGCCTGCCAGAAGGTGTTCGGCGTGCGTCTGGAGCAGGGGCCGGTGGTCGATGCCGGACGGCAGGCGCCGGGCGAGCGCTGGGTGACCGTGCAGTTCGACGGCGCGGTCAATTCCAAGCTGCCGTGGAAGTTCGCGCCCGAGCAGCAAAGCATGCGGGTGCAGGTGGGGCGGCAATACCAGGCGCTGTATTTCGCCCGCAACGGCGCCGGACGCGCCATCGTCGGCAATGCGGTGCCGTCGGTGGCCCCGCGCGCGCCTCCGGCTATTTCAACAAGACCGAGTGCTTCTGCTTCACCGCGCAGACGCTGGAGCCCGGCGAGTCGCGCGACATGCCGGTGCGTTTCATCGTCGATCCGGCGCTGCCGGCCGATATCAAGACCATCACGCTGTCCTACACCTTCTTCAAGAACGACACCTTGACCGCCGCGCTCGCGGCGGGGAAGGGCCAAGCAGGAGCGGTACGCGCCGCGCCCTGACCCACCGAACACGTACCGGAAGACCGCCATGTCCCAAGCCCATGCCACGCACGGCCACCACGACCAGGACGCCTATTTCGTTCCGCACGGCAGCAAGTGGCCGGTATTCGCCTCGGCCGCGCTGTTCGTGCTGATGGTCGGCTTCGCCAGCTGGCTGAATGAGGTCAGCTGGGGCCGCACGGTGTTCTTCGTCGGCCTGGCCGGTCTGCTGGCGGTGCTGTTCAAGTGGTTCGGCGACGTGATCCGCGAGTCCATTACCGGCCATTACAACACGCAGGTGGACGTGTCGTTCCGGATGGGGATGGTGTGGTTCATCTTCTCCGAGGTGATGTTCTTCGCCGCGTTCTTCAGCGCCCTGTTCTACGCCCGCCAGTTCGCGCTGCCGTGGCTGGCGGGCGAGGGCCACGGCGTGGAGACCCACGCACTGCTGTGGCCGGATTTCACCGGCGGCTGGCCGACCAATGGCCCGGCCGACATCGGTGGCAGCTTCCAGATCGTGCCGGCCTGGGGCCTGCCGCTGCTGAACACCCTGATCCTGCTGAGTTCGGGCGTCACCGTCACCATCGCCCACCATGCGCTCAAAGCGGGCAAGCGCGGCATCCTGCTGCTGTTCCTGGGCCTGACCGTGGTGCTGGGCTGCCTGTTCCTGTACTTCCAGGCCACCGAATACGCGCACGCCTACCACAGCCTCAACCTGACCCTGGGCTCGGGCATCTACGGTTCGACCTTCTTCATGTTGACCGGTTTCCACGGTGCCCACGTCACCCTCGGCACGATCATGCTGCTGGTGATCTGGTTGCGCTGTGCCAAGGGCCATTTCACCAAGGACCACCACTTCGGGTTCGAGGCGGTGGCCTGGTACTGGCACTTCGTGGACGTGGTCTGGCTGGCCCTGTTCCTGTTCGTGTACGTGCTCTGAAATCAAGGCCTGCGCCTGCAGGCAGGCGGGAGGCCGGCGCTGCCGGCCTTTTCGCTCAGAGGACGAAGACGGGTTCCTGCGGGCAGGCGGGTGACAGGCGGATGATCAGCCGGGAGCGCGGCCGATGCCGTGCGGCACGATCCAGCCGAGCTTGATGGCCAGGATCACCAGCAGGATCAGCGCCACGCTCAGGGCCACGCGCCGGGTCAGGGCGTTCACCGTGCGCTTGCTGGTGCCCTTGTCCACCAGCAGGTAATACAGGCCCGCGCCGAGATTCCACAGGATGAGCAGCAGAAAGCCCACCACCAGCAGGATTTTCAGGGGTTCGCTCATGGCGGTCTCTTGGCCGGCTCGGGCCGTCAGCATAGCCGCATTGTCACCGCAGGCGGAGTGGCGATGAGCGCGCGCGGCTGGCGGCTGCTGGGCGGTTGGGGGCTGGCGCTGCTGCTGGCGCTGGCGTTCGCTGCGCTGGGGCGCTGGCAACTGGCGCGGATGCACGAGAAGGAGCGCCTGCTGGCGGCCGCCGCGCAGGCGCTTGCGACCGCGCGTGATCAGCCGCAGCCGCTGCTGCTGGCCTCCGATCCGGCGCGCGCGCAGACCTACGACTGGGCGGCCGGGCGCGGCGTGCTGGCCGGCGTCACCCTGTGGCTCGACAACCAGCAGCGCGACGGCCGGGTCGGCGTGCGCATGTATTGCCTGCTGTATCCGCAAGATGGCGCGCAGGCGCTGCTGGTGGATGCCGGTTGGTGGCCGCTGGGCGGCGATCGCGCGCTGCCCGCGCCGGGCTGCCCGCGGGTGGCCGACCAGGCGGTACGCGGGCTGCTGGCGCCGCCGCCGGCGGAAGGGCTGGTCCACGGCGCGCCGCTGGCGCGCCAGGCGGACGGGCGCTGGCTGGCGGTGCGTCTGGACCTGCCGGCGATCGCCGCCGCGCTGGGCCTGCACACCCGGATCGCGCCGCGGGTGCTGCGGCTGGATCCGGTGCATCGGCCGGGTGATGCGGGGGTGATGCTGGCGCCGGGGCAGCGCGACCTCGACATCCTGGCGAACACGCTGACCCCCGAACGCCACCTCGGCTATGCGGTGCAGTGGTTCGGGCTGGCGTTGGCGGCGCTGGTGACCGCCGCCGTCCTCACGTTCAGGAGCAGACCCCGATGAACACGCCACCCCGTCCCCCGGCGCCGGCCGTCGCCGCGCGCCGCAACCGCAGCGCCCTGCTGGTGATCCTCGGGCTCTCGTTCGGCACCCTGCTGGCAGCCGGCGCGCTGCGCTTTTCCGGCTGGCAGCCGCAGGCGCTGAAGAACAGGGGCGAGCTGTTGCAGCCCTACGGCGACCTGCGCGACCACGACCTGACCCTGGCCGACGGCGGCCGCTACCGCTGGAAGGACAGCCCGCGCACCTGGCGCATCGTGGCGGTGCCGGACGGATGCGACGGCGCCCGCCGCGCCACCTGCGCGCAGCTGCTGGAGAATCTCGACAAAGTCTGGCGGCTGATGGGGCGCGAGGCCGACCGCGTCCACGTGCTGTGGGGCGGGGCGCTGCCGATGCCGGCCACCGGCATGCGCGAGGTGCACCCGATCCGGATGGACGCGCGCCTGCGTACAGCCCTGGTGCCGGGGGCCGCCGCCGCGCCGGGCGATCCGGTGTGGCTGGTGGATCCGTATGGCTTCGTGGTGATGCGCTACCCTTCCGGGTTCGATCCGGGCGACCTGCGTAGCGACCTCGCCCGCCTGCTGAAGGTCAACTGACGACGATGAGTGCTTCCGCCGTTTCCCCGCGCCCGCCGCTGTATCGCCACTTCCACCGCATCGCCTGGCTGGCGGTGCTGCTGGCGGCCGGGGTGATCGTGTTCGGCGCCTTCGTGCGCCTGTCCAACGCCGGCCTCAGCTGCCCGGACTGGCCGACCTGCTACGGCCGCGCGGCGTGGCCGACGCATGCCGACCAGGTGCTGGATCACGCGGCCACCGCGATCCGTCCGGTGGTCCCGGAGAAGGCCTGGCGCGAGCAGGTGCACCGCATGATCGCCGGGCTGCTGGGCCTGCTGGTGTTCAGCCTGGCGCTGCTGGCCACGCGCCGGCGGCCGCAGGGCTGGCTGCACGTGCTGGGCGCGGCCGCCGCGGTGGCGGCCGCCATCCCGCTGTACATGCGCGGCGCACACGGGCTGGCCTCGGTGCTGGCGGTGGCGGCCGAATTGCTGCTGCTGTCCGGCGCGCTGCGCTGGTCGAACGTCGATCTGGCGCGGGTGTCCACCCTGACCCTGGCGGTGATCATCTTCCAGGCCCTGCTGGGGATGTGGACGGTCACCTGGCTGCTGAAGCCGGCGGTGGTGATGGGGCATCTGCTGGGCGGGCTGACCACCTTCGCCCTGCTCACCTGGACCGCCTGGCGCGCCACCGATCGCCCGCTGCTGAGCGCGGACGCGCGCCGGCTGCGGGTGCTGGTGGGCATCGGGTTGGCGCTGCTGGCGGTGCAGATCGCCCTCGGCGGCTGGACCAGCGCCAATTACGCCGCGCTGGCCTGCGGCAACGAGTTCCCGACCTGCGCCGGATCCTGGTGGCCGGCGCACGATTTCCGCGAAGGCTTCGTGCTGTGGCGCGGGATCGGGGTGGACTACGAAGGCGGCGTCCTCGACAACCCGGCGCGGATCGCGATCCAGCTGGCGCACCGGATGATGGCGGTGGTGGTGGCAGGCTACGTGCTGCTGCTGGCGCTGCGCCTGCTGCGCGCGCCCGGGCTGCGCGGCTGGGGCGCGCTGCTGGGGCTGCTGGTGTGCGTCCAGTTCGCGCTCGGCGTGGCCAACGTGCTGCTGTCGTTGCCGCTGCACGTGGCGGTGCTGCACAACGCCGGCGCGGTGCTGCTGCTGTTCCTGCTGGTGAGCCTGCTGGCGCGGCTGCGCCCGCCGGAGGCCTGAAGTGGGCCTGATGTCTCTGGCGCCACAGTACTGGGCGGTGACCAAGCCGCGGATCGTGGCGCTGATCGTGTTCACCGCCGTCATCGGCATGCTGCTGGCGATCCGCCCCGGCGAGGACTGGCCGTGGCTGCGGATGCTGGCGGCGAGCGTCGGCATCTGGCTGGCGGCGGCCAGCGCGGCGGCCATCAACCACCTGCTGGACGCGCGCATCGACCGGGTGATGGCGCGCACCGCCGAACGCCCGCTGGCCACCGGCGCGCTGCGCCCGGCGCAGGTGCTGGGCTTCGCGCTGCTGCTGGCGGCGCTGTCGATGGCGATCCTGCTGCTGTGGGTGAACTGGCTGTGCGCGCTGCTGACCTTCGGCGGCCTGATCGGCTATGCGATTGTCTACACCGGCCTGCTCAAGCGCGCCACGCCGCAGAACATCGTGATCGGCGGCCTGGCCGGCGCGGTGCCGCCGCTGCTGGGCTGGGCCGCGGTCAGCGGCATGCAGCGGCCGTGGGACTGGGCGCATGCGCTGCTGCTGGTGCTGATCATCTTCGTGTGGACGCCGCCGCATTTCTGGGCGCTGGCCATCTTCCGCCGCGAGGATTACTCGCGCGCGCTGGTGCCGATGCTGCCGGTGACCCACGGCGTCACCTACACGCGCTGGCAGATCCTGCTGTACACGATCCTGCTGGTGGTGGTGACGGTGCTGCCGTGGGCCGCGCACATGAGCGGCATCTTCTACCTGGCCGGCGCGCTGGTGCTGGGTGCGGTGTTCCTGTGGTACGCATGGCGGCTGCTGGATCCGCCAGACGACTTCTTTGCCATGCGCATGTTCAGGTACTCCATCGTGTACCTGATGGCGCTGTTCGGCTTTTTGCTGCTCGACCACTGGCTGATGCCGCTGCTGGGCGGCGTGCCGGTGCTGGAGCTCGTTCCGGCGGCGTGAGCGACTTGTTCGCCAGCGCGACGGCCGGCAGTCGCAGTGCGCTGGGGGTGCAGGCGCATGTGCTGCACGGATTTGCGCAGCGGCAGGCGCCCGCGCTGTTGCGCGAGATTTCGGCAATCGCGGCGCAGGCCCCGTTCCGGCAGATGCGCACGCCGGGCGGGCGCCTGATCCGGGTCGCGATGACCAACTGCGGGGAATGCGGCTGGGTCAGCGACCGCCGCGGCTACCGTTATGCGGCGATCGACCCCGACAGCGGCCGGCCGTGGCCGGCCATGCCCGCCGATTTCCTGCGGCTGGCGGCCGCGGCGGCGGCGCAGGCCGGATTCCCCGATTACCGGCCGCAGGCCTGCCTGATCAACCGCTATCGCGCCGGGGTCGGGATGGGGCTGCACCAGGACCGCGACGAGGACGATGCGGTGGCGCCGATCGTGTCGGTGTCGCTGGGGCTGCCCGCGGTGTTCCTGTGGGGCGGGCACACCCGGCAGGAGCGGCCGCGGGCGGTGCCGCTGGCGCATGGCGATGTGGTGGTCTGGGGCGGGGTGGACCGCATGCGCTTCCACGGCGTGCGCCCGCTGGCGCCGGGGTGCGATCCGGCCACCGGCGACTGCCGGCTCAACCTCACCTTCCGCAAGGTGCGTTGAGGCTGCACGGGCGCGCCGCGGCGTGCAAGAAGCGGGAGGCCGCGCCCGTGCGGCGGCGCTAGAGTGACGGCATGAGCCACGCATCCCTGTCTGTTCCTTCGTCTGCTTCTTCCCGCGGCGATGCCGCCCTGGTCGCGGCCGCCTGCCGGCGGATCGAGCAGGCCGAAACGCCGCCCACGCTGGCCGCGCTGGCGCAGGCCGCCGGGCTGCCGCCGCATCGCTTCCATCGCCTGTTCCGCGCGCTCACCGGGCTCACGCCCCGCGCCTACGCGCAGGCGCGGCGCCGGCAGCGCGCGCAGACTGCCCTGGGCAAGCCCGGCAACGACGTGCTGCAAGCCGCGCTGGAGGCAGGGTTCAATGCGCCCAGCCGGTTTTACGCGAATGCGCCGGCGCTGCTGGGCATGCCGCCGGGGCGCTTCCGCGCGGGAGGCGCCGGGCTGCGCATCCAGTTCGCGCTGGGGCAATGTGCGCTCGGCGCGCTGCTGGTGGCGCGCAGCCCGCGCGGCCTGTGCGCGATCGCGCTCGGGGACGATCCGGAGGAGCTGCTGCGCGCACTGCAGCAGCGGTTTGTGAATGCCGAGCTGATCGGCGGGGACGCGGAGTTCGAGCGTTGGGTCGCGCAGGTCGCGGGTTTCGTGGAGGCGCCGCGCATCGGCCTCGATCTGCCGCTGGACATCCAGGGCACCGCGTTCCAGCAGCGCGTGTGGCAGGCGCTGCGCAAGATTCCGCCGGGCCGTACCGCCAGCTATGCCGAGATCGCCGCGGCGATCGGCCGGCCGAAGGCGGTGCGCGCGGTGGCCGCCGCCTGCGCCGCCAATCCGCTGGCGGTGGCGATTCCCTGCCACCGCGTGGTGCGCAGCGACGGCGGCCTGTCCGGCTACCGCTGGGGCGTGGCGCGCAAGCAGGCGCTGCTGGCGCGCGAGGCGGCCCCGGGGTGAGGTGGGTGCCGCTCGGCGCCTCAGGCGGCGGCCCGCGCCGCGCGGGGGGCGTGGGCCGCGCGCAGTTCCTCGCTGTCGAAGTCGTCCACCATGATGGTGTCGAGGGTGAGCGCGCGCAGGGCCTCGAGCTGGGCGCGCTCGTCCACGCCGATCACTCCCAGGCGCACCGCCTCGTCCAACTGGGCGGGGAACTCGGTGCGTCGATCTGGCCGGACTTGAGCGCCTTGAGGAACTTGCGTTCCACCGGCTCGGCCGCGATCGCCTGCGTCAGGTAGCTGTTGATGCGGCCACCCGGGTTGTGGTCGCCGGGGGTCAGGAACACGCCGGCGGCCAGGCGCTCGCGCGCCTCGTTCGGGTTCATCAGCAGGTTGGCCACCCGCCGCGACAGGCGGTCGCCCGGGGCCACGGCGCGGCGGCCGAGCGGGAACACCAGCGGCCACAGCAGCCAGCCCAGCGGCCGGATCGGGAAGTTGCGCAGCGCCTGCGACAGCGCCAGCTCGATTTCATGCACGCCGTTGTGGAAGGCCCAGGCCAGCAGCGGCTTGTCCGCCTCCGGGCAGCCCTCGTCGTGGTGGCGCTTGAGCACCGCCGCCAGCATGTACAGATGGCTGAGCACGTCGCCGAGGCGGCCCGACAGCGATTCCTTGAACTTCAGGCGGCCGCCCAGCGCGCCCAGCGAAACATCGGTCAGCAGCGCCAGGTTCGCGGCATAGCGGTTGAGCTTGCGGAAGAACCTGCGGGTGTAGGCGTCGCCGGGTACGCCGGCCTGCAGCCGCGCGCTGGTGAGGCCGAACCAGAACGAGCGCGCGGCGTTCGAGATCGCGCCGCCGATGTGCGGGTACAGCGCGGCGTCGAGCGCCTCCAGCCCGACCTTCGCATCCGGGTCCTGCGCCGCGCGCATCTCCTTGAGGATATAGGGATGGCAGAGGATCGAGCCCTGGCCGAAGATCAGCAGGCTGCGGGTCATGATGTTGGCGCCTTCCACCGTGATCGCGATCGGCGCCGCCTGCCAGCCGCGCCCGGCGAAGTTGCGCGGGCCGAGGATGATGCCCTTGCCGCCGATCACGTCCATCACGTCCTTGGAGACTTCGCGCGCCATCGTGGTGCAGTGGTACTTGGCGATCGCCGAGGGCACCGACGGCACATCGCCGCGATCCACCGCCGCGGCGGTGGCCTGCGACAGCGCGCTGATCACATAGGCGCGCCCGCCGATCCGCGCCAGCGCTTCCTCCACGCCCTCGAAGCGGCCGACCGACAGCCCGAACTGCTTGCGGATGCGCGCATAGGCGCCGGTCACCACCGCGCCGGTCTTGGCGCCGCCGCTGGCGGTGGAGGGCAGGGTGATCGAGCGCCCGACCGCCAGGCATTCGTTGAGCATGTTCCAGCCCTTGCCGGCCATGTCCACGCCGCCGATCAGCTGGCTGAGCGGGATGAACACCTCGCGCCCGTGGATCGGGCCGTTCTGGAACGGCGAGTTCAGTGGGAAATGGCGGCGGCCCACTTCCACCCCGGGGGTGTCGCGCGGCAGCAGCGCCAGGGTGATGCCGATGTCGCGGGTCTCGCCCAGCAGCCCGTCGGGGTCGTACATGCGGAAGGCCAGGCCGATCAGGGTCGCCACCGGCGCCAGGGTGATGTAGCGCTTGTCGAAGGTGAGCTTGATGCCCAGCACGTTGGCACCGTTCCACTCACCCTTGCAGACGATGCCGTAATCCGGGATCGAAGTCGCGTCGGAGCCGGCGAACGGCCCGGTCAGGCCGAAGCAGGGCACTTCCTGGCCCGTCGCCAGGCGCGGCAGGTAGTAGTCCTTCTGCTCGCGGGTGCCGTAGCGGTGGATCAGCTCGCCCGGGCCCAGCGAATTGGGCACGCCGACGGTGGCGCTGACCACGCTCGAGATCGAGGCGATCTTCTGGATCACCTTGTGGTGCGCCAGCGCGGAGAAGCCCAGGCCGCCGTACTCCTTCGGGATGATCATGCCGAAGAACCTGTTGCGCTTGAGGAAGTCCCACAGCTCCGGCGGCAGGTCGGCGTGCACGTGGGTGATTTCCCAGTCGTTGATCCGCCTGCACAGCTCTTCCACCGGGCCGTCGAGGAAGGCCTGCTCTTCGGGCGTGAGCTGCGGCTTGGGATAGGCCAGCAGCGTGTTCCAGTCGGGCATGCCGCTGAACAGGTCGCCCTCGAACCCGACCGAGCCGGTTTCCAGCGCGATCCGCTCGGTCTGCGACAGCGGCGGCAGCGCCTTGCGCAGCACGCGCAGGGCCGGCGCGGTCAGCAGCGGCTTGCGGATCGCCGGCACCAGCAGCGGCAGCGCGATCAGCGCCAGCAGCGCGGCGGCGACGAGGGTGGCGGTGGGGTTGGCCTGCAGCAGCCAGCAGGCCACCAGCAGGCTGGCCGCCAGTGCGGCCCAGGTCGCCAGGCGCAGGCGGTGGTAGGCGGCGAAGGCACCGCTGAGGATCAGGGCGAGGAAGGGCAGGACGATGCTCATGACGGGGCTCCCGTGGCGCGGCGGATCGTAGGTGGACAAGCGTTGCGGGCGCAGGCCGGCAGGCTTACCATACGCACTAGTATGGCGCGTGGATATACGCTGTCAACGCGCAAACAAGAGCAAAAACTCAGCATACTTCACCCTGCCATGACGTATGGAACCCGCCTGCCATGATTGAAGCCACCGCTCGCAGCGGACGCCTGAGCGCCGATGACTGGGCCAAGGAAGCGCTGGATCAGATCGCCGAGCAGGGCGTGGCCTCGGTCGCGGTGGAACCGCTGGCGCGCCGCCTGGGCGTCACCAAGGGCAGCTTCTACTGGCACTTTCCCTCGCGCGATGCCCTGCTGCAGGCGGCGCTGGAGCGCTGGGAGCGCGACGAGCAGAACGCCTACGGCGCGCTGGAGGCGATCGCCGATCCCACCGAGCGCCTGCGCACCCTGTTCCGCCTGATCGCCCAGCACAGCAAGACCCACGTCATCTACTCCGAGCTGCTGAAGGCCGCTGGCCACCCGGCGGTGGACGCGGTGCTGGCGCACGTGCTGGAGCGCCGCATCGGCTTTCTGTTCACCTCGTTCCGCCAGGCCGGCCTGAGCCAGAAGGATGCCCTCAACCGGGCGCGCATGACCTACGCAATGTACGTGGGCGTGCTGCAGCTGGAGCTGCCGCGTTTCCAGGCCCGCCAGCCGATCGAAGGCTTCGATGGCTATATCGAGCACATGATGGCGACGCTGGTGCCGCAAGGCTGACCGCCGCCACGCGGCGTGTCGGTATCGGCGTGCCGCAGGCTGCAAACGATTTCAAGAACCGCTCCATCGGCCAAGGACTCATGCCCCATGACCAGCACACTCGAATCCCTCACCCAGTGGGTCGCCGAGGTGGCGCGGCTCACCCGCCCGGCCGCCATCCACTGGTGCGACGGCAGTGATGCCGAGAACGCGGCGCTGATCGCGCGGATGGAAGCCGACGGCACCCTGATCCGCCTCAACGAGGCCACCCATCCCGGCAGCTACCTGCACCGCTCGCACCCGGACGACGTCGCCCGCGTCGAGCACCTCACCTTCGTCTGCACCCGTGAGCGCGAGGACGCCGGCCCCAACAACCACTGGATGGCGCCAGCGGAGGCGCACGCCAGGATGGACGCGCTGTTCGACGGCTGCATGCAGGGCCGCACGCTGTACGTCATCCCCTACTGCATGGGCCCGATCGACTCGCCGCTCGTCGCGCTGCGGGGTGGAGATCACCGACTCGCCGTACGTGGTCGCCAACATGCGCATCATGACCCGCATGGGCGCGCCGGCGCTGGCGCGGATCGAGCGCGAGGGCCGCTTCGTGAAGGGGCTGCACTCCACCGGCGAACTCGACCCCGAGCGCCGCTTCATCATGCACTTCCCCGAGGAGCTGACGATCAAGTCCTACGGCTCCGGCTACGGCGGCAACGCGCTGCTGGGCAAGAAGTGCCACGC
Organism: Thermomonas sp. S9; assembly: GCF_024704365.1. Lineage (GTDB taxonomy): Bacteria > Pseudomonadota > Gammaproteobacteria > Xanthomonadales > Xanthomonadaceae > Thermomonas. The sequence goes on from NZ_JAJDFY010000001.1 coordinate 755,552, forward strand.
GCTGCGCATCGCCAGCCACCAGGCGCGCCAGGAAGGCTGGCTGGCCGAGCACATGCTGATCCTCGGGATCGAGACCCCGCAGGGCCGGACCCACTACATCGCCGCCGCGTTTCCCTCGGCCTGCGGCAAGACCAACCTGGCCATGCTGATTCCGCCGGAAGGCTACCGCCGCGCCGGCTGGAAGGTCTGGACCATTGGCGACGACATCTGCTGGATGCGTCCCGGCGCCGACGGTCGCCTGTATGCGATCAACCCGGAGGCCGGCTTTTTCGGGGTGGCCCCAGGCACATCGGCCAAGTCCAATCCGAACGCGCTGGCCTCGGTGCAGGCCAACACCATCTTCACCAACGTCGGCGTCACCGCGGACCACCAGCCGTGGTGGGAAGGCATCGACAACGGCCTCACCCCGGCGCTGGACTGGCGCGGCGAGCCGTTCGACCCGGCCAAGCGCCCGGCCGCGCATCCGAACGCGCGCTTCACCGTCAGTGCCCGCCAGTGCCCGTCGTACTCGCCGATGGCCGAGGACCCGCAGGGCGTGCCGATCAGCGCCATCGTGTGCGGTGGTCGCCGCGCCTCGCTGGCGCCGCTGGTGTTCCAGGCGCGCGACTGGACCCACGGCGTGCTGGTGGGGGCGGCGATGGGCTCGGAGACCACCGCCGCGGCGACCGGCGCGGTCGGCGTGATGCGCCGCGACCCGATGGCGATGAAGCCGTTCTGCGGCTACAACTTCGCCGACTACTTCGCGCACTGGCTGTCGTTCGACCGCCCGGGCGCGCAGCTGCCCGCGATCTTCCACGTCAACTGGTTCCGCAAGGGCGACGACGGCGCGTTCCTGTGGCCCGGCTTCGGCGACAACCTGCGCGTGCTGGAGTGGATGATCGGGCGGGTGGAAGGCCGCGCCGGCGCGGTCGAGACCCCGATCGGCCACCTGCCGGCCGAGGCCGACCTCAACCTCGAGGGTGTGGCGCTGTCCGACGAGGCGCGCGCCAAGCTGTTCGGCCTCGACCATGCGGGCTGGCAGGCCGAGTTCGCCAGCATCGGCCGCTACCTCGAGGACTACGGCCCGCGCCTGCCGCAGGCCCTGCGCGCGGAGCAACAGCGCATCGCACGCGCCCTGGCGGCCTGACCGATCAGCGCCAACGCGGCGTTCCTCCCCGCAAGCCCCGGCACCCGCCGGGGCTTGCCGTTTGTGCCGCCAGCCGCAACCGGCGCCGTGCCGTCAAGTTCCGCCCGGCACCCGTTGCGCCTGAAACTGAATGCGCAGATAGCATCATGAATGCGGCCTGAGGGCCTTGTTAAAGAATTGTTGACTGGTCTATAGTCGGACAGTCGGGCCATCGCAGGCCGGGCGTATCTGTACAACTTCTAGTCACTTCGTCCCACATGGGGGTTACACACAATGGCTTCTAATTACCTGGCCAAGGGCCTGAAGCGAAGCGCACTGACCGTTGCTCTGGGTCTGTGCTTCGCGGGTGGCGTGCAGGCGCAAAGCACCACGGGCGGCATCAACGGTTCCGCGCCGGCAGGCTCGACCGTGACCGTGACCAACAACAGCGGCTTCACCCGCACCGTCAATGTCGATGAGAACGGCCGCTACAACTTCAACAACCTGCCGGTCGGCAGCTACACCGTGACCTCCGGCAGCGAGAAGCGGGAAGTGGTGGTGACCGTCGGCTCCAGCGTGGCCGCCTCCTTCGGTGGCGCCACCACCCTCGGGACCGTCACCGTCACCGGCACGAGCATCGCGCCGATCGACACCACGACGCTGGATACCCGTTCCGTGGTCACGGCGCAGCAGCTGGAACGCCTGCCGCTGGCGCGTTCCGCTGAGGCCATTGCGCTTCTTGCCCCGGGCGCGGTCACTGGCGCCGCTGGCTTCTTCGGTGGCCTGGTGTCCTTCGGCGGCTCCGGTGTGTCCGAGAACGCTTACTACGTGAACGGCTACTTCACCGGCGAGCCGGTGTCCAACCTCGGTGGGTTCACCCTGCCGTACCAGGCCATCGAGCAGCAGGAAACCTTCCTGGGTGGCTACAGCGCGAAGTACGGCCGCTCCGACGGTGGCGTGATCAGCCAGATCGGCAAGCGCGGCACCAATGACTGGCATTTCGGTGGCCAGGTGACCTACATCCCGAAGAGCCTGCGCGGCACGCAGAAGGATATTTACTTCCCGAATCTGAGCCTGCCGAGCGGCTACAGCTACGAAGACTCGTCCCTGCCGGGCACGCTCTTCCAGCGTGGCAAGGAGACCACCTCCTGGAGCCACAGCCTACACCGCCTACGCCAGCGGTCCCATCATCAAGGACCGCCTGTTCTTCTTCGCGTTGGGCGAGTGGAACCGCACCGAGGCCACCACGCCTCCGTCGAAGCTAGCCTCGGCGATGCGCCTGACCGACAACACCACCAAGAATCCGAAGCTGTACGGCAAGCTGGACTGGTCGATCACCGACAACCACCTTCTCGAATACACCTACCTGAGTGACAAGTCTGACCGTACGGGGCAGTTCTATGCCTACGACTTCGCCACGGGTAACGTGGGTGCCGTGCTGACGGCGGTGCCGGATCCGTTCTATCAGAAGAACGAGATCAATATCGCCAAATACACGGGCTATCTCACCGACACGCTCACCCTGAGCGCTATGTACGGCGAGAGCACCCTGCACAAGCGCCAGATCAACCCGTCCATCCTGCCGGGCGTGCCGCTGCTGGGCGGCGTCACCAACCAGAATCCGGCGATCACGGGCGGCACCCCGATCACCAACAACCAGAGCGGTGCCGTTGGTATCAATGCCAAGGACAAGAGCAAGGGGATGCGCGTCGACCTCGAGTGGGTGCTGGGGCGCCACACGCTGACCGCCGGCATCGACAACATCAAGTTCGAGGCCTTCAACGAAGGCCAGGATCAGCTGGTCGATCGTTGGATTTATGGCCGTACCACCGGCAACATCGTTCCGGGACACGTCGGTAGCCCGGCGAGTCCGTCCAATCCGAACGGTTACTACGCTTACAAACTGATCTTCAAGACCGCGACCAGCATGTCGCTGGATCAGAAGGCGTACTATCTGGAAGACCGCTGGCAGATCACGGACAATTTCCTGCTGTCGCTGGGTATCCGCAACGACAAGTTCACCAACAAGAACAATGTGGGCGAAGCCTATCTCGACGCGAAGAACCAGTGGGCGCCGCGCATTGGCTTCTCGTGGGACGTGAACGGCGATGCCTCGATGAAGGTGTTTGGTAACGCGGGCCGCTACTTCCTGGCGCTGCCGAACAACGTCGCCATCCGCGGCGCTTCGGCCTCGACCTTCACCCGTGAATACTTCACCTACACCGGCATCGCGCCAGATGGCACCCCGACCGGCCTGACCCCGGTGCCGCGTACCGACGGCGGCAGCGGTCCGTATTCGTCGAATGGCGAGTATGGCACCCCGGTCGACGTGAAGGCCTTCGCGCCTTCGGATCTGAAGAACATGTATCAGGATGAGTTCATCCTGGGCATGGAGAAGATGCTGACCCCGAACCTGATGCTGGGCGCCAAGCTGACTCACCGCAGCCTCAAGGCCGCGGTGGACGACTTCTGCGATCCTTACGCCCTGATGGATGCGGCGGGTCTGACTCCGGTCGACTTCCAGAACGGTAAGTTCATCGCAACCAACTCGGGCGGTAATCGGATGGAGGTTGCCTTCTGCTACATGTTCAATCCGGGCGGCAGCAATACCTACAGCTTTGCCAACGTGGACGCTAGCAACAATCCCACCGGCACCCGCACCGACATCAAGATCAGCTCCGCGCAGCTGGGCTTCGATCAGGGCGTGAAGCGCACCTATGTCGCGCTTGACCTCTATCTGGATCGTCCGTGGGATGGCAAGTGGGAGGCCCGCATCGACTACACCTTCAGCAAGAGCCGCGGCAATACCGAGGGCCAGGTGAAGTCCGAGTTCGGCCAGACCAATATCTCCAAGACCCAGGATTGGGATGCGGCCGCGCTCATGCGCTACTCCTATGGCTATCTGGCCAACGACCGCCGGCATCAGTTGAAGATGCGCGGCAGCTACGCCATCACCGACGAGTGGCTGGTGTCGGGCAACGTCCGCATCGTGTCGGGTGCGCCGATCAGCTGCCTGGGCTATTTCAACCCCGGTAACATCGACGAAAACGATCCGGCGGCCGACCCGGTTGGCTATGGTTCCAGCTATCACACCTGCTTCGGCCAGATTGCGACCCCGGGCAGCCAGCGCACGCCCTGGACCAAGACCATCGATTTGGGTCTGGTCTACCGCCCCGCTTACTTCGACAAGAAGCTCGCGGTGGGGTTGAACGTGCGCAACCTGACCAACGATCGCAAGGTTACCCAGGTGGATGTCACTTCGGAGACCGCGCCGTACACGGTGGACAACAACTATCTGCGGCCGATTGCGCTGCAGCCGCCGCGCACCGTGCAGTTCTCGGTCACGTACGACTGGTAATCCGCTTCGCAAAGGCAGGTGCTGATAGCGCCTGTCCCCAGTGAGCCACTTCACCGGCCCCGCAAGGGGCCGGTTTTTTTGCCAAGATGGTGCGCAGTATGGAAGCGAAATTGTCAGCGGCAAGGCAACTGGCGCACGGACTCGCCACCAGGGGGCATGGGCCGAGGCGCGCGCATTGTGGCTGCGCGAATTGGCTGGCGCGCCGGGCTCCGGTGACGTCATGGTGGAGTTGTCGTATGTCGAATCCCATGCTGGGCGCTATCGGCAGGCGGTGGAATGGGCGCAGCGCGCCTCGAAGCATTTGCCGGTCACTGGTGAGGGGAGGCTTGGCCTGATCCGGCGGTTGCATACCTTCGGCCTTTCCGAGGACTTGCATGGGACGGCACTATCCTTGCTGGCACAGGCGGATGTATTCCCGGCGGTTTTGGCGGAATGTGGCCGCTGCCTGAGCCTGGCCGGTGATTTCGCCATGGCGCGTCGATGCATCGATGCTGCGATGCGGCAGGAGCCAGTCCAGTGAGGGAGTCTTGCTCCTGCATGCCCAGCTGCTGGTTCAGGAAGGAGCCTCGGAGGAGGCCGAGGGGATTTTCGAAGGGCTGCTTGCGCGTAATCCCGCGAATGCGCAGGCCTGGTGGCTGCTGGCCAGACTCCGGGTCCATACGCGAGAATGCAACCATATTCCGGAAATTCTTTCCGCATTGCGGGCCGTCGATGGGGATCCGCAGCGGGTAGCGCTGCTGGCACGGGCGCTGCACAAGGAGGCGGATGATGCCGGTGATGTCGCGCTGGCATGGAACGCACTCGAGTTGATGTGCCGCGCCAAGAGCAGCGTGGAGGGCTACTCCGCGCCGGAGGAACGGCGCTTGCTGCGACGCCTGCTGGATTTCCCGGAGGAAGTAGTAAAGCCCTTTGCCGATCAGGATGTGGTGCCGGTGTTCATCGTCGGCATGCACCGGTCTGGCACCACATTGCTGGAGCAGATGCTCGCCGCCAGCCCCCAGCTGAGAGCCCTGGGCGAGCTCAATGATTTTCCCGCGGCCTTGCGGTTTGCGGCTGACTGCCATGCGCGGGATGTCGTCGATGTGAATGTGCTGGATGGGTTGACTGGTCCGGCAGCAGGAGAAATCGGGGCTATTTATTTGAACCGGGTCGCATGGCGCCTGGGGGGGCTCCGTTCTTCACGGACAAGCAGCCGGGCAATTACAGGGTCATCGGCCTGATCTGTCGGGCATTGCCGCAGGCCAGGATACTCCACATGGTGAGGCATCCCATGGAGGTCTGTTTTTCCAATCTGCGGGAGATTTTCAACGGGGTCAATACGTTTTCGTACGATCAAATAGCGCTGGCCGAGCATTACCTCGGGTATCGCGACCTGATGGCGCATTGGCACCGGATGTTTCCCGGCAGGGTGCTCGATGTCAATTATGCGGATTTGGTCTCCGATCCCGAGAGCAGTCTGCGCAAAGTGGCAGCCTTCTGTGGCATTGAGTACGTGCCGGGGATGGCGGACCCACGCAACAGTCGCCGCAAGGCGGTGGCGACTGCCAGTACGCTGCAGGTGCGACAGCCCGTCATCGGACGCAGCGTTCCGAGATGGATGGCCTACAAATCCTATCTGCAGCCACTCATGGAGGCGTTGCGCAGCGGTGGATGTGCGGTAGAGCCATGACTTCCAGCACGTGTCGCCTGATGCCTGGTGTTGTACATTACTAATACACCAATTCAGGAGGCAGCCATGAACATTTCCAGCATCTCCACCACCTCTCGCAGCAGCCTGGCCGGCGAGCGCCGCAAGGCACCGCGGCATCCGAACGAGGTCGAGACCCACCTGCAGCGGATGGGCGAGCGCGAGTTCGGCATCGGCTACGGCCGCAGCAGCGGGTATGCCCGCGTGCGCAGCTACGTCAGCAGCCAGCCGGCGCTGTTCCGCTGCCGCTGAACGTGGCATCCGGATCGGCACGCCATGCGGCGGCGGCCTGCAGCAGGCCCGGGAAGAACGCCTCGAACGTCGCCTGCATGTGCGCTTCGTCTGCGCGCAGCATCGCGAGGCAGGCCACCAGCTTCTCGCCGTTGCGCGAGAGCCGGGTGGCGATGCCGCGCACCGCGGCGTCCACGCTCTCGCGCCGGGCATACGCGCCCAGCTTCAGTCCTGCGCCGCCATCCGCGGTGCCAGCGCCGCCAGCCGTGGCGGCAGCACGCCGCGCCGCTCGCCCAGGACCCGGTAGACCCGGGCGGTGAAGGCGTCCAGCGGGGTGGCGTCCCAGCGCGCCCAGCCGTGCGCCAGGCAGTGGTCGAAGTACACGTCCAGCACGATGCCGGCATAGCGGCGCAGCGGGCCGAAGCGCGCGCGGGCGGCCGCCACCGCCGGGTGCGCGTCGGTATAGCGGTCGATCCGCCGGTGGCGCACGATCTCCGCCCGTACCGGGACAGGCCAGTCGGCCAGCGCACGTTGCCCAGGCACGAAATCCCCCAGCAGCGCGCCGAGGATGGCGTCATCGGACTGCCGCGCCAGCTCAGGCGTGGGCGAGGTAGTTCATGCGCCGATGGTACGGCGCGGGGCGGGGGCGGTCAGTGCGGGGCCGCCGCAGCGGCGCCTTGCGCCGGGTCGGGCTTGCAGTCCGGGCCGAGCGGGCGGGCGTCGGCGGCCACGCACGGGGTGAAATCGCGCAGCCCCGCGAACTGGCGGGTATCGCCGCGGGCCACCGCAAAGCGGCGCAGTGGCGCCAGCGCGCAGTCGCGGCGCTGGCCGCAGGCCTCCGGGTACAGGGTGTAGTGGCACCAGCCGCTGTCGCTGGCGCGGCATTCGAAGCGGGCCACGCCGGCTTCCACGCGCGCCCGGCTGGACAGGCTGACATGGCCGTCCTGCGCGATCCGGCTGGTGTAGTCCACGCCCCCATCGAACAGCCGGCCAGGGCCAGCAGGAACTGCAGCAGGGCGACGAGCTTGCTGATGCCGAAATCGAACATGCCGGGCCTCACATGTGCTTGAACAGGGCCATGAACGGCTGGCTGACGGTGAGCGTCTCCGCGCGCTGCTTCAGGCGTACGGTGCCGCGCCCGCTGTCGTCGCGGACGATGCCGGCAATGGCCTTGAGGTTGACGATGGTGGAGCGGTGGATCTGCTTGAACGTGCGCGCGTCCAGGCGCGGCAGCAGCTCGCGCAGCGAGCTGCGCAGCAGCGCCTCGCCCTCGGCGGTGACCACGGTGGTGTACTTCTGGTCGGCGCGGAAATACAGCACGTCGTCCACCAGCACCAGGCGGGTCTCGCGGCCGGCGCTGGCGGTCAGCCAGGTCAGCGGCTCGGGGGCATCGGCCTGCCGCGGCAGTGCGCCCAGCTGGCCCAGCAAGGCGGCCAGGGTGGCGGCATCGGGCTGCCCGTCGCGCACCTGCAGGCGGGCCACGGTGGCATCCAGGCGCTCCGGCTTGACCGGCTTGAGCAGGTAGTCGATGGCGCCGCGCTCGAACGCGTCGATGGCGTACTGGTCGTAGGCGGTGACGAACACGATGCGCGTGCGCGGGCTGGCTTCGGCCGCGATCGCGGCGACTTCCAGCCCGGTCAGGCCGGGCATGCGGATGTCGAGGAAGGCGACGTCCGGCTGGTGCTCGGCCAGCGCTTCCACCGCGCCGGCACCATCCTCGCATTCGGCCAGCACCCGCAGGCCGGGCCAGGCGCGCTTCAGTTCCGCCACCAGCGCCTGCCGCAGCAGCGGCTCGTCCTCGGCGACGACGCAGGTCCAGCTTCTGGCGGGTGCGGTCTCAGTCATGGCGGACTCCGCTGGACGGTACCGTGATCGTGGCGGCGACCCCGCTGGGGAAATTGGCGATCACCGCGAGGCTGGCCTCGCCGGCGTAGCGCAGGCGCAACCGCTCGCGCACGTTCTTCAGACCGATGCCGCTGCCGCTGGTCTGGGTGTTGAAGCCTGCGCCGTCGTCAGCCACCGTCACCGCGATCCTGCCATCGTCGTCGCGGCGCGCGCGGACCCACACGGTGCCGCCGCCGGTGCGGGGTTCCAGGCCGTGCTTGATCGCGTTCTCCACCAGCGTCTGCAGCATCATCGCCGGCAGCGGGGTGGCGCGCAGCGCCTGCGGCACGTCCACCTGCACCGACAGGCGGTCGCCCATGCGGATCTTCAGGATCTCCAGGTAGGCCAGCGCGCGCTCCAGTTCCATGCCCAGCGTGGACATGTCGTCCGCGGCGTCGGGCAGCGAGCGGCGCAGATACTGGATGAGATGGCCCAGCATGGCTTCGGCGCGCGCGGGATCGCTGCGGGTCAAAGCTGCGCGCTGGCCAGCGTGTTGTAGAGGAAGTGCGGTTCCACCTGCGCGTGCAGCAGGTGCAGCCTGGCCTCGGTGAGCTCCTTCTCGGTCGCGGTCTGCGCGGCGCTGGCCTGCTCGCGGCGGCGGCGGTCGCCGATGCGGCGGGTGATGGCGCGCGCGATCGCCTCGGCGTTCTCGAAATTGGTGCCGTCGTCGACCAGGAACCAGTCGCTCCAGGCCGGGCTTTCCGGTTCGCAGATCAGGGTGACGCGGCCGCTGTCGCCGGCTGGCGTCACCGTGGCCTGCAGCAGGTTGTGGTCGGGCGCGAACCACAGCAGCGGGTTCCAGCGCCGCAGCGGCGGCTCGCCGTACAGGTGCGGGCGGGCGATCTTCGCGCGCACCTGCAGGCTGTCGCGTGCCGCACGCACGTCGCCGACGCCCGGCAGTTCGCGGACTGCAGCTTCGACTACGTCGAACGCCTCGCCGGCTTCCAGCGGGATCTCGATGATCCGCTTCTGGCGGTTGTCCAGGGTCTCGTTATCCACCCGCCCGGCCACCAGGCGCACGCGGTGCAGATGCGAGACCGCGCCGGCGATCACCAGGCCCATGGTGAAGAACGTGAACAGCACCGCCGGAAACTCCAGCTGGCCGATCAGCGGCAGGCTGGAATACAGGCCGACCACCAGCATCACCGCCAGACCCCAGGCGATGGTGATGCGCAGCAGGAAGAACAGGCGCTTGAACATGGGCGATGGGCCGTCGGGAGATGGCCGCGAGCATAGCCGCGCCGATCCGGATGGGAAGGTGGCGCGCGACGAACCCCGGGTTTGCCGCGACGAAGCGGGCATCGCCCGGCATGACCTCCGGCCCGTGTTCGCCGCGTTCGGCCGTGGATGATGGGGGCACCCAACGCCACCCCGGAGTCCGCCATGCGCCGCGTCCTGCCTGCATCGTCTCTCGCCCCGGCCCTGGCGGCGGCGCTGGCCATCACCCTGCTGCCCGGCTGCGCCAGCACCGGCGGTGCCGGTTCCTCCGATGTCCGCGCGGTGCTGGCCGACCCGGCGCGCAGCGCCGCCGATCGCGAGCGCGACGCGCGCGACAAGCCCGCCGAGGTGCTGGCGCTGGCGAAGTTCAAGCGCGGCGACACCGTGGCCGACATCCTCTCCGGTGGCGGCTACTACGCGGAGATCCTGTCCGGGATCGTCGGGCCGCGCGGCAAGGTGCTGCTGGTCAACAACACCGGTTACGAGGCGTTCGGCGGCAAGGCGCTGGCCGCGCGCCTGGCCAACGGTCGCCTGCCCAACGTCACCCACGTGGTGGGCCCCAGCGACGCGCTGGGCATGGGCGAGAACGTGCTCGACGGCGCGGTGATCGTGATGTCCTACCACGACCTGTACTGGGTGGACGAGAAGGAAGGCTGGCCGCAGGTCGATGCCGGCCGGTTCCTCGACCAGGTGGTGCGCGCGCTCAAGCCCGGCGGCGTACTGCTGGTGGTGGATCACAGCGCCAGGCCCGGCACCGGCAGCGCCGACGCGCAGACCCTGCATCGGATCGACGAGCAGTTCGCAATCGCCGATTTCCGCCAGCACGGCCTGCAGTGGGAGGCGGCGATCCCGGTGCTGCGCAATCCGGAGGACGACCGCAGCAAGAGCGTGTTCGACCCCGCCATCCGCGGCAGGACCGACCGCTTCGTGCATCTTTACCGCAAGCCCTGAGCGGAAGCCCCGGCCGGCCCGCCGCGCGCCGGCCTCTCGTCGCGGATGCGTAGGTAGCGGGCGAAGCGCGGGGTGCCCTTGGCGGTCAGGCCGTCGTAGCGGTAGGTCACCACGGTGCCGGGCGGCGGCGGCTGCCGGCGGTCGGCGTCGGACAACCCGCTGCCGAGTGCGAAACGGCGGCCGCGGGCATCCTCCACCAGCAGGGCGCCGACCATCCCGGCGTACTTGCCCTGTCCGGGGCGGTAGCCGACCACGCGCGCCTCGGCATCGGCGGCGGGCTTGTATTTGAGCAGGTCCTCGCTGCGGCCGCCGCGGTAGCGGGCATCGCACCGGTGCAGCACCAGGCCCTCGCCGCCGGCGGCGATGACCGCGCGCAGGCGCGCATCCAGCTGGGCGCGATTGGCCACGGGCGCCTGCGCGATGGCGCGCAGATGCGGCGCGCCGGCCTTCGCCACCAGTGCGCGCAGGCGCGTCGCGCGCTGGCCGAACACCCCGGGATCGGCGGGCAGGTCGAACGCCATGAAGCGCACCTGGTGCCAGCCGCCGGCGTCCCTCCGCAGCGCGCGTACCAGGTCGCTGATCTGCTGGAAGCGGCCGCGCGCGATCCACAGCTCGCCGTCCATCGGCTGCGGCGGCCAGCCGGCGGTGAACCAGCCGGGCGCGTCGATCGCATCGCCGTTGCGGGTCAGCAGGCGGCGGCCATCCCAGCGTGCGCGCACGCCGTCCAGCTTTTCGCTGACCAGCCAGGCCGGGAGGTCGATCCCGTCGTGCATCCGCATCGCCAGCATCGGCGCCGGCGACAGGCTGGCCGACCACGCCGGGCACGGCGCTAGGCAGGCGGTGGCGATCAGCAGGGCGAGCAGGGCAGGGCGCGGATGCATGGCGGGCTCCGGTGAGGCGGGCGGCCAGCGTCGCGCGGCGTGCGGGTCCTGGCCATCGGCCGCTACCGCATGCAGGCGTGGGGATTTTCCGTCTCAGCCGGCGCCGACGCGTCCGCGCACGGCCTGCATGTCGCGCACCGGGCGCACTTCAATGCTGCCGAAGCGCGCCCACGGGAACTGGCGGGCGATCTCCATCGCCGCGTCCATCGAGTCGGCCTCGATCAGGTTGAAGCCGGCCAGGAACTCGCGCGTTTCGGCGAACGGCCCGTCGGTCACCCGCGCCAGCCCGTCGCGCACGCGCAGGGTGCGCGCACTGGCGGGTCTTCCAGCTGCTGCGAGCCCAGCAGGCAGCCGCTGTCGCGCAGGGCGTCGGCCTTCTCGAAGCAGCCGCGCATCAGGCGGTCGAACTCGCCTGCCGGCAACGCGTCGAGCAAGGCGGGATCGATATGGATCAGGGTCAGGTACTGCATTGCCGCCTCCGTTCCAGGGTCCGGCGATCATGCCCGCCGGCGGGATTCCGGACAAACTGAATGGGCGGAAATATTTTTTCGTGCGGATGTCGATCCCGGGTCTCCCCATTCGTCGTTGATGACAATGACGGGGCACTTCTTTCCCCGCATGGAGGGCATTGGCATGAAAGTGATGGTGATGGTGAAGGCCACGGCGGACTCGGAGGCCGGCCTCATGCCCGGCACCGAGCTGCTGGAGGCGATGGGCAAATTCAACGAGGCGCTGGTCGATGCCGGCGTGATGCTGGCCGGCGAGGGCCTGGCGCCCAGTTCGCGCGGCGTGCGGGTGGCGTTCGATGGCCCGCAGCGGCGCGTGGTCGATGGCCCGTTCGCGGAAACGCGCGAACTGGTGGCCGGCTTCTGGCTGTGGCAGGTGCGTTCGATGGACGAGGCGATCGAATGGGCCAAGCGCTGCCCGAACCCGATGCCCGGCCCGTCCGAGCTGGAAATCCGCCCATTGTTCGAGGCCGCCGACTTTGGTGATGCCTTCACGCCCGAGTTGCAGGCGCAGGAGCAACGCCTGCGCGAGCGGCTGGGGAATTGAACGCAACATCCACGACAGGAGCACCACGCCATGAAGATCGTTACCAGCCTGAGTTTCCAGGGCCAATGCCGCGAAGCGTTCGAGTTCTATGCCGAGGTCCTGGGCGGCAAGGTCACCGCCGCCTTTCCGTACGGCGCTGCGCCGCCGGACATGCCGGTCACCGACGAGAAATACAAGGACTGGCTCATGCACTGCTGGCTGGAAGTCGGTGACCAGGCGCTGATGGGCGCCGACATGGACACCGCCTGGGCGCCCAACGTGGACAAACCCAAGAACGGCTTCGATGTCACCCTGCACACCGAAGACGCGGCGCAGGCCAAACGCTGGTTCGATCGGCTGGCCCAGGGCGGCCGCACGGTGATGGCGTTCGGCGAGACCTTCTGGTCGCCCGGCTTCGGCTCGCTCATCGACAGGTTTGGCGTGCCGTGGATGATCAACGTCGTTCCCGCCGCCGACTGGAAGCCGTCGCAGGCCTGATCCGCACGTTCCTCCATGACTGATACCAAAGGACATTCCATGCCCCGCAACCTTTACGTCACCCTGCCGGTGAAGGACTTGGACCGCAGCGTCGACTTCTTCGAAGCCCTCGGCTTCTCGTTCAATCCGGACTTCACCGGCGAGCACGGCGCCGCCCTGGTCATCAACGAGCGCACCAACGTCATGCTGGTGTCCGAGGCGTTCTTTTCCACCCTGTCCAGGGTCCCGATCACCGATCCGCGCAAGGCCACCGAGGCGCTGTTCTCGCTCTCGATGGACAGCCGGGAGGACGTGGATGCGCTGGTGCGCAAGGCGATTGCAGCCGGCGCCACGGAAGGCCACGAACCGGAGGACCTGGGCTTCATGTATTCGTGGGCGTTCGTGGATCTGGACGGCCACCAGTGGGGCGTGTTCCACATGGACGCATCGCAGATGCCGGCGCAGTAAGCCGACGCTTGCGTGGTCCAGCAGGCGATGGTGTCATCGGTGCGATGACCGCCGACGACCTCCATCGCCGCCTCGACGCCCTGTGGCGGATGGAATCGCCGAAGCTGCTGGCGCGGCTGGCGCGTATCACCGGCAACATCGACACCGCCGAGGAACTCGCGCAGGACGTGCTGGTGGCGGCGCTGGAGCGCTGGCCGCGCGACGGCGTGCCCGAGAACCCGGCGGCGTGGCTGATGCAGGCCGCCAGGTACCGCGCCATCGACCACCTGCGCCAGTGTCGGCTGCGCGTGCGCAAGCAGGATGAGTACGGCATCGAACTGGATCTGCACGGAGCCGACATGCAGGGCGACGAGGCGGAGCGGCGGGCGGAGGACGACATCGGCGACGACCTGCTGCGGCTGGTGTTCGCCAGTTGCCACCCGGTGTTGCCGATGGAGTCGCGGGTGGCGCTGACGCTGCGCCTGCTGGGCGGCCTCACCACCGCCGAGATCGCGCGTGCCTTCCTGCAGCAGGAGGCCACGGTGGCGCAGCGCATCGTGCGCGCCAAGCGCACGTTGGCCGACAGGCAGGTGGCCTTCGAGGTGCCGCGCAAGGCCGAACTGCCGCAGCGGCTGGACGCCGTGCTGGAGGTGGTCTATCTGGTCTTCAACGAAGGCTATGCGGCGACCAGCGGCGACGACTGGATGCGTCCCGCGCTGTGCGAGGAGGCATTGCGACTGGGGCGGGTGCTGGCCGGGCTGCTGCCGCGCGAGCCCGAGGTGCTTGGTCTGCTGGCGCTGATGGAGCTGCAGGCCTCACGCATCCCTGCGCGCATCCGTGCGGACGGATCTCCGGTGCTGCTGGCCGACCAGGACCGCGCGCGCTGGGACTGGTTGCAGCTCCGGCGTGGCCTGCAGATGCTGGCGGTGGCGCAACGGCTGGGCGGAGCGGACGGTCCGTATGCCCTGCAGGCTGCACTGGCGGCCTGCCATGCGCGCGCGCCGCTTCGAGGACACCGATTGGGCCGGCATCGCCGCGCTGTATGCGCGCCTGCTGCGGGTGCAGCCGTCGCCGGTGGTGGCGCTCAACCATGCCGTGGCGGTGTCGCGCGCGCAGGGCGCGGCGGCGGCGCTGCCGCTGGTCGAGGCGCTGGCGGCAGGTGGGGAACTTCGCGGCTATCCGCCGCTGCATGCGGTGCGCGGTGACCTGCTGGCGGCGCTGGGGCGTGGCGATCAGGCCCGCGCAGAGTTCACGCGGGCGGCGGAATTGACCGGCAATGCGCGTGAGCGGCAGGTGCTGCTCGCGCGCGCTGCTGGCTGCGCGGCTGGCTGAAACACCGAAGCCGCCTGCAGGCGGCTTCAGGGATTTGGCCAGGCGGGAGGGCGACGGGTCAGCGCGCGGGCGCGGGGAATTCGCGGCGCAGCCAGCTGTCGATCATGCGCTTCTCGTAGCGCAGCGGGTCGGTGTCGTTCACCATCCCGGAATTGACCAGGAACGCCGGATCGGTCAGCTGGCGCTGGCCTTCCGCCACCACCTTGCCGCTGGCGTCGAGCTCGCGGAAGCGCACCGTCATCCGCGGCGGGTAGATGTCGCGGATGATGCGCACGTCCTGCGCGCCGATGCCGCGCCACGGCTCGTACTGGCCGGCGCGCTTGATGTCCTCGATGGTCAGCTCCAGCCGGTAGCCAGGCGGCAGCTGGCGCGCCGCCTGCTGGCGCATGTACTGCGCCAGCTGCAGCAAGCCAGTCGCCCTGGGCGGCGGCCTGGCGGTTGCCGCTGGAGGTGATCTCGCTGAAGTCGGCCGGATTGGACCAGGCCACGCTGACCGGGCCGGAGGAGGGCAGTGCGCGCGGGGCGTCCGCGGCCAGCATGTTGCTGGCGCCGCCGCCAGTGGCGCAGCCGGCCAGGGCCAGGCTGAGGGCGAGGGTGGCGAGGGCGATGCGCATGGCTGGACTCCGCGTGGGGCGAGGCCTGCAGTGTGCCGTCATCGGCGCGGACGGGGTAGGCGGCGTGGCCGGGTCAGTCAGCCGCCGTTTCGCCGGTGCCGTCCAGGAACCAGGCCTCCACCGTGCCCTTGAGCTTCATGGTCATCGGCATGCCGCGGCGATCCAGCGCGCGGCCCACCTGCACCCGCACCCAGCCCTCGCTGATGCAGTATTCCTCGACGTTGGTGCGCTCGATTCCGTTGAAGCGGATGCCGATGCCGCGCTCCAGCAGCGCGGGCCGGTGGAACGGGCTGCGCGGGTCGTTGGAGAGGCGGTCGGGCGGGGTGTCCAGCGGCGTATCGGTCATGGCCTAGCACTTCCAGCAAAAGAGCGACCATTATCGCGGCAGCGGCGCCGCCTGGCATCTGGCTACACTGCGCGGATGCCCTCCGCGCACCGCGATCCCGCCCTCGACGCCCTCCTGCACCCCTTCGCCTCCGGCCTGCTGCACGGGCCCGAGGGCTGCCTGTTCCTGCGCGCCCGCGAGGGCGCGGCGCTGTGCGCGCAGGGGCTGCGCGGGCTGGCGGCGACCCAGCCGTTCCGGCCCGAGGCGGCGCGTTTGCAGCGGCTCGGCATCGAGCTGTTGGACGAGGATGCCTTGCCCGCGCGGCAGTTCCCGCTGGTGCTGGTGCTGCCGCCGCGCCAGCGTGAGGAGGCGCGCGCGCTGTTGGCCCGTGCCTGCGCCGCGGTCGCGTCCGGTGGCCGGGTGGTGATCGCCGCCGCGAATGACGAGGGTGGGAAATCCCGCGAGGCCGAGCTGAAGCAGCTGGCCGGCGCGGTGAGCACCCTCAGCAAGCACCACTGCCGGGTGTGCTGGACGACCGGCGACGTGCCGGCCGATCCCGCGCTGCAGGCGCAGTGGGCACAGGCCGACGCGCCGCGCTGGCAGCCGTGTGGCGACGTTCCCGGTGGCGGCTTCCATACGCGTCCTGGCGTGTTCGCCTGGGATCGGGTGGATGCCGCCTCCGCGCTGCTGGCGGCGGCGTTGCCGGCGGGCCTGCGCGGCCGGGTGGCGGATCTCGGCGCGGGCTGGGGCTATCTGTCGCTGCAGGTGCTGGCGCGCTGCCCGCAGGTGACGGCGCTGGAGATGTTCGAGGCGGATGCGCGCGCGCTCGCGCTGGCCGAGGCCAATCTCGCCGCGCCGGCACGGGCGCACGGCGTGGCGCTGCGCCTGCACTGGCACGACGTGGCGGCCGGAGTGGCGGGGCCGTTCGATGCCATCGTCTGCAATCCGCCGTTCCACGCGCTGGGGCGCGGCGAGCGCCCGGACATCGGGCGCGCCTTCATCGCCGCGGCCGCGCAGGCGCTGCGCCCGGGGGGCGCGCTGTGGCTGGTCGCCAATCGCCACCTGCCCTATGAGGAGGCCCTGGGATCCGCCTTCGGCCAGGTCGATGCCGTCGCCCAGCAGGGTGGCTTCAAGATCGTGCGCGCGGTGAAGGCATGAAGCTGGTCAAGCATATTGCGAATCTCGGCTACGGCAGCCGCAAGCAGGTGCAGCGGATGTTCCGCGAGGGCCGCATCACCAACGCCGCCGGCGAGGTGCTGTATGCAGACGATCTGCTGGACCACGACGACGTGCGCGTGGACGGGCAGCCGCTGGACCCGCCGCCGGGCCTGCTGCTGATGCTGCACAAGCCCACCGGCTATACCTGTTCGACCAGGGATGCCGGCCGCCTCGTCTACGACCTGCTGCCACCGCGCTTCCGCCTGCGCGCCCCGGTGCTGTCCACGGTCGGGCGGCTGGACCGCGAGACTTCCGGCCTGCTGCTGCTGACCGACGACGGCCAGTTGCTGCACCGGATCATCGCGCCGAAAGCGAAGCTGCCGAAGGTATACCTGGCCACGCTGGCGCAGGACCTGCGCGGGGACGAGGCGGCGCTGTTCGCGGCCGGCACATTGATGCTGGAGGGCGAGACGACGCCGCTGCTGCCGGCGCGGCTCGATGTGCTGGAGCCGCGCCGCGCGCGGCTGACCCTGCACGAGGGGCGCTACCACCAGGTGCGGCGGATGTTCGCCGCGGCCGGCAACCACGTGCTGGCGCTGCACCGCGAGCGCATTGGCGGGCTGGATCTCGACGGGCTGCCGCCCGGCGCGTGGCGACGGCTGGACGAGGACGCGCGCGCGCGGTTGTTCGTGGCCTGAGTGTGGATCGCCTGCGAAGGCGCCTGCGGGGCAGGCTGGCTGCGCGGCTTCTGCGAACGTCCTGTTCGAGGCGCCGCCGCAGGCCATCCTTGGCCTGCTCTTCGCAACCCTGCCCCGCAGGCGGCTTCGCGTGTCAGCGCGTCGATTCGCCGGAGAGCAGTGCGCGAAAGCCCTCAAGCCAAGTTCGCGCATGGTCGCGATGTTGCGCGCGATGATCGCGTCCGGCTGCGGGTAGGCCGCCACCGCACGTTCCACGCTGTCCTCGCGCAGCAGGTGCAGGATGGGCCAGGGCGCGCGGTTGGTCAGGTTGCCGGGGTCGTCCGGCGCGGTGTCGGCGAAGCGGTAATCGGGATGGAAGCTGGCCACCTGCAGCACGCCGTCCAGCGCCATCGCCTCCACCAGCGCGTCGGCATCCTCGAGGAAATCGTTGTAGTCGAGGAAGTCGCCCAGCACCAGCGGATGCACCAGCAGGGTGGTATCGACCGTCTCCGTCGGAGTATCGCGCAGCAGCGCCAGTTCCTCGCCCAGCTGCTCCAGCAGCGCGCGCTCGGTGCTGGCGTCGCTGATGACGATCCGCACCTGCTGCTTCACGTACACCGCCTTGGCGAACGGGCACAGGTTCAGCCCGATCACCGCGCGCTCCAGCCAGCGGCGGACGTCGGCCTCGATGGCCTCAAGATCCAGCGGAGCGGTGGCAGGCATGGCATTCGGCACGGTGACGGGGCGCGCAGGTTAACGCATGCTGGGCGGATGCCGACACCTGCCGCCGCTGCCGCGTCACGGTCACGTCCTGCCATCCTGCTGATGCTGGCGGCGGTGGCCGCGTTCTCGCTGATGGATGCGGGGCTGAAGGCGCTCTCGGCGCACTATCCGCCGCTCGAGGTGGCGGCGCTGCGCAGCCTGTCTTCGCTGCCGTGGCTGCTGGGATGGGCGCTGGCGAGTGGCGGGCTGCGCGCGCTGCGGCCGGTGCGCTGGTCGCTGCATCTGCTGCGCGGGGCGCTGGGGGTGCTGATGATGGCCAGCTTCGTCTATGCTCTGCGGCGCCTGCCGCTGTCCACGGCCTATGCGATTTTCTTCGTCGCCCCACTGCTGATCACCGCGCTGTCGGTGCCGCTGCTGGGCGAGCGGGTCGGGCCGCGGCGCTGGACGGCGATCGCGATCGGCCTGCTCGGCGTGCTGGTGGTGCTGCGCCCCAGCGGGGCGGGCATGCTCAGCCTGGCCGGGCTGGCGGTGCTGCTGGCAGCGGGCGGCTATGCGCTGTCGGCGATCAGCGTGCGGGTGCTGGCGCGCACCGACAGCACCCAGGCGATCACCTTCTGGGTGATGCTGCTGATGGCGGCCGGCGCAGGAGCGCTGGCGCTGCCGGGCTGGGTGGCGCTGCGTGGCGAGCATGTCGCGCTGGTGCTGGGCATCGGCATCGCCGGCGCGCTGGGGCAATATGCGATCACCGAGGCGTTCCGGCGCGGCGAGGCTTCGCTGATCGCGCCGCTGGAATACACCGCGCTGGCCTGGGGCGTGGGGCTGGATCTGGCGGTCTGGGGCGTGCTGCCGGACGCGGTCACCTGGGTCGGGGCCGCGATCATCATCGCCAGCGGGCTGTACCTGCTGCGGCGCGAGCGCGTGCACGCCGAGGCCGAGCACCCCTGAGCCGCGGCCGATGCGCGGCGGTTGCGGGCTGCGAGGATGCGGCGATCAGGGCGCGGCGGCGGCCGGCGCCCCTTCGCCGATGGTCTGGTTGAGCAGCTCGGCCAGGCGCTCGCCGGCCAGGCGCACGCGGTCTTCCGCCAGCGGGCGCATGTGATCCAGATAGTCCTGGGTCAGCACGTGCTTGTTGCCCGGCGGATACAGGCCCTTGGCGTCGATCAGCTGGCAGGACTCCTCGGCCCAGGCCAGCGGGGCCTCGGTTGCGACGTGCGCCGTGATCGGGCCCGGCGCCAGCGCCTTGTCCAGCAGGTTGACGTATTCCAGCGGCGGCAGCGGGCGGCTGGCGAGGATGTAGTAGTCCCAGATCGCGTGCAGATTGGTGCCCATCACGCCGTTGGCGTAGTTCTTCGCCGCGTAGGGTTCCGGCGGCACCGCGGTGCGCAGGCTGATCTGGTACTGGTTGCCGCCGGCGTCCGGGCGGTTGCCGGCATGCATCGGCTGGTGCACGTCACCCACGAAGTGCACCACGAACTTGAGCGCGTCGCGGCGCGCCTCCAGCGGCTGGCTGCGGTCGCCCAGGATCGCCAGCTGGCGCTGGATCGCGCCAACCACGCAGTTGCCGTCCGGGCAGTCGCGGGCGAGGTCGAAGCCGCAGCCGCCGCCGCGCGCGTTGATGTAGTGCCAGCGCGAGGTGGCCTTGAAGCGGCCGGGATCGGCCGTGCGCAGGTCGTCGGCCCAGGAGGCCACGCCGGCCAGGGTCGGGATCGGCTCGCCGGCCAGCAGCGCGGCGACTTCGGCGCGCGCCTTGGGGTCGAGATGGCGCTGGGCGATCTCGCCGACCATGGCGTGGCCCAGGCGCGACCAGGCCAGCGCGGTGGAGGTAATGCCCAGGCATAGCAGGGCGAGCAGCAGCAAGCGGGTGCGGAGGTTCGTCGTCATGCCGGCAAGCATAGCCCGGCATGACGACGCGCGGATGACCGCCTTCAGAACCCGACGACGTAGGCGATGCCGTACCCCGACGGGTCGATGTGCATGGCGTTGGACGCGCCAAGGTTGGCGCCGTTCAGCTTGACTTGGGTGTTGAGGGCGATGGCGCGGATCATCGATCCGGATCGCGTCCGTTCCGCCGGCCCGGACATCCACGCCGACGTGGCCGGCCAGGCCCCAGGAATCCGACAGGCGCAGGTGGGCACCGCCCATCGGCCCGGCGGTGCGGGCGCCGAAGAAGCGGGTGTAGTTCACGCCGGCGCCGATGAAACCGGTTTTCCACGCCCGTTGCGCTATGGATTGATCGGCGTCAACCCGGGCCGGCGCGGTCTCGAAGCGCCGGGCCGGGGTTATCCGGTAAAATTTCGAACACTCCCCTTTCCTCCGTCAGGAGTCTCATCCATGGCCATCAGGGTCGGTATCAACGGTTTTGGTCGCATCGGGCGTTGCGTGTTCCGCGCGGCGGTGCAGAACTTTAGCGACGACATCGAGATCGTCGGCATCAACGACCTGCTGGAGCCGGACTACCTGGCCTACATGCTGCGCCACGACTCCGTGCATGGCCGCTTCGAGGGCGACGTGCAGGTGGTGGACGGCCAGCTGGTGGTGAACGGCAAGAGCATCCGCCTGACCGCCGAGCGCGATCCGGCCAACCTGAAGTGGGACGCCGTCGGCGCCGAGGTGGTGCTGGAGTCCACCGGGCTGTTCCTCACCGACGAGGCCGCGCGCAAGCACATCGCCGCAGGCGCCAGGAAGGTGCTGATGTCGGCGCCATCGAAGGACACCACCCCGATGTTCGTGTACGGCGTCAATCACGCCAGTTATGCCGGCCAGGACGTCATTTCCAATGCGTCGTGCACCACCAACTGCCTGGCGCCGATCGCCAAGGTGCTCAACGACAAGTGGGGCATCAAGCGCGGCCTGATGACCACCGTGCACGCCGCCACCGCCACCCAGAAGACCGTGGACGGCCCGTCCAACAAGGACTGGCGCGGCGGCCGCGGCATCCTCGAGAACATCATTCCCTCCAGCACGGGTGCGGCCAAGGCCGTGGGCGTGGTGATCCCGGAGCTCAACAAGAAGCTCACCGGCATGAGCTTCCGGGTGCCGACCAGCGACGTGTCGGTGGTCGATCTGACTGCCGAGCTGGAGCGTCCGGCCACTTACGCGGAGATCTGCGCGGAAATGAAGGCGCAGTCGGAAGGCGCGCTGAAGGGCATCCTGGGCTATACCGAGGACAAGGTGGTGGCCACCGACTTCCGCGGCGATGCGCGCACCAGCATCTTCGACGCCGAGGCCGGCATCCAGCTCGATCCCACCTTCGTCAAGCTGGTGGCCTGGTACGACAACGAGTGGGGCTATTCCAACAAGTGCCTGGAGATGGTCCGGGTGATGGCGGGCAAGTGACCGCCGGCCCACGGCCTCCGGCCTCCTCGAAGCCCCGCCACGCGCGGGGCTTCGTGCATGCCGGCGCGCAGGCGGGCTTGCCCGCGGTCGTGGTATAGAGGCATCCCATGCAGAGTGGCGAGGACGCCAGCGGCACCTGGAGCATGCGCCACCGGCTGGCGTTCGGTCTGGCCCTGGCCACCCTGTTGCCGGTGCTGCTGTTCGGCGCGGTCCTGCTGTGGGGCCAGTGGCGCGACAGCCGCGATACCTTGCTGCTGCGTCTGGACGCCAATGCGCGGCTGAATGCCGGGGTGATCGATGACTACATCGACGCGCAGCAGGCCGGGCTGGACCTGCTCGCCGATCAGATGGCGATGGACCTGTCGCGCGCCAAGCCTGACCTGGCCAAGCTGCTGTACATCTATCCCGGCATGCTGCGCGCCCTGCACGTGGATGCCGACGGCAACGTCACGCTGGCACGCGATGCCCGTGGCCGTGAGCTGGTGTCGCCGGCCGGCGGGGTCGGCGGCGAGGACTGGTTCCGCTGGGTGCGCGCGCAGTCGCGGATCCATGTCTCCGGGGTGCGCCGGCAGGATGCTTATGGCAACGAGGCGGTGGTGATGATCACGGCGCCGGTGCTGCGCGGCAATACGTTCGACGGTGCCTTGCAGGCGGCGATTCCGGTTGAAAGTTTCACCCGCCTTCCTTCGGAAAGTCTGGCCCGGCGCGACCTGCAGCTGCTCCTGCTGGATGCCGACAACCGCGTGATCCATGCCGCGCCGGGGTTGAGCTTCTCGGTGCTGGACGATGCCGGCCCGCTGGGGCGCCAGCTGCGCGCGCTGGCGCGGCCTACCGACCGCGAGGTGCGGGTGCGGCGGATGTCCGGGCTGCTGCACGACGGCGACGATGCCTACGTGGCCGCGGTGCAGCTGAAGCACGGCTGGACCCTGGTGCTGGCGGCACCGGGCGCGGTGCTGCGCGCGCCGCTCCTGCCCAGGCTGCTGCTGCTCGCAGCAATGCTGGGCGTCACCCTGCTGGGCGTGGGCGCAGCGATCTGGTGGCAGCGCAAGATGCTGAGCGACAGCCTCGGCTATCTGCTGGCCAGCCTGCGCGGCTACGCGCTGGGCGGGCGCATCGACACCAGCGTGAACGCGCGTCTGCCCGACGAGCTGCTGCCGTTGGCGGAGGGGATCGGCGAGCTGGGCGCGCGCATGAACGCGGCGTTCGACGAGCTCAACAAGGTGCTGGAGGAGCGCGAGCACGTGATCGCCACCCGTACCGACTCGCTGCGCCAGGCAGTGGCGGAGCTGGACCGCCTCAGTCGCACCGATGCGCTCACCGGCAGCCTGAACTACCGCGGCTTCCTCGAGGCCGGCGATCGCCTGTGGGGCGAGGCGCAGGCCAGCGGCAAGCCGCTGTCGGTGCTGGCGCTGGATATCGACCATTTCAAGCGCTACAACGACCTCTACGGGCATTCCGAGGGCGACAGCGCCCTGCGCCGGTTCGCGGGCGCGGTGCGCAGCGCCCTGCTGCATTCCGACGACGTGCTGGCGCGCCCGGGCGGCGAGGAGTTCACCGTGCTGCTGCCGGCCACCACCCATGCCCAGGCGATGCACGTCGCCAAGCGGGTGTGCCAGCGTGTGCGCGATGCCGACATCGCCCATGCCGGGTCGCCCAAGGGGCGGATCACGGTCAGCGTGGGCGTGGCGACCCTGCAGCCCGGCGACACCGAGGTGGAGGACATCCTCAAGCGCGCGGACGCGGCGCTGTACCGCGCCAAGGCCGCCGGGCGCGACACCATCAGCGACTGACCGCGCGCCGCCGGGCGCCGTCGGGTTTGAACCGCTGCCGGCGCGACGCGACAATGGCGGCCTTTCCACTTCCGGCGGCCCGCCCATGTCCATCCTCCGCATGACCGACCTCGACCTCGCCGGCAAGCGCGTGCTGATCCGGCAGGATCTCAACGTGCCGATCGACGCGGCCGGCCACATTGCCTCGGAACAGCGCATCCTGGCCTCGCTGCCCACCCTGCGCCTGGCGCTGGAGCGGGGCGCGGCGGTGATGGTGATGTCGCATCTGGGGCGGCCGAAAGAGGGCACGTGGAGCGCGGCTGACTCGCTGGCGCCGGTGGCCGCGCGCCTGGCCGAACTGCTGGAACGGCCGGTGCCGCTGGTGCGCGAGTATCTGGACGGCGTGCAGGTCGCTCCGGGCGCGCTGGTGCTGCTGGAGAACTGCCGCATGAACATGGGCGAAGGCAAGGACGATGAGGCGTTGGCGCGCAAGTACGCCGCGCTGTGCGACGTGTTCGTGATGGATGCCTTCGGCACCGCGCACCGCGCGCAGGCCTCCACCCACGGCGTCATCCGCTTCGCCCCGGTCGCTTGCGGCGGCCCGCTGCTGATGGCCGAGCTCGACGCGCTGGACAGGGCGCTGACCGACCCGGCGCGGCCGCTGCTGGCGATCGTCGCCGGCAGCAAGGTCAGCACCAAGCTCGAACTGCTGGGCAGTCTGGTCGAGAACGTGGACCAGCTGATCGTCGGCGGCGGGATCGCCAATACCTTCCTCGCCGCACGGGGCGATGCAGTCGGCAGGTCGCTGATGGAGCCGGAACTGCTCGACACCGCCAGGCAGATCATGGCGGATGCCAAGGCGCGCGGCGCCGAGATTCCGCTGCCGGTGGACGTGGTGGTGGCCCCAGCCTTCGCCGCCGATGCGCCGGCCACGGTCAAGCCGGTGGATGCGGTGGGCGAAGGCGACATGATCCTCGACATTGGCCCGGCCACCGCCGCGTATTACGCCGGGCTCATCGCCGAGGCCGGCACCGTGGTCTGGAACGGCCCGGTGGGCGTGTTCGAGTTCGATGCCTTCGCCGCCGGTACCGCGGTGGTGGCGCGCGCGATCGCGGCCTCCCGCGCCTTCTCCATCGCTGGCGGCGGCGACACCCTGGCCGCGGTGGACAAGTTCGGCATCGCCTCCCAGGTGTCCTACATCTCCACCGGTGGCGGCGCGTTCCTGGAATTCCTGGAAGGCAAGACCCTGCCGGCGGTGGCCGCGCTGCAGGCGCGCGCTGGCTGAAGTCGATTGCAGGCGCCGGATCCATCGTTCACGCGACGGATCGCCGTGATAGCGTGGGATCAACCCCAAGCACACGATTCCGCGCTTCCATGACCGTCCTCGCCGCCGACCACCCCCGCCACACCCGCATCGTCGCCACCCTCGGCCCGGCCACCGATCCGCCGGAGGTGCTGGAGGCGGTGCTGCGCGCGGGCGTGGACGTGGTGCGGCTGAACTTCTCGCATGGCGACCCGTCCGCGCAGGTGGCGCGCGGCGAGGCGGTGCGCGCGATGGCGGCCAAGATCGGGCGCGAGGTCGGCATCCTGGCCGACCTGCCCGGGCCTAAGATCCGCATCGAGACCTTCGCCGAGGGCAAGGTGCAGCTCGAGGCCGGCCAGCGCTTCGATCTGGTGGCCAGCCTGGAGGCGCCGCCCGGCGACGCCCGCCAGGTGGGCGTGAGCTACCTCGAACTGCCGGCCGACGTCGCCCCCGGCGACGTGCTGCTGCTGGACGACGGCCTGGTGCAGCTGCAGGTCGAGGCGGTGCAGGGCGAGCGCATCGTCACCCGCGTGCTCAACGACGGCGTGCTGTCCAACCGCAAGGGCCTGAACAAGCAGGGTGGCGGGCTGTCGCTGGGCGCGATCACCGAGCGCGACCGCGAACTGATCGCCATTGCGGCGCGGATGGAAGTCGATTTCATCGCGGTCTCGTTCTGCCGCAGCGCCGAGGACATGCACGAGGCGCGGCGGGTGGCCAGGGCGCACGGCAGCAATGCCGCGCTGGTGGCCAAGATCGAGCGCGCCGAGGCAATCGAGCACCTGGCCGAGATCGTGGACGCCAGCGATGTGGTGATGGTCGCGCGCGGCGATCTCGGCGTCGAGATCGGCGATGCCGAGCTGCCCGGCCTGCAGAAGAAGATCATCCGCGAAGCGGTGGCGCGCGAGAAAGTGGTGATCACCGCCACCCAGATGCTGCAGTCGATGGTGGACAGCCCGATCCCCACCCGCGCCGAGGTGCTGGACGTGGCGAATGCGGTCATCGACGGCACCGACGCGGTGATGCTCTCGCAGGAGACCGCCGCCGGCCACTGGCCGGTGAAAGCAGTGGAGGCGATGGCGCGCATCTGCCGCGGCGCCGAGCGCCAGTTCGCGTTCGATACCGATTTCGAGAAGGCGCGGCGCGGCCTGGAGCGCGCCGACCAGGCCATCGCGATGGCCACCATGTTCCTGTGCGAGCACATCGGCGTGCGCGCGGTGGTGGCGATGACCGAATCCGGCGGCACCGCGCGCTACCTGTCGCGGTTCCGCTCGGCGGTACCGATCTTCGCGTTCTCCCACCATGCCAGCGCGCGCCGGCGCATGGCGCTGATGCGCGACGTGTTCGCGATGGACTACGACAGCCGCGGCCAGACCCCGCGCGAGGCGGCGCGCGGTAGCATCCGGGTGCTGGTCGAGGCCGGCCTGCTGGCCCCCGGCGACCGCGTGGTGTTTACCAGCGGCGAGCACATGCAGACCCACGGCGCCACCAATACCCTGCGCCTGCTCGAAATCGGCGCGGACGGGCACGCCACCGGGCTGGGCGAGCTGTAGCGCCCGCCGGGCATCCGGCGGGCCGGCCGGCGCGGCTATAATCCGCGTTTTCCCACCGCCAGCCGAGCCGCCTGCATGAGCATCGAACAGCTTGCCGAAACCGCCCGCGCCATGGTCGCCCCGGGCAAGGGCATCATCGCCATCGACGAGTCCACCAGCACGATCGCCAAGCGTTTTGCCGCAGTCGGAATCGAGAACACCGAGGAGACCCGGCGCGCCTACCGCGAGCTGCTGCTGACCGCGCCCAACCTCAACCAGTACATCTCCGGCGCGATCCTGTTCGACGAGACCATCCGCCAGTCCACCCGGGACGGCGTGCCGTTCGCCAGGTACATGGCCGAGCACGGCATGATCCCGGGCATCAAGGTGGACAAGGGCACGCATGCGCTGGCCGGCTTCCCCGGTGAGCTGGTGACCGAGGGGCTGGACGGCCTGCGCGAGCGCCTGGCCGAGTACTCCAGGCTTGGCGCCCGCTTCGCCAAGTGGCGCGCGGTGATCACCATCGGCGAGGACATGCCCTCCGGCACCTGCATCGAGGCCAACGCCCACGCGCTGGCGCGCTACGCGGCGCTGTGCCAGGAGCAGGGCCTGGTGCCGATGGTCGAGCCCGAGGTGCTGATGGACGGCGACCACGACATCGAGACCTGCTACGAGGTCACCGAGGTGACCCTGCGCGCGCTGTTCGACGCCCTGTACAACCAGAACGTGATGCTGGAAGGCACCATCCTGAAGGCGTCGATGGTGGTGCCGGGAAAGGGCTGCGCCGAGCAGGCCAGCGTCGAGGAAGTGGCGGAGTCCACCCTGATGTGCCTGAAGACGGCGGTGCCGGCGATCCTGCCGGGCATCGTGTTCCTGTCCGGCGGCCAGAGCGACGAGGACGCCACCGCGCACCTCGACGCGATGAACCGCATGGGCCCGAACCCGTGGCCGCTGTCGTTCTCCTACGGCCGCGCCATGCAGCAGGCGGCGCTGAAGCTGTGGGCGCAGGACATGCAGGGCAATTACGCCAAGGCCCAGCAGACCGTGTTCGAGCGCGCCAAGGCCAACGGCCTGGCCGCGCTGGGCAAGTGGGAAGGCTGATGCAGGGCTGAGCCCCGGCGCGGGTTCCGCCCGTCCGCAGTGCACAGGGAATGCCGGCCACGCGCCGGCATTCCTGCGTCTGGGAGGCGGTCCAGCTTGCATCCGTGCCGGAAGCGGGAGCGTAGAAACGGATTGGCGCCTAAGGAACCTCTGATCAACTCAGAGGTTCCCGCCGGCCATGGAGGGCCGGCCACGCATCCATCACGCAAGTGATGGATGCGTGTGAGCCGAGTCCGGGCCTGTACCGGACTCGGCGTGGGCTGACAACGCCTGGATGGCGTTGTTCAGACCTTCCCTAACAGATTCCGGCGCCTGCCCCAGCCGATGGCACAGGGCGCGGGCAGCGGCGCCGCCTAGAATCGGCCGTTCCCCTGCGTCGAGTCTGCCCATGCCGCCGTCCTCTGTTCGCGTCGCCATCGTGTCCTGCCTGTGCCTGCTGCTGGCCGCCTGTGGCAAGTCGGCGCCGTCGCAGGGCGGTGGCCGCGGCAACGGGCCGCAGCCGGTGGAAGTGCAGGTGGTGGCGCCGCGCGACTGGCAGGACAGCCTGCGCGCGCTGGGCACCGTGCATGCGCGCGAGGCGGTGACGGTCACCGCCAAGGTCAGCGAAACCGTGCAGGCGGTGCATTTCGAGAGCGGGCAGGAGGTGGCCAAGGGCGCGCCGCTGGTGACCCTGACCGGCCAGCAGCAGCAGGCGGCGCTGGCCTCCGCGCAGGCGCAGGCGCGGGATGCCGAGGCCCAGTACCGGCGACTGGAGCAGCTGGCCGGGCAGCAGCTGGTGGCGCGCGCCGCGCTGGACAGCGCGCGCGCGGCGCGCGATGCGGCGCAGGCGCAGGTGGCGCAGATCCGCGCCAACCTGGCCGACCGGGTGATCCGTGCGCCGTTCGCCGGGGTGCTGGGCATCCGCCAGGTCAGCCCCGGCGCGCTGGTGACCCCGGGCACCGCGATCGCCACCCTCGACGATATTTCCCGCGTGTACGTGGATTTCCCGGTGCCGGAGACCGAGTTGGCCGACGTCGCGCCGGGGCAGGCCCTGGAGGGCCGCGCCAGCGCCTGGCCGGGGCGAACGTTCGCGGGCCGGGTCGCCACCGTGTCGGCGCGGCTGGAGGCGGCGACCCGTGCTGCCACCGTGCGTGGTGAGTTCGCCAATCCCGAGCGCCTGCTGAAGCCGGGCATGCTGGTCGAGATCACCCTGGTACGCGCCACCCGCCCGGCGCTGGTGGTGCCGGAACTGGCGGTGCAGCAGGTCGGCCGCGAGACCTTCGTCTGGCGCGTGAAGGCCGACGGCCGCGTGGAGAAGGCCGACGTGGTGGTGGGCGGCCGCATCCCCGGCTGGGTGATGTTGAAGCAGGGCGTCGCGGCGGGCGAGCGCATCGTCACCCAGGGCACTGGCAAGCTGCAGCCGGGCGCGAAGATCACGCCGGTCGCGCCCGCCGCGGCCGCCACCGCCGCCACCACGCAGGCGAAGTGACGCCATGACGCTGTCCGACCTGTCGATCAAGCGCCCGGTGCTGGCGGTGGTGATGAGCCTGCTGCTGATCGTGCTCGGGGTGATGGCGTTCCTGCGCCTGACCCTGCGCGAGCTGCCGGCGATCGACCCGCCGATCGTCTCGGTGCAGGTGGAGTACCCGGGCGCGTCCGCGGGGGGTGATCGAGACCCGCATCACCAAGCCGCTGGAGGATGCGCTGGCCGGGATCGAGGGCATCAACACCATCGACTCCAGCAGCCAGAACGGCAGCTCGCGGATCAGCATCGAGTTCTACCCCACCCGCGACATCGAGGCCGCCGCCAACGACGTGCGCAACGCGGTCAGCCGGGTGGCCGACCGCCTCCCGCCCGAGGCGCGCCCGCCCGAGATCAGCAAGGTCGAGGCCGATTCCGACGCCATCCTCTGGTTCAACCTGCGCTCCACCTCGATGGACCAGATGCAGATGTCGGACTATGCGCAGCGCTATCTGGTGGACCGCTTCTCCAGCCTGCAGGGCGTGGCGCGGGTGTTCCTCGGCGGCAGCCAGCGCTATGCGATGCGGGTGTGGCTGGACGGCGACAAGCTGGCCGCGCGCGGCCTGACCGCGGCCGACGTGGAGAGCGCGCTGCGTGCGGAGAACGTGGAGCTGGGCGCGGGCCGGATCGAATCGGCCGACCGCGACTTCATCCTGCGGGTGGCGCGCGACTACACCAGCCCCGGGCAGTTCGCCGAGCTGCCGCTGGGCAAGGGGCGCGACGGCTACGTGGTGCGCCTGGGCGACGTGGCGCGGGTGGCGCTGGAGTCGGCCGAACGCCGCGCCTGGTACCACAGCAACGGCGAGCCGGCGCTGGGCATCGGCATCGTCAAGACCTCCACCGCCAACAGCCTGGAGGTCGCGGATGCGGCCAAGGCCGAGGCCGACCGCATCCGCCCGACCCTGCCCAAGGGCACCGACATCTACGTCGCCTACGACAGCACCACCTTCATTTCGGCCGCGGTGGCGCGGGTCTATGAGACGCTGGTGGAGGCGATCGTGTTGGTGCTGGTGGTGATCTGGCTGTTCCTCGGCAGCGCACGCGCGGCGCTGATCCCGGCGGTGACGGTGCCGGTGTGCGTGATCGCCGCGTTCATCGCGCTGTATGCGTTCGGCTATTCGATCAACCTGCTGACCCTGCTGGCGCTGGTGCTGTGCATCGGGCTGGTGGTGGACGATGCGATCGTGGTGGTGGAGAACGTCCAGCGCCGGGTGGACCTGGGCGAACCGGCGCTGGTCGCGGCCCGCCGTGGCACCGCGCAGGTGGCGTTCGCGGTGCTGGCCACCACCGCGGTGCTGGTGGCGGTGTTCCTGCCGGTGGGCTTCCTGCAGGGCAATACCGGGCGGCTGTTCCGCGAGCTGGCGGTGACGCTGGCGGCGGCGGTCGCCATTTCGGCCTTCGTCGCGCTCACCCTGACGCCGATGATGGCCAGCAAGCTGCTGCGCCCGCACACCGGCCCGCACGCGGTGCACGGCAACCTCGTCAGCGAGTGGATCAACGCCCGCTTCCAGCGCCTGGGTGCAGGCTACCGCGGCATGCTGGCGCGCCACGTGCACCGGATCGGGCTGTTCGCGGTGCTGATGCTGGGCGCCCTGGTGGCGCTGGTGCTGCTGTTCCGGCATCTGCCCAGTGAGCTGGCGCCGACCGAGGACCGCGGCGCGTTCCAGCTGCTGGTGGAGGGCCCGGAGGGCGCCGGCTTCGATTACACCGTCAAGCAGATGCAGCAGGTCGAGGCGATCCTGGCCGGCCTGACCGGCCCGGACAAGCCGATCCTGCGCGCCAACCCGCGCGTGCCCGGCAGCTTCGGTGCCAGCGAGGAGATGCACACCGGGCGCGCGATCGTGTTCCTGCAGCCCTGGGATCAGCGCGACAAGAGCACGGTGGAGCTGGCCGGCGAGCTGGAAAAGGAATTCGCCGGCCTGCCCGGCGTGCGCGTGCGCACGATGGCCGGCGGCGGCCTGGTGCGCAGCCGCGGCCAGCCGTTCCAGCTGGTGCTGGGCGGCCCGGACTACCAGGAGCTCGCGCAGTGGCGCGACATCCTGCTGGCGAAGATGGCGGAGAACCCCGGCTTCCTCGGCCCGGATTCCGACTACAAGGAAACCCGCCCGCAGATGCGGGTGATCGTGGACAAGGCGCGCGCCGCCGACCTCGGGGTGCCGGTGGCGGCGATCGGCAGCACGCTGCAGACCATGATGGGCGGCATCCGCGCCACCACCTTCGTGGACAACGGCGAGGAGTACGACGTGATGCTGCAGGCGGATCGCAGCGGCCGCGATTCGGTGGCCGCGCTGCAGTCGCTGCAGGTGCGCGCGCGCGACGGCAGCCTGGTGCCGCTGTCGAACCTCGTCACGCTGAAGGAAATCGCCGAGCCCGGCACCCTCAACCGCTTCAACCGCCTGCGCTCGATCACCCTGAGCGCGCGCCTGGCGCCCGGCTACCCGCTGGGCGAGGCGGTGGCCTGGGCGCAGCAGACCGCGCGCGAGGCGCTGCCGGATTACGCGCAGATCAGCTGGAAGGGCGAATCGCGCGAGTTGCAGCAATCCGGCGGCGAGGTGCTGGTGACTTTCGCGCTGGCGCTGCTGATCGTGTATCTGGCGCTGGCGGCACAGTTCGAGAGTTTCCTGCACCCGCTGGTGATCATGCTCACGGTGCCGCTGGGCGTGCTCGGCGCGCTGCTCGGGCTGTGGCTCACCGGCAGCACGCTCAACCTGTTCTCGCAGATCGGGATCGTGATGCTGGTGGGCCTGGCGGCGAAGAACGGCATCCTGATCGTGGAGTTCGCCAACCAGCTGCGCGACGAAGGCCACGGCGTCCACGAGGCCATCATCGAAGCCGCCGGCGTACGCCTGCGCCCGATCCTGATGACCTCGATCGCCACCGTGATGGGCGCGGTGCCGCTGGTGGTGTTCGGCGGCCCCGGTTCCGCCAGCCGCGCCGCCATCGGCATCGTGGTGATCTTCGGGGTGGCGTTCTCCACCTTGCTGTCGCTGTTCGTGGTGCCGGCGTTCTACGCCGCGCTGGCGCGCTACACGCGCTCGCCCGAGGCGCTGGCGCGCACGCTGGAGACACTGGAGGCGGACACCCCGCAGGCAGGCGGCCATGCGTGATCGCGACGGCGAGCTGCGGATCTACGGCCTGAATGCCGTGCGCGCGGTGTTCGCGCGGCGGCCGCAGGCGCTGCGCAAGCTGTATCTGGCCGAGGCGCGGATTCCGCTACTAAAGCTGCTGCTGAAGTGGTGCGTCGCGCGCCGGATCGGCTACCGGGTGGTGGCGGAGGAAGAGCTGCAGCGGCTGGCGGCCAGCGCGCACCACGAGGGCGTGGTCGCCGACGTGCTGCAGGAGGCGCCGCGGCCGCTGTCGTCCTGGCTGCGCGGCCTGCCGGCCGGACCGCAGTGTGCGCTGTGGCTGGATGGCGTAGGCAATCCGCACAACCTCGGTGCGATCCTGCGCAGCGCCGCGCATTTTGGGGTCGCTGCGGTGCTGCTGCCCAAGCACTCCACGCTGGCGCTGTCGGGCGCGGCCGCGCGGGTGGCCGAGGGCGGCGCCGAGGCGGTGCCGCTGGTGCGGCTGGGGCGCGAGGACAACAGCCTCGCGCAGCTGCGCGGGGCTGGGTTCCGGCTCGCAGCCACCGTGGTGCGCGGCGGTGACGACGTGCTGCGCGTGCCACTGCCGCCGCGGCTGGTGTACGTGCTGGGCGCGGAAGGCCCGGGCATGTCGCCGGCGCTGGCCGCGGCCTGCGACCTGCGGCTGTCGATCCCCGGCAGCGGCGCGGTGGAGAGCCTCAACGTGGCCGCCGCCACCGCGGTGCTGCTGGCGCAGTGGGCCGCGCGCGCGGCCTAAGCCGCGCTTACTTCGCCGCCGGCGCGGCGGCCTCCGGCTTCGGTGCGCTGCCGAAGTCGCCGTCCGCGTCCGCCGCGAGATAGGCGAAGGTGACGTAGGCGGCGACGTTCTGCGCCAGCGCCGCCGGGTCGATCTTGTCGAGGGTGTCGTCCGGGGTGTGGTGGTAGTCGAAGTAGTCGGTGCCGTCCTGGGCCAGGCCGGCGCAGGCCATGCCGAGGGCGTGGAAGGGCGACAGGTCCGGCCCGCAGCCCTCTTCGCCGGCGCTGCCGGCGGCGATGCCCAGCGGCGCCAGCGCCTGGGCGATCTGCGCCAGCGCGGCTTGCGCGTGCGCGGGGACGTCGGCCTTGAAGGCATAGATGCGCCCCGCGCCGAAGTCGCTCTCCGCGCCGATCTGGTGCTGGCGCAGCTGCGCCTTGTGCGCCTCGGCATAGGCGCGGCCGCCCCACAGGCCCTGCTCCTCGTTGGCGAATGCGACCACCCGGATGCTGCGCGCCGGACGCTGCGCCTTCGGCAGCTGGCCGATCAGGTGGCCGGCGGCCATGGTGATGGCCACCCCGGCGCCGTCGTCGATCGCGCCGGTGCCGAGGTCCCAGGAATCCAGGTGGCCGCCGATCAGCACCACCTCGTTCGGCTTGCTGCGCCCGGTGATCTCGCCGACCACGTTCTGCGAGGTGTATTCGCCGTCCCAGCTCACAGTCCAGCGCCAGTTGCACCCGGATCGGGCCGAGCGCGATCAGGCGCGTCAGCTGGTCGGCGTCCGGCAGCGACAGGGCGGCCATCGGGATCGGCGTCACCCCCGGGCTGGAAGCGGCTGATGCCAGTGTGCGGGTTGCGGTGCATGTCGGTGCCGGCCGAGCGCATCAGGTAGCCGACCGCGCCGGCGCGCGCGGCCGCCGACGGGCCGGCGCCGCGGATCTTCGCGCCGACCTGGCCATAGCCTTCGCCGCTGCGGCTGCGCGGCATCGGCACGTCCACGAAGGCGATCTTGCCGGCCAGCGAGCCGGGCGCGGCCTGCTGCAGGGCTTCCAGCGAGTCGAAACGCACCACCTCGGCTGCGACCGTGCCGCCCGGGCTGCCGCCCAGCGCGGTGACGTGCAGCGGTTGCGCGTGCGCGCCCAGCACCTGCGCCGATTCGCTGCGGCGCTCCCATTTCGGGAAGGTCACCGGCTCGGTCCACACCCGGTCGAAGCCCAGCGCCTTGAACCGGGCCTTGGCCCATTCCACCGCGCGCGCATCGGCCTCGCTGCCGGCCAGGCGCGGGCCGACCTCGGTGGTCAGCGCTTCCACCACCTTCCAGGCGGTGTCGTCCTGCAGCGCCTGGGCCTGCAGCTGCGCGGCGCGCGTGAGCGCGGCGTGGCCGATGCGGGTGGGCTGGGCGGCGTGCAGCGGGGCCGCCAGCAGCAGGGCGAAGGCGGCGGCGAGAACGGTGGTGCGCATCGGCGGGCTCCGGGGCGGGGAACCCCGGAAGTTCTAGGGCGGCGCGCGCGCGGGCGGGCCTGTGCCGGAAGTTATTTCTTCAGCGCGTCGCGGATCTCGCGCAGCAGCAGCACGTCTTCCGGGGTCGGCGGCGGCGCCTCGGGCGCGGGCGCGGGTGCGCGGTGCAGGCGGTTGATGGCCTTGACCAGCAGGAAGATCGCCAGCGCGATGATGACGAACTGGATCACCGCGTTGAGAAACTCGCCGTAGGCCAGCACCACCGCGGGGATCTCCTTGCCATCCGGGCCGGCGTGCGCGGCCTGCAGGGTGATCGCCAGCTTGGAGAAATCCACGCCGCCGACCAGCAGCCCGATCGGCGGCATGATCACCTTGTCCACCAGCGCCGACACGATCTTGCCGAACGCGCCGCCGATGACCACGCCGACGGCGAGGTCGATCACGTTGCCGCGCATCGCGAATTCCCGGAACTCGGTCATCATGCCCATCAGCGGTGGCTCCCCAAGGGTGGCGTGTGGTGCCAGCTTAACCCGTCGGCGGGGCGATCCGGCCATCCAGCTGCAGCAGCCCGCCCAGACGGGCGCGGAACGTGTCGCCCGGGTGCAGTGCGGCCACGCCGGCCGGGGGTGCCCATGAACACCAGGTCGCCGGCGCGCAGGGCGTAGAGCTTCGACAGCGCGTGCAGGATCTCGGGGACATCCCAGATCAGCTGGTCCAGCGTCGCGGCCTGGCGGCGCCGGCCGTTGACCTCCAGCGACAGTTCCAGCGGCGCGAGCGCGTCCACCTCGGCGGCTGGCAGCAGTGCGGAGACCGGGGCGGAATGGTCGAAGCCCTTGCCGGTATCCCACGGCAGGCCCTTGGCCTTGGCCGCCGCCTGCAGGTCGCGCCGGGTCAGGTCCAGCCCGATGCCATAGCCCAGGATCAAGGTCCCGGCCGTTTCGACCGGAAGAATGCCCGCCGGAGCGTCGCGGCCGAGCGCGACCACCAGCTCGACTTCGTGGTGGAGATCGGCGGTGCCGGGCGGGTAGGGGCACCACGCCGTCGGTGACGATGGCATCCGCCGGCTTCATGAAGAACACCGGGCTGCCGCGCTCGGCCTTCGAGGCCGGGGCGCTGGCGCCCATCTCGCGCGCATGGTCGGCGAAGTTGCGGCCCACGCAGTAGATGCGGCGCACCGGGAACTCGCCCAGCGCGTGGCCGTGGCGGTCGATGACGGGAATGCAGCGGCGCGGCCGCGGCCGGCACCAGATCCATCAGCGCGCCAGCGACGGCTTGCCCACCACCCGGTAATCCCCCCTCGAGGGTGCGGCCACGCACGCGCGCTGGCTTGCCCGGGCGCGTGCGCAGGCGCCTACAGCATGCCGGCCAGCAGCATCGCCAGGCCCACCACCAGCCCGACCGCCAGCAGCACCAGCAGCAGGGCGACCCCCACCAGCCCCAGCGCGACCCGCAGCAGCGGGTGGCGCGGACGGCGCGGAGTGCCGGAAATCAGGGTACGCAGGCGTAGGAAGGCGGAGTGCTGGAAGAACGACATCGCTTGAGATCCTGGACGTGACAGGGTCATGACACAATGCCGGCAGTATCGGCAGAACCGGCGGGACGGGTGTGAGCAGTTCGTTAAACGACGGGACGGTGTTGGCCGCGCTGGAGGCCCTGCCCCGCGATGGCCTGCTGGCCGTGGAGGCGCCGCTGGATGGGGCGCCGGAGCCGCTGATCCTGCACCGCGCCGCCGATGGCGGCGTGCGCGCCTGGCTGAACGTGTGCCCGCATGCCGGGCGGCGGCTGGACTACGCGCCCGGAATGTTCCTGCGCAGCAAGGCCGGCGAGCTGGTGTGCGCGGTGCATGGGGCCACGTTCACGCTCGAAGATGGCCGCTGCGTGGCCGGTCCCTGCCGTGGCGAGTCGCTGCGCGCGGTGGCGGTGCACTGCGCGGATGGCCAGGTGCGGCTGGGCGCGGCGCCGATGGATCAGTAGAGCAGGTTGACCATCGCCACGATCACCCCGGTGTAGAGCAGGGTCAGCGGCCCGCCCGAGCGCCACATGTCGCGCACGCTGTAGCCGGCCGGCCCGGTGATCATCGACACCGACGGGTTGGAGGCGGTGATGAAGTTGTTGGAGGCCGACAGCGCCACCACCAGCGCGAACGCGGTGGGGTTGCCGTTCACCGCCAGCGCCAGGTTGATCGCCAGCGGCACCAGCACGATGGTGGCGCCGACGTGGCTGATGACCATCGAGAACGCGGTGGTGAACAGGGCCAGCGCGATCTCGATCAGCCACGGCGGCATCCCCTGCGGCAGGCGCTCGATGCTGTGCCCGGCCACCCACGCCGCGGCGCCGCTGGAATCCATCGCCCAGCCCAGCGGGATCAGGCAGGCCATCAGGAACACCGTCTTCCAGCTGATCGCGGCGTAGGCCTCGTCGATCTTGAGCACCCCGGTCACCAGCATGCCGGCCACGCCGGTCATCAGCGCGATCGAGGTCGGGATGCGCGAGGACAGCGCCAGCAGCATCGACAGCGCGAAGATCGCCATCGCGATCTTGAACTTGTGCGGGCGCTGCTCGTCCTTCGGGTAGTCGGTCACCACCACGAAATCGCGGCTGCGCGCGGCTTCGGCCAGGTCGGTCCAGATGCTGTGCAGCACCAGCATGTCGCCGGCCTGCAGCGGCACGCTGCGCACGTCCTCGCGCAGCACCTTGCCGTCGCGGTTGATCGCCAGCAGGCTGAGCCCGAACTGCTTGCGCAGGCGCAGCTGGGCCTGCGATTTGCCGATGAAGTTGGAGGTGGGCGGGATCACCGCCTCGGAAATGCCGGCGCGCGCCGGGTTGAACAGGTCGGCGAACACGCGCAGGCGCGAGGACAGGCGCAGGAAGTTCTTTTGCGCGAAATCGGCGATCTGCTCGCGCGGGCCCATCACGCCGAGCACGCTGCCCACCCAGATGCGGGTGTCCGCCGGCGGCGCCAGCCGCGATTCTTCGCCGGTACGCAGCGCCAGCAGCAGCGGCATGTCCACCAGCGCCTCGGCATCGCCCACGCTCATGCCAACCAGCGGGCTGTCGGCAGTCACCGTGAGCTCGTGGATATCGCCTTCGATCCCGTAGGTGCGCGCGAAATAGCTCTGGGTGCGCGCGGGGGTCACCGCCTCGTCGCCGCTTTCGCGCAGCACGCGATCGCCGAAGAAGTGGAAATAGGCCAACGAGGCGGCCAGCAGCGCCAGCCCGATCGGCAGCGGCGCGAATATCTTCAGCGGGGTGAGCGCCGCCGCGCCGGAGGGCATGCTGGCGTTGGCCGAGACCAGCAGGTCGTTGAGCAGGATCAGCGGCGAGTTGCCGACCATGGTCAGGCTGCCGCCCATGATGATCGCCGCCGACATCGGCATCAGCAGGCGCGACAGGCTGATGCCGGTGCGCGCGGTCAGGCGCGAGGCCACCGGCAGGTACAGCGCGGTCGCCGAGGTGTTGGGGATGATCGCCGAGTTCAGCCCGGACACCGCCGAGGCCAGCAGCACCAGCCGGCGCTCGATCCCGCGCGCCCGCCGCAGCGTTTCAGCCGGCCAGCCGGTTCAGCGCGCCGGTGCGGTCCAGCCCGGCGCCCAGGATCATGGTGGCGATCACGTTGATCACCGCGTCCGAGGAAAAGCCGCCGAACAGGTCCTCCGGCGCCACCAGCCCGGTCAGCCCCAGCACCACCAGCACCACCAGCGAGATCACGTCGGCGCGGATGCGCTCGAACAGGAACATCGCCATCGCGAACGCCACCAGCCCCAGCACCCAGAGCATGTCGTTGGTGAGGACGAGGGTGGTATCCATTCCGGGGGCGGCGGGCGCGGGCGGTGGCGGCGAGGGTGCAGGCAGGGTAGCGCGTTTTGCGCGCGCGTCAGCCCGCCTTGCCGGTGGCGACGCGGTCGTACAGCAGATCCCACACGCCGTGGCCCAGGCGCAGGCCGCGCGCCTCGAAGTGGGTCTGCGGGCGCCAGTCCGGGCGC
Organism: Thermomonas sp. S9; assembly: GCF_024704365.1. Taxonomy (GTDB): domain Bacteria; phylum Pseudomonadota; class Gammaproteobacteria; order Xanthomonadales; family Xanthomonadaceae; genus Thermomonas. The sequence goes on from NZ_JAJDFY010000001.1 coordinate 793,448, forward strand.
GGCACGTGGCCGCGCGGACCGGCGCGGTTGGCCAGCCCGGGGGTGGCGTCCAGCACATCCCACATCTGCTCGGCGTAGTCCTGCCAGTCGGTCGCCAGGTGCAGGCGGCCGCCCGGGACCAGCTTGCGCACCAACAGCGCGGCGAAGGCCGGGTTCACCAGCCGCCGCTTGTGGTGGCGCTTCTTGTGCCAGGGATCGGGGAAATAGATGCGCACCTCGTCCAGCGCGGCATCGGCGATCTCGTGTTCCAGCACCTCCACCGCGTCGTGGTGATAGACGCGGACGTTGGTCGCCCCGTCTTCGGCCAGCGCGTTCAGCAGGCGGCCGACCCCCGGGGCATGCACTTCGATGCCAATGTGATCGCGCGCCGCGTCGCGGGCCGCCGAGTAGCGCAGCGCCTCGCCGTTGCCGAAGCCGATTTCGAGGATGCGCGGCGCGCAGCGGCCGAAGGCGGCGTCGAAATCGCGCGGCGCGCCGGTGTAATCGAGGCCGAAACGCGGCCACAGCGCGTCGAAGGCACGCTGCTGGGCCTCGGTGAAGCGGCCCTGGCGCAGCACGAAGCTGCGCACCTTGCGCTGGCCTGCGGTGGCGGTGAAAGGCTTGGGCGGCGCTTTCGCGCCCTGGCTGGAATAGGGATCGGTCAAGGCGTGGGTTCCCGTGGATGTGCGCGGCAGGCGCCATTGTCGCCGCTTGTGGGGCGGCGTGATGCGCTGCAGCGTGAGAGCGTTATGATTTCATGAAACCATCATTTCCATTCGCCGGCGTACGGCTTGCGGCAGGCCCCCGGTGGGCTGCCGACGTTTTGCGCGATGTCCACACCCATGCACGCGAGGATGCCCATGAAACGCTCTCTCCGCAGGACCCTGCTCACCGCTGCGCTGGCGTTGGCCGCGCTGCCCGCCTTCGCCCAGAACGCGCCGAAGTCGCCGTTCTCGCAGACCGTCTTCTTCGGTGACAGCCTGACCGACGGTGGCTACTTCCGGCCGATGCTGATCAACCTGATCGGCCCCAACGGCGCCATCATCGGTCGCTTCACCACCAACCCCGGCTACCTCTGGGCGGATTACCTGTCCAGCTACTACGGCGGCAATGCGAATCCGGCCTGGACCGGCAACACCACCCCGAGCCCGACTCCGGGCAGCGGCAGCAACTGGGCGGTTGGCGGCGCGCGGGTGAAGATCGACAGCGTCGGCGGGCTGGGCTACACCCCGTCGCTGGTCAGCCAGTACAACGCCTATCTGGCGGCCGGCAACAAGGTGGATCCGAACGCGCTCTACACTGTCTGGGGTGGAGCCAACGACATTTTTGCCGCGACGGGTGCTTATCAGACCGCCTATGCGAATGTGTTGCTCGGCGGCGGCACGACCGCGCAGGCGCAGGCAGCCGGCAGCGCGGCCGCACAGGCGATCCTCGGCACCGCGGTCGGCGACCAGATCAGCCTGATCGGCGCCATGACCCAGGCCGGCGCCCGCTACATCCTGGTGCCGACGATCCCGGACATCGGCCTGACCCCGGATGCGGCCGCCGGCGGCGCCGCCGGCATCGCGCTTGGCACCGCCCTGTCCACCGCCTACAACGGCGGGCTGTACGGCGGGCTGGCCAGCGCCGGCCTGCACGTGATCCCGGTCGATACCTTCCACTTCCTGCAGGAAGTGGTGGCCAGCCCCGGCACCTACGGCCTGACCAACGTCACCGGCAAGGCCTGCCTGACCCAGCCGGCGCCGGCGGGCGGCTCTTCGCTGTTCTGCAACCCGACCTCGACCGTGCCGAATGGCGCCAACACCTACCTGTTCGCCGACGGCGTGCACCCGACCTCGGCCGCGCATCAGGCGCTGGGGGATCTGGCGATTGCGATGATCGAGGGCCCGCGCAGCATCGCGGTGCTGCCGCATTCGGCGGGCACGGTCGGGCGCGCGCGCGCGGTCGGCGTGGACAGCGCGGTCGCCGGCATGGCGATGCAAGAGGGCGACGGCATGCGCTGGTGGGCCGACATCCGCGGCGACCAGCAGCGCTTCGTGAAGTCGTTTGGTTTCGACGGCTTCGGCGGCACCGGCGCGTTCGGGGTGGGCTGGCGCAGCGGCCACCTGCTGTACGGCGCGTTCGCCGGCTACGGCCGCCAGGACATCGATTTCGGCTTCGACCGCGGCAGCTTCCGCCAGACCGACGCCAGCGTCGGCGGCTTCATCGGCTGGGCCAGCGACGGCCTGTGGGTCAACGGCCAGGCCAGCTGGACCAAGCTCGGCTACAAGGTGGACCGCCAGGTCAACCTCGGCCAGGCCGTGCGCGTCCACCACGGCTCCCCGGATGGCACCAACCTGAGCGTGGGCGCCAGCGCCGGCTGGACCTTCAAGCACGGCAAGTGGGAGCACGGCCCGCTGGTCAGCCTGCTGTCGCAGACCATCCGCGTGGACGGGTATGCCGAGGACAGCAACCAGTCCAGCGCGCTGGCCTACATGAAGCAGAAGGGTGATTCGCTGATCGGCAGCGCCGGCTGGCAGGCCAGCTACGCCATCAACGACCACGTGCAGCCGTTCGTGCGCCTGACCGGCGATCACGAATACAAGAAGCCAGCCGAGCAGGTGTGGGCGCAGTCGCTGTCGCTGTCCGGTTCGCTGCCGTACGCGGTGCCGGGGCTGGACTTCGACCGCACCTACGGCACCTTCACCGTCGGCCTGCGCAACAAGCTCGGTGGGCTGGACCTGACCACCGGCGCCAACGTCACCGTGGGCCAGCGCGGCGGCAGCAACGCCAGCTTCTACGTGATGCTGGGCGGCGCGTTCTGATCGCCGCGGGCACGGCCGGGCCTGCATGCGTTGCATCCCGGCCGGCCACCGGCATAGACTTGCGCCCCGCGCGGGTGTAGTTCAATGGTAGAACTGCAGCTTCCCAAGCTGCTAACGTGGGTTCGATTCCCATCACCCGCTCCAGTTTCGCGCAGTGCCTGCGGCACTTCCTGCAATATCGGGGCGGCATCCTCACGGATGCCGCCCTTTGCGTTGGGGGCCCGCGGTCTGGCCGCCGGCGGCAAGGACATCGATCGGGCACTTCCACCGGGCATCCCCATGAAACTCGCCATCCTGTCCCGCAACGGCAAGCTGTATTCCACCCGGCGACTGGTGGAGGCCGCGCGCGAGCGCGGCCACAGCGTGCGGGTGCTCGATCCGCTGCGCTGCTACCTGCGGATCAGCAGCGATGGCTTCGACATGCACTACAAGGGCAGGCCGATCGCCGGCTACGGCGCGGTGGTGCCGCGCATCGGCGCCTCGATCACCCGTTACGGCTGCGCGGTGCTGCGCCAGTTCGAGCTGATGGGCAGCTACAGCCCCAACAGCGCGTCGGCGATCGCGCGTGCGCGCGACAAGCTGCGCTGCCACCAGGTGCTGGCTGCGGCTGGAATCGGGTTGCCGGTGACGGTGTTCGGCGACAACCCGGACGATACCGCCGACCTGCTGGCAATGCTGGGCCCGCCGCCGCACGTCATCAAACTCAACGAAGGCACCCAGGGCGCGGGCGTGATGCTGACCGAAAAGGCCTCCGCTTCGCGCGCCACGATCGAAACCCTGCGCGGTCTGTATGCGAATTTCCTGGTGCAGGAGTTCATCGCCGAGGCCAGGGGCGCCGACCTGCGCTGCTTCGTGGTCGGCGAGAAGGTGGTCGCGGCCATGCGCCGGCAGGCGCCGAAAGGGGACTTCCGCTCCAACCTGCACCGCGGCGGCAGCGCCAGGCCGGTGCGCCCGAGCCGGGCGGAGATGCACACCGCCGTGCGCGCGGCCGGCCTGCTCGGCCTGGGCGTGGCCGGGGTGGACCTGATCCGCAGCAAGCGCGGCCCGCTGGTGCTGGAGGTCAATTCCTCGCCGGGGCTGGAGGGCATCGAGGCGGCCACCGGGATCGACGTGGCAGGCGCGGTGGTGGAGCACGTGGTGGCCCGCGCGGTTGGCCTGCAACACAAGCGCAACGCGGATTTGACGGATTCTTAATCGCGCCGCGCGCAGCATGCGCATGTGCCCGCCGCGCTTCCCCCTCGGCCGGCACTGCAGGGCGATGAGACGTTTGGCCCGGGCGACCCCCCACCGCCCGGGCTTTTTCTCGTTCGCGTTCCGCCTGCCGCGCGCGGCGGCTGTGCAAGAATCCGGGAACCGGCCTGCGCCGCGCCGGTCATAGCCGGAGCCTGCGGCTTCCTGGAGACGAGACACATGCGCGTACTGGTCATCGAAGACAATCCCGACATCGCCGCCAATCTCGGGGATTACCTCGAGGACTGCGGGCACACGGTGGATTTCGCCGCGGACGGCGTCACCGGCCTGCACCTGGCGGTGGTGCACGACTTCGATGCCATCGTGCTGGACCTCAATCTGCCGGGAATGGACGGGCTGGAGGTCTGCCGCAAGCTGCGCGGCGACGCCCGCAAGCAGACCCCGGTGCTGATGCTGACCGCACGCGATTCGCTGGACAACAAGCTGGCCGGCTTCGATTCCGGGGCCGACGACTACCTGATCAAGCCGTTCGCGCTGCAGGAGGTGAACGTGCGCCTCAACGCGCTGGCGCGGCGCGGGCGCGGGCTGCCGGCGCGGGTGCTCAACGTGGGCGAGCTGGAATACAACCTGGATACCCTGGAGGTACACCGCGAGGGGCGTTCGATCCAGCTCAACCCGACCGCGCTGAAGATCCTGCAGGCGCTGATGGAGGCCTCGCCGGCGGTGGTGACCCGGCAGGAGCTCGAGAACCGGGTGTGGGGCGAGGAACTGCCGGATTCCGACTCGCTGCGGGTGCACATCCACGGCCTGCGCGCCGCGGTGGACAAGCCCTTCGCCAAGCCGATGATCCAGACCCGCCATGGCATCGGCTACCGGATCGCGGCCCCCGATGCCGACGGCTGAGGTTTCCGCGCAGCGCCGCCCGCCCGGCCGGCGCCGGCTGCGCACCCGCATCATCACCTCGTTCGTGCTGCTGGGCTTCGGCCTGACCGCGCTGTTCGCGGTGGCGATGGTGCACCTGCGCAACCGGCTGGAGAACCAGCTGATCGAAAAGACCCTGCAGCGCGAGGTGGACAACCTGGTGCGGCACGTGGAGACCAATCCGGACGAACCACCGTTCTACCTGGTGTTCGATGCACGCACCTTCAGCGACGCGAACGCCTACAAGATCAACCCGCTGTACCGCGACCTCAAGCCCGGCGTGCACGAGATCCGCGAGCCGGATGCCAGCGGCCGGATGCAGGTGTACAAGGTGGCGGTGCGTCGCGGCATCAGCCGCGAGGGCAAGCCGTTCACCAGCCTGGTGCGCTACAACGTCACCGACGCGGCCGCCACCTCCGACCTGCTCACGCGCTGGCTGCTGGCGGCGGTGCTGGCGTTCACCCTGTTCGCGCTGGTGCTGGGCTGGTGGTCGGCGTCGCGGGTGATGGCGCCGGTGTCGGAGCTGGCGCGGCGGCTGCGGCGCTCGGGCAACAGCCCGAACCCGAAGCGCTGGCACCGGATTTCGCGGACGACGAAGTGGGCGAGCTGGCGCGTGCGCTGGACGACTATGCCGCGCGCCTGACCGAGGTGGTGCAGCGCGACCGCGAGTTCAACGCCGACGTCGCCACGAGCTGCGCACTCCGCTGGCGGTGATCCGCGGCGCGGCCGAACTGCTGCTGGCCAAGCCGGATCTGGACGAGCGCACCCGCGCCCGCCTGCTGCGCATCCAGCGCGCCGAGCAGCAGTGTTCCGACCTGATCGGTGCGCTGCTGCTGCTGTCGCGCAACGAGCGCGCGGTGGGCCAGTGCGATGTCGCCAAGGTGGCGCAGCAGCTGCTGGAAAGCCACCGTGCCCAGCTCGCCGGCAAGCCGGTGGAGCTGAAGCAGGAGGGCGAGCCGAGCCTGCCGCTGCAAGTGCCGGAGTCGGCGCTGGCGGTGGCGCTGGGCAACCTGATCGGCAATGCGGTGAAGTACACCCCCAGTGGCGAGGTGGTGGTGCGGGTGCTGGCCGATGCGGTGGAAGTGCGCGACTCCGGCCCCGGCCTGAGCGCCGAGGACGCCGCGCGCCTGTTCGAGCGCGGCTATCGCGGCACCCACGCCGGGCACTCGCAGGGCGGCGGCATCGGGTTGTCGATCGTGCGCCGCCTGTGCGCCCTGTACGGCTGGGAGGTGCAGGTGCGGCCTGGCGGAGAACGCGGCGTGGTGGCGACGCTGCGCTTCGGCTGAGCGACAGCGTGCGGACGGTGCGCCGGGGCGGTGCCGGCCCGGGCGCGGCTTCGGCGGCATAATGCGCAGTCCGTTCGCAAGGAGTCCCGCATGAACCACGCCGCCGCGCCGCTGGCCTACCAGGTCATTCCCTCCGACCATGCCCGCGGCGATGCGCAGCGCGAGGCCCTGCTGGCCGGCGAGCTCGGTTTCGGCCGCCTCTTCACCGACCACATGGTGGCCATTCACTGGGACCAGGCGCGCGGCTGGCACGATGCGCGGGTGTGCGCCTACGGCCCGCTGACGCTGGACCCGGCCGCGGCGGTGCTGCACTACGGGCAGGAGATCTTCGAGGGGATCAAGGCCTACCGGCATGCCGACGGCTCGATCTGGACCTTCCGCCCCGAGGCCAACGGCGCGCGCCTGCAGCGCTCGGCGGCGCGGCTGGCGCTGCCGCAGCTGCCGGTGGCGGAGTTCGTGGAGTCGCTGCGGCAGCTCGTCGCCGTCGACCACGGCTGGGTGCCTTCGCAGCCGGAGAGCAGCCTGTACCTGCGTCCGTTCATGATCGCCACCGAGGCCTTCCTCGGGGTGCGTCCGGCGCAGGCGGCCGTCTACTACGTGATCGCCAGTCCCGCAGGCGCCTATTTCGCCAAGGGCATGGCGCCGGTGGCGATCTGGCTGTCGCAGGACTATGCGCGCGCGGCCAGGGGCGGCACCGGCGCGGCCAAGTGCGGCGGCAACTACGCCGCCTCGCTGCTGCCGCAGCAGGAGGCCTATGCCAACGGCTGCTCGCAGGTGCTGTTCCTGGACCCGGTGGAGGGCCGCTACATCGAGGAACTGGGCGGCATGAACGTGTTCCTGGTCTATCGCGACGGCCGCCTCGTCACCCCGGCGCTGTCGGGCAGCATCCTCGAGGGCGTCACCCGTTGCAGCCTCCTGCAGCTGGCCCGCGACCGCGGAATGCAGGTGGAGGAGCGCAAGGTCGCGATCGACGAATGGATCGACGGCGTGTCCTCGGGTGAGATCAGCGAAGTTTTCGCCTGCGGCACCGCCGCGGTGGTGACCCCGATCGGCCAGCTCAAGGGCAAGGGCTTTTCAGTGGGTGATCTGGATGCGCCGATCGGCGAGGTGACATTGGCGCTGCGCCGCGAACTGGCCGACATCCAGTACGGGCGCGTGCCCGATCGCCACGGCTGGATGGTGCGCCTGCGCTGAGCGCGCGCCGTGCGCGGCATTCCCGCTACAGCGTCGCCACAGGCAGCCCATGCGCCGGCGCAGCCCGAACCCGGCCTGGCGCGGGGTGTGCCCGTTGCCATCCACCTGGTCCGCCACCAGCCCGGTGAGCGTGCCGTCGTCGGGATCGGTGCGCGCGTGCACGCCCACGAGCGGGCGCGCGGCGATCCGCTGCAGCCGGTCCAGCACCGCGTTCGCGGCGGCGCTGCCCATCCCGGCCCAGTCGTAGAGCGCCGCGAGCTGGTTGGCATCGCCGGCCTGCAGCGCGCGTTCCAGCGCATCGGCCAGGTCCTGCACGCTGCGCGCGCAGCTGCCGCGCGCGGCCAGCAGGGCGCCGCCGGCGCCGGCCGTCGGGGCCGCCGGTGGCGCCTCGCGCGCGGCGAGGTCGCCGCACGGGCGGTCGGTATAGATCCGGGTGCCGTCGCTGGTCAGGCACTGGCGCACCTGCGCCTGCGCGGGCGGGGCGGGCAGCGGGCCGAGCAGGAGTGCCGGCAGCAGCAGGGCGGTGATGCGGGGCATGCGTGCAGGGTGCGCGCTCACTCCAGCCGCTGCAGCACCGCCTGCACCGGATGTGCCAGGTTGAGGGTGTAGAAATGCAGCCCCGGCGCGCCGCCGTCCAGCAGGCGGCGGCACAGTGCGGCCACCATGTCGGCGGCGAACGCGCGGATCGCCGCGGCATCGTCAGCGAACGCGCGCATGCGGCGGTCGATCCAGCGCGGGATCTCGGCGCCGCAGGCTTCCGAGAAGCGGCGCAGCTGGGCGTAATTGGCGATCGGCATGATGCCGGGCACGATCGGGATGCCGATGCCGGCTTTGTGCGCGTCTTCGACGAAGCGGAAATAGGCGTCGGCGTTGTAGAAATACTGGGTGATCGCGCCGCTCGCGCCGGCCTCCACCTTGGCCTTGAAATGGCGCAGGTCCACCTGCGCGTCCACGGCCTGTGGGTGCACTTCCGGATAGGCCGCGACCTCGATATGGAAGTGGTCGCCGTGCTCCTCGCGGATCAGGCGCACCAGCTCGCTGGCGTGGCGCAGGTCGCCGCTGCGCGCCATGCCCGAGGGCAGGTCGCCGCGCAGGGCGACGATCCGGTTGCAGCCCAGCGCGCGGTAGTGCCGCAGCAGCGTGCGGATTTCCTCGCGGCTGCCGCCGACGCAGGTCAGATGCGGTACGCCCTCCAGCGCGTGTGTCGCGCAGCCGCTGCACGGTTTCCGGGGTCTGGCTCAGGGTCGAGCCGCCGGCGCCGAAGGTCACCGACATGAACTCGGGTGCGTATGCCTTCAGCCGGCGCACGGTGCGGTCGAACTGGGCGCGCTGCTCGTCCGTCTTGGGCGGGTAGAACTCGAAGCTGACGCTGGGCATGGCCGCACTCCGGAGGGAATGCGGGCATGATAACTTTCATCGCGATGAAGCGATAGAGCTCCAATCGAGTCAGCGCGACCAGCAGAAAACGCAGGCGGAGTGCGCTGGAAACGACTGCGGGCGCCGTGAGGCGCCCGCAGTCTCGATCGCGCAGGCGTGCCGGCATCAGTAGCGGTAGTGCTCCGGCTTGTACGGGCCGTCCACCGATACTCCGAGGTAGGCGGCCTGCGCGGGGGTCAGGGTCGTCAGCTTCACGCCGATCTTTTCCAGGTGCAGCCGCGCCACTTCCTCGTCCAGCTTCTTGGGCAGCATGTACACCTTGCGCTGGTAGCGATCGCGGTTCGCCCACAGGTCGATCTGCGCCAGCGTCTGGTTGGAGAAGCTGTTGCTCATCACGAAGCTGGGATGGCCGGTGGCGCAGCCCAGGTTGACCAGGCGGCCTTCGGCCAGCAGGAAGATGCTGTGGCCGTCGGCGAAGGTGTACTTGTCCACTTGCGGTTTGATGTTGGTCTTCACCGCGCCGCTGGCGTTCAGCGCGTCCACCTGGATCTCGTTGTCGAAGTGGCCGATGTTGCAGACGATGGCCTGGTCCTTCATCGCCTGCATGTGTGCCAGCGTGATGATGTCCCGGTTGCCGGTGGTGGTGACGTAGATGTCGGCGCTGCCGAGGGTGTCCTCGACCGTCTTCACCTCGAAGCCTTCCATCGCCGCCTGCAGGGCGCAGATGGGGTCGATCTCGGTGACGATCACCCGGCATCCGTAGGCGCGCAGCGAGTGCGCGCTGCCCTTGCCGACGTCGCCGTAGCCGCACACCACCGCCACCTTGCCGGCCAGCATCACGTCCATCGCGCGCTTGAGGCCATCGGCCAGCGACTCGCGGCAGCCGTACAGGTTGTCGAACTTGCTCTTGGTGACCGAGTCGTTGACGTTGATCGCCGGCACCAGCAGCTTGCCGGCCTCGGCCAGCTGGTACAGGCGGTGCACGCCGGTGGTGGTCTCCTCGGACACGCCGCGCCACTCCTCGACCACGCGGGTCCAGAAGCCGGGGCGCTCGCGGGCGACGCGCTTGAGCAGGTCCTTGATCACCTGCTCCTCGTGGCTGGCGGAGGGCGAGTTGACCCAGGCATCGTCGCCCTGCTCGAGCCGCGTAGCCCTTGTGGATCAGCAGAGTGACGTCGCCGCCGTCGTCCACCACCAGCTGCGGGCCGGTCAGGGTGCCGTCGGGCAAGGTGAAGGTCAGTGCGGCCAGGGTGCAGTCCCAGTATTCCTCCAGGGTTTCGCCCTTCCAGGCGAACACCGGGGTGCCGGTGGCGGCGATCGCGGCGGCGGCGTGGTCCTGGGTGCTGAAGATGTTGCAGGAGGCCCAGCGCACCGAGGCGCCGAGATCCACCAGCGTCTCGATCAGCACCGCGGTCTGGATGGTCATGTGCAGGCTGCCGGTCACGCGCACGCCCTTGAGCGGCTGTTCGGCGGCGTACTTGCGGCGGATCGCCATCAGGCCCGGCATCTCGTGCTCGGCGATGTCGATTTCCTTGCGGCCCCAGTCGGCCAGCGAGAGGTCGGCCACCTTGTAGTCGGCAGCGGTCGAGAAGGTCTTGGCAACAGCGTTCATGATGGTTTCCGGTTTCATGCCCGCCTCCTGCTATGCGGGGGAGGGCTGGGTGAGTGCAAACCGGGCGCCGTTTTCTGCAAGACCGAGCCTGGCGGACGCCGGCTTGTGCAAGCCGACCCATCGCAGCGCCCCTCGGGATGCACGAATTATAGCGGGGACGGGCGCTATCGGATGCAGCCCAGGGATGAACGGCCTGCCCACCGTGCTGACACGGCGCCCCGGACCCGGATGCCCTGCACCGCTTGACATTAATAATAGGAATCCTAATATATCGCCATGGATGCATCCGGCAACCCCCGCGAACAGGCCGCCGCTGCGCTGGAGCAGCTCAGCCGGCTGCTGCGCGCACAGGCATGGCATGGCGATGCCGGTTGGCCCATGCCGCCGGTGCAGGCTGGCGTGTTGAAACTGTTGGCCGACGCGCGCCAGGGCTGCGCGCGGCGCGGATGGCGGAGCGGCTGGGGGTCACCGCCGCCAGTCTCAGCGACACCCTGAAGACCATGGAAGCCCATGGCTGGATCGAGCGTAGTCCGGATCCGCGGGACGCGCGCGCCCAGCTGTTGCACCTGAGCCCGAAAGGGCGCGCGCAGGCAGCGCTGAAACGACAGTCGGACCGCGGCGCGCTGGGCCTGGTGCAGGCATTGGAGCAGGCCGATCTCGCGGCGCTGCTGCGCTGTACCCAACTGCTGGTTGGCGAGGCGCAGCGACAGGGGCTGGCGACAGGCCTGCGCACCTGCGTGGGCTGCAGGTTCTTCCGGCCCTTCGCCAGTGGCGATGCCGCACGGCCCCACCTGTGCGGCTTCACCGGCCAGCCGTTCGGCGATCTGGAGCTGCGTGTGGACTGCGCCGAGCATGAACGCGCCGAACCACAGGATTTCGCCGCGAACCGGGAACGGTTCCGGCAACGGATTCCGCTTCCGGCGGAATGAAAGAGGGCGACACCCGATTGCAGTCGAATGTCGCCCGGTTCCACTCCTTACCCGTCACGAGCAAGCAAGAGGAATCATGATTATGCGCCAGAACGCCGTTTTCTATCATGCCGGTTGTCCGGTCTGCGTGGAGGCCGAACAATACCTTGCGCATGCGCTGGACCCACAGCGCTACGACGTCGAGATCGTGCATCTGGGCGAGCAGCGCGCCCGTCTGGACGAAGCCGAAGCCGCCGGTATCCGCTCGGTGCCCGCCCTGGTCATCGACGGGGTGCCGATGCATATCAATTTCGGCGCGTCGCTGGCCGAACTGCGCTGAGGAGACGACGATGACCCTGCATCCGATCGTCGCGGCGCTGCTGCTGGCCGCCGTACCTGCCGCGGCTCACGACGGTGGCATCGCCACACCCGCAAACACCGCGGTGGCTGCCGACTTCGATATCGTCCACACCCGCATCAGCACCAGCGGAAATGTCGCCACGTTCCACATGGCGGTCTCCGGAAGGGCCGGCCGGACGCGCCCGTCCGCCTCCGGCAAGCTGGCGGGAAGCCAGGTGTTCTCCTACGTCTGGCCAACCAGCATCGATCCGTGGGAAGTCGGTTTCGAACACAAGGCCGGCATTCTGGCATTGGCGGTGACGGCGCATCCGGATTTCGACGACACACCGCTGTTCGATGAAAATGGCGATGGGCGCCGTGACAACGATGGTGACGTCTGGCACAGCCCACTGGGTCGTGCTGCAGCCGAACCCGGCCTGCGGCAAGGGCGCACTGGCGGTGGTGGACATCCCGCAAGGCGCGAAGCCGCGCCTGCCCAGGACCTGGCCGGGATTGCCGCTGCTGCTCGACAGCCCCGGCTGGAGCCCGACGCTGGAGGCCGGAACGGTGGAGGTGAAAGTTCCCTTCGACGACATCGGGGTGGTCACGGCGGGCGGTTTCGATGGGGTGACCGCCGGTCTGCGCGTCAATGCCAGCGTGCATGCGCCGCTGCTTTGCGTGGTGGATGTGTTCAAGGTGGCCTCCGGAGATCTCAGCCTGCCGGGCAAACCCAATCGTTGAGCATCCGGCCCGCGCTGCGCTGGCGGCGCGGGCTTTCCATTGCGGAGAGGCGTATGCCGATGAGGATTCAAACCGCCCCCGAGCTGCAGATTTCGCACTGGTTCAACGTGCCCGCGCCGCTGTCACTGGGCCGCGCTGCGCGGCCGGGTGGTGGTGATGGAGGCGTTCCAGATGCTCTGCCCCGGCTGCGTCTCGCACGGGCTGCCGCAGGCGCAGCGGGTACGGCAGCTGTTCGCCCGCGAAGACGTGGAAGTGATCGGCCTGCATACCGTGTTCGAACACCATGCGGCGATGACGCCGGTGGCGCTGGAGGCGTTCCTGCACGAGTACCGGATTGGCTTCCCGGTGGGCGTGGATGCCGCCTCCGAGGCCGGGCCGATCCCGCGCACCATGGCCGCCTACGGCATGCGCGGCACGCCGACGCTGCTGCTGATCGACCGGATCGGCTGCCTGCGGCAGCACCACTTCGGGCAGGTGGAGGATCTGGTCCTGGGGGGCGCAGATCGCGATGCTGGCAGCCGAGCCTGCGCCAACTGATGCGATGACGGGTGCGACCTGCCACGTGGATGGTGGCTGCGGCTGACGGTTCAACCGTCCAGCGCCTCCCAGCGGGCGTAGGCGGCGTCCAGCTCGGCCTGCAGCTGCGCCAGCGCGGCATTGGCCTGTTGCCGGGCCGCGTCGCCCTGGCGGTAGAACGCCGGGTCCTGCATCGCGGCGGTGCGCGCGGCGATCGTGGCCTCCAACGCTTCGATGCGGCCCGGCAGCTGCTCCAGCTCGCGCTGGTCCTTGTAGCTCAGCTTCTTGCGCGGGGGAGGGCCCCGCCGCCGCGGGTGGTGGGGCCGCTGGCTTGATCGCTGTGGCGGGGGGCGTGGTCGCAGGGGGGCGCGGGGCGCTGGCGCAGCCAGTCGCTGTAGCCGCCGACGTAGTCGCCCAGCCGGCCGTCGCCTTCCAGCACCAGCGTGCTGGTCACCACGTTGTCGAGGAAGTCGCGGTCGTGGCTGACCAGCAGCAGGGTGCCGGGATAGTCCAGCAGCAGCTCCTCCAGCAGTTCGAGCGTCTCCACGTCGAGGTCGTTGGTGGGTTCGTCCATCACCAGCAGGTTGGACGGCTGTGCGAACAGGCGCGCCAGCAGCAGGCGGTTGCGCTCGCCGCCGGACAGGCGGGTGATCGGTGCGCGCGCACGCTCCGGTGAGAACAGGAAGTCCTGCAGGTAGCCGACCACGTGCTTGCGGCTGCCGTTGATCTCCACGAAATCGCGGCCGCCGGCCACGTTCTCCAGCGCATTGCGGGTGTCGTCCAGCTGGCTGCGGTGCTGGTCGAAGTAGGCGATCTTCAGGTTCGTGCCCAGCGCCACTGTGCCGGCATCGGGTTGCAGTTCGCCCAGCAGGATTTTGAGCAGGGTGGACTTGCCCGAGCCGTTCGGGCCGATGATGCCGACCTTGTCGCCGCGCAGGAGCGTGGCCGAGGCGTCGCGCAGGAGGACCTGGTCGCCGAACGCCTGCGACACGCCGGTCATCTCGATCACCTTCTTGCCGGAGGCCTGCGCGCTCGCGGCTTCCATCTTCACCGTGCCGGTGAGGCCGCGACGCGCGGCGCGCTCGCGGCGCATCGCCTTCAGTGCGGTGACGCGGCCTTCGTTGCGGGTGCGGCGGGCCTTGATGCCCTGGCGGATCCACACCTCTTCCTGCGCCAGCAGTCTGTCGAAACGCGCGTTCTCCTGCGCCTCGGCGTGCAGGCGCTCCTCGCGCCGGCGCAGGTAGTTGTCGTAGTCGCCGGGCCAGCTGGTGACCTGGCCGCGGTCGATCTCGATGATGCGGGTGGCCAGCGCGCGCAGGAAGCCGCGGTCGTGGGTGACGAACACGAGGCTGCCGGGGAAGGTCTTGAGGAAGCCCTCCAGCTCAGGTGATCGCTTCGACGTCGAGGTGGTTGGTGGGCTCGTCCAGCAGCAGGATGTCCGGCGCGCGCACCAGCGCCTGCGCCAGCAGCACGCGCCGCTTCATGCCGCCGGAGAGCGCCGCGAATTCGGCATCCTCGGGCAGCTCCAGCCGCTCCAGCACCTGCTGCACGCGGCGGTCCAGGTCCCAGCCGTCGCCGGCCTCGATCTGCGTCTGCGCCGCCGTCATCGCGGCCATGTCGCCGGCCTGCACGGCATGGTGGTAGCGCGCCAGCAGCGCGCCGAGATCGCCCAGGCCTTCGGCTACCACGGCGAGCACGCTGCCCTGCGTGTCCTGCGGTACTTCCTGCGCCATCCGTGCGACCACGACGCCGGCCTGCACGCGCACTTCGCCGTCGTCGGGCTTGAGCTCGCCGGCCATCAGCCGCATCAGGGTGGACTTGCCGGCGCCGTTGCGGCCGACGATGCAGACGCGTTCGCCGGGTTCGATGGTGAGGTCGACGTGGTCGAGCAGCAGCGGACCGCCGACGCCGAAGTCGACGCGCTGGAACTGGAGGAGGGGCATGCGCGCATTTTACGCGGCCCCCACGCGAACGGGCCGCATCACTGCGGCCCGTCCGGGGACTGCCCGCCGCGGTGGCGGCTTACTTCAGCTTGGCGGCCTTGCGCAGGGCCTCGGCCTTGTCGGTCTTCTCCCACGAGAACAGCGTCGCCTTCTGCTTGTTGCCGGCGCCGTCGGTGTAGCTGATCTCCTTCGGCTTGCGGCCGAAGTGGCCATAGCTGGCGGTCGGCTGGTAGATCGG
The DNA here is from genome assembly GCF_024704365.1 of Thermomonas sp. S9. Lineage (GTDB taxonomy): Bacteria > Pseudomonadota > Gammaproteobacteria > Xanthomonadales > Xanthomonadaceae > Thermomonas. The sequence goes on from NZ_JAJDFY010000001.1 coordinate 808,497, forward strand.
GTGCTCCAGGTCCAGCATGCGGGTGATCGCATACGGACGCAGGTCGAAGTGGGCGCGGATCAGCTTCTCGATCACGTCGTCGCCGACCTTGCCGGTGCCGAACGTCGTCACCGAGATCGAGGTCGGCTGGGCCACGCCGATGGCGTAGCTCACCTGCACCTCGCACTTGTCGGCCAGGCCGGCGGCGACGATGTTCTTGGCCACGTAGCGCGCGGCGTAGGCGGCCGAGCGGTCCACCTTCGAGGGGTCCTTGCCGGAGAACGCGCCGCCGCCGTGGCGGGCCATGCCGCCGTAGGTGTCGACGATGATCTTGCGCCCGGTCAGGCCGCAGTCGCCCACCGGGCCGCCGATCACGAACTTGCCGGTCGGGTTGATGAACACCTTGCTCTTCGGCAGCGCGTCCAGCTCACTTCTTCGGCAGCACCGGGGCGAGTACGTGTGCGCGCACCGCTTCGATCAGGTCCTTCTGCTTGATGTCGGGATCGTGCTGGGTGGACAGCACCACCGCATCCAGGCCGACGATGTCGTGGCCGTCGTAGCGCAACGTCACCTGGCTCTTGGCATCCGGGCGCAGCCACTTCAGCTTGCCGTTCTTGCGCACCTTGGCCTGTTGCTCGACCAGGCGGTGCGCGTAGTAGATCGGCGCCGGCATGAACTCGGGCGCCTCGTTGCAGGCGTAGCCGAACATCAGGCCCTGGTCGCCCGCGCCCTGGTCTTCCGGCTTCTTGCGATCCACGCCCTGGTTGATGTCGGGCGACTGCTTGCCGAGCATGTTGATGATGGCGCAGGTGTGGCCGTCGAAGCCGACGCCGGAGTTGTCGTAGCCGATGCCGTTGATGACCTTGCGGGCCAGCTCCTCGATGTCCACCCACGCGCTGGTGGTGACCTCGCCCGCCACGATCGCCGCGCCGGTCTTCACCAGCGTCTCGCAGGCCACGCGGGCGTGCTTGTCCTGGGCCAGGATCGCGTCCAGCACCGCATCGGAGATCTGGTCGGCGAGCTTGTCCGGATGGCCTTCGGAGACCGATTCGGAAGTGAACAGATAGCTGGACATCGCTTTATATCCCTGCATTCGGATGGAAAGATGGCCGCGCATGATACAGGCTGGCGGCCCGGCGCGCATCATGCGCCCACGGGCGTGACCGCAATGTTGGGCCGGCGTTAAGTCCCGCTGTCACCGTGGGGTCATGTGGCTGCCATCCGGCTGTCCCGCGGCGCGGGCAGGCTGCGGGCCAACCCGGCCGCCACGCTCTCGCCATGATCCAGCTTGAACAGCGCCTGCAGCAGCGCTTCCCGCACTGGTTCCGCGGTCGCCGCGCGCTCCTGGCCCGCCCGCTGCTGCGCGGCATCGCGCGCTGGTCGCGGCTGGACGAGATCGACGCCTTCCTCGCCGGCAACGCTCACCTGCGCGGGTTCGATTTCGTCGCCGCGGCCCTGCGTCACCTGGGCGCCGGCTACGACGTGGACGCGGACGAGCTGGCGCAGGTGCCCGCCCACGGGCGGCTGCTGGTGGTCGCCAACCATCCGTCGGGCGCGCTGGACGCGCTGGCGCTGCTGGATGCCCTCGGCCGGGTGCGGCGCGACGTGCGCATCGTGGCCAATGATTTCCTGTCGGCGCTGGACGGGCTGGGCGAGCTGCTGCTGCCGGTGCGCATCCTCGGCGGCCGTCCGGCGCAGGACAGCCTGCGCGCGATCGAGGCGGCGCTGGCGCGCGGCGAATGCGTGGTGGTGTTCCCGGCCGGCGAGGTCTCGCGGCTGGGCCCGGGCGGTATCCGCGACGGCCGCTGGCGGCGCGGCTTCCTGCGCTTCGCCCGCGCCTGCGCGGCGCCGGTGCTACCGGTGCGCATCCACGCCCGCAACTCGGCGCTGTTCTACGGTGCCTCGGCCCTGTTCAAGCCGGCCGGCACCGCGCTGCTGGCGCGCGAGATGTTCGCCCGCCGCGCGCGCCGGATCGGGTTGCGCATCGGTGCCCCGCGCGAATTGCCGGCCGCAGGCGATGATGCCGCGCTGCTGCGCGAGGTGCGCCGCGAGCTGTACGCGCTCGGCAGCCACCGCCAGCGCGCGCGCGCACGGCAGCAGGGGCCGGAGCCGCTGGCCGCGGCGGTCGAACCCGGCCTGCTGCGCGCCGGAATCGACGGGATGCGGCTACTGGGTCAGACCGCCGACGGCAAGCAGATCCGGGTGGGGACGCTGGCGGTGGGGTCGCCGCTGCTGCACGAGATCGGCCGCCTGCGCGAGCTGACCTTCCGCGAAGTGGGCGAGGGCACCGGGCGCAGTCTGGACCTGGACACCTGGGACAGCTGGTACGAGCACATCGTGCTGTGGGACGCGGCGGCTGGCAAGATCGCCGGCGCCTACCGGATCGCGCGCGGCGCGCCGACCCTGGCCGCGCACGGCCTGCGCGGGCTGTACACCGCCAGCCTGTTCGCCTACGGCGAGACGATGCTGCCGCGGATCGCGCAGGGCATGGAGCTGGGGCGCAGCTTCGTGGTGCCCGCGTACTGGAGCAGCCGCAGCCTCGACTATCTGTGGCAAGGCATCGGCGCCTATCTGCGCGCGTATCCGCAGGTGCGCTACCTGTTCGGCGCGGTCTCGATCAGCGCCGCGCTGCCGCCGGCGGCGCGTGCGCAGATCGTCGCCCACTACGCGCGCTGGCACGGCGGTCCGCCAGGCGAGGTCACCGCGCGCCGCCCGTTCGTGTATGAGGCCGCACATCCCGACGATGCGGCGCTGGACGCCGACACCGCTTTCCGGGTGCTGAAGGCCAACCTCGAAGCCTTGGGGGCGCAGGTGCCGACCCTCTACAAACAGTACGTGGAACTGTGCGAACCCGGTGGCGCGCGCTTCCTCGCGTTCGGCGTCGATCCCGGCTTCAGCGACGCGGTGGACGGCCTGATCGAAGTGGACATCGCCTGCATGCGCCCGAAGAAGCGCCAGCGCTACCTGGGTGCGGCAGCCGACTGCGCGGGGGCGGCATGAACATCGCGTCGCCACCACTGCGGCGCGCGGTGTTCGTCTCCGACCTGCACCTGGGCGCGCGTCACTGCCATGCCGCGGCGCTGGCGCGGTTCCTGTCCGGGCTGCGCTGTGCGCGGCTGTACCTGGTCGGCGACATCGTGGACCTGTGGTGGATGGCGCAGCGCCGGGTGCGCTGGGACGCCGAGCACAACCGGGTGGTCGAGGCCCTGCACGCGCTGCGTCGGGCGGGCACCGAGATCATCTACATCCCCGGCAACCACGACCGCCCGCTGCGGCATTTCTGCGGGCTGGCGCTGCCGGCGATGCGGGTGCGGCGGCGCGCGATCCACGTCACCGCCGACGGCCGCCGGCTGCTGGTGGTGCATGGCGACGAGTTCGACGACGCCACCCATTTCGGCACCCTGCAGGAGCGCTTCGGCGACTGGCTGTATTACCGCATCCTGACCGGCAACCAGTGGGTGAACGCGATCCGCGCGCGGCTGGGGGTTGCGCTACTGGTCGCTGGCGGAGTTCCTGAAATCCCGCAGCGGCGCCGCCGAGCGCTACATCGGCCGGTTCGTGCAGGCCGGGCTCGCGGCCGCGCGCCGGCGCGGGCTGGATGGCATCGTCTGCGGGCATATCCATCGCGCCGCGCTGACCGAGCATGCCGGGCTGGTGTACGCCAACGACGGCGACTGGGTGGAAAGCCTGAGCGCGCTGGTGGAGGAAGCCGACGGCACGTTGCGCCTGCTCTCGCACCTGGGCGAGGTGCTGGCCGAACTGCCGCCGCGGAGCGCGTTGCCATCAAGCCTGCCGCAGGCCGCGTGAGGGGTGCGATCAGGCGGCTTCTGGCAGATCCGGCGGCACGCCCGCGGCCAGCGCGTCGAAGTAGTCGCATGTCAGCCGCCGCTGCGCTTCCAGCGGTCTGCGCGCGGTTGACCACCGCGCGGAAGGCCGCGTTCTCGGGCCGGTCCCTGGCATACCAGCCCAGGTGCTTGCGCGCGATGCGCACACCGGCGTCCTCGCCGTAGAAGGCGTGCAGCGCGTGCAGGTGGCCGAGCAGGATGTCGCGCACCGCGGCCGGCGAAGGCTCCGGCAGTTCCTCGCCGGTGGCCAGGTAGTGCGCGATCTGGCCGGGCAGCCACGGCCGGCCCTGCGCGGCGCGCCCGATCATCACCGCGTCGCAGCCGGTTTCTGCCAGCACGCGGGCGGCCTTGCGCGGCGAGTCGATGTCGCCGTTGGCAATCACCGGGATCTTCAGCATCGCCTTGACCGCGGCGATGGTGGCGTATTCGGCGCTGCCGGCGTAGTGCTGGTCGCGGGTGCGGCCGTGGATCGCCAGCGCCTGCACGCCGGCGGCCTCGGCGATGCGCGCGATTTCCGCCGCGTTCCGGTGGTCGGCATCCCAGCCGGTGCGGATCTTCAGCGTCACCGGCACGTCCACCGCCTTGACCACCGCCTCGAGGATGCGCGCCACCAGCGCCGGTTCACGCATCAGCGCGCTGCCGGCCCAGGCGTTGCACACCTTCTTGGCTGGGCAGCCCATGTTGATGTCGATGATCTGCGCGCCGTGGTCGACGTTGAAGCGCGCGGCGTCGGCCATGACCTCGGGCACGGTGCCGGCGATCTGCACGCTGACCGGGTCGGGTTCGCCGGCATGGTCCATGCGGTGGCGCGACTTGGCGGTGTGCCAGAAGCGCGGGTCGGAGGTGGTCATCTCCGACACCGCAAGGCCGGCGCCAAGGCGCTTGCACAGCTGCCGGAACGGCTTGTCGGTCACGCCCGCCATGGGCGCGAGGATCACCTTTGGGTCGATGGCGTAGGGGCCGATGCGCATGCGCGCATTCTCGCACTCTCGCGTTGGGCGGCGCGCGCCGGCGGGCTCAGTCCGCGGGAAAGTGGGGCATCGCCAGCGCGGCGCCGGCCTGCTCGGTGCTGCGCGCGGCGTAGCGGTTGGCGAAACGCACGTGTTCGCCGAAGGCCAGCCGCGGGCGCAGCGCGAGCGAGGCCGCCAGTGCCCCGTTGAAGGCATCGCCGGCCCCGGTGGTGTCCACCACCTGCGCCGGCTCCGCGCCAACCCGGTAGTGCCCGGCGGCATCGCCGCGCTGCTGTGCTTCGGCGTGCGAGACGAAGCAGCCGCTGGCGCCCAGGGTCACCACCACGCTGCCGTCCGGCAGCAGGTCGCGGCAGAGCGCATGCAGGCGCCCCGAGTCGAGGCTGGCCACCGCCTCGGCCTCGATCCGCTGGCCCACGTGGCGGCCCAGCAGGGCGGCGAATTCGGTCTCGTTCGGGGTCAGCACCTCGGCGCGGTCGAGCAGGGCGCGGTCGATCGCCACGTTCGCCGGCGCCGGATTGAGGATGGCCAGCGCGCCGGCCGCGCGCGCCGCCTCCAGCGCGGCCGCCACCGCCGGCAGTGGGGACTCCAGCTGGACCAGCAGCACGTCGCCGGCGCCCAGCCCGGTCAGCGCGGTGGCGATGAAGCCGGGATCCAGCGCGGCGTTCGCGCCGGGGCCGATCACGATGCAGTTGCGGCCCTCGGCATCCACGAAGATGCCGGCGGTGCCGGTGGGCGCGGCGCTGGGCTGGGCGTGCAGCGTAAGGCCGTCGGCTGCAGCCAGCTCGCGCGCCATCCGGGCGCCGCCATCCGGTCCCAGCGCACACACGAAGGCGGTCTCGGCGCCGGCGCGGCGCGCGGCGATCGCCTGGTTGAAGCCCTTGCCGCCGGGGCCGCTGGCGTATTGCCCGGCAAGCGTCGCGCCGGGCGCTGGCAGTGCGGCCACCCGCCAGACGTGATCGACGTTGAACGAGCCGGCGACGAAGACGCGCGCCATGGTCAGGGGTTGCCCACGTCGGCCGCGCCGTGCGCAGGCACAACCTTGTGCGGATCGTGGCGGTGCTTGAACAGCGGCACGAACGCCACCGCCATCGCCAGCCCATACAGCGCGAAGGTCAGCCAGATGCCGTGCCAGTCCTTCACGCCGGCGGCATCGGTGAAGAAGCGGTCGATCATCCAGCCGCTGACCGCGCTGCCCAGCACCGCGCCGATGCCGTTGGTCATCAGCATGAACAGGCCCTGCGCGCTGGCGCGAATCTTCGGGTCGGCCTGCTGCTCCACGAACAGGCTGCCGGAAATGTTGAAGAAGTCGAACGCCATGCCGTACACGATGCAGGAGAGGATGATCATCCACAGGCCCGGGCCCGGATTGCCGTAGGCGAACAGCCCGAAGCGCAGGAACCAGGCGACCATGCTGATGGTCATCACCGTCTTGATCCCGAACCGCTTCAGGAAGAACGGGATGGTGAGGATGAACAGGGTTTCGCTGATCTGCGAGATCGACATGATGATGGCGGGGTACTTCACCGCCAGCGAATCGGCATAGGCCGGGTTGTTCTCGAACTCGCCCAGGAAGGTGCCGCCGTAGGCGTTGGTGAGTTGCAGCGCGGCGCCGAGCAGCATCGCGAAGATGAAGAACACCGCCATGTTGCGGTCGCCCAGCAGGCGGAACGAGGTCAGCCCCAGCGCGTCCAGCAGCGAGCCGTGCCGGGCTTCGCGCAGGCGCGGCGGGGCCGCGGGCAGGGTGAACGCATAGGCACCGAGCACGAACGCCGCGCCGGCCGCCACGTAGAACTGCCCGGGGGATTTCTCCAGCCCGAGCAGGCTGGTGGTCCACAGCGCGGCGATGAAGCCCACGGTGCCCCACACCCGGATCGGCGGGTAGTCGCGGATCACGTCCATGCCCTGCTGCTTCAGCGCGTTGTAGGCCACCGCGATCGCCAGCGAGATGGTGGGCATGTAGCACAGCATGGTGGCCAGGATCAGCCAGAAGAACGTGTTCGGGTCGGAGGCCTGCGGCAGCAGGCACAGCAGCATGCCGCCAAGGATGTGCAGCGCGCCGTACAGGCGCTCGGCATTGATCCAGCGGTCGGCGACGATCCCCATCAGCGAGGGCATGAACAGCGCGGAGATGCCCATGGTCGAGAAAATTGCGCCGAAGCTGGTGCCGGACCAGCCGCGGTTTTCGAACCAGTAGCGGCCGATGGTGATCAGCCAGGCCCCCCAGATGAAGAACTGGAGGAAATTCATGATGGTCAGGCGCAACTTCAGATTCACGCGGGCATCCCCCTGTCGAAGGCGCCCCAGTGCGCCTGCTGGCGCAGGGTAGTCAGCGCCGCAGGTGCCGGCAAGCCGGGGCCATCAGGCGTCGCGCGCCACCACCCGGTTGCGGCCTTCCAGCTTGGCCCGGCGCAGGCGCAGGTCGGCCCGCCGCAGCAGTTGCGACAGGTCGTTGCCGTCCTGCGGCCAGCTGGCGATGCCGGCGCTGAAGGTCAGCCGCATCGGGTCGTCGTCGCGGCCGGGCTGGAACGGGGCGGCCGCCAGCTCGCGGCGCAGCGCCTCCATCCGTTCCCAGGCGCGGCCGGTGGGCAGCGGCATCACCAGCACGAATTCCTCGCCGCCCAGCCGCACCAGCCAGTCGTCGTGGTCCAGCGCCTGCCGCAGCACGTTGACCACGTGGCGCAGGGCGCGGTCGCCGGCCGTGCGGCCGGCTTCGTCGTTGACCCGGCGGAAATAATCGAGGTCGAGCAGGCACACCGACAGCGAGCTGCCGCTCGCGCGCGCGCCATCGGCCAGGCTGGGGAAGCGATGCACCAGCAGGGTGCGGTTGGGCAGGCCGGTCAGGCCGTCGTTGCCCGACAGCTCCACCAGCCGCTGCATGCGGAACACCACGGTGGCGGTGATCGCGGTGGTGATCGCCAGCAGCACCTCGCGCTGCAGCACGTTGGACAGGCGCACCGTCCCGTAGTCGGCGGAAGCCAGTTGCTCGGGGCCCGGCACCAGCTGGAACACCGCCGCCGCCAGCGCGCCGTACTGCAGGATCGCCAGCATGCCGGTAAACAGGGTCAGGCGACCGTCGTTGCGCAGCGCGGTCATCAGGATCGCGATCAGGTAGAACGCCCACACCACCATGCTGTTCAGCCCCGTGGCGGGCGAGTCCAGCGCCAGCAGCGCCAGCACCAGGGTGGTCAGGGTGACGTCATAACTGGCGGTGGCCCAGGGCGCTCAACGCAACCGGCGCGGCGGCCGCGCCAGCAGCAGCCACAGCTGCGAGAACAGCACCGCCAGCAGCACGCCGACGAATCCGGCCGTGCCTTCGGTGGGTGTGAATTCCCCGGTAATGATGTTCACCAGCGGCAGCAGCAACAGCAGCAGCGACAGGCCCGCGCGCAGCTTGGCCACCAGCAGCTCGCCACCGGCGCCGATCTCCAGCATCAGGGTATCCGGCGATGTGCGCAGCTGCCGCCAGAACTCACGCAGTCCGAGTCCGATGATGTTCACGCCTTCCCCCGTTCCAGGTGCAGGATAGGCCGACGCCGGGGACGGCTCAATGGCGGGCGGTCAGGTGCCGATCCCGGCCAGCGCCGCCCACAGCCCCAGCGCCAGGAACACGCAGGCAGCGGCGATGCGCGCGGTCTTCAGCGGCAGCTTCGCCGCGAAGCGGTTGCCCAGCGCGACCACCGGCACATTCGCCAGCAGCATGCGACGGCGGTGCCGGCGACCACCTGCCACAGCGGCGAATATTTCGCCGCCAGCAGGATCGTCGCCACCTGCGTCTTGTCGCCGATCTCGGCGATGAAGAAGGCGATGGTGGTGGCGATGAAGACGCCGTGCGCGGGTAGTTTCTCGTCCTCGTCGAGCTTGTTCGGCTTCAGCGTCCACAGTGCGATGGCGATGAAGCTGATCGCCACGATCCAGCGCAGCATGTCGGGCGTCAGCCAATGCGCCACCAGCGTGCCGACCCAGCCGGCCAGCGCGTGGCTGAGCAGGATGGCGACCAGGATGCCGGCCACGATCGGCCACGGGCGGCGGAAACGGGCGGCCAGCAGCGGGAGGAAGAGGGCGCGTATTCAAACACGCGGCGATCGCTTGACTAGATAATGAGAATCATTATCATAAATCGCGCCACCACCTTTCGAGTCCCGACCATGTCCGCGACCACGATCTTCGAGCCGTCCTTCCGCCTTGCCCCGCGCGCCATCGCCAAGCCCGCGGCGCCGCTGCACGGCCAGCCGACGCAGCTGGAAAGCCGGCAGCTGCTGCAAGGGCGATGCGAGGTGCTGATCCGCCACGGCGACGCGGTCTACCGCCTGCGCCACACCCGCAACGACAAGCTGATCCTCACCAAGTAAAACGCTCCGCCGGCGCGTGTCGCGCCGGTTTTCCCGCCAGCCAGCGCATGCGAGCGCGAGCCAGCAGACGACCCCGACCCTCTGGAAGTCCCATGCGTTCGCATCCGCTGTCGCTCGCGCTGCTCGCCGCGCTCTCCGTTTCCGCCGTTCCGCTCCACGCCCAGACCCGATCCGGCCCCGCCGCCGCATCCGCCGATGCCGATGCCGACGTCAAGGTGTTCGACCGCGTGGTCGTCACCGCCACCCGCACCGAGCGCGCGCTGGTCGACGTGCCGAACACGGTGGACGAGATCGACCGCAGGCGCATGGACGAACTCCTGGTCGGCGACCTGAAGGACCTGTTCCGCTACGAGCCAGGCATCAGCGTCGGCACCAGCTTCGGCCGCTTCGGCATCGGCGACATCCGCATCCGCGGCCTCGGCGGCAACCGCGTGCGCATCCAGACCGACGGCATCGCGGTGCCGGACGCGTTTTCCATCGGCAGCTTTTCCAACGCCAACCGCAATTTCGTCGACCTCGACACGCTCAAGCGGGTCGAAGTCGTGCGCGGCCCGACCAGCTCGCTGTACGGCTCGGACGCGCTGGGCGGCACCGTGTCGTTCGTGACAAAGGATCCTTCGGACTACCTGAAGGCGGGCAAGGATGCCTACTTCGGTTTCAAGCTTGGCTTCGACGGTGAGTGGAGCGGCCTGTCCGCCGGCGCCACCGCGGCGTTCGGCGGCGAGAGCTGGTTAGGCCTGCTGGCGGTGAGCCACCGGCAGGGGCAGGAAACGCGCAACCAGGGCGAGAATGACGGCACGGGTTCCGCGCGCACCAAGCCCAATCCGCAGGATCGCGACGGCCGCAGCGTGCTCGGCAAGCTGGTGTTCGCGCCCAGCGCCGCCCAGCGCTTCACTCTGACGGTGGAAGGCAACGAGGACAATGCCGACACCGACATGTTGACCTCGCAGGGCGTGCAGGCGCTGACTGGCGCGAACAACACGCGGGTGGCCGCGCGCGACGAACAGCGCCGCACGCGCGTGTCGCTGGGACACCAGATCGAATTGCAGGACGGTTTCGCCGATGCCATCGACTGGCAGCTCTACACGCAGAAAAGCGTCACCACCCAGTACACGATCGAGGAACGCACGCTGCCGCCGCCGACGTTGCAGGACATCCGCGAGCGCTGGTTCCATTTCGACCAGCGCGTGGAAGGCGTGCAGGCCAACTTCCGCAAGTCGCTGGACGGCGGCGCGGTGAGCCACGATCTGGCCTGGGGCCTGGATGTGGCCCGCACCAGGACCGCGCAGCGCCGCGACGGCCTGCGCAGCTATCCGCTGACTGGCGCGAGCACATCGAACATGCCGCCCGACAATTTCCCGGTGCGCGACTTTCCGCTCAGCACCACCACCAACGCGGCCGCGTATTTCCAGGACGAGATCGCACTGGTCGGCGGCGCGCTGCGGCTGGTGCCGGCGGTACGGGTGGATCGCTACGAACTGAAGCCGCACATGGACGCGATCTTCGCCGGCGACAACCCCGGCGTGACCCTCAGCGGCCTGACCAAGACCAGCGTGTCGCCCAAGCTCGGCGCGGTCTGGCACTTCAACGAGGACTGGTCGCTGTTCGGCGGTTACGCACGCGGCTTCCGCTCGCCGCCGTATGCCGACGTCAACATCGGCTTCACCAACGTGCAGTTCGGCTACACCGCCATCGCCAACCCCGATCTGAAGCCGGAAACCAGCAACGGCGTCGAGCTGGGCCTGCGCTATTCCGGCCCGGCGGCCTACGCCAGCTTGAGTGGTTACGACAACCGTTACCACGACTTCATCGAATCGTTCGTGTTCACCGGCTTCAACCAGCAGGGGCTGATGGTCTACCAGTCGCAGAACGTGGCCGATGCGCGCATCCACGGCGTCGAGTTGAAGGCCGGGCTGGAGCTGGGCGCGCTGGCGGATGCGCTGGCGGGCTGGTCGCTGCGCGGCGCGGCGTCGTGGTCGCGCGGCGAGGACCGCAGCGCCGACGAGCCGCTGGAATCGGTCGATCCGCACACCGCCACGCTGGGCCTGGCTTACGGCGCCGAGGCCTGGGGCGTGGAACTGGCCGGCCGTTTCGCCGGCCGCCGCGACCGCATGCCGACGCCTCCGCCGGGCACCACGTATTTCGCCTCGCCCGGCTACGGCGTGCTCGACCTGTTCGCGCACTGGCAGCTAGGCCCGCAGATGAAGTTCAACGTGGGCATCGCCAACCTCGGCGACCGCAAGTACTGGGCGGCGGGCGACGTGCCGCTGGCCGGTTCGACCAGCGCCGTACTGGATCGCTACACCGCGCCCGGCCGCACGATCTCCGCCTCCGTGCAGGTGGAGTGGTAGCGCGCCATGCCGTCCGTCGCGCTGCCCGGCCTGCCGCGCCTGCCGCATCCGCAGCAACTGGCGGCGCTGGGCCCCGTGCTCTGCCTGTACCGCAGCGGCGCCGGCAGCGAGCTGGAAGGCTGGTCGCAGGCGGCGCGGGTGGCCTGCGAGCGCGCGCTGGGCAGCGACGGCCTGCGCGAGAGCCTGCAGTTCTTCGACGGCGAAGGCCGGTGCTGCTGGCGCCTGCACCTGCTGCCGGACACCGACTTCCTGGCCTGGGAACAGGTGGTGGCCGGCCTGCCGGAAAGCCGCACGACGGAGCCGGAGCTGGGCATCGGCGAACGCCTGTGGCGGCGCGTGGCGCGGCGGCTGAGCGGGCCGGGCTGGCAGGCCAGTGTGTTGCGCCTGCACGCGGTGTCGGGCGGTCCGAGGTTCGCCGACCTGCCGCTGCTGGCGGCCAGCCTGCCGAGGCTGTCGGCCTGCGGCCTGGACGTGGCGGGCCGGATCGTCCGTCACGAAGGCATCGCCGGCGACGCGCTGTTCGACAATCCCCGTGGCCGCGATGCGGCTCCCCCATGACCCCCCGAAGATATCCATCTGTTCGACACGAAGAGGATGTGCACATGACCGTCAAGCCTTTCGTTTCCCTGCTGCTGGCGCTGTCCGCCTGCGCGCCGGCCTTCGCGGGCGATCCGCCAGACGCGGACCGCAATGCGATCCTGGCGATGCAGGGCGGGTACGAAGTCCATTTCGCCTTCGACGAAACCACCCTGCTCAAGCCCGGCTACGAGCGCGCCGCCGCCCAGCGTGCGGCCGGCCACGAAGCGGTGATCGTGGTCGAGGACACGCCGACGAAGATCGTGCTGCAGCACGTGCTGGTCGATCCCAAGAGCGGCCACGTCACCAAGCACTGGCGGCAGGACTGGACGTTCGAGGCGGCCAAGCGCTTCGAGTTCGACGGCGGCCGTACCTGGGCGGTGCGCGACATCCCGGCCGAGCTCACCCGCGGCGCATGGACGCAGTGCGTCTTCGAGGTCGACGACGCACCGCGCTACTGCGGCACCGGCAAGTGGACGCATGAGCGCGGCGTCTCCACCTGGACCAGCGACACCACCTGGCGCCCGCTGCCGCGCCGCGAATACACCCGCCGCAGCGACTACAACGCGCTGGAGGTGATCAACCGCCACACCATCGTCGCCGGCGGCTGGACCCACGAGCAGCTGAACACCAAGGTGCTGCGCAAGCCTGACGGCAGCCGCGAGGACATCGCTCGCGAGTTCGGCTTCAATGACTACCGCAAGGCCGAGGACACTGACTTCAACCCCGCTTACGCCTACTGGGACGCCACCAAGGACTACTGGGCAAAGGTGCGCGCTCGCTGGTCGGCGCTGCTGGACGTGCCGCCGGGCCTGCACCTGAAGACCAAGGTCGACGGCATGCAGCTGATCATGGAGCTGTTCACCCAGGCCAACGACGTGCAGCAGGGCAAGGCGGTGGCCGACGCCGACATCGACAAGGCGTTCGCGGAATGGGTGGAGCCTGCGGCGGTGACCGGCGCGGCGGCTAACCGCTGACGGCGCCGCGCATGGAACGCGAACAATCCGGCGAGATGCGAATGCCTGCGGACGATGCGGCGCATCTGGCGACAATCAACCACAAGATCGTCTCCGAGGGCGAGGTGCTGCCGCCCGTGCTGCTCAAGGACGGCAGCCGGGTCCAGACCGGCACGGTCGCGACCATGCTGCACAACATCGGTCTGTACAACGCCGGCGAGCGCGGCGAGGTGGAGCGGGAGCTCGCGCTATCGATCCCGACCCTGTTCAAGGTGGGCCTGTTCGAGCTGTTCGCGCCCGACGACTGGATCCGGGGCTCCAATCCCGGCCGCTGCTTCATGGGCGAGCAGGCGAAGGCGTACCTGGCGAACCGGACAGGCGATTGACCCTGCCCGGTGCGATGCGAAACGAAGCCCCGCATGGCGGGGCTTCGTCGTTTCCGGTCAGTCGCCTTGTTCCGCCGTTGGCGCGTGGCGTCCCGGCGGATGATCTGCACGCGCTTTTCCGCGTGCGGGCCGTCCTTGGGTAGCGCCTGCACCCAGGCCGGCGGCGCGTCGTCCTTGCCGCCTTCCCAGGTCTGGGTCCTGCCGTCCTTGTCGATCACCATGACGCGGCGCACGTTCGTTCCATCGCCCGCCGCCGGCGCGCTTACATGGAACGCCGGGAACGGCAGCGCCCTCGGCATGGCGACCTGCGCGGCGCCGGGCTTGCGGTCGCGCAGGTAGTCCACCACCAGCTTACCGTCGGCGGGCTGCGCGCGCAGCCGCTCCCGCGCCTGCGGCGGCGCGGCGTCCAGGGGCAACGCCGCGAACGCGTCGTTCCAGCGCGGCGGCAGGGAATGGCGTTCGTGGCCACTGGCGTCAGGCATGGGCGTGCTCCTCGTCCGGTGCGGGCGCATCGATTTGCAGCAGCGTGCGCAGGCGGCGGGTGCCGCGCGCCAGCTGCGATTTCGAGAAACTCACGCTGCGCTGCATCGCACCGGCGATCTTCCGATGGGTATAGCCCTCGGCGTGGTACAGCCACAGCACGCTGCGGATAGCGTCGGGCAGCTGCGCCAGCGCGTGCTGCGGCAGGGCGGCATCGGCGGCGGCGGGCGGCAGCGGGGCCAGGTCTTCGGCCAGCGCGTCCACCGCGTCGCCGTCCACGTTCAGCCGGCGGCTGCGGCGCAGCCGCATCAGCACCTCATTCACCGTCACCTGCCGCAGCCAGCCCCAGAACGGGCTGCCGCCGTCGCCGCGGAAACGGTCGAGCGAGGAGAACGCCTTCAGCATGGTGTTCTGCAGCACGTCGTCCGCTTCGCTGCGGTCGCCGCAGATGCGCAGCGCCAGCGTGAACACCGGCCGCTCGAACCAGCGGAACAGTTGCTCCAGCGCCTCCGCCTCGCCGTCGCGCGCGGGCGAGCAGGGCGGCGGGGACGTCGATCGCGAAGCTGGAAGTCGGGCCGGTCATTCCTGTCTGTGGATGCGCCGGGGCGCGAAAGGGTCGCAGCCCGCATCGGTGCTCCGGTGCGGGGCGCCCGCCCCTATACTGGACGCATCATCCAGGGAGGACATCCGAATGACACCCGTACTTGCGCTGATCCTGCTGCTCGCCGGCATCATCCTGCTGTCCAAAACCGTGCGCATGGTGCCGCAGGGCTATGAATGGACGGTGGAGCGTTTCGGCAAATACACCCATACGATGGGGCCGGGGCTGCATTTCCTGATCCCGGTCGTCTATGGCGTGGGTCGCAAGATCAACATGATGGAGCAGGTGATGGACGTGCCCAGCCAGGACGTCATCACCAAGGACAACGCGGTGGTGAAGGTCGATGGCGTGGTCTATTTCCAGGTGCTGGACGCGGCCAAGGCCGCCTACGAGGTGGCCCAGCTGGAAGTGGCCATCCTCAACCTGGTGATGACCAACATCCGCACCGCGATCGGCTCCATGGATCTCGACGAGTCGCTGTCCAAGCGCGACGAGATCAACGCCAAGGTGCTGCACGCGGTGGACGAAGCCACCCATCCGTGGGGGGGTGAAGGTCAACCGCATCGAGCTCAAGGACATCCAGCCGCCGCGTGACCTGGTCGACTCCATGGCTCGGCAGATGAAGGCCGAGCGCGAGAAGCGCGCCAACATCCTGGAGGCGGAGGGCCTGCGCCAGGCGGCGATCCTCAAGGCCGAAGGCGAGAAGCAGTCCAAGATCCTGGAGGCCGAGGGCAACCGCGAAGCCGCGTTCCGCGAGGCCGAGGCGCGCGAGCGCCTGGCCGAGGCCGAGGCGCGCGCCACCCAGTACGTGTCCGAGGCGATCGCCAAGGGCGATGTGCAGGCGATCAACTACTTCGTGGCGCAGAAGTACATCGAGGCGTTCAGGAGCTGGCGCAGGCGCCCAACCAGAAATTCGTACTGCTGCCGATGGAGGCCTCGGGCATCCTCGGCTCGCTGGGCGGCATCGCCGAGCTGGCGAAGGACACCCTCGGCAAGTCGTCCGCGCGCCCGGGGAGCTGACCGTCATGCGCTGGGACGTGTTCACCTGGGCGGCGGTGACGCTGCTGCTGTTCGCCGCCGAGGCGCTGGCGCCGGGGGCCTTCATGCTGTGGCTGGGGTTCGCGGCGGCGGCGGTGTTCCTGCTGGTGTGGCTGCTGCCGGTGGAGCTGCCGCTGCTGCTGCAGGCGGGCGCATTCGTGGTGTTCAGCTTCGCCTCGATCCTGGTCTATCGGCGCTGGTTCCGGGCGCGCGAGCCGCGCAGCGACCAGCCCGCGCTGAACCGGCGCAGTGCCGCGCTGGTGGGGCGGGTGGTGGTGCTGGCCGCGCCGATCGAAGGTGGCCGCGGCCGGGTGCAGATCGCGGACGCGTACTGGGACGTGGTCGGGCCGGACCTGCCCGCCGGCAGTCACGTGCGCATCACCGGCGGCGATGCCATGACACTGCAGGTCGAGCCGGCCGCGGATACCGGCGCGTAGGGCGTCGTCGTCTGGGATAATGCGCCTCCCCACGCAGGCAGGCCGCCCATGATCCAGAAGACCATCCTCAACGACACCCACCGCGCCCTCGGCGCCAAGATGGTGGACTTCGGCGGCTGGGACATGCCGATCCACTACGGCTCGCAGCTCGACGAGCACCACCAGGTGCGCCGCGATGCCGGCATGTTCGACGTCAGTCACATGACCGTGGTCGACCTCGCCGGCGCGCGGACCCGCGAGTTCCTGCGCCACCTGGTCGCCAACTCGGTGGACAAGCTCAAGACGCCGGGCAAGGCGCTGTACACCGCGATGCTCAACCCGCAGGGCGGGGTGATCGACGATTTGATCGTCTACTTCATGTCCGAGGACTGGTTCCGGTTGGTGGTGAATGCCGCCACCCGCGACAAGGACCTGGCGTGGATCGCCGCGCAGGCCGGGCCATTCGGAGTCGAGGTGCGCGAGCGGCCGGAGTTCGGCATGGTCGCGGTGCAGGGCCCCAATGCCCGTGACAAGGTGATCGGCCTGTTGCGCGAGGACGACCGCGCGCCGGTCGCCAAGCTGGCCCGCTTCGCCGCCCGCACCGCCACCACGCTGGACGGGGTCGAGGTGTTCGTCGCCCGCACCGGTTACACCGGCGAGGACGGGTTCGAGGTGATCGTGCCGGAAGCGCACACCATCGCGTTCTGGAACGCGCTGCTGGCGGCGGGCGTGAAACCGGCTGGCCTCGGCGCGCGCGACACCCTGCGCCTGGAGGCCGGCATGAACCTGTACGGCCAGGACATGGACGAGTCCACCACCCCTTACGAGGCGGCGCTGGGCTGGACGGTGGCGCTGGACGAAGGGCGTGAGTTCATCGGCCGCGCCGCGCTGGAGGCGCAGCTGGCCGCCGGTACCGCGCGCCAGATGGTCGGCCTGGTGATGGACGAGAAGGGCGTGCTGCGCCACGGCCAGAAGGTGCTCACCGCACAGGGCGAGGGCGAGATCCTGTCCGGCACGTTCTCGCCGACCATCGGCAAGGCGATCGCGTTCGCGCGCATCCCGGCCGGCGATCCAGGCCAGGTGCGGGTGGACATCCGCGGCCGCGAGGTGCCGGTGCGGGTGGTCAGGTTCCCGTTCGTTCGCGACAACACTATCCAGCCGGGCGTCTGATCTTTCCCGGCCGCCCTTCGTTAGACTTCCCGTATCCCCACGAACCGCGCAACAGGAGCCCCCCATGAGCGAGATCCCCGGCGACCTCAAATTCCTCAAATCCCACGAATGGATCCGCGTCGAAGGCGGCGGCAAGGCCACGGTGGGCATCTCCGACCACGCCCAGAGCCTGCTTGGCGATCTGGTGTATGTGGAGCTGCCGAGCGTCGGTGACACCGTCGAGGCTGGCAACGCCTGCGCGGTGGTGGAATCGGTGAAGGCGGCGTCCGACGTGTACGCGCCGGTCAGCGGCAAGGTGGTCGAGGTCAACGGCGCCCTGGCCGACAAGCCGGAAACCATCAACGAGGATGCCTACGGCGACGGCTGGCTGTTCGTGCTGGAGATGACGGATCCCGATCAGCTGGGCGAGCTGCTTGGCCCGGACGACTACGCCGAGCAACTGGAAAACGACGACCACTGAGCGCGGCAGCGCCCGCGTCGTGCGTCGAACCCGCGGTGGCGACACCGCGGGTTTTTTTCTTGCGCGGACGGGGTGCGCGACGGGTGCGCAGGTACGTTGCGCCGGCGCGGAGTTCGCGCATTTTTCGCGCATTCGGGGTTGTGCGACGCGAAACCGGGAGGCCGCATGCGTGCTGCGGCGAGGATGCAGCGCGTGCCAGGCACGACGGGTGTTGGCGCCCGGGATCACGCACGCGCGCCTGCGATGAATTTCCGCGCGGCGCGCTGAAAGTCGCGCCAATGCTTGCTTTCAGCGATTCGCGATGCCGCGTCTCGCGTGCCGGTTCGCGCATGCGTCGCGTGCGTTTTGCGCGGAGGACGCGATGCGTGCGCCGCGGTGCGGGCGCGCGGTCGGAAAAAGTTTTCGCAAGATTGTTGACACTCGAAAAAACCGTGATTAGGTTTCGCCCAGCAGAGGTTTCCTGCGGAAGCAAGTGAGCAAGCACGACGCGCGAGCCAGCGGCACCTCACACCACACCACCGGCAGCATCGGAAGGCGGGTGAAGGCGGTCTGCCCCTCGGGCAAAAGCGAGCCACCGCATCCGTCGGGATCCTGGTCGGGAACCTGCAGCGTCACTCGCCGCGGGTTTTTTAATGGACGGGGATCATCCCGGCTCGCGCGGGAAGGGGCCTTCGCCCGCGCCGGCCACCACATCCGTTCCGGCGCGCCTGGCGCGCCGGCGGTCGATCGCAGGTCCGATACCTGCGGTGTCTTTCGTACTGGGCTTTACCGATTTACCCATTGACGAGGAGCCATACCATGGCCGTTAAGAAAGCTGCGAAGAAGTCCGCCGCGAAGAAGCCGGCGGCGAAGAAAGCCGCTGCCAAGAAGCCGGCGGCGAAGAAGGTTGCGAAGAAGGCTGTCGCCAAGAAGCCGGCCGCCAAGAAGGCGGTGAAGAAGGCTGTCGCCAAGAAGCCGGCCGCCAAGAAGGCGGTGAAGAAGGCCGTCGCCAAGAAGCCGGCCGCCAAGAAGGCGGTGAAGAAGGCGGCTGCGAAGAAGCCGGCCGCCAAGAAGGCGGTGAAGAAGGCGGCTGCCAAGAAGCCGGCGGCGAAGAAGGCCGCTCCGAAGAAGGCGGCTGCCAAGAAGCCGGCGGCGAAGAAGGCCGCTCCGAAGAAGGCCCCCGTCGCCATGCCGGCGATCCCGGGCCCGATGTCCACGCTGTAAGGTCCACGACCGGGCCGGGATTCCCGGCCTGGCATCGCCACACCCTGCAGACCCTTCCCGTTGCCCAGGCGGGAGGGGTTTCTTTTATCGGGATACCGGTACGTGCGTCGGGGCGACCGCCGCGCGACAGCGCTTGCCGCGCCGCGGTGCGTGCCGCCCGCTCAAGGCGGCGAGGCTTTGGCGCGCGAGGCGTTGCCGCCGGGCGGAGCCGCACGTTCGGCGTACAGCAGGTCTTCCGAGCCGTCGAGGGTGTCCTCGTCCAGCCAGCGCCCACCCTGCAGACCGAGCACGCTGTCGAGGATGGTCGGCAGCAGGCCGCTGGGCAGCGCGCTTTCGCTGTTCCAGAGGATGGCCACGCCGAGGTCCTGTTCGGGCAGCAGCGCCATCATCCCGCGGTAGCCCTGCACTGCGCCGCCGTGGAAGACCACGGCGTGGCCGGCGTAGTCGTATTCGCGCCAGCCAAGCGCATAGCTGGCATGCTGCAGGCGCGCGCGCCGCCAGGACGAGCCGCGGATCTCGCTTGGAGTGGGGACCAGCGGCGCGTGCAGGGTGGCCAGCAGCGGCGCGGGCAGCACGTCGGGGCGATGGCCCCCCTGCGCCAGCAGCCACTGCGCCAGGTCGCTGATGCTGGCGTTGACGCCGGCGGCCGGCGCCACCCGGTAGTAGTTCGGCTTCGGCATCAGCGGCACCCAGCCGCCGCGGCCACGCACGTGCGGGCGCGCCCAGCGCGCGCTGGCTTCCAGCCCTTCCAGCCCGTAGCTGGCGTCGTGCATGCCCAGCGGCTTGAAGATGCGACGCGCCACTTCCTCGCTGTAGAAGCGGCCGGTGGTGGCGAACACGATGTCGCCGATCAGGCTGAAGGCCACGTTCTGGTAGGCGTAGCACTCGCCGGGCGCGCAGGCCATCGGCGCATCTGCGATGCGCAGGGTCAGGTCGTGGTACTGGGCGTTGCCTTCCAGGTCGCGGTCGAAGGCGTTGCGCGGCAGCCCGGTGCGGTGGCTGAGCAGGTCGGCCACGGTCACCTGCGCGGCGGCCTCGGGGCGCGACATCCGGAACGACGGGACGTAGTCCACCAGCCGGCTGTCCCAGCGCAGCATGCCGTCGTTCACCAGCATCCCGGCCATGGTGGCGGCGAACGACTTCGACAGCGAGGCCAGCCGGAACACGGTATGCGCATCCACCGGCTGCGGGTCGCGCGCATCGGTGACGCCGTAGCCGCGCAGGCTGACGATCCTGCCGCCCTTGACGATCGCCATCGCCAGCCCGGGGATGCGCCCGTTGGCAACCAGCGCCTCGGCCATGGCCTCGAAGCGGGAGGCATCGAACGCCGGCGCAGGCGCGGTGCTGGTCGCGGCGACCGGTTCCGGCAGTGCCGCCGGCAGCGCGCTGCCGGGGGCCGGCGGCAGGCGGGTGATGGTGCCGGCAATCGGCGTGGCGTCCTGGGCGGCGGAGCCCAGTGCGAAGGGAAGCAAGCCTGCGATCAGGCCCGCGCGCCAGGTCTGGCGCCGGATGCGCTCTTTCATCGGCAGGACCCCCTGCGTATGCTGCAACGACCGGCCGATTCTAGCCGCTGTCGCAGCGATTGCATGAACAAGGGGAACTTGCATGGGCAGTCTTTTGATTTTCTTCGTGATCGTCGTCGCACTCGTGGTCTGGGTGGCGGGCATCTACAACGGCCTGGTGACGGCGCGCAACGGCTATCGCAATGCCTTCGCCCAGATCGACGTGCAGTTGCAGCGGCGCTTCGACCTGATCCCCAACCTGGTCGAGGTGGCCAGAAAGTACATGGCGCACGAGCGCGAGACGCTGGAGGCGGTGGTCGCCGCGCGCTCGGCCGCGCAGTCCGGCCTGGCCGCAGCCAAGGCCAATCCCGGCGATCCCGGGGCGATGGCGCAGCTGGCCGCCGCGCAGGGCCAGTTGGCCGCGGGCTTGGGGCGACTGCTGGCGGTGGCCGAGGCCTATCCCGAGCTGAAGGCCAACCAGACCATGCTGCAGCTCACCGAGGAGTTGACCAGCACCGAAAACAAGGTCGCGTTCGCGCGCCAGGCCTTCAACGATGCGGTGATGGCCTACAACAACCGGCGCGAGGTGTTCCCGAACAGCGTGTTCGCCGGCATGTTCGGGTTCCAGCCGGCCACCCTGCTGGAGATCGCCGCCGACCGGCAGGCGCAGGTGCGCGAAGCGCCGAAGGTGCAGTTCTGAGTAGAAACGGCGGCGAGCCGTGCGCGCGGGCGCGTTGCGCGCACGCGCACGACCGCGCCCGGATGCCATGAATTTCTTCGAACACCAGGCCGCCGCCCGCCGCGCCTCCGCGCGGCTGATGCTGCTGTTCGCGCTGGCGGTGGCCGGCGTGGTGCTGGCGGTGGATGCCGGGGTGTGGCTGGTGACGCAGTCGCCGAAGGCGGTGGCGCTGGCCAGCGTGGCGACCCTGGCGGTGATCGGGCTGGGCTCGCTGTACCGCATCGCCAGCCTCGGCGATGGCGGCGATGCGGTGGCGCGTCAGTTGGGCGGCACCCCTGTGCTGGAGGATGCCGGCGAGCCGGCCCTGCGCCGCCTGCGCAACGTGGTGGAGGAAGTCGCGATCGCCTCCGGGGTGCCGGTGCCGCGGCTGTACGTGCTCGAGGACGAGCCCGGCATCAATGCCTTCGCTGCCGGCTACAGCGCCTCCGATGCGGTGGTGGCGGTGACCCGCGGCGCGCTCGACCGCCTTAACCGCGACGAGCTGCAGGGCGTGATCGCGCACGAGTTCAGCCATATCCTCAATGGCGACATGCGCCTGAACCTGCGCCTGATCGGCGTGCTGTTCGGGTTGCTGGTGGTGGCGCTGGCCGGGCGCCGGGTGCTGGAGGGCGCGCGCTTCTCCGGCGGCCGCAGCCGCAATGCCGGCCCGATCCTGCTGGTGGCGCTGGCGGTGATGGTGATCGGCTACCTCGGCCTGCTGCTGGCGCGGATCCTCAAGGCCGGCATCAGCCGCAGCCGCGAGCGCCTGGCCGATGCCAGCGCGGTGCAGTTCACCCGCCAGACCGCGGGCCTGGCCGGCGCGCTGAAGAAGATCGGCGGCCTGCAGGCGGGCTCGCGGCTGGACGGCCACGGCCATGCCGAGGAAGTCAGCCACATGCTGTTCGGCGAGGGGCTGGGGTTTTCCGGGCTGTTCGCCACCCATCCGCCACTGCTGGAGCGCATCCGCGCGCTGGAGCCGGGGTTCGACGGCGCGCAGCTGGAGCAGCTGCAGGCTGGCTGGCGGATGGCGCCGCCGGATGGACTGCAGGAGGATCTGCAGCTGGGGCTGGCCGCGCGCGACGGCCCGGGCTTGCCGGCCGACGGGCAGGTGGTGGTGGTGGCGCCGGGTGCGGTATCGGCGCAGGTAGCGCGCCCGAGCGCGGACGACTGGCAGCGGGCGGGCGCGATCGTCGGCGCATTGCCGGAGGCCCTGCGCGATCTCGCGCGCGACCGCCAGGCGGTGATGCCGCTGCTGCTGGCCCTGCTGCTGGATGCCGACGAGGCGCTGCAGGCGCACCAGCAGGCGGCGATCACCCGCCACCTGGGCGAGGCGGTGGCCGCACATGCCCTGCGCATCCACCAGCAGCTCACCGCCGACCTGCATCCGATGCTGCGCCTGCCGCTGGCGGCGCTGGCGTTCCCGGCGCTGCGGCGGCAGCCGCGGGCGCAGCTGGACGTGTTCCTGGCCGCGGTGCAGGCGGTGGTGCGCGCCGACGGCCGCGTGTCGCTGTTCGAATACTGCCTGGGCAAGCTGCTCGACGTGCAGGTGCGCGAGGCGCTGGCGCCGGCGCGCCATGTCCAGTTCGGGCGGCGCAAGCCCGGCGGCGTGCAGCGCGAGTTCGCGCTGCTGCTGGCGGTGGTGGCGCAGGCCGGCAACGCCGACGACCCGGCGGCCGCGCGTCGTGCCTACCTGGCCGGCCTGCAGCGCATCCTGCCGCGCGACCATCTGGCCTACGCGCCGCCCGCGGACGGGGTGCTGGCGCTGGAGACGGTGTGGGCCCCGCTGGACGCGCTGGATCCGCTGGCCAAGCAGGTGCTGGTGGAGGCGATCGTGGACGCGATCGCCAGCAATGGTCAGGTGAACGTGGTCGAGGCGGAGCTGCTGCGCACCATCTGCGGCGTGCTGCACTGCCCGCTGCCGCCGATGCTGGAAACGCTCCCCGCGGGTGGGCGCGTCAGCCGGCCTTGATCAGATCCGCCGCACGTTCGGCGATCATGATGGTCGGGGCATTGGTGTTGCCGCCGGGCAGTTCCGGCATCACCGAGGCGTCCACCACGCGCAGCCCCTCCACGCCGCGCACGCGCAGCAGCGGATCGACCACCGCCGCGTCGTCGCTGCCCATGCGGCAGGTGCCGATGGGGTGGTAGACGGTCTCCGCGCGCTGGCGCACGAACGCGATGAAGTCGGATTCGCTGCGCGGCATCTCTTTCGGAAAGATCGGCGCGCCGCGATACGGATCGAAGGCCTTCTGCGACAGCAGCTCCAGCGACAGCTTGGCGCACTCGACCATCATCTTCAGGTCGAACCCTTCCGGGTCGCCGAGGTAGTTGGGGTCGATCAGCGGCTTGTCGCCGGCACGGTTGCTGGCCAGGCGCAGCTGCCGCGGCTGCGCGGGCGCAGGAAGCAGGCGTGCAGGGTGTAGCCGTCGCCCGGCAGGCGGTTGCGGCCGTGGTCATCGATCATCGCCGGGATGAAGTGCAGCTGGATGTCGGCGCGCGCGTCCGGCGCCAGCGGCGAGCGCGCGAAGCCGGCACCCTCCGCCACGTTGCTGGTGCCGGGGCCGCGATGGCCGCCGAGGTAGTACTGCAGCGCGGTCTTCACCTCGCTGATGCGGTCGTAGCTGAGCGGCTGCGTGCAGTGCTGCAGGGTGGTGACGTCCAGATGATCCTGCAGGTTGGCGCCGACGCCGGGGGCATCGTGCACGACCTCGATGCCCAGCCGGCGCAGCTCGGCGGCCGGACCGATACCCGAGAGCATCAGCAGCTGCGGCGAGTTGATCGCGCCGCCGCTGAGGATCACCTCGCGCGCCGCCTCGAAATGGAAGCCCTGGCCGCGGATCGCGCAGACCACGCCGGTGGCGCGGCCCTTGGCGAAGGTGATGCGACTGACCGCGGCATGGGTGCGCACGGTGAGATTGGGGCGGGTCTTGATTGGATTCAGATAGGCCACCGCCGCCGAGCAGCGCGCGCCGTCGCGCTGGGTCACCTGGTACAGGCCCACGCCGTCCTGGCGCGGGCCGTTGAAATCGTCGTTCTCCTCCAGCCCGGCCTGCCGGCCGGCCTCGACGAAGACCCGGGTGAGCGGGTTGACGTGGCGCAGGTCGGACACGGTCAGCGGGCCGTCGCCGCCGTGGAAAGCATCGGCGCCGCGGGTATTGCCCTCGGACTTGCGGAAGTAGGGCAGTACGTTGTCCCAGTGCCAGCCGGTGGCGCCGGCGGCGGCCCAGGCGTCGTAGTCGGCCGGCACGCCGCGGATGTAGCACATCGCGTTGATCGAGCTGGAACCGCCCAGCAGCTTGCCGCGTGGGCACCACAGCACGCGACCGCCCAGCTGTGGCTGCGGCACGGTGCTGTAGTCCCAGTTGATCGACTTCAGCCCCGCGATCCGCGCCAGACCGGCCGGCATGTGCACGAACGGATGCCAGTCGCGGCCGCCGGCCTCCAGCAGCAGCACCTTGACCGCGGGGTCTTCACTCAGGCGGTTGGCCAGCACGCAGCCGGCCGAGCCGGCGCCGATGATGATGTAGTCGTACACGCGCGATCCTGCGGCGGTGAGGGCCCGAACCTATGCGCCCCGGTTAGAGCAATTGCTCGGCGACCGGGCGCGCGCGGGGCTGGCGCGCATCCGGCGCTGCGGGTACCGTTGCGCATCGCCGTCCTGCCGCCCGCCCCATGGCCGATTCCGATGCCGCCTCCGGCCGCCTGGCCCGGTTCCAGTCCGCCCTGCGCGAATCGCCGCCACTGCTGTGGGCCTTCCTGTACTTCTTCTTCCTGCTGACCGGCTATTACGTGCTGCGCCCGGTGCGCGAGGCGATGGGCGCGTCCAGCGATGTCACCGCGCTGTTCCCGCCGGGGATGATCGCGTTCTTCGCCGAGCGCGGCGTGGCCCTGAAGGAGCTGCAGCTGCAGGTGCTGTTCACCTTCACCTTCCTGATCATGCTGGTGCTGCAGCCGGCCTACGGCTGGCTGGTCAGCCGTTGGCCGCGGCGGGTGTTCCTGCCGGCGGTGTATGGGTTCTTCATCGCCACCCTGCTGCTGTTCTACGCCGCGTTCGACAGCGGCATGCCCGGCCGCGGGATGGCCTTCTTCCTGTGGCTCACGGTGTTCAACCTGTTCGCGGTCGCGGTGTTCTGGAGTTTCATGGCCGACGTGTTCAGCGATGCCGAGGCGCGCGCCGTGTACGGCTACATCGGCGCGGCCGGGACCCTGGGCGCGATCCTCGGGCCGATCCTCACCCGCCTGCTGGTGGAGCGCATCGGCATCGCCCACCTGATGCTGGTCTCGGCCGGCTGCCTGCTGCTGTGCATCGTCTGCCTGCTGCGCCTGCGCCGGCACGCGGTGGCGCGCGAGGCGCAGCGCCGACTGGCCAGCGGCGAGGTGCCGATGGGCGGCAGCGTGTTGGCCGGTCTGCGACTAGTGGCGCGCGAGCCGTTGCTGCGCTGGCTGGCGGTGCTCACGGTGTTCGGCGTGGGCGTGGGCACCCCTGCTGTACAACGAGCAGGCGGCGATCGTGCGCCAGTTCTACCCCGACCCGCAGCGTGCCACCGCCTATTACGCCAGCATCGACCTGGCGGTGAACGGGCTGACCCTGCTGGTGCAGCTGCTGGTGACCCGCGCCCTGCTGTCGCGCTTCGGGATCGCGCCGGCGCTGCTGATTCCGGCCTTCGCCATCGTCCTCGGCTATGCCGCGCTGGCGGCCTCGCCGCTGCCGCTGCTGGTGGCGGTGGTGCAGGTGGCCACCCGCGCTGGCGAGTTCTCGCTGGGCAAGCCGGCGCGCGAGACCATCTACACCCGGGTGGCGCGCGAGTGGCGCTACAAGGCCGGCGCCGCGATCGATACCGTGATCTACCGCGGCGGCGACCTCACCTTCGTGTGGGTGCACAAGCTGCTGGCGGCGTTCGGCTCGCAGGCGGTGTTCGGCGCCGGGCTGCTGGTGGCCGGTGCATTCACCCTCGGCGCCTTCAAGGTGGTGGGCGAGGCCCGGCGGCTTCCCGCCGCGCGCGGCTGAGCGGTGCGCTCAGCGCTGCAGGCGCGCCTGCAGCAGCGCGCGCAGTTCCTGCTTCTCAGCCTCGTCCAGGGCCTGGCTGCGCTGCCGCTGCTGCAATTCCTCGATCCGCTGCTGCAGCACCTGGCGGTCGAGCTGCGCGATCGCGTCCAGGAATTCGGCGCGCAGGTCCTTGTCCTCGCCCGGCAGTTCGACCAGCGCCAGCTTCTGCAGCGCGCCCAGTTCCTCGCGCCCCTCGAAATGCTCCAGCAGCCCGCCGGTGGTGATCTCGGGGCGTTCGCGCACCAGCAGCACCAGCTCGGACAGCAGGTCGATCCCGGGTTGGCGCAGTGCGGCGAAGCGGAACGGCGACTGCAGTTCCAGCGCGAAACCGGGGCGGTGCAGCAGGTGGGTGATCGCCGTCCGGATCAGGCTGGGCTTCTGCGCCGGCTGGCCGCGCATCTGCGCGTTGGCGCGCTGGGTGGGCACGTGCGCCTGCGATGGGCTGGTGCGCGCGCCGACGCCGGTGAGCTCGGTCAGGCGCTGGCGCATCAGATCGCCGAACGCGCCGTCCGGGATCTGCGCCAGATACGGCTTGCAGCGCTCGGCCAGGCGGGCCTTGCCGTCCAGACTGGCCAGGTTCACGTCCGCCGACAGCGAGGCGTAAAAGAATTCGGATAGCGGCGTGGCCTCGCGCAGGCGCGCGTCGAAGCCGGCCACGCCTTCCTGGCGCACCAGCGAATCCGGGTCTTCGCCGTCTGGCAGGAACAGGAAGAACGCCTGCCGGCCGTCCTTCATCCGCGGCAGCACTGCTTCCAGCCCCTTCCACGCCGCACTGCGGCCGGCGCGGTCGCCATCGAAGCAGAAGACCACGTCCGGTGCGTTGCGGAACAGCAGCTCGGCGTGGTCCGGCGTAGTGGCGGTACCCAGGGTCGCCACCGCCTGCGATACCCCGTACTGCGCCAGCGCCACCACGTCCATGTAGCCCTCGACTACGATGAGCCGATCGAGCTTCTGGTTGGCCTGGCGCGCCTGCCACAACCCGTACAGCTCGCGGCCCTTGTGGAACAGCGCGGTCTCCGGCGAGTTGAGGTATTTCGGCGAATCCTCCGGATCGATCACCCGACCACCGAAAGCAATGGTGCGCCCGCGGCGATCAAAGATCGGGAACATCAGGCGGTCGCGGAACTTGTCGTAAACCGCGCCCTTGTCGTTCTTCGAGAACAGCCCGCCGCGCTCCAGCAGCTGCAGGCGGCGCGGGTCGGTGCCCAGCGCGTCGCGCAGCCCGGAGTAGCCGTCCGGCGCGTAGCCGATGGCATAGCGTTCGACGATCTCCGGCGCGATCCCGCGCTTCTCGACGTAGGCGCGCGCCTTGTCGCTGCGTGCCAGCTGCGCGCGGAAGAAGCCGGCAGCGGCCTCCATCACGGCGTACAGATCGCGGGTCTCGGGATTGGCGTTGCGCTGCTGGGTATCGCGCGGGACTTCCATGCCCACGCGCTTGGCCAGCTCGTCCACCGCGTCGAGGAACTCCAGGCGGTCGTACTGCATCAGGAAGCTGATCGCGGTGCCGTGCGCGCCGCAGCCGAAGCAGTGGTAGAACTGCTTGGTGGGCGAGACCGTGAACGATGCTGAACGCTCGTCGTGGAACGGACAGCGCGCCGCGTATTCCTTGCCCTGGCGCTTCAGCGGCACGCGCGCGCCGACCACCTCCACGATGTCGGTGCGTGCGAGCAGATCGTCGATGAAAGCGTCGGGGATGCGGGCCATCGGGCTAGTGTAGGACGGCCGTACAGGCGGCGCCGGCTAGAGTTCGGCGCGCGCCGCCAGCGCGTGCAGGGCCGCGCCTTCCAGCCGCTGCACGGTCCATTCGTCCATGCCGTTGGCGCCCAGCCGGCGGTAGAAGTCGATCGCCGGCTGGTTCCAGTCCAGCACGCTCCACTCGAAGCGGCCGCAGCCGCGCTGCGCGGCGATCCGCGCCAGCGCGGCCATCAGGTGGCGGCCGAGACCGGCACCGCGGTAGGCGGGGCGCACGTACAGGTCCTCCAGATACAGGCCGCGCTTGCCGAGGAAGGTGCTGAAGGTGTGGAAGAACAGGGCGAACCCGGCCGGCTCGCCGTCCACCTCGCCGATCAGCACCTCGGCCGCCGGGCGTTCGCCGAACAGCTGCGCGCGCAGGTCGTCGTCGGTGGCCACCGCGGCATGCGCCAGCTTCTCGTACTCGGCCAGCTCGGCGATGAGCTGGCGGATCAGCGGGACGTCGTCCGCGGTGGCCGGGCGGATCGACAGTACGCGCGCGCCGGCCATCGCTCAGCCCAGCCGCTGCTTGACCAGCTTCGAGACCAGGCCCATGTCGGCCTGTCCGGCCAGCGCGGGCTTGAGCACGCCCATCAGCTTGCCCATGTCGGCGGCGGAGGCCGCACCGGTGGCCGCGATGGCCTTGTCGATCTCGGCCAGGATGGCGGCCTCGCCCAGCCTGGCCGGCAGGTAGGCCTCGATCACGCCCATTTCGTAGCGCTCCTGCGCGGCGAGGTCCGCGCGCGCGGCGGCCTCGTACTGGGCGATCGAGTCCTTGCGCTGCTTGACCATTTTTTCCAGCACCGCCAGTACCAGCGCGTCGGTCATCTCCACGCGCTCGTCCACTTCCTTCTGCTTGATGGCGGCGTTGATCAGCCGGATCACCGCCAGGCGGTCCTTCTCGCCGGCCTTCATCGCGGCCTTCATGTCGTCGTTCAGCTGTTGCTTGAGGCTCATGGGATGCTCCGGGCAGGGCCGATCAGCGGGATCGGCAACATGGGGCGGGATGGGTCGGGAGGCAAAAACGCGAAAAGCCGGCCACGCTTGCGCGTGCCGGCTTTCGCGCTCAACCACCGCGCTCAGTACAGGCGCTGGCGCTTGGTGACGTCGCGCGAGGCGCGGCGCGCCTGGCGCTTCACCGCCGCCGCGGCCTTGCGCTTGCGCTCCTGGGTCGGCTTCTCGTAGAACTCGCGCTTGCGGGTCTCGGCCAGCACGCCGGCCTTCTCGCAGGTGCGCTTGAAGCGGCGCAGGGCAAACTCGAACGGTTCGTTTTCGCGGACTTTGACGCTGGGCATCGGGGAATCTCGTGGCTGGAGAAGTCGCCCGGTCGGGTGGGCGAGCCGCGCATGATAGCAGTGGCCTCCGTTTCGGCGCAAGATAAGCGCATGAAGGTATTGGGTATCGAGTCCTCCTGCGACGAAACCGGGGTGGCGGTCTACGACACCGCCATCGGCGGCGCGGCCGGCCTGCGCGCGCAGGCGGTGTACAGCCAGATCGCCCTGCACGCCGAGTACGGCGGGGTGGTGCCGGAGCTGGCCAGCCGCGACCACGTGCGCAAGCTGCTGCCGCTGATCCGCCAGACCCTGGCCGAGGCCGGCCTGAGCACCGCCGACCTCGACGGCGTGGCCTATACGGCCGGCCCGGGCCTGGTCGGCGCGCTGCTGGTGGGCGCGGGGGGTGGCGCGGTCGCTGGCCTGGGCGCTGGACGTGCCGGCGATCGGCGTGCACCACATGGAGGGCCACCTGCTGGCGCCGCTGATCGAGGACGACGCCCCGCGGCCGCCGTTCGTGGCGCTGCTGGTCTCGGGCGGGCATACCCAGCTGGTGGCGGTGGATGCCATCGGCCGCTACCGCCTGCTGGGCGAAACCCTGGACGATGCCGCCGGCGAGGCTTCGACAAGACCGCCAAGCTGATGGGCCTGCCGTATCCGGGCGGGCCGCAGCTGGCGGCGCTGGCGGAACAGGGCGTCCCCGGCCGGTTCAGGTTTTCGCGGCCGATGACCGACCGCCCCGGGCTGGATTTTTCCTTCAGCGGCCTGAAGACGCAGGTGCTGTTGGCCTGGCAGGGCAGCGACCAGTCGGACCAGACCCGCGCCGACATCGCGCGCGGATTCGAGGAGGCGGTGGTGGACACGCTGGCGATCAAGTGCGCGCGCGCGCTGGAGGCGGCCGGCTGCGGCACCCTGGTGGTCGCCGGCGGTGTCGGCGCCAATGCGCGCCTGCGCGCGAGGCTGGCGGAGCTGTGCGAAAAGCGCGGAGGCCGTGCCTGCTTCCCGCGCCCGGCGCTGTGCACCGACAACGGCGCGATGATCGCCTTCGCCGGCGCGCTGCGGCTCGCGGCCGGCCAGCTGGACGATGCTGCGATCCGTGCGGTACCGCGCTGGGACATGGCGACGCTGGCGCCGGTCTGAGCCGCGCTGGGCTGCGGGCCTGGGATTGCTAAGCTGTGCATCCAATCCCCTCCGCGCCGCGGTATTCCGTGGCCAGGAAGACGCGAATCCGCCCATGACCGACATCGTTTTCATCCAAGGACTGCGCGTGGATGCCGTGATCGGCGTCCATGCCCACGAGCGCCTCGCCCCGCAGCCGCTGCGGCTGGATCTCCGCATGCAGTTCGACAATCGCCCGGCCGCCGCCAGCGATGCGCTGGCCGATGCGCTGGACTACGAGGCCGTCAGCCGGCGCCTGGCCGAGTATGTCGCGGGCAGCTGCTTCGCCTTGGTCGAGGCGCTGGCCGAGGGCTGTGCGGCGCTGATCCTGCGCGAGTTCGGCGCGCGCGGCGTATGGCTCCGGCTGTCCAAGCCGCAGGCGCTGGCCGGCGCGCAGGCGGTGGGCGTGGAGATCGAGCGTCGCGGGAGCGCGACATGAGCGTGGTACTGGTCACCGGAGCCTCGCGCGGGATCGGCCGCGCCATCGTCGAACGCTTTGCCCGCGAAGGCGCCAGCGTGGTCGCCTGCGCGCGTGGCCACGAGGGGCTGGAGGCGCTGCGCGCCGCGCTGCCGCAGGTGGAAACGCATGCCTGCGACATGCGCGACGACGCGGCGGTGGACGCGCTGGCGCGCGAGGTGCTGGCGCGCCACGGCGCGGTGGACCTGCTGGTCAACAATGCCGGCGCGTTCCGCCCGGGCGGGATCGCCGGCGAGGACGACGGCGCCCTGCTGGAGATGCTGCAGGCCAACCTGTTCGGCGCCTACCGCCTGACCCGGCGGCTGCTGCCGCAGATGATCGAGCGCCACCGCGGCATGATTCTCAACGTGTGCAGCACGGCCTCGATCGCGGCCTACCCGAACGGCGGTTCCTACAGCATCGCCAAGCACGCACTGTACGGTTTTTCGCGCAACCTGCGCGAGGAGATGAAGCCGCATGGCGTGCGCGTGGTGGCGCTGCTGCCGGGCGCCACCCTGACCGCGTCCTGGGACGGGGTGCCGCTGCCGCCCGAGCGCATGATGCCGCCCGAGGACGTGGCGGAGATGGCGTGGGCGGCGTGGTCGCTGTCGCCGCGCACGGTGGTCGAGGACATCCTGATGCGGCCGCAGCGGGGCGATATCGGCGAGGCCGATTTCGCATGAGCGCGCAGGACGGCATCGCGATGCAGGAAACCGTGGTCATCCGCCTGGCCAAGCAGAACATGAAGTTCTCGGCCGGGCACTTCACCATCTTCTCGGCGACCGAGCGCGAGCGCCTGCACGGCCACAACTTCACCGTCGAGGTGGATATCGAAGCGCGCATGCTGGGCAACGGCATGTGCTTCGACTACGGCCTGTACAAGGACCGCGTGATCGCGCTGTGCCGCGAGCTCAACGAGTGGACGATCCTGCCCACCCGCTCGCCACACCTGCGGATCGAGGAGGATGGCGAATGCGTGTATGCGCATTTCGATGGCCAGCGCATCCCGTTCCTGCGCGCTGACGTGCTGCTGCTGCCGATCGAGAACGCCACGCTGGAAGAGTTCGCCGGCTGGTTCCTGCAGCGCCTGTGCGAGGACCGCGCGGCCCTGCGCGCGCATGCCATCGTCGCGATCGAAGTGCGCGTTCTGTCGGGGCCGGGACAGAGCGCCGGCCGCCGGGTCAGGCTCGGCTGATGGCGGTCTCGACCTTGTCCGCGCCTTCCGCCGATGCGCAGGCGCACAGCGCGCACCTGCGCGAGGTGATCCAGCAGCACATCATCGCCGCCGGCGGTCACATCCCGTTCTGGAAGTTCATGGAGCTGGCGCTGTATGCCCCGGGCCTGGGCTATTACAGCGCCGGCGCGCACAAGTTCGGCGCGGGCGGGGATTTCATCACCGCGCCCGAGCTGTCTCCGCTGTTTTCCGCCTGCGTGGCCGATGCGCTGGCGCCGGCGCTGCGCCAGGCCGGCAAGGGCGCGCTGTTCGTGGAGCTGGGCGGCGGCAGCGGCGCGTTCGCCGAAGCCTGTCTGCTGCGGCTGCAGGATGCCGGAGTGCTGCCCGCGCGCTACGCGATCCTCGAACCCAGCGCCGATCTGCGCCAGCGCCAGCACGCGCGCCTGCAGGCGCGGCTGCCGGCGGCGCTGTTCGCGCGGGTGGAGTGGCTGGACGGGCCGATCCAGCAGCCGTGGGACGGCGTGCTGTTCGCCAACGAGGTGATCGACGCGCTGCCGACCCCGCGCTTCGTGGTGCAGGATGGGCGGGTGCTGGAGGAGTGCGTGGTGCTGGATGGCGAGGGCCGCTTCGTGCGCGCCGGGCAGGCAGCCGATCCGCTGCTGGCGGCGGCGGTGGCGCGGATCCAGTCGCAGCTGCCGGCGCCGTTCGCCGATGGCTACCGCAGCGAGGCGCTGGCGCAGCTGCCGTACTGGCTGCAGGCGGTGGCCGGCGGGTTGCGCAATGGTGCGCTGCTGTTCATCGACTACGGCTATGCGCGTAGCGAGTACTACCTGCCCGAACGCAGCGATGGCACCCTGCGCGCCTTCCGCCAGCACCACCTGATCGACGATGTGTTCGCCTGGCCGGGCCTGCAGGACATCACCGCCTCGGTGGACTTCACCGCGCTGGCCGAGGCCGGCGTGGGCGCGGGCTTCGAGTTTTCCGGCTACTGCAGCCAGGCCAGTTTCCTGCTGGGCAATGGATTGCAGCAGCATCTGGAAGCCGCCGAGGCGCAGGCCGCGGACGACATCGCCCGCCACAACCTGCGCCAGCAGGCCAAGCGGCTCACACTGCCCAGCGAGATGGGCGAGCGCTTCCAGGCCATGGGGTTCCAGCGCGGGGTGGAGCTGGAGACGGCGTTCCTGCTCGGCGACCTGAGCCACCGCTTATGAATCGCGGGCCGTATCGCATCGGGCGCTCGCTCAAACCGTTCCGGCAGCCGTGGCTGTGGGCCGGTCTGTGGATGCTGGCGATCGCGCTGGTGGTGGCGGCCTCGCTGGTGCCGGGCCGCGACCTGCCAGACCTGAAGGTGAGCGACAAGATCGAGCATCTGACCGCCTATGCCCTGCTCGCGGCCGGCGCGGTGCAGGTGTTCGCGCGCCGGCGCTCGTGGGCGGTGGTGTGCGTGCTGCTGGTGCTGATGGGGATCGCCATCGAGTTCCTGCAGGGCGCGATGGGGCTGGGCCGCACGATGGATCGCTACGACGCGCTGGCGAACACGCTGGGCGTGCTGGTCGGGCTGGCCACGGCGTTCACGCCGCTGCGCGATGCCCTGCTGTGGCTGGATTCACGCCTGTTCCGGGGCTGAGGCGGCTGCGATCGCGGCGATCCGCGCGTGCCGCAGCGCCTGTCCGAACGCCGGGCCGCTGACGCCCTGCGCGGCGATCGCCTCGCCGCGCACCGCCAGCGCCGCGGCGTGCAGGCGGCGCAGCAGTGCCGCCTGCGGATAGGCGGCCTCGGCCCGCCCGGCACGGCCGCGCGCATCGGCCTCGCACACGGTGGCGAGGTGGTCGATCCGCGCCGGCTTGCGGAAGCCGTCGCAGCGCGCGATCAGGTCGTGCACAGTGGCCGGCCTGAGTTCGGTGAGACGATGGATGTTGAGGTGTTCGCGGCAGCACAGCACCGCCAGTTCGCGATGTTCGTTCGGCACTTTCAGGCGCTGGCTCAGCGCGATGGTGGGCGCGACCCCGCGCATCTCGTGCATCAGGTGCCGCGGCAATACGTCGGCCGGGGTCAGCGCCTTGCCGAGGTCGTGGCAGAGCGCGGCGAAGCCGATCAGGTCATCGCCCGGCGCCAGGTGCGCGGCCATGTCGCACACCAGTTCCTGGTGCAGGCCGGCATCGATCTCCGGGTGGTACTCGGCGCGCTGCGGCACGCCGTACAGCGCATCCACCTCGGGCAGCACCGCGCGCAGCGCACCGGCCGCGCGCAGGGTGCGCAGGAACGCGGCGGGCGAGGCGCTGCGCAGCGCCTTCGCCAGTTCCTGCCAGACCCGCTCCGGCACCAGCGCGGCCAGCTCACCGCCATCGGCCATCTGCCGCATCAGCGCCAGCGTGTCCGCGGCGAGGCGGAAGCCCAGCGGCGCCAGGCGCGCCATGAAGCGCGCCGCGCGCAGCACCCGCAGCGGGTCCTCGACGAAGGCCGGGCCGATGTGGCGCAGCACGCGCGCCTGCAGGTCGCGCGCGCCGCCGAAGGGATCGACCAGGGTGCCGTCTTCGGCGCGGGCGATGGCGTTGATGGTGAAATCGCGCCGCGCCAGGTCCTGCTCCAGCGTCACCGCCGGATCGGCATGCACCGTGAAGCCGGTGTAGCCGCGCCCGGATTTGCGCTCGGTGCGCGCCAGCGCGTACTCCTCGCCGCTGTCGGGATGCAGAAATACCGGGAAGTCGCGGCCGACCTGGCGGAAGCCGGCAGCCCGCATGTCCTGCACCGTCGCCCCGACCACCACGAAATCGCGGTCGCCCGGTGGCAGCCCGAGCAGGGCGTCGCGCACCGCGCCGCCGACCAGGTAGGTGCGGACGTGGGCGGGCAGGCGGGCGGGCGCGGCGGCGGTCATGGGCGTTTGCGCACGTCCTGCGCCGGGGCCGCGGCGGGTGTTGCAGGGGCCGGGCAGATGAAGCCCTTGCGCGGGCCGTCGCTGCGCCCCAGCAGGCGGTCGGACAGGCGCAGCGCATCGCCGCGCAGGCGCCAGTCATACAGCACGCTGAAGGCCAGCACGCGCATCACATAGTCGCGGGTTTCGCGATAGGGAATGGTTTCGATCCAGACATCCGGATCCAGCGCCGGCCGCTGCGCCCGCCAGCGCGCCAGCGGCGCGGGCCCGGCGTTGTAGGCCGCGATCGCCAGGTACGCCTGGCCGTCGTAGCGGTCCAGCAGCTGGCGCAGGTAGGCGCTGCCGAGGGTGATGTTGGTGTCGGGATCGTAGAGGTCCTCGCCACCGTTCCACGGCATGCCGAGGGATATTGCGATCGTCGCGCCAGTGGCAGGCAGCAGCTGCATCAGGCCGCGCGCGTCGGCCCGTGAGCGCGCGCGCGGGTCGAACACGCTCTCGGCGCGGATCTCGGCGGCCACCCAGGCCGGATCCAGGCCGTTGCGCGCGGACTCGCGGCGGATGCGCTCGGCGTGGTGCAGCGGGAAGCGCAGCAGGTAGAGCTGCTGCTCGTCGGGGTAGCGCTTGCCGCCCACATTCACCAGCCCGAACACGCCGCGGTCGAACCAGCCGTTGTCCTGCGCCAGCTCCACCGCCAGCTGGCGCTGGGTGGGGTCCAGGCGTGCCACCGCGGCATTCCACTCGCGCCCGGCCCAAGGGCGGCGGTCCAGCTGGAACAGCTGGATCGCGCGCACCAGCCCGGGGTCGCGCGCCAGCGCCTGCTTGGCCGCGGTTGGCGCCTCCAGCGTGCGCGGGCACAGCGCATAGGGCTGGTCCAGGCGGTCGGCGGCGAGGAAGCCGTGGAAGTCGGCCTTCTGCGCCGCCTGCGCGTACAGCGCGCGGGCGCCGGCCGGGTCGCCAGTGAGTTCGCGCAGGCGCGCGGCGAAGTACAGCTCAGCGGCTGTCGTTGCGCTGTGCCTGCGGCATGCGCGCGATCGCGCCAGCGCGGCCGGCCAGTCGGCGCGCGCCAGCGCCTCGCGCACCCGCCACTCGCGCAGGCTGTCGTCGTAGGCGGACTCCGGCACCGCCGCCAGCCGGCGCGCCGCGTCCGGCAGGTAGGAGGCCACCGTCCACAGCGCGATCTGGTAGCGCATCCGGCCCAGCTCGGCCTCGCCGAAGCCCAGCGCCTGCGCCACGCCGGGCAGCAGGGCCTCGGCGCGGTCGGGGTTGGACTTGGCCAGCTTCGCCAGCGCCGCCGCCGCGACCAGCCGGCTGCGCGCGTTCTTCGGCCACGCCGACACGTCGCCGCCGGGCGCATCGAGATAGGCCGCCCACGCCTGCGCCTGGGCGGCATCGCCAGGATTGGAAAAGCCGCGCGCGATGCTGCGCATCACCGTGCTCTGGGCAGCCTCCACGGCCTTGTCGAAGCGTTCCCAGCGCAGCGCGTCGGGCAGCCCGCCCTGCGCCGCCAGCAGGGCGAACGGGGCGTCGCACTGCGCCGGCAGCGATGCGCCGCTGCTGCGCCAGAGCGCCTGCGCCTGCGCGGTCCAGTCTGCATCCACCCGGTCCATCGCCATCAGCGCCTGCAGGCGCAGGCAGCGCAGCGCGGGGGGCGTCGATCGCCGGATCCCAGGCGTCCAGGAACGCCGGCCATTCGTTGCGCCGCGCCAGCGCCGGCAGCTCAGTCGGCGCGGAAGGCGGCGGCCACCGGCTCGCCCTTGTGCGCGGCGAGGAAGGCCGCGCCGCGCGCCGGCGGCAGGCGGTCGAAGCGGGCGCGCAGCGCGGCGTATTCCAGCCAGCCGGCCAGCGGCTGGCCGCTGAAGCCGGCCAGCACCAGATCGTCCAGCCCGCCGCGGGATGTGGCCTCCAGCGCCGCTACCAGCGCGGGATCAGGTGCCGGAATCGTCACCGGCGGACGCGGCGGCAAGAGGGGAGGCTGGGTGGACCGCGCGCCGGTCGCGCCGGCAACGAGGGGAATCGAGAGCAGCAGAAGGCAGGCGCGCTTGAGCATGGATCGACTATAGCCGAGCATGCATGAACTTCCTGGCGGGCACGGCATGGACCTGGCGATGGCGTTTTTCCCGATCTACCTGGCGCTAGGCGCGCTGGCCGGCGTGCTGGCCGGATTGCTGGGCATCGGTGGCGGGCTGGTGCTGGTGGGGGCGCTGGCGTGGCTGCTGCCGCTGCAGGGCGTGTCCGCTGCGGTGGCCATGCATGCGGCGCTGGCCAGTTCGCTGGCCAGCATCGTGCTGACCGCGGCCGCCTCGGCGCGCGCGCACCACCGCCGCGGCAGCGTGCTGTGGCCGACGGTGGCCTGGATGGTGCCGGGTGTGCTGCTGGGCGGCTGGCTGGGCAGCCGCTTCGCGATCGTGCTGGACGGCGACGTGCTGCGCTGGTGCGTGGCCGCCTATTGCGCGCTGGTGGCGATGCAACTGCTGGCTTCGAAGCAGGCGCCCGCCGGCGCGAGCGGGCGCGTGCCGCGCGGGCCCGGCTACAGCCTGGCCGGGATCGGCATCGGCGGGGTGTCGGCGCTGGTCGGCATCGGCGGCGGTAGTCTGACCGTGCCGCTGCTGGTCTGGCGCGGGGTGGCGCCGGTGCGCGCGGTGGGCACTTCGTCCGCCTGCGGCATCTTCATCGGCCTGGCCAGCGCGCTGGGCTACGCGCTGCAGGCGCCGGCGGGTGCGCTGCCGCTGGTTGGCGCGGTGGGGTATGTGTACCTGCCGGCGGCGCTGGGGGTGGCGGTCACCTCGGTGCTGGCGGCACCGTACGGCACCCGGCTGGCGCACGCCCTGAGCGGGCAGGCGCTGAAGCGGGTGTTCGCCGGATTCCTGTTGCTGGTCGGCGCGGGGTTCGCCTACAGCGCGTTGCGCTGATCAGCGCAGCGCCGCATCCGGCACGTCCAGCTCCATCGACACCGCCAGATGGTCGGACTGCGCGGCCGGCAGCGCTTGCATCGCCGCCACCGGCAGCGCCGGGGTCACCAGCATGTGGTCGATCGCGCGCTGCGGACGCCACGCGGGGAACGTGGGCAGGCGCTGCGCCGGCGGCTGCAGGCGGGTCTTGCGGTAGAGCCGCTGCATCTCCGGGGCGGTCGGGGTCGCAGTTGAAGTCGCCCATCAGCACCGCATGCGGGGCCTCCGCCAGCAGCTCGGTGATGAAGTCCAGCTGCGCGCGCCGCGACTGCGCGCCCAGCGACAGGTGGGCGATCGCCACCAGCAGCCCGGCATCGCCCCTGCCGAAGCGGGCCAGCAGCACGCCGCGGCCTTTGACCCGCCCCGGCAGCGGATGGTCCTCCACCCGCACCGGCGGCAGCCGGCTCAGCAGGCCGTTGGCGCTGGAAGCCACGCCGCCGACGCGGCGGTTCGGCTGGTGGCTCCAGTAGGCGAAGCCGGCGCGTTCGGCCAGGTAGTGGGTCTGGTTGGTGAAGCCCGAGCGCAGGCTGCCGGGATCGGCTTCCTGCAGGCCCACGATGTCGTGCTGGCGGGCCAGCGCCGCGATGCTGTCCAGCGCCCCGCGCTTGTTGCCGGCCGGCAGCACGTGCGACCAGCTGCGCGCCAGGTAGTCGCGGTAGCCGCGGGTGCTGGAGCCGGCCTGGATGTTCGCGCTCAGCAGGCGCAGCCGGCGGGTGGCCATGGACGTGCCGGGATCAGGGCTTCGGCGCGTCCGCGGGAGCCTTGGCAGGCGCGGGGGCGGCCGGCGTGGCGGCGGCCAGCTTGGCGCGTTCGGCCACGATCAGCTGGTTCATGATCCGGAACATGTCGTCCACGGTCTTGCCCTTCACCCGGTACTTGCCGTCGATCAGGAAGGCGGGGGTGCCCATCTGGTCGCCATTGGCGAATGCGGCCTGCATGTAGGCGCGCGCGCGGTTGACCTTGGTGGCCACCGCGAAGCTCTGCATGCTGCTGAGGAACTGGCGCGGATCGATGCCGTAGTTGGCATAGAACGCGGCGATGTCCTCCGGGGTGTCCATGCCGCGTTCGCCCTTCAGGGTCTGGTCGACGTGGATGGCGCGGAACAGGGCGTCGTGGGTCTTGTCCTCCACCCCCATCGCCTGCGCGGCGTAGAACGCCTTGGCGTAGTTGTCCCACATCGAGCCGAACGCGGCCGGCACGTACACGAAGTGGACGTCGGCCGGCAGCTTGGCCTTCATCGCGGTGACGGTGGGCTGCACCATCGCGCAGAACGGGCAGACGTAGCCGAAGAACTCCACCACCTCGACCTTGCCGGGCGGGGTGTCGAACGGCTGGCCGTTCGGGATCGTCACGTAGTCCACGCCCTCTACCGGCGGCGGCGCCTTGGCGGCGGCCTCCTCGGCGGCCTTCCACGCGGCCTCGGCCTGCGCCTTGCGCTGCGGGTCTTCGGCGCTCACGGGCTTGGCGGCGGCAGGAGCACTGCTGGCGCCGGTGGCGGTGGCATCGGTAGCGGGTGCCGGCGCGTCGTTCTTGCACGCAGCCAGCGGCAGTAGGGCGATCAGGAGCAGGGCGTGGCGCAGGGCGGTCATGGCGGTATCGGTCAGTGGCGGGGGAAGACGGCTTGCCGGCGGGGGCGGCGGGCCTGGCCGGCGCGGGGCGCGCCGGGGCCAGCGCGTCGACCACCCGGCGCGCATTGTCGAGCAGGTTCTGATAGCTGTTGCCGAGGATCTGGTAGCGGCCGGCCACGATCAGGGTGGGCGTGTCCTCCACCTCGGTACGGCGCTCGAACTCGAACGCGGTGCGCAGCGCCTCCAGCTGCGCCGGCTCGTCCTGCAGCGCGGCCTTGAGGGCGGCCACGTCCACGCCTTTCACGCGGCTGGCGAAGGCGAGGATCTGCGCGGCGTCGGCATTGCGCGGCAGTTCGCCGGTGTCATGGATGGCGCTGAACAGGCGCGGGTGCAGCACGCCCAGCGCGCGCGCCTTGCGCGCCGCGAAGTAGATGCGCGCCCACGGATCATTACGGTCGGAGACCCACGGCACCAGCACCACCCGCGCATGCGCCGGCAGCTGCTTTTCCCAGGCCTCCAGCATCGGCGCGAAGTGCGCGCAGTGCGGGCAGGTGTAGGCGAACACCTCGGCCACCTCGACCATCCCCGGCGGCAGCGGCTGGTACGGCTGGCCGTTGTCCAGGGTGCGGTATTGCACGCCTTCGGTCAGCCCCGGCAAGGGCGCCTGCGCGCGCGCGGGCGCGGCCAGTAGCGGCAACAGCAGGGCAAGCGACAACAGCAGGGTCCGCATGGTCTGAAGGCTCCGGCGGTGGGGACGTCCGTGCGAAGATGCCGCGGCGACGGCCAACCCAGGGTGAAGCGACCGGCTTCAGCGGGCGTGCAGGCCCTGCACATAGCTGGCCAGGGACTGGATCTCCTCGTCGGTCAGCGGCTTGCTGACCATGGCCATCAGCTGGAACTGGGCCGGGTTCTTGTAGGTGGTGGTGCCGGCGCGGTACTCCTCCAGCCGGCGCGCGACATAGGTGGCAGCCTGCCCATGCAGGGCCGGGTAGGGCGGGCCCGGGTTGCCGGCACCGGCCGGGCCGTGGCAGGCCATGCAGGCCGGGATGCCGCGGCTGGCGTCGCCGTCGCGGAACAGGCGCTGGCCGACCTGGTAGAACTTCAGGCCCTTGTTCGGGCCCTCGGCGATCACGGTGTCGTCGGCCACCCCGGCGCCGGCCTTCTGCGAGGCGAACCAGGCCCCGACGTCGCGCATGTCCTGCGCGCTGAGCAGGCTGGCGAACGGCATCATCACCCCGGCCAGGCCGCTGGTGCGCTGGCCGGTCTTGAACAGCTCGAGCCTGCTCGGCGATGTAGCGCTCGGGCATGCCGGCGATGCGCGGGGCGTTCTGCTGCATGGCGTTGCCGTCCATGCCGTGGCAGGCGGCGCACACCCCGGCCTTGGCCTGCCCGGCCTTGGCGTCGCCCCAGGTGGCCGGCTTTTCGTCCAGCGGTGCGGCCTGCACCGGGGCATTGTCGGGCGCGGCCACCGGCGTGCTTTGCGCATAGGCGATCGCGGCGATGGCAAGGCAGGCAATGCCGGCTAGGGCGTGGGCAGAACGCATGCGGAACTCCACTGGACGATTGGATGCGGGCGTGAATCGCCTTATCCGCCCGATTATGGTGGGGCCGGCGGGGGCGGTCAAACCGCGCCCGCGGCGTGGCCAGGCCACGGCCAGACGGCGGGCGGGGAGGCCTGGGCGTGCGATCCTATGCCGATGGCCGTCCCCAACCCGTTCGCCCGCGCCCAGTATTCGCTGGCCGCGCATACCCTGCGCCAGTTGCCCGCCGATGGCGGCTTCGAAGTGGCCTTCGCCGGCCGTTCGAACGCCGGTAAATCTTCCGCGCTGAATGCCCTGTGCCAGCAGAATGCGCTGGCGCGGGTGTCCAAGACCCCGGGCCGTACCCAGCAGCTGGTGTTCTTCGGAATCCCGCCGCATCCGGATAAATACCTCGTGGATCTGCCCGGCTACGGCTACGCCAAGGTGCCGCAGGATCTGCAGGCGCACTGGCAGGCGTTCATCGATGCCTATTTCGCCAGCCGGTTCGCGCTGCGCGGGCTGGTGGTGGTGATGGACGTGCGCCATCCGCTGAAGGATTACGACCGCCAGATGCTGGGCTATGCCATGCGCCGCGGGCTGCCGGCGCATGCGCTACTGACCAAGGCCGACAAGCTCGGCCGCGGCGCCGCCGGCAACACCCTGCAGGCGGTGCGCGCGGAACTGGCGCGGGCGTTCGCTGGCAGCGTCAGCGTGCAGCTGTTCTCGGCCGAATCCCGGCAGGGCGTGGACGAGCTGCGCGCCACCGTCGCCGGCTGGCTGGCGCTGTAGGCCCGGCATCGCCTGCCTGTCGCGCGGCGATTGCGCACGCCCGCGGAACACAGAGGCCGCTCCTCTGCGGCTGCGCCGGATGCGCGCGGCCGGCTATCCTGCCCCACCGTTTCGACAGGCCACGCCGATGTCCGGACCCAGCACCGCCAGCGACGCCCCGATCAGCGACCGCCGTCAGCTGGTGGAGGTGCTGGCCTCCGGCGAGAAGCCGCGCAGCGACTGGCGCATCGGCACCGAGCACGAGAAGTTCGGCTTCCGCCTCGATGACCTGCGCCCGCCCGCGTTCGACGGCGCGCGCGGGATCGAGGCGCTGCTGACGGGGCTCACCCGCTTTGGCTGGGCGCCCTACGAGGAGGACGGCCGGGTGATCGCGCTCACGCGCGAGGGCGCCTCGGTGACGCTGGAGCCGGCCGGGCAGCTGGAACTGTCCGGCGCCCCGCTGGAAACCCTGCATCAAACCTGCAGGGAAGTCGGCAGCCACCTGCGCGAAGTGCGCGCGGTCGCCGACGAGCTGCAGCTGGGCTTCCTTGGCATGGGCTTCCAGCCGAAGTGGGCGCGCGCGGACATGCCGTGGATGCCGAAAGGGCGCTACCAGATCATGCGTGCGTACATGCCCAAGGTCGGCAACCTCGGCCTGGACATGATGACCCGCACCTGCACGGTGCAGGTCAACCTGGACTATGCCAGCGAGGCGGACATGGTGAAGAAGTTCCGCGTCTCGCTGGCGCTGCAGCCGATCGCCACCGCGCTGTTCGCCGATTCGCCGTTCACCGAAGGCCAGCCCAACGGCTACCAGAGCTACCGCTCGCACATCTGGACCGACACCGATCCCGACCGCACCGGCATGCTGGACTTCGTGTTCGGGGACGGCTTCGGCTACGAGCGCTATGTGGACTACCTGCTCGACGTGCCGATGTATTTCGTGCACCGCGACGGCCACTACCACGATGCCAGCGGCAAGTCGTTCCGCGATTTCCTGCAGGGCCGGCTGGACGTGCTGCCGGGCGCGCTGCCGAGCCTGCGCGACTGGAACGACCACATGACCACCGCCTTCCCCGAGGTGCGGCTGAAGAAGTACCTCGAGATGCGCGGCGCCGACAGCGGCCCGTGGAGCCGCATCTGCGCGCTGCCGGCGTTCTGGGTGGGCCTGCTGTACGACGATGCCGCGCTGGATGCGGCCTGGGACCTGGTCCGCGATTTCACGCTGGAAGAGCGCCATGCCTTGCGCGACGGCGTGCCGCGGCACGCGCTGGACCTGCCGTTCCGCAACGGCCGCGTGCGCGACCTGGCGCGCGCGGCGCTGACGATCGCGCACGAGGGCCTGCACCGGCGCGCCCGCGCGGATGCCTGCGGCACCGACGAGACCGGCTTCCTCGCGCCGCTGCTGGAGATCGCCGAATCCGGCCAGGCCCCGGCGCAGCGCAAGCTGGAGCTGTTCCACGGCCCCTGGCAGGGCCGCGTGGACCCGGTGTTCCGCGAGTTCGCGTACTGACGGGCGCGTCGTGGCCGCCGCCCGCCGGCGGCGTTCTCAGTAGCGCGAGGCCGTGAGCGGCGCATCCGCCCATTGCCAGGCGATGGCCTGCCGGCGCTGGCTGTCGGCCGCACCGGCGCTGTCGCCCAGCGCGCGCTGGGCCTGCGCCAGCCCGAACAGCGACCAGCCGTTTTCGGGATAGGCCTGCAGGTCCTCGCGATACGCCTGCGCGGCAGCGGTGGCATCCCCGGCTTCCAGCAGGGCGGCGCCGAGGTACCAGCGCACCGGCAGCGGCCAGTCCGCGGGTTCGTTGTAGTTGAGTGCGGCCTCCGCCTTGGCCGCCGCGCGCAGCGACGCCAGCGCCTCGGCCTGCCGGCCCTGTGCGCGCAGCCACTCGCCGCGCAGCAGTGGATCGGCCACCTTGAGGATGGCGGCGGCGGTGTTGATGTCGAAGAACGCGACGTTCTCCAGCGCCGGGTCCTGCGCCAGCGCGTGCAGGGCGTCGGCCTCGCGCCCGGCCTCCGCCAGCTGGCCGCCGCGGACGTAGGCCATGCCGCGGGCGAAGTGGCGGATCGCGCGCGGGAAGGGCAGGTCGGGCGTGGCCGCAGGCGTGGCCAGGATGCCGCTCCAGTCGCCGAAGCGGACCTGGGTCAGCAGCGGGGCCACCACGAACAGTTGCATGAACTCCATCGGTGGCGCGCCCATCGCCGCATGGTCCGCGCGCCTGGCGGTCTGTTGCGCGGCTTGCAGCGCCAGCGTGCGCGAGCCAGTGAGGCCGGCGGTCATCGTCGCGAAATGCCAGTTGTGGGGCACGTAGCCCAGCGGATATAC
This sequence comes from Thermomonas sp. S9, assembly GCF_024704365.1. Taxonomy (GTDB): domain Bacteria; phylum Pseudomonadota; class Gammaproteobacteria; order Xanthomonadales; family Xanthomonadaceae; genus Thermomonas. Next base: position 852,335 of record NZ_JAJDFY010000001.1, read on the forward strand.
GCCATTGCTGCCGCGGCAGACGGCCAGGAAGGCGCGGTCGGCATCGGCGGCGGCGAAGTTGGCGAGGGTGGCGTCGTGGTAGCGCCCGAGCCGGATGTAGGCATGCGCCGGCATGTGCACCAGGTGGCCGGAACCGGGGGCGAGCGCGGCCAGCGCCGTCGCCTCGGCGGCGCTGGCCGGGTCCATCGGCAGGTTGATGTTCGGGCCTAGCACCAGGGCTTGGCCCCAGACGCAGATCGCGCAGTCGGGATCGCGTCGCGCCGCTTCCGCGAACGCGCGCCCGGCGGCCTCGTGGTTGAAGCCGTAGGCCAGCCGCAGGCCCTGGTCGAAATACTGCTGCGCCTCCGGAACCCGGGTGCCGATGTCGCGGTGCGTCTCGCCCAGGCCTTGCAGCAGCGGGACGTCCGTGGAGCGCCCTGCGGTTTCTGCCGCCGGGGGCGCGACGATCCGCAGGCGGCGAGCACGGCGGCGAGCGCGGTGGCGAGCAGGACGGAAGGCAGCGGCGTGCCGGACATGGAGGACTCCGTGGCGGATCGAAGGCGGTATCGGGGCCAACGCGCCCGCCGGCGGATGCCGGCCAGCCCCCTTCGCGCCGCCGCCACGCGTGGGCGGGTAGTCTTGCCGCCATGCACGATGAATCCGGGAACGAGCCGTTGCGCGAGGAGCTGGACTTCGCGCCCACCGACCACCTGCTGCGCGAGGACGTGCGCACCCTCGGCGCGCTGGTCGGCGAGATCCTGGCCGAGCAGTGCGGTCCCGGGTTCCTGCGCGAGGTGGAGGAGATCCGCCGGCTGGCGATCCGCCGGCGCGAGCAGGACGAGCCGGTCGCGGAACTGGCCGACCGCCTGGCCGGGGTGCCGCTGGATGAGGCGGAGGCGCTGGTGCGGGCGTTTTCGGCCTATTTCGGCGCCACCAATCTGGCCGAGCGGGTACACCGCATCCGCCGCCGGCGCGATTACCAGCGCCAGGGCGGGGCACCGCAGCCGGGCGGGCTGGAGGCGGAGCTGCTGGCGCTGCAGGCGGACGGGGTATCGCTGCAGGCGCTGGAGATGCTGCTGGCGCGGCTGCGGATCGAACCGGTGTTCACCGCGCATCCCACCGAGGCGGTGCGGCGGGTGCTGCTGGAGAAGGAGCGCGAGGTGGTGCGACGGCTGGTGGCCGACATCGATCGCCAGCTCACGCCGGCCGAGCGTGCCAGCGGGCTGGAGCGCATCCGCTTCGCGCTGACCGCGGCGTGGCAGACCTCGGACGCGCCGCCGGCGCGGCCCAGCGTGGCCGACGAGCGCGAGCACGTCGGCTTTTACCTGGGCGAAGTGCTGTACCGGGTGCTGCCGGTGTTCCACGAAACCCTGGAGGCGGCGATCACGCGCGCCTACGGGCGGCCGCTGGCGCTGCCGCCGCTGCTGCGCTTCGGCACCTGGGTGGGCGGCGACATGGACGGCAACCCCAACATCGGGGCCGACACGATTCTGGCCGCGCTGGAGGCGCAGCGCGCGCAGGTGCTGGGCAACTACCGCGCTGACCTCGAGCGGCTGGCGATGCTGCTCACCCAGACCCGCGACCGGGTCGAGGTGGAGGCCGAGGTGGAGGCCCGCATCGCGGCGGCACAGGCGCTCCTGGGCGGGGTGCTGGACCCCGACCCGCGGCATGCCGACATGCCGTACCGCCAACTGCTGGAGGCGGTGCGCGCGCGCCTGCGCGCGACCGCGGCCAATGATGTGGTGCGTGGCTATCCCGGGCCGCAGGCGCTGCTGGAGGATCTGGCTGCGATCGATGCCAGCCTGGCCCGCCATCGCGGCGAGCATGCCGGACGCTTCGCGGTGCGCCGGATCATGCGCCGCGTGGAATGCTTCGGCTTCCACCTCGCCACCCTCGACCTGCGCCAGGATTCGGCTGTACACGATGCCGCGCTGGCCGCGCTGCTGGACGCGCCGGACTGGGCCGAGCAGGCGGTGGAGGCGCGGGTGGCGCGCCTGCATGCGCTGCTCGATGGTGCGCCGGTGGCGCAGCCGGCGGCCCCGGAGGCGGCCCCGGAGGCGGCGGCCACCCTCGCGGCCCTCGCCGCGGCCGGGCAGGCGCGACGGCGCTTCGGCGCGCAGGCGATCGGGCCCTACATCATCAGCATGAGCCGCAGCGCCGCGGATGCACTGGCGGTGCTGGTGCTGGCGCGCATCGCCGGCTGCGTGGAGGACGGCGAGGTGCCGCTGGATGTGGCGCCGCTGTTCGAGACCGTGGGCGATCTGCAGGCGGCCGCCGGGGTGATGCGCGCGCTGTTCGCGGACCCCGCCTACCGCCGCCACCTGGCCGCGCGCGGCGACCACCAGGTGGTGATGCTGGGCTATTCCGACAGCGCCAAGGACGGCGGCCTGCTCGCCTCGCGCTGGGCGCTGCAGCGTGCGCAGGTGGAACTGCTGGACGTGGCGCGCGCCGCTGGCGTGCGGCTGGCGTTCTTCCACGGCCGTGGTGGGTCGGTCAGCCGCGGCGGTGGCAAGACCGGGCGCGCGATCGTGGCCGCGCCGCGCGGTTCGGTGGACGGCCTTTTCCGCCTGACCGAGCAGGGCGAGGTGATCCATCGCAAGTACGGCATCCGCGCGCTGGCGCTGCGCAATCTCGAGCAGATGGCCGCCGCGGTGCTGCGGGCCTCGCTGCGGCCACGCGCGCTGGAACCGCGCGAGTCCGAGTGGCGTGCGCTGGCCGACGCGCTTGCCGCCGATGCGCGCGCCCACTACCGCGCGCTGGTGCACGAGCATCCCGATTTCCCGGCGTATTTCCGCGCCGCCACCCCGATCGACGTGATCGAGCAGCTGCACATCGGCTCGCGCCCGTCGCGCCGGCGCGACGGCAGCATCGCGAATCTGCGCGCGATTCCGTGGGTGTTCGCCTGGGCGCAGAACCGGTCCGGCCTGACCGGCTGGTACGGCCTGGGCACCGCGCTGCAGCGCGGGATCGACGCCCACGGGTTGGACGCGATGGCGGCGATGGCGCGCGACTGGCCATTCTTCGCCGCGATGATCGACGACGTGGAGATGCTGCTGGCGAAGTCGGACCTGGCGATCTTCGAGCGTTATTCGCGCCTGGCCGGCCCGCTGCACGCTGCCTTCTTCCCCGGCATCGCCGCCGAATTCGCGCGCGTGCGCGCGGCAATCCCGGCGCTCAAGCAGCGCAGCGGCCTGCTGGCCGACGACTACCGGCTGCGGCTGTCGATCCGCCTGCGCAACCCCTACGTGGACCCGATCAGCCTGCTGCAGGTGGACCTGCTGCGGCGCTGGCGCGAGGGTGGCCGCAGCGACGAGGCGCTGCTGCGCGCGCTGGTCTCCACCGTCAACGGGATAGCGGCGGGCATCCAGAACACCGGCTGAGCGCGCCGGCTCGTTCGTGGTTCGACAGGCGCACCAAGAACGGGCGGGGCGCCCGTCCGCATGAAGCGTCAGTCCTGCGGCGGATCGGCGGGAACCTGACCCTCCGCCGCGAGCAGGAAATCGGTGTAGGCGAAGCGGCCCTCGCGCAGCACGCTGTCGCCGCGCGCCAGCGCCAGCGGGGCGGTGAACATCGGGCCGGCCTGCACGCAGGTGTGGAACTCACCGTGCTCGCCGCAGGGGTCGATCCCGGCCGGCAGCGCCTGCAGCAGCGCGGCATCGAACGCGCGCCCGGCGAGTGCCGGGGCCAGCCGGGTGGTGTCCACGCAGCACAGGTGCGCGCGCAGGCCGCCAGCCAGCATCGCGCGTGCAAGCTGTGCGGTATCGTGGCCGAACAGCGGGAACAGCGGCGTCCAGCCCAGGTGCGCGCACAGCGCTTCGCGCCAGGCGCGGATGTCGGCCAGGAACAGGTCGCCGAAGGCGATGTGCGCCAGCCCCGGCCAGCGCGCCCGCGCGCGTGCCAGCGCGTCCGCGAAGCTGGCCTCGTAGCGCGCGTTGTCGGCCGCCTGCGGGATCCAGGCCTCGATCACCGGCAGGCCCGCGGCGCGTGCCTGCGCATGCAGGACCTCACGGCGGATGCCCTGCATCGAGATGCGGTCGTAGCCTTCGGTGAGGGTGGTCAGCAGGCCGACCACCTCGACCTCGCCGGCCTGGCGCAGCGCGTGCAGTGCCCAGGCGGCGTCCTTGCCGCCGCTCCATGACAGCAATGCGCGCGTCATGGCGGCGCGCGCGCTCAGGCCGCGGTGACGTCGCGCAGCTGCCAGTGCTCGCCGGCCAGCAGGTGCATGCGCTGGCGCAGCACGGTGGAGGGCAGGGTGGTGTCCACCGTCAGGTCGATATGCAGGTCGTGCTGGGCGCCGCGAACAATGGCCTGCGGATCGGTTTCGCCAAGGGCGGGATCGACATCGTCGGGATCCTCCTGCGCCGCGCTCCAGCGGTCGAACAGCGCGCGCGAACGCAGGGCAGCCTGCAACTCCTCTGCGAAACCGTCGGCGCCGTGCGAGTGGAACGCGAGGCCGGGGGTATTGCCGCGGGCGGCGGAGGGATCGGGCAGGCGGATGTGGTAGCGCATCGGGGTCTCGTGCGGGGTTCAACTGCCGAAAGGATAATGCGTGATGCGTGCAGGCGCCGTCACGCTTCAGTCGAAGCCGCTCTGCTCCGAGGCGAAGCCCACGGTCAGCGCACCCTTGCCCACGTTGACCAGCCCGGACAGGCCCATGAAGCTCTCGAACACGTCCACCTTGCGGTCGGCGCAGGCCTCGCGCAGGCGGTCGTAGCCGGGCAGCTTGCGCATCTCCTCCAGCGGGCCGCCGTAGCTCAGGCACACGGTGGGTGAGAGCAGGCCACTCTTGACCCGGCGCGCGGTGAAGTCGAACAGGCGTTCGCTGGCGTTGGCAAAGCCCTTGACCTTGGCCACCGGCTCGGTTTCGCCCTGGTTGCAGTGCAGAACCGGCTTGATGTCGAGCGCGGTGCCCAGCGCGGCGCTGAGGAAACTCACGCTCTTGTCGCCGCGCTTCTTGATGCGGTTGCGCAGGTAGTTCAGGTCGGGCGCCACCATGTAGGCGTGGGTATGCCGGGCCAGGTTCTCGAGGCTGGCGCGGATGCGCGGCGGGGTTTCCCCGGCGGCGCGCAGGCGGGTGGCCTCGACCACCGGCACCGCGACCCCGGCGAACACGTTCTGGCTGTCAACCACGCGCAGCATGAACGGGGTGTTGTTGCCGGATGCGGCGCGTACGGGCTTGTAGTCGTTGAGGATGGTGTAGCTGGCCTGCACCGCATTGTCGTGGATGCCGCTGCGGGTACGGGTGGTGGTGATGCAGAACACGTAGTCGTAGTCCAGCACCAGCTTGCTCAGGAACAGATCGTGCACCTGCTGCACGGTGAACGGCGTGGTCTCGGCCTCGAACGCGCGCGCGCCGGTCTCGCCGCTGAGGAAGTTCATCGTCGCTTCCTCGTTGCGGACATCGGCCAGCACCGCCTGCCCGATCTGCACGGTGACCGGCAGGATGGTGATGTGTTCCCGCTCCAGGAACTCGCCCGGCAGGTCGCAGGCCGAGTCCACGATGATTCCGATGCGCATGGATCCCCCCTTTGGGCTCCGACTGTGGTGCTGCGAAGCTACCGCAAGTCGCGGCCGCGTGCATTGTGCGACGCGGCTCGCATTCCCTTGCCGGGGCGGTGGCGGGCGTTCAGCGGGCCGGCGCGGGGTAGGCGCGCGGCAGGCCGTCGTCCGCGCGCAGGTAGCGGTCGCGCAGCTCGGTCTGGCGGCTGCGCATCGGAATCGCGCGGCCCTCCAGCCACACCTGGCGCGCCACGCTGGCCACGTCCAGCGGATCGCCTGACCACAGCACCAGGTCGGCACGCTGGCCCGGCGCGATGGCGCTGCCCACCGCGTCGCGCACGCCCAGCACCTCTGCCGGCACCGCGGTCAGCCCGGCCAGCGCCGCGTCCCACGGCAGGCCGTTGGCCACCGTGTTGCCCGCCAGCTGGCGGATCTTGCGCGCGTTGTGGGAGGCGTCGCGACCCTGGAAGAACGCCACCCGCACCCCGGCCGCATGCAGCCGCGCGGCGTTCTCCAGCGTCGCGCCGATCTCGTCGAAGTCGGATGGCAGGTTGGCCAGTGCGTCCACGAACACCGGCACGCCCGCGGCGGCCAGCTGCGGGGCGACCTTCCACGCCTCGGCGCCGCCGACGATCGCGATGCGCACGTCGCGCTGCCGGGCCCAGCGCAGCAGGCGGGCGATATCGGCCGCGCGCTGCACCCGCACCATCACCCGGCCGCCGCCGCCGATGTATTTGGCCAGCGTCGCGCGCCCGGCCGGTGTGAGCAGGGCGAACTGCGAGTCCTGCGGGATGCGCCCGTGCAGCTCGTCCACCAGCTGATCCAGCAGCATCCACTGCGCGGCGCGCGAGCTGCCGCTGAGGCCGGCGCCGTCGCCGCCGAGGGTGACGAACAGCGCACGCGGACCGACTGCATCGAGGCTGCCGTCCAGCCGCACCACGCCGCCCTGGCCGCCGATCAGCGAGCCGCCGGGCTTGCTGCCTGCCGACAGCAGGGTCCAGCCGATGCCCTCCACCCGCGCCACCGGCACCAGCACCGAGTCGGGGTTGTAGGCGAGGGTGACGTCGAACTCCGGGCGCACCCGCATGTCGGCGGCGTTCGCGCCGAGCGCAAGGCTGGCATCCACCGTGGACGACTCGCCCGAGACTTCCTCCACCCCGATGTCGTTGATGCCGCCGAACAGGGCCGGCGTCAGCGGCGCGCCCTGGGCATCGACCACGACCGCGCCGTCGGCCTGCAGGCCCTGGCCGACCGCGGCGATCCGGCCGTTCTTCACCAGCACGTCGGCGTTGCGCAGGGTGCCGCGCGCGGTCACGGTATGCACGGTGGCATTGCGGATCAGCAGGTCCTGCGCGGTGGCCGGCAGCGCGGCCAGCAGCAGCGCCGCGGCGGCGGCGAACAGGTGATGGCGGGCGTTCATCGGGCACCTCCCTGCGCGGCCGATTGGCCCAGCATGAAATCCGAGACCGGCTGGCGCGCCGGGTCGCGGCGGTCGTACAGACGGGCGCCGTCCACGTACACCTGCTCGGCCTGCGCGTAGCTGCTGAAGGGGTTGCCGTTCCACACCACCACGTCGGCCATCTTGCCCGGCTCCAGGGTGCCGGTCTGGCCGAGGATGCCCATCGCGTTGGCCGGGTTGGCAGTGATCCAGCGGATCGCGCGTTCCGGCGCGATATCGATGCCGGCCAGGCGGGCGTGGGCGATCACCTTGGCCGCCTCTTGGTTGAGGCGCTGGATGCCTTCCTCGGAATCCGAATGCACGATCGCGCAGCCGCCGGGGACGCGGTCCACCAGCGCGATGTTCTCCTGGATGCCGTCGAAGCTTTCCATCTTGAAGCCCCACCAGTCGGCCCACAGCGCGCCGCATACGCCCTCGGCGGCGAGCCGGTCGGCGATCTTGTAGGCCTCCACCCCATGATGGAAGGCGCTGATCTTGAAGCCGAATTCCTTGGCCAGGTCGAGCATGGTGGCCATCTCGTCGGCGCGGTAGCAGTGGATGTGCACGCGGATGTCGCCGTTGAGGGCGCCGGCCAGGGTGTCGTTCTTGTAGTCGCGCTTGCCTTCCGCTTCCTTGCCGCCGGCCTTGCGCTTCTTCATGTATTCGGCGGCCTCGGCGAACGCGGCGCGGTAGCCGGCCACGTTGCCCATGCGGGTGGACGGGCCGCCCTTCTGGCCGTACACGCGCTTGGGGTTCTCGCCGCAGGCCATCTTCAGGCCCCAGGGCGCGCCCGGGAACTTCATCGCCTGATAGGTGGTGGCCGGCACGTTCTTCAGGGTGACGCCGCGGCCGCCGATCAGGTTGGCGCTGCCGGGCAGCACCTGCAGGCTGGTGACGCCGCCGGCCAGCGCGGTGGCGAAGCCCGGATCCTGCGGCCATACCGAATGCTCGGCCCAGACGTTCGGGGTCACCGGCGCGGTCGCCTCGTTGCCGTCGCTGTGCGCGCTCACCCCCGGGCTGGGATACACGCCGAGGTGGGAATGGATGTCGATGATGCCGGGGTGATCCACTTGCCGCGGGCATCCACGCGCACGGCATCGGCCGGCGCCTCCAGCGCTTGCCCGATCGCCGCGATCCGGCCGTCGCGCAGCAGCAGGTCTGCGTTCTCCAGACGGGCGCCGGTGCCGGTCAGCACGGTCGCATGCTGCAGCAGCACCGGCGGCGAAGGCACGCGCTGGTAGGTGCTGGGGTAGGGGTCGGCCGCGAAGTCGTAGGGTTTCGCGGATGATGGAGGGGCTTTCTGCGGTGTGCTGGCGCAGCCGGCGAGTAACAGCGCCAGCAGCGTGGTGGGCAAGGCTCTCATGATGGGTTCCCCAGGGCGGTTGAACGCCGGTAACCGCACGCTACCGTCTGGTGTTTGCGTGCGCCATGTGTCCGAGGTCATGCCTGCCCTGGCCGGCCGCCGTAGAATCGCGAAAACCCAGAGGACCTCCATGCACACCAAGCAAGACATCGTCCACAACTGGCTGCCGCGCTACACCGGCGTGCCGCTGGAACAGTTCGGTCAGCACATCCTGCTCACCAATTTCGGCGGCTATCTGCAGCATTTCGCCGAGATGACCGGCGCGCCGATCGTCGGCAGCGACCGCCCGATGCCCAGCGCCACCTCCGACGGCATCACCATGATCAACTTCGGCATGGGCAGCCCAAACGCGGCGACCATCATGGATCTGCTGTCGGCGATCGCGCCCAAGGCCGTACTGTTTCTCGGCAAATGCGGCGGCCTCAAGCGCAAGAACAGGCTCGGTGATCTGATCCTGCCGATCGCGGCAATCCGCGGCGAAGGTACCAGCAACGACTACCTGCCACCGGAAGTGCCGGCGCTGCCGGCATTCGCGTTGCAACGCGTGATTTCCACCACCATCCGCGACCACGAGCTGGACTATTGGACCGGCACCGTGTTCACCACCAACCGTCGGGTGTGGGAGCACGACGACGAGTTCAAGCAGAAGCTGCGTGCGATGCGCTGCATGGCGATCGACATGGAGACCGCCACCGTGTTCGCCGCCGGCTTCGCCAACCGCATTCCCTGCGGCGCGCTGCTGCTGGTGTCGGACCAGCCGATGATTCCGGACGGCGTGAAGACCGAGGCTAGCGACGCCAGGGTGTCGGCCGAGTTCGTGCAGAGCCACATCAAGGTCGGGATCGAGGCGCTGAAGCTGATCCGCCGCAACGGCAAGTCGGTGCGCCACCTGCGGTTCGACGAGTGAGCCAAGGCGCGCTTTGCGCGGCGCCGCCGCGCAGCCTTGGCGAACGCGCGGCCATGGATGGCCGGGCTAGAGGTTCCCGAAGTCGTTATTGTTGCGCCATGGAGGGCTGCGAATGACCATGTCGAAGGAGCTGCTCGCCTTCTGGCGCGAGGCGGGCATGGGCAAGTGGTTCCGCGGCGGCGCGGCGTTCGACGCCGAATGCCGCGCGCGCTGGCAGGATGCGCATTTCGCCGCATCCAGGCGCGAATGCGACCACTGGCTGGCGGATGCCGATGGCGCGCTGGCGTTGGTGCTGCTGCTCGACCAGATCCCGCGCAACATCTTCCGTGGCAGCGGCCACGCCTTCGCCACCGATCCGCTGGCGTTGCACGTCGCCGACCGGGCGCTTGCGGCCGGCTTCGATGCGCAGGTCGACCCGGCGCTGCGGTTCTTCTTCTACCTGCCGTTCGAGCATTCCGAGGCGATGGCCGACCAGCGGCGCGCGGTCGAGCTGTTCACCGCGCTGGGCGATGCCGACCTGCTGGGGTATGCCGTCGCCCACCGCGACGTGATCGCGCGCTTCGGCCGCTTCCCGCACCGCAACGCGGCGCTGGGACGGGTCAGCACGCCGGAGGAGCAGGAATGGCTGGATGCGGGCGGCGGGTTCTGAGCCGCCGCCGCCCCGGGGTGGCGGGATGCGCGTTCAATAGCGCGGCAGCGTCGGGTCGTACAGCGCCCACGCGGAGATCCCGCCCTCGACATTGAAGACCGAGGTGAAGCCCAGCGCACGGAAGTGTTCCGCGGCCTGCGCGCTGCGGCCGCCGCTGTGGCACAGGAAGGCCAGCGCGGTGTCCTTCGGCAGGGCTTCCAGCGCGGCCACGCCGTGATCGATGTGGCGGTACGGCACCGGCGCTTCGGCCAGCAGGCGCTCGTCCAGCGGGCGCACGTCCACCAGCACCAGGGTGCCGGCGCGCACCCGCTCGCTGGCCTGGGCCGGGGTCAGCGGCTGCACCTTCGGCGGCGCGTTCGGGTTGTCGATCACCAGGCCCTTGCCGCGCGCGTCTTCCACCCAGCCGAGGCGCATGCCATCGGCGCGGCGCGCGCTGGCGAGGTCGAACTGGGCGCGGATGCCGGCTTCTTCGCAGGCGATCGCGCCGGGGTCCACGGGCGCCAGCTGCAGGCGCGTTTTGAACGCCTTGTCCACTTCGATCTGCAGCGCATAGCCTTCGCCGGCATCGGCGATCGCCTGCTGCAGCATGCGCGCCGCCGCCGGAGTGATGTACAGGCGTGGTGGCGTGCGATCGGGCGTGGGCAGGCCCAGCGCGGCGTGCAGCTCGCCGCTGGCCGCCATCTGCTGGAGGATGTCGGAGCCGCCCACCAGCTCGCCGCGGATGTACAGCTGCGGAATGGTCGGCCAGTCGCCATAGAGCTTGATGCCCTCGCGGATTTCGGGGTCGGCCAGCACGTCCACGTGCGCGTAGGTGGCGCCGGCGGCGTCCAGCGCATTGACGGCCTTGGCCGAGAAACCGCACTGCGGCGCGTCCGGGCTGCCCTTCATGAACAGCACCACGGGATGGGCGGCCAGCAGGGTGTCGATGCGGGCGCGCAGGGCGGGATCGAGGGACATCATGGAGCTTCCGGCATGAGAGAGGCTGCAATTCTACGCCGCCGGCTGCCGGCGGCCCGATGACGCCGGTCAAGCTGTCGGCGCGGTGGCTAAGGGCGCCACCGTGCGGCGCGGGTATCGTCTTGTTAACGCCCGGCGCCATGGCCGCGTCGGTATGGGGTATCCGGAACGAGCCGCTTGGTCGAGAACGAGGCAACCGCCGCGCTGGTCGCAGCCGCGCGCCGTGGAGACGGCGGTGCGCTCGATCACCTGTACCGCCGCTTCGCGCCGGTGGTGCACGGCATCCTGCTGGGCTACGCAGCGCATGCCGACGCCGAGGACCTGGCCCAGCGCGTGTTCGAGACCGCATTCCGCCGGCTGGCCGACTTGCGCGAGGACGCGGCCTTTCCCGGTTGGATCGCCAGCATGGCGCGCCGCGCCGGGCTGGACGCGCAGCGGCGGTTCGCGCCGGCGACAGGCTTGGAGATCGAGGCGGTCGCCGTCCACGCCAGCCACGAGGACCAGGTGGACGCGGAGCGCGCCCTGCGCGCGATCCGCGGGCTACCGGAGGCGTACCGCGAGCCGCTGCTGCTGCGGCTGGTGGAAGGACTGAGCGGCCCGGAGATCGCCGAGCTGACCGGGCTGACCCCCGGCAGTGTGCGGGTCAACCTGCATCGCGGCATGGCGCTGCTGCGGCAGGCGCTGGCGGAACCAGACGGGAGGCGTGCGCATGAATCCCCATGACGATTACCTGTGGTCGAAGGCAGGGCAGGGCGAGGACGACACCCGCCGTCTGGAGCAGCTGCTGGCGCCGTATGCGTATCCGCGCGAACAGCGGCCGGAGGCCGCTCCGGCCATGCCCGCATCGACGCCGACGCCGCATCGCCTCCGCCCGCGCCGTTTCCGCATCGCCTGGGGGCTGGCCGCGGCGCTCGCCGCGTGCGCGCTGACGGCAGCGCTCCTACTGCAGCATCGCCTGGCCTGGCCCGAGCATCGGGGCTGGGAGGTGGCCGCTACGCGCGGGCAGGTGCGGGTGGTGGACGCGCCGCTGCGGGTCGGCGAACGATTGCCGGTCGGCGGTGAAATCGTCACCGGCGACGACGGCAGCGCGCGCCTGCGGATCGCGCGGATCGGCGAGCTGCGGCTGGATGCCGGTTCCCGGCTACGGCTGGAGCAGACCGGCTCCGGCCGGCATCGTGTGCGCCTGTTGCAAGGCCGGCTATGGGCGCGGGTGTGGGCGCCGCCAGGCTATTTCGGCGTGCGCCTGCCGCGCACCGAGGCGCTGGACATGGGCTGCGAGTTCACGCTGGAAAGCGACGCGACGGGTGCGGGCGCGCTAACCGTGCGTAGCGGCTGGGTGTTGGTCGGCAACGGCGGCGGCGAAGTGCTGGTGCCGCAGGGCGCCACGGTGCGCCTGCGCGCGGACGGCATGGCGGGGACGCCGTACGATCTCGGCGCGAGCGCCGGTTTCGTGGCGGCGCTGGCGGAACTCGACGCGCGGCGCGAAGTGTTGCCGGTCGACGAAGCGCATCTCCGACGCTTGCTGGCGCAGGCGCGACCGCAGGACGCCATCAGCCTGCTGTCGCTGCTGCAGCGACAGCCTTCGCTGGCTGGCGGGCCGTTGTACGATCGCCTGCGCGCCTTCCTCGCAAATACGCCCGCACCGTCGCGCGCAGCAGTGCTGCGTGGTGCGCCGGGCGCGCTGGATCCGTGGTGGAACGCGTTGCCCTATCCGCGTGCCAAGCGCTGGTGGCTGCAGTGGCCCGATGCGTTGCCGGCGGGAGCCGATGCGGCGGCGGCCGATGCGCGCGCCGGCAAGGGGGCCTGAACAGCCCTGCCTCTTGCTCGTCATCCCCGTAAAAGTGGGGGACAGCGACTTGCAAGCCGTTGAGAGCCAAGACGCGGGACAGACAATCATGCGGCTGTGAAAAGGTCTCCGCTTCGAGCGGACATTCGTTTGTTGGATGGGCGGGAAAAGACGGCAGTTGTCTGGATTTTCGCACTCGATCCCTGAGTGCCGCTTGCGGCGTTAACGCTCGCCGCTTTGCGCTCGTCCTTCCACGGCACCTACATGGAGACCCCAACGATGCCCGCACTTCCCCGCGCCATGCTCGCGCTCGCACTCGTCCTGCCCGCCGCCTGTGGCGCACCGGCCAGCGACCATGCCGTCACGACGGCGATCAATCGCACGGTGCCGGTGATCGGCAATTCCTGCGAAGGCTGCGAGGCCGTGTTCGACGGCATGCCGACAGAGATTCCGTCCAGTATCCGGCTTGCGCCTCCCGGCGAACCCGGGGTGCCCATGCGCATTTCCGGACGGGTATTGGACGGTTTCGGTCGCGCACGCGCCGGGGTGGTGGTCTATGTCTACCAGACCGATCGCACCGGCATCTATCCGCGCCCGGCGCAGCGGCTCGGCCGTGAAGCCATGCGTCATGGACGGCTGCGCGGCTGGGTGCGCAGCGATGCGCAGGGCCGCTACGTCATCGACACCATCCGACCGGGCAGCTACCCCGGCGAGGACGTGGCCGAACACGTGCACATGCAGGTGCTCGAACCCGGCTGCTTCACCTATTACATCGACGACCTGATGTTCCTCGACGATCCCAAGTTGTCCGCGGAAGAGCGGCGGCAGGCGCACGGCACCGGCGGCAACGGCTTCCTGTGGCCGGTGATGGTCGATGGGCGTTGGCAGGCCGAGCGCGACATCGTGCTCGGGCTGGGTGTGCCCGGCCCCCGCGAATGCCTGGCGCCATGAGCGGCGAACGCCATCCCGCCTGTCTCCGGCACCTGCACTGGGCGGCCGCGGCGGGCGTGGCGATGCAACTCGCGCTGGGCTGGGGGTCGGAAGCCATCGACGGCGACACCGGGATGCGTCTGCTGCGCATCCACTTCCAGCTCGGCATGGTGCTGCTGGCGCTGATGTTGCTGCGGCTCGCATGTCGGCTGGTGCGGCGCATGCCGCCGGCCGATGGCGGAGAACCGCGCTGGCGGCGCCGGGCGGCGCGCATCGTCCACGCCGGGCTGTATCTGCTGCTGTTCCTGCTGCCGATCAGCGGCTACGTGATCTGGGTCTGGATGGAGGCACCGCTCGACGTGCTGGGCGTGCTGCGGGCGCCGCGGCTGTTCATGCCGCCGGCCAACGACGAGACCTGGCGGGCGGTCGCCTGGTACGTCCACTTCGCCTGCGCGTGGGGGCTCTCCGCGCTGGTCGCGCTGCACGTGGCGGCCGCGCTCTGGCACCAGTGGGTGTGGCGCGACGGGCTGATCAGCCGGCGGATGCTGTAGCGGCGTCGGCCAGCAGGGCGCGCGCCACCGGCAGCGCGGCGTCGACCCAGCGCGCGTACTGCGCGGCGGAAGGGTGCAGGCCGTCATCGGCCAGCATCGCCGCGGCATCGCCGCCGTCGCGGCTGATCCCGGTGATGTCCACGAAGGCGATGCCGCGCGCGCGGCAGCGTTCTGCGGCAGCGGCGTTGCAGGCGTCCAGCTCGGCGGCGACCCGGCGCGGGCTGCGCAGCTCGCGGCGGGCGAACGGAGTCACGCCCCAGTCCGGGATCGACAGCACCAGCACCCTTCCTGCGCGCCCTCCGGCCAGGGCGGTCGCGCGCGTCAGCAGGGCGTCGAAGCTGCGCGCGTATTCGGCCAGCGGCAGGCCGCGGTACTGGTTGTTGACGCCGATCAGCAGCGAGACGAAGTCCCACTGCCCCAAGGGCTCGGCCGCGTCCATCGCCGCGGAGAGCTCGTCGGTGGTCCAGCCGGTGGTGGCGAGGATGCGCGGCTCGGCGATCGCGATACCCGCCGCGCGCAGTCCTGCGGCCAGCTGCCGCGGCCAGCGGCCGTCTGCGTCGATGCCTTCGCCGATGGTGTAGGAATCGCCGAGCGCCAGATAGCGGAGTGGGGTCATGGCGGGTATGCAGCGTGCCTGAGAAGTTGAAGCCTAGCCCGGATGCCGCGCCGCGGTCAGGCCGGCAGCGCCAGCACCGTGATTTCCTCGCGGTCATGGTAGAGCTGGCGGGCGCGGACTGTCAGCGGCCGGCCCGCCTGCCGCGCGAACAGGTCCAGGCACAGCCGGGTTTCCTGCCAGCGTTTCTTCATCGGCAGCTTGAGGTTGAAGACCGCCTGCCGGCACCAGCCCTCGCGCAGCCAGGTCGCCATCCGTTCGGCCACCCGGCGCGGCTGCTCCACCATGTCGCAGACCATCCAGTCCAGCGGTTGCGGCGGCTGCCAGGTGAAGCCGTCGGCGCGCAGGTGCTGCACCAGGCCGGTGTCCAGCACGTGCGGGCGCAGCGGGCCGTTGTCGATCGCGGTGACGCGCAGGCCGTGGCGGGTCAGCACCCAGGTCCAGCCGCCGGGGGCGGCGCCGAGGTCGGCGGCCCGCATGCCGCCCTGCAGCAGGCGCGCACGCTCCGCATCGGTCAGCAGCACCAGCAGCGCCTCTTCCAGCTTCAGCGCCGAGCGCGAGGGCGCGTCCGGGTGCATGCGCAGGCGCGGGATGCCCAGCGGCCGCGGCGCGCTGTCGGCGGGCAGGCTGCGGGCGAGCAAGGCGTGGTCGCCGGCGACGAGGCAGACGTGCAGGCGCGGCAGGCGCGGGTCGTCCTGCGCGCCGAGCAGGCCGGCCTTGCGCAGCGCCGGGCGCAGGGCGTTGCCGAGGCTGCGCGCCAATCCTGCCAGCGGCTTGCCGGCATCGGTATCCGGGTGTTCCATCACCAGCGTGCCGAATCGCGCCTGGCCCTGCAGTGCCTGCAGCATCGGCGTGATGCGGTCGCGCGGGTCCAGAGCGCGCAGCTCGGCGAGCAGGCGCAGCTTCTGGCGCGCGAAGATCAGGGTGGAGAAAGGCAGCGCGCGGTCGAGCGCATCGGCGTCGGCCGGGTCAGGGGTGAGGAACAGCACGTAGCCGCTGTCGCGCTCGGTGCGCGCGTAGCCGGCCAGCCCGGCCTCGCCGGCGCGTTCGCTCAGTTCGCCGGCCAGTTCCGGCTCGAAGCCCTGGCGGCAGTAGCCCAGCAGGCCGTCAATAATTCGGCCCGCCGAGCTCGCCATAGGCCTTCAGCACCGCGCAGGCAGCTTCGCGCTCGATGTCGCGCACGACCTCGATGCCGCGACGCGCGAGCTCGCCCATCCAGTCCGCCGGCAGCGGGCCTTCGTCGAACGCGGTCAGCGCCTCCACGTCCTCGCTGCGCGCCCCGATCAGCAGGCGGTCGATCCCGGCCCACACGGTGGCGCCGTAGCACTGGCAGCACGGCTGCGCCGAGGTGGCCAGCGTCACCGGTCCGCCCAGCGCGTTCAGGCGGAACTGCTGCAGGCGCTGCTGCGCCAGCATGCAGGCCATCATTTCGGCGTGCGCCACCGAGCAGCTCTGGCGCACCACCCGGTTCACGCCCACCGCCACCAGCTGGTGCTGCGGGCTGAACACCGCGGCGCCGAACGGGCCGCCGCTGGCGTGTTCGACGTTCAGGCGCGACAGCTCGATCGCAAAACCCACCTTGGCCGCGTCGGTGCTGAAATCGCGGCCGGCCAGATCCAGCTCCATCACCCAGACCGGCAGGGTGAGGTGCAGCTGCGCGGGCAGGGGCATCGGCATGGCTCAGACCTTCTGCAACCAGGTGTCGCGCAGGGTCACGCTGCGGTTGAACACCGGCGCATCGCTGCGATGGTCGTAGCGGTCGGCCACGAAATAACCCAGACGCTCGAACTGGAAACTGGTCTCCGGCGCGGCCTGCGCGGCGGCCGGCTCCACGTAGCCGGTGACCACGCGGCGGGAGTCGGGGTTAAGATAGTCGCGGTAGGTCTTGCCGTCCTCGTCGGTGTCCGGGTCCGGCACCGTGAACAGGCGGTCGTACAGGCGGATTTCCGCCGGCACCGCGTGTTTGGCGCTGACCCAGTGGATGGTGCCTTTCACCTTGCGGTTGGCGCCTTCCATGCCGGGGCGCGAGGCGGGGTCGAGGGTGCCGTGCAGTTCGACGATCTCGCCGCGGGCATCCTTCACCACTGCATCGCAGCGCACGATGCCGGCGCCGCGCAGGCGCACTTCGCCACCCACGGTCAGGCGCTTGAAGCCCGGTGGCGGCACCTCTTCGAAATCCTCGCGCTCGATCCACAGCGCGCGCGAGAACGGCAGCATGCGCTCGCCCTGGCGCGCGTCTTTCGGATGGTTGGCAAAGCGCGCCATTCCTCGTGCGTCTCGGGGAGATTGGTGAGTACCAGCTTGATCGGGTCGATCACCGCCATCCGCCGCGGCGCGTGCGCGTCGAGATCGTCGCGCAGGGCGCCTTCGAGGATGGAGAGATCCAGCAGCGAGTTCTGCTTGCTGATGCCCACGCGCTCGACCATCAGCTTCAGCGCCGAGGGCGTGTAGCCGCGGCGGCGGATGCCCTGCAGGGTGGGCATGCGCGGGTCGTCCCAGCCGTCCACCAGACCTTCTTCGACCAGCGCCAGCAGCTTGCGCTTGCTCATCACCAGGTAGTTGAAGTTCAGGCGCGAGAACTCGATCTGGCGCGGCTTGCCGGCTTCCAGCGGCAACCCCTTGGCGCGCAGCGGCGCCAGCAGCTCCGGGTTGTGCGCCAGGTCCACCCTGTCCACGCACCAGTCGTACAGCGGGCGGTGGTCCTCGAACTCCAGCGTGCACAGCGAATGGGTGATGCCCTCGATCGCATCGCTGAGCGAATGCGCGAAGTCGTACATCGGATAGATGCACCAGGCATCGCCCGTGTTCTGGTGCGGCACGTGCTTGATCCGGTACAGCGCCGGGTCGCGCAGGTTGATGTTGCCGCTGGCCATGTCGATCTTCGCGCGCAGGGTGCGCGCGCCGTCCGGGAACTCACCCGCGCGCATGCGCCGGAACAGGTCCAGGTTTTCCTCCACGCTGCGGTTGCGGTAGGGCGATTCGCGGCCCGGCTCGGTCAGGGTGCCGCGGTAGGCGCGCACGTCCTCGGCGCTGAGGTCGCACACGAAGGCGTCGCCCTGGCGGATCAGCTTCTCGGCGGCGAGATAGAACACCTCGAAGTAGTCCGAGGCGTGGCGCAGGCTGGCCCAGGTAAAGCCCAGCCAGCGCACGTCGTCCTGGATGGCGCGCACGTACTCGGGGTCTTCCTTGGCCGGGTTGGTGTCGTCCAGGCGCAGGTTGCAGCTGCCGCCGAACTCGGCGGCGATGCCGAAATCCAGGCAGATCGCCTTGGCATGGCCGATGTGCAGGTAGCCGTTGGGCTCCGGCGGGAAGCGGGTCTTGATCGCGGTGTGCTTGCCGCAGGCCAAATCGTCGCGGACGATCTGGCGGATGAAATCGGTGCGCGCGGGCGCGTCGGTGGAGGCGAGGGTATCGGACACGGCAGGGGTCGCAGACAGGTAGCGGATTAGTTTATCCGAGCCCCGCCGTGCAGGCTTTCGTACTTGGGTTTCCGGGGGTACGCTGGGCAGGCCGCGAGGAGAGCCGATGCGCACCGTGTACGACGCCGCCAACCTGATCGATGCGCATCTGGTCAAGCACGCGCTGGAGGATGCCGGCATCCCCGCGTTCGTGCGCGGTGAGGCGCTGACCGGCGGGATCGGCGAACTCGGGGTGTTCGGGCTGGTCGCGGTGATGGTGGCGGATGCCGCCGAGCCGGAGGCGCGTGCGCTGATCGCGCAGCTGCAGCTGGGGCAGGCCGCGGCGGCGGATGGCGATCCGGATGTCGATGCGGACGGGCTGCCGGCCGGCGATCCTGCGTGAGCCCGGCGCAGTCCTCGCGCGCGGCCAGCCTGCAGCTGCTGGCCGGGGCCGCGATCATCGGCAGCAACGGGATCATGGTGCGGCTGGCCGGGATGCCGCCGACCGCGGTGGCGTTCTGGCGGATGCTGCTGGCCGGGGTGCTGCTGAGCTGTGCTGGTGACGCTGCGCCACAACTGGCAGGCGCTGCCCGGCAAGGCCTGGCGCTGGCTGGCGGTGCCGGTGCTGGCGTTCGCCATCGACCTGTGGATGTGGCACCAGAGCATCCTGCGGATCGGCCCGGGTCTGGCCACCCTGCTGGCGAACGCGCAGGTGTTCTTCATGGCGCTGGCCGGCGTGCTGCTGTTCCGCGAGCGGTTGGGGCCGCGCTTCGTGGCGGGCGTGCTGCTGGCGTTCTTCGGGCTGTGGCTGCTGCTGGGCGCGGACTGGGCCAGCCTGCCGCCGCAGTACCGCGGCGGGGTCTGGCTGGGGCTGGCGACCGGAGTCGCGTATGCCGCCTACAACGTCGGGATCAAGCGCACCCAGGCGCTGGCCGGGGCCGGGCGCGCGCGGGTGCCGGTGGAGCAGGTGCTGTGCCTGGCCGCGTTCGGCAGCGCGGTGTGCCTGGGTGCGATCGGCTGGGCCGAGGGCGAGGCGTTCCGGCCGCCGTCGCTGCACGCCTGGGGCGTGCTGCTGGCGTTGGCCGCGATCGGCCACTGCCTGAGCTGGATCCTGATCTCGCGCGCGATGGGCGCATTGCCGGTGGCGCTGGCCGGCCTGCTGCTGCTGGCGCAGCCGATCGTGGCCTACCTGCTGGACGTGCTGCTGTTCGACGTGCCGGTGTCGCCGCGGCAGTGGCTGGGGCTGGCGGTCAGCCTGGCCGGGATTTTCGTGGCCGGGGTTCGTGGCCGGCAGCCGCCGCTGCCCGCGCAGGAGCCGTGAGGCGCGCGGCCACGCGGTCTGCTGCCCGTTCATGGTTCGACAGGCCCGCCACGAACGGGCATGGGGCGCGCCGCGGGCTGCGGCTGTCAGAGCGGAGTGATCGCGCAGGTATAGACCAGTTCGCAGGCGCCGCGGCCGGTGTCGTCGCGGCGCAGGAGCTGGCCCAGTGCCAGCCGTGATCGTCGATCCGCACCAGCCAGCCGTCGAGGCGGACGTGTTGCCCCGCGTGCAGGCGGTGCAAGGTCGCCGCCACCCGCTCGTCGGCCGGGACGATGTGCATGTTCGCGCTGCTGCGGGCGATCTCGGCCGGCGGGATCGGCGGATGCCCGCGCCAGCGGTAGTGGTACCAGCGGCCGCTTTGGTGGATCGACAGATGCTTGAGGATTGCCGGGTCGGCCATCCGGCCCCAGCCCAGCGCGAGGTCGCTGGGCGAATACGCCGCCTCGTGCCCGAAGCGGTAGTCCTCGCGGGCGAGCACGCGGGCATCCACGCTGAACCCGGCCAGCGCGGTGAGGTTGGCGGGCCCCACGTCGGGCAGGACGGTGCCGGGGGGCACCGGGCTTTGCAGCGGCGGGTCGCCGGGATGCACCTGTGGCGGCAGCGGGCAGGCCGGCGGCGCCGCGGCGGTGGACGGTGCCGGGGGCGGCAGGCGCACGTGCGGATGCGCCAGCCACCAGCACAGGGCCAGGCAGACGGCGACGGCCAGGATCAGGCCGCTGCGGGTGGGCATATGGGCTCCAGGCGCGCGGGGGTCAGCCCAATTGTGCACGCGCGCGTGCGCCGATGACATCCGCCACCTGGTGCAGGAAGCCGTCCAGCGCCGACGACTTGCGCCAGGCCAGCGCCAGCCGGCGGGTGGGGGCGGGATCGGCGAACGGCACCAGCCGGATCCCAGCCGGCTGCACCACCGGCGCATGCACCGACAGCGCCGGCAGCAGGGTGACACCGACCCCGGCGGCCACCATCTGGCGCAGGGTCTCCAGGCTGGTGGCGCGGAACCCGGCTTTTTCCTGTGCGCCGGACAGCCGGCACACGTCCAGCGCCTGGTCGCGCAGGCAGTGGCCGTCCTCCAGCAGCAGCAGGGTCTCGTGGCCAAGGTCATCAATGTGCAGGCCGCGCGCCTGCGCCAGCGGGTGGCGTTCGGGCGCGGCCAGCACAAAGGGCTCTTCGAACAGGAATTGCGCGTGCAGCTGCTCGTCGTGCAGTGGCAGCGCCAGCAGCGCGGCATCCAGCTGGCCATCGCGCAGACGCTGCAGCAGCACGTCGCTCTTTTCCTCCACCAGCAGCAGCTCCAGCTGCGGGAAGGCCTCGCGCAGGGCCGGCACCGCATGCGGCAGCAAATACGGGCCGAGGGTGGGGAACACGCCCAGGCGCAGGGTGCCGGAGGCCGGGTCGTGGCTTGCGCCGCGCGGCCTCCTTCATCTCGTCCACGTCGGCGACGATCCGGCGCGCGCGCTGCACCACGTCCTGGCCGGCGGCGGTGAGCATCACCTTGCGCGGCGCGCGCTCGATCAGGACCACGCCCAGCTCCTCCTCCAGCTTGCGGATCTGGGTCGAGAGCGTGGGCTGGCTGACGAAGCAGGCCTCCGCCGCCTTGCCGAAGTGGCGCAGATCGGCCAGGGCCACCAGGTACTTCAGGTCGCGCAGGTTCATGCCGCCTCCGCTGCAATGCTTGGGGCCGGGGGACGGGCGCCGCTTCAGGCCGCCTGTGCGGCGCCCGCCGGGGTGCGGATCAGATGGTCGAAGGCGGACAGCGCGGCGGTCGAGCCGGCGCCCATCGCGACCACGATCTGCTTGTACGGCTCGGTGGTGGCGTCGCCGGCGGCGAACACCCCGGGCAGCGAGGTCTGGCCGCGGTCGTCGATCACGATCTCGCCGCGCGGCGACAGCTTCACCGTGCCCTTGAGCCACTCGGTATTCGGCAGCAGGCCGATCTGCACGAACACGCCATCCACCGCCAGCTCGTGGCGCAGCGCGGTGCCGCGCTCCAGCCAGCGCAGGCCGGTCAGGCGCTGGCCGTTGCCCAGCATCTCGGTGGTCTGCGCGTTCAGCACGATGCTGACATTGGGCAGGCTGCGCAGCTTTGCGTTGCAACACATCATCGGCGCGCAGCTTGTGCTCGTATTCGAGCAAGGTGACGTGCGCCGCGATGCCGGCGAGGTCGATCGCCGCCTCCACGCCGGAATTGCCGCCGCCGATCACCGCCACCGGCTTGCCTTTGAACAGCGGGCCGTCGCAATGCGGGCAGTAGGTGACGCCGCGGGTGCGGTACTCGGCCTCGCCGGGCACGCCGGTCTGGCGCCAGCGCGCGCCGGGCGCCAGCACCACGCTGCGCGCGCGCAGGGTGGCACCGGTTTCCAGTTCGATGCCGACCAGGCCATCATTGCCGGCTGGATGCAGGCTGCGCGCGACCTGCGCGGTGACCAGGTCCACCCCGTACTGGCGCACGTGCGCTTCCAGCGCGGCGGCCAGCTTCGGGCCTTCGGTGTATTCGACCGAGGGGACGTTCTCGATCGCCAGCGTGTCCAGCACCTGGCCGCCGAAGCGCTCGGCCACCAGGCCGGTGCGGATGCCCTTGCGCGCGGCGTAGATCGCGGCCGCCGCGCCGGCCGGGCCGCCGCCGACGATCAGCATGTCGTAGGGCTCGCGGTCCTTCAGCGCTTCGGTGGTGCGTGCGGCGGCACCGGTGTCGAGCCTGGCGAGGATCTGCTCCACGCCCATGCGCCCGTTCTCGAACGGCTGGCCATTGAGGTAGACGGTTGGCACCGACAGGATCTGGCGCGCCTCGACCTCGTCGCGGAACAGCGCGCCGTCGATCGCCACGTGGCGGATGCGCGGATTCAGCACGCTCATCGCGTTCAGCGCCTGGATCGTGTCCGGGCAGCTCTGGCAGTGCAGCGACATGTAAGTCTCGAAGCGGTAGTCGCCGTCCAGCGCGCGCACCTGCGCGGCCAGCGCCTCGTCGATCTTCACCGGGTGCCCGCCGACCTGCAGCAGGGCCAGCACCAGCGAGGTGAACTCGTGGCCCAGCGGGATCCCCGCGAAGCCGACCTGCACGTCGCTGCCGGCGCGGCGGATCAGGAACGAAGGCGTGCGCGCGTCGTCGCCGGCGACCCGGGTGATCTTCGGCGAGAGCGCGGCGATCTCGTCCAGCAGCGCGTCCAGTTCGCGCGCGGCCGGCGAGGCGTCCAGGCTGGCGACCAGTTCGATCGGCGCCTGCACGCGCTCCAGGTAGCCGGCCAGTTGGTCTTTCAGGTCTTGCTCGAGCATTCGGGACATCCTCGGGGGAGGGTGGGGCGTGGGGTGGATATGGCGGAAACGGTGGAGTGGAAGCGGGCTGCGGCCAGCCGCGCAGGGCGGCGGGGCTGGCCGCAGCCCCTTCCCGGCGCGGGAAGGGGTGCGGGCCGCGGACGGCAGCGGCCGCCCGCGGCGCGAGGGTCAGATCTTGCCGACCAGATCCAGCGACGGCTTGAGGGTCTTGGCGCCCTCGTTCCACTTGGCCGGGCACACTTCGTTCGGGTGCGCGGCCACGTACTGCGCGGCCTTCAGCTTGCGCAGGGTTTCGGTGACGTCGCGCGCGATCGCGTTGTCGTGCACTTCCATGGTCTTGATCAGGCCGTCCGGGCTGACGATGAAGGTGCCGCGCAGGGCCAGGCCTTCCTCGTCGATGTGCACGCCGAAGGCGCGGGTCAGCTGGTGGGTGGGGTCGCCGACCAGCGGGAACCTGGCCTTGCCGACCGCCGGGCTGGTTTCGTGCCAGACCTTGTGCGAGAAGTGGGTGTCGGTGGTGACGATGTAGACCTCGGCGCCCAGCGTCTGGAACTCGGCATAGTGCTCGGCCGCGTCCTCGATTTCGGTCGGGCAATTGAAGGTGAAGGCGGCCGGCATGAAGATCAGCACCGACCACTTGCCGGCCAGGTCCTTGTCGGTGACCTCGATGAACTTGCCCTCGCGGTAGGCTTGCGCCTTGAACGCGGGGATGCGGGTGTTGATCAGCGGACGACGGTCGGCTTGCAGGCTGTTTTCGAGCAGGGACATCTTTCAGACTCTCCATGTGGGGGATGTTGCGCTGCGCAAAAACTAGCGCGCGCGATTCAATCCATCAATAAAATCGTTTCTATCATTTAGATAGATTTTAACTATCAATAGCGGAGAGCCCCTGAAATGCAGCCTTCCAGACGCCATCCTGCGGCGATCATCCTGGTTCGGTGTCGAGCATGAGTGCGGCGACGGTCGTCGGGCTGCTGCGTATTCAGGCAGCGGGCATCGATCCCGTCGATGGCGAACTGCTGCTGGCGGAGGCGCTGGGGCGTCCCCGCAGCTGGCTGTACGCGCATCCGGAGGCGCCTGTATCTGCGTCGGCGCGCGCGCGGTTCGAGGCGCTGCTGGCGCGCCGGCAGGCGGGCGAGCCGGTGGCCTACCTGCTCGGGCGGCAGGGGTTCTGGAGCCTGGAGCTGGAGGTGGGCCCGGCGACCCTGATCCCACGTCCGGAAACCGAGCGGCTGGTGGAACTGGCGCTGGCGCGCCTGCCGGCGGGGCCGCCGCTGCACGTGGCCGACCTCGGTACCGGCAGCGGCGCGATCGCATTGGCGCTGGCGCGCGAGCGGCCGCAGGCGCGCATCGTCGCCACCGATGCCAGTGCGGAGGCGCTGGCGGTGGCGCGGCGCAACGCCGAACGTCTTGGCCTGGTCCAGGTCGAGTTCCGCCTTGGCGACTGGCTGGCCCCGCTGCGCGGCGAGCGCTTCGATCTGATCGTGAGCAATCCGCCTTACATCGCACTCGGCGATCCGCATCTGGCGCAGGGCGATCTGCGCTTCGAGCCGCCCATGGCGCTGGCCTGCGGCACGGACGGGCTGGAGGCGATCCGGGGGATCGTGCGCGATGCCGGCCGCCATCTGCATCCGGGCGGCTGGCTGCTGCTGGAGCACGGCTGGAACCAGGGCGCGGCGGTGCGCGGCCTGCTGGAGGCGGCGGACTTCGTCGAGGTTGCGACCGGACGCGATCTGGAAGGGCGCGAGCGGGTCAGTCTGGGCCGTTGGGTACAGGCCGCGCCGCAGTCTGCGCCGGGGTGAGCGGGACGGTCGAAGCGGCCAGTTAGACTCTGTGCCTTCCCACACGCCGGAGCCCCGCCATGCGCAGCCTGTATCCCGAGATCACGCCCTACCGCAGCGGCATGCTCGCGGTGGATGCGCGCCACACCCTGTACTGGGAAGAGTGCGGCAATCCCGACGGCAAGCCGGTGGTGCTGCTGCACGGTGGCCCGGGCGGCGGCTGCAGCGCCAACATGCGGCGCTTCCACGACCCGGCGAAGTACCGCATCGTGCTGTTCGACCAGCGTGGCGCCGGGCGCAGCACGCCGCATGCCGACCTCACCGACAACACCACCTGGGACCTGGTGGCCGACATCGAAAAGCTGCGCGAGCACCTGGGCATCGCGCGCTGGCAGGTGTTCGGCGGCAGCTGGGGCTCGACCCTGGCGCTGGCCTATGCCGAAACCCACCCGCAGCGCGTCACCGAGCTGGTGCTGCGCGGCATCTTCCTGCTGCGGCGCTGGGAGCTGGAATGGTTCTACCAGGAGGGTGCCAACCGTCTGTTCCCGGATGCGTGGCAGCATTTCCTGGCGCCGATCCCGCCAGTGGAGCGCTGCGACCTGATCGGCGCCTACTACCGGCGCCTGACCTCCGACGACGAGGGCGTGCGGCTGGCCGCGGCGCGCGCCTGGAGCATCTGGGAGGGCGCCACCAGCTATCTGCACATCCCCGACGACTATGCCGAGACCCACGGCGACCCGCAGTTCGCGCTGGCGTTCGCGCGGATCGAGAACCACTACTTCGTCAACGGCGGGTTCTTCGACGAGGAGGGCCAGCTACTGCGCGACGCGCACCGGATCGCCGACATCCCCGGCGTGATCGTGCACGGCCGCTACGACGTGGTCTGCCCGATCCAGAATGCCTTCGACCTGCATGCGGTGTGGCCGCGCGCGGAGCTGCTGGTCAGTCCCGCGTCCGGGCATTCGGCGTTCGAGGCCGAGAACGTGGATGCGCTGGTGCGCGCCACCGACCGCTTCGCCACTGGTTGAGGCGGCGGTCCGGCAGACGGCGATCAATCCGCTGGACTGCCGTCCGGATTGCGTTCGATCATCCACAGCCCGGCCCACAGCTTGAGGTCCAGTTCGTAGCCTTCGGCGTGCTTGCGCATCAGCCAGGCCGGGGCCTCATGGCGCGGTACTGCGTGCACGGTGATGCGCTCGTCGCCGATGCCGCCACCTGCGCCCACCCGCACCAGCTCGCGGGCGCGCACGAAGGCGATGCGCTCGTTGGTCAGGCCCGCGCTGGTGGGGCCGGTGAGCAGCAGCTCCAGCCGACCCGGCGCCCAGCCGGTTTCCTCGATCAGCTCCTCGCGCGCGGCTTCCAGCAGGGTGGCATGCGCGGGATCGTCGCCGACCAGCCCGGCGGGCATCTCGATCGTGCGCGCGCCCAGCGGGATGCGGTATTGCTCGACGAACAGCACCTCGTCGGCCGGGGTGACGGCGATGATGATCACCGCCATGCCCTCGCCATGCACGCGTTCGCAGGACTCCCAATGGCCGATGCGCACCAGCCGCAGCCATTGGCCTTCGTGGAGGATTTCGCGGGCGTTATTCATGCCCCGATGCTAGCGCAGGCGGATGACCGCCAGCGTGCGCGGGTGGTCGTCAAGCGGGTGGCCGTCAGGCGGGTGGGCCGGCCGCGGCGGCCAGCCGGCGGCGGGTGAGCGGCCCGAAGCCGACCCAGTCGGCCAGTGCGTCCAGTTCGGCGGGGTCGCCGCCCTGGCGGGTGAAGTCATGCACCGGCAGCGGGGCGTCCAGCGCGACCGTGGTCAGCTGCCGCCACAGCAGGACCTGCGTCCGCTGCTCGCGCAGGCGCGCGGCCAGCTGGGCGGCGCCGCGCAGGCGCAGGAACGGCACTTCGTCGATGCGCTCCAGCAGCGCGTCCAGCGAACCGAAATGGGCCAGCAGTACCGCCGCCGACTTCGGGCCGATGCCGGTGACGCCGGGGATGTTGTCCACCGCATCGCCGGTCAGCGCCAGATAGTCGGCGATCTGGTGCGCGTGCACGCCGTGCCGCGCCTTCACGTCGTCCGCGCCCCAGCGCTCGCCCCTGGCGAAGTCGTACTGCTCATCGCCCGCGTGCAGCAGCTGCGAGAGGTCCTTGTCGGCGGACACGATCACGCTGCGGAAGCCGTATCCGCGCGCGCGGTGGGCGGCACTGCCGATCAGGTCATCGGCTTCGTAGTCGGTATGCGCCAGGGTCGGAAGCCCCAGCGCCTGGCACAGCGCCTTGCACCAGGCGAACTGCCGGCGCAGCTCCGGCGGGGCCGGCTCGCGGTTGGCCTTGTAGGCCGGATACAGCGCGTTGCGGAAGCACGAATCCAGCGCCTCGTCGAAGGCGATGGCGATGTGGGTCGGGTGCTCGCGTTCCAGCAGCTCCAGCAGGAAGCGGGCGAAGCCATGCACCGCGTTGGTGGGCCAGCCGTCGGCGTCGTGGAACTCGTCCGGCAGCGAATGCCAGGCGCGGAATACGTACAGCGAGGCATCGACGAGGTGGAGGGTGGGCGCGCTCATCCGGCGATTGTAGGCGGCGACCGCCGTCTGGCTCAGGGATGCCAGTCCGCCAGTAGCGCGGCCGGATCGGGGCGTTCGCGCTCGGGTGCGGCGAGCTGCGGAGTGCCGATGGCGACCGTGCCGACCAGTTCCTCATCGGGCGCCAGCCCCAGCGTGCCTTCCAGGAATGGGCGGTCGTAGGCCGGCCAGCCGGTCAGCCATTGCGCGCCGAAGCCTTCGGCCTGCGCCGCCTGCAGCAGCAGCAGGCAGACGCAGGCGGCGCTGGCGCGGCGTTCGGCTTCCGGGATCTTGGTGTCCGGTTCCAGCCGCGCGATCACCGCCAGCGTCAGCGGCGGCAGGGTGAAGCGGGTGCGCAGCTTCTCCTCCACCGCCGCGCCGGCGTCCGGCTCGCGCTGGCGCAGGCGCGCGAGCGCGGCGTCGGCCAGCGCCGCGCGGGCCGTGCCTGCGATCCGCAGGAACCGGAACGGCACCCGCTTGCCGTGGTCGGGCACGCGCACCGCGGTGCGCAGCATGCGCAGCAGGGTCGCCTCATCCGGGCCGGGCGAGGTCAATTGCCGGGTCGGCACGGAGCGGCGGGAGTCGAGCGCCTGGAGGGTGAGCATCGTGGCAGCGTGCTTGCGGGAGGTGGCCATGGTAGCGGTAGGATGCGGCATCCCAGAACCGATGCGGAGCAGGCGATGGCGGTGATCGTGGGCGTGGCGCGGGAGACGGCCGAAGGCGAGCGCAGGGTGGCGCTCACACCGGAGACCTGCCGCAAGCTGGTGGCGGCCGGGTGCGCGGTGCAGATGCAGCCGGGCAGCGGCGAGGGCGCCTACTTCGCGGATGCGCACTATGCCGAGGCCGGGGCCGAGTTGCGCGAGGATGCGCTGGCCGCCGCCGAGCTGGTGCTGTGCGTGCAGCCGCCGCCACTGGAGGCGCTCGCGACCCTGAAACCAGGCGCGGTGTTGATCGGCATGCTGCAGCCGCAGGCTGATCCGGCGCGCGCGCAGGCCCTGCAGGAGCGCGGGATCGTCGCGTTTCCCCTGGAGCGGCTGCCGCGCACCACCCGCGCGCAGGCGATGGACGTGCTCAGCTCGCAGGCCGGCATGGCCGGCTACAAGGCGATGCTGATCGCGGCCGAACTGGCGCCGCGGTTCTTTCCGATGCTCACCACCGCGGCCGGCACCATCCGCCCGTCGAAGGTGCTGGTGGTCGGCGCCGGCGTGGCCGGTCTGCAGGCGATCGCCACCGCCAGGCGCCTGGGAGCGCAGGTGGAGGGGTTCGACGTGCGCCCGGAGACGCGCGAGCAGATCGAGTCGCTCGGCGGCCGCTTCCTCGACCTGGGAGTGTCGGCGGTCGGCGAGGGCGGCTATGCGCGCGCTCTGACCGACGAGGAACGCGCCGAGCAGCAGCGCCGGCTGGGCGAGCACCTGAAGGGCGTCGACGTGGTGGTGTGCACCGCTGCGGTCCCGGGGCGGCCGGCGCCGAAGATCCTGTCCGCGGCGATGGTGGGCGGAATGAAGCCCGGCAGCGTGATCGTGGACCTGGCCGCGGAGACCGGCGGCAACTGCGAGCTGACCCGCCCCGGCGAGCGCATGCAGGCGGGTGGGGTCATCGTCGCCGGCCCGCTTAACCTGGCCTCGCTGGGGGCGCAGCACGCCAGCGAGATGTATGCGCGCAACCTCTACAACTTCGCCATGCTGTTGGTGAAGGACGGCGCGCTGGCGTTCGACTGGGACGACGAACTGCTGGCGAAGACGGTCTGGCCGGAGCGCGCCGCCACCTGAGCGCAGCGCGTGCGGGTTCGGGCCCGGCTCAGCGGCCGTCGGGCCGCGCCGGCGCGGGGTGCGCCCTGGCCCAGTCCGCGCGCTGCTGCGGGCTCATCTGCTGCCACTGATCCATGAACGCGCGGCGGGCGTCCCTGTCCATCCCGCGCACCGCGTGGAAGACCGCGCGCGCCTGCTCGCGCTGCTCCGGCGTCATCGCCTCCCAGCGCTCGGCCCCGCGATGGATGCGGTCGCGCTGTGCCGGGGTCATTTGCTGCCAGCGCTGGGCGCGCCCCAGCAGGCGCGCACGTTCGTCGGGATTGGCGTTCCAGCGCTCGCGCAGCGGCGCGATCAACAGCTCGCGTTGCGCAGCGGTCAGCTTGTCCCATTCCGGATAGGCCGGCGAAGCGGGTGCTGCGGCGGCCGGTGCGGCCTGCTGCGCGAGGGCCAGCGCCGGCGACAGGGCCAGCGCAAGGACGAGGGTCTGGGTCATGCGGGTCATCGGGGCTTACTCCATGGCGACCCGGCGGGCATCGGAGGAGCCCAGCCAGGCATAGAACTCGGGGTCTTCGTCGAGCAGGGTGGTCGCGCGCGCGCGGCCTTGGGGGTTGCGGCCGTCAGCGCCGCTGCCGGCAGCCGGGCGCCGGGGGCTTCCGAGGGCACCGGCCGGAACTGCAGCCCCAGCGCCAGCGCGCACAGGGTGGCGAGGCCGGCGGCGGCGAAATGCAGGCGATGCGAGCGCCGTGCGGGGGCCGGCTGCCCGCGCAGGGCGGCATTGCGGCGCTGCGCCAGCTGCGCCTGCACGCGCGGCGACAGCCGTTGCAGCGCCTCGGCGTGGCGCGCGCGCACGCTGGCGTCGAACAGCAGATCGTGGCCGGCATCGGCGGAAACGTTCGGGCGATTCATCGGAAGTCCTCCAGTTGCGCCTGCAGCGCCGCGCGTGCGCGCGATAGATGGGTTTTCACCGAGCCTTCGCTGCAGCCCATGATGCGCGCGGTATCGGCCACCGCGAGCTCCTCCAGCACGCGCAGGGTGAAGGCTTCGCGCTGGCGCGCCGGCAGGACGCGCAGGGCATCGGCGATGCGCGTCCAGGCTTCGTGGCCATCGTGCTGGCGGGACGGGTCCGGGCTGGCGTCGTCAGCCCAGTCGATCGTCTCGCCATCGCGATCGCTGCTGCCCGGCAACAGCCAGCGCAGGCGGAATAGCCCGCGCCGCTGCATGTCTGTGATGCGGTTGCGCAGAATGCTCCAGAACAGCGGGGGCCACTCTTCCGGCGGGTGCTGACGGTAGGCGAGCATCTTCAGCATCGCATCCTGCACCGCGTCGAGCGCGTCGTCGCGCTGGCGCAAGGCCAGCTCGGCGAAACGGAAGGCACGTGCCTCGACCCCGGCCAGGAACTGTTCGAGGGTGTGCCCGGCGCGATCTGCTTGCGCTTGGGATGCCGATGGCAGGGGCGAGGTGCTCACCAACATAGCTTAGTGGCTGCCCGCACGCCTCAGTGGCGACGGTCGAGGCGGCGGTCGATGCGGTCGCCGCGACGGTCCCAGCGGGACTCGGCAAGTTCTCCCCGGCGATCCAGCCGTGCGTCGATGCGATCGCCCCGACGCTCCAGCCTGGAAGCTAGTTGCGGATGGCCGTGCTGGTTCGCAATGTCCGCGCGGCGGTCGTAGCGCTGCTCGATGCGGTCACCACGCGTGTCCAGGCGCTGCTCGATCCGTTCGCCACGCGCATCCATGCGTTGATCGATGCGATCTCCACGATCCTGTGCCGCTGCGCCGCCGATGCAAAGCAGTGCGGCCAGTCCGATGAGTGTTGCGCGTGACATACAGCCTCCTTGGAAATGGGAAATGGGTTGCAGTGTGCTCAGCAGAACGCGCGTGCTCGCGGGTGGTTGACAGCCCCTCGCCTGGAGATGGCAGGATTCAGTTGCCGTTATGATGCGGCAAGGAGCAGGCAACCCCTGTTTTGCCTTGCGCGGTTTCGGGGAAGGTGGAGGGCGGTCGATGGGCGACGGATTCGGGGCGCTGTACATCTTCATGCTGGCGGCGATCGCCGGGCACGTCATCATCAGCCGGGTGCCGGTGATCCTGCATACGCCGCTGATGTCGGGGTCGAACTTCATCCATGGGATCGTGCTGATCGGTGCGATGGTGGTGCTCGGGCACGCCGACACCCCGCTCGAACAGGCGCTCGGCTTCGTCGCGGTGCTGCTCGGCGCGGGCAACGCCGCCGGCGGCTACGTGGTGACCGAGCGCATGCTGGAGATGTTCAAGTCCAGCAAGCAGGAGGGCGGCAAGTGAGCGTGCTGACCCTGATCAAGCTGAGCTATTTCATCGCCGCCGCCCTGTTCCTGCTGGGCCTGCAGCGCATGGCCAGCCCGAAGACCGCGCGCAGCGGCATCCAGTGGGCAGGCGTGGGCATGCTGATCGCGACCTTCGCCACCTTCTTCCTGCCGGGGATGCACAACATCGGCCTGATGCTGGTGGCCATCGCGCTCGGGGTCGCGCTGAACTGGGCCTGGGGCAAGAAAGTGGCGATCACCGACATGCCGCAGATGGTCGCGCTGTTCAACGGCATGGGCGGCGGCAGCGCGGCCGCCATCGGTGCGGTGGAACTGATCGGTTTTGCCTCATCGTCGATGGCCGGGCTGGCGGTCGCGATGGCCGGCATTGCGGGCGAATCGATGTGGCCGTTCGCGCTCAAGTTCGGGCTGGCCGCGCTCGGCGGTTTGATCGGTGCAGTGTCGCTGTCCGGTTCGGTGATCGCCTGGGCCAAGCTCGACGGGCGCATGGACAAGCGCTACACCTTCCCGGGCCAGCAGTGGTTCAACGCGCTGGTCGCGCTGGCCACCCTGGCGCTGGGCGTGGTCGCGGTGTGGACGATGTCGTTGCCGGTCATCATCGCGTTCTTCATGCTGGCACTCGCGCTGGGCGTGCTGATGACGCTGCCGATCGGCGGTGCCGACATGCCGGTCGTGATCTCCCTTTACAACGCGTTCACCGGGCTGGCGGTGGCCTTCGAGGGCTACGTGCTGGGCAACGAGGCGCTGATCATCGCCGGCACCATGGTCGGCGCGGCCGGCCTGCTGCTGACCCGGCTGATGGCCAAGGCCATGAACCGTTCGATCAAGAACGTGCTGTTCTCGAACTTTGGCGGCGCGGCCTCCGGCGGGCAGGCCATCGCCGGCAGCATGAAGCCGATCGAGGCCGCCGACGTCGCCGCGATGATGGCCTATGCCGGGCGCGTGGTGATCGTGCCCGGCTACGGCATGGCGGTGGCGCAGGCCCAGCACAAGATCTGGGAGCTGACCCAGCGCCTGCTCGACCGCGGGGTGAAGGTGAAGTTCGCGATCCACCCGGTGGCCGGGCGCATGCCGGGGCACATGAACGTGCTGCTGGCCGAAGCCGGTGTGCCCTACGACCTGATCGCGGACATGGACGACATCAACCCGGAGTTCCCGAATACCGACGTGGCGCTGGTGATCGGCGCCAACGATGTGGTCAATCCGGTGGCCAAGACCGACCCGTCCAGCCCGATCTACGGCATGCCGATCCTGGACGTGGTGAGCGCGAAGAACGTCATCGTGATCAAGCGTGGCAAGGGCACCGGCTTCGCCGGGATCGAGAACGCGCTGTTCTATGCCGACAACACGCGCATGCTGTACGGCGACGGCGCGGAGATGGCCAATGCGCTGGTCAGCGAGTTGAAGGCGCTGGACGGCGGCCACTGAACCCGGCCCAGGTCGCCGCCAGCACGCCGGACGCGAACAGCAGCAGGTCCGCGCGATCGATCGCCAGCCCGGCCAGCAGCCAGGCGTAGTGCGGTCCGATCAGGCAAGCCGACTCCCACGGGCGCAGGCCGAAGTTTTCGCCGACCTGTCCGGCGATGATCAGGAAATTGGCAGCGACGATCACCAGCGCCGTGGCGACTGCCGCCCAGGCCGCGCGCGTGGGCCCGGCCGGCCAGCGCGCCATGCGCAGCAGCAGCACCATGTCCAGCGCCGCCAGCGGTGCCAGCCAGGCGCACTGCCGGTCCAGCGCCAGCGCCAGCAGCATCCACGCCGCGGCGAAGCCGGCGGCACCCAGCGCGAGCAGGGGCAGGGCGTACCAGCGAGGATGTGTGGTGGGGGGCATGGCGGCGAACGGGGCGCAGGGCCGCGCATGATCCCATCGCCGGCCGACACCGGCAAACCGATTGGGACTAGAATGGTACGGATTATTCCATTCCCCGTTTCCGCCCATTCATGTATTCCCGCAGCAGCGAACCCGTCCGTTTCGAGCGCGATTGCCCCGCCGTGCTGGTGCCGCAGGGCGACGAGGTGACCCTGCCGGCCGGCACCGTGGGCTACATCACCCAGGCCCTGGGCGGCAGCTGGACGGTGTTCGTCGAAGGCAACCTGATGCGGATCGCCGGCAAGGACGGCGATGCCATCGGCAAGCCGCCCGCCGAGCCGCTGGTGCTGCCGGAAGGAGCCGGCGACGAGGACGTGGAGCGGCTGGTCTGGGAGCAGCTGCGCACCTGCTTCGATCCGGAGATTCCGGTCAACATCGTCGAGCTGGGGCTGGTGTATCTGGTCGAGCTGTACACCCCCGAGAGCGGCAACGGGCGCGGGGTGCGGGTGCGCATGACCCTGACCGCCCCCGGCTGCGGTATGGGCGAGATCCTGGTGGACGATGTGCGCAGCAAGCTGGAGCAGATTCCGACCGTCACCGAGACCGACATCGAGCTGGTGTTCGACCCGCCGTGGAACCAGACCATGATGTCGGACGTGGCCAGACTCGAGACCGGGATGTTCTGAGGCCGGTTCCGGCGGCCCGTGGGTGGGTGGTCACGCCAGAGGCGTGAGGCTGGTTGGGGCGCCGTGACCATGGGCATAGCCTCTCCCTGTCATAAAGTGACGCGCAGTGTCAGCGCCCGAGCTTGTTGCAGTGCAGAAAATCTGCCTCGCCAAGCGGGCTGATCGCCCGGTTCTGGGCTGGTCGGGGGGGGCAAGGCCAAGCAACGAGGCGGGCTTCACTTGTATATTTCTAAATAGAATATAGATATTCCGTACTGTTCTTGACAGTGCGGCAGTAGCGCGGGAATGTCGGCCGCTGCTTCGGCTTCTGTTCAGGAAGCAGGCAAGCCTGCGTCAGGGAAAACATGGCGGTATCACGCCAGGGGGCGCAGGGGTTGTGTCGTTCGTCCGGGCCGAGCAACGGCCCCCAACCAATCTCACCCAGGGGTAATACCAGTGAATCGTTCCCGTACTCATCTTCTCGGCACCGCCATCCTGCTCGCGCTTGCCGCCGGCAGCGCGCAGGCGGCCGATCGCATCGACCTGCTGCAGCGCAACGTCCCGCAGCTGCGCCAGCAGTACCAGGCGCTGACCGCCGGCAAGGGCGTGGCCACCATGGTCCACCGTCGCCACGAGCAGTTCCTCGGCCTGAATGCCGACAACACGCTGCTGATGAAAAACGCGATCGCCGACCACGGCGTGCGCAACTACCGCTACGACCAGGCCTGGCGCGGTATTCCGGTGTTCGGCCAGGGCGTGGTGGTGAGCGAGGATGGTGCCGGCAACGTGCGCGCCCTGTTCGGCACCATGGTGTCCGGTCTGGAGCGCGATATCACCTCCACCACGCCGAAGTTGACCCGTGCGGCGGCGCTGGCGGCGGGCAAGCGCATCGCGCTGGGCAATGCCCTGGCCGCGATGCAGACCCGCAACGAGAAGTCCGACCTGGTCGTCTTCATCGATGACGCCGGCAAGGCGCATCTGGCCTATGCGGTGACCTTCTTCGCCGATTCGCTGGCGGGCAACCCGACCCGTCCGATCATCATGATCGACGCGATCAGCGGCCGGGTCATCAAGCAGTGGGAGAACCTGCAGCACACCCTGGTGGGCACCGGCCCCGGCGGCAATACCAAGACCGGCCAGTACGAATGGGGCTCGGGCGGGATCTACGGCTACATGGACGTCACCCAGTCCGGCAGCACCTGCACCATGAACAACACCAAGGTGAAGGCGGTGAACCTCAACGGCGGTACCACCGGCACCACCGCTTTCTCTTACACCTGCCCGCGCAATACCTACAAGACCATCAACGGCGGTTACTCGCCGATCAATGACGCGTTCCAGTTCGGCGGTGTGATCACCAATATGTACCCGGCCTACACCGGCTACAACGCGCTGAGCTTCCAGCTGGTGATGCGCGTGCACTACAAGACCAACTATGAGAACGCCTTCTGGGATGGCTCCACCATGAGCTTTGGCGACGGCGCCAGCACGTTCTATCCGTTGGTCAGCTCCGATGTCGCTGGCCACGAGGTTTCGCACGGCTTCACCGAGCAGCACTCGAACCTGACCTATTCCGGCCAGTCGGGTGGCATGAACGAGGCCTTCTCCGACATGGGCGGCGAAGCCACCGAGTACTACTGGAAGGGCAGCAACGACTTCCTGGTCGGCGCCGAGATCTTCAAGGGCACCGGCGCGCTGCGCTACATGTGCAACCCGACCCAGGACGGCGCCTCGATCGACAATGCCGCCAACTACACCAGCGGTCTCGACGTGCACTACAGCTCCGGCGTGTACAACAAGGCCTTCTGCCTGTTGGCCAAGACCTCGGGCTGGGGCGTGCCGAAGGCGTTCAAGGTGTTCGCGCGCGCCAATGCCAACTACTGGACCGCCAGCAGCACCTTCAACAGCGGCGCCTGCGGCGTGCAGACGGCAGCGCAGGACCTGGGCTACAGCGTGTCCGATGTCACTGCGGCGTTCTCGGCGGTGGGCGTCACCTGCCCGAGCGGCGGCGGTGGCGGCGGTAGCACCGGCGGCACCCTGACCAAGGGCGTCACCGTCACCGGCCTGTCGGCGGCGACCGGCAGCGAGATCGTGTACACCATGACGGTGCCTTCCGGTGCCAGCAACCTGACCTTCAACATGTCCGGCGGCACCGGCGACGCCGATCTGTACGTGAAGTTCGGCAGCGCGCCGACCGATACCTCCTACGACTGCCGCCCGTACAAGTCCGGCAATGCCGAGAGCTGCGCGTTCGCCTCGCCGTCGGCCGGCACCTACTACGTGCGCCTGAAGGCCTACTCGTCCTTCTCCGGCGTCAGCCTGGTGGGTGACTACACCACCGGTGGTGGCGGCGGTGGCGGAACCACCACGGTCAGCCTGCCGTCGGTCTCCACCGGCAACTGGTCCAGCACCTACACCCTGGCGGTGGCGGCAGGCAAGACGGCCACCATCAAGATCTCCGGCGGCACCGGCGATGCCGACCTGTACGTGCGCGCCGGCAGCACGCCGACCACCAGCAGCTACACCTGCCGTCCGTACCTGACCGGCAACAACGAGACCTGCACCCTGACCCCGACCAGCAACACCACCTACTACATCCGGGTGTATGCGTACTCGGCATTCTCCGGGGTCACTCTGAGCTACGGCACCAACTGATCCGTCCGGAAATCCGGCGCATCATTCCGACCCCGGCTTCGGCCGGGGTCGGCTTTTTCGTGGGATTGCAAGCGCCGGGGTGACGCCGCTGCGCGAGGTGGCCGCTTCGCGCCGGGTCCGGCGGGCGCCGGGTTCGCGCTCAGTCGATGCCGATTTCCTCGAAGCGGTTGGCTTCGACGTTCTTGCGCACCCGCGCCGGGTCCCAGATGCGCCCGTTCATGGCGATGTACACGCCCTCGGGCAGGCACTGCACGGCGCCGATCGCGCAGCCGATGTTGAACTCCGCGTCGGAACCGCGGAAGCGCGCCGGGCTGAGCGCGCCGGTCAGCACGATGGTCTTGCCGGCCAGACCGGCCAGCGCGCGCGCGGTTTCCACCATGGTGTCGGTGCCATGGGTCACCAGCACCCGGGTTTCTTCCTGCGCGGCGATGGTGGCGCGCAGCAGCTGGCGGTCGGCGTCGGTCAGCTCCAGCGAATCCTTGCGCAGCAGCGGGATCACGTGGAAGCGGAAGGCCACGCCCAGCTCCTGCAGGATCTGGCCGATCTGCGGATCGCCGACCTGATAGTCCGACTTGGCGTCGAAGTAAATCTTGTCGATGGTGCCGCCGGTGGTGACGATGAGCAGATTGTCCATACCCATCATTGTCCCTGAAAACCGGGCCGTTTACAGCGGCGGCGGCGCTTGCAGCAGGGTCAGCAGCGGCTCCAGCAGCAGGCCGTAGGCCAGCGCGCGGGCGGTATCGGCGCGCAGCGGCTGGCGCACCTGGGCGGCGCTGGCAGTACGCACGCTGCGCCCGGCGCGATGGAAGTCCAGACAGGCCGGGTCGAAGGGCAGCCCGCAATCGGCGAGCAGGGCGCGGATGCGCGCTTCGGGCGTGGCCAGCAGGTCCTCGTACACGTGCAGGCGGATACGCGCCGGGTCGCGCACGCGCCACTGCTGCATCGCGTGCGCGCAGCCCTGCATGTACAGCGCGATGTCGGCCATGTCGTTGGCGAAGTGCGGCTGGCTGTAGAACGGCTGCTTGAAGCAGGACCACGCGGTTTCCAGCGGGTCGCGGCGGGTTTCGATGATGGTCGCGCCGGGCAGCATCGCGCGCAGGATGCCCGCATGCTTCCAGTTGTCGGGCTGCTTGTCGGTATGGCGCGGCCGCCGCTGGCGCCAGCGCGCGGTGCGCGCGAGATACTCGCGGCCCAGCCGGTGCCAGTCTCCGGCGCTGGCCTGCGCGATCCACTGCGGGTAGGGCACGCCGCGGCGCCTGGATTCCTGCTGGATCACGATGCCCAGATCCGGCAGCTCGCTGGCGCCTTCGACCTGCGGGTGCGCCGCCAGGATCTGCTCGAACAGGGTCGAGCCGGAGCGCGGCAGGCCGACGATGAAGATGACCTCCTCGCCCAGCCGCGGATCGAGCGGCGCGGGCAGTGTGGCGGTCGCCGCCAGCGCCTGCTGCATGTAGGCGCGGAAGGCGTCGGCGCTCCACGGCGTGAGCGCTTTCTGCTGTGCGTTGGCGGCGCTGAAGGCAGCCAGTGCCTCGGCGTGGCGGTCGCGGTCCTCTTCCAGTTTGCCCAGCGCATACAGCATGGCGATGCGATCGCTGGCGACCACATCGGCGCGCTGCAGCTGCGCGCGCAGCGCGACGGCGTCGGCCTCATCCAGCGGCATGGTCTTGATGTTGGACAGGCCGCGCCAGGCATCCCCGCAGGCCGGATGCACGGCCAGCGCGGCGCGGTAGTGGCCGGCGGCCTCGGCGAAGCGCCCGGCGTGCACCAGCGCATCGCCCAGCAGCACCCGCGGCGGCAGCGCCTGCGGTGCCAGCGCGCAGGCGCGTTCCAGCGCGACGATTGCCTCTGCGGTGTCGCCCTGCTGCTGCAGGTTGCGGCCGAGGTTGAACCAGGCGCTCACCAGCGCCGGGTCCAGCGCCGCCGCGTGTCGCCAGCCGGCGAGGGCGGCCTCGGCATCGCCGCTGGCGGCCAGCGCAGCAGCCAGATCGCTGTGCAGCTGGGCGTCGTCAGGGGTGAGGCCCAGCGCCTGCCGCAGCAGGGCCACGGCGGCCTCGGTGCGGCGGCCCTGCAGCTGGGCCAGGGCCAGATAGCGCAGCGGCTCGGGGTGCTGCGGCGCCTGCCGCTGCGCATCGTGGAGCAGGGTGAGTGCCTGTGGCAGGCGGCCGTCGCGCAGCGCGCGCGCGCCTGCGTGCAGGGTCGCGATGACCTCCGGCGCCAGCCCGGCCAGACGGGGATCGGAAGCGCTCATGGACGGGCGGCGGGCTGACGGGCGAGGCGGCGCGCGCGCCAGCCCGGCAGGCAGGCGGCGTGCACGATGAGCAGGGCCAGCAGGGTTTCGCCGGCGGCCCAGGCGCGCGCGCCCGGCTCCGCCCACAGCAGCATCACCCCGTGGCTGAACCACAGCAGGGCCAGCACCCCGGCGGTGAAACCGGCGCGCCGCCAGGACCGCAGCGCAGC
Source organism: Thermomonas sp. S9 (assembly GCF_024704365.1). Lineage (GTDB taxonomy): Bacteria > Pseudomonadota > Gammaproteobacteria > Xanthomonadales > Xanthomonadaceae > Thermomonas. The sequence goes on from NZ_JAJDFY010000001.1 coordinate 890,963, forward strand.
CACCGCCAGCAGCGCCGGCGGCAGCGCGAACACCAGCAGCCCGGCCAGCGGATGCGGGTGCCCCAGCGCCCAGCCAGCGAACAGCAGCGCCAGCGCCAGCAGCACGCCGGCCAGATAGGCCGGCGCGCTCATGCCTGCAGCTTCCGCGCGAGTCCGGCCACCCGCCGGCCGAGCGCACGCGCCAGCAGCGCTTCTTCTTCGGTTGGTTCGGGGTGGTCGTCGCCGCCGGCCACGTGGCTGGCCCCGTATGGGGTACCGCCGCTGCGGGTGGTGGACAGCGCGGGTTCGGTGAACGGGATGCCGGCGATCACGCAGCCGTGGTGCAGCAGCGGCACCAGCATCGTCAGCAGGGTGGATTCCTGCCCGCCGTGCAGCGTGGCGGTGGAGGTGAACACCCCGGCCGGCTTGCCGACCAGGGTGCCGCTGGCCCATTCCGCGCCGAGGGTGTCGAGGAAATGCTTGACCGGCGCGGCCATGTTGCCGAACCGGGTGGGGCTGCCCAGCAGCAGGCCGGCGCAATCGGCGAGGTCGCGCGGCTCCACGTAGGGTGCGCCCGCCTCGGGTTCGGGCGGGGCGGCGACGGTGGTGAGCGGCGCCACCGGCGGCAGCGTGCGCAGCCGCGCCTGCATGCCGTCCACTTCCCCGACACCGCGCGCGATCTGGCGGGCCAGGCGTGCCACCGAGCCGCCGCGGCTGTAGTACAGGACGAGGATGTCGGGCATGGCGCGAGGGGAGTGATCGGATGGCGGCAGGATAGGGCATGCGGCGCCTGCATGGCATCGGGTAGGCTGTGACGATGCAGTGGCCATCGTCGATCCATCGCTGGAGCGAGCGCCTGCGCGACCACGGCCGCGCCGCCGGCTTCGCGCGCTTCGTGCTGCGACGGTTTCTGGACGACCGCCTGTTCGAGGCCGCCGGTTCGCTGTCGTACACCACTGCGTTCGCGCTGGTGCCGCTGTCGGTGGTGGTATTCGGGGTACTGTCGGTATCGCCGGTGTTCGAGGCCTGGAGCGCGCGCCTGACCGACTACATCTTCGCCAACTTCGTGCCCAGCGCGGCGCGTGCGGTATCGGGCTATCTGGCCGATTTCGCCGCCAATACCCGCTCGCTGACCGCCGCCGGCGCGCTGGCGCTGATCGTCTCGCTGCTGCTGACCCTGCGCAGCGTGGAGGCGGTGTTCAATCGCATCTGGCGGGTGTCCGGGGCCCGCCCGCGGCTCGCCCGCTTTCTGATGTACTGGACGGTGTTGACCCTGGGCACCCTGGTGGCGGCGGCCAGCCTGGCGCTGTCCACCCGCTTCTTCGCGCTGGCCATTTTCGAGACCCTGCCCGGGCGCTGGCTGGAGGCGTTGCTGCTGCGTTTTGCGCCGATGCTGATCGAACTCCTGGCGTTCGCCGCGGTGTTCAGGCTGGTGCCGCACCGCGACGTCGCCTGGCGGCACGCGCTGGCAGGCGCGCTGCTGGCAGCGCTGCTGTTCGAACTGGTGAAGTCGGGGCTGGGGCTGTATCTGGGCACCTTCGATTCCTACCAGAAGCTGTACGGCGCGGTGGCGCTGGTGCCGATCCTGATGCTGTGGATCTACCTCAGCTGGTGCGCGATCCTGTGCGGGGCCTCGTTCGCCTCGTCGCTGGCCGCGTTCCGCTATCAGCCGAGGGCGCTGCGGCTGCCGCACGGGCACGAGCTGTACGGGTTGCTGCGCATGCTCGGCCGCTTCCGCCAGGCACGCGTGCGCGGCAAGGGCCTGTCCGAGGCGGACCTCCTGGCGCTGGAGCCGGCGTTGACCGACAGCTCAGCTGCAGGATCTGCTGGACCGGCTGGCGGCGATCCAGGTGGTGCAGCGCGCGGAAAGCGGCGAATGGCTGCTGGCGCGCGATCTCGACGAGGTGCGCCTGGACGAGCTGTACGAAGCCGCACGGCTGCGGGTGCCGCTGGCCGAGGTGCCGATCCCGCCGCCCGAGGATGCGCTGGGCGCGGCGGTGCGTGCGGCGATCGCGCAGTTGCGCGAGCCGCTCGGCGATCTGCTGCGGCGGCCGGTGTCCAGCGTGTATGCCGATCTTCCCGAGGAATGAAGCCGATGTCCGTCCCCCGTCTTTCGCTGATCCTGCTGCCGCTGTGGCTGGCGGCCTGTTCGCGCGCGCCGCAGTCGCCGGCGCCTTCCGCGCCCGTCGCTGCACCGGCGTCGACGCCATCGGCGCCCGCGCCGGCGCCGGGCGATGCCGCCGCCGCGCAGCGCCCGCAGCTGCGCGTCACCACCCTGGACGGCGCGGCCTACGACCTTGCCGCGCAGCGCGGCAAGTGGGTGCTGGTCAATTACTGGGCCACCTGGTGCGGGCCGTGCCTGAAGGAGATGCCCGAGCTGTCGGCGCTGGCGGCGATGCGGCCGCACATCGCGGTGATCGGGCTGGCCTATGAGGACACCGATGCGAGTGTTCTGCGCGCGTTCCTGGCCAGGCATCCGGTGGTGTACCCGGTGGCGCAGGTGGACGTGTACGACCCGCCGCGCGACTTCGGCGCGCCGCGCGGGTTGCCGACCACCTGGCTGATCGCGCCCGATGGCCGGGTGGCGCGCAAGTACACCGGGCCGGTGACGGCGCGGATGATCGAGGACGACATCGCCGCTGGCGGCGGGCCGAAGGCGGGCTGATGCAGGCCGCGCGCTTCCACGTCTCCGGGCGCGTGCAGGGCGTGTCCTACCGCGCCGCCACCCGCGCGCAGGCGCAGCGCCTGGGCCTGCGCGGGCATGCCCGCAACCTGGCCGATGGCCGGGTCGAGGTGCTGGCGGTGGGCGCGCCGCAGGCACTGGAGGAACTGGCGCGCTGGCTGCGGCAGGGGCCGCCGCGGGCGCGGGTGGCGGAGGTCGTGCGCGAGGACCTGGCGTCGCCGCCGGACTGCGACGGCTTCGCCATTGGCTGACGTGTCCGGGCGTCGCCTCAGCTTCCGCGCAGCAGGCCGGCCAGCGGCCACAGGTTGAGGGCCACGATCAGCACCGTCACCAGCCAGCCCAGCAGGTTGATCGCGCGGGTGTTGGCGAGCGCGCCCATCAGCTCGCGGCGCGCGGTGAAGCGCATCAGCGGCACCAGCGCGAACGGGATGCCGAACGAGAGCACCACCTGCGAGAACACCAGCACCCGGGTCGGATCCAGCCCGAGCAGGATCACCACCAGCGCCGGCACCGCGGTCAGGCTGCGCCGCAGCCACAGGCTGATGCGGAAGCCCACGAAGCCCTGCATCACCACCTGTCCGGACAGGGTGCCGACCGCGCTCGAGGACAGTCCGCTGGCCAGCAGCGCCACCGCGAACGCGCTCGCGGCCACCGGGCCGAGGGTATGGCCCATCTTCGCCCACACCGCGCCGAGGTCGTCCATTCCCTGCTGGCCGGCGAATGCACCGGCCGCCACCGCTAGCATCGCCAGGTTGATCAGCCCGGCCAGGCCCATCGCCAGCAGCACCTCACGCCGGGTCTGGCGCATCAGCGCCGGCTTTTCCGCCTCCGGTACCACCAGCCGGTGCTGGGTCAGGCTGGAGTGCAGGTAGATGACGTGCGGCATCACCGTCGCGCCGAGGATGCCGACCGCCAGATACGTCGCCTCCGGCCCCGGTAGGCGCGGCACCAGCAGCCCTTCCAGTGCCGGCGCGACCGCGACCTGGGTGAACAGCAGTTGCACCCCGAAGGTGAGCGCGATCACCCCCACCAGCGCGGCGATCGCCAGCTCGATCCCACGGAAGCCGTGCTGCTCCAGGTACAGGATGCCCATGGTGGCCGCGAACGCCAGCACCACCGCGGCTTCCATCGGCAACCCCAGCAGCAGATGGAAGCCGAGCGCGGCGCCGAGGAATTCGGCGAGGTCGGTGAAGATCGCCACCAACTCGGCCTGTACCCAGTAGAACCACACCAGCGGCTGCGGCCAGTGGTCGCGGATCACTTCCGGCAGGTTGCACCCGGTGGCGATCCCGAGCTTGGCCGACAGCCCCTGCACCAGCATCGCCATCAGGTTGGCCCACAGCACCACCCACAGCAGGGTGTAGCCGAACTGCGAACCGGCCTGCAGGTTGGTGGCGAAGTTGCCGGGGTCGATGTAGGCCACCGAGGCGATCACCGCTGGGCCGATGAACGGCAGCAGGCGCATGCGGCCGCGGGAGCGCAGCGCCGACAGCGCGGCGTCGCGGGTGCGGGCATCGAGCTTGGCGCTGATCGCGTTCATGCCATCGACGGCGTGGGGTGGTCCGGGGTGGGGATGCGGCAGGCCATAGCGATGGGTGCGGACGATCGCGATGGCGCGTTCGATCACATTAGTCGATGCGGCGGGGTGTTCCATTCGAAAATCTCGATCATCACCATCGGCGCCACCGATGCACATGGCAAGGGTGGCAGGCGTGGCGTGAACGCATGGCGGCAGCGCCGCAGCGGAGGATTTCCGCAGTGTGCCTGTGCAGACGCTTGCCCGCCCTGATCGCGCGCCTAATCCTGTGTCCAGGAAGGCAGCGGCCTGAGCGTGCCGAAGCGTTCGCGCGCGGGCTTGCCGGGCAGCGGCGGCAGGTCGAACACCGGCTCGGGCACATCGGTGGCGGGCAGGTGATCCAGCAGGTCGCGGATCAGGGTCAGGCGGCCGCGGCGCTGGTCGTTGAAATCCACCAGCCGCCACGGTGCGTGGCGGGTATGGGTGGCCGCGAGCATGGCCTCGCGCGCGCGGGTGTAGTCGGTGTAGCGGGTGCGCGCGGCCACGTCCACCGGCGAAAGCTTCCAGCGCTTGAGCGGATCGGCGCGGCGCTCGGCGAAGCGGGCTTCCTGCTCGGCCTGGTCGCAGGTCAGCCAGTACTTGAACAGCAGGATGCCGTCGTCCACCAGCAGCTTTTCGAACACCGGCGCCTGTTTCAGGAAGGCGGCGACCTGCGCCTGGCTGGCGTAGCCCATCACCCGCTCGACCCCGGCGCGGTTGTACCAGCTGCGATCCATCAGCACGATCTCGCCCGCGGCGGGGAGGTGCGGTACGTAGCGCTGGAAATACCACTGGGTGCTTTCGCGTTCGGTCGGCTTGGGCAGCGCCACCACCCGGAACTGGCGGGTGTCCAGGTGCTGGCTGATGGCCTTGATCACGCCGCCCTTGCCGGCGGTGTCGCGGCCCTCGAACAGCACCAGCAGACGCTGGCCGGCGTGCCTGACCCAGCGCGCGGCGGCATCCAGTTCGAGCAGCATCGGCTCCAGCGCCGCTTCATAGGCCTTGCGCCTGAGCGGCTTCATGCCGGCTTCCCTGCGCCGCGGCGCGGGCCTGCGGGGGGCGGTATCGCCGGCTCCGGCATTGGTCGCCAGGCCGCGCGCCACCTCCAGCAGCGCGCCCTGCTGGCGCGGAGACAGCGCGCGATAAGCGGCCAGCAGCTGGTGCTCGCCGCGGGTGCGCGCCGGGTCCAGGGTCTGCGCCAGCTCCGCCAGCAGCGCGCCGGCCGGCACGCCCAGCGCGCGCGCCAGCGCTTCGGCCTGATCTCGCCCCGGCAGCTTCTCGCCCTTCAGCCAGGCGTTGACGGTGCCGATCCCGGCGCGCGGGATCGCGGTGGCGATGTCGGCCACGCTCAGGCCGCGGGCCTTGCTGAGCAATCGCAGGGTGGCATCGATCGGCACCGGCAGGCCCTCGGCATGGACGACGCCGGCAGTGTAGGCCGCCGTCGCCAGGGCTGCACGCGCGCTCAGTGTACGCCGGCGGCGAAGTCCAGCGAGTACCACTGGGTAGCGTCCTCGCGCCAGCCGGCGGCGCGGTACAGCGCGCGCGCGGCGGCGTTGTCCCGCGCGGTTTCCAGCGCGATGCCGGCGGCGCCATCGCTGCGGGCGAACGCGGCGGCGGAATCCAGCAGGGTGCGGCCCACCCCGCTGCGGCGCGCGTCCGCGGCGACGTATAGATCATTCAGGACCCACAGGCGCGCCGTGCGTACCGAGGAAAAAATGGGGTAGAGCTGCGCGAAGCCGACCGCCGCGCCGTCGCGGCGGGCCAGCAGCGCCACCGCCTCGCCCAGACGCAGGCGGCTGCGCAGCCACTCGCGCGCCCGCGCCAGGTCGGCCGGCTGGCCATAGAACTGGCGGTAGGCGTCAAACAGGAGGGCGAGATCATCGAGATCGGCGGGGCCGGCGCGGACGATGGCGAGCGGCATGGCAACCTCATGTGGAATGGATATCGCGCGGACGGGCGGGATGGACACCATGGGGCGCTGGGTCAGGTTTCGCGTGCCAAGCGTGCCAGCGCTTCGGCCTGCTGCTCCTGCTGCAGGCGATCGATCAGCGGATCGAGCGCGCCGTCCAGCACGTTGGGCAGGTCGTACAGGGTCAGGCCTTCCACCCGATGGTCGGTGATCCGGCCCTGCGGGAAGTTGTAGGTGCGGATGCGCTGGCTGCGGTCGCCGCTGCCCACCTGCAGCTTGCGGTCGGCGGCGGTGGCGGCGGCGCGCTTTTCCAGCTCGGCTTCCACCAGCATCGCCTGCAGGCGCTTCATCGCCTTGTCGCGGTTGGCGTGCTGGCTGCGCTCGGTCTGCGATTCCACCACCAGCCCGCTCGGCAGGTGGGTGATGCGGATCGCCGATTCGGTCTTGTTGACGTGCTGGCCGCCGGCGCCCGAGCTGCGGAACGTGTCCACCTTCAGGTCGGCGGGATTGATGACGATCTCGGTGTCGCCCTCGGGCTCCAGCGCGATGATCGCCACCGTCGCCGCCGAGGTGTGGATGCGGCCCTGCGATTCGGTGGCCGGCACCCGCTGCACGCGGTGGGTGCCGGCTTCGTACTTCAGCCGCGCATACGCGCCTTCGCCCTCGATACGCGCGATGATTTCCTTGTAGCCGCCGTGTTCGCCGGGATTGGCCGATTCCACTTCGACCCGCCAGCCGCGCGCTTCCGCATAGCGCGCGTACATCCGGAACAGGTCGCCGGCGAAGATCGCCGCCTCGTCGCCGCCGGCACCCGCGCGCACTTCCAGGTACAGGCCGCCGTCGTCGCGCGCGTCCTTCGGCACCAGCTGCGCCAGCAGCTCGCGTTCCAGCTGCGCCAGGCGCGCACTGGCAGTGGCGATTTCGTCGTCCGCCAGCGCGCGCAGCTCCGGATCCTCGCGCAGCGCCTGCGCGGCTTCGAGGTCGGCGCGCGCGCGCGCCTCCGCCGCCAGCGCATCGGCCAATGGCTGCAGGCTGGAGAACTCGCGCGAGAGCGTGCGGAACCGCGCGGGGTCGGCCGCCACCGCCGGATCGGCCAGCAGGCGCTCCACTTCCTCGCGCCGTTCCAGCAGCGCTTCCAGCTTGCGGCGCAGGGCCGGGGTCATGGGTGCCCGTCGCCGGTATCCGCGGGCGGGAACAGCCGCGTCGCGGCGCGCGCCAGTTCGGCATCGCCGCCGCGCGCGGCTTCGCGCAGGGCCACCGTGGGGGCATGCAGCAGGCGGTTGGTCAGGGTGTGCGCCAGCAGCTCCAGCGCCTGCTCCGGCGGTAGCCCGGCGGCGAGCTGGGCGCGCGCCTTGGCCAGCGCCTCGGCGCGTGCCGCCTCGCCGTGTGCGCGCAGCTGCAGCAGCGGCTGCTGGCGGGCGCTGGCCTGCCAGGTTTCCATGAAGCGGGCCGCCTGCAGTTCGATGATCGCCTCCGCCTGCTGCGCCGCTTCGCGCCGGCTGCGGCGGTTGTCCTCGATCGCGCGCTGCAGGTCGTCCACGGTGTACAGGAACACATCGCGCAGCCCGGACACGTCCTGCGCGATGTCGCGCGGCACCGCCAGGTCGATCAGCAGCATCGGCCGGTGCCGGCGCAGGCGCAGCGCGTGCTCGATCTGCACCCGGTGCAGGATCGGAGTGCGGCTGGCGGTCGCGGCGATCACGATATCGGCCTCGGCTAGGTGCCGGTCGAGTTCCTCCAGCGGCAGCGCGATCCCGCCATGGCGGCTGGCCAGCGCCTGCGCGTGGGCGAGGGTGCGGTTGGCGATCAGCAGGCGCTGCACGCGTGCCTCGGCGAGATGGCGGGCGGCCAGCTCGATGGTCTCGCCGGCGCCGATCAGCAGCACGCTGGAGTCGTCCAGGCGCGCGAAGTTCTCCTCCGCCAGGCGCACCGCCACCGAGGCCACCGAGACCGGGTTGGCGCCGATGCGGGTGTCGGTGCGGGCGCGCTTGGCGGTGGCGAACGCCTGCTGGAACATCCGGTCCAGCGGCCCGCCCAGGGTGCCGGCCGCGCGCGCGGCGGTCCACGCCTGCTTCACCTGGCCGAGGATCTGCGGCTCGCCCAGTACCAGCGAATCCAGCCCGCTGGCGACCCGGAACAGGTGGCGCACCGCCTCGCCGTCGCGATGGCGGTACAGGTAGGCGTGCAGGTCCTCGCCGGCGCCGGGGTGCCGCGCCAGCCAGTCGGCCAGCGCGCGGCCGTCGCCTTCGGCATGCGCGTACAGCTCGGTGCGGTTGCAGGTGGACAGCAGCACCGCCTCGCGCACGCCGTCCACGCCACGCAGGGTCTCCAGCGCCGGCGGCAGCGCCTCGGCGGCGAACGCCACCCGCTCGCGCAGGGCAACCGGCGCGGTCTGGTGGTTGATGCCGAGGACGAGCAGGGGCATGGGCGGGAATGGCGTGGACGCGGCGGAATTCGTTCAGGCGCCTGCGCTAAGCTGCGGGCCCGACCAATCATTGTAGCCGCCGCGCCCATGCCCATCCCGCATCGTCCAGGTCTGCGCCTGCTCGTCCTGCTGCTGGCGCTGGCCTGCGCCGCCCCGGCCCTGGCCGCGTCGCCGGCGGCGAAGCCTGGGCCGAAGCCGGCCGCGCAGGCGGCGCGGGTGGATCCGCTGGAGGCCAGCATGGCCGGCGAGTTCGCCCTGCAGGGCGGGCTGCTGCCGGAGGCCGCGCGCGACTACCTGGCCGCGGCGCGTGCCGCTGCCGACCCGGTGTTGGCCGAGCGCGCCACCCGCATCGCGCTGCTGGCCGACCGTGACGCGCTCGCGGCCGAGGCGCTGGCGACCTGGCGCCAGCTGCAGCCGCAGGACAGCCAGGCGCGGCAGATGATGGCGGCCACCCTGGCCCTGCGCGCCGGGCAGAAGGCGCCGGCGCGGCGGGAGCTGCGCCGGCTACTGGCCGCGGACGACGGCTGGCAGGCCGCGCTGGCGGCCCTGACCGGGGCGGTCGGGCGGCAGCCGGCGCTGGTGGTGGCGATGGTGGGCGAGATCGTCGATCGCGGCGAGCTGCCCGCGCAGCTGCAGGCCTGGCTGGCGTTCGGCGGGCTGGCACAGCGGCTGGAGCAGCCGAAGCTGGTCGATCGCATCGTCGCCCAGGTGGTGAAGCGCTTCCCCGGCGAGCCGCGGGTGGCCCTGCTGCGCGCGCAGTGGCCGCGCGAGGCCGGTGATCTGGAGCAGGCGCGCGCGGTGCTGGACGCGGTGCCGGCGCCGGCCCGGCGATCGACCGCCCTGCGCGGCGGCCTGGCCAGCGAATACGAGGCCCTGGGCGACGCCGCGCGCGCCGCGCAAGTGCTGGCGTCCGGCCCGCAGGACGATTCCACCTATGCGCGCCGCGCCGACCTGCTGGACGGCTTGGGCGACAAGGACGGGCTGGCCGCGCTGTACGCCGAGCTCAAGGCCGGCGCCACCCAGCCGAATCCGATGCGCCGCCTGCTGCTGGGGCAGGTGGCCGAGCTGCTGCAGCGCTACGACGAGGCGCTGGCCTGGTATGCCAGCGTGCCCGGCAGCCGCGCGCAGGTACTGGCACGGCTGCGCGCGATCGGTGTGCGCCATGCGATGGGCAAGAAGGCGCAGGCTTACGACGAGGTGCGCGCGCTGCAGTCCGATGCCGCGCTGGATGACGATGCGCGCCGCGACGGCTACCTGCTGGAAGCCGAGCTGCGGCAGAAGGACGGTGACGTTGCCGGCGAGCGCGATGCCTACGCGCGCGGGCTGGCGGCGTTCCCCCGACAACCTCGAGCTGCTGTACGCACGCGCCCTGATGTGGGAGCGCCAGGACCAGATCGACCGCGCCGAGGCCGACCTGCGCCGGGTGCTGGTGATCGCGCCGGACAACGTGGCCGCGCTGAACGCGCTGGGCTACACCCTGGCCGACCGCACCACCCGCTACCGCGAGGCGCTGGAGCTGATCGACCGCGCGCGCGTGGCCGATCCCGGCAATGCCGCCATCATCGACAGCTACGGTTGGGTGCTGTTCAAGCTGGGCAAGCCGCGCGACGCGCTGGAGCAGCTGCGCCGCGCCTATGCCCTGCAGAAGGACCCCGACATCGCCAGCCATCTCGGCCAGGTGCTGTGGGTGCTGGGGCGCAAGGACGAGGCGCGCCGCTATTTCGACGATGCGCGCAGGCGCGATCCGGGCAACCGCTCGCTGCAGCGCGCGCTGCGGGAGACCGGCGCGTGAGCCTGCGCGCGGGCGCGGCGCTGGCCGCGTTGCTGGGGCTGGCCGGCTGCGCATCGCTGCCGCCGCCGGCTGCGCCGGTGGGCGATCCGGATGCGGGCGCAGCGGCCCAGCGCCTGCGCCTGCAGGCCCTGGGCCTGGGCGGCGACGGCGATTGCGCCGCCCCGGCCTGGCGGCTGTCCGCGCGGGTGGCGCTGGCCAACGGGCGCCAGGGTGGCAGTGGCCGGCTCGACTGGGTGCAGGGCGGGGGCCAGCTGCACCTGCAGCTGTCGGCCCCGGTGACCCGCCAGGGCTGGGAACTGGACGTGGATGCCGGCGGGGCCACCCTGCGCGGGCTGGAGGGTGGCCCGCGCCGGGCGGCGGATGCCGCCGGCCTGCTGCGCGACTCCACCGGCTGGGATATCCCGCTGGCCGCGCTCGGCTGCTGGCTGCGCGGCGCGCAGGCCCCGGCTGCGGCCTTCGGCCCGGCGCGGATCACCTACGCCCCCGACCTGCTGCCGCGCCGAATCGAACAGGCCGGCTGGGTGGTCGAGTACGCCGGCTGGGCCCCAGGCAGCTTCGACGGCCCGGCCCTGCCGCTGCGGGATCGAGGCCCGCCGCGGCGAGGATCGGGTGCGCCTGGTGGTGGATGCCTGGGGTGGGCGCGATGACTGAGGCGCGCGCGGATGCCCGCACTGGCTTCCCCGCGGTGGAAGGCTGGAGTGCCTGGCCGGCGCCGGCCAAGCTGAATCTGTTCCTGCACATCACCGGCCGCCGCCCCGACGGCTACCACGCGCTGCAGACCGTGTTCCGCCTGCTCGACTGGGGCGATACCGTGTTCCTGCGCCCGCGCGCGGATGGCCGCCTCCTGCGCGCCGGCGCCGGCGTGCCCGGCGTCGCGGCGGCCGACGATCTCCTGCTCCGCGCCGCGGATCTGCTGAAAAAAGAGACGAACTGCGCGCAAGGTGTGGAAATCGGCATCGAAAAGCGCATTCCGATGGGGGGCGGCTTCGGCGGCGGCTCGTCCGATGCCGCCAGCGTGCTGGTGGCGCTGGACCGGCTCTGGGGCCTGCACCTGGGCGAGGATCGGCTGGCCGCACTGGGCCTGCGGCTGGGCGCGGACGTGCCGGTGTTCGTGCGCGGGCGCAACGCTTGGGCCACCGGGGTCGGCGAGCAGTTGGTGGCGATCACGCTGCCCCCGGCCTGGTACCTGCTGGCCGACCCCGGCGTGCATGCCTCCACCGCGGCCCTGTTCCAATCCCCTGAATTGACGAAGGATGCCGCGCCCGCGACAATAGCGGACTTCCTTTCCGGGAACGTGCGCGGCAACGCGTTCGAGCCGGTCCTGCGCCGGCGCGAGCCCGCCGTCGAGGCGGTGTTCGCCGCGCTGGCACAGGTCGGGCTGCCGCGGTTGACCGGCTCCGGCAGCGGCTGTTTCGTGGAATTCGCGAACCGCGGTTCCGCCGAAGCGGCACTGGCGGCGCTGCCGGCGGGCGTGAACGCCTGGCTGGCGCGCGGCGCGGAACGGTCGCCACTGCTGGATGCGGTGGAGCGTCATCCAACAGGGGCGTCGCCAAGTGGTTAAGGCACCGGGTTTTGATCCCGGCATACGTAGGTTCGAATCCTTCCGCCCCTGCCAGCCTGTCCCTGCCGTCCCCGGTTTCCGCCCCGCCCACCCCCATCGCCCTCCAACGCGGTCATCGCCATGCAGGACAATCCCAACTTGCTGGTCTTCTCGGGCAACGCCAACAAACCGCTGGCGAGCGCGGTGTGCCGCGAGCTCGGAGTGCGCCCCGGCAAGGCGCTGGTGAGCCGCTTCTCCGATGGCGAGGTGCAGGTCGAGATCGAGGAGAGCGTGCGCGGGCAGGAGGTGTTCGTCATCCAGCCCACCAACGCGCCGACCGCCGAGAACTTCATGGAGCTGCTGGTGCTGATCGACGCGCTCAAGCGCGCATCGGCGGCCAGCGTCACCGCGGTGGTGCCGTACTTCGGCTACGCCCGCCAGGACCGCCGCCCGCGCTCGGCGCGGGTGCCGATCACCGCCAAGGTGGCGGCCAAGATGTTCGGCGCGGCGGATGCCGACCGGGTGCTGACGGTGGACCTGCACGCCGACCAGATCCAGGGCTTCTTCGACATCCCGGTGGACAACGTGTACGCCTCGCCGCTGCTGCTGGCGGATATCTGGCGCGTGCACGGCACCGACAACGTGATCGTGGTGTCGCCCGACGTCGGCGGCGTGGTGCGCGCGCGCGATCGCCAAGCGCCTGGATGATGCCGAGCTGGCCATCATCGACAAGCGCCGGCCGAAGGCCAACGTGGCGACGGTGATGAACATCATCGGCGACGTCGAGGGCAAGACCTGCGTGCTGGTGGATGACATCGTGGACACCGCCGGCACCCTGTGCGCCGCCGCCAACGCGCTCAAGGAGCGCGGCGCGCGCAAGGTGGTCGCCTACTGCGTGCACCCGGTGCTGTCGGGCGCGGCGCTGGACAACATCAACCGTTCGTCGCTGGACGAGCTGGTCGTCACCGACACCATCGCGCTGTCGCCGGCCGCCCAGGCCTGCGCCAGGATCCGCCAGCTGAGCGTGGCCGAACTGCTGGCCGAGACCATCCGCCGGATGGCGTTCGGCGAATCGGTCAGCTCGCTGTACGTGGATTGATCCCATCCGCGCCGCTGGTCCGCCGGCGGTGCCCCCACTCACCTGGTCGCGGGTGAGTGTCTTCGCCGCCGCGAGGCGGCTTCATCGCAACGAGAAGTGAGTCATCCCATGTCCGAACACACCATCAAGGCCACCAGCCGCAACGTCGAGGGGAAGGGTGCGAGCCGCCGCCTGCGTCGTGCGGCCCAGCTGCCGGCCATCGTCTACGGCGGCAAGTCCGCTCCCCAGGCCATCCAGATCGAGCACGAGCAGATCTGGCTCGCCAGCCACCACGAGTGGTTCTATTCGTCGATCCTGAACCTGGACATCGACGGCAAGGTCGAGCAGGTCCTGCTGCGCGACATGCAGCGCCACCCGTACAAGCAGCTGATCCTGCACCTGGACTTCCAGCGCGTGGACGCCAGCCAGGCGCTGCGCACCAAGGTCCAGCTGCACTTCCTGAACCAGGAGAAGTCACCGGCCGGCAAGACCAGCGGCGTGGTCATCACCCACGAGCTGACAGAAGTGGAAGTGAGCTGCCTGCCGAAGGACCTGCCGGAAGCGATCGAGGTCGATCTGGCCGAGCTGGCCGTGGGCGCCGTGGTGCACCTGTCCGACCTCAAGTTGCCGGCCGGCGTCGAGCTGCCGGCGCTGAAGCTGGGCAAGGAGCACGACGTGGCCGTGGTCATCGCCAAGCACGCCAAGGAAGAAGAAGTGACGGACGAGGCGGCCCCGGCCGCGGCCGAGGTGCCGGCCACCAAGGCCGCCAAGAAGGACGACAAGTAATCCCAGGCGCATCGTCCCGGCGCGCGGCCTGGCCGCCGCCGGGACGGTTGCGGCGGGAGAAGCGCGATGGCCGGTCTTCGTCTCATCGTCGGGCTGGGCAACCCCGGTGCCGAGTATCTGCGAACCCGGCACAACGCCGGGTTCTGGTTTATTGACGCGCTGGCGCAGGCCCGCGGCGCGCGCTTCGGGCTGGAAAGCAGGCTGTTCGGCGAGACCGCGAAGGTGGACATCGCCGGCCAGCCGGTGTGGCTTGCTGCGCCCGGCGACCTTCATGAACGCCAGCGGCAAGTCGGTCACCGCCGCGCTTCGCTACTGGAAGATCGCGCCGGAGGAGATGCTGGTGGCGCACGACGAGCTGGACCTGCCGCCGGGCGTGGCGCGCCTGAAGTTCGACGGCGGCCACGGCGGCCAGAACGGGCTGCGCGACACCATCCGCCTGCTCGGGCACGCGCGCTTCCACCGCCTGCGCATCGGCATCGGCCATCCCGGCCACAAGGATCAGGTGACGCCGTGGGTGCTCGGGCGCCCGGGCGCGGCCGACGAGGCCCTGATCCTGCGCGCGATCGGCAATGCCGCCGACGTGCTGCCGCTGGCGGTGCGCGGCGATTTCATGGAGGCGATGACGCGGCTGCACACGCCGCGCTCGCCATGAGTTCATCGCGCCGGCAACTGGTCGGCGCGGCAACGGAGCAAGACGCATCATGGGCATCAAATGCGGCATCGTCGGACTGCCGAACGTCGGCAAGTCCACCCTGTTCAACGCGCTGACCAAGGCCGGCATCGCCGCGGCCAACTTCCCGTTCTGCACGATCGAGCCGAACGTCGGCGTGGTGCCGGTGCCGGACCCGCGGCTCAATGCGCTGAGCGAGATCGTCAAGCCGCAGAAGGTGATCCCGACCGCGGTCGAGTTCGTGGACATCGCCGGGCTGGTCGCCGGCGCGGCCAGCGGCGAGGGCCTGGGCAACAAGTTCCTGGCGCATATCCGCGAGGTGGACGCGATCTGCCACGTGGTGCGCTGCTTCGAGCACCCCGACGTGATCCACGTCGCCAACAAGGTCGATCCGATCGCCGACATCGAGACCATCGACACCGAGCTGGCGCTGGCCGACCTGGAGTCGGTGGACAAGGCGATCGCCCGCTACGAGCGCGTGGCCAAGGGCGGCGACAAGGACGCCAGGGCGAAGATCGAGGTGCTGGGCAAGCTGCGCGCCGCGCTGGACGCGGGCAAGGCCGCGCGCACGGTGGCGCTGGACGAGGAGCAGCGCGCGCTGGTGCGCGAGCTGTTCCTGCTCACCCTGAAGCCGGTGATGTACGTGGCCAACGTGCTGGAGGACGGCTTCACGGACAACCCGCACCTGGACGCGGTCGCGCGCGCGCGGCCGGCGAGGGCGCCGAGGTGGTGCCGGTGTGCGCGGCGATCGAGGAGGAGCTGAGCCAGCTGGACGAGGCCGACCGCGATGCCTTCCTGGCCGACCTCGGGCTGGACGAGCCGGGCCTGAACCGGGTGATCCGCGCCGCCTACAGGCTGCTGGGGCTGCAGACCTACTTCACTGCCGGCGTGAAGGAAGTGCGCGCGTGGACGGTCAAGGCCGGCGCCACCGCGCCGCAGGCCGCGGGCGTGATCCATACCGATTTCGAGAAGGGCTTCATCCGCGCCGAGACCATCGGCTACGACGACTTCATCAAATACCGCGGCGAAGCCGGCGCGCGCGACGCCGGCCGCCTGCGCCTGGAGGGCAAGGACTACCGGGTGCAGGAAGGCGACGTGCTGCACTTCCGCTTCAACGTCTGACCTCCGCGCCGGTTGCACCACGACGAAGCCGCGCCCTGGCGCGGCTTCGTCAGGTCGGCAGTCCGCCGGCGCGGCTGGCCGGTGGCGGTCAGCCCTGCGGCCAGTCCAGCGCGCCGCGTACCACCGGCACCGCCCGCCCACCGGACCAGACCTCGCCCTGCGCATCCACGGTCAGTTCGAGGATGGCATCAACGCCCACTTCGCGGCCCTGGCTGACGCGGTAGAAGCCGCCCGGGCGGGGCGGCAGCGCGCCGCGCTCGGCCAGCCAGGCGGCGAGGGTGGCGTTGGCGGCGCCGGAGGCGGCGTCCTCGAAGCGTGCCGGGGCGCCGACGAAGGCGCGCACCGCGTAGTAATACACCGGGTCGTGGCTGCGCGCGTACACGAACAGGCCCATGCTGTCGGTGGTCTCGGCCAGCGCGGCGATCGCGTCCCAGTCGGGCTGCACGCTGCGCAGGTGCGCCTCGTCGGCCAGTTCCACCAGCCACCAGCGGCGCCCGCCGTCCATCAGCACCGGCGGCAGCGCGCCCAGGCGCAGGCCGGCCAGCGCGGCGGCGAGGCGGGCATCGTCGGGCGCGGCGATTTCCTGCACCCGCGCGCGCGGCGTGCGCACCGCCAGCGTGCGCGTGGCGCCTTCGCCGCGCACGCGCAGCGGCAGCAGGCCGGCGATGCCTTCCTGCACCAGGAACTGCGCGCCCTCCGCGTCGATGCGCGGCTTGACCAGCCCCGCATCCAGCAGCGCATATGCGGTGCCGACGCTGGGGTGGCCGGCGAACGGCACTTCCCGGCGCGGACTGAAGATGCGGATGGCGTGGGTGGCCTTTGGCGTGCTGGGCGGGAACACGAAGGTGGTTTCCGGCAGCCGCGTCCAGCGCGCGATGGCCTGCATCGCGGCACCGTCCAGGCCCTGCGCGTCCAGCACCACCGCCAGCGGATTGCCGGCGCCGGGGCGGGAGGCGAACACATCCAGTTGCACGTAGCGGCGGGGCATGGCGGGGGGGCGCGAAAAGGGCGCGCAGCTTACCAGTCCAGCCGGCCTTCGATCACCTGCTGCACCTGGCCGCCGATCCAGACCTCGCCATCGCCATCCACCCGCACCGAGACCCGCCCGTCGCGGCCCAGTTCGCGGCCCTGGCTGGCGACGTAGGCACCGTCCGTGCCGGGCAGCCGCCCTTGGCGGTGCAGGCAGGCGGCGATGGCGGCATTCGCGCTGCCGGTGACCGGGTCTTCCGGCACGCTCACCGCATCGCCGGGGCAGAACGCGCGCACCGCCAGCGCGTGGGTCGCGGCTGCTTCAAAGGCATACACCGCAACCCCGGTGGCGGCGGTGGCATTGGTCCAGGCGGCGATCGCGGCGAAATCCGGGCGGAACGCGCGCAGGGCGACCGCCGAGGCGGCTTCCAGCGCTCACCAGCGCGGGCCGTTGTCCCACAGCGTGGCCTGCGTGCCGGGCGCGATCAGGGCGTCCAGCCCGTGCGGCAGCGGGTCGCCATGACGCGCGACTTCGCGCGCACGCGGACTGCGCACGAACGGCAGCAGCTGCGCGCCCTGCATCTCGATGCGCACTGGCAGGCGCCCGGCGCCGCACTGTTGCACCAGCCTGCCGGCGCTGGGTTGCGCCAGGCGATGCTGGGCCGCGGCCCAGGCCGCGCCCACGCTGGGGTGGCCGGCGAACGGCAGTTCGCTGCCGGGGGTGAAGATGCGGATGCGGTAGTCGGCGCCAGGGTCGGGCGGCAGGAAGAACACGGTTTCCGACAGGTTCAGCCAGGCGGCCAGCGCCTGCATCGCCGCAGTGTCCAGATCCTGCGCATCCAGCACCACGCCCAGCGGGTTGCCCTGACCCGGGCGGGCGGCGAACACATCCAGCTGCAGATAACGACGGATCATGGCGGGCAATCGACGGACGCAGGGGCGGGGCCGCTAGAATGCACCAGTGCCGCGGCTCGCGGCATTTTCTTCGTCTGCGTCTCCCCGGCGTCCCGACCCCATTCCATTTCCTGTTTCCTGCGGATCCATGTCCACACGTCCCCCCGCGTCCGATGCTGGCTGGCTGGTGCTCAAGTTTGGCGGCACCTCGGTCTCCAAACGCACGCGCTGGGACACCATCGGGCACCTGGCGACCGCGCGACTGCAGGAGGCGCCGCGGGTGCTGGTGGTGGTGTCCGCGCTGTCGGGCGTCACCAACGCGCTGACTGCGATTGCCGACGGCGCGGCGGATGCCGCCGCGCGGGTGACGCAGCTGGAGACGCGCCACCGCGACTTCGCCGTCAAACTCGAGCTGGAAGCCGAGGCCGTGCTGGGCGCGCGCCTGGCCGCGCTGCGCGACCTGCTGGACGACCCGCGCGCAGCGACGCGGCCGCTGGACTGGCAGGCCGAGGTGCTGGCGCAGGGCGAGCTGTTGTCCTCCACGCTTGGCGCCGCCTACCTGCGCGCGCAGGGGCTGGACATCGGCTGGATGGACGCGCGCGACTGGCTCACTGCGCTGCCGCCGCAGCCCAACCAGAGCGCGTGGGCGCAGCGGCTGTCGGTGAACTGCCAGTGGCAGGCCGACGCCGGCTGGCGCGCGCGCTTCGCCGCCCAGCCCAGCCAGCTGCTGATCACCCAGGGCTTCATCGCCCGGCATGGCGATGGCGGCACCGCGATCCTCGGACGCGGCGGCTCCGACACCTCGGCCGCTTATTTCGGTGCGCTGCTGGGTGCGCGCCGGGTGGAGATCTGGACCGACGTGCCCGGCATGTTCAGCGCCAACCCGCGCGAGGTGCCGGACGCACGCCTGTTGACCAGGCTGGACTATGCCGAAGCGCAGGAAATCGCCACCACCGGGGCCAAGGTGCTGCACCCGCGCTCGCTGCGGCCGTGCCGCAACACCGGCGTGCCGATACTGATCCTCGACACCGAGCGCCCGCACCTGCCGGGCACCCGCATCGACGAGGCCGCCGAGCCGGTGCCCGGCGTGAAGGCGATCAGCCGCCGCAACGGCATCGTGCTGGTGTCGATGGAAAGCATCGGCATGTGGCAGCAGGTGGGCTTCCTGGCCGACGTGTTCGAACGCTTCAAGCGCCACGGGCTGTCGGTGGACATGATCGGCTCGGCCGAGACCAACGTGACGGTGTCGCTGGACCCGTCCGAGAACCTGGTCACCACCGACGTGCTCTCGGCGCTCTCGGCGGATCTGGCCGAAGTCTGCCGGGTCAAGGTGATCGCGCCGTGTGCGGCGATCACCCTGGTCGGGCGCGGCATGCGCGCGCTGCTGCACAAACTGCAGGACGTGTGGGCGATGTTCGGGCGCGAGAACGTGCACCTGATTTCGCAGTCCTCGAACGATCTCAACCTGACCTTCGTGGTGGACGAGGCCGCAGCCGACGGCATGCTGCCGAAGCTGCACGCGGCGCTGATCGACTCCGGCGCGATGCCGGTGCACGAAGCGGAGGTGTTCGGCCCGCGCTGGCGCGAGATCGAAGGGACTTTCCGGCCGCGGCCGGCGCCGTGGTGGCGGATGCCGCAGGCGCGCGCGGCGCTGCTGCTGCTCGCGCAAGGCAACACCCCACGTTATGCCTACCACCTGCCGACGGTGCTGGCGCGCGCGCGCCAGCTCCAGGCCATCGCCGCGCTGGACCGCCGCTATTACGCGATCAAGGCGAACGCGCATCCCGCCATCCTGCGTGCGCTGGTGGACGAAGGCTTCGGGCTGGAATGCGTGTCGCAGGGCGAGCTGGAGCGCGCCTTCGCGGCGCTGCCCGGCCTCGACCCGGCGCGCGTGCTGTTCACCCCCAGCTTCGCGCCGATCGCCGAATACCGGGCGGCGCTGGCGCGCGGGGTCACCGTCACCGTGGACAACGTGGAGCTGCTGCGGCGCTGGCCGGAGGTGTTCCGCGGACGCGTGCTGTGGCTGCGCATCGACCTCGGCCACGGCGACGGCCATCACGCCAAGGTCAATACCGGTGGCAGAGAGGCCAAGTTCGGGCTATCGGCGCAGCGGGTGGACGAGTTCGTGGACGCCGCGCGCGCGCTGGACGTGCGCATCACCGGCCTGCACGCGCACCTGGGCAGCGGGATCGAGACGGTGAGCCACTGGCAGCAGGTGGTGGATGAACTGGCCGGCTTCGCGCGCCGGATCGGCAGCGTGGAGGTGCTGGACATCGGCGGCGGGTTGCCGATTCCCTACAGCGCCGACGACGAGCCGTTCGACCTCGACGCCTGGGCGGCCGCCCTGGCGGCAGTCAAGGCCGTGCATCCCGCATTCCAGCTCGCGATCGAGCCAGGCCGCTTCCTGGTGGCGGAGGCCGGTGTGCTGCTGGCGCGCGCGACCCAGGTGGTGGAGAAGGACGGCGTGCTGCGGGTCGGCCTGGACGCCGGCATGAACGCGCTGATCCGCCCCGCGCTGTATGACGCCTGGCACGACATCCACAACCTGTCGCGGCTGGACGATGGCGCCCGCTACGACTTCGACGTGGTCGGCCCGATCTGCGAGTCCAGCGACGTGTTCGGCCACCGCGTCAAGCTGCCCGCCGCCACCGCGCCGGGCGACGTGATGCTGATCGCGGACGCCGGCGCCTACGGCTTCAGCATGGCCAGCACCTACAATCTGCGCCCGCTGCCGGCCGAGGACATCCTCGCCGGCGGCGCCTGACACGCCGCGCATGCAACGGATTCCCATGACCGACTGGACCTTCCACCGCGACGCCATCCGTACCTTCCGCTTCGTGCGCTGCGGCTTCGATGCGCAGACCGGCGTCGCGCAGCTGGTGTACGCCTTCGACGACGGCCCCGAACTGGTCGAGACCGTGACCGTGCCCGGCGCGCCGTTCGCACTCGACGGGGCGCGTGCGGCCGCGGTCCAGCGCGCCCTGCACCTGCTGCATCTGATCGCCGGGGTCAGCTACTACAAGGCGGCGGTGCCGGGCGAGATCCGCATCGAGGGCGCGCCCATCGACGCCGCCACGGCCGCGCTGCTGGAGCGCGTGTACCGCAACGGCCTGGGCGAATTCGCCTACCGCAACGGGCTGGACCTGCGCGACCGGCTGCGCTTCCCCGCGGAGGACGCGCCGACGCCGGCCGCCCCCGCGCTGGGCCTGCGCCCGCATGCGCTGGTCGCCATCGGCGGCGGCAAGGATTCGCTGGTCAGCATCGAGGCGCTGCGCGCCGAAGGCGTCGCCCAGACGGTGACGTGGATCGGCGGTTCGCAGCTGATCGCCGCCTGCGCCGCGCATACCGGGCTGCCCACCCTCAACATCGGTCGCCAGCTCGCGCCGCAGCTGTTCGAGTTCAACCGCCAGGGCGCGTGGAATGGCCACATCCCGGTGACCGCGGTGAACTCGGCCATCCTCGCGCTGGCCGCACTGGTGCTGGGCGTGGACCAGGTGGTGTTCTCCAACGAGCGCTCGGCCAGCTACGGCTCGCTGATCCCCGGCACCGGCGAGGTGAACCACCAGTGGTCGAAGGGCTGGGCGTTCGAGTCGGCGTTCGGCGACCACCTGCAGTCGCACGTGGCCGCGGACCTGCACTACTACTCCCTGCTGCGTCCGCTGAGCGAGCTGGCGGTAGCGCGGCAGTTCGCCAAGACCGACCGCTACGACGCGCATTTCTCCAGCTGCAACCGCAACTTCCACATCCTGGGCGAGCGCCCCACCAGCCGCTGGTGCGGGGTCTGCCCGAAATGCCACTTCGTGTTCCTCGCGCTGGCGCCGTTCATGCCCAAGCCGCGGCTGGTGGGCATCGTCGGCCGCAACCTGCTGGACGACCCGGCGCAGATTCCCGGCTTCGACGCGCTGCTGGAATACCAGGACCACAAGCCGTTCGAATGCGTCGGCGAGGGCCGCGAGTCGCGCGCCGCGATGGCCGCCCTGGCGCAGCGCCCGGACTGGCGCGAGGACGCAGTGGTGCGCCGGTTCGCGCGCGAGATCCTGCCGCAGCTGGACGCGGCGGAGCTGGCCATCGAACCGCTGCTGGTGCCGGCCGGCGAGCACCGCATCCCGGCCGCGCTGTGGGAGCGCCTGCGTGTCCGCTTCGCTGCCTGAACCCCTGCGCATCGCCGATCTGGCCGGGCGCCGGGTGGCGCTGTGGGGCTGGGGCCACGAGGGGCGCGCCGCCTACCATGCGCTGCGCGCACGCCTGCCCGCGCAGGCGCTGACCCTGTTCTGCGCGCCCGCGGAAGCCGTGCAGGCCGCCGCGCTGGGCGATCCGCACCTGGTGGTCGAGACGGTCGCCAGCGGCGAACGCCTGGCCACGTTCGAGGTGGTGGTGAAGTCGCCGGGCATCAGCCCATATCGTCCTGAAGCCGTGTTCGCTGCGCAGCGCGGTACCCGCTTCCTCGGCGGCACCGCGCTGTGGCTGGCCGAGCGCGCGGATGACGACGGTGCGATTGCCAACATGCTGTGCGTCACCGGCACCAAGGGCAAGAGCACCACGACCGCGCTGCTGGCACACCTGCTGCGCGCGGCCGGGCTGCGCACCGCGCTGGCCGGCAACATCGGGTTGCCGCTGCTGGAGCTGCTGGACGCGCAGGCGCAGGCGTGGGCGATCGAGCTGTCCAGCTACCAGACCGGCGACGTCGCCGCCGCCGGCGTGCGGCCGCAGGTGGCCATCGTCACCAACCTGCATCCCGAGCACCTGGACTGGCACGGCAGCGAGGAACGCTACATCGCCGACAAGCTGGCGCTGGTGACGCAGGCGAAGCCGCGGATCGCGGTGCTCAATGCCGCCGACCCGCGCCTGGCGGCGCTGGCGCTGCCAGGCAGCGAGATCCGCTGGTACGGGGATGCGCGCGGCTGGCATCTGCGCGGGGATGCGCTGTACCGTGGTGATCAGCCCGTGATGGACACCGCGCAGCTGCCGCTGCCGGGCCGCCACAACCGCAGCAACCTGTGCGCAGTGCTGACCGCGCTGGACGCGTTCGGGCTGGATGCGCTGGCGCTGGCGCCGCAGGCCGCCGCATTCCAGCCGCTGCCGCACCGCCTGCAGCCGCTGGGCGCGCGCGACGGGCGGCTGTATGTCAACGACTCGATCAGCACCACGCCGATGGCCACGCTGGCGGCGCTGGAGGTGTATGCGGGCCGCCCGGTCGCGGTGCTGGTGGGCGGGCACGACCGCGGACTGCCGTGGGACACGTTCGCCGACGCCATGCGCACCCGCGCGCCGCGCGCGGTGGTGACCCTGGGCCAGAACGGTCCGCGTATCCACACCCTGCTGGTGCCGGTGGCCGCGCAGGCGGGCTTTGCGCTGGAAGCCGCGTCGGACCTGGAAGAGGCGATCGGCAAGGCGCGCGCGGCGCTGCCGGCGGGCGGCGTGGTGTTGCTCTCGCCCGGCGCGCCCAGTTTCGACGCCTATCCCAACTATGTGGCGCGCGGCCGCCACTTCGCGCAGCTGGCGGGGTTCGATCCCGAGGCGATTTCCGGCATCGCGGGCTTGGGCATCGCCTGAAGAAGCAATCGGCGCGCGGATTCACGCGCGCGGAAAGCGCCGGCGGTATCGTACAGCCTCCCTCTCATCGACGAGGTGCTGCCATGCGCCGCCTGCTGCTTGCTGCAGGACTCCTGCTTGCCGCCGCCCCCGCATTCGCCGCCATGCAGACCCGGCCCGTGGAGTGGACGCAAGGTGGCGACCATTTCAGCGGCTACGTGGTGTACGACGATGCCAGCCAGGCGCCGCGCCCGGGCCTGCTGATGGTGCCCGACTGGTATGGCGTCACTCCGGCCGCGCTGGACAAGGCCCGCCAGCAGGCCGGCCGTGATTACGTGGTGTTCGTGGTGGACATGTACGGCAAGGGCGTGCGCCCGGCCGATGACAGGCAGGCGCTGGCGCAGGTCAAGATGCTGTACCCGAAGCCTGCGCTGATGCGCGCGCGCATGCGGGCCGCGCTGGAGGCGTTCAAGTCGCAGGCCGGCAAGGTGCCGCTGGATAGCACGCGGATTGGCGCGTTCGGCTTCTGCTTCGGTGGCTCCTCGGTGCTGGAACTGGCGCGCAGCGGGGCCAAGCTGGCCGGCATCGTCACCTTCCACGGCGGCCTGCACACCGAATCGCCGGCCGCGCCGGGGTCGGTGAAGACGCCGCTGCTGGTGCTCAACGGTGCGGCCGACGAAAGCCAAAAGACCGCGATCGTCCCGTTCGAGCAGGAGATGGACCGCGCCGGCGCCGACTGGACCTTCGTCAACTTCAGCGGTGCGGTGCACTGTTTCGCGCTGGAGACCGCCAACAAACCCGGCTGCAAGTACGACCCGCGCGCGGCGCGGCGCGCATACGCGATGATGCATCAGTTCTTCGACGAGCAGTTCGGGCGGCCGCGCTGAAGCGGGGCGGGGACCGCGGCGTCAGTGGTCGCGGCTGACGGCGTAGCGGGCCAGCCCGCGCAGCGCCTCGGTGTAGGCATTGTCCGGCAGCGCGGCGAGCGCGCCTTCCGCAGCGCGCGCATGCTCCAGCGCGCGGGCGCGGCTGTAGTCCAGGCTGCCGGCGCGCGCGATCGCCGCCTGCACCGCCGGCATCCCGTCGCGGTCGCCGTGCTCGACGATCCGCCGCAGCTGCGCGCACGTGGCCGCGTCCGCCTGCCGCATCGCGTGGATCAGCGGCAGGGTCATCTTGCCCTCGGCGAGATCGTCGCCCAGGTTCTTGCCCAGGGTGGCGGCATCGGCGGCGTAGTCGAGCACGTCGTCGGCGATCTGGAAGGCATAGCCCAGGGCCAGCCCGTAGGCGCGCAGCGCCTGCCGGGTGGCAGCGTCCGCGCCGGCCAGCAGCGCGCCCAGCTCGGTGGCGGCGGCGAACAGGATCGCGGTCTTGCGCTCGATCACGCGCAGGTAGGCGGCCTCGTCGGTGTCGGGGTTGCGCACGTGCAGCAGCTGCAGCACCTCGCCCTCGGCGATCATGTTGGTGGTGTCGGCGAGGAGCTTCTGCACGTCCATCCGCTCCAGCTCCACCATCAGCTGGAAGCTGCGCGAATACAGGAAATCGCCCACCAGCACCGAGGCCGCATTGCCCCAGACCGCGTTCGCGGTGCGGCGCCCACGGCGCAGCTCGGATTCGTCCACCACGTCATCGTGCAGCAGGGTCGAGGTATGGATGAACTCCACCACCGCCGCCAGCTGGTGCGCATCCGCGCCGCGGTGGCCCAGGGCACCGGCCGCCAGCAGCAGCAGCAGCGGGCGCAGCCGCTTGCCGCCGGCGCCGATGATGTATTCGGCGATCTGGTTGATCAGCACCACGTCCGAGGCCAGCCGGCGGCGGATCAGGGCGTCCAGGGCGGCCATGTCGGGGGCGGCCAGCGCCTGGATCGCCTTCAGGTCGGGCACGGCATGGGCGGCAAGGATGGCGCTCATCGGTCGGTGGTGCAGGGAAAGACCGCAGTATAAGCGCTGCGGGATTTTCCGACCCCGAGATGCGGCCTGTGCCGCTGGCCGGCCGCTATACTGCACAGGCATCGTCCACCACGGGCGAAACGAGACGAGAGGCAATACATGGCACGTGGCGTAAACAAGGTGATCCTGGTCGGCAATCTCGGCAACGACCCGGACGTGAAGTACACCCAGGGCGGCATGGCGATCACCACGTTGAGCGTGGCGACCACCAGTGTGCGCAAGGACCGCGACGGCAACCAGCAGGAAAAGACCGAATGGCACCGCGTCAAGCTGTTCGGCAAGCTCGGCGAGATCGCGGGCGAGTACCTGAAGAAAGGCCGCCAGGTCTACATCGAGGGTCGCCTGGAATACGGTTCCTACGAAAAGGACGGGGTGAAGCACTACACCACCGACATCATTGCCGACGAGATGCAGATGATCGGCGGCGGCGACGGCCAGCGTGGCGGCGGCGAGAGTGGCGGCGGCTACCAGTCCCGCGGTGGCGGCGACCGGCCGCAGCGCAGCGCCCCGGCCCAGCGTCGTGAGCCCGCGGCAGCGCCGCCGCCGGCCAGTTTTGACGACGTGCCGTTCGACGACGACATTCCGTTCTAATTGTCTCGCCGCGCACGCCGCGGCACGGAGCCCGTATGAGCGGTCGCCAGCGCCAGTTGCGCATGCGTTTCCTCGCCGAGCCGTCGGACGTGAATTTCGGCGGCAAGGTTCACGGCGGGATGGTGATGAAGTGGATCGACCAAGCCGGCTATGCCGCGGCGGTCGGCTGGAGCGGCCAGTACAGCGTCACCGTGGCAGTCGGCGGGTTCCGCTTCGTGGCGCCGATCCGGATCGGCGATCTGGTCACGGTGGAAGTCACCCTGGTGTATACCGGGACGACCTCGATGCATTTCGCGGTGGACGTGCGTGCGCGCGATCCGCGCGCGGACCAGGCCGAGGCGCGGCTGTGCACCCATTGCGTCATCGTGTTCGTGGCGCTGGCGTCACCGGAAGGGCCCCCGGTGCCGGTGCCGCCGTGGCAGCCGGCGACCGAGGAAGACCGGCGCCTGGCCGAGTATGCGCAGCAGGTGATGGCGCTGGCGCGCAATGCCGAGCAGGCGATCGCGCGCTACCGGCCGGACGCCGGCGGCTGATTCGAGCCGGCCGTGGGGCGGGCCTGGATGCGGCGACGCCGCCCGTGGGCGGCGTCGAAGTTCCATTTTCCCTGCTGCTGCGGCTGGGCGCCGCGCCGGGGCTCAGCCCGCGGTGGGCAGCCGGCGCGCTTCCATGTACTTCTGCGCCCAGTAGCCGCTGGTCAGGCTGGAAATGGTGACATCGCGCCCGGTGCGCGGCGCGTGCAGGAACTGGCCGTTGCCGATGTAGATGCCGACGTGGTCGATCCGGCCGCGGCGGCCGAAGAACACCAGGTCGCCCTCGGCCAGCGCGTCGCGGCTGACGATGCGGGTGCCTTCGCTGGCCATCGCGCGCGAGACGCGCGGCAGGTCGATGCCGATGGTGCGGAACACGTAGCTGACCAGGCCGCTGCAGTCGAAACCGCCCTCCGGCGAACTGCCGCCGTAGCGGTAGGGCGTGCCGAGCAGGGTGAAGGCGCGCTGCAACACGCTCTTGATCAGCGAGCTGCCGTTGGTGTCGGCCGTGGCGGAGGCGCTGCCGCCCTTCTGCAGCTGGTCCTGCGCCTTCTGCAGGGCCTGCAGCTGCGCGGCCAGCGGCTGGTTGTCGGGGGTGGCGATGGCGGCGGCGGCCGGCAGCGCGGCGGCGATCGCCGGCAGCGGCGCCGCCGGGGCCGCGAAGGCGGCCGGTGCGGTCGTGGCCGCTTCGCCGGCCTTGGCCGGCGGCGGGTTCGTGGCCCATGCCGGCAGGCTGGCGGCGGACAGCGCCAGCGCAGCGAGGGCGGCGGGGAAACGACGATGTCGGGGGACGGTATGGCCGTGGGGCAGGCGATCTGTCTTCACGCGGTCATCACAGTGCCGGAAACGAACGGGGACTATGCCCGCCCGTGGCCGGCAAAGGGTTCAGAAAACGTTAGGGAACCCGGAGATGAGCAGGCGCGTTGCCCTGTTCAGGTGGTGCCGGTTGCGAAAATGTGACGGGATTCACCCTTTAGTGCAGCAGCCGCCGCGCGCCGCGGTAATGATCGCGCCACCAGGGGCCGTCCAGATGGTCCAGCCGCACCGTGCCGCCGCTGCTGGGTGCGTGCACGAACCGGCCTTCGCCCACGTAGATCCCGACATGGCTGACCTCGCCACTGGAGCCGAAGAACACCAGGTCGCCGCCGGCGAGCCGTTCGGGCGGGATGCGCGGGCCTTCCAGCGCGGCCAGTTCGCGGGTGGTGCGCGGCAGGCGGATGTCGAGCATGTCGCGGTACACGTAGCCGACCAGCCCGCTGCAGTCGAAGCCGCCTTCCGGGGTGTTGCCGCCGTAGCGGTAGGGCGTGCCGACCAGGCTGATGGCGCGGATCAGCACCGCGTTGGCCTTGGCAGGGTCGGCCGGCGGCAGCACCGGCCAGGCATGGCCGCGGTCGGCGGACGGCCGCACGGGGCGGGGCCCGGGGCCGCCGCCGCAGCCGGCCAACGCCGCCGTCAGGAGCAGCAATGCAAGGCATGGCGCCAGCCGCGCGTAGCGTCGATAATGCGGTTCCGGTCGCTGGTTGCAGTCGGCTGGTCTCATCCACGCGCAGTGTCGGCCCATCCGCCGGCGATCACAAGCGCCCCACCGAAAGCGAGCACCCATGAAGATCGAAAAAGACCGCGTCGTCCGTTTCCACTATGCCGTGGCCGAAGCCGGCCAGGCCCCGATGGAACGCTCGAAGGACGTCGGCGAGCCGCTGGCCATCCTGTTCGGCCGTGGCCAGATCATCCCGGGTCTGGAGAAGGCGATGGAGGGGCGGCAGGCCGGCGACAGTTTCAAGGCCGCCGTCGCTGCCGCCGAGGCCTACGGCGAGCGCCGGGAAGGGCTGATCCAGCGTATTCCGAAGAAGAACTTCGGCGACATGAAGCTGGAGCCCGGCATGCAGGTGGTGTTGAACACCAACTTCGGCCCGCGCGCGGTCACCATCGAGAAGGTGGGCATGAGCGTGGTGGACGTGGACCTCAACCATCCGATGGCGGGCAAGGACCTGGAGTTCGACATCGAGGTGGTGGACGTGCGCGAGGCGTCCGAGGAAGAGCTGGCGCACGGCCACGTGCACGGCGAGGGCGGCCACCACCACTGACGGCGGCGCCTGTCCCGCGCTGGCGCGGGGCAGGACAGGGGGCGACATGGCGACAGGTGCGACGGTCGATTGCCTGGTGGTGGGCGCGGGCGTGTCCGGGCTCGCCACCGCGCTGGCGCTGGTGGAGGCCGGGCGCGAGGTCACCGTGATCGACGCCGGCACGATCGGCAGCGGCGCCTCGCACGGCAACTGCGGCACCCTCACGCCCAGCCACGCTCCGCCGCTGGCCGGCCCGGGCACGCTGGCGCGGGTGCTGCGCTGGATGTTCACCCCGGACGCGCCGCTGTACGTCAAGCCCAGCCTTTCGCCCAGCCGCCTGCGCTGGTTCCTGGGCTTCGCCCGCCGCTGCAACGCGCGCGACTACGCCGCCAGCGCGCGCGCCAAGTACGCCCTGCTGGCGGATTCGCGCCAGCGCATCGCGGACTGGATCGCCCGCCACGGCCTGGAGTGCGGTTTTCACGAATCCGGCGAGGACTATGTCTTCCGCACCCGCCGCGCGCTGGAGTCGGAACTGGAGGATCTGCCCCTGCTGCGCGCGCTGGGGATCGACGTCGAGGTCTTTGACGGCGCTGCCTACGAGGCGCAGGAGCCGGCGCTGAAACCCGGCGTGGCCGGCGCCATGCGCTTCAGCGGCGATGCCGCGCTGCGGCCCGACCACTACGTGTCCGAACTGGCGCGCGTGCTGCGCCTGCACGGCGGGCACGTGTTCGAGCGTTGCCAGCTGCGCGGCCTGGCCCGCGATCGCCACGGCCTGCTGGCAGACACCAGCCGCGGCCGCATCCAGGCCCGTGACGTGGTGCTGACCACCGGCGCCTGGGCGCCGCTGCTGGCGCGTGCGGTCGGCCAGCGCTGGCTGCGCGGTGCGATCCAGCCCGGCAAGGGTTATTCGATCACCTACGCGCCGCCCGCGCTGCTGCCGAAGCGGGCGCTGGTGTTGATCGAGCCCTCGGTCTGCGTCACGTCCTGGCGCGGCGGCTACCGGCTGGGCAGCACGATGGAGTTCTCCGGCTTCGACGACAGCCTGAACGAGCGTCGCCTGGGCGCGCTGGAGCGCGGCGCGACGGAGTTCCTGCGGCAGCCGACCGGGCCCGAGGTGCAGGAGAAATGGTGCGGCTGGCGGCCGATGAGCCGCGACGACATCCCGCTGATCGGCCGCGCCCCCGGCCAGCCGGGCCTGTGGCTGAACCTCGGCCACGGCATGATGGGCGTGGGCATGAGTGCCGGTGGCGGCCAACTGCTGGCCGATCTGATCACCGGACGCGCGCCGGACCTCGACCCGGCCCCGTTCGATCCCGCGCGCCTCGCCTGAGGCGGGCGCGCAGCGCGGCCCGGATGCAGAAGGGCGGCTTGCGCCGCCCTTTCCGATGGGTGCCATGGCCGGGCTGGCCGCGCTCAGTTGCCTGCGGGCGCGGCCCCGGGGCCGATGTACTTGCCGAGGAATGCCTCCATCCGCTTGTAGAGCTCGGCGCGGTTCTCCGGCTTGTAGAAGCCATGGCCTTCGCCCTCTGCGATGAATGCTTCGACGCTTTTTCCCTGTGCTTTCAGAGCGGCTTCCATCGCCTTGTATTGGCTGAAGTCGGCTGTTTTATCATCACGCCCATGGATCAGCATCACCGGAACACCAATCGCATCGGCGTGGCGGGCAGGCGAAATCTTGGCTAACGCATCGGAGTCGGTGCCCAGTGTTCTGTCGAAGAACCTTCGCGAACGCTTCGATATCCCGTAATTTTTGTCAGTTTTGAGCATCAGCGGGAGGTCGTAGACACCGACGTAACCGATCGCGCAGCGATACATGCCAGGGTTGAGGATCGGCTGGATCAGCGCGGTATAGCCCCCGAAGCTTGCCCCAGAGGTGCAAATTCGCTTGGGGTCCGCCAATTTGTTGGCGATAGCCCAATGAACTCCATCGGCGATGTCATTTTGTATGGTGGTGCCCCACCCCTGCCAGCCGCTTCTCTGGAATGCCTCGCCGCGTCCGCCTGACCCCCGATAATTGATCTGCAATACGGCATAGCCGCGACTGGCAAGGAACTGAACCTGCTCATCGAAGCCCCAGGTGTCATAGATGCCGAATGGCCCTCCATGTGCCATTACGATCATGGGCTTCGGCCCGCTGCCCTTGGCAGTGAAGAAGCCAAACAGTTTCTGCCCATCGCGGCTGGCGAACTCGATCGGGCGGGTCTGGGCCAACTCCTCTGCTTTCAGCCCCGGCAAGTAATCGATGATTTTCTGGGCTTTGCGCGCAGTGCGGTCATAAACGTAATAACTACCAGGGTCGCGGTCGGACCAGACGCTGAACAGGACCTTGTTGCCATCCCGACTGAAGCCCCTGAACGACACCATTTCGCCGGGGAAGGCGGCCATCAGTCCGGAGTGGAGTTTGGTCCACTCCGAATTCGGCTCCAGATACTGTAAAGCGGGTTTTGCGGCATCGTAGGTCACGGCAAACGGGATGCCGTCTAGGCCAGAATAGAGAAACGCACTGACCGCAACATCCGGATCACCGGCCAGCTTCATGCGAGTGCCGGCCTTGAGGTCTATTTTGTAAGCCTGAGCAGGCTCAAGGGCATCCGTCACAAGCGCATAGACAGTGTTGTTGTCTGGCGCAAAGCGCACCGAATAGATCAGTCGGCCTGCTATGGATTTTGGCAGCGGCTGCCAGGGATCGCCTTTGTTTTTGCGGTATGCAAGCACGGGCTCGTCATTTTCGTCCCAAGTGGTCCGAAAGCGCGGTTCTCCGCCCTGGTCGAACTGGTATGAGGCCAGGCGGTCGCCGCGCTCGATTTCCTTGCGCTCGCCGGTGCGGGTATTGACCTTGAAGATTACGGTATCCGGCTCTTCACCACAGTCCCAGCAGGTGAAGTCGACGAGCGCCATCCCGGGCTCGTTATGCAATACTTTCGCGATTACCGATATGCCGCGATCTTTGCGCTTGCCGCGCTTGGTTTCAGTGTCGGGAACGAATCCGAACAGGATATCCTGATTCTTTGCCTTGATGTTGGTGCTGTAAAGCTCGCCCAGGGATACCGGTCTGGCCTTCAATGGTTCCAGCGATGCGCGTGATACGACCAACTGGTCATCCGCTGTCCAGTGGATGTTGGAAACATGTTGCTGGCTTCCGAAGCGCATGACTTGGGACTTGCCAGTTGCCAGATTTGTCACTTCGAGTGACGTCTCCATGCCATCTTTCGACGGGACTGCAAGCGCGATGTATTCGCCGGACGGCGACAATTCGACCTCCCAGGCCTCTGGGCGCTTGGTGAACTGTTCTGCTGGAATCGTTTGCGCATGCGCAGCCGGCAGCAATGCCAGTGATGCTGTCAATGCAAAAAAGAAATGTCGCATGTTCTCCCCGTAGCGTAGCTTACAACCCGGCATAGGATACCCACAAAACTCACGCTTTGGACTCCCTTTCGCTGGATTGATGGGTTGCTCACGCCTCAAGCGTCGCCAGGTCGCCCTTCTGCTCCAGCCGCGCCGCGGGGGATCGTCCGCGGCAATGAAGGTGGGGCCGTCGCAACGGCCGGGGGGCGATGGCGCGCCGGGTTCAGACGTCAAGCGTCGCCAGGTCGCCCTTCTGCTCCAGCCAGCTCTTGCGATCCGCAGCGCGCTTCTTGGCCAGCAGCATGTCCATCAGGCCGGCGGTGGCGGCGTCGTCGTCCACGGTCAGCTGGACCAGGCGGCGGGTGTCCACGTGCATGGTGGATTCGCGCAGCTGCTGCGGGTTCATCTCGCCCAGGCCCTTGAAGCGGGTGACGTTGACCGGGCCCTTGAGCTTCTCGCGCTGGATCTTCTCCAGCAGCAGGCGCTTTTCCTCTTCATCGAGCGCGTAGAACACCTGCTTGCCCACGTCCACCCGGAACAGCGGCGGCATCGCCACGAACACGTGGCCGGTGCGCACCAGTGCGGGGAAGTGCCTGAGGAACAGCGCGCTGAGCAGGGTGGCGATGTGCAGGCCGTCGCTGTCGGCATCGGCCAGGATGATGATCTTGCCGTAGCGCAGCCCCTCGATGTCGTCTTTGCCGGGGTCGCAGCCGATCGCCACCGCCAGGTCGTGCACCTCCTGCGAGGCCAGCACCTGCCCGGATGCCACCTCCCAGGTGTTCAGGATCTTGCCGCGCAGCGGCAGGATCGCCTGGAACTCTTTGTCACGTGCCTGCTTGGCGCTGCCGCCGGCGGAGTCGCCCTCGACCAGGAACAGCTCGGTGCGCGACAGGTCCTGGCTGATGCAGTCGGCCAGCTTGCCCGGCAACGCCGGGCCCTGGGTCACTTTCTTGCGGACGATCTGCTTCTCGGTCTTGAGCCGCGCCGAGGCGCGCTCGATGGCAAGCTGGGCGATCTTCTCGCCGAGCTCGACGTGCTGGTTCAGCCACAGCGAGAACGCGTCGTGGGCGGTGCCTTCCACGAACCCGGCGGCCTGCCGCGAGGACAGGCGTTCCTTGGTCTGACCAGAGAACTGCGGGTCGGTCATCTTCAGCGACAGCACGAAAGCGATGCGATCCCACACGTCCTCGGGCGCCAGCTTGACGCCGCGCGGCAGCAGGTTGCGGAAGTCGCAGAACTCGCGCAGTGCCTCGGTGAAGCCGGTGCGCAGCCCGTTCACGTGGGTGCCGTGCTGGGCGGTGGGGATCAGGTTGACGTAGCTTTCCTGCACCAGCTCGCCCTCGGGCACCCAGGCCACCGCCCAGTCCGCGCCCTCGGTGTCCTTCTTCAGCGACCCGACGAACAGCTCCGGCGGCAGCAGCTCGCGGCCGTCGAGCTCGTCCTTCAGGTAGTCGCGCAGGCCATCCTCGTACTGCCACTGCACGCGCTCGCCGCTGGCTTCGTCGAACAACGCGACGGCCAGCCCCGGGCACAGCACGGCCTTGGCGCGCAGCAGGTGCTTGAGCGCGCGCAGGTTGAACTTCGGCGTGTCGAAGTACTTGGGGTCGGGCCAGAAGCGCACGCGGGTGCCGGTGTTCTTCCTGCCCACCGCGCCCACCACCTGCAGCGGCGAAGCGCGGTCGCCGTCGGCGAAGGCCATGTGGTATTCGCTGCCGTCGCGCTTGATGAACACATCGACCTTCTTCGACAGCGCGTTGACCACGCTCACGCCGACGCCGTGCAGGCCGCCGCTGAAGGTGTAGTTCTTGTTGCTGAACTTGCCGCCCGCGTGCAGGCGGGTGAGGATCAGCTCGACCCCGGGGATCTTCTCCTCCGGATGGATGTCCACCGGCATGCCGCGGCCGTCGTCGGCTACCTCGCAGCTGCCGTCGGCGTGCAGGGTCACCTCGATGCCCTTCGCGTGCCCGGCCAGCGCCTCGTCCACCGCGTTGTCGATCACCTCCTGCGCCAGGTGGTTGGGGCGGCTGGTGTCGGTGTACATGCCGGGCCGGCGCTTGACCGGGTCCAGACCGGAAAGAACTTCGATGTCGGCGGCGTTGTAGCGGGTGTTCATGCGTGCGGACTGCGTGGGGACGCGGCAGGATGGGCGCGCGCGCGGTCGTGGTCAAGCGCGGGCGCGGCCGCTGCCGGCAGGGGCCATGGCCTACAATCCTGGCGGCGCTGGCGCATCCAGGTCGGCATCGGCAATCGGTTGGCATTCGGCGGTATTCGGCGGCGGCGCGGGGAGGTTCGATTGGGGGAGGCAATGGGCAGTGGCGCGACGGCGCCCGGGATGCGGCTGGTAGCGGCCGACGTCGGCGGCACCTATGCGCGGCTGGGCCTGGTGGATCTTGCGGACGATGGGTTCCGCGTCGGCTTCCACCGCCGCTACGCATGCGCGGCCTTCGCCAGCCTGGCGGCGGTGCTGCGCCAGTTTCGCCACGAGGCCGAGGCGGCGGGCGAGCGTGACATCCCGAAGGTCTGCGTGGTGGCCATTGCCGGCGTATTGCAGGGCGATGCCCTGCTCAACGGCAATCTGGCCTGGCCGGTATCGCTGGCGGCGACCCGGCGCGATGCCGGCATCGCGCAACTGCATCTGGTCAACGATTTCGAGGCGCTGGCGTGGGCGCTGCCGCGCATTCCGCGGGCGCAGTTCCTGCCACTGGGGGAGCCGGACGGCCTGCCGCGGCCGGTCCTGCTGCTGGGCCCGGGCACCGGGTTGGGCGCCGCGCTGCTGGTGGAGCACGCGGGGCGGCTGGTCGTGCAGCCCAGCGAGGCGGGGCAGGCCGCGCTGGCGGCAGGCACGCCGCTGGAGCTTGAGGTTGTACGTCTGCTGCAGGCGCGCTTCGGCCACGTGGCCAGCGAGCGGGTGTTCTCCGGGCCCGGACTGGTGACGCTGTACCAGGCGCTGTGCGCGCTGCGCAACCTGCCGCCGCGCTGGCAGGCGCCGGCCGAGGTGGTGGCGGCAGCGGACGGCGGACAGGACCCGCTCGCCGCCGAGGCAGTGAGCCTGCTGTGCGGCTGGCTGGGCAGCTTCGCCGGCGACCTGGCGCTGGTCTTCCGCGCGCGCTCGGTGTGCCTGGCCGGCGGCCTCACCGGGCATTTGCTGCAACACCTGCGCGATGGCGCGTTCATGCGGCGCTTCCTCGACAAGGGCGTGCTGTCCGACACCCTGCGCCAGGTCCCTGTGCACGCGTTGGAGCACGGCGACCTCGGCCTGGTCGGGGCCGCAGCCTGGCTCGCGGCGCAGCCGCGCACCTGAGGCGGGCGGTGTCTGCCCCGTCGGCGGAGCCGCTGGCAGCCCGCTTTGTGTATCCGGATCAATGGCTTAAGCCTGCGCGGCGTGGCGGGCGCCGTGCACGCGCCCGGGGCTTGCCGCTAGAATGCGCATTTCCAGCGACATGCTGCCGCCATGACATCCCCCGTTTCCCATACGCCCCTGCTGTTCGTCACCGGGGGCGTGGTGTCCTCGCTTGGCAAGGGCATCGCCGCCGCCTCGCTCGCGGCCATCCTCGAAGCCCGTGGCCTGCGGGTCACGATGATGAAGCTCGATCCCTACCTCAACGTCGATCCGGGCACCATGAGCCCGTTCCAGCACGGCGAGGTCTATGTCACCGACGATGGCGCCGAGACCGACCTCGACCTCGGCCACTACGAGCGCTTCGTCAATACCCGTCTGTCCGGGCGCAATTCCGTCACCACCGGCAAGATCTATGACACGGTGATCCGCAAGGAACGCCGCGGCGATTACCTGGGTGGCACGGTGCAGGTGATCCCGCACGTCACCGACCAGATCAAGCATTGCATCGACGCCGCCACCGCCGGCTTCGACGTGGGCATCGTGGAAATCGGCGGCACCGTGGGCGACATCGAGTCGCTGCCGTTCCTCGAGGCCATCCGCCAGCTGCGCATCGAGCGCGGCGCGGACAAGGCGATGTTCATGCACCTGACCCTGGTGCCGTACATCGCCGCCGCCGGCGAGCTCAAGACCAAGCCCACCCAGCACTCGGTGAAGGAGCTGCGCGGCATCGGCATCCAGCCGGACGTGTTGATGTGCCGCAGCGAGAAGCCGCTGCCGGCGGGTGAGCGCCGCAAGATCGCGCTGTTCACCAACGTGCCGGAGAAGGCGGTGGTGTCGGCGATCGACCTCGACAATATCCACAAGATCCCGCGCTGGCTGCATGCGCAGGCGCTGGACCAGATCGTGGTCGAGCAGCTGCGCCTGCAGGACAAGGCGCGCGCGGCAGACCTGTCGGAATGGGACGCGGTGGTGGATGCCGCCGAGCACCCGGACGACGAGGTGACGATCGCGGTGGTCGGCAAGTACATCGACCACAAGGACGCCTACAAGTCGGTGGCCGAGGCGCTGAAGCACGGCGGCCTGCGCCAGCGCACGCGGGTGAACCTGAAGTGGCTGGAGGCCGGCGACGTCGAGCGCGAGGGCGCGGCCGCGCTGCTGGCCGACGTGGACGGCGTGCTGGTGCCGGGCGGGTTCGGTGACCGCGGCTTCGAAGGCAAGGTGCTGACCTCGCAGTACGCGCGCGCCACCGGGCTGCCGTATTTCGGCATCTGCTACGGCATGCAGGCGGCGGTGGTGGACATGGCCCGCCACGAGGCCGGGCTGGCCGGCGCCAACAGCACCGAGAACGACCGCAACACCGCGCATCCGGTGATCGGCCTGATCACCGAATGGCGCACCCAGAGCGGTGAGGTCGAGCGTCGCAGCGAGGAGTCCGACCTCGGCGGCACCATGCGCCTGGGCTTGCAGGAGCAGCGCATCAAGCCGGGCACGCTGGCGCACGCGCTGTATGGCAAGGACGTGGTCGCCGAGCGCCATCGCCACCGCTACGAATTCAACAACCGCTACCGCACCCAGCTGGAGGCCGCCGGCCTGGTGATTTCTGCCGTGTCCATGGATGATCTGCTGGTGGAGATGGTGGAGCTGCCGCAGGCCGTGCATCCGTGGTTCCTGGCCTGCCAGGCGCATCCCGAGTTCCTGTCCACGCCGCGCAGCGGGCATCCGCTGTTCATCGGCTTCATCCGCGCCGCCCGCGAACGCCGGGCGGGCAAGCAGAAGTGAGCGCATCCATGGATCTTTGTGGCTTCAAGGTCGGGCTGGACCAACCGCTGTTCCTGATCGCCGGTCCCTGCGTGGTCGAGAGCGAGCAGCTGCAGATCGACGTGGCGGGGCAGCTGAAGGAGATCACCGGCAAGCTCGGGATCCACTTCATCTTCAAGTCCAGCTTCGACAAGGCCAACCGCACCTCGCTGCACAGCTTCCGCGGCCCGGGCATGGAGGAGGGCCTGCGCGTGCTGGCCGAGGTCAAGCGCCAGCTGGGCGTGCCGGTGCTCACCGACGTGCACGAGTACACCCCGATGGACGAGGTGGCCGCGGTGGTGGACGTGCTGCAGACGCCGGCGTTCCTGGTGCGCCAGACCGATTTCATCCGCAAGGTCTGCGAGGCTGGCAAGCCGGTCAACATCAAGAAGGGCCAGTTCCTGTCGCCGTGGGACATGAAGCCGGTGGTGGAGAAGGCCAGGTCCACCGGCAACACCCAGATCATGGTCTGCGAGCGCGGAGCCAGCTTTGGCTACAACAACCTGGTCAGCGACATGCGCAGCCTCGCGGTGATGCGCGACACCGGCTGCCCGGTGGTGTTCGATGCCACCCATTCGGTGCAGCTGCCGGGCGGGCAGGGTACGAGCTCGGGCGGCCAGCGCGAGTTCGTGCCGGTGCTGGCACGCGCGGCGGTCGCCGTGGGCGTGTCCGGCCTGTTCATGGAAACCCATCCCGACCCCAGCAAGGCACTGTCCGACGGCCCCAACGCCTGGCCGCTGGGCAAGATGGAAGCGCTGCTGGAAACCCTGCTGGAACTGGACGCGGCGACCAAGCGCGGCGGCTTCCTGGAACAGACCCTCTGAACATCCCTGGACGATCCAACACGATGACCACGATCACCCGCATCCACGCCCGCGAGATCCTCGACAGTCGCGGCAACCCCACCCTCGAGGCGGAAGTGACCCTGGCCGATGGCAGCTTCGGCCGCGCCGCGGTGCCCTCGGGCGCGTCCACCGGCACCCGCGAGGCGGTGGAGCTGCGCGATGGCGACAAGACCCGCTACGGCGGCAAGGGCGTCTTGAAGGCGGTGGGCAACGTCAACGGTGCGATCGCCGCGGCGCTGGCCGGCTTCGATGCTGCCGACCAGGCCGGGTTGGACAAGCGCCTGATCGACCTCGACGGCACCGAGAACAAGGGCCGGTTGGGCGCGAACGCGCTGCTGGGCGTGTCGATGGCGGCCGCGCATGCGGTGGCGGCCTCGCGCAAGCAGGCGCTGTGGCAGTCCCTGGCTGGCATGACCGGCGCGACGGCGATGCTGCCGGTGCCGATGATGAACATCATCAACGGCGGCGCGCATGCCGACAACAACGTGGATCTGCAGGAGTTCATGATCCTGCCGGTCGGCTTCGACCGCTTCTCCGAGGCACTGCGTGCCGGTGCCGAGGTGTTCCACGCGCTCAAGAGCGTGCTGAAAGGGCGCGGGCTGTCCACCGCGGTCGGCGACGAGGGCGGCTTCGCGCCCGACCTGCGCAGCAACGAGGAAGCGCTGGAGACCATCCTCGAGGCGATCGGCAAGGCCGGCTACAAGGCTGGCGAGGACATCGCGCTGGGCCTGGACGCTGCCGCCAGCGAGTTCTTCGAGAACGGCAAGTACCAGCTGACCGGCGAGGGCAAGCGCCTGTCGGCCGAGCAGATGGTCGAGTTCCTCGAAGGCTGGGTGCGCCAGTACCCGATCGTCAGCATCGAGGACGGCATGGCCGAGCAGGACGCGGCCGGCTGGAAGCTGCTCACCCAGCGCCTTGGCGCCCAGGTGCAACTGGTGGGCGACGACAATTTCGTCACCAATCCGCGCATCTTCCGCCAGGGCATCGCCGATGGAATCGCCAACGCGATCCTGATCAAGGTCAACCAGATCGGAACCCTGAGCGAGACGCTGGAGGCCATCGCGATGGCGCAGGCGGCCGGGTATGCCGCGGTCGTCTCGCACCGCTCCGGCGAAACCGAGGACACCACCATCGCCGACATCGCGGTGGCGACCACCGCGACCCAGATCAAGACCGGCTCGCTGTGCCGCAGCGACCGCGTGGCCAAGTACAACCAGCTGCTGCGGATCGAGGAGCAGCTGGGCGCCGCGGCGCGCTATGCCGGGCGCGAGGCGTTCGTGTCCCTGCGGCGCTGAAGGCGGCCGGGGCGGCGGTGAAATCCATGCGCTGGCTGCTGTTGGGTCTGCTGCTGTTGCTGGCGGCGCTGCAGTACAAGCTGTGGTATGGCAGTGGCGGCCAGCGCGACGTAGCCGCGCTCAAGGCGCAGGTCGCCGCGCAGGCGGCCGAGAATGCGCGCCTGCAGGCGCGCAATGATGCGCTGGCGGCGGAGGTGGCCGACCTCAAGGGCGGCGGCGAGGCGGTGGAGGAGCGCGCGCGCGTCGAGCTGGGCATGGTCAAGCCCGGCGAGACGTTCTACCGGGTGATCGACCGCCCGGCGTCGGCCGCGCCGGCGCAGCCGCCTGCGCATGAAGAAGAGCCTTCGCAATGAGCTGGGCGCTGATCCCGGCCGCCGGACGCGGCCTGCGCTTCGGTGGTGCGCGTCCCAAGCAGTACCTCGAGGTCGCCGGCAAGCCGCTGCTCGCGCACGCAATGGATGCGCTACTGGCGCATCCGCAGGTGGAGGGTGCGGTGATCGCGTTGGCGGCGGATGATCCCTACTGGCCTGGCTGGACCACGCGCCGGGGCAAGCCGGTGATCACCTGCACCGGCGGCGGCGAGCGCGCCGATTCGGTGCTGGCCGCGCTTGAGGCACTGCCTGCGAGCGTCGCCGACGATGCGCTGCTGCTGGTGCACGATGCCGCGCGTCCCAACCTGCACGCGGATGACATCGGCAGGCTGATCGCGGCCGCCGAGGCCTGCGCGGAGGGTGCCATCCTCGCCGCGCCGGTGCGCGACACCCTCAAGCGCGCGGACGGCGATGGCCGGATCGCGGCCACCGAGCCGCGCGAGCGCTTGTGGCGCGCGCTGACCCCGCAGGCGTTCCGCCGCGACCTGCTCCGGCGTGCGCTGCTGGCGGCGCGCGCGGACGGCGTGGTGGCCACCGACGAGGCGATGGCGGTCGAACGCCTGGGCCTGCGCCCGCGGCTGGTGGAAGGTCGCGAGGACAACCTGAAAGTGACCACTCCGGCGGATCTCGCGCTGGCGGCCTTCCTGCTGGAGAACCGCTGATGACCGACATCCGCATCGGCCAGGGCTTCGACGTGCATGCCTTCGGCGAGGGCGACCACGTGATGCTGGGCGGCGTGCGCATCCCGCACGAGCGCGGCGTACTCGCGCATTCCGATGGTGATGTCGCGCTGCACGCCCTGTGCGACGCCATGCTCGGCGCGCTGGCGCTGGGCGACATCGGCCGCCATTTCCCGCCGTCGGACGCGCGCTGGAAGGGCGCCGACAGCCGCGCCTTCCTCCGCCACTGCGATGCGCTGCTGCGCGCGCGGCTGGCGGGTCGGCAACTGCGACCTCACCGTGGTCTGCGAGGCGCCCAGGGTCGGCCCGCATGCGCAGGCGATGCGCGAGGTGATCGCGACCGACCTCGGCATCGGCATCGAGGCGGTCAGCGTGAAGGCCACCACCAGCGAAAAGCTCGGTTTCACCGGTCGCGGCGAAGGCATCGCCGCGCAGGCGGTCTGCCTGCTGGTGCGCGCGTGAGCGATGCCGGACTGCCGGAGGAGGCTCCGCGCGATCCGCTGCCGCGCGCGCATGGCGCGCCGGTGCTCGCCGCGCGCATGCGCAGCACGGCCGCGGACTTCTTCGTGGAGGAACTGCCCGGGTTCGCGCCCAGCGGAGCCGGCGAGCACCTGCTGCTGACGGTCGAGAAGCGCGGCATGAACACCGCGTTCGCCGCACGCCGGATCGCGCAGTGGGCGGGCGTGGCGGAGTCGGCGGTGGGCTACGCCGGGATGAAGGATCGCCACGCCGTCACCCGCCAGCGCTTCAGCGTGTGGCTGCCGAAGAAGCAGGCGCCGGACCTGGCCGCGCTCGAGGCCGACGACCTGCGCGTGCTGGAGCATGCCTGGCACGCGCGCAAGCTGCCGCGCGGCGCGCTGGCCGGCAACCGCTTCGTGCTGGTCTTGCGCCAGGTCACAGGTGAGCGCGCGGCGATCGAGGCACGGTTGCAGGCGCTGGCCGAGCGCGGGCTGCCCAACTACGTCGGCGAGCAGCGCTTCGGGCGCGGCGGCGGCAACGTGGCGCAGGCAGTGGCGATGTTCGCCGGGCGCCGGGTCAGGCGCGAGGAGCGCGCGCTGCTGCTGTCGGCGGCGCGTTCGGAACTGTTCAACCGGGTGCTGGCGGTGCGGGTCGCGCAGGACTGCTGGGATCGCCCGCTGGAGGGCGAGATGTGGCTGCTGGACGGCCGTCGCAGCGTGTTCGGGCCGGAGCCGTTCACGCCCGGGCTGCAGGCGCGGCTGGACGCGTTTGACATCCATCCCAGCGGCCCGCTGTGGGGTGCGGGCGAACTGCGCAGCGCGGGTGCTGCCCGCGAACTGGAGCTGGCCGCGCTGGAAGGCGATACCGCCACCCGCCTGCGGCGCGGGCTGGAAGAGGCGGGCCTGGCGCAGGAGCGCCGCGCCCTGCGCCTGCGCCTGCAGGACCTGGCCTGGGGCTGGCCGGCGGAGGATGTGCTGGAATTGCGCTTTGCGCTGCCGCCCGGCGGCTATGCGACGACCGTGTTGCGCGAGCTGGGCGCGGTCGTGGATGCGGCCGCGCCATCGCAATGAGCGGGACGCCCCGCGCCTTCGTCGCGAGCGAGGGCGGGGGGCGGCTTCAGTGCTTTTCCAGCAGCACCAGCACCGCGCCGGTGCCGCCCTGCGCGGCCGGCGGGGAGTGGAAGGCGAGCACGTCGCCGCGCTGGCGCAACAGGCGGTCCACCAGGTTCTTCAGCACCGGCAGGCGTTCCTCCGAATTGCGGCCCTTGCCGTGCACGATCCGCACGCAGGCCACGCCGTGCGCGCGGCAGTCGCGCAGGAAGGCGCGCAGCAGGTCCTCCGCCGCGCGTGCGGGCAGGCCGTGCAGGTCCAGTTCCTCCTGCGCCGCATAGCCGCCGCGCGCCAGCGTCTTCAGCACCCGCGGCGGCACGTCCTCGCGCCGGTAGGCCAGCGGGTCGCCGGCCTCCAGCGCCGACACCAGCAGCTGGCGGAACTCCTGCCGCGCGGCGTCCTCGTCGCGGCGGGCCATGCGGGCCGCGGGTTTCGGCTTCGGCGGCGCGGGTGGCGGCGGCGCGGGCGGCAGCGGACGCACCCGGCCGGCGTCGGCGCCGATCGCGGCGCGGAACAGGCTGGCGTCGTCCTCGGCGGCAGCCGGATCGTCGGCGGGCGGGGCCTTGCGCATGCGCCACAGGGTACCGCGAAGCGCGCCGGGCATCCGGTATCATGCCCGCATGCACATCGTTCCAATGCCGTGATGCGGGTCCTGGTCAGCAACGACGACGGCGTCGATGCCCCCGGCATCCACGCCCTGGCCCGGGGACTGCGCGATGCCGGCCACGACGTGGTGATGGTGGCGCCCGACCGCGACCGCAGCGGCGCCAGCAATTCGCTGACGCTGGACGCGCCGATCCGGGTGCTGCGCATGGACGATCGCACCTGGAAGGTGTACGGCACG
This sequence comes from Thermomonas sp. S9, assembly GCF_024704365.1. Classification (GTDB taxonomy): domain Bacteria; phylum Pseudomonadota; class Gammaproteobacteria; order Xanthomonadales; family Xanthomonadaceae; genus Thermomonas. The sequence continues at coordinate 933,109 of NZ_JAJDFY010000001.1, forward strand.
CCCACCGACTGCGTGCACGTGGCGGTCACCGGGATGCTGGAGGCGCTCGGCCTGGAACCCGACATCGTGGTGTCCGGCATCAACAACACCGCCAACCTGGGCGACGACGTGATCTATTCGGGCACGGTGGCGGCGGCGATGGAAGGCCGCTTCCTGGGTCTGCCCGCGGTGGCGGTGTCGCTGGTGACCGAGGACCATCGCGGTTTTCATTACGCCAGCGCCGCGCGCGCCGCGGTGGAGATCGTCGAGCGCCTGCGCCGCGATCCGCTGCCGGCCAGCACCATCCTCAACGTCAACGTGCCCGACCTGCCGTGGGAGCGCATCCGCGGCTTCGAGACCAGCCGCCTGGGCCATCGCCACCGCGCCGAGCCGTGCACGCCGCAGCAGGACCCGCGCGGCCGCCAGTGGTGGTGGATCGGCGCCGCCGGCGACGAGCAGGACGCCGGCCCCGGCACCGACTTCCATGCGGTGCGCAGCGGCCATATCGCGATCACTCCGATCCACGTGGACCTCACCCGCTACCAGGCGCTGGAGCAGGTAGCCGGCTGGGTGGATGGGCTGGCCGCGGCGCTGGAGGCGCGGCCGTGATCGCGCGCCTGCGCCTGCAGCCGGCGGATGTCGGTATGGGCCTGACCGGGCAGCGCGTGCGCGACCGCCTGATCGAGGACCTGCGCGGCGGCGGGATCGCCGACGAGCGCGTGCTGAACGCCATCCGCACCGTGCCGCGGCACCAGTTCGTGGACGAGGCGCTGGCCAGCCGTGCCTACGAGAACAACGCGCTGCCGATCGGGCACGGGCAGACTATCTCGCAGCCGTACGTGGTGGCCAAGATGACCGAGGCCCTGCTGCGCGACGGCAGCCCGAAGCGGGTGCTGGAAGTCGGCACCGGCTCCGGCTACCAGGCGGCGGTGCTGGCGGCGCTGGGCCTGGAGGTGTTCACGGTGGAGCGCATCGGCGACCTGCTGCGCACCGCGCGCAAGCGTTTCCGCGCGCTCGGCCTGCATGTGCGCAGCAAGCACGACGACGGCCGCATCGGCTGGCCGGAGCAGGCCCCGTTCGACGCCATCATCGTCACCGCCGCCGGTCCCGCGCTGGTGGAGGCGCTGCTGGAGCAGTTGGCCCCCGGCGGCGTGCTGGTGGCCCCGGTCGGCACGGCCGGCGCACAGACTTTGCTCCGCTTGTGCAAGGACGCCGATGGCGCGATCACGCAAGAGGATCTCGGTGCGGTGGTATTCGTGCCGCTGCTGTCGGGGATGATCGACTGATGCGCCTGTTCGGCCCGTTGTACCAGCGCACGCTGGCCTGGTCCCGGCATCCGAAGGCGCCCGCGCTGCTGGGCGGGCTCAGCTTCGTCGAGGCCATCGTGTTCCCGGTGATGCCCGAGGTGATGCTGGCGCCGATGTCCCTGGCGCAGCCGAAGCGGGCGTTCCGCTTCGCCGGGATCAGCCTGCTGGGCTCGCTGCTGGGGGCGGTGGTCGGCTATCTGCTGGGCCATTACGCCTACGAGCTGGTGAAGCCGGCGCTGTCCACCTTGGGCTGGCTGGAGCGGATCGAGGCCCAGGTGGAAGATCTGCGCGCGATCGTTGCGCATTCGCCGTGGCAGGCGTTCTGGCTGCTGGTGCTGGCCGGGTTCACCCCGATCCCGCTGAAGATCTTCACCTGGGCCAGCGGCGTGGTCGGCGTGCCGCTGCTGCCGTTCCTGGCCGCGATGCTGGTCGGGCGCGGCAAGCGCGTGTACCTGCTGGCGCTGGTGATCCGGCTTGGCGGCGAGCGCGCCGAACGTGCGCTGCACCGCTGGATCGAGCACATCGGCTGGGCGGCGTTGGTGCTGCTGGCGGCGCTGGCCGGGTGGTTGCTGCTGCGCGGGCATGCGGCATGATGGCGGGCATGATCCCGCTGCGAATCCCCGCGCTGCTGCTGGTGGCTGCGCTCGTCGCCACCGGTTGCAGCTCATACCCGGGTCGTAAAGCCGCCGCGCGATGCCGCGCCCGGTCGCGCGGTCGGTGCGCCCGCGCCGGCGGTGCGGGTATCCCAGCCCAAGTACGGCGCGACGGTGGTGGTGCAGCGTGGGCAGACGGTGTACCGGATCGCCACCGAGAACGGCATCACCCCGCTGGACCTGGCGCTGTGGAACGACATCGCGCCGCCCTACACCATCTATCCCGGGCAGCGCCTGCGCCTGTATCCGCGCGACGGGAACGTGGCGTCCAGCACGGTGCCCGCGCCCGCCAGCACGCGTCCGCCGCCCGCGCCTGCATCTGCACCTGCATCCGCGCCCGCGCCGGTCGCCAGCAGTTTGGCCTGGCAGTGGCCGGCGCAGGGCAGCGTGGTGGGCACCTATGCCGCGGGCGATCCCACCCGCCAGGGCGTGGACATCGCCGGCAAGGCCGGGCAGCCGGTGCGCGCCGCCGCCGACGGCGTGGTGGTGTATTCCGGCTCCGGGCTGGTGGGCTACGGCGAGCTGATCATCGTCAAGCACAACGACCAGTGGCTGTCGGCCTACGGTCACAACCGCGCGCGCCTGGTCAACGAGGGCGCGCTGGTCAAAGCCGGCCAGCAGATCGCGGAGATGGGCCGCAGTGGTGCCACCCGCGACATGCTGCACTTCGAGATCCGCTACAACGGCAAGCCGGTCGATCCGCTGGAATACCTGCCCCGCCGCTGAATTGCCGCACCCGCCGCCGCGTCCCATCGCGATGGTCAGCCAGGATGCGGACGGCGCGAGGCCGCATGCACGGGCCTCGGAAAAATTGATTCGATGCAGGCGCCAGTGCGCGCGCTCAGCGCACCGACTTCAGGGTCAGCTCCAGCTCGTCCTGGCCATTCTTGCGTTGCAGGATGCGCGCCGGGGTCGGCAGGCCGTCCACCACCCACACCAGCACCTGCTTGTCGTCGCTGGTGCGCGCGATCTTGGTGGCGGCGCGCGCCTGGCCGGCGACGGCGACGGTGTCCTTGCCGAGGTTCTGGTAGGTCTGCACGTGCGCGGTGCCGTTGTCCACCACCCGGTAGCGCAGCGGCTTGCCGGCGGCCACGTCGCGCACGATCGCCAGGTTCACCAGCATGCCGTCGAGGTCGCCGTCCTGCAGTGTGACCGGTCCTGCGCGGTCGGGCTTCACGTCGCCGCTCCAGCGCGCCTCGCGCCGGTCCCAGTCGTAGCGGGCGTCCTTCTGCGACTTCTTGAACAGCAGCTGCGCGGTGTCGCTGCCGGACAGCGGGCGGAAGGTGCCGCCGGCCTCGTCGAACACGGTCGCCTGGCGCGCACTGCCGACCGCGTTCTGCACGGTCAGCGCGTAGTTCCAGCGGCCGCCGTCGGCCTGCTGCAGGCTGATCCGGGCGGTGGCCGGCACGCCTTTCCAGCTGGCGTCGTAATCGGCCACGAACGGCTTTACTGCCCAGGCCTGAGCCGTGGCCAGCAGCAGCGGCAGCAACACGAACGGGCGCAATGCCTTCATCGGGATTCCTTGCATGACCGGAACGAACGGGCGGGGCGGTGCGTGGAGGGCGGGGCCGTCACGCCGGGGCCGACTCTAGCGGCCGCGGCGTAAACACCGGCTGAGCATCGATGTACACGCGCCCGTCCCGTTCAGCCAGACGGCCGGCGGCGGCCAGGCGCAATACCTGCAGCAGCAGCGGGTGCTCCACCGCCAGCACGCGCGCCGCCAGCGCGTCGGCATCATCCCCAGGCAGCACCGGCACCCGCGCCTGCGCGATCACCGGCCCGCCGTCCAGTTCGGCGGTGACGAAATGCACGCTGGCGCCGTGCTCGGCATCGCCGGCCTCCAGCGCGCGCTGGTGGGTGTGCAGGCCCTTGTGGCGCGGCAGCAGCGAGGGGTGGATGTTGAGCAGGCGGCCGGCGAAGCGCTGCACGAACCCGGGGCTGAGGATGCGCATGTAGCCAGCACACACGATCCAGTCCGGCGCGCTGGCGGCGACCGCGTCGCCCAGCGCCGCGTCGAAGGCGTCGCGGCCGCCGCAGGTCTTCGGCGTGCGCGCCCAGCGCAGCGCTTCCGGTACCCGCTGCAGGGCCTGCGCCTCGGGCCTGTCGGAGAACACGCCGATCACCTGCGCATCGAGAGTGCCGGCGGTAATCGCGTCGAGGATGGCCTGCAGGTTGCTGCCGCGGCCGGAGGCGAGGATGGCGAGGCGGGCGGTCATCGGGCTGGTATCAGCCGATGCGCAGGCGCTCGCCGTCGCGCGGCGCGGTGACCTGGCCGATCCGCCAGTGCGCAAGCGACAGGCGGTCGAGGTCGGCCTCCACCGCGGCCGCGTCGGCCGGGTCCACCATCAGCACGTAGCCGATGCCGCAGTTGAAGGTGCGCCACATTTCCGCGTCCGCCACGTTGCCTTCGCGCTGCAGCCAGTCGAACACCGCCGGCCGCGGCCAGCTGGAGGTGTCGATGTCCAGCCCCAGCGGGGCGGGGACCACGCGGATGATCTTCTCCACCAGCGCGCCGCCGGTGACGTGCGCCATCGCGTGGATGTCGTGCCGCGCCAGCAGCTCCAGCACCGGTTTGACGTAGATGCGGGTCGGTTCCATCAGCGCATCGGCCAGGCTGACGCCGCCGAGGTCGAGGTCCAGCGGATTGCCGGCGCGTGCGAGGATCCTGCGGATCAGCGAATAGCCGTTGGAATGCGGGCCGCTGGAGGCGATGCCGATCAGCACGTCGCCCGCGCGCAGGCGGCTGGAATCGACCAGCCTGGATTTTTCCACCGCGCCGACGGTGAAGCCGGCCAGGTCGTATTCGCCCGGCGGGTACATGTCGGGCATTTCCGCGGTCTCGCCGCCGATCAGCGCGCAGCCGGCGAGTTCGCAGCCCCTGGCAATCCCGGCGACCACGTTCACCGTGGTCTCGACGTCGAGCTTGCCGGTGGCAAAGTAGTCGAGGAAGAACAGCGGTTCGGCGCCCTGCACCAGCACGTCGTTCACGCACATCGCCACCAGGTCCTGGCCGATGCCGGCGTGGCGGTTCAGCTGCCTGGCGAGGATCAGCTTGGTGCCCACGCCGTCGGTGCCGGAGACCAGCACCGGCTCCTTATAGCGGCCGGCGAGGTCGAACAGCCCGCCGAACAGGCCCACCCCGCCCAGCACTTCCGGGCGCAGCGTGCGCCGGACCAAGGGTTTGATGCGTTCGACCACGGCGTTGCCGGCGTCGATGTCCACCCCGGCGTCGCGGTAGGTCAGGCCGGGGGAAGGGGAGGGCTGGGTGGTCACGGCGGACTCGGGCAGGCGCGGGAAGCGCGCGATTTTAACAGCCGCCGGGTGCTGCCGCCGGTGCGGTCATGGACGCGCCCGCCCGGCTGCGGCAACATTCCGGCACGAGGCCGGGGTGTCCGGCAGGCGAGGATGGCCGATGCAAGCAACACCGCAAGGGATCGCGCGGGCATGGCCGCGGCTGTTCGGGCTGTGGCTGCTGCTGGCTCTGCTGGCGCCGGGTGCGGCGCTGGCGCAGCGCACCGAGGGCGACCGCGCCGCGGCGCAGGGGCCGTACCAGGCCGAGGTGAGCGTGCGCAACCAGACCGACGGCGAGCGCGACAAGGCGTTCGCGCGCGCTGGCGCAGGTGCTGGCGAATGTCACCGGCAATCGCGAGGCGGCCCTGCGCGACGGCGTGCGCGACGAACTGGCGAATGCCAAGGACTACGTCGACAGCTACGACTACCGCCAGGACGAGGGCATCGGCCCGACCGGTGCGCCCAGCTTCCAGACCATCTTGGTGGTGCGCTTCCGGCCGGCCGACGTGGACGATCTGGTGGATATGTTCGGCCTGCCGCGCTGGCCACAGCCGCGGCCCAAGCCGGTGCTGTGGCTGGCGATCGACGATGGCAGCGGCCCGCGCCTGGTCGGGCTGGGCCAGGTGAACGCCGCGCGTGCGATCCTGGATGCCGCCAAGGCGCGCGGCTACGCACTCGGTCTGCCGGTCGGCAATGCCGCCGAGATGGCGGCGGTGGGCGCGATCTGGCGCGGCGACGTGGGTGCGATCAGCGCGCTGTCGCGCCGTTACAGCCCGCCGATCCAGCTGATCGGCAAGCTTTACCGCACTGCCGGGGGCTGGGCCGCGGACTGGACGTTGGTGGACAACGGCAAGGTGCTGGGCAGCTGGCAGACCAGCAATCCAGACGCGCGCCGGGCGATGGCGGGCGGTGCCGACGGGGCCGCCGATGCGCTGGCGCGGCGCTATGCCAGGGTCAATCCCGATGCGGCGCCGGGCCAGTTCCGGCTGCGCGTCCTGGGCCTGCACGGCAGCGACGACTATCTGCGCCTGGCCGGCTACCTCGACGGCCTGCCGGTGGTGCGCCGGGTCGTGCCGGTCAGCGCCAGCCCGGACGCGCTGGAGCTGGAGGTCGATCTTGCCAGCGGGCTGGCCAACTTCAGCCGCTACGTCGGTCGCGCCGGGGTGCTGGTCCCGGCGCCCGCTACCGGCGATGGCAGCGCGGGCGCGCCCGCGGCATTTCTTCTGGGCGGAAAATGAGCATGCAGCGCGATCAGGATCTTGCGACCATCGCCGCGTTCTACCGGCGGGTGCAGTGGACTGCGCTCGGACTGGGGCTCGTATGGTGCCTGTGGCTGCTGGCGCCGATCCTGAGTCCGTTCGCATTGAAGCTGCCCTGCTGGGCTGGCTGGGCGACCCGATGGTGGACCGCCTGGAGCGGCGGATGTCGCGCAACAGCGCGGTGGTGCTGGTGTTCGCAGTGATGATCCTGGTCCTGCTGCTGGCCGCGGTGCTGCTGGTACCGCTGCTGGAGAGTCAGGTCATGATCCTGGTGGATTCGCTGCCCGGCTACCGCGACTGGTTCGTGCAGACCGCACTGCCGTGGATCGAGCGGCGCACCGGACTGCAGATCCTGGCGTGGCTGGATCCGCAGCATCTGTTCCAGCTGATCCGCGAGCACTGGCAGGGCGCGGGCGGCATCGTGGCGGTGATGCTCGGCTACGTCTCGCGCTCGGGCTTTGCGCTGGTGACCTGGCTGGCCAACATCGCACTGCTGCCGGTGCTGACCTTTTTCTTCCTGCGCGATTGGGATCTGATCGTGAGCAAGGTCGCTGCGCTGATCCCGCGCGACCACTACGCCACCGTGCGCCGGCTGGCGCTGGAAGCGAATGAGGTGCTGGGTGGATTCCTGCGCGGGCAGCTGCTGGTGATGCTGATGCTGGGCATCCTGTACGCGCTGGGGCTGTGGCTGGTGGGGCTGAAGCTGGGCATCCTGATCGGCGTGGTGGCGGGACTGCTGACCTTCGTGCCGTATCTGGGGCCGGCCGCGATCATCCTGTTCGGCGGCATCGCCGCGCTGGTCCAGTTCGGCGACTGGCAGCATCTGGCGGGGGTGGGCATCGTGTTCGGCGTCGGCCAGGTGGTGGAGAGCTTCCTGCTCACGCCGGTGCTGGTGGGCGACCGCATCGGCCTGCATCCGATGGTGGTGATTTTCGCGGTGATGGCCGGCGGCACCCTGTTCGGCTTCCTCGGCATGCTGCTGGCGCTGCCGGTGGCGGCAGTGATCAACGTGCTGCTGCGCTACGCGCAGGAGCGCTACCGCCACAGCCGCCTGTATGCGGGCGACACCCCGGCGATCCTGCTGGATGCCGCGCCGCCGCCGGGCGGCGGCGACCAGGACGCGGGCTGACGATGACGGAGACGTTCGGCCCGCAGCTGCCGCTGGCGCTGCGGGCGCCGCCGGACCAGCGTCTCGACCGCTACCTGCAGGCCCCGGAGGGCTTGCTGCCGCAGCTGCGCGCGCTCGCCGCCGGCAACGCGGCCACGGCCGCTGGGGTGTATCTGCATGGCGCACCCGCCACCGGCAAGACCCATCTGCTGCTGGCCTGCTGCGCCGAGGCGCAGGCGTCCGGCCGCCAGGTGGCCTACCTGTCGCTGCGCGGTCTACGCGGGCGCGTGCGCCTGGCCAGCGAGGGGCTGGAGCGCGCCGAGCTGCTGGCGCTGGACGATCTCGACGCGGTGGCCGGCGAGCACGCGGACGAAGTCGCGCTGTTCGACCTGCACAACCGCCTGCGCGATGCCGGGCGCGTGCCGCTGTACGCCGCCAGCGCCGCGCCGGATGCGCTGGGCCTGGTATTGCCCGACCTGCGCTCGCGGCTGGCGCAGTGCGCGCGCTGGGCGTTGCCGGTGCTGGACGATGCCGGCCGCGCCGAATTGCTGCGCCAGCGCGCCGCCGCGCGCGGGCTGGAGTTCGACGCCGCCGCGCTGGACTGGCTGCTGCGCCGCGCCAGCCGTGACCTCGCCAGCCTCACCGCGCTCTTCGAGCGTCTCGATCGCGCCTCGCTCGCTGCGCAGCGGCGGCTGACCGTGCCCTTCCTGCGTCAGGTGCTGGGGGTGGACTGAGCGCGCAGCGCCGCATCCAGCCGCTGCAGCCGCTCCGGCGTGCCCACGTCGGTCCAGCGCCCGCGGTGATGCTCGCCGCTGATCGCACCGTGCGCCATGTGCGCGCGCAGTAGCGGCGCCAGCGGGAATTTCGGTTTGCCGTTGGCGCGCATGGGCGTGGAGATGAGGTCGCGCCAGTCATCCAGCAGCTGCGGGCGATAGAGGCCGATGCCGGCATAGGTGAGCTTGTAGTCGCCATCGGGATGCACGCGCCCATCGCTGCTTAGCGCGAAATCGCCGTGTGGCGCATGCGGCGGCGGATCCACCAGCACCAGATGCGCCAGCCCCGCAGGCGCGCGCGGCAGGCGGGCGAAGTCGTAGTCCGTCCACACATCGCCATTGACCAGCAGGAAGGGGGCCTCGCCCAGCAGCGGCAGCGCGTTCCACATGCCGCCGCCGGTTTCCAGCGGGGTGTCGCCCTCGTAGGCATAGTGCAGGCGCAGGCCCCAGCGCGCGCCGTCGCCCAGCGTGGCGGGGAACTGCTCCGCCAGCCACGAGGTGTTCACGACCACATCGCGGATGCCGAGCGCTGCCAGCTTTTCCAGATGCCAGACGATCAGCGGCTTGCCGCCGACGCGCAGCAGCGGCTTGGGCGTGGCGTCGGTGAGCGGCCGCATGCGCTCGCCCAGGCCGGCGGCGAAGATCAGCGCCTTCATGCGGCCAGCTTCGCGAAGGCGGGCTCGAGCGTGCGCTCCAGCAGCTCGCGCAGCGGGTCGAGTGCACGGTATTTCGGCACCACCGCATCGAGGTAGGCGAGGAAGCGCGGGGCATCCGCGAGGTAGCGCGGCTTGCCGTCGCGGTGGTGCAGCCGCGCGAAGATGCCGAGGATCTTCAGGTGCCGCTGCACGCCGCACCAGTCGGCATCGCGCAGGAACACCTCGAGCGCGGGCACCGGCAGGCCCGCATCCACGGCGTGCGCGTGATACTCGCGCAGCCAGCCGTCCACGCGCGCTTCCGGCCAGCTCAGGAAGGCATCGCGCAGCAGGCTGACCGGGTCATACCCGATCGGCCCGCGCACCAGGTCCTGGAAGTCCAGCACGGCCGGGCCGTCGGTGGCCGGCATCAGATTGCGCAGCATGTAATCGCGGTGTACCGGGACCTGCGGCTGTGCCAGCAGGTTGTCCATCAGCCGGCGCTGTGCCAGCTGCAGGCGTTCGGCCTCCTCGCAGTCCAGAGTGATGCCGAGGTGGCGGCGCACGAACCACTCCTCGAACAACCCGGCGTCGCGCTGCAGCAGCGCCTCGCCGAACACCGGGATGTCGGCAGGCAGGGAAATCGACTGCAGCCGCACCAGCTGCGCGATCGCCGCCTGCATATGCACATCGGCGTTGCCGGCATCGATCACCTGCGCCAGCGTGGGGCCGCCGAGGTCCTCCAGCAGCAGGAACCCGGCGCCCACGTCACGCGCGAGCACCTGCGGCACGCGCACGCCGCCGGCTTCAAGCAGGTCGCGGATGCGCAGCCACGGGCGCACGTCCTCCTGGCCGGGCGGTGCGTCCATCACGATGCGCGCGGGCGTGGCGCCCAGCGTGCGCCAGTAGCTGCGCAGGCCGGCATCGGTGGAGGCGCGTTCCAGCCCGACGTCGGGCTGGCGCAGGGCGGCGCGGACCCAGGCCAGGCGCTGGGCGGCACGGGCGTCGTCGGTGGCGGGGTCGCTCATGCGCAAAGGGTAAACTGCGGCCCGGTCTTTGCGCAGTCGTAGGAAGGCACCCGTGGCGAAATTGCAGCCCGTCCTGTTGTCCGGCGGTTCCGGCACGCGTCTGTGGCCACTCTCGCGCGAGGCCTATCCCAAACAGTTCCTGCCGCTGGTGGGCGATGACACCCTGCTGCAGGCCACCTGGCGGCGCGTGGCCGCGCTGGCGGATGCCGCGCCGATCGTGGTCGCCGGCGAGGAGCACCGCTTCCTGGTCGCCGAGCAGCTGCGCCAGATCGGCGCGCCCACGCCGGCGATCCTGCTCGAACCTGTGGGCCGCAACACCGCCCCGGCGATCGCCGCCGCCGCGCTGCAGGCGATGGCCGCAGGCGACGACCCGCTGCTGCTGGTGCTGCCCTCCGACCACGTGGTGCGCGCCGCCGCCGCTTTCCAGGCCGCCGTGCGCGCGGCGATGCCGGCGGCCGAGGCGGGCAAGTTGGTGACGTTCGGGATCGTGCCGGCTGCACCGGAAACCGGTTTCGGCTATATCCAGGCGGGCCCTGGCGAGGGCGTGCGCCCGGTGCTGCGCTTCGTCGAGAAGCCGGATGCCGCCACCGCGCAGGCCTATCTCGCAGCCGGCGGCTATTACTGGAACAGCGGCATGTTCCTGCTGCGTGCCTCGCGCTATCTGGAAGAACTGCAGCGCTTCCGCCCGGACATCCTCGCCTCCGTGCGCGCCGCATTCGCCGCCGCCGCGCGCGACGGCGACTTCATTCGGCTGGACAAAACCGCGTTCGCGGCCTGTCCGGCGGATTCCATCGATTACGCGGTGATGGAAAAAGACCGACGCGGCCGCGGTGCTGCCGGTGGACATCGGCTGGAACGACGTCGGGTCGTGGTCGGCGCTGTGGGAAGTGAGCGCGCAGGATGCCGACGGCAACGCCCACCACGGCGACGTGATCGCGATCGACAGCCGCAACAGCTATGCCTACGCACGCCGGCTGGTGGCGCTGGTCGGCGTGGACGACCTGGTGGTGGTGGAGACCGACGACGCCGTGCTGGTGGCGCGCAAGGACAGGGTGCAGCAGGTCAAGGACGTGGTGGCGCGGCTGAAGGCCGAGGCGCGCCCGCAGGCGGTGCTGCATCGCGAGGTGCACCGTCCGTGGGGCAGCTACGACTCGATCGACATCGGCGACGGCTTCCAGGTCAAGCGCATCAAGGTCAAGCCCGGCGCGCGGCTGTCGCTGCAGTCGCACACCCGCCGCGCCGAGCACTGGGTGGTGGTGCGCGGCACCGCCCGGGTGACGCGCGACAACGACGTGTTCGAGCTGCTGCCCAACCAGAGCACCTACATCCCGATCGGCGCCAGGCACCGCCTGGAAAATCCGGGCCGGGAAATGCTCGAACTGATCGAAGTGCAGTCCGGCGACTACCTGGGCGAGGATGACATCGTCCGCTACGAGGACTTGTACGGGCGCACCTGAGGCGGTGGCGGCGGGCGCTCGCGCGATGCTAGCCTGCGCACCTCGTGCCACCATCCGGGGAGAGGATTGCATGAAGCGCGTTTTCGCCGCCTGCGTCGCGGCATCGCTGGCGTTGCCGGCCCAGCACGCCCGCGCCGGCGTGTATGCGGACGACCTGGGCAAGTGCCTGGTGTCGTCCACCAGCGATGCCGACAAGGCCCTGCTGGTGAAATGGATCTTTTCGGCGATCGCGCTGCAGAGGGACATCGCGCCCTACATCCGCATGCCGTCCGAGGTGCGCACCGACATCAACAAACAGACCGCCGGCCTGTACATGCGGCTGCTCACCGAGACCTGCCGCAGCCAGACCGCGACCGCGTTCAAGTACGAAGGCCAGGCCGCCATCGCCAGCGCGTTCCAGCTGCTGGGCCAGGTGGCGTCGCAGGGCATCTTCAGCGACCCGTCGGTCGAGGCCGGGATGGGCGAACTCACCCAGTATTTCGATGCCGACAAGCTCTCGCAGGTGCTGGACGCGGGCAAGTAGCCGCGCGCAGGCGCGCCCTCCCGGCCCGGGGTGGGTGCTGCCGCGAGGCGTGCGGTCACCCCAGCGTCGCCAGCCAGTCGTCGTCGCTGCCGTCGGGGATGTCGGCCATCAGCGCGGTGCTGAGGTAGCGCTCGCCGGTGTCGGGCAGCATGGCCAGTAGCACGCTGCCGGCCTGGGCCTCCTGCGCCAGTGCCAGCGCGGTGGCGGCGGTGCCGCCGGCGGAGATGCCGGCGAAGATGCCTTCCTCCGCGGCCAGCCGGCGCGCGGTGGCGATGGCGTCCTCGTCGGTGACGGTGCGCAGTTCATCGGCCACGCCGCGGTTGAGCACCTCCGGCACGAAGTCGGGGGTCCAGCCCTGGATCTTGTGCGGCTGCCAGGCCTCGCCCTTCAGCAGGGCCGCACCGGCCGGTTCGGTGGCGACGATGCGCACGTCCGGGCGCGCCGCCTTCAGCATCTCGCCGACCCCGGTCAGGGTGCCGCCGGTGCCCCAGCCGCTGACGAACACGTCCAGCCGGCGCCCGGCGAAGTCGCGCAGGATCTCGGCGGCGGTGGTGTTGCGGTGGAAGGCCGGGTTGGCCGGATTGGTGAACTGGCTGGCGAGGAACCAGCCGTGCCGCTCGGCCAGCTCGCGCGCCTTGCGCACCATGCCGCTGCCGCGCTCGGCGGCCGGGGTCAGGATGACCTTGGCGCCGTAGGCGCGCATCAGCTTGCGGCGCTCGACCGAGAACGTCTCGCTCATCACCGCGACGAACTTGTAGCCGCGTGCCGCGGCCACCATCGCCAGCGCCACGCCGGTATTGCCGGACGTGGCCTCGACGATGGTATCGCCAGGCTTGAGCAGGCCGCGGCGTTCGGCATCGAGCACGATGGCCAGCGCGAGACGGTCCTTGACCGATCCGCCGGGATTGAACGACTCCATCTTCACGTACACGCTGGCGTGCGCCGGCGCCAGCCGCTGCAGCTTGACGATGGGGGTGTGGCCGATGGTGTCGAGGATGCTGTCGTGCAGGGCCATGATGGGGTCTCGCGGATGCGGGGATGCCGCGTGGCGGCGCGGGCGGGGCGCGGCAGGGGGCTACCTTAGGCCTGGGCCGGCAAGCGCAGGAAATGGCCCGCTGCTGTTTGCTTATGCTTGGCAGGAATGAAGCGGGGGCGGCGGTGATGCCGCTATAATCATCGCATTATCAAGATGAAAAGATACGAGGGGCATCCATGACCCTGACCCAGCTGCGCTATCTGGTGGCGATCGCCGATGCCGGGTTCAACATCACCCAGGCGGCCGAGCGCGTGCACGCCACCCAGCCCGGGGTGTCCAAGCAGCTCAAGCAGCTGGAGGACGAGCTGGGGTTCCAGATTTTCCTGCGCAAGGGGCGCAGCCTGGAAGGCGTTTCCCCGGCCGGCGTGAAGGTGATCGAGAGCGCCCGCAAGATCCTCACCGAAGCCGCCAACATCCGCAGCTACGCCGCCAACGAGCGCGGCGAACATCGCGGCCGGCTGCTGCTGGCCACCACCCATACCCAGGCGCGCTACGTGCTGCCGCCGGTGATCGCGGAACTGGCGCGGCGCTATCCGCAGGTCAGCGTGGATCTGTTCGCGGCCGGCGATGCCGAGGTGCTGGAGAAGCTGGACGAAGCCGACTTCGGGTTGATCAGCACCGCCGGCCCGGCGCCTGCCACCAGCGGGGTGGTGGTGCCGCTGTACCGCTGGCGGCGGGTGCTGCTGGTGCCGGCCACGCATCCGCTGGCGGCACGCGAGGGGGCGCCCACGCTGGCCGAGCTGGCGCTGTACCCGCTGGTGTCCTACGAATCCTCCAAGCACCCCGATTCCTCGCTGCAGCGTGCGTTCGCGCAGGCGGGAGTGGCGCCGCAGATCGCGATGACCGCGCGCGACGCCAACCTCATCAAGACCTACGTGCGCGCCGGCATGGGCGCCGGGTTGCTGGCCGAGATGGCGGTGTCCGGGCGCGAGGACGCCGACCTGCGGGCGCTGCAGGCGCCGCTGGAGCTGCCGGAGTGCATCACCTGGGCGGTGGTGCCGCGCGGTCGCGTGCTGCGCGAGTACGCGTTGGTGCTGCTGCACGCGCTGGCGCCGCAGATCGATCCGCGCGACCTGCGCCGGGTCCTGGAAGGCCACCAGGACGCACGCTGGCCGGAGCCGCCGCGCTGGCGGCCGGCCTGAGGCGGTCGGCCCGACCCGGCATGTGCCATCCCTGGCGCATGCCTGCGGCGGTCAACCGCGTACTGTGAACTCCACCGGCACCAGCCCCAGCGCCTGCACCGGCTGGCCGTCCTGCAGCGCCGGCTGGAAGCGCCAGCGCTTGAGCACCTGTGTGCGGGCGGCCTCGTCCAGCATGCGGTAGCCGCTGCTGCGCGCTACCGTCACGTCCAGCGGGCGGCCATCCACGTCCACCAGCACCTGCAGCAGCACGGTGCCGGACAGCCGCTGCTGCAGGGCGGCGCGCGGATAGGCCGGGGCGGGGGGCGCTGAGGTAGGCCAGCTGCATCGGCTGTGCGATCGGGCCGGGTGAGGTCAAAGCGGGGCCGGGTCCGGCATCGTCGGTCGTGCCAGCGTCCGTCGCCTGCGCCGGGCCGGTATCGCTGCGGATGACCGGTGCCGGATCGGACACGGCCGGGATGCGCCTGTCCGCGCGGGTCGGCGGCTGTGCGGACGCGGCCGCCGGCGGCGGCAGCGGCAGCGTGGTGACTTCGACCACCGGCGGCGTGCGCGGGATGATCCGCAGCTGCGGCGTGCGCGGTTGCGCGCTAGGCGCCGGCGGCGGCAGCGCCATCGGCACCATCAGCAGGCCGAACAGCAGCAGGTTGAGCGCCAGCGTCGCGCTCAGGGTCAGCACACGCGCGGCATCCGGGCGTGGGCGGGCGGCGGGCAGGGCGAAAGCGGAATGGGCATGGATCATGGTCGGTCTCCTTCGGTCGGCGCGAACGGGGAACCACGACGCGTGCGGCATGTGGCGGCCTGCACGCCCTTACGCTGCGACCACGGGCCGTGCGCTGGCAACGGGGTGGGTGCTGCGGGTTGGGCCGCGATTCAGGCAGGCGCCGGCGGTCGATACCCTGGCGGCGCAAACGACGAGGCCCGCGCGCGGCGGGCGGCGGGATGCGGGCGAGGCGGCGCGAGTGCGCGGCGTCAGTGCCCCAGCTCGAACACCATTTCGATCGTCACCGACACCGAACTTTCGCCAGCGGCGACCGCGGTGTCCTTCTCCATCATCGCCATCGGCGCGGCCGCTACGCGCATCACCGGCAGCGGGCGCGGTGGCGTGGTGCCGCCTTCGCTCAGGCTGACCACCCGCAGCACCCGCATCCCGAGCGCATCGGCATAGGTGCGCGCCATCGCCTGCGCCTTGCGCACCGCGGCGATGCGCGCCTCCTGCAATGCCTCTTCCGGCCTGTCGATCCCGAAGCTGGGGCCGTTGATCTGGTTGGCACCCTGCGCCACCAGCGTGTCCAGCACCTTGCCCAGCCGGGCCAGGTCGCGCACCTTCACATTGACGGTGTTGCTGGCCTGGTAGCCGGTGATCGCCGGCGGCGCGCCGTCCACGTACTTGTACTGCGGGTTGAGGTTGATGCCGCTGGTCTGGATGTCGCGTTCGGCGATCCCGGCCGCGCGCAGCGCCGCCAGCACCCGGTCCATGCGCTGGGCGTTCTCGCGCATCGCGGCGTTGGCGTCGCTGGCCTGGGTCACCACCCCGGTGGAGAGGGTGGCGATATCCGGCTTGCGGCTGGCCTCGGCGCTGGCGGAGACCGACAGCAGGGTGGGCTGCGCGGCAGGCGCAGGCGCGGACGGGGCGGTGGCGGGCGACTGGGCGTGGCTGGTCATGGGCAGGGTGGCGGCAAGGGCAAGGGCGAGCAGCAGCGGACGCAGGGTCATGGAGGGCTCCCGGGATGGTTGATGCAAAGCTTTCGCATGCCGGGGGTGAACGGGCGGTGAGCCGCCGCCCGGCCGGCGGCCTGCGGATGCGGCCGGCCGGCGGGCGCGGGTTAGACTTCGACCATGCTGCATCTTGCCTCGCGTTCACCCCGCCGCGCCGAACTGCTGTCCCGCCTCGGGCTGGACTTCGGCCTCCTCGATCTCGACGTGCCCGAGCACCAGGCGCCGGGGGAGCCTGCGTTCGACTATGTGCGCCGGGTGGCGCGCGAGAAGGCCGGGGCCGGCCTGCTGAAGGTGCTGGGTGCGCCCGGCGCGGTGGTGCTGGGCGCGGATACCGAGGTCATCCTGGAAGATCGCGTGTTCGGCAAGCCGGCCGATGCCGGCGAGGCGGCGGCGATGCTGCGCGCGCTGTCCGGCCGCACCCACGAGGTGCTGACCGCGGTGGCGCTGGTCGGCGCCGGGCGCGAGGCGCAGGCGGCATCGCTGACCCGGGTCACGCTGGATGCGCTGTCCGAGGCCGACGTCGCCCGCTACCTCGCCAGCGGCGAATGGCAGGGCAAGGCCGGCGCGTATGCCATCCAGGGCCGCTTCGAGATGCACGTGGCGCGGCTGGACGGCAGCTATTCCGGGGTCATGGGCCTGCCGCTGCGGAAACGGCCGGACTGCTGCGCCAGTTCGGGCTGCTGGCGTCATGAGCGAGGAACTGCTGGTCAACGTCACCCCGCGCGAGACCCGCGTCGCGGTGGTCGAGAACGGCATGCTGCAGGAGCTGCACATCGAGCGCGGCAGCCAGCGTGGCGTGGTCGGCAACATCTACAAGGGCAAGGTGCAGCGGGTGATGCCCGGGATGCAGGCCGCGTTCGTGGACATCGGCCTGGATCGCGGCGCCTTCCTGCATGCCAACGACATCTTCCGCAGCGCGCCGCTGGGTGCCGGCGACGGCGACGAACCTCCACTGGCCTCGCCGCAGGTGCAGGTGCCGGTGACCGAACTGCTGCGCGATGGTGCCGAAATCGTGGTGCAGGTAGTGAAGGACCCGATCGGCAGCAAGGGCGCGCGGCTGACCACCCAGATCAGCATCCCCTCGCGCTACCTGGTGCTGCTGCCGCGCTCGAAGGTGGTGGGCATTTCCGCGCGGATCGAGGACGAGGCCGAGGCGCGCGCCTGAAGGGACTGATGCAGACGCTCACCGCGGGCGGCCCCGGCTACGGCTACATCGTGCGCACCAATGCCGAAGGACAGCCGGCGGAAGCGCTGGCCGAAGACATCGCCTATCTCAGGCGGGTATGGGAGCAGGTGGAGAGCAAGGCCGCCACCGCCGGCGTGGGGGCATGCCTGTATGAGGACCTGAGCCTGCCGCTGCGGGCGGTGCGCGACCTGATCCGGCGCGACGTGGAGCGGGTGCGGGTGGATTCGCGCGAGACCTGCGAGCGCCTGCGTGAGTTCGCCGCACGCTACATGCCCGCGCTGGCAGACAAGATCGAACATTACGCCGGCGTGCGGCCCATCTTCGACATGTACGGCGTCGAGGACGAGATCCAGCGCGCGCTGGAAAAGGAGGTGCCGCTGAAATCCGGCGGCTACCTGGTGATCGACCAGACCGAGGCGATGACCACGGTGGACGTGAATACCGGCAGCTTCCTCGGCCAGCGCAACCTCGAGGAGACCGTGTTCCGCACCAACCTGGAGGCGGCGCAGGCGGTGGCGCGCCAGCTGCGCCTGCGCAACCTGGGCGGGATCATCATCATCGACTTCATCGACATGCAGGATGCCGAGCATCGCCGGCAGGTGCTGCGCACGCTGGAGAAGTCGCTGGCCAAGGACCACGCCAAGACCACGGTGTACGACTTCTCGCCGCTGGGGCTGGTGGAGATGACCCGCAAGCGCACGGTGGATTCGCTGGAGCGCCAGCTGTGCGAGCCCTGCCACGAATGCGGCGGGCGCGGCATGGTCAAGACCGCCGAGACCGTCACCTACGAGATCTTCCGCGAGATCGTGCGCGCGGTGCGCCAGTTCGAGGCGGCGCGGCTGCTGGTGATCGCCCCGCCCAAGGTGGTGGCGCGGATCACCGACGAGGAATCCAACGCGGTGGCCGAGCTGGAAGAGTTCATCGGCAAGTCGATCCGGTTCCAGGCCGATGCCCAGTACCTGCAGGAGCAGTTCGATGTGGTGCTGCTCTGACGCCATGACGGGGTTGGCCTGGCATGCGCATGCGGGGAGCCCGCCGGCATGACCATGCCCTGGCGCCACCGCCTGCGCCTGCTGCGGCGTGGTCTCTGGTACACGCTTGCATCGCTGCTGCTGGCGGTGGCGCTGCTGGTGACCGTGGCCAGCCAGCTGCTGCCGCTGCTGCAGCAGCATCCACAGCAGATCGCGGCCTGGCTGAGCGCGCGCGCGCACCATCCGGTGGCGTTCGACCGCGTGCGCACCGAATGGACCCGGCGTGGCCCGCTGCTGCGGCTGGACAACCTGCGGGTGGGCGGGGGCGCGCACCCGCTGGTGATCGGCGATGCCGAACTGCTGGTCGCGCCCTACACCGGCTGGCTGCCGGGGCGCTCGCTGACCGAGCTGCGCCTGCGCGGTCTGGACCTGACCCTGCAGCGCGATGCGAACGGCCAGTGGCAGGTGCGCGGTCTGCCTGGCCAACAGACCGATGCCAATCCGCTGGATACCCTGTCGCAGCTGGGCGAGTTGCAGCTGGCGCAGGCGCGGCTGCGGGTGCTGGCGCCGGAGCTGGGGCTGGACGTGAACGTGCCGCGGATCGACCTGCGCCTGCGCGTCAGCAATGCGCGGGTGGACGCCGGCGCGCGCGCCTGGCTGCGCAGCGCCGGCCAGCCGCTGGACGTGGCCGGCACGCTGGACCGCGCCAGCGGCGATGGCCGCGTGTATGCCGGCAGTCGCCAGACCGACCTGGCCGACCTCGCCGGGGTGCTGGCCTGGGCCGGGGTCGCGCCGCAGGCCGGCCGCGGCCGCGCTCAGGCCTGGGCCACGCTGAAGGGCCTGCGGGTGGTGGCGATGCGCGCGGTGGCCGACCTCGACGGCGTGGTCCTGCGCGGCCGCGCGCCGGGGCCGGGCCAGCCGGCGCCGGTGCAGGCGCTGGGACCGGTGGCGCTGGATGCGGCCTGGGCCGGCACCATCGGTGCCTGGCGGGCGCGTGCGCCGCGCCTGCGCATCGGCCAGCAGCAGCTGGACGGGTTGGCGCTGGCCGGCGGGGGGCATGGCCTGGCGCTGCGCGCTACGAGGCTGGAGTTGCAACCGCTGCTGGAGTTGGCGGCGCTGTCCGATGCGCTGCCGCCAGCGCTGCGTCACTGGCTGCGTGCGGCGCGCCCGGCCGGTGCGCTGGACGGCGTGGAGTTCGCCGCCGACGGCCAGGGCCGCCTGCACGCCCGCCTGCGCGCCAGCGGCCTGCGCTTCGGGCCGGTCGGGCATGCGCCGGGCCTGCGCGGGGTCGGCGGCTGGCTGCAGGCCGACCAGGACGGGCTGCGCCTGCGCTTCGATCCCGGCGCGCAGGTGGTGTTCGACTGGCCGGCCGGCTTCGGCGTGCCGCATGCCTTCACCCTCGACGGCGAGGCGGTGGCCTGGCGCAACGGCGCTGGCTGGGACGTGCAGACCCCGGGGCTGGGCATCAGCGGCGGCCCGCTGCAGGTGCATGCGCGCGGCGGGATCGGCTTCCAGGGCGACGGCAGCCGCCCGCACCTGGACATCGCCGCCGATATCGGCCAGGTGCCGGTGACCTACGCGCGCGGCTTCTGGATCCACTACCTGATGCCGAAGGCGACGGTGGACTGGCTGAATACGGCGCTGCGCGGCGGCATGCTGCGCGAGGCGCATGCGGTGGTGGCCGGCGACCTCGACGACTGGCCGTTCCGCGACGCGCCCGGGCTGGCCGGCGCCGGGGTATTCCGGGTGCAGGCCAAGGTGCAGGACGCCACCGTCAAGTTCCACCCGGACTGGCCGGCGGCCGAGCACCTCGATGCCGATCTTGCGTTCGTGGCCGACGGCTTCCGTCTTGCCGGGCGTGCCCGCCTGGGCGGGGTGTCGGTGACCGCGCTGCGCGTCGGCATCGCCAGCTTCCACCAGCCGGAGCTGACGGTGGATGCCGAGGCCGCCGGCGATGCCGGGCAGTTCCTCGCGCTGCTGCGCGCCAGCCCGCTGCGTAAGGACAACGCCTCCACCCTGGATGCACTGGCCGCGTCCGGCCCGGCGCAGGCCAGCCTGCAGATGCGGCTGCCGCTGCACCACGATGCCCCGGCGCCGCAGCTCGACGGGCGCGTGGCGCTGGCCGGCGTGCGCCTGCTGGAGCGCCGGTACAAGCTGGCGTTCGAACAGGTGCGCGGCAGCCTGCGCTTCGACCACGACGGCTTCCAGGCGGAGGGCCTGCAGGTGCGCAGCGATGGTGTGCCGGGGCTGCTGTCGCTGCGCTCGGGCCCGCACGTGCGCGATCCGGCGCAGGCGTTCGAGGCGCAGTTGCAGGCAAGCATCGACATCGACGCCCTGCTGGACAGGGCCGGCACCCTGGACTGGCTCAAGCCCTACGTGCGCGGCAGTTCAGCGTGGAGTACCGAGCTGGACGTGCCGCGCGCCGCGCCGGGCACGGCGCGGTTGCGCCTGCAATCCTCGCTGGCCGGCACCCGCCTCGACCTGCCTGCGCCGCTGGACAAGCCGGCCGGGCAGGCCCTTGCGGCCAATATCCAGCTGCAGCTGCCGCTGGAGAACGGCGAGGTGTCTGCCCGCCTGGGCGAGGTGCTGGCCCTGCGCAGCCGCAGCGCGGGCGGGCAAACCGGGCTGCGGATCCTGCTGGGTGGCGGCGCGGTGGGCGCGCCGCCGGCCAATGGCCTGCTGGTCGAGGGGCCGCACCGCGCGGCTGGATGCGCTGGGCTGAGCTGGGACTGCTCGGCAGCGGCCAGGGCGAAGGCCCCCGCTGCGGCGGGTGGACGTGCAGGCCGTACAGCTGCGCCTGCTGGGCGCGGACTTCAGTGATGCCCGTCTGCAGGTGACAGCATCGGCGGCTGCGCTGGCGGTGCAGGTGCAGGCGCCCGGTCTGGCCGGCAGCCTGCAGGTGCCGCAGGCGCACGGCGCCGCCGTCAGCGGGCGTTTCGACCGCCTGTACTGGGCGGCGCTGCCGGCCATGCAAACCGAGGCTGCACCCGCTGCCGACGGGGTCGATCCGGCCAGGATTCCGCCGCTGCAGATCGAGGTGGCCGACCTGCGCCTGGGCGGGGTGCCGATGGGGCGCGCGCGCTTCCGCAGCACGCCGGTGACGGGCGGGATGCGGATGGACGAGTTCAGCACCAGCGGCGGCAAGCAGCGCCTGCGCGGCAGCGGCAGCTGGCTGGGCCAGGGCGCGGCCCAGCGCAGCCAGTTCCGGCTGGACGTGGACAGCGACGATGCCGGCGCCCTGCTGGGCGCGCTCGGCTTTGGCGGCCAGATCGGCGGCGGGCACGGCAAGCTCGGCATGGAGGCCGGCTGGCGCGGCGGTCCGCAGGACTTCGCCCCGCCCAATCTCGATGCAACATTGGCGCTGGATCTGAAGGATGGCCGCCTGCTGGAACTGGAGCCGGGGGCCGGGCGCGTGCTCGGCCTGCTCGGCGTGGCCCAGCTGCGGCGGCGGCTGATGCTGGATTTCAGCGACTTCTTCAGCAAGGGCTTCACGTTCGACCGTATCCAGGGCAACGCCCGCATCGCCGACGGCATCCTGCATACCGACAATCTGACGATTCGCGGCCCGGCCGCGGATATCCTGGTGCGCGGCGATACCGACCTGCGCAACCAGCGCTTCGACCAGTGGGTGGACGTGCAGCCGAAATCCGCCGGGTTGCTGACCGCGGTCGGCGCGCTGGCCGCCGGCCCGGTCGGCGCGGCGGTGGGCGCGGTCGCCAACGCCGTGCTGGACAGGCCGATGCGCGATATCGGCGCCAGGCATTACCGGGTCACCGGGCCATGGAGCGCGCCCAAGGTCGAGCTGGTGGCGCGCGGCGAAGGCAACGTCCCTGCGGCCACGGCCAACGCGGGCGATTGATCCGCGCGCGCGTCGCCATATCTCTAAGACAGACTTTCGAAGGTTTCCCGCATGAACGCACTGGCCATCGCCGAATCCCGACTGCTCGCACCCACCGGGCTCGACCACGCCGCGCTGGAGCGCGCCTTCGCCAGCCTGCTGGGGCCGGGTATCGACTTCGGCGACCTCTACTTCCAGCACAGCCGGCGCGAGGCCTTGAGCATGGAGGACGGCATCGTCAAGCACGGCAGCCACGGCATCGAGCAGGGCGTCGGCGTGCGCGCGATCAGCGGCGAGAAGACCGGCTTCGCCTATTCCGACGAACTGGACGCGCCGGCGCTGCTGGCCGCCGCGCAGTCGGCGCGCGCGATCGCCCGCGACGGTCGCGCGCATGGCGCGCACGCGCTGCAATCCAGCGCCGGGCGCACGCTGTATCCGGCGCTCGATCCGGTGGATGCGCTGGAGGCCGCCGCCAAGGTCGAGGCGCTGCGCCGGGTGGACGCGCTGCTGCGCGCGCTGGACCCGCGCGTCAAGCAGGTGATGGTGAGCCTGACCGGCGGCGTGGACACCGTGCTGGTGGCGCGCAGCGACGGCGTACTGGCCGGCGACGTGCGCCCGCTGGTGCGGATGAACGTGCAGGTGATCGTGGAGCAGCACGGCCGCCGCGAGTCGGGCTTCGCCGGCTTCGGCGGGCGCTATTCCTACGCGGAGCTGCTCTCCGACGGCAAACCGGAGACATTCGCGCGCGAGGCGCTGCGCCAGGCGCTGGTGAACCTCGAGGCCATCGCCGCGCCGGCCGGCACGATGCCGGTGGTGCTCGGCCACGGCTGGCCGGGCGTGCTGCTGCACGAGGCGGTGGGCCACGGGCTGGAGGGCGATTTCAACCGCAAGGGCACCAGCACCTATGCCGGCCGCCTCGGCCAACAGGTGGCGGCCAAAGGCGTGACCATCGTCGATGACGGCACCCTGGACGGCCGCCGCGGCTCGCTCAACATCGACGACGAAGGCCAGCCCACCCAGTGCACCCCCTGATCGAGGATGGCGTGCTGGTCGGCTACATGCAGGACAGCCTGAACGCGCGCCTGATGGGCATGGCGCCGACCGGCAATGGCCGCCGCGAATCGTTCGCGCACCTGGTGATGCCGCGCATGACCAATACCTACATGCGCGCCGGCACCCACGACCCGCAGGAGATGATCCGTTCGGTGAAGAAAGGCCTGTACGCGGTCAATTTCGGCGGCGGCCAGGTGGACATCACCAGCGGCAAGTATGTGTTCTCCGCGACCGAGGCCTATCTGATCGAGGACGGGAAGATCACCGCGCCGGTGAAGGGCGCCACCCTGATCGGCAACGGTCCGGAGACCATGCGCAAGGTGGCGATGATCGGCCACGACCTCGCCCTGGACGATGGCGTGGGCATCTGCGGCAAGGACGGCCAGAGCGTGCCGGTGGGCGTGGGCCAGCCGTCCCTGCTGATTTCGGAATTGACCGTGGGGGGGGACCCAGGCGGGTTGATCAGCCGTGGTCGTCTGCCTCGCCTTCCACCGCATCGCCTGGAGCGTCGTCGCCTGGAGCAACGGCGTCCTGCGTCAGCACATCGCGCAGTTCCCGGAACAGCTCGCGAAACGCGCGCGGCGGCTTGTTCTTCGCGCGCTCCTCGCGCGCGTTGCGCACCAGCTGGCGCAGCTTCTGGCGGTCGGCCTGCGGGTACGTGGCCAGCAGGTCGGTCAGGGCGGCATCGCCAGTCTCGCCCAGCAGCGCCTCGCGCAGGGCTTCGGCGCGGTGCAGCAGCGCGGTCTCGCGGCGCGCGGCCTCGCCGTCCTTGCGCATGGCGTCGCGGATCGCGTCCAGCACCGCGTCGTCCAGCTTGCGCATCTGCTTGGCCAGGAACGCCAGCTGGCGCTTGTGGGCGATGTGCGCGGTGATGCGCTGCGCCTCGCGGATGTGCGGCAGCAGGTCCTCCGGCAGTGGCAGCCGTGCCAGCTGGGCCGCGCTCAGCGCCACCAGCTGCTCTCCCAGTTCCAGCACGTCCAGCGCCGCGCGCCGCTGCGCGCTGCGGCTGGGGCTGAAGTATTCGCCGGTTTCCTCGTCACGTCCTCGCATCGCTACAGGATAAGCCATTGAACATGCCCACCACCGACCTGCCTTCCATCACCGACGACAGCCAGCCGCGCCTGCAACAGTTATCCGCACTCGCCCAGCAGCTGCTGGAGCGCGCCCGCGCCGCCGGCGCGGACCAGTGTGAAGTCACCTGCAATGAAGATACGGGCCTTGCGGTCAATGTGCGCATGGGCGAGGTGGAAACGGTGGAGTCCACCCGCGACCGCCGCCTCGGCGTCACCGTGTATTTCGGCAGGCGCAAGGGCAGCGCCAGCACCGCCGACCTGCGCGAGGACAGCCTGGCCGCCACCGTCGCGCAGGCCTGCGCGATCGCCCGTCACACCGAGGAAGACCCGCACGCCGGGCTGGCCGATGCGGCGCTGATGGCGACCGCGCTGCGCGAGTTCGATACCTGGCATCCGGCCGTGTTCGACGCTGACCGCGCGATCGCGCTGGCGCTGGAATGCGAGGCCGCCGGCCGCGCCGTGGATGCGCGCATCGGCAATTCCGACGGCGCCTCGGTGAACATGAACGCCTCGCTCGGCGTGTACGCCAATTCGCACGGGTTCCTCGGGAGCGAGCGCCGCACCTCCTACAGCGCCGGCTGCGCGCTGATCGCCGGTGAAGGCGAGCGCATGCAGCGCGACGGCTGGTACAGCGTGGCGCTGGCGCAGGGCGATCTGGAGACGCCAGATGCGATCGGCCGCAAGGCCGCGCAGCGCGCGCTGGCCAGGCTGGATCCGCGCCCGCTGGCCACCGGCCAGGTGCCGGTGCTGTTCAGCGCGGAGATGGCGCGCTCGCTGATCGCAAGCTTCGTCAACGCGATCTCCGGCAGCGCGCTGTACCGCCGCGCCAGCTTCCTGCCCGACAGCGCCGGCACGCGCGTCTTCCCCGACTGGTTCGCGATCGAGGAAAACCCGTTCCTGCCGCGCGGCTTCCGTTCCGCCGCGTTCGATGCCGAAGGCGTGGCCACCTGCCGCTCGCTGCTGGTCGAGCGCGGCATCGTCCAGCGCTACGTGCTGGGCAGCTACGCGGCGCGCAAGCTGGGGCTGCAGACCACCGCCAACGCCGGCGGCGTCCACAACCTCGACGTGCGCGCGAATGCCGGTGACCTCGATGCGATGCTGCGCGGCATGGGCCGCGGCCTGCTGGTGACCGGGCTCATGGGGCAGGGCGTGAACGCCGTCACCGGCGACTATTCGCGCGGTGCGGCTGGCTTCTGGGTGGAGAACGGCGAGATTGCCCATCCGGTCGATGGCATCACCATCGCCGGCAACCTGAAGGACATGTTCGCCGCGATCGAGGCCGTGGGCAGCGACGTGGACACGCGCTCGCACATTCGTACCGGCGCGATCCTGATCGGGCGGATGACGGTGGCGGGGCGCTGACCGCCTGAATGCGGGCCGCGGGCTGTCAACCGGCGCGGGGCTGGTGCGTTGCCGGTGGAGCCTGTCTCTGGAGCACGCGCCCATGACGCATCTGTCCGCGACCAGCGCCGCCAACCGCTTCGGCCTCGGTGCCCGCCCCGGCGAGTTGCAGCGGATCGACCCCGATCCGCACGGCTGGCTGCTGGCGCAGCTGGGCCCTGCGCCCGCGCCGGCGGCATTCGCCGGCCTGCCGTCCAGCGCCGACTGCCTGGGCCAGTACCGCCGCCTGCAGCAGATGCGCCGGCAGGCGCGCCAGGGCGGTGGCGGCGATGCCAAAGCCGCGCAGATGCAGGCCGGGCGGCTGCTGCGGCAGGGCCTGCAGCGCGAGCTGCTGCTGCGCCAGCAGGTCGCCGCCGGTGCCGACGGCGGTTTCCGCGAGCGGCTGGTGCGGTTCTGGTCGAACCATTTCGCGATCTCGGTGGACAAGCGGGTGGCGGCGCTGTTCGCTGCGCCGATGGAGCGCGAGGCGATCCGCCCGCACGTGAACGGGCGCTTCGCCGACCTGCTGCTGGCGGTGGAGCGCCACCCCGGCATGCTGCTGTATCTGGACAACGCGCAGTCGATCGGTGACGACTCGCGCGCGGCGCAGCAGGCCGAGCGCCGCCGCCAGCGCACCGGCCAGGGCGCGCGCCGCGGCCTGAACGAAAACCTCGCGCGCGAGATCCTGGAACTGCACACGCTGGGGGGTGGATGCCGGCTACACCCAGCAGGACGTCACCGAATTCGCGCGCGCGATCACCGGCTGGAGCGTGGACCCGAATGCCGGCGGCACGGATGCCTTCCTGTTCCGCCCGGCCGCGCACGAGCCGGGCGCGCGGCGGGTGTTCGGCAAGACCTACCGCCAGGACGGCGAGCGCCAGGGCATCGCCATCCTGCATGACCTGGCCGTGCATCCGGCCACCGCGCGCCATGTGTCCACCAAGCTGGTGCGCCATTTCGTGGTCGACGATCCGCCGCCGGCGCTGGTGCAGCGCATGGCGCGGGTCTGGATGGACAGCGCGGGCGACCTGCCCAGCGTGTACCGCGTGCTGCTGGATGATCCCGTCGCCTGGCAGCCGGGGGTACGCAAGTTCAAGACCCCGGACGACTTCTGCCTGTCGGCACTGCGCGCCTGTGGGCTGGGCGCGGAGTCCGACCTCGCGCTGGGGCTGCGGCTGCAGGCGCAGCTGGGGCAGCCCGTGTTCCAGCCGCGCTCGCCGGCAGGCTTCGGCGACGTGGCCGCCGACTGGGGCGGGCCGGACGCCCTGTTCAAGCGGGTACAGGCGGCACAGGCGCTGGCCGACCGCCTGCCGGACACCGGCGTGACCCCGCTGGCGCTCGGCCAGGCCGCGCTAGGCGAGGCGCTGGACGCGCAGACCGCCACCGCGCTGCGGCGCGCCGAATCCATCCAGCAGGGCGTGGCGCTGCTGCTGGCCAGCCCCGCCTTCCAGTGGAGAGCATGAACATGGCGATGCGCATCGATCGACGTGGATTCCTCGGCCTCGGCGCCTCCGCGCTGGCGCTGGCGGCGCTGCCGAAGTTCGCGCTGGCCGCAACCGGCGCGCACGACACCCGCTTCCTGCTGGTGCTGCTGCGCGGCGGCATGGACGGCCTGCACGCGCTGCAGCCGCTGGGCGACCCGGCGTTCGCGGCCCTGCGCGGGGAGTTCGCCGCCAGTGCCGGCCAGCCCGCGCCGCTGCGGCTGGATGCCGATTTCGCCCTGCACGGCAAGCTGTCCGGCATGGCCGCGCTGCATGCGCGCGGCGAACTGCTGCCGGTCGCGGCGGTGGCGCCGCCGTACCGCCAGCGCTCGCATTTCGAGGCGCAGGACTGCGTGGAGAACGGCACCACCGGCGCCGGCGGCAGCACCGGCTGGCTGAACCGCTGCGTGGCGGCGATGCCGGGTGGAGCGGGGCTGGCGATCTCGGCGGTGATGCCGTTGGCGATGCGCGGCGGCGGCAACGTCAGCACCTGGTCGCCGCCGCTGGGCAACCGCATCGACCCGATCCTGTGGCAGCAGCTGCAGCTGCTGTATGCGGCCGATCCGGCGCTGGCGCCGACGTTCGCCGGGATCGACGCCGGCCAGGCCGCGATGCAGGCCAGCGGTGGCTTGCGCCTGCCGCAGGCGATGGCGGCGGCGGCGCGCTTCATGGCCGCGCCGGACGGGCCGCGGATCGGCTTCGTGGAGGACACCGGCTGGGACACCCACGGCGGCGAGCTGGCCGTGCTCGACCGCAAGCTGGCGGAGCTGGATACGGCGCTGAAAGCGTTCCACGACGGCGCGCAGCCGGTGTGGAAGCAAACCGTGGTGGCGGTGGTCACCGAGTTCGGGCGCACCGCCGCCATCAATGGCACCGGCGGCACCGACCACGGCACTGGCGGGGTGGCCTTCCTCGCCGGCGGCGCGGTGGCCGGTGGGCGGGTGGCCGGCGACTGGCCGGGGCTGGCGCGCAGCCAGCTCAACGAGGGCCGCGACCTGCGCGCCACCACCGATCTGCGCGCGCTGTTCAAGGGCGTGCTGCGCGACCACCTCGGGCTGGGCGCGGAGGTGCTGGCGCGCCAGGTGTTCCCGGACAGCGCCGCGCTGGCCCCGATGTCCGGGCTGGTGCGCCCGGCGTGACCGCCCGCGGGCGCGCTTCGCGTTAACCCGGGCGACAGGCGTCTTCCGCGCCGCTACCCGGGGAATCCACCACCATGAACGACGTCGCCGTCTCCCAGGACGACCGCAACCTGGCCATGCTCACCCATCTGTCCGGCATCCTGCTGGGCTTCATCGTCCCCTTGATCATCTGGCTGACCCACAAGGACCGGCCCGAGAAGGGCTGGCTCAACGCGCAGGCGGTGGAGGCGCTGAACTTCCAGATCACCATCGCGATCGCCTACGTGGGGTGCATGGTGCTGTCGGTGATCCTGATCGGCGCCCTGCTGATGCCGCTGGTGTGGCTGTTCAGCCTGGTGTTCTGCATCATCGCGGGCATCGCGGCGAGCAAGGGCGAAAATTACCGCTATCCGGTCGCGCTGCGGCTGGTGAAGTAAACCGCCTGCTCCCGTCGCACCGGCACCCCGCGCTCGTGCCCGCGCCGGCGCGGTTCGTCGCCGCCGGCGGGCGTCGGTCGCTGGCCGGCTTGCATCGTCCGCGGCGACCGCCATCATGGAGCCATGCCGGCGCGGTGCCGGTGGAGGAGACCCTGATGGACAGCATTCACGAGACCGCGCAGGACCCGCTGGCGCCGGCCAGTGCAAACGCAGGTGTGCGCCAGGACGAGCGGCTGTGGGCCGCCAGCGCCCATGCCGGCGCGCTGCTGCTGGCCTTCCTCACCAGCTGGACCGCCGGGGTCGCCGGCATGCTCGCCGGACTCATCGTGTATGCCCTGAAGAAGGGCGATTCCGGCTTCATCGCGGCGCATGCGCGCGAGGCCTTCAACTTCAACCTCAGCCTGTTCCTCGCGATGTGCGCGCTGGCGCTGGCGGGGCTGCTGCTGGTCGGTGCCACCGTGCTCACCCTCGGGCTGGGCGCGGTGCTCACCCTGCCGGCCGGGATCGTGCTGGCGGTGCTGGCGGCAGTGGTGGCCGTGGGCTGGCTGGTGTGCGGGGTGGTCGCGACGGTGAAGGCGCTGAACGGCGAGCCGTGGCGCTACCCGTTCACCCTGCGCGTGCTGCGCTGATTGCGGCAACCGCCTGCGGCGTTCACGCCAGCAGGCGGACCACCCTGCGCAGCGCGGCGATGAAGGCCTCGACCTCGGCGTGGGTGTTGTAGAACGCCAGCGAGGCGCGGCAGGTGGTGCCCACGCCCAGCCACTGCAGCAGTGGATGCGCGCAGTGCTGCCCGGAGCGCACCGCCACGCCTTCCAGATCGAGCAGGGTGGCGAGGTCGTGCGAATGCACGCCGTCGATCGCAAAGCTGATGACGGCGGCCTTGTCCGGCGCGCTGCCGAAGATGCGCAGGCCGTCGATCTTCCGCAGCTCCTCGCTGGCGTGCGCCAGCAGGTCCGCCTCGCGCGCGCGGATGGCGGCCATGCCGATGGCGGACAGGTAGTCCACCGCCGCGCCCAACCCCACGAACCCGGCGATATTGGGCGTGCCGGCCTCGAATTTGTGCGGTGGGTCGTTGAACACGGTGCCGTCGAAGCGCACTTCCTTGATCATCTCGCCGCCGCCGAGGAAGGGCGGCATCGCCTGCAGGTGTTCGCGCCTCGCCCACAGGCCGCCGGTGCCGGTCGGCCCGCACAGCTTGTGCCCGGTGAAGGCGTAGAAATCACAGCCGATCGCGGCGATGTCCACCGGCATGTGCGGCACCGCCTGCGAGCCATCGACGACGCTGACGATGCCCCGCCGTGTCGCCTCGCGGCAGATCTCCGCCACCGGGTTCAGCGTGCCCAGCACATTGCTGACGTGGGCGACGGCCAGCAGCTTCACGTCCGGCGTCATCGCCGCCCATAGCGCCGGCAGGTCCAGGCGGCCGTCCGGCAGCAGTTCGGCCACTTTGATGGTCGCGCCGGTGCGCTGGGCGATGAGCTGCCAGGGCACGATATTGGCGTGGTGCTCCATGCGTGTGACGAGGATGGCGTCACCCGCTTGCAGCCGCGGCAGCGCCCACGAATAGGCGACCAGGTTGAGCGCGAAGGTAGTGCCGCTGCACAGCACCAGCTCGTCGGCGCGCACGTTGAGAAAAGCGGCCAGTTTGCGGCGCGTGCTCTCGAAGGCCTCGGTGGCCTCGCTGCCCAGCTGGTGCACCGCGCGGCTGACGTTGGCGTTGTGGCGGCGGTAGAAATCGTCGGTGGCGGCGATCACGCACTCCGGCTTCTGCCCGGTGTTGGCGGAATCCAGGTAAATGAGCGGCTTGCCGTGCACCTTGCGCCGCAGCAGCGGGAAATCCGCGCGGAGGCGGTCCCAGTCGATGGCGTCGTGGGCGGGTGTCGCGCTCATGCGCCGAGCCTCGCCAGCGCGCGCTCCAGTGCGGCCTCGCACAGCGCGCGGGTGGCGGCGTGTCCGATCCCGCCGACCACCTCGCGGCAGAACGCGCCGGTCAGCAGCGCCTGCGCCTGCGGTTCCGGCAGGCCGCGCGAACGCAGGTAGAACAGCGCAGTGGGGTCGGGCTGGCCGACGGTGGCGCCGTGCGCGGCCTTCACCTCGTCGGCGTGGATCACCAGCACCGGCTGGGTGTCGATCTCGGCGTCGGCGGACAGCAGCAGGTTCTTGCTGGACAGGTCGGCTTCGGTGCCGTCCGCGCCCGCGTGGATGGTGATGCCGCCGTGGAACACCGCGCGCGCGCGCTGGCCGGCGAGGCCGCGCCAGGTCAGGCTGCAGCGGGTATCGCGCGCGATATGGTCGATGCCCAGCCGGGTGTCCACGTGGCGGCGCCCGTCGGCCAGCAGCACGCCGTCGGCCCGCAGCGCCGCGCCGTCGCCTTCCAGGCGCACGTTCAGTTCGTTGCGTGCCAGGGCGGCGCCCAGCTCCAGGTCGGTGCGCAGGTACTCGGCAGAGCGCGCCAGCACCGCGTCGGTGCGCGCGAACAGGCTGGCGCGCGGCGCGGCGTCCTGCAGGCGCACATGCGTCAGGTGCGCCGTCTTCGCCAGATGCGCATGCAGCAGCACGTTGCCCAGGTGCGCGTGGTCGCCGGCTGCCAGTTCATGCTCGACCAGCTGCAGCCTCGCGCCGGCGCGCAGCTCCACGAAATGGCGCAGGTGCCAGGCGGCATCGCCGCCGTCCTGCGGCGCGCCTACGCAGACCAGGTGCAGCGGGGACGACACCGTGATGCCGGCGTCCACGCGCACCACCGCGCCTTCGCGCGCCAGCACGGCATTGAGGCGGGCGAACGGTTCGTCACTGCGGGTGTAGCGGCGGGCGAGGAAGTTCACCGCGCGCGCGTCGTCGCCCTGCAGCCGCTGCGACAGCGGCTGCACGTCCACCCCGGCCGGCAGCCCGGACAGATCGCTGAGCGCGGCGTCGAAGCGGCCGTTGACGAACACCAGGCGCGGCGCAGGAATGTCCGCCAGCAACGCAGGAGCGACCGCCACCGCCTGTGCCTGGCCGAAGCGGCGGCGCTCCAGTGCACGCAGCGAGGTGTACTTCCACGCTTCCGCACGCGCCGGCAGGCCGTCGCGCAGCAGCGCATCGAGCTGGGCGTGACGGTCGGCATCGCCGTCGAAACCGGCGGCCAGCGAGTCGAGCAGGGCGCTCATCACGCCGCCTCCGGCCCGGTGCGCTGGCGGATCCAGTCGTAGCCGTGGGCTTCCAGTTCCAGCGCCAGTTCGGGGCCGCCGGTCTGCACGATGCGGCCGTCGGCCAGCACGTGCACCACGTCCGGCCTGATGTAGTCGAGCAGGCGCTGGTAGTGGGTGATGACGATGAACGCACGCTCGGGCGCGCGCAGCGCGTTGACGCCGTCGGCCACCGACTTCAGGGCGTCGATGTCGAGCCCGGAATCGGTTTCATCGAGGATCGCCAGCTTCGGCTCCAGCAGCGCCAGCTGGAAGATCTCGTTGCGCTTCTTTTCGCCGCCGGAGAAGCCTTCGTTCACGCCGCGATGCAGCAGCTCGTCCTTCAGGTGCAGCACCGCGAGCTTCGCGCACGCGCTTGAGGAACTGCATCGAGTCGAGCTCGGGCTCGCCGCGCGCCTTGCGCTGCGCATTGAGCGCGGCGCGCAGGAAGTAGGTGTTGTTCACGCCCGGGATTTCCACCGGGTACTGGAAGGCCAGGAACACGCCGGCGGCGGCGCGCTCTTCCGGCGCCAGCGTCAGCAGGTCACGGCCGTCGAATGCAACGCTGCCGGCGGTGACCTCATAGCCCTCGCGTCCGGCCAGGATATTGCCCAGGGTGGACTTGCCGGCGCCGTTCGGGCCCATGACGGCGTGCACCTCGCCCGCCTTCACTTCGAGCGAGAGGCCCTTGAGGATGTCCTTGCCGGCGATGCGGGCGTGGAGGTTGTCGATCTTAAGCATGGAGTTCTCCGGAGCCGGTCGTGTCGGCTCCTTGCAGATGTTCGAGGTCGGCCAGATCCTGCAGGCGGCCCACCGCCTGTTTGTTCTTGCGCAGGTCGTCCAGCCCGATCACGGCGACCTGCAGGCCATCCAGCGGAACGACGATCCGACGCGGGTAGCAGGCGTCGAAGTCGATGCCATCGGCGAAGTTGAGCAGTTCGATGGCATTCGGCTCCTTGCCCAGCACCAGCATTGAGCGTGGCTTGCAGAAGGCCGCGGGTGGAGTCTGGATGTCGGTGAATCCAAACGTGCGCAGGGCCGCGAGCAGGCGTTTGGCGTTCGCCTCGGTGGCGCGGAACCAGACGTCCAGATCCTTGGTGTAGCGGACGTGCCCGTGGACGCCCAGCGCGATTCCGCCCACCAGCATGTATTCCACGCCATGCGCCTGCAGCGCGGCCAGGAAGTCTTTCCAGTCGCGGTCCAGCACGCCGTCATCCCGCGAGGCCATGGCGCAGCCTCCATTCGTAAGCGATCGGCGGATTGCCGCCCTTGAACAGGGCATTGCCCTCTCGGTGCAGCGCCAGCACGGCCTGCAGACGCTCGGAGGCGCTGCGCGTGCGCCAGTAGTCGGCCGTGCGTGCGCGCGGCTCGCCGGGTTCCACGAAGCGCAGGCTGCGTCCGGGCGCCATGCTCATCCCACCGCTCCTTCCAGCGACACGTCCAGCAGCTTCTTGGCTTCCACCGCGAATTCCATCGGCAGTTCGCGGAATACCGATTTGCAGAAGCCGTCCACGATCATCGACACCGCATCCTCCTCGCCGATGCCGCGGCTGCGGCAGTAGAACAGCTGGTCGTCGCTGATCTTGGAGGTGGTGGCCTCGTGCTCGACGGTGGCGGTGGGGTTCTTTACCTCGATGTAGGGGAAGGTGTGCGCGCCGCAGTGCTTGCCGATCAGCAGGCTGTCGCACTGGGTGTGGTTGCGCGCGCCCTCGGCAGAGGCGGCCACCTTCACCAGCCCGCGGTAGCTGTTCTGGCCATGGCCGGCGCTGATGCCCTTGCTCACGATCTTGCTCTTGGTGCGCCTGCCGAGGTGGACCATCTTGGTGCCGGTGTCGGCCTGCTGGCGGTGGTGGGTGAGCGCCACGGAATGGAATTCGCCCACGCTGTCGTCGCCCAGCAGCACGCAGGACGGGTACTTCCAGGTGATCGCGCTGCCGGTCTCGACCTGGGTCCAGGTGACCTTGCTGCGCGCGCCGCGGCACTCCGCGCGCTTGGTGACGAAGTTGTAGATGCCGCCGACCCCGTTCTCGTCGCCCGGATACCAGTTCTGCACCGTGCTGTACTTGATCTCGGCATCCTCCAGCGCCACCAGCTCCACCACCGCCGCGTGCAGCTGGTTCTCGTCGCGCATCGGCGCGGTGCAGCCCTCGAGGTAGGAGACGTGGCTGCCGGCCTCGGCGATGATCAGGGTGCGTTCGAACTGGCCGGTATGGCCGGCGTTGATGCGGAAGTAGGTGGACAGCTCCATCGGGCAGCGCACGCCCTTCGGGATGAACACGAAGCTGCCGTCGGAGAACACCGCCGAGTTGAGCGCGGCGAAGTAGTTGTCACCCACCGGCACCACCGTGCCCAGGTACTGGCGCACCAGTTCGGGATGCTCGCGGATGGCCTCGCTCATCGAGCAGAAGATGATCCCGCGCTCGGCCAGCTCCTTGCGGAAGGTGGTACCCACGCTGACCGAGTCGAACACCGCGTCCACCGCCACGCCGGCCAGCTTCGCCCGCTCGTGCAGCGGCACGCCCAGCTTGTCGTAGGTGTCCAGCAGCTCCTGCGGCACCTCGTCCAGCGACTTGTATTTCGGCCCCTTGGGCGCGCTGTAGTAGCTCAGCGCCTGCAGGTCGATCGGGCCGATCTGCAGCTGGGCCCAGTCCGGCTGGCGCATGGTCAGGAAATGGCGGTAGGCCGCGAGCCGCCACTGCGTCATCCACTCCGGCTCGTCCTTTTTCGCGGACAGGGCGCGGATGATGTCTTCGTTCAGGCCCGGCGGCAGCGAATCGGATTCGATCTCGGTGACGAAGCCGGCCTCGTACTTGCGGGCCAGCTGGCTGTGGATCTGCGTGTTCTGCATATCGTTCATGGCCATCCTTCAGGCCTGCGCCAGCTGCGCAGGGATGCGCCCGCGCGGCAGACGCGCGGGCGGTTGCAGCATCTGCGCCAGGGTGATGCCGGCCAGCGCTTCGGCCACCACGTCGTTGATCCGCCGCCAGTTGGCGCGCACGCCGCAGCTGTGCTCGATGCCGCACTGGCCTTCATGGATGCTGCACTCGGTCATCGCCAGCGGGCCTTCCATTGCCTCGACGATCTCGACCAGGGTGATCTCCGCGGCCGGACGCGCCAGCCGGTAGCCGCCGTTGGCGCCGCGGAAGCCTTCCACCAGCCTGGCCGCGGCCAGCGGCTTGAGTACCTTGGCCACCGTGGGCACCTCCAGCCCGGCCTGCTCGGCCAGTTCGGGCGCGCTCAGCACGGTGTCCGGCCGCGCGGCGAGCGCGGTCAGGACGACGGTGGCGTAGTCGGTGAGCTTGGTGACGCGGAGCATGGCGCGGGCCGGCTTGAATGCGTACCGGAATTGTACGATTTTGGGCTGCGCCGGCCAGAGTGCGCCATGCAGGCCATGTCGCCGTGCCAGACCGGCACGGATCAGCGCAGGCGCGCGTCGATCCAGCGCGTCACCGCCTCGGTATAGGCCGAGGGCAGGCCCAGCCGGTCGTTGATCTCGGCGTGCGAAAGCGCTTCCGGCTGCACCTGGATGGCGACCCCGAGCGCGCGAGCGCGCGCGGCGAGTTTGCGTGCTTCCTCGCAGGGCGAGGTCGGGAAGCGGCGCGTGC
This sequence comes from Thermomonas sp. S9, assembly GCF_024704365.1. Classification (GTDB taxonomy): domain Bacteria; phylum Pseudomonadota; class Gammaproteobacteria; order Xanthomonadales; family Xanthomonadaceae; genus Thermomonas. Next base: position 968,316 of record NZ_JAJDFY010000001.1, read on the forward strand.
TGGAGCACACCAGCAGCATCGGCAGGGCGTCGCGCTGGAGCTGCTGCTGCGGTGAAACCGAGGCCCAGTAGGCCGCGTCCTCGCCGAAGGCATCGTGATACAGCGGCGGCACGCGCGTTTGCTGCATCAGCGCGGGCACGTCGAGCGCGCCGCTGTCCAGCGCCACCACGCCCAGCGGGCGCTGCGCCCCGGCCCGTCGCAGCAGCGCCGGCTCGCTGCCGAGCAGCGCCACCAGATGGGCGCCGGCGGAGTGGCCCATCAGCACCGTCTTGCCCGGATCGGCCTGCCACTGGTGCGCGCGCTGCTGCACCGAAGCCACCGCCGCGGCCACGTCGCGTGCTTGCACCTGCGGGTCGGCGTCCGGCACCAGCCGGTTGTTGACCGAGACGAACACGCCGCCGCGCGCGCTTCACCACGCCGCCTTGTTGTTGACCACGCGCGCCAGGGCCTTGTCGCCGGTGCGCCAGCCGCCGCCGTGCACCATCACCAGGATCGGCGCGCCGGGCGCCACCTGCGCCGGCAGGTACACGTCGTAGCGCTGCCTGGGATCGGGGCCGTAGGCGATATCGCGCTCGACCCGGGATCCGGGCGGCGGCGTGGCCGGAGTGGCGCGGCCTTCGCCCTCGCTGCCGGCGCGTTGTTCCATGCGTTGCAGCAGGCGTTCGCGCAGGCGCTGTTGGGCGGGGGCGGGATGGCTGGCGATCGCCAGCACCAGGCCGGCGATCAGCGCGGCAAGGGCGACGCGGGGAATGCGCATGGCGGCAAGGCTCCGGAGAGGGGGCACGCTTGCCAACGCACGGCCGGTCTTCGCGGTTGACGCGCGGCGGTCATCCGCTGGACAAGCCGCCGGCCTGCGCGACAATGCGGCCCCCTCCCGTCCATGCCTGTGCCCACGCCCACCCATGCCGAGCAAGATCCGCACCCGCAAGTCCGCCATCCACGGCAACGGCGTGTTCGCCGCGTGCCCGATCGCCAAGGGCGAGCGGGTGATCGAGTACAAAGGGCGCCGCCGCACGCATGCGGAGGTGGATGCCGGCGACAGCGGGGATATCGAAAGCGGGCACACCTTCCTGTTCACGCTGAACGAGGACTGGGTGATCGACGCCAACTTCGAAGGCAACGCCGCGCGCTGGATCAACCACAGCTGCGATCCGAACTGCGAGGCGGTGCTGGTCGAGCATGCGCACGACTCGAAGCGATCGAAGGTGTTCATCGAAGCGCTGCGCGACATCGCGGCGGGCGAGGAGCTGACCTACGACTACGGCATCACCCTGGCCGAGCGCCATACCCCGCGCCTGAAGAAAATCTGGGCCTGCCGCTGCGGCGCTCCGACCTGCACCGGGACGATGCTCAAGCCGAAGCGCTGTTGATCGCCCGCGTGGCCACGCTGACCGCAGGGCGGTTTCTCAGTCCTCCTCGATGCGCGGCTTCCACGCCTCGGCCAGGCGGCGCTGGATCGGCGCCGGGGCCGGTTCGTAGTGGCTGAAATCCAGCGCATAGCGGCCGCGCCCGCCGGTCGCGGATTTCAGCTCGGCCGCGTAGCCCTCCAGTTCCGACAGCGGCACCTGCGCGCGCACCACGATCTCGCCGCCGGGCAGGGAATCGGTGCCGGTGATGCGCGCGCGCTTGGCAGCCAGGCCACCGCTGATGTCGCCCATATGCGCCTCGGGTGCGCTCACCTCCAGGTCCACGATCGGCTCCAGCACCTGCGGCTGGGCCTTGCCGATCGCATCCAGAAGGCACGCTTGCCGGCGGCGACGAACGCGACTTCCTTGCTGTCCACCGGGTGGTGCTTGCCGTCGTACACCACCACCCGCACGTCCTGGATCGGGTAGCCGGCGAGCGCGCCGCTGGCCAGCACCTGGCGCACGCCTTTCTCTACCGCGGGAATGAACTGCCCGGGGATGGTGCCGCCCTTGACCTCGTCCACGAACTCGAACCCGGCGCCGCGCGGCGGCGGCGCGATGCGCAGGAACACTTCCCCGAACTGGCCGGCGCCGCCGGTCTGCTTCTTGTGTCGGTGGTGGCCCTCGGCCGGCTGGGCGATGGTCTCGCGGTAGGCGATCCGCGGCGGATGGGTGGCGACCTCGACGCCATAGCGATCGTGCAGGCGCTGCAGCATCACCCGCAGGTGCAGGTCGGACAGGCCGCGGATCACGGTTTCGTTGGTCTCGGCGTTGTGCTCGACCACGAACGCCGGATCCTCCTCGGCCAGCCGGTGCAGTGCCTGCGCCAGCTTCTGTTCCTGGCCCTTGCTGGCCGGCGCCACCGCCAGCCCGAACATCGGACGCGGCAGCGCCGGGGGTTGCAGATGGATATGGTCCTCGTCGTGCGAATCGTGCAGCACCGCATCGAAGTGCAGGTCTTCCACCTTGGCCACGGCCGCGATGTCGCCGGGTACCGCCTGTGCGATCTCCAGGTGCTCCTTGCCCTGCAGGCGGTACAGGTGGGCCACCTTGAACGGCTTCTTGCCGTCGTCCACGAACAGCTGCGCGTCCCTGCGCACGGTGCCCTGGTACACCCGGAAGATGCCGAGCTTGCCCACGAACGGGTCGTTGACGATCTTGAACACATCGGCGATCACGTGCGCGTCCGGGTCCGGCGTGGCCAGCACGGGAGCCGCCTCCTTGCCCTTGCGGAACGGCGGCGGATTGACTTCGCCGGGATGTGGCAGCAGGCGCTCGGCCACGTCCAGCCATTCGCGCACGCCCACCCCGGTGCGCGCAGAGACGAAGCACGCCGGCACCAGGTGGCCTTCGCGCAGGCACTGTTCGAAGGCATCGTGCAGCTCCTGCCCGGACAGCCCGCCCTCGCCGAGGTCGAGGTAGTGCTCCATCACCGTTTCGTTGATCTCCACCACCTGGTCGAGGATCTTCTGGTGCCAGTCGCCGACCGCGCCGAGGTCGGATGTGCCTTCACGCTGGGTGAAACAGTCCACCACGCGCGCGCCGCCGTCGGCGGGCAGGTTCAGGGGCAGCACCTCGGGGCCGAACGCCTCGCGCAGCGCGGCCAGCAGCGCGCCGTGGTCGTGCCCGGCCTGATCGATCTTGTTGACCACCAGCATCCGGCACAGGCCGCGCTGGCGCGCATACTCCAGCATCCGGCGGGTGCCGTGGGCGATGCCGGAGCCGGCATCGACGACCACCGCGACGGTATCCGCGGCTGCCAGCGCCGCCAGCGCCGGACCGCGGAAGTCGGGATAGCCGGGGGTGTCGATCAGGTTCAGGTGCAGCCCCGGGCGGTCGAGGCTGGCGAGGGCGGCATCGATGGAGTGCCCGCGCTCCTTCTCGATCGGGTCGAAGTCGGACACGGTGTTGCCGCGTTCGACCGTGCCTGCCGCCTGGAGTGCGCCACCGGCATGCAGCAGGGCTTCGAACAGGGTGGTCTTGCCGGTGCCAGGGTGGCCTGCCAGGGCCACGTTGCGGATCTGCGGGGTACTGTAGGACATGAGCCCGAACCTCCTGCGCGTGCGAATGGACGTGGCGTCATGGCGGTCCGCGTTGCGCGCCGGAGCGTGGCGCTCGGCGGGCGGTCATGGCGAGCCTCCACCTTAACGCAGCGCGGCGGCCACGGTGCGTGCGCCGCAACATGGCGCCCGGCAGCCCGGCCGCGGCCGGTGGGCTGACGCGGCGCTAAACGCGGGTGGCGGTATTCAGCCTCGCGTCAAGCGCGGCCCCGCAGTGTTGGCCGCGACGCCACTCCACATCCACGGGGAACCACCATGAAGCGTTTGATCGGCAGCCTGTTCGCATTGGGGATGGTCGCGGCCAGCGCCTCCGCCGCGGCGCAGGTGTACGGAGGCTACGGCGACCGTTACGGGGACCGCTATGGCAGCGACGCTGGCTATGGCAACCCCGGCTACGGCAGCGCGAATCCCGGCGGCAGCTACTACGACTATGCGCAGGTGGTGCGGGTAGATCCGGTGTTCGACGCCGGCTACCGCAGCCAGCCCGTGCAGGCGACGCGCTGTTACGAGACCACCACGACCGCCGCCGGCTATGGCGGCGGCTATGGCGGCAACGGTTACGGTGGCTACGGCGGCTACCCGCGCTATGACGGGTACGGCCGCGACGATGGCTATCGCCCCTACGGCGACAACGCGGGCCGTTCGATGGCCACCATCGCCGGGGGCGTGATCGGCGCGGTGCTTGGCAGCCGGATCGGTGGCGGCAGCGGGCAGATCGCCGCTACCGCGGTCGGCTCGATGGTCGGCGGCATCGCCGGGCGCCAGATCTACGACCAGTCGCAGCGGAACCGTGCCCCGCGCACCGCTATCGTGCGCGTGTGCGATCCCGAGCCGGTGCGCGACAGCTATGGAGGCTATCGCGGCGACAGCGGGGTGCGCGCCTACGACGTCACCTACGAATACAACGGCCGCCGCTACACCCGGCGCATGGACTACAACCCCGGCGACCGCATCCGGGTGCGGGTCGAGGTGATGCCGCAGTAAGCGCGGGCGTCCATCGCGCATGCACGAAGGGGCCGCGAGGCCTTCGTCGTTGCAGTGGCAGTGGGTTGGGCGGGATGCGCCGCCGGCCGCGGACCGGATGCGGGTCAGGCCGGAGTCGCCGGCTCCGGCTGCGCGGCGGCACCGGGGCGCTGGGCCGGGCGCGCGACGTGGCGCGGGGTCCCGGTTTCGTCCAGCAGGGCCTCGATCCGGCTGAACACTTCCGGGCGCGAGAACGGCTTCTTCATGAAATCGTCGGCGCCGATGCGCTGCACATAGAACTGCTCGGTGGCCTGGGCGTTGCCGCTGATCATGATGATCGGCACGTCCTTGGTCAGCGGGTCGCGGCGCAGGGTGCGCAGCGTGCTGAAGCCGTCGATGCCGGGCAGTACGATGTCGAGGAAGATCAGGTCGGGCACCTCGCGGCGCGCGATTTCCAGCCCGCTCTCGCCATCATAGGCCACCAGCACGGCGTAGTGGTTCTGCTGCAGCATGCGCTTGAGCAGGGCGACGATGGTGGGGGAGTCGTCGATCACCAGGATGCGGGTGCCCGGGCGCGCGTTGCGGCGGTCGCGCTCGCGCCGCTCCGGACCACCGTGCAGCGCGGCATCGTCGTCTGGCCCGGCGCCCGCGGGCGCAGCTGCCACCGGTGCGGTCGGCGTTGCCACCCGCGCGGCGGGCTGGATGGAGGCCGCACGCGGCGCCGGCTGCGGCCGCTTGCGTTTGAACAGGTCGAACAAGGACATGCGCACGCTTCCCCGGGGCGGACCGGGCGCAATTCTAGCCTGAACGGGAGCGCCCGCAGCGCGGGCGGGCGTCCGCTCAGCGCCGGGCGTGCGCGTCCTCGGCCAGCGCGCGCATCGCGAACAGCCGGGCCACCTTGCCCCAGGCCAGCGCGCCGGCGATGCCCAGCCCCAGCAGGAAGGCCAGCACGAAGCCGCCCGCGCCCGCCGGCGCGACGTGCCCCGCGCACGGCCAGCAGGAGCAGGGCCAGCAGCAGGCTGCACACGGTCGGCAGCAGGTAGGCGGCCAGCACCGCCAGCGGTCGCCGCCGCAGCAGCGTGAGGCCGCGCCACCAGGCCTTCAGCGCGGAGCGCAGGCGGGCGTCGGCCGCCAGCCAGCCGCGGCCGGCCTCGAGGCTGGCGTGCGCCAGCAGGACCAGCACGCCGCCGATCGCCAGCGCGATGTTGCGGCCATCGTTGATGGCCGATTCGAGGATGGCGTGCTCGTGGATCTGCTCGTTGAAGCCGAGGGCGGCGGCGCCGATCCCCAGCGCCAGTCCGAGCGGCACCACCGACCACAGCAGCAGGCGCAGCAGCGGGCCGTATTCGGCCAGCCCGCCGCGCAGCAGGTCGCCGAACCCGAGCGCGGCGCGGCTGCGCGAAGCGGTGAGGGTGGCGCCGGCCAGCAGCGGCGACAGCAGCAGCATCAGCAGGGCCGAGACCCGCAGCAGCGAGGTGAGCAGCGGCAGTGGTGCGTCGGGCGCGGCCAGCGCGCCGAGCAGCAGCACCGGATCGTGCCCGGCGGCGATCGCCGGCGCCTGCGGGGAGTAGTCCAGCAGGCGGCCCAGCCAGCCCCACACCGGCAACGCGGCGATCAGGGCGCAAGCCAGGCCGGCGGCCACCCACAGCAGCAGCAGCCGCCACTGCAGGGCGGCGGCGAGGGCGCGCGGAGCGGCGGAGCGGGCGCGGAGGGGACGGATGGAGGTCGTCATCGGAAGTGCCTCGTCAGACCGTGGCCAGCAGGGCCAGCAGGGAATGCAGCAGTGCGGTGAATTCGCCGAACCAGCGGCGCGCGGCCTGTGGCTTCGGCTCCAGCGTGCGGCCGTCGTTGAGACGGTTGGCGTCCATCCGCAGCCGGTCGTCCGGATCGAGCTGGGCCGAGATGGCCTTGGCCGGAGCCACCACCACGAAGCGCTGCCAGCTCCCCTGCGCGGTGACCGGGTAGTCGCGGTGGCTGCCGTCGGCGAAGTGGATGCGCAGGGTCTGCGGCGGCTTTACCGCGTCGCGGCGGACCACCACCGTGGTGCGATAGGGGAAGGCGCCCTGCCACGGTTTGGCATCCGGGTGTGCCTTCTTCCACGCCGCGCGGCGTTTGGCGATCGCGGCCTCGATGGCCTTGCTGCCGACCAGCACCTGACGGCCCTGGTAGGTGTGATAGCCGGGATGCGGCAGCACCTCGTGGCTGGACAGGCTGCTGATGCGGTCGTCGGTGCGGCCGGTGGAATACACATAGGCATCGAACGCGGCATTGACGATGTCCGGCCGGCCGGTGCCTTCGGCCAGCGCGTCGCGCAGGTCGGCGGCCGACGGGTGGCGGAACTTCCAGCGCGCGTAGTACAGCTTCATCGCGCGCTCCATCGCCGGGGTGCCCACCAGCGCCTCGATCTGGCGCATGGCGGTGGCGGTGCGCGAGTACACGGTGCCGTAGCTGGCGCTGGACAGGCGGTCCCACGAGTTGGCGCCCAGCGGGTCGGCCGGGTCCTGCAGCGCGGCGCCCAGGCGCTCCATGTCGAACGGGGTGATCCGGGTGCCGATCCCGAACCAGCGCATCCATGGCAGCTGCAGCACCAGGTCCTGCCTGCGCGTGCTCATCATGCGCTGGTCCCAGTACTCGTTCATGCCCTCGTCGAGCATGGGTTCCTCGAATTCGTTGGAGCCGAGGATGCCGTAGAAGTAGCCGTGGCCGAATTCGTGCACGGTGACGAAATCCAGCATCCAGCGCGGCAGGCTGCCGAAGGTCACGGTGCCGGTGTGGTCGGCGGTGAAGAAGGTGGGGTACTCCATGCCGCCGGCTTCCTCGGCGCCATAGGGCGGCACCACCGCGGTGGCGGTCTTGTAGGGGTAGGCGCCCAGCGTTTTCGAGAAATACTCCAGCGCATCGATGGTGGCCTGCAGCACCGGCTCGGCGTTGCTGGCGTACTCCGGCGGGTACAGCACCTTCACCTCCACCGGGCCGCGCGGGCCGGCCCAGGTCTTCACCAGCGGCTTGGCGTAGCGCTTGTCGGCGGTCCACGCGAAGTCGTGCACGTCGTCCTGCACGTAGCGGTGGGTGGTCTTGCCGCCCCTCTCCACCGGCGCACCCACCTGCTGGCCGGTGGCGCCGACGGTGTAGCCCTTCGGCACCGTGATGCGCACGTCGTAGCGGCCGTAGTCGGCGTAGAACTCGCTGTGCAGGTGGAACTCGTGGGCGTTCCAGCGCGGCGCGGTGGCGCCGCGTTCGCCCGGCAGCTCCAGTACGGCGATCTTCGGGAACCACTGGCCAACCAGATGGAAGCTGCCGTAGTAGCCGGTGCGTGCCACCACCCGCGGCAGCTGGTCGAAGAAGTCGAAGGTCAGGGTGGTGGTGGCGCCCGGCGCCACCGGCTGCGGCAGGTCCAGACGGATCACGCTGCGGTCGGTCTTGGGGCCGTTGTCCGGCTGCACGAAGGTCCACTTCGCCGCCTGCCCGGCCTGCGTCACCTTGTCGAGGCGGATGTAGCCGTATTCGCCGTCCTTGGTGGCGACGTTGCTGCGGAAGCCGCCGCTGCTGGCCCGCTGCTCGGTCATGAAGGTGCTGCCCGGCCCGGCGAAGGCGTTGAGGTACAGGTGCAGATACACGCTGCACACCGGCTGCGCGCTGCGGTTGCGCCAGGTCAGGGTCTGCCTGCCGGTGACGGTGTGCTTGACCGGGTCGAGCTCGGCGTCGATCGAGTACTCCACCACCCGGTCGGACAGGGGAGCATTCTGGCCGGTGCGCGGCCCGCCCCAGGCGTCGGCTGCGCTGGCCACCCGCACCGCAGCTGCATCCGGCGCGGCCAGCGGGATGGTCGCGCAGCCGGCGGCCGCGGCGGGCGTGGCGGGGCTGGCGGAAGGCGTCCTGGCGGCGGCCAGGGCCGGCATCAGGACGAACAGGGTGGACAGGGCGAGCGTGGCCCGGTGGCGGCTGAGCATGGAATCCCCGGCGTCGTGCGGACGGTAATTCCAGCACCATGTGCGAAGCGTGTCGGCGTGGCAACATGCCAGTAGTCACGGTGGCCGGGAACGGTGCGCATGGGGATGCGGCGAGAGGAGTACGGGCAATGAGGGTGGCGACGCCGCTGGCCGGAGTCGAGGCCGCGCTGGCGCACGCCTTGCGCCTGCTGGAGGCCCGGCCGGAGCTGGCCGCCGAGCAGGCGCGGGCGATCCTGGAGGCTGCGCCGGGACATCCCGGTGGCGAGCTGGTCCTCGGCATGGCGGAGACGGCCCTGGGAGAGCATGCCGCTGCGCTTCGGCGGCTGTCGGCGCTGGCGCAGGCGCAGCCGGGCTCGGCCATGACCTGGCTGGCGCTGGGCCGCGCGCATGCGGCGCAGGGCGAGGATGCGCAGGCGCAGGCCTGCATGGAGCGCGCGGTCGCGCTGCAGCCGGCGCTGCCTGGTGCATGGCTGGCGCTGGCCGATCTGCGCCTGGCCCGCGGCGATGCCAGCGGCGCCGATGCCGCCTACCTCCAGCACGTGCGCCACAGCGTGCGCGATCCGGCGCTGATGGCGGCCGCCGATGCGCTGGCGCGCGGCGACCTGCCGGATGCGGAAACCCGCCTGCGCGCGCGCCTGTCCGCGCACCCCACCGACGTCGCCGCGCTACGCATGCTGGCCGAGCTGGGCGCACGCCTGGGGCGCAACGAAGACGCCATCCTCCTGCTGGAGCAGGCGCTGGCGCGCGCGCCGGGGTTTGCCGCCGCGCGCCAGAACTATGCCGCCCTGCTCAACCGCGGCAACCGCCATGACGAGGCGCTGGTGGAGGTCGATCGCCTGCTGGAGCGCGATCCCGACAACCAGTCGCTGCACAACCTGCATGCGGTGATCCTGGGCAAGCTGGGCGATTTCGACGCCGCGATCGACGCTTATGAGCGCGTGCTGGCGCGCCTGCCCGGGCAGTGGCAGGTGTGGCTGGGCTATGGACATGCGCTGAAGACCGCCGGCCGCACCGGCAATGCGATCGCCGCCTATCGCCGCGCGATCGCGCTCAATCCCGGGTTCGGCAGCGCCTGGTGGAGCCTGGCCAATCTCAAGACCGTGCGCTTCGACGCCGCCGACATCGAAGCGATGCGCGCGCAGCTGGCACGCGCCGATCTCGACGACGATGCACGGCTGCATTTCGAGTTCGCGCTGGGCAAGGCGCTGGAGGATGCCGGCGAGGATGCCGAAGCGTTCGCCCACTACGCGCGTGGCAACGCCCTGCGGCGCATGCAGTTGCCTTACGATGCCGCGCTGGCGCGCGAGCGGACCCGCCGCGCGATCCGTACCTACACCCGCGAGTTCTTCGACGCGCGCGCCGACGCCGGCTACCCGGCACCGGATCCGATCTTCGTGGTCGGCATGCCGCGCGCCGGCTCGACCCTGATCGAACAGATCCTGGCCAGCCATCCGCGGGTGGAAGGCACGATGGAGCTGCCGGCGATCATCGCCATCACCCGCCAACTGCGCGAGCGCGCCGGCAATCCGGAGACCACCTCCTACCACGACGTGCTGGCCGCGCTGCCGCGCGCGGAGCTGGAGGCGCTGGGCCGCGACTACCTGCGCCGGGTACAGCCGCAGCGGCGCGAGGGGCGGCCGCTGTTCATCGACAAGATGCCGAACAACTTCGCCCACGTCGGCCTGATCCACGCGATCCTGCCGAACGCGAAGATCATCGATGCGCGCCGGCATCCACTGGCCTGCTGTTTCTCCAACTTCAAGCAGCATTTCGCGCGCGGCCAGGCCTTCAGCTACGACCTTTCCGACCTCGGCCACTACTACGCCGACTACGTCATGCTGATGGCGCATTTCGACGCGGTCCTGCCCGGGCGCATCCACCGCGTGTTCCACGAGGCGATGGTGGAGGACACCGAGGCGCAGGTGCGTGCGCTGCTGGCCTATTGCGGTCTCGAGTTCGACGAGCGCTGCCTACGCTTCTTCGAGAACCCGCGTGCGGTGCGCACCGCCAGCTCCGAGCAGGTACGGCGGCCGATCTACCGCGAGAGCCTTGAGCAGTGGCGGCGGTTCGAGCCGTGGCTGGGGCCGCTGAAGCAGGCGCTGGGGCCGGTGCTGGAGGCCTACCCGGAGGCACCGCCGGCCCAGGATGCGGTCTGGGGCGATTGTTGAAAACCGGTTAAAACAGGTTTAAACCTTGGCGACACTCCGGCTGTCAATGCGGCGACATCATCACTCTGGGGAGTTAAGGCATGTCTGCGCAACACGTTGTTCGAAAAGGGGAAAGCCGGCGCGGCCGGGCATTTCGCAAGATCCCGCTGGCGGTCGCGGTGGCCCTGGCCTTCGCGGCGCCGGCCTGGGCGCAGGACGCCAATCCGCCGTCGTCGGCCAGGGACGCGGCGGCGAAAGACAAGGATAAGGACAAGGACACGCGTACCCTGGCCACGGTGACGGTGACCGCGCAAAAGCGCGAGGAAAACCTGCAGAAGGTGCCGATCAGCCTGCAGGTGCTGGGCAGCACCCAGCTGGAGCAGCAGGACGTGGCATCGTTCAGCGACTACGCCAAGCTGATCCCCAGTCTGAGCTACGGCACCGCCGGCGGCGGCGTGTTTTCCGGGCCCGGCTTCGTGCAGGTGTACATGCGCGGCGTCGCCAGCGGCGGCGACGGCAACCACTCCGGTTCGCAGCCCAGCGTGGGCATGTACCTGGACGAGCAGCCCATCACCACCATCCAGGGCGCGCTCGACATCCACATGTACGACATCGACCGGGTGGAGGCGCTGGCCGGCCCGCAGGGCACCCTGTACGGCGCCAGCTCGCAGGCGGGCACGGTGCGCATCATCACCAAGAAGCCCGATCCGTCGGGCTATGCGGCGGGTTTCGCGGTGGAGGCCAATGCCATCGACGGCGGCGGCATCGGCCACGTGCTGGAAGGCTTCGTCAACCTGCCGATGAACAACAACACCGCGGCGGTGCGCCTGGTGGGCTGGCAGAAGCACGATGCCGGCTGGGTGGACAACCTGCACGGCACCCGCACCTACCCGACCTCGGGGATCGTCGCGGACAACGCCGCGTTTGTCAGGAACAACTACAACACCGCCGATACCGCCGGTGTGCGCGCGGCGATGCGCTTCGACATCGCGGATCGCTGGACCATCACTCCACAGCTGATCGCACAGAAGATGAAGGCGCACGGCAGCGCCGGCATCGACCCGCTGGTGGGCAGTGCCAGCGCCGGCTACGACAGCAGCTACGGCAAGACCGCGGTCAAGCACTTCAATCCGGAGTTCTCCGACGATCGCTGGTACCAGGCGGCGATGACGGTGGAAGGCAAGATCGGCAATTTCGACCTGACCTATGTGTTCTCGCACCTCAAGCGTGACGTCGATTCCGCCGCCGACTACAGCGACTACGGCTACTGGTACGACGCGCTGGCCGGCTACGGCGCGTACTTCTATGACGACAGCGGCAACCTGATCAATCCGGCACAGCACATCACCGCCCGCGATGGCTACAGGCGCACCAGCCACGAGCTGCGCCTCGCCTCGCCGCAGGACGACCGCCTGCGCCTGGTGGCCGGTCTGTTCTGGCAGAACCAGAGCCACGACATCCTGCAGAACTACCAGATCGACGGGCTGGCCAGCGTGCTGTCGGTCAGCGGCTGGCCGGACACCATCTGGCTGACCCGGCAGAATCGCAGCGACCAGGATCGCGCCGTGTTCGGCCAGCTCGGCTACGACCTCACCGATCGCCTGGAAGCAAATGTTGGCGGCCGCTGGTTCCATGCCCGGAACAGCCTCAAGGGCTTCTTCGGGTTCGCCGAGGGCTATTCCTCGCAGTCCAGCCAGCCGCCATCCGACCGCTACGGCGAGGCCGGCTGCTATGCGCAGTATGGCGCCCCATCCAACTGGCAGCCCTACAAGGGCGCGCCGTGCCTGGTGTTCGACAAGGGCGTGAAGGAGAACGGGTCGATCTACCGCGCCAACCTCACCTTCAAGATCAATGACACCAAGCTGGTGTACGCCACCTGGTCGGAGGGCTACCGCCCTGGCGGCATCAACCGCCGCGGCACGCTGCCGCCCTACAAGTCGGATTTCCTGACCAACTACGAGGCCGGCTGGAAGACCTCCTGGGGCAACGGCAGCTTCATTTTCAACGGCGCGGTGTTCCGCGAGGACTGGAAGGACTTTCAGTTCTCCTACCTCGGCCAGAACGGCCTGACCGAGATCCGTAACGCCAACCAGGCGCGCATCAACGGCCTGGAGACCGATCTGGTCTGGGCTGCCACCTACAACCTGCAGATCACCGGCAGTTTCGCCTGGTACGACGCCAAGCTCTCCGCCAACTACTGCGGCTGGCTGCGCCCGGACGGCAAGCCGGAAACGGTGTGCCCGGCCGGCACGGTGGATCCGAACGGCAACGTGGTCAGCGGCCCGCAGGCGGCCAAGGGCACGCAGCTGCCGATCACGCCGCGCTTCAAGGGCAACCTCAACGCGCGCTATACCTTCGACCTCGGTCCGGGCGAAGCCTACTGGCAGGCCTCGCTGTCGCATGCGGGCAAGCGCCGGGTGGACCTGCGCGCCGCGGAAACGGCGCTGCTGGGCTATCTGGATGCCTACACCCTGGTCGATCTCTCGGCCGGCTGGCGCAAGGACAGCTGGGCAATCGACGTGTTCCTGAAGAACGCGTTCAACACCCGCGCGCAGATGACCCGTTTCGCCGAGTGCGCGGCACTGACCTGCGGACACGAGCCGTACACCGTGATCGCGCAGCCGCGCACGCTCGGCATCCGCTTCAGCCGCGAGTTCTGAGCCGCGTTGCGGTACGGTGATGAGGGCGACCCCCGGGCCGCCCTCGTCGTCCGTGCGCTCGCCTTACTTGGCGGCAGGCGTCTCGCGCACCGGCAGCGGCACGTTGCACAGGTCGATATGGCCGGCCGGCTGGGTGTAGAAATCGTCCACCCGGTTGCGCCGCGCCTCGGTGGCGTCGCGGAAGGCCTGGCTGTCGGTGCGCAGCAGCTGCAGCGGGGTGCGCTCGGCCGCCGGCACCTCGCTGGCCAGCTTGATCGAGAGGATCGGCGTACGCTGCTTGGGGTCGGTGTAGAAGCCCATCGGCGCCGGGCCGCGCGGGATCACGCTGAGCAGCTCCATGCCCTTCACCACCCGGCCCACCACGGTCAGCTGGTGGTCCAGCGCGCGTGGGGCCTGCCCGATCACCACGTAGAGCTCGGCGCCAATGCTGCTGTCCGGCGGCGTGTTGCGGCCGGCACCGACCACGCCGTAGCAATGCGCCATCCACACCTTGCCGGTCTTGGGATCGCGCGCGGCGGGGACGCCGTCCACGAAGCCGACCTGCGGCGCCCAGCCGTCGATATCGGGCAGGCGGTCGAAGCGCACGCCCTGGTCGCTGCGGGTGAACTCGGCCGGCAGGTGGGTGCGGGTGCCGGGCGGATAGGGCTTGGCCTTGCCGGCGTCCTCGCCGTCGGGGTCGCCGAACTGCACCACGAAATTGTCCTGTGCGCGGTAGATGGAAAGCCCGTCCCAGAACCCGCCCCTGGCCAGCGTCTTGATGTTCGCCACGTGCTCCGGCGCGAAGCCGGGGGCCAGCTCGATCACCACACGCCCGGCGGGCAGCTCCATGTACAGGGTGTTGGCGGGATCGAGGCCGCGCCAGGCGCTGGCCGGGGCGGCATCGATGATTTCCTGCGCGGACTTGCGCTTGGGAGGCTGCGCGGCGCCTGCGGCGTGCAGGTCGGCGGTCAGCAGGGCGAGCAGGGCGGTGGCAAGCAGGGTGGCGCGCATCATCGGGCTCCGGTGGTCGCAAGGCCCAGCATAGCGTGCGGCCGGCTGCCGCTGTGCCGGTCTCACGCCTTGCGCGTGCGCCGGCCGCGGGGCGCGGGTGCGCCGGCGTGGGCGCGGATGAACTCGCGCACCTGCGGATACACCTGGGTGCGCCAGCGGTGGCCGCTGAAGATGCCGTAATGGCCGGCGCCCTCCACCGTGAGGTGGCGGTGGTCGGCCTGCGGAATGCCGGCGCACAGCGCATGCGCGGCGCGGGTCTGGCCCTGGCCGGAGATGTCGTCCAGCTCACCCTCGATGGTCAGCAGCGCGCAGGTGGTGATCCTCGCGGGATCGACCCGCTCGCCGGCCACGTCCCACAGCCCGCGCGGCAGCAGGTGCTGCTGGAACACCACGCGGATGGTGTCGAGGTAGTACTCGGCGGGCATGTCCAGCACCGCGTTGTATTCGTCGTAGAAGCGGCGGTGCGCCTCGGCCGATTCCAGGTCGCCCTTGACCAGGTTCTGGTAGAAGTCCCAGTGCGACATGCCGTGGCGCTCGGGATTCATCGCCACGAAGCCCAGGTGCTGCAGGAAGCCCGGATACACGCGGCGCCCGGCGCCGGGATAGTTGGCCGGTACGCGGTGGATGAGGGTGCTTTCGAACCACCACAGGGGCTGGCGGGTGGCCAGGTTGTTGACCGCGGTCGGCGACTGCCGGGTATCGATCGGGCCGCCCATCATCGTCAGCGTGCGCGGCAGCACCTCGCCGCGCGCCGCCATCAGCGACACCGCGGCCAGCACCGGCACGGTCGGCTGGCAGACGCTGATCACGTGCAGGTTGGCGGCACCGATGTGGCGGATGAAGTCCCGCACGTAGGCCACATAGTCGTCCAGCGTGAACGGCCCTTGCGCGTGCGGCACCATGCGCGCGTCGGTCCAGTCGGTGATGTACACCTTGTGGTCGGCCAGCAGGGTGCGCACGGTGTCGCGCAGCAGGGTGGCGTGGTGGCCGGACAGCGGCGCCACCACCAGCACGGTGGGGTCGTCCTTCATCCGCGCCAGGCCGTCGGCCTGGTCGTGGTAGCGCTTGAAGCGCAGCAGCCGGCAGAACGGCTTTTCGAGTTCCACCCGTTCCACCACCGGGATCGGCACCCCGTCCACCGCGATCTGATGGATGCCGAACTCCGGCTTCTCGTACTCCTTGCCCAGCCGGTACATCAGCTCGAACGCGGCCGCGGTGCGCTGCGCGCCCGGCAGGGCCGCCAGCCAGCTGTCGTGGGCGGAATACATCTTGGCGCCGGCATCGGCCCAGTAGGCATACGGGGCCAGTCCGGCGCGCCAGAGTTCGTGCAGTTCGTACAGCAGCATCGCGGTGGTGTCCGTGGCCTGGATTGCGGCGCTGCAGCATAACGCATCGCTTCTGCGGCGCCGTGACGGCCGTCGCGGGCTGCGCCTTCAGTCCGGCAGCTCGAGCGCGCTGGCGTGCGCCACCCGCAGCGGTGACAGCCAGCAGTGCGAGCCCAGCGGCTGCAGGCCCAGCGCGCACAGGCGTTTGCGGTAGAACGCCGCCGGCCGCTGCTTGAACTCGTGTTCGTCACCTTCCGCGCCGTCGCCGCGGGCGAACACCTCGATGAAGGCCACCCCACCGCACAGCTCGGCCAGCGCCGGCAGGCCGCGGTCCAGCTCGCGGGTGTCGAGGTAATGCAGCACGTCGCTGCACACCAGCAGGTCGGCCGGCGGGCAGGGGCGCAGATGCGCGAAGTCGCCGAAGCGGGCCTTGTGCAGATTGCGGGTCCGCCCGTAGCGGGCGATGGCGTAGTCGCTGGCATCGAATCCCAGGTAGTGCACGCGCGGGCGCAGCCTGCGCAGCGGCGCGCGCCAGGTGCCTTCGCCGCAGCCGATGTCCAGCACCGTGCGGATCGGGCGCTCCAGATGGTATTCGGCGGTCGCCACCGCCAGCTGCACCTTGCGCAGCAGGCGGGCGGGATGCCCGATCCCGCCGTGGCGGTACCAGCGGTCGAAATAGGCGCGGTCGTAGCGTTTGCTCATCGTGGCATGCTAACGGGCATCCTCTGTTCCCGGAGTGCCGGCATGGCGTACCTGCTGACCAAGACGTTCCACCTGGTGTTCGTGATCGCCTGGATGTCCACGGTGTTCTACCTGCCGCGGATCCTGGTCAATCTGGCCGAGGCCGGCGGCGCGCCCGCGGTGCGCGCGCGCCTGCTGCTGATGGGGCGCCGGCTGTACCGCTTCGGCCACGTGATGTTCGGCATCGCCTTCGTGCTGGGGCTGGTGCTATGGCTGCACTTCCAGATCGGCGGCGGCTGGCTGCATGCCAAGCTGGTGCTGGTGCTGCTGCTGCTGGCGCATTTCGTGGTCGCCGGGCGCCTGCTCAAGCGCAGCGCGGCGGGGCACCCGCTGCCCGCGGCCGGCACCTTGCGCTGGTTCAACGAAGTGCCGGTGGTGCTGCTGGTGATGGTGGTCTATCTGGTGCTGGCCAAGCCGTTCTAAGAGGGCTGTCGCTGGCATGCGCCACGCCGACGCGCCCGAGCGGCGTGGCAGCTTTGCTTTCAGTGCGGCGTGGTGGAAGCTTTCGGATCGGGCAGGATCACCGGAACTCCGTTGCCATCGCACAGCTGCTGCGCGCAGGCCGCCGCGCGCAGGCGCGGGCTGGCCTGCAGCAGGATGTGATAGAGCGCGTTCTGCTCCAGCGAGCCGCGCACCGCGGCGCTGCCGGGGCCGCGGGCCCAGACGCCGACGTCCTCGCCGCCGTGGGTCTCCGATTTCGCCGGCACCAGCGCTTCCTGCATGTAGTCCGGGTCCTCGGTGTCCACGTGGGTCAGGTCCGGACGCCCGTTGCGGGCGGGGCGCACGCCTTCCATCCAGTGCTCGAAGCGCTTGGGGCCTTCCGGCTGGCGCGAACTGGCGCCGACGTAGCCGGGGCCGTTGGCATAGCTGAGCGTGGTGTAGGGCAGGCCGGTGGCGTCGCGCGCCAGCTGGGTGGGGTCGCTTTCCTCGCCGCTGCCGCCCTTGACCTTGCTCAGGATCGGATTGCCGCGCGCGGGATAGCCGGCAAAGGTCATGGTGTGCGAGTGGTCGGCGGTGACCAGGATCAGGGTGTCCTGCGGCGAGGTCATCTCGCTGGCAGCGCGCACCGCGTCGGAGAAGGCGATGGTCTCGTCCAGCGCGCGGAAGGCGTTGCCGGAGTGGTGGGCATGGTCGATGCGGCCGCCTTCCACCAGCAGCACATAGCCGTCCGGGTTGCGCGCCAGGCGGGTGATCGCAGCGCGGGTCATCTCCGCCAGCGAGGGTTCGCCGGCGGGATCCTGCGGGCGATCGTGCTCGTAGTGCATGTGGTCGGGCTCGAACAGGCCCAGCAGCGGCTGGTCGGTCGGCGCGGCGCGCAGCTGCGCCGCGTTCCAGACGTAGACGCCGCCCGGATGGCGCTGCTGCCACTCGGCGATCAGGTCGCGCCCGTCCAGACGTGCGCCGACCTTGTCGTCGTACTCCGGATCGCGCTGGCTGGCCGGCATCAGATTGCTGCGGCCGCCGCCCATCAGCACGTCGGGGCCGGCGCCGTACGGCGATTCCACCATCTGCCGGGCGATGTCGAGGCAGCCTTCGGCCTGCGCCTCCGGCGGCAGGTCGGCATCGCTCTCCCAGTTGCGGTCGGCGCTGTGGCTGAAGGTGGCGGCCGGGGTGGCGTGCGTCACGCGGGTGGTGGTGGCCACGCCGGTGGCCATGCCGGCGGAGGCGGCGAGTTCCCACAGGGTCAGCAGCGGGGTGGCCAGTGCCGCCTTGCAGTCGCCGCGCGGCGCGCTCTGGCCGATGCTGAGCACGCCCAGCCGGGTCTTGGCACCGGTGGCGATCGCGCTCATGGTGCCGGCCGAGTCCGGGGTCTGCGAATTGGTGTTGTAGGTCTTGCTCAGCGCGGTGTCCGGGAAGGTTTCCCAGGCCAGGCGGTTCTCCTCGCCGGGCATGCCCTTGCGTTGCCCCTCCAGGATGCGCGCGGCGGCCACGGTGGTCAGGCTCATGCCGTCGCCGAGAAACACGATCACGTTCCTGGCGCGGCCGTTCATGGCGCCGCGCTCCGCGGCCTGGGCGGCGCCGGCGCGGTACCACCATTGCGGGGTCTCGCCGTCCGGATGCTGGATGGCGGGCACGTCCACGTGCAGCGTGGCGGCCTGGGCGCCGGCCGGGGCGGCGGCGTGCGGGAGCGGGCCGGTGCTGGCGCAGGCGGCCAGCAGCAGGCTGCAGGCGAACGGCAGCAGGCGGAGTCGGGCAGGGATATGCGGAGTGTTCATGTAGGCATTATCACCGGTCGCGGTGTCAGCGGGATTGCAGGGGTGGTTGCGCGCTGACGCGCAGCGGCCGGTCGGGTATCGTGCAGACCGGCCAAGCCCGGAGGGGCACATGTTCGACTGGTGGTTCCGCATCAAGTTCTGGAAGCGCGTGCTGCTCGGCTTCGTGCTGGGCGCGCTGGCGGGCTGGGCGTTCGGCAAGGACGCCGAAACCTGGTTCGGGCCGGTCGGCGATCTCTATGTCACCCTGATCTCGATGATCGCGGTGCCGCTGGTGTTCTTCGCGGTGATCAATGCGGTGGCCTCGCTCAGCGGCAAGGCGTCGATCGCCGCGCTGGCCGGGCGCACCTTCCTGTGGTTCGCGATCACCGCGGTGCTGGCGGTGGGCGTGGGGCTGGCGTTCGGCTGGATCATCCAGCCGGGCGCCGGGGTGGGGCCGC
Organism: Thermomonas sp. S9; assembly: GCF_024704365.1. Taxonomy (GTDB): domain Bacteria; phylum Pseudomonadota; class Gammaproteobacteria; order Xanthomonadales; family Xanthomonadaceae; genus Thermomonas. Next base: position 987,211 of record NZ_JAJDFY010000001.1, read on the forward strand.
TGAAGATCGCGTCCGACTATTCGCCCAGGCAGGTGCCCGGTGCGCTGGACATGCTGCTGAACCTGGTGCCGTCCAATCCGTTCCAGGCCCTGGGCGGGGCCGCGAGCGCGAAGCTGGCCGACGGCACCAAGGTACTGGTGCCGCGCAGCTGGACCGTGCTGCAGGTGATCTTCTTCGCCGGGCTGGTGGGCTTTGCGATGGTGAAGCTGGGCGAGAAGGTGGCCGGGGTGCGCAGGCTGGTGGGCGAAGCCAGCGAGGTGATGATCCAGGTCACCCGCTACGTGCTGGAGTTCACTCCGTTTGGAACCTTCGGCCTGATCGCCGCCCTGGTGGGCGGCTACGGCTTCGAGCAGCTGCGCCCGCTGCTGAACTTCGTCCTGGCGCTGTATGCGGCCTGCGCCTTCCACATCGTGGTGGTGTACAGCGCCCTGCTGCTGGCGCACGGCCTGAACCCGCTGAAGTTCTTCCGCGGCGCGGCGCCCGCGATGGAGGTGGGCTTCGTGGCCTCCAGCAGCTTCGCGGCGCTGCCGGCCTCGCTGCGCAGCGCCACCCACAATCTCGGGGTGGACCGCGATTACGCGGCGTTCGCGGTGCCGCTGGGCGCCACCATCAAGATGGACGGCTGCGGCGCGATCTATCCGGCGCTGGCGGCGGTGTTCATCTCGCAGTACGCCGGGATCGAGCTGTCGCCGACCCAGTACCTGATCATCGCGCTGGCCTCGGTGCTGGGCAGCTTCGGCACCGCCGGGGTGCCGGGTACCGCGGTGATCATGGCCACCGTGGTGCTCTCTGCCGCGGGGTTGCCGCTGGAGGTGATCGGCTACCTGTACGCGATCGACCGCGTGCTGGACATGATGCGCACGATGACCAACGTCACCGGCCAGGTGCTGGTGCCGGTGCTGGTGGCGAAGGAGACCGGGCGTCTGGATCGCGCGCTGTACGAGGCGGCGCCGAGCAACGTGGGGCTGGCCGAGGGCGATCAGGCCGAGCCCGATGCCAGGCACGGTTGAGCCACCATCAAGCAGCCGCCGGCGACTGCCGTTAAGCTTGGTGAAATGAGCGACCTGCCCGACCTGCCCGACCTTCCCGCCCCGGACGTGGCCGATCTGGAAGGGTATTACGACAAGTTCTACCTCCACGACGCGGGCGAGATCCGCCACCACCTGCAGCGCTTGGCAGGCGAACGCAGCACGCTCAGCGTGCGCCCGGACAACACCGCCAGCGCGCTGCCCACCATTCTGCTGAAGGTGGATGCCGCCGGCCTGCTGATCGACGTGCCTGCCAGCCGTTCGGTGCAGGAGGCCTGGCTGGCGGTGCCCCTGCTGCGGTTCGAGGGCAGCATCGACCGCGCCGCGCTGCGCTTCTCGTGCGGGCCGGCGCAGCTGGATACGTTCGAGGACGCCGCCGCGTTCCGGCTGCCGATCCCCGAGCGCGTGCTGTACCTGCAGCGGCGCGAGTTCATGCGCCGCGAACCGCCGGCCGGCACCCTGTTCTGCCGCCTGCGGCTGGACGAAGGCGAGCGTGAGGTGGATGCCACCATTCGCGACATCGGCGGCGGGGGGCTGGCGGTGATCACCACCCGCTCGCAGGTGCGCCTGCAAGTGGGGGACGTGTTGCGCGATTGCCGGATCGATCTGCCCGAGCTGGGCGAAGTGGGGGTCGACCTGCAGGTGCGCCACGTCATCCGCCGCGGCCACCTCGGACCGGACGCCACCCAGGCCGGCTGCGAATTCGTGAATCTGACTCCGGTCGCGCAGCGCAAGCTGTTCCGCTATCTGCTGCAACTCGACCGCGACCTGCTGGCGCGGCGGCGGCGGCTGGAGTGAGGACGGCGGTCGCGGGGGGCGGCCGATGCGGGTAGAATGCGCGAAAGCCGGGGCCCGCCTCGGCTTTTTCCGTGTCTGGCGCCCGTCCGGCCCGGCCCGCCCCGATGGCGGTTCGACCTTGGCGGACGGCACTTCCAGGCGCACCCATCCCGCGGCCCCGATGGCCGCACGCAGCAGGAGTGAAGCCATGGGCCAGTCGGTCGTGGTATTGGGCGCCCAGTGGGGCGACGAGGGCAAGGGCAAGATCGTCGATCTGCTCACCGAGGACATCGGCGCCGTGGTGCGCTTCCAGGGCGGCCACAACGCCGGCCACACCCTGGTCATCAACGGCAAGAAGACGGTGCTGCACCTGATCCCGTCCGGGATCCTGCGCGCGGGCGCACTGTGCCTGATCGGCAACGGCGTGGTGATCTCGCCGGCCGCGCTGCGCAAGGAGATCGAGGAGCTGGAGGCGGCCGGGGTGGACGTGCGCTCGCGGTTGAAGATCAGCCCGGCCGCGCCGCTGATCATGCCCTACCACATCGCCTTGGACCAGGCGCGCGAGAAGGCTGCCGGCGGCAAGGCCATCGGCACCACCGGCCGCGGCATCGGCCCGGCCTACGAGGACAAGGTGGCGCGCCGCGGCATCCGTATCGCCGACCTGCATTACCCGGAGCAGCTGGCCGAGAAGCTGCGCAGCGCGCTGGACTACCACAACTTCGTCCTCACCAAATACCTGGGCGTGGACCCGGTGGACTTCGATGCGGTGTATGCCGAGGCGCTGGCATTCGGTGAATACGTCGAGCCGATGAAGTCCGACGTGGCCGGGATCCTTCACGAGCTCCGCAGGCAGGGCAAGCGGGTGCTGTTCGAGGGCGCGCAGGGCGCGCTGCTGGACATCGACCACGGCACCTATCCCTACGTCACCAGCTCCAACACCACGATCGGCGGCGCGCTGGCCGGCACCGGCGTGGGTGCGGACGCGATCGACTACGTGCTGGGCATCGCCAAGGCGTATGCGACGCGCGTTGGCGGCGGCCCGTTCCCGACCGAGCTGGACGATGCGATCGGCCAGGGCATCCGCGACCGCGGCGCGGAGTACGGCGCTTCCACCGGGCGCCCGCGTCGCTGCGGCTGGATGGATATCGTGGCGCTCAAGCGCGCGGTGGCGATCAACGGCATCAGCGGCCTGTGCATCACCAAGCTCGACGTGCTGGACGGCATGGAGAAGCTGAAGATGTGCATCGCCTACGAGTACCGCGGCAAGCGCACCGAGTACGCGCCGCTGGACGCGCAGGGCTGGGAGGAGATCACCCCGGTGTACCTGGAGTTCCCGGGCTGGAGCGAAACCACCCACGGCATCACCGAGTGGGACAGGCTGCCGCCGGCCGCGCGTGCCTACCTGCGTGCGCTGGAGGAACTGGCGGGCTGCCCGATCAGTATCGTTTCCACCGGCCCGGACCGCGACCACACCATGGTGCTGCGCGACCCGTTCGCCTGAGTTCCGGCATTCGCGGATGAGCATGCGAAGCCCCGCTTGCGCGGGGCTTCGCCGTTTCTGCGGCAGAGGCGTTGTGCGGGCTTAGCGGGGGTCATCCTCTCGCTTGTGGTCGCGCTTGGGCTTGGCCGCCGGCTGCGGTTCCGACGCCGGCGCCGATGCACTGCCCGCGCCCGCAGCGATGGACGCGCTGCCGCTTCCATCGGCCTTGCCGCGCCGTGCCTGCGCCGAACCACGTGCCGCGCCGCTGGTCGACGCACTGATGCCGGATTCGCGCGAAACCGAAGCGCTGCCACCGGCCGAGCCTTCGGCGGCCACGCTGGGCAGTAGCGGGTGATGCGCCGGGGCGTTGCCAGAGGTGCCGGAACCGCCACCGGCGTGACTCTGCGCACTACGCCCCAGCGCTGCGCTGACGCCGCCTTCAGCACTACCGGCGACGCCCGGCGCGGATGCAGGCGGCTGCGCGTTCACCGCCGGCGTGAGGGAAGTGGCGTTGCCAGACAGCGTGGCCTGGGCCGCACCCGCAAGCGTGCCGGTCAGCGCCGCGCCGCGTTCGCCTTGGCGGCCACGCGGCTGGCCTCGGCGTCTACGGCGCGCTTGCCGTGGGAGGCGGCGTCTGTGGTTGCGCCGGCGATGGCGTTGCCGCTGGCGCGTGCGCGGCGGGCGGCGCGTTCGCGGGCGACTTCGAGGCGGTCGATGGTGCCCACTGCAGGCAATCGGCCGTCGATGCGGCCGTTGCCGGAAAGATTGCCCCCCAGCATGCCACCCGTGCGGTCGATGGTGCCGCTGAGGCTGCCGCCGAGATCACCGCGGCCACCCAATACCTGCGCCTGGACAGGCGCTATGCAGGTGAAGGCGGCGAGTGCGATCAAGGTGAGAGAGGTCTTGCGCATTGGAGTTCTCCTTGTCATCCGCGGCGGGTCCGCGTGTAATGACGGAACGACCGGGCGTGCCGGATCCATCCGGCGCCTGGAAACGCGGATGGAATCCGTTCAGGTTGGAGCGATGATTCCCAGCCCGCAGCGGGGCGAGCGTGCCGGACGGGCCGCGCGTGCAAGCACATGCATCGCATCGGCGCTGTGCCCAGGCGCTGGCGCGGCCCAGGTGCCGGCGAGCAGGCGCGCTACTAGCGGCGCAGCGAAGGACGTGCCGCGCGTGTGGGAATCCACCACGCCGTCCGCGCAGACGCTGATGTGCTTGCCCACCGCCGATTCCGGCAACAGCACGCCGCGGGCGTTGACGGCGGCGACCGCGATCACGCCCGGATAGCCGGCGGGAAAGCGGGGAGGTGCGGCCGGCCCGTCGTTGCCTGCCGCCGCAACGATCACCTGCCCACGTGCGAGCAGCACTTCGACCGTCCGCCGCAGCGCGCTGTTGTCCGGTCCGACCAGACTGACGTTGATCACGGCCACCCCCTGCTGCGCCATCCAGCGCAGCGCCTCCACCAGTGCCAGCGTATCGCCGCCCACGCGCCGTCCGCACCACAGGTCGGCGGCCAGCAGGGTGGCAGGTGCGCCTGCGACGAGGCGCATCGCCACCTGGGTTCCGTGTGGCTGTGGAAGGCTGCGGCCATCACAGCCATGGGGCACGACGCGGGTGCGTGCGAGTGCGGGAGCGCTGGCGTCGACGCCGCCATCGATCAGCCCGACGCGAAGTCCGGTATCGCCGGTTGCCGCCTGGTTGGCCTGGCCGGCGTAGCCACCGGCAGGCAGAAACAAATGGTGGGGCTCGATGGCGCGGCCGGGCAGGGTCGCGCGCAGCACGCGCAGGGCGCGGCCAGGGCTGCGGTCGCGGCTGTCCCGCAACAGCGTGATCGACATCCCGAATGCGTCGTCGTGATCCTCGCGCAGCACCTGGAAGCCGGCAGCGCGGACCGCGTCCTGCTCGGCCGCATCGATGTCCAGCGCCAGATATTCAGCGCGTCGCATGACCGCGCCATCCGGCGCCCGTGCGACCTGCGCAGGCACTTCGCGCAGCAGCGCCGCGGCCTGCTGGCGATAGCTCCAGGTCGCGCTCAGCAGGGCGTTGGTGGTGGCGGAGGTCGCTGCGTCGAGCGTGTCGATGGGCGTGCCTGCGGGCAGCCGCGGCAGCGTCGGGAGGCCGCCAGGCAGCACCTGCGCGCGTACGGGCAAGAACGGCCCGAGCGCGAGCAGCAGGCATACAACCAGGGGTAGGTGACGACGCATGCGGCACTGGCTGAAGTGGATGCGACCGGATGCTAGCATCCGCCTCTGCACCGTCGCTGAGCGTCCGGTATGCACGACGGATGGAAACCGCGCACACGTTCGTAGGGTCCCCTGTACGCATGAGCGATCGCGACACTGTCTGCGAAGCACTGCCGGCGTTGTTGCCACGCCTGCGACGTATGGCGCGTGCATTGGCGGGCAATGCCGCGGATGCCGATGACCTGGTGCAGCTGGCGCTGGAACGCGCGCTTGCGCGTGCGGACCAGTGGCGACCGGACGGAAGAGTGGATGCATGGGTGTTTGGCATCCTGCGCAATGCCTGGCGGGACGAGCTGCGGGCGCGGGCGCGCAAGCAGGCGGTCTTCGTCGCCGAGGAGGCCGGGCTTTCGGTGGGCGAGGCGGGCGTCGAACGCCACGTCGAAGCGCTGTCGGTGGCAGAGGCAATGGCGAGGTTGCCGCCCGAGCAGCGCGAGGCAGTGGCGCTGGTGCTGGTGGAGGGCATGCGTTACGCCGAGGCCGCACACGTGCTTGGTGTACCCGAAGGCACGGTCACGAGCCGGCTGTCACGGGCGCGGGCGGCGCTGCGCGATTGGCTCGGACAGGAATGAGGAATCCAAGATGCAGCCGACGTCCATGAACGGGAACGATGCCGAGGCACTGCGGGCCTATCTGGATGGCGAGGCGGATGCGGACACGCGCGCCCGTATCGAGGCTGCGCGGCGGCTCGATCCTGCGCTGGACGAGGTGATCCGGCGCGACCAGCGCATGCGCGAGCGCCTGCGGGGTGCGTTCGATGACGTGCTGCGCGAGCCGGTGCCGGACGCTTTGCGCAGGCTGGTGGACGCGCCTGCGCCGCTGGCCCGACGCACTGCGCCGCGTGCGCTGCGTTGGCGCGCGCCGGTCTATGCGCTTGCCGCATCCCTCGCGCTGGTCGCCGCGGCCATCGCGTTTCGCCTCGACGGCAGCACGCCGTGGGTGCGCAAGGAGGGGGGCACTGGTCGCCCGCGGCGAATTCGCCGCGATGCTGGATCGATCGGTCTCTGCGGCCCCCGCCGGCGGCATGCGCGTGGGGCTGACCTTTCTCGATCGGGACAACCGCTGGTGTCGCAGCTTCGACGGCGTCGATGGCGGCTGGCAGGGGCTTGCGTGCCGCGAGGAGGGGCAATGGCGCGTCGAACTGCTGGTGCAGGCACCGGCCGACACCGGTGAGTTGCGGCAGGCCGGTGCCGGGATGGCGCCGGAGCTGCTGGCTGCGATCGATGCGCGCATCAAGGGCGAGGCGCTGGATGCCGAGCGCGAGCGGGCCGTCGTCGCTTCAGGGTGGCGCCAGCCGTGACGCGAGCCGCGCCTCTGGGCGCCCGGCAGCAGCGGCGGATGCCGCCATCCGCGTTTTTCGAGCTGGATGAAGAAGATGTATCTGCCGGTGTGCGTGGCGCGAGGCCCGCGCGTTCAGGCCAGCGCGTCGAACAGGGTGCCGATTGCGTCGTTGCGGGCGCGGAAAGCGGCGGCATTGGCGGCGAAGTCGAGGGCAGCCCGACGGGCCGCGATGGCATCGGATAGCTGTGCGCCGATGGCGTCGTTGCTTGCGCCGCTGGGCACGATGCGCGTCTGCACGCCGCCGTCCGGGGAAGCCGTCTGGACCGCGTCGCGGCGTTCGAACCCGTCGGTGTGACGGTTGGCGGTGTTGCTGGCCGCAACCTGCATCCGCTGCGCAGCGGCCTGCATGCCGGACCGCGCGATGGTGGAAGTGGAGACGGGGAGCGGGATCATGGCGGCGTACCCGTGTAAGCCGGCTCCGACTTTACGCCGGTTGCGTCTGCAGAAGCGTGCACGCGATCGCCTTTTCGTGGGCGCATGCAAGGCAAAGGCATGCGGTGGTGATCAACTGCGCTCGAAACGGCGCAGAAACTCCCAGATCACCTCGGGGCCGTCGATGTCGTGGTTCTGCGGGCCGAGCAGGCGATCCACCAGGCGGGCATGGCGGGCATCGTCCATGCGGTCGGGCAGGCGATGGCCGCCGCCTTCCACCCGGTACAGGCGTACGTCGGTGCCTTGCGGGCAATGCGAGGCCACCAGGACGATGCGCGAATGATCGTCGCGCGCGACGTCCGGCAGCGCGGTCGTGCCGGCATCCTCGGGCGCGCAGCCGTCCACCCGGCGCCAGAAGCGCAGGGTATCCTCGGCGGAGAGCAGGCCGGAGACGCCCATCAGCCGGCTGCGGCCGCGTCCGCCGTCGAAATTGACCAGCGGATCGGCAGTGCCGTTCATCAGCACGAGCGGGGTGCCCTGCCGGGGATGGCAGTTCGCCACCATGGTCTGGGTCATCGCCATGAGGGTGCTGCTGGCCGCCGCGATCAGGTCGGGGCGCACGCAGGCCAGGCTCATGGCCATCGCGCCGCCGTTGGAGACCCCGGCGACATAGATCCGGTGCGGATCGGCGATGCCGCGCGCGACCAGATCCTGGATCAGGGTGGTGAGGAATGCCACGTCGTCGGTGCCCGGCGGCGGCCGGCGTCCGGCTGCTTCGGTGTCGCTGCGCAGATCTGCCCAGCCGCGGTTCAGACCGTCCGGTGCCACCAGCACGAAGCCCGCGCGGCGGGCCACCTCTGGCCAGGACGTGTGCTCCAGGATGTCGCGGCCCTGCTGGGTGTTTCCGTGCAGCACCAGCACCAGCGGCGCCGGCAGGCGAGCCGGGATCTGGAGCGCGTAAGTGCGCACCGTGCCGTCGATGATGAGGGTGTCGGCATGTGCGGGCACGGCGCAGGCCAGCATGAACAGGGCAGGCAGCAGCAGGCGCAGCATGGGTATCTCCAACGGATCATCCCGGCGGGCCAGGGTGGCATGAGTGGCGGGCGAACTCGAAGTATCCTGGAATGGGAGTTCATGACGGTTTCGTAATGTTCGCGGCATGACTTCCGGGGCTGGGCCAGACCCCGGGGCGGCGGGAAGATCGCAGGTCTCCCACGTTCCCCCGAGGTTTGCATGCGTCGCCTTCTGACCACCGCCATCGCCCTGGCCCTGGCCGGTTCCGCCACCGCCGCGCTGGCGCGCCCGGCCGCGCCAGCGCCCGCCGCGGCGCAGGTGGATGCCACCACCCAGCTGCCGCGCGACGTGCGCCCGACCAATTACGATGTCGAGATCGTGCCGCATGCCGAGAAGCTCGCGTTCGACGGCAAGGTGCGGATCGACCTCGACGTGCTCAAGCCCACCCGCAGCATCACCCTGAACGCGGTGGACATGGCCTTCTCCCGCGTGCGCCTGGGCCGCGCGCAGGGCCAGGACCTGGTGCCCAGGGTGGCGATGGATACGGCGGCGCAGACCGCCACCTTCACCTTCGACCGCGCGCTCGCGCCCGGCCGCTACCTGCTGTCGATCGACTACAGCGGAAAGATCGGCACCCAGGCCAACGGCCTGTTCGCGCTCGACTACCCGACCGCCTCCGGCAACAAGCGCGCGCTCTACACCCAGTTCGAGAACTCCGACGCGCGCCGCTTCATCCCGTCCTGGGACGAGCCCAGCCTGAAGGCTACCTTCCACCTGGCGGTGACCGCGCCGGCGGGGCAGAGGGTGGTGAGCAACATGCCGGCGGAGCGCACCCACGACCTCGGCGACGGCCGCCGCCTGACCGTGTTCGCGCCGACCCCGAAGATGTCCACCTACCTGCTGTTCCTGGCGGTGGGCGATTTCGACCGCACCACCCTGTCCGACAACGGCGTGGAGATCGGTGTGATCGCGCAGAAGGGCAAGGTGGACCAGGCCCGCTTCGCGCTGGAGTCCAGCCGCGACGTGCTGCGCGAATACGACGACTACTTCGGCGTGAAGTACCCGCTGCCCAAGCTCGACAACATCGCCGCGCCCGGCCGCAGCCAGTTCTTCAGCGCGATGGAGAACTGGGGCGCGATCTTCACCTTCGAGTCCTCGCTGCTGTTCGATCCCGCCACCTCCAACCTGTCCGACAAGCAGCGCATCTTCACCACCGCCGCGCACGAGATCGCGCACCAGTGGTTCGGCGATCTGGTGACGATGGCGTGGTGGGACGACCTGTGGCTGAACGAGGGTTTCGCCACCTGGATGGAGGGCCGCACCACCCGCAAGCTGCACCCGGAATGGGACGTGGACAACGTGGACGCCGCGTTCACCAGCCGCGGCCCGATGGGGCTGGATGCCTACGCCACCACCCATCCGATCGTGCAGCACATCGCCACCGTGGAGCAGGCCAGCCAGGCGTTCGACGGCATTACCTACCGCAAGGGCGCGGCGGTCATTTCGATGCTGGAGGATTACATCGGCGAAGACGCCTGGCGCGCGGGCGTGCGCAGCTACATCGCCAAGCACGCCTACGGCAACGCGGTGACCGACGATTTGTGGAAGGAGATGGAGATCGCCGCGCCCGGCAGGCAGTTCACCCAGGTCGCGCACGATTTCACCCTGCAGCCGGGCGTGCCGCTGATCAAGGCCCGCAGCGCCTGTGTCAACGGCGAAACGGTGGTCGAGCTGGAACAGGGCGAGTACACCGTCGACCGCCCGGGCAAGATCCCGTTGCGCTGGCACGTTCCGGTCAGCGTGCGCGGCGGCGACGGCCAGGTGCAGCGCGTGCTGGTGGACGGCCAGGCCCGCCTGACCCTGCCCGGCTGTGCCGGCCCGGTACTGGTGAACGCCGGCCAAAGGGCTACTTCCGCACCCTGTACGCGCCGGCCCAGTTCAAGGCCATCAGCGCCGATTTTGCCAGGCTGCCGGTGGTGGACCAGATGGGCGTGATGCTGGATGCGCAGGCGCTGGCCGCGGTCGGCCTGCAGCCCGAGGCCGACAGCCTGGACCTGGCCATGCAGGTGCCGATGACGGCCGCGCCGGAGCTGTGGCAGAACGTGGCCGGCCAGCTGGCCGCGATCGACGACCTGCTCAAGGCCGATCCCGGGCGCCAGGCCGCGTTCCGCACGTTCGCCCAGGCCAGGCTGGCGCCCAAGCTGGCGCAACTGGGCTGGGGGGATCGTGCGGATGATTCCGCCGCCGTGCGCGAGTTGCGGCAGAGCCTGATCGGCGTGCTCGGCATGCTCGGCGATGCCCAGGTGCTGGCCGAGGCGCGCCGCCGCTTCGATGCCTTCCTTGCCAACCCGGCCTCGCTTGGCCCCGACCTGCGCCGGACGGTGCTGGGGATGGTGGCGCACAATGCCGATGCCGCCACCTGGGACAGGCTGCACGCGCTGGCGCAGGCGGAGAAGTCCTCGCTGCTGCGCGACCAGTACTACGGCCTGCTGGCGATGGCCAAGGACAAGGCGCTGGCGCAGCGCGCGCTGGACATGGCGCTGACCGCCGAGCCCGGCGCCACCAACAGCGCCGCGATGATCGCCACCGTCGCCCGCGAGCACCCGCACCTGGCCTTCGACTTCGCCACCGCCCACCGCACCCAGGTGGACGCGCTGGTCGATTCCACCTCGCGCGCGCGCTACTACCCCGGCCTCGGCAGTGGCGCGGATGACCTGAAGATGGTGGACAAGATCAACGCCTTCGCCGGGCAGTACATCGCGCCAACCTCGCGCGGCGAAGCGCAGCGCGTGGTGAACGCCATCCAGACCCGGGTGAAGCTGCGCCAGCAGCGGCTGCCGCAGATCGAGGCGTGGCTGAAGCAGCGCGGCGTCTGATCCCGCGTGTACGCCGGGCGCGATCGCCGCGCGTGATCGCCACCCACCAACAGGCCCCGCACTGCGGGGCCTGTCCGTTTCATCCGGGCGGGGATGCCCGCGGCGGCGCGCCCGTCAGGCCTCGTCCTTGTACGCATCCACCGGGATGCAGGCGCAGAACACGTTCTTGTCGCCGTGGACGTTGTCCACCCGTGCCACCGGCGGCCAGTACTTGACCTGCTTGAGGCTGGGCAGGGGGAACGCCGCCAGCTCGCGCGGGTAGGCGTGCGTCCACTCGCTGGCGGACACCCGCATGGCGGTGTGCGGGGCGTGCTTGAGCGGGTTGTCGGCGCGGTCCAGCTTGCCGTCGATCACGTCCTGGATCTCGGCGCGGATCTGGATCATGGCGTCGATGAAGCGGTCCAGCTCGTGCAGCGATTCCGATTCGGTCGGCTCCACCATCAGCGTGCCGGCCACCGGGAAGCTCAGCGTCGGCGCGTGGAAGCCGAAGTCGATCAGGCGCTTGGCCACGTCCTCGGCGCTGAGGCCGGAGAGCTTTTCCAGCGGGCGCAGGTCGAGGATGCACTCGTGCGCCACCAGCCCGTTGCGGCCGGTATACAGGGTGCGGTAATGCGGCGCCAGGCGGCGCGCGATGTAGTTGGCGTTGAGCATCGCCACCTGGGTGGCGCGGCGCAGGCCGTCGCGGCCCATCATCGCAATGTACATCCAGCTGATCGGCAGGATCGAGGCGCTGCCGAAGCTGGCCGCGGCGACCAGCGCGCCGCCGCCGGTGCCGGCGGTCTTCAGGCCGGAATCGTTGAAGGCCTTGGGCAGGAACGGTGCCAGATGTGCCTTGACCGCCACCGGGCCCACGCCGGGGCCGCCGCCGCCATGCGGGATGCAGAAGGTCTTGTGCAGGTTGAGGTGGGAGACGTCCGAGCCCCACTTGCCCGGCTTGGCCAGGCCCACCAGCGCGTTCATGTTGGCGCCGTCGGTGTACACCTGGCCGCCGTGCTGGTGGATGATCTCGCAGATGCGGACCACGTCCTCCTCGAACACGCCGTGGGTGGACGGGTAGGTCATCATGATCGCGGCCAGGTTGGCCGAATGCTGCTCGGCCTTGGCGCGGATGTCCTCGATGTCCACGTTGCCGTTGGCATCGCACCGGGTCACCACCACCTTCATGCCGGCCATCTGCGCCGAGGCCGGGTTGGTGCCGTGCGCGGATTCCGGGATCAGGCAGATGTTGCGGTGGCCCTCGCCGCGCGCGGCGTGGTAGGCGCGGATCGCCAGCAGGCCGGCGTACTCGCCCTGCGCGCCGGAGTTCGGCTGCAGACTCACCGCGTCGTAGCCGGTGGCTTCCACCAGCATCGCTTCCAGCCCGTCGATCAGCGCCTTGTAGCCCTGCGCCTGTTCGGCCGGCGCGAACGGATGCAGGTTGCCGAATTCCGGCCAGGTGACCGGGATCATCTCGGCGGTGGCGTTGAGCTTCATGGTGCAGCTGCCCAGCGGGATCATGGTGCGGTCCATCGCCAGGTCCTTGTCGGCCAGCGTGCGCAGGTAGCGCAGCAGTTCGTGCTCGCTGTGGTGGGTATTGAACACCGGGTGGGTGAGGAACGCCGAGGTGCGCCGCAGCGCTTCCGGAACCAGCGGCGGCGCGCTGGCATCCAGCGCGTCGATGTCGGGCAGGGTGGCGTCGTCGCCGCCGAAGATGCGCCACAGCAGTTCGAGGTCGGCGCGGGTGGTGGTCTCGTCCAGCGAGGCGCAGATCGAGCCGTTGCCGCGCACGCGCAGGTTGACCCGGCGTGCCGCGGCGCGCGCCAGAATCGCCTCGGCTGCCGCACCGGCATCGATGCACAGGGTGTCGAAGGCGGTGGTGTGTACGGGGGCATGGCCCAGCTGGCGCAGACCCGCCGCGAGGATCGCGGTGTAGCGCGCCACCCGCTGGGCGATGCGCTTCAGGCCATCGGGGCCGTGGTACACCGCGTACATCGAGGCCATCACCGCCAGCAGCACCTGCGCGGTGCAGATGTTGGAGGTCGCCTTCTCGCGGCGGATGTGCTGCTCGCGGGTCTGCAGGGTGAGGCGGTAGGCCGGGTTGCCGTCGGCGTCGATGGACACGCCGATCAGGCGGCCCGGCATGCTGCGCTTGTAGGCGTCGCGGCAGGCCATGAACGCGGCGTGCGGGCCGCCGAACCCCAGCGGCACGCCGAAGCGCTGGCTGTTGCCGATCACGATGTCCGCGCCCATTTCGCCCGGCGATTTCAGCAGGGTCAGGGCCAGCAGGTCGGTGGCGACCACGAACAGCGCGCCGTGCGCATGGATGGCCTCGGCGTCCTGCTCCCAGTCGGCGACCCAGCCGCTGGACGCCGGGTACTGCGCCAGCACGCCGAAGTAGTCGCCGGCGGCGATCGCGGCGTGCACCGCGTCGGTGCCGCGCACCACGTTCACCGTCAGGCCCAGCGGCTCGGCGCGGGTCTGCAGCACCTCGATCGTCTGCGGATGGGTGTCGCCGACCACCAGGAAGGTGTCGGACTTCGACTTCGCGGAACGCTTGGCCAGGGTCATCGCCTCGGCGGCGGCGGTGGCCTCGTCCAGCAGCGAGGCGTTGGCGATGTCCATGCCGGTGAGGTCGGCGATCATGGTCTGGAAGTTGATCAGCGCCTCCATGCGGCCCTGCGAGATTTCCGCCTGGTACGGGGTGTAGGCGGTGTACCAGGCCGGGTTCTCGAGCACATTGCGCAGAATGACGTTGGGCGTGTGGGTGCCGTAGTAGCCCTGGCCGATGAAGCTCTTGAACACCTGGTTCTTCTGCGCGATCGCGCGGATCTTCGCCAGCGCCTCGACTTCGGTCATCGCCTCCGGCAGCGCCAGCGGGGCCTCCGACTTGATGGCGGCCGGGACGATGGCATCGGTGAACGCCTCCAGCGAGTCGAAACCGAGCGCGCGCAGCATGTGCGCGATCTCGGCGTCGTTGGGGCCGATGTGGCGTTCGATGAAGGCGTCGTGGTGTTCGAGCGAGCGGAGCGAGGGCTGGGTCATGGCGGCATCCGGGGGCGCGATCGCGCGGGGAGGGGATGCCCGCTCTGTCCTTCTGCCTGAGAGTTTTAAAGCGCGCGGGCGGGGAGGGTGATCCGCGCGGCTTCGTGCCCCTTCGGCGCCGGCATCGCCCGGTGGATGGGCGTGCCGATCTCTCCAGAGTGTGGTCACACGGCGGTCTTGGGCCTGAGCGATTCCGGGCGGTTGCGCCTTCGGCAGCGCCGCGGGACGTGGTCCGCGCGCTTCTCCCTCCGTGCGGCCACGATTATACAGGCCGGGTGGGCCCGAAGGCCGCCGCCGGTCGCAGTCTCCGTACAATCGGTCGATGCCCGCGCCATCGCCGCCGCCGCCCCGCCGCCTGGTTCTGCTGCTGGGCGGGCTGGCCATGTTCGGGCCGTTCTCGATCGATACCATCTTCCCGGCCTTCCCGCAGATCGGCGCGCAGCTGGGGGCCGACAAGCTGGCGATGCAGCAGACCATCAGCGCCTACCTGCTGGCCTATGCGGCCATGAGCCTGGTGCACGGCCCGCTGTCGGACGCGCTGGGCCGCAAGCGGGTGATCCTGGGCGGGCTGGGGGTGTTCGTGCTGGCTTCGCTGGGCTGCGCGCTGGCCGCCACCCTGCCGCAGCTGCTGGCGTTCCGCGCCCTGCAGGGGGCTCAGTGCGGGGGTGGGGCTGATCGTCGGGCGGGCGGTGATCCGCGACGTGCTGCACGGCCACGCTGCGCAACGGATGATGAGCCATGTTTCGATGATCTTCGGCATCGCCCCCGCGGTGGCGCCGATCCTGGGCGGCTGGCTGCTGGGCTGGCAGCGCTGGCCGGCGATCTTCTGGTTCCTGGCGGCGTTCGCGACGCTGCTGGCGCTGGCGGTGTGGCGCGCGCTGCCCGAGACCCATCCGCCGCCGGCGCGCCTGCCACTGCATCCGGGGGCGCTGCTGCGCGGCTACCTCGGCATCGGCCGCCATCCGCGCTTCCTGCGGCTGTCGATGGCGGCCGGCTTCAACTTCGGCGCGCTGTTCCTGTACATCGCCTCGGCCCCGGCCTTCGTGCTCGACCTGCTGGGCCTGGGCGAGCGCCAGTTCGGCTGGTTCTTCATCCCCATGATCGCCGGGATGATGCTGGGCGCGTTCGTGTCCGGGCGTGCCGCCGGTCGCATCGACGGCCGCCGCCTGGCCAACCTCGGGTTCGCCTGTTCCGGCGCGGCGATGCTGCTGGACATCGGCTACAACCTCGGGGTGGCCACGCCGGCGGTGCCGTGGGCGGTGCTGCCGGTCAGCCTGCATGCGTTCGGGATCGCGCTGGCGTTCCCGGTCATCACCCTGGCCATCCTCGACCTGTTCCCGCACCAGCGCGGCAGCGCGTCCTCGCTGCAGGCGTTCTTCGGGCTGCTGGTGAATGCCGTCATCGCCGGCGTGTCTCGCCGCTGGTCAGCGCCAGCGGCCTGCATCTGGCGCTGGGCGCGGCGGCCTTCGTGCTGGCCGGCTGGCTGTTCTGGCGCTGGGAAGGCCACGCCTGGCGGCAAGCGCTGCGGGCGCCCGAGGAGCCGGCGGCGCTGGAACCGACCGCGCTATAACGTGGGTCGGCGGGCGCGGTGCACCCACGCATAGACCGGCACCCCGGCCAGCAGCAGCACCGCGCCCCAGGCCAGCGCCTCGGCACCGGCGCCGCTCAGCGCGTACAGGCTGTACAGCAGCGCCAGCGCCGCGACGATCCGCCCGCCGCCGGCGCCGCGCCGCAGCCAGGCCGCGCTGCTGGCCGCATACGGCAGCAGGATGGCCGAGGTGGAGATCAGCAGGATGAAGGTGAACAGCGCCACCAGCCCGCGGCTGTAGCTGGCGATCACCAGTACGCTGGCCAGGCCGCTGCCGACCAGCAGCCCGAACGTCGGGGTGCCGCGCGCATCGCATCGTGTGAACGCGCGCGGGAACAGGCCGTCGTCGGCCGCGGCCAGCGCGAGCTGCGCGCAGACCAGCACCCAGCCGTTGATGGCGCCCAAAGTGGCCACTGCCGCCAGGGCGGCGATCGCGCTTCCGGCCCAGGGGCCCCAGGTGCGTGCGGCGGCGTCCGCCATCGGTGCGCCCGAGGTCTTCAGCACCTCGGGCGGAACCAGCCCGATCACCACCGTGCAGGCCAGCAGCGTGGCCACGCCCGCCAGCAGGGTGCCGAGCACGGTGGCGCGCGGAATGGTGTGCGCCGGGTCGCGGATGGCGCCGGCCGGCACGGTCGCCACCTCCAGCCCGCACAGCGCCCACATGGTGAGGATCACGGTGGTGTTGGCCACCTGCGGTAGCGGCTGCCCGCTGGGGTTGAACGGCACGTAGCGGCCGGGGTCCAGCCACCACAGCGCCACCAGCCCGAACAGCAGCAGCGGCAGCAGCTTCAGCGCGGTCAGCAGCACCTGCGCGCGCCCGGCCTCGCGCAGCCCCGCCAGGTTCACCAGCGTGCATGCCCACAGCGCCGCCAGCGCGCACAGCGCGGCGCGCAGTGGGGTGGCGGTCAGCGCCGGGAACAGCGCGCCCAGGCTGCCGGCGAAGGCCACCGCGATCGCCGCCATGCCCGACCAGATCGAGACCCAGTAGCTCCATGCGATCGCGAACCCGGCACGGTCGCCGAAGCCGCGCCGGGCATAGGCGTAAGGCCCGCCGGTGTGCGGCCACTGCACCGCCAGGCGGGCGAAGGTGGCGGCCAGCAGCAGCGCGCCGGCCAGCGCGATTCCCCAGCCCAGCAGGCTGGCGGCGCCATACGGCGCCAGTGCCGCCGGCAGCAGGAACACGCCGCTGCCGATCATGCTGCCCACCACCAGCGCGGTGGCCGCCCAGACTCCCAGCGGGCGCGGCGGATTCACGCGCCCGCATCCGCGCGGTAGGCCGCGCGCAGCAGTTCGTGGAAGTGGTGCACGCCGGTCTCGCGCAGCGGGTTCAGGCGGCCCGGCAGGTAGCTGCCGGAGGCCATGCCGCGCTGCACGTCCTCGCAGATGGAAAGATCCTCATGCTGCACCTGGTCGCTGAAGGCGATGTCGGCCTCGCGCCGCGCCGGCGCCGCATCGGCGGCGTAGTAGCTGTCGAACAGCACCCGGCAGCGGTCCACGCCCAGCGGGATCACGGTATTGGTCTGCAGCCGCCCGGGCAGCACGTTGAGCATGGTGTTCGGCCACAGCCAGTAGTACAGCGCATCGCCGTTGCCGTACAGCGCCGGGTCGCTCTCCAGCGGGCTCCACTGCAGGCTGTGCCAGCGCATCAGCTCGGTGCGGTAGCTGCGGTAGTCCAGCAGCCGGTTCAGCCCTGGGTGCACGTGCGGGACGTGGTAGCCCTCGAGGTAGTTGTCCACGTACACCTTCCAGTTGCAGGCGATGTCGTAGGCCACCCGGTGGTGCCCGCCGTAGCCGGCCAGGTCGCGCTCCGCGCCCAGCCGCGCGTCGATCCCGGCGATGAAGGCGTCGAAGTCCGGCGCGCCGCTTGCGTCGATCGCGGCGAACACCAGCCCCTGCCAGACGCGCACCGCAAGCCGTGGCAGCCGCACGTCGGCCACCTCGAAGCCCGCCGCGCCCTGCATCTTGGGGGCCGCGCGCAGCCGCCCGTCCAGGGTGTAGGTCCAGCCGTGGTAGCGGCAGCGCAGCGCCTTCGCGCCGCGGCCGTCGCACTGCGCGAGCGGGCCGGCGCGGTGGCGGCAGACGTTGTGCAGCACGTGGATCGCGCCGTCGTGGTCGCGCACCGCCAGCACCGGCAGTCCGGCGAGGTCGGCCACCACGTGGTCGCCCGCCTGCGGCAGCTGGCTGACGTGCGCCACCAGCTGCCAGCTGCGGTCGAAGATGGCGCGGCGGTCGCGCTGCACCATTCCGGGATCGACGTAGAAGCGCGCCGGCAGCGCGGTGGCGGTGGCGGGGTCCTGCGGGGCGAGGTCGGCGTTCATGCGCGGAGTATCGCGCCGAACGTAGGCAAAAACGTAAGGTCGAAACGACCCGGGTCGGGGCGGCACCGGCGGCGCGGTTCGCAGTGCCTGCGCTCAGGTGGGCAGCAGCAGCGCCCCGCCGTCATCCGCCAGGCCACGGGCGCGCAGCCAGGCCCAGGCGGATTCGGCATCGCGCTCGACGTAGGCGCGCGCCGAGCCGAGGCGGAAGGTGTAGCCCCAGGCGTCCATGTCGGCCCACACGCGGTCGCGCCCCACGCCGGGCAGGGCGTCGCCGAGCAGGCCCTGCAGCACGCAGACCGCGTCCTCCTCCGGGATCGAGTCGGTGGCGTCGGTATGCACGGCCGCGCGCCGCTCCGGCGGCAGCACGATCAGATGCCCGGCCTCGTGCAGCAGCGAGTGCACCGGGGTGTCGGCGCGCGCATACACGGTGGCGCCGATGATGCCGGCCTCCGGCGCGCCCCAGTAGCTGCCGGGGATCGGCGCGCCGTCGGGCACCTGCACGAGCGCCAGACCGTAGCACTGCAGCAGCGCGCGGGGTGCGGCGAAGCCGATATCGGCCAGCCGCAGCACGTCGGCGGCGGGCAGGGTGCCGTGCGGGGGATGTGGCGAGGGCATCTGCGGCGTGGGTCCGGCCGTTGCGGGGCGGGTGGGGCGGATGCGCGGGCGAGCGGTCGGAATCAGGCGCCTGCGGGAGCGCCGCCGCGGTCGGGCAGCGAGACCGAGATGTCCAGCACGTCGTGCTCGCCGTCCTTGATCAGGTCCACCTTCACCGCGTCGGCTTCCACCGCCACGTACTTGCTGATCACTTCCAGAATCTCGCGCCGCAGCAGCGGCAGATAGTCGGGCGCGCCGGCCGAGCTGCGCTCCTGCGCGATGATGATCTGCAGGCGGTTCTTGGCGGTCTGCGCGGTGTTCTTCTTGGGCTTGAGGAAGTCGAAGATGGACATGCGTCAGCCCCCGAACAGCTTGCTGAAGAAGCCCTTCTTTTCGACCGTGGTGAAGCGCAGCGGGCGATCCTCGCCCAGCAGCCGCGCCACCGCGTCGTCATAGGCCTGGCCGGCGATCGACTCCATGTCCATGATCACCGGCTCGCCCTTGTTGGACGCGTTCAGCACGTCGCCGGACTCGGGGATCACGCCGATCGTCTTCAGGCCCAGCACCTCCTCCACATCCGCGATCGAGAGCATCTCGCCGCTCTCCACCCGCGCCGGGCTGTAGCGGGTCAGCAGCAGGTGCGCGGTGACCTCGCCGTCGTTGCGTTCGGCGCGGTGGGTCTTGGAGGCCAGCAGGCCCAGCACGCGGTCGGAGTCGCGCACCGAGGAGACTTCCGGGTTCACCACCACCACCGCGCGGTCGGCGAAGTACATCGCCAGGAACGCGCCCTTCTCGATTCCGGCCGGGCTGTCGCACAGGATGTAGTCGAAGCCGTCGGCAGCCAGGTCCTTCAGCACCTTCTCCACGCCGTCCTTGCTCAGCGCGTCCTTGTCGCGGGTCTGGCTGGCGGCCAGCACGTACAGGTTGTCGAAGCGCTTGTCCTTGATCAGCGCCTGCTTGAGCGTGGCCTCGCCGTGGATGACGTTGACGAAGTCGTACACCACCCGCCGCTCGCAGCCCATGATCAGGTCGAGGTTGCGCAGGCCGACGTCGAAGTCGATCACGGCGACCTTCTTGCCGTGGCGCGCGAGCCCGGTGGCGAGGCTGGCGCTGGTCGTGGTCTTGCCCACGCCGCCTTTGCCCGAGGTGATGACGATGATTTCGGCCAAGTTGGCTTCTCCGTAGGTGTGCCGGGGACTCAGTCGAGCGCCGCCAGCTTGAGGTGTCCGTGGTCAGCCAGACCTGCACGGCCTTGCCGCGCAGGTCCGCCGGGATGTCTTCCAGCACTTTGTAATGGCCCGCCACCGCCACCAGCTCCGCATGGAACTCGCGACAGAAGATGCGGGCCTCGGTATTCCCCTGCGCGCCGGCCAGGGCGCGGCCGCGCAGGGCCCCATAGATGTGGATGCTGCCATCGGCCAGCACCTCGGCGCCAGCGCCCACGGTGGACAGCACGGTCAGGTCGCGCTGTTCGGCGTATACCTGCTGGCCGGAGCGCACCGGGTTGGTGTGGATCAGGCCCGGCCTGCCGTCGCCGGCGCGCGCGGCGGGCGGCGGCGCCGGGGCGGGGGCCGGGGCCGGGGTGGGCGGCGGGGCGGACGCAGCTTCCGCCGCGGCAGGCTCGTACTGGGCGCGGAACTTGGCCAGCAGCGGCAGGCCGAGTTCGCGCGCCAGGGCATCGATCTCGCGGGTGCCGTAGGCCAGCGCCACCGGCAATACGCCAGCCTCGCGCAGGGCCGCGATCAGGGCGCGCACCTGGTCTGCGGTGGGAGTCTGCAGCAGGCTGCTGAAGTCCAGCACCACCGCGGCGCGCGCGAACAGGTTGGGCGCGCGCTGCACGCGCTCGCGCATTTCCTGCGCAAGACGGGCAGGATCGAGCTGGCGGATGCGCAGATTGGCGATGCCGACCTGACCGAACTTGAGCTCGCCGGCCTGAGCTGAAATCTGGCTGCGCGCTCATGCGCAGGCCTCGCGGGCGTCGGCGCTGGCGACCTGCGGGCGCGGGCGCTGCAGCTCAGGGTACGTCCGGCAGGGCATTACCGTAGGTCTGGCGTACCCATTCGTGGCTGCACAGCGACTTCATCAGCATCGCCGCGCGCAGGCCGTGTTCGGCCATCACGTTCTGGCCGACCTCGCGGAAGCCGAAGCTGCCGTGGAACAGCAGCGCGTGGTCGGCACTCTGTTCCAGGAACACCTCGCAGGCCAGCTGCGGGTAGCGCAGCTCGGCGTAGCTCTGCACGTCGGCATACAGCGCGCGGCCCACACCGCCGCCGCGGCGGCGGCTGGCCACCGCCACCCGGTCGATGTAGAAGAAGTCGGGATAATGCGCGCGGAACCAGGCGAAATTGCTGCTGTCGTGGCAGCCGTGGGCGCCGAAGCCGATCAGAAAGCCGGCCAGCGCACCGTCGCGTTCGGCCACCCGGAAGTACTCGGCGTGGTCGTACAGCCGGCGCAGGCGCGGGGCATCCAGCGGAAGGATCGCAGGACCGGCCGCATTGTTGAGGGCCAGGACGGAATCCAGCTCGTGCTCGCGCACGTCGCGGATGGCGATCGTCATTCCTTCAGACTCCGGGTAGCGGCTGCGGGCGGCCCACCATGGCGCGCCGGGCGGGGATTATCGCACGTGCCGCCGGCGGGGGGCATGACCTTGGAGGTGCGCGATCCGCCGCCGGAGGCGTTATAAGGCGGCATGCTCGTCCGCATCTCGCATACCCGCCTGCTGCGCGCCGCCGGCCTGTTCACCTGGGCGATGGTGGGGCTGCCGCTGCTGTACCTGTGGCTGGCCCCGCACCTGGCCGGGGGCGGCGACGACCTCGCGCTGCGGCCGATGCCCTGGCAGGGCTGGCTGGCCTACCTGGCGTTCGGGGCCTGCTATGCCTGGCTCACCCGCGGGCTGGGCGGACGCCGCCACCGGCTGCCGGACTACCTGCTGCTGGTGGTGCTCACCCTGGCCGCGTTGGGAGTCAGTTATTACAACGGTTCCGGCCTCGGCAGCGTGCTGCTGATGGTGGCGGCCTGCGTGCTGCCGTGAGCTGCTGCCGCTGCCGTGGGGCGTGGCCTGGCTGCTGGCCGGCCAGCTGGCGGTGGCGCCGGTGTTCATCCGCTGGCTGGGCTTTCCGCCGCTGGAGGCGCTGATGCAGTCGATGCTGTACGCGGGCTTCTCCGGCTTCGTATTCATCGTCAGTCTGGTCGCGCTGCAACAGGCGCAGGCACGCGAGGAGCAGCGCCGCCTGAACGCCGAGCTGCGCGCCACCCGCGCGCTGCTGGCCGACAGCGCCCGGGTGAACGAGCGCACCCGCATCGCGCGTGAGCTGCACGACCTGCTGGGCCATCACCTGACCGCGCTGAGCCTGAACCTGGAGGTGGCCGGCCACCTCTCCGAGGGGCGGGTGAAGGAGCACGTGCAGCAGGCGCATACGCTGGCGCGACTGTTGCTCACCGACGTGCGCGAGGCGGTCAGCCAGCTGCGCGAGGGCGGCGCGATCGATCTCGGCGCGGCGCTGCGGCCGCTGGCCGAGAATGTCCCCAGCCTGCAGATCCACATGGACATCCAGGCCCCGCTGATGGTGGATGACCCCGAGCGTGCGCACGTGCTGCTGCGCTGCGCGCAGGAGGCCATCACCAACGCGGTGCGCCATTCCGGGGCCAGCCAGCTGTGGCTGTCCGCCCACCGCGAGGGCAGCGACCTGATCCTGCAGGTGCGCGACGATGGCCGCGGCAGCGACCAGGTGCTGCCGGGCAACGGCCTGCGCGGACTGGGCGAGCGCCTGCGCATGCACGGCGGGCGGGCCGACATCGCCAGCCAGCGCGGCCACGGATTCCAGATCACCATCACCTTGCCGGTGGCGCCGAACGCCGCCCTTTCCCTTCCCGCAGGAGCCGTCGCATGAGCAGAGCCCGTCCCATCCGCGTGTTCCTGGTCGATGACCAGACCCTGGTGCGCCAGGGCATCCGTTCCCTGCTGGCGCTGGCCGAGGGCGTGGAAGTGGTGGCCGAGGCGGTGGACGGCCGCCAGGCGGTGGAGCTGATCCCGCAGGTCGCGCCCGACGTGGTGCTGATGGACATGCGGATGCCGGCGATGTCGGGCCTGGAGGCCCTGCAGGCGCTCGGCAAGGCCGGCACCCTGCCGCCGACCATCATCCTCACCACCTTCGACGATGACCAGCTGGTGCTGGCCGGGATCAAGGCCGGGGCCAAGGGCTACCTGCTCAAGGACGTGTCGCTGGAGCAGCTGGTGGGCGCCATCCAGGCCGTGGCCAACGGCGGCTCGCTGGTGCAGCCGGCGGTGACCCAGCGTCTGCTGTCGGGGCTGGAGCACATGCGCAATGAGTTCGTCAGCCTGGAGCGGCCGGACCCGCTGACCGACCGCGAGACCGAGATTCTGCGCCTGATGGCCTCGGGGTTCTCGAACAAGGAGATCGCCAACTCGCTGGGCGTGGCCGAGGGCACGATCAAGAACCACGTCTCCAACATCCTGTCCAAGCTCGGCGTGCGCGACCGCACCCGGGCGGTGCTCAAGGCGTTCGAGCTGCAATTGGTCTGATGCGGACAGGATGCCCGGCCCGCCGCGTTGCATCGCGGCGGGCGGCTCGATGCCGCGCGCGCCGGCGGCGCGCATGCGGCGGCCTCTTGCCCTGTCCAAGCTCGGCGTGCGCGACCGCACCCGGGCGGTGCTCAAGGCGTTCGAGCTGCAATTGGTCTGATGCGGACAGGATGCCCGGCCCGCCGCGCTGCATCGTGGCGGGCGCTCGAGGCCGCGCGCGCCGGCGGCGCGCATGCGGCGGCCTCTTGCCCTGTCCAAGCTCGGCGTGCGCGACCGCACCCGGGCGGTGCTCAAGGCGTTCGAGCTGCAATTGGTCTGATGCGGACAGGATGCCCGGCCGGCGCGGAAGGGTGCGCCGCGTCGCGTTTCGGGCCGGGTTGGCCTCGCCCGGGGCGCGGCCGGTTTGCTAAGATGGCCAGTCTGTGCGGCTGCTGGCCGCCGCGGCCTTCCCCGGAGATTCCTGAATGACTCGCTTGCTCGAGATCCTGATTTCCCTCGCCATCGTGTTCACCCTGTACCTGGTGGTGGGCCTGCTGCTGCCGTCTTCCCGCCACCTGGTGGAGAAGATCGAGACCAACCGCAAGCTGACCATCGTGTTCGACACGTTGAACAGCTTCCGCCGCTTCAAGGACTGGAACCCGCTGTTCCTGCGCGATCCGAACATGCAGATCACCCTGTCCGGCCCGGAGGAGGGCGTGGGCGCGCGTCTGGATTACGCGTCCAAGAACGAGCGCCTGGGCAGCGGTAGCTACGAGATCGTGGAGAGCGTGCCGCGCGAGAAGGTGGCGATTGCCATCACCAACATCGAGCGCGGCCACGACAAGCGCACCGCGTTCTACCTCAAGCCCACCGGCCGCAACAACCGCAACGTCGAGATCACCCAGACCTACGACGTGGACTACGGCTGGAACCTGCTCGGCCGCTACGCCGGCCTGTACGTGGCCCGCCACGTGGGCGATGACATGAAGCTGGGGCTGTCGCGCCTGACCACCATGCTGGCCTCGGTGCCGAACGTGGATTACGCCGTCAGCGGCAGCAGGATGACCACCCCGAAGGTGGTCGATCGCCCGGCCGAGGACGTGCTGTTCGTGAATGCGGGCGCGGTCGAGCGCGGCAACGCGCAGATTCAGGCCTCGATCAATGCCAACAGCGAGTGGATCAAGCGCGTGATCGAAGCCAACGGCCTGGAAGCGGTGGGCCCGGTGCGCATCGTCACCACCGACCTCGGCCGCGAGACCTACACCTTCGACGTCGCCCAGGTGGTGCGTCGCAAGGACGGCGGCGCGGTCGGCAAGGTCACCACCCAGGGCCCGGTGCAGTATGTGCAGATTCCGGCCGGCAGGGCGGTGATGGCCTCCTACACCGGCTACATGGCCGAACTCGACAACGTGCGCAACGCCCTGCGCGCGTGGGCGGCCACCCACGGCTACGACGTGAAGGACCGCGCCTACGAGGACTACAAGTCCGGCATCGCCGGCGCGTTCACCGCCGACGGCCAGTTCGACGTGTACTGGCCGATCAAGTAAGCCGGTCCGCCAGGACACCGCTGCTCCCGCAAACGCCGCGCACCGTCGCGGCGTTTGCATTTCAGGGGCGGTGACCGGGCACAATCCTGCCATGCCCACGCAAATTCCCATGACCGTTCCCCTGATCGTCGCCGCCCGCCGCTGGCTGGCGGCCGCCGGCAGCCTGCTGGCCGCGCTGGCGGTGGCGCTGTCGGCCTATGCCATGCACGCCGCGGCACCGGCCGCGCGCGAGCGCCTGCTGCTGGCCGCGGCGTTCGGCTTCGGCCACGGCCTGGCGCTGGCCGCGCTGGCGCCGCTGGCGCAACGCGCCGGTGCGCTGTGGGCGCAGGTGCTGCTGCTGGCAGGGGTGCTGCTGTTCGCCGGCAGCCTGGCCGCTGCGGCGCTGCTGGGCACGTCCACGGTGCTGGCACCGGCCGGTGGCCTGCTGCTGATCGGCGGCTGGCTGCTACAGGCCTGGGCCCGGCTGCGCGGATGAGCGGGGCGGGCATGGTCAGCTACGCGCGTGGCTTCGATGTCGAACAGGCGTTCGCGCACCTGGCGCGGCGCGACCGCCGGCTGGGTGCGTGGATGCGCCGGCTCGGCCCGATCCCCGCCGATCCGCGCTGGCGGAAGCCATTCGACCCGGTGGATGCGCTGGCGCGCGCCATCCTCTACCAGCAGCTCAGCGGCAAGGCGGCCGCGACCATCGTCGGGCGGGTGGAGGCGGCGATCGGCAGCCCGCGCTTCCATTGCGACACCCTGGCCCGGATCGACGACGCCACCCTGCGCGGCTGCGGGGTGTCCGGCAACAAATTGCTGGCCCTGCGCGACCTGGCGCGGCGCGAGGAGGCCGGCGAGATCCCGGGCCTGCGCCAGATGGCGCGCATGCATGACGAGGCGATCGTCGCCGCGCTGGTGCCGATCCGCGGCATCGGGCGCTGGACGGTGGAGATGATGCTGATGTTCCGCCTCGGCCGGCCCGACGTGCTGCCGGTGGACGACCTCGGCATCCGCAAGGGCGCGCAGGCGGTGGACGAGGCGGAGGCGATGCCGACCCCGAAGGAACTCGCGGCGCGCGGCGAGCGCTGGGGGCCGTATCGCAGCTATGCCAGCCTCTACCTGTGGCGGATCGCGGAGACGGTTGCCGGCGCGGGCAAGCCGGTGAAGCGCTCGCAGGAATAGGCGGCCTCAGTCGGCGAGCTTCGCCCCGGCGTCCTGCAGCAGCGCCCGCAGCTCGTGGCGATGGCAGTGCGCCTCGTCTTCGCAGTAGCAGCCCACGCTGAAATCGGTCTGGTGCGACAGCGCGGCCAGCAGCGCGATCGCGTGCGCGGCGTCCGGGCGCTTCATTTCGCTGCGGTAGCGGCGGAAGAACGCCCGCCACTGCGCCGGCGTGCTCGCCGCGTGGGCCATGTCCATCGCCTCCTGAGCTGGGCGCCACGGTCGGCAGCCAGACGTCATAGAAATCACGGCGCGCGTATTCGATTTCGGAACCCCGCGCGGCGGACGGCGCACGGTGCCGATGCGCAGTCCCTCGCCCGGCGTGCGCGGGCTGCCCAGACGGACGACGCGGACGCTCATGACCCACTCCCATGGTGCGGCGATGACGCGACAAGCATCCCACGATTCAGTCGCAGGTTGAACTCCGGGGTGCGGATGCCGTCACACTCGCGGCTCGAACAGCAGGGAGATGCGCGGATGCGAAAAGTGATGTGGCAGCTGGCGGCGGTGATGATCGGCGGGTGCATGGCGCTGCCCGTACCCGCGCAGGAGGTGCCGCCGGCGGACGGCATCCGCACCGAGGCGACGGTGGTGGTGCAGGGCGAACAGCCGGGGCCGGGCATGTGGATCGTGCGCAAGGGCGATCACGAGCTGTACCTGCTCGGCACCCTGGGCCCGCTGCCGGCGAAGATGCAGTGGCAGGCCGTGCCGCTGCAGCGGGTGCTGGCGAACGCGCAGGAGGTGATCCGCATGCGCGGGGTGCAGATCGATGCCGACGTCGGCTTCTTCCGCGGCCTGCTGCTGCTGCCAAAGTTGCTGGGTGCGCGTGACAACCCGGACGGCAAGGTCCTGCGCGAGGTGGTCTCGCCCGCGTCCTATGCGCGCTGGCAGGGACTGAAGGCGCGCTACATCGGCAACGACGGC
This sequence comes from Thermomonas sp. S9, assembly GCF_024704365.1. GTDB lineage: Bacteria > Pseudomonadota > Gammaproteobacteria > Xanthomonadales > Xanthomonadaceae > Thermomonas. The sequence goes on from NZ_JAJDFY010000001.1 coordinate 1,014,050, forward strand.
GGGGTGGAGAAGCGCCGCCCGCTGTTCGCCGCGCAGGAGCTGTACACCGCGGCGATGAAGAAAAACGGGCTGGACACCCGCGACCCGGTGTGGCCGGTGGTGGAGAAGGCGATCAAGGACCACCACCCGACGGTGACGGTGGTGAAGGAGACCATCGTCATTAAGGACCCCAAGCCGCTGCTGCAGGAATGGTCGAAGACCACGCTCGATGACCTGGCCTGCTTCGACAACACCCTGGCCCGGATCGAGACCGACCTCGACGCCATGCGCGCGCGCGCCAATGCCTGGGCCACCGGCGACATGCCGGCGCTGCGCGCGCTGCCGCCGGCCTACCAGTGGGAGGCGTGCAGCGCCGCCGTCACCGAGGCCGGGATCGGCAAGCGGCTGGGCTTCGGGGATGCCCGCGCCAAATTGCGCGCCAAGTGGCTGGCAGCCGCCGATGCGGCGGCTCGAGAAGAACGCGGTCAGCTTCGCCGCGCTGCCGCTGAGCGACCTACTCGGCGCGAACGGCTACCTGGCGGCGCTGCAAGCCAGGGGCTATGCGGTGATCGCCCCGGACGAGAACGAGGATACCGCCGCCGAGTGAGCCGGCGTGGCCCTCAGGGCGCCGCCTGCGCGACCGCCGCCGTGCCCAGCTGCGGCCAGCGCGCCAGCACCGCGGCGCGGATGCCGGCCGCGTCCAGCCCGGCCTCGGCCAGCAGCTCTTCGCGGCTGGCATGCGGCTGGAAGGCATCCGGCAGGCCCAGGTGCAGGACCGGCAGGGCGATGCCTTCGGCGGCCAGCAGCTCGGCCACGCCGCTGCCGGCGCCGCCTGCGACCACGTTGTCCTCGAGGGTGACGAAGCCTTCATGGCAGGCGGCCAGCTCCAGCAGCAGCGCGCGGTCCAGCGGCTTGACGAAACGCATGTTGACCACGGTCAGGCCGAGCTCGGCGCCGACCTGTTCCGCCGCGGGCACGATGGCACCGAACGCCAAAAGCGCGATGCGCGCGCCGCGCCGGCGCAGCTGCGCCTGGCCGATCGGCAGCGCCTCCAGGGAGGGCTGCACGGCCACGCCTGGCCCCATCCCGCGCGGATAGCGCACCGCCGCCGGGCCGAGATGACGAAAGCCGGTGGTCAGCATCTGCCGGCACTCGTTCTCGTCGGCGGGGGCCATCACCAGCATGCCCGGCACGCAGCGCAGATAGGACAGGTCGAGGTTGCCGGCGTGGGTGGCGCCGTCCGGGCCGACCACGCCGGCGCGGTCGATCGCCAGCAGCACGTCCAGATGCTGGAGGGCGACGTCGTGCACCAGCTGGTCGTAGGCGCGCTGCAGGAAGGTCGAGTAGATCGCCACCACCGGCTTGGCGCCTTCGCAGGCCATGCCGGCGGCCAGCGTCACCGCGTGCTGCTCGGCGATCGCCACGTCGAAATAGCGCTGCGGGTATTCCTGGCTGAAGCGCACCAGGCCCGAGCCTTCGCGCATCGCCGGGGTGATGCCGAGCAGACGCGGTTCGGCTGCGGCCATGTCGCAGAGCCAGTCGCCGAACACGTCGGTGTAGGTGGGTTTCTTCGCGCCCGGCCTGGCCACCACGCCCTTGGCCGGGTCGAACGGGCCGACCGCGTGGTAGCCGATCTGGTCGCCCTCGGCCAGTTCGTAGCCCTTGCCCTTGGTGGTGATGACGTGCAGCAGCTGCGGCCCTTTCAGGCCCTTGAGGGTCTTCAGGGTGGCCAGCAGGGCCGGGATGTCATGGCCGTCGATCGGGCCGGTGTAGTGGAAGCCCATCTCCTCGAACAGGGTGGAGGGCACGAACATGCCCTTCCAGTGTTCTTCCCAGCGCCTGACGAAGCGCGCGGTCGGGGTGTGCTTGTCGCCCAGCAGCTTCTTGCCGCCCTCGCGCAGGGCGTTCAGGGTGCGGCTGCCGGACAGCCGGCCGAGCATCTTGGTCAGCCCGCCCACCGCCTCGCTGATCGACATCCGGTTGTCGTTGAGGATCACCAGCATGTCCGGCTCCGGCTCCATCCCGCCGGCGTGGCCGAGCGCCTCGTAGGCCATGCCCGCGGTCATCGCGCCGTCGCCGATCACCGCTACCACGCGGCGGTCGTGGCCGGCGCGGGCATTGGCGATGGCCATGCCCAGCGCAGCCGAGATCGAGGTGGAGGAGTGGCCGACGCCAAAGGTGTCGTATTCGGACTCCTCGCGCTTGGGGAACGGCGCCACCCCGCCTTTCTGCTTGACCGTGTGGATGCGGCCGCGGCGGCCGGTGAGGATCTTGTGCGGATAGCACTGGTGGCCGACGTCCCACACCAGGCGATCATTCGGGGTGTCGTACAGGTAATGCAGGACGGTGGTCAGCTCCACCACCCCCAGCCCGGCGCCGAAGTGCCCGCCCGACTTGCCCACCGACTCGATCAGGTAGGCGCGCAGCTCGTCGGCCACCGCGCGCAGCTCGGTCTCCGGCAGCTGGCGCAGGTCGGCGGGGCTGTCGATCCGCGACAGCAAAGGATAGCGGGAGGCATCGATCATCCGGCTATTGTCGCGCCGCGGCCGGGTGCGGGCAATGCAAGCCGGGGCGGAATTTCAGTCCAGCGGGAACGGATGCGGTGGCTGCGCCGGATCGTTGTCGGCGGCGGCCCGCCGGATCAGCGCCTGCGCGCGCGCTTCGCCCAGATAGCGGTGGATGCCGGCGCGGGCCAGGTACAGCAGCGGGATCAAGGCCACCGCCGCCAGCAGCTTGTAGGCGTAATTCAGCGAGGCCACCGCCAGGAACCGCGAGGCCGGCCAGTGCGCCGGGCCCAGCACGAAGGCGATGTACAGCACCACGAAGCTGTCCACCAGCTGCGACACCGCGGTGGAGCCGGTGGCGCGCAGCCAGGCGTGGCGCTCGCCGGTGCGGCGGCGGATGTGGTGGAAGGTGTGGATGTCCACCAGCTGGCCGATCAGGAACGCCACCAGCGAGCCGACCGTGATCCACATGCCCTGGCCGAAGATGGCGGCGTAGGCCGCCTGGTAGTCCGGCACCCCCTGGTTCTGGGCGCTGCCCACCCACCAGCCGGCCGGCGCCAGCTGGATGGCGATGAAGGCGAACAGGAAGGCGTAGGCCACCAGCCCGGCCGCGAGGTAGCTGATCAGGCGCACCCCGCGCCTGCCGAAGTACTCGTTGACCGTGTCGGTCATGATGAACACGATCGGCCAGATCACGGTGCCGGCGGTGAAGTCCAACGTGCCGCCTTCACCCAGCAGCTGCCAGTGCACCGGGGCGATGCCGAGGGTGCCTTCCAGCGAGAAGATCTTGACCCCGATGAACTCGGCCAGCACCGCGTTCACGCAGAAGAACGCGGCCAGCGCGATGAACAGCCGTACCGTGCGGTCGTCGAGCGCGCGCATCGGTCAGGAAGCCTGCCCGGGCGGCGTGAACGGGATGTGCTCGGGCGCCACCGCGCCACCACTGATGATGAAGCCCATCGCCTGATCGACCGTCCAGTCGGTCGGCGTGAGCTTTTCCACCGGCACGATTTCCAGATAGCCGGAGGTCGGGTTGGGCGTGGTCGGCACGTACACCGCCGCCAGTTCGCGGCCGCTGCCCTGTTCACGCATGACCCGGGTGACGAAGCCGATCGACTTCATCTGGTCGTGCGGGAAGTCGATCAGCACCACCCGCTGGGTGCCGTCCGGCTTGGTCTGCAGGATGTCCAGCAGTTTGCGCGCGCTGCCGTATACGGTATTGGCCAGCGGGATGCGCGCCACCAGCGCCTCCAGCCAGCGCAGCAGGCGCTGGCCCACCACCCGGCGCGCCAGCCAGCCGGCCAGCAGGATGAAGGCGATCGTGGCCACCAGGGCGATCCCGCTTTGCACCCAGGGCTCCACCAGCCAGCCGAAGGCGCGCGGGTTGCCCGCGGCGATCTCCTGCAGGCCAGGCTCCACCAGCGGCTTGCTGAGGCTGCCCAGCAGGCCGAATACGAACTTCAGGACGGCCCAGGTCAGCCACAGCGGCAGCAGGGTGAGCAGGCCGGTCAGGAACAGGCGCTGCAGGCGTTGGCCGAGCTGGCCGAGAGAGGGGGAAGGCATGCGCGCAGTGTACCGGCTTGCCGGGGGCAAGCGCGGGCTGGCCGGGCCGATTACCGGAAAAACCACGCCTCGCGCACGCTCTTCACCATGAGCTGCCCAGCCCCGTCGCGATAGTCGGCGAGAGCCGTGATGCGGTGGCGGCGTTCAGCGCCTGCGCCGGGAGATCGCCGCCGGCAACGCCGGTCTGGCGATGCGCACCACGCAGCGGGCCGATGCCTGATGCAGCAGATGGCGCGGTTCCGCCTGCGCTGAAGGCGTCAGCCGCCGCGCACGAGGCGGATGCCGACGTCGTCGTAGCCGCGGCTGGCGTCCAGCGGCTGCGGCTTGCCGCTGGCCATGCGCTGGGTGCAGGCGCGGTCGGCGCACAGCGACAGCCAGCTGGCCGGGGCCGCGGGCTGGCCCTGCAGTTCGCCGGCGCTGGGCAGCCGGTAGCGGTGGCCGTCCTGCGCGCCTTGCCAGGCCGCATACGCCAGCGCGTCGGCGGCGGACACGCAGGCCACCGGCCGGCGCTCGCCGCCCAGCAGGTTGTCCCAGCGCAGCCTGCGGCCGAGGAAACCGCGGCCGCAGGCGGCCGCCTCGCGGCCGGTGGCGCGCGCGAAGCGGGCGTAATCGGCGCGGCTGACAGTGACCAGCTCGGGCGTGACGGCGGCCTGTTGCGGGGGGTCGGCGCTCGTTTCACCGCGCTTCTCTTGGTTGTTTTGTTCGTTCGCGGCCAGCGCCCGCAGCCGGGTCTGCAGGCTGCGCGCCCGCGCCGGTTCCAGCTCCAGCCAGGGCGTGGTGGCGGCGTACAGGCGGCTGGCATCGGCGCGGGTGGCGGGCTTGGCCAGCAGCAGGGTGATGCGGTCGTCCAGGGTCGCGCCCAGGCGCTGGCGCAGCTGCGCGATCGCCGCGCCAGTGCCACCGCGGCGCTTGTCCAGGGTCTGCGCGCGCTGGAACGCCAGCCGCGCGCCGGCGGCGTCGTCGTTGCGCAGGGCGCGGTCGGCGGCATCGGCCAGCGCATCGAACAGCAGCGCGGTCAGGCGCAGCGTCTCAGGATGGGTGGGATTGGCCAGCCACGCGGCCTCCACACTGGCCCAGGCGTTGCCGTTCGGCGGAGCCAGTAGCTGGCCGACGCGCAGCTGCTGCTCGGCATTGGCGATGTAGGCGCGCAGGCCGAAATCCTGCGCTTCCTCGGCCGGGGAGTTGCGGTGATGGCGGCCGTGGCGGGCGCTTCGGCGGCAGCCGCGGCGGTCTGCGACGACGCCTGTGCGCTGCCGGCGGAGGCCCCGGCCGGCGGGCGCTGGAGATAGACATAGCCCAATGCCAACACCAGCGCGATGGCCGCGCCGCCCAGCAGCGCCGGCAGGCGCCAGCGCGCGGGCGGCGGGGCGTCCGCCGCGGGCAGCGCGTCGGGCGGGATTTCCACCGCCGCGAAGCCGCGCCCGGCGCGGCGTTCCACCTCGTCCAGCGCGGCCAGCATTTCGTTGGCACTGGCGAAGCGTTCGCCCGGCTGTTTGGCCATCGCGCGGTCGATGAAGCCCTGCCAGTGGCGCAGCGGCGAGGGCAGCCGTGGCACCGGCTCCTGCACGTGCTTGAGGGCCATGGTGAGAGCGTCGCCGGCGGCATAGGGCAGGCGCCCGACCAGCATTTCCCAGGTCAGCACGCCGATGCTGTAGAGATCGGCGCGACGGTCCACTTCCTGCCCGCGCGCCTGCTCCGGCGGCATGTAGGCGGTGCTGCCCACGGCCAGCCCGGCGGTGGTCAGGCGCGGGTTGCTGCCGCGCCGCAGGGCGATGCCGAAATCCGCCAGCAGCGGGCGGTCGCTGTCGTCGAACAGCACGTTCTCGGCCTTGACGTCGCGATGCACCACCCCGCGCACGTGCGCGTAATCCAGCGCCTGCAGGAGGCTGCGCAGGATCGAAGCCACCTTGGGCTGGTCGCCGGCCAGCTTGCGCTGCCCCAGATGCCCGTGCGAGAGATAGGGCATCGCGTAGAACGGCAGGCCGTCGCGGGTGCGCCCGACCTCGTAGATGCCGACGATGTTGGGGTGTTCCAGCCGCGCGATGATGCGCGCCTCGTTCTCGAAGCGCGCGCGGCTCACCTCGTCGGTGAGCACCTCGGCCAGCATCACCTTCAGCGCCACCTTGCGTTCCAGCGACAGCTGCTCGGCCAGATACACGGTGGACATGCCGCCGTGCCCGATCACCCGCAGGATGCGGTAGCCGTCGATTTCCGGGAACCCCTTCTCCGTCACGCCGTTCCTCATTGCATTCGACCCCTGGGGCGAGGATACGACGATCGCGGCGACGGTTGGAATCGGGCCGCCCTGGCTAGGGAAGGTCTGAACAACGCCATCCAGGCGTTGTCAGCCCACGCCGAGTCCGGTACAGGCCCGGACTCGGCTCACACGCATCCATCACTTGCGTGATGGATGCGTGGCCGGCCCTCCATGGCCGGCGGGAACCTCTGAGTTGATCAGACCTTCCCTAGCGCCCCGGCTTGCGGCGCACGTAGAGCTGCTTGCGCACCCGCGCGATGAGCTGGCCGTCGCGGTCGCGGATGTCGTTCTCGAACCAGCGCAGCACCTTGCCACCCCCGGCTGCCTCGGCGCGGAGGGCATCCAGCGTGGGATCGTCGAGGTGGAATTCGGTATGCACGGTGCCGCGCCCGGGGCGGACGAACTCGATCTCGCCGGCCTTGTCCCAGACCCGATGCTCGCGCCCGAGGTGGTGCAGCACCAGCAGCATCCAGAACGGGTCGGTCATCGCAAACAGGCTGCCGCCGAAGTGCGTGCCGACGTAGTTGCGGTTCCACGGGCGCATGCGCAGTTCCACCCGCGCGTGCCGGTAGTCGGGTGACAGGGCGGTGACGTGGATGCCGGCGAACAGGAACGGCGGCCACAGGTTCAGCCCGTGGCGCAGGACGCCTGCGCGCATGGCTCAGGCCAGCAGGATGGCCGACATCTGGCGGCGCACCCGGCCCACCAGGTCCTCGTCATCGAGGATGCGGAAGGCGTCGATCAGGCTCCTGCGCGCCAGGCCGTCACCATAGGCGCGGTCGCGGCGCAGCATCTCGATGAACTGCGACAGACCGGCTTCGGCATCGCCCGATATCAGCTTGCGGACGCCGAGCAGATGGCGGGCACGCAGGTCGCCTGGATCGGCGGCAATCGCAGCCTGCAGCACTTCAGCCGGTGGCGCGTCCTTGAGCAACGCGGCAAAACCCAGGCGCGCGCGCGCCTTGACCGCGCGGTCGTCGGTGGCGAGGTTGGCGGGCAGCGCGTCCAGCAGCTGCTCCGCCTCGGTGGCGGCGCCGGTCTGCAGCAGCGCCAGCGCCAGGTCCAGCTTGAGCCCGGCCTCGTCCGGCGCGGCCTCGATCGCCTTGCGCAGGCGCATCACCTCGGCATGCGGATCCAGCGGCGGCGCGGAGGTGGGCGCAGCCTCCTCGGCCGGGGCCGCGGCCGGCGCGATCCCGTGGTGCCTGAGGAACTCGCGCAGCTGGCCTTCCGGCAGCGCGCCGGGGAAGCCGTCCACCAGCTGCCCGTCCTTCACCAGCATGACCGTGGGCACCGAGCGGATCTGGAACGCGGCAGCCAGCTCCTGCTCCTTGTCCACGTCCACCTTCGCCAGCACGAACGCGCCGTGGTAGTCGGCGGCCAGCTTCTCCAGGATCGGCCCGAGGGTCTTGCACGGGCCGCACCAGCTCGCCCAGAAATCCACCAGCACCGGGGTTTCCAGCGACTTGCGGATCACCGTGTCCTCGAAGGTCGCGGCGGTGGCGTCGAACACATGGGGCTTGGCGGTGTCGGTCATGGCAGGGGAAATGGAAAAGAGACGCGCTTAAGATGGGGACATGGATGTTTCATTCAAGCGCGCCGGGGTCTGGCTGGCGCTGGTTTCGTTCCTGCTGGCAGTGCTGCTGGCGGGAATCGGTGTGCCGGAGTATTCGCACCGCACCCATCCGCTGGCGCTGCGCGGCGCCAGCGGACTGCCGGGGGCCTGGCTGTTCAACGCGGTGGTCTTCGTGCTGCCGGGATTGGCGCTGCTGCTGGCAGCGCAGGGGCTGCGGCCGGCGCTGGCACGGGTGGGGTGGCCGGCGCGGATCGGGCTGACGCTGGTGCAGGGCTCGGCGCTGGCGTTCGCGGCGCAGGGCCTGCTGCCGCTGGATCCGCGCGACGTGGACGCCGCCGCAAGCCGCTGGCATGTGCTTGCGTGGATGTTGTGGTGGATCGCGTTCGTGCCCGGCGCGCTGCTGCTGGCGCTAAGTGCCGGGCGGGGGCGGGGCTTCGCAGGGGCCTGCGTGGCGGCGGCGGTCGCGGTGCCGCTACTGGCGGTGCTGGCGCCGATCGGGGCCTGGGTCGGGTTGGCCCAGCGCCTCGCCTTCCTGGCCTGGTTCGGCTGGTGGCTGCTGGCGGCGCGTGCGTTCAGCCGTAGCGCAGCTTGAGGATCAGGATCGTCGCTGCCAGCGCGAACGTCACCAGGTTGGAGACGATCATCGGCCACGAGTGCAGGAACAGCCCGTAGCCGAACCAGCAGGCCACGCCGAAGGTGAATACCACGTACATCCACAGCGAGATGCCGTGGGTCTCGCGGGTGCGGATGGTCTTGATCGCCTGCGGCACGAACGACAGGGTGGTGCAGGTCGCCGCCAGGTACCCCATCCACTCCAGGTTCATCGCGCGGGTTCCCGCATGACCACACCGTCCTTCATCACGAAGTCGACCTTCATCGTGTTGCTGATGTCGGCGACCGGGTCGCCCGGCATCGCGATGATGTCGGCGCGCTTGCCGGGTTCGACCACGCCCTGGTCGTCCACGCCCAGCACCTCGGCCGCGTGGATCGTCGCCGCCTGCAGGGCGTACGCGGCGGGGATGCCCGCCTCGACCATATAGGCGAATTCGCGCGCGTTGTCGCCATGCGGGCCGACCCCCATATCGGTGCCGAAGGCGATCTTCACGCCGTTGCGGTAGGCCTTGGCCGCGGTCTCCTGGATCTGCGCGCCGATGCGCGCGGCCTTCGGCCTGACGATGTCCGGGTAGTAGCCGTCGATCTTCGCCTTGTCGGCCACGAAGCGCCCGGCGTACAGGGTGGGCACGTACCAGGTGCCCTTCTGCTTCATCAGCCTCATCACCCGGTCGCTCATGTAGCTGCCGTGCTCGATGCTGGTCACGCCCGCAACGACGGCGCGGTACATGCCTTCCTCGCCGTGCGCATGGGCGGCGACCTTGTAGCCGTAGTCGCGTGCGGTGTCGACGATCGCCCTGGCTTCCTCCACGGTGAATTGCGGCGCATCGCCGGACTTGGCGTAGCTCAGCACGCCGCCGGTCGCGGTGATCTTGATCACGTCGCTGCCGTCCTTGTAGCGCTGGCGCACGGCCTGGCGCGCATCGTCGACCGAATTGATGACGCCCTCGGTGGGCCCGGGCGGGCCCAGCAGGTGCGAGAGCTCGCTGTTGTAGCCGTTGGTGGGGTCGGCATGGCCGCCGGTGGTGGCGATCGACTTGCCCGCCGCCCAGATCCGCGGCCCCTTCACCAGTCCCTGGTTGATCGCGTCGCGCAGGTGCGGGGTGATGGTGCCGCCGAGGTCGCGCACGCTGGTGAAGCCGGCCATCAGGGTCTTCTCGGCATAACCGATGCTGCGGAACGCGAAGTCGACATCGTCCAGGCGGAAGCCCTCGGAATAGCTCTGCGGGCTGGACTGGCTGCCAAGATGCACGTGCAGGTCGGTCCAGCCCGCCATGCAGGTGCGGTCGGCCAGGTCGATGGCAGTCATGCCGGCGGTCGCCCCGGCGCGACCGGGCAACACCTCGGCCACCTTGCCGTCGCGCACGACCACGGTATGCGGGCCCAGCAGCCTGCCGCTGCGGCTGTCGAACAGCTTGCCGCAGTGCAGGGCGATGCCCGCGGCGGCCGTCCCCGCGGCGAAGGCGGGCAGGGCGAGCCAGGACAGGATGGCGGCGGCAAGCAGGCGATGGCGCATGGCGGTTCCCCCGGAGACGAGGCTGGATGGTGCCATACCGCGCCCGCGCATGGCGGCGGATGCGGCGCTGCGGTAGGCTTCCAGTCCCGTTTTCCGTGCCGTCCGCCGTGTCCGAACCCGTCGCCTACGATCCCCGTTCCGTCGAAACCGCTGCCCAGGCGTTCTGGGATCGCATCCGTGCCTTCCAGGTGCGCGAAGGCGGCGACAAGCCGAAGTACTACTGCCTGTCGATGCTGCCGTATCCGTCGGGCGCGCTGCACGTCGGACACGTGCGCAACTACACCATCGGCGACGTGATCAGCCGCCACAAGCGGATGACCGGCCATAACGTGCTGCAGCCTATGGGCTGGGATGCATTCGGCCTGCCGGCCGAGAACGCCGCGATCAAGAACAAGACCGCGCCGGCCAGGTGGACCTATGCCAACATCGAGCACATGCGCGCGCAGCTCAAGTCGCTGGGCTATGCGATCGACTGGAGCCGCGAGTTCGCCACCTGCAAGCCTGACTATTACGTGCACGAGCAGCGCATGTTCGTGCGCCTGCTGAAGAAGGGTATCGCCTACCGCAAGAATGCAGTGGTGAACTGGGACCCGGTCGATCAGACCGTGCTGGCCAACGAGCAGGTGATCGACGGTCGTGGCTGGCGTACCGGCGCGCTGGTGGAGAAGCGCGAGATCCCGCAGTGGTTTCTGCGCATCACCGATTACGCCCAGGAGCTGCTGGACGAGCTGGACAAGTTGGAAGGCTGGCCGGAGTCGGTCAAGACCATGCAGCGCAACTGGATCGGCCGCAGCGAGGGGCTGGAGATCCAGTTTCCGGTGGATGGCGAGGAGGAGCCGCTCACCGTCTTCACCACCCGCCCCGACACATTGATGGGCGTCACCTTCATCAGCATCGCCGGCGAACACCCGCTGGCGCTGAAGGCGGCCGCGTCGAACCCGGAACTGGCCGCGTTCCTGGCCGAGCTGAAGAAGGGCGGCGTCTCCGAGGCCGAGCTCGAAACCCAGGAAAAGCGCGGCATGGCGACCGGCCTGTGGGCCCGGCATCCGCTGACCGGCGAGGATCTGCCGATCTACGTCGCCAATTTCGTGCTGATGGGCTACGGCACCGGCGCGGTGATGGCGGTGCCGGCGCACGACCAGCGCGACTGGGAATTCGCCCAGGCCTATGGTCTGCCGGTGAAGCCGGTGGTGGTGGATGCCGCCACCCGCGACGCGCTGCGCGAGATCGGGCAGCACGTGCGCGGGCACGACGATCCGATGGCGGTGGCGCTGGGCCAGCACGGCGCGATCGACGTGGTCGAGGTGGATGCCGCGGTGGCGGTGGTGCGCGAGTACCTGCGCCGGATCGAGGAGGAGGGCGCGCACACCGAGCGCGGCTGGCTGATCAATTCCGGCGGGTTCGATGGCCTCGACTACCCGGCCGCGTTCGATGCGCTGGCCGCCAAGGTGGAAGCCGAGGGTATCGGCCGCCGTCGCGTGAACTTCCGCCTGCGCGACTGGGGTGTGAGCCGCCAGCGCTACTGGGGCTGCCCGATCCCGGTCATCCACTGCCCGACCTGTGCTGCAGTGCCGGTGCCCGAGGACCAGCTGCCGGTCGTGCTGCCGGAGGACGTGGCCGACGCCTTCGCATCCGGCGACGTGCACTCGCCGATCAAGTCCGATCCCGAATGGCGCAAGACCCGCTGCCCGCAGTGCGGTGGCGCGGCCGAGCGGGAGACCGACACCTTCGACACCTTCATGGAGTCGAGCTGGTACTACGCCCGCTACACCTCGCCGGGCGCGGCCGACATGGTGGACGCGCGCGCCAACTACTGGCTGCCGGTGGACCAGTACATCGGCGGCATCGAGCACGCGATCCTGCATCTGATGTACTTCCGTTTCTACCACAAGCTGCTGCGCGACGCGGGGCTGGTGCAGTGCGACGAGCCGGCCACCCGTCTGCTCACCCAGGGTATGGTGGTCGCCGAGACGTTCTACCGCGAGCGCGAGGACGGCGGCAGGGACTGGATCAATCCGGCGGACGTGGAATGGCGGATGTGGCAGCCAGAGCCGGGCCCGCTGGCGCTGCCCGACCCGGTGCCGCAGCCGGGCCCGGTGCTGACCCCGGTGCTGAAGGCCGATGGCCGCCCGGTGATCCGCGGCGGCACCGAGAAGATGTCGAAGTCGAAGAACAACGGCGTCGATCCGCAGGTGCTGGTGGACAGGTACGGCGCCGACACCGTACGCCTGTTCTCGATGTTCGCCGCGCCGCCCGAGCAGTCGCTGGAGTGGAGCGACGCCGGGGTCGAGGGCATGGCGCGTTTCCTGCGCCGCCTCTGGCGCGACGTGCATGCGCATGCCGCCCAGCCCGACCATCCGGTGGTCGATCCGGCGCAGCTCGATCCCGCGCAGAAAGCGATGCGCCGCCAGGTGCACGAGGCCATCGCCAAGGTCGGCGATGACTATGGCCGCCGCCACAGCTTCAACACCGCGATCGCCGCGCTGATGGAGCTGCTGAACGCGCTCGGCAAGTTCACCGACATGAGCGACCAGGGGCGCGCGGTGCGGCACGAGGCGTTCGAGGCGGTGGTGCTGCTGCTCAACCCGATCACCCCGCACATCTGCCATGCGCTGTGGCAGGTGCTGGGGCATCCGGAAACCCTGCTGGAGGACATTCCGTTCCCGCAGGCCGATCCGCAGGCGCTGGTGCGCGACGCCATCACCCTGGCGGTGCAGGTGAACGGCAAGCTGCGCGGCACCATCGAGATCGCCCCGGACGCCGCGCGCGAGGCGATCGAAACCACGGCGCTGGCTGCGCCCGGGGTCGCCGCGTTCGTGGCCGGGCAGGTGCCGAAGAAGGTGATCGTAGTGCCCGGCAAGATCGTGAACATCGTTGTCTGAGCGCGGGAGCCAATCGTGCGCGCCCGATCGTGCGCCGCCTTGCCGGGGACGAGGTGGCGCAACGCCCCGGCCGTTTTCGCCTAGACTGCCCGGCATGAACGCCCGTCTCGCCGTCCTCGTGCTGTCCGCCGCTGCGCTGCTGTCCGGCTGCGGCTTCCATCTGCGCAACGCGCTCAACCTGCCGGCCAATCTTGGCCCGGTGCGGGTGGTCACCGCCGACCGCTACAGCCCGCTGGGCGGTATGCTGGCCGACGGCCTGCGCCGCGCCGGCGCGCAGCCGGCCGCACCCGACGCCAGCGAGGGCGTGGCCACCCTGCAGGTGATTTCGGAGAACTGGGCGGATACCCCGATCAGCAACGATCAGTCCGGGCGCGCGCTGGAATACCTGCTGCGCTACGCGGTGGTGTTCAGCCTGCGCCGCGCCGATGGCAGCGTGGCGGTGCCGCAGCAGTCGGTGGAGCTCTCGCGCGACTATCTGGCGCCCGCGGTGGATTCGATCGGCAAGGCCAGCGAGCGCGAGCTGCTGGTGCGCGAACTGCAGCGCGACATGGCCGCCTCGATCCTGCGTCGGGTGGACGCCGCTTCGGCGCCCGCCGGCGCGCACTAAAGGCGCACCCGCCGCGATGGAACTGGGCGCCGACCGCCTGGCGGGGCAACTGGCCAACGAACCCCTGCGGCCGGCCTACCTGGTCGCCGGCAGCGAACCATTGCTGGTGCTGGAGGCGGCCGACGGCGTGCGCGCGGCCGCGCGCGCGCAGGGCATCGGCGAGCGCGAAGTGCACGACATGGAGGGCCGCGATGCCGATTGGCCGGCCCTGCAGTCCTCGCTGCACGCGCCCAGCCTGTTCGCCAGCCGACGCCTGGTCGAAGTGCGCCTGCCCTCGGGCAAGCCCGGCACCGAAGGCGCCAAGGTGATCACCGCCTACTGCGAGGCGCCGCCACCGGACGTGGTGCTGCTGGTCATCGCCGGCGAGTGGTCGAAGGCGCATGCCGGCAAGTGGAGCCAGGCCATCGCCCGGGCCGGGCACGTGGCCATCGCCTGGCCGGTCAAGCCGCATGAACTGGCCGGCTGGGCTGGGCGCGCGCCTGCGCCGGGCCGGGATCAAGGCCACTCCGGAAGCACTGGCGCTGCTCGCGCAGCGGGTGGAAGGCAATCTGCTGGCGGCGGCGCAGGAAGTGGACAAGCTTGCCCTGCTGCTGGAGCGCGACGAAGTGCTGGATGCCGGCCGGCTGCAGGCGCTGGTGGCCGATTCCGCACGCTTCGACGTGTTCCGCCTGATGGAGGCCGCGCTGAACGGGCGGCCGGCGCAGGTGGCGCGCGTGCTGGCCGGGCTGCGCGCGGAAGGCGAGGCGATCCCGGCGCTGATGGGCATGGTGGTGAAGGAACTGGGCGCGCTGGCGGCGCTGGCGCAGGCCGCGGATTTCGCCGGTCGCTGCAAGGCGCTGGGGATCTGGGAATCGCGCCAGGCCACCTACAAGCGCGCGCTCGCCCGGCATTCGCCGGAGCGCTGGCAGTGGCTGCTGGCCGAGGCCGGGCGGGTGGACCGCATCGCCAAGGGGCGGGCGCGGCCGGGGCGGGAGTCGCACGACGCCTGGCTGCAGCTGGAGCGCCTGCTGCTGGTGGTGGCCGAACCCAGGGCGCGCCGCTTGCTGGCCTCGTGAGCGCGATGCTGCGGATTTATTACGGCGGCAGCTTCGACCCGGTGCACAACGGCCACCTGGCGATCGCCTGCGCCGCCCGCGACCTGTTCGGCGCGCAGGTGTCCCTGCTGCCGGCCGGGGATCCGCCGCACAAGGCGGCCACCCACGCCGCCGCGGAGGAGCGCGCGCATCTGCTGGAACTGGCCGTGGCCGGGGTGCCCGGGTTGCGGGTGGACCGCCGCGAACTGCAGCGCGCCGGGCCGTCCTACACGGTGGACACGCTGCATCAGCTGCGCGCCGAGCTGGGCCCGCAGGCGCCGATCGCGTGGCTGGTGGGGGCCGATTCGCTGCGCCAGCTGCACACCTGGCATCGCTGGCGCGCGCTGCTGGCGCTGGCGCATCTGGTGGTGGTCGCGCGGCCGGACGCGCCCGTGGACGGCGCGGCGCTGGCCGCCGCGGCGCCGGCGGTGCAGGAGGCCATCGCGCCGCGCTGGCGCCCGCCCGCCGCGCTCGCGCAGGCCCCCGCCGGGGCGGTCTGCCTGCTGCCGCTGGCGCCGCTGCGGCCGGAGTCCTCGACTGAGTTGCGCCACCGGATCGCCGCTGGCATCCCCTGGCGCGACTGGGTGCCGGCGCCGGTGGCGGCGGAGATCGAGCGCCTGCAGCTGTACCGCGACCCGGCCGTTATACTGGCCGCACCTCCCCAGAGCGATCGCCCTTGACCACCAGCGCCCACGTCATCAAGACCAGCCTGCCCACGCCGCCGCCCTCGGTGGACGCCTTGCTCAAAGCGGTGCACGCCGGACTGGAGGAACTCAAAGCCAAGGACGTGGTGGAAATCGACGTGCGCGGCAAGAGCAGCGTCTGCGATTTCATGGTGGTCGCCTCCGGGACATCCACCCGCCACGTGAAGTCCGCCGCCGACGAGGTGGTGAAGTTCGCCAAGCAGCTGGACGTGATCCCGCTGGGCGTGGAAGGCGAGCGCGAGGCCGAATGGGTGCTGGTGGACCTCGGCGACGTGGTCGTGCACATCATGCTGCCGCGCGTGCGCGAGTTCTACGCGCTGGAGCGGCTGTGGTCCGTCGGTGACCAGCGTCCTGAAGACGCAGGGGCCGGCGGCGCCCCGGATGCCTGATCCCCGCCGGGTGGGCGACAGGGCGGTGGCATGAAGGCCCGTCTGGTCGCGGTCGGCGAGCGCGCCCCCGGCTGGGTGGCGCAGGGTTTCACCGAATACCAGAAGCGGCTGTCGCACTGGCTGCCACTGGAGCTGGTGGAGATCGAGCCAGGCATCCGCGGCAAGGGCCGCGACACCGCGCGCGCGATCTGCGACGAGGGCGCGCGGGTGCTGGCCGCGCTCCCGAAGAACGCGCAGGTGGTGGCGCTGGATGGGCGAGGCCGGATGCACAGTTCCGAGCAGCTCGCCCAGCGCCTGGAACACTGGCGCGGGCTGGGGCGCGACCTCGCCTTCCTGATCGGTGGCCCGGAAGGGCACGCGCCCGAGGTGCTCGCGCGCGCCGACGAAACCTGGTCGCTGGGACCGCTGACGCTGCCGCACATGCTGGTGCGCCTGGTGCTGGCCGAACAGCTCTACCGCGCCGCCGCGCTGCTGGCCAACCATCCCTACCACCGCGCGTAGCCGCGCGCGCTGCAGCAGGGGGCGCGGGTCAGTGCCCGCGCAGGCGGCCGAACAGACCGGTGGGTTTGGCGGCAGCCGGTTCCGGCGGCGGTTCCGGCCATACCGGCTCGGCGTAGCCGGTGGCCAGATTGGCATTGATGAAGTCCACGACTTCCGCGCGCGCGACGCCGGCCGCGGTGGCGATGGCGTCGGCGTCGGCCGGGCCCTTCATCATCACGGTGGCGATGCGGAAGTGGCGCGGATATTCACGCTCGGTCTGCGGCCACTTCGTCAGCAGGTAGGGCCCGTCGGCCGGTGCGCCGGACAGCAGGCCGCCCAGCCACAGCAGGCGGGCCAGCGGCTGCGGAGGGCCGAGGCGGGCGCTTTCCTCGGCCCAGGCGGCATCGTCCAGCGCGACGAAATCGGTCTCTTCCAGCGGCGTGGCAAAGTGCGGCGCAAGCGGTTTGAGCGCGGCCGGGCCGTGCCAGTGGCCGCGCGGGACATCCAGCAGCAGCGCCGGTGCCTCGGCGTGCTGCAGGCGCACCCGAAGGGTGGGACGTCCGCCGGTCAGCCAGCCCAGCAGCGGCTGCTTTGCCTGCGGTTGCACGCTGGCCGCGGGCGGCGCAGGGGTGACCGTGGCCTGCGGTTCCGCCACCGGCTCCGGCGCGGTCGCCGTGGCGGGTGCTTCGATGATGCCAGTGGCTTCGATGCCGGCGATGGCCGCAGGGGGCTCCGCCGGCGTCTCCACCGGCGCGATCCCGGCAGGTGTGGACGCGGTGGGCGGGTGCTTGGCGGCAGCCGCATCTGCCAGCAGCGGAGCGTCGGTTTCGATCTCGCTCAGCAGTACGGCCAGGTCGCTGGCGCTGATCGGGTGCGGCAGGCGGTAGTCGGTCTGCTGGCGGTCCGTCGAGGTCAGCCCGATCACCTTGCGCCCCAGCCCGTGCAGGCGCAGCCAGCTCATGGGCCCGTACAGGCTGTCCATGTCGATGATGACGTAGTCGGCGTGCTCGCTGTCCACCAGCGTCCAGCGCCCGCCGATCTCGACGTTGGCGGCCTTGAAGGCCGCCGTCACCTCGGCTTCGGTGTGGCGTTCCATGCCGGTCATGCCCAGGGTCAGCGCCATCGCAGTGTCCTTGTCGCGGTTCGGCCCCGAGTGTTGCCGCCGCCGGCGCGCGCGTCAATCGCCGGCTGCGGGCGGGGGCAGGGCAGGCCGCACGCGCCCGGGAAACCATGCACCGCGGCTGCGTCCTGCGGCGGGCACGGCGGCGATGCTCATGATTTTTCCTTGCGGGAATTTTTCTTGCGGGGCTCGTGCGGCTCGAGGAGCTCCCGCAGGGGGCGGAGCTCCTCCGGCGGTGCGACCGCACCGACGGTGTGGCGGCGGAGGTGGGTGCCCTCTTCGACCGGCAGCGCGACGCAGTGCCCTTTGCGGGCGTGTTCCTCCAGCTCCGCGCGGGAACACAGATAGACGAGGTGGTCGCAGTCGTCGCAGTAGCGGATGTTGGGGGTTAGCTCGATCTCGAACAGGTCGTCCCAGTCGCGGTTGCACTGGAACTTGAAGTGGCAGTTCTCGACCTTGGCGGATGTGGTCATTGCGTGCCTCGATGGGTGTTTGTGCGACGGTGGTCAGTTGCCGCGCGGGTGGCGGGGCATCTGCGCCTTCAGGAATGCCATCTGGTCGGCGAGGATGTTGCGGTTGGACAGGATCAGGTGCTCCACCCAGCTCGGGCGGTAGGGGATGGCCAGCAGCGGCATGCCGGCCTGTTGCGGGGTGCGGTTGCCCTTGCGCGAGTTGCACTGTACGCAGGCGGTGACGACGTTCTCCCACACGTCGCGCCCGCCGCGGGATACCGGCTGCACGTGGTCGCGGGTGAGCGCATGCCGCGAGAACTCGCGTCCGCAGTACAGGCAAAGATACTGGTCGCGGGCGAACAGGGCCTGGTTGGTCAGCGCGGGCGTGGGCGCGATCGCCGCCGGGCGCACGTGTCCGCGCGCGGCGATGATGGGGTGCAGCTGCAGCAGGCTGCGGCGGCCGGTGGCGCGCTGCAGGCCGCCGTGTAGTTCCAGACAGGGATCGCCCAAAGTCCAGGCGACCGCGCCGCGCGCATACAGGCAGGCGGCGTCCTGCCAGCTCATCCAGTCGAGGGCGCGGCCGTGCGCGTCGAGCGCCAGCAGGCGCAGGTGCGGGGCGAACCCGGGAGCGCGCGGGGGTAGGCTGCGCACCGCATGCAGCGAGGCAGCGGGGCGGGGGGCCATCATGGGCCGGGCCAGCGAGCGCTCTGTCGGTCTCCATATGGAACAGCAGCTTATACCCCTTCGATGACGGTTTGTGTACCGCATGGGGCCTGCGCTGCTGCCGCCCGAGGCGCTGGCCGTCCTACGGCCGGGCCGGCACGCCCGCCGTTCCCACGGAGGCGGGAATGACGGGAGAGCGGCCTTTCCAGGACGGGATGCGCCTGTTTACTGCGGGCCGAAGCCGGCGTCGGGCAGGGTCATCAGGGTGCCGGCACCGGCGTCGATCGCGGCCTTGTGCGCCAGCGTGCGCGGCAGGACGCGCGCGTAGTAGAAGCGGGCGGTGTCGCGCTTGGCGTCCTTGAACGCCGGTGGTCGCTGCGAGGCATTGGCCGCGGCCACGCTGCGCGCCCACCAGTAGGCCAGCACCACGTAGCCGGAATACAGCAGGTAGTCGGTGCTGGCCGCGCCCAGCTCCTCGGGATTGGCCGCCGCGCGCTGCAGCACGTCCTGGGTGAGCGTGCCCCACTCGCCGCACTTGGCGCGCAGCGGCGCGATGAACTCGGCCAGCGCGGCGTCGCCCTCGTGCTGCTTCGCGAAGGTTTCCACTTCGGCCAGGAACAGCTTCAGCCCGGCGCCCTGGGTGGCCGCGGTCTTGCGCCCGATCAGGTCCAGCGACTGGATGCCGGTGGTGCCTTCATACAGGGTGGTGATGCGGGCGTCACGTGCGTACTGCTCCATCCCGTGCTCGTGGATGTAGCCGTGGCCGCCGAAGCACTGCAGGGCGTTGTAGGTGTTCTCGATCGCCCATTCGGTCAGGCAGGCCTTGGAGATCGGGGTCAGCCAGCTCACCAGGGTTTCCGCGCGCTCGCGCTCGCCGGCATCCTGCGCCTTCTCGGCCACGTCCAGCAGCGAGTAGGCGTGCAGCGACAGCAGGCGGCCGCCTTCGATCAGCGCCTTCTGGGTGAGCAGCATGCGGCGCACGTCCGGCTGCACCAGCAGCGGGTCGGCCGGCTTGTCCGGGTATTTCGGGCCGGACAACGCGCGCGACTGCAGGCGCTCGCGCGCGTAGCGCAGCGCGTTCTGGTAGGCGCGTTCGGACAGCCCCAGACCCTGCACGCCCACGCCCAGGCGCGCCGAGTTCATCATCACGAACATCGCCTGCAGGCCCTTGTGCGGCTGCCCGACGAGGTACCCCTCGGCGCCATCGAAGTTCATCACGCAGGTGGCCGAGCCGTGGATGCCCATCTTGTGTTCGATCGCGCCGCAGCGTACCGCGTTGCGCTCGCCCACCGTGCCGTCGCGCGCGACCTTGAACTTGGGCACCACGAACAGCGAGATGCCCTTGGCGCCGGGCGGCGCGTCCGGCAGCTTGGCCAGCACCAGGTGCACGATGTTGGGGACGAGGTCGTGCTCGCCGGCGGTGATGAAGATCTTGGTGCCGGTGATGGCGTACTTGCCGTCGGCGACGGGCTCGGCGCGGGTCTTGATCAGCCCCAGATCGGTGCCGCAGTGCGGCTCGGTCAGGCACATCGTGCCGGTCCAGGTGCCGGCCACCAGCGGCTTCAGAAAGACCTCCTGCTGCCAGTCTTCACCGTAGGTCTCCAGCGCCTTGACCGCGCCGTGGCTGAGCATCGGGAAGTTGCCCCAGGCCAGGTTGCCGCCGTCCACCAGCTCGGTGAGCACGCCGCCCAGCAGCGCGGGCATGCCCTGGCCGCCGTGCTCGGGGGCGTTGGTCAGGCCGGTCCAGCCGCCTTCCACGAACTGGTCGAAGGCCTGCTTGAAGCCTGGCGGCGGGGTGACGTTGCCGGTGGCCTTGTCGTAGCGGCAGCCGAGCTCGTCGCCGACCCGGTTGAGCGGCGCCAGCACGGTCTCGGTGAAGCGCGCGGCTTCATCCAGCACGGCGTCCACCAGCTCGCGGTTGGCATCGGCATGGCCCAGGCGGGCGAACAGGGCCTCCGCGTTCAGCACGTCGTACAGGCCGAAGCGGAGGTCGTCGAGGGGGGCTTTGTAGGTGCTCATGAGGGACAGTCCATCACCGGCGTGGGCCGCCGATCGGCCCACCTCAGGTCTTGAGCATACTACAGCGTATGGTGTGGCGGTGTGGCCGTCGCCGCGCCGTGATCAGCGCAGCGCGCCGGGCAGGCCGGGCACCGGCGAGAGGACGCTCTCGCGCTGGATCGTCCACGACCTCTGCTTGCCGTCCTGCGGGGTGGCGTCGAGGCTGCCGGACAGGGTGTAGGACAGCGAGGCGCCGTCGGCGAGTGCGGCCGCCACGCGCGCGCGCCCGGCCGGCAGCGGGGCCAGGGTGGCGTTGACCACGTCGGCCGATTCCGGGCCGACGTCGAGCCCTGGCTGCAGGTCCAGCCGCGCCGCCGGGCCGTTGTCGAACGCCAGCGCCAGCGCGGTGCGGTCGAACCGCATCGGTACGCTGCTGTAGTTCTGCAGGCGCAGCTGCACGTCCCACGCTCCGTCGGCGCGCACGCGCAGCTGCTGGATGCTGGCGGTGGGTTCCGAGACCCGCCGCACCGGGCCGCTGCTGCAGGCGGACAGTGTGAGGAAAGACGCCGCGAGGGCGAATGCGGAGAGCCGGGCGGGCAGGCGCACCGTGCGAGCCTCAGAAGCCTTGTTCATTGGTGGGCACGGGCAGCGCGCGGATGTACTGGTCCTTGGCGGCGACGAAGGCCTCGGCGTAGCGGTAGGCCTCGCGCCCCAGCGCGATGCGCGCGTCCATGTCGAGGCTGGCGTCAGGGTGGCGGCCGACGAGCTGGGCATACAGGGTCAGGGCGATGGCGTGGATGTCCATGGGCGTGCTCCGCGGGCGGAAAGCGCGAACATACACCGCCGGCGCACGCGCCGGAACCGCCGCGGCCTCGCCACCAGTCGCAAAAATGACGAGGCCCGGCAGGGCCGGGCCTCGCGGCATCAGGCGTGGGCGCGCCGGATCACCAGATCACCACGCGCTGATCCTCCGGGCGCACCATCGGGCTGCCGGCCTTGCAGCCGAACGCCTGTGCGAACGCCGGCATGTTCGACGGCGCGCCGATCGCGCGGAAGTTGGCCGGGGCGTGCGGGTCGGTGTTCAGGCGCACCTTCAGCTCATCCGGGGTGAAGTTGCGGCGCCACACGGTGGCCCAGTTGAAGAAGAAGCGCTGGTCCTCCGGGTAGCCGTCCACCTTGTCGCCGCCCGACTTGCCGGCGTCTTTCAGGGCCTTCTGGTAGGCGTCCCAGGCCACGTTCAGGCCGCCGAGGTCGGCGATGTTCTCGCCCAGGGTGAGCTGGCCCTTCACGTGCAGGCCGTCGATCGCCACGTAGTCGTCGAACTGCCTGACCAGCTTGGCGGTGCGCGCGTCGAAGCCGGCGCGATCGGCCTGGGTCCACCAGTTGTTGAAGTTGCCCTGGGCGTCGAACTGGCTGCCCTGGTCGTCGTAGCCGTGCATCATCTCGTGCCCGATCACCGCGCCGATGCCGCCATAGTTCAGCGCCGGGTCGGCCTTGGGATCGAAGAACGGCGGCTGCAGGATCGCCGCCGGGAACACGATCTCGTTCATCAGCGGGTTGTAGTAGGCGTTCACCGTCTGCGGGGTCATGCCCCACTCGGTGCGGTCCACCGGCTTGCCGATCTTGGCCATCTCGTAGTCGTGGTTGAACTTGGCCGCGGCCAGCACGTTGCCGGCGTAGTCGTCGCGCTTGGTGGCCAGGCCGTCCCAACTGCGCCACTTGTCGGGGTAGCCGATCTTGGGGGTGAAGCTGGCCCATTTCTCCATCGCCTTGGCCTTGGTCTCCGGGCTCATCCAGTCCAGCTTCTCGATCCGCGCCTTCAGCGCCTGGCGCAGGTTGTCCACCAGGGTCTGCATCTGCGCCTTGGATTCGGCCGGGAAGTACTGCTTGACGTACAGCTGGCCCAGCGCCTCGCCGGCGCTGCCTTCCACGGTGTCGAGCACGCGCTTCCAGCGCGGCTTCTGCTCTTGCTGGCCGCGCAGGGTGCGGGCGTAGAAATCGAAGCGTTCGTCGTTGAACTTGTCGGCCAGGTACGGGGCCATGCCGTCGATCGCGTGCAGGCGCAGGTAGGCCTGCCACTGCGCGGCCGGCACGTCGGCGAGCATCTTGTCGAACTCGGCGAAGAACTTCGGCTGCGACAGCGAGAAGCCGTCGGCCTGCACGCCGTTGGCCTTGAAGAACGCGCTCCAGGAGAAGTGCGGGGTCACCTTGTCGGCTTCGGCCAGGGTGACGTAGTGGTACTGGTTGTTCGGGTCGCGCAGCTCGATCGGCGACAGCGAGGCCTTGGCCAGGCGGGTTTCGAACGCCAGCACGTCGGCGGCCTGCCTGTCGGCGTCGGCAGCGGCCACGCCGGCGTTCTGCAGCTGCCGGGAGACGTGCTTCACGAACGCTGCGCGGATCGCCTTGTACTTGCCGTCCGGGCCGTCCTCCAGGTAGTAGGCGCGCTCCGGCAGCGACAGCCCGCCCTGGAAGGCGTAGCCGATCTTCTGGCGGGAGTTCTTGAAGTCGGCCTCGGCGCCGAAGCTGAACACCTCGCCGCGCCCGACCGCGAACTCGTCGCGCAGATAGGCGGCGATGTCGGATGGGGTCTTGAGCGCGTCGATCCGCGCCAGCATCGGTTGCAGTGGAGCAAGCCCGGCGGCATCGATCTTCGCGGTGTCCATGCCGCTGGCATACAGGTCGCCCACCAGGCGGGTGATGCCGGTGGCCCCCTTGTCGGCCGCGGCGGCCTCGGCGATGCCGCGGCTGGCGGCCTGCGCGCGCTCGTCCAGCATCTTGAAGCTGCCCCAGGTGGTCTTGTCGGGTGGCACCGGGTTGGCGGCCAGTCCACTTCGCATTGACGTAATCGGCCAGGTTGTCGCACACGTTCTTGGACGGATCCAGATCGCTGGTCTTGAAGCCCGCCAGCGGCGGCAGCGTGGGCTGCGCGGCGGCGGTGGCGTCGGCGGAGGCCGCGGGCGCGGCTGGCTTCTGGCAGGCGCTCAGGGCGGCGGTGACGGCGAGGGACAACAGCAGCAGCTTGGGGGTATTCACTTAACGAAGGCTCCGGAATGGGCGGGAAGTGCCGGGCGACGATCGACCGGCGAGGTCAGGGAGAAAAGCGGGGGTCGGACAGTTTCATTTCGGTCAGCGGCCCGTAGCGGCGCATCACGTCGCGGATCCTGGCGGCATCGCCGATGGCCACGATCACCAGGTCCTGGCTGCTCGGAAATACCGCGCGCGCGGCGGCCACCTGCGCCGGGGTGGCGGCGGCCACGGCGTCCAGATAACCGTCGATGTAGTCGCGGCCGTCGCCGTACAGCGCCAGCCAGGCGATGGCATTGGCCAGCTGCGGCGCGGTCTCCAGGGTCGGCGGGAACTGCCCGGCGATGTAGTGCCTGGCCGACTGCAGGGTGGCCGCGTCCAGGCCCTCGCGGTGCAGGCGGTCGAGGGTGGCGATGGCCAGATCGATCGCGGCCTGGGTGGTCTCGGTCTTGGTGAAGCTGCTGATCTCCACCGCGCCCGGCTGGCGCGGGCGGTCGATCTGCGAGCGCGCGCCGTAGGTCAGGCCGGATTTCACCCGCAGCTCGGTATTGAGCATCGAGGTGAAGCGCCCGCCGAACGCGGTCTGCACCAGGTCCTGCGCGGCGCGTGCGGGGTCGTCGCGGTAGCTGCCGACGTTGGCCAGCGCGAAGTAGGTCTGGGTGGCGCCGGGCTTGTCCACCAGCAGCACCCGGCGGCCGGTTTCGCGGGCCTTGGCGGGCACCTGCGGCAGCGCGCCTTCCGCCTTGCCCCAGGTGCCGAAGGCCTGCTGCACCTGCGCGGTGACCCGCGCCGGGTCGAAATCGCCGGCGATGGCGATGAGCAGGCGGTCGCCGCCCATCTGCTGGCGGCGGAAGGCCTGCAGGTCCTCCAGCGTGATCGTCGCCAGGCTGGTCTCGTCGCCGCTGTCGGGGCGCCCGTAGGGATGTCCGCGGAACAGCCAGCTGTCCGTGTACTGCCCGATCAGGCGGCGCGGGTCGGCGTCCTTGGCGGCGGCCAGGCCGTCGATCGCGCGCTTGCGCAGCTTGTCGAACTCGGCCGGGTCCATGCGCGGACGCAGCAGGGCATCCGCCAGCAGCGACAGCATCAGGTCGCTGTCCTTGGCCAGGAACTGGGCGTTGGCCACGATCGCCTCGCCGGTGCTGGCGAAGGCCAGGCTGCCGCCGGCGCCGTCCACCGCCTGCGCGAAGGCCAGCGCGTCGCGGCCGCCGGCGCCCTTGGAGAGCAGGTCGGCCAGCAGGTCGGCGGTGCCTTCCTTGCCGGCCGGATCGGCCAGCGAACCGCCGCGCACCAGCACGGTGGCGGCCACCATCGGCACGTCCTTGCGCGGGGCCAGCAGCAGGGTGGCGCCGTTGTCCAGGCGCACGGTCTGGTAGTCGGGCAGGCGGATGCCGGCGGCGGAGGCGGCGGCCATCGCCAGTGCGGCCAGCGCCGCGAACAGGAAACGCAGGCGGCTCATCGTGCGCCCTCCGTCTGGGTGGCGGCTGGCGGGGTGGCCGATGTGTCGGTGGACGCCGCGGCGACCGGCTGCAGCAGCCCGGTGGTGCGGTTCTGCCTGCGCAGGATCTTCGCGGCCAGCGCCTGCACCTGGGCCGGGGTCACCGCCGCGTAGGCGGCCGGGGCGTCGAAGGCCTTGCGGTAGTCGCCCTGGAACACCTCGGCCTCGCCCAGCAGCTGGGATTTGCCGTTGATGGTCGCCATCTGCCGCCAGAACTGCGCCAGCTTGAGATTGCGGGCCTTCTCCAGCTCGGCGGCGGTCACGCCCTCGCGCGTGATCTTCGAAAGCTCGTCGTCCAGCAGCGCCTCGGCGCGGGCCGGATCGCCCCCGGGCGGCAGCAGCGCGTACACCCACAGCAGCCCGGGGTCGAAGCCAGCCTCGGCGAATGCGCCGGCGCTCACCGCGGCCTGCTCGCGCTCCACCAGGCGCTGGTGCAGGCGCGAGGACTGGCCCTGGGCGAGGAGGGTGGTCAGCAGCTCCAGCACGGGGAAGTCCTTGCTGCCGGCGCCGAGCCCGCTGTGGAAGGCGAACGCCACGATCGGCGACTGCGCGTCGGCGCGCTCGATCACGATCCGGCGTTCGCCCAGCTGCTCCGGCTCGACCGTGGTGACCGCCGGCGGCGCCGGCTGGCGCGGCAGCGTGGCCAGGTACTTGTCGGCAAGCTGGAACACCTGCGCCGGCTGCACGTCGCCGGCCACCACCAGCACCGCGTTGTTGGGCGCGTAGTAGGTCTTGAAGAAGCGCTGGAGGTCGCCGATCGTCCAGTGCTCGATGTCGCTGGGCCAGCCGATGGTCGGGATCTGGTAGGGATGGGCCAGGAACGCGCTGGCCTGCATCTGCTCCATCAGCGTGCCCATGCTGTCGTTGTCCACGCTGCTGCGGCGTTCGCTGTACACCACCTCGCGCTCGCTCTCCACCACCTTGGGGTCGAACGCGAGGTGAGCCATGCGGTCGCCCTCGAGGTCGAAGATGGTCGCAAGCGCGCTGGGCGGGAACCAGTCGGTGTAGATGGTCAAATCGCTGCTGGTGCTGGCGTTGTTGCTGCCGCCGGCGGCTTCCATGGTGCGGTCGAACTCGCCCGGCGCGCGGCGGGTGGTGCCGTTGAACATCATGTGCTCGAAGAAATGCGCCAGGCCGGTGATGCCGGCGTGCTCGTTGCGGCTGCCGACCTTGTAGAAGGTGTAGTAGTTGGCGCTGGGGATGTCGTGGTCGGGCCAGACGATGATCTTCAGGCCATTGGCCAGGGTCTTGCTGACGATGGCATCGCTGCCGGGGACGGCGTCGGCGGGCTGGGCCTGGACGCCGGCCGCCAGCAGCAGCGACAGGGTGCAGGCGAGGGGAAACAGGCGCATGGAAAGGAGGCTCATCGGGGGATTTCCGCAGCATCCGGCACAGTTTTCCCGTGCGCCACTGCCGAAAGTAGGGGCTGAAGGTTAAGCTCCCGTCATCACACGATCCGGCAGAGCGTTGCGCATGCGCGTGCATTTCCACGGAGCGGCCGGGCAGGTGACCGGCTCCATGCATCTGGTCGAGGCGGCGGGCCGCCGCATTCTGCTCGACTGCGGCATGGTACAGGGCAGCCCGGAGGCGGAAGCGGCGAACTTCGCGCCGTTCCCGTTCGACGCCGCCGCGCTGGACGCGGTGGTGCTCAGCCACGCCCATATCGACCACTGCGGGCGCCTGCCGCGGCTGGCCATGGCCGGCTTCGAGGGGCCGATCTACACCCAGGCCGCCACGGCCGACCTGCTGCCGATCATGCTGCTGGATTCGGCCAGCCTGCAGGAAAGCGACGCCGAGCGCGCCAACCGCCGGCGCCGGCCGGGGCAGCCGCCGGCGATGCCGCTGTACACCCGGGAGGATGTGCAGCGCACGCTGGAGCGGGTGCGGCCGCTGGCCTATGGCGCGCATCCGGCGCTGCTGGCGGGGGTCGACCTCACGCTGCGCGATGCCGGCCATATCCTCGGTTCGGCCAGCGTCGAGCTGCGCGCGGATGGCCGCACCCTGGTGTTCTCCGGCGATCTGGGCATGCGCGGCACTCCGATCCTGCGCGATCCCGAGCCGGTGCCCGCGGCCGACCTGCTGCTGCTGGAATCCACCTACGGCAACCGCAACCATCGCGACCGCGTTGCCACTGTGCAGGAGCTGGGCGAGATCCTGCGCGCGGCCTGGCGCGATGGTGGCAACGTGCTGATCCCGGCGTTCGCGGTGGGGCGCACGCAGGAGCTGCTGTACTGGTTCGCCCGCCACTGGGACGACTGGGACATGGCGCGCTGGCGCATCCATCTGGACAGCCCGATGGCGTCGAAGGTGGTGCGGGTGTACGACCGCCACCACGAACTGTTCGACGCCGAGGCGCGTGCGGCCTGGCGCGGCACGCCCAATCCGTTCCGGCTGCCGAACCTGCACATTTCCGAATCGGTGGAGGAGTCGATGGCGATCAACCGCATCCACGGCGGCGCGATCATCATCGCCGGCAATGGCATGGCCAGCGGGGGACGCATCCTGCACCACATGCGCCAGCACCTGCCGCACCGCCAGACCCGGATCGTGTTCGTCGGCTACCAGGCCGAAGGCACGCTCGGGCGGCGGCTGGTGGAGGGCGCGCGCTGGGTGCGCATCCACGGCCACGACGTGCAGGTACACGCGCACCGGCATACGGTCGGCGGGCTGTCCGCGCATGCCGACCAGCGCGGATTACTGGAGTGGTATGCCGGCTTCGGCGCGCCGCCGCCGGTCGCGCTGGTGCATGGCGAGGATCTGGCGCGCGAGGCGCTGGCCGGCGAACTCCTGACCCGCCACGGCGTGCAGGCGCTGCTGCCGCGCCCGGGCCTGGTGCTGGACGTCTGATACCGGAGCCCGGTCGCGGCGCGGGATTCCTGCTGCTGGCGCGGCTGGCCGCCGCATTCGCGCTGCTGCTGGTGCTGGCGATCGGCCTTGTGACTCTGGGGCAGGCCGCGGCCGGCTGAGCGTTCAGCGCCGGCGCGCACCGCCCGCGGTGGAGAGCAGCAGCAGCCCGGCGGCCAGGCTCACCTGCCGCAGGAAGGCCAGCAGCGAGGGGCGGCGCTGCCGCCGGAGAGTGTCCAGAACGGATGCGTCATCGCGGCATCGATCAGCAGCAGTACGGCGGCGCACAGCGCGACGATGCGCAGCTGCCAACCGGTGGCCAGCAATACCCCCAGCAGCACCTGGGCGGTGCTCAGCAGCAGCACCGCATCGCTGGTGGCGGCGCCATGCAGGGCCTGCCACAGGCGCAGGGCGCCGGTCAGGAAGAACAGGGCGGCCAGCAGCCATTGCGCGATACGGACTTCGATCTTCATGGGCGAATGCGGCGGAAGAAGCAGCAGTGCAAGGGGCGCAAGACTGGCATGCGGTCCGGTCCGAAGGAAGAGGGCGGGCCGGCACGCGGCGGCATTTCGCGTACAATGCCCGCGTTCTGCGCACGCCTGATCCGCCTTCCTTCGCGAAGGTCGCGTTTTTCCTGATCAAGCCGGCCGCCTTCCGCGGCTTTCTTCCCCGTACGCCTTTCGTCGCGCAGACACGGCCCGGATTCCCGGCGTCGTGCCATGCATGCCCGCGGCGCGGTTCGACAGGAACGCCCGGGTGGTTCGCGCCGCGTGCGCGTGCCGTTCCTTCAGGAGTTTTTCCCGATGTCGTTCGAATCCCTGGGCCTTGCGCCCGCGCTGCTGCGCGCGCTGGCCGAGCAAGGCTATGCCACCCCGACCCCGATCCAGGCACAGGCGATCCCGCTGGTGCTGGCCGGGCACGACGTGCTGGGCGGCGCCCAGACCGGCACCGGCAAGACCGCCGCGTTCGGCCTGCCGCTGCTGCAGACGCTGGCCGGGCTGCCCAAGCCCGAAGGCCTGCGCCGGCCGCGGGCACTGGTGCTCACTCCCACCCGCGAACTGGCGGTGCAGATCACCGATAACCTGCGCGCCTATGCCAAACACCTGCGCATCAACGTCACCGCGCTGTTCGGCGGCGTGGGCATGCAGCCGCAGGTGGAGGCGTTCCGGCGCGGCGTGGATGTGCTGGTGGCCTGCCCCGGACGCCTGATCGACCACCTCGAACGCGGCACCTGCAAGCTCGGCGACGTGCGCATGCTGGTGCTGGACGAGGCCGACCGCATGCTGGACATGGGCTTCCTGCCCTCGATCAAGCGGGTGATGAAGCATGTTCCGGCGCAGCGGCAGACGCTGCTGTTCTCGGCCACCTTCGAGCCGCGCATCAAGGCGTTGGCGCTGGAGTTCATGCAGGACCCGCGGCAGGTGCAGGTGGCCGCGCAGAACACCGTGGTCGAGACCATCCGCCACCATGCGCATCCGGTGGACGCGGCGAAGAAGCGCGACCTGCTGATCGACATCCTGGCCCGCCGCCATCTTGAGCAGGTACTGGTGTTCGGCAAGACCAAGCATGGCTGCAACCGCCTGGCCGAGCAGCTGGAGAAGGCCGGGCTGCCGGCGCTGGCGATCCACGGCAACAAGAGCCAGGCCGCGCGCCAGAAGGCGCTGTCCGAGTTCAAGAGCGGCCGTGTCCGGATCCTGGTCGCCACCGACGTGGCCGCGCGCGGGCTGGACATCCCGCAGCTGCCGCTGGTGATCAACCACGACCTGCCGATGGTGGCCGAGGACTACGTCCACCGCATCGGCCGCACCGGCCGCAACGGCGCCAGCGGCGAGGCGATCTCGCTGGTGTCGCCGGATGAAGCGAACCTGCTGCGCCAGATCCAGAAGCTGCTGGGTCGCGCGATCACGATGGAGACGGTGCCGGGCTTCGAGCCCAGCCGCGCCATCCGCACCGACGCCGCGCCGTTCGCCGATGCCCCGCGCGCGCCGCGTCCGGGCCGCAACCGCCGGCCGCACGGCAAGCCGCGCAGTGCGGAGGCGCATGCGCACGCGCACACCGGGCCGAAGCCCGCCCGCGAGGGCCAGGGCGAGGGGCGCCGCGGTGGCGGGGCCCAGGGCGGTCGTCGCCAGGCGCGCTGAGGTCCTGCGATTCCTGCCACGATTCCGCCAATGCCGCGGCGTCGGAGAGCGATGCGGCGGGGGCGTCAGTGCTGGCGCTCGACCACCTGCCGTGCCAGCCGGGCCAGGGCCTCGGTATCGATCGCCAGCGCCTCCAGCGCCGCCTGCATCTGCGTGGACAGCGCCTGCAGGCGGGCATGGCTGGCCGTGCGGCCGAGCAGGGCCGGGAAGGTCGCCTTGTCCTGCGCCTGGTCCTTGCCCGCGGTCTTGCCGAGGGTGGCGGCATCGCCTTCGATGTCCAGCAGGTCGTCGCGGATCTGGAACGCCAGCCCCAGCGCTTCGGCATAGGCGTCCAGCGCCGCGGCCTGCGCCGGCGTGGCCTGCCCGGCCAGTGCCCCCAGCCGCACCGCGCAGCGCAGCAGGGCGCCGGTCTTGAGCGCGTGCAGGCGCTCGACGTATTCGAGCGAGAGGCATGAAGCCCGCAAGCGGGTTTCCTCGGCGCGCGGCGGCGCGCCGGGCGGCATCGGGGCCGGTGGCGGTCGCGACGCGGTGGCGTCGATGTCCAGCGCCTGGCCGCCGCACATGCCGGCCACTCCGGCCGCACGCGCCAGCTCCGCCAGCATCGCGATGCGCACGTCCGCCGCCTGCGGGGCAGCGGTGAGCTGCTCGAACGCCAGCGCCTGCAGCGCATCGCCGGCAAGGATCGCGGTAGCCTCGTCGAACGCCACGTGCACGGTGGGCTGGCCGCGGCGCAGGGCGTCGTCGTCCATCGCCGGCAGGTCGTCGTGGATCAGCGAATAGCAGTGAATCAGTTCCACCGCCACTGCCGCCGCATCCAGCGCCGCATCGGAAGCGTCCAGCGCGCTGCCGGTGGCATACACCAGCAGCGGGCGCATGCGCTTGCCGCCGTTCAGCACGCCGTGGCGCATGGCCGCATGCAGGCGCTGCGGGGCTCGCGCCGGATCGGGCAGGGCGGCGTCCAGCGCGGCGTCCACCCGCGCGCGCCAGCGCGCCAGGGCCGCTTCAGTCATCGTCGATATCGGCGAAGGGGTTGGCCGGTTCCGGACGCGCCGGATCGCTGAGCTGGCGCACCCGCAGCTCGGCCTGCTCCAGCGCGGACTGGCAGCGCTGGTACAGGCTGACCCCCTTCGAGTAGGCATCCAGAGACTGCTCCAGGGTCATGTCGCCGGCTTCCATCTTCGCCACCAGCTGTTCCAGCGCCTGCATCGACTGCTCGAAGTCGGCCACCGCCGAGGCGTCTTGTGGCGTAGCTTGAATATCGGGTGTCTTGGCCATGCCCGGAAGTTTACGCTGGTTCACCCCGGCTCCGCCCACCGCAGGCGCGCGTCGTGCGTTCGCAGCCAGTCCGCCAGCGGCGCCGCGAGGATGCCGTCGCCGGCGGCCAGCAGGGTGCCATCGGCGGCAGACAGCAGCGGCAGGCGCTCGCGTCGCCACGGCGGCAGCCCGGCGGCCTGCAGCACGTGCTTGAGGGCATGCGAATGCGTGCGGCCCGGCAGGCGGATGCGCTCGCCGCCGCGCCGCGCGTGCACCCGCAGCGGCGCATCGAAGCCGGCGCTGCCGTGCAGATGGAGGACATCGCCGGTGGGCAGCGCCAGCGGCGCCCGGCCGTCCCAGTCAGCGTGCCAGTCTGCGGGCAGCGGCGCGCGCAGCGGGCCGGCATGCAGGCGGTCGCGCCAGCGCTGCAGGCGCGCGCCGTGCCAGTCGATGCGCGGGTTCGCGTCGCGCGGGGCGTCCAGCAGTTCGCGTTCGATCCGTGCCAGCGCCGGTCCCGGCAGCGGCGGCAGCCCGAGCGCGGCGATCCAGTGGCGCAGCACGCGCGCGCGCCGCGCCGGGGCCAGCGTGCGCAGGGCGTCCGCGCTCAAGGTGTCCGGCGCCAGGCGCAGGCCCGCCAGCAGCGCGGCATCGTCGGCGCCCAGCAGGTCGGCCGCGTGCGCGGCCAGGGCCGCGCTGCGGGCGAGGCTGGCGGCCGCCTGCGGCCAGCGCTGATGCAGCAGCGGCAGCACCTGCCGGCGCAGGAAATTGCGGTCGAAGCTGGGGTCGGCATTGGCCGGGTCGTCCAGCCAGCGCAGGCCCGCGGCCCGCGCATCGGCGGCCAGCGCCGCGCGTGGCAGTTCCAGCAGCGGACGCCACAGCCAGCCGTGCGCGTAGGGCCGCCAGGCGCGCATCGCCGCCAGGCCGTCCACGCCGGAACCGCGCAGGGCGCGCAGCAGAAAGGTTTCGGCCTGGTCATCGCGGTGGTGCGCCAGCACGAGGATTTCATCGTCCTGCAGCGCCTGCGCGAACGCCGCATGCCGGGCCGCGCGCGCTGCGCCTTCGCGGCCGAGGCCGCAGCCCGGGTCCACGGCCACACGTACGACCTGCAGTGGCACCCGGAGTTCGGTACAGACCGTTTGGCAATGCGCGGCCCAGGCATCGGCCTCGGGATGCAGGCCGTGGTGGACGTGCAGAGCGCGCAGTCCACGCGCGCGCAGTGACGGCAGCGAGGCCAGGTGGTGCAGCAGCACGCTCGAATCCAGGCCGCCGCTGAAACCCACCAGCAGCGGGCCATCCCGGGGCGGGGCCGGCAGCGCGAGGGACATGGCGGTCGGATGTTCCATCGAAGGCCCCGCGCCCGCGCCGGAGCGCGGGGCCGCGGGAATCACTCGGTCTCGATGCGGATGCCGCCGACGATCCCGGCGGCGATGTTGTAGACG
This sequence comes from Thermomonas sp. S9, assembly GCF_024704365.1. Lineage (GTDB taxonomy): Bacteria > Pseudomonadota > Gammaproteobacteria > Xanthomonadales > Xanthomonadaceae > Thermomonas. The sequence continues at coordinate 1,046,616 of NZ_JAJDFY010000001.1, forward strand.
AGGGCCTGGATCACGCCGCCGATGAAACCGAAGATGCCGTACAGGATCGGCAGCACGATGATGCCCAGGAACCCGCCGGCCATCATGCCGCCGCCCTCGTGCCCCAGCGCGCTCCCGAGCAGCGCGCCCAGCATGCTGCCGAACAGGAAAAACATCACGCCTGCCAGCAGGCCGAATGCGGCCGCGATGATGGCCGCGATCTTGCCGGCCGACAGCACGTCGATACGCTTGATGATCATAGATTCCTCCCCGAATGCCGGCGGACTGCCAGCCCGGGGAATCTAGCAAAAGCAGCCGGCGCGGCGCATCCGCGGCACCTGCCCCCTGTCAGGCGGCGTGGATCTCGTAGGCGCCGTAGCCGCGCAGGCGGCGGTAGCGGTGTTCCAGCAGGGTCTCCATCGGCACCGCCTCCAGCGCGTCCAGCTCGTTCAGCAGCACCGCCTTCAGGCGCCTGGCCATCTGCACCGGGTTGCGGTGCGCGCCGCCGATCGGCTCGCGCACGATCTTGTCGACCAGCCCCAGTTCCTTCAGGCGCTTGGCGGTCATGCCCAGCTGTTCGGCGGCCTCCTTGGCCTTGGTCGCGTCGCGCCACAGGATCGAGGCGCAGCCTTCCGGGCTGATCACCGAGTAGGTGCTGTATTCCAGCATCAGGGTGCGATCACCGACGCCGATCGCCAGCGCGCCGCCGGAGCCGCCTTCGCCGATCACGGTGCACACCACCGGCACGCGCAGCTCGGCCATTTCCAGCAGGTTGCGGGCGATCGCCTCGGACTGGCCGCGCTCCTCGGCATCGATGCCGGGCCAGGCGCCGGGGGTGTCGATAAAGGTGAGGATGGGCAGGCCGAAGCGCTCGGCCAGTTTCATCAGGCGCAGCGCCTTGCGGTAGCCCTCGGGCTTGGGCATGCCGAAGTTGCGCTTGACCTTGGACTTGGTGTCGCGGCCCTTCTCGTGCCCGACCACCACCACCGCGCGGCCGTCGATGCGGGCCAGGCCGCCGACGATGGCGTTGTCGTCCGCGAACGCGCGGTCGCCAGCCAGTTCCTGGAACTCCTCGCAGATCACCTTCAGGTAGTCCAGCGTGTACGGCCGCTGCGGGTGGCGCGCCAGCTGCGAGACCTGCCACGGGGTGAGGTCGCGGAAGATCGTCGCGGTGCGCTTGCGCAGCTTTTCCTGCAGCGCGCGCACTTCGGCGTCGATATTGAGCGCCGGGCCGGTGCTGGCCTGCCGCAGTTCCTGGATCTTGGCTTCCAGGTCGGCGATCGGCTGCTCGAAGTCGAGATAATTCGGATTCATCCGGCGAAGTTTAGCGCAGCCGGCGCACCGTACCGAGCCGGACGGTGGGGTGGGTCAGGCGCTCGCCCAGGGGCGCGCCAGCTGCACGCTGACTGCGCTCACCCCGGGCAGACTGCGCAGCAGGCCGGGCAGATCCGGCTCCAGCCGCAGGCCGCGCCCGCCGTTCAGCAGCAGGCGTCCGACGCCGGCCGCGGTGGTGGCCTCCAGCAACACCGGGATCGGCCCGGCATGCCGCTTCAGCACATCCTCCAGCCGCGGCAGCGCCTCTGCCACGCGCAGGTCCAGGCGGATGGCGATGCGCTGCGCCTGCTGCTGGCAGATCTGCGCGAAGTCCCAGCAGCGGGTGGCGCGCAGCGAGAAGCCGCCGTTGAATTCGTCCTCGCGCAGGCCGCCTTCCACTACCAGGATGCGGTCGCGGGTGAGCAGCGGCGCGAACTGGGTCCACTGCTCGCCGAAGAAGCCGCACTCGATCCGGCCGCGCCCGTCCTCCAGCTGCACGAAGGCCTGGGAATCGCCGCGCTTGCGCATGCCGATCACCTGGCCGGCCACCACGGTCTGCACCAGCGGCCGCCAGCTGCGCCCCTCCTGCGGGCGGTTGCCGCGGGAGCCGGCTTCCCACAGCCCTTCCAGCATCGACAGGTCGTGTCCGACCAGCTTCTGCACGTCCTCCCGGTACGGGTCCATCGGGTGCCCGCTGAGATAGAAGCCCAGCGTGTCGCGCTCGCCCTGCAGCCGCTGCGCCAGCGGCCATTCGCCGGTTTCCGGCAGCTCCACCCGGATCTCGCTGCCGCCGCCACCGCCGCCGAACATGTCGAACATCCCGGCCTCGCGGTTCTTCGCCATCTGCTCGGTGGCCTTCAGTGCCTCCGGCAGCTGCAGCATCAGTGAGGCGCGGTTGACCGCCAGCGCATCCATCGCGCCGGCCTGGATCAGCGCCTCCAGCGTGCGCTTGTTGAGGCCGGCGGCCGACACGCGCTGGCAGAAATCGAGCAGGTCGCGGAACGCGCCGCCGTCCTCTCGCGCCTTCACGATCGCCTCGCACACGCCCTGGCCGATGCCCTTCACCGCGCCGAGGCCGTAGCGGAGGGTGCGCGGATCGGTGGCGACGAACATGAAGCCGGAGTGGTTCACGTCCGGCGGCAGCACGGTCAGGCCCAGGCCGCGCGCCTCGTCGAGGAAGCCCACCACCTTCTCGGTCTTGTCCATGTCCGAGGACAGGGTGGCGGCCATGAACTCGGCCGGGTAATGCTTCTTCAGCCACGCGGTCTGGTAGGCGACCAGCGAATAGGCGGCGGCGTGCGACTTGTTGAAGCCGTAGCCGGCGAACTTCTCCATCAGGTCGAAGATTTCGTCGGCCTTGGCGGCATCGACTCCGTTCCTGGCCGCGCCCTCGCGGAACATCTCGCGGTGCCTGGCCATCTCGGCCGGGATCTTCTTGCCCATCGCGCGGCGCAGCAGGTCGGCGCCGCCCAGCGAGTAGCCGCCGACGATCTGCGCCATCTGCATGACCTGCTCCTGGTAGACCATGATGCCGTAGGTCTCCTGGAGCATGGCCCTGGTGCGCGGATCCGGGTAATCGAACTCCTCGAGGCCGTGTTTGCGCGCCACGAACGACGGGATCATCTCCATCGGGCCGGGGCGGTAGAGCGCGTTCAGCGCGATCAGGTCCTCGAAGCGGTCGGGTTTCGCGTCCTTCAGCGCGCGCCGCATGCCGGCGGATTCGAACTGGAACACCGAGCCGGTGTTGCCGTTGGCGAAGATGTCGCGGTACACGCTGGCGTCGTCCAGCGGGATCGCGGAAATGTCGATCGGTTCGGCGCCTTCGCGCGCGCGGCGCGCGTTGATCGCCTTCACCGCCCAGTCGATGATGGTGAGCGTGCGCAGGCCGAGGAAGTCGAACTTCACCAGGCCCACCGCCTCGACGTCGTCCTTGTCGAACTGCGTCACCGGGTTCTTGCCCAGGGTGCCGTGGTCGTGTTCGGCGAACAGCGGGCAGAAGTCAGACAGCGGCGAGGGCGCGATCACCACGCCGCCGGCGTGCTTGCCGGCATTGCGGGTGAGGTCCTCCAGCTGCAGCGCCAGATCCACCAGGTCGCGCACGTCGTCCTCGGTCTGGTAGCGCTGGATCAGCTCGGGCGAGGCCATCTCGCTCTCCAGGCCGCCCTTGCCGCGGCCCAGCGCGTCCTTGAGGGTGATGCCGAGGACGTTGGGGATCAGTTTGGCGATGCCATCGACCATGCCGTAGCCGAAGCCGAGCGCGCGCCCGGCGTCGCGCAGCACCGCCTTGGCGGCCATGGTGCCGTAGGTGATGATCTGGCTGACGCGGTCGCGCCCGTACTTGCGGGCGACGTACTCGATCACCTCGTCGCGCCGGTCCATGCAGAAGTCGATGTCGAAGTCCGGCATCGACACGCGTTCCGGGTTGAGGAAGCGTTCGAACAGCAGGTTGTAGGGCAGCGGGTCGAGGTCGGTGATCGAAAGCGCCCACGCCACCAGCGAGCCCGCGCCCGAGCCGCGGCCGGGGCCGATCGGGATGCCCTGCTGCTTCCCCCACTGGATGAAGTCGGCCACGATCAGGAAGTAGCCGGGGAAGCCCATCTTGCAGATGGTGTCCAGCTCGAACTCCAGCCGCGCCTCGTAGTCGGCGCGGGTCTTGCCCGGCGCCAGCGGATGTTTCGCCAGCCTGGCATCGAGACCTTCGCGGGCCTGGCTGCGGATCCAGCTGTCCAGGGTCTCGTCCGGCGGCACCGGATAGGCGGGCAGGAAGTAGGTGCCCAGGCGCAGTTCGAGATTGCAGCGCTGCGCCAGCGCCACCGTATTGTCCAGCGCGTCGGGCGCGTCCGCGAACAGCGCGGCCATCTCCCCGGACGATTTCAGATACTGCTCGCGGCTGTACTCGCGCGGGCGGCGCGGATCGTCCAGGGTGCGGCCGCTGGCGATGCACACGCGCGCCTCGTGCGCCTCGAAGCCGGCGGCATCGAGGAAGCGCACGTCATTGCTGGCCACCACCGGCAGGCCGAGCGTGCCGGCGGCGTGCAGGGCGAAACGGTTGAACGCTTCCTCGCCGTCGCGGCCGGTGCGGGTCAGCTCGAGGTGCAGGTTCTCCCCGAACACCTCGCGCAGCGCGGCCAGCTGTGCCTCGGCGATGTCATGCCGGCCGCCCACCGCCAGCCTGCCGGCCAGGCTCTGGCGGCCGGCGATGGCGAACAGCCCGGCGTGCTCCTCGCGCAGCCATTCCGGTTCGATCGCCACGCCGTCGCCACGATGACCTTCCGCTCAGGCGCGCGTGAGCAGACGCGACAGGCTCAGATAGCCGCTGCGGTCGCGGCAGAGCAGGGTCAGCAGCGAGGGCGCATCGCCGCCATCGGCCACCAGCACGTCGGCGCCGGCGATCGGCTTGATGCCCACGCTCTCGGCCGCCTTGTAGAACTTCACCAGCGCGAACAGGTTGTTGCGGTCGGTGACGGCCAATGCCGGAAGCCGCAGCTCCAGCGCCCGGCTGAGCAGGTTGGGGCGGTCGCCGGCCTTCTCCGGGCGCGCATGGTCCGGCTTCTCGGGCACGCGGATGGTGGAATCCACGAGCGAGAACTCGGTGTGCAGGTGCAGGTGGACGAAGCGTGCGGGCATCGCGGGGTCGCGTGGTGAACCCGCAGGGTAGGGCGCGCGTGCGGGCCCGGCAAGGCTTGACAGCTCACGACGGGCGCGTCGGTCAGCCCGGCGGGGCGAATCCGGGCAGCGCGCCCTGCACCGGCATCGCCGCCAGCGCGGCGCGCACGGGCGCGAAGCTGCGGCGGTGCGCGGGGCAGGGGCCGAAGCGGCGCAGGGCGTCGAGGTGCAGCGGGCTGGGGTAGCCCTTGTGGCGGTCGAAGCCGTACTGCGGGTACTGCGCGTGCAGGTCGCGCATGCGCGCATCGCGCGCGACCTTGGCCAGGATCGAGGCGGCCATGATGCTGCGGTCGCGGGCATCGCCGCCGACCCAGGCCTCGGCCGGGCAGGGCAGGTCCTGTGGCAGGCGGTTGCCGTCGATGCGCGCGCAGTCGGCCACGTGCGCCACGCCCCGCAGGGCCTCGCGCATGCCGTGCATGGTGGCCTGGAAGATGTTGCGGCGGTCGATCTCGTCGGCCTCGATGAACACGATCTTCCATGCCAGCGCGCGTTCGAGGATGCGCGGATAGAGCAGTTCGCGTTGTTTCTCGGTCAACGCCTTGGAGTCGTCCAGCCCGTTCACCGGCGTGCGCCCGGGGGCGAATACCACCGCCGCCACCACCACCGGCCCGGCCAGCGGCCCGCGCCCGGCCTCGTCGATGCCGGCCACGCGCAGGCTCATCGCAACAGCAGCTCCGCCACCGCGTCGGCGGCGCGCCGGGAGGCGTCGCGGCGCAGGGTTTTGTGGAGGGCGAGGAAGCGCGGCTGCAGCGCGGCCGCCGCGTCGGTATCGCGGAGCCAGCGCAGCAGCGCGGCGTGCAGCTTGTCCGGCGTGCAGTCGTCCTGCAGCAGTTCCGGGACCAGCGCTTCACCGGCCAGCACGTTCGGCAGGCTGACGAACCGCGACTTCAGCAGCCCCAGCAGCCTGACGATGCGGTAGGTCAGCGGCGCAATGCGGTGGCCCACCACCATCGGCCGCTTGCACAGCATCGCCTCCAGCGCGGCGGTGCCGGAGGCGAGCAGCACCGCGTCGCTGGCGATCATCGCCAGTTGTGCCTGGCCGTCGAGGACGCGGACCATCGGCGCATCACCAAGGATCGCGTCGATGGCGGCGCGGCAGTGCGCGTTCGCGGCCGGCACCAGCACCCGCAGGCCGGGCACGTCGGCCGCCAGCCGGCGGGCCGCCGCGGCGAAGGTGGGCAGCATGCGGCGGATCTCGCCCAGCCGGCTGCCGGGCAGCAGTGCGAGGAGCGGCGCATCAACCGGTTCGCCGAGCGCGGCGCGTGCTTGGGCGCGGTCGGGCTGCAGCGGGATCGCATCGGCCAGCGGATGTCCGATGAACACGGCATCCACGCCGTGCTTCGCATAGATCGGCGGTTCCATCGGGAACAGGCAGAGCACGCGCGCGGCGCTCTCGCCGATCTTCGCGGCGCGCGCCTCGCGCCAGGCCCAGACCGACGGGCTGACGTCGTGCACGGTGCGCACGCCGCGCGCTTTCAGCCCAGCGCTCGACGCCGAGGTTGAAGTCGGGGGCGTCGATGCCGATGAACACATCCGGCTGCCAGGCGAGCACGCGCTGGCGGAACGCTTTACGGAGTCTGAGCAGGCGCGGCAGGTGCGCCAGCACTTCGGCCAGCCCCATCACCGCCAGTTCGCTGGCGTCGAACCAGGTGTCCATGCCGGCCGCGCGCATCGCATCGCCGCCGATGCCCGCGAACTCGGCGTCGGGAAAGCGTTCGCGCAGCGCCTCCACCAGGCCGGCGCCGAGTTGGTCGCCGGACGTTTCGCCGGCGCAGAGGGCGATGCGTGGCGTCATGGGCTGTTCCGCTTCGGGGTCGCGCCGCTGCGGTGGCGGGGGTGTATCCCGAGTCGCTCCTCGTTATTCGCTTTGTCGGGACACACCCCTGCCCCCGCAGTGGCGCTTGTTTTGTTGCGCCTTGCAGCTATGTCCATTCTTGCGGCAGGGTCGTCCTGGCTCACCGCAGCAGCGGCCGCTCGCCGGCGTCGATGAACTCGAGGAACGCGCGCACGTCGTCGCTGGAGGCGGCGATTTCGGCGATCTCGGCCTTGGCCTCGTCCAGCTTCGCCTCGCCCATGTACAGCGCGCGGTAGGCGCGCCTGATCGCGGCGATGCGGGCGGCGTCGAAGCCGCGGCGCTTGAGGCCTTCGGCGTTGATGCCGCGCGGGCGCGCGTATTTTTCCTGCGCCACCATCAGGTAGGGCGGCACGTCGCCGTTGACGAAGGCCCCCATGCCGATGAAGGCGTGGTCGCCGATCCGGCAGAACTGGTGCACGCCGGCGAAGCCACTGAGGATGACGTGGTTGCCCACCGCCACATGGCCGGCCAGGGTCGCATTGTTGGAGAACACACAGTCGTCGCCGACGCTGCAGTCGTGGGCGATATGGCAGTAGGCGAGGATCCAGTTGCGGCTGCCCACCCGGGTGATGCCGCCGCCGTCGCCAGTGCCGCGGTTGATGGTGACGAACTCGCGGATCACGTTGCCGTCGCCGATCTCCAGTGCCACCCGCTCGCCGCGGTACTTCTTGTCCTGCGGTGCGCCGCCGATCGCGGCATGGCCGTGGATCACGTTGTCGCGTCCGATCCGGGTCGGGCCTTCGATCAGGCAGTGCGGGCCGATGCGGGTGCCGTCCCCGATCTCCACCTCGGCGCCGATCACCGCGTATGCGCCGACCTGCACACCCGTACCGAGGCGCGCGTCGGGATCGATCACGGCGGTCGGGTGGATCAGCGTTGCGGGATCGCAGGCCATCGGGTCAGCCCTGGTTGGCCGCCGCACACAGGATCTCGGCGCAGGCGGCCTGCTCGCCGTCAACGCGGGCGATGCCGCAATACTGCGCCATGTTGCGGATGCGGCGCTTGAGCTCGACGTCGAGCCGAGGCGGTCGCCCGGCACCACCATGCGGGTGAACCTGGCGTTGTCCACCTTCACCAAATAGAAAATCTGGCCCTCGCCTGCGCCGGGGTCGCGCGAGAGCTGGGTCAGCAGGCCGCCAGCCTGGGCCAGCGCTTCCACGATCAGCACGCCGGGCATGACCTGATGGCCGGGGAAGTGGCCGCTGAAGAACGGCTCGTTGTAGCTGACGTTCTTGTACGCCAGCACACGCTTGTCCTTCTCGAATTCGACCACCCGGTCTACCAGCAGGAACGGATAGCGATGCGGCAGCAGGCGTTCGATTTCGGCGCTGGCGACCGGCAGTTGCACGTCGGTGTTCGGGTCGTTCATTCGTCGTCCTTGCCGCCGCCGGGGCCGCGCCGGGCGATGCGGTCGAGTTGCTTGAAGCGGGCCGCGCTCTTGCGCCAGCTGCGATTGTCCATCAACGGGGTGCCGGAAGAATACTCGCCGGGAGTGCGGATGGAGTGGGTCACCAGCGACATCGCGGTCACCACCACGCGGTCGCAGACCTCGAGATGGCCGAGGATGCCGGCGCCACCGCCGATCAGGCAGTAGCGCCCGATGTGCGCGCTGCCGGCCACAGCGGAGCATCCGGCCATCGCGGTATGCGCGCCGATGCGCACGTTGTGGCCGATCTGGATCTGGTTGTCCAGGCGCACGTCCTCTTCCAGCACGGTGTCGTCCAGCGCGCCGCGGTCGATCGTGGTGTTGGCGCCGATCTCGCAGTCGTCGCCGACCACCACTCCGCCCAACTGCGGGACGTTGATCCAGCGCCCGGCGTCCATCGCCAGGCCGAAGCCGGCCGCGCCCAGCACCGCGCCGGGCAGGATGCGTACGCGTTTGCCCAGGCGCACGCGGGTGAGCAGGGTCACCCGCGCCTGCAGTTCGCAGTCCTCGCCGATTTCGCAGTCCTCGCCGATCACGCAGCCGGGCCCGATCACCGCCCCCGCCGCGATCCGGCTGCGCGCGCCGACGCTGGCGTGCGGGCCGACGTGGGCGGCAGGATCGACATGCGCGGTGGGATCGACCGCGGCGCTGGGATGGATGCCCGGCGCGCGCGCGGGCCGGCCTTCGAACAGGGCGGCGATGCGTGCGAACGCCACGTATGGATCGTGCGCCACCAGCGCGCTGCCGGCGAAGGCGTCGGCATCCTCCGCGCGCAGCACCACCACGCCGGCGCGGGTCTGCGTCAGCTGGCTGCGGTAGCGCGGGTTGGCCAGGAAGCTCAGTTGAGCCGGACCGGCGTCGGCGAGGGTGGCCACGCCCTGCACCTCGCGGTCCTCGCCGCGCAGGGCCAGCCCGAAGCGCTGGGCCAGCCCGGACGCAGTGAAGACCGGCACGCTCATGCCGCTGCTGCCGTCAGAGCTGGCCGCCGAAATTGAACTGCAGCCGCTCGATCTGGTCGCCGTTCTTCTTGCGGATCGGCAGTGCGTAGCTGATCGACAGCGGCCCCATCGGCGAGCGCCACAGCAGCGCCACGCCGGCCGAGGCGCGCAGCTCGCTGGCGCTGAAGTTCTTGTAGCCGTCGAAGACGTTGCCGAAGTCGAGGAAGGCCGACACACGCGCCGACGGGCTGTCGAACAGTTTCGGGAAGATGGTTTCCACCGAGCCGGCCAGCAGGAACGAACCGCCCAGCGGCTGCCGGTAGCCGAAGGTTGTGGTGTAGGCCGGCCCCAGGGTGTTGTCCATGAAGCCGCGCACGCGCCCGCTGGAGGCGATGCCGCCGGCGTAGAAGTTCTCGAAGAACGGCAGGCCGCTGGCGGTGACGGTCTTCACGTAGTCGCTGGAGGTCGGCAGGCACGGATCGCTGGGCGCCGGGCCGGGGACATAGGTGTCGCCGATGCCGTCGTTGTTCGTGTCCACCAGGGTCGGCGGCGTGAAGCAGATGTTGCGGACGTAGTTCTTGCCGTAGGAGTTGCCGTAGCCCAGGTTGAGCCCGGTCTTTACGACCAGTGACTGGCTCAGCGGCCAGTATTTGGCGATGTCGTAGCTGAGCTTGTAGTACTCCACGGTGGAGCCGGGCAAGGTGACTTCCAGCAGCAGGTTCTGAGTGGTGCCGATCACCGGCGTGAAATAGTTGTTGCGGGTGTCGCGGCCCCAGCCGACCTGCGCGCGCCAGGCGTGGAAGGTGCGCTGGCCGATCGCGTCCACATAGTCCACCAGCGGCTGCGGGGTGGTGCCCTGGTAGGCGAGGATCTGGTTCTTGTCGATCCCCAGCATCAGCGAAACCGAGTCGCTCTCGCTCAGCGGTACGCCCAGGAACACCTGGAAGGCGCCGCTGTTGGTCGAGTACTGGGCGACGTTGAAGTTCGAATAGTCGAACTCGCGCCAGTACATGTTGTAGCCGAGCGAGACCCCGTCGTCGGTGAAATACGGGTTCATGAACGAGAAGTCGTAGCGCTTCTGGTAGACGCTGCGCGTCACCGCCAGCGAGGTGCGGTTGCCGGTGCCCAGGAAGTTGTTCTCCGACAGCGCCAGCGACAGGTTCACGCCCGACAGCTGCGAATAGCCGATGCCGGCGGTGATGCTGCCGGAGGTGGTTTCCTTGACCGTGTACACCACGTCCACCTGGTCGTCGCTGCCCGCCACCGGCTGGGTATCCACGTCCACCGACTCGAAATAACCCAGCCGGTCCAGGCGCACCTTGCTGCGGTCGATCGCCGCCTGCGAGTACCAGCTGTCCTCGAACTGGCGCATCTCGCGGCGCAGCACCACGTCGGCGGTGCGGGTATTGCCCTTGAACACGATGCGGCGGACCATCACCCGCGGCCCCGGCTGTACCTGGAAATCGATCGCCACCGTGCGCTTGTCGCGGTCGATGGTCGGCACCGGGTTGACCCGCGCGAAGGCGTAGCCGATGTTGGCCAGGCGCAGGGTGATCGCGTTCGACACGAACTCCAGCGCGGCGCGCGAGAACGTGTTGCCCGGCTTGATGATGCCGGCGATCTTCTCGATGTCTTCCTTCGGCAGCACGGTATCGCCGGACACCGTGATGTCGGCGAAGTTGTACACCTGGCCCTCGGTCAGGCCGGCGGTGATGAACATGTCCTTGCGGTCGGCGCTGATCGCCACCTGGGTGGAGTCCAGGCTGAAGTCCACGTAGCCGCGGTCCAGATACCAGGAATTGAGCTTCTCGATGTCGCCCGAGAGCTTCTCGCGCGAGTACTGGTCGTCGCGCTTGTACCAGGACAGCCAGTTGCTGGTGTGCGATTCCCAGTTCTTGGTGATGTCCTTGTCGCTGAAGCTCTCGTTGCCGATCAGGTTGATGTGTCGGATCTTGGCCGCCTTGCCTTCCTTGATGGCGATGGTCAGGTTCACCCGGTTGCGGTCCAGCCGCTCCATGCTCGGGCTGATCTGCACGCCGTACTTGCCGCGGTTGTTGTACTGGCGGGTGAGCTCCTGGACCACCCGATCCAGGTCCAGCGGGTTGAAGGTCTCGCCCTCGGCCAGGCCGATGTCCTTCAGGCCCTTGGTCAGGTCCTCGGTCTTGAGGTCCTTGTTGCCGGTGATCGTCAATTTGTTGATTGCCGGGCGTTCGACCACGGTGATCACCAGGATGCCGCCTTCATGGGCCAGCCGCACGTCCTGAAAGAAGCCGGTCTTGTACAGCGCGCGCAGCGCTTCCGCGGCCTTGCCCTGGTCGAGGATGTCGCCGCGTTCCACCGGCAGGTAGGTGAAGACCGTACCTGGATTGATGCGCTGCAGGCCGTCGATGCGGATGTCGGTGACCTTGAAGGGCGTGATCGCCGTCTGCGCCCAGGCCGGCAGCGCGAGCGCCGAGGCCAGTGCGAGGGTCAGCAGGCGGCGGGACAAGGGTCGGGTCATGCGGGACATCCTGTAGGGCGGAGCGGCCCGCCGGTACGGCCTGCGCAGGCGCCCGACGGGGGGGGGCCGCGGCAGGCAGCGCCGGCCGGCGTAGGGGGTATTGCATCACGACACCAGGTGCAGGATGTCGTTGTAGAAGGCCAGTCCCATCAGCCCTGCGACCAGCGCAAGCCCGATGTACTGGCCCACGGCCATGGCCCGTTCGCCCAGCGGGCGGCGGGTGACCAGTTCGATAAGGTAATACAGCAGGTGACCCCCGTCCAAGACGGGGATCGGCAGCAGGTTGATCAACGCAAGGCTGACCGACAGCAGGGCCAGGAAGTTCAGGAACCAGGCCGGGCCGCGCGCCGCGAAGTCGTTGGCGGCGCGGGCGATGGTGATCGGCCCGGATACCGTGTTTTCGACCGCCACCTGCCCGCTGACCGCGCGCCCCAGCATGTCCACCAGTTGCCGCACCTGGAACCCGGTTTCGCGCACCGCCGCCGGGATCGCCGGTAATGGCGACAGGCGCAGCACCGCATCGCGCGGCGGGGTGCCGGCCGGGGCATTGGTGATGCCCAGGATCCACTGCGGCTTGCCATCGGTGCGGGTGATGCGTTGTGGGGTCATCTCGAGCCGCCAGGCGTTCCCCGTCGCGTTCTACCTCGACCATGCCTGGACCGCCGCGCTCGCCCAGTGCGCGCACCAGCGGAGCGATGTCCTCGAAGGTGGTCACCGGGTGCCCGTCGATGGCGGTGATGCGATCGCCCTCGGCGAGCACGCCCCAGGCCGGGCTGCCCTCGCGTACGCTGCCGACCACCGCCGGCACCAGCAGGTGGCGCGGCACCAGGCCGATCGCGCCCAGCGCGCGCAGCTCGTCCACCTGTGGCGGGATCCGCTGTAGCGGCAGGGTGCGATGCACGGTCTGGCCGTCCGCGCGGCGGATCTCCAGCGGCACCGGCTGGCGGTCCAGCGCGGCCACCACCAGCGCCATCTGCAGTTCGCTCCAGGTCGGAGTGGCGCGCTCACCCACCCGCAGCACGCGATCGCCCGGCTGCAGGCCGGCCTCGGCGGCGATGGCATGCGCCTGGCCCACCACCGGGGCGTAGTCGGGGCGGCCGATGACCAGCATCCCCCACAGCAGCAGGAACGCCAGCAGCAGGTTGGCCAGCGGGCCGGCGGCCACGATCGCCATCCGCTGCCAGACCGGTTTGCGGTTGAAGGCCAGATGCGCCTCGGCCGCGGGGACATCGCCCTCGCGCTCGTCCAGCATGCGCACGTAGCCGCCCAGCGGCAGCGCGGCGATCACGTATTCGGTGCCGTCCTTGCCGTGCCAGCGCCACAGCGGCTTGCCGAAGCCGATCGAAAAGCGCAGCACCTTGACGCCGCAGCGGCGCGCGACCCAGAAGTGGCCAAATTCGTGGAAGGTGACCAGCACCCCCAGCGCCACCAGCAGCTCACCAGATCGAGCCGAGCACCGAGCCCATGCCGCTCATGCCTGCCCCCGCGCGCGGCGATCCGGGCCCGCGCCAGCTGACGGGCGCGCGCATCCGCTGCCAGCAGCGTCTCCAGGGAATCGGCGGCGTGTGGCGGCATGGCGTCCAGAGTCGCGCTGACGGTGTCGGGAATGTCCAGAAAACCAATCCGGCCCTGAAGAAAGGCTGAAACCGCCTCTTCGTTGGCGGCGTTGAGCACGGCCGGCGCAACGCCGCCCGCCGCGAGCGCGGCGAACGCCAGCGCCAGGCAGGGGAAGGCGTCGAGATCGGGCTGCTCGAACTCCAGCCGCCCGCCCTGCGCCAGCAGGTCCAGCGCGCCGACCCCGGAAGCGATCCGGCGCGGCCAGCCGAGGCCCACCGCCAGCGCGGTGCGCATGTCGGGCAGGCCGAGCTGGGCCAGGGTGCTGCCGTCGGCGAAATCGACCAGCGAATGCACCAGCGACTGCGGGTGCACCAGCACGCGGATGGCATCGGCCGGCAGCGCGAACAGATGGTGGGCCTCGATCACCTCCAGCCCCTTGTTCATCAGGGTGGCGGAATCGACCGAGATCTTCGGCCCCATCGACCATTTCGGGTGCGCCACCGCCTGCGCCGGGGTCACCGCGGCCAGCGCCGCGCGCGGCCAGCTGCGGAACGGGCCGCCGGAGGCGGTCAGGGTGATCCGCGCCGGCGGGTTGCCGTCGGCCAGGCACTGGAAGATCGCGTTGTGCTCGCTGTCGATCGGGATGATGGTCGCAGTATTTGTGTGCGCCTCGCGCATCAGCAGCTCGCCCGCCAGCACCAGCGATTCCTTGTTGGCCAGCAGCAGGCGCTTGCCCGCGCGCGCGGCGGCCAGCGTCGAGGGCAGCCCGGCGGCGCCGACGATCGCGGCCACCGCGGTGTCGCAGGCATCGCTGCCCGCCAGCGCCTCCAGTGCTTCGTTGCCGGCGTGCGCCTGGGTGCCCAGCCCGGCCGCACGCAGGCCATCGCGCAGGACCACGTATCCGGCCGGATCGGCGATCACCGCGTGCTCTGGCCGATGGGCGCGGCATAGATCGAGCAGCGCCCCGACCTGGCGCCCGGCCGCCAGCACGCTGGCGCGCAGCGTCTGCGGATGGCGCGCGATCACGTCCAGCGCGGAGCTGCCGATCGAGCCGGTGGCGCCAAGAACCGCGACTTTCTGCATCTTTCAGAACCCCAGCCAGAGCTTGCCCAACGCGAACACCGGCAAGGCCGCCAGCACGCTGTCCACCCGGTCCAGCACGCCGCCGTGGCCGGGAATCAGGGTGCCGGAATCCTTCAGTCCGGCGTGCCGCTTGAGCAGGCTCTCGAACAGATCGCCCGCCACCGCGAACAGCACGGTGAGCGCGGCGACCAGCGCGATCCCCGGCAACTGCGCGGCGCGCGCGCCGAGCACCAGCGCGCCCAGCACCGCCGCCAACATGGCCAGTGCCACGCCGCCGACCACGCCTTCCCAGGTCTTGTTCGGGCTGATCCGCGGCGCCAGCCGGCGCCCGCCGAACCACTGCCCGCCGTAGCGGCGGCCGGTAAAGTAGGCGCCGGTATCGGCCGCCCACACCAGCAGGAGTGCCAGCAGCAGTCCAGCGATGGCCATTGGGCTGGCTGGCGTGGATCAGGGCCAGCGCGCACCAGGCCGGCACGATTGCCGCGGTGCCGGCAGCCAGCTTGAGCATCCGCGCATTGCCGTCGTGGCGGGCGGCGAAGTCGTAGTGGCGCGGCCACAGCAGGGCCAGCAGCTCACCAGGCCACGCCCAGCACCACCGCGACCTGGAACAGCGGCAGTGCGCCGGCGTGCTGCGAGCGCGAGCCCCACACCAGCGTGACCATCAGCGCCAGGTTGCAGGCCAGCAGGATGCTGCGCGCCAGGGTGTCCTCCACCTCGGCCAGCCGCAGCTCATTCCCACAGCGCAAGGAGAAAGACCACCGCGCTGGGCAGCATCAGCCAGCCGGTCGGCAGCAGCAGGACGGCGCCGATGGCGACCGGCGCCATGGTCAGGGCGGCGAGGACTCGGGTTCGGGTCAAGAGGTTCTCCCGCTGCTGGGGCGGCGCACCTGGTCGCTGATCAGGCCGAAGCGGCGCTCGCGGCTGGCATAGTCGGCCAGCGCGCGATCCAGCACTGCGGCGTCGATGTCGGGCCACAGGGTATCGGTGAACCACAGTTCGGTGTAGGCCAGCTGCCACAGCAGGAAGTTGCTGATGCGCAGCTCGCCGCCGGTGCGGATGAACAGGTCCGGCGCGGGCAGATCGGCCAGCGCCACGCGCGCGCCCAGCCGGTCTGCGTCGATCTGCTGCGGGCGCAGGCGCCCGGCGGCCACGTCCTCGGCCAGCGTGCGCGCCGCATGGGCGATGTCCTGGCGGCCGCCGTAGCTGGCGGCGATGGTCAGGGCCAGCCGTGCGTTGCCGGCGGTCAGCGTCTCGGCGGCCTGCATCCGTGCCTGCAGGGTCGCCTCGAAGCGTTCGCGCTCGCCGATGAAGCCCAGGCGCACGCCCAGCCGGTGCAGTTCGTCCACCTCGCGCTCCAGCGCGCCGAGGAACAGTTTCATCAGGCCGCCGACCTCCTCGGCCGGCCGCCCCCAGTTCTCGCTGGAGAAGGCAAACAGGGTCAGCGCCGCGATCCCGCGCTGCAGGCAGAACTCCACGCAGCGCTTGACCGCGCGCGCGCCGGCACGGTGCCCGACCAGGCGTGGGCGATGGCGCTGCTGCGCCCAGCGGCCATTGCCATCCATGATGATGGCCAGATGGCGGGGCACCGGGGCGGGCTGGGCGCTCACGTGGCGGGCACGGGCATGTGCGGCGAGGGCATTGGTGGCAAGGGCATCGGCGGGCGGTCCGGCGTGGCCGCTCAGACCGCCATCAGCTCGGCTTCCTTGGCCTTCACCACCTCGTCCACGTCCTTGATCGCCGCGTCGGTGATCTTCTGGATCTCGGCCTCGGTGCGCGCACTCGTCCTCGGTGATCTGCTTGTCTTTCAACAGCTCCTTCACCTGGTGGTTGGCGTCGCGGCGGATGTTGCGGATCGCCACCTTGGCGTCCTCGCCCTCGCCATGCACCACCTTGGTCAGGTCGCGGCGGCGCTCCTCGGTCAGCGCCGGCAGGTTCAGGCGGATGGTGGTGCCGGCGGTGTTCGGAGTCAGGCCGAGGTCGGAGGCGAGGATCGCCTTCTCCACTGCGCCCACCACGGTCTTGTCCCACGGCGTGATCACCAGCGAGCGGGCATCGGCCACCGCCACGCTGGCCACCTGCGACAGCGGCACTTCGCTGCCGTAGGCCACCACCTTGATGGAATCGACCAGCCCGGTGGAGGCGCGCCCGGTGCGCACCTTGACCAGGTTGTGGCGCAGCGCCTCGATGCTCTTGGCCATGCGGGCCTGGGCGTCCTTTTGATCTCGTTCAACATGGCGGCGTGGCTCCGTGAGGGGGGATGTCCTGCGAACCGGCGATTATATGGCGCGGCCCGGCGCGCTTGGGCGCCGCCGGCCGCGCCGGCGCTCAGGCGCGGGCGTGGACCAGGGTGCCCAGCGGCTCGCCGCGCAGGATCCGCAGCAGTACCCCGGGCTGGGCCATGTCGAAGATGCGCAGTGGCAGGCCGGCGTCGCGGCACAGCGCGAATGCGGCGGTATCCATCACCTGCAGGTTGCGGGCGATCACCTCGTCGTAGGTCAGATCGTCCAGCTTGACCGCGTCCGCGTGCCTGTTCGGGTCCTTGTCGTACACCCCGTCCACCTTGGTCGCCTTCAGCAGCAGGTCGGCGCCGATCTCGATCGCGCGCAGGGCGGCGCCGGAATCGGTGGTGAAGAACGGGTTGCCGGTGCCGGCGGCGAAGATGGTGATGCGGCCCTTCTCGAGGTGGCGCACGGCGCGGCGGCGGATGTAGTCCTCGCACACGTCGTTGATCTTGATCGCGCTCATCACCCGGCACTTGGCGCCCAGCTTCTCCAGCGCATCCTGCATCGCCAGCGCGTTGATCACGGTGGCCAGCATGCCCATGTGGTCGCCGGTGACCCGGTCCATGCCGTTGGCGGCCAGTCCCGCGCCGCGGAAGATGTTGCCGCCGCCGATCACCAGCGCGACTTCGGCGCCGGCCTCGCGCGCCTCGATCACCTCGCGCGCGATCCGGGTCAGCACCTTCGGGTCGATGCCGTAGTCCTCGTCCCCATCAGCGCCTCGCCCGAAAGCTTCAGCAGGATGCGGCGATGGGCGAGTTCGGACATGGCGGGCCTCGGGCGTTGGAAAAATCCCGGGGATTCTAGCGGAAAGCGCGCGCCGGGCCGCCGCCAGGCGCCGCGGCGGGTTCATCCGCGATGCAGATGCACGCGGTTGCGGCCGCCGCGCTTGGCCGCGTACAGCGCGCCGTCGGCGGCCTGCAGCATCGCCAGCACGCTGTCGAAGCGGGTATGGCCGCCGTTCTGCACGGCGACCCCGGCGGAGAAGGTGACGTGGATGGGCTGGCCTTCCACCACCGCCATCGGCCGCCGCGCCACCTCGGCCAGCAGGCGCTGCAGCACCACGACGGCGGCATCCTCGTCGGAATAGGGCAGCACCAGCAGGAACTCCTCGCCGCCATAGCGCGCCAGCAGGTCGCTGGCGCGCAGGCTGCCCTGCAGGCTGAGCGCGAACTGGCGCAGCACCTGGTCGCCTACCAGATGGCCGTGGCTGTCATTGATCTGCTTGAAGTCGTCGAGGTCGATCAGTGCCAGCGCCAGCGGCGAGTGGTGGCCGGCGATGGCGAACGCCCGATCCAGCGACTCCTCCATGTGCAGGCGATTGTGCACGCCGGTCAGCGGGTCGCGGCGCGATTGTTCGGTGAGCTGGCGCATGCGCTCCTCGACCGCGTGCGCCTCGTCGCGCGCCTGCGCCATCTCCTGGATCTGGCGCAGGTTGCGCAGGATGAGAAGTTCGCGCGCGTGTTCGCCGATCGAGCGCAGATGCGCCGGGTTGTCGATGTGCACGTCGAACACCGTGGCGATCTCGGGCACGGAGGCGGCGATCTCGGGCAGCAGCGCGTCCAGGCCGAGGCCGCCCTCGCCGGTGCAGGCGGCGACGCGTGCCTGCGCAAACTCGACCAGCGCGTCCGCCGGCCGTTCGCCTGCCAGCCACAGGTCGGCGATCGCGCCGGAGGCCTGCACGCAGCGCTGCAGCAGGTCCTGCGCGGGGCTCTCGTCCTCGCTGTGGGCGATGGCGTCCACCAGGTAGCCCGGCAGGCTCCAGCGCGCCGCCAGCCACGCGCCGATGCTGGCGTGGTCGCTGCCGTAGTGGGCGCGCTCCAGCGCCAGCAGCGCGTCGTTGCCGTTGGCCTTGGCGCTGAGCGCGGCATAGCCTTCGGTCAGCGCCTGCAGCAGCGCCAGCCGGCCCATGTCCTGCAGCAGGCCGGCCAGCATCAGGGTGTCGGTGCGGGTGACGCCCGCATGATGCCCGAGGCTGCGGGCTGCCAGCCCGGCCAGCACGCTGCGCCGCCAGAGGTGCTCTTGCAGCTCCGCGCTGCCATGGCGGCCGCGCAGGCCCTGCATCAGCAAGAATCCCAGCGCCAGGCTGAGGGTGGCGTTCACCCCCAGGGTGGTCATCGCCTGCGCCAGGGTACCGGCGCGGCGCCGGGTGGCGTACAGCGGTGAATTGGCCATCCGCAGCAGGCGCACGCTCAGGGCCGGATCCATACCCACGATGTGGGCCACGTCGGCCAGGGTCGCATTCGGATTCTGGGCAAGCTCGATGATCTGCAGCGCCACCCCGGGCGGTGAAGGCAGGTTGCGGCAGTGCAGCAGGGTGCTTTCGAGTTCGGGTCGCATCCGGCGGGTTGGCTTTAATCCTGAACGGCTAGTATGCGACGGCAACGCGAAAAGCGGGCATTGACGGCACGAAAAACCCGCCTTGCGGCGGGTTTTTCGTGACTGCGGCCAAAGTTTTCCGGCCAGGGAATCAGACCTGCATCGCCTTGGCGACTTCGGCCAGGTAGTCCTCCTGCACCTTCTCGATGCCTTCGCCGACCACCAGGCGCTGGAAGCCGACCACGTCGGCGCCGGCGGCCTTGACCACGGCCTCGACGGTCTTGTCGCCGTCCAGCACGTAGGGCTGGCCATACAGGGTGACCTCGTTGACGATCTTGTTGAGCTTGCCGCTGATGATCTTCTCGAGGATGTCGGCCGGCTTGGCCTTGTCCTTCTCGCTCATCTTGGCCAGCTCGATTTCCTTCTCCTTGGCCACGAACTCGGCCGGCACGTCGGCGGCCTTGTTGTAGGGCGGGTTCATCGCCGCCACGTGCATGGCCAGGCCGCGCGCCAGCTCGGCGTCGCCGCCGGCCAGTTCGACCAGCACGCCGATCTTGCCGCCGTGGACGTAGGCGGCCACGTGGTTGGCGGTGTCCATGCGCACCATGCGGCGCACCTGGATGTTCTCGCCCAGCTTGGCGACGGCGGCGGCGCGGGCGTCCTCGACGGTCTCGCCGGAGGCCAGCTTGGCGGCCTTCAGGGCTTCCACGTCGGCGCTGCCGGAGGTCAGCGCGGCCTGGGCCACGGCCTCGCACAGGGCGACGAAGTTGCTGTCCTTGGCCACGAAATCGGTCTCGGAGTTGACCTCGACCAGCACGGCCTTGCCGCCGTCCTGGGCCGCGGCGATGCGGCCTTCGGCGGCCACGCGGCTGGCCTTCTTGTCGGCCTTGGCCAGGCCAGACTTGCGCAGCCACTCGGCGGCGGCGTCGATGTCGCCGTTGTTTTCGGTGAGCGCCTTCTTGCACTCCATCATGCCGGCGCCGGTGCGCTCGCGCAGTTCCTTCACGAGGGAAGCGGTGATTTCAGCTCATTGGGGGTTACCTCCAGATGTTTGGAAACGCCATCCCCGCGCAAGCGGGGATCCAGCCGTTCGATCCCGTTCGATCCAATGGGCGCTGGCAAAACTGGATTCCCGCTGGCGCGGGAATGACGGACGAATGCAAATGCGGACGGCAGCCGCGCAGCATGGCGCGGCTGCATGACCGGGCGATTACTCGCCCTTCTTGCCGTTGCGGCGGGCCGGCTTGGCGGGTTCTTCATCCTCGACCGCGACGGCGAAATCCTCTTCGCGCACCACGGCCGCGTTCGGCGCGGCGGCCTTGCCTTCCAGCACCGCGTCGGCGGCGGCGCGGGCGTACAGCTGGACGGCGCGGATGGCGTCGTCGTTGCCCGGGATGGCGTAGTCCACCAGCGCCGGGTCGTAGTTGGTGTCCACCACCGCCACCACCGGGATACCCAGCTTCTTGGCTTCCTTGATGGCGATGTCCTCGTGGCCGATGTCGATCACGAACAGCGCGTCGGGCAGGCGGTTCATGTCCTTGATGCCGCCCAGGCTGGCTTCCAGCTTCTCGCGCTCGCGGCGCAGCGCCATCACTTCGTGCTTCACCAGCTTCTGGAAGGTGCCATCGGTCTCGGCGGCTTCCAGCTCCTTCAGGCGGGCGACCGACTTCTTCACGGTGGCGAAGTTGGTCAGGGTGCCGCCCAGCCAGCGCTGGGTCATGTACGGCATGCCGCAGCGCTCGGCTTCTTCCTTGATCGCCTCGCGCGCGCTGCGCTTGGTGCCGACGAACAGGACGATGCCGCGCTTCTGGGCCACGCCGCTGATGAAGTTCATCGCATCGTTGAACAGCGGGACGGTCTTCTCGAGATTGATGATGTGGATCTTGCCGCGGGCGCCGAAGATGTACGGGCCCATCTTGGGGTTCCAGTAGCGGGTCTGGTGGCCGAAGTGGACGCCGGCTTCCAGCATCTGGCGCATGGTGATCTGGGGCATTGCCAAAAACTCCGATGTGGTGGAATCCGCGCCGGGAAAGGGTGGCGCTGCGCCCTGCCGCACACGGCGGGCGCTGGATCCCGGGTTGGGCCTCCCCATCGTCACTGCTGCCGAACCCGCTCGCGCGGGCACCCCGGAGCAGGGGTTGCCGATGGGTGTGGATTCGCCGGTGACGCCCGGCGTGGCGGCTTTGCAGCCGGCGGAGTATAGGCCGCGGCGCGCGCTAGGGGCAAATGCGCGATAATCCCGCCATGAGCATCCATCTGAAGACCCCCGCCGAGATCGAGAAGATGCGCGAGGCCGGCCGCCTGGCCGCCGAAGTGCTGCAGGTGGTCGCCCCGTTCGTGAAGCCGGGCGTCACCACCGAGGAACTCGACCGCATCTGCTTTGATCACATCGTCAACGTGCAGGGCGCGATCCCGGCCAACGTGGGCTACCGCGGTTATCCCAAGACCGTGTGCACCTCGGTCAACAACGTCATCTGCCACGGCATCCCCAGCGAGGCCAAGGTCCTGAAGGACGGCGACATCGTCAACATCGACGTCACCGTCATCAAGGACGGCTGGCATGGCGACACCAGCCGCATGTACTTCGTGGGCACGCCCTCGGTGATGGCCAGGCGTCTGGTGGAGGCCACCCGCGAGGCGATGTTCCGCGGCATCCGCGCGGTGCGTCCGGGCGCGACCCTGGGCGATATCGGCCATGCGATCCAGGAATACGCCGAAGGCCAGCGCTTCAGCGTGGTGCGCGAGTACTGCGGCCACGGCATCGGCAAGGTCTACCACGACGACCCGCAGGTGCTGCATTACGGCCGTCCGGGCGAGGGCCTGGTGCTGCAGGAAGGCATGACCTTCACCATCGAGCCCATGATCAACGAGGGCAGCCGCCACACCCGCCTGCTGCCGGACGGCTGGACGGTGGTGACCAAGGACCGCAAGCTGTCGGCGCAGTGGGAACATACGGTGGCCGTCACCCGCGACGGGGTGGAGATCCTCACCCGGCTTCCGGGCGACGACAACGACCTGTGAATATGGCGGCGGTGGACGACGCCGGCTGGTCTTCCGCGGCCAAGGCCGTGCTGGCCCGCGCGGATGCCCGTCTGGCCCGCCGCTACGACGCCGGATTCCCCGCCGACCGCCTGGTGCTGCTGCGCGCGCGCGCGGTCGATGCGCAGGTACGCGCGACTTGGCGGCGCTGCTTTGCGGATGATGCGCCGCTGGCGCTGCTGGCAGTCGGCGGCTATGGGCGCGGCGAGCTGTTCCCCTATTCCGACATCGACCTGCTGGTGCTGGCCGAGCCCGACGCGCAGCGCGCGCATGAGGCGGATATCGCGCGGTTCTTCGCGCTGCTGTGGGATGCCGGGCTGGAGGCCAGCCATGCGGTGCGTTCACTGGCGCAGTGCACGCAAGCCGCGGCCGACCTGAGCGTGGTGACCGCATTGATGGAGGCGCGGCCGCTGCATGCCAATGCGGATGCCACCGTTGCACTGGCCGAGGCGATCGCGCCGGCGCGGGGTGTGGCCTGCGGATGCCTATTTCCAGGCCAAGCTCGAGGAGCTGAGGCAGCGTCATGCGCGCTTCGGCGATACCTCCGACAACCTCGAGCCGAACCTGAAGGACGGCCCGGGCGGCCTGCGCGACCTGCACATGCTGGGCTGGCTGGCCCGGCGCAGCTTCGGCGTGCATGCGCTGGACCGGCTGGTCGCGCTCGGCCGGCTGGGCTGGGACGAGGCGGCGGCGCTGGAGCGCGAGCGGCGCGCGCTGTGCCGGCTGCGCTACGGTCTGCATCTGGTCGCCGGGCGTCGCGAGGAGCGGCTGCGCTTCGATTACCAGAAGCTGCTGGCCGAGCGGCTGGGCTACGTGGACGACGGCAAGGCGCTGGCGGTCGAGCAGATGATGCAGGGCTTCTACCGCAGCGCCGCGGTGGTGCGCCGGATCGGCGACCGCCTGTTGCAGCGCTTCGAGGAGCATTTCGCCGGGGTCGCGGTGCCGGAGCCGATCGATGCGCACTTCGAGCGTCGTGGCGGCTACCTGGCGACGCGCGTCCCGGGCTGGCTGGGCCAGGACCCGGCGCACGTGTTCGCCCTGTTCGCGGCCTGGGCGGCCGATCCGGCCCTGCGCGGGCTGCATTCGCAGGCGGCGCGCGAGCTGGCGCAGGAGTTGCCGCAGATCCCTGCCTACGAAGGGGCTTCGCCGTCGCTGCGCGCCGCGTTCATGGCCCTGCTGCGCGGCCCGCAGCCGGTGCGCACGCTGGAGCGGATGGCGCGCGCGGGTGTGCTCGGGCGCTGGATCCCGGCGTTCCAGCGGGTGTCCGGGCGCATGCAGTTCGACCTGTTCCACGTGTTCACCGTGGACCAGCACACGCTGGCGGTGCTGCGCAACCTGGAGGGTTTCGCCAGTGGCCGGCCGGATCCGCGCTTTTCCACCGCCCACCAGGTCTGGCCGTCGCTGCGCAAGCCCGAGCTGCTGCTGCTGGCCGGGCTGTTCCACGACATCGGCAAGGGCCGCGGCGGCGATCATTCCGAACTCGGTGCGGTGGATGCGCGCGCCTTCTGTGAAGCACACGGTCTGTCCGAGATCGACACCGCGCTGGTGGAGTGGCTGGTGCGCAGGCATCTGCTGATGTCGGTGACCGCGCAGAAGCAGGACATTACCGACCCGGAGGTGATCCACCGTTTCGCCGTCGAGGTGGCGGATCGCCAGCGCCTGGATGCGCTGTACCTGTTGACCTGCGCCGACATCGCCGGCACCTCGCCCAAGCTCTGGAACAGCTGGAAGGACCGCTTGCTGGCCGACCTGCACGCGGCCACCCGGCTGGCGCTGCGGCGCGGGCTGGGGCAGCCGGTGGCGGTGGCGGAGCGGATCGCCGAGAACCGCGAGGCGGGCGCGCGCTGCTGCTGGCAGAGGGACACGACGAGGCGGTCATCCACGCGATGTTCGCGCGCATGCCGGAGGAAAACTTCCTGCGCAGCCGCGCCGACCAGATCGCCTGGCAGGCGAATGCGCTGCGCAGGGCCGCGCCCGGGCATCCGGTGGTGGCGGCGCGCGCGATGCCGGGCCGCGACGGCTGCGACGGACTGGACGTGCTGGTACACATGCCCGACCGCGATGGCCTGTTCGCCGCGATCGTCATCACCCTCGACCGCCTGGGCATGAGCGTGCTGCAGGCGCGCGCGCTGGACGGCCCGGACGGCACCATCTTCGATACCTTCCACGTGCTGCCGGCGGAGCAGCGGCAGGCACCGGAGCCGGCCTTGCTGGAGCAGGCGCTGACGCGCGCGCTGGCCGGCGACCTCGGCCGTCTGCGTCCGGCGCGGCGTCGCCAGCCGCAGCATCTGCGCCATTTCCGGGTAAAACCTCAGCTGGACTTCACCGACATGGCGCAGGGCACCCGCATCGAATTGATCTGCACCGACCGCCCCGGGCTGCTGGCCGATGTCGCCCATGTCCTGCGCGAACATGGCCTGCGCGTGCACGATGCGCGCATCGCCACCTTCGGCGAGCGCGCCGAGGACCTGCTGCTGGTCAGCGATGCCCACAATCACCCATTGCCGCCGGAGTGGCGTGATGCCCTGCGCGTCGCGCTGCTGGCCACCCTCGACGGAGACAAACGATGAGCCTGCCCGATACCGGCGCCCTGCACGCCATCCTCGACGACGCCTGGGAGCGGCGCGCCGGGCTGAGCGCCGACGAGATCGCCGCGCGTGTGCGCCCGGCGGTGGAGCAGGCCATCGCCGGCCTGGAGCGCGGCCAGCTGCGCGTGGCCGAGCCGGACGGCAGCGGCGGCTGGCGGGTCAACGAGTGGCTGAAGAAAGCGGTGCTGCTGTACTTCCGCACCCAGGACATGGCGGTGATCGACGCCATGCCCGCGCCGTTCTGGGACAAGGTGCCGGCGCGCTTCGCCGGTTTCGATGCGGCCGCGTTCCGCCAGCTGGGCGCGCGCGTGGTGCCGGGCGCGGTGGTGCGCGCGGGCAGCTCATATCGGCCGTGACGTAGTGCTGATGCCGAGTTTCGTCAACATCGGTGCCTACGTGGGCGAGGGGACGATGGTGGACACCTGGGCCACGGTCGGCAGCTGCGCGCAGATCGGCCAGGGCTGCCACCCTGTCCGGCGGGGGTGGGCATCGGCGGTGTGCTGGAACCGCTGCAGGCCAGCCCCACCATCATCGAGGACCACTGCTTCATCGGTGCGCGCTCCGAGGTGGTGGAGGGCGTCGTGGTCGGCCACCACAGCGTGATCGGCATGGGCGTGTTCCTCGGCCAGAGCACGCGCATCTACAACCGCATGACCGGCGAAATCAGCCTACGGCCGCGTGCCGCCCTGCAGCGTGGTGGTCTCCGGCGCGCTGCCGGCGGCGGACGGCAGCCATTCGCTGTACTGCGCGGTGATCGTCAAGCAGGTCGATGAAAAGACCCGCAGCAAGACCAGCGTGAATGAATTGCTGCGCGGGCTGGCGGATTGAGGCCGTGACCGTCGGCAGTGGCCGCCGCAGCCGGGCTGTGGCATACCGGCCGCCAGCATCCGCGGATCGAGGGGAATGGCAATGAAGAAGACGACCTTGCTCACGCTGGCCCTGACCGCTGCGGTCGCGGTGGCCGCGGCCCACGCCGGGCAAGATCTCGCGCGCTATGGCGACGATGGGCTGCGTGCGGAGTTGGCCGACATCGCGGATGCCGACATCGCCGTGCTGGTGCCGATGCGCGACGGCGTCGGGCTGTCCACCAATATCTGGCGGCCGAAGGGCGCCACCGGTCCGCTGCCCACCATCCTGTGGAAGACGCCGTACAACGAGCACGTGCCGCGCGGCAGCACCGCCCGCTTCGCGGTGGAGGCGGTGCGCAACGGTTATGCCTTCATCGTGCAGAACGAGCGCGGCCGCTACTTCAGCTTCAGGGCAAGTACGAGATCCTCGGCTACCCGCAGACCGACGGCTACGACATGCTCAGCTGGATTGCCAGGCAACCCTGGTCGAACGGCAAGGTCGGCACGCTGGGCTGCTCGTCGTCGGCCGAATGGCAGCTGGCGCTGGCGGCGATGAACCACCCGGCGCACGCGGCGATGGTGCCGATGGCGGCGGGCGCGGGCATCGGCAAGGTCGGCCCGTTCTGGGAGCAGGGCAACTTCTACACCGGCGGCGTGCCGCGCACCCTGTTCGCGGTGTGGATGTACGGCGTGGACAACCCGCTGCGCGCGCAGATCCCGGATTCCGTCACCGGCCCGCTGCGCGCGCGTATCGCCCAGGTACAACGACCTCGATGCGAAAAAGCCCGAGGTGGACTGGAAGAGGCACATCTGGCACCTGCCATACGCCAGCCTGCTGGCCTCGCTGGGCGAGCCGCCGGGCACGTTCGAGCAGCAGGTCGCGCGCACCCCGGGCGATCCGGCCTGGAAGCGCGGCGGCCTGTACGACGATTCGATGGGTTGGGGCGTGCCGGCGCTGTGGTTCAACAGCTGGTACGACGTGTCGATCGGCCCGAACATGGCGCTCTTCAACCACGCGCGCAGCGTCAACAGCGATCCTGAGGCCAGCGCCCACCAGTACGTGGTGGTGGGGCCGAACCCGCACTGCCAGTTCGCGCGCCTGGGCAAGGATTACAAGCTGGGCGACCGCGCGATGGGCGACGCCAGCTTCCCGGTGGACCAGCAGATCTGGGCCTTCTTCGACCGCTGGCTGAAGAACCAGCCCAAGGCCTTCCCGGACAGCACGCCACACGTGCGCTACTTCACCATGGGCGCCAACCGCTGGCAGTCCGGTGCGCAGTGGCCGCCGAAGGCGGCGCAGCCGGTGCGCATGTACCTGCGCTCGAACGGGTGCGCCAATTCGCTGGATGGCGACGGCGTGCTGAGCTTCGAGGCCCCGCGCGGCGCGGAGCCGGCCGACCGCTACCGCTACGACCCGGCCAACCCGGTGCCCACCATCGGCGGCGGCGACTGCTGCAACGGCGGGCTGGTGGTGCCCGGCGCGTTCGACCAGCGCCCGGTGGAGGCGCGCAATGACGTACTGGTGTACACCAGCGCGCCGCTGGAGCAGCCTATGGAAGTGACCGGCTTCGTGCAGCCGGTGCTGCACGTGGCCTCCAGCGCCAAGGACACCGATTTCGCGGTGAAGCTGGTGGACGTGGCGCCCGACGGCACCGCCTGGATCATCGGCGACACCATCCTGCGCGCGCGCTACCGCGACGGCTACCTCGAGCCGGAGCCGATGCAGCCCGGCCAGGTGTACGCGCTCAGGCCGACCCCGATCACCACCTCGATCCAGTTCGGCAAGGGCCACCGCATCCGGGTGGAAATCACCAGCTCCAACTTCCCCAAGTTCGCGCGCAACCTCAATACCGGCGGGCCGAACGAGACCGAGAGTACGATGCTGGTGGCGGACAACGCGGTGCATCATTCTGCCGCTGCGCCCAGCCTACCTCGAACTGCCGGTGGTGAGGCACTGACATGGCCGCGACCCTGTACGGACTGAGGACCTGCGACACCTGCAAGAAGGCGCTCAACTGGCTGAAGCGCTTCGACGTGCCGCACGCGTTCGTGGACTACCGCGAGCAGCCGCAGCCGCCGGAGACCCTGCTGGCATGGCGGGATGCGGTGGGCGGCTGGGATGCGCTCGTCAACAAGTCCTCCACCACCTGGCGCCAGCTGCCTGCCCACCGCAAGGCGCCGGGCAGCGACGCCGAATGGAAGCTGCTGCTGCGCGAATACCCGCAGCTGGTCCGGCGGCCGCTGGTGGTGCTGGACGACGGCACCATCGCGCAGGGTTTTTCCGACAACGGCTTCAAGAAGCTGTTCGGGGTCGGCTGATGGAGGCGCTGCGCATGCTCGCGGCGGGGATGTTGGGCGCCTGTGCGGGCCCAGTGGTGGGCTTTTCCCTGGCCCTGACCGGCGGCGAATGGCTGTTCGGCTGGCATGACAACATCGGCCCGGAGCTGCGGGTCGCCTTTTTCGGGGCGTTGATTGGCGCCGTGCTCGCGGCGGGTTGGCAACAGGCCCGCAACGAGAAGCGGCGTGAGCGCCCGGTGGCGGATGGAAGGCACCATGAGTGACGTTCTCGCACTGACCTGCGACCTCATCGCCCGGCCGTCGGTGACGCCGGAGGATGCCGGCTGCCAGGCATTGATCGCGCAGCGCCTGCAGGCCGCAGGCTTCGCCGTCGAACACCTGCGCTTCGGGGCGGTGGACAACCTCTGGGCCAGCCACGGCCGCGGCGGGCCGGTGCTGTTGCTCCTGGGCCACACCGACGTGGTGCCGCCCGGCCCGCGCGCGACCTGGGCCAGCGACCCGTTCGTGCCCGAAGTGCGCGACGGCCTGCTGTACGGGCGCGGCGCCGCCGACATGAAGGGCAGCGTGGCGGCGTTCGTGGTGGCGCTGGAGCGCTTCGTCGCCGCGCATCCGGCGCATCCGGGCACGGTGGCGCTGCTGTTGACCTCGGATGAAGAAGGCGAGGCCATCGACGGCGTTCGCAGGGTCGCGCAGGTGCTGCGCGCGCGCGGCCAGCGCATCGACTGGTGCATCACCGGTGAGCCTTCGTCGAAGGGAACGCTGGGCGACCTGCTGCGCGTCGGCCGGCGCGGCACGCTCTCGGCCACGCTGACCGTGCGCGGCATCCAGGGCCACGTGGCCTATCCGGAGAAGGCGCGCAACCCGATCCACCAGGCGCTGCCGGCGCTGGCGGAACTGGCCGCCCGGCGCTGGGACGACGGCTATGAATCGTTCCCGCCGACCAGCCTGCAGATCAGCAACGTGCATGCCGGCACCGGCGCCAACAACGTGATCCCGGGCGAGCTTTCGGCGCTGTTCAACCTGCGCTACAACCCGCGCTGGCGGGCGGAGCAGCTGGAAGCCGAGTGCGAGGCCGTGCTGCGCGCGCACGGGCTGGACTATGCCCTCCACTGGCACCGTGGCGGTGAGCCGTTCCATACCCCGGAAGGCCGCCTGCGCGAGATCGCGCGCGCGGTGCTCGCCGGGTTCGCCGGCCACCCGCCGGAGGAGAGCACCGGCGGCGGTACTTCGGACGCGCGCTTCATCGCCCCGCTGGGCGCGCAGTGCATCGAAATCGGCCCGGTCAACGCCAGCATTCACAAGGTGGACGAGCACGTGCGGGTTGCCGACCTCGAGCCGCCTGCCCGCGCTGTACGAGGCGCTGATGGAGCGGTTGCTGGGCAGTTGATTCGCCGCATGCGCGCATCGCGGCACCTCCGCTTGCGCCGCCGCGACGCCGCGTGCCATAGTCGGCCCATGCGCTTCACCCCCGCCACCAACGCCAATAATCGCAACCGCAACAATCTCGGCACGAACCATCGTGCGCGGCTGCGGGCCCGCGCATAGGCGAAGCAAGAGCAAGCCGGAATCACCCAAAGCCCGCATCGAGAGATGCGGGCTTTTCGTTGCACGCCTGCCCACCACCCCACGACAAGGACCTCCCCCCATGTGCGCCATCTTCGGGATCTTCGGGCTGCAGCCCGGTGACGACCTCCACGCCCTGCGGCGCGAAGCGCTCGACCGCTCGCGCCGCCAGCGCCACCGCGGGCCAGACTGGAATGGCGTCCATGTCGACGACGCGGCCATCCTCGTGCACGAGCGCCTGGCCATCGTCGATCCGGCCGGAGGCGCCCAGCCGCTGCTGTCGGCCGATGGCGTGCTTGTGCTGGCGGTCAACGGCGAGATCTACAACCACGTCGTGCTGAAGGACGCGCTGCGCGAGCCGTATGCATTCCAGACCGCCTCCGATTGCGAGGTGATCAACGCGCTGTACCGCGAGGACGACCCGGCGGCGTTCCTGAATCGCCTCAACGGCATCTTCGCGTTCGCGCTGTGGGACCGCGCGAACGGGCGCGCCCTCATCGCCCGCGACCCCATCGGAGTCGTACCGCTGTACTGGGGCCACGACGCGGAAGGCCGCCTGCGCGTGGCGTCGGAGATGAAGGCGCTGGTGGACGATTGCGCCGACGTGGCGGCGTTTCCGCCCGGCCACTGGTATGACGGCGCGACCGGCGAACTGGTGAAGTACTACGCGCCGGCATGGCGTCACTACGAGGCGGTGGAAGGCGTGGATGTGCCGCTGGCGGAACTGCGCGCGGCGTTCGAGGCCGCGGTGCGGCGGCAGCTGATGACCGACGTGCCCTACGGAGTGCTGCTGTCCGGCGGGCTGGATTCCTCGCTGGTGGCGGCGGTGGCCGCACGCTACGCACGCCACCGCATCGAGGACGGCGACCGGTCCGAGGCGTGGTGGCCGCGTCTGCACAGCTTCGCGATCGGGCTGAAGGGTTCGCCGGACCTTGCGGCCGCCGAGGTCGCCGCGCGCGCACTGGGCACCGTGCATCACGGCTTCGAATACACCTTCGAGGAGGGCCTGGACGCGGTGCCGGAGGTGATCCGCCACGTCGAGACCTACGACGTCACCACCATCCGCGCGTCCACCCCGATGTTCCTGCTGGCGCGCCGGATCAAGGCAATGGGGGTGAAGATGGTGCTGTCGGGCGAGGGCAGCGACGAGCTGTTCGGCGGCTACCTCTACTTCCACAAGGCGCCGGATGCGCGCGCCTTCCACGATGAGCTGGTGCGCAAGCTGGAGGCCTTACACCAGTTCGACTGCCTGCGTGCGAACAAAGCGATGATGGCCTGGGGCGTGGAAGCGCGGGTGCCGTTCCTGGACGTCGAGTTCATCGAGGTGGCGATGCGCATGGACGCCGCGTTCAAGATGGTGCGCAAGGGCGATCCCGGGCCGCAGCGGATGGAGAAGGGCGTGCTGCGCGCTGCGTTCGCCGGGTATCTGCCGGACGAGATCCTGTGGCGACAGAAGGAGCAGTTCAGCGACGGCGTGGGCTACGGCTGGATCGACGGCCTCAAGGCGCATGCCGAGGCGCAGGTCTCCAACCGCGTGCTGGCGGCCGCGACCGCGCGCTTCCCGGTCAATCCGCCGCAGGGCAAGGAGGCGTACTGGTACCGCCACCTGTTCGAGCAGTTCTTCCCCGGGCAGACGGCGGCGCAGACGGTGCCGGGTGGGAAATCGATCGCCTGTTCCTCGCCGGCGGCGATCGCCTGGGATGCCGCGTTCGCGGCGATGGCCGATCCGTCCGGGCGCGCGGTGGCGGGCGTGCACCACGCTGCGCCGCCCGTCGCCACGCGCTGACTCAGCGCGGCTCCAAGCCGCGCAGCTGGTTGCGTCCGCCGGCCTTGGCCAGGTACAGGTGGCGGTCGGCTTCGCCGAGCAGCTTGTGCAGGTTGGGGCATTGCGCATCGCGCTGGCAGGCGCCGATGCTGATGGTGATGCGCAGCGGGCGGCCGTCGATGTCGAGTTCGATCGCCTGCACCGCCTCGCGCAGGGCCTCCAGGTGGCGCGCCGCAGCCTCGCGGTCGAGGCCATGGATCAGCATGCAGAACTCCTCACCGCCGAAGCGCCCGCTGAAATCGTTGGCGCGGGTGTGCTGCTGCAGCACCTGCGCCATCGCGCGCAGGGCCTGGTCGCCGGCCTCGTGGCCGTAGCTGTCGTTGACGTGCTTGAAATGGTCGATGTCGATCATCGCCACCGTCACCGCGTCCGCCGACGGCTGCGCCAGCAGGCGCTCGCTGTGCTCGAGGAAGCTGCGGCGGTTGGGCAGGCCGGTCAGGAAGTCGCGGGTGGCCAGGTCCTGCAGGGTGCCGATCAGCTCCAGCTGGTCGATGTTCTGCGAGACCCGGCAGAAGAATTCCTCGCGCGAGAAGGGTTTGTGCAGGACGTCGTTGGCGCCGCCCTTCAGGAAGCGCGGGATCAGCGAGGCATCGGTGCTGCCGGATACGCCGATCACCGCCATGCGGTCGCGCGCGCGCAGCTGGCGCAGGCGGCGGGTCAGCTCGATGCCGTCCATCATCGGCATCTCCTGGTCCACGATGCACAGGCGGATGCCGGGGTCGGCCTCGACCGCGCGCAGGGCAGAGCTGCCGTCGGCCACGTGCGCCACCTGGTAGCCCTGCGCCGCCAGCAGCGAGGCGATGAACGAGCGCGACGCCAGCGAGTCGTCCACCACCAGCGCGCCGATCCGGCGGTTGCGTTCCAGCCGGCGCACCAGCTCACACCAGGTAGTCCAGGCTGTCCGGCGTGCTTTTCAGCACATAGTCGATGATCTGCTGCTGCAGGGCGCGCTGGCGCAGTTCCTCGTCGTACACGCCGCTGACCACGATGGTGGGCAGGCCACGGACGGCGAAGAACTCCAGGATCTGGTCGCGGTCGCCGTCGGCCAGCACCATCCCGGTCAGCGCCAGGAACCAGTCGTCCCGGGCGTCCAGCAGGCGGGCGGCATCGGCCAGGGTGGCCGCCACCTCCACCGGCAGCTCCAGCTGCTGCTCGATCGCCGCGCGCAGCATCGAGGTGTAGGCCCGGGAGTTCTCCACCACCAGCACGCGCTGGGGCAGGGGCGGGTGCGCATGCCCGGCAGGCGGCAGGGCGGTGGCGGTCGGCATCAACGGTGGTTCCGGGCTGGGTGGCGGCAGGACGTGTGCATGGGTGGGGGATACGTGTTTTTACCATGAAGGGCGGCCGCGATTGCGCCCGCCTGTGGGCATGAACGAAGTTTCACGCTGTGGTCATTGCGGCGCAGCGCGGGCAGGCGCAGGCTGCCATCGCCCGTCCGGGCGCCACCATTCGGGAGAGTCCGCATGAACACCATTCTGCAGTCCATCGCGCTGGCCACCACCCTGCTGTTCGCCACCAGTGCCTTTGCCATGCCCCAGGCGGGCGCCACCGCCGCCAAACCCGCCAAACAGGCCTGCCGCGACGGCAAGGGCAAGTTCATCAAGTGCGAGGCCGCCAAGCCCGCCAAACAGACCTGTCGCGACGACAAGGGCAAGTTCACCAAGTGCCCGGCGGCGCCGGCGGGCACAGCAGCGAAGAAATAGGAAGCGCTGTGGGCTGGGCGTCGCGGCAGGCCTGCGGCGCTCAGCCCGGCGGCAGGCTGCGGCAGCCCAGCGCGCCCAGCAGGCCGTGCAGGGCCGGGGCCTGCATCAGCTCAGGGCGCGGCCACGGTGAGCAGGCCGGAGGCGATCACCAGCCCGGCGGCGGCATTCCGGAACGGGCCGCGCTGCAGGCGCTGGCCGAAGCGCGCGCCGGCCCAGGTCAGCGGCACCATCACCGGCAGGGTGCCGAGCCCGAAGGCCGCCATCGTCAACGCGCCGTGCACGGCGCTGGCGCTGAGCCAGGCGGCGGCGAGCAGGGTGGTGGAGAGGCCGCACGGCATCCAGCCCCAGAGTGCGCCCAGCAGCAGGCGCTTGCCGGCGGTGTCGGCCGGCAGCAACCGCCGCTGCAGGGGACGCAGCGCCTGCCACAGGCGGCTGCCGGGCCCGCCGGAAAAACGCGGCAGGCGGCCGCGGCGGTCCAGCATGCGCAGTCCGGCCAAGATCAACACCAGGCCGACCAGCGCGCGCATCGCGATGCCCAGCTGCGGCATGCGGGCGACCCCGAGCAGGCCGCCGCCGAGGCCGCCCACCAGCGCACCAGCCAGCACGTAGCCGGCCACCCGTCCCAGGTTCGGCTGCAGCGCCGCGAACCAGCCGCGCGAATGCACCGAGAAGCCGGTGGCGATGCCGCCGCACATCGCCACGCAGTGGGCGCCGCCCAGCAGTCCCGCCAGCAGCGCGGCGCCCAGCACCAGCAGGTCAATCGGCATCGCGTTCTTCCGCGGTCGAAGGCGCGGCGGCCCTGGTGAGCTGCCGGCGGCTTTTCATCGCGCAGGATGTCCAGCGCCGGGGTGTCGAGATCCTCGAACTGCCCGCTGCGCACGGCCCACACGAACACCAGCACGGCGATGCCGAGCAGGATCAGGCTGATCGGGATGAGGAACAGCAGGATGGTCATGGCGCGGGCCTGCGGGTCAGGCGCAGGGCGTTGAGCGTGACGAGCAGCGAGGATAGCGCCATTCCCAGCGCAGCCAGCTCAGGGCGTCACATGGCCGCTGGCGGCCAGCGGCAGGGCCAACAGGTTGTAGATGATCGCCCAGGCGAGATTCTGGCGGATGATGCGGCGGGTGCGGCGCGCCAGGGCGATGGCCTGCGGAACTGCGCACAGCGAGCGCGCCGACAGCACCAGGTCGGCACTGCGCTGGGCCAGCGCGGCGCCCTCGCCGATCGCGAGCGAGACATCCGCGCCCGCCAGCACCGGCGCGTCGTTCAGGCCATCGCCCACCATCGCCACCCCCCGGCCCGCCTGCTGCAACGCGCGGACCCGCGCCAGCTTGGCTTCCGGCGATTGCCTGGCATGGGCGTCGGCGATGCCGAGCGTGGCGGCCAGACGTGCGACCGCGGCGGCTGCATCGCCGCTGGCCAGATGCAGCGTCAGGCCCTGTGCGCGCAGGTGCTCGAGCGCCGGCTGCGCATCCTCGCGCAGGCCTTCGGCCACGAGCAGGCGGGCGCGCTGGCCGTGTTCGCCGCCCAGCCAGATGGCGCCGTCGTCTTCGCCGCCGGTGGCGAACGGAGCGCTTCCGATGCGCCAGTGCGCGCCGGCGATGCGTCCTTCCACGCCCTGGCCGGGAATCACCCGGACCGACTCGGCGACGGGCGCATCCTGCACGTCGGCAAATGCCGCCGCCAGCGGATGCCGGCTGTCGCGCTCCAGCGCGGCGGCGATGCGCAGCGCGGTCGCTGGCTCCAGCCCGGCGCAACGCTCGATGCCGAGCAGGCGCGGCTTGCCATCGCCCAGCGTGCCGGTCTTGTCGAAGACCACGTCGGTGACCCGCGCCAGGCGATCCAGCGCCTCCGGGCGCACCGCCAGCACGCCGATCTTCGCCAGCGCGCCGTGCGCGGCGGCCAGCGCGGCCGGGACCGCCAGCGACAGCGCGCACGGGCAGCTGATCACCAGCAGGGCGAGGGTCACCTCGAAGGCGCGCGCCGGATCGTGCGCGCGCCACCACAGGTAGACCCCGCCGGCGATCAGCGCGAGCGTGGCCACAAAGCCGGTGGCGATGCGTTCGGTGATACGGGTAAGCGCCGGACGATGCGCCTGCGCGGCTTCCACCAGCCGGGTCAGCTCGGCCAGGCGGGTGTCGGCACCGACGCGGGCAAGACGGATGCGCGCGGGCTGCTCGCGGCAGGCGGTACCGGCATAGACCGGATCACCGGCGTGGCGCACGACGGGCGTGGACTCGCCGGTGAGCAGGGATTCCTCGAAGCGGGCTTCGCGGTCCAGCAGCACGCCGTCGGCCGGCACCGGCTCGCCGGCCGCCACGTGCACGACATCGCCTACCGCCAGTGTTTCCAGCGGCACCGATTCGCGCCGCCCGGCGGCGTCTTCGCGGGTGACGAACGCGGGACGTGCCCGCGCCAGCGCATCCACCTGCGCGCTGGCAATTCCGCGCGCGCGCTGCTCCAGCTGGCGCGCCACCAGCAACAGGAAGACGAACATCACGGCCGCATCGAACCAGACGTGGACGCCGCCGCGCACGGTTTCGAAGGTGCTGGCCGCCCATGCCAGCAGGGTCGAGCCGGCGATCAGCACGTCCATGCCCAGCCGGCGCCCGCGCAGCTCGTGCCAGGCGCCGACGATGAACGGCCAGCCGGCCCAGAACACCACCGGCGTGGACACCAGGAAGGTGATCCAGCGGAAGAAGTCGCGGGTCGCCAGCGGCATTTCGCCGCGGGTGTCGAGGTACAGCGCCTCGGCGAACATCATCGCCTGCATCGCGCCCAGGCCGGCCAGCCCGATCCGCAGCAGGTCGCGGTTGCGTTCGCGCCGCCGCGCCGCCTCGCGCGCCTCGCCCGTGGCCAGGTACGGCCGGTAGCCGAGCGATGCCAGCCGCGCCAGCGGCTTCGACAGCGCGGTGCGCGCCGGATCCCAGACGATGCGAATCCGTCCGGTGACGGCATTGGCGCAAGTTTCCAGCACGCCGTCCTCGCGCGCGAGCGCATGGTCGATCAGCCAGGCGCAGGCGGCGCAGCGCATGCCGTCGGTGAGCACGGTGATCTCGCGGCCGCCCTCGACGTCGCGGGCGTGGCCGGCCAGCAGCTCCTCGCGGTCCCACGCGGCCAGCGCGGGTGCGTCGGCATCCACCCGTCCGCCCGGCGCGCTGCGCAGGCGGTAGTAGTCGTCCAGGTGGGCGTCCAGGATCCAGCGCGCGGCGGCCGCAATGGCCATCGCAACAGAACGCCTGCGCCTCGCCGTCGAGCACGGCGCGCACCGGCGGCTGCGGCAGCGGTTCGCCGCAGTGGTGGCAGGCCCCGGCCATGGCGTTCACCGCGCTACGGCTGCCCGTCGTCCAGTGACGGCCGCAGATGGGCTGCAAGCTGACCTTTCGGCATCCGCCCGCGCAGGCGCCAGGCCTCGCCGGCGACGGGTTCCAGCTGGATCAGCCAGTCGTGGTCGCCGGCAGGCGTGGCATCCGCGCGCCAGCCGGTCTCGGTGGCGGCCAGCGTCATCGACAGGTCCTGCTCGGCGCGGGTGGGGTGGTGCAGGCGCAGCTTCAACGCCGCGGTGCGGTCGAAATCGCCGCTCACCGGCAGGACTTCCATGAAGCCGTGCTCGGCATCGATGCGCACGATCGCGCCCAGCTTGCGCTGCGCTGCGGCGGCATCCGGCCCGAGGTCGGTCTGCTGGGCCTGGCCGGTGCGCTGTACCTCGTCCGGCACCGCGTCGATGCTGTCGCCGTTGCCGGCGACCTTGAGCAGCCAGATGCTGCCGGCGATGGCCGCGCCGACCAGTGCCATCATCAGCCAGACGATGGGCTGCCGCCACGGCGACGATTCGCGTTCCATTCGCTATCTCCTGGTGCCTGGCCGCAAGCCGCCACGGGAAATGCGGCGGCTTGCGACGATGAGGGTTACATGGGGCCGAAGAACGTGCTGTCAACGCGCGCCTTGGCGCTGCCGTCGTCGGCCTCGATCACGAAGGTCAATGCGTGGCGACCGCGCAGGGTGGCGGGCGCTGCCACCTCGACCGCCTGCGACACCACTTCGCCGGCCGGTACCCGCACGTCCAGCGGGGCGTCCGTGAGCGACAGCGATGCGGCGTCGGCCGACTCGATCCGCACCCGGTAGCTGCGATCCGCGTCGGTCTTGTTGACCAGTTTCAGGGTGTAGCCGTTGGCGGTGCGGTCGCCCTGCTGCTGGTACAGCGCATTGCGGTCGCGCAGCACGTCGGCGATCAGTGGGCTGCGGTTGAACACGCCCCAGGTCCACACCGCCACCAGCGTGGTGAGCAGGAAGCCATAGACGAAGATGCGCGGGCGCAGCACCCGCCCGGGCTGGCCGTCCAGCGCATGCTGGGTGGTATAGCGGATCAGCCCGTGCGGCATCCCCATCTTGTCCATCACGTCGTCGCAGGCGTCGATGCAGGCTCCGCAGGCGATGCACTCGTACTGCAGGCCGTTGCGGATGTCGATGCCGACCGGGCACACCTGCACGCACATGGTGCAGTCGATGCAGTCGCCCAGCTCCTCGGGCTCGAACTTCGGCAGCGGCGCGGCCTCCACGGCTACGCCCTCCAGCATCACCGTGCCGCCGGCGTGCAGCCGCGAGGCGGCGGCGCTGGGGTGGCGGCTGGCGCGGAACACGTAGTCGTAGGCGGTGCGCGGGTCGAGCAGGCCGCGCGCGCGCTGCAGCACGCTGGCCAAGCCCTTCTTGCGCGGCCCGCGCGGCTCGCCGCGCATCGGATCGTAGGCGATGATCAGGGTGTCGCGGTCGAACATCGCGCTCTGGAAGCGCGCGTACGGACACATGTACTTGCACACCTGCTCGCGCAGGAAGCCGGCGTTGCCCCAAGTGGCCAGCGCATAGAACAGCACCCAGAACGTCTCCCAGCCGCCCCACTGGAACGGCCAGGCGCGCGCGGCGAGATCGCGGATGGGGGTGAAGAAGCCGACGAAGGTGAAGCCGGTCCACAGTGCGAACAGCAGCCAGACCAGATGCTTGGCGCCCTTGCGCAGCAGCTTCTCGCGCGTCCATGGGCCGGCGTCCAGCTTCATGCGCTTGGCGCGGTCGCCTTCGGCCCAGCGCTCCATCCACAAAAACACTTCGGTCCACACCGTCTGTGGGCAGGCGTATCCGCACCACAGGCGACCGGCCAGGGCGGTGGTGAAGAACAGGGTGAACGCCAGGATCATCAGCAGCAGCGCCAGCAGGCTGAAATCCTGCGGCCAGAAGGTCAGCCCGAACACGTGGAACTTGCGCGCCGGCAGGTCGAACAGCACGGCCTGGCGGCCATCCCATTCCGCCACGGGAACAGGTAGTACATGCCCAGCAACCAGAACACCGCCATCTTGCGCAGGCGGTCGAAGCGCCCGGACACGTCGCGCGGATAGACCTTCCGCTCGCTCACATAGACGGAATCGCTGCCGGAATCCAGCAGGTCGATGTCGATGCGTTTGCTCACTGCACTGTTACCTGGTGCTGGGTCCGTTGAAGCGGCTGGAAGGCCGCAGCAGGATCCAGGTGAAAAGGCTGGACGACGCCGTCGCCAGCCAGAAAGTGAAGAAGCCGATGGTGTAGCCCAGTCCGCGGGTGATGGCGATGTGCGGGAAGGTCAGGTCGCGCAGTTCCAGCGGATCGATGAAGGCGAAGAACACCATCGTGGCCACCCCGGCCGCGAAGAAGCTTGGCCACAGAATGGCTCCGATTCGCTGCACCAGCGGGCGCGGCGGGTGGTCGAACGAGGGACTGGTGAAGTCGGCCATGTGCGGTCAATGCGATGGGCGTTGAGCCGCACCGGCCGGATGCGACAGCGACCATACATACGCTGCCACCAGCCGGGAGCGGGTGTCGCCCAGCACTTTACCCCAGGCCGGCATCACCCCGTGGCGGCCGTTGCCGATGGTCTCGCGCAGGGCCTCGCGGCTGTCGCCATACAGCCAGTAGCCGTCGGTGAGGTCGGGCGCGCCCATCGCCGGATTGCCCTTGCCTTCCGGGCCATGGCAGGCCACGCACAGGCCGTCGTAGAGCGCCTTGCCGCGCGCGGCAGCATAGTCGGACGGATTCCCACCCTGCGGGTCGCCCAGCTGGCGCACGTAGGCGATCACGTAGTCCACCGCGTCCGGGCCGCCCATGCCTTCCAGCACCTTGCCCCAGGGCGGCATCATGCCCTCGCGGCCGTTCAGTACCGTTTCCAGGATCTGCTCCGGGCTGCCGCCCCAGTGCCAGATGTCGTCGGTCAGGTTGGGGTAGCCCACCGCGCCCTTGCCGGCCGAACCGTGGCAGGTGGCGCAGTTGTTGCCGAAGATCGATTTGCCGAGCTTGAGTGCCTGCGGGTCGCGCGCCAGCGCGTCGATGGCCTGGCCCTTGTACGGGGCGAAGGTCTTTTCCAGCCGCGCGTTGGCGACCGCGGCCTGGCGGTCGTGTTCGCCCTGCGAGCTCCACTTGCCGAAGCCCTGGTAGGTGCCGAAACCGCCGTACCAGAACAGGTAGCCGAAGCTAAACACGATAGCGATGTAGAAGCCGTTGATCCACCAGCGCGGCATCGGCTTGTTGTACTCGGTGATGTCGCCGTCCCAGTAGTGGCTGGTGTCCTCCGGCTTGGGATCGCCGGGGCGGCGCTTGGCGGTCCACCACAGCAGCCAGGTCACCCCCAAGAGGTTGAACAGCACCAGGATGATGACGTACCAGTTCCATGCGGTGGTCATGCATTCGTCCTCCCGTTGTCGCCGGCCAGGGCTTCGCCCGCCGGCACGTCGTCATCCACCGCAAGCCGGGCGGCGGCGTCGAAGCCGCTGCGCAGGCGCGGCTGCCAGGCCCATGCCCACAGGCCGACGAACAGCAGCAACAGCAGCGTTGTCACGATTCCGGAAATCATCTGCTCAGTTCCCCCGCGGCGCGTGCTTGCCGAGGCCCTGCAAGTAGGCCACCAGCGCATCCAGTTCGGTCTTGCCGTCGACGGCCGCGGGCGCGGCCGCGATCTCGGCGTCGGTGTAGGGATCGCCCAGCCGCTTGAGCGCGCGCATGTGCGACTGCACGGTGGCGCCGTCCAGGGTGTTCTTCTGCAACCACGGGAACGATGGCATGTTCGATTCCGGCACCACGTCGCGCGGATTGATCAGGTGCACGCGGTGCCAGTCGTCGGAATAGCGGCCGCCGACGCGGGCCAGGTCTGGCCCGGTG
This sequence comes from Thermomonas sp. S9, assembly GCF_024704365.1. Taxonomy (GTDB): domain Bacteria; phylum Pseudomonadota; class Gammaproteobacteria; order Xanthomonadales; family Xanthomonadaceae; genus Thermomonas. The sequence goes on from NZ_JAJDFY010000001.1 coordinate 1,086,572, forward strand.
CGCTTGCTGCCCCACTGGAACGGGCGGTCGTAGACCGATTCGCCGGCCAGCGAGTAGTGGCCGTAGCGCTCGGTCTCGAAGCGCAGCGTGCGCACCATCTGCGAGTGGCAGTTGTAGCAGCCCTCGCGGATGTAGACGTCGCGGCCGGCGAGTTCCAGCGCCGGGTAGGGCTTGACCCCGGGCAGTGGCTTGATCGCCTCGGCCTGGAACATCAGCGGGACGATCTCGGCCAGGCCGCCGATGGAGACGGCGACGGCCACCAGCACGGCCAGCAGGCCGACGTTCTTCTCGAGTTTCTCGTGTGCGATTCCCATGTCTCGTCCTCAGGCCTTCGCTTCGGCGAAGTCGGGGGCCAGGACCGGATGCTCGGCCACGCCGCGCGCCATCTTCCAGGTCTTCCACATGTGCCAGCCCATCAGGCACATGCCGGACAGGACCAGCAGGCCGCCCAGCAGGCGCCCCAGGTAGTAGGGGTAGGTGGCGACCAGCGACTCCACGAAGCTGTAGGTCAGCGTGCCGTCGGCGTTGGTGGCGCGCCACATCAGGCCCTGGGTGATGCCGGCGATCCACATCGAGACGATGTAGAACACGACGCCTATCGTGTGCATCCAGAAGTGGGTGTCGATCAGCCTGGTCGAGTACATCCCCGGCAGGCCCAGCAGGCGCGGATAGAGCGCGTACAGCGAGCCGATCGAGATCATCGCCACCCAGCCCAGGGTGCCGGCGTGCACGTGGCCCACGGTCCAGTCGGTGTAGTGCGACAGCGAGTTGACCGTCTTGATCGACAGCATCGGGCCTTCGAAGGTGGCGATCATGTAGAAGCTGATCGCCACGATCAGGAACTTCAGGATCGGGTCGGTGCGCAGCTTGTGCCACACGCCGGACAGCGTGAGGATGCCGTTCATCGCGCCGCCCCAGCTGGGCGCCAGCAGGATCACCGAGAACACCATGCCCACCGACTGCGCCCAGTCCGGCAGTGCGGTGTAGTGCAGATGGTGCGGGCCGGCCCACATGTAGATCGAGATCAGCGCCCAGAAGTGCACGATCGACAGCCGGTAGGAGTAGATCGGGCGCTGCGCCTGCTTGGGCACGAAGTAGTACATCATCGCCAGGTAGCCGACGGTGAGCAGGAACGCCACGCCGTTGTGGCCGTACCACCACTGCGCCATCGCGTCGACCGCGCCGCTGTAGACCGAGTACGACTTCCACAACCCGGCCGGCATCACGATGTTGTTGACGATGTGCAGCAGCGCCACCGCGATCACGTAGGCGCCGTAGAACCAGTTGGCCACGTAGATGTGCTTGACCCGGCGCTTGACGATGGTGCCGAAGAACAGCTCAGCCGTAGGCCACCCAGACCACCGCGATCAGCAGGTCCAGCGGCCATTCCAGCTCGGCGTATTCCTTGCTCTGGGTGATGCCCAGCGGGAGGGTGATGGCTGCGCCGAGCATCGCCACCTGCCAGCCCCAGAACACGAAACTGGCCAGCCTGTCGGAGATCAGCCGCACGTGGCAGGTGCGCTGCACCACGTACAGCGACGTGGCGAACAGCACCGAGCCGCCGAATGCGAAGATCATGCCGTTGGTGTGCAGCGGCCTGATCCGGCTGTAGGTCAGCCAGGGGATGTCGAAGTTGAGGGCCGGCCAGTACAGCTGGGCGGCGCAGAGGACGCCGACGGCCATGCCGACGATGCCCCAGAACACGGTCGCGACCGCGAACTGGTGCACCACCTTGTCGTTGTAGGTGGCAGGAATGGCGTGCATGTGGGTCTCCAGGTAATGCGCGGAAATGCTAAGGGGATGGTTGCACCTGAAACTTGATCTAGATCAAACAGCCCCGTTGGCGCGCAACTTACGGGATAATCGACACGTCGATCGATCACCCAAGGCGCCGCATATGAATCAACCGGTCCCGCTCGATCTGGCCAGGCTGCGCCGCAGCTGTTCCGAATGTTCGCTGCGCGTACTTTGCCTGCCGGCCGGCGTGGATGCGGATGACATGCGCCGCCTGGAAGCGGTCGTACAGCGGCGCAAGCCGCTGGCACGAGGGAGCGTGCTGTTCCGGGTCGGGGATCCGCTGGGCGCGGTGTATGTGGCCAGCGAGGGCAGCTTCAAGACGGTGGTGGTGAATCCGGCCGGCGAGGAGCATGTGCTGGGCTTCCACCTGCCGGGCGAGCTGTTCGGGCTGGACGCGGTGGGCAGCGGCCAGCACCGCTGCGAGGCGGTGGCGCTGGGCGACGCGCGCGTGTGCGAGCTGCCGTTCAACCAGCTGGCCGCGGTCGCGGCGCGGCTGCCCAGCCTGCAGCGGCAGCTGCTGCGGATCATGGGGCAGAGCGCGGATCTCGACCACGACCACGTAGAAGTGCTGGCCCGGCGCCAGGCCAGCGAGCGGATCGCGCTGTTTCTGCACGGGCTGGGTGAACGCCTGCGCCGGATCGGCCGCCCGGCCGACGAGTTCCTGCTGCCGATGAGCCGCGACGAGATCGCCCGCTATCTCGGGCTGGCGCTGGAAACCGTGAGCCGCGGTTTCACCCGGCTGCAGGAGGATGGGGTGATCGAGGTGCGCGGGCGCCGCGTGCGCATCCTCGATGCACGCGGCTTGCAGGCCGCGGCCTCCGGCTGCGAGGGCGGTGACCTGCCGCCGCAGAGCCGGCGCAGCCAGGCTTGAGTCGCGACGCTGAATCGCCGGCTCTGAATCACCGGGTCTAGATGGCGCCGATCAGCCGCCGGTGGCCTTGCGCACCGCGGCCACGAACTCGGGATCGGGCGGGCCGCCGATCTTTTCGGTGCGTGCGACGATGCGTCCCTCGGGGTCCACCAGGATCAGCGCACTGCTGTGGTTGAAGCCGCCGTCGGCCAGCTGTCGGTAGCGGATGCCCAGCACCCCGGCCACTGCGCGGACGTCGTCCGCCCGCGGCGTGGCCAGCGTCCAGCGTGCCGCGTCCAGCCTGCGTTGCGCGATGACCTTGCGCAGTGCGGCCGGATCGTCGCGCGCGGGGTCCATGCTGATCGGTACCACGCCCAGACGCTTTTGTTGGGCGCGTGTGAGCTCGCGCTCCACCGCCTTGCCCGATTCCACGATCAGCGGGCAGATGTACTGGCACGAGGTGTAGAACATCGCCAGCAGCCGCGGCTTGCCGCGCAGGCTGCGCCAGTCGCGGGTCTGGCCGTTGCTGTCGGTCAGCGGCAGCGGCAGCTGGTAGATCGAATCGCCCGGCAGAGCGGATGCTGCCGGTTGGGCGGCGCCCGCGGCGGTGGCCAGGCCGAGCAGGACCAGGGCGGCCAGGCCGCGCAGCAGGCGTCGGATCGATGGTGTGTTCATGGCGCGCTCCTCGCACAGCGGAATCCCAGATTGGCAGTGGTATCGCGGCCTTCCAGCGAGGACAGCATGGCCACCCGCATCAGCACTGCGTAGTTTTCGCGATCGTCCATCGACAGCGCGCCGGCGCCGCAGAACTTGCCCTTGTCGGGGTCGCCCTGGGTGCGGTTGTCGCTGTCCACCATCAGTGAGGACGCGTCCTCGACCCATTCCCACACCAGCCCGTGCAGGTCCTGCACGCCATAGACGTTCGGCGCCTGCAGGCTGACGCGCGGCAGCGGCGCGTGCGAAGGGCGCGCATACCAGCGCAGGATGCGCTCGCGCCAGGCCGGGTCGCGGCGGGCGTCAACGCGGGTTTCGTCGGCGGCCGCGGCGTATTCCCATTCGTTCCAGGTCGGCAACCGTGCGCCCAGCGACTTGCAGTAGGCCTCGGCCGCGAACCAGCTCACCCACACCACCGGGCGGTCGGGCAGGGCGTCCGGGCCGAGCGTGGTCGGCCCGGACCAGTGCGAGAGGTAGCGATCCTCGGCGAACACCCGGCTTACGCGGTCGCGCCGCCATTCGGGGTGGCGCGCGACGAAGGCCAGGAACTCGCCGTTGGTGACCGGCTTGCGCATCAGCGCGAAGGTGCGGATGTCGACGCCGTTCTTCGCGTCCTCGTAGCCGAGCACCGACTTGAACCGGCCGCCCGGGATCCCGGCGTAGCGCCCCGCCACTGCGGCGGCCGCAAGGCCGGCGAGTGGCAGGGCGGCGAGGCCGAGCGCCAAGAGCGTGGCGGCCAGAGGCTTGCGCATGGCGTCAGTGTCCAGCCGAGGCGTTGCCGGGCTTGGCGGTGCGGGCGGCGGCGGCCTGTTCCTTGCTGATCTGCCCGCCCGGGTTGCCCCAGCTGTTGAGCACGTAAGTGGCGATGTTGGCGACTTCATCGTCGGTGAGCTGGCTCATCGGCGGCATTACCGAGTTGTACTCCTTGCCGTTCACCGTGATCTTGCCGGTCAGACCATGCAGGATGATCCCGGGCACGCGGCCGGGGTTGGCCTTGATGAAATCGGAACCGGCCAGCGGCGGGAATACGCCCTCCAGACCCTTGCCGTCGGGCTGATGGCAGGTGGAGCAGGTGCCGGCGAACAGCACCTTGCCGGCCGCGATCTGCTCCTCGCGGGTCAGCCTGCCGGCCTTGGCCGAGGCAGCGGCCACCGCCACCGGCGCGCGGCTGGTGCCGGCGGCCTGGTCGCCGAGATACACCGCATCCACTTCCTTGCCGGAATAGATGTCCTTGCGCTCGGGCCCGTCCGCCTTGAGGATCGCCAGCGCGCCCTTGTTGAAGGCGCGGAAGATGCTGTGATCGACCAGCACATAGCTGCCCGGCACTTCCATGTGGAACTCCATCATCGCCGCACCGCCGGCCGGGATCAGCGTGGTCTGCACGTTCTCCTGGAAGCGGGTGCCGCCTTCGAACCAGACCTTGTCGAAGATCTCGCCGATCACGTGGAAGCTGGACACCAGGTTCGGGCCGCCGTTGCCGACGTACAGGCGCACTTTCTCGCCGGTCTTGGCGGTCAGCGCCTTGTCGCCGGTCAGCGCGCCTTCCATGCCGTTGAACAGCACATAGGTCGGATGCTCGTCGATGGCCTTCTCCATGTCGAAACCCTGGTGGCCCTTCTCGCGGTACTTGCCGGTGGTGTAGAAGTCGCCCTGCATCACGTAGTACTCGCGGTCCACCTTGGGCAGCCCTTCCGGTGGCTCGACCAGGATCAAGCCGTACATGCCGTTGGCGATGTGCATGCCCACCGGCGCGGTGGCGCAGTGGTAGACGTACAGGCCGGCGTTCAGCGCCTTGAAGGTGAACCGGCTTTCATGCCCGGGTGCGGTGAAGCTGGAGGCCGCGCCGCCGCCCGGGCCGGTGACGCCGTGCAGGTCGATGTTGTGGGGCATCTTGCTGTCCGGCATGTTGCGCAGGTGGAACTCGACGGTGTCGCCCTGGCGCACGCGGATGAAGCTGCCCGGCACGGTGCCGCCGAAGGTCCAGAAGGTGTAGGTGACGCCTTCCGAGATCGGCATCTCCTTCTCGACCACGTCCAAGGTGACGATCACTTTGGCCGGATGGCTGCGCCCGGTCGGCGGCGGCACGTTCGGCGGGGAGGTCAGCACCGCCTCGACCGGTGCACCCTGCGGCGGCCCGAAATCGCCTTTGGCCGAGCCGCCGGTGTCGTCCTGATGGACGGCGCCGCTCGGCGCCGGACTGGGTTGTTCGATGCGGCAGGCGGGCAGGCTCAGGCTGGTGGCGACGGCCAGCGCCAGGGCGGCATGCCGGAACACGGGGTTCATATGGGCTTCCCTCGATGGATGGTGGACATGTTCGGTTCGGGACCAGCATCCCGCCCGCCGCTGGGAGCGGCGTTGACTTGAATCAAACGCCGCGCCCGGTGGCCGCCCCGAAATGCGGGCGTTTGATTCAAGTCAACGAGCCTCCGTCCCGGTTCGCCCACCCTTGCCGGCACCAACATCCGTCAGAAGCACGCACCATGCCCACCAGCATTCGATGGGGTTCCCTGCTCGTACTCGCCGGTCTTGCCGCCGCGCCGCTGCGAGCCGCGGATACACCGCGTTCCGCGCTCGAGTGGGATCTGCGGGTCCGCCACGAGCAGGTGGACGATGCGGGTTTCACGCACGACGCCCATGCCACCACCGCGCGGTTGCGCGCGGGGGTGCGGCTGCGCCAGCCACCGGCTGGATGCTGCTGCTGGAGGGCGAGGGTGTGGCCGGAGCCGGGAATTACAACAGTGGCGCCAACGGCAAGGTGACGTACCCGACCGTGCTCGATCCCGCCAGCGCCGAGCTCAACCAGGCCTGGATCGGCTGGAACAACGATCGGGGCGGAGTGACGCTGGGCCGCCAGCGCATCGCGCTGGACAACCAGCGCTGGGTTGGCAACGTCGGCTGGCGCCAGAACGAACAGACCTTCGATGCCATCGGGCTGCTGTGGCGTCCCACGCCTGCGCTGACCCTGCGCTACGACTGGCTGGGCAAGGTGTATCGCGTGGCCAGCGATCGGGCGTTGAATCCATTGGCGCGCGCGCGCGATCTCGACACCCATCTGCTGAATGTCGCCTGGAAGCGGGGCGGCCAGCAGTGGGTCGGATATGCCTATCTGCACGACGATCGCGACGTCGCCAGTGCGTCCACCGCCACCTACGGCCTGCGCTGGACCGGCAGCGCCGCGCGCGAGGGCCGCGGCTTCGGCTGGAGCGCGGAGTTTGCGCGCCAGCGCAACCATGCGCACAACCCGCTGCATTACGGCCATGACTACTGGCTGCTGGAGCCCAGCTGGACCCAGGCCGGCGTCACCCTGCGCGCGGGCTGGGAGCATCTCGGCGGAGACGGGGTGACGGCCGTACAGACGCCGCTGGCGACCCTGCATGCCTTCAACGGCTGGGATGACCAGTTCCTGGTGACGCCGGCGAAGGGGCTGGATGACCGCTACCTCGGCGCCGGCGGCAAGTTCGGCCGCGGCCGTCTCGACGGCAAGCTGGCCTGGGCGCTGGCCTGGCACGATTACCGCGCCGATGTCGGCGGCGTGCGCTACGGCCGCGAGTGGAATGCCTCGCTTGGCTTTCCGCTGCCCGGTGGCCTGGTCGGCCTGGTGAAATTGGCCGACTACCGCGCCGATGGATTCTCGCGCGACAACCGCAAGCTGTGGCTGCAGGTGGAGTGGCGCGGCACACGGGCACTGGCGCCATGAACCGCCTGGATCTACGTGCGCTGCCGGCGCCGGAGCCGCTGCTGCTGGCACTGGCCGCCGCCGATGCGCTGCAGCCGGGGCAGGCGGTGGAAGTGTTGACGCCGCAGTTGCCGGTACCGTTGCTGGAGGCACTGGAAGCACGCGGTCTGCACTGGCGCAGCGAACCGTGTGCGGATCACGGCACCTGGGTGGGGATCCTGCGGCCCGTCGATTGAGGGGGATGCGATGACCAGGCTGGCCATGCAGCAGGCGCCGGCACCGGCGACGCCGCGGCGGTTCCTGCGGTGGGCGTCGCTGTGGGGGATGGCGGCCGGCTTGCTGCTGGCCGTCGATGGCGACATCGCGCTGGCCTCGCGTTGGGGGGGCGCCACGCTGGCGCTGGTGCATGCGCTGGCGCTGGGGGTGCTGGGCAACGCGATGTTCGGCAGCCTGCTGCAGTTTCTGCCGGTGGCCGCCGCTGTGCGGGTGCGCGGCGGCCGCGGCGCGGCGCTGCTGCTGCACGCACTGCTGAACCTCGGCGCGTTGCTGTTGGTACTGGCGCTGCGCCGGACCGCTCCGCTGTCGCCGTACTGGGGTGGCCTGCTGCTGCTGGCTGCGTTCGCGCTGCTGGCGGTGCTGCTGCTGCCGGGGCTGATCCGCGCTGGCGGGCAGACGCTGCTGCGCTGGGGGGTGGGCTGCGCGGTGGCCGGCGGACTGGTGGCGGCACTGCTCGGGTTGGTGCTGGCACTGACCGTGGCGGGCATATGGCGATTGCCGCTGCAGCCGCTGACCGATGCACATGCCGGCTGGGGCGTGCTGGGATGGGTGCTGGCCCTGCTGGTGGCGGTGGCGCGGGTGGTGATGCCGATGTTCCAGGGCGTGGCCGCGGTGCCTGCGCGCTTGCAGGCGGGTTGGCAGTTGGCGCTGTACGCACTGCTGTTGATCGCGCTGGTGCTGGCGCTGCGTGGCGCCTCGGCCCCGGCGCTGCGGGTGGGCGCCGGGCTGCTGGTGCTGGCCGCCGCATTGGGTGGCCTGCTGCTGCAATCGCGTGCACCGCGGCTGCGGCGCACGCCGCTGACGTATTCCTGGATGGTGGGCTTTGCCGCGCTGGCCGCGGCGGCCTGCGCGCTGCTGGCCGGGGGCGCTGCCAACCTGCTGCTGGCGGGCATGCTCTCGCTGGCGATCGGGCTGCCGCTGCTGGTCGGCGGGATGCAGCTGGAGATCTTTGCCTTTCTCGGCTGGATCGACCTGCAGCGACGCTGCGGGCGTGGGGTGCACCTGCCCGGCGTGCAGCTGCTGCTGCCGGCGCGCGACAAATTCATCGTGCTGGCGCTGCACGGGCTGTCCGCGGCGGCGCTGCTTGCCGCCACGGCGCAGCCTGCGCTGGCGCGGCTGGCCGGCGGTGCGCTGCTGCTGGCGCATGCGGCGGGATTTGCTGCGCAGTGCGGCGTCAGCTGGCGCTGCAACCGTTTTCTTGGCGCCGTGGAGGATCGACGATGAGCAGGGTACTGCCGCTGGTGTATGCGTGTTCTGGCTGTTCGAGTGCCGCACAGATGGCCAATCATCTGGCGCTGCGGCTGGATCGTGCCGGCGCGGCCGAAATGTCCTGTATCGCCGGGGTCGGCGGTGGCGTTGCCGGGCTGGTGCGCACGGCGCGCAGCGGGCGGCCGATCCTGGCGCTGGACGGCTGCGTGTTGCATTGCGTAAAGGCGTGTCTGGATCGTGCCGGCGTGGCGGCGGATGTCCACCTCGTGCTTTCCAGATATGGCGTCAAGAAGCGGAAGCACGCGGATTTCGACCCGGCGGAGGCCGACGCTTTATACGGGAAGCATGTGCTTCCGGCAGCGTGCGCATTGCATGGGGGTGTGAATCCGTGAGTGGCCATCCATCCCTGCTGGCTCCGCTGCGCCTGGCCATCGACGGTCTGGACGATGGGCTGCTGCTCTTGCTGGCGACGCGCACGCATCTGGCGCGCGCAGCCGGTGCATTGAAATCGCGTTCTGGAGTGCAGGGTCGGGATGCCAGGCGGGAGGTGGAAGTACTGAGGCGTGGGCAGGGGCTGGCGCGCCGACTCGGGATGGCGCCGCAGACGGCGCATGGCGTTCTCCGGTTGGCCATCGGGGAGGCCTGTCGTGCCCAGGGGCTGGGCTCTGATCTGGATCAAAGCACGGCAGCCGGCGCCGCCGGCATCATGCCAGCCCACGTGTCGAACGATGGTTTCAGCGCCATGCATGGACTTCCCGTTTCCCTGCTGAGGCTGGTGCCGCCCCCAGCGGCTGGCGCCATTGGCGCGCCTGATTCCCGAAGGGAGCAGGGCGCGCGTGCTTGAGAAGATGATGGCCAGGGTGCTGGCTGCACCGGTCGAGAATGGCGACCTCGATTTCATGGCCGGTCGCCGTATCGGAATCGAGGTCGGCGACCTCGATTTGCGCTGGGTCGTGACCCTGCAGGGAAAACACTTGACCGTGGTGCGCCAGCCTGCAGAAGCGACGGTGCGCGGCACCGCCACCGACCTGCTGCTGCTGGCCGGCCGGCTGGAAGATGCCGACACCCTGTTCTTCCAGCGCCGGCTGGTGCTGACCGGCGATGTCGAGCTGGGCCTGACCGCGCGCAACCTGCTGGACCGGTTGCCATGGGAAAAGGTCCCGCTGGGCCTGCGCATCGTCCTCAACCGCGGTGCCCGCTTCGCTCGCGCCGCACGTAGCGCCTATCGCGCGAAAGCCTGAGCGTCACTTCCACGCCATGCCTGCGCGGTGGCCGCGCGGGCTTGCCTGTCCCGATCCGAAGAGCCCATGAACGCATCCGCCGCGCCGTCCTGGCATCCCGCACTCGAAGCGCGCTACGCGCCGCTGGTCGAAAAGCTCGAACGCCTGATCCCGTGCATGGAGGTGCCGCTGCATCTGCCGTGGATCGACGCGATCCTCGAACTCAAGCGTCGCCGCGGCGCGTTGATCATGGCGCACAGCTACCAGGCGCCGGAGATCTTCCACGGCGTGGCCGACGTCACCGGCGATTCGCTGGCGCTGGCGCAGGCAGCGGCCGACTGCGACAGCAACCTGATCGTGCTGTGCGGCGTCCACTTCATGGCCGAGAGCGCCAAGCTCCTGGCCCCGGACAAGACCGTGCTGATCCCGGACCTGGACGCCGGCTGTTCGCTGGCGTCCTCGATCACCGCCGCCGACGTGCGCGCGCTGCGCGCGCAGCATCCGGGTGCGCCGGTGGTCAGCTACGTCAACACCAGCGCGGCGGTGAAAGCCGAGTCCGACGCCTGCTGCACCTCTGCCAACGCGGTGCAGGTGGTGGATGCCATCGCCGCCGAGTTCGGCGTGGACAAGGTGATCTTCCTGCCTGACCGCTACCTCGGTGCATGGGTGGCGCAGCAGACCGGCATCGAACTGGTGCTGTGGAACGGCGTGTGCGAGGTGCACGAAACCTTCACCGCGCAGCAGGCCAGGCATGCGCGTGAGCGCTTCGACGCCAGGATCGTGGCGCACCCGGAGTGCGCCCCGGAGGTGCTGGCCGAGGCCGATTTCGTGGGCTCCACCAGCGCCATGGGGCAGTGGCTGGCGAAGGAAAAGCCGACGCGGGTGGCGATGATCACCGAGTGCTCGATGGCCGACAACCTGCGCAACCAGTTCCCGCAGGTGGAGTTCATCAAGCCGTGCAACCTGTGCCCGCACATGAAGCGGATCACCCTGCCCAACATCCACGCCTGCCTGCGCGATTTGAAGCACGAAGTGACCGTGCCCGGGGACGAGGCGGCAGCCGCGCGGCGTGCGCTGGCACGGATGCTGGCGGTGGGGCGTCGCGACCGGGTGTGAGCACGTCCCTGCCCGTCATCATCGTTGGCGGCGGCATTGCCGGGCTGTCGGCGGCGCTGGCCGCCGCGCCGGCGCCGGTGCTGTTGCTGGCGCGCGCCTCCGGCACCCGCGGCGCCGCCAGCGCGCTTGCGCAGGGCGGTATCGCTGCGGCCATCGGTCCCGGCGACAGCCCGCAGGCGCACGCGCATGACACCTGTGCCGCGGGGAGCTTCCACAACGAGACAGCGATCGTCGATCTGCTGACGCGCGAAGCTGCGCCTGCGATCCAGTGGCTGCAGGATTTTGGCGTGGCGTTCGACCGCGATGACGGTGGCCAACTGCAGCTCGCGCGCGAAGGAGGTCATGGCTGCCATCGCATCGTCCATGCCGGCGGCGATGCCACCGGCGCGAGGGTGATGGAGACGCTGGTGTCGGCGGCGCGGCGGTCGGTCCATATCACGCGCTGGAGCGGGGTGGATGTGGATGGATTGGTGCTGCGCGGAGATCACGTCCACGGTGTATGCATTACGCGTGAGGACGGCAGACGCGAGGCGCTGCACGGGCGCGCGGTGGTGCTGGCGACCGGCGGCATCGGCGGGCTGTTCGCGCACACCAGCAACCCGGCCGATGCCGATGGCAGTGGGCTGGCGCTGGCAATGGCCGCGGGTGCGCGGGCGCGCGACCTCGAGTTCGTGCAGTTCCATCCCACCGCGCTGGCGCTGCCGGGCCTGCACAGCCTGCCGCTGGTCACCGAGGCACTGCGCGGCGCCGGCGCGCGCCTGCACGACATGCGTGGCGCAGCGCTGATGGATGGCGTGCACCCGCTGGCCGACCTGGCGCCGCGCGACGTCGTGGCGCGCCGGGTCTGGCAGGCCTGTCGCGATGGCGGCGCACTGCTGGATGCACGCACGGTCGGCGCCGCGTTCCCGCAGCGCTTTCCCACCGTGTTCAAGGTCTGCATGGACCACGGCATCGACCCGCGCGTGCAGCCGATCCCGGTGGCCGTGGCGGCGCATTTCCACATGGGCGGGATTGCGGTCGACGCCGACGGCCGCAGCTCGCTGCCGGGTCTTTTCGCAGTGGGCGAGGTGGCCTGCAATGGCGTGCACGGCGCGAACCGGCTGGCCAGCAACTCGCTGCTGGAGGGCGTGGTGTTCGGCCGCCGGCTGGGCGCACTGCTGCGCACGCTGCCCGATGGTGGACAGCCGCCGGGATGTTTCCGGATCGTACGGCGCAGGCCATCGCTGGATGCGGCGCAGCTCGACTGGCTGCGCGCGCTGATGATGCAGGCGATGGGGCCGCTGCGCACGGGCGCGGCCCTGCAGGCGGCGCTGCGGCACTGTGCGGTGTTGGCCGCGTCCGGCTGGCAGGGCGCGCTGGCGCAGGGGATGCTGGAGGCCGCGCTGCGGCGAACCGCGAGCCTGGGGGCGCATTACCGCAGCGATGCGCTACCGCCAGGCTGATACCGCCGGGAAAACGGGCACGTCCCTGTGCCCCGAAACCCGCCGCCGCTCAGACTGCCGGCATCCGCATTCCCGGTTCGCCGTGCCAGTAGCCGTTGCGTTCGCCGAGCTGCACCGGCGCCTCGCTGGCGGTGCGGGCGGCGTCGAAATGCCGCACCACCGCCTCCATGCCTTCGGCCTGCGGGTACAGGCGCAGGATGTCCACGCCCAGCGCGCGCAGCTCCGGCAGCTCCGGGCCCAGGTCGGTGATCTCCTCGCCCTGCACCGAGATGCCGTTGATGCGCAGGAACGGGCGGCCTTCGCGGGTGGCCAGTGGCAGACCGTCGGGATAGTCGATGCAGCGGAAGCCGCACTGGTCCTTGGGCACGTCGAGCGCGCGCGCGGTGAAGCAGCGCGCCGAGAACGACAGCGGCAGCCGGCCCCAGGCGATCACCTCCAGCTCCGGCATCGCGGCGCCGTCGGCAATGAAGGCCTCCTTCAGCTCGCCGATCAGGGTGCGGCCCTGCTCGACGCCCGGCACCCAGCGGCGCAGGCCGTCTTCCACCAGCATTTCCAGTGCGCGGTGGTTGTACACGTTGAGCGTCGGCCCGGCCACGAACGGGCGGCCCTTTTCCCTGCACAGCTGCACCGCGGACAGGTCGTTGGCCTCGATCCAGAAGCCGCCGTGGGAAATCTGCCGGTCCAGCACGCTGAGTTCGGATTCGGCCTCGATCAGCGCCAGCGTGGACAGCACGATCTGCTTGCCGGAGGCGGCGAGTTCTTCCGCCAGCGCCAGCCAGTCGGCGGTGCGCAGTTCGCGGCGCTTGCTGCACACGGTTTCGCCGAGATAGACGATGTCGACCGGCCAGTGGATGGCCTCGCGGTAGAACGCCAGCGTGCGCTCGCGCGGCCAGAAATACTGCAGCGGGCCCAGGCTCAGTTTCATCGGTATTCCTTCAGTGCCAGGCGCGGTGGTACGGGCCCAGGGTGGTCTGGTGGCCTTCGGCATGGCGCGCCAGCCCGGCCTGCCATTCGGGCCGGGCCTGCCAATGCGCCGCGTCGGCGATGACCTGATCGATTGCATTGCGCCAGATGCGGGTGACCGAGCTGACGTAGGCCACGCCGCGCTGGCGGCCTTCGATTTTCAGCGCAGCCACGCCGATCTGCTTCAGTCGCGGCAGCAGTTCCAGCGTGTTGAGGCTGGTCGGCTCTTCCAGCGCGTGGAAGACCTCGTTGCCGACTTCAAAGCGGCCTTTGCAGACGGTGGGATAGCCGGCCGGCTCTTCTGGCCTGAATTCGTCGATCAGCACGCCGTTCAGACGCACGCTGCGGCTGCCGTCGCCCTGCTCGCCCCAGCGCACGAATTTGGCCGGCGAGCACACGCCGTGGCGGTTGGGCGAGGCGCCGGTGACGTAGCTGGACAGCTGACAGCGCCCTTCCACCATGATGCACAGACTGCCGAAGGCGAATACTTCCAGCGCGACCGGCGATTTCTCGCACAGCCGTTCCACCTGCTGCAACGAAAGCACCCGCGGCAGCACCGCGCGGCTGATGCCGAAGCGCTCGAAGGCATAGCGCAACGCGGGAGCGGTAGTGGCACTGCCTTGCACGGAAAGATGGCGCGGCAGGTTGGGGTGGGTGCGCGCGGCATAGTCCAGCACTGCCACCTCGGCCGCAATGATGGCATTGGCACCGAGCGCGGCAGCCTTGTCCACGGCAGCGTACCAATCCTGCAGGCGCGCGCTGTCGGGATAGGTGTTGAGCGCCAGATAGACTTTGGCGTTGCGGGCATGTGCATAGCGGATGCCGGCGCGCAGTTCCTCGTCGCTGAAGTTCAGGCCAGGAAAGGCGCGCGCATTGGTCTGGTCGCGGAAGCCGGCATAGACTGCATCGGCGCCTGCGTCTATGGCGGCTTGCAAAGCCGGCAGGTTGCCGGCAGGACAGACCAGTTGCATGGGGGGCTCCTCGATGGCGCGCGTGCATGGTCTGGTTCAGGTGCTTCGGCGTCATTGACGTGGGTCAATCGCGTCTGGCGATACCGGTGATGCCGGGATTGATGCGGGTCATGGCGCCCCACGCGTGCGGGTGCGAAGGTGGTGCCGGACGCGGGCATGGGCCCGTGCACTGGAGAACACCATGCTGCCCAGGACGATCCTGCCACTGTCCGCGCTGGCGCTGGCCGGCGCGCTGTCAATAACTCCCGCGGCGGCGCAGTCGGCCGCCCATCACGACCATGCCGCGCACACCGGGCATGCCGTCAGGCCGCAGATCCCGGCGCAGCGCTGGGCCACGGACGCGCCGCTGCGCGCCGGCATGCGCGATCTGCGCGAGGCGACCGCGGCGCTCCATCATTACGCGATGGGCCATCTCGACGATGTCCAGCGCGACCATGCGGTGGAACAGATCGACGCTGCGATCAACAACATGATCGCCCACTGCAAAGCTCGAGCCGGAAGCCGACGCCGCCCTGCACGGGCTGCTGGCAACGTTCATCGCCGGCGCCAACGCCGCGCGCGCAGGAACGTTCGGCAAGACCGAACTGGCGCCGATGCAGGATGCGCTTGCGCAGTACCCGCGGATGTTCGACGACCCCGGCTGGAGCGATGCGAACCGCTGAGCAGGCCGCCTTCCGGGCTCCGCCAGTGTCGCTGGCTGGCGCGGCTAGCGCTGCCGTCGATGCGCTTCCTGCGCGTCCAGCACGCCGCGCCAGAGCGCATCCACCCGCTTCTCCACCGCGGCGTCCAGCTGGATCGGCCTGCTCCAGGCACGCGTGGTTTCTCCCGGCCATTTGTTGGTGGCGTCCAGCCCCAGCTTCGATCCGAGGTTTGGGGTGGGGCTGGAGAAGTCGAGGTAGTCGATCGGGGTCCTGTCGATCAGCACGCTGTCGCGCGCCGGATCGACGCGGGTGGAGATCGCCCAGATCACCTGCGACCAGTCGCGCACGTCGATGTCCTCGTCGGTGACGATCACGAACTTGGTGTAGGTGAACTGGCGCAGGTAGGACCAGATGCCCATCATGATCCGGCGCGCGTGGCCAGGGTACTGCTTGCGGATGGATACCACCGCGATGCGGTAGGAGCAGGCTTCCGGCGGCAGGTAGAAATCCACGATCTCCGGAAAGACCTTGCGCAGCAGCGGCACGAACACGTCGTTCAGCGCCATCGCCATTACCGAGGGTTCGTCGAACGGCGCCCGCCCCATGTAGCTGCCCTGGTAGATCGCGCCCTTGCGCAGATGCATGCGCTGGATGGTCATCACCGGGAAATGGTCCTGCGCGTTGTAGTAGCCGGTGTGGTCGCCGAACGGGCCTTCCAGCGCGGTTTCCTCCGGATCGATGAAGCCTTCCAGCAGGATCTCGCAGCCCGCCGGCGCATCCAGTCCGGTCAATGTGCTGGGCCAGACGCGGGTGCGCTGGCCGCGCAGCAGGCCGGCGAATTCGTACTCGGACAGGGTGTCGGGAATCGGCGCCACCGCCGCCAGCAGGGTGCCGGGATCGGCGCCGATCGCCACCAGCACCGGGAATGGCTTGCCGGGATGGGTCGCCTTCCAGTCGGCGAAGTCCAGCGCGCCGCCGCGGTGTGGCAGCCAGCGCATGATGACTTTGTTGCGCGCGATGACTTGCTGGCGGTAGATCGCGACGTTCTGGCGGGGTTTGCGGGTGCCGCGGGTGACCACCAGGCCAAGGGTGATGAGCCTGGCCGCATCCTGCGGCCAGCAGCGCTGGATCGGCAGGCGCGACAGGTCCACCTCTCCGCCGTCCAGCGTCTCGTACTGGAACGCGGCTTCGCGCACTTTTTGCGGTGCCACGTGCGCCAGCTGCGCCAGCTCCGGCCAGCAGTCGAGCGCCGCGCGCAGGCTGGAGGGCCAGCGCGGCTCGCGGATCGCCGCCAGCAGCTCGCCGAGCTCGCGTAGGGACGCCAGCGGGCGTCCGGCCAGCGCCGCCTCGATGCGGTCGCGATGGCCGTAGAGATTGCCGAGGTAGGCGTGGTCGCTGCCGACCGGATGCTCCATCAGCAGCGCGGGCCCGCCTTCGCGCAGTGCGCGCAGGCTGAGCGAGGTGGTTTCGAGTTCGGGATCGACCGGCGCGCCGACGCGCAGCAGCTGTCCGCGGCGTTCGAGGGCATCGATGAAGGTGCGCAGATCGTGGAAGCTCATGCGGATGCGTGGGGTGGCGTGAGTCTTCCTGCAGCGAGCGTGGCGCCGAGGGCTTGCTGCCAGGGCGCGGCGTCGATGCCGTGTGCGGCGCGCCAACCAGGATCGAACAGGGTCTGCTGGTAGCGGCTGCCGCGATCACACAAGAGCATCACGATGCTGCCGGTTTCGCCGCGCTCGCGCATGGCGACGGCCAACTGCAGGCAGGCGACGAAGTGGGTGCCGGAGGAGCCGCCGTAGCGGGCGCCGAGCAGGTCTTCCAGCAGCAGGGCGGCAGCGATCGAGGCGGCATCCTCGACGTCGATCACCGCATCCACCACCTCGAACAGGACGCCTGGCTCCACGCGCGGGCGGCCGATCCCTTCGATCAGGGTCGGCTGGCTGGCGACGGCATCGCGGTTGCGCGTGCGCCAACCGTGCACATAGGCGCTACCGGCGGGTTCGGCCACGCACAGGCGGGTCTCCAGGCGGCGATAACGCAGATAGCGGCCGATGGTGGCGGACGTGCCGCCGGTGCCCACGCCGCAGACGATCCAGGCCGGCACCGGCTGCGGTTCGCGGCGCAGCTGGCCGAGGATGGATTCGGCGATGTTGTTGTTGCCGCGCCAATCGGTGGCGCGCTCGGCCAGGCCGAACTGGTCGAGATGGCAGGCGCCGTTGGCGGCGTGTTCGGCGGCGCGCGCATGCACGGCCAGCGGGTCTTCGACCAGGTCGCAGACGCCGCCGAGGGCCTGCACGGCGGCGATCTTCTGCGGCGCGGTGCAGGCCGGCATCACGGCGATGAACGGCAGGCCCAGCAGCCGCGCGAACCAGGCTTCGGAAATCGCGGTGCTGCCGGAGGAGGCATCCACCACGGTCTGGCCCCGGCCCAGGCGGCCATTGCACAGCGCATACAGGAACAGCGAGCGCGCCAGCCGGTGTTTCAGGCTGCCGGTCGGATGGCTGGCCTCGTCCTTGAGATAGAACGGGATCCCGGGAAATCCCGGGAAGTCCAGGCGCAGCAGGTGGGTGTCGGCGGAGCGGGTGGCCTCCTGCTCCAGCAGGGCGATGGCATCGTGCACCCAGGCGCGCGCATGCGTAAGCGGCGCGCCGTCCATCCGCCCATCATGTTGCGGACACGGCACGGGCTCGATCGGTGGCGGCGCCGCGTTCATGGGGTGAGCATCGCGCGGATTCTGGAGCCCAGGTGGTCGAAGTACCTGTCGATGTAGCTGATCCCGTTTTCATGATCGATGAGATAGGGGTTCATCAGGGTGTGGCGCAGGATCAGCAGGCGGTCGCTGCCGTCCCCTCCGAGGCTGGCGATATCCAGCCCGAGCGCCTCGAGGATGCGCCGGGTTTCGTTGGTGCCGAGCGCGTCGGGGCGCAGGGTGGTGACCGAGCCGAAGAACTGCTTGTCCTGCAGCGGGCGGCTGACGTCGCAGCGCAGTTCTTCGTAAAGGCGGCGCAGGAAGGCATTGGCGCGGGCGACATCGCGGTTCCCGGCCGGATTCAGCGCAAGGCAGACCAGATTGCTGTCCGGCTGGAAGGGGATGACGGCGCGCACGCTGGCCTGCATGTCCTCGGCAAAGCGCAGGGCGCGGTCGTGGAAGGCCTCCGCGGCATGCACGGTTTGCGCGGGCAGGCGGCCGAAGTGCGCGTGATCCAGCGGCAATACCCGCTGGGCGACATACACCCCGGCCGCGGCCGCGCCGGATTTGGAGCCTTCCAGGATGAACTGACCGAGGCCGCGGTAGCGGGCCATGTAGTCCTGCGCAGGGCTGCCGTGGAAGACATAGTCGGCCTCTTCGGACAGCAGTGCCGTCGCGCGGTGGTCGCGGCAGATGAACGCGCCGCTTCCGTAGGGAAGATAGCCCAGCTTGTGGGGATCGACCGTGGCCGAGTCGGTCTGCGCCAGCGCTGCGGTTGCGGCATACACCTCTGGCGTAGGAAAGCGTTTGAATTCGGCGGCGACGTCCTCGCGCGGGCGCAGGCTGCCGTCGGCATTGCGCAGCAGCGTGGCCAGATAGCCGCCCCAGGCGGCATCCACATGCACGCAGAAACCCAGGCCTTGCGCCGCGAAGTGTTCACGCGCCGCCACCACGGCGTCGATCGGGTCGATGGTGCCGTATTCGGTTGTTCCCATGACGGCCACCGTCATCAACACCGGCTGCTTCTCGCGCAGGCATCGATTCAGAGTTTCCTGCAGCGCGGCCGCGTCGATCCGCATGCCGCGCTGGGGCAGCAGTTCGAGCTGGGCGCGGCCGAGGCCGAGCAGCTTGCAGCCCTTGCTCCATGAATAGTGGGCGGTGATCGGCGCCAGCACTTTCGGTGGGCGCAGGCTCGGGTGCAGGGCGAAGAAGGCGGCAAGGCCCAGGTGTTCGATGCGCGAGCGCTCGACCTTTTCCCGCCAGCGCCTGCGCATCCCCGCGTCGGCTTCGGCCAGCCAGCGTTGCCAGGCATCGACCAGGGCGATGGATTGGCGGGGATGCAGGTTGAAGGCGTGCCAGGCATCCTCCGGCAGCGGCAGATCGCCGATCCCGGACGCCCACAGCGCGACCGGAAAGGCTTTCAGCGCCAGCGCCAGCCGCAGCGCCTGGTAGTTGGCCAGGGTGCCGCCGGAGGTGAGGTGCCCGAATGCACAATCCGGGCGGCTGGGGTCGTTGGGGTAGCCGAGCATCCCGGCGAGCTGGAGCCCGGCCTTGACCTCGAGATCCACCGTGACCGGCGCGGCATCCTCGGAGACGTTGTTGGGGTTATAGGGTAGGGTCAGGATGTGCGCAACCAGGCCCGGCAGCAGGAGATCGGAGGCCATGTGACCGATATAGCGCGGGCTGTGGAACGGCACCGACTTCTTCAGCGCCGCCGACAGCTGGTGCAGCTCGCGGCGCATGCGCGCTTCGAAGGCCTGGTAGTCGGGGCGTTGTGCCGCCGCCGTGGAGATCGCCGGCGGATCCTCCGGATGGAAGTTGCGGCGCCAGTACACGTGGTCGCGCAGGAACTCGACCAGCAGTTTTTCCAGCAGGGTGTCGTTCTCGCCATAGGGGCCGAGAAAGCAGGCGTCCGGTGCGCGCGCAGGAGCGGGATGGTCTTGCATCGGTCGGGAGCTCTTTGCTAGGGAAGGTCTGAACAACGCCATCCAGGCGTTGTCAGCCCATGCCGAGCCCGGTACAGGCCCGGACTCGGCTCACACGCATCGATCACTTGCATGATGGATGCGTGGCCGGCCCTCCATGGCCGGCGGGAACCTCTGAGTTGATCAGAGGTTCCCTAGTGCATCAGCAGGCGCAGCCATCCGGCCGGATCATGCGCACGCGCGATGCCGTAGATGGTCAGGAACGTGGCCAACGCCGCCAGGTAGAACGCGATGCGCCATCGGCGGGCAAGGCGCTCGCGCATCGCCAGGATGCCCAGCGCGATGTACACCACCACCAGCGCCAGCTTGACGCTGAGCCAGCCATTGGCGAACACCGCCCCTGGCAGCATGGAAAACAGCATCGTGGCCGAGGTCAGCAGGATGGTGTCGATGGTGTAGCTGGCGTATTTCGGCAGCCAGTGCCGCGGCCAGCGCGCGCCCAGCAGCGCGCTGCCGCCGCGCAGCGAGAACAGGGCGCCGCTGCACAGCACCGCATGCACGTGGAGCCATTTCACCTGCGGATAGAACGCCAGCAGGGGCGAGGGGGCGTCCATCGTCATCCGGGGCGGCCGTCGGCGCGCGGGCGCAGGTAGATCGCCAGCGAGCGCAGCACCCAGGGCAGGAATGCCAGCAGCCAGCCGGCGGCGGCAATGGCCTGCCAGGCGTAGGTGTCGGGCGCGATCTCCGCGGCGATCCGGACCAGCGCCACCAGCTGCAGCAGGGCGAAGGCGAACCAGCCGGCGGCCGGCATCGCCAGCGGCCGCCCGGAATGGCCCTGGGTCACCCGCGTCACCATGGCCACCAGCAGGCTGCCGAAGAAGCCGATGAACAGCGCATGCGCCGGGCCGCGTCCGAGGATGTAGACGCCATCGGCGGCGAGCAGCGCGCTCTGCAGCGCATACAGCGCGAACGCCAGCGGCAAGCCAGGCGAAGCCGATGAACAGCACCCACAGCAGGCCCGGCGCCTTGCCGTGCGGCCACCAGCGCCACAGCACGCACGCGCTGCCGAGGGCCAGCAGCGCATCCACCGGCCACAGCCAGGCCTCCGCCTGCAGCAATACGAACGTCAGGTGCGCCAGCAGCAGGCCCCACAGCGCGGCCAGCAGCCACAGCGGCCGCCACGCGCGGTAGCCCGGCACCACGTTGCCGGCGAAGAACGGGAACATCCGGTGCGCCACCGTGGCGTATACCGGCAGCAGCAGGCCGAACGTGCCCAGCTTGATCGATGCCAGCACCGTCCACCCGGGCGCGCCGTGCAGGAACGCGGCCATCAGCAGCACGCCGGAAAATCCCAGCGACAGCGCCGCGAAGCAGGACCAGGCATGCCAGGTCGGCCCGCGCCCGGCGCGGCGCTCGGCCAGCAGCACCCGCAGCAGCTGCACCAGGCCGTAGCCCCAACCCGCCAGGGTCATCAGCACGCCCACGTGCAGCATCGCCGGCTGTCCCAGCAGCAGGCCGCCGACCACCGCCAGCTGCCCGCCCAGCAACCCCAGCCCGACCGGCACGTAGTGCCAGCGCGCCAGCTCCGGCAGTCCCATCCAGCGCGGGAAGGTGGTCATCAGGAAGCCGAACATGAACGGCGGCAGCAGCTGGTACTGCATCACGAAGGCATGCATCCAGCCGCCGAACGGCGTGTTGCCGGGCAAGCCGATCACGTGCCAGCGCGCATCCAGCAGCCATAGCAGCTCACCAGCCCATCGCCAGCAGCACGTTGCTGGCGCCGACGAAGAACAACAGCCGGTGCGGGGCGGCCGCCAGCAGGGCCGGCGAGAGCCGACCGGAAGATGGGGAAACGATCGAATGCATGCGGGGAGTGTTGCGGTAGTGCCGACCGGCTGCCTTGATCCAGGTCAGAAAGCGGCGCCCTGGCCGGAGATGGCGGTGCGGGACGGTATGATCGGCGCGGTTTCCCCCACGAAAATCATCGCGTGAAGTTCCTGCAAACCCGCCTTCCTGGCTGCGTGGCCATCGAGTCAGACGTGCATGGCGATGCGCGTGGATTCTTCTTCGAGGCGTGGAATGCCGCGCGCTTCGCGGCGCACGGGTTGCCGGCGCAGTTCGTGCAGCACAACGTCAGCCGCTCGCAGCGCGGGGTGCTGCGCGGGCTGCACTACCAGTGGCCGGGCCATCCGCAGGGCAAGCTGGTCACGGTGCTGGAAGGCGAGGTGTACGACGTGGCGGTGGACCTGCGCCGGGATTCGCCGACCTTCGGCCAGCACACGGCGGCCATCCTCAGCGCGGAGAACCGGCGCCAGTTCTGGATTCCGGAGGGCTTCGCCCACGGGTTCCTGGTGCTAAGCGAGACCGCGCTGGTCACCTATCTGTGCACCGCGCCCTATGACCGCCCCAGCGAGAACGCGCTGCGTTGGGACGATCCCGTGCTTGCGATCGACTGGCCGCTGGCGGAGGTGCAGCTGTCGGACAAGGATGCGGCCGCGCCGTTCCTCGACGCGATCCCGCCCGGGCGCCTGCCGCGCGGCCTGCCATGAGAGTCCTGCTGCTGGGCGGCAACGGCCAGGTCGGCCGCGAACTGCGGCGAACCCTGCCGGCGCTGGGCGAGGTGACCGTGGCCACCCGCGACGGTGCCGGGGCCGATATGGCGGCCGATTTCGACGCGCCCCCGGCGCTGCAGGCCCTGGTCCAGCGCCTCGCGCCCGACGTGGTGGTGAACGCTGCCGCATACACCGCCGTGGATCGTGCCGAGAGCGAGCCGGAGGCCGCATTCCGCGTGAACGCCGAGGCGCCGGCGGCGCTGGCGCGCGCCTGCGCCGTGACCGGCGCGCTGCTGCTGCATTACTCGACCGACTACGTGTTCGATGGCGGCAATGCGCGGCCGTACCGCGAGGACGACCCCGCCGCGCCGCTGGGCGTGTATGGCGCCAGCAAGTGGGCCGGCGAGGAGGCGATCCGCGCGGGCGGCGCGCGCCACGCGATCCTGCGCACGGCCTGGGTGTACGCCGCGCACGGCCGGAACTTCCTGCGCACCATGCTGCAGCTGGCGGCCGAACGCGAGGAACTGCGGGTGGTGGCCGACCAGATCGGCGCGCCGACCCCGGCGGCGTGGATCGCGGAGGCGACCGCGCACATCCTGCGGCGCGGGGTGCCGGCATCCGGGACCTGGCACCTGACGGCGGCCGGGGGAGACCAGCTGGCACGGGTTCGCCGAGGCGATCATGGCCGAGGCGCTGGCAGCGGGTCTGCTGGCGCGCTGCCCGCGCGTGCTGCCGATTACCAGCGCCGACTACCCAACCCCGGCGCGGCGGCCGGCGTATTCGGTGCTGGACATCGCGAGGCTGCGCGCCGATTTCGGCCTCGCGCCCCCGGACTGGCGCGACGGGCTGCGCGCCACCGTGCGCGAACTGGCCCAGGCGCGCTGAAAGCGCTCAGGCGGGCGTGAAGCGCCAGTGCCAGGGCTCGTACACGATCCCGTGCGG
Source organism: Thermomonas sp. S9 (assembly GCF_024704365.1). GTDB lineage: Bacteria > Pseudomonadota > Gammaproteobacteria > Xanthomonadales > Xanthomonadaceae > Thermomonas. The sequence goes on from NZ_JAJDFY010000001.1 coordinate 1,109,552, forward strand.
GTTGCCGCGCGGATAGCTCATCGCGAAACCGTGCGCGGGCGCGTGCGCCTGCAGCCAGGCGAACGCCGGCGTGCGTTCGAACGCTTCCTCGGCCGGCGGCGCGTCGGGCGTGCCGATGTCCAGCGCCAGCCCGGAGTGGTGCTCGGAGAATCCCGGCGCGGCGTTGACCGCGAGGATCTCGTCCACGCTCAGCCCGCGCGCCCGCTTGCGTTCGAAGATGCCCAGCTGGTAATCGTGGCTGCGGTAGCCGGAGATCGCTTCCAGCGCGATGCCATCGGCCCAGGCCGCGGCCTGCATCCGGCGCCAGGCATGGGCCGCCTGCGGGTGCAGCCACAGCGGCCGGCGCCAGCGGTCGACGCCGGCCAGCAGCAGCCAGCGGGGCTCCGGCACCAGCACCAGCCCGCTGCGCGCGGCATAGGCGTCCGCATCCAGGCCCAGTGCGTGCAGGCGTTCGTGCAGGCGGTGCAGCGGCAGCGCGCCGGGGTGCTCGAGGCCGTTGCGGGCGTGCAACGGCGGTGCGCGCAGGGCGCACCGGGCGGCCTCCAGCCCCGGTTCGCGCGCCAGCGCGGGCGTCAGCGGATGCAGGCCGCCTTCGAGTTCGGCGGCCAGGTAGCGGCCGTCGCGCTTGCGCCGCAGCACGTGCCGCGCCCGCGCCAGCAGCCGCGCGTGGGCATTGCCGCGCGGGTGCAGCAGCGCGGCCGGCCACAGTTCGATCTCGGCGGTATTGCGCAGGACCGTCTTCAGCGGGATGGCGGGCAGGCGTGGCATGCGTGCAGGGTAGCGCAGCCGCCGCGGTACCGGCATCACGCCGCGCGCAGGGCGTCCAGCAGGGCCTGCGGTTTTTCCGGGCTCACCAGGATCAGGCCGCCGTTGCGTTGCGGCAACAGCAAGGCCTGGGGCTGCGACGTCAGCAAGCAGAACGCCCGGCTGCGGTTCCGCAGCAGGCAGGTGCCCACGGTGAGTCCGGGGAAGTTGAAGCCGAATAGCCGTAGCATCGGCTTGTACTCGGTGTGTTCGTCGAGGTTCAGGATCCGCGCCTTGTCGAGAGCGAGGTCGCTGATCGCAACTTTGCGCGCGAACAGCAAGGCACCTGCGACCAGCAGTCTGTTGTCTTCGATGCTGATCTGCCGATGCGCGAGCATCGACAGCAGCCCGGCCGGCACCAGCGCCGTACCGAACGGCACCACGACCCACCACGGCACGGGATTCGTGGGCGATTGCACGTGCGTTCCGCCGAGGAAAGCGAAAAGCAGCAGCAAGGCCCACAGTCCGAGCAGCGCCGGCCATGTCCACGGCGCCATTGGCGCAAGCGGGAACTCCTGTTTGGAAGCGGCCTGCTTCATCGTCAGTGCGCCTTGACCCAGGCGGCGACGTCATCGACCAGCGTCGGATCGACGTGTCCCGGCTGCTGGTACTCGGCCAGCGTGCCTTCGCCCTCGCCGGGGATGCCGAGGTGGTTGAGCGCGGGATACAGCTTGAAGGCGACCTTGGGATCGCCGTCGAACGCCGCGCGCCAGGCCTGCCAGTCGGCATCCACCACCTGGATGTCGCGCGCGCCCTGCAGCACCAGCATCGGCAGCGCCACCCGCTGCGCTTCGGCCACCGGGTCCACCGCGTCGATGCTGCGCCAGTAGCCGGCCGGCTGGCCCATCACGGTGCGGGTCGCGGCGGGCGTGGCGGGGTCGCGGGTCTGCCGCACCTGCGCGATCAGTGCGTTGATCGCCGCGCGCTCGGCGTCGCTGATCTTGCCGTCGTCGAGCACCGCCATCCGCCGGTTCTGCTCCACCACGATGTCCAGCAGCGGCCGCGCCGGCGCCGCCAGCAGCACCAGCCCCTTGACGTGGCCGGACAGCGCGGCGATCCGCGGCGCCATCATCCCGCCCTGGCTGTGGCCCAGCACGAAGATCCGCTTCGGATCGATGCCTGCGGTCTTGCGCAGTGCGTCCACCGCCAGTACCGCATCGAAGGTGGTTTCGTCGTCCACGCCGAAGTCGCCGCCCGCGAATTCCTCGGGGTGCGCCTTGGTGCGCTTCTCGTAGCGCAGCACCGCGATGCCCTGCGCGGCCAGGCCGCGGGCGAGATCGAGGAAGGGCTTGTTCGGGCCGATGGTCTCGTCGCGGTCGTGCGGGCCGGAGCCGTGCACCAGCACGATGGCGGGGAAGGGGCCGCCGCCCTTGGGCATCGCCAGCGTGGCCGGCAGGGCGCGCGCGCCGTCGCCGATCGCCATCTCGCGCTCGGTGTAGGGCGCATCCGCCGCGACGGCGGGCGCTGGCGCGGGGGCCGCCTGCGCGGGTTGCACCAGGAAGCCGGCGATCCTGCCGTCGGCGTCGATGGCGAACCTGGCGACCAGCTCGGCCTGCTCGAAATGCAGCGGCACCTGCACCACGGCGGCCTCGCCCTGCGCGGCGACCGTGGCGTCGCCGCGCCCGGTGGCCTTGCCCATCTGCGCCGGCAGCGATTCCCACACCGCCTTCAGCCTGCCTGCGGGGACCGCCGCGGCCATGCGCGGCGTGAACAGCGCCTCGACCTGGGCGTAATCGCCGGCATCCATCAGGTCCAGCGCCTGCCGGGCGATGGCGGCCGGATCGGTGCTCTGCGCGTGGGCCGCGCCGGCCAGGGCAAGCGCGCCGGCCAGCAGTGCGCGGCGCAGGCAGCGGCGGGGAAGTGCGGGAATGGTCATTTACGTTCCTCCTCGGAGGGAGCGCGTGGCGGCGGCAGCCGCCCGGCCTTGCGCAGGGCGTCGCGCAGCACGTATTCGATCTGCGCGTTGAGGCTGCGGAGTTCGTCGTCGGCCCAACGCTGCGTTGCCGCCAGAATCTGGGCGTTGATGCGCAGCGGATAGGCTTTCTTCTCGCTCACGGCCTGCTGGCGCCGGATTCAGTACAGCGTGCCGGCATTGACGATCGGCTGGGTGGCGCGTTCGCCGCACAGCACGACCAGCAGGTTGCTGACCATCTGCGCCTTGCGCTCCTCGTCCAGCTCGACCACGCCGTTCTTCTGCAGTTCGGCCAGCGCCATCTCGACCATGCCCACCGCGCCGGCGACGATGCGGGTGCGGGCGGCGATGATCGCGTTTGCCTGCTGGCGCTGCAGCATCGCCTGCGCGATCTCCGGGGCGTAGGCCAGGTGGCTGATGCGCGCGTCCAGCACCTGCACGCCGGCGTCGGCCAGGCGCTCGGAGAGCTCGTCGCGCAGGTGCTGCGAGACTTCCGCAGCGTGGCTGCGCAGGGCGATCTGGCCGTCCTCGTGCTGGTCGTACGGGTAGCTGGTGGCCATCGTGCGCAGCGCGGATTCGGACTGGATGTGCACGAAGCTCTCGTAGTCGTCCACGTTGTAGACCGCCTCCGAGGCGTCCACCACCTGCCACACGATCACCGCGGCGATCTCGATCGGGCTGCCATCCAGCTCGTTCACCTTGAGCTTGCCGGACTCGAAGTTGCGCACCCGCAGCGAGACCTTCTTTTGGCGTAGAAGGGGTTGTTCCAGCGCAGGCCGTTGTCCTTGGCGGTGCCGACGTAACGGCCGAACAGGCTGAGCACCGCCGCCTGGTTGGGTTCGACCATGTATAGCCCGCCCAGGCACAGCAGGGCGCCGCCGGCCAGCAGCGCGCCGGCGATGAATTGCGGCCAGAGCTGGAACTGCAGGGCGGTCACCAGCAGCTCAGGCGCCGCTGCCAGCGGCCAGCAGCAGGAGCAGCAGCACCGGAATGCCGGGCAGGGAACGCAGCGGGATCTCTTTCATGGGCGTGCTCGGTTGGGTGTTCTGAATAATTGATATCAATTTGATATCAAAATCGCAAATGCCGGCCGACGAACGGTTGCCGGAGTTCTGTCAAGGGGCGTGCTCAGGGCTGCTGCGGGGCTAGGTAGTAGATCGGGGCCGGGCGGGATTCGCCGCTGGCGTACAGGCCGGCGCCGCCCGCGCTCCAGCCCAGCGCCTCGGCCTGCGGGATCAGCGGCACGTCGTGGGTTTCCGGCGCGCGGGCCACCGCCGCGGCCCAGTCTTCGCCTTCGTCGCGCCGGTAGAACAGCACGCTGCCGTAGGTCAGCACCGCCAGCGTGCGGCGGTCCGGGGAAATGTCGGCGGCGGTCACCTGCGAGAACAGCGCGGCCAGCGTCGGATCCTCCTTTCGCAGCTGCGGCCCGACCTGCGGCACCCCGGCCAGGCGTCCGATCCGGCGCGCCTCCTGCACCCGCCCGTGCGGGTCGGCCAGCGGCAGGCTGAACAGCTCGGGCGGCGTGCGTTTCTTGGAAATCAGCAGCACCTGGCCCAGCACCGGATCCACCGCCGCCGCCTCGCAGTCGCGCGAGCCGTCCGGCCAGCGCGCGGGGATCGACCAGGCCGGGGCCAGCGTGCCGCTGGTCAGCGTCGCCGGCTCCTCGAACACGTACAGCGTGATGTTGCGGCGGTGTCCGCCGTTGTCGCCGGTATCCGCCAGCAGCAGGTAGTGACGGCCGCGCAGCGTGAAGCTGGCGATGTCCTCCCAATCGATGTTGCGCGCGCCGGCCATGTCGAACCGCGCCAGCAGCTGGCCGCGGGTGCTGATGGCGTACAGGCGCGCCGGGTTGCCGCTGTCGTTGTGCACCCACAGCACGCCCGCGTGCGCGTGCGAGGCGGCCAGCCCGCTGATCTCGTCCAGTTCGGGATCGGTCACCAGCCCGGCCAGGCGCGCGAACGGCAGCGATGGCGGCGTGCAGGCGGCCAGGGCCAGCGACAGCAGGGCCGGCAGCAGCCGGTGGGGGAAAAGGCGCGGCATGGCTACAGGATCGCACGACTCGCCAATCCGGGCGGCGGTGTGCCAGCATGTCGGCATGAACGAATCGAGTGGTTACGCGGTATTCCTGTTTCCGCAAGCGCTGGAGGTGCTGGGCGCGGCGATCAAACCTTACCTGCAGGACGGTCCGGCCGGCCCGTTCGTGCCCTGCCGCGAGGTGGACACCGGCGGCGCGTTCGTGGAGCTGATGCTGGAGGCGCGCGCGCCGGACGGGGGCGCGATCGTGCTTGAACTGATGGTGCCGGGGAGCATGGTGCGGATGATCGTGTCCGCACGCAGCGAGGTGGCGTTCGGTTTCCGCGACCGCACGCCCCGCACGGAACCCGAGGCGGGCGGTGCAGCGGCCGCGCCGCCCGCATCCGCCTGATTCCGCCACTTGTCGTTCATGGCGATCGGGCCACGCCCCGTCCGTGGCCAGCGCACGAGTTCCCGTGCGTGGTGAGCCTGTCCAGCCATGAACGGGAGCCAGCCCGGAGCCGAGCCCGCTACCGCCCTTCGACAGTCTCAGGCTGAACGGCTGCGCGCTCCGCCCCCGGGCATCGTTCGGGGCGGCCTGCAGCGGCTGCCAGCGGCGGCCGTCGAAGGCCTCCAGCGGGTGGAAGCGGCGCTTGTAGTCCATCTTCGGATGGCCGGCGATCCAGTAGCCCAGGTACAGGTAATCGCGCCCACTGCGGTGCGCCCAGTCCAGCTGCTGCAGGATGCCCAGGGTGCCCAGCCCGCGCGCCGTTTCGTCGGGATCGTAGAAGGTGTAAACCGCCGACAGCGCATCCTCGGCCAGGTCGGTGACCGCCACCGCCAGCAGCCGGTGGCGTCGCGCTGGCGCAGCTCCAGGAACCGGCTCTCGTTCCAGCTGCCGATCAGGAACTGCTCGAACTCGTGCGCGCCGTGCCCGTCCATGCCGCCGCCGGGATGGCGGAGCGCGAGGTAGCGCTGGTACAGGCGCAGGTATTCGTCACTGCAGGCCGGGTGCACGATGTGGGCGTCGATGTCGGCATTGCGCGCCAGGGCAGCGGCGCTGGCTGCGGTCCGGCTGGAACGCGGCCACCGGGATCCGCACCGGCACGCAGGCCTGGCAGCTGCCGCAGCTGGGGCGGTACACGATGTCGCCGGAACGGCGGAAGCCCCACTGCAGCGCCATCGGATACAGCGCGGGCAGGCGCGGGTCGCGCGGGTCCAGCACCAGGTCGCGGGCCTGGCGTCCCGGCCAGTAGCCGCAGGGGATGCGGGGTGCTGTGGAACAGCCGCAGGTTGTCGTCGTTGCCGCCCATGCGCGCAGCATAGCGCCGACGTTCAGCCGCGCGCAGGGATGTGCGGTCAACCGCGGCGCGCGCGGGGCGTTTCCACCAGCACCCCGGAACTGGTGCCGGGTGGAGGAGACACGATGAAAAGGTTGCAGCTGCTGGTCCTGGCCCTGGCCACGACCGCCGTATCCGGCCTGGCCCTGGCGCAGAGCGCGCCGCCGCCGCCCGCCTCGCCGATGATGAAGGCCGACGCCAATGGCGACGGCGTGATCACCCGCGAGGAAGCGGCCAAGTACCCGCGCCTGGCGGCCAGGTTCGATGCGCTCGACAAGAACAAGGACGGCAAGCTGAGTGCGGACGAGTTGCCGGCCTGGCGCGGCCGCGGCGCGGAGGGTTCGAAGGGCCCGGGTGACGGCCGCGCGATGGACCCGCAATGGAAGGAAAAGATGGAGAAGATGCGCGCCGAGTGCTTCGACAAGGCCGACGCCAACAAGGATGGCCAGTTGAGCCGCGAGGAGTTCGCGAAGATGGGCGAGGTCTGCCGGCCGATGCACGGCGGCATGCACCGCCCGCCGATGCCGCCGGCCGCGCCGCAGCCGCCGGCACCGCCGGTGAAGAAGTGACGGGGCGATAGCGCCATCGCCCGGTGCGGGCGCGCGCTGGCGGGCCCGGCTAGCGCGCGCCCTGCGCCTTCCCGAGGATGTTCCAGCGGGTGCCGGTGCGTTCCACCGCGAGCACCTGCGCCGGTTGCCCGGCCACGTCGAGGCTGACCTCGCCGCTGCCGCTGCCGTCGGTCATGTAGTCGTGCACCGCGATCGCAAGCCCGTCCTTGCCGGTGCAGGCCGAGGCGGCCAGCACGCGGGTGCGCGGCGGCACGGCCATCGCCTCCAGCACCGCCGGTTTCGGATCGCTCCCGTCCACCGTCAGGCAGGCCAGCGCCGGTTTGTGCTGCTGCAGCACCCGTTCGGTGAGGTGCGCGGCGAGCGCGGTGGGCACGTCGATGCGGAACACCTGCACGTCCGTGATCGCTTCCAGCGGCGGCGGGGCCGGGCGGGTGGCGGCCGTGGCGGCTGCCGCCGGGGCCGCCGTTTGCGGCGGCCTGTGCGTATGCAGCGCCGCCAGCCCGATCACCACCGCGATCAGCGCCAGCAGGCCCAGTTTCAGGCGCTTGCCGAACGCCGGGCGGGCCTTGCCGGGTTCGTCGCCACGGCTAGCCGCGGGCAGGTAGCTCGGCAGCTCCTCGCGCGCGCTTTCCAGCAGGCCGAGTTCGCGCAGGAGCTGGCGCCCGCGCGGCTGGTCCTCGGCGCGCACGATCCAGACCGCGGGGATGTCCTTCGGCGCCTTGCGGGCGTCATAGCTGAAATTGCCGCGCCGGTAGCCGCGGTAGCTGCGGCCGTGCTCGATCTTGACCTCGATCCCGGCCTCGCGCAGCAGCTGCGCCACCGCCTCCACGTTCTCGAGGCGCTGGCTTGAAAACACCTTCCTCACGGCGCGGCCTTGTCCGGCAGTACCCGGATCATGCCTTCCTGCGCCGTGCTCGCCACCAGCCGCCCGCTGCGGTCGAAGATCTGGCCGCGCGCCAGCCCGCGCGCGCCCTGCGCGCTGGGGCTGTCGATCGAGTACAGCAGCCATTCGTCGGCGCGGAAGGGGCGGTGGAACCACAGCGCGTGGTCCAGCGAGGCCATCTGCACGTTCGGCTGGTAGTAGCTGATGCCGTGCGGAAAGGTGGCGGTGCCCAGCAGATGGAAGTCGCTGGCGTAGGCCAGCAGCGCGCGGTGCAGCTCCGGCGCGTCGCCCACCGTTTCGGTCAGGCGGAACCAGACCTGCTGGAACGGCGGGCGCTTGGGCGGGTTCAGCTCGTCGCGCGGATACACGTGGCGGAATTCGAACGGGCCGGCGCGGTCCAGCCAGCGCTGCACCTTGATCGGAAGCAGGGCAAGCTTCTCGGGCGGGATCGCGGGCGCCGGCTCCAGATCCTCTGGCTTGGGTACCTCCGGCATCGACAGCTGGTGCTCCACGCCCGGCTCGGCGTCCTGGAACGAGGCGGCGCAGAAGAAGATCACCTTGCCGTGCTGGATGGCGGTGACCCGGCGCACCGAGAAGCTGCCGCCGTCGCGGGTGCGATCGACGTGATAGACGATCGGCGCCTCGATGTCGCCGGCGCGCAGGAAATAGGCGTGCAGCGAATGCGCCGCGCGCGGCTGGGTGAGGGTGGCCTGCGCGGCCGACAGCGCCTGCCCCAGCACCTGGCCACCGAACACGTATTTGGTGCCGATGTCGCGGCTCTGGCCGCGGAACAGGTCATCCTCCAGGCGTTCCAGCGAAAGGAGCTCGATCAGTTCGGAGACGGGGGAAGTCATGGCGCGAATTATACGGGCGGACCTTGCGCCGCCTCGGCGCATAGGCGGGTCAGGGGAACGGCGGCCAGCACCCGCGGCCAGGGGAATAGCGGGCCGGGATCGCGCTTGCGGCGCACGCGCAGGGCCGGATCGTCGCTGGCGGGGACGGTTTCGTGGTCGAGATCCTCGTGCCCGGCGATCTGCGCCAGTTGCGGCAGCTGCCCGCGCAGCCAGTGCAGCAGGGCGATCAGCGCCTCGACCTGGGCGGTGGTGTAGGGCTCGTCCATCGCCTGCCGGCGCGAGTCCGCCAGTCGGGAAAGCGCCCGGTGTTGACCAGCTCGATGCCCACGCTACGCGCATTCCAGCCGCGGGTGTGGTGGGCGATGCGCGCGGGCGGGACGTATTCCTCGAGGCGGCCGTCGCGGTCGATGTAGTAGTGGCCGCTGTTGCCGGTGCCGGAGGCGTACAGCACGCGCTCGCCGTAGGCGCGCGCGGTCGCGAGGTCGGGCAGCTCGGTGCAGTGGATGACCACGGTGTCCACCGCCTCCAGCGCGCGCTGTTCCAGCAGGCCGACATAGGGCAGGGGATGCGGATGGATCGCGGGGGCGGGCATGCGCCGATGCTAGCATTCGCGCATGAAAGGACATTGCATCCTGTCGCACGGCTTCGAAAGCGGTCCCGATGCGACCAAGGTGACCGCGCTGGCCGAGGTCGCCGAGCGCCTGGGCTGGACCCACGAGCGCCCCGATTACACCGACCTCGACGCCCGCCGCGAGGTGACCCCGCTGGGCGACGTGCCCGCGCGCATCGCCCGCCTGCTCGGGCTGGCGCGGGCGGCCGCCGCGCGCGGCCCGCTGGTGCTGGCCGGCTCCAGCCTGGGGGCCTACATCAGCGGCCACGTGTCGCTCGAGGTGCCGGTGGCCGGGCTGTTCCTGATGGCGCCGCCGGTGGTGATGGAGGGGGCGCCGCCGATGCCGGCGGCGGAGGTGCCGGTCTCCATCCTGCACGGCTGGTGCGACGAGCTGATTCCGGCGCTGCAGGTGGTGGACTGGGCCGCGGCGCGGCGCGCGCGCCTGCTGCTGGTCGATGATGCGCACCGCCTGTCCGGCCACGTGCAGGCCAGCGCCGAGGCGTTCGCCGCGCTGCTGGCGTCGCTGTGACGCCATGAGGTTCTTCGCTTCCTGCGGCAAGGGCCTGGAATACCTGCTGGCCGACGAGCTGGTCGCCCTCGGCTGCGCGCGCGCCACCGCCACGCTGGCCGGCGCCAACGTGGAAGGCACGCTGCTGGATGCCCAGCGCGCGGTGCTGTGGTCGCGCCTGGCCAGCCGCATCCTGTGGCCGATCGCCGAGTTCGAGTGCGCCGACGAGCACGCGCTCTACGCTGGCGCGGCCGCGGTGGACTGGACCGCCCATCTCTCGCCCAGTCACACGTTCGCCATCGACGCGCACGTCTCCGGCAGTGCCCTCACCCATGCGCGCTACGCCGCGCAGCGGGTGAAGGACGCGATTGTCGATACCCTGCGTGCCAATACTGGGCAGCGTCCGAATGTCGATGTCGAAACGCCGGATGTGCGCATCCATTTGGTCGTGCGCAAGGGCCGCGCCACGCTGTCCATCGACCTCTCCGGCGGGCCCATGCACCGGCGCGGCTGGCGGCGCGTGCAGGGCGCGGCGCCGCTGAAGGAAACCGTGGCGGCCGCGGTGCTGCTGCGCGGCGGCTGGCCGCAGGCCTATGCCGGGGGCGGCGACCTGCTCGACCCGATGTGCGGCAGCGGCACGTTGCTGATCGAGGGCGCGCTGATGGCGGCCGACGTGGCGCCGGGGTTGGGCCGTCATGGCGATGCGCCGCCGACCCGCTGGATCGGGTTCGACGATGGCGCATGGGCAAGCCTGCGGGCGGAAGCCATCGCCCGCGCGGCGCGCGGGCGCGCGGCGCTGCGGCCCTGCATCCACGGCAGCGACGTGGATCCGCATGCCATCCACGCCGCCCGCGAGAACGCGCAGGCGGCGGGCGTCGCGGACGCCATCGGCTGGTCCGTGCGCGACATCACCGATCTCCCGCCAATGCAGAACCCGCGCGGTGTGGTGGTCTGCAATCCGCCCTACGACGCGCGCCTGGCGGCCGACCCCGCGCTGTACCGCGCATTGGGCGATGCGCTCAGGCGCGTGGCCCCGCAGTGGCGCGCGGCGCTGTTGTGCGGCGACGGCGAACTGGCCCACGCCACCGGGCTGCGCGCGAAAAAGCGCTACCAGCTGTTCAACGGCGCCATCGAATGCAGCCTGATCGCGGTCGATCCCATCGCCCCGCCGCCGCGCGAGGGCGGGGAGAAGCGCGCGCTGCCGGAAGGCGCCCGGATGGTGGCCAACCGCCTGCGCAAGAACCTCGACCGGCTGGCGCACTGGCGCCAGCAGGAGCAGGTTTCCTGTTTCCGCGCCTACGACGCGGACATCCCCGAATACGCCTGCGCAGTGGACGTGTACACCACGGTGGACGGCGCGACCTGGCTGCACGTGCAGGAGTACGCCGCGCCACCGGAGATTCCCGAGGCCACCACCCGCAGGCGCCTGAGCGATCTGCTGCTGGCGGTGTGCGAGGTGTTCGGCGTGCCGCGCGAGCGGGTGGCGGTGAAGGCCCGCCGCACCGGTAAGGGCGGCAGCAAGTACGGTCGCTTCGATCACCGCGGGCAGTTCCTCACGGTGGAGGAAGGCGCGGCCAGGCTGCAGGTCAACCTGTTCGATTACCTCGACACCGGCCTGTTCCTCGACCATCGCCCGCTGCGGGCGCGGATGGCGCAGGAGGCGCGCGGCAAGCGTTTCCTCAACCTGTTCTGCTATACCGGCGCGGCCACCGTGCAGGCCGCGGTGCAGGGCGCCTTGCTGACCACCAGCGTGGATCTGTCGGCCACCTATCTGGAATGGCTGGCCGACAACCTGCGCGGCAACGGCATTGGCGGCACCCGCCACCGCATCGCGCAGGCCGACGCGCTGAAGTGGCTGCAGGCCGATACCGGCGAGTACGACGTGATCTTCTGCGACCCGCCGACCTTCTCCAATTCCAAGCGCGCCGACGATTTCGACGTGCAGCGCGACCATGTGCGCCTGCTGCGCGCCGCGGTGGCGCGGCTGGCGCCGGGTGGCGTGCTGTACTTCAGCAACAATTTCCGCCGCTTCCGGCTGGACGAGGCGGCGCTGGCCGGCTTCGCGCAGGTGGAGGACATCAGCGCCGCCACCATCCCCCCGGACTTCGCGCGCAATCCGCGCATCCACCGCGCCTGGCGCCTGCAGCGCGCGGGCTGACGCCCGGCGCGGGTTCCGGAAACGAAGCGGGGCGGCTGTCCGCCGCCCCGCTTCGGCGCCATCCGGTGCCGGTCAATCCCGTGCCGGCTGCGGCTTCCGCCACAGGCGCGCGATGAACAGGCCCAGCAGCAGCGCGCCGCTGGCGAAGACCAGATCGCCCGGCATGCGCATCCACACCAGCATGTGGATGATGGGCCGGGTCATGAACTCGGCCGAACGCGCGAACCAGTAGCCGTGTTCGAGTGCGGCATTGAGCTGCAGGACCCCCATCGGCAGCAGGGTCAGCAGCGCCATCAGGCCAAGCCCGATGTTGAAGCACCAGAACGCCGCGCGCAGCAGGCCTTCTGGCCACTGCACCTGCGGGCGCAGCCCACGCACGCAGAACAGCATCAGCCCGATCCCCAGCATCCCGTACACGCCGAACAGCGCGGTATGCCCGTGCAGCGGAGTCAGGTTCAGGCCCTGCATGTAGTACAGCGCGATCGGGGTGTTGATCAGGAACCCGAACAGCCCGGCGCCGACCAGGTTCCAGAAGCTCACTGCCAGGAAGAACATGATCGGCCACTTGTAGCGGGCCATCCACGGGGTCGCGCGGCTGTGGCTCCAGGTCTCGTAGGCCTCCAGCCCGATCAGCGCCAGCGGGACCACTTCCAGCGCCGAGAAGCTGGCGCCCAGCGCGACCGCGGCGGTGGTGGTGCCGGCGAAATACAGGTGGTGGAACATGCCCAGCACGCCGCCGGCCATGTACACGATGGTCGCGAACAGCACGTTGACGGTAGCCGAGCTGCCGCGGATCAGGCCCAGCTTCACGAACAGGAAGCTGATCACCGCCACCGCGAACACCTCGAAGAAGCCTTCCACCCACAGGTGCACCACCCACCAGCGCCAGTATTCGACCACCGAGATGTGGCTGTGTTCGCCCCACATCAGGCCGGCGCCGTAGAACAGGGCGATGGCGACGGTGGACAGGAACAGCAGGCCGACGATCGAGCCCATCTCGTCCTTGCGTTTCAGCGCCGGCCACAGTGCGCGCCCCACCAGCACCAGCCACAGCAGCAGGCCGATGAACAGGAAGGCCTGCCAGAAACGGCCGATATCCACGTATTCCCAGCCCTGGTGGCCGAACCAGAAGTTGTACTTCAGGCCCAGCTTCTGCATCACCGCGAACCACTGCCCGGCGAACGCCCCGACCACGATGATCAGCAGGCAGACGAACAGGAAGTTCACGCCAAGGCGCTGGTACTTCGGCTCATGCCCCGACACCGCGGGGGCTATGTACAGGCCGGTGGCCAGCCAGGCGGTGGCGATCCACAGCACCGCCAGCTGGGTATGCCAGCTGCGGGTCAGGGCGTAAGGCAGGACGTTGGCGATCTGGAACCCATAGGCCTGCTGGCCTTCCACCTGGTAGTGCGCGGTGGTCGCGCCCAGCAGGATCTGCACCAGAAACAGCGCGACGACGACCCAGAAATATTTCGCCGTGGCGCGCATCGAGGGCGTGATGGTCAGTCCTTTCAACGGGTCCTGCGGCGGCGGGACTGGCGCCTGTTCCTTGCTGTGCCAGCCGGCGTAGTGCCAGGCCAGCAGGCCGATGCCGCCGATCAAAAACAGCAGCGAGAATACCGACCAGATGAAGGTGTCCGAGGTCGGCGTGTTGCCGGTCAGCGGCTCGTACGGCCAGTTGTTGGTGTAGGTGCGGTGGGTTTCGCCGGGGCGGTTGGTGCCGGCGGCCCACGCGCTCCAGAAGAAGAATGCGGTCAGCGCGCGGCGGTCCGCCGCATCCGGGATCGTGTTCTCGCGCATGGCGTAATCCACGCGCAGGGAATGGGTGGCCGGATCATTCGAGAACAGGCTTTCATAGTGCGCGGCGACCGCGCTGATCGCGCGTGCGCGCTGGTCGCTGACCACGATGTCGTTCTTGCCGGGGTCGTAGGTGTTGGCGCGCATCAGCGGTTTGACCGTGGCCTGCGCCCTGGCCTGCTCGCCCGGATCCAGGCTGGCGTATGACTGCCCGGTGTCGGCGCGCGCCTGCAGTTCCAGCATGGCCTCGGTTTCGCGGTGCGCCAGTCGGCCGACCAGTCGGGCGCGACCAGCGCGCCGTGGCCCCAGATCGAGCCGAGCTGCTGGCCGCCGATGCTCTGCCAGACCTGGCGGCCGCGCTCGATGTCGGCCCGGGTGTACAGCGTCTGGCCGCTGGTGGTGATCACACGGTCGGGAATGGGCGGGGCGGTGTGGAACAGGTCCACGCCCAGCCACAGCATGACGGCGAAGCTGGTGGCCAGCAGCGCGCCAAGCCCCAGCTCACAGCCTTTTGGTGACGGACATTGCGACTCTCCTGCGGTGGGATGATCGCGGCCATGCTCGAACGGCCGCGGCCGCCGCTCCATGACATGGGTCAACCGCAGGTCATCTGCGCGCCGCGGCGCGCACTCAGTCGCGCAGGATCGGCGCCGCCAGCGCTTCCAGCCGATGCGGGTCCAGCAGTTCCACCTCGCGCCGGTCCACCGCCAGCAGGCCCTCGTCCTGCATCCGGCGCAGCACCCGGCTCACCGTCTCCGGGGCCAGCCGCAGGTAGTTGGCGATGTCGGTGCGCGCCATCGTCAGCTGGAAGCGGGTCGCGGAGAAGCCGCGCGCGGCGAGCCGGCGTGCCATCCCCACCAGGAACGCGGCCATCCGCTGGTCGGCGCTCCAGTCGCCGGCGAGCAGGGCGGCGCGGCCGATGTCGCGGCTGAGCAGCCGGAACAGTTCGCGCTGCAGACCGGGCACCCTGGCCGCCAGCAGGGACATCTTCGGGAACGAGAACCGGCACAGCATCACCGTGTCCAGCGCGATCGCGTCGCACGGATAGCGGTGGCCATCGATCGCGTTCAGGCCGATCACCTCGCCCGGGAAATGGAAGCCCAGCACGTGCTCGCGGCCGTCGCGGTCGGTGACGCAGGTCTTGACGCAGCCGGCGCGCACCGCGGCGATCGCGTCGAACGGATCGCCCTCGCGGAACAGCACCTCGCCGGCATGGAACGGGCCGACATGCTCGACCAGCACGTGCAGTTCCTTGAGCGCGCTCTTGTCCATGCCCTGAGACAGGCAGGCGTGCGAGAACGCGCAGGTCGAGCAGAATTGCAGTTCGTCGCCGTCGTCGGACAGCACCTGCGGAGTCAGGCGCGGAAACGGCAGGCTGCTCATCGCGGCCTCTGATGGGTGTGCAGCATGGCCAGGGCGCGCGTCAGATCGCCCGCGAGTAGCGCGGCCGGGCGTCGGGGTTGGGCTGGGTGAGATAGCGGTCGAAGCACATGGCAATATTACGCAGCAACAGGCGCCCGTGCGCGGTGGCCTGGATGCGGTCGGGCAGCACCCGCGCCAGGCCGTCGTGGATCAGCGGCCGCAGGCGCTCGATGTCCGCGTCGAAATAGCGGCGGAAATCGATTCCGTAGCGGCGTTCCAGGGCGGCGATCGGGATTTCGCCCTGGCACATCAGCGACTGGATCAGGTCGGCGCGCAGTTCGTCGTCCTCGCTCAGGCGCATGCCGCGGAACACCGGCAGGCGGCCATCGTCGATCGCCGCCTCCCAGCCGGGCAGGTCGCGCGGATTCTGGCTGAAGCTGCTGCCGATATGGCTGATGGCCGACACCCCCAGACCCACCAGGTCGCTGTCGGCATGGGTGGTATAGCCCATGAAGTTGCGGTGCAACCCGCCGCGCTGCTGCGCGCGCGCCAGTTCGTCGTCGGGCAGCGCGAAGTGGTCCATGCCGATGTACACATAGCCGGCGGCGGTGAGCTTTTCCACCGCCAGCTGCAGCAGCGCCAGCTTGGCCTCGCCATCCAGCAGCAGGGTCTCGTCGATCTGCTTCTGCGGCTTGAACAGATGCGGCAGATGCGCATAGCTGTACACCGCGAGCCGGTCCGGCTGCAGCGCGATCACCGTGTCCAGGGTGCGCGCGAAGCCGTCCAGGGTCTGCGCCGGCAGGCCGTAGATCAGGTCGATGTTGACCGACCGCATCCCGGCCCGGCGCGCGGACTCGATCACCGCGCGGGTCTCGGCCACGCCCTGCACCCGGTTCACCGCCTGCTGCACGGCCGGGTCGAAGTCCTGCACGCCCAGGCTGGCGCGGTTGAAGCCGATCTTCGCCAACTCCGGCAGCCAGCCGGGCTCGCAGAAGCGCGGGTCGATCTCGATCGAGATGTCGCGGTCGCCGGCCTCGGCGAAATGGAACTGGCGGCGCAGGGCATCCACCACGTCACCCAGCTGCCGCGGGTTCAGGAAGTTGGGCGTGCCGCCGCCGAAGTGCAGCTGGATCACCTCGCGGTCGCGGTCGAACAGCGGCGCGATGAGCGCGATCTCGCGGTGCAGCCGCGCCAGATACGCCTCGCCGCGCGCGGCGTCGCGGGTGATCACGCGGTTGCAGCCGCAGTAGAAGCAGGGGCTGAAGCAGAACGGCACGTGCACATACAGCGACAGCCGGCGCGGGATCGGTTCCTCGTTGCTGGCCTGGATCACCGCGCGCAGCTGCGCTTCGCCGAAGTCGGTATTGAACTGCGGCGCGGTCGGGTACGAGGTATAGCGCGGGCCGGGCCGGTCGTAGCGGCGCAGCAGATCGGCATCGAAGGTGACGTGCTGGGAATGCATGCCCGCAGCTTAGGCAGCCGCGGGCGGGGGCGACTTGATCCTGGTCAACGATTCCGGCCGATCCCGGCGGGTGCGGTCCAGCGGCGATCCAGCCGGTACACGTGGGTGTCCAGGCGCGAGACGCCGGCGATGAAGCCGGGGCTGCCGGGCGGGATCGGCCGCTGCTCCAGCGGCTGCAGCTGCCAGCCATCGGCATACAGCGCCTCGACTTCCGGCAGCTCCACGCTGAACGGCGGGCCGTCGCGTTCGGCCTGCGGATATTCCAGGGTGATCAGCAGGCCGCGGCAGCCCTGCGGCAGGCGCGCATACAGCTCGCCCGCGTAGCGCCGGCGCATCGGCGGTGGCAGTGCGATCAGCGCGGCGCGGTCGAATACCGCCGCGCACGGCGCCAGCAATCCGGCGTCCAGCGCGAACGCATCGCCACAGATGATTTCGATGCCGCCGGCGCGGTGGTGCAGGCCGTAGCGGGTCCGTTCCACCTCGGGTACCAGCCCATGCTCGGCGAAGAACGCGTCCACCGCGATCTGCGACAGCTCCACGCCCAGCACGCGGTGGCCCAGGCCGGCCAGCCAGGCCAGGTCCAGCGACTTTCCACACAGCGGTACGAACACCTGCGCCCCTGCCGGCACCGCCAGCGCCGGCCAGTGCTTGAGCAGCAGCGGCGTCGGCGTGGCCTGGTGGAAGCCGATCTGCTGTTCGGCCCAGCGCTGGTGCCAGAACTGCGGGTTCATGCCTCCACCACCAGCGCGTCCACCTTCTGCCAGCCGCGCGGGAGCAGGCCGCCGCGGCTGCCGCGCGCGCCGAGGTAGGCCTCCAGGTCCTTGAACGCCAGGGTCATGGTGCGCGCACCGGAGGCAACCAGCAGCTTGCCGCCGGCGGGCACCACCGCCACCGCCACCACCTGTTCGGTGCCGCGCTTGGCCTTGGGGATCTCGATCAGCTTGTTGCCCTTGCCCTTGTCGAGTTCCGGCAGTTCCGCCACCGGGAACGCCAGCACATGGCCGGCGCTGGTGACCACGACGATGCGGTCGGCCGCGGGGTCCGCCACCGGCGCCGGCTGTAGCACCTGCCCGCCCTCGGGCAGCGCCAGCAGCGCCTTGCCCGCCTTCTGCCGGCTGATCAGGCTCTCGAAGCGGGTGACGAAGCCATAGCCGTGGCTGGAGGCGAGCACCAGACGGTCCTCGCTGCCGGCGCTGGCCAGCGCCTGGAAGCTGGCGCCCGGCGGTGGGCTGAAGCGGCCGGTCAGTGGTTCGCCATTGCCGCGCGCCGAGGGCAGGGTGTGCACGGCGGTGGAGTAGCTGCGCCCGGTGGAGTCCAGGAACGCGACCTGCTGGTTGCTGCGCGTGCGCACCGCCGCCAGCAAGCCGTCGCCTTCGCGATAGGACAGACCGGCGGCGTCGATGTCGTGGCCCTTGGCCGCGCGCACCCAGCCCTTCTCGCTCAGCACCACGGTCACCGGCTCGCTGGCGACCAGCTCGGTCTCGTCCAGCGCCTGCGCGGCCTGGCGCGCCACCAGCGGGCTGCGGCGGGCGTCGCCGAACGTCTTGGCGTCGGCCAGCAGCTCGTCCTTGATCAGCTTCTTCAGCCTGGCCTTGCTTTCCAGCGTGGCGATGAGGGTTTTGCGTTCGGCGGCGAGCGCGTCCTGTTCGCCGCGGATCTTCATTTCCTCCAGCCGCGCCAGCTGCCTCAGCTTGGTGTCGAGGATGTAGTCGGCCTGCTCTTCGGACAGCGCGAAGCGCGCCATCAGCACGGGCTTGGGCGCGTCCTCGCTGCGGATGATGCGGATCACCTCGTCGAGGTTGAGGAAGGCCACCAGCAGGCCGTCCAGCAGGTGCAGGCGGCGCTCGACCTTGTCCAGCCGGTGCCTGAGGCGGCGGGTGACGGTGTCCTGGCGGAACGCGAGCCACTCGGTCAGCAGCAGCTTCAGGCTCTTCACCTGCGGGCGCCCGTCCAGGCCGATCACATTGAGATTGACCCGATAGCTCTTCTCCAGATCGGTGGTGGCGAACAGGTGGCCCATCAGCTGCTCGGCGTCCACCCGGTTGCTGCGCGGTACCAGCACGATGCGGGTGGGATTGGCGTGGTCGGACTCGTCGCGGATGTCCTCCAGCCACGGCAGTTTCTTGGCGCGCATCTGCTGGGCGATCTGCTCGATCACCTTGCCCGGGCTGACCTGGTAGGGCAGCTCGGTGATGACGATATTGGCCTGCTCGCGCACGTACACGCCGCGCGCGCGGATCGAGCCGCTGCCGGTTTCGTACATCGCCTGCAGGTCCGCGGCGGGGGTGATGATCTCGGCGGCGGTGGGGTAGTCAGGGCCGCGCACGTGCTCGCACAGGTCCCGCACCGTGGCGTCGGGATCGTCCAGCAGCCGCACGCAGGCGCTGACGATCTCGCCCAGGTTGTGCGGCGGCACGTCGGTGGCCATGCCCACGGCAATGCCGGTGGTGCCGTTGAGCAGCAGGTGCGGCAGCCGCGCCGGCAGCCAGGTGGGTTCTTCCAGCGTGCCGTCGAAGTTCGGCGTCCAGTCCACCGTGCCTTGGCCCAGCTCGCCCAGCAGGACCTCGGCGATCGGCGACAGCTTGGATTCGGTGTAGCGCATCGCCGCGAACGACTTCGGGTCGTCGCTGGAGCCGAAGTTGCCCTGGCCGTCGATCAGTGGGTAGCGGTACGAGAACGGCTGCGCCATCAGCACCAGCGCCTCGTAGCAGGCCGAATCGCCGTGCGGGTGGTACTTGCCGATCACGTCGCCCACGGTGCGCGCGGATTTCTTGGGCTTGGCGGCAGCATTCAGGCCCAGCTCGCTCATCGCGTACACGATGCGGCGCTGGACCGGCTTGAGGCCGTCGCCGATGAACGGCAGGGCGCGGTCGAGCACCACGTACATCGAGTAATCGAGGTAGGCGCGCTCGGCGTACTCGCGCAGCGGGATCTGTTCGAAGCCGTGGAAGCTGGGGCGGGGGAGTTGGTCGCTCATCCCCGCATTTTACGGGGACGGCCGCGCCGCGTGCCGGGCCAGCGCCCAGGCCACGTGCTCGCGCACCAGCGGCGAGGGGTGGTCGCGACGGCTGGCCAGCGCGGCCAGCACGGCCGGCGTGGTCGGCGCGTTGCCCAGCGCGATCGCGAGGTTGCGCAGCCAGCGTTCGTAGCCGCTGCGGCGGATCGCACTGCCTTCGGTGCGGCGCAGGAACTCGTCCTCCTCCCACGCGAACAGCTCGGCCAGGGTGGCGCGGTCCAGCCCGTTGCGGGCGCGGAAGTCGGGCTCGTCGGTGCGGCGCGCGAACTTGTTCCACGGGCATACCAGCTGGCAGTCGTCGCAGCCGAAGATGCGGTTGCCGATCAGCGGACGCAGTTCCTCGTCGATCGGGCCGTCGTGCTCGATGGTCAGGTAAGAAATGCAGCGGCGGGCGTCCAGCCGGTAGGGCGCGGTGATCGCGCGGGTCGGGCAAATCTCGATGCAGCGCACGCAGGTGCCGCAGTGCGCGCTGGCCGGCGGGTCCACCGGCAGCGGCAGGTCCACGAACAGCTCGCCGAGGAAGAACCAGCTGCCGCCGTCTTTGTCGATCAGGCAGGTGTGCTTGCCGATCCAGCCCAGCCCGGCGTTGCGCGCCAGCGCGCGTTCCAGCACCGGCGCGGAATCGGTGAAGGCGCGGTAGCCGAACGGGCCGATTTCCGCCTGCACCTGCTCGGCGAGCTTTTGCAGGCGGTTGCGCAGCAGCTTGTGGTAGTCGCGGCCCAGCGCGTAGCGGGCCACATACGCACGCTCGCCGTCCCGAAGCGTCTGCCAGGCCACGTCGGGGTCCTGGCCGTAGTCCAGCCCGACCGAAACCACCCGCAGCGTGCCCGGCAGCAATTCCGCCGGACGCGCGCGCAGGGCACCGTGGCGGGCCATCCAGTCCATCGAGCCGTACAGGCCCTGCGCCAGCCAGTCGCGCAGGTGGGCTTCGTCCTCGCGCAGGTCGATGCCGGAAATGCCCACGCGCTGGAAGCCCGCCGCGTGCGCCAGCGCGCGGATGCAGTCGGCCAGCGCGGCGGGATCGGGCGTCGTCATCCGCACAAGTATAGAAGCGGCCGCATCCGGGCCGGTCTAGAATGGCGCATGCCCGCGCCGCTGCCCCTGTTCGACACTGCCGCGCTGCGCGCACTGGAAGCGCGCGGGATCGCGATGTGTGGCGGCGATGCGTTTGCGCTGATGGCGCGCGCCGGGCAGGCCGCCTGGCGCTGCGTGCTCCGGCACTGGCCCGCGGTGCGGCGAATCGTGGTGGTATGCGGGCCGGGCAACAACGGCGGCGACGGCTACGTGCTGGCGCGTTGCGCCCACGAGGCCGGGCGCGCGGTGCGCGTGCTGCGGCTGGCCGAACCGGCGAGCGCACTCGCGCGGCGCGCCTGCGCGGACTATCTGGCGGCCGGTGGCGAAATCGACGACGCCCTCGGCGAGTGCGACCTGATCGTCGATGCGCTGTTCGGGATCGGCCTGTCGCGCGCGCCGGACGGGCCGGCGGCGGCGCTGATCGCCGCCATCAACGCGCATCCGGCGCCGGTGCTGGCGCTGGATGTGCCCAGCGGGCTGGAGGCCGATCGCGGCAGCGCACCGGGCCCGGCGGTGATCGCCACGCGCACGCTGCAGTTCCTCGCCCGCCATCGCGGGCTGCGCACCGGCGCGGCGCTGGATCACTGTGGCGAGCTGGAGCTGGCCACGCTGGCGCTTCCAGTAACCGTGTTCGACGGCATCGCGCCCGCGGCCATGGCCTGCCGCGCCGATGCACTGGCGGGCTTTTTCCGCTGCGCCCGCGCGATGCCCACAAGGGCCGCAACGGCCACGTGCTGTGCGTTGGCGGCGAGGCCGGCAGCGGCGGCGCGGTGCTGCTGGCGGCGCAGGCTGCGTTGCGCTGCGGGGCGGGGCTGGTCAGCGTGGCGACCCGCGCCGCGCACGTGCCGGCGCTGCTGGCGCGCTGCCCGGAAGCGATGGCGCACGCGGTCGAGGACGTCGCGCAGCTGGATGCCTTGCTGGCGCGCGCGGATGTCGTGGCCATCGGCCCCGGGCTGGGGCAGAGCGCGTGGGGGGCGGGCGCTGTTCGAGCGCGTGCTGGCCTGCGACAAACCGCGCGTGTTCGACGCCGAGGCGCTGTCGCTGCTGGCGGCATCCGGCGCAATGCTGCGTCCCGACGACGTGATCACCCCGCACCCGGGCGAGGCGGCGCGCCTGCTCGGCGCCACCACCGCCGAAGTCCAGCGCGACCGTTTCGCCGCCGCCGCCGCGCTGCAGGCCCGCTGCGGTGCGGTGGTGGTGCTGAAGGGGGCGGGCACGCTGGTACAGACCGAAGGCATCGCCCCGCGCCTGATCTGCGCCGGCAACCCGGGCATGGCCACCGGCGGCATGGGGGATCTGCTCACCGGGGTGATCGCCGCGCTGCGCGGGCAGGGCTTCACCGCGCCCGATGCGGCGGTGGCCGGTGCGCTGCTGCATGCCGCCGCCGGCGATGCCGCCGCGCGCGAGGACGGCGAGCGCGGCCTGCTGCCCTCCGACCTGCTGCCGTGGCTGCGCCGGCTGGCCAATCCGATGCGACGATAGGCGGATGTCCGGGCTTTTCCTTCCCGATGCCGCCGCCACCGAGGCCCTTGGCCTGCGCCTGGCGCAGGCGCTGCCCGCGCGCGCCGTGGCCTACCTGCGCGGCGATCTCGGCGCCGGCAAATCCAGCCTCGCGCGCGCGCTGCTGCGCGGGCTGGGCGTGACCGGCACCATCCGCAGCCCGACCTACACCCTGGTCGAGCAATATCCACTGACGCAGGGCGCGCTGGCCCTGCATCTGGACCTGTACCGGATCGGCGATCCGGGCGAGCTGGAGTTCCTCGGGCTGGACCCCGATGCGGCCCGGCTGTGGCTGGTGGAATGGCCGCAGCGCGGGCGCGGCGCGCTGCCGCCGCCAGACCTGGACATCCACCTGGCGCTGCAGGGTGCGGGGCGCGCCTGCACGCTGGAAGCGCAGACCCCGACCGGGCGCGCGTGGCTGGATCTGGCGGGGCTCGGATGAGTCAGCCTGCAAGTTGCATCGATATTTGCGTGCCCTGATTGAGGAAAATCTCGCAGGTACTGGATTATTCAGGGAAAAGTGCTTGCGCTTCTGACCGGAAAGTGGTTCACTCCGGGCCATGCGCCTGAAGGGGAGCCAGCGCCAGCCAGCCGTCGCGGCCGCCATCGGTCTGGTCGCGCTCGCGCTGCTTCCGGTAAAAGCGTCTGAAATCAGGCAGTTGCGAATCGAGTCGGGGCCGACCGGCACGCGCGCCGAGCTGCACCTGGACAAGATGGGCGAGTATCGCCTGATCCCGTTGTCGAATCCCGAGCGGCTGGCGGTGGACTTCCCCGACAGCCATCTGGCGCGCGGGCTGACCCTGCCGGGCGCGGCCGGGATGGTGAAGGCCGTGCGCACCGGGCAGCCGGCGCCGGGCACGCTGCGGGTGGTGTTCGATCTGGCCGGCAAGGTGAAGGCGATCCCGACCACCCTGGACGGCGCCGCCAGCGGTGCCGTGCTGGTGCTGGAATGGCCGGGCGATGGCCCCGCCCCGGCGCAGGCCGTCGCCTCGGCGCCCGCGCCGGCTGCGCCGTCGGGCAGCGCGCCGAGCGCCGCACCGGGCGCCGCCCCGAGCGATCCGATCGCGGCCTTCGCGCAGCATCCGCTGCCGGCGTCCGTCAATCCCGGCCCGGCTTCGGCGGCTCCCGCCCTCGCCGCGCCGGCGCCCGCCGTGGTCGAAAGTGTTCCGACGCCGGCCGACCCGCCATTGCCGCCGCCCCCGCGTCCGGCGCTGCAGGCGGGAATGCGCCCGCTGGTGGTGGCCATCGATGCCGGCCACGGCGGGCAGGACCCCGGCGCCCGCGGCCCCGGCGGCACCCGCGAGAAGGACGTCACCCTGGCGATCGCGCGCGAGCTGGCGCGCCAGGTGAATGCCACCCCGGGACTGAAGGCCTACCTCACCCGCGACAGCGACGTGTTCATCCCGCTGGAATATCGCGCCCGCCGCGCCAGCGCCAACAAGGCCGACATCTTCATCTCGATCCACGCCGATGCCGCCGAGAACCGCGGTGCGCGCGGATCGTCGGTGTACATCCTGTCCACCCGCGGCGCGTCCTCGCAGCGCGCGCGCTGGCTGGCCGACAAGGAAAACGCGGCCGACGTGATCGGCGGCGCGCGCGTGCGGGTGGCCGACAGTACCCTGACCTCGGTGCTGCTGGACCTCACCCAGAGCGGCAACATGAAGGCCTCGGAGGACGCGGCCCAGCATGTGTTGGGCGGGCTGAAGCGGGTCGGCAACAACCACAAGCCGGACATCGAGCGCGCCAACTTCGCGGTGCTGCGCACCTCCGACAAGATGCCGGCGATGCTGGTGGAAACCGCCTTCATCTCCAATCCGGAGGAAGAAAAGCGGCTTACCGACCCGGCGTTCCAGCGCACCCTGGCGCGCGCCATCCTGGACGGCGTGGATACCTATTTCTCGCGCCAGCCGCCGCCGGGCACGCTGTACGCCGCCCGCGCGCAGGCCGCGCAGTCGGCGCAGGCGATGGATGTCCCGCGCAGCGGCATCGGCAGCCGCTGAGCGCCAGCGGCTACACTGGGCGGGTGAGTACCCGCCAATGACGATCCGCCAGCTTCCCGACACCCTCATCAACCAGATCGCCGCCGGCGAGGTCGTCGAGCGCCCGGCCTCGGTGGTGAAAGAGCTGGTGGAAAACGCGCTCGATGCCGGCGCGCGCCGCATCGACATCGACCTGGAAGACGGCGGCATCCGCCTGATCCGCATCCGCGACGACGGCGGCGGGATCGCACCGGAGGAGCTGCCGCTGGCGGTCAGCCGCCACGCCACCAGCAAGATCGCCTCGATCGACGATCTGGAAGCGGTGGCCACGCTGGGCTTCCGCGGCGAGGCGCTGCCGTCGGTCGCCTCGGTCAGCCGCTTCCGGCTGGTCTCGCGCCGGCCGGATGCCGGCCACGGCGCCGAGCTGCGCATCGACGGCGGACGTGTGGGCGAGGTGGTGCCGCAGGCGCATCCGCCCGGCACCACGGTGGAAGTGCGCGACCTGTTCTTCAACGTCCCCGCGCGACGCAAGTTTCTGCGCGCCGAGCGCACCGAGCTGTCGCACATCGAGGACTGGCTGCGCACGCTGGCGCTGGCGCGGCCCGACGTGGAGATCCGGGTCAGCCACAACGGCAAACCGTCGCGGCGCTGGAAGGGTGAAGGCCACCTGCTCAGCGACGTACGCCTGCACGAAGCGCTGGGCGAGGAGTTCGCCCGCAACGCATTACGCGTGGACCATGCGGGTGCCGGCATGCGCCTGCACGGCTGGATCGCGCAGCCGGCCTACAACCGTGCCAGCGCCGACCAGCAGTACCTCTACGTCAACGGCCGTAGCGTGCGCGACCGCAACGTTGCCCACGCGGTGCGGCAGGCCTATCAGGACGTGCTGTTCCACGGCCGCCACCCGGCCTACGTGCTGTTCCTCGAACTCGATCCGCGCGGGGTGGATGTCAACGTGCACCCGGCCAAGCACGAGGTGCGCTTCCGCGAATCCCGCCTGGTGCACGATTTCGTCTATCGCACGCTGCACGCCGCGCTGGCCGAAACCCGCGCCGGTGCCGCGCCTGCGTCGCTCTCCGCGGGCACGCCCGGAGCGGTTCCGGGAGCGCTGCCTGCGCATGCGTCGGTGGCGGGCGGCGGCGGGCATGTCTCATACGCGGCGCCGGCATTCGCGCCACAGCAGCAGGCGATCGGCCTGCGCGTGGCCGATGCGCCCGCGGCCTACGCGGCCCTGTATGCGTCGCGTGACCAGGCTGCGCAGACGGCATTCGCACCTGCGGCCGCGATGCCGGAGACCGCGCCGGACGGCATGCCGCCGCTCGGCTTCGCCATCGCCCAGCTGCACGGCATCTACATCCTGGCCGAGAATGCCGACGGCCTGATCGTGGTCGACATGCACGCCGCACACGAGCGCATCGTCTATGAGCGCCTCAAGGCCGCGCACGATGGCGAAGGCCTGCGCACGCAGCCGCTGCTGGTGCCCGCCAGCCTGGCGGTGTCCGAGCGCGAGGCGGACATCGCCGAACGCGAGGCCGGGATGCTGGCGCAGCTTGGCTTCGAGGTGCAGCGCAGCGGCCCGCAGTCGCTCGCTGCTGCGCAGCGTGCCGGCGCTGCTGGCGCAGGGCGACGTGGAGGCGCTGCTGCGCGACGTGCTGGCCGACCTGCGCGAGCACGGCAGCACCCGCCGCGTGGCCGAGACCCGCGACGAACTGCTGGCGACGATGGCCTGCCACGGTGCGGTGCGCGCCCATCGCAAGCTCACGATTCCCGAGATGAACGCCCTGCTGCGCGAGATGGAAGCCACCGAGCGCTCCGGGCAGTGCAATCACGGGCGGCCCACCTGGACCCGCTTCTCGCTGGCGGAGATCGACAAATGGTTCCTGCGCGGACGTTGAGCCTGCTGCTGGTGGCGCTGCTGGCCGCCTGCAATCGCGATACCGGCCCGAGCGCGGCGGCGCTGGCCGCCAGGGCGAAAGCCCAGGCCGCCTTCGAGGCCTCCGAGCAGGCCTGGCGACGAGCAGCGGCAGGCCGGGCTGACCAAGCCCGACGGCTGGACCAGCCTGGTCGGGCTGCACTGGCTGGATCCGGGCGCGCATCGGGTCGGCAGCGGCACCGACAACGGCATCCGCCTGGCGCTGGGGCCGGCGCATCTGGGCGTGTTCACGGTGCGCGCCGGCAAGGTGCGTTTCGTGGCGGACACCGACGTGACCATCGACGGCACGCCCGCCCGCGGCGGCGAGCTGCGCAGCGATGCCGATCCCGGAGGCGCCAGCCTCATCGGCTTCGACGACGGCAAGGGCCAGGCGCTGGTGATCGCGCGCGGCGGCCGGCTGGCGCTGCGGGTGAAGCATGCCGACGCCCCCAGCCGTGTGCACTTCAGCGGTCTGGACTATTGGCCCGGCGGCCCGCAGTGGCGGCTGCCGGCGCGCTTCATCCCGCATCCGCCGGGCAAGACGCTGCCGGTGGTGAATATCATCGGCATCACCGAGAACATTCCCAACCCCGGCGCGCTGGAGTTCACCCGCAACGGCACCCGCTACCGGCTGGAGGCGCTGGCCGAAGGCGAGGGCACCCTGCTGGTGGTGTTCGCCGACCGCACCAGCGGCCACGGCAGCTATGGCGCCGGCCGCTTCCTGGACGCGCCGCTGCCGGATGCGCAGGGCCGCGTGCTGCTGGACTTCAACCGCGCCTACAACCCGCCGTGCGCGTTCACCCTGTTCGCCACCTGCCCGCTGCCGCCGCCGCAAAACCGCCTGAACCTGCGGGTGGAAGCCGGCGAGAAGGCCTATCGCAAGCCGGTTGAACGGCCCGTTTCCGGGAGCCCTGCCGCATGAGCCTGCACCGCCTGTTCCTGCTGCTGTGCCTGGTCCTGCTGGTTCCGTTCGCACAGGCCGACGCCCCCGCCTATCGCCCGCTGCTGTGGAAGGTGTCGGACGCCGACAGCGCGGTGTACCTGCTGGGCGCATTCCACCTGCTCGAGGCCGATGACTATCCGCTGCCGGCGGAGGTGGAGCGCGCGTTCGACGACAGCGCCATGCTGCTGTTCGAAGTCGATCCCGCCGCGATGACCGCGCCCGGGACCGTGGCGGCGATGCGTCAATACATGGCCTACGAGGATGGCAAGACGCTCAGCGCCGTGCTGCCCAAGGCGACGCTGGACAGACTGGGCGTGCTGGTGGCGGCCAGCGGCGGCAGTCTGCAGGCGCTGGAACACAGCGAGCCGTGGGCGGTCAATCTCAGTCTGACCTTGGGCATCACCCAGGCGCTGGGCCTGCGCGCGGACCTCGGCCTGGACCGTGTTCTCATGCAGCGCGCCGCGCAGGCCGGCAAGCCCGTAGCCGGGCTGGAGACCGTCGAGGCCCAGCTGCAGGCGATGGACAGCGTGCCGTATGCCGAGCAGGTGCAGGGGCTGGATGAATTCCTGGCCGACCCGCAGAAAGCCGCGCGCCAGTTGCAGCAGCTTCATGACGGGTGGCGCGCAGGCGATGCGGACAGACTCGATGTGGAAATGCGCGCCGAGATGGCGCGCAAGACCCCGCAGAGCTACCGCCTGCTGGACGTGGACCGCAACCAGGCGTGGCTGCCGCAGATCGAAAAGCGGCTGGCCGATTCGCACCGGGACAATACCCTGGTAGTGGTGGGCGCGCTGCACCTGCTGGGGCCGGACGGGCTGGTGGAGCAGCTGCGCGCCAGGGGCTATACGGTGGAGCGCATTTGCGATACCTGCGCGCCGCAGGCGCAGGCAGCGCATTGAGGCGCGGCGACCGACGGTGGCGCCGCGGTCTGATCCGCTTCAGGCGGGCGCGACGGTGATGATGCAGTCCACCGGGCAGGCGGGAATGCACAGGTCGCAGCCGGTGCACAGTGGCTCCAGCACGCTGTGCATGTGCTTGGGGCCGCCGACGATGGCATCCACCGGGCAGGCCTGGATGCACTTGGTGCAGCCGATGCAGTCGGCCTCGACGATCCGCACCGCGTGCGCCGGCGCCTGCACGCCGCGGGCGCGGTCGTAGCGCACCGCGGCCACGTCGGGCCGGCCAAGCACGTGCGCCAGCGCGCGCGCGCCGGCATCACCGCCCGGCGGGCAGCGCCCGGCCCGGCCTCGCCGCGCGCCATCGCCTCCGCATACGGCCGGCAGCCGGCGAAGCCGCACTGCCCGCACTGGGTCTGCGGCAGCAGGCGGTCGAGGCGCTCGATGAGCTCGGAGAGCCGGCTATCGGTCATGGCCGGGATTCGCAGCCGGGGACGCCGCGTTCGCTTCCGCGCATGCCCCGATGCCGGCCGCCGGCCGGCATCTCTTCCTGAGTTCGCTGCAGCGAACGCGGCATCCTCGTGTGGTCGCATCGCGCGCGCACCGGGGCGCCCTCAGCGCACCGGCATCCCGGGCTGCGCGCCGGCATCGGCATCCAGCAGGAACAGGCCGCCGCCGTCGAACCCGGCCGAAAGGATCATCCCCTCGCTCACGCCGAAGCGCATCTTGCGCGGGGCGAGGTTGGCGATGAACACCACGCTGCGGCCGACGAGCTTCTCCGGTTCCCCGTAACTGGCGCGGATGCCGGAGAAGATCTGGCGCTGGCCAAGCTCACCGGCATCCAGCAAAAAGCGCAGCAGCTTGTCGCTGCCCTCGACGAAGCCGCACTCGGACACCTTGCCGATGCGCAGGTCGAGCCTGGCGAAGTCGTCGATGCCGATAGTCGCAGCGGCGGCAGATGCGGCGGGCTTGTCCCCGCCGGGCGCGGTGGTGGCCGCGGGCGCGGCGAGGGTGTCCCTGGAAGCCTCGATCATGGCGTCGATCTGCTTGGGGTCGATGCGGGTGAACAGTGGGGTGTAGGGCTGGATGGCGCGCGCCAGCAGCGGCGCCTCGAGATCGCTCCAGGCCAGCACCGGGGCGCCGAGGAAGGCGGCGGCCTGCGCGCTGGTGCGCGGCAGGATCGGCGCCAGCGCGGCGGCCAGCACGCGGAACAGGTTCAGGCCCTGGGTGCAGACCGCCTGCAGTTCGGCCTCGCGCGCGGCGTCCTTGGCGATCACCCACGGCTTGACGTCGTCGATGTACTTGTTGGCCTCGTCCGCCAGCGCCATCACCTGGCGGATGGCGCTGGCCGGGTCGTTGCGGCGCGTAGGCCTCGCGCACCGGCTCCAGCGCGGCGAGGAAATGGGCGTACTGGCCGGCATCCGGCAGCGCCGCGGCCAGCTGGCCGGCGAAGCGTTTTTCGATGAAGCCGGCGCAGCGGCTGGCCAGGTTCACGAACTTGCCGACCAGGTCGCTGTTCACGCGCGCTGAAGTCGGCCAGGTTGAGATCGAGGTCATCCACCCCGCCCGAGGACTTGGCCGCGAAGTAGTAGCGCAGCGCCTCCGGGTCCAGCCCGGCGTCGAGATAGGTGCGCGCCAGGATGAAGGTGCCGCGCGACTTGCTCATCTTCGCGCCGTCCACCGTCAAATAGCCGTTGACGTGCAGGCGGGTCGGCGCGCGCAGGCCGGCGCCGTGCAGCACCGCCGGCCAGAACAGGCCGTGGAAGTTGACGATGTCCTTGCCCAGGAAGTGGTGCAGCTCGGTGCCGGCCTCCGCCCCGGCGCGCACGAAAGCGTCGAAGTCGATTCCGGCGCGCTGGCACAGGGTCTGGAAGCTGGACAGGTAGCCGATCGGCGCGTCCAGCCAGACATAGAAGAACTTGCCGGGCTGGCCGGGGATGGCGAAGCCGAAGTAGGGCGCGTCGCGCGAGATGTCCCAGGCGCGCAGGCCGCCTTCGGCGTCCGCTCATTCCATCAGCTTGGCCTTGACCCCGGGCGCCGCGACATCGCCCGCCAGCTCACTGGCGCAGGAACGCGGCGAAGTCCGCCAGCTCGAAGAAGAAGTGCTCGGACTCGCGCAGCTCCGGGGTGGCACCGGAGACCGCGGATTTCGGGTCCTTGAGGTCGGTCGGCGCGTAGGTGGCGCCGCAGACCTCGCAGTTGTCGCCGTATTGGTCGGACGCGCCGCAATTCGGACAGGTGCCCTTGACGTAGCGGTCGGGCAGGAACATCCCTTTGACCGGGTCATACAGCTGCGCCACGTGGCGCCGGCGGATGTGGCCGCCGGCCTCCAGCGCGGCATAGATCGCCTCGGTCAGCGCGCGGTTGGCGGGGGAATGGGTGGAGTCGTAATGGTCGAACGCCACCCCGAACGCGGCGAAGTCGCGCTCGTGCCCGGCCTGGATCGCGGCGATGAAGGCCTCCGGCGTGGTGCCGGCCTTTTCCGCCGCCAGCATGATCGGCGTGCCGTGGGTGTCGTCGGCGCAGACGTAGTGCACCGTGTCGCCGCGCATGCGCCGCGCCCGCACCCAGATGTCGGCCTGGATGTAGCCGACCAGATGGCCCAGGTGCAGCGGGCCGTTGGCATAGGGCAGAGCGTTGGTGACGAGCGCAGCGCGGGGCATGGGCGTGACGGTACGGAAGGGGGCGCGATTATCGCATGCGCGCGCCTTGCGCCCAGAACGCGAAAACCCCGGCATGACCGGGGTTTTCTGGCAAGGCGAGACGGTGGCGGATGCTCACTCTACCCGGACCCAGGTCGCCGTGCGGCAGATGAAGGCCACGCAGCCTTTGACATCCAGCTTCTTGCCGCCGTCGATCAGCTTGACGGACTTGGCCTTGAAGCTGCGATCCTCGGAGGGCTTGTAGCCGTTGCCATCGCCCCAGCTGCCGTCGTTCTGCGGCTTGAGGTTCCACAGGGTGACGATGCCGACGAACGGCTTGCCCTTGTACTGGCCGCTGCATTCCTCGCAGGTGGCCGGCAGCCCGAGGTTCTCCACGATCTTCGCGGCCAGCGTACCGTTCTTGGCTTCGTAGATTTCGGTGATGGTCATCGGCTTGCCGGTCTTGTCATCCAGCGTCTTCCACTTGCCAACCGGCGACGCCGGGTTGTGCTGGGCGGCCGCCGACAGCGACAGCGAAGCCAGCAGGCTCAGCAGGATCATCTTGCTCTTGCGCATCTGGTAGTCCCTCCCGAGGATCAGCGGAACGCGGCGCGTCCCGGCAGCGTTTTATACCCCATCCGCGGGGGTATGGGGTGGAAGTCGAGGCGTGAAGGTTTGCTGCATTGCTGCCGGTGGCGATGACATTGGGGCGGGATTGCGGGAGTGGAGGTTTTGCCGGATCAGCCGGCTTTTCCACTGTCTAGTAAGGAACGGCGCATGCCCCGTCCTCTCAGGTGACGGACTTTACTCAGCTTCTCGTGGTACGGCTCAGTGGGGGCAGGTCAGCATGCCGCCGCATCGTGGCTCCGCAAGAGATGACGAGCGCTGGGTGAGCAAAAAAGAGCGCCCGAATCCGGAGCGCTCTGCGTGGCCCGGTGCAACCAGACTGTCCCACACGGTCTGATTGCGCCCGGTCATTGCCCAGGATTGTTCAGAACTTGAAGCTCACCTGGGTATAGAACGTCCTGCCGAGCAGGTCGTACTGGGTGGCGAACGCCGGGACATTGCCATAGCGGGTCGCAACCCCGCTGGAAACGGTCGGCGGGGCCTTGTCGGTGACGTTCTGGATGCCGAAGAGCGCCGACCACTTGGGCTGGTCGTACCGCACCGAGAGAGTGTGGTAGAGACGCGATTCGGCGACGATGTCCCGCACCGCGTTGGTCCAGCCGAAGTAGGTGAATGTGGGCTGTAGGGTCAGCGACTTGGTCCGGCCGACGTAATTCATATACCAGGTCCAGCTCCAATCGCCACGCTTGAGCGTAGTGCGGAGATTGCCGACCACCTTGGGGCGCCCGATCGCGCCGTTGCGGTTGGAGGTTGAGAATCCGCTGGCTGCCGAGGTGCTGAAGAACTCTTCGAAGTCCTCCATCATGTAGGTCGCCTGACCTTCCACTTCGAGCTTGCCGAAGCTGAAGTCGCCGTCGTAGCGGCCCAGCAAGTCATACCCGCGGACTTTCTGCCGGTTCACGTTGACGTACTTCTGGTACACGGTTTCGATCTTGTTTGGCGCAGTCGGGTGATTGGGCGGATTGCGTACGAACAGCGAGCAGAACTGGTTCGGATACACCTGGGCGCCATAGCAGCCTCCGAGAATGGTGGCGGCGGTGAGCTGGGCGATCTGGTTGCGCACGGTGTACTCGAAGTAATCCACCGCCATGCTGAACGGGAACGACGTGGGGGTGAATACGATACCCGCCGTCTTCGCGCTGGAGGTTTCCGGTTTGAGCACACCGGCACCGCCCTGCGAGATTACCGTGGCGGAAGAGGTGCCACCCGGGAAATTGTCCGGGACCCCCGCCGCAGCGCAATTGGCTCGAATGAAGTCGTTGGTGCTTTGTCCCCAATTGATGCACGGATCGATCGAAGTCTGCGATACGAAGCTGGACAGGTTGCCGAGGTAGAGTTCGTACAGGCCCGGCGCGCGATAGGAAGTGCCCTTGGTGGCGCGCAGACGCACAGCCGGGATGATCTGCCAACCCAGGCCCAGCTTCCAGACCGAATCGGACTTGTTGACCGAAGCGTAATCGAAGGCGCGCGCCGACATGTTCAGGGTCAGCGACTCGAACGCCGGCAGCCCCTTCAACAATGGCACTTCGACCTCAGTGAAAATTTCCTTCACGTGATCGCGCCCCTTGGTGACCACTGCCGAGCTCTGGCCCCACAGGTCGCCGCTGCGCTCCTGCTGGCTGGGCTGGTCATTGATGCCGAAATTGCGGTATTCGGCGCCGATCGCCATGTTCACCGCGCCTGCCGGCAGGTTGAACACTTCACCAGTCGCTACGGCATTGATCAGGTACTGGTCGTACACGGTATTGCCGGTATGCCAGGCCCCGACTGCTGCCACCAGCTGTTCCATGCACTGGCCGCTGAGATAGCAGGGATCGAAGTAGTTGACGCTGGGCGAGCGCCCGCCCGTCCACGGGCGCAGGTTAGGATCGACGTCCCCAGACTTGGACTTGAGGATCGACAGCACCGAGTAGTCACCGTCCGAACGCGTGTAGGACAGGTTGGTCGTCCAGCTCCAGGTATCGGTGCCGCCGATCAGCCCGTCCAGGCCGGTGCGGAGGTAGTAATAGTTGATCCGGATCTTCTGGTCTGAGGGGAAAGGCATCACCGGCTGGGCGATGCCGCTCGGCACCGGGCTGGCGAAACTGGAGCCGTCGGTATACCTGTAAGCCGGAATTATCGCTGTCGTGCCGCCAGTGAGCGGGAAGAACTGGCGCCAGCGGTGGGTGTCGGTGCCGCGACGATTGAACAGGAAGTCGGTCGTCCAGTTGACCGCCCCCAGGTTGAAGTCGGAGGTGGCGAAGACGCTGAAACGTTCCTGGCGATCGATCAGCTGCTGCTCGCCGAAGCGATCGAAGTTGAGAACATCCTCGAAATAGGCCTGGCCGGTATTGCCGGGGCCGTAGTTGGCATTCGTACGGGGGCGGTAGCCAGGAATCAGGCCAATGGTCACGCCATCTGGCGACGGGATGTAGCGCCTACCGTAGACCGCATCGATGACGGTGTTGATGTAGAGATTGCCGCCGGAGCAGCCGCCGAGCGGGGTGCCGGCGAGGATCGAGCGATCCTGGCGGTCGATGCGATTGCCGTTCTGGTCCCACACCAGATCCTGTGCGCAGCGCAGGAAGTCGCGGTCGCCGAAGCGCAGCGGCTCCTGCAGGTAATACTCGGCTGCGGCCGCGATGCTGCCCTTGCCGAAGTTCCAGCCATTGGCGACGGAGAAGCTGACCGTTTCCGCCCCCCCTTCTGCGGAGACCGGGCGGTGAAGGTGACTTCGGGTCCGTTGAAGTTCTTGCGGGTGATCAGGTTGACCACGCCCGCCAGTGCGTCCGAGCCGTAGATCGAGGATGAGCCATCCTTCACGATTTCCGCGCGTTGCAGGATCGACTGCGGGATCACGTTCAGATCGAACGCCAGCACCTGGCCGCGGGTGCCGGCCGGGCCGGGGCGCTGACCGTTGAGCAGCACGGCGGTGCGCTGGGCGCCCAGGCCGCGAAGGTTGATGGTCTGTACGCCGGTACCGCCTTCCACGACGAAGCCGGCGAACTGGTTGCTGATCTGGGTGGAGCCGGCAGCGACGCTGGACTTCTGCAGGAATTCGGCGGTGTTGATCTGGCCGACGTCAACGCTCACGTCGGCGGAGATCACCTGCACGGGGGAGATCGTGTCGTACTCGAGGCGCTTGATCAGTGAGCCGGTGACGGTGACTTTCTCCAGCTCCTTCGGCTCATCCTTTTTCTTGGCATCTTCCTGCTTGGCAGCAGAGTCCTGCTTCTGATCTCCCGCTTCCTGCGCCAGTACCGGCGCACCGTACAGGCAGCCGAGGACGGCGAGGAACAGCGGCAGCTTGCGCAGCTGCGCCACTTGAGCGTGCTTCTTCATCTGTTTCCCCCATGAATGAGCGCCGGAGGCCCATCCTCCTGGCGTAGCTCATGAACGAAAATTAATGTTTTTTTCATGTAATGGCAACCCAATGCGGGCATGCCAATTGGCATGAAAAGCGCGATCCAAGTCACATTTCATGGCTTGCTGCAGCCTGACTGCAGGCGGATGGCGTGCGGATGCGCCGCGTGGTGCGCGGCATGTGGCGATGGGAAGCCGCTTGCGTGACGGCCTGGCTTTAGCCTTTGCGGTTGCAGTCGTGCTCCAGGAATGCCTCGATCAACCCCAGAGTCTGCAGCTGCTGGCGCGGATACCACGGCATGCTGTGCGGCATATCGGGGACCAGCGCGAATTTTGCCGGAACCTTGTCCTTCACCGCTTTATAGAAGCCTTCGGCGTGGAAGGCGGGGGTACGCACGTCGCGGTCGCCCACGAACAGCAGCACCGGGATGCTGGCCTTTTCGGTGTTCTGCATGGGGTCCATGCCCTTCACAGTGCGGCCCTGAAGGATTCGCTGCAGGCGATTCTCGCTCCAGGACCAGCCGAGCTTGGCGAGATCCGTCACCGGCGCGCCCGCGATGGCGCACTGGAAGGGGCCGTTCGGGCGCACGACCGCCGCGGCGGCGGCGAAGCCGCCATAGGAGTAGCCGAAGATGGCTTCGCGCCTGGTATCTGCGATGCCCTGCTGGACCAGCCAGGTGGCGCCGTCATCGAGATCGTCCTGCATCTTCTGGCCCCATTCCGCATCCCCC
Organism: Thermomonas sp. S9; assembly: GCF_024704365.1. Lineage (GTDB taxonomy): Bacteria > Pseudomonadota > Gammaproteobacteria > Xanthomonadales > Xanthomonadaceae > Thermomonas. Next base: position 1,144,486 of record NZ_JAJDFY010000001.1, read on the forward strand.
CGCCAGCCACAGCGCACGGCCCAGTCCGGTGGAGCCGCGGTATTGCGGGCGCAGCACGGCATAGCCACGCGAGGTCAGGAACGGCACCCAGCCGGAAACGTCCCAGCCCATGTAGTCACGCGACCAGGGGCCGCCATGCGGATGCACGATGGCGGGCAGTGGCCCCTGCGCTGGGGTCCAGCCGGCAGGCAGGTCAAGGATCGCAGGGATGGTCATCCCGTCGCGGGCGCGGTACTCCACCCAGCGCTGTTCACCCACCCATTCCGGCTTGAAAGAGGGGAGCCTGCTGCCGAGGCTGACGATCCGCTTGCGGTCCAGCAACAGATGATAGGCGGGCGGGTCGCGATGGCTGGAGGTGGTGAACAGCACCTTGCCGAGCCCGTCGTCATAGCCGGTGATCATGACCGACTGGGCCGGGAAATTTTTCTCCAGCAGGGCCTGGATGGCCTGCATCCTTGGGTCGATATAGGTGACTTCGACCTGCGGGCCATCCACTGCGAAACCGAGAATCCGGCCGAAATCGCTCGGCTGGCGCCCGAAGATCAGGCGCGAGATCGAGTATTTCGGATGCGCCAGCAGCGGCTCGTCCTCGAACGTGCGGGTGGCGGGGTCGTACAGCCATGCCTGCACCTTGTCGGAGAACAGGTCGGTGAGGACGTAGAACTTGCCGCTGCGCTCGTCGCGGCCGACGATGTCCACGGTGTAGCGTTCACTGAGCTTGCGGGTCAGGTTGGGGTGAACCACGAACTGATTGCTCTCGGGGTCGCGGATCAGCACCTGCTGTTCGTATTCGCCGCCGCCGACCGGTTCCAGCTGGGTACGCGTCAGCAACTCGCCAGTGCGCGGATCGAACAGGCCGGGCTCGGAGCGGCCGCCACCCTTGAACAGCAGCCTGCTCTCACCGCTGCGCAGGTTGTAAAGCAGGTAGTTGCTTACCATCGAGCCGGGATCGAGCTGGCGGATGATCACGTTGTCCGGATCCAGCGGAAGCGGATTGACCAGCGATGCCGTGCCCGCAAGCTCCAGGCAGCGGCGCATGTCCTCGGGCATGTCGATCTTGCTCGACTTCGCCGCGAAGGCCTCGTCGAATTTCTTGTGGCTGCCGTCGGTCAGGTAGGTCTTGAAGACGAAGGTCTTGGTTGCCCCGGTTCGCTTGCCCTCGCCGCAGCTCACCGAGTTGGCCGGTCCATTCCTGGCGGGCGATCACGAGGATGCGGTCCGCCTTCAGCGCGCTTGCGGCCACGAACTTCATGCGGTCGCCGGAGGGCGTGATGCGGCTGCCGGCATCGATATGGTCGAGGTCCCAGCTCGCGAGCGCGGTATCCCCGTCTTTGCTGCCGGGGGCGACCACCAGCGTGACCAGGTTCTTGCCATCGGTGCTCATCGAGACCGACTGGATCGCCGGCGTCCGGGCCAGCACCTCGGCCGGGATGGGTTGCCCGGCGGTCGCGGCCAGGCTCGAGAAGGCAAAGCATGCCGCCAGCAACCGAATGTGGACACGTGAGTGCATCATGTCGTTCCCCTGAAGAGTCGTTCCCCGGGGGAATCCTAGCAGCCCGCGCTACCATTCGCGGATGGAAACCCCTCCGCAAATCTATGCGCGAGCAGTGGACGCGCTCAACCGCGGCGACTGGGCCCGGGCATCTGCGCTGGCAGAATCGCTGTTGCCGAAGATCCCGCCGCACGCCGGTGTTTACTTCGTTGCGGGCGTGGCGGCACTGCAGATGCAGCGCCTGCGGGAAGGCATCCGCCACCTGCAGCGCGCGGTCCACCACAATCCCGGTCGGCCTGACTATGCCGCGCAGTTCGCGCGCGGTTTGGCGATGGCCCGTCTGACCCGCGAATCGGTGGTGGCCGCGGATGCTGCGCTGGCGATGGGTCCGCAGGATGCGGCGACGCTGGACACGCTCGCCGTGGTCTACACCCAGGCCAATGAACATGCCAAGGCCGCGCGGCTGTTCGAGCTCGCGGTGCAGCGGGTGCCGGGCAGGGCGGTCAGTCATTTCAACCTGGCCACGTCGCTGATGTTCATCGGCCAGATGGAGCGGGCCGGGCACGAGTACGAGGCATGCATTGCAGCCGACCCGACGTTCTGGAAGGCGCACCTGGCCCTGGCCCAACTGTGCAAGGCCACCCCGGAGCACAACCACTTGGACCGCCTGCGCGGATTGCTGGAGCGGGCGGATGGTGGCGAGGCGCGGATGTATCTGAATCTGGCCCTGGCCAAGGAGCTGGAGGATCTCGGCGACTATCCGTGCGCGTTTTCCCATCTGGCGGCCGGCAAGGCCGCAGGCGGCGAGGCGCGAGGCTATTCCAGTGCACGTGATGCTGCTTTGTTCGATACGCTCCGTGGCCTTTTCCCGGCACCGGGCGATAGTGGCGGTGGTGATCCCGATCCGTCGCCGATTTTCGTGGTCGGCATGCCGCGTAGCGGCACCACGCTGGTGGACCGCATCCTGTCCAGCCATCCGCAGGTGCACTCGGCGGGCGAACTGCAGAATTTCGGCGTGGTGCTGAAGCGGCTGTCGGGCAGCCCTACGCCCGAGCTGCTGGATGCCGAAACCCTGCGCCGCGGGGCCGCGGTCGAGCCGCGCAGACTGGGCGAGACCTACGTGGCGAGCACCCGGCCGGGGACCGCCGTGCGGCCGCGCTTCGTGGACAAGCTGCCGCATAACTTCCTTTATCTCGGCCACATCGCGCGTGCTCTGCCCAATGCCAGGATCGTCTGCCTGCGACGCAATCCGATGGACACCTGCCTGGGCAACTTCCGCCAGCTGTTCGCGCAGACCAGCCCCTATTACGACTATTCCTTCGATCTGCTGGACACGGGCCGCTATTACCTCCAGTTCGATGCGCTGATGCGGCATTGGCAGCAGGTGCTTCCCGGGCGCGTGCTGGAGATGCACTACGAGGCGCTGGTGGACGACCAGGAAGGCCAGACCCGGCACCTGCTGGCGCACTGCGGGCTGGAGTGGGACCCGGCCTGCCTGCGTTTTGCAGACAATGCCGCGCCGGTGGCGACCGCCAGCGCGGTGCAGGTGCGCGAACCATTGCACAGGCAGGCGTTGGCGCGCTGGAAACGCTACGGATCGGCGCTGGATGACTTGCGTGCCCTGCTTGAGGACGGGGGCGTGCATATCGAATGATCGTCGCGATGCGTGCCTTCACAGGCAGGCATCGTGGCGTTGGCACCAGGGCGCGCGCAAAGAAACCCCGCCATGTGGCGGGGTTTCTCGTTCATCGCACCGGCGATTACTTGGACTTGCCGAAGCTCCATTTGGCTTCCAGGTAGTACGCACGGCCCAGCACATCGAAGTTGCTGCTGTTGTACGGCGCGCCACTGCTGCCCGGATAGGAATGCACGTCCATGTTCGGCATCCGGTTGGCCAGGTTGTTGACCAGCAGCGACAGCTTCAGGTCTTCGGTGACGTCGAAGTTGACGCTGGCGTTGAGGGTCGTGTACGAACCGAGGCGACCGGCGCCGGCATACCCGTAGCCAGCCGGGGTCAGGGTGGCGCGGTAGTTCGGGGTCGGGCCGAGGTAGTTGGCGTACACCGTGGTGGTCCAGCGGCCCAGGTTCCAGCCCGCCGAGGCGCTGGCCTTGTACTTCGGATCGGTGCTCCAGTACGGGTCGCTCAGCAGGTCGATGGTGGGATCGCCCGGATACTGCTGGAACTCGTGCTTGAGGTTGCGGGTCCAGTTGCCGGACAGGTTCAGCTCGCCCCAGGCACCCAGGTCCTGGCGGTAGTTGACGCCGAGGGCCACCGCGTTCAGCGACTCGCTGGCGATGTTGACCTTCTTGACATCAATCGACTGCACGGTGCCGGCGGCACCGCGATGAACCTGGCTCAGCGCAGCCTGGCAGGTGCCGGAGTTGATGTCCAGCGTGCCCAGGCGGCAGTTCGCCTCGTCGCGCATCAGCTGGTCGACATTCTGCAGCGCCACTTCATCCTTGATGTTCCAGTGGTAGTAGTCGGCGCTGACCGAGAACCTGGCGGTCGGTGCCCACACCACGCCATAGCTCCACACCTTGGCATTGATCGGCTTCAGATCCGGGTTGCCGGACTGCTGGCCGAAGTACTGGAGATTGGAGTAACGGGCCGGGCACTGGTCCACGTTGCCGGCATCGAAGCCGAGCAGGGCGCAGTTGTAGTAGTCGACGGTGGAACTATAGAAGCCACTGACGCCCTGGAACTGGTCGGCCAGGGTCGGCGCCTTGAACGCGGTGCCGTACTTGCCGCGCACCAGCAGCGACTCGAACGGGCGGTATTCCAGGCCGAGGCTGTAGGTGGGCTTGTCGATGGTGCGGCCGGCGGCGCGGAAGGCGTCGTAGCGGGCCGAGGCAGCGAGCGTCAGTTTGTCCCACACCGGCAGGCGCATCTCGCCGGTGACGGCATAGCGCGAGCGGCTGCCATTACCGCTGACCGCGGTGGTGCCCCAGATCTTGCCGTCCAGCAGCAGCGGGTCGGGGTTGTAGGACCAGCCTTCGGTGCCGGCTTCCACCGCGATCGCTACGCCGGCATCACCGCCGGGCAGCGAGAACAGTGCGCCGTTGGTGAACTGGGCGCGCAGCAGATTGTCGTAGGTGCTGCTGCGCGAGACGGTCTTGCCCATGAAGCTGTAGAAATCCGCCGGCGACATCAGGGTGTAGAACGCCGCGTAGTTCGGGGTGAACACCGGGTATGCGTCGTAGTACGGGTCCAGGCCCAGCTGCGGGCCCAGCACGTGCTGCTGGAAGTAATCGTTGATCGGATCCGCCAGGCGGGCCAGGCTGATCTCGTCGAGCTTGTAGTGGGTGCGGCTGATGCTGACGTCGTAATCCCAGTTGGAATTGCCGCCGACGGTGCCGTTCACGCCGACCGTCACCGCGTAGGACGTGCTCTTGTTCTCGTCCATGGTGTTCTTCCAGCCGCCCATGTCCTCGGGCGTGAACGCACGCTGCAGGTTCAGGAAGTCATCCAGGTTCGGGTCGTAGTAGTAGCCCCACTTCACGCTGGTGCCCCACCAGACGTAGTTCGAACCGATGTGGTACTTCACCTTTTCCTGGTTCAGCAGCACGTCGGCATACAGCTGCGCATCGCTGGTCAGGTCGAAGGTGGAGTGCACGTACAGCTGCGCGCTTTCCTTCTGGTTCTTCAGGGTGCGGTAGCCAGGGGTGTAGAACGAACCGCAGTAGTGGGTGTCGCCGAAGCCTGGGCGGGTCTGCAGGTCCACCGTGCCGCCGAAGCCGGCCTTCACGTTCGCGCAGTTGTTCGGATCCATGAAGTTGTAGCTGGTGAACGGGCTGTACACCAGCCAGTCGCGGCTGGCCAGCGGCGCCGCGCCGTTGTAGGCGTTCAGGTTGAACTGCTTGGTCAGGTCGCGCTGGTAGGCCCACACCGGATCCACCTTCTCGACCTGTACGCCCAGCAGGGTGTTCCAGCGGCCATCCTTGCTGGCGAAGCTGTCGGCGTAGCTCAGACGCCCGCTGCGGCCGCCACCCTCGTCATAACCACCGACGCGGCCGCTGAGCACGGCGCTATCGATGTTCTTCTTCAGGATGATGTTGACCACACCGGCGATGGCATCGGAACCGTACAGGGAGGACTGCCCACCGGGCAGGATCTCGATGCGGTCCACCAGGTCCACCGGGATGCCGCTGATGTTGTTGAACACGTCGGTGCCGTTGTACAGCGCCGGGTAGTTGGCCATCGGGCGGCCGTCGATCAGGTACTTGACGTAGCTCGGCGACAGGCCGAACAGGCTGAGGGTTTCGGCGCCCTGGGTGAACGAGGCCGAGCTCTGGTTGTTCTGCACGCCGCCGGTGGCGAACGAGCTCTTCTGCAGCACCTCTGCCACGTTGTTGAAGCCGCGGGCCTGGATGTCCTCGGCGGAAATGATGGTGACCGGGACGAAAGTCTCGACCTGGGTCTGCGGGATCAGCGAGCCGGTGACCACGACCTTGTCCAGGTCCTTGGCCTTGCCTTCGGTCTTGGCAGCAGGCTTCTGGTCCTGGGTGGACTGTGCGTTCTGGTCCTGGGCCATGGCGGCGGCGGGCAGCAGCAGGGCGGCCAGCGCGAGTGCCAGCGGGCGACGAGGGAGGGTGGAGCGGCGATGAACTGCCATGGTGGGAGTCCTTATTTTTAGGGGAAAGAAAATGCGCCCAGAGTCAAGCGGTTGAGCACGCCCCGATTGTTCCGGGATCGTGAACCCTACATCAATTTAACGAATTTCCCCCATGACAAAAGGCATGGGCGACTGTTCAGGAATGTCAAGGGCGCACGATATCGGGGCTCTGGGTGCCAACCCGCGCGTAAAATCCGCTGGTGTCCCGCAGAGCGCTTCGCCCATGCCCCGCCTCCCCGCCCATGCCGTCCAGGGCGAGCTCAAGCCGCTCGCCAATGTCCGCAACATCATCGCCGTCGGCTCCGGCAAGGGCGGGGTGGGCAAGTCCACGGTGGCGGTCAATCTGGCGCTGGCGCTGGCGGGCGAGGGGCTGCGGGTGGGGGTGCTGGATGCCGACATCTACGGGCCCAGCGTGCCGCTGATGCTGGGGCTGTCGGGCCGGCCCGAGAGCCCCGACGGCAAGACCATCCTCCCGCCACGCGCGCACGGGGTGCAGGCGGTTTCGATCGGGCTCTTGGTGGATCAGGACGCGCCGATGATCTGGCGCGGGCCGATGGTGACCCAGGCGCTGACGCAGCTGCTGCAGCAGACGGCCTGGGACGATCTGGACGTGCTGGTGGTGGACCTGCCGCCCGGCACCGGCGACATCCAGCTCACCCTGGCGCAGAAGATCCCGGTGGCCGGCGCGGTGATCGTCACCACCCCGCAGGAGGTGGCCACGCTGGATGCCCGGCGCGCGCTGATGATGTTCCGCAAGGTCGGCATCGCGGTCCTCGGGCTGGTGGAGAACATGGCCATCCACGTGTGCTCGCAGTGCGGGCATGCCGAGCACGTGTTCGGCGCGGGCGGCGGCGAGCGCATGGCGGCGCAGTACGAGGTGCCGCTGCTGGGCGCGCTGCCGCTGGCGGCGGCGATCCGCGAGCAGGGCGATGCCGGGGTGCCGATCGTCGCCGCGCAGCCGCAGTCGCAGCCCGCGCAGGCCTACCGCGCGGCGGCGCGGGCGCTGCTGGAGCAGCTGGCGCAGCGGCCGGTGGTGCGCAGCGGGATCCTGGCTTCGCTGCTGGGCTGAGCGGCCGGGCCGAGGGTCGCGTCTGCCGGCCGGTGCCCCGATTGGCTTACACTCGCCGGCCACTCCCGGCATCCGCATTCCCTGCATGAGCATCAAGAGCGACCGCTGGATCCGCCGCATGGCCGAGCAGCACGGCATGATCGAGCCGTTCGCGCCCGATCAGGTCAAGACCGCCGCCGACGGCCACCGCATCGTCAGCTACGGCACATCGAGCTACGGCTACGACGTGCGCTGCGCGCGCGAGTTCAAGGTGTTCACCAACATCAACTCGACCATCGTCGATCCCAAGCACTTCGACCCCAAGAGCTTCGTGGACGTGGTGGACGATGTGTGCATCATTCCGCCCAATTCCTTCGCGCTGGCGCGCACGGTGGAGTATTTCCGCATCCCGCGCGACGTGCTGGTGGTGTGCCTGGGCAAGAGCACCTATGCCCGCTGCGGGATCATCGTCAACGTCACCCCGCTGGAGCCGGAGTGGGAAGGGCACGTCACCCTGGAGTTTTCCAACACCACCCCGCTGCCGGCGCGGATCTACGCGGGGGAGGGGGTGGCGCAGATGCTGTTCTTCCAGGCGGATGCCGACGACGTGTGCCAGACCAGCTACAGGGACCGCGGCGGCAAGTACCAGGGCCAGACCGGCGTCACCCTGCCGCGCACCTGAGCGCGCTTGGGTCAGCCCTGGCCGGCGCCCAGCGCGGCGCGCAGCGCGGTCACCCGCTGCACCAGCTCTTCCGGCGCGTACGGGCGCGCATTCGCCGCCCCCCAGACCGGGCGCGGCCAGGCGATGTCGTCGCGGAAGCGGGCGATCACGTGCACGTGCAGCTGCGGCACCTGGTTGCCGAGCGCAGCAACATTGAGCTTGTCGGGCTTGAACAGCGCCTTGAGCGCGCGCGCGGCGAGGTCGATCTCCGCGCTCAGGCGCGTGCGCTGGGCCGGGTCGAGGTCGATGATCTCCACCGCCTCCGGCACCCGTGGCACCAGGATCGCTTCACGGATGGTTGGCATCGTCCATCAGGCGCACCTCGCACAGCGGCAGGTCGATGACCGGCGCAGTATCGTCGGCCAGGCGCGGGTCCAGGTGCCAGGTGTTCATCGCAGGTGCTCCGTGAAAAACGCCAGGGTGCGCTGCCACGCCAGCGCGGCGGCCTCGGGCTGGTAGGGCGGGTCGGGCGCGCGCGCGAAGGCGTGGTCGGCCTGCGGATACACGAACACCTGCGCCTGCGGCTGCTTGCGCCGGTGCGCCTCCACCGCCTCGGGCGGGATGTGCGGGTCCAGCGCGCCGAAATGGAACATCAGCGGCGCCCGTGCCGGCGCGTCCAGATACGGTACGTTGCGCGCGCCGTAGTAGCTCACCGCCGGCAGGCCGAGGCGGGTATTGCCCAGCAGCGCCACCGTGCCGCCCCAGCAGAAGCCCACGATGCCCACGGCCAACCCCTGCGCACGCAGCGCCCCGGCGGCGGCCGCGGCGATCGCCACCGCGTCCTCCAGCCCCAGCCGCGCCACCAGCTCGCGGCCGCGGGCGGTGCCTTCGGCGTCATACGGCAGCACGGTGCCGGGTGCGAGGCGGTCGAAGAACGCCGGGGCCAGCGCCACGAACCCGGCCGCCGCCAGCTGCGCGCACACCGCGCGGATATGGTCGGTGACCCCGAAGATTTCCTGCACCACCACCACCGCCCCGCGCGACGGGCCCGCGGGCTCTTCGCGCCAGGCCTCGATCGGGCCGGAGGGAGTGGGAAGCGGCTGCCAGTGACCCATCGCGGGTTCCTCGATGTGTATGGATACGGAGAGTGACGCGGTGCGCCGGCGCGCACGGCCAGGCCGGCGTTGCCGGGTGCGTATAATTTCGCACCTTTTCACGTGGCCGCGGCATGTCCCTGCAGAACGCATCAACCAAAGGCAGCAAAGTCGGCTTCGTCAGCCTCGGCTGCCCCAAGGCGCTGGTCGATTCCGAGCGCATCCTCACCCAGCTGCGGGTGGAAGGCTATGACCTGGTGCAGACCTATGAGGAGGCCGACGTGGTGGTGGTCAACACCTGCGGCTTCATCGATGCGGCAGTGGCCGAGTCGCTGGATGCCATCGGCGAGGCCATGGCCGAGAACGGCAAGGTCATCGTCACCGGCTGCCTGGGCAAGCGCAGCGAGATCATTCGCGAGGCCTACCCCGACGTGCTGGCGATCAGCGGCCCGCAGGACTACGCCAGCGTGATGGAGGCGGTGCACGCGGCGCTGCCGCCGATGCATGATCCCTTCACCGACCTGCTGCCGGCCCCCCGTCGCCTTGGCGAGGGGGAAATCGAGGGCGTCGGCATCAAGCTCACCCCGAAACACTACGCCTACCTGAAGATTTCCGAAGGCTGCAACCACCGCTGCAGCTTCTGCATCATCCCGTCCATGCGCGGGGACCTGGTGTCGCGCCCGGTGGACGAGGTGCTGCGCGAGGCCGAGAAGCTGGCGCGCGGCGGCGTCAAGGAACTGCTGGTGGTCTCGCAGGACACCAGCGCCTACGGCGTGGACCTGAAATACGCGCCGCGCCCGTGGCGCGATGGCCTGTATGAAACCCGCATGAAGGCGCTGTGCGAAGGTCTGTCGCAGCTCGGCGTGTGGACGCGCCTGCATTACGTGTACCCGTACCCGCACGTGGACGACGTGATCCCGCTGATGGCCGAGGGCAAGCTGCTGCCATACCTCGACATCCCGTTCCAACATGCCAGCCCGCGCATCCTTAGGCTGATGAAACGCCCGGGCGCGGTGGACAAGACCCTGGAGCGCATCCAGCGCTGGCGCGCGATCTGCCCGCAGCTGACGATCCGCAGCACGTTCATCGTCGGCTTCCCCGGCGAGACCGAGGCCGAGTTCGAGGAGCTGCTGGACTTCCTCGACGCAGCGCAGCTGGACCGCGTGGGCGCGTTCGCCTATTCGCCGGTGGATGGCGCCGCGGCCAACGCGCTGCCGGACCCGGTGCCGGAGGACGTGAAGCAGGAGCGCCTGGCCCGCTTCATGGAGCGCCAGGCGGCGATTTCCGAAGCGCGCCTGGCCGCCAAGGTGGGCACGGTGCAGCAGGTGCTGGTGGACGCCATCGACGGCGAGCTGGCCATCGCCCGTTCGATGGCGGACGCGCCGGAGATCGACGGCCTGGTGCAGGTGCAGGACGGTCGCGAGGCCGGCCTGAAGCCCGGCGAGTTCGCGCGGGTGCGGATCATGGGCAGCGACGCGCACGATCTGTACGGCGAAGTCGAGTACGACGCCTGACGCCCTGCGGGCGGCCCACCTGCCGCCCGTCCCCGCCAGGATTCCGCCCGTCGGCTACGGGCTGGATTCCCCACTGCGGCATCATTACGGTCTTCCTGCCGCACTCCGAGGGGATCCCGTGCCACGCCATCCACGCCCGCTTGCCCCCGCCGCCGCCCGCGGCTTCACTTTGGTGGAGCTGATGGTGACGGTGTCTGTCATTGCCATCCTGGCCGTCGTCGCCGTCCCCGGGATGACCGCCCTGATCAACAGCAGCCGCCTCAACGGCCAGTCCGAGGAAATGCTGTCCTCGCTGCAGCTGGCGCGGGCCGAGGCCGTTCGCCGCAACGCGCGGGTGACGGTCTGCCCCAGCACGGATGGCTCGACCTGCACCTCCAGCACGTCCTGGACCCAATGGATCGTGCGCGGGCGCGACAATGTCACGGCGACCGACGATGTGATCCGCAGCAACCGTGCATCCGGCGGCGTGCAGATCAGCGGCCCGGCCGCGGGCATCGTGTTCAAGCCCTCGGGGCTGATCGATGCCCAGCAGGTGGTGACGGTGTGCATGCCCACCAGCAATCCGAGTCAGAACCAGCGTGTGCTGACGGTGATGATCAGCGGCGTGGTGTCGTCTTCCAAGGTCAACGGTGGCGGAGCATGTCCGTGAACGTGAAGCACATTGCAGCAGTCCGCAGTCGCAGGCAGGCCGCGCCCCGGCTGGGGCGGTCGCGCATGCAGGGCATGGGCATGATCGAGGTGCTGGTCTCCGTGCTGGTGCTGGCGGTGGGCCTGCTCGGCATCGCCGCCATGCAGTCGCTGGCCCTGCGCGGGGGGCAAAGCTCGCTGGAAAGCAGCCAGGCGGTGATGGCAGCTCAACTCCATCATCGAGGCCATGCGCGCCAATCCCACCGCCGACTACAACATCGGCAAGACCTGCAGCGCCGCCGCCATCACCGGCGCCGATGTCCGCGCCAACGATCTCACCGCCTGGATCAATGCGATGAAGACCACCATCGGCTCCGGCGCAACCGATACCACCACCTGCGGCGAGATCGTCGGCTGCCCGGCCAACTGCCAGGTGCGGGTGTACTGGGATGACTCGCGTACCGGTACCGACCAGGGCGGCGCGGCGCGCATGGTGGAAACGAGGGCGCGCATATGAAGTTCCGGGAGAATCCAGCCATGCGCAAGACCCAGTCGGGCTTTGGCCTGATCGAGCTGATGATCGCCATGGTGCTGGGGCTGCTGGTGATGGGCGCGGCGTTCGCCGTGTTCCAGTCCAACCAGCGCAGCTTCCAGGCCAACGAAGGGCTGAACCGCATCCAGGAAAGCGCGCGGGTGGCCTACGAGCTGATCTCGCGCGACCTCCGCGCCGCCGGCGGCACTGCCTGCTCCAACCTGGCGCGGCCGGATGCCGAGCACACGCTCAATGCCGAGGAGACGCAGCTGCTCACCAGCCCGGTCGGCGACAACGGTGCGCCGGCCGGCACCGAGCTGGTGGCCGCTTCCGGCGATGACACCGCCTACCGCATCACCGCGGCGACCACCAGCAGCATCACCCTGGACTCCAGCCAGATCGCGGACGCCAACGATGCGTTCAAGACCGGCGACAGGCTCATCCTCTGCAATGCCAACCAGTTCTACGTGGTGACGGCCACCGGCGTCACCACCAATACGGTCAGCTTCACGCCTGCCACCCCGATCGCGATGAACGTGGATCCCATGGCGCCGCCGTCCACGGTGATGATCGCGCGCTTCCGCAACGTGCGCTGGTACCGCAGCGGCAACGGGCTGTATGTCTCGCGCAATGGCGCGGCGGGGCAGCAGGTGGCCGACGGCGTCACCGCGCTCAGCTTCACCTACCGCCAGAACGGCTCCAACACCTATACCGCCACGCCCACCAGCTGGCCGGACGTGGTGGCGGTGCGGGTCAACATGACCCTGACCGGCACCAACCAGGTCGACAACAAGACGGTCACCCGCAACGTGTCCAACGTCATCAGCCTGAGGAGCCGCGCCCTGTGAACAGGCCTGTCGTGAATCGGGTTTCCCGCGCCCATGGTCCCGGCTCGGCGCACCGCCAGCAGGGCATTTCGCTGGTGATCGTGCTGATCCTGCTGATCGTGATGTCGGTGCTGGGCGTGGCCGTGCTGCGCAGCTCGGCCATGCAGGAGCGCATGACCGCCAACCTGCGCGACCGCAACCTGGCTTTCCAGGCGGCCGAGACCGCCCTGCGGGTGGCGCAGGAGGACGTGCTCGGCAATCCGGCCATTTCCGATCTGCAGTACGGCAAGACCCTGGCCGAGATGCGCGCAGACGGCAAGCCGGTGTTCTGCGCCGCCAACGGCATCTGCGATGTCACCACCGGCGAGACGCCGGTCGTCAGGACCGCCCCGGACGGGCGCTCCACCTACACCATCGAATACCTCGGCACCGGCAAGGGCTCGACGCTGCAAGGCGTGTGCGAGACCACCGCCGCCATTTCCAACTACCAGTGCCAGCGCCCGATGTTCCGCATCACCGCCCGCGGCCGCACCGCGGGTTCGGCGGAAGTGGTGCTGCAAGCCAATGTCGTCAGCCGCTGACGCCCGCGATCAGCAAAGAGAGCCTGCCATGAAGCGCAATGCCTCCCCCGCCCGCCGCCACCTGGCCCGCGCCCTTGCCTCCGCGCGCCCGTGGTGGACGCTGCCGGCCGCCTGCCTGGCCACCCTGCTGGCGCTGCCGGTCAATGCCGCCATCGTGTTCCCGGACCAGCCGCTGACCACCGGCAACCGGGTGGCGCCGAACATCCTGTTCATCCTCGACGATTCGGGGTCGATGGCCTGGGCCAACATCAATAACCAGTCGGTGTCGGCGATCACCGGGCCCGGCGGCTTCAGTAGCGAGCCGGATGCGGGAGGCGTGTATTCCGGGACCAGTATCACCACGGAGAGCACCGGCAACGACAAGATGTATATGCAGAGCTATGCCACCAATAGCCTGTACTACAACCCGCTCACGAATTACCAGACGTGGTTGCAGCCGAACGGCAACCGCATGACCGGCGGCACCGGCTTCACCTCCGTTTACAGCGACAACAACTACGTCAACTATTCTCCGGCTGGCATCAGTAGTGGCACCAAGGATCTGTCCGCGAAGACGCAGACCTTCTATGTGCCCAAGGATCCGGCAAACACTTCCGCCAGCTATCTGTCGAATGTCAGCAATTACTATCGCTACCAGATTCCCGCTGGCGGCACCGATGTGGTGCGCTCGGAATATGGCGGGGTGGTGCTGAGCGGGCCGTTCACGCTTTCCGGCTATCCCGTGACCGGACAAAGCCAGAGCAAGAATAACTGGCGCTATTACACGATCACCTTGCCTGCCAATACGGCTTCGTTCAAGGTCGCCAGCAGTGGTGGCAGCGGAAATGCCGATCTATACGTGCGCAAAGGGGGCAACCCTACGACCAGTACTTATACCTGCAGGTCCACGAACAGCGGTAATGCCGAGACGTGCACGATCAATTCGCCGGCCACATCCTCTTTCTATGGTGTCGGCCTGTATGCCAGGAACGCGTTTTCCAATGTCACGCTGACGGTGACCTATACCACCACCAACAGCTGCAGCGGCAGTACCAGCGGCAACGACTGGATCAACTGCACCCCGGCCACGCCGACCGGACGCTCCGTGTCCGCGGAGCTGGCCAACTTCGCCACCTGGTATTCCTACCACCGTACCCGCATCAAGTCCGCGAAAGCCGGCGCGAGCGAGGCGTTCAGCGGGCTGGGCAACAAGGTGCGCGTGGGGTTCCGCACCATCTGGAACCGCAACAATTTCGATATTCCGGTGGGTGACGGCAACGACGGCCGTTTCATCGACAGCGTCAGCCCGGCAACGTCCAGCCGCAGCACCTGGTTCAACCGCCTGTTCATGTCGTACGCCTACAACGGCACCCCGCTGCAGAAGGCGCTCGACAATGCCGGCAAGTATTTCTCCAGCAGCGCGGCCTCGGGGCCGTACGGGCCGGAGTCTGGCTCCGACCAGCTGTCCTGCCGGCAGAATTTCACCATCCTCACCACCGACGGCTACTGGAACAGCGGTACGGCGGGCAGCGGCAACGTCGATGGCGGCAGCGGCAGCCTGATCAAGGGGCCGCAGAGCAAGAGCTATACCTACAGCCCGGCGGTGCCATTCGAGGATGCCTACAGCAACACGCTGGCCGATGTCGCCATGAAGTACTGGATGACGGACCTGCGGACCGAAAGCTACATGGGCAATGCGTCCAATCCGAACAACAACAACGTGCCGACCAGCGATGCCGACCCGGCGTTCTGGCAGCACATGGTGACCTTCACCCTGGCCCTTGGCCTGAAGACCACCAAGGGCTGGGGCAGCGTCGCCGAGGCCACGGCCGCGCTGCAGGGCGGGGATTCCTGGCCGGATCCGGAGACCGCCAGTTTCTCGGATAACCCCAAACGTCTCGACGACCTGCTGCACGCGGCGGTCAACGGCCACGGCGAGTTCACCCCGGCCACCAGCCCTGCGCTGTTCGCGCAGGGCCTGAACAAGGCGCTGGCCACCATCACCCAGCGCACCAGCTCGTTCTCCAACGTCACCGCGAACTCCACCTCGCTCAATACCGGGGCGCAGATCTTCTCGGCCAGCTATGTCTCCGGCGTGTGGACGGGCGCGCTCAAGGCGCAGGCCGTCAGCCGCACCGGCGTGGGCGCGCAGAGCTGGACCGCCACCATTCCCGCCGTCGGCCTGCGCAAGGTGTTCACGGCCAGCGGCACGCCCGGGCAGGCCGGCACGACCGGCGCCGCTTTCCCGACCTCGGCGCAGACCTCCGCGCTGGACAACAGCGGTGTGGGCCCGGCCAACTATGAGGCCACCGGCGCGCAGAATGCCGCCTACATCAAGGGCGACGCCAGCCGCGAGGACCGCAACGGCGTCAGCAACCTGCGCAACCGGCCGACCACGGTGCTGGGCGATATCGTCAACTCGTCCCCGGCCTATGTGCCGGGTGGCGCGCAGGGTGATGGCACCAGCGCCGGCACGGTGTACATCGGCGCCAACGACGGCATGCTGCATGCGTTCGACGCTGCCGACGGGAAGGAATTGTTCGCCTACGTGCCGAACATCCTGAACTTCGCCAACCTCAAGCAGCTCAGCCGCGGCGACTACGACCACAAGTTCTTCGTGGACGGCCCCATCATGGTCAGCCCGCGAACCCTCACCCCGGGCCAGAACATCCTGGTCGGCACGCTGGGGCGCGGCGGCAAGGGCCTGTATGCGCTGGACGTGAGCGCCCCTGCTTCGTTCAATGCCAGCAACTTCAAGTGGGAGCGCAAGGACACGCCCGGCAGCAACATGGGCAACGTGGTCGGCGCGCCGGTCCTGGCCCAGGTGCGCAACGGGTCGCCGACGCCGGCCGTGGTGTTCGGCAATGGCCCCAACAGCACCAATGACAAGGCGGTGTTGGTGGTGATGGATCTGGCCACCGGCAACGTGATCCGCGAGGTTCCCACCGACAACACCACCAACAACGGCCTGATGGCGCCGCTGGGCGTGTATGCGGCCGACGGCAAGACCCTCGTCTATGCCTATGCCGGTGACATGCAGGGCAATATCTGGAAGTTCGACCTGCGCTCCAGCACGCCCTCGGCCTGGAGTGCGACCAGGATCTTCCATGCCGAAAAGACGTCGGGCACACCGCAGCCGATCACCGGCGGGCTGGCCTCGGCCATCGACCTGAAGACCAACAAGCGCTGGATCTTCTTCGGCACCGGTCGCTTCATGACCAGCACCGATGCCGATGACAAGACCACCTATGCCCAGAGCATGTACGGCGTCATGGACGACGGCGGCTCCTATACCCGCGCCAATCTGACCGCGCGCAGCATCACGGTCGCCGGCGACTACCGCTACTTCGAGGACAAGGCCGCGCTGCCGTCCGCGTCCAAGGGCTGGTACGTGGACCTGCCGGGCAAGGGCGAGCGCGTCGTGCAGGACGTGCAGATCGACAACGACTTCATGGTCGCGGCGAGCATGATCCCCGAAGGCGATGCCTGCGATGCCTCCGGCAGCGGCTTCCTCAATGCCATCGATGCCTTCACCGGCACCAGCGGGGGGCAAGTCCTACTTCGATCTGGACATGAGCGGCAGCACCGACGACACCGGCGCCGGCGGCCACCCGATCGGCTCGGTGAATCTGGGGGTCGGCATGCCCACCCGCCCGGTCCTGCTGCCTGGCGTCGGCGTGGTGGACGGCAGCGCCGGCGTCGGCGCGAGCAGCTTCGGCAAGCAGATGATGACCTGGCAGCGCGTGTCCTGGCGCGAGATCCGCAACGACTGATGACCATCTTCGAGGAGCGTTCCATGCGCGTCACGCAAGCATCCCGCGCCAGCGGCTTCAGCCTGATCGAGCTGATGGTGGTGGTGGCCATCGTGGGCATCCTGGCCTCGATCGCGCTGCCGTCCTACAACGAGCACCAGCGCAAGACCCGCCGCGCCGCCGGCGAGGCCTGCCTGGTGGCGGTGTCGCAGCGGCTGGAGCGGGTGTACACCACCGATCTCAGCTACGCCGGTGCGCCCGCGATTGGCACCCTGACCGCCGCCTGCGAGCCCGACACGCTGAGCTTCTACAACTTCTCGCTCGCCACCGGCGCCAAGACCCTACACCATCTCCGCCGCGCCGACCGGCAAGCAGGCCGGTGACTCCTGCGGCACCTTGAGCCTGGACCAGGCCGGGGTGAAGTCGCCCTCGACTTCCGGCTGCTGGTAAGCCGGCAAGTCGCCCGGAGCACGGACGAAACCCGCCGCAAGGCGGGTTTCTTGTTGCGGTATTTCCGCGCGCAGGCCTGCAAGCAGACGCGCCGGTGCGTTATGGTACGAGCGTGTGCACCTTCCCGGGGAAGGGGGCGGGCGCGCGAGGGGTTTCGAGGGGGGTCAAGACACTTCACGGCGGTGGCCGGCGGGGATGCCGGCGGCCGTTTCCATGTACATGATCATCGGGAGGGGTCGGTCATGCAGTGCATGCGTTTGCAGCCCAAGGGGTTGGCCGTCGCGGTGGTGGCGGCATTGATGGTGGCCGGCGTGGTGCCGGCGGCGGCGCAGGACGCCGCGACGAAGTCCAACGTGAAGTCCGATACGAAGCCCGGCGAGAAGCTGGAAGCCAAGACGCTGGACACCCTGGTGGTGACCGCGCAGAAGCGCGAGGAACTCCTGCAGGACGTGCCGGTCACGGTGACCGCGCTGTCGCAGCAGGCGTTGCAGGATGCCGGCGTGCGCGACATCAAGGACCTGCAGGTGCTGGTGCCCGGGCTGACCGTCACCAGCACCCAGAGCGAGGCGATCACCACCGCGCGCCTGCGCGGCATCGGCACGGTGGGCGACAACATCGGGCTGGAATCCTCGGTCGGCGTGGTCATCGATGGCGTGTACCGCCCGCGCAATTCGGTCGGTTTCGGCGATCTCGGCGAACTCGAGCGGATCGAGGTGCTGAAAGGCCCGCAGGGCACGCTGTTCGGCAAGAACACCTCGGCGGGCGTGATCAACGTCATCACCCGCAGGCCGGATTTCGTGCTGGCCGGCGGCGGCGAGCTGACCCTTGGCGACTACAGTGCGCGCGGCGGTTCGGCCTGGCTGAACGCGCCGCTGGGCGAGACCGCCGCGCTGCGCCTGTATGCCGCACGCCGCGAACGCGATGGCTGGATGACGGTGGTGACCGGCGCGGGCCCGCGCAGCGAACGCCGCGATTACGACCAGAACTTCGACACCTTCCGCGCCAAGCTGCTCTGGCAGGCCAGCGACCGCCTGGAGGTGCTGCTGTCCGCGGATGCCACCCATCGCAACGAGAACTGCTGCACCGCCGTGCAGCTGGTCAGCGGCAGCAGCGCGCCGCTGATCAACGCGCTGGGCGGCGGCAATGCCATCGCGATCCCGGCCAACCCGTGGGCGCGGGTGGCCTACAGCAACCGCGATACCACCCAGAAGATCAACGACCAGGGCGTACAGGCCGAGTTGACCTACAGCATGGACGCGCTGGGCGGCGCCACCCCTGACCTCGATCACCGCCAGCCGCGACTGGGATGCGGTGAACGGCCGCGATTTCGACTTCAGCGCCGCCGACCTGATCTACATGAACCCGCAGAAGGACGAGTCCTACAGCCAGTTCAAGACCTTCAGCCAGGAGCTGCGGTTGGCCGGCAGCAGCGAGCGGTTCGACTGGCTGGTGGGCGCGTTCTACAGCGACGAGACCATCCGCCGCACCGAGAGCTACCGGATCGGCGCGGCCTACGAGCCGTACCTGTCGATCGGCCTGCTCTCGCTCATCAACCCGCCCTCGGCCGGCCTGCCGAATGCCGCCACCTTCCTGGCCGATGCCACCGGGCGCCCCTTCGGCACGGTGTTCGCGGGCCTGGGCGCGCTCGACCACTACCGCCAGAAGTCGCGCAGCAGCGCGCTGTTCAGCAACAACACCTGGCATGCCGCGGAGGGGCTGGAGATCACCCTGGGCCTGCGCTACACCCGCGAGACCAAGCGTCTGCAGTCGCTGTACGGCAATCCCAACGGAAGCCCGGGCTGTGCGTCCTACTTCGATGCCAACGGCAATGTCAGCGCCGCGGCGATCGGGCGCATCGCCACCGCGTTGACCGCGCGCGGCGTGCCGTTCGCGCTGCTGCCGGCGGCCACCCAGCAGGCGATCATCGGCAACGTGGTGGCCTTTAGCTGCCTGCCCTGGGCGAACGTGCGGCACAACGGCCGCGTCACCGACCAGTCGCTGGCGGAAAACGAGTGGTCGGGCACGCTCAAGGCCGCCTACCGCTGGAACCCGCACGTGATGACCTACCTGTCGTATGCGCGCGGCTACAAGGCGGGCGGCTTCAATCTGGATCGCGTGCAGTCCAGCAACGGCCTGTCCAGCGGCGGGCCGGGCATCGTCCCGGTCAACGACACCTCGTTCCCGGGCGAGTTCGTCAACAGCTGGGAGCTGGGCGCCAAGACCACCTGGGCCGGCGGCAACCTGCTGCTCAACGGCGCCCTGTTTCATCAGTCCTACCGCGATTTCCAGCTCAACAGCTTCCTCGGCACCAGCTTCGTGGTGCGCTCGATCCCGCGGGTGATATCGAAGGGGCTGGATGCCGAACTGCTGTGGCAGCCGGCGTCCGTGCGCGGGCTGATGCTGCAGGCCGGGGCGATGTGGGCGGACACCCGCTACGGCAAGGTGATCCCGGGCGCGGATTTCGTGTATCCCGGCGCCCTGTACAAATTGCCGGGCGCGCGCATGAGCTTCGCGCCGCGCTTCTCCGGCTCGCTGGCGGTGACCTACGAATGGGACATCGGCGCCAGCCTGCGCGGGCGCTTCAACATCGGCGGCAAGTACATGTCGAGCTACAACACCGGCTCCGACCTCGATGCCGAGAAGCTGCAGAAGGGGTACGGGCTGGTGAACGCGCGCATCGGCCTGGGACGGCGCGATGAGCGCTGGCAGGTGGAGCTGTGGGCCACCAACCTGTTCAACCAGAAATATGTGCAGGTGGGGTTCGACGGGCCGCTGCAGGCGCTGGGCACGCCCGAGCCGGGCAACCCGAAGAACACCTACGACGCCTTCCTGGGCGCGCCGCGCATGGTGGGGGCCACCCTGCGCCTGCGCTTCTGATGCCCCAGCCGTCCCGGAATCGGCAGCCGGCCCGCAGCTGCGGGCCGGTTCCGTTTTGCGCCCGCATGCGCTACAACGCCCGCATTCTTCCCGCAGGCTGCGCGCATGATCGCCCCCGACGACCACGACCTCGACGCGCTGGCGCGCGCCACCGGGCAACGCCTGCTGGCGCAGCGCCAGGTGCTGGTCACCGCCGAAAGCTGCACCGGTGGCTGGATTGCCAAGTGCATGACCGACATCCCCGGCTCCTCGGCCTGGTTCGACTGCGGCATGGTGGCCTACAGCTACGAGGCCAAGCAGGCGCTGCTGGGCGTGCGTCCGCAGACCCTGGAGCAGTTCGGCGCGGTCAGCCGCGAAACCGTGGTGGAGATGGTGTCCGGCGCGCTGGTGCACTCCGGCGCCACGCTCGCGGTGGCCGTCACCGGCATCGCCGGCCCCGGCGGCGGCAGCGAGGACAAGCCGGTCGGCTCGGTCTGGATCGGCTGGAAGCGCCGCGGCGGCTATGCCCGCGCCGAGCTGTTCCATTTCGAGGGCGACCGCGACGCGGTGCGCCGGCAGACCGTGGCGGCCGCGCTGCGCGGCGTCGGCGGTCTTCTGGGCTGACCCGGTGGGCATGCGCATGCGCCGATCGGTGCCCGCCACCGGCCTGCTCCTGGCCATCGTCGCCGCCGGCGCGATCGCCGGCGACCTGCTGTCTGCGGAGGAGCGCTGGCGCTTCCTGCAGGGCGGGGAGCCTGCGGATCGCTACGTCCGCTTCTTGCTGGACCATCCCGACAGCGCCCATGTGGCAGAGGCGCGTGCCTGGCTGGAAGCCCGTGACAACGAGCCGCTCGGGCGCCTGGTGAACCCCGACGCCACCTGCCGGAGCGTGGTGCAGGAGCGCGCGCAGCGTCTCCTCGCGATCGCGCCGCCGCATGAACTGCGCCAGCAGTACGCGCTGTCGCTGCCACCGGACCATTTTCTGGCCGCCTCGCGCTACACCGAGGTCCCGCGCGGTGCGGACCCGGCGAGCACGCCGGTGGAGCGGCGGATCACGATCAGCCTGGTCGCGACCCGCGATGGCGGCTGCACCGTGTTCCAGCGGTGGGGAATCGGCAGCGGGCTGGGCGATGCCTGCCGCTGCGAACCCGTGGAAGCCGGATACCGGTTCCGCTCCCGGCTGGCGGACAGCGTGTTGACGGATGTGGCCCGCATGCGCGCCGGCGATGCGGTCTGCGGGGCTGGCCAGCAGGAGGCGATCGCCGCCTTCCTGTCCGAGGCGGTGGCGTCCAGGAAGGACCGGGCGCAACGCCTTCGCGGGCATCGCGATGCCGGCAAGGTCCTGTATCCCGCCGAGGCGCAGGAACTGGACGACATCGACCAGGCATTGCCATTCCTGGAAGCGGGCGAGTCGCCGCCCCTGGTGGAAGCGGCGGAGCGTGCACGCCTCGACGCATTGCTGCCGGCACAGCGGGCTGCCTACTGCGGGCGGGGCCTGGCGGAGGGCATCGCGCGGGCGCGGGCGCGGATCGTCCAGCTGCAACCCACCCAGCCCTGATGGGCCGGGCCGTCGGCGGAAGCCCGGGAGTAGGGCTTGATCCGGAAGATAGTTAGTAGTATTACTACTAACCATGAGCCTGACCGACACCCAACGCGCCATCCACGCCTTCCTCGCCGACCGCATCGAAGCCGATGGCTTCGCCCCCTCGCAGGCGGAAATCGCCCGCGCCTTCGGTTTCAAGGGCGTGCGCGCGGCGCAGTACCACCTCGAGGCGCTGGAAGCCGCCGGGGTCATCGAGCGCAGCCCCGGCCGCGCGCGCAGCCTGCGCCTGCTGCGGCTGCCCGAGGGCACGCGCCAGCGGGAGCTGGCCGCCAACGACGAGGCGTTGCAGCTGCCGGTACTGGGGCAGGTTGCGGCCGGCGTGCCGATCGGCGCCGACATCGGCAGCGACCAGATGCTCCTGCTCGACCGCGCGCTGTTCTCGCCGCGGCCGGACTACCTGCTCAAGGTCAAGGGCGACTCCATGCGCGATGAAGGCATTTTCGACGGCGATTTGATCGGCGTGCACCGCACCTCCGAAGCGCGCACCGGGCAGGTGGTGATCGCCCGCATCGACGACGAAATCACGGTCAAGCTGCTCAGGATCGCGCAGGGGAAAATCCGCCTGCTGCCGCGTAATCCGGACTACGCCCCGATCGAGGTCCAGCCGGGGCAGGACTTCGCCATCGAGGGCCTGTACTGCGGCCTGGTGCGCCCCCATGCGTGATCCGGCTGTCATTCCGGCGCGTACGTGCGGGAAATCCCGAGCCGCCACCCGGTGTTTGCCGATGCCGCGCGCAGGCTCCGCCATGCGACCTTTCCCATCGCGTTCCCGTGTCGCAATCCGTGCGACGCGCCCCGCTTAAGCTGACCCCATTCCAAAGATCACCCACTGAAGGAGCACCACGATGGACGAGAACAAGAAGCGCGCGCTTGCGGCGGCCCTGGGCCAGATCGAGCGCCAGTTCGGCAAGGGCTCGGTGATGCGCATGGGCGACCGCACGGTGGAGGCGGTGGAGACCATCGGCACCGGCTCGCTGATGCTGGACATCGCCCTCGGTATCGGCGGCCTGCCCAAGGGCCGGGTGGTGGAAATCTACGGGCCGGAGTCCTCGGGCAAGACCACCTTGACCCTGCAGGCCATCGCCCAGTGCCAGAAGGCCGGCGGCACCTGCGCCTTCATCGACGCCGAGCACGCGCTGGACCCGGTGTACGCACAGAAGCTGGGCGTCAACCTGGATGACCTGCTGCTGTCGCAGCCGGACACCGGCGAGCAGGCGCTGGAAATCGCCGACATGCTGGTGCGCTCCAACGCCATCGACATGGTGGTGGTGGATTCGGTGGCCGCGCTCACCCCCAAGGCCGAGATCGAGGGCGAAATGGGCGACCAGCTGCCCGGCCTGCAGGCCCGTCTGATGAGCCAGGCCCTGCGCAAGCTGACCGGCAACATCAAGCGCAGCAACTGCCTGGTGATCTTCATCAACCAGCTGCGCATGAAGATCGGCGTGATGATGCCGGGCCAGAGCCCGGAAACCACCACCGGCGGCAACGCGCTCAAGTTCTACGCCTCGGTACGCCTGGACATCCGCCGCATCGGTAGCATCAAGAAGGGCGAGGAGATCATCGGCAACCAGACCCGCATCAAGGTCGTGAAGAACAAGCTGGCCCCCCGTTCAAGCAGGTCGTCACCGAGATCCTGTACGGCGAGGGCATCTCGCGCGAGGGCGAGCTGATCGACATGGGCGTGGACGCCAAGCTGGTCGAGAAGGCCGGCGCCTGGTACAGCTACGACGGCGAGCGTATCGGCCAGGGCAAGGAGAATGCCCGCCAGTACCTCAAGGAAAACCCGGCCGCGGCGCAGAAGCTGGAAGCGGCGCTGCGTGAAAAGTTCGTGCCCGAGGACGCCGCGCGCGAGGAAGGCGACGCCGGCGACGAAGAGTGAGCCATTCCGGCGGCGGCGACGAGGCGGCGTCCTCGTCAGCGTCGGGGCGTCGCCGCCGCCCGGAACCCACGCCCGTGCAGCGGGCGCTCGGCCTGCTGACCCGGCGCGAACATTCCCGCCACGAGCTGGTCCGCAAGCTCAAGCAGCGCGGGGTGGACGCCGATGCCGCCGCCGCTGCGATCGACCGCCTGGCCGAAGCCGGCTGGCAGGACGATGCCCGCTTCGCAGAGGCGCTGGTGCGCAATCGCGCCGGCAGCGGCTACGGGCCGGCCTACATCCGCGCCGAGCTGGGCACCCACGGCCTGCCGGCCGACCTCGTCGAGGCCGCGCTGGAGGCGTACGACGGCGACTGGATCGACAACGCCCGCCAGCTGCTCCGGCGGCGCCACCCGCAGGCGCTGGACGGCGACCGCGAGGCCCGCCGCAAGGCCGCGGACTTCCTGCTGCGGCGCGGGTTCGGGATGGACGCGGCGCGTGCGGCGCTGGCGGGCCGGGACTGACGGCGGCAGGGGCGCGGGGCTGCGCTCGATCAGGGCGGGCGATCGGCACGATCGAATGATCCGATCGCGCGGGCGCCGGCCAAGCCCCGGCGCGGCCTGTAAACTGGCGGCATTGGGTTGCCAACTCGAGTCCGCGGCCGCATCGTGATCGGCCTGCGGGTGCGTGGCTGCCCGCCACCCTCCGATGCCCGCATGAATACGCCCGTCAAGACCACCTCCGACATCCGCCGCGACTTCCTGGAGTTCTTCGCCTCCAAGGGCCATACCATCGTGCCGTCCGCGCCCCTGGTGCCCGGCAACGACCCGACCCTGCTGTTCACCAACTCCGGCATGGTCCAGTTCAAGGACGTGTTCCTGGGCGCGGAGAAGCGCAGCTACGTGCGCGCGGCCGACGTGCAGCGCTGCCTGCGCGCCGGCGGCAAGCACAACGACCTCGATTCGGTCGGTTATACCGCGCGCCACCACACCTTCTTCGAGATGCTGGGCAACTGGTCGTTCGGTGACTACTTCAAAAAAGAAGCCATCGCCTGGGCCTGGGAGCTGCTGACCGAGGTCTGGAAGCTGCCGAAGGAGCGCCTGCTGGCCACCGTCTACCACACCGACGACGAGGCCTACGCCATCTGGCGCGACGACATCGGCCTGCCGGAAGACCGCATCATCCGCATTGGCGACAACAAGGGCGCGCCGTACGCCTCCGACAACTTCTGGCAGATGGCCGACACCGGCCCCTGCGGCCCCTGCACCGAGATCTTCTACGACCACGGGCCGGGCCACTTCGGTGGCCCCCCGGGCTCGCCGGACGAGGACGGCGACCGCTACATCGAGATCTGGAACAACGTCTTCATGCAGTTCGACCGCGCCGCGGACGGCACCCTGATGCCGCTGCCCGCGCCCTGCGTCGATACCGGCATGGGGCTGGAGCGCATCACCGCGATCCTGCAGGGCGTGCATTCCAACTACGAGATCGACCTGTTCCAGACGCTGATCAAGCGCGCGGCCGAGCTGACCGGAACGGCCGACCTGGAGAACAAGTCGCTGCGGGTGATCGCCGACCATATCCGCGCCTGCGCCTTCCTGATCGTCGATGGCGTGTTGCCGTCCAACGAAGGGCGCGGCTACGTGCTGCGCCGGATCATCCGCCGCGCCCTCCGCCACGGCTGGATGCTGGGCGTGCGCCAGCCGTTCTTCCACAAGCTGGTCGCCACGCTCGATAGCCTCATGGGCGAGGCGTATCCGATCCTGCGCGAAGGCCGCGGTACCGCCGAGCGCGCGCTGCTGGCCGAGGAGGAGCGCTTCGCCGAAACGCTCGATGCCGGCATGCGCATCTTCGACGACGTGGCGGCCAGGGTGGCCGATGGGGTGATTCCCGGCAGCGACGCCTTCCGCCTGTACGACACCTACGGCTTCCCGCTCGACCTCACCCAGGACATGGCGCGCGAGCGTGGGATGACGGTGGACGTGGCCGGCTTCGACGCCGCGATGGCGCAGCAGAAGGAAACCGCGCGCGCGGCCGGCAAGTTCGGCGGTGGCGTGCAGCTGCCGGCCGAGCTGGCGGCGCGGCTGGCGCCCACCCGTTTCCTCGGCTACGACACGCTCCAGGCCGGTGGCCTGGCGGTGCTGGCGCTGCTGAAGGACGGCAAGCCGGTGGAGGTGGTGGAGGCGGGCGAGGACGCCATCGCGATCCTCGACGCCACCCCGTTCTATGCCGAGTCCGGCGGCCAGGTGGGTGACACCGGCGAGCTGGACGGGGTCGAGAGCCGCTTCACGGTGCATGACACCCTCAAACTCGCCGGCCAGTTCCACGGCCACGTCGGGCGCGTGCAGTTCGGCCGCCTGCGGGTGGGCGATCACGTTCACGCCGCGGTCGATGCGGCCCGCCGCGGCGCGACCGTGCTCAACCACAGCGCCACCCACCTGCTGCACGCCGCATTGCGCGAGGTGCTGGGCACCCACGTGCAGCAGAAAGGCTCGCTGGTCGCGCCGGACCGGCTGCGCTTCGATTTCTCGCACTTCCAGCCGCTGACCACGGCCGAGCTGGCCGAGATCGAGCGTCGGGTCAACGCGCAGATCCGCGCCAACCACGCCGGCGAGATCCGTCACATGGGGATGCAGGAGGCGCTGGACTTCGGCGCCATCGCGCTGTTCGGCGAGAAGTACGGCGAGCGCGTGCGCGTGCTGCGCTTCGGCGAGGCGTCCACCGAGCTGTGCGGCGGCACCCACGTCGGCCGCACCGGCGACATCGGTCTGTTCAAGATCGTCAGCGAGGGCGGCGTGTCCGCCGGCGTGCGCCGGATCGAGGCCGTCACCGGGCAGGGCGCGCTGGATTACGTGGCGTCCGAGGAGCACCGCCTGCACGAGGCCCGCGCAGCTGCTGGGCGGCAATGCGGGCGATGTGGCCGACAGGCTGCGCGCGCTGCTGGAACGCCAGAAGAAGCTCGAGCCGTGAACTGGAGCGGCTCAAGGCCAAGGCGGCCGCGGGCGCGACCAGCGACCTGGCCGGCCAGGCGCGTGAGGTGGCGGGCATCAAGGTGCTGGCCGCGCGGCTGGAAGGGGTCGACGCCAAGGCCCTGCGCGAGGCCATGGATCGCCTCAAGCAGCAGCTGGGCGATGCGGTGGTGGTGCTGGCCGGGGCCGAGGGCGGCAAGGCCGCGCTGGTAGCCGGCGTCTCCGGTACTGCCTTGGGCAAGATCAAGGCCGGCGAAGTGCTGGGTGAGGTCGCGCGTCAGGCCAACGGCAAGGGCGGCGGACGCCCGGACATGGCCCAGGGCGGTGGCGAGGATGGCCCGGCGCTGGTCGCCGCGCTGGCCGGCGTGCCGGACTGGGTGCGGCAGCGGGTGTGAGCCGCGCATCCACGGAACAGGCGGTGCTCGGCTTGTCGAAGCGGAAGCCGGGCCAGTATGATCGGATGGACTGGATGTCTGCGCGGCCGTATCCCCGGGCGCGCAAGAGCGCCAGCGACAGGGGAGTTGCGCGATGTTGATCTTGACCAGACGGGTAGGCGAGACCTTGATGATCGGCGATGCGATCACCGTCACCGTGCTCGGCGTAAAGGGCAACCAGGTGCGGATCGGTATCACCGCGCCCAAGGACGTGGCCGTGCACCGGGAAGAGATCTACCAGCGCATCCAGAGCGGCGAAGACGGCAAGGGCGAACAGAAGTCGTCCTGAGGTTTGCCGGAACGCGCTCGAGCCTGTATTCTTGCCGGCTCGCGGATCGCCTCAACGGAGACTTGCCCGAGAGGCCGAAGGGGCTCCCCTGCTAAGGGAGTATAGGGTCAAAAGCTCTATCGAGGGTTCGAATCCCTCAGTCTCCGCCACTTGCGGCGAAACGCGACGATCGGCACGGAAGCGAATTTTTTCGTTGACGTGCAGGCAGGGTTTCCCCATAATCCCGCTTCTTCTTTGCGCCCGTAGCTCAGTTGGATAGAGCACCAGGCTACGAACTTGGGGGTCGGAGGTTCGAATCCTTCCGGGCGCGCCATCCAAGCAATCAAGCCGCTGATTTCAGCGGCTTTTTTTGTGGCTCTTTGCCCATCTGAGAGGCCCGTAGCCAGGGCGTCGGTTTGGCGGCTACGTCGAACCGAACCGACGAGCGGGTTGCTGGTTGACCTTGTCCAGCGGACACGGCGTCGTCTTGTCGCTGACCGTGGTCTTGACCGCCCGGCCGCGGATCACCCCTGCAGGCCGAGCCGCCGCATCAGCCGCTCCACCGTGCAGCGGGCGACATCCAGGCCCTCGCGCCGCAGCTGCTTCCAGACCTTGCGCACGCCGTAGACCTGCCTGTTCTCGTCCCAGGCCCGACGGATCTCGACGCACAGCGCGTCATCTTTCCGGGCCCGGATCCGCCGTGCGGCCCACAAAAGACGAAGGCCGCGACAGTGCGCGGCCTAAGTACATGATGCGTATGGCGCCCGAAGTTGGACTCGAACCAACGACCCCCTGATTAACAGTCAAGTGCTCTAACCGGCTGAGCTATTCGGGCGAGGCCGCGCATTGTATGTGGCCTTTTCGGGAAGGGCAAGCCTCGGGGTGGTGGGTGCGCCGGCCATGGCACGCGGGGTGCGGCGTGGCGGTCACGCCGGGCAGGCGGCGCCCGGGACTGCGCGTTCGCTGCGCGGGCGGCCGACGTTGTTCACGATCACGCGTGCCAGCAGCTGGCCGCGCGGGTTGCAGATCGAGAGGGTGAGATTGCTGCCGGCGCTGCTGCCGTCGGGCAGATAGCGCAGCTGCTGGCGACCGCCACTGCTGGCGATGCGCAGGTGACGGCTGGTGGGCGTCTGCTCGACCCGCAGGATGTCCTCGCCCGCGTCCGGGCGGCGGTTGCCGTCGTCGTCCACGAACAGCATCCAGCCGCCGCTCCAGTCGCTGCCAGACAGGCAGCTGCTGCCGTCCGCGCTCGGGCACAGCACGGTGCGGTGATTGCGACTGACCGCGGCAGCGCGCGCCAGCTGCATTTGGCTGGTCAGCGCAGAAACCGCCGCGTTGGCACGGTGGTGTTCGACCAGGCCGGACAGCGAGGGCAGGGCGGCGCCAGTGGCGATCGCCAGGATCGCGCAGGTGATGATGAGTTCGACCAGGGTGAAGCCGGCAGGGCGGTGCGGCATGGCGGTATTCCGGTTCCGGGGTGCGTACAGGCTGCGCTCCGGCACATCGGGGCGGGATCGGACGGCGCAGGCCGCGGGGGTCGGAAAATGCCCGTGCGTAGCGCCGGGGTTTTCCGCGCAGGCCGCGCGCATGGCGCGGGCGTACACTCAGCGGTTGCCTCCCGACGTGCCTGCCGATGAGCCAGCCTGTTCCCTCCGATCTCGACCTGAGCACCACGTCCGCCGGCTTCCAGCTGGTCGCGCCGTACCAGCCCGCGGGCGACCAGCCGCAGGCGATCGAAAAGCTGGTCGCCGGGTTCGAGAACGGCCTGGCCAAACAGGTGCTGTTGGGCGTCACCGGCTCGGGCAAGACCTACACCATCGCCAACCTGATCCAGCGGGTGCAGAAGCCGACCCTGGTGATGGCGCCCAACAAGACCCTGGCGGCGCAGCTGTACGGCGAGTTCAAGGCGTTCTTCCCGCACAACGCGGTGGAGTATTTCGTCAGCTACTACGACTACTACCAGCCGGAAGCCTACGTGCCGTCCAGCGACACCTACATCGAAAAGGACAGCGCGATCAATGACCACATCGAGCAGATGCGGCTGGCGGCGACCAAGGCGCTGCTGTCGCGCCGCGACACCATCGTGGTGGCGTCGGTGTCGGCGATCTACGGTCTCGGCGCGCCGGAGGACTACCTGGCGATGCGGCTGATCCTGTCGCGCGGCGAGCGCATCGACCAGCGCGAACTGCTGCGCCATCTGACCACCCTGCAGTACACCCGCAACGAGATGGCGCTTGAGCGCGGCACCTTCCGCGTGCGCGGCGAGACGGTGGACGTGTTCCCGGCCGAATCCGACCTGGAAGCGCTGCGGATCGAGCTGTTCGACGGCGAGATCGAGCAGCTGTCGATGTTCGACCCGCTGACCGGCGAGATCTTGCGCCGGCTGCCGCGCTACGTGGTCTATCCCAAGACCCACTACGCCACCCCCGCGCGAGCGCACTCTGGCGGCGGTGGAGAGCATCAAGCAGGAGCTGCGCGAGCGGCTGGAATATCTGTACGCGCAGAACAAGCTGGTCGAGGCGCAGCGCCTGCAGCAGCGCACCCAGTTCGACCTCGAGATGATGGCCGAGGTCGGCTACTGCAACGGCATCGAGAACTACTCCCGCCACCTGACCGGGCGCGCGCCCGGCGAGCCGCCGCCGACCCTGTTCGACTATCTGCCGGGGGACGCGCTGCTGGTGATCGACGAGTCGCACGTGACCATTCCGCAGATCGGCGCGATGTTCAAGGGCGACCGCTCGCGCAAGGAGACGCTGGTGGAATTCGGCTTCCGGCTGCCGTCGGCGCTGGACAACCGCCCGCTGCGCTTCGAGGAATGGGAGGCGCGCGCGCCGCGCAGCGTGTATGTCTCGGCCACGCCCGGGCCATACGAGCTGCGCGAGGCCGGCGGCGAGATCGTGGAGCTGGTGGTGCGGCCGACTGGGCTGGTCGATCCCGAGGTGGAGATCCGCCCGGTGGCGACCCAGGTGGACGACCTGCTGTCGGAAATCCATGCGCGGGTGGCACTAGGTGACCGTGTGCTGGTGACCACGCTCACCAAGCGCATGGCCGAGAACCTCACCGACTACCTGTCGGAACACGGGGTCAAGGTGCGCTACCTGCATTCCGACGTGGACACGGTGGAGCGGGTCGAGATCATCCGCGACCTGCGCCTGGGGGTGTTCGATGTGCTCGTGGGCATCAACCTGCTGCGCGAGGGCCTGGACATGCCCGAGGTGTCGCTGGTGGCGATTCTGGATGCCGACAAGGAAGGCTTCCTGCGCAGCACCGGGTCGTTGATCCAGACCATCGGTCGCGCCGCCCGCAACCTGCGCGGCAAGGCCATCCTGTACGCCGACCGGATCACCAACTCGATGCGCGCTGCGCTGGACGAGACCGGTCGCCGCCGCAACCGCCAGCTGGAATACAACGCCGCGCACGGGATCACCCCGCAATCCGTGCAGCGCGCCGTGCGCGACGTGATGGAGGGCGCGCGCGCCGAGCCGGGCGAGCTGAAGGGGCGCGGCAAGGCCAGGCGTGTCGCCGAGCCGGAGCTCGAGTACCTGCGGATGAGCCCGGCCCAGCAGGCCGCGCGGCTCAAGGAGCTGGAGCAGAAAATGCACCAGCACGCCCGCGACCTGGCGTTCGAGGAGGCCGCGCGCGTGCGCGACCAGATCCGCAAGCTGCGCGAGGCCAGCCTGTAGGAACTTGTCGGCGGCCGCGTTCCCGGGCTACAATCCGCGCCCCCGCACTGCGGGGATCACGGGCGGTTAGCTCAGCGGTAGAGCACTACCTTGACATGGTAGGGGTCACAGGTTCGAACCCTGTACCGCCCACCACGCGGATGCCGCGTGGCAACGAATCCGGAGAAGGTGGCCCGCGGAAACGCCGGCCGAGCGTGCGACATGGACACTACCCGCATCCCGCGCTGACCCCGCCGACGCATTCGTGCCATCCCGCTTGAGTGGATCATCGAAAGGCGCCTCGGCGCCTTTCTGCGTTTCCGGCTCCGTCCTTCCCGCTTCGTCCGTCCCCGATCCCACGCGCCCGGTCGCCCTTGCCCGGCCTTCCCCACAGAGCAGCTCCCATGATCTCGATCACGCTTCCCGACGGCTCCCAGCGCCAGTTCGATGCCCCGGTGACGGTCCAGGAGGTGGCGGCCTCGATCGGCGCCGGTCTGGCCAAGGCCACCCTGGCCGGCAAGGTCGATGGCCGCCTGGTCGATGCCAGCTACCGCATCGACCACGACGCCAGCCTGGCCATCGTCACCGACAAGTCGCCAGAAGCGCTCGACATCCTGCGCCATTCCACCGCGCACCTGCTGGCGCAGGCCGTGCAGCGCCTGTTCCCGGGCGCGCAGGTCACCATCGGGCCGGTGATCGACAACGGCTTCTACTATGACTTCGCCTACGAGCGCCCGTTCACCCCCGAGGACCTGCCGGCGATCGAGGCGGAGATGCACAAGATCGTCAAGGAGGCGCTGCCGGTCAGTCGCCACGTGAAGTCGCGCGATGAGGCGATTGCCTTCTTCAGGGGCCTGGGCGAGCACTACAAGGCCGAGATCATCGAATCGATTCCGGCCGACGAGGAGCTGTCGCTGTATACCCAGGGCGAGTTCACCGACCTCTGCCGCGGCCCGCACGTGCCGGGCACCGACAGGCTGCGCGCGTTCAAGCTCATGAAGGTCGCGGGCGCCTATTGGCGCGGCGACCACAACAACCAGATGCTCAGCCGCATCTACGGCACCGCCTGGCTGAGCGAGAAAGATCTCAAGGTCTATCTGCACCAGCTGGAGGAAGCCGAGAAGCGCGACCACCGCAAGATCGCCAAGGCGCAGGACCTGTTCCACCTGCAGGAAGAGGGCCCGGGCCTGGTGTTCTGGCACCCCAAGGGCTGGAGCATCTGGCAGACCGTCGAGCAGTACATGCGCAAGGTCTATCGCGACACCGGCTACGGCGAGGTGCGCTGCCCGCAGATCCTCGACGTCGAGCTGTGGAAGAAATCCGGCCACTGGGACAACTACAAGGACAACATGTTCTTCACCGAGTCCGAGAAGCGGACCTATGCGGTGAAGCCCATGAACTGCCCGGGCCACGTGCAGGTGTTCAACCAGGGCCTGCACAGCTACCGCGACCTGCCGATCCGCTACGGCGAGTTCGGCGCCTGCCATCGCAACGAGCCGTCCGGCGCGCTGCACGGCATCCTGCGCGTGCGCGGCTTCACCCAGGACGACGGCCACATCTTCTGCACCGAGGACCAGGTGGAATCCGAGGTGCGCGCCTTCCACCAGCAGGCCCTGAAGGTCTATGCGGACTTCGGTTTCTCCGACATCCAGATCAAGATCGCCCTGCGGCCGGAGTCGCGGCTCGGCGACGACGCCACCTGGGACAAGGCCGAGGAGGCGCTGCGCGGCGCGCTGCGCGCTTCCGGGGTGGAGTGGGAGGAGCTGCCGGGCGAAGGCGCCTTCTACGGCCCCAAGATCGAATATCACCTCAAGGACGCCATCGGCCGCACCTGGCAGCTGGGCACCATGCAGGTGGACTTCATGATGCCGGCCCGCCTCGGCGCCGAGTACGTGGATGAGCACAGCCAGCGCCGGCATCCGGTGATGCTGCACCGGGCCATCGTCGGCTCGATGGAGCGGTTCATCGGCATCCTGATCGAGCACCACGCCGGCCAGCTCCCGGCCTGGCTGGCCCCGGTGCAGGCGGTGGTGATGAACATCACCGACGCCCAGGCCGAGGCCGTCGAGGCGGCCCGGAAAACCCTTGCGAATCAAGGCTTCCGGGTGATTTCCGATTTGCGCAACGAAAAGATCGGCTATAAGATTCGCGAGCACACGCTGCAGCGCGTGCCGTACCTGCTGGTGGTCGGGGACCGCGAGAAGGAGACAGGCACGCTCTCGGTGCGCACGCGGGGTGGGGAAGACCTCGGTAGCATGTCCGTCGATGCCTTCGCGGCGCGTTTGCGCGGAGAGGGCGCCGGCTGACGGCGGCCGGCCCGCGACAGACGCCGGCACGGGATTCCGGAATCCCGCGCCGAACCGGCCCGCACGGGCCAACCTTTGGAGACAGTTCCACAATCAGTACCCCCGACAGCAAGCAGAACCGTCGCAATCACGAGATCCGCGTCCCGCGGGTGCGCGTGATCGGCAGCGACGGCGAGATGATCGGCGTGCTTTCGCGCGACGAAGCCCTGCGCATGGCCGAGGACGAGGATCTCGACCTGGTCGAGATCCAGCCCAATGCGGATCCGCCGGTGTGCAAGATCATGGACTTCGGCAAGTTCAGGTTCGAGCAGCAGAAGAAGGCCAGCGAGGCCAAGAAAAAGCAGAAGCTGGTCGAGATCAAGGAAGTGAAGTTCCGTCCGGTCACGGACGAGGGCGACTACCAGATCAAACTGCGCAAGATGCGCGAGTTCCTGGCCGAGGGCGACAAGGTCAAGGTCAACATCCGCTTCCGTGGCCGCGAGATGAGCCACCAGGAACTGGGTCGCGAGATGGCGGCGCGGATCGAGGCCGACCTCGGCGAGGACATCGTGATCGAATCCCGTCCGCGCCTGGAAGGCCGGCAGATGGTGATGATGATCGCGCCGAAGAAGAAGTGATGTTCGCGGCCGGATCCCGCAGGCGACTGCCGGGCGTCCCGGCCGCCAAGCCAGTATCGGGGAGCGACTGGCCGGGGCGCCCGGCAGTCGCGCACTCGGGATGCGCGGGACATGCACTCGCTGATTTACAAGGCTAAAGATTGCAAACCCGGCGGCAGCCGGCCATAATGACCGGCCCGGTTTGCCGGGCATGTTGTTCGTTGTACCCATGGACCCGCCCCGATCCTTCCGGATCAAGGGCTTACCCACCGGTCGGGCAGGATGGAAAGCGTGGCGCCGCCGCAGGGCACTGCCGCCGCCCAGGCCAGTTCTAGATTTCGCAAGGATCCCCAATGCCCAAGATCAAGACCAACCGGGCGGCGGCCAAGCGCTTCCGGAAGACCGCTTCCGGCAAGTACAAGTGCGGCCACGCCAACAAGAGCCACATCCTCACCAAGAAGGCGACCAAGCGGAAGCGCAACCTGCGGCAGACGAACCACGTTCGTGCCGAGGACGCGGGCCGTCTGGACCGCATGCTTCCGTATCTCTGAGGAGGGCTAGACCATGGCACGAGTCAAGCGTGGCGTCGTCGCACGTCGCAGCCACAAGAAAATCCTGAAGGCCGCCAAGGGCTACTACAACGCCCGCCGCAAGGTCTTCCGCGTCGCCAAGCAGGCGGTCACCAAGGCCCAGCAGTACGCCTACATCGGCCGCAAGCAGAAGAAGCGCCAGTTCCGCACCCTGTGGATTGCGCGCATCAACGCGGCTGCGCGCGCCAACGGCATGAGCTACAGCCGCTTCATGAACGGCCTGCTGAAGGCCGGCATCACCCTCGACCGCAAGGTGCTGGCGGACATCGCCGTGCACGACGCGGCGGGGTTTGCGGCCCTGACCGAAAAGGCCAAGGGCGCTTTGGCGGCGTAAGCCGTCGATCCACACGCAAACCCGCCTGCGGGCGGTGAAGACCGGCGGCGCAGGCCGCCAAGACGTGGGGAAGGGCGCAAGTCCTTCCCCATGTTCGTTTACAGGGGCGTGCTTTCCACAGGGCGGGCCCAGGGGCCGGAAACCAGATGAGCGAAATCGAATCCCTCTCCACCCAGGCGCTGGCCGACATCGCCGCCGCCGATACTCCGGACGCGCTGGAGGCCCTGCGCGTGGGCCTGCTTGGCAAGAGCGGTCGCATCACCGCGCAGCTGAAGGCGCTGGGGGCGCTGCCGGCCGACCAGCGCAAGGCCGCTGGCGAGGCGATCAACCGCGCGCGTGATGCGATCGCCGCGGCGCTGTCCGCGCGCAAGGCCGAACTCGATGCGGCGGCGCTGGACGCGCGCCTGGCCGGCGAGACCATCGACGTCACCCTGCCGGGGCGCGATCCCGGCCGCGGCGGCGTGCACCCGGTCAGCCGCACGCTGGAGCGCATGGCCGAGATCTTCGGCCGCCTCGGCTACGAACTGGCCGACGGCCCCGAGATCGAGGACGACTGGCACAACTTCGAGGCACTGAACTTCCCGCCGCACCACCCGGCGCGTGCGATGCACGACACCTTCTACTTCCCGGACGGGCGCCTGCTGCGCACCCACACCTCGGGCGTGCAGGTGCGCTACATGCAGGACCTGCTGGCGCGCGGCGGGGTACCGCCGCTGCGCATGATCGCCGCCGGCAAGGTCTATCGCAGCGATTCCGACCAGACCCACACTCCGATGTTCCACCAGGTGGAAGGCCTGCTGGTGGACGAACGCGCCAGCTTCGCCGACCTCAAGGGCACGCTGGCGGAATTCGTGCGCGCGTTCTTCGAACGCGATTTCCAGATGCGCTTCCGCCCCAGCTACTTTCCCTTCACCGAGCCCTCGGCCGAGGTGGACATCGCCTGGCAGCAGGCCGACGGCAGCACCCGCTGGCTGGAAGTGCTGGGCTGCGGCATGGTGCATCCCAACGTGCTGCGCAATGTCGGCATCGACCCCGAGCGCTACACCGGCTTCGCCTTCGGCCTGGGCGTGGAGCGCTTCGCGATGCTGCGCTACGGCGTGGACGACCTGCGCGCGTTCTTCGAGAACGACATGCGTTTCCTGAAGCAATTTGCCTGAGGCCGCCGATGAAATTCTCTGAAAACTGGCTGCGCCAGCACGTCAAGACCACGGCGACCCGCGATGAATTGACGGCGACGCTGACCGCGATCGGCCTCGAGGTCGAGGAGATGACGGTGCTGGGCGAGGCGCTGGATGGCGTGGTGGTGGCCCGCATCGCCGATTGCGCCCGCCATCCGGAAGCCGATCGCCTGCAGGTGTGCCAGGTCGATGCCGGCGCGCACGGGATGCTGCAGATCGTCTGCGGCGCGCCAAACGCGCGCCCCGGGCTGGTGGCACCGCTGGCCACCATCGGCACCCGCGTGGGCGAGATGACGATCAAGGCCGCCAGGCTGCGCGGCGTGGACTCCAACGGCATGCTGTGCTCGGCCAAGGAGCTTGGCCTCGATGCAGACGCGTCGGGGCTGCTTGAACTGCCGGCCGACGCGCCGGTGGGCACGCCGCTGGCCGAATACCTCGGCCTGCCGGATGCCTGCATCGAACTCAAGCTGACCCCGAACCGCGCCGACTGCTTCGGTGTGCGCGGCATCGCCTTCGACGTGGCGGCGGCTACCGGTTGCACGGTGGAGCCGCTGGCGGCCGATCCGGTCCCGGCGCAGAACGAGGCGGTGCTGGCGGTCGAACTGCAGGCCGGCGCGGACGCCCCGCGCTTCGTCGGCCGCGTGATCGAGGACGTGGATGCGCGCGCGCCCACCCCGGTGTGGATGGCCGAACGCCTGCGCCGCAGCGGCATCCGCCCGGTCAGCCTGCTGGTGGATATCACCCAGTACGTGATGCTGGAGCTTGGCCAGCCGATGCACGCCTACGACCGCGACCTGCTGCGCGGGCCGATCGGCGTGCGCCATGCGCGCGACGGCGAGGTCCTGCGCCTGCTCAACGGCGACGAGGCCATGCTGGACCCGCAGTTCCTGGTCATCACCGACGCCGACCGCGCGGTCGGCCTGGCCGGGATCATGGGCGGCGACGACACCAAGGTCGGCGCGGCCACCCGCCACGTGTTCCTGGAGGCCGCCCACTTCGCGCCGGCCGCGATCATCGGCCGCAGCCGCAGGCTCGGCCTGCACACCGATGCCGGCCACCGCTTCGAACGCGGCGTGGATCCCGAACTGCCGCGGATCGCGGTCGAGTACGCCACCCGGCTCATCCTCGCCGTCGCCGGCGGCCGTCCCGGTCCGGTGGTGGAGGCGGTGCTGCCCGAACACCTGCCGCGGCCGCGGACCATCGCGCTGCGGCGCGCGCGGCTGGCGCGGGTGCTGGGCGCGCGGGTGGATGATGCCGAGGTGGCGCGCATCCTCGCCGCGTTGGGCCTGGCGGTCGAGGCGACCGGCGACGGTTGGCAGGTGACCGCGCCGAGCCGCCGCTTCGACCTCGCGCTGGAAGAGGATCTGATCGAGGAAGTGGCGCGCATCCACGGCTACGATGCGATCCCGGCGACCCTACCGGGCGGCGCCACCCGGCTGGCGCAGCCGACCGAGGCGCGCGTCGGCGAATACGAGCTGCGCCGCCAGCTGGTCGCCCGCGACTATCTGGAGGCCATCAACTACGCCTTCGTGGATGCCGCGCTGCTGGAGACCTGGCAGGCGCAGGCCGGCGCGGTGGCGCTGGCCAACCCGCTCAGCGCCGAACTCGGGGTGATGCGCACCGCGCTGCTGCCCGGACTGGTGCAGGCGTTGGCGCGCAACCGCGCGCGTCAGCAGCCGCGGGTGCGTCTGTTCGAACTCGGCAAGACCTTCAGCGCCGAGGCCGGCGGCGGCGCGCCGCGCGAAACCGCCTGCCTTGCGGCGGTGGCCTGCGGCGATGCGCGTGCCGAGCAGTGGGGGGTGCCGGCGCGCACGCTCGACTTCCACGACCTCAAGGGCGACCTCGACAGCGTGGCCGCGCTGTGCGGCGCGGTGCTCGACTACCGCGCGGAGGCGTCGGCGCACGCGCATCCCGGTCGCAGCGCCGGGGTGTATCGCGACGGCGAGCGCATCGGCTGGATCGGCCAGATGCATCCGCGCCTTGCGCAGATGCTGGGGCTGGAGGCCGATGTCTATGCCTTCGAACTCATGCTGGCGCCGCTGCTGGCCCGTCCGCTGCCACGCGCACGCGCGCTGTCGCGCTACCCGTCGGTGCGCCGCGACCTCGCCGTGGTGGTGGCCGAAACGGTGCCGTGGGCGGCCGTGCGCGCCACCGTCGAGGCGGCCGCCGGGCCGCTGCTGCGGCAAGTCGAACTGTTCGACCGCTACGCCGGCAAGGGCATCGAAACCGGTTGCAAGAGTCTGGCCATGGCCTTGATTTTGCAGGACGAATCGCGCACGCTGACCGACCGCGACGTGGACGCCGTGGTGACGGCCGTGGTGGCCGCACTCGGTGACCGGCACGGCGCGGTCATCCGGAGCTGACAGGGGGCGACGATGGCATTGACCAAGGCCGACATGGCCGAACGCATCTACGAGGACGTGGGCTTGAACAAGCGCGAGGCGAAGGAATTCGTCGATGCCTTCTTCGACGCCCTGCGCCAGGCACTGGAGCAGGGGCGGCAGGTGAAGCTGTCGGGCTTCGGCAACTTCGACCTGCGCCGCAAGAACCCACGTCCGGGCCGCAATCCGAAGACCGGCGAGGAAATCCCGATCACCGCGCGCACCGTGGTGACCTTCCGTCCGGGCCAGAAGCTGAAGGAGCGGGTCGAGGCCTGCACGGGGGCGGTGCATGCTTGACCCCGGCAGCAATCGCGAACTCCCGCCGATTCCCGCCAAGCGCTACTTCACCATCGGTGAAGTCAGCGAGCTGTGCGACGTGAAGCCGCACGTGCTGCGCTACTGGGAGACCGAGTTCCCCAGCCTCGAACCGTCCAAGCGCCGCGGCAATCGCCGCTACTACCAGCGCCACGATGTGCTGATGGTGCGCCAGATCCGCAGCCTGCTGTACGAACAGGGCTACACCATCGGTGGCGCACGCCTGCGGCTGGAAGGCGAGGGCGCCAGGCAGGAGTCGGCGCTCGCTCACCAGATCGTGCGCCAGGTGCGCGCCGAGCTGGAGGAAGTGCTGCAACTGCTGCGCCGGTGATGCCGCGAGGCGTCCACGCCCACGCGCATCGGGTATAATGCGCAGCCTCATCGGGGTATAGCGCAGCCTGGTAGCGCACTTGTCTGGGGGACAAGTGGTCGTCGGTTCAAATCCGGCTACCCCGACCAACTCCCGCGCCGGCATCCGTCCGCGCCCGCAGAACCCCCGGCCCCCGGGGGTTCTTGCTGTGCGGGTTCCTGCCCTGTTCTGGCCAGCCGCGAACGCATTGCGCTTGGCACCTTAAGAACCGAGGCAAGCCGCTGGTCACGGCAAGCTGGTCGCGGCGACCACCGACCTCGGGCTCTAGGGAAGATCAACTCCGTCACTTTCGGCGAGCATTGATCATCGTTTCAAGGGGAAGGTCGATGCAGCTGCCGCTCGGTGATGCCGAGGATCTTGGGGGCCGCAAGCGCACGCGGCGCGATGTGTTCCTGGCCGAGCAAGCAGCAGCGACGAGCAGCATGGTCCGTGGCTCTGTTCGGGCGACTGTGCGTCTGTCCGGCCGTAGCGGATCGCCCAGGTTTCGTGGGCTCCGGGTGGCCTTTTCGATTTCCCCGGCGCCCGCCGGGCGCATCTATCCCGCCAATCGGGCACGCGCCAGGGACAGGTTCGCCAGCCCCAGCACCACGAAGCTGCGATTGGCGTTCTTCTCCAGACCCCGGTAGCGCACCTTGGCGAAGCCCCACAGCAGCCGCTTTACCACCGCGAACACGTGCTCCACCCGGGCCCGGATCTTCGACGTGTTGCGGTTGCGGCGGCGTTCGGCCTCATCCACCTCGCCACCCTTGCGCACTCGCTGATTCGTGAAATCCTTCGCCCGCGGCGCGCGCTCAACGAAGCCGGCGGCCAGCGGAATTGCCGCATCAGCGGCAATTCCGGTCAGGGTGTTGTCGTGAAGATGCGCCCGTCCCCAGGCCATCCCCGTCCATCTTTTTTAGAGGGCCGCGATCGCCCGCGCAAGGCGTGCGCGCACCTCTTCGGCGATCCCGCTCAGCTCGGGGCGTTCCGCGCGACCCAGCGAGGCTACGGGATCGACGGCTGATACCTCGATCGTCCCGTCCTTGTCCTGCACGATCACATTGCAGGGCAGCAGCGCGCCGATCTTGTCCTCGATCTCCAGCGCCTTGTGGGCGTAGCCCGGATTGCAGGCGCCGAGGATGCGGTAGGCCGGGCGCTCGACCCCGAGTTTTGCCTTGAGCGTGGCGGCGATGTCGATTTCGGTCAGGATGCCGAACCCTTCTTTCGCCAGAGCCGCCCGGGCGGCCTCGACCGTGGCATCGAAGCCGGCACCCGGCAGTGCACGGGTGATGTGGAAACTGCCGCTCATCGCTACATCCTCATGCCATGTTCCAGCCGTGACTGACGTTCAGCGCCTGGCCGGTCAGCGCGTTGGTGGGGAAGGCGGCAAACATGAAGGCCACTTCGGCCACGTCCTCGACCGTGGTGAATTCCTTGTCCACCGTCTCGCCCAGCATGATGTGCTCGATCACTTCCTTCTCGGAAATGCCGAGTTCCGCCGCCTGTTCGGGGATCTGCTTTTCCACCAGCGGCGTGCGCACGAAGCCGGGGCAGATCACATTGGCGCGGATGCCGTGCTGGCCGCCTTCCTTGGCGATCACGCGGGCAAGGCCCAGAAGCCCGTGCTTGGCGGTGACGTAGGCGGATTTCAGTGGCGAGGCCTCGCGCGAGTGGACCGAGCCCATGAAGATGATGGCGCCGGCGCCACGCGCCTTCATATGCGGGATGCAGGCCTTGGAGGTCAGGAAGGCGCCGTCGAGATGGATCGCCAGCAGCTTCTTCCAGTCGGTAAAGGGGAAGTCCTCGACCGGATGGACGATCTGGATGCCGGCGTTTGAAACCAGCACGTCCACGCCGCCGAAGGCCTCGGCCACCCGTGCCACGCCCGCATTGACCTGGTCCTCGCTGGTCACATCCATCGCAATCCCGATCGCGCGGCCGGGGCCCTTGGCCGTCAGTTCAGACGCCACCGCATCGGCGGCCTCCTGCTTCAGGTCGGCGATCGCGACCCACGCGCCCGCCCGCACATAGCGTTCCGCGATGGCCCGTCCAATGCCGCTGGCGGCGCCGGTGACGATGCAGGACTTGTTTTTCAGATCCATGGTCATTCCTCCTCGGTTCGACCGCACAGCGGCCACATTTCGGAAAGCGAGGCATCGCCCCGCAGGTCATACAGCAGCGCCTGCCCGGGATGGGCGAGGTTGGTGCAGGGCTGGTGGATAGTCCCGAACACGCCCGCGGCGGCGGAAGATCCGGTGAACCACCAGGCGGTGCCGCTCGCGGTTATCAGCGTCGCCGGCAGAACTCCCGGTCCATGCGCCGCGGAAGCGGGCGCCGGGCCTTCGATGCAATGCGGCAGCTGCCGTCGCATCAGCATGCCAAACTGGGCCTTCGTATCCACCCAGGGCGCCGCGCGCCAGGCGGCAGAGGGCCAGGGAAACTGCACACCGGCCCCGGTGCCGATCCGCCGCAGCGGCATATTGCCGAGCTGCCAGATCAACGCAGGCGCCATGCTACCGCGCAAGCGCCGGTTGGCACGTCCATGGTGGGGAGCTTTGGGCATCGCCGCCGCCGCCGTCACTTCCCGCCCTCCAGGTAGTCATGCACGACCGATCCCAGGCCCAGGGTCAGGTCGGTCAGGATATGCACCGCCGAAACCACCTCGCGCACCGGCAGGTCGGCCACCGGCGCCAGGGCATGGTGGAAGAGCTCCAGATGCGCCGGACCCTCCCAGGCGCCCTTGATCGTCACGTCCTCGCAGGCATAGCGAACCAGCTCGCAGATGCGCGGGCTGCAATCGACATGGGGGATGATCTTGAGCAGGAAGGCAGGCGCTTCGACCGCTGCCTTCGCGCGCACCGTATCGAAGGGGCGGTGCTTGTAGCCCATGGTCGCATTGGCGATACGCAGCGAGCCCACGTCCAGCGTGCCGACCAGGGCGTCCTTCTCCACCCGCAGCCGTGGCTGGGCGAGTTTCTTGGGAAAGCCCCAGATCTCGCGCCCGCCGGCGATGGGGCTTTCGTCGTCGAGATACATCGCATGGACATAGCCCCCGCCTCGCCCCGGAACCGAACCGGGATCACCTGGCCGCTTTCGGTGTAATTGCCGAAGCCCGTGCTGTCGGGCATGCGGATGAACTCGAATTTCACCAGCGGCTCGTCCACCTCCAGCGGTGCGGGAACCACCGCGCGCAGCGCGTCGATGTCGGTCCGGTAGGTGATCACCAGGAACTCGCGATCGACGAAGCGATAAGGGCCACGCGGATAGGCCGGGCTGGTCAGCGGCATGGCGAAAGCGCGTGCACGTACTTCGTCTTCAGTCATGGTGACTCTCCTCGCGGTGGTCGTTGACGGTCAGGTCGAAGACATGCATGCCCTGCGCGGCGGGGTCGTGATCAGCCAGCATCGGATGGGCGAGGCTGCGCGCCACATCCGCATCGCCCGCCTGCCAGTGGCGCCGCATCGCCGCGCGGCCGAAATCGTAGTCCTTCGCCCCCGTCTCATAGGGCTTGCCACGATAGATCAGGTGGATGAGCGTGAGCGGCCCGCGTGCGGACGGGGCCAGCAACGGCGCAACCACGGGGTGCGACTTCAGCGTCTCGGGCAGTGCCTGGGCATGGGCCTGCAGCACGCAGGCAAGATCGTGCATCTGGCGCATCCGGTCGGTCACGGTGCGGGTCCGGCTGGAAAAGCGGATGTCCTTCTCGCGCGCTTCGACCGCCCAGAGCGAATGCGGGACCGGGCCGCGGGCGGAAAACAGATCCATCTGCCAGATGACGAGGGGGGCATGAGTGGCCCGTGTCTCAACCACGCGCGCCAGCGGCGTGTTGGAGACAAGGCCGCCGTCCCAGAACCATTCGCCCTCGATCCCTACCGGTGCGAAACCCGGCGGCAGCGCGCCCGAGGCCATGATGTGTTCCGGCTCGATGCGGCGCTCGGCGCTGTCGAACCAGACGAAATTGCCGGTGGCGACATTCACCGCACCGACCACGAGCCGCACTGGGCCATCGTTGAGCAGGTCGAAATCCACCAGCGCCTCGAGCGTCGCGCGCAGCGGTGAAGTGTCATAGACCGAGGCGCGGGCCGGATCGCCCGGCGGGGCCAGGGCGGCAGGCGGCAGACGCGGGGCGAAGAAGCCGGGCGCGCCTACCGTCAGCGCCATTGCCGGCCCGAAGGCATCCAGCCCTGGCAGTGCGGTGGCCCGGCTGATCCTCTCCCAGAAGGCCGTCAGGCGCTCGGCCCGCCGCTCGGGCGGGTTGCCGGCAATAAGCGCGGCGTTGATCGCGCCGATCGAGATGCCGGCCACCAGATCCGGCCGAATGCCGGCTTTGTCCAGGCGGCAAACCGACCCGGCTTGATAGGCGCCGAGCGCGCCGCCCCCTGAAGCACGAAGGCCGTGCGATGACTGCTGTTCTGTTTCATCCACGCTGCTCCCTGCGCCACGGTTCCGCACG
The DNA here is from genome assembly GCF_024704365.1 of Thermomonas sp. S9. Lineage (GTDB taxonomy): Bacteria > Pseudomonadota > Gammaproteobacteria > Xanthomonadales > Xanthomonadaceae > Thermomonas. The sequence continues at coordinate 1,187,805 of NZ_JAJDFY010000001.1, forward strand.
GCGATCATCGTCCAATCGCCTTCGATGAACCAGCCATCGAGGCGGTCGCTGCCGGATCAATCCAGGCCTTTGCGAACAAGCCTTGTGAGCGCTGCGGATAGGGCGATCGCTCCGGTGGTCACGGCAGGGCCCGAGTCTTGGCCAAGATCGAGACTAAAACTAAAACTAAGACCACAAGCCTGAGGCTAAGATTAAGGATGGTCAGCGACGCTATGATGACTGTCAATCCGGAATCGCGTATCCGCCGGAGCGTTGTCATTTCTCCGTTTTCCGCATTCACGTAAGGAAGCTTCGAACAGTTCCGCCACCGTCGATGACAATCCGTTATCGCTTCAAGGGTGGTCTCGATGCAACTGGCGTTCGGTGACGGCGAGGATCTGGGGGCGCAAGTGGGCGCGGCGCGAGGTGTTCCTGGCCGCGATGGACCGGGTGGTACCGTGGCCGCTGCAGGCGCTGATCGCACTGCACCCCCTAACACCGGGCCGCCCCGGCCGGCAGCCGCATCCGCGGGCGACGATGCTGCGCATCCACTGTCCAGGGCAAAACGCCGGCCACGCGCCGGCGTTTTGCTTTTCTGCGCCCGACATCGCCCTGCTGCCAGATGCGGGGGGTGATGCGATCCCTCCAGAGGCGCCGGAGATGAGGTTGCGCTCCGTTCGTCCCGCTCGCCTGTGGGAGAACGGGGCTGCATCCGGCTGCAACGCAGCCGCTGCGCCCGCGTGCGCCGCTGGGATCCGCTGGGTGCGTCGCGGCAAGGGGGGGCTTAGCTGATATAAAATAAATCAATATTGATGTTGATACTTGTCACTTAGATGTTTAAGATATTAACTCTTTCGCATCACAGAAGCGCTCCATGCTGACCGCCGCGCAATTGAAAGCCGCCCGGGCGCTGCTCGGGATCGACCAGAGAACCCTGGCGCAGATGGCCGGGCTGTCGCTGCCGACCATCCAGCGCATGGAGGCCAGCGACGGCAACGTGCGCGGCGTGGTGGAGTCGCTGACGCGGGTGGTCGAGGCGCTGGAGGCCGCCGGCGTGGAACTGATCGGCGAGGGCGCGGCCAGCCTCGAGGGCGGGCGCGGCGTGCGCCTGAAGGCGCGGAGGACGCCGGCATGATCGCTATTCTGGAAGCCGCGCGCGCGGGGCTGCTGCGGCGCGAGCACTGGGGCCGCAACCTGGTGGCCGGCGCCATCGTCGGGGTGGTCGCGCTGCCGCTGTCGATGGCGTTTGCGATCGCCTCCGGGGTGCGGCCGGAGCAGGGGCTGTACACCGCGATCATCGCCGGCATCGCGGTGTCGCTGTTCGGCGGCACGCGGGTGCAGATCGCCGGGCCGACCGGCGCCTTCATCGTGATCCTGGCCGGGGTGGTGGCGCAGTTCGGGGTGGGCGGCCTGCTGCTGGCAACCCTGATGGCCGGGATCATCCTGCTGGCGATGGGCTGGGCGCGGCTGGGGTCCGTGATCCGCTTCATTCCCGATCCGGTGATCGTCGGCTTCACCGCGGGGATCGGGGTGATCATCTGGGTGGGGCAGTGGCAGTATTTCTTCGGGTTGCCGGCACCCGGCGCGGGCCCGTTCTATCTGAAGACCTGGACGCTGCTGCAGGCGCTGCCGCATCTGCACCTGGCGACCGCCGCCATTGGTCTGCTGAGCCTGGTGCTGACGCTGTGGGGCGCGAGGATCCCCGGGCTTTCACGGGTGCCGGGGCCGCTGCTGGCCATGCTGGCGGCGACCGTGGCCGTGCAGGCGCTGCCTCTGGACGGCGTGGCGACGATCGAGTCCACCTTTGGCGCGATTCCGCGCAGCCTGCCCAGCCTGCAACTGCCGCAGGCGGGGTTCGACCGCTGGATGGCGCTGCTGCCATCGGCCTTCACCATCGCCATGCTGGGGGCGATCGAGTCGCTGCTGTCGGCGGTGGTGGCCGACGGCATGGCCGGCACCCGGCACGACTCCAACCAGGAGCTGATCGGGCAGGGCATCGCCAACATCCTTTCGCCGCTGTTCGGCGGGATCGCCGCCACCGGCGCGATCGCGCGCACGGCCACCAATATCCGCAACGGCGGCACCAGCCCGCTGGCCGGGATCGCGCATGGGGTCGTTCTGCTGTTGATCCTGCTCGCGCTCGCGCCCTATGCCGGCAAGGTGCCGCTGGCGGCGCTGGCGGCGATCCTGTTCGTGGTGGCCTGGAACATGAGCGAGGTGCATCGCTTCCTGCGCCTCGTGCGGCATGCACCGCGGTCGGACGCGGCGATCCTGGTGATTACCTTCGCCCTGACCGTCCTCACCGACCTGGTGGTGGCGGTGAACATCGGGGTGATCCTGGCGATGTTCCAGTTCATGCGCCGCATGAGTTCGGCGGTGGAGGTGGTCGAGCATGGCGAGCACAGCCTGCGCGCGCAGCTGGCTCAGGCCGGATTGCAGGCGCTGCCGCCGGGGATGGCGGTGTATGCGATCGACGGGCCGTTCTTCTTCGGCTCGGTGGATTCACTCGAACGCGCGCTGTCCTGGTCGCAGCCGCCGCCGCGGCACGTGGTGCTGTGGCTGGAGCGGATGCCGGTGATCGACGCCACCGGCCTCAAGCGCCTGGAATCCACCATCGAGGCGCTGCATCGGCGCGGGGTGAAGGTCGTGCTGTGCGGGGCCAGTCCGCGCGTGCTGCGCAAGCTGGCGCGCGCGCAGCTGGTGCGGCGCGACCATCCGGACGGCTATTTCGCCGATCTGGCCACCGCGCTGCGCACGCTGCATGAGGGCGCGCAGGCGGCGGGCGAGGCGCCGGGTCAGAGCGCGTCGGAGGCGTAGTCGGCCAGGCGCGAGCGCTCGCCGCGGCGCAGCGTCACGTGCGCGCTGTGCTGCCAGGACTTGAAGCGGTCCACGGCGTAGGTGAGGCCGGAGGTGGTCTCGGTGAGGTAGGGCGTGTCGATCTGCTCCACGTTGCCGAGGCAGACGATCTTGGTGCCGGGGCCGGCGCGGGTCACCAGCGTCTTCATCTGCTTGGGCGTGAGGTTCTGCGCCTCGTCCAGGATCAGGTAGCGCGAGAGGAAGGTGCGCCCGCGCATGAAGTTCAGCGAGCGGATCTTGATCCGGCTGGCCAGCAGGTCGTTGGTGGCCGCGCGGCCCCAGGCGCCGCCCTCCTGGTTGTGGGTGAGCACTTCGAGGTTGTCGGTGAGCGCCCCCATCCACGGCGTCATCTTTTCTTCCTCGGTGCCGGGCAAAAAGCCGATGTCCTCGCCCACGCTCACGGTGGCGCGGGTCATGATGATCTCGCGGTAGCGCTGCGCGTCCATGGTTTGCGCCAGGCCCGCCGCCAGCGCCAGCAGGGTCTTGCCGGTGCCGGCGGTGCCGAGCAGGGTGACGAAGTCGATCTCCGGGTCCATCAGCGCGTTGAGCGCGAAGTTCTGCTCGCGGTTGCGCGCGGTGATGCCCCAGACCGCGTGCTGGCCGTGGCGGAAGTCGTCCACGATCTGCAGCACCGCCTTGCCGTCCTGCAGGCGCACGATCTTCATCTCCGACTGCTCGTCGCCGGGCAGGAACACGAACTGGTTCGGATACCAGTTCTCGTCGTCGCCGGTCGTGAGTTCGTAATAGGTGCGGCCCTTGTCGGTCCAGGACTTGAGGTCCTTGCCGTGGCGCTGCCAGAAGTCCTCCGGCAGCGGGGTGGCGCCGGTGTAGAGCAGGCTGAAATCGTCCAGCGCGCGGTCGTTCTCGTAGTCCTCGCTGGTGATGCCCGCGATCGAGGCCTTGATCCGCAGGTTGATGTCCTTCGACACGAACACCACCGGCGTGCCCGGTTCCTGCTGCTTGAGCACCAGGATCGCGCCGAGGATGTTGTTGTCCGGGATCACCGTGCCAAAGCGCTTGCCGGCATCGAAGTCGCCGGTCTGGAAGCGCAGCCGTCCGGCGCTTTCCGCGCCGCGCAGTTGCAGGCCCTGTGGGCGCACCAGCGCGATCCCCTGGCTGACGTCGCTGCTGCCGTGCGCCTCGATCAGCTCGTTCAGGAAGCGGCTGACCTGGCGCGCGTTGCGGCTGGCCTCGGAGGTGCCCTTCTTGCCATTGTCCAGCTCCTCCATCACCTGCATCGGCAGGTACACATCGTGCTCCTCGAACTTGAACAGCGCGGTGGGGTCGTGCATCAGCACGTTGGTGTCGAGGACGTAGATGCGCTTGCTCCGGGTCATGCGGCATTCCCTTCGTTCGGATCGGTTGGAAAGCGGCGAACCACCGCAACCCGCGGAGCGGGGCAGTGGACGGGGGTGGAGGCAGGGGAGGTCACTTGGCTTGGGCGGCCTGCAGCGTTTCGAGCACGGTGCGCGCATGGCCGGGCACCTTCACCGGCTGCCACTTCTCGCGCACCACGCCGGACGGATCGATCAGGAACGTGCTGCGCACGATGCCCAGGTATTCGCGACCGTACAGTTTCTTCGGCTGCACCACGCCGAAGGCCTCGCACAGCGCGCCGTCGGCGTCGCTGGCGAGCTCGAACCGGAAGCCCTGCTTGGCGCGGAAGTTCTGGTGCGACTTGAGCGAATCCCTGGATACGCCCAGCACGGCGGCGCCGGCGCGTTCGAACTCCGGCAGCAGCGCGTTGAAATCCTGGCCCTCGGTGGTGCAGCCGGGGGTGGAGTCCTTCGGGTAGAAGTACAGCACCAGCCATTTCCCGGCGTAGTCGCCGAGCGCCGCCGCGTTGCCGCTGGACAATGCGAGAGGCAGGTCAGGAATGCGGTCGCCGGTGTCGATCATCGCGCGGGCTGCCTCAGTACTTCATCGGGTCCATGATCGCGTCGAGGTTCAGGTGATCGCAGAACTCGAGGAAATCGTCGCGCAGCGCGGCGATGTGCATGTCCGCCGGAACGCCGATGGTCAGCTGCGCGGAGAACATGTCGGCGCCGGTCTGCATGGCGCGGTAGCGCGAGCAGTGCAGGCTCTCGATGGTGATGCCCTGGTGGTCGAAGAAATCCGCCAGCTGGAACAGGATGCCGGGCTTGTCCGCGGCGATCACTTCCACCACGTACGGCAGCAGGTTGGACTGCAGCGATTTCGGGCCGGTGCGGTACCACACCAGCTTCAGGCCTTCCTCGCGCTCCAGCTTGGTCAGCATGGTCTCCAGCTTGGCCACCGCGTCCCACGAGCCGGTCGCCAGCGCGCTCACCGACACGTCGCGGCCCACCGTCGCCAGGCGCGCGTCCACCAGGTTGCAGCCGGAATCGGCGATGCGGCGGGTGACCGCCAGCAGCGGCGACTGCGGATGCGTGGTGTACGCGTTGATCAGCAGGTGGTTTTCGTTGGTGGAGGGCCGTGCGGCGGTCTTGCTCAATGCGGGATACCGGGAATCGACGGGGATCCCGCCGCGGAGGGGCGGGATTGAGCTGCCAGCATACTTGCCGCCGCTTTCCAGCCGCAAGTAAGATCGGCGCGCAACCGCATCCGCATCCCGCGTCATTTCCCGCCCTGCGTCGCGCCTTCCGGGCCGCGCGCGAACCGGACCTTTCCCCTTGCGACTTTCCGGCAGCATCACCGCACTGGCCACGCCGTTCACCGCGGCGGGCGACATCGACTTCCCGGCCTGGGAACGCCTGCTGCAGGCGCAACTGGCGGCCGGCACCCAGGCCGTGGTGGTGGCCGGTTCCACCGGCGAGGCCGCCGCGCTGTCCGACGACGAGTACGGGCGCCTGCTGCGGCACGCGCTGGAGACCTGCGCCGGGCGCATCCCGGTGCTGGCCGGAACCGGCCAGTCCAACACCGCCAAGACGGTGCAGGCCACCCGGCGCGCGGCCAGCCTCGGCGCGGATGCGGCACTGGTGGTGACGCCGCCCTACGTGCGTCCGACCCAGGCGGGCCTGCTGGCGCATTTCCGCGCGGTGGCCGACGACGGCGGGCTGCCGGTCGTGCTCTACAACGTGCCCGGCCGCACCGGCTGCGACATGCTCCCGGACACCACCGGCGAACTGTCGCTGCACGCCAACATCATCGGCATCAAGGAGGCGCGCGCCGAGGAAGAGCGCATGCAGGCCCTGCTGCCGCTGCGGCGCGAGGAGTTCGTGGTGCTCAGCGGCGACGACCCGACCGCGCTGCGGGCGATGCGCGCCGGCGCCGATGGGGTGGTGTCGGTCGCGTCGAACGTCGTGCCGCGCAGCTTCCGCCGCCTGTGCGATGCGGCGCTGGCGGGCGATGCGGCGACCGCCGCGGCGCTGAACGAGGCGCTGGCGGAGCTGTACCACTTCCTCGGGGTCGAGCCGAACCCGATCCCGGTCAAGGCCCTGCTGGCGCTTGACGGCATCGGCCACGGCCTGCGCCTGCCGCTGCAGCCGCTATCATCCGCACATGCCGCCCAGGCCGAACGCCTGCTGGCGGCCATCCGCCAACTCGAACACGCCAATGGCCGCAGCGACGCGGCCTGACAGGAGAACCAGATGCACCACGCCCCCCGCATGTCCAAGGTCGCCGCGCCGCTGGTCGCCGTCCTGCTGGTGACCGGCCTGTCCGGCTGCCACTGGTTCAAGAAGAAGAACGCGCTCTACGCCCAGAGCGCCGAGGCACGGCCGCTGGAAGTCCCGCCGGACCTGGACCGCCCGGCCGCCGACAAGGCCATGGCGCTGCCGGCCAGCGCCAGCGCCAGTGCCGCGTCCACCGCGCCGGCGCGCCCGCAGGCGGCCACCGGGTTCGCGGTTCCCGCCGATCGCGATGCCGTGTTCGCCAAGGTTGGGGAAGCGCTGGCGGCCACGCCCGGCGTGCAGATCGCCAGCAAGGCCGAGATCCTCGGCACTTACGACGTCGATTACATGGACAGCAAGTTCCTGGTGCGCGTCACCAGGGCCGGCGATGGTGCGTTCGTCTCGGCGGTGGACCCGCGCGGGTTGCCGCCGAGCGGCGAGGCCGCGGGCAGGCTGATCGCGGCGCTCAAGGCGGCGATCGCCCCGTAATCGCGGGTCTGGCACACGCCCGTTGAGGCACGCATGACGCACGCAGGGCGCCGTTTGGCGCCCTGCGGCGTATCGGTTCATGGTGGGCAGGTGTCCCCGCGAACGGCTGCGCTCGCCGCCGCTCAGCGCTCCAGCAGCGCCAGCTTGCCGGGCTTGCCGTCCCATTCGGCGTGGTCGGGCGGCGGGTCCTTGCGCACGGTCAGCACCGGCCACTCCTTTGCCAGCTCCGCGTTCAGGCCGACGAAGACTTCCTGGCCAGCCGGTACGTCCTCTTCCGGGAAGATCGCGCCCACCGGGCATTCCGGCTCGCACAGGGTGCAGTCGATGCACTCGTCCGGGTCGATCACCAGGAAGTTCGGGCCTTCGTGGAAACAGTCCACCGGGCACACCTCCACGCAGTCGGTGTGCTTGCACTTGATGCAGTTTTCGGTGACGACGAAGGGCATGGGGCGTCCGTGTGGCGATGGTGCGTTGCGCGTAGTTTAACGCCGCGGCCCGCGCGATAGCAGGCGGGCCGCGGGGCTGCAAAACGCGAAGGCCCGCGTCAGCGACGCGGGCCTTCGGTGTGGATGGCGCTCCCTACGGGATTCGAACCCGTGTTTTAGCCTTGAGAGGGCCACGTCCTAGGCCTCTAGACGAAGGGAGCATTGGGATCAGCCGGCTGGACGACCGGCCGGCGGCATCGGAAGGATGCGCCGAGCTTGCTAGTATAAAAGGCTGCGTCCGCCAATGGCAACGCCCCTTACTTTCGCCGCCGCCCGCAGCATGACCGAAAACCAAGCTTTCCCCGCGTCGCCCGTTCCCCACCTGCGCGTGATCCCGCGCGATGCCCACGGGGTGTCCCGCAAGCAGATGAGCCCGAATGCCCTGCGCGTGCTGTACCGCCTGCGCGAGGGCGGGTTCGGGGCCTATCTGGTGGGCGGCGCGGTGCGCGACCTGCTGATCGGCGGGCATCCCAAGGATTTCGACGTGGCCACCGACGCCACCCCCGAGCAGGTCAAGGCGCTGTTCCGCAACTGCCGCCTGATCGGCCGCCGCTTCCGCCTCGCGCACGTGGTGTACGGGCGCGAGATCATCGAGGTGGCGACCTTCCGCGCCAATGGCGGCGACGACGAGGGCGACCGCCAGACCGACGACGGCGGTCGCCTGCTACGCGACAACATCTACGGCACCATCGAGGAAGACGCGGTGCGCCGCGACTTCACCGCCAACGCGCTGTACTACGCGATCGAGGATTTCTCGGTGCGCGACTACGTGGGCGGCTACGACGACGTGCAGGCGCGCGTGCTGCGCCTGATCGGGGAGCCCGAGGCGCGCTACCGCGAGGACCCGGTGCGCATGCTGCGCGCGGCGCGGCTGGCGGCCAAGCTCGATTTCAGCATCGAGCCGGCAACCGCGGCGCCGATCCCGCGCCTGGCGCCGCTGCTGGCCGAGGCATCGCCGGCGCGGCTGTTCGAGGAAACCCTCAAGCTGTTCCTGGCCGGGCACGCGGTGGCCAGCTTCGAGCAACTGGAGGCCACCGGCCTGTTGCCGGTACTGCTGCCGGAGACCGCGCAGGCGCTGGCGGCCAATTCCTCCGGCGCGCTGCGGCGGATGCTGGTGCAGGGACTGCGCAACACCGATCGCCGGGTGGCCAACGACGAGCCGGTGTCGCCGGCGTTCCTGTGCGCGGTGCTGCTGTGGCCGGCCTATTGCCGGGCACTGGCGCAGCTGCAGGCGCAGGGCGTGCACCTGGCCGAGGCGCAGCGGCGCGCGGCCGACCGCGTGACTCTCCACCAGCTGGCGCGTACCGCGCTGCCGCGGAGGTTCTCGCTGCCGATGCAGGAGATCTGGCTGCTGCAGCCGCGCTTCTCGCTGCGCCAGCGCAAGCGCGTGTTCCGCCTGCTGGCGCATCCACGCTTCCGCGCCGCGTTCGATTTCCTCGAACTGCGGCTGGCGGCCTCGGATTCGCATGCCGACGATGTCGCGTTCTGGCGCGAGGCGCAGCTGCACCCGACCGCGGCCACCGCCGAATCGGTCGATGCCAGGGCAGGGGAAGACGCGGAGGCGCCGTCTTCCGAGGCGGCGGAGCCAGATGCTATCCCGCGCAAGCGCCGGCGGCGCCGGCGCAAGCCGGGTGGCGGCGCGTGAGCGAGGCCGTGCGCGCCTGCATCGGCATCGGCGCCAATCTGGGCGATCCGGTAGCGGCGGTGCGGGGTGCGCTGGATGCGCTGGACGCGATCCCCGGCTGCCGCCTGGTGGCGGCCTCGCGGTTGTACCGCACGCCGGCCTGGGGGCGGCTGGACCAGCCCGATTTCGTGAATGCCGCGGCCGTGCTGGAGACCGCGCTGGCTCCGCGCGCCCTGCTCGAGGCGCTGCTGGCGGTGGAGCGCCGCGCCGGCCGCGCGCGCGGCGGCGAACAGGCCGCGCACCGCTGGGGCCCGCGCGTGCTCGACCTCGACCTGCTGCTGTACTGCGAGCAGGTGGTGGACGAACCCGGCTTGCGGGTGCCGCATCCGCACCTGCACGAACGCGCCTTCGCGCTGGTGCCGCTGGCCGAGATCGCCACCGATGCGCCGTTCCCCGGCCACGGCTGCGTGGGCGACGCCCTGCGCGGCGTGGATGTGACCGGGGTGGAGGCGATCGCGGGCGCCTGAGCGCGGGCACGCCGTCGCGGTGGCGCCGGCGTTGTGCGCCATAATGCGGGCCCCCTGCCGGAGCCCGTCGATGAGCGTCCATGCCGAACGGAAGTCCTGGAGCGTGCCGCAGCTGGCGCAGGCGCGCGCGGCCGGCCAGCGGCTGGCGATGCTCACCTGCTACGACGCCAGCTTCGCGCGGGTGCTGGACGATGCCGGCATCGACCTGATCCTGATCGGCGATTCGCTGGGCATGGTGGTGCAGGGCCATGACTCCACCCTGCCGGTGCGGGTGGAGGACATCGCCTATCACACCGCGGCGGTGGCGCGCGGTGCGCCGCACGCGCTGAAGATCGCGGATTTCCCGTTCGGCGCCGATGCCACCCCAGAACAGGCCCATGCCGCGGCGGTGCGCTTCATCCAGGCCGGCGCGGCGATGGTCAAGCTGGAAGGAGCAGGCCACAAGCTGGAGGTGATCCGCTTCCTGGTGGAGCGCGAAATCCCGGTGTGCGCGCACCTCGGCCTGACCCCGCAATCGGTGCTGCGGATGGGCGGCTTCAAGGTGCAGGGGCGCGAGCAGGCCGCCGCCGAGCGCCTGCGCGCCGACGCGCTGGCCGTGGCCGAGGCGGGCGCGGCGCTGCTGGTGCTGGAAGGCGTGCCGGCCGCGCTCGCGGCGGAGATCACCGCGGTCAGCCCGATTCCGACCATCGGCATCGGCGCCGGCCCCGGCTGCGATGGGCAGGTGCTGGTGCTGCACGACCTGCTGGGAGTCGACACCGGCCACCGCAAGCCCAAGTTCGTCAAGGATTTCCTCGCCGAAGGCGGCTCCATCGCCGGCGCCGTGCGCGCCTACCTGCAGGCCGTGCGCAGCGGCGCGTTCCCCAGCGCAGAGCACAGCTACGCATGATCGAGACCATTTCCCGGCTGGACGCCCTGCGCGCGCGCGTCGCCGGCTGGAAGCGCGACGGCCTGCGCGTCGGCTTCGTGCCGACCATGGGCAATCTGCACGCCGGCCACTATTCGCTGGTGGCGCTGGCGCGGCAACACGCCGACCGGGTGGTCTCCAGCGTGTTCGTGAACCCCACCCAGTTCGGCCCGAACGAGGATTTCACCCGCTATCCGCGCACTCCGGAGGCCGATACCCGCGGCCTGCAGGAGGCCGGCTGCGACGTGCTGTGGCTGCCCGAGGTGGAGGCGATGTATCCGTTCGGGGTGGAGCTGGCGGCCAGGGTGCACGTGCCGGGCGTGAGCGCGGTGCTGGAGGGCGCCTGCCGGCCCGGCCATTTCGACGGCGTATGCACGGTGGTGACGCGGTTGTTCAACCAGGTGCAGCCCGACGTGGCGGCGTTCGGGCGCAAGGACTACCAGCAGCTGGCGGTGATCCGGCAACTGGTGGCCGACCTGCAGGCGCCGGTGGAGATCCTGGCCGGCGAGATCGTGCGCGAGCCCGACGGGCTGGCGATGAGCTCGCGCAACCAGTACCTGTCGCCGGACGAGCGCGCACTCGCCCCGGTCATCCACCGCACCCTGCGGGCGATGCAGGCGGCCGCGCAGGCGGGGACGCCGCGCGCGCAGGTCGAGGCCGCGGCGGACGCGGCCTTGCGTGCGGCCGGGTTCGTGCCCGACTACGCGGTGCTGCGGCATCCGGATTTCCGCGAGCCGGGCGATGACGAGGGCGGGCCGCGGGTGGCGCTGATCGCCGCCCGCCTGGGCCGGACCCGCCTGATCGACAACCTGGAGTTCGACCTGGGGCCGGCGCCGCGCGCCTGACCCGCGTCCACGGTTTTCCGGGACTCCGGGGCCGGTACAGGCGGGTTTGTTGCGGTGCGCCATCGGCGCCTATACTTCGCAATCCGCCCGCTGCGGACCGTCCGTTCCACCGGAGTACCCCCATGCAACTGACCCTGCTCAAGGGCAAGATCCACCGCGCCACCGTCACCCATGCCGAACTGCATTACGAAGGCTCCTGCGCCATCGACGGCCGCCTGCTGGACATCGCCGGCATCCGCGAATACGAGCGCATCGACATCTACGACGTCACCAGCGGCGAGCGCTATTCCACCTATGCGATCCGCGGCGAGGAAGGCAGCGGCGTGATCTCGGTCAACGGCGCGGCGGCGCACAAGTCGCAGGTCGGCAACCTGGTCATCATCTGCGCCTATGTGCAGTGCGACGAGGCCGAGGCCGCCGCGCACAAGCCGGTCTGCGTGTACGTGGACCGCGACAACCGGCTGACCCATACCAACCACTCGATGCCCAAGCAGGCGGCCTGACGTGTCCACGCTGCTGGACGGCCTGCAGGCGCATGCGCGGCGGCTGGACGGCATGCCGCTGGTGCGCCTGCTGCAGGACGATCCCGCCCGCGCGCGGGAGTTCGCCCTGCGCTGCGGGCCGCTGTACGCCAGTTTCGCGCGCCAGCGCTACGACCGCGCAGCGCTGGATGCGCTGTTCGCGATCGCCGCGCGCGCCGATCTGGCGGGCGCGCTGCGCCGCCTGCTGGACGGCGACACCGTCAATCCCACCGAGGCGCGCCCGGCGCTGCACAGCGCGCTGCGCGGGGCGGCCACCGGCTCGGCCTTCGCCCTGGCCGCACGCGCGCAGGCGCTGGCGGCGCAGCTGCGGATGCGCGAGCTGGTCGCGGCGCTGGAGGCCAGTGACGTCACCGATATCGTGAGCATCGGCATCGGCGGCTCCGATCTCGGGCCGCGTCTGGTGGTGGATGCGCTGGCAAGGCCGGATGCGCGCTTCAACGTGCACTTCATATCCAATGTGGACGGGCACGCGGCGCAGCGGGTGCTGGCGAGGCTGGCGCCAGCGCGCACCGCCGCGGTGATGATCTCCAAGACCTTCACCACCCAGGAAACCCTGCTCAACGGCGCGATCGTGCGCGACTGGCTGGGCGACGACACGCGCTTGTACGCGGTCAGCACGAATGCGGCGCGGGTGGCCGAGTTCGGCATCCCGCCGGAGCGCACCCTGCCGATGTGGGACTGGGTCGGCGGACGCTATTCGCTGTGGTCGGCGGTCGGGTTTCCGATCGCGCTGGCGCTGGGCATGCAGCGCTTCGAGCAGTTGCTGGAAGGCGCGGCGGAGATGGATGCGCACGCGCTGCATGCGCCGCCGCGCGAGAACCTGCCGGTGTGGCACGCGCTGACCGCGGTGTGGAACCGCAATGGCCTGCAGGCCGCCACCCAGGCGGTGCTGCCCTACGACGAGCGCCTCAGGCTGCTGCCGGCCTACCTGCAGCAGCTGGTGATGGAAAGCCTGGGCAAGCGTGTCCACCTGGATGGCCGCGAGGTCGGCATCGACACCGTGCCGGTGTGGTGGGGCGGCGCCGGTACCGACACCCAGCACAGCTTCTTCCAGGCCCTGCACCAGGGCACCCAGGTGGTGCCGGCCGATTTCATCGGCGTACTCCGGGCCGAGCATCCGTTCGCGGCCAACCATGCCGCGCTGCTGGCCAACCTGCTGGCGCAGAGCGAGGCGCTGGCCAATGGCCAGGACAGCGAGGATCCGCACCGGCGCTACCCGGGCAACCGTCCCAGCACGCTGCTGCTACTGGAGGCGTTGACGCCGCAGACGCTGGGCATGCTGATCGCGCTGTACGAGCACAGCGTGTACCTGCAGTCCGTGCTGTGGGGGATCAACGCGTTCGACCAGTTCGGGGTCGAGCTGGGCAAGCAGCTGGCCCATCGCCTGCTGCCGGCCGTGCAGGGGAAGGGCGGGGCCGCGGCGCAGGTGCATGACCCGGTGACGCGCGCCCTGCTCGATGAGCTGCGCGCCGGCGAGGCGCCGGGAGCGGCCTGAGCGAGGCTTGCGGTCAGGTCAGGCCGTAGCGGCGGATGCCAGCAGCTCGTCGATCGCGGCCTCCACCGCGCGCAGGGCGGCGGCATCCAGCAGCGATTCCTGCAGCGCGCGCACTGCGCTGCCCAGCCGGGCGGCGCCCACGAACCCGCAGCTGGCCACCAGCCGGTGCAGCTCTGCGCGCAGGCCGCCGATGTCGGCATGGATGGCGGCGTGCACGATCCGCTGCCGCTGCTGCGGCAGTTCGGCCAGGAACAGGGCCCGCAGCGCCTGCACGTGCGCGGCTTCGCCGCCGAGCGCGGCCAGCGCGGCGGCATCGTCCCAGTCGGCGGGGCGTGCGCCCGGCAGGTGCCGGCGCAGGGCCGCGCGCAGGGCCGCGGCCGCGATCGGCTTGAGCAGCACCTCGGCGAACCCGGCCGCGCGCAGGCGCGCGTGCAGGGCCGGGTCGGGATCGGCGGTATGGGCCAGCGCCGGGGTTGCGTGGCCGCGCTCGCGCAGCAGGTGGAGCAGGTGCTCGCCGCGACCGTCGGGCAGATTGGCGTCCACCAGCAGCAGGTCGAACATCTGCAGCGCGCAGGCCGATTCGCCATCGGCAATGCTCGTCACCAGATGCACCCGCGCCGGCAGTGCCGAAGCGACTGCGGCCATGAACGCGGCGCTGGCCGGGTCGTCCTCGACCAGCAGCAGGCACGGCGGCGTGGCGGGAGCCGGCGACGAAGGCGGGGTCGAAGACGGAGGGGGAGGCGAGGGCGGGTTCATGCGTGCGGTCCTTGCGCTTTGTATGCTGTGGCCATGTCGCGTCCGATCCTAACCTGCGGCCTGGGCCTGCTGGCAATGCTGGCCGCGCCCGCGCTGCAGGCGCGCGGTGCGCAGCTGCAGGTGGCGCGGATCAAGATGCCGGCCGGCTCCGTGGAGCGGCTACGGATAAACCTGGACTGGCCGGCCAATGTCGAGGCCGGCACCCTCGAACTGCAGGCCGCGCAGGTGGACCTGCCGGCGCTGGGCGGTCGCCTGCGCGCGGTGCGCTGGCACTGCCCGCTGCAGCGGCTACCGGCGTCCGGCTGGGCCTGCGCGGGCGCGCTGCGCGCCGCCGGCATCGCGCCGATGCGGCTGGCGATCCGGCTGGACGAAACGGCCCTGCGCGCCGAACTTGCGCATGCCGGCACCCGTGTGCAGCTGGCGCGCGCGGCGGCCCGGCCGGACGAGTTCGCGGTGGTGCTGCAGCAGGTGCCGCTGGCGTGGATGCAGGGGCTGCTGGCGCAGGCCTGGCCGCAGGCGCGTTTCACCGGCGGGCAACTGGATGGGCGCCTGCGCGTGCAGGCGGATGCGCACGCCCTGCAGGTCGTCGGGCCGCTGCAGCTTCGCGCACTCGGGCTGCAGAACGGCGACGGCAGCATCGCGGGCGAAGGCCTCGGCGCGCACCTGCAGCTGCGCTATCGCGCGGAGGCGGAGGCGACGCGGATCGCCACCGCGGGCGAACTGCGCGGCGGCGAGTTCCTGGTCGGCAATACCTACGTGGCCCTGCCCGCGGCTCCGGTCGGCGTGCAGCTGGAGGCGGTCCAGCAGGGGCGGGACGGATGGCGATTGCCGCGCATCGCCTGGAACGATGGCGCGGTGCTGACGGCCACCGCGCAGGCGGCGCTGGACGCCGAGGGCCATCTCGACAGCCTGTCGGTGCAGGCCCGCAGCGACGACCTCACCCCCGCTCAAGCCGCGCTATCTCTCGGGGTGGATGGGGCTGGCCGGGCTCGGCGGGGTGGACCTGCACGGCGGCCTGACCCTGGCGGCGCAGATGCAGGGCGGGCAGTTGCAGGCGCTGGACGCCCGTCTGCGGCAGGTGGACGTGCGCGATCCGGACGGCCGCTTCGTGTTCGACCACCTGCAGGGCGATCTGCGCTACTCCGCGGGCACCCCGGTCGCCAGCGCTCTGCAATGGCAGGGTGGGCAGCTGTATGGCCTGAAGTTCGGCGCCGCACGGCTGCCCCTGACCAGCGCCGGTGGTGTGCTGGTCCTGCCGCAGGCGGGCATTCCGCTGCTGGGCGGTCGCCTGACCCTGCGCGATGCGGTGATCCGGCCGCCGCGCGATGGCGATGGTCTGGAGATCTATTTCGGCCTGCATCTGGCCGACGTCGATTTCGGTCAGGTGGCGCAGGCGCTGGAGCTGCCGCCGTTCCAGGGGCGCCTGGGAGGGGACATCCCGCGCGCGCACTACGCCCGCGACCGGATCGACTTCGAGGGCGGGCTGCAGCTGGGCCTGTTCGATGGCCAGGTGAGGTTTTCCTCGCTGGCACTGGAGCGCCCGTTCGGCACCGCGCCCAGCCTGAGCGCGGACATCGCCCTGCGCGGGTTGGACCTGCTGCGGCTGACCGAGGTGCTGGGCTTCGGCAGCATCAGCGGGCGCCTGGACGGCCGCATCGACGGCCTGCGCCTGGTGGACTGGACCCCGGTGGCGTTCGATGCCTGGCTGGCCACCGCCGACACGCCGGGCGTGCGCCGCCGGATCAGCCAGCGCGCGGTGCAGGACATCGGCCGCGTCGGCGGGACTGCGCTGGTGCAGACCCTGCAGGGCAGGCTGATCGCACTGTTCCAGGACTTCGGCTACCGCCGGATCGGGATCGGCTGCCGGCTGGAGAACCAGGTCTGCGCCATGTCCGGCCTGCGTTCAGAAGGCAACGCCTTTACTATCGTCGAAGGCCAGGGCCTGCCGCGGCTGGACGTGGTGGGCCACAACCGCGCGGTGGACTGGCCCACCCTGGTCGAGCGCCTGCTGGCCGCAAGCAAGGGCGACGTGGCGCCGGTGGTGGATTGAGGCAGTACAGCAACGAGGGAGACGGACCATGAAGCAGTGGATGGGCGTGCCGGTGGCGGGGGCGTTGCTGCTCAGCGCCTGCGTGACGATCAACGTGTACTTCCCGGCGGCCGAGGCCAAGGAGGCGGCCAAGGAGTTCGTCGAGAAGGTCATCCAGGACGCCGACAAGGTCGAGGTGAAGCAGATGCCGCCCGCCGGCGGTGGCGGCATGGCGATGCAGCGCGTCATCCGCGCCGACCTGTCCGGCTTCGATCCCTGGGTGCTGGTGGGCATCGGCAGCGCGCAGGCGCAGGCCGTGCCCGACATCACCATCAAGACCCCGGCGATCCAGGCGATCCAGGCGCGCATGGAAGCGCGGTTCGCCAGCATCCTGCGCGCCGGGTTCGACAGCGGCGCTCTGGGCTTCACCGAGGATGGCTACATCAGCGTGCGCGATCCCTCGAAGGTGGACCTGAAAGACCGGGTGGCGCTGAACTCGGCGGTGGCCGACGACAACCGCGACCGCAAGGCGGTGTACCGCGAGGTGGCGGTGGCCAACGGCCATCCGGAGTGGGAAGACCAGATCCGCGCGGTGTTCGCGCGCCAGTGGATCGCCAGCGCGCGCCCGGGCTGGTGGTACCAGTCCGGTGGCAGCTGGAAGCAGAAGTAAGCGCTGGCTGCGGCCGCGCCACTCGTTTGCAGGCGCGGTCCAGGCGGTGCGCGCGCCCTTCCGGACGGACGCGTCCGGATCAGTCCAGGAACTGCAGTTTCGCCAGCTCGGCGTACAGCCCGCCCTGCGCCAGCAGCTGCGCGTGGGTGCCTTCGGCCACCACCTGCCCGGCGTCCATCACCACGATGCGGTCGGCGCGCAGCACGGTGGCCAGCCGGTGCGCGATCACCAGCGTGGTGCGCCCGGTCATCAGGTGCTCCAGCGCGAGCTGCACCGCGCGCTCGCTCTGCGCGTCCAGCGCCGAGGTGGCCTCGTCCAGCAGCAGCACCGGGGCGTCCTTGAGCAGCGCGCGCGCGATCGCGATGCGCTGTTGCTGGCCGCCGGACAGGCGCGCGCCGCGCTCGCCCAGCTCGGTGGCATAGCCCTGCGGCAGCTGGCGGATGAACTCGTCGGCTTCCGCGCGCCGTGCGGCCTGCTCGACTTCGGCATCGCTGGCCTGCAGATGGCCGTAGCGGATGTTGTCCTGCGCGCTGGCGGCGAAGATCACCGGCGCCTGCGGCACCAGCCCGATCGCCTCGCGCAGCTGCACCGGATCGACCTGCCGGATGTCGATGCCGTCCACCAGGATGCGGCCGGCCTGCGGGTCGTGGAAGCGCAGCAGCAGCGCCAGCACGGTGCTCTTGCCGGCGCCGGACGGGCCCACCAGCGCCACCGTCTCGCCGGGCGCGATGCGCAGGCTGAAGTCGCGCAGGGCGGGGCGCTCGGGGTGCTGCGGGTAGTGGAAGGTGACGTGCTCGAACGCGATCTCCCCGCGCAGCGGCCGCGGCAGCGCGCGCGGCGAGGCTGGCGCGGTGATCGCCGGGCGCTCGCGCAGCAGGTCGTCGATCCGGCCCATGCCGCCGGCGGCCTTTGCAACTCGTTCCAGACCTCCGCCAGCGCCGCCACCGAGCCGCCGCCGAACACCGCGTACAGCACGAACTGCAGCAGGGTGCCGGCGCTCATGCGGCCGGCGATCACGTCGTGCGCGCCCGACCACAGCACCAGCGAGATCGCACCGAAGAACAGGGTGATGGTGGTGCCGGTCATCAGCGCCTGCGCCCCGATCCGCCGCCGCGCCACGCCCACCGCGTGCGCTACCGCCTGCGCGAAGCGGCCGCGCTCGTAGGCCTCGCGCGCATGCGCCTGCACCGTGCGCACCGCGCCCAGGGTCTCGCTGGCCAGCGCGTTGGCCTCGGCCACCTTGTCCTGGCTGTGGCGCGCGACCTTGCGGATGCGGCGCGCGCCCAGCACCACCGGCAGCACCGCCGCCGGGATCCCGAGCAGCGCCCACGCCGCCAGCCGCGGGCTGGTGACGAACAGCATCACCAGCGCGCCGATCGCGGTGATGCTGCTGCGCAGGGCGATCGACATCACGCTGCCGACCAGGTTGCGGATCAGCTCGACGTCGGCGGTCAGGCGCGAGACCAGCTCGCCGCTGCGGGTGCGGTCGTGGAACTCGGCGTCCAGCGCGATCAGGTGCGCGTACAGCTGCGTCCGCAGGTCGGCCACCACCTTCTCGCCGAGCAGGGAGACGAAGAAGAAGCGCGCCGCGGTCGCCACCGCCAGCACCAGCGCGACCGCGAACAGCAGCAGGAAGGCGCGGTCCACCTCGCCGCTGGCACCGCTGCGGAAGCCGTGGTCGATCATGGTGCGGAACGCCACCGGCAGGCTCAGCGAGGCGGCGGAGGAGATCCCCAGCGCCAGCAGCCAGGCCAGGAACAGGCCGCGGTGGCGGCGCACGAACGGCCATAGGGCGCGCAGGGAACCGAGGGGCGCCTTGGCACGCGCCGTCGCAGGAGGAGTCATGCCGGCATTCTAGCCCTCGCCGACCGCCCGCGGCCGGCGCTCGGGGATGCCCGTGCATGGGGCGGATGGCGGATGGCGCGGGCGCGTGGATGCAGGCAATATGGGGAAAGATGAATGCTTCCTTGACAGCCATCCCGCCGGCGCGCGCGACCTCCGCGCAGCCCCGCGCCCCCGGCGTGCTTGCCGGGATCGCGGAGCGTCTGGCGCGGGGCCTGCCGGAGGGCTCGCGGGTGCAGGTGGCATGGCGGCAGCCTGCACTGGGCGAGGGCAGCGACATCACCCCTGCCGGCGCGCCACAGGCACCGGAGCTGCTGCACCAGGCCTGGCAGGGCCCGCGCGAGTCGCATCTGGACGTGCTGGCCGAGCGCCCCGCGGACTGGCCGGAAACCGCGGTGCAGGGCTGGCTGGCCGCCGCCCGCCAGCAGGTGGAGCAGGCGCTGCAGCTGGAGCTGGCCGCCGACACCATCGCCTCGCTGCAGCGTTCCGAGCTGCTGCGTCAGGCGCTGTACGAGATCGCCGACCTCGCCGGCAGCAACCTCGCGCTGCCGGTGATGCTGCGCCGGGTGCACGCGATCGTCGGCGAGCTGATGTACGCCGAGAATTTCTACATCGTGCTCTACGACGCGCGCCGGCAGACGATGCGCTTCCCGTACTTCGTGGACCAGCTGGACCCGTGGGTCAACGATCCGGACGCCGAGATCGCGGTCGCCGACGGCGACGACAGCCTGACCATCCGCCTGCTGCGTACCGGCGAGACCATGCGCGGGCCATCGCGCGAGCTGCGCGAGCGCCACGGCATCCCGTTCAACGAGAACTCCGGCCCCGACAGCGCCGACTGGCTGGGCGTGGCCATGCGCCGCGACGAGCGCGTGGCCGGCGCGCTGGTGGTGCAGAGCTACCGCCAGGCCGAGGTGTATTCCGAGGACGACCGCGTGCTGCTGGCCTACGTGGCGCAGCACGTGCTGACCGCGCTGGAGCGGCGCGAGGCGCGCAACCGGCTGGAGGCGCGGGTGGCCGAGCGCACCGCCGAGCTGCAGCGCGCCAACGAGGAATTGCAGGTCGAGGTGTACGAGCGCCAGCGGGTGCAGGAG
This sequence comes from Thermomonas sp. S9, assembly GCF_024704365.1. GTDB lineage: Bacteria > Pseudomonadota > Gammaproteobacteria > Xanthomonadales > Xanthomonadaceae > Thermomonas. Next base: position 1,207,532 of record NZ_JAJDFY010000001.1, read on the forward strand.
ATCCAGCGCGCGCTGTTCCGGATCGCCGAGCTGTCGATGACCAGCGACACCCTGGCGCACTTCTTCGCCGAGGTGCACGACACAGTCAGCGAGCTGGTGTACGCCCACAACTTCTACATCGCCACCCTGTCCGACGACGGCAGCATGCTGGAGTTCCCGTATTCGGTGGACGAGCGCGACCCCGAGCGCCGGCCACGCCAGCTGGGCGAGGGCCTGACCGAATACGTGATCCGCACCGGCAAGCCGCTGCTGGCCGATCGCGAGAAGGTCATGGCGCTCAAGGCCGAAGGGAAAGTGCGCATCCACGGCACGATGGCGCACTGCTGGCTGGGCGTTCCGCTGATGCGGGATGACAAGGTCGTGGGCGTGATCGCGGTGCAGAGCTACTCCAGCGACATCATGTTCAGCCTGCGCGACCAGGACCTGCTCACCTTCGTCTCCTTCCATATCGGCAGCAGCCTGGCGCGCAAGCAGGCGCAGGACCGGCTGGTGCAGGCGCATGCCAGCCTCGAGCAGCGCGTCAGCGAGCGCACCCGCGAGCTGGCCGAGGCGAACGCCGAGCTGGTGGAGCAGATCGGCGAGCGCATGCGGGTCGAGCGCAAGCTGATCCACCAGACCATGCACGACGCGCTGACCGGGCTGCCCAACCGCCTGCAGCTGCTGGAGCGCCTGGCGCGCGCGATCGCGGATGCGCGTGATCGGCCGGAGGCCTGCTTCGCGGTGCTGTTCATGGACCTGGACCGCTTCAAGCTGGTCAACGACAGCGTCGGCCATGCGGTCGGCGACGAACTGCTGGTGGAGGCCGGGCGCCGGATCGTGGCCAGCGTGCGCAAGCCAGGACGTGGTGGCGCGCTTGGGCGGCGACGAGTTCGCGATCCTGGCGGAGGGGCTGGACGGCCCGGGCATGGCCGAGGAGCTGGGCGTGCGCGTGCTGGCCGCGCTCAACGCGCCGGTGTGGGTGGCCGGGCGCGAGCTGTTCCCCAGCGCCAGCATCGGCATCGCCATGTGGCATCCGCGCTACCGCAGCGGCGAGGAGATGCTGCGCGACGCCGACGCCGCGATGTACCGCGCCAAGGGCGACGGGCGCGACCGCTGCGTGCTGTTCGACGAGCAGATGCACCGCGAGGCGATGCGCAGCCTGGACATGGAGATGGACCTGCGGCGCGCGATCCAGGCCGAACGCTTCGTCCCCTATTACCAGCCGATCGTGGACATGGCCACCGGTGTCCCGGTCGGATACGAAGCCCTGCTGCGCTGGCGCCACGAACACCACGGCCTGATGGTGCCGGGCGAGTTCCTGGACGTGGGCGAGGACAGCGGCCTGATCGAGCAGATCGACTGGCTGATGTACGAGAAGGTGATCAACGACGTGGCGCGCGACGTGCTGCCGGGCTATGTCGCCATCAACGTTTCGCCGCGGCATTTCCGCGCCCCGGATTTCGCCGACCGCTTGCTGGCCCTGCTGGACCAGGCCGGGGTGGCGCCGGCGCGGATCCGGGTGGAGATCACCGAAGTGGCGCTGCTGGACGATGCACCGCGCACGCTGGAATGCCTGGCCCTGCTGAAGCGGCACGGGGTGCTGGCGCAGCTGGACGATTTCGGCACCGGGTTCTCGGCGCTGTCCTACCTGCACCGCTTCCCGATCGCCAGCCTGAAGATCGACCGCAGCTTCGTGGCCGGGCTGGAAGGCGCGTCCAGCACCGAGAGCGTGGCGGTGATCCGCGCCATCGTGGCGCTGGCCGGCAGCCTCGGCATCGAGCTGATCGCGGAAGGGGTGGAGACCCGCCACCAGCGCGAGCGCCTGCAGGCACTCGGCTGCGGCTGCGGGCAGGGCTTCCTGTTCAGCCCGCCGGTGCCGCTGCCGGCGGGCTGAGCGGTCCGGCGGCGGGCATTCCCGCGGCCCTCATTCGCGCGGTTCGCATCCTTCCACCCGCAGCAGCAGCTGGCCGTCGCTGACGCTCGCGCGCAGCCGCTCGCCCAGCGTCACGTCCGCGATGCGGCGCACCACCTGCCCCTGTTCGCGCTGCAGGACGCTGAAGCCACGAAGAATGGTGGCCGTGGGCCTGACCAGGTCCAGCGAGCGCACCAGCCCGCGCAGGCGCAGCGCATCGTGCTGCAGGCGGGTGGCCACCAATGCCTGCGGGCGTCCGGCCAGGGCCTGCAAGCGCAGGCGCAGGGTGCGCAGGCGCTGGTCCAGCAAGCGGCGCGGCTGCGCCTGCAGGGCGTCCAGCCGCTGCCGCAGGCGCTCCAGCTGGCGCCGGGGGTGGTGGGCGCGCAGTACCGCGCCGGCATGCCGCAGACGGGCGTCGTCCTGTTCCAGCCGGCGCTGGAGCGCGGCCTGCAGCCGTTGCCGCGCCTGCTGCAGGCGCTGCGCCTGCGCCTGCAGCCGCGCCTGCGGGCGCTGCGCATGCAGGCGCAGGAAGCCGCGGTCGGCGCGCTGCATGGCCTGGCGCAGGAGGTGGGCCTGCGCGCCCTGCAGCCGGCGCTGCAGGGCCGCCAGCCGGGTCGCGAGCGCGGCGGCATCCGGTGCCAGCACTTCGGCGGCGGCCGAGGGCGTGGGCGCGCGCACGTCGGCGGCGAAGTCGGTCAGCGAGAAGTCGGTCTCGTGGCCGATCGCGGAGATCACCGGCGTCTTGCAGGCCGCCACCGCGCGCGCGAGCGCTTCGTCGTTGAACGCCCACAGGTCCTCCAGCGAGCCGCCGCCGCGCGCCAGCAGCAGCACGTCGTAGCGGCCGCAGGCATCGGCCGCCTGCAGCATCGCGCGGATCTGCGCCGCGGCGCCTTCGCCCTGCACCGGCACCGGCAGCAGCTCGACCTCCAGCAGCGGGAAGCGCCGGCGCAGCACGCTGAGGATGTCGCGGATCACCGCGCCGGTGGGCGAGGTGAGTACCGCGATCCGGCGCGGGAACTCCGGCAGCGGGCGCTTGCGGTCCGGATCGAACAGCCCTTCCGCCTGCAGGCGCGCCTTGAGCTCTTCCAGCGCCCGCCGCAATGCGCCTTCACCGGCCTCCTCCAGGGTGTCGCAGACCAGTTGGTAGTCGCCGCGCGGCTCGTACAGGGTCAGCCGGCCGCGCGCCACCACCCGCATACCGTCGCGCGGGGTGAACTTCAGCCACTGGCTCTTGGGCTTGAACAGGGCGCAGCGCACCTGCGCGCGCGCGTCCTTGAGGTTGAAGTACAGGTGTCCGGAACCCGGGCGCGCGAGGCTGCCGATCTCGCCCTCCACCAGCACATTCGGGAAGCTGCCTTCCAGCAGGTCGCGCGCCAGCGTGTTGAGCTGGCTGGGGGACAGGATGCGGTCGTCGCGGGGCATGCGCGCAGGATACGACGCGGCGGCCGCGTGGGCCTGCCCGGGCGGCTAAAATGCGCGCATGGACACGCCTGCTCCCGATCGCTTCGGCCCCGAGCCCCGCCACGCCACCCGCCAGGTCGAGATCGGCGGGGTGAAGGTCGGCGGCGGCGCGCCGGTGGTGGTGCAGTCGATGACCAATACCGACACCGCCGATGTCGCCGCCACGGTGAAGCAGGTGGCCGACCTCTGGCGCGCCGGCTCCGAGCTGGTGCGGGTGACGGTGAACACCGCCGAGGCCGCGGCGGCGGTGCCGCGGATCGTGGAGAAGCTCGAACGGATGGGCATCCGCGTGCCGATCATCGGCGACTTCCACTACAACGGCCACACCCTGCTGGGGAACGAGCCGGCCTGCGCGCGCATGCTGGCGAAGTACCGCATCAACCCCGGCAACGTCGGCTTCGGCAAGAAGAAGGACACCCAATTCGCACAGCTGATCGAGTTCGCCATCGAATATGGCAAACCGGTGCGGATCGGCGCCAACTGGGGCTCGCTGGATCAGGCCCTGGCGGCGCGCCTGATGGACGAGAACGCCCGGCGTGCCGAGCCCTGGGACGCCGCGCGCGTCATGCGCGAGGCGCTGATCCTGTCCGCGCTGGAGTCGGCGCAGCGGGCGGTGGAGCTGGGCCTGCCCAAGGAGCGCATCGTGCTGAGCGCCAAGGTCAGCGGGGTGCAGGAGCTGATCGCGGTCTACCGCGACCTGGCCATGCGCAGCGACTTCGCCCTGCACCTGGGGCTGACCGAGGCCGGCATCGGCAGCAAGGGCATCGTGGCCTCCAGCGCGGCGCTGGCGGTGCTGCTGCAGGAAGGCATCGGCGACACCATCCGCGTCTCGCTCACCCCCCGAGCCGGGCGCCTCGCGCACCCAGGAAGTGGTGGTCGCGCAGGAGCTGCTGCAGACCATGGGCCTGCGCGCGTTCACCCCGATGGTCACCGCCTGCCCGGGCTGCGGTCGCACCACCTCCGAGTTCTTCCAGGAGCTGGCCGGCGTGGTGCAGAACCACGTGCGCGCGAAGATGCCGGAGTGGAAGATCAGCCACCCCGGCGCCGAGAACATGACGCTCGCCGTCATGGGCTGCGTGGTGAACGGGCCGGGCGAATCGCGCCATGCCAACATCGGCATCAGCCTGCCGGGCACCGGCGAGGCGCCGTCCGCGCCGGTGTTCATCGACGGCGAGAAGGCCACCACCCTGCGCGGCGACCGCATCGCCGAGGAATTCGTGGCGCTGATCGACGATTACGTGGACCGCCGCTACCGCGCCGCCCGCCACGACTGACGGCGCGGCATCCCGCCGCCGGCTACTTCGCGGTGGGCAGGTACTGCGCCGGCAGCGCCACTCCGGGGCTTTCGGCTTCCCACATCAGCGACACGATCCACCAGCGCCTGCCGTCGTTCATCAACTGGATCGTGTTGATGCCGCGCATCGGCGGGGCATCGCCGGCGACCTTGCCCTCGTAGGTGCTGAACACGTGCGCGATGTGGCCGAACCGCTCCGTGCGCCGCGCCAGCTCGCGCTCGTGGAAGCCGCGTTCGACCAGCAGCGGGCCGGACAGTGCGACGTAGTCGTTGACCGCCAGCAGGCGCATGCCGACGCTGCCGTCCGGGCGCACGCCCACCGGCATCATCCGCGCCTCGGGGATGAACAGCGAACGCAGCCGGTTCCAGTCGCGCGCCTGCCCGACGGGTCCGGAAATCACGTCGTAGAGCGCGGCGATGATCGCGTCGAGGCTGGCGACATCTTTCTCCGCGGCGGGCGGCACGCTGTAGTTGACGGGCTGCGGCGGGGGCGGCGTGGCCGGGGCGGTCTGCGCCGCCACCGGGGCGGCCAGGGCGGCGAGCAGCAGGAGCAGGGCAGGGCGCATCGGCGGGCTTCCGTGGTCAGGTGCGGCAGGAATACCACTGCCCGCCCGCGGCCACCCGTGCCGGAATGCACGGCCCGCGCCGGTTCAGACGCCCGGTTCGACCGCTTCGCTGGGCGCGCTGGTGCGCTGCTGGCGCGCGAGCTGCGCCTCGCGGTGGGCGATGTAGAAGGTGGAGCCGAGGATGATGCCGGCGCCGACGAGGGTGGCCGCATCCACCGTCTCGCCGAACAGCAGCCAGCCGGCCAGGCTCACCACCGGCAGCTGCATGAAGCTGATCGGGGTGAGCGCGGACACGTCGCCGAGCTTCAGCGCGCGCGTCCACAGCAGTTGCCCCACCGTGCCCATCGCCCCGGTGGCCGCCAGCCACAGCCAGGCGATGCCGGTCGGCCGGTGCCAGTCCAGCAGCGAGGGCAGCAGCGACATCGGCACCCACAGCGCATAGGTCCAGAACACGATGGTGTCGGCCTCGTCAACCCGCGAGAGCTGCTTGATCTGGATCGCCACCAGCGCGCTCAGCACCGCCGCCGCCACCGCCACCAGGGTGCCCAGGCTGAAGGCATGCGACCACGGCCGCACGATCACCAGCACCCCGAGGAAGCCCAGCGCCACCGCGGTCCAGCGGCGCGCGCGCACGCGTTCGCCCAGCATCACGATGGCGGCGATGGTGACGAAGATCGGCGAGGAATACGCCAGCGAGATCGCCTGCGCCAGCGGCAGGTGGGCGATCGCCCAGAACCCGCAGAACATGCTGGCGATGCCGATCGCGGTGCGCACCAGGTAGCGCGGCAGGTGGCGGGTGTGCACGCGCGCGGCGAACGCGGCGGCCGGCCGCGGCTGGCGCAGCACCGGCAGGACCAGCATCGGCAGCAGCGCGAGGAAGCCGAAACTGTTGCGGAAGAACGCCACTTCCCAGGTCGGGATCGACTGCGATGCCAGCCGGATGAAGATGGCCATCAGCCCGAAGCCGAGCGTGCTTCCAAGCATCAGCAGCGCGGCGCGCGCGTGGGCGTTGCGCGGCGCGCTCACCAGCGGGCGCCCACGATCCGCGGCTCGGGTTCGATCGCCACCCCGAAGCGCGCCTGCACCGACGCGGCGATGCGCCGCGCCAGTTCCAGCAGTTGCAACCCGCTGGCCTGGCCGTGGTTGACCAGCACCAACGCGTGCTCGGCGGAGACGCCGGCATCGCCGTCGCGGTGGCCCTTCCAGCCGCACTGGTCGATCAGCCAGGCCGCGGACAGCTTGCGGCTGTCGTCACCGGCGCCGCGGAACACCGGCATGCCGGGATGCGTGGCCCGCAGCGCATCGGCCTGCGTGGCGGGCACGATCGGGTTCTTGAAGAAGCTGCCGGCGTTGCCGAGCACGGCCGGGTCGGGCAGCTTGCGGCGGCGGATGCGGATCACGGCTTCCGCCACCTGGCTGGCGCGCGGCGCGGCACCTGCGCCCATCGCGCGCAGTTCCTCGGCGATGCCGGCGTAGTCCAGCCGCGGCGTGAACAGGCGGCTCAGGCGGAACTCGACGGCCGTCACCAGGTAGCGATCCGGCTGCCGCTTGAACAGGGAATCGCGATAGCCGAAGGCGCAGTCGTTCGCGGCCAGCCGGGCGAACCTGCCGGTGGCGCGATCGAACGCCTCCACCGCGTGCACGGACTCGCGTACCTCCACCCCGTAGGCGCCGATGTTCTGGATCGGCGCGGCGCCCACGGTGCCTGGGATCAGGGCCAGGTTCTCCAGCCCGGCCAGGCCGTGGCCCAGCGTCCACAGCACGAAATCGTGCCAGACCACGCCGGCGTCGGCGCGCACGATGACGGCATCGCCGTCGTCCCCGAGCCGGGTGATCGCGCGGGCCTCCAGCGCCAGCACTGCTCCCGGGGGATCTGCGACCAGCAGCAGGTTGCTGCCGCCGCCGAGGATCAGCAGGTCCGGATCGCGCAGCATCGCATAGCCGAACAGCTCCGGCAGGACGGCGGAATCGCTTACCTCCACCAGCATGGGCGCGCGTGCGCGCACGCCGAAGGTGTTGCGCGCATCCAGCCGGGCGTGTTCGGTGATGCGGTAGCCGGGGCCGCGCAGGCTGCTCATTCCAGCGGAAGGTGACCGCGGCTGGGGGCTTCCTTGCGCCGGCGCAGGGCGTCCACGCATTCGCCGATCAGCGCCGGACCGCGGTACACCAGGCCGGTGTAGGTCTGCACCAGCACCGCGCCGGCGGCCTGCTTGGTGGCGGCGTCGGCCCCGTGCAGGATGCCGCCCACGCCGACCAACGGGATATCGTCGCGCAGGCGGGTGCGCAGCATGCGCAGCACGGTGGTGGCGCGCGACATCAGCGGCGCGCCGGACAGCCCGCCGGCCTGCTCGGCCAGCGGCGACTCCTCCACGCCTTCGCGCGCCAGGGTGGTGTTGGTGGCGATCACGCCGTCCACCTGCAGGTCGCCCAGCACGCGGCCGGCAGCGTCGATGTCGTTCTCCGACAGGTCGGGCGCGATCTTCACCAGCAGCGGCACGCGCCTGCCGTGGTGCGCCGCCAGCTTTTCCTGCTCCTCGCGCAGGGTGCCGACCAGCCGGCGCAGGGCCTGCTCTTCCTGCAACTCGCGCAGGCCGGCGGTGTTCGGCGAGGAGATGTTCACCGCCACGTAGTCGGCCACCGCGTACACCCGGCGCAGGCACAGCAGGTAGTCGGCCGCCGCGTCCTCGTTGGGGGTGTCCTTGTTCTTGCCGATGTTGATGCCGACCAGGCCGCTGCGGCGGCGCGCACGCTCGACGTTGCGCACCAGCACGTCCACGCCTTCGTTGTTGAAGCCCATGCGGTTGATCACCGCCTGCTGCGCGGGCAGTCGGAACAGGCGCGGGCGCGGGTTGCCCGGCTGCGGCAGCGGGGTCACCGTGCCCACCTCGACGAAGCCGAAGCCCAGCGCCAGCAGTGCATCCACGTGCGCGCCGTTCTTGTCCAGTCCGGCGGCCAGGCCGACCGGATTGGGGAAGGTCAGGCCGAAGGCCTTGGTCGGCAGCGGCCGTGGCGGGCTGGCCAGCAGCGGCGACAGGCCGCAGCGGTAGGCGGCTTCCAGCGCGGCGAGGCCGGCCCCATGTGCGCGTTCGCCGTCGAGGGCGAACAGGAACGGGCGGGAGAGCGCGTACAAGCCGTCAGTGCCCCGCGAAGGCCAGCAGCGCCGCCAGCCCGCCGAAGAACAGGATCGCCGCGGCCACCGCCAGCACCCCCAGCCCGATCACCAGATAGCCCATCACCAGCCCGGCGACTGCCAGCCCGTCGCCTTCCAGCGCCTGCGGCGCGCGCCGGATCTCGGCGCGGGCCAGGTGGCCGCATACGATCGCCACCACGCTGCCGAGGACAGGCAGCAGGGTCCAGCCGAGGATGCCGGCGACCAGGCTGACCACGGCCAGCGCGCTGGTTTGGCGAGGGGTGGCGTTCATGCGATGGGTCTCCCGTTGGCGGCCTCGAGGGTATCCCGCTCGCGGCCGCACGGGCCGGGCGGTTACAGGTCGAACTTGATGCCCTGGGCCAGCGGCAGGGCGTCAGAATAATTGATTGTATTGGTCTGGCGGCGCATATAGGCCTTCCAGGCGTCGGAACCGGATTCGCGGCCGCCGCCGGTCTCCTTCTCGCCGCCGAACGCGCCGCCGATCTCGGCGCCGCTGGTGCCGATGTTGACGTTGGCGATGCCGCAGTCGCTGCCGGCCGCCGACAGGAACGCCTCGGCGCGCTTGAGGTTGGTGGTGAAGATCGCCGAGCTCAGGCCCTGCGGGACCGCGTTCTGCATCGCGATGGCCTCGTCCAGCTCCGTGTACTTCATCACGTACAGGATCGGCGCGAAGGTCTCGTGCTGGACGATCTCGGCGTCGTTGCTCAGGCCGGTGATGATGGTGGGCAGCACGAAGTTGCCCGGGCGGTCGATCACCGCGCCGCCGGTTTCCACGGTGCCGCCCGCCGCCTTGGCCTTGGCGATGGCGTCGAGGTAGGCGTCCACGCCGTCCTGGCTGTTCAGCGGGCCCATCAGGTTGGCCGGGTCGGTGGGGTCGCCGATCTTCTTCTCCACCTGCTTGTAGGCGGCCACCAGCCTGGCCAGCACGTCGGCGTAGATGGATGCGTGCACGATCAGGCGGCGGGTGGTGGTGCAGCGCTGGCCGGCGGTGCCCACCGCGCCGAACACGATGGCCGGGATGGCAAGCGCGAGGTCGGCGGTCTCGTCCACGATGATCGCGTTGTTGCCGCCCAGCTCCAGCAGGCTGCGGCCCATGCGGCGCGCCACGCGTTCGCCGACCATGCGGCCGACCCTGGTCGAGCCGGTGAAGCTGATCAGCGGGATGCGCGTGTCGTCCACGAACGCCGAAGCCAGCTCGGTGCCGGCATCGTTGAACAGGAAGAAGATGTCCGGGAAGCCGCCCTTGCGCAGCGCCTCATTGCAGATCTTCATCGCCGCGATCGCCGACAGCGGGGTCTTGGGCGAGGGCTTCCAGATCGAGATGTCGCCGCACACCGCCGCGATGAAGCTGTTCCAGGCCCAGACTGCGACCGGGAAGTTGAACGCCGAGATGATCCCGACCAGGCCCAGCGGGTGCCACTGCTCGTACATGCGGTGACCCGGGCGCTCGGAGTGCATGGTCAGGCCGTACAGCTGGCGCGACAGGCCGACGGCGAACTCGCCGATGTCGATCATCTCCTGCACCTCGCCGTCGCCTTCCGGCTTCGATTTGCCCATCTCCAGCGCGACCAGCGAGCCCAGCGCATCCTTGTGCGCGCGCAGCGCCTCGGCGCACAGGCGGATCGCCTCGCCACGCTTGGGGGGCCGGGGTGATGCGCCAGACCTTGAACGCGGCCTGGGCGCGGGCGACGATCAGGTCGTAGTCGGCCTGCGAGGACGCGTGCACGCGGCCCAGCACCTCGCCGGTGGTCGGGTTGACCGGCTCCAGCACGCCGGCGTCGCGGGTCTGCGACCATTCGCCGTTGCCGAGGTAGGTGCCGGATTCGACGGCGGCAAGGCCGAGTGCGGTGAGGACGGGGTGGGACATGGCGAACTCCGGAACGGGCGCGCCGGCGTGTGCCAGCGGCAGGGTGTATGAGAAATGGCGGCCCCGACACGATTCGAACGTGCGACCTTCCCCTTAGGAGGGGGACGCTCTATCCAGCTGAGCTACGGGGCCACGGCTCTTCATTATTGCAGCAGGAGCCGGATACGGCCAATCCGCCGGAAGAAATGGCGTTTCGATGGGAGTTTTATGGCGGTTCGCCGGCTTCGTTTTGCGGCTTTGCCGCCCGTGGCGCGGTCACTCCAGTTGCCGCGCCGCCGGACCCGCGATCGGGGTGAGGTGCAGGTCGCTGGCCTGGCCGTGCGCGGCGAATGCCGCCTGCATCGCGTTGCCCACCTGCGCGGCGTGCGCGGCCGTCTCGCACCAGGCGAATACGCTGGGGCCCGCCCCGGAAATGCTGGCGCCCAGCGCACCGGCGTCCAACGCGGCGCGTTTCACCGCGTCGAATCCGGGGATGAGCGGTGCGCGGCGGGGTTCCACCAGCACATCGCAGAGGCCGGCCCGCACCAGCGAAGGATCGCCGCGTTCACAACCCAGCAGCACCTGGGCGAGATTGGCGCTCTGCGCCACGAACTCGGGCAGCGCGTAGGCACCCTGCAGCACGCGCCGCGCCTGCCGGGTTTCCAGCACCGCATGCGGATGCACCACCGCCGCGTGCCAGGCCGCCGGCACCGCGATCGGCAGCAGGCGTTCGGGGGTGGCCAGCACCAGCCCGCCGGCCAGCATCGGGCCCACGTTGTCGCCGGTGTGGCCGCCGCTGGCCAGCGACTCCCCGGCCAGCGCCAGCGGATACAGCGCGGCGATGTCCAGCGGCGCGTCCAGCAGTGCGTTGGCGGCGACCAGCGCGGCCACGCAGGACGCCGCCGAACCGCCCATGCCGGAGCCGAGCGGGATGCCCTTGTCGAGCTCGATTTCGAAGCCGAACGGCAGCGCCAGCGCCTCACGCAGCGCCATGAGTGCGGCCCCGGCGGTGTTGCGCTCCGGCTCCCGCGGCAAGTCGCGGACGCAGCCGCGGATGGCCGCGATGCGCACCGTCGGCGCGTCGATGCAGCGCACCGTGGCGGTGTCGCCGATGCCGGCGATGGGATGCCCCAGCAGGTCGAAGCCCACGCCGACATTGCCCACCGAGCCGGGGGAGAACGCGCGGGCCTGCGCAGCGCCGCTCATGCCGTCGGGTCCGCCGCGGCGCGGGCATCGCCGCTGCGGGCGTCCACCACCACGGTCGCGGTCATGTCGGCGGTGACGTTGCCCACCGTCGCCAGCACGTCCGGGATGGCATCCACCGCCATCAGCACCGGCAGCGGGGCGACCGGCAGGCCCATCGCGGAGGTGACCGGCAGGTTGGTGGCGAGGAAGATCGCCTGCCCTGGCAGGCCCACCGAGCCCATGCTCACCAGCACGGCCAGCGCCACGCCGGTGGCCAGCTGCGCGGCGGTCAGGTCCACCCCCAGCGCCCAGGCGATGAAGCTGGCGGTGGCCAGGTACTGGATTGGCGAGGCGATGCGGAACAGCGACACCGCCATCGGCAGCACCAGTCCGGACACGCGCGCGGGGATGCCCAGCCGGTGCTGCGCGCTGTCCAGCATCGCCGGCAGGGTGGCCAGCGAGGACTGCGTGCTGGCCGCGACCGCCTGCACCGGCACCAGCCCGGCCACGAAATGGCGGAAGCGGCACTTGCCCACCGTGACCGCCACGGCGATCAGCAGCACCACCGCCAGCGCGTACAGCGCGCATTCCAGCAGGATGTAGATGCCCAGCGCCTGCAGCATCCCTAAGCCGGCGCGCGCGGCGAGCGCCAGCACCAGTGCGAAGATGCCCAGCGGCGCGGCGAGCAGCACCCAGTGCACGATCACGATCATGGCGTCGCTGATCGCCTTCAGCAGGCCGACCATCTGCGCGCGCGGCGCGGCCTCGAGCCGGGTCAGGGCGAACCCGAAGAACAGCGCGAAGCTCACCAGCGGCAGCATCGCGCTGGCCGCGGCGGCGGCGATGGCGTTGCCCGGGATCAGTGCGGTGAGGGCCTCCGCCCAGCCGCCGGAAGCGGTGGGCAGCGCCTCCCCGTGCCCACGCAGGGCGGCGGCCACCGTCGGGTCGGGCGTCAGCTGCGCCAGCGCCAGCGGTGCCAGCAGCGCGGTCATCGCGCCGGCGGCGGCGAGCAGCACGACGAACGTCAGGATCGCCCGCCGCGCCACCCGGCCGGAATGCGCGGCGTCGCTGGCCTGGTTGATGCCCACCACCACCAGCGCGAACACCAGCGGCACCACGGTCATCTGCAGGGCGTTGAGCCACAGCTTGCCGAACGGCTCGACGACGGCGGCGATGCGCAGCCCCAGGTCGGGCGCCTGCCAGGCCAGCAGGAGGCCGATCAGGAGGCCGCCGGCAAGGCCGGCCAGGACGCGCGCGGTCTGGCTCATGGCGTGGCTCCCGGCGGCAGCACGTCGGTGCGGGACAGGGGCGGCAGTGCCGCCGGCAGGCGAATCGGCATCGGGCATCCGGGCGGGAAGAGGCAGGCCCGCAAGCATGCCGCAGGCGCGGCGCGCGGTCATCCTCCGGCGCGCCTGCGTCTTACCCGGTGCGACCCGCGCCGGCTACAGTGGCGGTCTGTCCGTTCCGTGAGCCGCCATGTCCAAGGCCAGCAGCAAGCCCCGTACCGCCTACGTTTGCAGCGAATGCGGCGCCGATTACCCGAAATGGCAGGGTCAATGCGAGGCCTGCGGCGCGTGGAACACGCTCTCGGAGATCGCGCTGGAGCCGGCGGCGCAGGCCAGGTCGCCGGCTGCACGCCGCAGCGGCTGGGCCGGCAAGGTGGATGCGCCCGAGATCATGGCGCTGGCCGAGGTGCGGCTGGAAGCGCAGGTGCGCACCTCGACCGGGATCGGCGAGTTCGACCGCGTGCTCGGTGGCGGCCTGGCCGAGGGCGCGGTGGTGCTGGTCGGCGGCGACCCGGGGATCGGCAAGTCCACCCTGCTGCTGCAGGCGCTGGCGAAAATGGCGCCGAGCCTGCCGGGGCTGTACGTCACCGGCGAGGAGTCGCTGGCGCAGGTGGCCGGCCGCGCGCAGCGCCTCGGGCTGCCGCTGGACGGGCTCAAGGCGCTGGCCGAGACCTGCGTCGAGCGCATCCTCGGGCACGCCATCGCCGCGAGGCCGCGGCTGCTGATCGCCGATTCGATCCAGACCCTGTGGACGGAGACCCTGACCGCCGCGCCGGGCTCGGTGTCGCAGGTGCGCGAATCCGCCGCGCGCCTGGTGCGCTATGCCAAGGAGACCGGCACCGCGGTATTCCTGGTCGGGCACGTGACCAAGGAGGGCGGCATCGCCGGCCCGCGCGTGCTGGAGCACATGGTGGATGCGGTGCTGTATTTCGAAGGCGATTCCGGCAGCCGCTTCCGGGTGCTGCGCGCGTTCAAGAACCGCTTCGGCGCGGTCAACGAGCTGGGCGTGTTCGCGATGTCCGACGCCGGCCTGCGCGAGGTGGCCAACCCGTCCGCGATCTTCCTTTCCGGCATGGGCGCGTCGCAGCCAGGCAGTTGCGTGATGGTCACGCGCGAAGGCACCCGCCCGCTGCTGGTGGAGGTGCAGGCGCTGGTCGATGCCTCGCCGCTGTCCAACCCGCGGCGCGTGGTCGTCGGGCTGGAAGGCAACCGGCTGGCGCTGCTGCTGGCGGTGCTGCACCGCCACGGCGGGGTGATGGTGGGCGACCAGGACGTGTTCGTGAACGTGGTCGGCGGCATCCGCGTGCAGGAAACCGCGGCCGACCTGCCGGTGCTGCTGGCGGTGCTGTCCTCGCTGCGCGACCGCCCGCTGGCGGAGAAGACGGTGGCGTTCGGCGAAGTCGGCTTGTCCGGGGAGATCCGCCCGGTGCCGAACGGCGAGGAGCGCCTGCGCGAGGCCGCCTCGCACGGTTTCCGGCGCGCGATCGTGCCGCGCGCCAACGCGCCCAGATCCAGCCGCTACAAGGGCATGGAGGTGGTTGCGGTGGAGCGCCTGGCGGAGGCGCTGGAGCAGGCCTGACGCTCGCGCCTGGCCACGCTCAGGGGCGCAGCAGGACCTTGCCGGGGCGTCCCGGGCGCAGGCTGGCGGCCGCCGCCTGGGCGATGTCGGCGAGGTCGTGGATCGCATCCACCGGCAGCCGTAGTTCGCCGGCCAGGGTGCGCTGCAGCAGTTCGCCCACCAGCCGGCGGCGGTCCTCGGCGGACAGGGCCTGGCTCGCCTTGCTGCCCCAGAATCCCTTCACGACGGCCTGCTTGAAGATCAGGTCGGCGGGCGAGAGCTGCATCGGCTCGCCGGTCAGCGCGCCGAACGACACCAGCACGCCGCCCTCGCCGAGCAGCGCCAGCAGCGCGCCACTGGCGCGGCCGCCGACCGAGTCGATCGCCGCCTGCGCCAGCCCCGGCCCGGTGATCGCGCGCACCTGCTGCATCCAGTCCGCGTGCGCGCTGCAGACCACGTGCGCGAGCCCAAGCGCGGTGAGTGCGGCGACGCCTTCCTCGCGGCGCACGATGTTGACCACCCGCAGGCCGCGCGCGCCGGCCAGCATCGCCAGCGCCTTGCCGACCGCGCCGTTGGCCGCGTTCTGCACGATCCACGCGCCGGCCGGCAGCGCCAGCGTCTCCAGCAGCATCAGCGCGCTCAGCGGCATCGCCATCAGCTGCGCCGCGGTTTCGTCGGGGATGCCGTCCGGCAGCGGCACCGTCATCCGCGCCGGCGCGATGAAGTACTCGGCCCAGGTGCCGCGCCCGGCCGGGGTGACCACGCGCTGGCCGACCGCCAGGCCTTCCACGCCTTCGCCCAGCGCGTCCACGATGCCGACCGCCTCGCTGCCGCCGATCGCCGGCAGCGCGGGCCGGTAGCCGTACTGGCCGCGCACCGTGAGCAGGTCGTGGTTGTGGATCGGCGCCAGCAGGGTGCGGATGCGCAGCTCGCCTGCCTGCGGCTGCGGCAGCGGGGCATCGCCCAGGGCCAGCACCTGGGTGGGATCGCCGAAGCTCTGGTAGAGGGCGCTGCGCATGTGGGGTTCTCCTGCGGGATGTGGATGGGTGCGAGGTTCAATGCCCGCCGGCCGCGGCGCCGCCGGCCTTGGCCGAGAACGGCGGCCTGGCCAGCCAGACGAACGCGATCACCAGCAGGAAGATGATGCCCAGCAGGTGGAAGATCTCGTTGAAGCCGATCTGCGTGGCCTGGTTGGCGATCATCCGGTCGAGCATGAACGCGCCGCGCTGGAGGTCGCCGCCGCCGAGGCGGGTGGCGGTGTCCAGCATGGCCGGATCATACGCGCCGATGTGCTCGGTCAGGTGCGCGTGGTGCAGGGTGCCGCGCTCGGTCCACGCGTAGGTGGTCAGCGAGGCGGCGAAGCTGCCGCCCAGGGTGCGCATGAAGGTGGCCAGGCCGGAGCCGGCGGCGATCTCGTGCGGTTCCAGATCGGACAGCAGGATCTGCAGCACCGGCATGAAGAACAGCGCCACGCCCAGGCCCTGGAACAGCTGCACCAGCGCCACGTGCTGGAAGTTCACGTCGAGGTTGAAATGCGAGCGTGCGAAGCTGGTGAGCGACATCGCCACGAACGCGAAGCTGGCCAGCATGCGCAGGTCGAAGCGGTGCGCGTACTTGCCCACGAACGGGGTGAGCAGCACCGGCAGGATGCCGATCGGCGCGGTCGCGAAGCCCGCCCAGATCGCGGTGTAGCCGAGGTTGCGCTGCAGCCACAGCGGCACCAGGATGCCGACGCTGAAGAACGCCGCGTAGGCCACCACCATCGCCGCGGTGCCGGCGCTGAAGTTGCGGTGGCGGAACAGCCGCAGGTTCACGATCGGGTCCTTGTCGGTCAGCTCCCAGATCACGAACATCACCAGCGCGACCGCGGCCACGATCGCCAGCACCACGATGGTGGTGGAGTTGAACCAGTCCTCGTCGTTGCCGAGGTCGAGCAGGATCTGCAGCGCGCCCACGCCCAGCACCAGCGTGGCCAGGCCGATGTAGTCCATCTTCGGCTTCTCCAGCCGCTCCGGGCGGCCCTTCAGCTGGCGGCCCACCACCACGCTGGAGAAGATGCCGATCGGCACGTTGATGAAGAAGATCCATTCCCAGCTGTAGTTGTCGGTGATCCAGCCGCCGAGGATCGGCCCGGCGATCGGCGCCACCACCGTCACCATCGCCAGCAGGGCGATGGCCTGCCCGCGCTTGGCCGGCGGGTAGATCGACAGCAGCAGCGCCTGGGTCACCGGGTACATCGGCCCGGCGACGAAGCCCTGCAGTGCGCGCGCGGTCACCAGCAGGCCCATCGAGTGGGCGATGCCGCACAGGAACGACGCCATCACGAACGCCAGCGTGGACCACATGAACAGCTTGCGTTCGCCAAACTTGCGGGTGAGCCAGCCGGTCAGCGGCAGCGCGATGGCGTTGCTGACCGCGAACGAGGTGATCACCCAGGTCGCCTGGTTGGCGCTGCCGCCGAGGTTGCCCGAGATGGTGGGCAGCGAGACGTTGGCGATGGTGGTGTCCAGCACCTGCATGAAGCTGGCCAGCGCCAGCCCCAGCGTGGTCAGGGCCACGTTGGGCGGGCGGAAATCGGAGGGCTTCGCCGCGGCCTCGGGGCCGGGCGGCAGACCCATCGATTCTTCTTCCTGGGCGATGGAGTTGGCCATGGGTCGGTGCTTGCGGGAGAAGGTGCAGGAGCGGCGGCATGGTGGCCGCCGGCATCGGGACGCCCGTCACCCGGAGGGGGGAGGGGAGGTGGCGCAGCGCCCCGGCGCGACTCCTGCGCAAGGGAGTCAGGACGCGTGGCCCTGCGGCAGGTTGCGGGCGATCACGGCGTCGATCAGCGCATCCGCCTCGTGCAGCTGGCGGCCATAGGCGTCGGTGGTCAGCACCGGCTTGTCGGCGGTGGCCGCCGGCAGCACCGGGCCGTCCTGGTCGTGCACGTCCACGATCACGTTCATGCTCATGCCCAGCCGCAGCGGGTGCTGGCGCAGCTGCCCGGGGTCGAGTTCCACCCGCACCGGGATGCGCTGCACGATCTTGATCCAGTTGCCGCTGGCGTTCTGCGCCGGCAGCAGGGCGAAGGCGCTGCCGGTGCCCATGCCGAGGCTGGCCAGGCGGCCCTTGAACTCCACCGCGCCTCCGTACATGTCTGCGGTCAGGGTCACCGGCTGCCCCAGGCGCATGTCGTGCAGCTGGGTTTCCTTGAAGTTGGCATCCACCCACACCTGGTCCAGCGGCACCACCGTCATCAGCGGGGTGCCCGGCTGCACGCGCTGGCCCAGCTGCACACTGCGCTTGGCGACGAAGCCGTCCACCGGGGCCACGATCGCCGCGCGCCGCAGGTTCAGGTAGGCCAGGCGCAGCTGGGCGGCCGCGGCCTGCACCTGCGGCTGGCTGGCCACGGTGGTGGCATCCACCAGCGCGCGGCTGCGCGAGAGTTGTCCGCGCGAGGCCGACAGCGCGGCCTCGGCCGCCTGCAGCTGGGCCTGTGCATGCGCCAGTTCCTCGGGCGAGACCGCGCCGCTGGCGACCAGGTCGCGGCGGCGGGCCACGTCGGCGCGCGCCTGCTGCAGCGCCACTTCGCGCGCGGCGATGTCGGCCTGCGCGCTGTCTGCGCTGCTGTACAGGCCGCGCACCTGGCGCACGATGGCGGCGAGGTTGGCCTCGGCCTGCGCCAGCGCGACCTTGGCGTCGTTCGGATCCAGCTGCACCAGCACCTGGCCGGCCTTCACCCGCATGCCGTCGTCGGCGTTGATCGCTACCACCGTGCCCATGGTCTGCGGGGTGATGCTGACGATGTTGCCCTGCACGTAGGCGTCGTCGGTGTCCTGGCGCCAGCGCGCCACCAGCAGGTAGTAGGCCAGCCAGGCGATCCCGGCGATGACCAGCACGGCCAGCACCACCAGCAGCGCGCGCCGGCGCTTGCCGTTGCCGGGAGTGGCGGGGGACGGCGACGGCGGCAGCGGGGCGGCCGGGCCGGTGGACGAGTTCGGGGTGGTTTCGGTGGTCATGGCGGGGGTCAGTCGGAGACGGTGGAATCGGGGGGCGCACGGCGATGCCGCCACCGAGTGCCTGTTCGAGATCGACCGCGGCGATCCGGCGCTGCGCGCGCAGCGCCGCCAGTTGCTGGTCGAGTTGCAGCAGCGGGCGCTGCGCGGCGAGCACATCGAGCTGGGTGGCGATGCCGGCGCGCTGGCGCTGGAGCACCAGCGCGTGGGCCTTGCCGGCGGCCTCGCGGGCGGCACGCGCCTGCGCGATCTGGGCATCCAGCGTGCGTGCCGCCTGCACGGCGTCGGCCACTTCGCGGATCGCGCCGAGCAGGGTCTGGTTGTAGCTGGCCACCGCCAGGTCGTAGTCGGCGGTGCTGCCGCGCAGCTGCGCCCGCAGGCGGCCGCCCTCGAAGATCGGCAGGCTCAGCGCGGGGCCGCCGTACAGCAGCAGGGACTTGCTGCCGAACAGGTCGCCGAGGTTGCCGGCGGCCACCCCCGCCAGCGCGGACAGGTTGATGGTGGGATAGAACGCGGCCTTGCTGGCGTCGATCCCGCGACGCGCGGCGTCCACCCGCCAGCGCGCGGCGGCCACGTCCGGGCGGTGCGCCAGCAGGTCGCTGGGCAGGATCGAGGGCGGCGCCACGTCCGGCAGCTGCAGCTGCGGGCGGGCGATCGCCAGGCCGCGGTCGGGGCCGGCTCCGGCCAGTGCCGCCAGCGCGTTGCGCAGGGCGTCGATCTGCTGCTGCGCGGCCTGCATCTGCTGGCGTGCGGCGCGCGCGGTGCCGCGGTTCTGTTCCAGGGTGATGCCGTTGTCCAGCCCGGCGCGCACGCGCTGCTCGCCCAGCGCCACCAGCGCATCGGCGCGCGCGGCCTCGGCCTCGGCGGCCTCGCGCGCGTCGAACGCCTGCGCCAGCGCGATGTAGGTGCGGGTGACGTTCGCCGCCAAGGTCAAGCGCGCGGCCTGGGCCTCGATGTCGGCGGCGCGGGCATTGCCCACCGCGGCCTGCCACTTGGCGCGCGATTCGCCCCAGAAATCGGGGTTCCACGCCGCGTCCATGGTCAGCACCTGGGCGAGGTTGAACGTGCCGCCGACCGGTGCCGGGGCCAGCGTCTGCGGCAATTCCAGGCCCTGCACCTGGACGCCCAGGCCCACGGTCGGGGTGCGCGCGGCGTCGGCCAGCGCGGCCTGCGCCTGCGCCTTGCGCGCCCGCGCGTCGGCGATCTCCAGCGAGGGGGCGCCGGCCAGGGCTTCGTCCACCAGGGCGTCCAGCTGCGGATCGCCGAAGTCACGCCACCACTGCAGCGCCGGCCAGTGGGCGGAAGGGGTGGAAGCGCCGGCCAGGCTGCGCCCGGCGGCGAGCGCGGCGGGCTCCCGCAGGTGCGCCTGCGGCGTGATCCCGGCGGTGGAAGCACAGCCGGCAGCCAGCAAGGCGCCCGCCAGCGCGGCGGCGAGGGGAAGGGGTCGGGACATGGGTCAGTCCGTGGCGAGGAGGTTGTCGCGGGCCTGTTCCAGCAGGCGGGTGAGCTGCGCGCGGGTGGCTTCGTCCATGCCGCGCAGGGCGCGTTCGCGCACACGCCGACCGCACTGGTCCACGTCGCTCCACAGGGCGCGGCCGGCCTCGGTCAGGTGGATATGCAGGGCGCGGCGATCGTTGGGGTCGGCCGACCGCGCCAGCAGGCCGCGTGCTTCGAGCTTGTCCAGCAGCCGGGTCATGGCCCCGGGGTTGAGATCGGCGGCGCGCGCCAGATCGGTGACGCTGGCGCTGCCGTCGTTGGCCAGCTGCTTGATCGCGATGTACTGGCTGAAGGTCAGTTCATGGCCGGCCGCGGCCAGCTCGCGCTCCATCCGCGCCCACATGGCGTCGCGCACTTGCCGGAACAGCAAGCCGAGGGCGGAGCCGGTGCATGCCTCGACGGGGCTGGCGGGAGTCATCATGGGCGCACATTCTGTTAGCCCATGCAATAGTTGTCAAGGCAAATATTCAGTCCGCAAACGTGTCCGCGCGCCCATTCAGCGGGCAGTTCAGCCGGCCCGGCGCAGCACCAGCTCCAGCACGAACTTGCTGCCGAAGAAGGCCAGCACCAGCAGCGCCATCGCCGCCAGCGTCCAGCGCACCGCGGTGGCGCCGCGCCAGCCGTGCCGCCAGCGCCCCAGCAGCAGGGCACCGAACGCCAGCCACGACAGCACGCTGAGCACGGTCTTGTGCACCAGGTGCTGGGCCAGCAGGTTTTCGACGAACAGCACGCCGGTCAGCAGGGTGGCACTGAGCAGCACGAAGCCGACGGCGATCGTGCGGAACAGCAGCGTCTCCAGCTCGGTCAGCGGCGGCAGCGCGCGCAGCCAGGCGTGGAATTCGCGCCGGCGCAGCGCGCGCTCCTGCGCCCACAGGAAGATCGCCAGCACCGCCGCCAGCGCCAGGGTGGCGTAGGCCAGCAGGGCCAGCCAGGCGTGCAGCTGCAGGCGCCAGTCGAGCCGGCTGGCGGTATCGGCATGGCCATAGAGCAGATAGCCAAGCAGGGACAGCGCGGACAGCGGGAATACCACGATGCCCAGCGCCGGCATCCGCCCGCCGGCGCCGTAGATGGCGGTCAGCGCGGCCATCCCGATCCCCACCAGCGACAGCGCGGCGAAGAAATGCATGTCCGGCCCCTGCAGCAGGCGCCAGGCCTCGACGTGGGTCTCGGCGTGGAACAGCAGCGCCAGCGTCGCCACCGGCACCCAGCCGCGCGTCTGCGCATGGCCGCCGGCCGCCGTGCGCCACAGCAGGACAGTCGCGACCAGGTACAGGGCGATGGCGATTGCAGGTATCAGCATCCTGGGAAGTGTCGCACAGCGGGCGGTATCGATCCGATGCCCGTGTCGATCCCGCAGCGGCTATGCCGGCGATCCAGCGTCCGCCAGGTGCGGGTCCTTCCGCTCCACCGTGGTGCACCCGCCGCAGGCCGGGCAGTCCGGATCGCGTCCCAGCGGAATCCGGTCGAACCGCATGCCCAGTGCGTCCACGCAGAGCAGGGTGCCCAGCAGGGGGGTGCCGATGCCAAGCAGGAGCTTCAGTGTCTCGGTGGCCTGCAGCATGCCGATCAGGCCCGGCAGTACGCCGAGCACGCCGGCTTCCGCGCAGTTGGGTGTCAGCTCGGGCGGAGGCGGTTGTGGAAACAGGCAGCGGTAGCAACCATGGGGGGTTCCCGGCCCTGGGTGGAACACGCCGACCTGCCCGCGGAATCGGTCGACCGCGCCGTGGACCAAGGGAATCCCGAACCGCACGCAAGCATCGTTCGCCAGGTAGCGGGTGTGAAAATTATCCGTGCCGTCCACCACCACGGCGTGCCCGGACAGCAGCGCATCGGCATTGGTCGCATCCAGCCGAGCCGCACATGCTTCGACGCGCAGATCCGGGGAGAGCGCGAGCAGGCGGTCGCGCGCGGAATCCACCTTCCGCCGGCCGATATCGACTTCGCCGTGCAGCACCTGGCGCTGCAGGTTGCTGCGATCCACTTGGTCGTGGTCGATCAGGGTGAGTCCGCCGACGCCGGCAGCGGCCAGGTACAGCGCCACCGGCGAGCCGAGTCCACCGGCACCGACCAGTGCCACCCGCGCCGCCCGCAGGCGGCGCTGGCCGTCCAGTCCGACCTCCGGCAGCAGCAGATGCCGCGAATAGCGTTCGAGGAAATCGGACGGCTCCTGCGCCGGGGTCATCGGCAGGCCGGACCGCTCCCACTGCCGGGTGCCGCCCGCCACCGACCAAACGCGGGTGTAGCCGAGCGCGCGCAGGCGCACGACCGCGTCGCGGGTGCGTGCGCCGCTGGCGCAGATCAGCCCGGCTTCGATGCCGGGCTCCGGCAGCCAGCGTGTCGGAGCCGCGAGGAGTTCATCCAGCGCCACGCCGATGGCGGGTTCCGCCATGCCCGCTGCGCGTTCTCCTTCCCCGCGCACGTCCAGCAGGCGGACGCCCGCACGGGTGCGAAGCCATGCCTCGTCAGGCGGCAATTCCGGCGCCTGCATGGGAGGGGGGATGTCGGCGGAGCAAGGCATCGGCAGGAGAATGGTAGCAGGGCGGTTCTGAGCGATCGGGACGCCCCATGCTGGCGCAAGCGCAGGGGGTGCATAGATGCAGGTCAAGTGCAGTAGCATGCGCGCATCACCGTCCCGGATCTCCACCATGTGCCCTACGCATGTCATCCCGCTGCCCGAGCGCAGTCCGTTGTGGAAAGTGTTCTGGCTGTACGGCGTCATTCCCAGCAATTTGATGTGGCTGGCGGTGGCCTGGCTGGTGGATCACGGTCAATTGCCTGGCGCGACGCTGGGTTTGCTGGTGTTCCTGCTCGGCTATACCGCATGGATCGTCGTTGCGGTGTGGAAAGCGGCACCTAAAACGAAGGACAACCGCTACGGGGTAATAGCGCAGGCACTGACGGTGGCGTGGGCGATCAATACCGTGCTGGTGACGTTCTTCCTGGGTCTGCAGATGGTGCGGCAGCTCGTGGCAGGCTGAGCAGCTCAGCCGAACTGCAACGTATTGCCCTGGCGGTCGAAGGCGGCGAAGTCGCCGATCCGGCCGTTGTTGATCGCATTGACCATGAACCGCAGTGGTTGCGCCGCCTCGTCGGCGCTGGGCGCGATGCCGGCGCGCCCGCTGAAACTGCCGACGAACACGATGTCCCACGTCTGACCGGTCCGCGCGGACTCTGCGGCCAGCGTCTCGAAGTCGGCAATCTCCTCCGGTGCCTTGTCAACGCACAGGCAGGGCGAGATCGTGCCACCTTCGCGCCGCTCGAATCGTTCGCGCTGCGCGGCGGTGGCCTGCTCCGGGAGGCCCACTTGCGCAAACACGAACAATAGCCGCTGTGGCTCCGGCTGGCGGTGCGCGGCAGCGAGCAAGTCCTGAAAAGTGGCGAGCTGCATGGGCTGGGGGCGTAAGGAATCGGAGGCGGCACGCTAGCACGGTGCGCCAACGCCTTGTTTGATCACCGTCAAGGGGAAATGGCGATAATAAGGCTAAGCTGCAACGATACCCTCCAAGCCCGGCTGCCTGGGTGCGCCGCGTTCATCGCGGCGGATATGGCGACTGGGCCGTGGTGCCCGATCCCGGGTGCCACCGGGCCGGGCCGGAAACGGCCCGGTCACCCTGTATCGGAATGGAGCGACAATCATGGCCACCCTGGTCGACGGTTTCGGCCGCACATTTCCCTATTTGCGCCTGTCGCTGACCGAGGCCTGCAATTTTCGCTGCAGCTACTGCCTGCCCGAGGGCTATCGGGCTGACGGGCGCCCGGTGTTTCTCGCCATCGACGAAATTCGCCGGCTGGTACGCGCATTCGCTGCGCTCGGCATGCGCAAGGTGCGGCTGACCGGTGGCGAGCCGAGCCTGCGCAAAGATCTGCCAGACATCATCGCGGCCGTTGCCGGAACGCCAGGCGTGCAGAAGGTCGCCATCACCACCAACGGCTGCCTGCTGCCGCGCCATGTGGGCGCTTGGCGCGAGGCCGGCCTGACCGCGCTCAACGTCAGCCTGGACAGCCTTGATCCGGTCCGTTTCGCCGCGATCACCGGCCACGACCGTTTCGCTGAAGTGAGCGAGGGCGTGGAGATCGCGCAGACGCTGGGCTTCGCCTCGGTCAAGCTCAACGCGGTGATGTTGCGCGGCATCAACGACGACGAACTGCCTGCGTGGCTCGATTACCTGCGGGAGCGCGACGTGAGCGTGCGTTTTATCGAGCTGATGCGTACCGGCGACAACAAGGATTACTTCGAGCGCCACCACCAGCGTGCGGACACGCTGGAGGCACAATTGCGCGCCGCCGGCTGGCTGCTGCAGCCGCGCGCGACGGACGCGGGGCCAGCGCGCGAGTACGCGCATCCCGGCTATCGCGGGCGGATCGGCGTGATCGCGCCGTATTCCAGGATTTCTGCGCCGGTTGCAACCGCCTGCGCGTCACTGCGCGCGGCGACCTGCGACTGTGTCTGTTCGGCGAGTTCGGCATCAGCCTGCGGCCGCTGCTGCAATCGGATAGCGACTTCGATCCGCTGGTTGCGCGCATTGCCATGCAGCTTGGCCTGAAGGCGGCGGGGCATGGCCTGCACGAAGGCAATACCGGCATCACGCCGCACCTGGCCTCCATTGGCGGATAACCCGGCGAATCAACATCCAGACATGGGCAAGCAGGACATGACGACGGAACGCAGCGCGGCCTTCCACATGGCCGACATCCGCAACAAGCGCCCGACCCGCCGCCGCGCGGTGGCGGTGGGCGAATTGCGGGCCGGCCCGGTGGCTTTCCCGATGATCGTGGAGCGCCGCCTGCCCAAGGGCGATGCGCTGGCGATGGCCGAGGTGGCTGGCATGCAGGGCGCGAAGATGGCATCACAGCTGATGCCGCTATGCCACCCGTTGTCGCTGGAACTGGTGCGGGTGCGCTGCGAGCCGGTGCCGGCGCGCCACGCCATCCGCGTCTATTGCGAATGCGCCGCCGAGGCGCGCACCGGCGTGGAGATGGAGGCGCTGGCCGGTGTCAACGCCGCGCTGTTGACCCTGTACGACCTGAGCAAGCCGGTGGAGCCGGCGCTGGCGATCGGCGGCATCCGCCTGCTGTTCAAGGAAGGCGGCAAGAAGGGGCTATGGCTGCATCCAGACGGGATGCGCGAGGACGAGCGCGCGCATTACAAGCCGCTCGATCTGGCGCGCCTCGATGGCGTGCGCTGCGCCGTCATTACCCTCAGTGACCGCGCCAGCAGCGGCGAGTATGAAGACCGCTCCGGTCCGGAACTTATAGACGGGCTGCGCAAGCTCGGTGCGGAGGTGACGGACATCGACATCCTGCCGGACGGCATCGAACCACTGGCGCAGCGGCTGCGCGCGCTGGCGGCCGGTGGCGTGCGGTTGTGCCTGTGCACCGGTGGCACTGGCCTATCGCCGCGCGACCTGACCCCGGAAGCGCTGCGCAGCGCCGCCGACCGGCGCGTGGACGGCCTGGCGGAACTGCTGCGCAGCGAGAGCGCGAAGCACACCCCGCTGGCCTGGCTCAGCCGCGCCGAGGCTGTGCAGGTGGGCGGCATGCTGGTGCTGGCGTTGCCCGGCAGCCCGCGCGCGGCGCGGCAGGGCATGGACATCCTCGCGCCGCTACTGGCGCATGCGCTGGCGATGATCGAAGGCGGGACACACGCATGATCGGTTACGACGAAGCGCTGGCGATCATTTGCCGCGAGGCACATCCGCTGCCGGTGCGGCGGCTCGCGCCGACACGCGGCCTGGTGCTGGCGGAAGATATCGCCAGCGGCGAAGACCTGCCGCCGTTCGACAACTCGGCGATGGACGGCTTTGCCCTGTGTGTGGGTGAGTGTGGCGCCCCGGCGGGCAGCGAGTTCGAGGTAGCCGGTGCACAGGCGGCCGGCGACGCGCGGGTGGACATGGCCAGCGGCGCATGGGAAATCATGACCGGCGCGCGCCTGCCGGGTGGACTGGACGCGGTGGTGCCAGTGGAGCAGGTCGACGTGCTCGCATGCGACGGAGACGGGCGGCCGCGGCGCATCCGCATTCAGTCCGACGTGGCACCAGGCCAACATCTCCGCCTGCGTGGCGAGGATGTCGCGCGCGCTGATGTCGTGCTGACCGCGGGCACCCCCCTGCAGGCGCCGCAGCTGATGCTGCTGGCGGCGCTGGGTGCTGTCGATGTCGCCGCACGACGGGCACCGCGGGTGGCGCTTCTCAATACCGGTCGCGAGCTCGTGGACGATCCTGCGCGACAGCTGGAATCGGGCGAGATCCGCAACAGCAACGGCCCGTATCTGGCCGCGCGCCTGGCTGATGCCGGTGCCGACTGCGTGCTGCGTGAGACCGTTGGCGACGATGTCGCCGCCTTCGCTGCTGCGTTGCAACGTGCCCTGGACGCGGATGCCGACGTGGTGGTCAGCACCGGTGCTGTGTCGATGGGCCGTTACGACTTCGTCCCCGAAGCGCTGCGCGAGCTGGGTGCGCATATCCATTTCCACAAGGTGCGCATCCGTCCGGGCAAGCCGCTGCTGTTTGCGACGCTGCCCGACGGGCAGCTGTTCTGGGGCCTGCCAGGAAACCCGGCGTCCGGCGCGGTGGGGCTGCGGTTTTTCGTCGAACCGGCCTTGCGTCGAATGGCAGGGCTGCCGCCGGAGCAGCCGTTACGTGCGCCGCTGGCCGCGTCGCTGCACAAGCGCCACGCGCTGCGCTTCCACCTCAAGGGCCGATTGTCGGTGGATGCCGGGGGACGGCTGTCCGCGCGGGTGTTGCCGGGCCAGGAGTCGTTCCGCATCGCACCGCTGGCGCACAGCAACTGCTGGATCGTCGTAGACGAGGCGGTGCAGGATCTGCCGGCGGGCGCGCTGGTGGACGTGTACGGTCCTGGGCACCTGCTCGGTCCGCAACTGCAGGAGTGATGTCATGAAGATCGAAGTGAAGTTGTTCGGCGCATTCTGTGACCACCAGCCGGACGCCAGGCTAGAGTTGGAGCTGGCCGACGGCGCGACCGTGGCCGACCTGCGCCGTGCCTTGGAAGCCCACGCGGTCGACCACTGGCCCGGCCTCAAACCGGAGCTGCTGGCCTATTCCGCGTTCGCCAGCGAGCGCGCGGTGCTGCGTGAAGCCGAGGCGGTTCCGACCTGTGGCAGCGTGGCGGTGTTGCCGCCGGTGAGCGGGGGCTGAAATGGTTCTGCACCACTGCGCCATTGTCGATATCGCCGAGGGCAGGCTCGATCCGTCCGCCGCCCTGGCCTTCGTCTCCGCCCCCGGCTTCGGCGGCATTGCGATGTTTGTGGGGCGCGTGCGCGACCTCAACCACGGACGTGCCGTCACCGGGGTCAGTTACGACATATACGATGCGCTGGCGCTGAACGGGTTTGCCGATATCGCCGCGCGCTGTAATGCTGGGTTCGGGCCGAAACTCCGGTTATACATAGCCCACGCGAAGGGCCGCCTTGCCGTGGGCGATCTGGCGGTGGTAGTGGCCGCCGGCACGCCCCATCGCGACGAGGCGTTCCGCGCCTGCCGGCAGGCGATCGAAGAGGTGAAGCACACCAGCCCTATCTGGAAGCAGGAGCATTACGCGGATGGCGACAGCGCCTGGAGCGAGGGCTGTTCGCTGTGTGGTCATGAACCTGCCGCGAACGCCTATGCCGGCCATAGCCACTGATCGGGCCTGGACGGGTCTGGTATTGGCCGGTGGCCGGTCGAGCCGGATGGGGCGCGACAAGGCGGCACTGGTCTGGCATGGCAAGTCGCTGCTGCGGCACATGATCGACATGCTGTGCCTGGCCGGCGCGGCGAAGGTGGTGGTCAGCGGCGACTACCCGGAGTACGGCGGTATTCCCGACGTAGAGCACGATCTTGGTCCGCTTGGCGGCCTTGCCAGCGTCGCTGCCGTGTTGCCGGACGGCCCGCTACTGGTCGTGCCGGTGGACATGCCGATGCTTTCCGTGGACGCGCTGCGCCGGCTGGTGGCCACAGGGGCGCGGTGTGCCTGTTTCCACGGGCACATGCTGCCACTGCGGTTGCAATTGGATTCGCGCGTGCGGGACTGGCTGGCGACGGCATTGCGCCTGCCGCAGGCTGGCCGTTCATTGCATGCACTGCACGCGGCGCAGGGCGGTATTCAGCTGGCGCTACCAGACGGTGCCGTCAGCTGGCTGTGCAATCTCAACACCCCAGAGCAATGGCGGGAGGCTGCAGGATGAAGGTACAGATGCAGGGTCAGCGGCTGCGATTCCGCATCGACGAGGCGGAGCTGGCGGCGCTGCAGGCGGGGCAGACGGTAAAGAACATGACGTGCACCCCCGGCGGCAGCTCAGCGGCAGTCTGTCGCGCTGTCGGATGCGGCAGGGCCGGTGTTCGGGCCGGGGATGCATCTGGCGCTGCCGCGGGATCTTCTGGAGTCCTATGCGCAGCGCCTGCCATGTCGCGACGCGCTGGTGATCCGGTTGCCGCTGGATGGTGGAGACATGCTCCAGGTCGATTTCGAGGTGGATGTGCGCGACAGCGTGCGCAGCCGCGGGCACCGTGCGCCCGTGACTTGACCGGTGTCAAGCGGAGCACGGCCGCGCCGGAGGATTTGATTCCGGTCAAATTTTTCGGCAGGGGTGCAGGCACACTGGTGTCATCGCGATGGCACCGTCCAGCGGCGCGGCCATCGACAGACCGGCTTCCCCCTAGTACAGGCGAATACCATGAGCGCCGAACCGGCCGTCAAGCCACTCAACGGCGGTTTCCTGATCCGCGACTGGCACCCGGAGGACACCGCATTCTGGGCGCAGACCGGCAGTCGCATTGCCAACCGCAACCTCGCCATTTCGATCCCCGCGCTGCTGCTTGCATTCGCGATCTGGCAGATGTTCTCTGCCGTCACCGTCAACCTGCCGCAGATCGGATTCCAGTTCGATACCAACCAGCTGTTCTGGCTGGCGGCGCTGCCGGCGCTGTCGGGGGCGACATTGCGCATCTTTTACTCGTTCGTGGTGCCACTGTTCGGTGGCCGGCGCTGGACAGCGATCGCAACGGCTTCGCTGCTGCTCCCGGCGGTCTGGTTGGGTGTCGCGGTGCAGGATGCGACAACGCCCTACTGGCACTTCGTCGCCATTGCCATTCTTTGCGGCTTCGGCGGTGGCAACTTCGCCTCGTCGATGTCCAACATCTCGTTCTTCTATCCGAAGGCGAGGCAGGGCTTTGCGTTGGGATTGAACGCGGGGCTGGGCAATCTGGGCGTGTCGGCCACCCAGTTCGTGATTCCGATGGTCATCACGGCCGGCCTGTTCGGTAGCATCGCCGGTGGGCCGCAGTTGACCGCCGAGGGCAAGCAGTTGTTCCTGCAGAACGCTGGCTTCGTGTGGGTGCCGTTCCTGGTGATCTGCTCCATCGCCGCGTGGTTCGGCATGCATGACCTGGCCGCTGCGCGTTCCTCGTTTGCCGAGCAGGCGGTGATCTTCAAGCGCAAGCACAACTGGTTGATGTGCTGGTTGTACATCGGTACCTTCGGTTCGTTCATCGGCTTCTCGGCTGGATTTCCGATGCTGATCAAGACCCAGTTCCCGGACGTCAATCCGATGGCCTACGCCTTCCTCGGCCCGCTGGTCGGCGCATTGATGCGGTCGGTGGGAGGCTGGTTGTCCGACAAGCTGGGCGGCGCGCTGCTGACCTTCTGGGTGTTCGCGCTGATGATCGTTGGCGTGTTCTTCGTGCTGCACTTCCTGCCTGATCACGACGGCCGGGGCGGTAGCTTCTACGGCTTCCTCGGCAGCTTCATGGCGCTGTTCGTGCTCAGCGGGATCGGCAACGCCTCGACGTTCCGGATGATCCCGGTGATCTTCCGTACCCTGCACGAGCGCTGGTCCGCCGGCGCCGATGCGGAGGGCAAGGCCGCCGCGGCGCGCCAGGCCGGTATCGAGTCTGCGGCAGTGATCGGTTTCAGCTCGGCCATCGGCGCCTACGGCGGCTTCTTCATCCCGAAGAGCTATGGTTCCTCGATCGCCTGGAGCGGCGGCCCCGAACTGGCGCTGTATGGCTTCATCGTGTTCTACGCCACCTGCCTGGCGGTGACGTGGTGGTGGTACTTCCGGCGCGGCGCGGAGACGCCGTGCTGAGCTTCGACGAGGCAATCGCGGCGGCAGTTTCCGCCATCAGCAGGATACGTGCGCGCGGGTTGTGCACACCAGCTCAAGAGGATGTTCCCATGAGTTATTTCCTTGACCGTCTGCAGTTCTTCAAGCGCAATCCGGAGACGTTCGCCGGCGGCCATGGCTTCACCAAGACCGAAAGCCGAGAATGGGAAAACAGCTACCGCGCGCGCTGGCAGTACGACAAGATCGTGCGTTCCACCCACGGGGTGAACTGTACGGGCTCCTGCAGCTGGAAGATTTATGTCAAGAACGGCCTGGTGACCTGGGAAACCCAGCAAACCGACTATCCCCGCACGCGTCCAGACCTGCCCAATCACGAGCCGCGCGGCTGCCCTCGAGGCGCCAGCTATTCCTGGTACCTGTACAGCGCCAACCGCCTGAAGTACCCGCTGATCCGCGGCGCACTGCTGCGCATGTGGCGGCAGGCGCGCAAGACCATGAGCCCGGTGGATGCGTGGGCCAGCATCGTGGAAGACAAGGCCAAGGCGAAGGACTACAAGTCCCGCCGCGGCATGGGTGGTTTCGCGCGCGTGCGCTGGGAGGAGGCCAACGAGCTGATCGCCGCCGCCAACCTGTACACGGTGAAGCGGTACGGTCCCGACCGCGTTGTCGGGTTCTCGCCGATCCCGGCGATGTCGATGGTGTCCTACGCGTCGGGCGCGCGCTATCTGTCGCTGCTGGGCGGCGCCTGCCTGTCGTTCTACGACTGGTACTGCGACCTGCCGCCGTCGTCACCGCAGGTGTGGGGCGAGCAGACCGACGTGCCGGAATCGGCGGACTGGTACAACAGCCGCTACATCATCGCCTGGGGCAGCAACGTCCCACAGACCCGCACGCCCGACGCGCACTTCTTTACCGAGGCCCGCTACAACGGCACCAAGACGGTGGCGATCACCCCGGATTATTCCGAGGTCGCCAAGCTCACCGACCACTGGCTGCATCCCAAGCAGGGCACCGACGCTGCGCTGGCGTTCGCGTTCGGCCACGTGATCCTGAAAGAATTCCACGTCGACCAGCCTTCGCCGTACTTCACCGATTATTGCCGGAAGTACACCGACATGCCGCTGCTGGTACGGCTGGAGCGGCGCGAGGACGGCCGGCTGGTGGCGGGGCGTTACCTGCGTGCCTCCGACCTGGGCGGGCTGGGCGAAGCCAACAACCCGGAATGGAAGACGCTGGCCTTCGACGAGGCCACAGGTGCCATCACCGTGCCGAACGGCTCGATCGGTTTCCGCTGGGGCGAGAAGGGTAAGTGGAACATCGAGGAGAAGGACAGCGCCGGCCGCGAGACCCGCCTGCAGCTGAGCCTCAAGGACGGCAATGACGGAATCGAGGCGGTCAGTTTCCCGTACTTCGGCGGCGTCGAGCACGAGAAGTGGACGGCCTCGAAGTTCGAGGGCGTGCTGGAACGCAATATCCCGGTGCGCCGGGTTGCCACCGCTGGTGGCGAGACGCTGGTTGCGACAGTGTACGACCTGCTGCTGGCGCAGTACGGCGTCGACCGTGGCTTTGGCGGCGGCAACGTCGCCACCAGCTTCGACGACAACGTGCCGGGCACCCCGGCGTGGCAGGAAACCATTACCGGCGTGCCGCGTCTGGACGTGATCGAGATCGCCCGCGAGTTTGCCCGCACCGCCGACAAAACCCGTGGCCGCAGCATGATCATCGTCGGCGCGGCGATGAACCACTGGTACCACAACGACATGAACTACCGCGGCCTGATCAACATGCTGGTCATGTGCGGCTGCGTGGGTCAGACCGGCGGCGGCTGGGCCCACTACGTGGGACAGGAAAAGCTGCGCCCGCAGACCGGCTGGCAGCCGCTGGCGTTCGCGCTGGACTGGAGCAAGCCGCCGCGCCACATGAACGGCACCTCGTTCTTCTACTTCAACTCCGACCAGTGGCGCTACGAAAAGCTGGACGTGAAGGAGATCCTGTCGCCGCTGGCCGACCCGTCGAAGTTCACCGGCGCGATGGCCGACATGAACCTGCGCGCGGTGCGGATGGGCTGGCTTCCCAGCGCCCCGCAGCTGGACCGCAATCCGATCGAGGTGGTGCGCGAGGCCGAACGGGCCGGCGTGGCGCCGATCGACTATGCGGTGTCGCAGCTGAAGTCGGGCGCACTGGACTTTGCCTTTGCCGATCCGGATGCGCCGCAGAATTACCCGCGCAACATGTTCATCTGGCGCTCCAACCTGCTGGGATCCTCCGGCAAGGGCCACGAATACATGCTGCGCCACCTGCTGGGCACCCGCCATGGCGTGCAGGGCAAGGACCTGGGCGAGCGCGGCGCGGTCAAGCCGGAGGAAGTGAAGTGGCGCGACGAGGCACCGGAAGGCAAGCTCGACCTGCTGGTCACGCTGGACTTCCGCATGTGCACCACTGCGCTGTATTCCGACGTGGTGCTGCCTACCGCCACCTGGTACGAGAAGAACGACCTCAACACTTCCGACATGCACCCCTTCATCCATCCGCTGTCGAAGGCGGTTGATCCGGCGTGGGAGTCGCGCAGCGACTGGGACATCTTCAAGGGCATCGCCAGGACCGTCAGCGAACTGGCCCCCGGCGTGCTGGACGTGGTCAAGGACCTGGTATTGGTGCCGACCCTGCACGACACCCCCAACGAGCTGGCGATGCCGCTGGGCGTCACCGACTGGAAGAAAGGCGAGTGCGAGGCGATTCCCGGTAAGACCATGCCGTCGATGGTGGTGGTCGAGCGGGATTACCCCAATCTGTACAAGAAGTTCACCTCGCTGGGCCCGCTGCTGGACAAGCAGGGCAATGGCGGCAAGGGTATGAGCTGGGATACGAAGGACGAGGTCCACTTCCTTGGCGATCTCAACCACCGCGTGCGTGAGGAGGGTGTCAGCCAGGGCCGGCCGCGAATCGACTCGGCCATCGATGCCTGCGAGGTGATCCTGCACCTGGCGCCGGAAACCAACGGCCACGTGGCGGTGAAGGCGTGGGAATCGCTGGGCACGTTCACCGGACGCGACCATACCCACCTGGCCGCCGGCAAGGAACACGAGGCGATCCGCTTCCGCGACATCCAGGTGCAGCCGCGCAAGATCATCTCCTCGCCGATCTGGTCAGGGCTGGAGGACGAGCACGTCAGCTACAACGCCGGCTACACCAACGTCCACGAGCTGATTCCGTGGCGCACCCTGACCGGCCGCCAGCAGTTCTACCAGGATCATGAATGGATGCTGGCGTTCGGCGAGGGCTTTATGCAGTACCGCCCGCCGGTGGACACCAAGACCATCGTGCCGATCCTTGGCAAGAAGCCGAACGGCCACAAGGAGATCGTGCTGAACTGGATCACCCCGCATCAGAAGTGGGGCATCCACAGTACCTATTCCGATAACCTGATCATGCAGACGCTGTCGCGCGGCGGCCCGATCGTGTGGCTGAGCGAAGACGACGCGCGCAGCGCCGGGATCGAGGACAACGACTGGATCGAGCTGTTCAACGTCAACGGCGCGATCGTGGCGCGAGCGGTGGTCAGCCAGCGCATGATGAACGGCATCGCGATGATGTACCACGCGCAAGAGCGCATCATCAACACGCCCGGCTCCGAGATCACCGGCACCCGCGGCGGCATCCACAACTCGGTCACCCGGGTGGTGCTCAAGCCCACCCACATGATCGGCGGCTATGCGCAGTATTCCTATGGGTTCAATTACTACGGCACCGTGGGCACGAACCGCGACGAACTGGTGGTAGTGAGGAAGATGGACAGGGTCGACTGGCTGGACGGCGAAGCGCATGGATACGCAAGTGCCGAGGATGCAGGAAGCGCAGGAGCGGCCGAACCCGTGCCAGGAAGTGCCCAGGAGGTGGTGTGATGAAGGTCCGCGCACAGATCGCGATGGTGCTGAATCTGGACAAGTGCATCGGTTGCCACACTTGCTCCATCACCTGCAAGAACGTCTGGACCTCGCGCGAGGGGGTGGAGTACGCCTGGTTCAACAACGTCGAGACCAAGCCCGGCGTTGGCTATCCCAAGGAATGGGAGAACCAGGACAAGTGGAACGGCGGCTGGGTGCGCACCCGTACCGGCAAGCTGGTGCCGCGCGCCGGCGGACGCTGGCGGATGCTGTCGAAGATCTTCGCCAACCCCGACCTGCCGCAGATCGACGACTACTACGAGCCGTTCGACTTCGACTACCAGCATCTGCACGAGGCGCCGGATTCCAGGCACCAGCCGACTGCGCGCCCGCGCTCGCTGATTTCCGGCCAGCGCATGCAGAAGATCCACTGGGGTCCGAACTGGGAGGAGATCCTCGGCACCGAGTTCGCCAAGCGCAGCAAGGATCGCAACTTCGACAACGTGCAGAAGGAGATCTACGGCGCGTTCGAGAAGACCTTCATGATGTATTTGCCGAGGCTGTGCGAGCACTGCCTCAATCCGGCCTGCGTTTCCGCCTGCCCGTCGGGCGCGATCTACAAGCGTGAGGAGGACGGTATCGTCCTGATCGACCAGGACAAGTGCCGCGGCTGGCGCATGTGCGTGTCGGCCTGCCCGTACAAGAAGATCTATTACAACTGGAAGTCGGGCAAATCGGAGAAGTGCATCTTCTGCTACCCGCGCATCGAGATGGGCGAGCCGACCGTATGCTCGGAAACCTGCGTGGGCCGCATCCGTTACCTCGGCGTGCTGCTGTACGACGCCGACCGCATCCAGGACGCCGCTTCCGTGCCGGCCGAGAAGGATCTGTACCAGGCGCACCTGGACATTTTCCTCGATCCCAACGACCCGGCGGTGATCGAGGCCGCGCGCAAGGAAGGCATCCCCGACAGCTGGCTGGAGGCGGCGGTCAATTCGCCGACCTACAAGCTCGCCATCGACTGGAAGCTGGCGCTGCCGCTGCACCCGGAATACCGCACCCTGCCGATGGTCTGGTACGTGCCGCCGCTGTCGCCGATCCAGTCCGCTGCCGAGCGCGGCCGGGTGGGCATGAATGGCGACCTGCCGGACGTGGGCTCGCTGCGCATCCCGGTGCGCTACCTCGCCAACATGCTGACCGCCGGCGACGAAGCGCCGGTGATCCGCGCGCTGGAGCGGATGATGGCGATGCGCGCCTGGCGCCGCGCCAAGAACGTGGACGGGGTGGAGGACCTGGCGGTGCTGAAGCAGGCCGGCCTGACCGTGGCGCAGGCCGAGGACATGTACCGCTACCTCGCCATCGCCAACTACGAGGACCGTTTCGTGATCCCGTCGGCGCACCGCGAGTACGCCAACGACGCCTTCGGTGAGCGCGGCGGCTGCGGCTTCACCTTCGGCAACGGCTGCAGTGGCGACTCCCCGGCCGACCTGTTCGGCCAGCGCAAGACCACCACCTACGCGGTACATCCGAACCGTCAGGAAAAATCGCTCGAGGTGGTCGAATGAGCCTGCTCAAGCTTGTCAGCGTGCTGCTGGACTACCCGCAGGACGTGCTGTGGCAGCATGGCGATGAGCTGCTGGCCGCCGCCGCCGATCCCGGCCTGCCGCCGGCGCGCCGCACCGCGCTGGTCGGCTTCGTGCACGAGCTGCTGGACAGCGATCCGCTGGAGGCGCAGGACCGCTGGCTGTCGCTGTTCGATCGTGGCCGTTCGATGAGCCTGCTGCTGTTCGAACACATCCACGGCGAATCCCGCGACCGCGGACAGGCGATGGTCGACCTGATCGAGGCCTACCGCAGAAACGGCTTCGAGCTGGATG
The DNA here is from genome assembly GCF_024704365.1 of Thermomonas sp. S9. Classification (GTDB taxonomy): domain Bacteria; phylum Pseudomonadota; class Gammaproteobacteria; order Xanthomonadales; family Xanthomonadaceae; genus Thermomonas. The sequence continues at coordinate 1,243,083 of NZ_JAJDFY010000001.1, forward strand.
CCAGAGAACTGCCGGACTACCTGCCGCTGCTGCTGGAATACCTCAGCCTGCGTCCGCAGGAAGAGGCGCGCGATTGGCTGCATCACGTCAGCCACATCATCGGCCTGCTGGCCGCGCGTGCCGGCGAGCGGCAGAGCCCCTACGCGCTGCCGCTGGAACTGCTGGTCGAATATGCCGAAGGCGGGCTCGACCTCGGCGCCCTGCGCAAGCGCGCCAGCGAAGAGCCCCGCGACGATACCCCCGAGGTGATGGACCGGTTGTGGGAGGAGGAAGCCGTGCGGTTCGGGGCCGAGGCGCCCGGAGAGGACTGCACGCCACCTACCCGCATCCCCGCCCGCGCCGCGTCTCCCGCCGCTCCCCGACAGGTGCAGCCATGAATTACCTCAATACATTCGCGTTCCAGTTCTATCCCTACATCGCGCTGGCGGTGTTTTTCATCGGCAGCTGGGTGCGTTTCGACAAGTCGATGTACACGTGGCGCACCGGTTCCAGCTCAACTGCTGTCCGACAGGGGCATGCGAATCGGCAGCAACCTGTTCCACCTCGGTATCCTCGCCATCCTCGGCGGCCATCTGGTCGGCCTGTTGACCCCGCATGCATTGTACGAGGGCTTCATCACCGCGCCGCAGAAACAGCTGCTGGCGATGGTGGCGGGCGGCGCGTTCGGCGTGGTCTGCCTGGTGGGCATCACCATCCTGACCGTGCGCCGGCTGTTCAACCCGCGCGTGCGCGCCACCGGCACCACCGGCGACACTGCGATCCTGCTGCTGCTGTTCGCGCAGCTGCTGCTGGGCCTGTACACCATCGTGGCATCCACCCACCACATGGATGGCAGCGTGATGATGATGCTGGCCGAATGGGCGCAGCACATCGTCACCTTCCGCGGCGGCGCGGCCGAGTTCGTGGCACCGGTGGCCTGGGTGTACAAGGCTCATATCTTCCTAGGCCTGACCCTGTTCCTGCTGGCGCCATTCACCCGCCTGGTGCACGTCTGGAGCATCCCGGTCAGCTACCTGTGGCGCCCGTACCAGGTGGTGCGTCGTCGCCAGCCGGCGCTGCGCTACGGGCCGAGGGCATAAGAGTAAGAGCGATGGAGACAGGCAAGCCGCGGCGCGAGTTGCCGATCACCGTCATCGACAGCGGGAAGCCGATGACCGAGGAGGCGCATACGCACCACCACGATCACGCCGATGAAGGCCCGCGTTCGCTGGGCCAGGCGGCGCCCGCCTACCTGTTCGTCGGCGCCGTGGCGATCAGCGAAGCGGAGATCGCACGCGAGATGCAGTTCCACCGGGCGATGACCCCGGAGCGCTCGCGCGCCGACGCGGCGCGGGCGCTGGTGGTGCGCGAGCTGCTGCGGCAGGAAATCGTGCGGCTGGGCCTGCAGGACGCCGTGCAGCCGTCCGGCGGCGAGACGGTCGAGGAGGCCTGCATCCGCATGCTGCTGGAGCGCGAGGTGGAGAATCGGGTGCCATCTGAAGACGACTGCCGGCGCTACTACGAGCAGAACCTCGACCGGTTCCGTGCCCCGGATCGCATCCGCGTGCGCCATATCCTGCTGGGCGCCGCCACCGACGACGTCAGCGGCCGATTCGCTGCGCGCGAACAGGCGGAAAAGCTGATCGCCGAGCTGAAGACCAAGCCCCACCTGTTTGCCGACTTCGCCATGCGCCACTCGGACTGCCCGTCGAAGGGCGAGGGGGGCGAGCTGGGCTGGCTGGAGCGTGGCCAGACCACGCCGGAGTTCGACCGCCAGGTATTCCGCCTGCGCGCAGGCCTTGCGGCGTTCCCGGTGGAGTCGCGCTGGGGTTACCACGTGGTGAGCGTGGACGCGATCGAAAGCGGCGAGGAACTTGCGTTCGATCAAGTTCGCCAGCGCATTTCCGACTACCTTGAGCTGCAGGTCCGTCAACGCGAACTCCAGCAGTACCTGCAGGGCTTGCAGGAGCGCTACGAGGTCCGCGGACTGGACGCCATCGAAGCCGAGGCGGCCTGATCCCACGATACGGTCGCCACGGCAACAACGCGTTTCCAAACCTCGACCGGAAGTGACCCATGCAAGACCTTTCGCAAGTCAGTAGCGCCCGCCAGCAGCGGGCGCTGTGGTTGAGCACTATCGCTTTTACCACGTGTTTCGCGGTCTGGATGATCTTTTCGATCATCGGCATCCAGATCAAGCAGCAGCTTTCCCTCAACGACACCGAATTCGGGCTGCTGATCGCCACGCCCGTCCTCAGCGGCTCGCTTCTGCGCATCTTCCTGGGCGTCTGGGCCGACCAGTTCGGCGGGCGCAAGGTGCTCACCGGGGTGATGCTGGCCGGCGCCATTTCCACCTGGTTGCTGACCCATGCGCAGACCTACCCGCAGTTCCTGCTGGCAGCGCTGGGCGTGGGCATCGCCGGCAGTTCGTTCTCGGTCGGGGTGGCCTACGTCTCGAAGTGGTTCCCGGCGGAGAAGCAGGGCACTGCGCTGGGTATCTTCGGCGCCGGCAACATCGGCGCGGCGGTCACCGCAAGCTGCTGGCGCCGATGGTGATGGTGGCGGCTGGCTGGACGATGGTGGCCAAGGTCTGGGCGGTGGGCCTGGCGGTAGTGGCGATCCTGTATTTCCTGTCCTCGCAGGAAGACCCATCGCTGGAGCAGCGCCGCAAGTCCGGCGCCAAGCCGATGCCATTCCACGAGCAGATGGCGCCACTGAAGAACCTGCAGGTCTGGCGCTTCGCGCTGTACTACTTCTTCGTGTTCGGCGGCTTCGTGGCGCTGGCGCTTTGGCTGCCGCGCTACCTGATCGGCGCCTACGGCATGGATGTGAAGACCGCCGGCGTGCTGGCCGCGTGCTACTCGATCCCGGCCAGCCTGTTCCGCGTGGTGGGCGGCTGGATGTCCGACCGGATGGGCGCGCGCAAGGTGATGTACTGGACCTTCGGCGTCTCGGTGATTTGCTGTTTCCTGCTGTCTTACCCGGATACGCAGTACGTGGTGAAGGGTATCAGGGGCGATATCGTCTTTCATCTCGCCATCGGTGTGGTGCCGTTTACCGTGCTTGTATTCGTGCTGGGTTTCTTCATGTCGCTGGGCAAGGCGGCGGTGTACAAGCACATTCCCGTGTACTACCCGCAGTACGTCGGCGCGGTGGGCGGCGTGGTCGGGATGATCGGCGGGCTGGGTGGCTTCCTGCTTCCGATCGCGTTCGGCGCGCTCAACGACCTGACCGGCATCTGGACCAGCTGTTTCATGCTGCTGTTCGTCGTGGCGGGTAGTGCGTTGGCATGGATGCACTTCGCCATCCGCCGGATGGAGCGCCGTCACTTCCCGCAGATCGACCGTGAGACCGACCTGCCGGAAATCATCGACGCGCGGGAGGCGTCGCGCTGAGGGATTGCACGGGGCGTGATGTACGCTGTCACGCCCCATCCGCGTTTTTCCTTCTTTCATCATGTCCGCCGTTTCTCTCGTGCCCCTGATCGACCTGCGTGGCGCAGGCACCAGCCTCACCCCGCAGCGGGCAGGGCTGCTGCAGGCGCTGGATGCGCATGGCTCGATTAGTGCTGCCGCGCGCGCAGTCGGCATGAGCTACAAGGGCGCATGGGATGCCATCGCCGCGCTCAACGGCTTCGTCAGCGAACCGCTGGTCAGCGCGGAGACCGGCGGCAGCGGTGGCGGCGGCGCGCGACTGACCGATATGGGGCGGCGCGTGCTGGCCTTCCATCAGGCGCTGACGGCGCTGCAACGGCGGATGCTGGCGGGGCAGGGTGAGCCCGCCAGCGCCAGCGATCTCGACGAACTGCTCAAGCGACTGGGAAATCTCATGCTCCGGACAAGCGCGCGCAACCAATACGAAGGCACCGTGCAGGCGATCCAGCGCGGCGCGGTGAACAGCGAGGTGATCATCGATCTCGGTGGCGACGACCGGTTGGTCGCCATCATCACCAATCGCAGCGTCGATGACCTCGGCCTGCGCGAGGGGGGCAGTGCAATCGCGCTGGTCAAATCCTCGTTCGTGACGCTGGGCGTGCCCGGGGCGCGCACCAGCGCGCGCAACGCGCTGGCCGGTACTGTGCTGTCCTGCCGTGAGGGCGCAGTCAATGCCGAAGTGGAATTGCAGCTATCCTGCGGTCGGCGACTGGTCGCTACCGTCACCAACGAAAGCGTGAAGGAACTCGGCATTCGCGAAGGTGCATCGCTGCTGGCGCTGGTGAAGGCCTCGCACGTGATCCTTGCGGTGGCGGTGTAAGCGCTCCCGCCAGCACGTGTCAGGCGGGAGCACGATGCGGCATCAGAACCGGTAGCTGACGTTGGCGAACCAGGTCCGCCCCGGCATCGGATAACCCTCCACCAGTTCGTACCACCTGTCGCCGAGGTTGCGCCCGCCGGCTTCGATGTCGAGGCCGTCCAGCGGCGCCCACACCAGCTTCGCACTGAATGTCGCATAGCCGCCCAGTCGCAGGAAGCCGCCCTGGTTGCCTGGCCCGGCGTAGGTGACAATGCGACCCTGTTCGGCCTCGGCGTTGATGAGCGCCTTCCACCGCGGCGAGAACGCCCATCGCGTGTATGCGAACAGGCGCTGGCGCGGGCTGTTGGTCAGCGGTACGGCGGGATCGCCGAGGTTGTCGCGATCCAGCCACGTATAGGCTGCGCCCACTTCACCGCGTTCGCCGAAATGTTGTTGCAGCGACAACTCCACGCCGCGATTGCTCGTCTTGCCGATGTTCTGCGCCTGGTTGCAAACGGTGCTGCCGCACTGGTTGGAGGCGACGATGGCGTCCTGGATCAGATCGTTGATGCGGATGTAGAACAGCGATGCTTCCAGCTGCGCATCGGACCACGGCTCTCCCCGCCAGCCTAGTTCGAGGTGACGCGCGGTTTCCGGTTTCAGGTCAGGGTTGGGCAGGGCTCTGCCCATGCGCGCGGAGTAGCGATCCTTGATGGTGGGGAAGCGGGTCTTGTGCGAGACGCTGGCGAACAACTGGCCGTGACCGCCGAGGTCGCGCTGCAGTTCGACCAGCGCGTTGTTGGCGCTGGTCTTGCCGGTCGGCCAGTAATAGACCCCCTTCGCGTCGCGCTGCTCATGGCTCGCGCCCAGCCGCAGGGTGTAGTCGCCGCCCAGCGCGATGGTGTCCTCCAGCGCCAGCGAGGTCGTGACGTCGCGGTAATTCTTGGTTGGCGACTTCGGGTTGGCCTCCTGATGGCGGTCGTCCTTATAGTGCAGCGCCAAATGCAGGTCGTGATTAGCGATGGCCTGCGTGGACAGTTCAAGGCTGACGCCGCGCGTTTTATCCGAATAGACACTGGGAAAACTGGTGTTGAACAACTGGGTGGTGTAGGTGCCGTCGCTATAGGCTTCCAGCCCGTTGCCATAGCGGTCCTCATACGCCCGCAGCTTCAAGCTGCTGCGTTCGCCAAGGCCCATGTTGCCAATGAAGTACAGGCTTTCCTTGTCCCACCACGGCCAGCGCCAATAGCGGATGCCGCTGTTGGCGCGGCCGGTGTAGACCGGATTGCCCTTCTTGCCATCCTGTCTCACGTAGCCGATGGCGAATTCGCTGCGCTCGCCCGGCGCATAGCCGATCTTGATCGAGGCGCGGTGGTCGCTGCGGTAGGCATTTTCGCGTTCGTCGCCGGTATCGGTCGGCTTGGCCTTGTAGTCCTTGAAACCGTCCGGCAGCGGGAAGCTGTCGGCATCCAGCCACGACCAGCCCGCTTGCAGATACCAATCGCCCCGGAGCATGCCGAGGTTGGCCGCCGCCTTGCGTTCGCCGCCGCTGCCTACGCCGAGGCGCACGTCGCCTTCCAGCGGCAGGGTGGGCTTGCGCGAGACCAGGTTGATCGCGCCGCCCAGCGTGTTCGGGCCGTACAGCAGCGAGGCCGCGCCCTTGGCAACGCGGATTTCGCCGAGGTCGAAGGTGGTGAAGCGGCCGAAGTCGATGTAGCCATCGTAGGGGACGTACTGCGGGATGCCGTCGAGGAACATCGGCACCTGACGCGGATCGAAGCCGCGCACATACACCAGCGATTCGTTGCGGCTGTTGTTGGACAGCGCGACGCCGGGGGCGATGGCGACGGCTTCGCCGACGGTTTCGCGGTTGAGCGCATCGAGCTGTTCGCGGGTGATGGCGGATTCGCCGGTCGGCGGCGGCGCGGTTTTCTGGCCCTGCACCACCACGCGGCCGAGCTCGAACGGCTTGCCGGTCTTGTCGGCGTCCTCGGCGTGGGCGGCGGCTAGGCAGGCGAGGCCGGCGAGCAGGGCGGTGACCAGCGCGCGGCGGCGGGGCGTTGTGCGGAGGGGAAGCATGGTCGTTTCTCGGCGTATGCAAAAGGGGAATCGCGGGCACGACGGGCCGTTGCCGCCGTCCATGCGTCCGGACGACGGGGCGTGCGTGCGGGTTGTGTGCGGCCGGGGCGGCGAAGCGGCCTGCGCCGCCCGCCGCGCGGGGCGTCACTTCATGCGGACGATTTCAATCTCGCTCAGCCAGCGCACGTGGCGCGGGCCGGTCTTGATGTCCTGGCCGGAGATCAGCAGCAGCTGGCCTTCATGCGCGTCCAGCGGCTTGCCGTCCTTTTCCCACGCCACCAGCACGTCCCTGCCGATCGGCGTGTTGTACAGCTCGCTCCACGAGAAGGTGACCACGTAGCCGTCGGTGGCGCGCGCCACGATCACCATGCGGCGGTCGTCCTTGTGCTCCTTCAGGTCGATGCCGACGCGGTCGAGCACATCGGTGAGGCGCACGCCGCGGAAGTTCTCCACCTTGCCGACCACGGCCCCGGAGGCGCAGACCACGTCCACCGGGCCGCTGTTGCGCGGCAGCAGCTTCTTGAGCGCGGCCACGTCGAACTCGGCCGGCGCCTTCACCGCGCCGGTGATGCGGACGGAGTGGCTGGGCGTGCCTGCCATCGGATGCGCGGCGGGCGTGGCGGAGAGCGCCGGGGCTAGCAGCAGGGCGAGCAGGAGAGCAGGGGGTTTCATTGGATATCCTCAATATGTAGTCAAGTACATAGCGAGACGCAGGGTAGCAATGGCCATGCTGCCGCGATTTGATCGGAATCAATCCGCCGGTGTTTGCGGCGCTGTCCGCCACTGCCGGTGCAACGCCCGCAGTTGACCGGCGAACAGCAGCGTCCACGCCGCCATGCCGACGGTGAACGCCGCGTGCGGCAGTCGCCCGAGGAAGGGCAGTTGCAGCGCTTCCATCATCCGCAGCGTGCTGGCCGCATACATGCCCAGCGGGAACACCGCGCCCCAGTACATCGGGTCATAGCTGAAGGGGAAGCGGCGCACGCCGTGCCGCCAGATCGCCAGCACCACCAGCATCGGGATCCACCAGGTACCGGTGGCCCAGTAGAACACCGTAAAGCCCTTGATGAAGGGCAGCATCGAGCGCAGGAACGGTGCATGCGGCGTATTGAGGATCAGCAGCGATCCGGCCAGCGTCGAGATGGCCATCGCGCCCATGTTGATCCAGTACGGCGGCGACAGGTCGGCCGGCGAGAACGTGAAGAAGGTGTAGCGGTAGAAGATCAGGGACATCATCCAGATGTAGAGCATCCCGCCCCACAGCCACATCGACAGCGCAAAGAAGTTCAGTTCCAGCCGCAGCGGCTGCGTTGCGTCCGGTGCGATCAGCGCGGCCAGAACCGCCATCGATTGCGTTGCCACCACCGCCAGCAGCCAGCCACCATTGATGCCGCGGGCCAGCTCGGGCTTGTCACGCTTGACCGTGAGCACGGTAAAGATGGTGTAGGTGAAGGCCACCCAGGCCAGCAGGCCGGCGACGCCGAGCGCGGCCGCCACCCGCAGGCTGCCGCCGATCAGCAGGCTCTGGCTGCCCAGCACCGAGCAGGCGGCGACGAAGGTGAAGAAACCCGGCGCGTTGAGGTGGCTGAACAGGTCGTCCAGCACCCGCCGCGGATGCCAGTACAGGTGCGCCAGCGCCAGTGCGCCGATCACCACGAACAGGCACCAGTTCAGCGCCAGCAGCACGATGGGCAGTACCGGGACATGCAGCATGTGCGCGGCCAGCGACAGGATGCCGGTGGCCATCACCATGCTGAAATAGCCCGGCGACAGGTTCTCGGTGGAGGCGCGGACGCGTTGGAGCAGGGCAGGCATGGCGGTTCAGTTCTCCCGCGGCGAGTTGAGGCGGTGGGCCGGCGCCGTGGGGAGGCTGATCGAGATTAGTGGCGGGGGCGTGCAGGCTGTTTGATCGGGATCAATTCGGGGGCGTGTGGATGTCGCCGCTTATACCAGCAGGGCGACCGCTTTCACCTGCGCCCATAGCGCCATGCCGGGCCGCAGTTCCAGCCGTTCCACCGAACGGTGCGAGATGCGCGCCAGCAGAGGAACGCCGGAGGCATCCAGCCGCGCCAGTACCTGCCCACAGGGTTGCGGATCGAGGCCGAGTAGTGTTGCCGGCAACAGATTCAGAAGGCTGGAATCCGCATGGCGTTGCAGGGCCAGGCTGACATCGCGGGCCTGCACGCGCAGCCGCAGCAATGTACCCGGCGCGTACGCGGGGCCATGCGCATGCAGGGCGCCGGCGCGGGTCTGCAGGGTGAGCAGGCCGTGCGCATCGGCTGCGTCTACCCGCGCTTCCAGCACCACTCCAGCATCCTCGCGTAGTGCCAGCGGCAGGTCGGTGCGGTTGAGTACGTCGAGCGCGGGGCCAGCGGCAACCACCTTGCCAGTGTCCATCAGCACCAGGTGATCCGCCAGCCGCGCTGCTTCATCCATCGCGTGGGTGACGTAGAGGATGGGAATACCGGACTCGCGCCGTACCGCTTCCAGATACGGCAGGATCTCCGCGCGGCGCTCGCCGTCCAGCGCGCTCAGCGGTTCATCCAGCAGCAGCCAATGGGGATTGCAGACGAGTGCGCGCGCCAGCGCCACCCGTTGGCGTTCGCCGCCGGACAACGTGTCGGGACGGCGTGCCAGCAGCGGCGCCAGCGCCAATCGTTCGATCCAGTCATCCAGAAGGGCGTGCGGCGCGCCGGCGCGCTTCCAACCGTAGCGCAGGTTGCCCTCCACGCTCAGATGCGGCAGCAGTGCCGTGTGCTGGAACACTACGCCGGTGGCGCGCCGATGGGCCGGAAGTTGGCGGCGCGCATCCTGCCAGATTTCACTTCCGATGCGCACTTCGCCAACGGCGTTCGGCTCCAGCCCGGCGATGGCACGCAGCAGGGTGCTCTTGCCGCTGCCGGAGGGGCCGAATACGACGGTGACGCCGCGACTAGGCAGTACCAAGTCCACATCTAGCCGGAAACCGCCGTGCGCCACTCGCAGTGCGATGTGAATGTTTCCGCGCATCGACCGGTCAACCGGTGCATGCTCAGACACTGGACACCGCCAGGCGTTGGCCAAGCCATTGCATGATCAGCAGTAGCATGAAAGAGAACAGCAGCAGCCCTGCCGCCAATACATGTGCCTCGGGATAGGCCATTGCCTCCACCTGGTCGTACAGCAATACCGACAGCACCCGCGTCTCACCGTCGATGTTGCCGCCTACCATTAGCACCACGCCGAACTCGCCCACAGTGTGAGCGAAGCTGAACAGCGTGGCGGTAATCAAGGCCGGGCGCGATAGCGGCAATATCACGGTCAGGAAGCGATCGAGTGGTGAGGCACGCAGGGTAGCCGCAGCTTCCAGTGCTGCCGTTGGAATGGCGGCGAAGCCGGCCTGCAACGGATGCACCGCGAATGGCAGTGAATACAGTACCGAGGCTAATAGCAGGCCGTTGAAGGTGAACGCGATCGAGGCGAGTCCAAAAGCATTGGTGAGCTGGCCGATTGGGCCATCTGGGGCCATCCCCAGCAACAGATAAAAGCCCAGCACTGTCGGTGGCAGTACCATAGGCAAAGACACCATTGCGCCGATGGGTATCCGCCAGCGTGATCGGGTAAATGCCAGCCACCAGGCCAGAGGGGTGCCCAGAACCAGTAGCGCCAGAGTGGTCAGCGTCGCCAGCTTTAGCGTCACCCAAATGGCGGAAATCCAGGTGGAGTGGCTGGTGAAATCCATGCGCGTCAGTCGTAGCCGAAGTTGCGGATCTGTTTCTGTGCGGCTGGGCTGCGCAAGTACACAAGGAAGCCGCGTGCTGCGGGATTGCGTTCGCCACGCTTGAGCAGGACAGCGCTTTGCACGATCGGGGCATGCCACGCCGCCGGGATTTCCCAGCTAGAGCCCCGATGCTTGCGGTTGGCTTCCATGGCAAGTGAGCGCGGCAGCAGGCCAAGCGGGGCCGCGCCGGTGATCACGAACTGGCTGGCTTGGTTGATGTTTTCCCCCATCACCAATCGTGGTTTGAGTTCCTCCCAGCGACGTACATGCTGTAACACTTCGCGGGCGGCAGCGCCGTAAGGGGCAAGATCGGGATTGGCGATGGCGAGCCGCTCGATCGGACCCTTGCGCAGCAGCGCCTCGCCGTCTGTCACCCGGGCCGGATCGCGGCTCCACAGCACCAGCCGGCCAGTGGCATAGTCGTGCAGCGTACTGGCATCGGCCAACCCTGCGTCCACCAGCTTGCGAGGGGTTTCCGCATCGGCCGACAGCAGCGCGTCGAACGGTGCGCCACTGACGATCTGCGCGTACAGCTTGCCGGTGGATGCGGAGCTGATCTCGATCTTCTGCCCGCTCTGTTTTGCGTAGTCCGCCGCCAGCTTGCGGGCAGCGTCGGCAAAATTGGCGGCCACCGCGATCCGCGCCTGCATGGTGGGGGGCTTGGCCGGCTGCGCCACCGCCGCCATCGGCAGGCAGGCTGCTAGTGCCGACACCAACAGCAGTTCCGTGAGCCAGTGGCGTGGCATGTCCCGCATCCCGAGTCGAGGTCGCGACAGTTTATCGGGTTGCCCGCTGTGCCGGAGTGACCTGGATCAAGCAGCCGCTATAATCCCAAAAGCGCGTTTCCCCCGCCCCACGATAAGGTCACACTGCGTGTTCGAATCCCTCACCCAACGCCTGTCCGGCACCATCGAGCGCCTGCGTGGCCGCGGCCGTCTGACCGAATCCAACATCAGCGAAGCTGTGCGCGAGGTGCGCATCGCGCTGCTGGAGGCGGACGTGGCGCTACCGGTGGTGCAGGCGCTGGTCCAGCGCATCAAGGTGCGCGCGGTCGGGCAGGAGGTGATGCGTTCGCTGACGCCGGGCCAGGTGCTGGTCAAGATCGTGCGCGACGAACTGGCCGCGGTGATGGGCGCGCAGGCCACCGATCTCAACCTGAACGTGCAGCCGCCGGCGGTGATCCTGATGGCCGGTCTGCAGGGCGCCGGCAAGACCACGACCGTGGCCAAGCTGGCCAGGCACCTGAAGGACAAGCGCAAGAAGAAGGTGATGGTGGTCTCGGCCGACGTGTACCGCCCGGCCGCGATCGAGCAGCTGCAGACCCTGGCCGGGCAGGTGGGCGCGCTGTTCTTCCCGTCCGATGCTGGGCAGAAGCCGGAGGCCATCGTCAAGGCCGCGATCGACGAGGCCCGCCGCTCGTATGTGGACGTGCTGATCGTGGACACCGCCGGCCGCACCAGCATCGATGATGCGATGATGGCCGAAATCAAGGCCCTGCACGCTGCGGTGAATCCGGTCGAGACCCTGTTCGTGGTCGACGCCATGACCGGCCAGGACGCCGCGGTCACCGCCAGGCACTTCGGTGAGGCGCTGCCGCTGACCGGCGTGGTGCTGACCAAGACCGATGGCGACGCCCGCGGCGGCGCGGCGCTGTCGGTGCGCTACATCACCGGCAGGCCGATCAAGTTCGTCGGCACCGGCGAGAAGCCCGACGGACTGGACGTGTTTCACCCCGACCGCGCCGCCGGCCGCATCCTCGACATGGGCGACGTGCTGTCGCTGGTGGAGCAGGTCGAGGCCCAGGTCGACAAGGACAAGGCGCAGAAGCTCGCCGAGAAGGTCGCCAAGGGCAAGAAATTCGACCTCAACGACATGCGCGACCAGCTCGAGCAGATGCAGGCGATGGGCGGCCTGCACGGGCTGATGGACAAGCTGCCGGGCATCGGTCAGCTGCCGGAGCACGTCAAACAGCAGGTCACCGGCAAGGAAGTGCCGCGCATGATTGCGATCATCAATTCGATGACCAAGAAAGAGCGCCGCAACCCGGACCTGCTCAACGGCTCGCGCCGCGCACGCGTGGCGCGGGGTGCCGGCCTGACCCCGGCCGACGTGAACAAGGTGCTCAAGCAGTACCAGCAGATGGAAAAGATGATGGGCAAGCTGGGCCGCGGCGGCATGAAGGGCATGCTGCGCGGTCTGTCCGGGATGATGGGCGGGCGCGGCGGGCTGCCGCTGCGCTGACCGTCGCGGTCGCCTGCGCGCGGCGGAAAGCTTGCAATCCGGGGCGTTGCCGGCTATCTTGCCCGCCTCGCGATGGGGTGCGGTGCCGGGCGTTCGGCGCCCGCCCCTCCACCAGTTTGGATGCCGTGGATGCGGCAGCGGACTCGGGCTCGCGGACGCCGCCTGCGGCATCCGCACTCCAGCGTCATCGGACAAGGGCCCTGCGGGTCCTTTTTTCGTTTCCGGGCGTCCGTTTTTCCGGGCGTTTCGTGTCCCGGGCCGGTTCGCCATTCAGCCATTCATTCGTTCGTTCATTCAACGGGTTTCCTGGGGTATCCCAGGGCAGCTTTTCCAGGATTTCGACAGGCAAGACGTGACTGACAAGGCCGACGACATCGCCGCGCTGCTTTCCCCCACCGTCGCCGCGATGGGGCTGGAACTGCTCGGCATCGAATACCTGCCCGCGCCGGGCGGCGCCACGCTGCGCCTGTACATCGACGTGCCGGCCGCCGAGGCCGCCAGCCGCATGGTGGGCATCGAGGATTGCGAGGCGGTGAGCCGCGAGGTCTCCGCGCAGCTGGACGTGGAAGACCCGATCAGCGGCAACTACACCCTCGGAGGTGTCCTCGCCGGGGATCGACCGCCCGCTGTTCGGCGCCGCGCAGTTCGCGCGCTTCGTCGGCGAGTCGGCCAAGGTCACGCTGAAGCTGCCGCAGGATGGCCGCCGGCGGCTGCAGGGCGGCATCCTGCGGGTCGAAGGCGACACCGTCGTGTTCGCGCTGGACGGCGCCGAATTCGCGGTGCCCGTGGCCAACATCGACAAGGCGCGACTGGTGCCCGACTGGGTGGCGCTGGGGCTGGCGCCGGCGCAGGACAAATCGGGGCGCGACCTGCGCCCGGGCAAGCAGAAGAAGGCCGCCGGCAAGGCGGGCAAGGCACATCCAACCAACATGGCGGCGACCAGCGGGTCGTCAGATGCGGAGTAAGCGGGCATGAGCAAGGAACTGTTGCTGGTCGTTGATGCGGTGGCTGCCGAGAAGGGCGTGCCGGAATCGGTGATCCTGGAGGCGATCGAGGCGGCGCTGGCATCGGCGGCGAAGAAGCGCTATGTGGACCAGGACGTGCTGGTGCGCGTGCAGATCGACCCCAAGGACGGCAGCTACGAGACCTTCCGCCGCTGGGAAGTGGTGGCCGATGACGTGGTGATGGAGTCGCCCGACCGCCAGGTGCGGTTGATGGACGCCATCGAGGAAGCCGAGGGCGTCGAGGTCGGCGATTACATCGAAGAGCAGATCGAGAACCCCGAGTTCGGCCGCATCGCCGCGCAGGCCGCCAAGCAGGTGATCGTGCAGCGCGTGCGCGAGGCCGAGCGCCAGCAGGTGGTGGACGCGTGGAAGGACCGCGTGGGCGAGCTGGTGACCGGCGTGGTCAAGCGCGTGGAGCGCGGCAACGTGTACGTGGACCTGGGCGGCAACGCCGAGGCGATCATCCCCAAGGACAAGGGCATCCCGCGCGACGTGCTGCGCACCGGCGACCGCGTGCGCGGCTACCTGTACGACGTGCGCAGCGAGCCGCGCGGGCCGCAGCTGTTCATCAGCCGCGCCGCGCCGGAATTCATGATGGAGCTGTTCAAGCTCGAGGTGCCGGAAGTCGGCCAGGGCCTGGTCTCGATCATGGCCTGCGCGCGCGACCCCGGCGACCGCGCCAAGATCGCGGTGCTGGCGCACGACAATCGCACCGATCCGATCGGCGCCTGCATCGGCATGCGCGGCTCGCGCGTGCAGGCGGTGACCAACGAGCTCAATGGCGAACGCGTAGACATCGTGCTGTGGAGCGACAACCCCGCCCAGCTCGTGATCAACGCGATGGCCCCGGCCGAGGTGCAGTCGATCATCGTGGACGAGGACAAGCACTCGATGGACCTGGCCGTGGCCGAGGAGAACCTCGCCAAGGCGATCGGCCGCGGCGGCCAGAACGTGCGCCTGGCCAGCCGCCTGACCGGCTGGCAGCTCAACGTGATGACCGCCGACCAGGTGCAGGCCAAGTCCGAGGCCGAGCAGGCTGCCGCGCGCCAGCTGTTCATGGACAAGCTGGAAGTGGACGAGGAGATCGCCGGCATCCTGGTCAGCGAGGGCTTCGGCACCGTGGAGGAGGTCGCCTACGTGCCGGTGGCCGAGCTGCTGGCGGTCGAGGGCTTCGACGAGGACATCGTGGAGGAACTGCGCTCGCGCGCCCGCGACGCCCTGCTGAACGAGGCGCTGGCCGCCGAGGAGACTCTGGAAGAGAACCAGCCGGACGAGGACCTGCTCTCGCTGGAGGGCATGGACGAGGCCACCGCTTACGCCCTCGCCGAGCGCGGCATCCGCACCCGCGAGGACCTGGCCGAGGCGGCGACCGATGAAATCGCAGGCATCGAGGGCATCGGTAAGGAGCGTGCCGCCGCGTTGATCATGGAAGCGCGCAAGCACTGGTTCGAATAAGCGCCGCCGGCCCGGGCGCCGGCAACCGGCGGGGTCGGCCCCGTCCTACAATCGCCACATCCGGCCGTCCGCGCGGCGGCCAATGACACCGGAAACCGAATGTCGCAGCAAACCACCATCCGCAAGCTGGCCGAACTGGTGAACACCCCGGTCGAGAAACTGCTGGAGCAGCTGGCCGAGGCCGGCATGCAGTTCAGCGGTCCCGACCAGGTCATCACCAGCGCCGAGAAACTCAAGCTGCACGGCTTTCTGCGCCGTGCGCACGGCAAGGCCGACAAGCCGGCCGACGAGGCCATCGCGCCCAGCAAGATCACCTTGAAGCGCAGCCGCAAGCAGGAAATCACCGTCGGCGGCAGCGGCAAGTCCGGACGTGGTGCCAGCACCGTGGAGGTGGTGACGCGCAAGAAGATCACCCTCAAGCCGGGCGAAGGCCGCCTGCTGAGCGCGAACGAGAAGCTGGACGCCGAGCGTGCCGATGCGCTGCGCAAGCTGGAGGAATCGCGCGCGCGCAACCTCGCCGAGCAGCGGGCGCTGGCCGAGAAGGACCGCCAGCGCGCCGAGGAGCTGGCCGAGATCCGCCGCCGCGAGCAGGAGGAGGAGGCGCAGCGCGCCGCCGCCGAAGCCGCGGCCGCCGCCGAGATGGCGCTGGAGGAGGGCGGCAAGGCGAAGGGGCATGGCCACGGCCATCCGAAGCCGGCCGGACCCGCGCGCGAAGCCGACAAGGGCACCACGCACAAACCCAAACCGCACCGCGGCTCGCATGTCATGCAGGCCGGCGTCGAGGACGACGAGACGACCGCGCGCTTCGCCGGCCAGTTGCATCTGTCCGCCTCCGACCGCGCCCGTCGCAGCAGCGTCTCGCGCGGGCGCGCGAAGCCGGTCAAGCGCGGTCTCGACCAGTCGCGCACCGGCAGCGGCTTCACCAAGCCCACCGCGCCGGTGGTACGTGAAATCGCGATCGGCGATGCCATCACCGTCGGCGATCTGGCGCAGAAGCTGGCGCTGAAGGGCGGCGAGGTGGTCAAGGCACTGTTCAAGATGGGCGTGATGGCCACCATCACCCAGACCATCGACCACGACACCGCGGTGCTGGTGACCGAGGAACTGGGCCACAAGGCGGTGCACGCCGATGCCGGCGACGCCGAATCCGAGCTGCTGGCGCACGTCGAGCAGGCCCAGGGCGACAAGGCCCCGCGGCCGCCGGTGGTCACCATCATGGGCCACGTCGACCACGGCAAGACCTCGCTGCTGGACTACATCCGCCGCACCAAGGTCGCCAGCGGCGAGGCGGGCGGCATCACCCAGCACATCGGCGCCTACCACGTCACCACCCCGAAGGGCGTGATCAGCTTCCTCGACACCCCCGGCCACGCCGCGTTCACCCAGATGCGCCAGCGCGGTGCCAGGCTGACCGACATCGTGGTCCTGGTGGTTGCGGCCGACGACGGCGTGATGCCGCAGACGGTGGAGGCGATCCAGCACGCGCGCGCCGCCAAGGTGCCGCTGATCGTGGCGATCAACAAGATCGACAAGTCCGACGCCGATCCGTCGCGGGTCAAGAACGACCTGCTGGCGCACGACGTGGTGGCCGAGGAGTTCGGCGGCGATGTGCAGATGGTGGAGCTGTCGGCCAAGACCGGCCTTGGCGTGGACGACCTGCTCGACGCGATTTCACTGCAGGCCGAGGTGCTCGACCTGCAGGCGGTGCCGGAAGGCCGCGCCACCGGCGTGGTGATCGAATCCGCGCTGGACAAGGGCCGTGGCCCGGTCGCCACCGTGCTGGTGCAGCAGGGCCGCCTGGCCAAGGGCGACTACCTGGTGTGCGGCATCCAGTACGGCCGCGTGCGCGCGCTGTTCGACGAGACCGGCAGCCAGGTGCCCAGCGCCGGCCCGTCGATCCCGGTGCAGATCCTGGGCCTGTCCGGGGTGCCCGAGGCGGGCGACGACTTCGTGGTGGTGGCCGACGAGCGCCTGGCCAAGGACGTGGCCCAGCAGCGCGATACCAAGCGCCGCGAGCTGCGGCTGGTGGCCTCCGCGGGCAACCGCATGGAGGACATCATGGCGCAGATGGGCGAGGGCAGCACCCAGCAGACCCTCAACCTGGTGGTGAAGGCCGACGTGCACGGCACCATGCAGGCCCTGCGCGAGGCGCTGACCGGGCTGTCCAACGACCAGATCCGGATCAACGTGATCGGCTCCGGCGTGGGCGGCATCACCGAGTCCGACGCCCAGCTGGCGGTGACCTCCAAGGCCACCGTGATCGGCTTCAACGTGCGCGCCGACGCGTCCGCGCGCAAGGTGATCGAAGGCAATGGCGTCGACCTGCGCTATTTCTCGATCATCTACGACGTGATCGACCAGGTGAAGCAGGTCGCCTCCAACGTGCTGGGCAAGGAAGTGCGCGAGGAGATCATCGGCATCGCCGAGGTCCGCGACGTGTTCCGCAGTTCCAAGTTCGGCGCGGTCGCCGGCTGCATGGTGGTCGAGGGCGTGGTCAAGAAGTCCAAGCCGATCCGCGTGCTGCGCGACAACACGGTGATCTTCGAGGGCGAGCTGGAATCGCTGCGCCGCTTCAAGGAGAACGTGGACGAGGTGCGCGTGAACACCGAGTGCGGCATCGGCGTGAAGGCGTACAACGACGTCAAGCCGGGCGACCAGATCGAGTGTTTCGAGCGGATCGAGGTGCAGCGCACGCTGTAAGGCGTGCGTCCCCGCCATGGCGCAGAAATCCTTCCACCGTACCGACCGCGTCTCCGCCCAGCTCCGTCGCGAGCTGGGCACGCTGGTGCATGCCTTCGTGCGCGAGCACGGCCTCGCCTCGGCCAGCGTGTCCGACGTCGAGGTGACCCGCGACATGGCGCATGCCAAGGTGTTCGTCACCGTGCTCCAGCCCGAGCGCGCGGCGGAGACGCTGAAGGCGCTGAAGGCGCTGGCGCCGGAGATCCGCCACCAGCTGGCGCGCGCGGTGCGGATGCGGCACGTGCCCGAGCTGCATTTCCATTACGACGAATCGGTCGATCGCGGCGAGCGCATCGACAACCTGCTGCGTGACCTGCCCGACGTCAACGGCAGTGGCGACGCCGACTGACCCGCGCGAGCGCCGTCCGCGCACCGTGTTCCGCCGCCTGGACGGCATCCTGCTGCTGGACAAGCCGCAGGGGTTGTCGTCCAACCAGGCCCTGCAGCGCGTGCGCCACCTGTTCCGCGCCGAGAAGGGCGGGCACACCGGCAGCCTCGATCCGCTGGCCACCGGCCTGTTGCCGGTCTGCTTCGGCGAGGCCACCAAGATCGCCGGCGGCCTGCTGGGCGCGCGCAAGGCCTACGAGACCGTGGCCCGCCTCGGCATCACCACCGACACCGACGACGCCGAAGGCCAGGCCCTGCGCGAGCGCCCGGTGCCGGTGCTCACGATCGACGCCATCGACGCCGCCCTGCGCCGGCTGACCGGGCGCATCCGCCAGCGCCCGCCGATCTATTCCGCGCTCAAGCGCGGCGGCGAACCGCTGTACGCGAAGGCGCGCCGGGGGAAACGATCGAGGTGGAGGAGCGCGAAGTCGAGGTGCACGCCTTCGACCTGCTGAACGCCGCCGACCTGCTGGATGGCGGCGAACCGCTGCTGCGTCTGCACGTGGAGTGCGGCTCCGGCACCTACGTGCGCAGCCTGGTCCGCGACCTCGGTGAATTGCTCGGCTGCGGCGCGCACGTGGCCGAGCTGCGGCGGCTGTGGGTGGATCCGTTCCGCGAGCCGCGCATGTGGACGCTGGAAGGCCTGGAGCAGCTGCGCGAGCAGGCTGGCGAGCGCGTGCTGGATGCCTGCCTGCTGCCGATCGAGGCCGGCATGGCCTCCTGGCCCGAGGTCCGGGTGAACGCGGCGCAGGCGCAGCGGCTGGGCCGCGGGCAGGGCCTGCGCGGGCCGTACCCGCCGCGTGGCCGGCAGGTGGCGATCCTGGACGAGCAGGGGCGCGGCCTGGGCCTGGGCGAGGTGGATACCGAGGGCGGCCTGCGCCCGACCCGGCTGTTCCGCTGGGCGGCCATCGCCGGCGCGGCCGAGGCCCACGCGGACGCCCTGCGTTGCTCGTGACCCCCGCGGGGGGCTATACTTCCGCCGCTCTCCAAGGGGCACACCAACATCCTTTCCGCATCATCACGGCGAGCCGTGCGGTGCGGGCGAGCGTTTTCCGCCCGTTCCTGCCGGCCACGCGACTACGAGGCCATCATGTCCATCGATACCCAGAAAGTCATCAGCGAGCACAGGCGCGGCGACAACGACACCGGCTCGCCGGAAGTCCAGGTCGCCCTGCTCACGGCGCGCATCGAGCAGCTCACCGAGCACTTCAAGACCCACAAGCAGGACCACCACAGCCGTCGTGGCCTGCTGATGATGGTCAACCGCCGCCGCAGCCTGCTCGATTACCTGCACCGCAAGGATGCAGAGCGCTACAAGGCGCTGATCGGCAAGCTCGGTCTGCGTCGCTGATCGACCCCCACCGCGGCGCAGGAATGCGCCGCGGTTCGTTGTGCGGTATCCGTTCCACCCGCCGCGGCCAGGCCGCATTCCCGCATCGCTTGCGCGATGCAGCGCAGCAAGCAGGGCTTGCCTGCGCCGACGTTCAAGACATCAAGGATTCCCAAGTGGCAAAGATCAGCAAAACCTTCCAGTACGGCAAACACCAGGTGACCCTGGAGACCGGCGAGATCGCACGTCAGGCCGGCGGCGCCGTGCTGGTGAAGGTCGACGGCACCGAGGTGCTGGTGACCGCAGTGGCGGCCAAGTCGGCACGCGAAGGCCAGGATTTCTTCCCGCTGACCGTGGACTACCAGGAGAAGTTCTACGCTGGCGGCCGTATTCCCGGCGGCTTCTTCAAGCGCGAAGGCCGTCCGACCGAGAAGGAAACGCTGATCAGCCGCCTGATCGACCGCCCGATCCGCCCGCTGTTCCCGGAGGACTACAAGAACGAAGTCCAGATCATCGCCCAGCTGCTGTCGCTGAACCCCGAGGTCGAGGGCGACATCCCCGCGCTGATCGGCGCGTCCGCCGCGCTGTCGCTGTGCGGCAGCCCGTTCCAGGGCCCGATCGGCGCCGCCAAGATCGGCTACATCAACGGCCAGTACGTGCTGAACCCCTCGGTGTCCGAACTCAAGGCCAGCGACCTGGAACTGGTCGTGGCCGGCACCTCGAACGCCGTGCTGATGGTGGAATCGGAGGCCAAGGAACTGTCCGAAGACGTGATGCTGGGCGCGGTGATGCTTGGTCATCGCGAGATGCAGAAGGCAATCAACGCGATCAACGAGCTGGTGACCGAGGCTGGCACCCCGCCGTCCACCTGGCAGGCGCCGGAGAAGAACGCCGCCATGATCGCCGCGCTGAAGGAGGCCGTGGGCGACCAGTTGGCGCAGGCCTTCCAGGTGCGCGACAAGCTGCAGCGCCGCGATGCCATCGCCGCGATCAAGAAGGACGTGATGCAGGCGCTGGCTGGCCGCGCCGAGGCCGAAGGCTGGAGCAGCGCCGAGCTGTCCAAGGAGTTCGGCGAGCTGGAGTACCAGACGATGCGCGGCTCGGTGCTCGACACCAAGATCCGCATCGACGGCCGCAAGCTGGATGACGTGCGCCCGATCAGCTGCAAGGTCGGCGTGCTGCCGCGCGTGCACGGCTCGGCGCTGTTCACCCGCGGCGAGACCCAGGCGCTGGTGGTCACCACCCTCGGCACCGCCCGCGACGGCCAGATCATGGACGACGTGGCCGGCGAGTGGAAGGAACACTTCCTGTTCCACTACAACTTCCCGCCGTACTCGGTGGGCGAGACCGGCCGCTTCGGCGCGCCCAAGCGCCGCGAGATCGGCCACGGCCGCCTGGCCAAGCGCGGCGTGCTGGCGATGATGCCGGGCATGGAGGCGTTCCCGTACACCATCCGCGTGGTGTCCGAGATCACCGAGTCGAACGGCTCTTCGTCGATGGCCTCGGTCTGCGGCTCCTCACTGGCGCTGATGGACGCGGGCGTGCCGATCAAGCGCCCGGTCGCCGGCATCGCGATGGGCCTGGTCAAGGAGGAGGACAAGTACGTGGTGCTGTCCGACATCCTGGGCGACGAGGACCACCTCGGCGACATGGACTTCAAGGTGGCCGGCAGCGAGCACGGCATCACCGCGCTGCAGATGGACATCAAGATCCAGGGCATCACCGAGGAGATCATGAAGGTCGCGCTGGCGCAGGCCAGGCAGGGCCGCCTGCACATCCTCGGCGAGATGGCCAAGGCGATCACCGCGCCGCGCCCGGAACTGTCCGACTACGCGCCGCGCCTGATCACCCTGAAGATCCATCCGGACAAGATCCGCGAGGTGATCGGCAAGGGGGGCTCGGTGATCCAGGCGATCACCAAGGAAACCGGCACCCAGATCGACATCCAGGACGACGGCACCATCACCATCGCCTCGGTCAATGCCGCCGCCGGCCAGGCCGCCAAGGCGCGTATCGAGCAGATCACCTCGGACGTCGAGCCGGGCCGCATCTACGAGGGCAAGGTCGCCAAGATCATGGATTTCGGCGCATTCGTGACGATTGCCCCCGGCAAGGACGGCCTGGTGCACGTCTCGCAGATCTCCAGCGAGCGCGTGGAGAAGGTCTCCGACAAGCTGAAGGAAGGCGACCTGGTGAAGGTCAAGGTGCTGGAAGTGGACAAGCAGGGTCGCATCCGCCTGTCGATCAAGGCTGTCGCCGAAGGCGAGGGCACCGGCGAGTAATCGCCGCGTCCCGCGCCGGACACGAAAAAGCGGGCAGTGCCCGCTTTTTCTTTGCCCTGTCCGCTGGCGGATGCCTGGCCCAGCGCCGTGGTGCGGCTTATTCGACTGGCGACTCGTAGCGGCCCGGCCGCGGGTTCAGCGTGCCGCACTGCGCGCAGGTGCGCAGGTGGTCGTCGCGGTAGAAGCGCTCGAACACGCGGAAGAAATCCTGCTCGATATCGACGAGGTGGAAGAACTCCGCGTAGAGCTTGTGGTTGCAGTTGACGCAGAACCACATCAGCGCGTCGTCCTCGTGCGGCAGGCGCTTGCGTTCGATCACCAGCCCCACGGAGTCCGGCATCCGCTGCGGCGAATGCGGCACCCGCGGCGGCAGGTAGAACACCTCGCCGGCGCGGATGGGAATGTCGCGCACGCGGCCGTGCTCGCCGTCGAAGTCTTCCTGCACGCGCAGCACCATCTCGCCTTCCAGCTGGTAGAACCACTCCGGGCCGTCCTCGAAGTGGTAGTCGGTGCGCGCGTTCGGGCCGCCGACCACCATCACGATGAAGTCCTCCTGCACGATGCACTTGTTGCCCACCGGCGGCTTCAGCAGGTGGCGGTGGTCCTCGATCCAGGCGTGCAGGTTGAAGGCGGCGGGCAGCATGGCGTTCAGTCCTCGATCCGGGCGATGCACTTGAGTTCGATGGCGATCGGCGTGGGCAGCGCGGTGATGCCCAGCGTGGTGCGGCAGGGCGCCAGCGCGGGGTCGGGGAAATACTCGGCCCACACGGCGTTGTAGGCCGTGAAATCGCGCGCCATGTCGGTGAGATAGACCGTCACGTCCACCAGGTCTTCCCAGCGCGCGCCGCTGGCCTCCAGCACCGCGCGCACGTTGGCGAACACCGCGCGCGCCTGCGCCTCGATGTCGTAGCCGACCAGGCGGCCTGCGTCATCATGGCGGTTGCCGGGGACCGCGTTGGTGGCGGGATCGCGCGGGCCGATGCCGGACAGGAACAGCAGTCCGCCCGCCCGGCGCGCGTGCGGGTAGTGGCCCACCGCTTGCGGCGCCTGGCTGGCGTGAATGCCGGTGTTCACGCGCGGCCCCGGCGGCGCCGGCCGACCCCGGCGATCGCCGCGGCCTGCACCTGTTCCAGCGCCTCGGCGGACTCCACGTCCATGCCCAGCTGGCGCACGCGGCCGTCGGCCAGGCTGTACACCAGCTCATGCACGGCCAGCGGCTGGCCGCGCGCCCAGGCATCGGCGATCACCGTGGTCTGGCACACGTTCGCCGCCTGCTCGATCGCGTTCAGCTCGCACAGCGCGTCGTGGCGCTGGTCGTCGGGCAGGCCGTCCAGCAGCGCGGCATGCTTCAGCGCCACGTCGCCGACATGGCGGATCCAGTTGTCGGCCAGCCCCAGCCGGGTGCCGTGCAGCGCGGCGCCGACGCCGCCGCAGCCGTAGTGGCCCACCACCAGGATGTGCTTCACCTTCAGCACGTCCACCGAGAATTGCAGCACCGACAGGCAGTTCAGGTCGGTGTGCACGACCACGTTGGCGATGTTGCGGTGGACGAACACCTCGCCCGGCAGCAGGTCCACCACCTGGTTGGCCGGCACCCGCGAGTCGGAGCAGCCGATCCACAGGTATTCCGGACTCTGCTGGCGCGAGAGGCGGTCGAAGAAGGTGGGGTCTTCCCGGGTGACGCGGTCGGCCCACGCCTGGTTGTTGCGCAGCAGGGTATCGAGGCTGGTTTTCATGAATGCTCGGGTCGAGTGAACGTGGGGAGTGCAATGCAGACATTGCGCGGCTCGGTGAAGAACCGCATCGCCTCCAGCCCGCCTTCGCGGCCAAGGCCAGAGTGGCCGGTGCCGCCGAACGGCGTGCGCAGGTCGCGCAGCAGCCAGCCGTTGATCCACACGATCCCGACCCGCAGCTGCGCGCCGAAGCGGTGCGCGCGGGCCAGGTCGCGCGTCCACACGCTGGCGGACAGGCCGTAGTCGCAGGCGTTGGCCAGCATCAGCGCGTCGTCGTCCGAATCGAAGGCTTGCAGCGTGGCCACCGGGCCGAAGATCTCCTCGCGGTTGCTGGCGCAGTCCGGGCCCAGGCCGTCGATCACGGTCGGCGCGATGAACCAGCCCTCGCGCGCCACCGCCGCGCCGCCGCACAGCACGCGGCCGCCTTCGCTGCGCGCGCGTGCGATCGCATTCATCACCTTGTCGAAATGCGCCTGCGACACCATCGGCCCCAGCTGCGCACCGTCCTCCAGCGGGCCGCCGATGCGCAGCGCGCGGGCGCGTTCGACGAAGGCGTCGCGGAACTCGGGGTAGATCGCGCGCTCGACCAGCAGCCGCGAGCCACACAGGCAGATCTGCCCGCTGTTCTGGAACGCGCTGCGCACCAGGGTGTCGAGCTGCGCGCGCCAGTCGCTGTCGGCGAAGACCACGGTGGCGTTCTTGCCACCCAGTTCCAGCGAGACCTTCTTCAGCTGCGGCCCGGCGATCCCGGCGATGCGGCGGCCCACCGCGGTGCTGCCGGTGAACGAGACCGCCTTGACCTGCGGGTGTGACACCAGCGGCTCGCCCACGTCCGCGCCGGGGCCGTGCACGATGTTGAGCACGCCTGGCGGCAGGCCGGTCTCCAGCGCCAGTTCGCCCAGCAGCGTCGCGGTGGCGGGGGTGATCTCGGAGGGCTTGGCGACCACCGCATTGCCGGCGGCCAGCGCCGGCGCGATCTTCCAGGTGAACAGGTACAGCGGCAGGTTCCACGGGCTGATGCAGCCCACCACGCCCAGCGGCAGGCGCAGGGTGTAGTTCAGGCCGGCCTCGCCGTGGTGCGATTCGCTGGCGAACTGGGTGGCCGCGTGCGCGAAGAAGCGCAGGTTGGAGATGGCGCGCGGGATTTCGATGTCGCGCGCCAGCGCCAGCGGCTTGCCGGCGTCGATCGCCTCGGCGCGGGCGAAGGCGTCCAGCCGCGCTTCCAGTGCGTCCGCCAGCCGCTCCAGATGGCGCGCGCGTTCGCTGCTGCGCAGTGCGGCCCAGCCCGGCGCGGCGGCGGTGGCGGCGGCCACCGCGGCCTCGACGCTGGCGGCGTCACCGGCGGCGACCTCCGCATACGGGTGCGCGTGGGCGGGATCGAACACCGGCATCCAGCGCGTGCTGGTCGCTTCGCCGCAGGCGGCGCCGATCACGTGTCCGAAGCGTGGCATGTGCCAAGTTTACCAGCGGCGCGGCTGGCAGCGTGGGCACAGGAACAGCGGCCGCGACTGGCTGGCGATGCGTGCGATCGGCGTGCCGCAGCGCTCGCAGGGCTCGCCTTCGCGCTGGAACACGCGGAAACGGAAGGCCTCGCCCTCGCGCGCGAGGTAGTCGGCGCGCATGCCGCGGGTGGGTTCGATGCCGCGGGTGGCATAGCTCCGGCGCGGGATCGCCAGCAGTGCCTCGGCCAGCCGCGCGGTCTGCGCGTCGTCCAGATCGCGCGGGCGCAGGGCGGGGTGCAGGCCCGCGTCGAACAGCACTTCTGCGCGCAGATAGTTGCCCATCCCGGCGAGGAAGCGCTGGTCCAGCAGCAGCGCGCCCAGCGCACGGCCGCGGAACGCCGGCGCCTCAAGCCGCGCGGCCACGCTGGCGGCCTCCAGGCTCGGGTCCAGCACGTCCGGGCCGAGCCGCTGCAGGAACGGATGCGCTTCGATCGCGTCGCTGCGCCAGAGTTCGACGTCGGAGGCGGAATAGAGCAGGATCGACGCGCGCCGGGTTTCCAGCGCGACGCGCAGGCGGCGGGATGTCGCCGGGCGCTCGCCCGGGGCGGCCACGCGCCACACGCCGTAGAGCTGGTTGTGGGTGTACAGCGTCCAGCCGTTGTCGAACGCGGTCAGCAGCGCCTTGCCGCGCGGGGTGATCGACAGGATCCGGCTGCCCGGCAGCGTGCGTTCGAAGCGCTTCAGCACCGGGAACGCGAAGTCCGCGCGCACCAGCACCTGCCCGGCTACAGCAGCGGCCAGGCGGTCGGCGGCGCGGCGGATCTCGGGGCCTTCGGGCATGCGCTCAGATCGACTGCATGCGGCCGCCGTCCACCGCGATGGATTGGCCGTTGACGTAGGCGGCGGCGGGGCTGCACAGGAAGGCGATCACCGCGGCCACTTCGTCCGGCGCCGCGAAGCGGCCGGCGGGAACGCTGGCCAGCATCGCCTGCGCCACATCGTCTTCGGTCTTGCCGCTGGCGGCGCTGCGCTCGGCCAGGATCTGCTCCAGCCGGCGCGTGCGGGTGTAGCCGGGCAGCACGTTGTTCACGCTGATGCCGTCGCCGCCGAGTTCCTTCGACAGGGTTTTGGCCCAGCTGGCCATCGCGCCGCGCACGGTATTGGACACGCCGAGGTTGGGGATCGGTTCGTACACCGAGGTCGAAATCACGTTGACGATACGGCCCCAGTGCGCCGCGCGCATGCCCGGCAGCAGCGCCTGCACCAGCGTCTGCGCGGCGATGAGGTGCTGCTGGAAGGCCGCGAGGTAGGCCGCGGCAGGCGCGGCGTGCGCGGGGCCGCCCGGCGGGCCGCCGGTGTTGTTGATCAGGATGTGGACCGGCGTGCGCGCAGCCAGGGCGTCCACCGCAGCGCGCAGGGCCTCGGCATCGGCCAGGTCGGCGGCCAGCAGGGCGTGTGCCTGTCCGGGCGTGCGCGGCAGGCGGCTGACGACTTCACGCAGGGCATCCTCGCGCCGCGCCAGCACGGTGACGCTGGCGCCGAGGCCGGCCAGTTCCAGCGCGGTGGCGCGGCCGATGCCTTGCGAGGCGCCGCAGACCAGCGCGTGTTTTCCGGTGAGATCGAGCTGCATGCGGGCTCCCAGGGCAGGGCCCGATTGTACGGCGTGCCGGGGTCAGGCCATGCCGCCGACCATGCCACCCAGGCCCGCCGCCAGCCACAGCGAGGCGCTGGCCAGCGTGCCGCCGATGGCGGTCGCCGCCAGCACATCGCTGGGGTAGTGCAGGCCCAGCACCACCCGCGAGGCCGCCACGCTGGCGGCGAACGGCACCAGCAGCCAGGCCAGTGCCGGATAGTACGCCACCGCCACCACGCTGAAGGCCACCGCATGCAGGGTGTGCCCGGAGGGGAAGCTGAACTCGTCCAGCGGCGCCACCCAGGCGCGGATGCGGCCGTCGCGGGCGAACGGCCGCGGGCGTCGGGTCCAGCGCTTCAGGCGTTTGTACAGCAGCAGTGCGACCGCGCCGGTGGCCGCCAGGTGCAGCGAGGCGCGCAGCCCGTCCAGCCCGTCCACCACCACCAGCGCCGCCATCAGCGCGTACCAGAACAGGCCATCGCCCAGGCGGCTGACCGCGGCGAAATAGTGCAGGGGCCAGCGCCGCGCGCACAGCGCATTGGCGTGCAGGCACCAGCGGTGTTCGGCCGCCAGCAGGCGCTCAGGAGACATGGGCCGCGGCATGCGCAGGACTCCCGGAGTTGGCCATGGAGTGCAGCAGGCGATCGAAATCCTCGGCGACCCGCGCCGGGCGCAGTGCCGCCACTGCCTCGCGGCAGGCATCGCGCATCGCTTCGCGTAGGGCGTCGTTGGCGCCCAGCCGCAAGGTGGCCGCGATGAAGCCGGTGTCGTCGTCGCAGGCCACCGCCGCGCCGTGCACGCCATCGCGCACCAGCTCGCGGGTGGCACCATAGTCGAAAGCCACCAGCGGCACCCCGCTGGCCAGCGATTCCAGGGTGACGTTGCCGAAGGTTTCGCTGCGGCTGGGGAACAGGAACAGATCGCCGCTGGCGAAGTGGCGCGCCAGTGCGTCCCCCCTCTGCACGCCGCAGAACACGAAATCCGGATGCTCGCGCTGCAACGCCTCGCGTGCCGGGCCATCGCCCACCCACACGAAGCGGGCGTCCGGGCGGATCCGCTGCAGTTCGCGGAAGGCGCGCACCGCCAGCGGCAGGTTCTTTTCCGGGGCGATGCGGCCGACGTAGATCACCGCCAGGGCGTTTGCGTCCAATCCCCATCCGGCCCGCAGCGCCGGATCGCGGTGGCCGGGGTGGAAGGCCTGGGTGTCCACCGCGCGCGGCAGCCGCACGACATTGTGGAAACCGGCCTCGCGCAGGAAGGTCTGCAACTCGCGCGTCGGCACCAGCGTGGCCTGCGCACCGTTGTGGAAACGCCGCATCCAGCGCAGCGCGGTGCCCTGCAGCCAGGGCGCGCCGTAGCTGCGCACGTAGTCGTCGAAGCGGGTATGGAAGCCGGTGGCGGCAGGAATGCCCAGCCGGCGCGCCGCGCGCAGCGCCGACCAGCCCAGCGGGCCTTCGGTCGCGACGTAGATCGCATCCGGCCGCTCGGCCTGCCAGTGCCGCATGAGCGCGCGGGTGGCCGGCAGGCCGAAGCGCAAGCCGGGATAGCGCGGAAGCGCGGCGCCGCGCACCAGCAGGGTATCCGGCCGCTGCAGCCCGTCGTCCGGCTGGCGCGGGCGCACCAGCGTCAGCGCATGCCCGCGTCCGCGCAGTCCCTGCTCCAGCCCCTGCACGGTCAGCGCCACGCCGTTCACTTCCGGCGGATAGGTCTCGGTGACGAGGCTGTAGCGCATGGCCGGTCTTTCCCGGTGGCCGGTGCGCTCTAGCGTGGTCATGCGCCATGACGGCCGCGTGTCGGGCAGATGAAGCCGAAGTGACGCGGGTTCGGATGTCGATTCGGCAGCACGTCCACGCGCCGGATCGGGCACGGGCCGCGGTGGCAGCCTGCCAGCCTCAGTTGCCGGGATCGACGGTCAGGCAGCACTGCTCGCGCACGTACCAGTCGTCCCCGTCGTGGCGGAACCGGGCACAGCGCACCAGCGGCGCCTGGTAGACGTGCACCGACACGGCGACCGCGTCGTCATGCGAATTGCGCAGCACGTGGTGCTCGTGCGGTGGAATCAGGCTGCCCGCGCTGCCAGAGCCGGCGCGCAGCGTTCCGGCGGTGCGGAAGCGGGCGCGTTCGCCGTCGGTTTCCAGCAGTTCGTAGCGGATGATGTCCAGCTCGCCCTGCCATACGCCTTCCACGCACCAGCGGCCGTCGTGGTCGTGCAGCGGGGTGTCCTGGCCCGGGCCCCAGGTCATCGCGACCACGCTGTAGCCGTGGACCGGGCTGCGGTACAGCTCGCGCCGGGCGTAGTGGCCGGCGACCGGCGTGCGTACCACTTCGGGCAGTTGCACCGCCGGGTCGCGGATCAGGGATTCCAGCGCCGCGCGCAGGGCATCGGTGGTGGCCTCCGGCTCGCCCAGCGCCACGGCGGCGTCCAGCAGGGCGTAGAAGCGGTCGCTTCCGGGGAAGGTGGTGGCGGGCAGGGCGTTCACCGTCACGAGTGTACTGCAGCCGGGCGTACATGATCACCCGATGGCATTTCGGTATGTCGGATATGCATGACGTTGCGTGGCCGCGGGCAGGCCGTGGCGCCCATTGCGGGAATGAGGCCAGCAACGCCTGGCGGGGCTGGGGGCGCTGCGCGTTGAGGTGTCGGCGCACGTGCCGCCCCGGAAACGGAAAACCCCGCGGGAGCGGGGTTGCGGGCGGAGCACCGGACCGTCGTGCAGGCCGATGGCGCGGACATGGTGCCGGAAGTGGGACTCGAACCCACACGCTTTTGAGGGCGGCGGATTTTGAGTCCGCTGCGTCTACCGATTCCGCCATTCCGGCGCGGACGGCGAGTATAGCCGAGCGCGGCGGTCAGGCCACCTTGCCGGTGTCGTTGGCGGCGCGGGGCAGGGTGGCGAGGAAGCCGGCCACGGCGGGGGCGAAGCGCGTCTCGTCCACCAGGAAGGCGTCGTGGCCCTGTGGCGAGGGCATCGCCAAAAAAACGCGTCTGGCAACCGGCCTGACGCAGCCCGGCGGCGATCTCCTCCTGCTGCTGGATCGGGAACAGGATGTCGGTCCGCACCCCGATCACCAGCGCCTGCCGCCCCCGGTGAGCGCGGCCAGCCCGGCCGCGGTGTCGCCGCCGTGGGCTTCGCCGAGGTCGAACCAGTCCATCGAGCGGCTCAGGTACAGATAGCTGTTGGGGTCGAAGGCATGCACGAAGCGGCGCGCGTGTCCTTCCAGATAGCGTTCGACTTCGAACTCCAGCCCGAACGGGTCGTCGTCCCGGCGCTCCGCGTCCAGCCGCACGCGGCCGAAGCGGCCATCCCATTCCAGCGCCGAGCGGTAGGTGATGACGCCCAGCTTGCGCGCCATGCGCATGCCGTTCTCCGGATAGGTGCCGGCGGCTTCGTAGTCACCGTCGCGCCAGTCGGGATCGAGCCGGATCGCCTCGCGCTGCAGCGAGCGGATCGCGATCGAGAACGGCAGCGCGCGCGCCGCGCCGCAGATGTTGACGTGGCTGCGGGCGATGCCGGGATGGCGCGCCAGCAGCGCCAGCGCGCTCATGCCGCCCATCGAGTTGCCGACCACGCAGGCCAGCTGCGCGATGCCCAGCCCGCGCACCAGCGCGGCCGCGGCGTCGGCGCCGTCCTCGATCGACAGCGCCGGGAAGTCGAGCCGGTACGGCCTGCCGGTGGCCGGATCGACCGAGGCCGGGCCGGTGCTGCCTTTGCAGCTGCCGAGCGCGTTCATGCAGATCACGAACCAGCGGCGGGTATCGATCGGCTTGCCCGGGCCGATCATCCATTCCCACCAGCCCGGCGCCGGGTTGTCGGCATGGCTGGCGGCGTGCGCATCCGGCGACATGCCGGTGAGGAGCAAAATCGCGTTGGAGGCCTGCGCGTCCAGCTGGCCCCAGGTTTCATAGGCCAGGCGCGCGCCGTACAGCGCGCCGCCGCGCTTCATGGGAAACGGCGATGGCAGCGCGAACCAGCGGGTGCCGGGAGGGATGAACTCGGCCATGAGACGCGGCGGCAAACGGGAACCGGTGCGCCATCATCGCCCAGCGGCGGCCCTATTGACATGCCGGATCGGCATGCCGGCATGCCGATCCGGCGGCGGCCGCCTGCATCCGGGCGCGGGATTCGCGCGTAGGCGTCGCCCTCAGCGTGCCCCGATCACCAGCGTGATGGGCTGGGCGGCCGGCAGCGTCACCCGCACCGGTGCCGATTCGAGATCGCCGTCCTGGCGCATGGCCTGGCCGCTGGCCGACAGCCGCGCCACCAGCTCCACCTCATGCAGCTGCGACAGCGTGAGGGTGGGCATCGGGCTGTCGGCATCGCCCAGCCGGACCGCCAGCGGCAGCGCACTGGCCGGATGCTTCTGCACCGCCACCGGCATCGGCGGCCCGCCGGCCTGGCGGGCGATCACGAAGACCGTGGCGTCCGGCTGCAGGCGCACGCGCGCGGCCAGCGCGGGGTCCAGGGAGACCTTCACGGACAGCAGTGGTGCCGGCGCGGCGGGTGCGGCCAGCGGTGCCAGACCGGCCTGCGCGCGGGCGGCATTGATTTCCTTGCGCAGGCTGGCGGCGGTGGCGGTATCCACCTGCGCCAGCAGCGGCTCCCAGGTGGAGGCCGCCTGCGCATTCTCGCCGCGCTGGCGCTGCGCCACGCCGAGGAACCAGCGCGCGCGCTGGTGCGCGGGATTCGCCTTCAGCGCCGATTCGAGCAGGGCAATGGCCTGCGCATCGAAGGCATGTGCCGGGTCTGCCAGCGCCCGCGCCTGCGCCGCTTCGGTGAGAAGATCGGGATCATCCGGCGCCAACGCCGCCGCCCTGGCGAGGGCATCGCGCGCCTTGCCTGGATCGCCCAGCCGCAGGTAGGCCTGCCCGAGCAGCGCCCAGCCTTCCACTCGCTGCGGATCGCGCGCCAGCGCCGCCTGCAGCTGCGCGACCGCGTCCGCCAGCGTGGCCGGGGCCTGGCGCACGGCCGCATCCAGCGCCTGCGGCGTGCCCACCAGGCGGTACAGCAGCGCGGCGGAAGCCAGCACCACGAGGCCGATGCCCAGCGCCACCCCGCGCGCCTGTGGCCACAGCGGCCGCAGCAGGGTGGCCAGCACCAGCAGGCCCAGCAGCAGCGAGAGGGCGAGGAATACGGCCATCACCACTCCTGCCCGTCGTCGGCGGCGGGCGCGGTCCCCTTTGCGGCGGCGCACCCGCGCGACCACGACCCCGGCGCCGGCCAGCAGCACCAGCCCCGGGCCGAGCCACAGCAGCAGGGTGCGGCCTTCCAGCGGCGGCCGGTACAGCACGAACTCGCCGTAGCGCTGCACCAGATACTCTTTGATCGCCGCGTCGCTTTTGCCCTGCCGCATCAGGTCCAGCACCTCGCGCCGCAGCTGCAGCGCGATCAGCGCGTTGGAATCGGCCAGCGACTGGTTCTGGCACATCACGCAGCGCAGTTGCACGGTCAGCGCGTGGAAGCGCGCCTCCTCGGCGGCATCGCGGAACTGCAGCGGCGCGGCGTCGGCCTGTTGCCCGGCCTGGGCGAAGGCGGGCAGTGCGGCCAGCATCAGCAGGGCGGCGAGCAGGTGGCGGATCATCGCCCGGCCTCGAGCTTGGCCAGCAGCGGCAGCAGTTCCTGCGTGATGATGGCGTCGTCCAGCGGACCGACGTGCTTCCAGCGCACGATGCCCTGGCCATCGACCAGGAAGGTTTCCGGCGCGCCGTACACGCCCCAGTCCAGCGCGGTGCGGCCATCCTGGTCGGCCAGCACCACCATGTACGGGTTGCCGAACTGCTCCAGCCAGCGCAGCGCGTCGCTACGCTCATCCTTCCAGTTGTAGCCGACCACGCGCACGCGCTTGCTCTCCGCGAACCGGGTCAGCACCGGATGCTCGACCCTGCACTCCACGCACCAGCTGCCCCACACGTTGAGCAGGAACGGCTGGCCACGCAGGTCCGAGAGCGTCACGACCTGGCTGGGGTCGTGCAGCACCGGCAGCGCGAATTCGGGCGCCGGCTTGCCGATCAGCGGCGAGGGCAGGGCGTCGCGGTCGGGCTTGCGGCTCATCCACACCCCGGCGGCGAGCAGCGCAGCGAGCAGCACGAACAGGGCCAGCGGTAGCCAGCGCGACGCTTTCATGCGGTTTTTCCCTCTCTCGGAAGACTGCGGAAGCGGCGGTCCAGCGCGGTGACCGCCGCTCCCAGCGCCATCAGCAGCGCGCCGACCCAGATCCAGCGCACGAACGGCTTGACGTACAGGCGCATCGCCCAGGCATCGCCGCCCAGCGGTTCGCCGATCGCAACGTACACGTCGGCCAGGACGCCGGAGGCGATCCCGGTCTCGGTCATCACCTGACCGCCGGCCAGGTAGCGGCGTTTTTCCGGATGCAGGGTGGCGACGGCGTGGCCGTCCCGCAGCACCCGCACGCTGGCGTAGTCGGAGCTGTAGTTGGGCCCCTGCGCCGCGCGGATGCCGTCGAAGCGGAAGACATAGCGGCCCAGCGTCACGCGGTCGCCGGCCTTCACCGCCAGTTCGCGCTGCTGGCCCAGCCCTTCCACCAGCAACGCGCCGACCAGGAACACCGCGATCCCGAGGTGGGCCAGGCTCATGCCCCACATCTCCAGGGTCAGGCGGCCGCTGGCGCGCAGCCGCATCCACACGAAGCGCAGCGTGCCGGCCGCCACCCAGGCCGCGCCGAGCAGGCCGGCGGCGGTCTTCCAGCGGCCCTGCGGGGCCAGCACGAACGCGATCACGCCCACGATCAGCGCCAGCACCGCCCACGGCGCCAGCAGGCGCAGCGGGGTGGCCATGTCCTCGCGCTGCCAGCGGGTCAGCGGGCCCAGCGGCAGCAGCGCCACCAGCGGCGCCATCAGCAGCACGAACATCGCCGCGAAATACGGCGGCCCGACCGAGATCTTGCCCAGCTCCAGCGCATCCGCCAGCAGTGGATACAGCGTGCCCAGCAGCACCATCGCGCAGGCCGTGGCCAGCAGCAGGTTGTTGACGAGCAGCAGGGTCTCGCGCGAGGCGGCGGCGAATGGCTTGCCGTCACTCTCGGGCGCGCGCAGCGCGTACAGCAGCAGCGAGCCGCCGACCACGAGGCCGAGGAAGATCAGCACGAACAGGCCGCGGCCGGGGTCGGCCGCGAACGCGTGCACGCTGGTCAGCACGCCGGAGCGCACCAGGAAGGTGCCCAGCAGCGACAGCGAGAACGCGGCGATCGCCAGCAGCAGCGTCCAGCCACCGAAGCTGCCGCGCTTCTCGGTCACCGCCTGCGAATGCAGCAGCGCCGCGCCGGCCAGCCACGGCATGAAGCTGGCGTTCTCCACCGGGTCCCAGAACCACCAGCCGCCCCAGCCCAGCTCGTAATAGGCCCACCAGCTGCCGATGGCGATGCCCACGGTCAGGAAGGCCCAGGCGGCGTTGGTCCACGGCCGGCTCCAGCGCAGCCACTGCGCGTCGATGCGGCCTTCCAGCAGCGCCGCGATGGCGAACGCGAACGGCACCGAGAAGCCCACGTAGCCGGCGTACAGCAGCGGCGGATGGACGATCAGCCCCGGGTCCTGCAGCAGCGGATTGAGATCGCGGCCGTCCACCGGCATCGGCAGCAGCCGCGCGAACGGGTTGCTGGTGAAGATCAGGAACGCCAGGAAACCGGTCGCCAAGATGCCCATCACGCCCAGCACGCGCGCCACCACCGGCATCGGCAGCGCCGAGGAGAAGCGCGCCAGTGCGGCCGTCCACAGCGCCAGCACCAGCGCCCACAGCAGCAGCGAGCCCTCGTGTGCGCCCCAGACCGCGGTGTAGCGGTACATCAGCGGCAGCAGCGAATTGAGTTCTCGGCCACGTAGCGCACCGAAAAATCGGCGGTGACGAACGCATGCGTGAGCAGCACAAATGCCAGTCCCACCAGCAGTAGCTGCAGATAGGCGGCCGGGCGGGCCACCGCCATCAGCGCCGGCTCGCCGCGCCACGCGCCCAGCAGCGGCAGCAGCGCCTGCAGCGCGGCCACCAGCAGCGCCAGCACCAGCGCCACCTGCCCCAGTTCGGGCAGCATCAGGGCGTGCCCCCGGCGGGCGTGACTGGCGCATCCTGCACCTGGTGCTTCCTGTGCGCGGCGCCCATCTTGTCGGCCACTTCCTTGGGCATGTAGGTCTCGTCGTGCTTGGCCAGCACCTGCTCGGCCACGAACACGTCGCCGCGCATGCGCCCGGTGGCGATCACCGACTGCTTTTCGCGGAACAGATCGGGCAGGATGCCGGTATAGACCACCGGCAGGCGGGCATCGCCGTCGTCCACCTCGAAATGCGCTTCCAGTGAGCCAGGCGCGCGTTTGAACGAGCCGGCGGCGACCATGCCGCCGAGCCGGAAGGTGGCACGGCCGTCACGCACCTCGCGCCCGGCGCTGCCGTCCAGCACTTCGTGCGGGGTGTAGAGGTAGGCGACGTTGCGCTGCAGCGCCAGCGCGACCAGGGCGGTGGCGAGGCCGGCGGCGGCGACCAGTGCCAGGACCAGCCACAGGCGGCGTTTGCGGGTGGGGTTCATCGGTGCAGTTCGGTCGGAGTGGGGGGCGAGGCCTGGCGCGCCAGCCGCCGGCGCACGGCGCGCAGTGCGGCGCGGATCTGCAGCCGTGGCACCAGGAAGTCCCACAGCAGGAACACGGCGAACACCGCGTAGGCGGCGATGACGTAGTCGCGGTAGCTCATCCGGCCCGTCCCGTGGCGGCGAGCCGGGCCACCCAGTCCTTGCCGGCCTCGCGGCGCAGGTTGTCGGCGCGGGCGCGGGCCAGCAGCGCGCCGAGGAACCACAGCTTGGTGCCGACCAGCATCCACACCAGCGGCGGCAGCATGCTCGCGTCCATGCTGGAGGGGCCGAACAGGCGGATGGTCTGGCCCTGGTGCAGCGAGTTCCACCACACCACCGACCAGCGGATCACCGGCAGCAGCGCGACGCCGACGATCGCCAGCAGCCCGGCCGCGCGCGCGGCGTTGCGGCGATCGTCGATCGCGGCGTACAGGCCGATCACGCCCAGGTACAGGAACAGCAGGATCAGCTCGGTGGTCAGGCGCGGGTCCCAGTCCCACCAGGTGCCCCACATCGGCTTGCCCCAGATCGACCCGGTGGCCAGGGTCACCGTGGTGAAGGCGGCGCCGCTGGGCGCGCAGGCCATCGCCAGGATTTCGCACAGCTTGATCCGCCAGATGAGCGCGATCGCGGAATAAAGGGCCATCAGCGCGAACACCGCCATGCTCATCCAGGCCGCGGGCACGTGGAGGTAGAGGATGCGGAAGCTGTCGCCCTGCTGGTAATCGGCTGGCACCTGGAACAGCGCGCCGTAGGCGCCGATCAGGATTGCCAGCAGCCCCAGCCCGTAGCCCCACGGCGCCCAGCGCGCGGCGAAGCGGTCGAAGGTCGGGGGCGAGCCGAGTTGGTGGAACCAGCGGATCAGCGGGTGCATCGTGGCCTGTGCGAAAGCGGCGCGCATCGGGCCGCGGACGATCCAGGCAAGAATACCAGCCCGCGCCAGCGCGGGCGGTCATGCCAGTGCCGACAACATGGCAGATGCAGACCGGGCAGACCTTGATCCGGAGCAAGGGCGGTGCGCCCGCCGGCCGTCCGTGCAGTTGCCCGTTCAGGAATGGGCGATGCGCAGCGCGGCGGCCGCGGTCGCGGGTGCCAGCGCCAGCGCCAGCACCAGCCCGGCGCCCAGCAGCAGCAGCGCGCCGACCGCATCCAGCCCCTGGGCGGACGCGGCGACGGCGCCGGCGCCGAACACCAGCACCGGCACGTATAGCGGCAATGCCAGCAGCGCCAGCAGGATGCCGGCGCGGCGCATGCCCACGGTCAGCGCCGCCACCACCGCGCCGAGCAGGCTCAGGATCGGCGTGCCCAGCAGCAGCGAGAGCAGCAGCACCGGCAGCTGCGTGCGCGGCAGATACAGCAGTTCGCCCAGCAGCGGCACCGCCACGATCACCGGCAGCGCGGTGGTGGCCCAGTGCATCAGGGTGCGCACCAGCACCAGCCACCACAGCGGCACCGGGGACAGCATCCACTGTTCCAGCGAGCCGTCCTCGGCATCGCCGCGGAACAGGTTGTCCAGCGCCAGCAACCCGGCCAGCAGCACCGCCAGCCACAGCACCGTCGAGGCCACCGGCGCCAGCGCGCGCGCCTCGCCGCCGAGGCTGAGCGCGAACAGCACCACCGTCAGCAGCGCGAACAGCACCGGCTGCAGGGCATCGCCGCGGCGCGCCCACAGCAGGCGCAGGTCGCGCAGTACCAGCGCGTGCGCGGCCTGCCACATCATGCCGGCGCTCCCGCGGGCTGCGGCTTTTCCAGCACCAGCAGGGAGGTGCGCACCGGAGGCGCGGCATAGGCGCCGTGGGTGGTGATCAGCGCCGCGCCGCTGGCCTGCAGATGCGCCTGCACCATCCGGTTGACCAGCCCGATCCCGTCCAGGTCGAGGTTGGCGTATGGCTCGTCCAGCAGCCACAGCGGGGCCGGCGACAGCCACAGCCGGGCCAGGCCCAGGCGCTTCTTCTGTCCGGCCGACAGCGTGCGCAGCGGGGCATCCTCGAAGCCGGCCAGGCCGACGAGCGCCAGCGCCTGCTCCAGCCCCAGCCCGGAGCGGCGCCCGTGCAGCCCGCACAGGTAGTCGAGGTTGCGCAGCGCCGACAGGTCGGCCTTCAGGCCGGGCAGATGGCCGAGGTAGGCCATGTGCCGCGCGCGCGCCTGCGGCCGCGCCGGGCGCCCTGCGATTTCCACCGCGCCAGAGTCCGCGTGCAGCAGCCCGGCCAGCACCCGCAGCAGGGTGGTCTTGCCGACACCGTTGCCGCCCTGCACCAGCAGCGCCTCGCCGGCATCCACCGCGAAATCCAGTGGCCCGAACACCGGCAGCTCGTCGCGCGAAAACGCGAGGCCGCGCGCGACGAGCAGGGGGCTGGCGTGGACGGCGGCGGGTGCGGACATCGGGCGCCGATTCTACGGGATGTCCGATGGGAAGCCTGCCCGCATGACGAACGGGCAGCCGCGCACGCATCCGTTCCCGGAGGGATTCCGTACACTTGCAAGCCCGTTTGACACGGCATTGCAATGCACATTGACACCAAACTGCCGAAGGTCGGCACCACCATCTTCACCGTGATGTCGCAGCTGGCGGCCGAACACGGCGCGGTCAATCTCGGCCAGGGCTTCCCCGATTTCCCGGTGCCGGCGCGGCTGGTGGACGCGCTGGGCCGCGCCATGCAGGCCGGCCACAATCAGTACGCGCCGATGACCGGCATCCCCGCGCTGCGCCAGGCGATCGCGGCCAAGACCGAGCGCTGCTACGGCTGGCGCCCCGATGCCGACGCCGAGATCACCGTCACCAGCGGCGCCACCGAGGCGATCTTCAGCGCGATCCACGCGGTGGTGCGCGCCGGCGAGGAAGTGATCGTCCTCGACCCCTGCTACGACTGCTACGAGCCGGCGATCGAACTGGCCGGGGCGAAGGCCGTGCACGTGCCGCTGGACCCGGCCACCTTCGCCCCCGACTGGGACGCGGTGCGCAGCGCCATCACCCCGCGCACGCGCCTGCTGATGGTCAACAGCCCGCACAATCCGTCGGGCGCGATGCTGAGCGCGGCCGACATGCAGGCGCTGCAGGATCTCCTGCACGGCACCGACATCCTGCTGCTGAGCGACGAGGTGTACGAGCACATCGTGTTCGACGGCGCCCGCCACGAATCCGCGCTGCTGTATCCAGCGCTGCGCGAACGCGCCTTCGTCATTTCCAGCTTCGGCAAGACCTACCACTGCACCGGCTGGAAGCTGGGCTACTGCATCGCGCCGCCCGCACTCTCGGCCGAGTTCCGCAAGGTGCACCAGTACAACGTGTTCTGCAGCTTCAACCCGGCGCAGCATGCGTTCGCGGAGATGATCGAGGCCGAGCCGGAGCACCATGAATCACTCGGCGCGTTCTACCAGGCCAAGCGCGACCGCTTCCGCGAACGGCTGCAAGCCACCCGCCTGAAGCCGCTGCCGGTGCCGGGCGGCTATTTCCAGCTGGTGGACTATTCGGCGGTCAGCAGCCTGCCGGACGTGGAGTTCGCGCGCTGGCTGACGGTGGAACACGGTGTCACCGGCATCCCGCTGTCGCCGTTCTACGCCGCGCCGCCGCCGGGGCAGCGCCTGCTACGGCTGTGTTTCGCCAAGAACGACGAAACCCTGAACCTTGCGCTGGATCGCCTGTCCAAACTGTGAGTCCATCCGTCGGAGGTCGCCATGTCCAGCGAGAAAACCGTCGCCCTGTTGCTGGCCCTGCTGGTGACCGCCGGGGCGGTGATCTGGGGCTGGCGTGGGCTGCAGGCGCAGCCGGCGGGAGCCGTGCGAGGAGGTGAAGCCGTGAACGAGGCCAATCTGCAGGACATCTATTTCGGCATGGGCTGCTTCTGGGGCGCGGAAAAGCGCCTGCGCGCGGTGCCCGGGGTGGTGGCGGTGGAGGTGGGCTATGCCGGCGGCGATGCGCCGAAGGTGACCTACGAAGACGTGCTGCGCGAGGAGCGCCTGATCCGCCTCGGCCGCAGCCATGCCCGCAACCACGCCGAGGTGGTGCGGGTGCGCTATGACCCGCGCCGGCTCGACCTGATGACGCTGCTCGCCGCGTTCTGGGAGAACCACGACCCCACCCAGGTGGGCGGGCAGGGCAACGACATCGGCAGCAACTACCGCAGCGCGATCTACTACACGAGCGAGGCGCAAAAGGTGGTCGCCGAGCAGAGCCGCGACATCTATCAGAAGAACCTCGCCCGCGCCGGCTTCGGCCCGATCACCACCGAGATCCTGCCGGTGCGCCACTACAACCGCGCCGAGGACTACCACCAGGACTACCTGGTCAAGAACCCGGATGGCTACTGCGGGCTGGGCGGCACCGGGGTGAAGTTCGGGCTGGACGCCGTGGCCGGCGCCACCCCGCCGCCGGATGGCGCGAGCCTGCATGCCGATCGCCAGCTGGTGGTGTACGAGGCCGAGGACTGCCCGTACTGCGAGAAGTTCGAGGCCGATGTGCTCTCCACCTGGAAGGCCGAGGTGCCGTTCGTGCGCACCCGCGCGCAGCAGGCCCCGACCGGCTGGACGCTGGCCGGGCCGCTGCTGGGCACGCCGACCATCGTACTGTTCGGGCACGGCAAGGAGACCGCGCGTTTCACCGGCTACGCCGGCGACCCGAAGAAGTTCTGGCAGTGGCTGGGGTTCTACCTGCTCACGCCCGAGCAGCAGCGGATCGCCTTTGACAGCGGCACCGAGCTGCCCGGCACCGGCGCGCACCTGTACGAGTCGCGGCCGGGCACCTATTACGACCCGGTGAGCGGGGCGGCACTGTTCCGCAGCGATGCCAAGTTCGACAGCAGCTGCGGTTGGCCGAGCTTCTTCGAGCCGCTGCCGGGCGCGCTGCAGTTCCTGGCCGACGACAGCCACGGCATGCACCGCATCGAGGTGCGCAGCCGCAGTTCCGGCATCCACCTCGGGCACGTGTTCGACGACGGCCCGCCGCCCACCGGCAAGCGCTACTGCATCAACGGCAACGTGCTGAAGTTCGTGCCGGATCCGCCCAAGGCC
Organism: Thermomonas sp. S9; assembly: GCF_024704365.1. Lineage (GTDB taxonomy): Bacteria > Pseudomonadota > Gammaproteobacteria > Xanthomonadales > Xanthomonadaceae > Thermomonas. The sequence continues at coordinate 1,282,954 of NZ_JAJDFY010000001.1, forward strand.
TGAGCGCGGATTTCCTTCCACGCGCGCAGGTGGAACAATCCGGCACTGTCCTTCTACGCGCCGAGCCCCGTCATGCGCACCGCACCATCGCTTTCCGATCTGCGTGTCTCGCTCGTCCAGGGCGAGACACGCTGGCACGACCCGGACGCCAACCGCGCCTATTACGGTGCGCTGATCGCGCCGCTGCATGGCCTCACCGACCTGGTGGTGCTGCCGGAGACCTTCACCAGCGGCTTCTCGAACGAGGCCATCGCCAATGCCGAAGGCATGGACGGCCCGACCGTGGCCTGGCTGCGCGCGCAGGCGGCGGCGCTGGATGCGGCGATCGCCGGCAGCGTGCAGATCCGCACGCCGCAGGGTGTGTTCAACCGGCTGTTGTTTGCCACTCCGGACGGCAAGCTTGCGCATTACGACAAGCGCCATCTGTTCACCTTCGCCTGCGAACACGAGCGCTACGCGCCCGGGCGCGAGCGCGTGGTGGTGGAGTGGAAGCGCTGGCGGATCCTGCTGCAGGTCTGCTACGACCTGCGATTCCCGGTGTTCTCGCGCAACCGCTTCGACCCGGCGCGCGCCGGCCTGGCCGACTACGACCTCGCGCTGTACGTCGCCAACTGGCCGTCGCCGCGCGCCTATGCCTGGCAGACCCTGCTGCGTGCGCGCGCGATCGAGAACCTGTGCTTCGTCGTCGGCGTGAACCGGGTCGGCAGCGACGGCAATGGCCTGCACTACAGCGGCAACAGTGCAGTGATCGACTTCCTCGGCCAGCCGGTCAGCGAATGCATGGACGAGCCGGTGGTGGTCACCACCACGTTGCAGGCGGCCGAGCTGCTGGCGCACCGCCAGCGCTTCCCGGCGCTGCAGGACGCCGATGGGTTCGATCTGCGCGCTTGAGCCGGGCGCGCTGCATCCACGCGGGCGACCCTGCACGTAGCGGAAACCCGGATGCCGTTAGCATGCCGCTACCGTCTCCAATCCAGACGCCCGCGGCCATGCGTCCGGAGCGGTCCTTTCCATTCCCCGCCAACCCCCAGGAGTCCCACATGTCCAGCGTCACCCTGAAAGGCAACCCGGTCCGCGTCGGCGGCCAGCTTCCGGCCGTCGGCAGCAAGGCCCCGGCGTTCACCCTGGTCGGTACCGACCTGTCCGATCGCTCGCTCACCGACTTCGCCGGCAAGCGCAAGCTGCTCAACATCTTCCCGAGCGTGGATACCGGCGTGTGCGCCGCGTCGGTGCGCCATTTCAACCAGGACGCCGCCAAGCTGGCCGATACCGTCGTACTGTGCATCTCCGCCGACCTGCCGTTCGCGCAGGCGCGCTTCTGCGGCGCGGAGGGCATCGACAACGTGGTGATGCTGTCCACCCTGCGCGGCGGCGCGTTCCTGCGCGACTACGGCGTGGCGCTGGAGGATGGCCCGCTGGCCGGGCTGGCCGCGCGCGCGGTGGTCGTGCTGGATGCCGACGACACCGTGCGCTACGTCCAGCTGGTGCCGGAGATCACCCAGGAACCGGACTACGCCGCCGCGCTGGCCGCACTGGGCTGACGCCGGGGCGGGGTTTCCCCGTTCGCGGCCCTTCGGTCCGTTCGTCGTTTGCCTGCGATGCCTTGTCCACCCTGAGGCCCGTCGCCTGCAATGGCCCGTCCACCCGTTCGTCCTGAGCCTGTCGAAGGATGAACGGGGCGGCGGGCCCGCCCGTGGTTCGACAGGCTCAGCACGAACGGGCTTTCGAGATGCGCCAATAACGGGCTCGCGGCGTGCGCATCGAGCCGGCGTTCGTGAACTCGCCGCAGCGTGCTCGGATGACGAATCCGCTTCCGCGTCCACCCGTTCGTCCTGAGCCTGTCGAAGGATGAACGGGGCGGCGGGCCCGCCCGTGGTTCGACAGGCTCACCACGAACGGGCTTGGACACCAGCACCAACGCCAAGCCGCAACCCGCGCGGCCGTGGAGCGTCAGGAGGCGAGGGTGCCGAAACGGTCGCTGTTGAAATCCGCGATGGCCTGCAGGATTTCCTGCTGGCTGTTCATCACGAACGGGCCGTAGCCGACCACCGGCTCGTCGATCGGCTCGCCGGCGAGCAGCAGCAGCTTGGCATCGCCGCTGGTCTCGATCGTGACGCCGGTGCCCGCGGTGGACAGCGTGGCCATCTGCGCCGGGCGCAGCACCTGCGTGCCGTTCAGCTGGATGGTGCCGTCCAGCACCACCAGCAGCGTGGTCCAGCCCTCCGGCTGCGGCAGTTCCACCGTCTTGCCGGCGGCCAGGCGCAGATCCCACACGTTCATCGGGGTGAAGGTGCGCGCAGGGCCGCGCCGCTGGCCCGCGTATTCGCCGGCGATGATGCGCGCGCTGCCGGCGCCGTCCGCCAGTGCGACCGCCGGGATCTGCGCGTCCAGGATGCTCTGATAGCCGGGTGGGCCGAGTTTGTGTCTGGCAGGCAGGTTCACCCACAGCTGCACCATCTCGAACGGCCCGCCCTTTGCCGCGTAAGCGGCGGAGTGGAACTCCTCGTGCAGGATGCCGCCGGCGGCGGTCATCCACTGTACGTCGCCCGGGCCGATCACGCCGCCGTTGCCGGCGGAGTCGCGGTGCTCCACTTCGCCCGCGTACACGATGGTCACGGTCTCGAACCCGCGGTGCGGGTGCTGGCCGACGCCGCGGCGCTCGGTGGTCGGTTCGAAGCGGGTGGGGGCCGCATAGTCCAGCAGCAGGAACGGGCTGCGCGTTGCCACCCCGGGGCCGCTGTAGCCGAACATCCCATGCACGGGGAAGCCGTTGCCGACCCAGTGGCGGCCGGGGGCGCTGGTGATGCCGAGGATCTGCTTGCGCATGGCGGGACTCCTGTGGCGGCGCGGGCCGGCGGGTAGGCCATGCAGGATGGGGCGGGCGGCGGCGGCGTTCAATTCCATCGCGCGGCGACGGATCGTTGCATCCATGTCGCCCTGCCGCGCGCCTGTCTGCAATCACCTGGTGAAGCTGATCTCCAGCGCGCTGTAAAACGGCGCCTTCGGCGGCACGAACACGGTCTTGTCGCGCACGTAGCGCTGCAGGCAGATCGCCAGCGGCGAGCTGCCCTGGCGCCAGGTCTGCTGCACGCGGCCCTCGGCATCCAGGCGCATGACGATGGTGAACGCGGTGAAGTCGGTCTGCGGCCGGCCCAGGGCGCAGTCCACCACTCCGGCATTCAGCAGCGACTGCTGCGCGGCCAGCATCGCCGCGTGCGCCGGCCCGGTCACACTGGCCTCGTCGGCATCGGCGAGGCGCTTGGCGTCGATGTAATCGAGATCGGCCGGGGCCGCCTGCGCGGCGGCCAGCCACAGACCGAGCAGCAGGGCGGACATGGCCTCAGCGATTCCCGCCGCGCGGGCCGCGGTGGCCACCGCCGGGCTTGCCGCCGGCCGGACGCGGGCCACGCGGGCCGGCGTTGCCGCCCGGGCGGCCGCCACCGCCGGGCTTGCCGCCGCGGGGCCGCTGCGACGCGGCGCCGTAGGGGTTGAAGCCGCCGCCGTGGGCGTGGTCGGAGGGGGAAGTGCGGGGCGTTGCCCGGATGGCCGTAGGGCTTGGGCGCGCGCTGCGGACGGGCCTCGCCTGCGCCACCGAAGCCGCTGCCCGGTGTCCGCGGCTTGCCGCCGAACTTCTTCGGCCCACGCTGGCCGGGATTGCGGTGGCCGGCCGGGCCGGTGTCCACCCCGTCCGGCACGTACCAGGTGCGCATCGCCGCCGGGTTCTCGCCGCGCTGCTCGCCTGGCTTCATGCGTTGACCGGGCTGGCGCGGGCCCTTCACCTTCAGGCGCTTGTCGCGCTGCTGCGCGGCCATCTCGCCGGTGACAGTCAGGCCGCCGGCCTTGCGCGGCGCGGCGCGGCGGCCACGCTCCTCGCGGAACTGGTCGAAGCGGCGCAGCTCGCGGCCTTCATCGGCAGTGGTGTGGCCGCCCACGTAGCCGTGGCCGCGTGCGTTGCCGGCGACCACGGTCTTGCCCGCCTTGCGCTGGCCCAGTACCGGCATCAGCGTCAGCGCGGACGGTGTGCCGTCTTCCAGCCCGACCGCCTTGCGCAGCGCCTCGACCTCGGCCTGCGGCAGCTCCTGCGACTGCCCGCGCAGCAGCGGCTGCGGCAGGCGCACCTGGCCGTAGCGGATGCGCTTGAGGCGGCTGACCTGGCAGCCCTGCGATTCCCACAGCCGGCGCACCTCGCGGTTGCGGCCTTCCTTCAGCAGCACCCGGAACCAGTCGTGGCTGCCTTCGCCGGCGCCCTGGCCGCTGATACGCTCGATCTCGTCGAACCTGGCCGGGCCGTCCTCCAGCGCCACGCCGCGGGCGAGGCGGTCGACGATCTTGTCCGACACCGTTTCTTCGCCCTCCGGCGCGCGCACCCGGCAGACGTATTCGCGTTCGACCTCGTGGCTGGGATGCATCATCGCGTTGGCCAGCTCGCCGTCGGTGGTGAGCAGCAGCAGGCCGGTGGTGTTGATGTCGAGGCGGCCGATCGCGATCCAGCGCGCGCCCTTGAGCGCGGGCAGGGAATCGAAGATGGTCGGGCGGCCCTCGGGGTCCTCGCGGGTGGTGACCTCGCCTTCCGGCTTGTTGTACATCAGCACCCGCGGCGGGTCGGTCAGCGCGGTAGCCACGAAGGTGCGGCCGTCGATCTCGATCTTGTCGCCGCCGGTGATGCTCATCCCGGTCTGCGCGACCTCGCCGTTGACCTTCACCAGGCCATCGGCGATGCGTTGCTCCAGCGCCCGGCGTGAACCGAGGCCGGCCTGCGCCAGCACCTTGTGCAGGCGCTCGCTGATGCGCGGCGCTTCGGCGACGGGGGCGCCGCGCTTGAGGCTCAGCGGGCGGCGGGCGTGTTCCTTATTGCTCATCTGTGTGCTCCGACGATGCGGCGTCCGCCTCGCCTCCATGGGGGGTCTTCGAAAGTGGGGGAAGTGGGATCAGCGTCGATTCCTGTTTCCGGCTGGTCCGGTGCCGCTGGCTCCGGGTCGGGAATCGGCCCCGGCCCGGCTTCCGCGCCGGCGGGGATCGCCGGCGCGAACGGCAGCTGCGGTTCGAGTTCGCCGATGTCGCGCAGTTCCGACAGCGGCGGCAGTTCATCCAGCCGCTTCAGGCCGAAGTAGTCGAGGAAGGTCTTGGTGGTGGCCAGCAGTTCGGGCTTGCCGGGCACGTCGCGGTGGCCGACCACGCGGATCCAGTCGCGCTCTTCCAGCGCCTTGATGATGCTGCTGTTGACGGTGACGCCGCGGATCTGCTCGATCTCGCCGCGGGTGATCGGCTGACGGTAGGCGATCAGCGCCAGCGTCTCCAGGGTGGCGCGGGTGTACTTGGTCTGGCGCTCGGTCCACAGCCGCGCCACCCACGGGTGGACGTCGGCCTTGACCTGGAAGCGCCAGCCGCTGGCCACCTCCACCAGTTCCACCCCGCGCCCGTCGCAGTCGGCGCGCAGCTGCTCCAGCGCGGCCTCCACGCTGCCTTCCGGCGCCGGCTCGTCGAGCGGGAACAGGCCCTTGAGCTGGACCAGGGCCAGCGGCTGGCTGGAGGCCAGCAGCGCGGCTTCGACGATGCGGTTGACGAGGGTCTGGTCGATCTCGGTCATGCGTTCGGCTCGGTTGCGTCCTCGAATTCATCCGGCAGCTCGGAGACCGCCGGCGCGCCTTCGCCGGTGGCCAGCGATTTCACGTAGATCGGCGCCAGCGGCCCTTCCTGCACGATGTCCAGCAGCTGCTCCTTGGCCAGGGTCAGCAGGCCGAGGAAGGTCACCACCACGCCCAGCCGCCCTTCCTCCGGGGAGAACAGCGCCTCGAAGCGGTGGAACGCGCCGTCGGCCAGCCGCTCCAGCAGCTCGCCCATGCGCTGGCGCACGCTCAGGGTCTCGCGCTTGATCGCGTGCTTGCCCTGCAGTTCGGCGCGCTTGAGCACGTCGTGCAGGGCCAGCAGCAGCTCGCGCATGTCCACCGGCGGCGGCAGGCGCACGGCCGCGCGTTCGGGCACGTGGGCCGAGGCCACGCTGGTGTCGCGCTCCAGCCGCGGCAGGGTGTCCAGATCCTCGGCGGCCTTCTTGTAGCGCTCGTATTCCTGCAGCCGGCGCACCAGGTCGGCGCGCGGGTCCTCCTCCACGCCCTCTTCGCTGGGCGGGCGCGGCAGCAGCATCCGCGACTTGATTTCGGCCAGGATCGCGGCCATGACCAGGTACTCGGCGGCCAGCTCGAAGCGCAGCTCGTGCATGGCCTGGATGTAGTCCACGTACTGTCGGGTGATCTCGGCGACCGGGATGTCGAGGATGTCCAGGTTCTGCCGGCGGATCAGGTACAGCAGCAGGTCCAGCGGGCCCTCGAACGCGTCGAGGATGACCTCCAGCGCATCCGGCGGGATGTACAGGTCCTGCGGGATCTGCAGCACCGGCTGGCCGAGCACCACCGCCAGCGGCATTTCCTGCTGCTGGGGGCGCGGATCCGGGTTTTGCGCGGGGGCGTCGGCCACGGCGGCGACGCGGGATTCGGCGGTCATCGGGTTTGCGGCCCCCTCCGGGCCACAGCATGGATCTTCAGGATCGGATCATCGGAAGCTTGCAGGCCGGGGTGCGGCCGGGCGTGTCGCGCTTGCTGCAATCCGCCATGCCTGCACGCCTGCGGCCCGCGCGGGACGGCATCGGAACAAGTGGCGGGAAGGCCGGATCGGCGGGCGCGGGGCGGCGTGGGGAGCCGGCTGGCCGCGCGGGCCGCAGGATCGGGCCGAACACGATGGATCAAGGGTACGGGCTGCCGGCGCGGCTGTCCACTGGGCACCACTACAATGCCGGCTCCGGTTCATGGAGGCAGTGGCATGTGGTACGCGATCGAAGGCTACGACGGGCAGGACGTGCTGGCGCAGCGGCTGGCCGCGCGCCCGGCGCATCTGGCGCGGCTGCAGGCGCTGCGCGATGCCGGCCGGCTGCTGCTGGCGGGCCCGTGCCCGGCGATCGACGCCGAGGATCCCGGCCCGGCCGGGTTCTCCGGCAGCCTGGTGGTGGCGGAGTTTCCCTCGCTGGAGGACGCCCGCGCCTGGGCCGACGCCGATCCCTATGTCACCGCCGGCGTGTACGCGCGGGTCGAGGTGCGGCCGTTCCGCAAGGTGCTGCCATGAGCGCCGGCTGGAGCGAGGCCGACATCCCGCGGCTCAACCCGGCGCGGGTGGAGCGCATCCACGCGCTGCTCACCGCGGCGCTGGCGCCGCTGGCGCTCAAGGTGCACGACGACAGCCACAAGCACGCCGGGCATGCCGGCGCGCGCGGCGGGCAGGGACACTTCCGGGTCGAGATCGTCAGCGCGGCGTTCGCCGGCAAGCCGCCGCTGGCCCGCCACCGCATGGTGTATGCCGCGCTGGGCACGATGATGCAGACCGACATCCACGCCCTGGCGATCGATGCGCGCCCGCCCGACGAGGCCGGCTAGCCCCGCTATACTCGCTGTCCGGCACCCGCGTGCCGCACGGTTTCCCTAGATAAAACAACCATTTAGGGGTCGATCCAGTCCAATTTCTGCAAGCGGCGCGCTGCAGGCGCCGCCGAGGTTCGCCGACGCGCATGCGCCTGTCCACCATCAAGCTGTCCGGCTTCAAGTCCTTCGTCGATCCGACCACGCTGCACCTGCCGACCAACCTCACGGGTATCGTCGGTCCGAACGGATGCGGCAAGTCCAACATCATCGACGCCATCCGCTGGGTGATGGGCGAGAACGCAGCCAGCCGCCTGCGCGGCGACTCCCTGGCGGACGTGATCTTCTCCGGCAGCGCGGGCCGCAAGCCGGTGTCGCAGGCCAGCGTCGAGCTGATCTTCGACAACAGCGACCATGCCATCGCCGGCGAATATGCGGCGTTCAACGAGATTTCGGTCAAGCGCACGGTGAGCCGCGACGGCCAGAGCGCTTATTACCTCAATGGCGCGAAGTGTCGCCGGCGCGACATCACCGATCTGTTTCTCGGCACCGGTCTGGGGCCGCGCAGCTACTCGATCATCGAGCAGGGCATGATCACCCAGGTAATCGACGCCAAGCCGGAGGAATTGCGCGTCTATCTCGAGGAGGCAGCCGGCATCTCCAAGTACAAGGAGCGCCGCAGGGAGACCGAGACCCGCATCCGCCATACCCGCGAGAACCTCGACCGCCTCAACGACCTGCGCGAGGAAGTCGGCAAGCAGTTGCAGCATCTGGCCCGGCAGGCGCGCCAGGCGGAGCAATACACCGCGATCCAGGCCGAGCGCAAGGTCAAGGATGCGCAGTGGCGGGCGCTGGAGTTCCGCGCGCTGGATGCCCAGCTGCAGGCCCTGCGTGAGCAGCTGGCGCGCGAGGAAACCCGGCTGGAACAGCTGGTCGCCGAGCAGCGGCATGCCGAGAGCGAACTGGAGGCCGGGCGCGAGCGCCGCGAATCCGCCAGCGCGGCGCTGAACGCTGCGCAGGCCGAGGTCTACAAGGTTGGCGGCGTGCTGGCGCGGGTCGAGCAGCAGATCGCCCACCAGCGCGAGCTGGGCCAGCGCCTGCAGCGCGCGCGCGACGAGGCGCAGGCGGCGCTGGCGGAACTGGGGGGCCACATCAGCGGCGACGAGCAGAAGCTGGAGGCGCTGCGCGCCGCAGTGGACGAGGCGCAGCCGCGGCTGGAGGCCCTGCAGGACGAGGACATCCAGCGCCAGGACGCGCTGCGCGAGGTGGAGGCGCGGCTGGCCGAATGGCAGCAGCGCTGGGACGCCTACAGCCGCGACCAGGCCGACGCCGCGCGCGCCGGCGAGGTGGAGCGCATCCGCATCGAGCAGCTCGACCGCCAGATCCTGGACGCCGACCGCCGCCGTCAGCAGCTGCGCGACGAGCGCGCCGGGCTCGACCTCGACGCGCTGGCAGAGACTTTCGAGCAGCTGCAGCTGCAGCACGAAACCCAGAAGGAATCGCTGGAAACGCTGACGGCCGAGGTCGAGGCGCGCAAACAGGCCAGCGCCGACGTGCAGGAGCGCCAGCGCCAGGTCCAGGCCGAGCTGGCCGAATTGCGCAAGCAGGCGCAGGCCGCGCGCGGCCGGCTGGCGTCGCTGGAGACCCTGCAGGCGGCTGCGCTGGGGCAGGAACAGGGCGCCGCGCGCCAGTGGCTGCAGGCGCAGGGCCTGCTGGATGCCGCGCGCGTGGGCGAGCGCCTGCGGGTGGAGGCGGGCTGGGAGAACGCGGTCGAGGCCGCGCTGGGCCAGCTGATCGAAGCGGTGCTGGTGGACGCGCCGGAACAGCTGGTGGACGCGCTCGGCGAGCTTGGCGAGGGCCGGCTGGCGCTGGTGGCGGCCGCGGACGATGCCAGCACCTATCCGGCCACCTCGCTGGCGGCCAGGGTGCAGGGCCCGCGCGCGATCCGGCGCCTGCTGGCGCGCCTGCACGCCGCCGATACCCTGGCGGAGGCGCGCGCGCTGCAGGCCACCCTGGGCGAGGGCGAATCGGTCATCACCCGCGGCGGCGAGCGCCTCGGCGCCGGCTGGGTGCGGATCGCACGTTCCGGCGCCGCCACCCAGGGCGCGCTGCTGCGCGAGAAGGAACTGCAGGCGCTGCGCGCGGCGATCGTGCAGCACCAGCAGCGCGAGCAGGCGCTGGAAGCGCAGTCGGCCGAACTGCGCCAGGCGCACCTCGTCGCCGAGCAGCAGCGCGAGGACGCGCAGCGCCAGCTCTACATGGCCCACCGCGGCGTGTCGGAACTGGCCGGCCAGCTGCAGGGCCAGCAGGGCCGGCTGGACGGCGCGCGCACCCGGATCGCCCGGATCGACACCGAGCTGGCGCAGATCGAGGAGGCGCTGGAAGCCAACAAGGAACAGGCGGCGCAAGCGCGCATCCGCATCGAGGATGCGCTGGGGCGCATGGGCAACCTCGAGTCCACCCGTCAGACCCTCGAGAACGAACGCCGCTACCTCACCGACAAGCGCGAAGCCGCGCGCACCGCCGCCCGCGAGGCGCGCGAGGCCGCGCATGCGCTGGCGCTGGCGCTGGAATCGCAGCGGGTGCAGATGGTCGCGCTGGCGCAGGCGCTGGAGCGCATGGGCGGCCAGCGCGGCCAGCTGGATGCCCGCCTGGGCGAGCTGGCCGCGCAGCTGGCCGAGGGCGATGCCCCGGTGCAGGCGCTGGAGGCCGAGCGCCAGTCCGCGCTGGAGGAGCGCGTGCGCGTGGAGCGCGCGCTGGCGCAGGCGCGCTCGCAGCTGGAAGGCATCGATGCCGAGCTGCGCCAGCACGAGCAGGTACGCCAGCAGCGCGACGCGCAGGCGCTGGCGCAGCGCGAGGCGATTTCCCAGCACCGGCTGGAGCAGCAGGCCCTGCTGCTGAAGGCCGAGCAGTTCACCGCCGCGATCGCCGAAGCCGGCTTCGAACTGCAGGACCTGGTCAACGCGCTGCCCGAGGACGCCGCCGCGGCGCAGTGGGAGCGCGCGGTGGCCGAACTGGACGCGCGCCTGCGGCGGCTGGAGCCGGTCAACCTCGCCGCGATCGCCGAGCACGCCGAGGCCGCCCAGCGCAAGGAATACCTGGACGCGCAGGACGCCGACCTCAGCGCCGCGCTGGAGACCCTGGAGGAGGCGATCCGCAAGATCGACCGCGAGACCCGCGGACGCTTCAAGGACACCTACGACCGCGTCAACAGCAATTTCCAGGAGCTCTATCCGCGCCTGTTCGGCGGCGGCCACGCCTACCTGGAGCTGACCGGCGACGACCTGCTGGATGCCGGCGTCACCATCATGGCGCGCCCGCCCGGCAAGCGGGTGTCCAGCATCTCGCTGCTGTCCGGCGGTGAAAAGGCGATGACCGCGGTGGCGCTGGTGTTCGCGATCTTCCGCCTGAATCCGGCGCCGTTCTGCCTGCTGGACGAGGTGGACGCGCCGCTGGACGAGGCCAACGTCGGCCGCTACACCGCGCTGGTCACCGAAATGAGCGAACAGGTACAGTTCCTGATCGTGACCCACAACAAGGTGACGATGGAGGCGGCCCGCCAGCTTTCCGGCGTCACCATGCGCGAGCCGGGCGTGTCGCGCCTGGTCTCGGTGGATCTGGCCGAAGCCGCCCGCCTGGCGGGCGCCGATTGATGCCGGCGGTGGCCGGCGGTGTGATCCTGGTTCTGGAGGACGCGGAATGTCGGACATGACCCTGCTGCGGATCGGCATCGCGGTGGCGATGTCGCTGCTGCTCGGCGCGATCATCTACTTCGGGCGCAGCCGCAACGGCGGGCAGGGCCGGCGCCTGCCGCGCCCGCCGCGCGAGCCCGGCCGCGGCGAGCCGGCGGCGAGCGCCGGTGACGGCGCCGGCGATCGCGGCTGGGACGATGCCGCGGTGGCGCAGGAGGAGCTGCCGCTTTCCGCGCCCGAGCGGCAGCTGCCGGGCAAACGCAACAGCGACCAGTTCGACCGCATCCTCACCCTGTACGTGGCGGCCAAGGCCGACTGCAAGCTGCGCGGCCCCGACATCGTGGTGGCGGCGGAAAAGGCCGGCCTCACCTTCGGCTACATGGACGTGTTCCACCGCCTGGTGGACGGCCGCCCGGAGCTGGGGCCGATCTTCAGCGTGGCCAATATCATCAAACCCGGCAGTTTCGACATGGCCGGCATCGCTGAGCTGGAAACCCCGGCGATCGCCTTCTTCCTGACCCTGCCGGCGCCGGTGCCGGCGCTGGATGCGTGGGAAACCATGGAGCCGGCGGCGCAGCGCATGGCCGACCTGCTGGACGGGGTGGTGCTGGACGAGGAGCGCAACGCGCTTGGCCGCCAGCGCATCCAGCACATCCGTGAGGAGCTGCGCGCCTACGACCGCCAGAACGCCGCGCCGCCGCTGGGCAAGTCCACCCGCTGGTGATCGGCGCATCCGGCGCGCCGCCCGGGGCTTGGGGCGGGCAGCCGGGCAGGCGACAATCGCCGGCATGAACGACACCGCCGCCCGCATCGCCGATCTCCGCCAGCGCATCGAGGACGCCAACCGGCGCTACCACGCGCTGGACGATCCCGACATCACCGACGCCGAATACGACGCGCTGGTGCGCGAGCTGGAAGCGCTGGAGCGCGCGCACCCCGAGCTGGCGGCGCCGGATTCCCCCACCCGGCGGGTCGGCGCGGCGCCCTCGGGGCGGTTCGCGCCGGTGGTGCACGCGGTGCCGATGCTGTCGCTGGGCAATGCCTTCAGCGACGCCGAGGTGGCCGATTTCGTGCGCCGCATCCAGGAGCGGCTGGAGCGCGAGGACCTGGTGTTCTCGGCCGAGCCCAAGCTCGACGGGCTGGCGATCAACCTGCGCTACGAGGACGGGCTGTTCGTGCAGGGCGCCACCCGCGGCGACGGCGCCACCGGCGAGGATGTCACCGCCAACCTGCGCACGATTTCCGTCATCCCGCAGCGGCTGCAGGGCGCGGGCTGGCCGCGGGTACTGGACGTGCGCGGCGAGGTGTACATGGCGCGCGCCGACTTCGAACGCTGGAACGAACACGCACGCCTGCACGGCGGCAAGGTGCTGGCCAACCCGCGCAACGGTGCGGCCGGCTCGCTGCGCCAGCAGGACCCGGCGGTGACCGCGCAGCGGCCGCTGAGCTTCTATGCCTACGGCATCGGCCAGGTCGAGGGCGGCGCGCTGCCGGACACCCATTCGGCCACCCTGGCGCGGCTGCGCGAGTGGGGGCTGCCGGTCAGCGACCTTGCCACCGTCGTGCACGGCGTGGACGGGCTGCTGGGCTACTACCGCCGCATCGGTGCGGCCCGCGACGGCCTGCCGTTCGATATCGACGGCGTGGTGTACAAGCTCGACGACTACGCCGGCCAGCGCGAGATGGGTTTCGTCGCGCGCGCGCCGCGCTGGGCGATCGCGCACAAGTTCCCGGCACAGGAGCAGCCCACCGTGGTGGAGTCGATCGAGGTCAGCGTCGGCCGCACCGGTGCGGTGACTCCGTGGGCGCTGATGCGTCCGGTGCAGGTGGGGGGCGTCACCGTCACCCGCGCCACGTTGCACAACGCCGACCATGTGGCGCGGCTGGACGTGCGCGCGGGCGACACCGTGATCGTGCGGCGCGCCGGCGACGTCATCCCGGAAGTGGTGCAGGTGGAGCTGGCGCGGCGTCCGCCCGGCACCGTCCGCTGGCAGATGCCGATTCACTGCCCGGTCTGCGGCGCGGAGCTGGTGCGCGAGGAAGGGCGCCGCGGTGTGGCGCTGCTCCGGCGAACTGAGCTGCCCGGCGCAGCGGGTGCAGGCGGTGTTCCATTTCGCCTCGCGGCGGGCGATGGACATCGACGGGCTGGGCGAGCGCTACATCGAATCGCTGGTGGACTTCGGCTACCTGCGCGACGTTTCCGACCTCTACCGGCTGACGCTGCACGACCTGCTGGAGATGAAGCGGCGCGCCGATGAGCGCGATGGCACCGTGCCGGAGACAGTCAAGGCCGGCAAGGTCGCCAGCAAATGGGCCGAGAACCTGATCACGGCGATCGACCGCAGCCGCGCCACCACCCTGGCGCGGTTCCTGTACGCGCTGGGCATTCCGCAGGTCGGCGAGAGCACCGCCAAGGCGCTGGCGCAGTGGTTCGGCGATCTGGCGCTGATCCGCCACCTGCCGTGGCCGCTGCTCAAGCGCGTGCCGGACGTGGGCGGCGAGGTGGCGCGTTCGATCGGGCATTTCTTCGACCAGCCCGGCAACCAGCAGGTGATCGACCGCCTGCTTGCGTGCGGCGTGCGCATCCGCGACACGCACGCCCCCGACCCGCGCCTGCGCGACGGACTGGATCTGGCGACGCTGCTGGTGGATCTGGAGATCCCGAAGGTCACCGCGATCCGCGCCGCCCAGCTGGGCGCGGCGTTCGCCGATCCGCAGGCGCTGCTGGACGCACCGGTGCACATGCTGGTCACCGCTGGGCTGCCGGCCGAGACCGCCGAGGCGCTTGCCGCGTGGCTGGAGGTGGAGGCCAATGCCGCCCTGCTGCTGCGCAGCGCGCAGGCGCAGGCGGAGCTGCGTGCGCGCCTGCCCGCGCAGGCGACGGCGGCCGCCGGCCCGCTGCAGGGGCAGACCGTGGTGCTGACCGGCACGCTGGCCGCGATGGGTCGCGAGGCAGCTCAAGGAACAGCTCGAAGCGCTGGGCGCCAAGGTCGCCGGCAGCGTGTCGAAGAAGACCAGCTTCGTGGTGGCCGGGGCCGAAGCTGGCTCCAAGCTGGCCAGGGCAGAGGAACTGGGCGTGCCGATCTGGGACGAGGCCCGGCTGCTGGCCTTTCTGGCGGAGCACGCATGAGCGGAGCCGACGGCTTCGACTGGCGCCCGACCGCAAGCATGGACGCCTTGCGCCTGCGCGCCGCCTTCAACCGGCTGGCGCGCGGGTTCTTCCACGCCCGCGACGTGCTGGAAATCGAAACGCCAGTGCTATCCCGCGCTGGCAACACCGAGCCGAACATCGCCTCGTTCGCGCTGGCGTTCTCCGGGCGCACCGACGGCGCGCCGCGCACGCGCTGGCTGCGCACCTCGCCCGAGTTCGCGCTCAAGCGCCTGCTGGCGGCCGGCATCGGCGACTGCTACGAGCTCGGACGGGTGTTCCGCGACGGCGAAGCCGGCACTCGCCACAATCCCGAGTTCACCCTGCTCGAGTGGTACCGCGTTGGCTGGAATCACATGCAGCTGCTCGATGAAACCGTGGCGCTGGTGCGTGAGGCGCTGGCGCTGGTGGAGCGCACCGCAACCCTGCGGGTGACCACGTTCCGCGACCTCTACCGCGACCGCCTGGGGCTCGACCCGCTGCTGGACGATGTCGAGATGCTGCGCAATGCGCTGGGCGGCGTGGCCATCGCGCCCGACGGCCTGACCCGCGACGACTGGCTGGACCTGCTGATGACCCACCGCCTGCAGCCGGCATTCGATACCGACACCCTGCTGGCGGTGCACGACTGGCCCGCCTCGCAGGCGGCGCTGGCGCGCATCCGCGCAGGCGATCCGCCGGTGGCCGAACGCTTCGAGCTGTACCTGGGGCCGCTGGAACTGGCCAATGGCTACCACGAACTGCTGGATGCCGGCGAGCAGCGCGCCCGCTTCGAACGCGACGGCCGCGTGCGCGCGGCGCGCGGACTGCCGGCGGTGCCGCTGGACGCGGCGCTGGTCGAGGCGCTGGAACACGGGCTGCCGGCCTGCGCGGGAGTGGCGCTGGGCGTGGACCGGCTGCTGATGGCGCTGCTCGGGACCGACCGCATTGCCGACGTGCTGGCCTTCGATTTCGCCCGGGCATGAGCCTCGGCGCCGGCGGGTGCCCATCGCTGAATGGCATCGCTGAATGGCCTGTGTCCGCGCCGGCGCGCCGCGCGGGATTTTCGGGAAGGGTTAATTCCGCGCCGCTAGAGTCGAGGGCGAGGATCGTGCCCGTCCCGGGCCGAGGGAGAGGAGAGGCGAACCATGCGCAGCACCCTGATCGCAACCGGCCTGGCCCTGCTGGGCAGTGCCGCCGCCGCGCCCGCCGCGGCCCAGTACTACGGCGACGGCTACCGTGACGGCTACCGCGGCGACTATCGCGACGGCGAGATCGTGCGCTGCGAATCCAACGACGGGCGCACCCGCGAATGCCCGATCCGCGGTGGGCGCGTGGTGCTGGAGCGCCAGCTTTCGCGCGGGGCCTGTATCGAGGGCGTGAACTGGGGCTACGGCCGTAACGGGATCTGGGTGTCGCAGGGCTGCCGCGCCGAGTTCCGGGTGCTGGGCTGGGCCCGGCCGGGCGGCCCGGGCTACGGCGGGATCGTCCGTTGCGAATCGGATGATGGCCGCTACCAGCGCTGCGCACTGCCCGACCGCGGGCGCGCCCAGCTGGTGCGCCAGCTCTCGCGCGCGGCCTGCATCGAGGGGCGCAGCTGGGGGTCGGATTACGGCAGCGTGTGGGTCGCACAGGGCTGCCGGGCGGAGTTCACCACCACCCGCGGCCGCGCGCGCGGCTGGAGCGACTACGGCCAGGGCATTGGCGGGCGGGTGTTCCGCTGCGAATCGGAGGACGGCCGCTACACCGAATGCGCCGCCAATACCCGCGCCGGGGTGCAACTGGTGCGCCAGCTCTCGCGCGCGGCCTGCATCGAGGGCCGCACCTGGGGCTATGGCCGCGCCGGCATCTGGGTGGCGCAGGGCTGCCGTGCGGAGTTCCGCAGCGACTGAGCAAGGCGGTGGGGCAGGGGGCGTGGTTAAATGCGCGGATGACCGATGCCGCCCTCGCCCTTGCCGATCTCGACTTCGACCGCTACGACCACGTCCGCCCGATCCGCTGGACCGGCGAAGCGCTGGAGCTGCTGGACCAGCGCGTGCTGCCGTTCACGGTGGTGCACGAGTCCTGCCGCAGCAGCGACGAGGTGGCCGCCGCCATCCACGCGCTGGTGGTGCGCGGGGCCCCGGCGATCGGGATCGCCGCGGCCTGGGGCGTGGTGCTGGCCGCGCGCGGTATCGAGGCGACGCATGCGCAGGCCGCGCTGCACCAGCTGGAGCCGGCCCTGCAGCGCCTGAACGCGGCGCGGCCGACCGCGGTCAATCTGATGTGGGCGCTGGCGCGCATGCGCCGCGCGCTGGCGACGGCCGATGGCGATTGGCGCGCCGCGCTGGAGCGCGAGGCACAGGCGATCGAACGCGAGGACCTGGCCGCCAACCGTCGCATGGGGGCGCTCGGCGCCGCCCTGGTCGCGCCCGCCAGCGGCGTGCTGACCCACTGCAATACCGGCTCGCTGGCCACCGCCGGCTTCGGCACCGCGCTCGGCGTGATCCGCGCCGGCGTCGCCGCCGGCCGCGTCGCGCGCGTGTTCGCCACCGAAACCCGCCCCTGGAACCAGGGCGCGCGCCTGACCGTGTGGGAGCTGATGCAGGACGGGATCGACGCCACCCTGATCGCCGATTCCGCCGCCGCGCACCTGATGAAGACCGGGCAGGTGCAGTGGGTGGTGGTCGGCGCCGATCGCATCTGCGCCAACGGTGACACCGCCAACAAGATCGGCACCTACCAGCTGGCGATCGCCGCGAAGCACCATGGGGTGAAGGTGATGGTGGTGGCGCCGTCCTCGACCGTGGACATGGCAACCGCGGCGGGCGATGCGATCGAGATCGAAGAGCGCGATCCGGCCGAGCTGCTCAGCGCCCGCGGCAAGCGCGCGGTGGCCGAGGGCGTGCGCGCCTGGAACCCGGTATTCGATGTCACCCCGCATGCCCTGATCGACGCCATCGTCACCGAGCGCGGTGTGGTCGAGCGGCCCGATGCGGTGCGCATGCGCGCGCTGTTCGGCTGATCCAGGCGGCTGCGCGCAAAGCGCCCGGAGCAGGCCGCGATTCTCCGCGCAAGCGATTGATTTTCCCGGCGAAATCCGGGTGCTTTGGGTGCCTTCGGATGGTACAATCCGACGTTCGCCCGATCCCCGCCTGATGCCCGCGCGGACGCCGCTTCCGCAGGCCTTGCGCGGGCCCGCAATCCCGCCCCAGAACCGCGACAGGACACACACGCACGATGGCCGATCTCGCCAAGGAAATCATCCCCGTCAAGCTGGAAGACGAGCTGCGGCGCAGCTACCTCGATTACGCCATGAGCGTGATCGTGGGGCGCGCGCTGCCGGACGTGCGGGATGGCCTCAAGCCGGTGCACCGGCGCGTGCTGCATGCGATGAACGAGCTCGGCGCGCACAGCAACAAGCCGTATTACAAATCGGCGCGCATCGTCGGCGACGTCATCGGTAAGTACCATCCACACGGCGACAGCGCGGTGTACGACACCCTGGTGCGCATGGCGCAGCCGTTCTCGCTGCGCTACCTGCTGGTGGACGGGCAGGGCAACTTCGGCTCGATCGACGGAGACTCCGCCGCGGCGATGCGCTATACCGAGGCGCGCATGTCGCGTCTGGCGCACGAGCTGCTGGCCGACATCGACAAGGACACGGTCGATTTCCAGCCCAACTACGACGAGAAGGAGCTCGAACCCACGGTCATGCCGACCCGGGTGCCGAACCTGCTGGTCAACGGGTCGGCCGGCATCGCCGTCGGCATGGCGACCAATATCCCGCCGCACAACCTGGGCGAAGTGGTGGACGCCACCATCGCGCTGATCGACGACCCGGGCATCGACATCGACGGCCTGATGGACTACATCCCGGGCCCGGATTTCCCCACCGCCGGCATCATCAACGGCGTCGGCGGCATCCATGTCGCCTACCGCACCGGCAAGGGCCGCGTGCGTATGCGCGCCAAGGCCGAGATCGAGGTGGCCGACAACGGCCGCGAGTCGATCATCGTCACCGAGATCCCCTACCAGGTGAACAAGGCGCGCCTGATCGAGAAGATCGCCGAGCTGGTCAAGGAGAAGAAGCTCGAAGGCATCAGCGAGCTGCGCGACGAGTCCGACAAGGACGGCATGCGCATCTACATCGAGGTCAAGCGCGGCGAGTCGGCCGAGGTCGTGCTCAACAACCTGTACGCGCAGACCCAGATGGAGTCGGTGTTCGGCATCAACATGGTGGCGCTGGTCGATGGCCGCCCGCAGCTGCTGAACCTCAAGCAGATCCTCGAGGCCTTCGTGCGCCACCGCCGCGAGGTGGTGACCCGCCGCACCATCTTCGAGCTGCGCAAGGCGCGCGCCCGCGCCCACATCCTGGAAGGCCTGACCGTCGCGCTGGCGAACATCGATGCGATGATCGAGCTGATCAAGACCTCGGAGAACCCGCAGGTCGCCAAGGAGCGCATGCTGGCGCGCACCTGGCAGCCGGGCCTGGTCGGCAGCCTGCTGGCCGCCGCGGGCGCGGAGGCCTCGCGCCCGGAGGATCTGCCGGCCGGCGTGGGCCTGTTGGCGGAGGGCTACCAGCTCACCGAGACGCAGGCCCAGCAGATCCTGGAAATGCGCCTGCACCGCCTGACCGGGCTGGAGCAGGAGAAGCTCACCGACGAATACCGCCAGCTGCTGGAGGAGATCGCCGGGCTGATCCGCATCCTCGAGAACCCGGACGTGCTGCTGGAGGTGATCCGCGAGGAGCTGCGCGCGCTCAAGGCCGAGTTCGGTGATCCGCGCCGCAGCGAGATCCGCGCCTCCGAGGAAGACCTCGACATCCTCGACCTGATCGCGCCCGAGGACGTGGTGGTGACCCTCTCGCACGCCGGCTACGCCAAGCGCCAGCCGGCCACCGCCTACCGCGCGCAGAGGCGCGGTGGCAAGGCCGCAACGCGGCGGCGACCAAGGACGAGGACTTCATCGACCAGCTGTGGCTGGTGAACACCCACGACACCCTGCTCACCTTCACCAGCTCAGGGCCGCGTGTTCTGGCTGCCGGTGTACCAGCTGCCGGAAGCCGGCCCCAATGCGCGCGGCCGCCCGATCATCAACTGGATCCCGCTGGAGGACGGCGAGAAGGTGCAGGCGGTGCTGCCGGTGCGCGAGTACGAGGATGGCAAGTACGTGTTCTTCGCCACCCGCAACGGTACGGTGAAGAAGACCCCGCTGACCGAATATGCGTTCCGGCTTGCGCGCGGCAAGATCGCCATCAACCTGGCCGAGGGCGACGCGCTGGTGAACGCGGAACTGTCCGACGGCACCCGCGACATCATGCTGTTCGCCAGCAACGGCAAGGCCGTGCGCTTCGGTGGCGACAGCGTGCGCCCGATGGGCCGCACCGCCACCGGCGTGCGCGGCATGAAGCTGGCCGAGGGCGAGCAGGTGGTGAGCCTGATCGTGGTGGACGGCGAGGGCGACATCCTCACCGCCAGCCAGAACGGCTACGGCAAGCGCACCGCGCTCACCGAATTCCCGAAGAAGGGCCGCGGCACCCAGGGCGTGATCGCGATGAAGACCAGCACGCGTAATGGCGCCCTGGTCGGCGCGATCCAGCTCTCCGACCACCACGACGTGCTCTTGATCTCCGACGGCGGCACCCTGGTGCGCACGCGCGCGGCCGAGATCTCGCAGGTTGGGCGCAATACCCAGGGCGTCACCCTGATGCGCCTGGCCGAAGGCGAGACCCTGCAGGCGATCGAGCGCCTGGATGCCAGCCTCGACGGGGACGCCGACACGGATGCCGGCGGCGAGGCGGCCGCCGACTGACCCGGCCGATGTGCGGCTGGCCTGCGCGCGTGCGCCGCCGTGCTCAGTCCGGCAGGTGGGCCAGCACGTGCTCGGCCGAGGACACCCGGTATTCGCCGGGGGCTTCCACCCACAGGCCCTTGACGATGCCGTTCTCGGCGTACAGCGCGAAGCGCTTGCTGCGTATGCCCATGCCGTAGCCGCTGGCGTCCATCTCCAGCCCCAGCGCGCGGGTGAAGTCGGCATTGCCGTCGGCCAGCAGCTGGATCTCGGCCGGGACGTGGTAGGCATTGCCCCAGGCCTGCATCACGAAGGCATCGTTCACCGCCATGCAGGCCAGGCCGATCCCGCGCGCGCGGAATGCGTCGGCATGCGCGATGAAGCTCGGCAGGTGGCGTTCGGAGCAGGTGGGGGTGAATGCCCCGGGCACCGAGAACAGCACCAGCTTGCGATGGTCGAACAGGGTCGGGGTGTCGAGCTTGTGCACCCCGCTGGCGTCGATGAACTGCAGCACCGCCTCCGGGATGCGGTCGCCGATCTGGATGGGCATGGTGCGATCTCCTGCGGCTGAAAAAAACCCTGACTGCCCGCGCCTGCCGGCGCGCGCGCCTCTTGACGGGCGCAAGCGGGATTCCCATCTACCGGCACGCGGCGATGGTGCGCCGCCACCAGCAGGAGGACGACATGAACCCGATCACTCATACCCACGATTCGCGTTTCGCGCAAGCCTCGCGTCGCCAGGCCGCGCCGGCCGACGACCTGCGCCAGCTGTTCGAACGGTTCTTCCAGATGGGCGATCTGTCCGACGGTTCGTCGGTGGTCACCAGCCAGTGGACGCCGCGGGTGGACATCCGCGAGGAGGACGGCCGCTTCGTGATCCTGGCCGACCTGCCGGGGATCGACCCGGACGACGTCGAGATCATGATGGACAAGGGCATCCTGTCGATCAAAGGCGAGCGCAAGAGCGAGGCCGAGCAGCAAAGCGAGCGCTACAGCCGGATCGAGCGCCGCTACGGCATGTTCCACCGCCGCTTCGCGCTGCCTGACAGCGCCGACCCGGAGGCGGTCACCGCGCGCGGCTACAACGGCGTGCTGGAGATCAGCATTCCCAAGCGCCCGGAGACCACCCCGCGCCGGATCCACGTCGGCAAGGGCGAGGGCCGCGTCTCCTGACGCACTTCCCGCGTGCGCGCCGCGGTGCAGTGCCGCGGCGCGCAGGTCTGCACGCTGCGCAGGGACGCTTGCGACTAGACTACGGCCCGCGCCAGGTGCGGGCCGGGTCGTTTGACGGCGGCCTTGCGCGCAGCCGGCGCCGGCGCGATCGTGGGCCGGCGCGATCGGATCAACGGGAAGCAGCTCAGGCATGCAATTCAAGGACTATTACGCCATCCTCGGGGTGGAACCCAGCGCCGGCGAGGCGGAGATCAAGACCGCCTACCGCCGGCTGGCGCGCAAGTACCACCCGGATGTGAGCAAGGAAAAGGGTGCCGAGGAGAAGTTCAAGGCGGTCAACGAGGCCTACGAGGCGCTGCGTGATCCGCAGAAGCGGGCGGCCTACGACCAGCTGCGCGCCGGCGGCTATCGGCCGGGCGACGAGATCCGGCCGCCGCCGGGCGGGTTCCACCGCGGCCCGGGCGGGCAGCCGGACTTCGATTTCGAGGAGATCTTCGCCGGCGGTGGCGCCGGCGGCGGATTCTCCGACTTCTTCGAGAACCTGTTCGGTCGCGGTGGCCCCGGCGGGCGTGGCGGGCGTGCCGGGGCGGCTCCGGCCGGGGATACCCGCGCCAAGCTGGCGGTGCCGCTGAAGGCGGTGTACGAGGGCAGCAGCGTGCGCGTGACCGTCAACGGCAAGACCCTGGACGTGCGCATCCCCAAGGGCGTGCGCCCGGGCCAGGTGATCCGGCTCGGCAAGCAGGGCCGCGGCGGGCGCGACCTGCTGCTGGAAATCGAATACGCCGCCGACCCGCAGTTCGAGGTCGATGGCCGCAACATCCTCTACACCCTGCCGGTGGCGCCGTGGGAAGCTGCGCTGGGGGCTACGCTCAGCGTGCCGACGCTGGGCGGACAGGTAGAACTGAAGATCCCGGCGGATTCCGAGTCCGGGCGCAAGCTGCGCCTGCGCGGGCGCGGCCTGCCGGGCAGTGGCAATGCGCCGGCCGGTGACCAGATCGTGGAGCTGGAGATCCTGGCGCCGAAGGCGCATACCGAGGCCCAGCGCAAGGCCTACGCCAGGATGCGCGACGCCTTCGGGGACGACTGGCGGCGCAGCTGAGGCCTGCGCCCGGTGCGGTGCCTGCCGGCGTCAGGCGGTCCCGCCGCCCAGGTACTGGCCGATCATCGCGGCCAGCTCGGATTCGCTGAACGGCTTGGTGATGTAGGCCTTGGCGCCCTGGCGCATGCCCCACACGCGGTCGGTGTCCTGGTCCTTGGTGGTCACCAGGATCACCGGGATGTGCCGGGTGGTGGGCTCGCGGGTGATCGAACGGGTGGCCTGGAAGCCGTTGAGGTTGGGCATCACCACATCCATCAGGATCAGGTCGGGCAGCTCGCGCTTGGCGGCCTCCACCCCGGCGGCGCCGTCCTCGGCGGTCAGCGCCTCGTGGCCGAGCTTCTCCACGATGCGGCGGATGCTCATCAGCTGGGAGGGCGAATCATCGACGATCAGGATGCGTGCCATGGACAATCCCCGGGGTTTCTTCGTCGATTGTAGCGACCGTCCGGCCGCCTGCAAGCCGCCTATGACTGGCCTGCGACGCGCACCACGGTACGCCCCAGCGAACCGCCGGCCAGCATGCCGGCGAACACCTCCGGCAGGGCGTCCAGACCGACCTCGCGGGTGCAGATCGCGTCCAGCGCGTCCGGTTTCCAGTCACTGGCCAGGCGCCGCCACACCTCGTCGCGGATGGCGCGCGCGGTGCCGGCCGAGGCCACGCCCAGCAGCGACACGCCGCGGATGATGAAGGGCATCACCGTGGCGTGCAGCTCCGGCGAGGCCGCCAGCCCGCAGCTGGCCACGTTGCCGTAAGGCGCGGTTTGCGCCAGCAGGCTGGCCAGCATCGGCCCGCCCACGTTGTCGAGGCCGCCGCCGAAACGCGCCGACTCCATGGGCCGGGTGGTGGACAGCGCGTCGCGCCCCAGCACGGCGCTGGCGCCCAGGGATGTCAGGTAGTCGGCATGCTCCGGTTTGCCGCTGATCGCATGCACCGTAAAGCCGGCTTTGCGGAAGATCGCGATCGCCAGCGAACCCACGCCGCCAGTGGCGCCGGTGACCGCCAGCGGCCCCAGATCCGGCGTCTGCCGGTTCTCGACCATGCGCAGCAGCGCCAGCGCGGCGGTGAAGCCGGCGGTGCCGAGGATCATCGCCTCGCGCAGGGTCAGCCCCGTCGGCAGCGGGATCACCCAGCGCGCATCCAGCCGCGCGTAGTCGGCATAGCCGCCATCGCGGGTTTCCGACAGGCTGCTGCCGGTCACCAGCACCGCATCGCCTTCCCTGAAGGCGGGGTCGGTGGAGGCGACCACGTGGCCGGCGACGTCGATCCCGCCGACCAGTGGGAAGCTGCGCAGGATCTTGCCCTGGCCGGTGCCGGCCAAGGCGTCTTTGTAATTGACCGAGGAATAGGCGGTGCGGATGACGACCTCGCCGGGGTTGAGGTCGTCGAGCGCGATGGTTTCAAGGCCGCTGCGATAGCCGCCCTGGCCATCGTCGCCGTGGATGCGGAAGGCGCGGAAATGGGGCGGGATGCTCATACGTCCTCCGGGGTGAGCTTCAGCTGCGAACGGCGCTTCTCGTCCAGCCACTTGTCGGCGCGGGCCGGCACGTAGGCGTGCATCCACGTCAGCAAGGCGTCGATATCGCTGCCGTACCACATGTCGGCGCGCTGCTCCGGATGCAGAAAGCGCTCGCGCACCATGGTATCCAGCATCGCCATCAGCGGCTGCCAGAAGCCGTTCACGTCGAGGAAGGCGCAGGGCTTCTTGCCCAGGCCCAGCTGGCGCCAGGTCAGCATCTCGAACATCTCGTCCAGCGTGCCGAAGCCGCCGGGCAGGGCGACGAAGCCGTCGGCCAGTTCGAACATGCGCGCCTTGCGGGTGTGCATGGAGTCGACCACCTCCAGCCGGGTCAGGCCGGTGTGCGCCACTTCCCAATCGACCAGTTGCTGCGGAATCACCCCGACCACCTCGCCGCCGCCGGCCAGCACCGCATCGGCCAGCGTGCCCATCAACCCGACGTTGCCGCCGCCGTACACCAGCGCGATGCCGTCGCGCGCCAGGCGCGCACCGAGGGCGCGGGCCAGCCCGGCATAGGCCGGATCTCCGCCGGCGTTGGAACCGCAATAGACGCAGAGGGTCTTCATCCGTGGACCTTGGAATGGGTGAGCAGGAATTGCACCGCGCTCATGCCGGCGAAGGCGGCCAGGGCCGCGAGCAGGAAGCCGAGCCAGACCGGCCAGCCGGCCTTCAGCGCCAGGCTCAGCGCCGGGAAGAACAGCAGGCCGCCGAGCACGAACCAGAAAATCTCCATGGCGAGATTCGCCACCCGCTGCGCATCGCCGGTTTCCGCGTACAGCCAGCCCAGCACCAGCAGCGAGGTGACCGGCAGCGACGCCACCAGCGCCCCCAGCAGGCCGGGGCGCCTGGCCAGGCCGGAGGCGATGAGCACCAGCATCACCGTGATGGCCGTCTTGAGCAGGAACTGCAGCGTCATCGGCGTATCCAGCCTTGAAATGCGAACGGCACCGTGCGGGCGCCGTCCGGGGATGCGGGCGGCCTTCAGGGAAGGTCTGAACAACGCCATCCAGGCGTTGTCAGCCAGCCCTCCATGGCCGGCGGGAACCCCCGAGTTGATCAGAGGTTCCTTAGTTGGCCTTGTGGATCGCCCGCTTGTGTACCGCCATCGCGGCATCGTGCACGGCTTCGCTCAGCGACGGATGGGCGTGGCAGATGCGCGCCAGGTCGTCGGCGCTGCCCTTGAACTCCATCGCCAGTACGCCCTCGTGCACCAGCTCGGAGACGTTGGCGCCGACCAGGTGCATGCCGAGGATGGTGTCGGTCTCGGCATGCGCCAGCACCTTCACGAAGCCCGCCGGTTCGGCCATCGCCACCGCGCGGCCGACCGCCGCGAACGGGAAGCTGCCGGCCTTGTACGGGATGCCCTCGGCCTTCAGCTGCTCCTCGGTCTTGCCGACCCAGGCGATCTCCGGCTCGGTGTAGATCACCCAGGGGATGGTGTCGAAGTTGACGTGGCCCGGCAGGCCGGCGATCAGCTCGGCCACCGCGATGCCTTCCTCGAAGCCCTTGTGCGCCAGCATCGGGCCGCGCACGCAGTCGCCGATCGCCCACACGCCGTCGACCCCGGTATGGCAGTGCGCATCGACCACGATCCGGCCGCGCTCGTCGAGCTGCACGCCGGTGCCCTCGGCCAGCAGGCCCTGGGTGGCGGGGCGACGGCCCACGGCGACCAGCAGCTTGTCTACCACCAGTTCCTGCGCGGCGCCCTTGTCGTCGGTGTAGTGGACGTGCACGCCGTCCTTCTTCACTTCGGTGTTGCTGACCTTGCAGCCCAGCTTGATGTCCAGGCCCTGCTTCTTGAACTCGCGCGCGGCGACCTTGCCGACCTCCGCATCGGCCGCCGCGAGGAAGGTCGGCAGCCCTTCCAGGATCGTGACCTGCGCGCCCAGGCGGTTCCACACGCTGCCCAGCTCCAGGCCGATCACGCCGGCGCCGATCACGCCCAGGCGCTTGGGCACTTTCTCGAGATCCAGCGCGCCGACGTTGTCGATGATGTGCTCGCCGAACCTGGCGAACGGCAGCTCGATGGAGTCGGAGCCCGCGGCGAGGATCACGTTGGTGCCCTTGAGCGCGACTTCGCTGCCGTCGTGCTGTTTCACCTTCACCACGTTGCCCGGCTGCAGCTGGCCGTAGCCGTAGAACGCGGTGATCTTGTTGGCCTTGAACAGCGCCGCGATGCCGCCGGTGAACTGCTTCACGATCGCGTCCTTGCGCGCGATCATCTTCTTCACGTCGATGGCCGGCTTCTCGAAGCTGATGCCGTGCTGGTCGAAGAGGTGGCCCATGTTCCAGAACTGGCGGCTGGAATCGAGCAGCGCCTTGGACGGGATGCAGCCCACGCGCAGGCAGGTGCCGCCCAGCGCCGGCTTGCCGTCCTTGCCCAGCGCGGCGTCGATGCAGGCGGTCTTCAGGCCCAGCTGCGCGGCGCGGATGGCGGCGTGATAGCCAGCGGGGCCGGCACCGATCACGACGACGTCGAATTGCTGTTGTTCGCTCATTGCTAAGGTTCCTTGTCTGCAAGCAGGAAGCCCCGCGGAGCGGGGCTTCGGGCCGGGGTGCTTACATGCCCAGCAGCATGCGGTGCGGGTTCTCGAGCTGGTTCTTGATGTCCACCAGGAACAGCACGGCGTCCTTGCCGTCGATGATGCGGTGGTCGTAGCTCAGCGCGATGTACATCATCGGTGCGGCGACGACCTGGCCGTTCTCGACGATGGCGCGCTCCTTGATCGCGTGCATGCCGAGGATGGCGCTCTGCGGCGGGTTCACGATCGGGGTGGACATCAGCGAGCCGAAGGTGCCGCCGTTGGTGATGGTGAAGGTGCCGCCCTGCAGATCGTCCAGGCCCAGCTTGCCGTCGCGCGCCTTCTTGGCGAAGGTGGCGATGCCCTGCTCGATGTCGGCGAAGCTCATGCGCTCGACGTTGCGCAGCACCGGCGTCACCAGGCCCTTGTCGGTGGCGACCGCGATGCTGATGTCGGCGTAGCCGTGGTAGATGATGTCGTTGCCGTCCACCGAGGCGTTGATGATCGGGTGCTTCTGCAGCGCGTTGGCGGCGGCTTTGGCGAAGAAGCTCATGAAGCCAAGCTTGATGCCGTTGGCCTTCTCGAACTGCTCGCCCAGCTCCTTGCGCATCTGCATGACCTTGGACAGGTTCACCTCGTTGAACGAGGTCAGCATGGCGATGGAGTTCTTGGACTGCATCAGGCGCTCGGCGATGCGGGCGCGCATGCGGGTCATCGGGACGCGTTCCTCCGGGCGCGCGCCGCCGGTCACGCCGGCGGTCTTGCCGCTGGCATAGTTGACGATGTCCTCCTTGGTGACCATGCCGTGGCGGCCGGTACCGGCGACCTCGGCCGGGTCCACGCCGCTGGTGACGGCGGCGAAGCGCGCGCCCGGCGGCAGCGCATCGGCGGCGGGCGCCGCGGCCGTGTTGGCGGGTGCGGCAGCGGCCTTCGGCGCTTCCTTCGCGGCCGGGGCGGCGGCCTTCGGCGCTTCCTTCGCGGCCGGGGCGTCCGCAGTGGTGGTGGCCGCGGCCACGGCGCCTTCCTCGATCACCGCGATCACCTGCTGGCTGGTGACGGTATCGCCCTCCTTGAACTTGATTTCCTTCAGCACGCCGTCCACCGGCGCGGGCACTTCCAGCACGACCTTGTCGGTTTCCAGATCGAGCAGGTTTTCGTCGCGCTTCACCGCGTCGCCGGCTTTCTTGTGCCAGCTGGCGATGGTGGCGTCGGAGACGGATTCGGGGAGAACCGGGACTTTGACTTCGATGGCCATGAGGGCGTCCTGTCGGAAGGCGGGGATGGGTCAGTCGGCGGCGGTGTCGCCGGCGGCGGGGTTGACGAGTGCGTCGGCCAGCAGCTGCGCCAGCTCGGCCATGTGCTCGGCCATGTGGCCGGCGGCGGGCGAGGGCGAGCGCGGACGACCGGCGTAGCTGAGCGATTGCTTCGGCTGCAGGCAGGCGCGCAGGTGGTGCTGGATCTGGTACCACGCGCCCTGGTTCTGCGGCTCTTCCTGGCACCACACGACCTCGGTGGCGGAGGCGAAGCGCTTGAGCTCGGCGGCCAGCTCCGGGCGCGGGAACGGGTACAGCTGCTCCACGCGCACCAGCGCCACGTCCTGGATGCCCTGCTTCTGCGCTTCTTCCAGCAGGTCGTAATAGACCTTGCCGGCGCACACCACCACGCGCCGGACCTTCTTGGCGGTCGCGGTGGTGTCCGGGATCAGGCGCTGGAACTCGCCGTTGGCCAGCTCGTCCAGGGTCGAGACCGCCAGCTTGTGGCGCAGCAGCGACTTCGGCGTCATCACCACCAGCGGCTTGCGCGTGCTCTGGCGCATCTGGCGGCGGATCATGTGGAAGTCCTGGGCCGGCGTGGTCGGCGTGCAGACCACCATGTTGTCCAGCGCGCACAGCTGCAGGAAGCGCTCCAGGCGCGCCGAGCTGTGCTCGGGGCCCTGGCCCTCGTAGCCGTGCGGCAGGTACAGGGCGAGGCCGCACAGGCGATCCCACTTGGCTTCGCCGGCGGCGAGGAACTGGTCGATCACCACCTGCGCGCCGTTGGCGAAATCGCCGAACTGCGCCTCCCAGATGTCCAGGGTCTGCGGGTCGGCGGTGGCGTAGCCGTATTCGAACGCCATTACCGCTTCCTCGCTGAGCAGCGAGTCGATGATGGTGACGTCCTCCGGGTTCTGCGCCAGCTCGCGCAGCGGCAGGTAGTAGGCGTCGGTGTTCTGGTCGTGCAGGATCGCGTGGCGGTGGAAGAAGGTGCCGCGCCCGCAGTCCTGGCCGACCAGGCGCAGGCGGTAGCCTTCGTCGAGCAGGGTGGCGTAGGCCAGGTTCTCGGCGAAGCCCCAGTCGCCCGGCAGCTCGCCGGCCGCCATCTTGCGGCGGTCGTCATAGATCTTGGCCACGCGCGGATGCAGCTTGACCGTGTCGGGCACCGCGTTGATGCGCGCGGCCAGCGCGTCCAGGGTCTTGCGCGGCACCTGGGTCTGCACCGGGTCGGACAGCTTGCCGGCCAGGTAGGGCGTCCAGTCCACGGCCAGCGCGTCCGGCTGGCTGGGGGCGACTTCGGTGGTCAGTTCGCCCGCGTCCAGCTTGTCGCGCAGCGCATCCACCAGCGCCTGCGCCTCGGTGGCCGGCACGCTGCCCTCGGCGTCAAGGCGCGCGGCGTACAGCTCGCGGGTGGTCTTCATCGCGCGGATCTTGCTGTACATCAGCGGCTGGGTGGCGGCCGGCTCGTCGGCCTCGTTGTGGCCGTGGCGGCGGTAGCAGACGAGATCGATCACCACGTCCTTGCCGAAGGCCTGGCGGAAATCGAACGCCAGCTCGGCCACGAAGGCCACCGCCTCCGGGTCGTCGCCATTCACGTGCAGCACCGGGGCGCCGACCATCTTGGCGACATCGGTGCAGTACAGCGTGGAGCGCGCGTCCTCGGCGGCGCTGGTGGTGAAGCCGACCTGGTTGTTGATCACCACGTGCACGGTGCCGCCGACCGCGAAGCCGCGCGCCTGCGACATCTGGAACAGCTCCATCACCACGCCCTGGCCGGCGAACGCGGCGTCGCCGTGCATCAGGATCGGCAGCACCTGCTTGCGCGCCTTGTCGCCGCGGCGATGCTGGCGCGATCGCACGCTGCCGGCCACCACCGGGTCCACGATCTCCAGGTGCGAGGGGTTGAACGCCAGCGCGAGGTGGACCGGGCCGCCCGGGGTGGCAACGTCGCTGGAGAAGCCCATGTGGTACTTCACGTCGCCGGTGTGCGCGTGGTCGCCGGCGCGGGCGTGCTCGAACTTGCCTTCGAATTCGTCGAACAGCTTGCGCGGCGGCTTGCCCAGGGTGTTGACCAGCACGTTCAGGCGGCCGCGGTGGGCCATGCCGATCACGATGTCCTTGACCCCGTTCTGGCCGGCGCGGCGGATGGTGACGTCCAGCAGCGGGATCAGCGATTCGCCGCCCTCCAGCGAGAACCGCTTCTGGCCGACGTATTTGGTGTGCAGGTAGCGCTCCAGCCCTTCCGCGGCGGTCAGGCGTTCGAGGATACGGCGCTTGTCGCCCTGGCTGCGGCCGTAGTTGCCGGCGGCGGCTTCCAGGCGCTCGTACAGCCAGCGGCGCTGGTCGGCGTCGGTGATGTGCATGAACTCGGCGCCGATGCTGCCGGTGTAGGTCGCGCGCAGGCGCGCCAGCAGGTCGCGCAGCTTCATCCGGGCCTGGCCGCCGATGCCGCCGGTGCTGAACTCGGCATCGAGGTCGCGCTCGGACAGGTGGTGGAAGGCCAGCTCGAGGTCCGGCGGGTTCAGCGGCGGGGTCAGGCCCAGCGGATCGAGCTTGGCGCCGAGGTGGCCGCGCGAGCGATAGGCGGTGATCAGGCGGCCGACGTGGCGCTCGCGCTCGTCGCCGGAACCGGTGGCGGTGTCGACCAGCCCGCGCGCGGCCTGGCGGCCGGCCTCCGCGATCTGGTCGATGATCGCCGAATGCGGGATATCGCCGGCCTCGCGCCCCTTCAGGCCGTCGAAATACTGCTTCCACTTCGGATCGACGCTGTCCGGCGCGACCAGGTATTGCTCGTAGAGGTCTTCGATGTACGCGCCGTTGGCGCCGAGTTGCGAGGATTGGGCGAACTGCTTGAGGAGACTGTCCACGGCGTGGCTAGCAACCTGATCGGGTGGGGAAGGGGGACGTGCGGGCCGTGGCAGGTGCCGGGGAACCGCGCGGGCAACACTGAATGCGTACCGCAAAGAATCGAAATTATAGACCCAAGGACGTGCCGGGACACCCGCCGCGAGGTCGGGAGCGGCAGCGAACATGCCTGCGTCAGAGCCCCAGCGCCCGGTATTCAGCCACCGGTCGGGATCGCTCCCAGATTTCCTCGAAGCGCTGCTGCAGCTGGCGGGCGCGGGCGCGGCCGTCCAGACAGGCGCTGCCGGCCACCGCGTCGCCCTGGGCGCGGGCGTAGTAGCCGCCGGCGTCGTTGACGAGCACCGCGCTGCGGTCCTCGCGGTATACCGGGTCGTCCACCTCGCGGAACTGGAACACGCTGGGCAGGCGTTGCGCCAGCTCCAGCAGCATGGCGTGGGCGGCCTGCGGCGCGGCGGCGTCGTGCAGCAGCACGCGCACCTGGACCTCGCGGCCGGAAGTGGCGAAGGCCCGCAGGGCCGCCAGCACCTCGGGATGGTCGAACAGCTCAGGGCTCCAGGTCCAGGCTCTTGATCCACAGCGCACGCCGCGCCTCGGCCACGATCCGTGCGGTGACGGCGATCGCCGCAGGATGGTCGTCGATCCGGAGCAGATCGGTGCGCGCGGGAGCGGCGCCGGCAGCGCCAGGGGCGTCGGTGGGGCGGTGGTCGCTCATTCGGCATCCTCCGGTTCCAGCCGGTAATGGCCGGCGCCGACCAGAGCCAGCAGCACCGCGCGGCCCGGCTCGGACAGGGCGGTGTAGGCCCCGGCGTCGATCCGTTCGGCCGCGGCCAGGCGGCGCGCGTCCCCGGCATCCAGCAGGTGCATGCCGCCGCCGGCGTACAGCCGGGCGTGGCCGTCCGCGCCGCGCCGCCAGGCCATCCGGGACCAGGGGTGACGCAGCAGGCCGCCGCCCGCGGCCAGCCCGCGTTCCAGCGCCTCCACCGATGGCGCGGCCTCGGCGGCTGTGGGCAGCACCGCACTGCGGTAGGTGGTGATGAAGCCGCCGAACCAGTCACCCAGACGGTCGGGGTCGTCCATCCGCAGCTGGCGCAGGGCGGCCTCGACCCGCCCCAGCGCGGCGGCGTCGATTTCGTTGGGGTCGGCCACCGGGGTGATGTCGGGGTCGGCGTAGCGCAGCGTGTCCGGCGCTTCGGCGGCCAGGCTGTCGGCGTAATCGGCCAGCAGCTCGCCGGCACCCGGCGCGCGCATGCCGACCGAGAAGGTCAGGCACGGGTCCTCGGCGATGCCGTGGTGCGGCACGCCCGGCGGCAGGTAGAGCATGTCGCCCGGCGCCAGCACCCAGTCGTGGGTCGGGGTGAAGCGCTGCAGCAGCTTCAGCTCGACGTCCGGGCGGAAATCCAGCGGCGGGTTGGGCGAGGCGTCGATCCGCCAGCGGCGGTGGCCGCGCGCCTGCAGCAGGAACACGTCGTACTGGTCCACGTGCGCGCCGACCGAGCCGCCGGTGGCGGCGAAGCTCACCATCACATCGTCGATCCGCCAGCGCGGCAGGAACGCGAACTGGTCGAGCAGGGCGCGCAGGTCGACGTCCCACTTGTCCATGTCCTGCACCAGCAGGGTCCAGTCGTGGTCGGGCAGGCCGGGAAGTCGTCTTCGGCGAACGGCCCATAGCGGACGCGCCAGCCGTCCGTCGCGCGGTCGTGTTCGATCAGGCGCGCCAGCACGCCGTCCTCGCAGGCCAGCCCGGCCAGGTCCTCGGGCTCCAGCGGTGAGACATAGCCTGGGAAGGCGTTGCGGATCAGCAGCGGGCGCTTCTGCCAGTACTCGCGCAGGAAGCGTTCGGGCGGCATGCCCAGCGGGAAGGGGCCGGCGGCGGCGTCGATTTCGATGGCGGGCAGCAGGCCGGCCATGGGTTCAGATCTCCCGCGCCAGCCGCTCGGCCAGGCCGGTGTAGCGGGCCGGGGTCATGTCCAGCAGGCGCTGCTTGTCGGCGGCGGGCAGGTCCAGCGCTTCGATGAAGGCGCGCATCGACTCCGCGCGGATGCCCTGGCCGCGGGTCAGGGCCTTCAGTTGTTCATAGGGGTTCGGCAGGCCGTGGCGGCGCATCACCGTCTGCACCGCCTCGGCCAGCACTTCCCAGCTGGCGTCGAGGTCGGCGGCCAGCCGCTCCGGGTTGGCGCTGAGCTTGCCCAGGCCGCGCTGCAGGGCGTCGAAACCGATCAGCATGTGGCCGAAGGCGGTGCCCAGCGCGCGCAGCACGGTGGAATCGGTGAGGTCGCGTTGCCAGCGGCTGATCGGCAGCTTGGCGGCGAAGTGTTCGAACAGGGCGCTGGCGATGCCGAAATTGCCTTCCGCATTCTCGAAATCGATCGGGTTGACCTTGTGCGGCATGGTGCTGCTGCCGACTTCGCCGGCCTTCACCGCCTGCCTGAAATAACCTTGGGAGATATAGCCCCAGATGTCGCGGCAGAGGTCGATCGCGATGGTGTCGATCCGCTTGCAGGCGTCGCACAGCTCGGCCACGCCGTCGTGCGGTTCGATCTGGGTGGTGTAGGGCTGCCAGTCCAGGCCCAGCGACTCCACGAAGCGGCGCGAGAAGGTCGGCCAGTCCACGTCCGGATAGGCCGTCACATGCGCGTTGTAGTTGCCCACCGCGCCGTTGATCTTGCCCGGCATCGGCAGGGCGGCCAGCACTTCGCCCTGGCGCCGCAGGCGCGCGCCACCACGTTGGCCAGCTCCTTGCCGACGGTGGTGGGCGAGGCGGTCTGGCCGTGGGTGCGCGAGAGCATCGGCAGCGCGGCGTATTCGTGCGCCAGCGCGCGCAAGGTTTCGATCAGCGCATCGAGCTTCGGCAGCAGCACCTCCTGCCGCGCCTGGCTGAGCATCAGCGCGTAGGACAGGTTGTTGATGTCCTCGCTGGTGCAGGCGAAGTGCACGAATTCCAGCGCCGGGCCGAGTTCGGGGTCGTCCTTCAGACGCTCTTTGATGAAGTATTCGACTGCCTTCACGTCGTGGTTGGTGGTGGCTTCGATCGCCTTCACCCGCGCCGCGTCGTTCACCGAGAAGCCATTGGCCAGCGCCCGCAGGCGTGCCGCGGCGGCATCGGGAAAAGGGCTTGAGCTCGACGATGCCAGGATCGTTCGCCAGCGCCAGCAGCTCATTCCACCTCGACCTGCACGCGCGCCCGGATCAGTCCGTATTCGGAGAAGACCGGCCGCAGCGGGTCCACCTTGCCGGCGTAGCGGCCATCCAGCGGGGACAGGGCGGTGAGGGCGTGCGACATGGGCGGCGGGCGGCGTGCGAAAGGAAGCGCATTCTAAACCGTCGCGGCGTTATCCTCCGGACATTCCCGACCCGGAGCAGGCCATGACGACACGCGCATCCCGCCGCAAGCCGGCAAGCGGCTTCCGCACCGAGCACGACAGCATGGGCGCGCTGCAGGTGCCCGCCGCCGCGTTGTGGGGCGCGCAGACCCAGCGCGCGATCGCCAACTTCCATATCTCCGGACGGCCGCTGCCGCCGGCGTTCCTGCGCGCGCTGGCGCTGGTCAAGGCGGCGGCCGCCGTGGTCAACGGCCATCTCGGGCTGCTGGACGCGGCACGCAGCGAGGCCATCGTGCAGGCGGCCACCGCGATCGCCGCCGGCGCGCATCTGGACCAGTTCCCGATCGACCGCTACCAGACTGGCTCGGGCACCTCCAGCAACATGAACGCCAACGAGGTGATCGCGCACCTCGCCGCAGCGCGCTCGAAGCTGGCGATCCACCCGAACGATCATGTGAATCTCGGCCAGAGCAGCAATGACGTGGTGCCGACCAGCATCCGGGTGATGGCGGTGGTGGAGGCGCGGCAGACCCTGCTGCCGGCGTTGGCGCATTTGCGCAAGACCATCGACCGTCGCGGCAAGGCGCTGAAGGGCGTGGTCAAGACCGGGCGCACGCATTTGATGGATGCGATGCCGCTGACTTTCGCGCAGGAGTTTTCGGCGTGGTCGGCGCAGCTCGCCTCCGCGCAGGCACGGATCGAGGACAGCCTGAAGCGCGTGCACCGGCTGCCGATCGGCGGCACCGCCATCGGCACCGGCATCAATGCGCATCCGAAGTTCGGCAAGCGCGTGGCCAAGGCGCTGGCGGCCGCCACCGGCGCCAAGTTCGAGCAGGCCGGCAACCTGTTCGAAGGGCTGGCCGCGCAGGACGATCTGGTGGAGCTGTCCGGCCAGCTGTCCGCGCTGGCGGTGGCGCTGATGAAGATCGGCAACGACCTGCGCTGGATGAACTCCGGGCCGCTGGCGGGCCTGGGCGAGATCGAACTGCCGGCGCTGCAGCCGGGCAGCTCGATCATGCCGGGCAAGGTCAACCCGGTGATCCCGGAGGCGCTGTGCATGGCCTGCGCGCAGGTGATCGGTCTGCACCAGGCGATCACCGTGGCCGGCCAGAGCGGCAACTTCCAGCTCAACGTGATGCTGCCGCTGATCGCCAGCAATCTCGACGAGCAGCTGGTGCTGCTGGCCAATGCCATGCGCGCGCTGGCCGACCAGGCGATCGCCGGGCTGAAGGTGCGCACCGAGGGTGTGGCCGCCGCGCTGGAGCGCAACCCGATCCTGGTGACCGCGCTCAATCCGGTGATCGGCTACGAAAAGGCCGCGGCGATCGCCAAGCGCGCCTATGCCGAAGGCCGTCCGGTGCTGGCGGTGGCGCTGGAGGACAGCGGGCTGGACGAAGCCCGACTGCGCCGTCTGCTGGACCCGGCCGCGCTCACCCGCGGCGGCATCCATGCCGGCGCGGGCGGTGCAGGCTAGCCAGCGCGCGATTTTCCCGCCTCAATCCTCTTTGAACGCGCGAATGCTGCTGGCGCTTTCCACCACCCGGATGCGGTCGCCGACGGCCAGCGGATGCTCGGGGTCCTTGGCCTGCACCAACACGTACTCCTGGTCGCTGCCATCTTCTCGCCAGGTGATTTCCAGGCCGGCCTGCCTGGCCAGCGCGCGTTCGGCTTTCTCGCCCAGCGCCTGGCCGATGCCGGCCCCGAGCACGCCGCCGACCAGCTGCCCACGTCCGCCGCCGGTTTCGCTACCGGCGATGCCGCCCAGGCTGCCGCCCAGCACCTGGCCGGTGCCGGTGGTCGGGTTCTGCAGCGTCACCTCGCGCAGGGCCACGATGACCCCGTGGTGCACGATCATCTTCTGCATGACGTCCATCGGGCCGTAGGTGCTGGGGGGCGGGGTGCTGGCACAGCTGGAGAGCACACCCAGCAGCAGTGCCAGAAAGATCGGCTGGAGTGGATTGCGGGTGCCGGAGTGATTCGGGCGGAGCGACATACAGGCATCCTGAAAGCGCAGTCGTGGATGAGGAGCCGGGCCGCTGCCGCCGCCGGAACGACGAGGACTGGGGCGGCCCGCTGTCATCGCTATCGGATGCGGGCGTCGTTTTTTCATCGGGTCGGGCGCGTGCCGTGCGCCCGACCGGGCGGCTCACTTCACTGGCTGGTGACCGCCACGCCGCTGCCCTTGCCCTGCGACTTGCCGCAGTCGTCGATATCGGCCTGGGTCATGGTGGCGTAGGGCCTGAACGCCGGCAGCGAGGCCGCCAGCGACTGCTGCAGCGCCAGCAGCGGCGGCAGCTGGACGCACAGCTTGCGCGCCTCGGCCTCGATCTGGTCGCTCTTGGCCTGCATCCGGCGCTCGAAATCCTGGCGCGCCTGCTCGCCGCCGAAGGCAGCGCCCAGCGCGCCGCCCAGCGCCTCGCCGGCGATGTCCGCGCCACGGCCGCCGATCGCGATACCGGCCTCGGCCAGCGCGATCACGTGCTGGCGGTAGTCCAGCAACTGCCGGCGCTGGGCGGCGTCGATGGCGACGGCTTTGCCCTCGATCAGCAAATCGCCCTGCGGGGTGATCTCGGCCTTCGGCAGGCGCGAGGTGTCGTGCCGCACCTGCCTGCCGTTGATGTTGAGGTCGATGTTGCCGTTGAGGCTGAGGTTTTTTTCGCGCAGTTCCTTGCGCGCCTCGGTCAGGGCCTTGTCCACCTGCTGGCCGATGAAGCCGAGCGGGGCGTCGGCGGAGGCAGGGGCGGCCGGCGGCGCGGGCGGGGCCGGGGGGCTTGCTGCAGGCGGCCAGCGGCAGGGTGGCGGCGAGCGCGAGGGCGAGATGGGTGCGGTGCGTGCGGTGCATGGTTGGATCCTCGAAAGAATGGGGCAGTGGCGGGCGCTCAGTTGTCGTCGCGCCAGCGGCGCAGGCGGATGCTGGCGGTGATCATCACCACCCCGGCGGCGACACCGATCCAGAGCTGCGGGGTGGCCAGCGTCGCGTACATCGTCCTGAGCGCGGCCATGTGCCCGAAGTGGCCGTCCTTGAATATGCCGAGGTCGGTCACGCCGAACCAGGAACCGGGGAACACGCCGCCCAGCAGGTGCGCCACCACGTGCTTCCAGAACCAGCTGCTCTGGAGGTCGAACAGGTGCAGCAGGTCGAACCAGCTGATGAACACCCCGGCGAACACCGGCAGCATGATCGCCCACAGGAACGGCTTGCTGCGCGCCCAGGCCGAGCACAGCATCAGCCAGCCGGCGCTGGGCAGCGCCCACAGCGCGTACACCGGGATCGCCGCGATCGCCAGGCCCGCGTTGGCCAGCAGGTTGCCGGGGCTCCACAGCAGGGTCAGCGGGTTGCCGTGGTGGAGCAGCACGAACACGCTGAGCACCAGCAGGAACGCGACCATGCAGGCGATCCCGACCGCCACCGCGAGGGCCGGCGCCACCAGCAGCGCGCTGGCCGCCTTCGCCAGCACGGTGTCGCGGTCGGAGACCGGCAGCGACTTCCAGAACAGCACGCTGCGGTTTTTGCGCTCGTCGTACAGGCTGCCCAGGCAGTAGAAGAACACCACGAAGCCGAGTGCCAGCAGGGGCCAGAACATGGCCGTGGCGGTGCTCATGCTGACGCCGTCGGCCAGCTTCTGCAGGTCCTCCGGCGACATCTTGTCGGTCATCAGGCTCAGGTCGAGGCCGTTGACGATCACCTGGCCATCGACCCGGAGGCCGCCGTGCTCGGTCACCGTCCGGCGCAGCCCCACCTCGGCCATCACCAGCGCCATCAGGGTCAAGAGCAGGGAGATGCCGCCGGCCCAGACCGGCGCCCAGAGGAAGCCGCCCTTGTGCTCCCAGAACTCGCGCTTGAGCAGCAGCCTCAGCTTGTGGGTGGCGTGCGGCGGGGTGCGTGCGGGCGCGCGCGAAGCGGCGTCGAAGCCGTCCATGTCGGTGCGGGCGTTCATGCGTAGGTTCCTTTCATGGTGGCGACGAACAGGTCGGCCAGGCCGGGGGTGCGGGTTTCGCCAAGCTCGGCCAGGCGCGCCGGGTCGGCGCCGTCGAACAGCATCACGGTCTTGCCGAACGGCAGGCTGCGCTCGTCGACCGGCCGCAGTGCGCGCGCTTCCTCGAGCCGGTCGGCGTTCACCAGGACCTCGAGATAGCGCTCGCCGAGCGTGTCCATCGCGGTTTCCAGCACGATCTTGCCGGCGCGGATGAACATCACGTCGGTCAGGATGTGCTCGATCTCCTCGACCTGGTGGGTGGTGACCAGGATGGTCTTGCCCTCGTCGAAGTAGTCCTCCAGCAGGCGCTGGTAGAACTGCTTGCGGTAGAGGATGTCCAGGCCGATGGTGGGCTCGTCCAGCACCAGCAGGCGGGCGTCGATCGCCATCACCAGCGCCAGGTGCAGCTGCACGATCATGCCCTTGGACATCTCGCGCACCTTCATGCCGGGCTTGAGCTGGGTGCCTTCCAGGAAGCGCTGGCAGCGCGCGGCATCGAAGCGCGGGTGCACCCCGGCGACGAACTCGATCGCCTGCGCCACCGTGATCCAGCGCGGCAGCACGGCCACGTCGGCGATGAAGCAGACGTCGTTCATCAATGCGTCGCGCTGGGTGCGCGGGTCCTTGCCCAAGACCTGCAGCTCGCCCTCGAACGGGATCAGGCCGAGGATCGCCTTGAGCGCGGTGGTCTTGCCGGCGCCGTTGGGGCCGATCAGGCCGACGATGCGGCCGGCCGGGATTTCGAAGCGGGCATCATCCAGCGCCAGCGTGTTCTTGTAGGCCTTGCGCAGGCCGCGGGCGGCCACCACGGGCAGGTTCGTGTCGGCGTTCACTTCTTCCCCCATTTCTGCTGCGGATCCAGCAGTTCTTCGATGTTCAGGCCCAGGCGCTGGATGCGTTCCAATACCTGCGGCCATTCCTCGCGCAGGAAGCGCTCGCGCTCGCTCTGCAGCAGGCGCGCGGTGGCGCCCTCGGTGACGTACATGCCAAGCCCCCTGCGTTTTTCGACGAGTTGGTCGTCCGCGAGCTCCTGGTAGGCGCGCGAGACGGTGATCGGGTTCAGCTGGTATTCGGCGGCCACCTGCCGCACCGAAGGCAGGGCATCGCCCGGCTTCAGCACGCCGTCCAGCATCATCGCGATCACGCGCTCCTTGAGCTGGCGGTAGATGGGAGCGCCATCGCTCCATTCGACGGTGGCCATGGCTCAGCTCCGCGGTGCAAAGGAGAAGAACGGCATCCGTACCGATTGTCGCAACGGGCGTGTGCCGGTCCGCGCCGCGGGGGCGTCCAGCGCGGGCGCCAGGCCGGCCAGGGCGGCGTCCTGCAGTGGCGCGTCCTGGGCCAGCGATGCCGGGGCGGAGGAGGTGGCCGGGGTACTGGCCAGCAGCGCGATGACGAACAGGGCGCTCGAGGCCAGGGCCGCCATCAGGGAGTTGTGGAGCTTGCGGTTCATGGGGAACGTCCTGCTCTGGGCATTTGGTGTTGTAGGAAACTATAACACTGGGGCCTTACCTGTCAAGCCCCCTTGTGCCCCCAACCAAAGACAGGGGTGGGCACGGGCCGGCGCGCGCGAAGGCGATGCGAAGGATTGCCGCTGCCGGGCCGGGGAACGACAATGGCGCGTTGCCCGGCCGGCCTGTGTGCCCGTGGCGGGCGCTTCCGGAGAGCGACACGATGCGGTTTTCATTGCGGCGGCCCTGGGCCGCGCTGCTGGCCCTGGCCCTGGTGGTGGGTACGCTGCAGGCGCAGGAAGCAACGCTTTCCGGCGAGCGCGAGCAGGTGGGCTACATGCTGGGCCTGGATGCCGGCCGTAGCGTCGGCCCTGGCCTACCGGACGTGGACATGGCCGCATTCCAGCGCGCGGTCGAGAACGCACTGGCCGGCGGCAAGCCGCTGCTGGCGCCGGACGAGGCGCGCGCCACCTGGCAGGGGCTGATGGCGAACATCGCCGCGCGCAAGGCCGGCAAGCCGGCGGCGACCCTGGACCGCGCCAGGGTGGGCCTGCTGCTGGGCGCCACCGTCGGCCTGACGCTGCAGGATGCGCGCGGAGAATTCGACATGCCGATGTTCCTGCGCGGGGTGAAGGACGGCGCCGACCCGGCCGCCAGGCCGCTGCTGGACGCGGCGCAGCTCGCCCAGGTGCGCAGCCGCTTCTCGGCGCGGCTGGAGGAAAAGCGCGCGGCGGAGCGCAAGCGCGAGGGCGACTCCGCGCTCGAGAAGGAGCAGGCGTTCCTGGCCAGGAACCGCCAGGTGAAGGGCGTGTTCGTCACCCCCAGCGGGCTGCAGTACCAGATCCTGCGCCAGGGCAGCGGCGTGCGCCCGAAGCCCGGTCAGCGGGTCAAGGTGGATTATGTCGGCACCCTGCTGGACGGCACCAAGTTCGACAGTTCCTACGATCGCGGCGAGCCCGCCGAATTCGGCCTCGACCAGGTCATCAAGGGCTGGAGCGAAGGCGTGGCGATGATGCCGGTCGGCGCCAAGTACCGGTTCTGGATCCCGGCCGCGCTCGGCTACGGCGAAAAAGGCGCCGGCCGCGACATCCCACCCAATGCCACCCTGGTGTTCGACGTGGAACTGTTGGGCGTCGAATGAGTCCAACCCCACTGGTTTGCCCGTAATCGCGTTCCTGCCAGCGCCCGCGCCGGCTTTCCCGCCACGCCGTTTCCCATGCCACTTCCCCGGAGTTTCCCGCAGATGAAGCCGATCGTCCGTCCCACCCCTGCTTGCCCTGGCCACCGTGCTGGCCGTGTCCGCCTGCAATACCGAAAAGAAACCGGTGGAGGTGTCCGATGCCGCCGCGCAGGCAAGCCAAGTCCGCCGACGAGAAGACCGGCTACCCCGGCCTGCCGACCGAGAAGGAGCAGGTGAGCTATGCCATCGGCATGGCGATGGGCAAGCAGCTGTCCGAGATCAAGGACGAGGTCAATACCGACACCGTGGTGAAGGCCCTGCGCACCCAGATGACCGGCGGCAAGGCGCTGATCACCGAGGCCCAGGCGCAGCAGATCATGCAAGGCTTCGGCCAGCGCATGCAGGCCAAGCAGATCGCCAGGATGATGGAAGAGGCCAAGGCCAACCTGGAGAAGGGCGAGAAGTTCCTGGCCGAGAACGCCAAGAAGCCGGGCGTGGTCACCACGGCGTCTGGGCTGCAGTACCAGGTCATCACCGAGGGCAAGGGTCCGAAGCCGGGCGCCAATGATGGCGTGAAGGTGAACTACAAGGGCAGCCTGCTGGACGGCACCGAGTTCGACAGCTCCTACAAGCGCGGCGAGCCGGCGGTGCTGCCGCTGCAGGGCGTGATCCCGGGCTGGGCCGAGGGCCTGCAGCTGATGCCGGTCGGCTCCAAGTACAAGTTCTGGATCCCGGCCAAGCTGGCCTACGGCGAGCAGGCGCCGCCGATGATCGGCCCCAACCAGGTGCTGGAGTTCGAGGTCGAGCTGCTGGAGATCGTCAAGCCGCCGCGCGGCGCGCAGTAAGGCCGGCGCAGTAAACTCCGCGCTGTCGTTCGAGGCCCGGCGCTGCGAGCGCGCCCGGGCTTTTTCTTTCCGGAGGCAATGGATATGCGCATCTGCATTTTCGGTACCGGCTACGTGGGCCTGGTGACGGGCACCTGCCTGGCCGAGGTGGGCCACGAGGTGGTGTGCGTGGACATCGATGCGGCCAAGGTCGCGGGCCTGAACCGCGGCGAGGTGCCGATCTACGAGCCGGGCCTCACGCCGATGGTCAAGGCCAACCATGCCGCCGGGCGGTTGCGCTTCACCACCGACGCGGCGGAGGGCATCGCCCATGGCGAGGTGCATTTCATCGCGGTCGGCACGCCGCCGGACGAGGATGGCAGCGCCGACCTGCAGTATGTGCTGGCGGTGGCGCGCACCATCGGCCAGCATCTGCAACGCCCGGCAATCGTGGTGGACAAGTCCACCGTGCCGGTGGGCACCGCCGACCGCGTGCGCGCGGCGATCAAAGACGAGCTGGCATCACGCGGGGTGGAGATTGCCTTCCACGTGGTCTCCAACCCGGAGTTCCTGAAGGAGGGCGCGGCGGTGGAGGACTGCATGCGCCCGGACCGCATCGTGATCGGCACCGACAGCCCGCAGGCGCTGGAGACACTGCGCCGGCTCTATGCGCCGTTCAACCGCAACCACGAGCGGATCGTGGCGATGGACGTGCGTTCGGCCGAGCTGACCAAGTACGCCGCCAACGCGATGCTGGCGACCAAGATCAGCTTCATGAACGAGATCGCCAACATCGCCGAGCAGGTCGGCGCGGACGTGGAGATGGTGCGCAAGGGCATCGGCTCCGATCCGCGTATCGGCTGGCATTTCATCTATCCCGGCGCCGGCTACGGCGGCTCCTGCTTCCCAAGGACGTGCAGGCGCTGGCGCGCACCGCGCAGCAGCATGGGGTGACGCCGCGCCTGCTGGGCGCGGTGGAGGCGGTGAATGCCGCGCAGAAGCAGCATCTGTTTACGTTGATGACGCGCCATTACGGGGGTGCCGAATCCCTGCGCGGCAAGACCGTGGCGCTGTGGGGGCTGGCGTTCAAGCCGAATACCGACGACATGCGCGAGGCGTCCAGCCGCGCCCTGCTGGCGCAGCTGTGGGAAGCAGGGGCGCGGGTGCAGGCCTTCGATCCCGAGGCGATGGGCGAGGCGCGGCGGCTCTTCGGTGCGCGTGAGGACCTGCAGCTGTGTGACAGCGCGCAGGCCGCGCTGCAGGGCGCGGATGCGCTGGTGGTCGTCACCGAGTGGAAGCAGTTCCGCAGCCCGGATTTTGCGCAGCTGCGCACGCAGCTTGCGGATGCGGTGATCTTCGACGGCCGCAACCTGTACGCTCCGGCCGAGGTCGAGGCGGCGGGCATCGCCTATTACGGCATTGGGCGCGGCCGTTCGCTGCGGCGGGAGGCGCTGGCGTGATCGATCCCGAGCTCGAGCGTCGGCTGGTGGATCTGGAAACGCGGCTGGCGTTCCAGGAGCACGCGCTGCAGGAGCTCAGCGATGCGCTGGCCGCCGCGCGCGCCGAGGAATCTGCCAATGCGCTGCGCCTGCATCGCGCATTGGAGGAGTTGCGCCAGCTGCGCAGCGCGCTGGCCAACAGCCCGGCGGTGGGCGATGCTGCCAGCGAGCCGCCGCCCCCGCATTACTGATGGTTCCGATCGTCCGTTTTTCGCCAGCGAGTACGCCATGAGCAATTCCCTCCGCGACCAGCTGCTGGGCCTGGGCTTCAAGGACGTCCCG
This sequence comes from Thermomonas sp. S9, assembly GCF_024704365.1. Classification (GTDB taxonomy): domain Bacteria; phylum Pseudomonadota; class Gammaproteobacteria; order Xanthomonadales; family Xanthomonadaceae; genus Thermomonas. The sequence continues at coordinate 1,325,910 of NZ_JAJDFY010000001.1, forward strand.
AAGCCCGCCGCGCGCCCGAAGCAGGAACCGCGCCGGCAGGACGCCCGCAAATCGGCGCCGGGACAGAGCGGCAAGCCCGCGCGTCCGTCGCGCCCGCCCGCGCCGCGCACGCGCGAGGACATCGACCTGGCCAAGGCCTATGCGATCCGCGCGCAGAAGGAAAAGGACGAGCGCATCGCGGCCGAGCGCCGCAAGCAGGAGGAAGCGCGCCAGCGCCGCGAGGCCAAGGCGAAGCTGGAGGCCTTTCTGCAGGGCAAGGCGCTGAACGCGGCCGACGCCGAGCACGTGCGCCATTTCGAATACGGCGGCAAGATCAAGCGCGTGCACGTCACCGCCGGGCAGCTGAAGGCGCTCAACGCCGGCCAGCTCGGCGTGGTCCAGCTCAACGGGCGCTACCTGCTGGTGGACGCCGCGGTGCTGGCCGAGGCCGAGGCCATCTTCGCCCCGGCCGTCGCGCTCAAGGTGGATCCGAATGCTCCGGCCGAGGAAGATCCCTATTCCGACCCGAAGTACCAGGTGCCGGACGACCTGATGTGGTGAGGTCTGGGCGCGCGGCGGTCATCCCGCGGCGCGCTGGCGCATCCACTCCCGCATCGCCTGTTCTGGCAGCGGGCGGCTGAACAGGTAGCCCTGGAAGATGTCGCAGCCGGCCTGCAGCAGGCGGGCATGCTGGGCCTCGGTTTCCACGCCCTCGGCCAGGACCTGCATGTCCAGCTGGTGGGCCATGCCGATGATCGCCTCGATCAGCGCGGCCGGCCGCTTGCCGAGGTCTGGATGCGGCTGCGCGTCGATGTCGATCACGAAGCTGCGGTCGATCTTGAGGGTGTTGATCGGCATCCGCTTGAGGTAGGACAGGCTGGAATAGCCGGTGCCGAAGTCGTCCAGCGCCAGCTTCACGCCGTGCCGGCGCAGCACCTGCATCTTCTCCAGCGTGGCCTCCAGGTCGTCGGACAACACGCTCTCGGTCAGCTCCAGCTCCAGCAGCAGCGGGTTGCCGGCAAGCCGATCCAGCAGGTCCTCGATCCGGTGCACGAAGTCCGGCTCGCGGAACTGGCGCGGGCTCACGTTCACGCCCATGGCCAGGTCATGCGGCCATGGCGCGCCGTCCTCGCGGTTGGCCCGGCAGCGCTGCATGCAGGCCACCGCTTCTTCCAGCACCCAGTAGCCCAGCGGCACGATCAGGCCGCTGGCCTCGGCCTCCGCGATGAACTCGCCCGGGGCCACCAGCCCGCGTTCCGGGTGCTGCCAGCGCACCAGCGCCTCGATTCCGCGCAGCTGGCCGTGCGCGTCCACCTGCGGCTGGTAATGCAGCAGCAGCTGGCCGCCGGCATCCAGTGCGGCCTTGAGGTCGTTGCGCAGGCGCAGGCGCCGGCTGGCGGCCTGCTGCAGGTCGTGGGCGAAAAACCGGATACGGTTGCCGCTGGCCAGCTTGGCCTGGTGCATCGCGGTCTCCGCCTCGCGCAGCAGCTCGCCGGGATCGCGGCTGTCGTTGGGGATCATCGCCACCCCGGCGCTGGCGCTCAGGTGCAGGGTATGGTCCTGCACCGCAAGCGGTTGCTCAAGACTGGCCAGCAACCGTTCCACGGTGCGCGCGGCCTGGGTGGAAGCCTGTTCCAGCGCCGGCTCCAGCTCCGGCATCAGCAGACTGAAGGTGTCGCCATGCAGGCGCGCCAGCAGCTGGCCCTGCTGCAACTGGTGGGTTAGGCGCTGGGCCACCCCGCGCAGCACCGCGTCGCCGACGGCCATGCCCAGCGATTCGTTGATCGCGGTAAACCCGTCGAGATCGAAGGCAGCCAGCGCGGCGTGCTGGCCACGCAGTCTGGTGGTGGCGAGCTCGTCCACCACCCGTTCCTGCAGGTATTTGCGGTTGGGCAGGCCGGTCAGCGGGTCGAAGTTGGACAGCTGCCGGATTTCCTCCTCGGCCGCCAGGCGTTCGCGGATGTCGTGGGCGGCGACCACCCGCAGGCTGTGCCCGCCGCTCTGCCATTCGCGCACCGCCACCTCGGTGGGCACGATGCTGCCGTCCGCGGCCAGGAAGTCCAGCGCCCAGCGCCCCTCCATGCCGCGTGTGGACAGCTCGCGCTTGCGCTGGCGGTCGTGTTCGGCGATCAGGGTGTAGATGTCGCGCCCCCTGAGCGTCTCGGCCGGCAGGCCGATCAGGCGGCCGGCAGCGGCGTTGGCATCGACAATGGTGCCGCCGTCATGGATGAAGATGGCTTCGGTGGCGGCATCCGACAGGTGGCGGTAGCGCGCCTCGCTCTCGGTCAGGGCCAGGCGGCTGTGCTGCAGGTCCTCGGCCATGCGGGCCATGGCGTCCCCCAGCGCCTTGAACTCGCCGCTACCGCGCAGCTGCGGGATCGCATCGAACTGGCCCTGGCCGATCCATTGCATGCCCTGTGCCAGCGCCTGCGCCGGGCGCAGGATGAAGCGCTGGGCCAGTGCGTACAGCAGCAGCATGGTCAGTACCAGCACCGCGGCTGACAGCCCGGCCATCTCCAGGCTGCGTTGCCAGGCCTCGGTCTGCAGCGGCGTCAGGTCGTAGTCGATCAGCAGCAGTCCGATTCGATTCGAGCGCAATTCGTCGGGCCGCAGCTCCATCACCAGGGGCGCCACTGCAAGCAGGTGGTTGTGTGCGGCATCCCACGCCAGGTACTCATGCCGCTGACTGCGGGCCTGCGCGGTCAGCTGGAGGGGGTAGCCAGGAATGACCCTGAGGGCGGGTTGGCCTTTCCATGCAAAGCGCGTGGCGGCCAGCACCTGGTTGCTTTCGTCGATCAGCGCGGCGCGCTGGACCATTGGCTCCAGCCCCAGCTCGGACAGGATGACGTCCACCCCGGGGCCGGTGTGCTGGCGCAGCACGGCTTCCAGGTTGCGGCGGGTCTGCAGCAGCTGCGCATGCGCGTTGCGATCAATGAACGTCTGCAGGTGCTGCCGGTAATTCTGGTGTTCCACCCACAGCAGCATGCCCAGCCGGATGATGGCCACGAAGGCGAGAAACAGCGGCAACCACAGCCGCAGGTTGATGACGCGGAGTGCGGGGATCGAAGTGCGTTCCATGCTCATTGGGCAGCCTCGTCACGGGTGAAACGGCCATCGAGCAGGCCGCGGGTATCCGGTGCGGTGGCCAGCAGGCCGTGCTGCTGCATCAGCGCCGCCTGGCGCCGGGCACTGGCCTGAAGCGCGGGCGTGCTCCCGCCGATCAAGGCCCGGTTGTAAGGCATGTCCGGCAGCACCAGGTCGGACAGCGACTGCGCCACGCCGGCCGGCGGCAGGCCCAGCCGCGGCGCCATCCGGGCCAGCGCATCCTCGCGGTGGCGGGCCAGATAGGCCAGCGCGCGCTGCTGGCCTGCGATCAGGCGGCGGATGTCCTCGGCGCAGCACCTCAGCGCTTCGTCGCGCACCACCAGCACGTCCACGATCTCGCCGGGCAGCTGGCGGCTGTCGAACAGCGCGTGCGCGCCTTCGTTTAGCAGCGACAGGCGCGATGGATCGAAGGTCACCAGCGCGTCCACGCGGCCTTTCCGGAATTCATCCGCATGCGCATCCACCGGTAGCGGGACGATATCGACATCGGCAGGAGTCAAGCCGGCCCGGTGCAACGCGGCATCCAGCAGGTAGGCGCCAGTCGCGGTCTGCTCCACCCCGATCCGGCGGCCGCGCAGGTCGGCAAGGGTCTCCACCCCCGCACGGCCCAGCACCGCATCCGCGCCGGCCGAGACATCCAGCACCCAGACGACGCGCAGCGGCACGCCCTCCGCGACGAGGGTCAGCGCCTCGTCCAGCGTCAGCGCGGCCGCGTCCAGCCGGCCCGAGCGCAGCGCATCCATCGATTGCGTGTTCGAGCTCAGCTCCACCAGCCGCAGCCGGCTGCCGTCGTAATACCCGAGGTCGCGCGCCAGATACAGCGGTTCATTGCCGGTCCAGACGTTGGTGCCGACGGTCAGCGGCTTCTGGTAGGTGGACGAGCAGGTGACAGGCAGCAGCAAAGGCAGGGCGGCCAGAAGCAGTACGCCCAGATGGGGCAGGTATCCCAATCCCTTGGCGAACAATCCCACGCATCCCCCTTGCGTTGCCGGATGGAACCCAGTGGCTAGTGGAACCGACGGTATCGCATTCAAGCGATACCTGCATTTTGCGGATTGCGCATCGCCCGCAGCCTGCTAGGCTTGGCCCCGGAGGGCAGCATCGGTTTCGGGCCGGGGCGTCCGCGGTTTGGTTTCCCGTCCGCGTCGTAGCGCGATGGCCAGATCCCGGGCGCCGGCAGGCCGATGGCCTCTGCGATGATTGCTTCGGCCAGAGGATAGGGCCGGTGCAGCGCAGTGGTCAGGCTGTTCTGGTTGCCGTATCCGTTGAGTTTGGCCAGTTGCCGCAGCGAATAGCCTTTCATGCGCAGCGCAGCGACCACCTCGGCAGGGTGCCAGTCCTTGTGACTGGCTTTTTTCGGGGATTGCTTTGCTGTCACGTCGGCGCTGTCGGGTTGAGTGGGCGGCTTAACTCTCTAGGGTATACGCACAAAATTGCATCAAGTCAAGCAATTTGTTGCGCATTGCGTCTAGGGCGGAAAACTTCGCTCGGGCTTTGGGGCGCAAAAGGATTGACGGAATGTCCGAATTTTTACGGGGCAACGAAAAAAACAGTCAGGCACGGATCTGGCCACGGGATGGACGGTGCGGCATCCGGATCTGCGCACGATAGGGCAGCGTCTAGCGTACATACGTGCATCCATCGGTGGCAGCCAGGCCGACATGGCCGGGCGTATTGGAGTGGCGCTCCGCACCTGGCAGAACTACGAACAGGATCGTCGTTCGCCGGATGCGCAGGCGCTGGTCGCATTGTTCCGTCTGGGCTGGAGCCCGACCTGGGTGTTGACCGGGATGGAGGCGGCCTGCACCGGCGAGCCCGGCACGACTGCGGGACAGGACGGGCAAGGCCTGATGGTGTCCCACGAGCTCGCGGAAGAGGCCTTGCGGGGTCTATGGCTGCCCAAGCACCAATTCTTCGCGCTGATGGCACGCATCCATGCATGGCTGATGCATGGGCGTCCCTACGGTGAAATCCTCGAATTCGCGCGGACCGAGGCCGCACGCCTGGCACAGGATCGCAATAGCGAAGGCAATGCCAGTGGCATCGAGGCCGGGGCCATGCCTCACTCCGGGTCGTAATCCAGCTCGGCCGCCAGCCAGCGCTCGGCCTGGGTGAGTTCGACGCCCTTGCGGCGGGCGTAGTCGGCAACCTGCTCCCGCGTCAGTTGCCCGACCACGAAATAGCGGCTGTCGGGATGGCTGAAGTAGTAGCCGCAGACACTCGCCGCCGGGCTCATCGCGAAGTGCTCGGTCAGGCGGATGCCGGTATGCGCGCGGGCATCCAGCAGGTCGAACAGCGCCTGCTTTTCGCTGTGTTCGGGGCAGGCCGGGTAGCCCGGGGCCGGACGGATGCCGCGGTAGGCCTCGGCGATCAGGGCCTCGTTGTCCAGCGCCTCGTCCGGCGCGTAGCCCCAGAACCCGGTGCGCACGCGCTGGTGCAGGCGTTCGGCGAAGGCTTCGGCCAGGCGGTCGGCCAGCGCCTTGAGCAGGATCGCGCGGTAGTCGTCGTGCTCGGCTTCGAAGCGCGCCACGTGCGCTTCGATCCCGATTCCGGCGGTGACCGCGAACGCGCCGATCCAGTCCTGGCGGCCGCTGTCGCGCGGGGCGACGAAGTCGGCCAGGCACAGGTTCGGGCGGTCGGCGGGCTTGTCGGCCTGCTGGCGCAGGAAGCGCAGCCAGTGTTCGCCGCCATCGGCCTGCAGCACCACGTCATCGCCCACGCTGTTGGCCGGCCACAGGCCGATGACGCCGCGCGCGGTCAGCCATTTTTCGGCCACGATCTGCTCCAGCATCGCACGCGCATCGCGATACAGCTCACGCGCCTGGGGGCCGACCACGGCGTCGTCGAAAATCTTCGGGTATTTGCCGGCAAGCTCCCAGGCGCTGAAGAACGGCGACCAGTCGATGCAGTCGATCAGTTCGGCCAGCGGGTAGTCGTCGAACACGTGGATCCCGGGTTGCCGGGGCATGGGCGGGGCATAGGCCTCCCAGTCGGCGCGGAAGCGGCGCGCGCGCGCCTGTTCCAGCGGCACGAGGAGGCGCCCGCCGCCGCGGTTGCGGTGGCGCTGGCGCACGTCGGCATAGTCGTTGGCCGCGGCCTGCACGAAGCCGCCGCGCAGTTCGGGGCTCATCAGCGACTGCGCCACGTTCACCGCGCGCGAGGCGTCTTTCACCCAGATCGTCGGCGCTGCGTAATGCGGGTCGATCTTCAGCGCGGTGTGTGCGCGCGACGTGGTGGCTCCGCCGATCAGCAGCGGGATGGTGAAGCCCTGCCGCTGCATCTCCTTCGCCACGTGGCTCATCTCTTCCAGCGAGGGCGTGATCAGGCCGGACAGCCCGATCATGTCGGCGCCCACCTCGCGCGCGGTATCCAGGATCTTCTGCGCCGGCACCATCACCCCGAGATCGGTCACCTCGAAGTTGTTGCAGGCCAGCACCACGCCGACGATGTTCTTGCCGATGTCGTGCACGTCGCCCTTGACCGTGGCCAGCACGATCTTTCCATTGCTTTTGCCGGTGTCGCCGCTGCGCAGCTTCTCGGCCTCGATGTAGGGCAGCAGGTACGCCACCGCCTTCTTCATCACCCGGGCCGATTTCACCACCTGCGGCAGGAACATCTTGCCGGCGCCGAACAGGTCACCGACCACGTTCATACCGGCCATCAGCGGCCCTTCGATCACGTCCAGCGGGCGCGCGGCGGCCTGCCGGGCTTCTTCGGTGTCCTGCTCGATGTGCTCATCGATGCCGTGCACCAGTGCATGCGACAACCGGGCGGCGACCGGCTGCTGGCGCCAGGCCAGGCCCTCGGTTTTCTTTTCGCCTTTTTTCTTTTTGTATGTGCCTGCGATTTCCAGCAGGCGTTCGGTGGCATCCGGGCGGCGGTTCAGCACCACGTCCTCGACCCGTTCGCGCAGTAGCGGGTCGAGGTCGTCGTAGATCGGCAGCGCGCCGGCGTTGACGATCCCCATGTCCATCCCGGCGCGGATGGCGTGATAGAGGAATACCGAGTGGATCGCCTGCCGCACCGGCTCGTTGCCGCGGAAGGAGAACGAGACGTTGGAGACGCCGCCGGAGACGTGGCAGTGCGGGAAGCGGCGGCGCAGCGCGCGGGTGGCCTCGATGAAGTCCACCGCGTAGTTGTCGTGCTCCTCGATGCCGGTGGCGATCGCGAACACGTTGGGATCGAAGATGATGTCCTCGGGCGGGAAGCCCACCCGTGTGGTGAGCAGGTGGTAGGCGCGCGCGCAGATCTCGACCTTGCGCGCCGCGCTGTCGGCCTGGCCGGCTTCGTCGAAGGCCATCACCACCACCGCCGCGCCGTAGCGGCGCACCAGGCGGGCCTGGCGCAGGAACTCCGCCTCGCCTTCCTTCAGCGAGATCGAGTTGACGATGCCCTTGCCCTGCAGGCACTTCAGGCCGGCCTCGATCACCTCCCACCTGGAGGAATCCACCATCACCGGCACGCGGGCGATGTCCGGCTCGGCGGCGATCAGGTTGAGGAACTCCACCATCGCCCGCTTCGAGTCCAGCAGGCCCTCGTCCATGTTGACGTCGAGGACCTGCGCGCCGCTTTCCACCTGCTGGCGCGCCACCGCGACCGCCTCGTCGTAGCGGCCTTCCAGGATCAGCTTCTTGAACTGCGCGCTGCCGGTGACGTTGGTGCGCTCGCCGACGTTGATGAAGTTGGACTCGGCCGTGATGACCAGCGGCTCCAGCCCGGCCAGCCGGGTGTGGCGGAGCAGGGCGTTCACGCCGCGGCCTCCGTGGGCACGGCGGCGAGTGCCGGCACCGCGCGCGGCGGCAGGTCGCGCACCGCCGCGGCGATCGCGCGGATGTGCTCGGGCGTGGTGCCGCAGCAGCCGCCGACCAGATTGAGCAGCCCGGATTCGGCGAATTCGCGCAGCAGCGCGCCATGTCCTCCGGGGTCTCGTCGTAGCCACCGAAGGCATTGGGGAGCCCGGCATTGGGATGGGTACTGACGCGGGTATCGGCCACCCGTGCCAGCACGTCGATGTGCGGGCGCAGATCGCGCGCGCCGAGCGCGCAGTTCAGGCCGATCGCCAGCGGGCGCGCATGTCGCAGCGAATACCAGAACGCCTCGGCGGTCTGCCCGGAGAGCGTGCGCCCGGAAGCATCGGTGATGGTGCCGGAGATCATCACCGGCAGCCGCGCGCCGACTTCCGCGAATACATCGTCGATCGCGAACAGCGCGGCCTTGGCATTGAGCGTGTCGAACACGGTCTCCACCATCAGGATGTCCGCCCCGCCTTCGACCAGGCCGCGTGCGGCCTCGCGGTAGGCATCCGCGAGGCCGTCGAAGGTGATGGCGCGAAAGCCGGGGCGGCTGACGTCCGGCGAGAGCGAGGCGGTACGGTTGGTGGGACCGAGTACGCCGATCACGAAGCGCGGCTGCGACGGATCCCGCGCCTCGACGGCATCGCATTCGCTGCGGGCCAGGCGCGCGCCCTCGCGGTTCAGCTCGCGCACCAGGTGCGGCAGGCGGTAGTCGGCCAGCGAGACGCTGGTGGAGTTGAAGGTGTTGGTTTCGATCAGGTCGGCGCCGGCCTCGAGGTAGGCGCGGTGGATGCCGCGGATGATGCCTGGGCGGGTCAGCGTGAGCAGGTCGTTGTTGCCGCGCTGGTCATGCCCCTCGCAGCCACAGCCGGGGCCGTGGGCGTGGCCGGCGGGCGCGCACAGGGCATCGAAGCCGGAGGCGAAGCGCTCGCCGCGGTAGTCGGCTTCGGTCAGGTGGTGGCGCTGGATCATGGTGCCCATCGCGCCGTCGATCACCAGGATGCGGCGAGCCAGCGCATTCTCGAGCGCGGCGACGCGGGCGGGGGCGAGCCAGGGCAGGGACATGGGGGAAGTCCTCCGCTCACGGCTTGACGCCGGTCAGCGCGATCACCTCGAAATGGGGCGGGCGGCGCTCGCGGGTGACGGTCTCGCAGTTGGCGACCGTCAATCCGGCCTTCTCCGCGAACCTGCGCAGTTCCTTGTGGGTGAACCCCAGGTTCACGTGGCCGTAGGCCTCCACCACGCTGCGGTGCTCGTGGCGGGCCAGGCTGGACAGCAGCAGGCGTCCGCCCGGGCGCAGCAGCGCGCGGCCTCGGCCACCGCCTGCGCCGGCCGGGTGGCGTAGGTCAGCGCGTGCATCAGCACCACCAGGTCGAAGCTGGCGTTGGCGAAGGGCAGCGCGTGCATGTCGCCCTCACGCACTTCGACGTTGTCGAAGCGGCGCAGGCGCTCGCTCGCCGCCGCGACCACGCGCGGGCTGGAATCCACGCACACGTAGCGGTCGGCGTGCGGGGACAGCAGTTCCGCCAGCACGCCGTCGCCGGAGGCGATGTCGAGCACGTCGCCCGGCCACAGCAGCGGCAGCGCGGTGCGCGCCAGCGCCTCCCAGGTGCGCCCCGGCGAGTAATGGCGTTCCATGTCGCCGGCCACGCTGTCGGCCCAGTTCTGGTCGGCCGCGCGCATCGCCAGCACGGCGGGCACGCGTTCGGCGTCCTGGCGCAGCAGGGGGTCGTCGCTACCGGTGCGGATGGATTGCCACAGCATGCGCTGGGCCGGCTCGATCGCGGCATCGTCGAAGCGGTAGTAGGCCGAGACCCCGGAGCGGCGGTCGCGTACCAGGCCCGCCTCCTTGAGCTTGGCCAGATGGGTGGACACCCGCGGCTGCGCCAGCTGGGTGATCGCGGACAGCTCCGCGACGGTCAGCTCCTCGCCTTCCAGCAGCGCCAGCAGGCGCACGCGGGTGGCATCGGCGAACACCTTCAGGTGCGCGGACCAGCCTTCCAGATCCATAAATATCTTTCCATCGCGATTCAAAGATAATTATTCCGCGATGGCGCTTGCAGGTCAAGCCGGGCCGACCCGGGGAGCCCGAGGCGATGCGGCCGGCGAGGGCCGTCGGATCGCCCGGTGCGCGATCGGAATGCACGCTGCGCGACGCCTGCATCGGCGTTTCGCACGGGGCCGCCCGCGAAGCGCCGGACGCCGCCGCATGGCTGGGGTTCGTCGCGGCGCGGGGCTACAATGCCGCATCTTCGGAGACACGCATAGAGAGGCGCTCGTGGATTTCGGCTTCAGCGAAGAACAATTGATGATCCAGGACGTGGCGCGACGGATCGCGCGCGAGAAGATCGCGCCCAGCGCCGAGCACCACGACCGCAGCGGCGAGTTCCCGCTCGAGAACATCCGCGCCCTGGGCGAGAACGGCCTGATGGGCATCGAGGTGCCGGTCGAATACGGCGGTGCCGGCATGGATCCAATCAGCTATGTGCTGGCGATGATCGAGATCGCTGCGGCCGATGCCGCCCACAGCACGATTGTCTCCGTCAACAATTCGCTGTTCTGCAACGGCATCCTCACCTTCGGCACCGAGGCGCAGAAGCAGAAGTACGTGCGCGCGATCGCGGAAGGCCGTGAGATCGGCGCGTTCGCGCTGACCGAGCCGCAGTCCGGTTCGGACGCCACCGCGATGCGCTGCCGCGCGGTGAAGCAGGCCGACGGCCGTTTCGTGGTCAACGGCAAGAAGAGCTGGATCACCTCCGGCCCGGTCGCCCGGTACATCGTGCTGTTCGCGATGACCGATCCCGACAAGGGCGCGCGCGGCATCACCGCGTTCATGATCGACACCGGGCGCGCCGGCTTCCACCGCGGCAAGACCGAGCCGAAGCTGGGCATCCGCGCCTCCGCCACCTGCGAGATCGAGTTCACCGACTACGTGGTCGAGCCGGATGAAGTGCTGGGCGAGGAAGGCCAGGGCTTCAAGATCGCCATGGGTGTACTGGATGCCGGCCGCATCGGCATCGCCAGCCAGGCGATCGGCATCGCCCGCGCCGCCTACGAGGCCACCCTGGCCTACGTCAAGGACCGCAAGGCGTTCGGCCAGCCGATCGGCGCGTTCCAGATGACCCAGGCCAAGATCGCCGACATGAAGTGCAAGCTGGATGCGGCCCTGCTGCTGACCCTGCGCGCGGCGTGGCTGAAGGGGCAGGGCCAGCGCTTCACCACCGAGGCCTCGGTGGCCAAGCTGACCGCCTCGGAGGCGGCGATGTGGATCACCCACCAGGCGCTGCAGATCCACGGCGGCATGGGCTATTCCAAGGAAATGCCGATCGAGCGTTACTTCCGCGACGCCAAGATCACCGAAATCTACGAAGGCACCAGCGAGATCCAGCGGCTGGTGATCGCCCGCAACGAAACCGGGCTGCGCTGAGCATGCCTCCCGACGGCCGCGCCCGGGCGCGGCCGTTTCCTTGAAGGTTCCCATTCGATGAAAACCTCCGTCGCACCCTCCGAAAGCGCCGATCTCACCCCCATTCTCGATGCCCTGGCCAAGCGCATGGGCAAGGCCGACCGCGCCGAGGCGCAGGCGTTCGCCGCCGCGTTCTACCGGCGCATGGACGCCGAGGAATTCGCCAGCCGCAGCGCCGCCGGCTGGGCCGAGCTGGCCGCCGACATGCTGGAGTTCGCGCGCAGCCGCAAGCGCGGCAAGGCCAGCGTGCGCCTGTTCAATCCCGCCGATTCGGCCCATACCCTGCTGCAGATCGTCAACGACGACATGCCGTTCCTGGTCGATTCGGTGACGATGGCGCTGGCCGAGGCTGGTATCGGTGTGCACGTGCTGGGGCACCCGGTGATCCGCATGCAGCGCGACAAGGCTGGCAAGCTGCTGGCGGTTGGTGAAGGCGCGCCGGAATCGCTGATGCACCTGGAGATCGACCGCCAGCCGCATGCGGAAATCGCCCGGCTGAAGGCCCACATCGTCCAGGTGCTGGGTGACGTGCGCGCGGTCGTCTCCGACTGGCAGCAGATGCGTTCGAAGATGCAGGGCATCGCGGACGACCTCTCCACCCGCCGCCTGCCGGTGAACGAGGCCGGCCGTCACGAGGCGCAGGAGTTCCTGCGCTGGGCGGCCGACGACCACTTCACTTTCTTTGGCTACCGCGAATACCGGATCGAGAAGCGCGGCAAGGAGGAGGTGCTGGCGGCGGTGCCGGGCAGCGGCCTGGGCCTGCTGCGCGGCGAGGACGACAGCAAGCCGCGTCCGCTGAAGTCGCTGGCGGCGCATTACATGCCGCAGTCCGGCTCGGTGGATGCGCTGATCCTGACCAAGACCAACGCGCGTTCGACCATCCACCGCCCCGGCTACATGGATTACATCGGCGTACTGGAATTCGACGCCAAGGGCCGCGCGGTGGCCGAGCAGCGTTTCCTCGGCCTGTACACCTCCAGCGCCTACACCCGCCGCCCGTGGGACATCCCGCTGGTGCGCGAGCGCTTCAACTACGTGATGGAGAAGTCCGGGCTGGATCCGTACAGCTCACAGCGGCAAGGCGCTGCGCCACATCCTGGAGACGCTGCCGCGCGACGAGCTGTTCCAGTCCGGCGAGGAGGAGCTGCACCGCACCTGCATGGGCATCCTCGGCCTGCAGGAACGCGTGCGCAGCAAGCTGTTCCTGCGCCGCGACCGCTACGGCCGCTACTACTCCGCGCTGGCCTACGTGCCGCGCGACCGTATGAGCACCCAGGTGCGCCAGCGGATCGAGGCGATGCTGATGGATGCCCTGGGCGGCGAGCGGGTGGATACCAACGTGCAGATCGGCGACTCGCCGCTGGCGCAGCTGCACATCATCGTGCGCCAGCGCGCCGGCGAGGACGCGGTGCAGGTGGACATGCCCGCGCTGGAGGCCGGCCTGGCCGACATCGTGCGCGACTGGCGCGACGAGCTGCGCGAGCAGCTGGTGGCAAGGGAGGGCGAGGAAGCCGGGCTCAAGCTCGCGGCCCGCTACGGCGGCGCGCTGCCGGCCGGCTACATCGAGGAGGTCAGCCCGCAGGTGGCGGCCGACGACGTACGCCAGATCGCCGGCCTGCACCAGCCCGGCGACATGTGCCTGAAGCTCTACCGCACCCCGGCCCCGCAGCACGAGCGCCTGCGCTTCAAGGTGTTCCGCTACGCCACCCCGCTGGTGCTGTCGGAGGTGATGCCGGTGCTGGAGAACATGGGGTTGAAGGTGCTGTCCGAGCGCCTGTTCGAGGTCGAGGTCGGCCACGAGTCGGTGTTCATCCAGGACTTCGAGGTGATCAGCCAGCAGGACCAGGTCGGCTTCGAGGCGCTGGACGTGGAGGCCGTGCGCGAGGCGTTCGAGACCGCGTTCGAGCAGGTCCTGCGCGGCAATTCCGAGAACGACGGCTTCAACCGCCTGGTGCTGCTGGCCAAGCTGGACTGGCGCCAGGTCTCGGTGCTGCGCGCGTATTGCAAGTACCTGCTGCAGATCGGGGTGCCGTTCTCGCAGAACTACATGGAAGCCACCCTGGCGCGCTATCCGCTGCTGGCGCGGCTGCTGGTGGAGCTGTTCGAGGCGCGCTTCCACCCCGGCACCGGCAAGGAAAGCCGCGCCGAGATCGAGCAGGGCATGGCCCGCCTGCAGGCGCAGCTGCGCGCGCTGGCGCTCGGCGACGAGGCCACCGTGGCCGCGCTGCAGCCGCTGGTGGAGGCCCGCGGCAGCGACCGCGTGCGCCAGGAGCAGGCCGCGCGCGGCGCCCTGCTGGGGCTGCTGGACCGGGTGTCCAGCCTCGACGAGGACCGCATCGTGCGCAGCTTCATGGGCGTGATCGACGCCACCCTGCGCACCAGTTTCTACATCCATTACCCGCACGGCCTGCGCAAGGACGGCGGCCCGGCCGATTACGTCAGCTTCAAGCTGGATTCCTCGCGCGTGCCCGACCTGCCGAAGCCGCGCCCGTACCGCGAGATCTGGGTGTGCGGCCCGCGGGTGGAAGGCATCCACCTGCGCTTCGGGCCGGTCGCGCGCGGCGGCCTGCGCTGGTCCGACCGCCGCGAGGACTTCCGCACCGAGGTGCTGGGCCTGGTCAAGGCGCAGATGGTGAAGAACACCGTGATCGTGCCGGTCGGCAGCAAGGGCGGCTTCTTCTGCAAGCAGGCGCCGGACCCGGCACAGGACCGCGACGCCTGGTTCAACGAGGGCGTGGCCTGCTACAAGCGCTTCATCAACGGGTTGCTGGACATCACCGACAACCTGTCGGCCGACGGCAAGGTGCTGGCTCCGGCCGGGGTGGTGCGCCACGACGGCGACGATCCGTACCTGGTGGTGGCGGCCGACAAGGGCACCGCGACCTTCTCGGACATCGCCAACGGCATCGCCCAGGCGCATGGCTTCTGGCTGGATGACGCGTTCGCCTCCGGCGGCTCGGCGGGCTACGACCACAAGGGCATGGGCATCACCGCGCGCGGTGCGTGGGAATCGGTCAAGCGCCACTTCCGCGCGCTCGGCCGCGACTGCCAGCGCGAGGACTTCACCGTGGTCGGCATCGGCGACATGTCGGGCGATGTGTTCGGCAACGGCATGCTGCTGTCCCGGCACATCAGGCTGGTATGCGCCTTCGACCACCGCCACATCTTCCTCGACCCGAACCCCGATCCGGCGGCCTCGTTCAAGGAGCGCGAGCGCCTGTTCAGGCTGCCGCGATCGAGCTGGAACGATTACGACAAATCGCTGATCAGCGCCGGCGGTGGCGTGTATGCGCGCTCGCTCAAGGCCATCGAGATCACCCCGCAGGTGCAGCAGGCGCTGGGGCTGGATCCGGAGGTCAAGTCGATGACGCCGAGCGAGCTGATCAGCGCGGCGCTGCGTGCGCCGGTGGGCCTGCTGTGGAACGGCGGGATCGGCACCTACGTCAAGGCCAGCGGCGAGAACAACGCCGACGTCGGCGACCGCGCCAACAACGCGCTGCGTGTCAATGGCGCCGACCTGCGCTGCAAGGTGGTGGGCGAGGGCGGCAATCTCGGCATGACCCAGCTCGGCCGCATCGAGGCCGCGCAGGCGGGGGTGCTGCTGAACACCGACTTCATCGACAACTCGGCCGGCGTGGACACCTCCGACCACGAGGTGAACATCAAGATCCTGCTCAACGGCGAGGTGCAGAAGAAGCGGCTGACCCTGCCCGCGCGCAACAAGCTGCTGGCAGAGATGACCGATGAAGTGGCGCAGCTGGTGCTGAACGACAATTACCGGCAGAACCAGGCGCTGACCCTGATGGAGCGGATGAGCGCCTCGCGTCTCGGCTCGAAGATGCACTTCATCCGCACCCTGGAGGCGCAGGGCCTGCTGGACCGCCAGATCGAGTTCCTGCCCAGCGATGCCGAGATCGCCGAGCGTACTCTGCGCGGGCAGGGCCTGACCCGCCCGGAGCTGTGCATCCTGCTGTCCTACGCCAAGCTGGTGGCCTATCCGCAGCTGCTGGAATCGGACGTGCCGGAGGATCCGTACCTGTCGAAGGAGCTGGTGCGCTACTTCCCCGAGCCGCTGCAGAAGAAGTGCGCCAGGGCGATGGAGAACCACCGCCTGAAGCGCGAGATCATCGCCACCGCGGTGACCAACTCCACCATCAACCGCATGGGCGCGACCTTCTTCCTGCGCATGCAGGAGGACAGCGGCCGCAGCATCGGCGAGATCGCGCGCGCCTACACCATCACCCGCGAGACGCTGGATGCGCGCGAATTGTGGGCGCAGATCGACGGTCTCGACGGCAAGGTGGCCGAGTCGGTGCAGATCGACGCCCTGCAGGTGATCTGGGAACTGCAGCGCAGCTTCACCCGCTGGCTGCTGTCGCGCCCGGGCGCGGTGCCGGCGATCGCCACCGCAGTCGAGCGCTACCACGACGGCTTCCGCGACATCCGCGCCGGCGAGGGCATCCTGCCGCCGTCGCAGCGGCCGGACTACGAGGCCAGCCGCCGGCTGTGGCGCGAGAAAGGGGTACCGGATGCGCTGGCCGACCAGCTGGCGGCGCTGCCCTATCTCGATGCCAGCCCGGACATCATCGAGCTGGCGCGCGAGCGCAAGCTGCGTCCGGTGGAGGTGGCCAAAGTCTACTTCCGTCTCGCCGATGCCCTGCATGCGCCCTGGCTGCGTCAGCAGATCGAGGCGCTGAAGGTGGAGGGGCGCTGGCACGCGGTCGCGCGCGGGGTGCTGCGCGACGAACTGTTCGCGCAGCTGCGCACCCTCACCGGCCAGGTGCTGGCGATGCCGGGCAAGGACGCGGATGCCAAGGTGCAGGCATGGCTGGGCCGCGACGATGCCTCGCTGCGCTTCACCCTGGCGATGCTGGCCGAGCTGGCGGCGCAGAAGAGCGTGGACTATCCCACCGCCTCGGTGGCGGTGCAGCGGGTGGCGCAGCTGGCCCAGCGCGGTTGAGCGCGTCGCCTGCGTTGGCTGCAAAGGGCGTCCCGAACCGGACGCCCTTTGCGTTTTCGCCGTGGAAGCGCAACGCACCGCTGCGCTGCGTCTTGTTATTCTCCAGGCATGAATGCTTCCCGCCTTGCCCTGCTTGCCAGTCCCGCTGCCGAGGCCCAGGCCGCGCTGGCCGAACTGCAGCGTATCCACGGAGCGTATCCACCGGCGGACGCCGACGTGATCGTGGCCCTCGGCGGCGATGGCTTCATGCTGCAGACCCTGCACCGCCACGGCGCGCTGGGGCGGCCGGTGTACGGGATGAAGCTCGGCACGGTGGGGTTCCTGATGAACCAGTATCGCCCCGGCGACGACTTGCTGGCGCGGATCGCGGCGGCGGAACCGGCGGTGCTGCATCCGCTGGAGATGCGCGCCCAGACCGAATCCGGCGCCAGCGTCACCTCGCTGGCCTACAACGAGGTCTCGCTGCTGCGCCAGACCCGCCAGGCCGCGCACATCTGCATCGCGCTCAATGGCGAGGTGCGCCTGGACGAGCTGATCTGCGACGGGGTGATGCTGGCCACCCCGGCCGGCAGCACCGCCTACAACTTCTCCGCGCACGGCCCGATCCTTCCGCTCGGCGCCAACGTGATGGCGTTGACCCCGATCGCCCCGTTCCGGCCGCGGCGCTGGCGTGGCGCGGTACTCAAGGCGGGCACCGAAGTGCGCTTCCGGGTGCGCGACCCGCTCAAGCGCCCGGTCAGCGCCACCGCCGATTCGCATGAGGTGCGCGATGTCACCGAGGTGCTGGTGCGCGAGTCCCGCAACCGCCACGTCACCCTGCTGTTCGACCCCGAGCACAACCTGGAAGAGCGCATCCTGATCGAGCAGTTCACCGTCTAGTCCTGCCCCCCGAGCGCGCCTTGCATGACATTCGAAACCACGCCCAGCGGTAGCGAGCCGATGCAAGGACCAGCGGCGCGCAGGCGCATCCCGGCCTGGGCCTGGGGGCTGCTGGTACTGCTGCTTGGCCTGGGCGGCACGCTGTGGCTGGCCGACCTGGAGCGTGACCGCGGCGAGCGCGAAGCGCGCCGCGAGTTCGTCAAGCAGGTCGGATATTTCTCCTCGAGCCTGCACGAGCAGCTGCGCCAGTGCGAGCACCTGATCCGGGCGTTCCAGTCGATCTTCCTGTCGTCCGACGCGGTGACCCCAGACGAGTACATGCGTGCCTACGAGAACATGCAGGCCAGCGGCGAGGTGCGGGTGAGCCTGCAGGCGCTGGCCTACGCCGAACGCCGCGTCATCGACGGGCGCGAGCACTACATCACCACCCTGTACGCGCCACTGGAGGGGAACGCCGCCCTGCGCGGCCTGGACATCACCCGCCAGCCGATGAACATGGAGGCATTGCGGCGCTCGCGCGACGACAACCAGGTGGCGATGTCGCCGCCGTTCCGGTTGATCCAGAGCCGCGACAGCGCAGGGCCGCTGGACGGCGTCATCCTGCGCCTTCCGGTGTATCGCCCCGGCCCGATTCCGGACAGCATCGAGGCGCGCCGGCTGGACATGGTCGGCTCGCTGGGCGCCTCGTTCCGCATTTCCGACCTGATTGATTCCATCATCCCCGAAGCGTCCTCGGAACTGGCGAGCGTGAAAGTGGAGGACGTGGGCGACGGTTCGCCGCGCCTGCTGTACGCGCGGCGTTTTGCGGCAGTATCCGGCGGGGTGCCGCACGTGGTGGAGTTCAGCTTCGGTGGGCGCACCTGGCGGTTCAGCGCCACCCCGCGGGCGGTTCTGGACGGGCAGGGCAAGTGGTGGACCGTGCTTTGGATCGGCGCCGCGATCAGCGTTTTGCTGGCGGCGCTGGCGTGGTCGCTGGTGAGCACGCGCGAGCAGGCGATTGCGCTCGGCGCCGCGATGAGCGCGCGCTTCCGCGCCAGCGAGGAGCGCTTCCGCACCCTCAACGAGCTGCTGCCCTGCCTGGTCCTGCTGGTGCGCAAGGACGACGGAACGATCGTTTATCGCAACGCGGTCGCACGCCAGAAGCTCGACCCCCACTCCGGCGCCCGCGGCGGCTTCGGCACGCTGCTGGAGATCGGCGGCCAGGACCGCCTGCAGGCGGCGGAGACGGGCAGCTCGCAGGCGCTGGAAGTGCAGATGCGCGATGCCGAGGGCCGACCATTCTGGGCCACCACCTGGATCAGCTCGATCGAAATCGACGACGTGCCGATGTGGCTGCTGGTGGCCAGCGATACCACCGAGCAGCGGCAGTTGACCGAGCGCCTCAGCTACCAGGCCAGCCACGACCCACTGACCCGGCTGTTCAACCGCCGCGAGTTCGAGCTGCGCGCACAGGCGCTGCTGTCCGGCAGCGGGCGCCAGGTCGGCGCGCTGCTGTTCATCGACCTCGACCAGTTCAAGCTGATCAACGACACCTCGGGCCACGCTGCCGGCGACGAACTGCTGGTGCGCCTGGCCATGCTGATGCGGGAGAACCTGCGCCCGCACGACATGCTGGCGCGGCTGGGCGGCGACGAGTTCGGCGTGCTGCTGTCCGGCGTGCGCACCACCGAGGAAGCGCTGCAGGCGGCCGAGCGCATGCGCGCCGGGATCGAGACCTTCGTGTTCACCTGGGAAGGCCGCAACTACACCATCAGCGCCAGCATCGGGGTAGTGATGCTGCGCAGCGCGGCCTCGCTGAAGGAGCTGTTCGCGCACGCGGACGCCGCCTGCTACCTGGCCAAGGAGGCCGGCCGCAACCGCATCCACCTGTATGCCGAGGACGATGCTGCGATCGCGCGCCGGATGGGCGAGATGGAATGGGCCAACCGCATCCGTGAGGCGCTCAACGACGGCCGCCTGCTGCTGGACTACCAGGAGCTGCATCCGCTGCGTGGCGAGGGCAGGGTGCACATCGAACTGCTGCTGCGCCTGCGCGACAAGGATGGCGGCGAGGTGATGCCGGGCGCCTTCCTGCCGGCGGCCGAGCGCTACGGCTTGATGCCGCTGGTGGACCGCTGGGTGGTGGAGACCGCGCTGGCCAACCTGGACCGCCTGCATCCCAGCGGCGCGGCGCTGGCCACCTGCGCGATCAACCTGTCCGCGGCCAGCCTGGAGGATCCGGGCCTGTTCGAGCGCATCGCCCAGCTGCTGGAACTGCACCGGATCGACCCGCGGCGGCTGGTATTCGAGATCACCGAGACGGTGGCGATGCGCGATTTCGCCGCCTCCAGCGCGCTGATCGCGCGCCTGCGCAAGCTCGGCTGCCGGGTGGCGCTGGACGACTTCGGCGCCGGCATGTCCTCGTTCGGCTATCTCAAGGACCTCGAACTGGACATGGTGAAGATCGACGGCATCTTCGTGCAAAACATGGTCAGCGATCGCATATCGCGCTCGATCGTGCGCGCGGTGGCCGAGATCGGTCACGAGCAGGGGCTGCAGGTGGTGGCCGAATGGGTATCCTCGCAGGAGCTGCTGGACCTGCTGGCCGGCATGTCGGTGGACTACGCGCAGGGCTTTGCCCTGCACCGGCCGCAGCGCGTGCTGTTCCAGCGCGATGCCGGCGCCGGCGCGTGACCTGGCCCTGGTTCAGCGCGCGATCCCGCCCTTGCCCGCATACTTGCCCCGATGCCCGACCACGTTCCGCCCGCGCCATCCGATTCCGACGACCGCATCCCGCCGCCGCTGGTGGTGGCGATCACCGCGCGCGCGCTGTTCCACATGGAGGACAGCCATGCGGTGTTCGAGCGCGAGGGCATCGATGCGTTCGCCGAGCACCAGCGCCAGCGCGAGAACGAGGTGCTGCCGCCGGGCATCGCCTTCCCGCTGGTACGCAAGCTGCTGGGCCTGAACGCGGGCGCGCGCCGGGTCGAGGTGATCCTGCTCTCGCGCAATTCCTCCGACACCGGGCTGCGCGTGTTCAATTCGATCCAGCACCATGGGCTGGACATCCGCCGTGCCACCTTCACCGCCGGTGCGCCGGTCTGGCCCTACATCAAGCCATTCGGCGCGCAGCTGTTCCTCTCGGCCAACCCGGAGTCGGTGCGGCGTGCGCTGGAGGCCGGGGTGGCGGCCGCGACCATCCTGCCGGAGAAGGCCAGCGAGCCGCGCCAGCGCCAGCTGCGGATCGCGTTCGACGGCGATGCGGTGCTGTTCGGCGACGAGAGCGAGCGGGTGTCGCGCGAGCAGGGCGTGGAGGCCTTCGGGCGGCACGAGCGCGAGCGTGCCCACGAACCGCTCTCCGGCGGCCCGTTCCGCGGCTTCCTGGCGGCCCTGCACGACCTGCAGGCGGCGTTCCCGCCGGGCCAGGATGCGCCGATCCGCACCGCGCTGGTCACCGCGCGCTCGGCGCCTGCGCACGAGCGGGTGATCCGCACCCTGCGCGAATGGGGCGTGCGCCTGGACGAAGCGCTGTTCCTCGGCGGACGCGACAAGGGGCCGTTCCTGGAAGCGTTCGGCGCCGATATCTTCTTCGACGACTCCCCGCACAACATCGATTCCGCGCGCCGCCACGTGGCCGCCGGACATGTGCCCCACGGCGTGGCCAACGAGGCCGCGTCCGGCTGAGCGTGCGGATCAGTCCGGCAGGCGCAGCCCGGTCAGCTTCCAGTTGAGACCGTCGCGGCGGAACTCGAACACCACCGGCCTGCCTTCGGCGCTGGGGACGGTGGCGGTGAACAGCGAAGGGGACTGAAAGCGGGTTTCCGCCTGTTTCAGGCCGTCATTGGGGGCGCCGGGCGCGGTGGTATGCGCGAGCGCGCTGCCCTGCAACAACGTGGCCAGGCCCTGGGGCGAGGCGATCGCCTTCAGCGCGGGCTCGGTGAAGGCTGCGCTGACCTTGCCGATGGCCAGCGGTCCCGAACGGGAAGCGGTGCGGGCCAGGATGTCGCGCATGATCTTCTCTTCCAGCTGCGGGCGCAGGCTTTCGCGCAGCCGCTGGAAATCCACGAACCGCCACAGCTCGTCCTGCTGGCCCGCGGCCACCAGCCGGCGGATGCCGTGGAGCGCCAGCCACGGCCCCGCGGCCACGTAGGCCAGGAGCAGCAGCGCCAGCAGGCCCAGCGGGATCAGGGCCCATTTCAGTTTCGTGCGCATGTTCTGTTTCTCCGGATCCCGTTCTCCGGATCCCGCCACAGCCTGCCCAAATGGCAACGGCCGGGCAAGCCCGGCCGTTGGTCGCGCGCGGTTTTCAGAACCGGGCGGCGCGCTCGCGCAGCTCCAGCTTGCCCAGCCGGGTCTGGTCGTTGAGTTCCAGCTGGCGCAGCTCGAACGGGGCGCCGTAGCCGGCGGGCAGATGCTCGCGCGGGAATTGCAGCACCAGGGTGCCGCTGCCGGCCTCCATCCAGGCCGCGGCATGCGCTTCGGAAACCGGGCGCAGGCTACCGTCAGGGGCGGTGGCATACAGCGTGCCGCGCGCTTCGTAGCGGCCGGGCGAGGCCGCCTGCACCGGCAGCGAGACGCGCAGCCGGCTGGCATCCAGCGCATAGCTGCCGGCCAGGCGGGCGGTCGGCTGCGCGACGGCGAAGGCGGTGCGCGCATCGCGGGGAATTTCGCCCACGTTGGCGAACACCTGCAGTTCCCACAGCCCGGGCGTCGATACCGCCCGGGTCGGCAGCTGGAACGCCGCGACCTGGCGGCCATCCGGCGTGCTGCGCACCGTCACCGGACGGCTGCTGCCATCCGGGCCCACCAGCAGCGCGCTGGCGCGCAGCGCGCCCGCACCGCGGCCGGAGGCGGCGACCGTCACCTGCATGGGCTCGCCGGCCAGCGCCTGGCTGCGGTCGGCGCGGGCGTGCAGCACCACGGGGCTGCCGGGTTCGAACACGTGGATGACATAGCGCCCCTGCGCGCGCGGCGCCTGCAGGATCGCCTTGCCAGCGCCGCTGCCGCTGCCGAGGCGCAGCACCTGGGTGCCGGCGCTGGCGTCCATCCCGGCACGCCGCAGCGCTTCGGCGTCGGCGCTGTGGGCGATGCCGAGGCGGCGACCCTGCAGGCTCACGCTGAGCTCGTCGGCGCGCAGGGCGGTCGCGCCGGCCGCGGGGCTGACGCGGACCAGCGCGTTGGGCGCCGACATCGGCAGTGTCACGCCCTGCTGCAGCTCGCGCCCCTGCACCGTCAGCCAATACTCCCGGCTCTCGGCCAGGAATGGCGGCGTATTGGTGAGGGCCAGAGTGGGGTCGAGCGCCCAGGCGAAAGACACCGGCTTGCGCTCGAACGCGCCTTGCGGCGCCGGCAGGGTCGCCAGCCGGGTTGGCACCTGGTCATGCCCGCCGGCGGGCAGCAATGGCTGCGCGGCGAAGGCAGGGGCCGCCAGCAGGATCGGGAGTGCGGCCGTGGCCGCCGCGCGCAGAAAGATCGAACGCATCGTCAGGCCCTCACTTCATGTCGTTGCGGAGGATGGCATCCAGGCCGAAGCAGGCGCGCCGGCTCTGGTTGTGGCTGAGCGGTTCGCTGCCGGCCATCCGTGACTTGTCGTAGAACCACACCGCGCCTGCGGCGGACTGGCTGCTGCAGTTGAGGAAGCCGTCGGAGCAGCTGTCCAGCCAGGCCTGGGTGATTTCCAGACCGACGTTGAGGGTGTAGCCGCCGCAGTAGCTGTCCGGATCCCAGACCGCGGTTTCCACGTCGGTACCGACCACGCTGCGGAACTGCCGGGGCAGCGAAGGCCGCCCGCCGGTGCCGTACAGGTAGTTGCCGTTGTAGTAGGCCATCCAGCTCACCTGCTGCTGGCGCACCGCGTCCGACTTGTAGCCCAGCAGCCAGCCGAGCGAGGTTTCGAACACGTTGCCGTTGATCACCGCATCCGCCAGCGGAGTGCCGGCAGAGGAGGGCGCAAGCGCGTTGACCCGCACGATGCGGCTGATGATCGCCGGATAGCGGCTGTCCCAGGTGGGGTTGGAGAGCATCCAGCGCACGATGTTGCCGCCGTTGGAATGGGTGATCACGATCAGGCGGGTGATGCCCTTGGCGTTGATGAACCGGGTGAGCTGGTCGGCCAGGCAGCCGGCGGCGCGGCTGTCCCACATGTACTGGTCGAAGTCGCAGTTGATGACCACGTAGTTGGCGGGATTGGCCAGCCCGGCGCGGACGTTGTTGACCATCGTCGGCTGCCAGTAGTCGTTGTAGGCGTCGGTCTGATTGCCGGTGCCGTGCACGAACGCCACGCCGGTGACATCCGCGGCGCGGGCCGCGGGAGTGGAAACGAGGGCGACGCACAGCGCGAGCGCCGCCAGGACGAGCCTGATCATGAAGAGTCCCCGAAACGATGCCGCGCGGCCTGCGGCAGGCGCCGCCCCGGTCCCCGATGATCGGGCGGCAGCGGGCAGCATACGAAGTGGTATGGAAAAGTCATGCCGCAGCGCGGCAAACCCGGTGCATCAGGCCAGTTCCCGTTCGCGCTGGCGTCCCCAGTCCTCCAGCGCCTCCAGCAGAGACTGCGTGGCGGCGGCATCCGCATGCAGCGCCCGCAGCTGCGCGATTTCCGCGAAGAACTGCGGCAGGGTCAGTTCGGACAGGCCGCTGTCGGTGAGCAGACGCTGGCGGCGGTAGGCGTCCCAGGCCGCGCGGTCATCGGCGCCGAGCGTCTTGGGCCAGTTGCGCGCGCGATAGCGCAGCAGCAGGGTCGGCAGGCGTGCGTCGCAGAATGGGAAAGATGTTTGCCCGAGCTGTTCGGGCGGTGTCGCGCGCACCTGCGCCAGCAGGTGCTTGTCGGATGGCGCGATGAAGCCGTCGTACAGCGCCGCATCCGGGTCGGTGGCTGCCTGCGGGCGGTTGCGCGCGTACACCCGGCGGATCTTCTCGGCCAGCGCGGGGCCGGCGGCGCGCAGGCGGGCGGCGCGCTGTTCCACCACGGCCGGATCGATCTTGAGCCGATCGAAGTCCGACGGGCGCAGGTTCTCCCATTCCACCAGCGCCGGGCATTTGTTGGCGTGCACTTCCTTCAGCGCAATGCGCGATTCGCCCTCCGCCAGATCCTGCTGGCGCACATACAGGCGCGCGGCGATGGCCTCGGCATCCAGCGCGAGCAGCGGCTCCGGGTCGCTGGCCAGATCGAACACGATCGTGCGCGCTTCGTAGTCGGGATGCCGCGCCAGCGGCAGCACCGGCGCCGCGCACAGGCGCGAAGCCGGGAAGCGCTGCGAGACGTGCAGCACCGGCGTCATCGCCACCGGGTCGAGCAGGGAGGCGGCGTAGCGCTTGTCGCGCAGGCGCAGGGCGTAATCCCACAGCCTGGGCTGGTGGCGGCGCAGCCGCCGGGCCAGCCCGATCAGCGCGCGCACGTCGCTCAGCGCCTCGTGCGCCGTGCCCTCGCGCAGGCCGTTGTCCGCGGCCAGGTGCTCGAGCTTGAA
Organism: Thermomonas sp. S9; assembly: GCF_024704365.1. Classification (GTDB taxonomy): domain Bacteria; phylum Pseudomonadota; class Gammaproteobacteria; order Xanthomonadales; family Xanthomonadaceae; genus Thermomonas. The sequence goes on from NZ_JAJDFY010000001.1 coordinate 1,350,537, forward strand.
GCTGGTGCCCTGGCCGTCTTCGCGCGCGCGCCATGCGATCCCGTCCGGGCGCAGGGCATGCATCAGGCGCAGCACGTCCAGCAGGTCCCAGCGCGAGTTGCCGTGTTTGTATTCGCGCTCGTAAGGGTCGTGGAAGTTGCGGTACAGGCCGTAGCGCACGAACTCGTCGTCGAAGCGCAGCGAGTTGTAGCCCACGCTGCAGGTGCCGGGACGGCCCATTTCCTCGACGATGCGGGCGAATGCGGCCGCTTCGTTGACGCCGTCGCGCAGGGCCTGCTGCGGGGTGATCCCGGTCACCAGGCTGGCGCCCGGCGAAGGCAGCAGGTCGTCCGCCGGCTTGATGAAGAAGCTGATCGGCTCTTCGATCGGGTTCAGGTCGGGATCGGTGCGGATCGCGGCGAACTGGGCGATGCGGCTGCGGCGCGGATCGGCGCCGAAGGTTTCGAGATCGTAGAACAGGAAGGATTCGGCCATCGCCGGGTCAGCGGTTCGGATCGAACTGGATCGGCACCACCACCTCGGCCTGCACCGGCTGGCCGTTGCGCAGGGCGGGGCGGAAGGTCCAGCGGCGCACCGCCTCCAGCGCGGCGCGGTCCAGATAGCGGTTGCCGCTGCCTTCCGCCAGTTCCAGGCGATCCACCCGGCCATCGGGCGCCACCGTCACCCGCACTTTCACGCTGCCGCCGATGTTCATGCGCAGGGCTTCCTGCGGATAGCGCGGGGCCGGGGAGGACAGCGGCGTGGGCTGGGCCTGGTTGTCGCTGCTGCCGCCAGTCGCGGCGGGGGCGGCCTGCGCGGTCGCGGGGTTGCCGGTGGCGGCGTTCGCCACCGTGGCCGCAGGCCGGGCCGGGGGCGGTGGCGATGGAGCGGCCTGCGCATTCGGATCGACCCGCAGCCCGCTGACGTTGCCGCTGGCATTGCCATCGGCCAGATCGGGCGGCAGCGGCGCGGGCAACGCCTCCGGCGGGGTGGCGTTGGCCGGGGCGTCGCCGGCCTTGTAGAAGTCATTGGGCTGGCGCGAACCCAGCCAGACCAGCAGGAACAGCAGCAGGCCGGCGGCGAACGCGAGGGCGACCAGCTTGGGCAGGGTGGGCGACAGCAGCGAGGCGCGCTTCGGGGGCAGGACAGGCTCGGTCATGCCCGCATTCTGGCACAGCCGCGCGGCGCGCCCGCCACCGCGGGCCGGGCTCGGCGATAATGCGGGCCCATCCTTCGCGCCATCCGGTACTTCCATGCTCGATCCCGTCCTGCTGCGCCACCATCCCGCCGACCTCGCCGAGCGCCTGCGCGTCAGCCGCGGCTTCGACCTCGACGTGGCCCGCCTGGAGGCGCTGGAAGCCGACCGCAAGCGCATCCAGGTACGCACGCAGGAGCTGCAGAACCTGCGCAATACCCGCAGCAGGCAGATCGGCATGCTCAAGGCCAAGGGCGAGGACGTGGCCGCGGTGATGGCCGAGGTGGCCGGTTTCGGCGATGAGCTGAAGGCCTCGGAGATCGAGCTGGAGCGCCTGCGCGCCGAGCTGGACGCGATCGCCGCCGGCATCCCCAACCTGCCGGATCCTTGCGTGCCGCTGGGCAGCGACGAGTCCGGCAATGTCGAGCAGCACCGCTGGGGCACGCCGCGCGAATTCGACTTTGCGGTGAAGGATCACGTCGAGCTGGGCGCGCGCCACGGCTGGCTGGACGGCGAGACCGCGGCCAGGCTGTCGGGCGCGCGCTTCACCGTGCTGCGCGGTCAGCTGGCGCGCCTGCACCGGGCGCTGGCGCAGTTCATGCTGGATCTGCACACCGGCGAGCACGGCTACGAGGAAACCAACGTGCCGGTGATCGTCAACGCCGAGGCGATGCGCGGCACCGGGCAGCTGCCCAAGTTCGAGGAGGACCTGTTCTCCACCCGGCTGGGCGACCACACCCGCTACCTCATCCCGACGTCGGAAGTCCCGCTCACCAACATCGTGCGCGACGAGATCCTCGATGCCGAGCGCCTGCCGCTGCGGATGACCGCGCATTCGATGTGCTTCCGCGCCGAGGCGGGTGCGGCCGGCCGCGACACCCGTGGCATGATCCGCCAGCATCAGTTCGAGAAGGTCGAGCTGGTGAGCATCGCCCACCCGGAGCAGTCCGATGCCGAGCACGCGCGCATGACCCGCTGTGCCGAAGTGGTGCTGGAGCGGCTGGGCCTGCCGTACCGGCGCATGCTGCTGTGCAGCGGCGACATGGGCTTTTCCGCGCGCAAGACCTACGACCTCGAGGTCTGGCTGCCGTCGCAGGGCAGCTACCGCGAGATCTCCTCCTGCTCCAACTGCGGCGATTTCCAGGCCCGGCGCATGCAGGCGCGCTGGCGCAACCCCGCGACCGGCAAGCCCGAGCTGGTGCACACCCTCAACGGTTCGGGCGTCGCGGTCGGTCGCGCGCTGATCGCGGTGATGGAGAACTACCAGCAGGCCGACGGCAGCATCGAGGTGCCGGCCGCGCTGCGTCCGTACATGGGTGGGCAGGACCGGATCGCTTGATCGTTCGCGCGTCTCCGCTGCGCGCGCCAGCGGAAGCTTGTACGGGAGAAGAGGCATGCACGATCTCAACGATCTCTACTACTTCGCCGCAGTCGTCGACCACGGGGGCTTCGCCGCTGCGGAACGCGCGCTCGGCATCCCCAAATCGCGCCTGAGCCGGCGCATCAGCGCGCTGGAGGCGGAGCTGGGCGTGCGCCTGCTGCAGCGCTCCACCCGCCGCTTCGCGGTGACCGATGTCGGCATGAGCGTGCACCGGCACGCGCAGTCGATGCTGGCCGAGGCGCAGGCCGCGCGCGAGGCGGTGGACCGCCTCAGCGCCGAGCCGCGCGGCAGCGTGCGGGTCAGCGTGCCGGTGTCGATGGCGCAGCAGCAGATGCCGAAGCTGCTGCCCGAATTCCTGTCCCTGTACCCGCAGGTGCGGGTACAGCTGATCGTCAGCAACCGCCGGGTGGACGTGATCAACGAGGGTGTGGACGTGGCGATCCGCGTGCGCAGCAAGCTGGACGAGGACGGCAGCCTGGTGATGCGCAGCTTCGGCCAGATCCAGGAACTGCTGGTGGCCAGTCCCGGCTACCTCGATCGCGCCGGCCGCCCGCAGGCGCCGGAGGATCTGGCCCAGCACGTCACCCTGAGCATCAGCGAGGACGAGGCGCGCCAGCGCTGGGAGCTGCATGGTCCGGATGACGAGGTGCGCCGGGTCGAGCTGCAGCCGCGCATCACCGGCTTCGATTTCCCGATGATGCAGGCGATGGCCGAAGGCGGCGCGGGCATCACCCTGCTGCCGGAGACCATCTGCGCCGAGGCGGTGCGCAGCCGGCGGCTGGAGGTGGTGCTGCCGCAGTGGCGGCTGCCGCAGGGCATCGCGCACGCAGTGTTCGCCTCACGCCGCGGCATGCTGCCGGCGGTGCGCGTCTTCATCGACTTTCTGGCCGAGAAATTGCCGCCGATGCTGGAGGCCGCGCGTCTGGAGTGCAGCGATCCTGAATGCCTGCAGCGGCTTGCCGCCGGCCGCAGGTGCGCCTGAGGCTGCACCGTCGGGGCGGCCTGCGGCCCCGGGGATGGCAATGGGGAGCGCGATGGGGAACGCGATGGGAGCGGGCGGTACGTGCAGTCCGCCGCGGCGGCGTGTCAAAATCGCGACCACGGAAGCGTGGCCGAGTGGTTTAAGGCACCGGTCTTGAAAACCGGCGACGGTCAAACCGTCCGTGAGTTCGAATCTCACCGCTTCCGCCACCGTCCGGATCGGAAATTTCCGATCCCGCGATGCGGCGTCGCCTGCTGGGATGCCGTCTGGGGACGGTTTAGCGTAGTCGCATCCACATCGTAGCTGGGGAGCTGCCATGTCCATCCGGGTGTTCATCGTCGACGACCATGCGCTGGTGCGAACCGGCTTTCGCCTGATCCTGGGCGCCGAGCCCGACATCGAGGTGGTGGGGGAGGCCGACAGCGCCGAGCAGGCGCTGCCGCAGATCCGCAAGCTCAAGCCGGACGTGGTCCTGTGCGACCTGCATCTGCCGGGATTGAGCGGGCTGGAAGTGACCGAGCGGGTGGTGCGTGGCGACTATGGCAGCCGCGTGATCGTGGTGTCCGTGCTGGAGGACGGGCCAATGCCGCGGCGACTGCTGGAGGCAGGGGCGTTCGGCTACGTGGGCAAGGCCTGCGATGCGGCCGAGCTGCTCAAAGCGGTGCGCGACGTCGCGCGCGGGCGCAAATACCTCTCCAGCGCGATCGCCCAGGGGTTGGCGCTGGCCGGCCTGCAGGGTGAGATGGCCTCGCCTTTCGATGCGCTCACCCCGCGCGAGCTGGAGGTGGCGCTGCTGCTCAACCAGGGACTGCGGCAGGAAGCCATCGCGCGCCAGCTGAGCCTGAGCGCCAAGACCGTCAACACCCACAAGACCCGGCTGTTCGAGAAGCTGGGCATCCACGACAGCATCGCGCTGGCGCGACTGGTCACCCAGTACGGGCTGGCGGATCCCGCGCAGGCCGTGCACTGAGGCCTGCGCGAGAAAGGCCTGACGGATCAGGCGTCCTGCCGGCGGCTGGCGTCGGCGGGATGTGCTGCGGTGGCTGCGGCCGGTGGTTCCTGGCGGGCGGTGTCGAACAGCCCGCGCAGTTGCTCCGCGCGCCGCTGCGCGACGGCGGCGGGCACGCCGTGATCGCGCTCGGCCTCGGCCTGGATTCCGGCATGCGCGGCGGCCGCGACGGCATCCGCCTCGGCGATGGCGACGGTTTCCACTTCGCCCTCGGCCTTGGTACCCACGGCGGTCACGACCGTGGTGGAGGCGGCGACGGCGGGCGCCTCCATCTGCATGGAGCTGGCCGGTGCATCTTCAACCTGGCCCGGTGCCGCCGCGGTGGCGGGGTCTGCCGGCGGCAGCGGCTCTGCGATCGGCGCCGGGGCGACAGCCGGTGCCGGGCTGATGGCGGCCGGTGCCGGGGTCGACGTCGGGGCGGAAGCCGGCGTCGGGGCGGCGACAGGAGCCGGCGGCGCGGCCGGCGTGATGTCGTCGAAATCGAACTCGGGCTGGCTGGCATCGCTGCCGACCACCTCGTCCAGCGCCTCGTCGTGCTCCAGGCTGGCCTCGCCGGCGCCGCCGGCAGCGGCGTCGCCATTGCCACGGCGACGACGGCGGCCACCGCGGCGACCGCGACGGCGCTTGCCGCCGGCCTTCACCCTGCGGGGCGTCTTCGCTGCCGGGGGCGGTGCCGGTGACGGCGGCATCCATCGCGGCAGCGGCAGCCGCGGTCTCGCTGTCAGCGGCGGCGTTGGCTGCGGCCTGCGCGCTCACGACGGCCTTGGCGGCCTCGCGCTCGTGCGCGGCGGGCGCGGTGTCCGCAGCACGCGCCGGCTTGGCGGGACGCGGCTCCTGGCGGGCCTCCTGCGGGCGCGGTTTGTCCTGGCGCGGCTCCTGTTGCGGCTTCGGCTCCTGGCGGGCATCCTGCTTCTGGGCCTGCTTGGACTGGCCCTGCGCCGGCTTGGCCGCCTGCTGCGGCTGCTTCTGCTTTTGCTCTGCGGCCCCTCGTTGCGGGTGTCGCGCTGGCGGCCGTCGTCGCGGCGGGCGTCGCCCTGGCCGCGACCATCACGCCCGTCGCGACGATTGCTGCCACGCTCGTCGCGACGGCCCTGGCCGGGCTGCGGGCGCGCCGGCTGCGCCGGAGCGGGCGCGGCGGCCGGGGTGCCGGTGAACAGGCCGCGCAGCCAGCCGATCACGCCGCCGCCGGCGGGTGCCGGCTTGGTCACCGGCTGGGTGAAGGCGGGGGCGGCAGCCTGCGCGGCCTCGGCCTCCTGCGGCATCGGCTTGGGCTCGCGCAGCGGGCCGGCTGCGCCGGCTTGACCTTGGTGACGGCCGGCGGCGGGATGTTCAGCTGGGCCTTGGTCAGGGCGATCGTGTTCAGCCGGCGCGGGGTGCCGCGCTGGTAGCTGGGCTTGCTGGATTCCTCGCCCAGCTCGTTCACGCGCAGGCGGGTGACCTCGTAGTGCGGCGTGTGCAGCTGTTCGTCGGCGACGATCACGATCGGCGCGTCGTGGCGCTGCTCGATCTCGCGCAGCGCGCTGCGCTTCTCGTTGAGCAGGAAGTTGGCGATCTCCACCGGTGCCTGCACCAGCACCTGCCCGGTGTTGTCCTTCATCGCGTGCTCCTCGGCGACGCGGATGATCGACAGCGACAGCGATTCGACGCTGCGCATGCGGCCGTGGCCCTCGCAGCGCGGGCAGACGATCTGGCTGGCCTCGCCCAGGCTGTTGCGCAGGCGCTGGCGGCTCATCTCCAGCAGGCCGAAGCGGCTGATGCGGCCGATCTGCACGCGCGCGCGGTCGTACTTCAGCGCGTTCTGCAGGCGATTTTCGACTTCACGCTGGTGCTTGTTCGACGTCATGTCGATGAAATCGATCACCACCAGCCCGCCGAGGTCGCGCAGGCGCAGCTGGCGGGCCACTTCCTCGGCCGCCTCCAGGTTGGTGTTGAACGCGGTTTCCTCGATGTCGCCGCCCTTGGTGGCGCGCGCCGAGTTGACGTCGATCGCGGTCAGCGCCTCGGTCTGGTCGATCACCAGCGCGCCGCCGGAGGGCAGGCGCACGGTGCGCTCGTAGGCGCTCTCGATCTGCGATTCGATCTGGAAGCGGTTGAACAGCGGAATGTCGTCGGTGTAGTGCTTGAGCTTGCGCAGGTTGTGCGGCATCACCTGCTCGACGAACTCGCGCGCCTCGGCGTACATCTCCGGGGTATCGACGAGGATCTCGCCGATGTCGCTGCGCATGTAGTCGCGCAGCGCGCGCACGATCAGGCGGCTTTCCTGGTAGATCAGGAACGGCGCCGGCTTGCTGAGGGCGGCCTCGGCGATCGCGCGCCAGATGCTGAGCAGGTAGTCGAGGTCCCACTGCAGTTCCTCGGCGTCGCGGCCGACGCCGGCGGTGCGGATGATCACCCCCATGTCGTCGGGGATGTTGAGCGCGTCCATCGCCCGCTTCAGCTCGGCGCGGTCGTCGCCCTCGATCCGGCGCGAGACGCCGCCGGCGGTGGGCGAGTTCGGCATCAGCACCATGTAGCGGCCGGCCAGCGAGATGAACGTGGTCAGAGCCGCGCCCTTGTTGCCGCGCTCTTCCTTGTCCACCTGCACCACCACTTCCTGGCCTTCGCGCAGGAGTTCCCTGATGCCGGCCTTGTTCGGGTCCACCCCGGCCTGGAAGTAGTCGCGGGAGATTTCCTTCAGCGGCAGGAAGCCGTGCCGCTCGGCGCCGTATTCGACGAAGGCGGCTTCCAGCGAGGGTTCGAGCCGGGTGATGCGGCCCTTGTAGATGTTGGACTTCTTGTTGTCGCGGGCAGGCTGTTCGATGTCGATGTCGTACAGGGACTGGCCATCGACGATGGCAACCCGCAGTTCTTCCGCCTGCGTGGCGTTGATCAGCATTCGCTTCATTGTGCGTTCCTTGTGCGCTGCCCACCCGCGGGGGCGGGTGTCGCGCGGAACGCCATGGGGCGTCTTGCTTCTGGATACCGCAGGCGCACGGCTGCGCAGGGGCGCAGGCCGTGCGGCTCTCTCGTTGTCCAGCGCTGCCACACCACGGCGAACCGCGGGAGCGCTTGTTCCTTCAATTGATGTTGCGGGGCCGGCGACCGCCGCCGCCCACCCGTGGGTGGTTGGCGCGTCGCGCGGGGCATTGTTCAGCGGGTGGGGTCACGGCAGGGCCGGTGATGGGCAGGTCTGCCGCGCAGCCGTTAACATGTCCACCCCGAGGGTGGTGGCAACGTCACTGCGGCGGGGCTCGCCAGGCAGGCCGGCTTTCGGCCGGATGGGCGATGGATTGCCCGACACTTCCTGCGAAATCAAACCCTTGCACCACGCCCCGAGTGTACCAGATCAACCCTCGATGACACAGCCTGCTTCCCCTGCCGGTGGCGGCGCGCGCAGCGTGCGCGTGCCGGATGAACGCGCCGGCCAGCGGCTGGACAACTTCCTGCTGGGCCAACTGGAAGGGTGCGCCGCGCTCACTGGTGTACAAACTGGTGCGCAGCGGGCAGGTGCGGGTCAATGGCGGCCGGGCCAAGGCGGAGCGCAGGCTGGAGGCGGGAGATGAGGTCAGAATCCCGCCTGTTCGCATCGAATCGCCGCAGGATGGCGACCGTTCGCCGCCGAAAGGGCTGCTGGCGGCGCTCGAGTCGGCGGTCGTGTTCGAGGATGCCCGCCTGCTGGCGATCAACAAGCCCTCGGGCATCGCCAGCCACGGCGGCAGCGGCATTTCGTTCGGCGTCATCGAGGCCCTGCGCGCGCTGCGGCCGCGCGACAGCCTGGAGCTGGTGCACCGGCTGGACCGCGATACCTCCGGCCTGATGGTGCTGGCGAAAAAGCGCTCCGCGCTGACCGAACTGCAGCGATTGTTGCGGGAAGATCACGGATCCGGCATCGAAAAACGCTATCTGGCGCTGCTGGTCGGGCGTATGCCCGACGGTACCATGCGCGTGGATGCACCGCTGCACGTCGGCCTGCGCCAGGGCGGCGAGCGCCACGTGCAGGTGAACCCGGCCGGCAAGCCCTCGATGAGCCATTTCCGGGTGCTGGAGCGGCGCGGCGGCCAGAGCTATTGCGAGGTCCGCATCGAAACCGGCCGCACCCACCAGATCCGCGTCCATGCCCGGCATATCGGCCACCCGGTGGCGGGCGACGACAAATACGGCGATGCGGACGCCAACAGGCGCCTGCGCGAGCAGGCGGGCCTGAAGCGGCTGTTCCTGCATGCCTCCACGCTGGAGTTCGCGCTGGACGGTGGCCAGACCCCGTATTCGCTCAACGCGCCGCTGATGCCGGAGTTGCTCGAGGTGCTGGACCGGCTGCGCTAGCCGGAAGCGTGCGGCCGGTTCAGTCCGCGAGCAGGCCGGTCTTGGCGGCGCAGATGAAGTCGTTCTCGCTCAGGCCGCCCACGTCGTGAGTGGACCAGCGCACCACGCAGCGGTCGTAGTGCACCGACAGGTCGGGGTGGTGGTTTTCACGATTGGCCATGTGCGCCAGCGCGTTCACGAACGACATCGTGCGGTAATAGTCCGGGAAGGTGAACGTGCGGGTCAGCGCGTGCCCGCTCTCCGCCAGTTCCCAGCCCGCCACCTGCGGCAGCAGTTCGCGGATGCTGGCTTCGGTCAGCCGGTGCTCGTGGCCGCGGCGCGGGGTGCAGTGGGCGTGGGCGAGGGGGATCAGGTCGGCCATGCGGGGGTCCATCTTGCGGGGGCTGAACATCGGCGCGGCGTGCGCGGCGCAGGCGGCGCCTGGGTGGCTAGAATAGCCGCATGATCCGGATTTCCGAAGCCGCGCAGGCGCATTTCCGCAAATTGATCGAGCGTGAGGCCATGCCCGGGCTGGGCGTGCGCCTGTCGGCCTCGCACGCGGGCACGCCGCGCGCCGACGTGCGCCTGGAGTTCGCCGGCGAGGGCGACCTGCAGGGCGATGAGTGGGCGATCGACTGCGACGGCTTCACCCTGTGGCTGGATGCGCCCAGCGCGCCGTTCCTGGAGGGGGCGGAGATCGACTACGCCAGCCTCGCCACCGGCGGCCAGCTGCAGATCCGCGCGCCGGGCATCAAGGGCCGAGCGCCCGCGCCCGAGGCCCCGCTGGACGAGCGCGTGCGCTGGGTGGTCGAGCACGACATCAACCCGCAGCTGGCGATGCACAAGGGCCATGTCGAGGTCGCCGAAGTGACCGCCGACGGCGTCGCGGTGCTGCACTTCGGCGGCGGCTGCCACGGCTGCAGCATGGTCGATATCACCCTCAAGCAGGGGGTCGAGAAGACCCTGCTGGAGAAGGTGACGGGGCTGGCGGGCGTGCGCGATGCCACCGACCATGCCAGCGGCAGCGCCCCGTACATGCCGCGCGGCCAGGCCTGAGGCGGCCGGCGCGCGTGACGACGGCCACCGACGTCATCGCCGCGCTCAACCAGCGCCGCCTGCTGCGCACCGGGCGATTGGATGCCGCCGGGCGCTTCCCCGCGGGCTGGCAGGGCTGGTTCGATGCGCTCGAACCGATCGACACCGCCGCCGCGCGCGCGCATGTGGAGGCCTGCGTGGCTGGCCTGGCCCAGCGTCCGCCGCCGTTGCGCGGCCAGGGCGGTGGGCTGGGCGCGCCGTTCTTCCAGCTGCTGCGGCGCACGCGCCCGCCGGATCCGCGCGAGGATCGCGGGCTCCGGATCGGCGCCGGGGTGGCCGACCTGCTGCTGCATATCGTGCTGCTGGGCCTGCTGCTGTGGCTGATGTACCTGCGCTTCCTGGCGCTTTCGCCGGCGCCGGAGGAGGAGCAGGCGGTGCAGGTCGAGTTCATCGGGCGCGGCAATGCGGTGGCGGGCGGTGGCGCGCTGGCCAATGCCGGCGCGGAAGCGGCCCCGGCCGCGGCGGCCAGCCGGGCGCTGCCCCTCCCGGTGCAGGCCCCGCCGGCGGCCAGCGCCAGCGCTGCGACCAGCGACAGTGGCCGCCCGCAGCTGGAGCAGCAGGCGCTGCCCCCGCCGCCCGCACTGCAGGCACAGGCGGAGGCCCCGGCGCGCCTGCCGCCGCCGCAGCCGGTGCAGGCGAGCGCAGCACAGGAGCTTGCGGTCAGCAACGTCCCGCAGCCGGCGCCGCAGGCGTTCCAACTGCCGCCGCCGCGCGAACATGCGCTGCGACTGCCGGACCTGCAGCCGCGCGACGTGCCGCTGCAGGCGACGGTCGAAACACTGCCCAACCGCCCGGTGCTGCCGCTGCGCACCCTGCAGCCGGCCGAGCGCGCGCTGCCGCTGCGGGCGCCGGAATTGAAGGAGCAGGTACAGGCGATCGAGGTCTTCACCCCGGACACCCGCGCCATCGCGCACCAGCGTGCGGCGCCAGCGGTCGATCTGCCGCTGCGCGAACCGCAGCTGCGCGGCCAGGTGCAGGCGCTGCCGTTGCGCGAAGGGCAGGCCAGCGCCGTGGCGGCCGGCGGCGCGGTCTCCGCCCAGCCCGGTGCAGGCAGCGCCGCCAGTGGCACCAGCCCGGCCCGCGGCGCGGGGGCGATGCGCGCCTGCCGGCGGGCACCGGCCAGGCCCAGGCCGGCACCGGCGCCGGTGCGCGTGCGGCCGCCGAGGGCGGGCGCGGGGTGGGTACGGTCGGGGCGGGGGCCGGGCCGGGCCTGAAGCCGGCGCCGGGCGGCTGGCCGGGCGCGGCCAAGAGCGACGATTGGGGGCTTCCAACCGCAACGTGGCCGGCACCGGCAACGGCGGCCGCAGTGGCGATGGCAAATCCGGGCTGTTCAATCCCGATGGCAGCGTGCGCCTGCCGGACGAGTGGTCGAAGACCAACCGCCTCGACCTCGACCGCGCCGGCACCTGGCTCAAGCGGCCGGGACTGGAATATCGCGGCACCCGCTTCGACAAGTACTGGATCCCGGACGGCAGCCTGCTGCAGGAGTGGGTGCGGCGCGGGATCAAGGAGCTGTCGATCCCGATCCCGGGGACCGGGCTGCAGCTGAAGTGCGTGGTGTCGCTGCTGCAGTTCGGCGGCGGCTGCCTGCCGGTGGACCCGGATGCCAACGAACAGCCGTCCAGCGGGCGACCCGCGCCCGACATCCCGTTCAAGCCGGAGTTGCAGGAAGACAACGGCAGCGTGCGCCCGTCCGCGCCCGCGCCGCCCGGCGACCGGCCCTAGGCGATGATCATCCCCGGCCTGCGTTCGATGTGCGTGCCAGTGGCGCGCTGTGCGCGGCTGCAGGCGCTCAGCCGCTGCGGGCGAGCGTCTGCACCATCAACGCGCGCAGGGCCTGATCGTCCTGCGCGCGCGGCGGCGCCAGCTCGGCCAGCAGGAAGCCGCGTGCCTGCGCGTCCTCCGCGTCCAGCCCGTCGAACTCGACGAATTCGGCATCCATCAGCGCTGCGCGTGCGGTGTCCACGCTGTCGTAGGGCAGGGTGTTGCCGTCCGCATCGAACACCTCGGCGGTGCCGGCCTCGCGCTCGCGCAGGCGCGCCCACACCACGGTGCGGCCGAGGGTAGCCAGCCACCAGCTTTCGTTCTTGGCCGTCATGAAAGCGCCTGCCCGACGATCCAGAGCACGCCGCCCATCGCCACTCCGTCCAGGATCACCAGCAGCGAAATCCACGCCGGTGTGGCCAGGCCGCTCAGCGCGCGATCCGGATGGGCGCGGTAGCCGCGGCGCAGCAGCCACCACAGCGCCTTCGGCTTGAGGAAGGCGCCTTCGCCCAGCTGCGCGGCGATCGCGGGATGGCGGTCGCGGATGTGCACCAGGGTCAGCGGCCAGAAGATCACGAACGCGGTGGCGCCGGCGATCGCGGTGGCGAACGCGGTCAGGGCCAGGAACAGGATCAGGTCGGCGTCCATCGGCTCAGAACTCGGCGTGTCCGGGCGCGCGCGGATAGGCGATCGCGTCGCGGATGTTGGCCAGCCCGCACACGTACACCACCAGCCGCTCGAAGCCGAGGCCGAAGCCGGCGTGCGGCACCGTGCCGTAGCGGCGGAAGTCGCGGTACCAGGCGTAATGCGCCGGATCCAGCCCGAACTGCGCCATGCGCGCGTCCAGCATGTCCAGGCGCTCCTCGCGCTGGCTGCCACCGATGATTTCGCCGATCCCCGGCGCCAGCACGTCCATCGCGGCAACGGTGCGGCCATCGTCGTTCAGGCGCATGTAGAACGCCTTGATCTGCTCGGGGTAGTTCATCACCACCACCGGGCGGCCGACGTGCTCCTCGGTCAGCCAGCGTTCGTGCTCGGTCTGCAGGTCCAGGCCCCATTCGACCGGGAACTCGAACTTTTTGCCCGATTTCTGCAGCAGGGCGATGGCATCGGTGTAGTCGATCCGCTCGAACGGCGCGTTGATGAACGCCTCCAGGCGGCTGACCGCGTCCTTCTGCACGCGTTCGGCGATGAAGGCCATGTCGTCGCCGCGCTCGTTAAGCACCGCGCGGAACAGATATTTCAGGAAATCCTCGGCCAAGGTAGCGTCGTCGTCGAGGTCGGCGAACGCGATCTCCGGCTCGACCATCCAGAACTCGGCCAGATGCCGCGTGGTGTTGCTGTTCTCGGCGCGGAAGGTGGGGCCGAAGGTATAGACCTTGCTCAGCGCCAGGCAGAACGCCTCCACGTTGAGCTGGCCGGAGACGGTGAGGAAGGTTTCCTTGCCGAAGAAGTCGCGCGAGAAATCCACCGCGCCGTCCTTGCCGCGCGGCAGGTTGGCCAGGTCCAGGGTAGAGACGCGGAACATCTGGCCCGCGCCCTCGGCGTCGGAGGTGGTGATGATCGGCGTAGAGATCCAGTAGAAGCCGCGCTCGTGGAAGAAGCGGTGCACCGCCTGCGCCAGGCAGTGGCGGATGCGGGTGACGGCGCCGAACAGGTTGGTGCGCGGGCGCAGATGGGCGAACTCGCGCAGGTATTCCAGCGAGTGCTGCTTGGGCTGCATCGGGTAGGTCAGCGGGTCCTCGACCCAGCCGATGACGTCGATGCGGGATGCCTGCACCTCGAAGCTCTGGCCCTGGCCCTGCGACTTCACCAGGGTGCCGGTGCACGCCACCGCGCAGCCGGTGGTCAGGTGCTTCACCTCGGATTCGTAATTGGCCAGGGTGTCGGGCGCGACCACCTGGATCGGCGCGAAGCAGGAGCCGTCGCTGACGTTGACGAAGCTCAGCCCGGCCTTGGAGTCGCGGCGGGTGCGCACCCAGCCGCGCACCGATACCTGGCCGCCTTCCGGCACATGCCCGGCCAGCGCCTGGGCCACGGAGATCGTCGTCATCTTGAAATCCTGCGTTGCAAGCCTGAAATAGGACGGGAAGTTTACCGGAGCTACAATCCACGCATGGCCATTTCCCTTACCGATACCGCCCGCGCCCGCATCCTCGGCTACCTCGAGGCCGACCCCAAGGCCATTGGCCTGCGCTTCGGGGTCTCCCGCAGCGGTTGCTCCGGCTGGGGCTACAGGATCGAGATGGCGCGCGAGCAGGGCCCCGACGACGTGGTGTTCGACGCCGGCGGCGTGCGCATCTACGTGGATGCCGGCAGCCTGCCGCAGGTGGACGGCACCCGCATCGACTTCATCAAGCAGGGGCTGAACGAGCAGTTCGCCTTCGACAACCCCAACGTCACCGGCGGCTGCGGCTGCGGCTCCAGCTTCACCACCGGCGCCGACGTCCGCGCCTGAGCGCACACCGGGCACGGGTTTGCGCGCAACCCGTTGATTCGCCATAATAGGCGGCTCCCGCTTGCGGGAGGTTCTTGCCCGAACGCGCCTGTCCGCCCCGCGGCAGGTGGCCGAGGGCTGTCCGGCCGGCATTCCGCCTGCCGCCATCCACAAGGAAATCACCATGCGTCATTACGAAATCGTGTTCCTGGTCCATCCCGACCAGAGCGAGCAGGTCCCGGCGATGATCGAGCGCTACAAGGGCGCGATCGAGGCCGGCAACGGCAAGATCCACCGCCTGGAGGACTGGGGTCGCCGCCAGCTGGCCTACCCGATCCAGAACCTGGTCAAGGCCCACTATGTCCTCATGAACATCGAGGCCGGGCAGGCCGTGCTGGACGAGCTGGTCAACACCTTCCGCTTCAACGACGCGATCCTGCGCCACCTGGTCATGCGTCGCGACGAGGCCGTGACCGAGCAGTCCCTGATCATGAAGAACAAGGACGAGAAGGGCGACAAGCCCGAGCGTCGCCGCCGCGACGACGAGAGCGACAGTGCCGTGGGCACTGGCGACACCGACAACGCCGAAGCCGCCTAAGCGCCGTCCTCCAGGAGCATTCCCATGTCCAAGTTCTTCCGCCGCCGCAAGTTCTGCAAGTTCACCGCCGAGGGCGTCACCGAGATCGACTACAAGGATCTCAACACCCTGCGCCAGTACCTGACCGAGACCGGCAAGATCGTGCCCAGCCGCATCACCGGCACCAAGTCGAAGTACCAGCGCCAGTTGCAGGCCGCGGTCAAGCGCGCGCGCTTCCTCGCGCTGATCCCGTACACCGACAACCACAACGTCTGACGCCTCGCCAGCGCCGGCCGGCCCCGACGCCGGCCCGTCGCCGGCGACGTTCCCGTCCGATTCGGACAGCATCCGTTGCAGGCGCCGCCTGCTAACGAATACGGAGAACCACCATGCAACTGATCCTCCTGCAGAAAGTCACCAACCTCGGCGGCCTGGGCGACCTGGTCACCGTGAAGCCCGGCTACGGCCGCAACTACCTCGTGCCGCAGGGCAAGGCGGTGCCGGCCACCCCGGCCAACATCGCCGAGTTCGAGGCCAAGCGCGCCGAGTACGAGGCCAGGGCCGCCGATGCGCTGGCCGCCGCCAACGCCCGCCTGGCCAAGCTGGCCGACGCCAGCGTCACCGTCAGCGCCAACGCCTCGACCGAAGGCAAGCTGTATGGTTCGGTCGGCCCGCGCGAGATCGCCGAGGCCCTGACCAGGCAACTGGGCGTCGAGGTGCACAAGTCGGAAGTGGTGATGGGCGAAGGCCCGCTGCGCCACACCGGCGAGTTCGAGGTGGCGGTGCACCTGCACGCCGACGTCGACACCACCGTCAAGGTGGTGGTGGTGCCGGAAGCGGCCTGATCCACCGCGATGGCAAGACCGCGACGGGCGCCGCAGGGCGCCCGTTTCGTTTTGCGGGATGCTGTTGGGAATGCCTGCGCGGGCCCGTCGCGCGGCACCGTCGCAGGCGGTGAGACGCCCACCGGTTATCCACAGGGTTATCTGCAACGCTTCCCGGCGCGGACGACTACGATGTCGGCTTCCAGCACACAACAACGAACGGTCCGCGACGACGGGCCGGCAGGGGAGTGACGCCGCCGATGAGCGCCAGGTCAGGGCTACGCCCGGATTCCAGCTTCCAGACCCGCAACGAGCAGAAGGTGGAGCAGCTGCGGATCCCGCCGCAGTCGATCGAGGCCGAGCAGGCGGTGCTGGGCGGGCTGATGCTGGACCCGGCCGCGTTCGACCGCGTGGCCGACCAGCTGCTGGACGAGGATTTCTACCGCCGCGACCACCAGCTGATCTACCGCGCGATCCGCGAGCTGGTGGAGAAGAACCGTCCGTGCGATGCGGTCACCGTCGGCGAATGGTTCGAATCGCAGGGGATCGGCGAGCAGGTCGCCGGCGGTGCCTACCTGGTGGAGCTGGCCGCCAGCACCCCGAGCGCGGCCAACATCCGCGCCTATGCCGAGATCGTGCGCGACAAGGCGGTGCAGCGACGCCTGATCGACGTCGGCACCACCATCGTCAACGACGGCTTCCAGCCGGAGGGGCGCGAATCCGGCGAGCTGCTGGCCAAGGCCGAGCAGGCGGTGTTCGCGATCGCCGAGGGCCATTCGCGCGGCAAGCAGGACTTCGTCCTGATCAAGAGCGCGCTGCGCGATGCGTTCGAGGTCCTGCAGCGGCGCGCCGATAACGGCAGCGGTGTCACCGGCCTGCCCACCGGCTATGCGGAGTTCGACAGGATGACCGCCGGCCTGCAGCCGACCGACCTCATCATCCTGGCCGCGCGCCCGGCGATGGGCAAGACCACCTTCGCGCTCAACATCGCCGAGTACGCGGCGCTGAAGTCGAAGAAGGCGGTGGCGGTGTTCTCGATGGAAATGTCGGCCGAGCAGCTGGCGCTGCGCCTGATCTCCTCGCTGGGCCGGGTCAATGCCAAGCGGCTGAAGACCGGCGATCTGGAGGACGAGGACTGGAGCCGGGTCACCGGCGCCATCGCCCAGCTGAGCAGCGTCAAGATTTTCATCGACGACACCCCGGGGCTGTCGCCCGAGGTGCTGCGCGCCAAGGCGCGCCGGCTCAAGCGCGAGCACGACCTGGGCCTGGTGGTGATCGACTACCTGCAGCTGATGCAGGTGCCCGGCAACAGCGAGAACCGCGCCACCGAGATTTCCGAGATCAGCCGCTCGCTCAAGGGCCTGGCCAAGGAATTGAACGTGCCGGTGATCGCGCTGTCGCAGCTCAACCGCTCGCTGGAATCGCGTACCGACAAGCGCCCGCTGATGGCCGACCTGCGCGAATCCGGCGCGATCGAGCAGGACGCGGACATGATTGTGTTCATCTACCGCGACGAGTACTACAACAAGGAAAACTCCCCCGACAAGGGCCTGGCCGAGATCATCATCGGCAAGCACAGAAACGGCGAGGTCGGGCATTTCAAGCTGAAGTTCTTCGGCGAATACACCCGCTTCGACAACCTCGCCCACGACGACGTGGGCCGCTACGAATAAGGCAAGGCCGCCGTGACCGATCCGATGCAGCAGCGCCCGACCCGGATCGTGGTCGATCTGGCCGCATTGGCCGGCAACCTCGGCGCCATCCGCGCCCACGTCGGGGTGCCGGTGATGGCCATCCTCAAGGCCAATGCCTACGGCCACGGTCTGGTGCCGGTGGCGCGCCACCTGCAGGCGTGCGGCGTGGAGCAGATCGGTGTCGCGTTCGTCGAGGAGGGATTGCCCTGCGCCGTGCCGGAATCCACGTGCCGATCCTGGTGCTGGGCGGCATCCTCGGGCGTCAGGCGCAGCAGCTGATCGGGCACGACCTGGAGATCACCGTGTCCTCGCTGGACAAGCTGCGCCAGGTCGAGGAAGCGGCGCAGGCGCTGGGGCGCAAGGCGGTGATCCATCTGAAGATCGACACCGGAATGGAGCGCATCGGCGTGCACAGCTATTCTTGCGGGCCGTTGATCGAGGCGGCGCTGGCCTCGCGCGGGTGCGTGCTCAAGGGTGTGTATTCGCACCTGGCCTGCGCGGACGATCCGGCATCGCCGATGACCGCGCTGCAGGTGGAGCGCTTCCAGGAGGCTTGCGCGCACTTCACCCGCATCGGCGCGCCGATGCCGCTGCGGCACCTGGCGAACTCCGGCGGCGTGCTGCACTTCCCCGACACCTGGCTGGACATGGTGCGCCCCGGCATCTTGCTGTACGGCGTGTTGCCGGACCCGGCCGCGCGCGCCAGCGTGCCGGTGCGGCCCGCGCTGTCGCTGCTGTCGCAGGTGGTGTACTTCAAGGTGGTGCGCGCCGGGCACCCGGTCAGCTACGGCGCCACCTGGGCGCCGGCCCAGGACACCCGCGTGGTGACCATCCCGATCGGCTACGGTGATGGCTGGCCGCGCGCGCTGTCCAACAACGGCGATGTGCTGGTGCGCGGCCAGCGGCGGCCGATCGTCGGGCGCATCTGCATGGACCAGTTCATGGTCGATCTCGGTCCCGACGGCACGGCCTACAACGGCGATGACGTGGTGCTGGTGGGCACCCAGGGCGACCAGGCGATCCGCGTCGAGGACGTGGCGCAGCGGGCGGGCACCATCGGCTATGAAATCCTGACCCGGCTCAACGAGCGCATCCCGCGCGAATACGTGGGCGGCAGCGCGGCGGCCTGAGCGCGCGGTGCCGGGGCGCAGCCCGCGTTGACCACCCGCAAGGCGGCGTGATTCACTCGCCGTCACCACCGGGGAGGGCGGGAATGGCCACGTCGAAGCCGCGTTTGAAGCGTTCCGCAGCGCCGCGGGGCCGGCGCTCGAGCGCGCGAGCCGATGTCGCGGGTGGACACCGCCTGGCTGCGGATGGAGCGGCCGACCAATCCGATGATGATCACCGGCGTGCTGATGTTCGCCGAGCCGATGTCGCTGGCGCAGCTCAAGCGGGTGATCCAGCAACGCTTCCTCGCCTACGCGCGCTTCCGGCAGAAGCCGGTGGATGGCGCGGCCGGCGCGCAGTGGGTGGAGGACGAACACTTCGACCTGGATTGGCACGTGCGGCTGTCCGGGCTGCCGGGCCGGCCCGGCAAGTCCTCGGAGAAGCGCGCGCTGGAACGCTTCGTCAGCCAGCTCGCGTCCAGCCCGCTGGACCCCACCAAGCCGCTGTGGCAGTTCCACCTGGTCGAACGCTACCAGGGTGGCGCCGCGGTGGTGGCGCGCATCCACCACTGCTACGCCGACGGCATCGCACTGGTGCAGGTGCTGCTCTCGCTCACCGACACCAGCCGGGAATCTTCCTCGGCCTCGCGCCTCGACAAGGCCTGGCTGAAGGAGCAGGCGGCGCCGGTGGCGCGCCGGGTGGGCGCGATGGAGCGCTACATGAAGCTCGGCGGCAAGGCGCTGGGGCAGGGTATGGCGATGATGCAGGATCCGTCGCTAGCCACGCTGCTGGCGAAAGAGGGCGGGGAGATCGCACGCGAGCTGGTCTATGCGCTGGCGCTGCCGGACGATCCGCCGTCGCTGCTGCGCGGCCGGCTGGGCGTCAGCAAGCGCGTGGCATGGGCGGAACCGCTGGATCTGGAGGAGGTCAAGGCGGTCGGTCGCGCCTGCGACTGCACCGTCAACGACGTGCTGATGGCCGCCGCCGCCGGCGCGCTGCGCGGCTACATGCGCGAACGCGGCGAGAAACTGGAGGGGGTGACCCTGCGCGCCACGGTGCCGGTCAACCTGCGTCCGCTGGAGCATGCGCGCAAGCTCGGCAATCATTTCGGGCTGGTGTTCCTGGACCTGCCGGTGGGCGAGGCCAACCCGCTGCGCCGCCTGCAGCGCGTGGCCGACTGCATGAACCAGCTCAAGCGGTCGCGCCAGGCGATCGTGGCCTACGGCCTGCTGGCGGCGCTGGGCATCGCCCCGCAGCCCGTGCAGGAGTTGGCGCTGGAGCTGTTCAGCCGCAAGGCCAGCGCGGTGGCCACCAACGTGCCCGGCCCGCAGCAGCCGTTGTACCTGGCCGGCTGCGAACTGCGCGAGATCATGTTCTGGGTGCCGCAGACCGGCTCGATCGGCCTGGGCCTGTCGATCCTCAGCTACCGCGGTAAGGTGCATTTCGGGCTGATCGCCGACGCGCGCCTGATCCCCGATCCGGATGCGGTGGTGCGGCGGTTCGGGGGAGGAGTTCGAGGCCCTGCTGTACCTCACGCTGATGGGAGACTGGAGCCTGCCGCTGGGCGCGGAGGCGGCGCAGGCCCTGCTCGATCAGGCAACGCCGGCTTAACGCAGCCGCCTCCGTTCACATCCAGGCCACGTGCCCGCGCCTAGCCTCTGCCCGGCGTCTCCCAGCCAATCGCCACATGACTGAAAAGGAGCTTCAAATGAATACCCAGCCGTTCAAGCTTGCCGTGCTCGGCATCTGCCTTGTCGCCTTCGTCGCCGGCTGTGCGTCGTATGACACGCAGGGCGGCTATGACGACCATGCCCGGGCCAAGAAGGGCGCGTTGATCGGCGCGGCCATCGGCGCCGCGGCGGGCCTGCTCAGCGGCGACAGCGCGGTGTCGCGCCGCCAGCAGGCGATGGTCGGCGCCGGCATCGGCGCGCTCGCCGGCGGCGCCATCGGCAACTACCAGGACCGCCAAGAAGCCCAGCTGCGGCGCGAGACCGCCGGCACCGGCATCGACGTCAGCCGCGATGGCGACGTGATCAAGCTCAACCTGCCGGATGGCGTCACCTTCGACTTCAACCGGACCGACATCAAGCCGCAGTTCTATCCCGCGCTGAACGCCGTCGCCGGCACCCTGCGCGAGTACAACCAGACCATCGTGGAGGTCAGCGGCCACACCGACAACATCGGGTCCGACGCGGTCAACCAGCGCATCTCCGAGCAGCGCGCCAATGCGGTGGCCAGCTACCTGATCGCGCAGGGCGTGCAGCCGCAGCGGTTCGAGATCATCGGCATGGGCAAGCGCTTCCCGATCGCCAGCAACGACACCGAGCAGGGCCGGGCGCTCAACCGCCGGGTGGAGATCCGCCTGCTGCCGCTGCGTTCCTGACCCCGCAGCCACGGGGTTCGCGGAACGGGCCGCCACGCGCGGCCCGTTTCCGTTGCGCCGGATGAACGCCCCGGCACACCGGGCTTGTGAACCCCGCCGCCGCCCCTATACTGGCCGGGTCGGTGAAATCGACGCTTCCCGGGGGTGCACTGGCTTCGACGGGGGTCGCGAAATCGCACGGCGCATGCCGAGGGGGTAGCTTTCCTCGTAAATCCAGCTGCAAACACATAGTTGCCAACGACGACAACTACGCTCTGGCCGCCTAAGGCCTAGCCCCGAACCCACTTGTGCCCGTGCTCGTGGATGTAGGGTCATCATCACGGGATAGGTTCCGGCGGCGACCCGCCAACCGGCTCCGAAACGCAGCGGGTGTGGAGGACGGCGTGCTTCGCACGGTGTGTTGCCGGCCTCCGAGACCAAACACCGGGCTAAGCATGTAGTGCCGGGCATGGAGTGCCTTCGGACGGCGGTTCGATTCCGCCCACCTCCACCAATTCAACGTTCCAGAACGTCCAAAGAAGGCCGGAACCTCCAGCAAAATCAAGGGTTCCGGCCTTTTTTGTGTCCGTGGCGGTGCGATGGCATCCCTTGAAAGTTACCGCCTATAGGCAGTAACTTGGGCGGTAACTGGCCTACTGCCAGAACAGTTACCGCCACGGGAGTTACTGCCATGCTCACGGATACCGCGATCCGGAAGGCCAAGCCCGGCGACAAGCCGATGCGGCTGGCCGATGGCGGCGGCCTGTACCTACTGCTGCGTCCGGATGGCGCGCGCTGGTGGCGCTGGGATTACCGCCGTCCAGTGACCGGCAAGCGCAATACCCTGAGTCTTGGCACCTACCCGGATACCAGCTTGGCCGACGCTCGCGAGCGTCACGCCGAGGCGCGCAAGGCGCTGGCGGCGGGCATCGACCCCGGCGAACACCGCAAGGCGGAGAAAGCGGCGGGCGCGGAGCGCGCGGCCAACAGTTTCGAGGTTGTGGCCCGGGAATGGCTGGGCAAGCAAGCATGGGTTCCCGGCTACCTGGACAAGGTGGCGGCTTGGCTGGCGAATGACGTTTTCCCCTACATCGGTGGCCGGCCTGTGGCCGAAGTGACTGCGCCAGAGTTCCTGCGCGTCGCCCGGCGAATCGAGGAACGCGGCGCTGTCGAGTCGGCGCACCGCATCCTGCAAAACTGCGGGCAAGTCATGCGCTACGCCATTGCCACCGGACGGGCGGAGCGCAACCCCGTTGCCGATCTGCGCGGCGCGCTGGCCAGCCCCGAGGGACGCCACCATGCGGCGATTACCGATCCCGGCGAGCTGGGCGGGCTGCTGCGTGCAATCGAGGGATACAAAGGCGATCCGGTGACGCGCGCTGCGTTGAAGCTGTCGGGCCTGCTGTTCGTCCGTCCCGGCGAGCTGCGGCATGCCGAGTGGGCGGAAATCGACCTGGACAAGGCCGAATGGAACATCCCCGCCGCCAAAATGAAAATGCGCCAGCCGCATCTTGTGCCGCTGTGCGATCAAGCGGTTGCGATCTTGCGCGAGCTTCACCCGTTGACCGGGCGCGGCCAGTACGTGTTCCCCGGTGGCCGCTCGCCGCGCCGGCCCATGAGCAACAATGCGATCAATGCCGCGTTGCGGCGCATGGGCTTCGGGGCGGATGTGATGACGGCCCACGGTTTCCGGGCGACGGCTCGCACGATGCTGGATGAATTGCTCGGGTTCCGGCCTGACTACATCGAACACCAATTGGCACACTCCGTGCGCGACCCAAACGGCCGGGCCTACAACCGCACCGCCCATTTGCCAGAGCGCCGAAAGATGATGCAGGCATGGGCGGACTACCTGGACAACCTGCGCGAAGGCGGGAACGTTGTCCCCCTGCGCAAAGCATCCGGCGAGAGCCGGTAAGCGGCGCGACCGGGTGTTAGCGGCACCCGGCCACGCCTTCCACAACCGTTCTACGGAGGAACGATCATGGCAACCCACAGTCTAGCGGCGGACCCGGAGCAATACGGTGCTGCGCCGGTGAAAGGCAATTACACGACAGACGCAAGCGCGCATCTTTGGTGCGCCCAAGCGCTGGGGTATTTGGTGGCGAACGATGAGGCGGCTTTCGGCCATGCCAACGACGATATACAGGCGGCGTTGCGCCACCTGCTGGCATGCGAAATCGGGCGAGCCCATGCGGCACTAGCCGCCGATGCGGCGGAAAGCCGCCAAAGGAGCGAGGCATGAGCGAATCACTGGCGCATTGCGTGGTCTACTCCGACCGCGCACTAGCAATCAGTTTGCTGGACCCGGAAACGGACAACATGCAATCGCACGCAGTGAACTTCGCGAGCGCGGCGAGTGCGGTTGTGCGTGCAGCTGGTCGGTGTGCGAACGATGAGAACGAAACGCGCGAACACCTGGCATCGCTGCTGGTCGCCGCTGAAATGCTCGGGGCCCTTTCACAGGCATGCAGTGAGGAAGCCGCCCGCAACACTCGGTGGGGCGCGCGATAAGCGAACACGCCACGGCTAGGCCGGCCAGCCGAAAGCGGGACACCTTCACCCGTTGCCGTGGCGCTCCTTTGAAGGGCGCAGCGAGGGTGCGCGAATGGGTGACAGTTCGTTGCCAGATGATGCCGACTTTATCGCCGCATCGGCAGTTGCGGCGCTTGCCATAGCGGTTTCTGCCGGAACGAGGATCAAGGGCGATCCGACTCTAAGCGAGTGGGTGCGGGAGGTGGGCGAGCTTCCCAGTTGGCGCGACGATGCGCACGGCTGGGCGGTGGCCCTACATAGAATCCAAAGGAAGTACGCGCATCCAAGCGATACCGAATTGGCGGACCGCACCACCGAACAATCGCTATTCAATCGAGTGCGATCCAGCGCGCTCGATGTGTTGTCGTCGCGGGACCCGAGGGCGCGCCAATTTCATTTGGGCATGGCGAGCATTGCTGCGGGTTCGCTGTTAGCTTTTGCGTACGGCTCAGAATCATCGGCCGCCATTGAAGCGGCATTTGCGACCGCATATGTCGAGTCCGGCAGGCAGGGCGGCGTTATAGCCAATGCGTCGCGCAATGGCTTAAAGGACAAGGCATCTGCCCACCTGTCCCGTTTTTTTCAACGGTTCCGTTGCACGAAAAAGGCGAGGCAAAAGGCAAGCCCGACTTGCCGACGCTTGCCAAAGAGTTGAGGGGGCTTCGAGGGTGTCAGGATTTTTGTGTGAGGGGCCTACCATGACGATGTTCAGGAGCCCCCATGCCACGCAAGAAACCCCCCAGTCGCGAAGCCGGACGCCATTCTTCCCGACGAACTGCTTGAGAAGCTGATCCCCGGCCCGGTGGACGCTGCCGGCGTCGAGGCCGTGTTTCAGAAGCTGAAGAAGGCCGTGATCGAGCGCGCCCTGGGCGCCGAGCTGGGCGTGCACCTGGCCAGCCCCGAGGGCGGTCGCGGCAACCACCGCAACGGCCGCAGCGGCAAGACCGTGCTGACCGACGAGGGGCCGCTCCGGATCGACGTGCCCCGTGATCGTGCCGGCAGCTTCGCGCCGCAGCTGATCCCGAAGCACGAGCGCCGCTTCGCCGGCTTTGATGACCGGATCATCTCGATGTACGCCCGCGGCATGTCGGTGCGCGAGATCCAAGGGCATCTGGCCGAGATGTATGCCGTCGACGTGTCGCCAGAGTTCATCAGCGCGGTCACCGACGAGGTGATGGCCGAGGTGGGCGCATGGCAGACCCGGCCGCTGGAGCCGATGTACCCGGTGGTGTTCTTCGACGCGCTACGAGTGAAGATCCGCGAGGACGGCGTGGTGCGCAACAAGGCGGTGTACTTGGCCTTGGGCGTGCTGCCGGACGGCACCCGCGACATCCTCGGGCTGTGGATCGAGAACACCGAAGGCGCGAAGTTCTGGATGAAGGTCTTCAACGACCTGAAGACCCGCGGCACGCAGGACATCCTGATCGGCGTGGCCGATGGGCTGAAGGGCCTGCCCGAAGCGCTGGAAGCGGTGTTCCCGGCCACGACGCTGCAGACCTGCATCGTGCACCTGATCCGCAACAGCCTCGACTTTGCCAGCTGGAAGGACCGCAAGGCGCTGGCCGCGGCGATCAAGCCGATCTACACCGCGCCCAGCGCGGAAGCCGCAGAAGCCGAACTGGACGCGTTCGAGCAAGGCCCTTGGGGGCAGCGCTTCCCGACCGTCGTCGCGGCCTGGCGGCGAGCGTGGAGCCGGGTGATCCCGTTCTTCGCGTTCCCCCGAGGTGCGGCGGATCATCTACACCACCAACGCCATCGAGAGCGTCCATTCGCGGCTGCGCAAGATCATCAAGAGCCGCGGGCATTTCCCGAGCGACGAGGCCGCGACCAAACTGATCTGGCTGGCCCTGCGCAACATCACCGCCGACTGGAAGCGGGCGAGCAAGGAGTGGAAGTCCGCGATGAACCAGTTCGCGATACTGTACGGCGACCGCTTCACCCTCGCGCCGCGCTGAGCGGCACGAAGGCAGATTCAGAAAACCGCCTCACACACAAAAATTCAGACAGCCCCGGGGCTTCCTGCAACGTCACACCTGCCCGAGAAAACCCTCAAGCAATGGGCCAAAGTGTGGGCCCTAGAAAAATTGAAATGCGCAAGTGACCACAAGGCGTAGCGGTCACCCGTTACACCTGCCGGGAACCCGCTAGGCGTAGCGGTTCGATGACCGGACGTCCGTAGAAATCCAGCATGAACCGTCCCGCCCGCATCGGGCCTACATAGGACGGCAACTATGCATAAGCAACACAAGGCTACGGCAGCGGCCACCCGCAAACCGCCTGCCACTTCGCGGGGCATGCCCGCGCAATACCTGCTGGAGGCCGGCGGCCTGCTGCGCCTTCCGCAGGTGCTGGCGCTGGTCGGAGTGAGCAAATCCACCTGGTGGAAGCTGGTCCGCGAACAGCGCGCGCCTGCGGCCGTGAAACTGTCCGAGCGTTGCACCGCGTGGCGGGCTTCCGACGTGGCGGCCTTCATCGAGGCGGCGGGGCGTCCGGAGGTGCGGGCATGAGCCGGGCACCGGATGAGCCGCAGATTGAGAGCCTCACGCCCGCGCAGCCGGGCTGGTATGCCGTCTGGCGTGACGATGGCGGCGAATTGTTGGAGCCGGTCGCAGCGTGGGCGCTTGTCGAACAGGACGGCTTCCGCTGGGCTGTGGGGATGGTTCCCTATGGCGAACGTTCGGCAGCGTTGGAGGTGGCATCGCGACGGGATGGCTACTGCGGCTTGCGTTACTTCCCCCGGGCGATGAAGCCGCGCCCGCGTGGGCTTCGGACTTGCCGCGATGAGTGCCCCCGCCGTGCCGCATTCCAGCTATGGCCCCGTTGGCGTGCTGCTGTCCCGGGTGGAGCGGGTGCGCAAGTCCGGGCGGGGCTATACCGCGCGCTGCCCGGCCCATGAGGATCGCAGCGCATCCCTGTCCATTGCGGAAGGTAACGACGGCCGCGCGCTGGTGAAATGCTTTGCGGGGTGCGAAGTGCTGGCGGTCGTGCGCGCCCTGGGACTGGAGGTGGCCGACCTGTTCCCGCAGCGAGTTGCGGACGCCACGCCGGAAGGGCGCACCGCCGCGCGCGAAGCGTGGCGGCAAAGCGGTTGGGCGGCGGCGCTTGGCGTGCTGGCGCGGGAGGCATCCATCGTGGTCATTGCGGCGCGCGCCGTGGCCGATGGGCAGCCGCTGGGGCCGGACGATCATGCGCGGCTGCTGGTGGCCGTTGAGCGCATCGAAGGCGCGCGCGAGGTGCTGGCGTGACTTCCAGACTGGAGGAACAGGCGGAACGCGACCTGGCGCGAATGCAGGAAGCGCGCGATGGAAAGCGCCGGAGCAAGGCCAAGGCCGCCGACAAACCCAAGCCTGCCGACGATGCGCAAGCGCGGTTCATCGTGACTGACAGCGAGGCAATGGGCCGGCCGGGCGTCTACTGGATAGGGACCGCGCATGACCGGGCGACGGGCGCAACCATTGAGGCCGAACCGCAGTGGATTTGCTCGCCGCTACAAGTGGCCGCCGTGACCCGCGATGCAAGCGCCAGCGAATGGGGGCGGTTGCTGGTGTTCGCGGATCGCGACGGGCAGGAACACCGATGGGCAATGCCTATGGCGATGCTGGCCGGCAGCGGCGAAGAGCTGCGCGCCGAACTGTTGCGACAGGGGCTAGAAATCACTTCGATGGCGCAGCGGCGCAGTCGCCTGTTGGACTACATCGCCCAAGCGCGGCCCGAGGCGAAAGCCCGTTGCGTGCTGCGAACGGGTTGGCATGGTGGGACGTTCGTCCTACCTGCGGAAACCTTCGGAGAGCCGGACGGCGAGCCGGTTATTTTTCAAGGTGCAACGGTTGATGGCGTGGCGCTCGCGACAGCTGGGACGCTGGAGGAATGGCGCAGCGAAGTCGCCGCTCCCTGCGCCGGGAACTCGCGCCTAGTCTTGGCGTTGTCGGCCGCATTCGCTGGCCCCTGCCTGGGCCTGCTGGATACGGAAGGAGGCGGCTTCCATCTGAAAGGCAGCAGCAGTTCGGGCAAAAGCACGGCGCTTGCCGTGGCCGGCAGCGTGTTCGGGCCGCCCGCATACGTGCGCACCTGGCGCGCGACGGACAATGCACTAGAGGCCGTAGCATCGCTGTACTCGGATTTGCTGCTGCCGTTGGATGAGATTGGCCAGCTGGACCCGCGCAACGCAGGCGCGGCGGCCTATCTGCTAGCGAATGGGCAGGGCAAGAGCCGCAGCCATCGCGACGGCAGCGCGCGCGCGGCGGCTCGATTCCGGTTGCTGTTCCTGAGTGCGGGCGAGGTGGGGTTGGGCGATCTGGTGACCGCAGCCGGCCACAAGACGCGCGCAGGGCATGAGGTTCGCGTAATCGACGTGCCGGCCGACGTGGAAGGCGGTCGGGGCATTTTCGAGCGGCTACCCGAGGGCATGGACCCCGGGCCATTTGCCGATAGCCTGAAACGCGCCGCAGTGGCCCACCACGGCCACGCGCTGCGGGCATGGCTGCGGGCGCTTGCCGCCGGCACAACGGCCGCCATGGACGCACTGCGGGTGCGACGGGATGCAACGGCGGAAAGCCTGTGCGCGCACACCGCAGCCGGACAGGTGCGGCGCGTGGCGCAACGCTTCGCCTTGGCTGCTGCGGCTGGAGAGCTTGCAACCATGCACGGGCTGACCGGATGGCCGCAAGGCGAGGCAGAGCGTGCGGCGCGCGCATGCTTCGCGGCGTGGATTGCTTCCCGTGGAACCGATGGGGCAGCAGAGCCGGCCGCCATGTTGGCGCAGGTGCGGTTGTTCCTGGCGCAGCACGGCGAGGCGAGGTTCAGCCCGTGGCGTGACGCGGACGAATCGCACAAGCCGCGCACGATCAATCGGGCCGGGTTCCGCAAGGGGAAAGACGATGAGGGCGGATTGGCCTACTACATCGAACGCGAGGTGTTCCGTAGCGAGGTATGCAGCGGCTTTGATCCCCAACAGGTGGCGCGCACGCTGGCACTTCATGGCGCGTTGAGGCAGGGCAGTAACGGAGAGTTCACCCGAAGCGAGCGGCTACCGGATGGCCGGCGTGCGCGCGTCTACGTGGTGTTGCCGGAACTGTGGGCAGATGACGGCGACGATGCAGATGGCGGCGGTCCATGAGTGCGGCAGGCGCGAACGCGGATGCCCAAAGGCTGCGGCTAATCCGCATTGCCCAGGCGGAAGGCATGGACGCACGGCGGACTGTGCGCATGGCCGGCGGGGACTTGGACACCTTGGCCGCCTGTACCGACGTAGAGGTGTTGGCCTATGCCCGCGCCTTGCTTGCGCGCGCTGCGCGCCGATCCGGGCACGTGCCGGCGGGATGGTCACAGGCGTGCCAGTGCACCGGCTGCGGGCCCGTTTGGCTGTGGCAGGCCGCACCTGCGCGTGTGATCGCGTGTCCGTGGTGTTGGAACCGCAGGGACGGCTTGCCTGTTCCCTGCCCATTGGACGCATTTTGAAAGCGCGCGGCGGCAGGCGGGGCGGGAGTGCAGCAGGCGCGCGCCGGGCTTGTGGGTCCTCCCTAGGCCGCTCCCTTGCGGGTAATTCGGGCCGCAATGCCTGCCTAGGTAGTGAGCTGGGAACGAGGTTGACGGACGGAGTTGCAGAAATGACGGAACGGCTGGAAAACCATTCGGGAGCGCGGCGCGATGCACTGGCGTCAACATCGCGCGACCTGGAACTAGAGCTGTTGGGCTTGCGGGTCAACGGCGCGCAGCTGGGGTTGATGCTGGGAGTTAGCCGGCAGGCGGTATCCGCAGCGGCAAAGCGCGGAACTATCACTGCGCCGGGGCCTGATGGGCTTTTCGATGCGCGGCGCGCTGTGCGCGAATGGATGGCGAACACCGACCCCGCGCGCGTCCGGGCGCGGGCGATGAAACCCGGGGCGGAAATGGCCGCAGAGCTACGCGCCCGGGTGCAGGAGCTGGCAAGCGAGGTGGCCCGGCTTCGCGATGCCCTGGCTACCGAAAAGGAACGGGCCGACCATCGCGAGAGGGCGGCAGCAATTCGTGCCGAGGATGAGGCGGATCGCAACGTTACGCGACTCACGAGGGCACTTGCGAGCCGGTTTCCAGAGGCCGCAGCGGCACACGCCGATGGCCGGCTGCTGCGTTGGCTGGATGAACTGGTGGCGGTCGAATTCTACGGGCAGGACCTGGCAGCGTATCGGGCCGACTTCCCGGAGGATGAGGGCGCGGAGGGCTGCGAGTCCGCTGCGTGATCTGTCCCGGGTAGACCGTCAACCCGGGACAAACCCGGGACAGGGAAAGCCGCGCCACGGTTGATTGTCCCGGGTGTCCCGGGTGTCCCGGGTAGATACATAAAGGTTCCTTTGCAATCCCGCACCCGCACCCGTTTTCCTGCCCCTGAAAGTCCCCCCTGACCCTTACCCTTGCAGTTTCCGCCCGGGACAAGCGGGGCACCCGGGACACCGCGCCCCGCTTACGTTTCAGCGTCCCGGGTTTGTCCCGGGCAGTGCCGGACCCGGGACAAATAGCGTCCGCCGGCGTGCGATGCAGGCCGGGCCGACTACCAAAACCCCTAAGCCGCTGTTGCGTCTAGCCCGCTTTCGCGGTCCGAATTACCCGCAGGGGGCAGCCCTGGGGAGGACCCATTGCCCGGCCTGGCCATCGCGTCGAGATGGTCGCCCCTGCCTTCAATTCGCGCGCTGCATGCTTCCCCGTCCCCACCCCACAGCGCGCGGGCTACGCTGGCGCGTGAGACTTGCAGGGAGGCAGGCCCCGTCCGGCAACCCATGCCGGTCGCATGCCGAAGCGGCCAAGCGGTCGCCTTGAGGCAGTAACTATGGCGGTAACAGCTGGAGCTGGATTCTTGGAGTCAAGCTGTAGTGCGGGCTGTGGCCGATGATTCGATAGAGCCCACCCCAATAACAAAACCCCAACCGTTCTCGGTTGGGGTTTTTCTGCCCGATCGCGCCGGTTCCCGCGTGTTCTTGGGGGTTCCTGCGGAAGCCTGCGGACTGCACCGGTCAGCCTTCCAGCCCGTTCCGGGCCACATTCCACCTCTCCTGGCCATTCCTCGCTCCGGCATCGCTCTTTGGAAGTGGCCGGAAGTCCGCAAAGGCCGCAACTCAGACCCATACAGATCAAAGGGTTACGCGCGGACGAATCAAGCGGTTGGATTGCAGCATCGGGGGCGAAGGAAACGCTCCCGTTGCGTTTCGTCGGTCGTTATCGAGCACTACGACATATTGCAACGCGGAAGTACGTGCTTGGATGGTGGCCAAGACAAGAAACGCCTTGTCAGGACAATGTCCGGACGCCTACAATAAGGGCATCCAAGATCAGTCCGGAGGGGCACCATGAGCACCCTGAATCTTTCCAAGACCGAACGCATTGACGTTCGTGCCAGCACGCCGGTCAAGCAACTGCTGCAGGAAGCCGCACGCGCCTGCCACAAGAACGTCAGCGAGTTCCTGCTCGACGCGGGCGTGACGGCGGCCGCGCAGACACTGGCGGATCGTCGCCGGTTCGTGCTGGACGACACACAGTGGCAGGCCTTTCAGGAGGCGCTGGACCGCCCGGTGCAAAGCAAGCCGCGTCTGAAGAGGTTGCTGCGTGAGCCCGGGGTTCTGGATTGAGCGGTGCTTACTCCCCCGTTCGCAAGCTGGCTGCAACGGATCAGGTCGATGCCTTCGACTGCGGCCAGGCCGCGCTGAACCAGTTCCTGCAGCGCTACGCGCTCGTCAACCAGAAGGCCAACAGCGCGCAGACTTACGTCTGTTGCCAGGGTGACGTGGTGGTCGGCTTCTACAGCATCGCAGTCGGCAGTGTCGATCCGGAGGCCGCGCCGTCGAGAGTGATGAAGGGGCTGGCGCGCCACCCGGTGCCGGTCATGATCCTGGCCCGGCTCGCGGTGGACAAGGAACATCAGCGTAAAGGTCTGGGCCAGGCCTTGCTCAAGGATGCGCTGCTGCGTACCGCACAGGCTGCCGACATCGCCGGCATTCGTTGCCTGTTGGTCCATGCCAAAGACGACGCAGCGCGGCAGTGGTACGAATCGTGGGAATTTGAACCCAGCCCGACTGATCCGTACCATCTGTTCCTAATGCTGAAGGATCTCAAGGGCATGTTGGGCTGAGGGGTGCCTCCGCCTCAGAGCCCGACTCTCTCCCGCTGCTCATCCCACAACGCGGGTGGACCGACCAGAGTTCCGTAGACACTCATTCGCCGCTCTGCGCGTAGCGCCTTTCGAACTCTACCGGTGACATGCCGCCAGCGGAACCATGCCGGCGGATCGGGTTGTAGAACATCTCGATGTAGTCGAACACGTCCGATGTGGCGGTGGCCCGCGTCGGGTAGATCCGACGCTTGATCCGCTCCTTCTTCAGGACGCTGAAGAAGCTCTCGGCCACGGCGTTGTCGTGGCAGTTCCCGCGACGGCTCATGCTCGGCACCATCCGGTGCGCCTTCAGGAACGGCTGCCAGTTGCTGCTGGTGAACTGGCAGCCCTGGTCGGAGTGGACCATCACGCCCGGGCCGGGCTTGCGCCGCTATGCCGCGGCCGTCAGCGCCTGCAGCACCAGGTCGCTGGTCATCGTCGGCGCCGTCGCCCATCCGACGATCTGGCGCGAGTACAGGTCCATCACTGCCGCCAGGAACAGTTCCAGCCTTCGTAGGTGCGGATATAGGTGATATCCGTGACCCAGACCTTGTTCGGGGTGTGCGGCGAGAAGTCCCGATTGAGCACGTTCGCCACGGCGCCGACCGGACCGCTGCGGTGGCGCGGCTTGCCGCCGTAGCCCACCTGCGCCCGCAGGCCCTCCGCCTTCATCAGTCGCCAGACGCGATGCCGGCTGCATCGCTCGCCAGCGTCCCGCAGATCCAGGGCGATCTTGCGATAGCCGTACACCGCACCGCTAGCCAGCCAGTAGTGCCTGATCAGCCCGAGCAGACGCTGGTCCTCGCGCTCGCGGGCACTGGCTCCTTGGCGCAGCCAAGCGTAGTAGCCGCTGCGGTGCACGCCCAGCACCCGGCACATGGCGACCAGACGGAACTCGCGGATGTGCGCGCGCATGAACGCGTACTTCGCCCTTACCCCTTGGCAAAGTACGCGGCGGCTTTTTTTAGGATGTCGCGCTCCTCGGTCACGCGCCGCAGCTCGGCCTTCAGCCGGCGGATCTCGGCCGAGTCGCTCTGCGCTGCGGCGGCCACGGATAGCGGCGCCGTCCTCCTGGCCGCCTGCACCTGCTCATACAACGTGTGCTTGGGGATCCCGATCCGGGACGCCACGTCCACAACCGTAAAGCCGCGCTCCAGCACCTGCTTCACCGCTTCGGCCCGGAACTCATTCGTGTACTGCTTGCTGTTGCCCATAAACACCTCGGCCATTGCCATCAATTATGGCGTCCGGATGTCTACGAAAAGCTGGTCGGTCCACCGGCCGAATGGCCGGGGTTTTTCCATGCGCACCGCTTGCGGCGGCCCAAGCGGCTGCCTACAATGCGCGCGCTTCCAACTGCGGAGACTCCCCCAAGTGGGCACTTGTTCGAGCGACAGTCGTCGGCCGGCGCATGCCGGCATCTTCTCGGCAAGATAAGCGCAGGTCTCCTGCCGCTGTCTCGCCGGAAGCGAGAAGCGGTCGCGCGCGTCGCCATTCCCGGCGCGCTCCCTTCCCGACAGCTGCATGGCCATCCCCTGGCGGGACGGCCGCGAAGCGCGCTTGCCGTCCGGCAGGCGCGGCCCGGCGCAGGCGGCCGCTGGTCGCCGGGCGCGGGCAGTGCGCGCGGGGTGGCTCTGCCTCGACCAGCGAGGGGACCCCATATGCGCCTCATCCAGATCCACCGCGCCGGATGCGTGTCGGCGGTGCGTCCCGCCGGGTTGGCGCTCGCCTGGCTTGCCGCGGGCGCGGCGCATGCGGACAGCCCGATGGTGGTGGACGATGCCGGCATCGTCGCGCCCGGCCGCTGCCAGCTGGAGAGCTGGGTGCGGCAGGCGCGCCCCGGCACCGAGATATGGGCGCTGCCGGCCTGTAATCCTGGTGATGATCTGGAACTGACCGTGGGCGGCGCAGCCCTTGCGACGCGCGAGGCACGCACCGAGCGCGATGTGCTGGTGCAGGCCAAGACGATGCTGCAGCCGCTGGATGGCGGCGGCTGGGGAATCGCCCTGGCCCTGGGTGGCGTCCGCCACGCGGATGCAGGAACGATCGATGCCTATGCTTACGTGCCGGCCACACGCGCGTTCGCAGGGGAGGCACTGCTGGTGCACGTGAACCTGGGCTGGCTGCGCGAGGGCGCCAGCCGCCGCGACCACCTCAGCTGGGGAGTGGGCAGTGAGTGGCGGCTGGGGAAACGGACATCGCTGCTGGCCGAAACCTTCGGCCAGGACGCGGGCCGGCCGTCGTGGCAGGCCGGCGTCCGCCAGTGGCTGCTGCCGGAGCGCCTGCAACTGGATGCCACCTGCGGCAATCGCCTTGGCGGCGGGGCAGGGCAGCGCTGGGTCGCGATCGGCCTGCGCTGGCTGCCCAAGCCATGGCGCAGCGGATGACGGATTGCCATGTTGCGGCACCAGACTCCTGCTGCTTTCGATGGCGCTGATGCCTTGCCCTGAACCTTTGCCCTGATCCTTGTCCCGAGCCTGATGGACGGCATATCGGCCCCTGCCGCGACAGGGGCCACGGAGATCCCCATGAACTTCACCCTTCTGAAAGAGCTGTTCGCGAATTTCCTCAGCAACCGCCACTTCACCCGCCATTTCCGGCGGCTGGCGGTGCTGGACAGCGTGCTGCGCACGGACGTCAGCCGCGAGCTGCCGGCCGGTCTGGGCCAGCGCCTGGTGTCCGCCGCGCTGGCCGAGCCGGCGGCGCTGCTGGCGCAACTGGGCAGCGGCGAGCACGGCCTCGACGAAGACCAGGCCGAGGTCATCCGCGAACAGGTCGGTCCGAACGAGGTGGAGCAGGAAAAGCCGCTCACCTGGTGGCAGCACCTGTGGCTGTCCTACCGCAATCCGTTCAACCTGCTGCTGACGCTGCTGGCGGTCATCTCCTATCTGACCGAGGACATGAAGGCGACCGTGGTGATTGGCACCATGGTGGTGCTGTCCACCCTGCTGCGCTTCTGGCAGGAGTCCAAGGCGAACAAGGCGGCCGAAGCGCTGAAGGCGATGGTCAGCAACACTGCTACCGTGCTGCGCCCGCAGCCGCGGGACGGGCTGGACGAGGCGCGACCCGGCGCAGCGCGCGCCTACGGCGCCGGCGGCTACCGGGTGGAGCTGCCGATCAAGCAGCTGGTGCCGGGCGACGTGATCGTGCTGTCCGCTGGCGACATGATTCCTGCCGATTGCCGGGTGCTCACCGCCAAGGACCTGTTCGTGGCGCAGGCGGCGATGACCGGCGAGTCGATGCCGGTGGAGAAGTTCGCGTTCCAGCGCGATGCCGGGGCGATCAACCCGCTGGAGCTGGACGACATCCTGTTCATGGGCACCAACGTGGTGTCCGGCTCGGCCACGGCGGTAGTGCTCGGCACCGGCAACGCCACCTATTTCGGCGCGCTGGCCATCCGTGTCACCGCCACCGACCGCGCGCCGACCTCCTTCCAGGCGGGCGTCAACAAGGTGAGCTGGCTGCTGATCCGCTTCATGTTCGTGATGGCTCCGCTGGTGCTGTTCATCAACGGCTTCACCAAGGGCGACTGGATGGAGGCGCTGCTGTTCGCCCTGTCGATCGCGGTCGGCCTGACCCCGGAGATGCTGCCGATGATCGTCACCTCCACCCTGGCCAAGGGCGCGGTGTTCCTGTCGCGCAAGAAAGTCATCGTCAAGCGTCTGGATGCGATCCAGAACTTCGGCGCGATGGACGTGCTGTGCACCGACAAGACCGGCACGCTCACCCAGGACAGGATCTTCCTGGCCCGGCACGTGGACGTGTGGGGCGAGGAATCCGACGAAGTGCTGGAAATGGCCTACCTCAACAGCTACTACCAGACCGGGTTGAAGAACCTGCTGGACGTGGCGGTGCTGGAGCATGTGGAAGTGCACCAGGAGCTGAACCCGGCGAAAAACTTCCGCAAGGTGGACGAGATTCCGTTCGATTTCGAGCGCCGGCGCATGTCGGTGGTGGTGAGCGAGCGCGAAGATCACCACGAGCTGGTGTGCAAGGGGGCGGTAGAAGAAGTTCTGGCGGCCTGCACCCACGTGCGCCACGGCGCGCAGTCCGAGCCGCTGGGGCCGGAGCTGCTGGAGCGCATCCGCCAGGTGACGGCCGACCTCAACGAAGAAGGGCTGCGCGTGGTCGCGGTGGCGATGAAGGAAGTGCCGCCCACCCAGGAGGTGTATGGCGTGGCCGACGAGTGCGGCCTCACCCTGGTCGGCTACGTGGCCTTCCTCGACCCGCCGAAGGAATCCACCGCGCCGGCGCTCAAGGCGCTGGCCGGGCACGGCGTGGTGGTCAAGGTGCTGACCGGCGACAACGAACGGGTGACCGCCAAGATCTGCCGCGAAGTGGGGTTGGCGCAGCCGGGCGTGCTGCTGGGGGGCGACATCGAGCGGATGGACGATGCCGCGCTGGCGCAGGCGGTGGAGCGCCACAACGTGTTCGCCAAGCTGACGCCCGCGCACAAGGAGCGCATCGTGCGCCTGCTGAAGGCCAACGGCCACGTGGTGGGCTTCCTGGGCGATGGCATCAACGACGCGCCGGCGCTGCGCAGTGCCGACATCGGCATCTCGGTGGACACCGCGGTGGACATCGCCAAGGAGGCGGCCGACATCATCCTGCTGGAGAAGAGCCTGATGGTGCTGGAGGAGGGCGTGCAGGAAGGGCGTCGCACCTTCGCCAACATGCTCAAGTACATCAAGATGACGGCCAGCTCCAACTTCGGCAACGTGTTCTCGGTGCTGGTGGCCTCGGCCTTCATCCCGTTCCTGCCGATGCTGCCGATGCAGCTCTTGGTGCAGAACCTGCTGTACGACACCTCGCAGATCGCGATCCCGTTCGACCACGTGGACGAGGAGCTGCTGAAGAGTCCGCAGCGCTGGAACCCGGCCGACATCGGCCGCTTCATGGTGTTCTTCGGCCCGATCAGCTCGATCTTCGACATCGTCACCTTCGCGATGATGTGGTACGTGTTCGGCGCCAGCAGCCCGGCCCAGCAGACCCTGTTCCAGTCGGGCTGGTTCGTCGTCGGCCTGCTCACCCAGACCCTGATCGTGCACATGATCCGCACCCCGAAGATCCCGTTCATCCAGAGCCGGGCCTCGGCACCGCTGCTGGCGATGACGCTGGCGATCATGGCGATCGGCATCTTCCTGCCGATGGGCCCGCTGGCGCACTACTTCAAGCCGCAGGCGCTGCCGCCGCTGTACTTCGCCCTGCTGCCGCTGATCGTGCTGTCCTACATGGCCCTGACCCAGGCGATGAAGGGGTTCTATGTGCGCCGCTACGGCTGGCAGTGAGGGCGCGCCCGGCGCCCTGGTCCCCGCGGCAGGCGGCAAGAAGCATGCGAAGGCAACAACGAAAAACCCCCGGAAGGCCGGGGGTTTTCCGCAATCTGGTGGGCGGTGCAGGGTTCGAACCTGCGACCCTTGCCGTGTGAAGGCAATGCTCTACCGCTGAGCTAACCGCCCGTTGCGAGGCGCGCATTCTACAGCAACGCCCGGATTAGGCAACAGGGCTTTGCGCGCGCGGTAGCGCGCCTGCCGGGCAACGGGGCAGGCGATCACGGAAACGGCCGCTTGTGCGGCCTCCGGCTTGCGCCTGCGGGCCTGCCCCTCATAATGCCAAGTCCCCCGGGAGAGGATTCCGCATGCGCAACGGGTTGCGTTTCTTGTTGGTCTTGATGCTGGCATTGGGTCTGGCCGCGTGTGCCAGCGATGGCGGCGCGCGTTCCGGGCAGGCCAATGCGGTCGCCGGCAATGCCTTGCCGCCGCCGGATACCACCACGGCCTCCGGCGCCTACGAGGGCGCCACCGACTACCGCATCGGTGCCCAGGATCTGCTGGACATCAGCGTGTTCGGGGTACAGGACCTGGACAAGGAAGTGCGGGTGAACTCCAACGGGCAGATTTCGCTGCCGCTGATCGGTGCCGTGCTGGCCGGCGGCAGGACGATCCCGGAACTGGAGGCCGAACTGGCCAGGAAGTATTCCGAGGGCTACCTGCAGAACCCGCAGGTCAGCGTGTTCGTGAAGGAATACGCCAGCCAGCGCATCACCCTGGAGGGCGCGGTCAGCAAGCCGGGGATCTACCCGATCACCGGCAAGACCACGCTGCTGCAGGCGATCGCCCTGGCCGGCGGGCTGGACAACAAGGTGGCCGACCTTGGCGGCATCGTGCTGATGCGCCAGGTCAACGGCAAGCGGATGGCGGCGGTGTTCGACCTGCGCCAGGTCCGCCGCGGCATCGTCGAGGACCCGCAGGTGTACGGCGACGACATCGTGGTGGTCGAGCAGTCCGGTAGCAAATCCGCGTTCCGCAATTTCATCGAGAGCGCGCCGGCGATCGGCGTGTTCCGATGGTTCTTCCCCTGATCGATCAAGGACGATTCTGGAATGACCGACGAACGACTGCCCGCAGGGCCCGCCGGCGATGAGAGCCGGCTGCCGGCCCGGCACGATTCCCCGCATGGCGGCGCGCTTGCGCACCCGCGCGCGTCTGGCGGGATGCTCAGCCTGGAATTGCAGGACGAGCAGCGCCGCGACGACGACGAGATCGACCTGCTGGCGTACTGGCATGTCCTGGTCAAGCGCCGCCGCCTGATCATCGGCGTGCTGGCCGCGGTGGTGGCGCTGGCGCTGCTGGTGACGCTCACATCGACGCCGATCTACCGCGCCACTACCGTGCTGCAGCTGGAGAAGGAGGGCATCCAGGTGGTGCAGGTGAACGGCATCCAGCCCGGCGACAGCGGCGGCTGGGATCCGGAATTCCTGCAGACCCAGTACGAATTGATCCAGAGCCGCGCACTGGCCGAGCGGGTGGCCAATGAGCTGGATGTCGATCCGGCGACGTTGAGCAAGCTGGAGGACAGCGGCTGGCTGGGGCGCATGCTCGCGCTGCTGCATCCGCAGGCCAAACCGCAGCCCGGGCGCGCGCCAGCCGACTCGCGGCAGGACGCCGCGCGCCAGATGCGCGAAGTCGCCGGCATCATCAGCGCCGGCCTGAGCGTGGAGCCGATCCGCAACTCACGGCTGGTGCGCATCAATTTCGATAGCCCGTCGCCGCAGTTCTCCGCGCGCGCGGCCAATGCCATCGCCGAGGGCTATATCGCGGCCGGGCTGGAGCGCCGCTTCGGCGCCTCGTCTTATGCAAAGACTTACCTCGAGGATCAGCTGCGGCTGACCAAGGCCAAGCTGGAGGAGTCCGAGCGCAAGCTGGTGGAGTTCGCGCAGAAGGAAAACCTGGTCAATACCGGCGAGCAGGGGCAATCGCTGGCGGCGCAGAACCTCACCCAGCTCAACGCCGCGCTGGCCACCGCGCAGGACCAGCGCATCCGCGCGCAGGCGCGCTGGCAACAGGCGGCCAGCGGCGCCATGCCGGCCGACATGCT
The DNA here is from genome assembly GCF_024704365.1 of Thermomonas sp. S9. Taxonomy (GTDB): domain Bacteria; phylum Pseudomonadota; class Gammaproteobacteria; order Xanthomonadales; family Xanthomonadaceae; genus Thermomonas. Next base: position 1,389,255 of record NZ_JAJDFY010000001.1, read on the forward strand.
GAGCAACTCCAACGTGCGCGCGCTGCAGCAGCAGAAGGGCCTGCTGCAGGCGCAGTACCAGCTGAAGCTGCAGACGTTCAAGCCGGAGTACCCGGAGATGCTCCAGCTCAAGAGCCAGCTCGACGAGCTGGATCGCCAGATCGGCAAGGAGCTGGCTGCGATCCGCACGTCGGTCAAGGCCGAATATGACGCTGCGGTCCGACAGGAGCAGATGTTGAACGGCCAGATCGCGGCGCTGCGCACCCAGGCGCTGGACGTGGATGGGCGCAGCATCCAGTACAACATCCTCAAGCGCGAGGTGGACACCAACCGCCAGCTCTACGACGGCCTGCTGCAGCGCTACAAGGAGGTGGGCGTGGCCGGCGACGTGCGCGCCAACAACATTTCCATCATCGACCGCGCAGAAGTGCCGACCAGTCGCTTCAAGCCCAGCCTGACCATGAATCTGGCGATCGGTCTGCTGCTGGGAGGCGTGCTCGGCGTGCTGCTGGCGTTCCTGCTGGAGTTCCTCGACGACACCCTGAAGACGCCGGAAGACATCGAGCAGAAGCTGAAGCTGCCGGTGCTCGGCATCATTCCCAAACTCGGGCCGAAGGAGAACGTGGCGGAGGTCGCGGCCAATCCGCAGTCGTCGTTCTCGGAGGCCTATCGTTCGGTGCGCACGGCGCTGCAGTTTGCCACCGACCACGGGGTGCCCAAGACCCTGCTGGTCACCAGCAGCGGGCCGGGCGAGGGCAAGTCCACCACCGCGCTGGCGCTGGCGCGCAACCTCACCCAGCTCGGCAAGCGCGTGCTGCTGGTGGATGCCGACCTGCGCAATCCATCGCTGCACAAGACCCTGGGGCTGCGCGCCGAATTCGGGCTGAGCAATCTGCTGGCCGGCGCCTGCGCCTTCAATGCGGCGGTGCAGGAGACCGGCGACGAACGCCTGCAGGTGATCCTGGCCGGCCCGTTGCCGCCGAATCCGGCCGAGCTGCTGTCCGGTTCCAAGCTGGTCTCGCTGCTGACCGTCGGCGGCGAGCGCTACGACCACGTGATCCTGGACGGCCCGCCGGTGCTGGGGCTGGCGGATGCGCCGATCCTGTCCAACGCGGTCGACGGCACCCTGCTGGTGGTCACCAGCGCCAGAACCAAGATCAGCGCCGCGCAGTCGGCCCTGAAGCGCCTGCTGGCGGCACGCGCGCGGATCGTCGGCGCACTGCTGACCAAGTACGACGCCCGCACCGCCGGCTACGGCTATGGCTACGGCTACCGCTACGATTCGTACTACGCGTATGGCGGCAAGCCGCGGTTGACCAAGGGCTGACCGGTGGACGGCGCGAAGGGGAGCGCGCTGGAATGGGCACTGGCGCTGCTGCAGGCGCCGGGGGAGCGCCACCTGCTGCGGCAAAGGCCGTTGCCGGAGGGCGTGGACGTATTGCTGGGGATCGCCGCCGGCGCGACTCCGGATGTTTCGGCGCAGGCGGCCGCCGCTTTCGGCGAAAGCGAGGCGCGGCTGCGCGAGGCCGCGCAGTTCTATGCGCGCGAAATCCTGTTCTTCCCCGAGGCGGATGCGTATCGCATCCTCGGAGTGGCGGCGGATGCATCTTCCGATCGCATCAAGCTGCATCACCGGCTGCTGCAGTCGTGGCTGCATCCGGACCGCCCGCACAGCGAGGAAGATGCGGCCTTCGCGGCGCGGGTGAACGCCGCCTGGAACCGCCTGCGCAGCCCCGAGCGTCGGCGCGACTACGACCAGTCGCTGCGGCAGGACCGGGCCCAGGGCGCGTTCGACGGCGCCGCTCCGATGCCGGTGCCGGGATGGCGGCCACTGCCCGAGCCGGTCGCGGCCGAGATGCGCTGGCGCCGGCGGCTGCCGATCCTGGCCCTGCTGGCGCTGTGCGCGGTGCTGGCGGTGCTGGCGCTGCGCGATCTGGCCAGCAGCCCGGAGGCCTGGGAGGAGCCAGCGCCGGGCGCGCTGGCGCATGCCGCGGGGAGTCCTGACGATGCGGAGCTTGCGCTGAGCGTGCCGCACGGGCCGGCGCGCGGGGGAGTCGCGCGGAGCGGATGGCAGGACAACGGACAAACCGCTGCAGCCGGCTGCCCGCCCCGCGCCGCGCCGCGAGATGCGGGCGACGGCTGAGCGAACGCCCGCGCGGCCTGCGCCGACGGCGGTGGCCGGCGTCTCCAGCCCCGCGATGCCCAGGCCAGGCCGTTCCAAAGCCGAGATGGCCGCGGCGCGCGCGCCGGAGCCTGCGCCCTCCGGTGTGCGCGACATCACGATGCCCCGGTCTGCGGCGTCGGCCGCCGCCACGGCCCCGCCATCACCGCCTCCGCCGGTCGTGGCGAATGCCATGCAGTCTCCGCAACCGGCGTCGGTTGCTGCCATTGCCCCGGCCGCCGCGCAGTCCCCGATGCCGACACCGGCGGCCAGCGATGGCGGCGCTCCCGATTTCGCCCGTCTCCAGGCGGCGCGGCCAGACCGGCGAGCTGCTGCTGCGCTTCATGCAGTCGCCGGGGCGGGCCTCGCCCCCGATCTGGAACAGCCCGCGGATCGAGGATGAGGCCGAGCAGCTCGCGCCGCCGCCTGCATGCGGGTGGGCGTGTGCGCCTGCTGCCGGCGCAATGGCAGATCGGCAATGACAGCGCGGAGTTGGGTTCCGTCGTTGCGGTTGCCGGAACCACACCCGGCACGGGGCAGCTGCTGGCACACCTGCACTGGCGGGACGGCTACTGGCTGGTGACCGGCATTCGGCTGGAGGGAGCGCCATGAGTCCAACGGCGAAGAGTGCGAATGCAGCGATGCATCCGATGCCTGCCCCCGCATCGAACCCGGCATGGCGCAAGGCCGTGCGGTTGGTCCTCGTGGTCCTGGCCCTCTGGGCCGGCTGGCGGATCTACGGCCAGCTGCGTGCCGAACAGGCGGTCGCGGATGATGCCCCGGCACTGGCCTTGCAGTGGCGTCCGGAGTTTTCCGCGGCCCTGCTGGCGCAGGCCGAACGCCAGCTGGCCGCCGGTGATCTGCAGGCCGCGCAGGACAGCGCGCGCCGGGTGCTGGCGAATTCCCCGCTGCGTGGGCAGGCGTTCCGGATCCTGGCCCAGGTGGCCGAGCGTCGCGGCGATGCGGCGCAGGCGCTGCGTCTCTACCAGATCGCCTCACGGCGCGCTCCGCGCGACCTGCCCAGCCGTGCCTGGCTGGCCCAGCATTACCTGCAGCAGGGGCAATACCCCGCGGCGCTGGCGCAGATCGACAGCCTGCTGCGGATGTCGCCGACCCGCGCCGCTGCGATCAACCCGGTGCTGGTGCAGATGGCGCAGGAGCCGGCGTTCGCGGATGCGCTGGCGCACATGCTGGCCGGCAACCCGCCCTGGCGGGACGGCACCCTGGCCGCGCTGCGCCATCCCAAGATCGGCAACCCCGAAGCCGCCGGCCGCATCATGCAGGCCCTGCAGGCGCAAGGTGGCCTGAGCCAGGACGAATACGACCGCTGGCTGGACAGCCTGATGGCACAGGGGCGCTGGGGCGAGGCCTACGCGCGCTGGGCCAGCGGCGTGCCGAAGCCGGACGGGCGGCTGCCGCTGCTCTACAACGGCGATTTCCGCCAGCCGCCCTCGAACGCCGGATTCGATTGGCGCGTGAAGCGGGTCCCGGGCGTGCTGCTGGATTTCGTCCCGGACGCGGGCATCCGCGGGCAGGCGGCGTATCTGAATTTCCTCGACCGGCGCGTTCCGGAAGGCGGCCTCAGCCAGCCGCTGCTGCTGGGCCCGGGCCACTACCGGCTGGGCTTTCGCGCCCGGGCGACGGCCCTGCGCAGTGAAATGGGCCTGCAGTGGCAGGTGGTGTGTGCGGGGTCGGGCACGGTCCTGGCGCGCAGCGATCCGCTGCAGGGCAATATGGGCTGGACCGGCTTCCAGATGGAGTTTTCGGTGCCGCCGACCGGCTGCCCGGGACAGTGGCTGCGCCTGGTGAATCCGGTGCCCGCCGGCGCCGCGCAGCGGATCTCGGGCGAGCTGTGGTTGACCGGGTTCACGCTTCTGCCACAAACATGAACGTAAGCCCCGGAAAATCATCGGCTTGCAGGTTGCATCGACATATCAATGGTGCTAGCCTGCCGATGCAAGTTGCCCCCTGCTTCAAGGATGATCGCCATGACCAAGTTCGCCGCCGCCCTGATTGCCGCTTCCGTCGCGTTCGCTGCCCCGGCCTTCGCCCAGGAGCAGAACAACAGCATCGTCATCCAGATCAATGCCGGCTCGGCCATGACCAGCACCGGCGGCGACTACATGACCGCCAACAGCGGCCAGCCGGTCGCGGTGGGCGAAAAGGTGATGGTCAACGCCGGTTCCGCCGCCACCCTGGTCTACAGGAACGGCTGCAAGATGGAACTGCGCCAGCCGGGCGTGTACACCGTGCCGGCGGACTGCAAGGTGGCGGGCTGGACGAATAATGGCACTGCGTCTGGTGCCAATGCCGCGATCATCGCCGGCGCGGCCGCGCTCGGAGCCGCCGTTCTGGTCAACGAGAAAGACGTGAAGGTCGGTCCGCTGAGCGCCAGCATCCGTCACTTCTGATCCTCCCGCGTATCGCGTGTTTCCGCAGGGCAGGCCGAGAGACCTGCCCTGCGGCATTCTGGGGTGCTGACTGTCGCCAATCCCGCGGCCTGCCGGATATGCTTGGACGATGATGATCGAGCGCGCCCGCCGTTTCCTGCTTCCCGCCGTGTCGATCCTGCTGCTGGCCTGCTGGCTGGGCGGCGGCGTCACCGTGGACGACACCGGTATCGACTTGGGCCTGCAGTTGCTGGCGCTGCCGGTGCTGCTGCTGGCGGCCTGGTTGCTGCTGGCGGACGGGGCATCGCGCTGGGTGCAGGCAGGCATCGTGATCGCACTGCTGATCGTGCTGGTGCCGCTGGTGCAGCTGCTGCCGATCCCGATGGCGCTCTGGCAACTGCCGCCGGCACGGCAGATGCTGGCAGCGGATCTTGCCGTGGCCGGCGTGCAGGTCAACCCGCACTGGAGCCTGACGCCCGCGGCCACCGAGCGCGGGCTGTGGGCATTGCTGCCGGCGCTGGCGGCGTTTCTTGGCGCGTGTGCGCTCCAGCCGCGCGAGCGCCGCCTGCTCGTGCTGGCGATCCTGGGACTGGTCGTCTTCAATGTGTTTTTCGCGTTCTTCCAGGCCGGGCTGCCGCCGGACAGCCCGCTGCGGCTGTACCAGGATTTCAGCAACGGCTTCGGCGGGCTGCTGGTGAACACCAACCACCAGGCCACGGCCTGCATCATCGGCATGGTGCTGGCGCTCGGCCTGGCCGCCGAGGCGCGCCTGCGCGAGGCCCGCGGCGAGGTCCGTCCGCGCCACCACTGGCGCTACCTCGGGCTGGCGGTGTTCCTGCTGCTGATGGTGCCGCTGGCGACCTCGCGCGCCGGCATGGTGATCGTGCTGCCGGCCTTCGCGGTGGCGCTGCTGCTGACCGGGCTGCTGCGGCCACGCAGGATCCTGCGCAGCCGGCGCATGGCGGCGATCGCGCTGGTCGTGCTGGTGCTGGCGGTGGTCGGCATCCGCGCCGGCATCGGCTGGATGGGTGTGGACCAGGTGGACGAAATGCGCCACGAGATGGCCGCCGCCGCGTTGGCCATCGGCCAGGCCGAGGCCCCGCTGGGCAGCGGTGTCGGCAGCTTCGTGCCCGCGTTCGAGCAGGCCGCGCCGCTGGCGCTGAAGCTGCCGCAGTACATCAATCACGCGCACAACGAATTCGCCCAGTGGTGGATGACCAGCGGCTGGCTGGGGATGCTGGCGCTGGCCGCGGTGATCGGGCTGCTGCTGGCGGCCGGTTGGCGCGTGCTGCGCAGCGAGGGCCGCCAGGCGGTGCTGGCGGCGGCCTGCTGGGCCGCGCTGGTCGCGGTGCTGGCGCATTCGTGGGTGGACTACCCGCTGCGCACGCTCACCCTGATGGCTACCTGCGGCGCGCTGGCGGGGGTGATGCTGGCGGCGGTAGGCGACGCGCGTGTACGCCTGCGCGGCCGGCCGCGCACCGTTGCGCCCGTCTCCGGGGACCCAGGCACGGCCGCCGAAGCCTGAGCACCTCGCCCCCGGCTTGCTTCCGTGGCCTGCACGGAGTAACTTGCGGTGGCGTTCAATCCGTGAACACCGCTACCGATGTCGATCCAGCCCGATGAACTGCAGGTGGCGATCCTGCGCCGGCTGCAGGCCGCGCCGCAGGCCAGCCAGCGCGAACTGGCGCGCGCAACCGGGGTGTCGCTCGGCAAGCTGAATTACGCGCTGCGCGCCCTGATCGAAAAGGGCTGGGTGAAAGCCGGCAATTTCAGCCGCAACCCCGACAAGCTGGGCTATGCCTACCTGCTCACGCCGCGCGGGATCGAGGCCAAGGCGCGCCTGACCCGCCAGTTCCTCGCCCGCAAGATGCGCGAATACGACCAGTTGCGCAGCGAGATCGAGCGCCTGCAGCACGAGGTCGCCGCCTCGGCGGAGCATCCGCCAACCGGAAAGCCGGGCTGATCGCCCCGCGGCAGGGCGTTATCACCGGCGCGCCAGAGCAACGCAGACCGAACACGGAACCAGGGGGACATCAGGGAATGCAACCACACACGGACGCGCGCATCGCCATCGTCGGCCTGGGCTACGTGGGCCTGCCGCTGGCGGTGGAATTCGGCAAGCAGTACCCCACCATCGGCTACGACATCAATCCCGCCCGCATCGCCGAGCTGAAGCAGGGCCGGGACAGCACGCGGGAAGTGGAGCCGGAGCTGCTGGCCCAGGCCACCCGGCTTTCCTTCACCGATGCGCTGGCCGACATCGCCGGCTGCAACGTCTATATCGTCACCGTGCCGACCCCGATCGACGCCGCCAAGCGGCCCGATCTCACGCCGCTGGTGAAGGCCAGCGAGGCCATCGGCCGCATCCTCAAGCCCGGCGATACCGTGGTCTACGAATCCACCGTGTATCCCGGCTGCACCGAGGAAGTCTGCGTCCCCATCCTCGAACGCGTCTCCGGCCTGCGCTTCAATGCCGATTTCTTCATCGGCTACAGCCCCGAGCGCATCAACCCCGGCGACAAGGCCCACCGCGTCACCACCATCAAGAAGGTGACTTCCGGCTCCACTCCGGCCACCGCGGATTTCGTGGACGCCCTCTACGCCAGCATCATCACCGCCGGCACCCACAAGGCGCCCAGCCTGAAGGTGGCGGAAGCCGCCAAGGTCATCGAGAACACCCAGCGCGACCTCAACATCGCGCTGGTCAACGACCTTGCCATCCTGTTCAACAAGCTGGGCATCGACACCCTGGACGTGCTGGAAGCCGCCGGCACCAAATGGAACTTCCTGCCGTTCCGCCCCGGCCTGGTGGGCGGCCACTGCATCAGCGTGGATCCGTATTACCTCACCCACAAGGCGCAGGAAGTGGGCCACCACCCGCAGGTGATCCTGGCCGGCCGCCGCACCAATGACGGCATGGGCCCCTACGTGGCCGACCAGGTCATCAAGCTGATGGTGCGCAAGGGCATCAACCCGGTGAATGCCCGCATCCTGATCCTGGGCCTGGCCTTCAAGGAAAACTGCCCCGACCTGCGCAATACCCGCGTGGTGGACATCGTGCAGGCCCTGCAGGGCTACAACGCCCGCGTGGACGTGCATGACCCGTGGGTGGATGCGGAGGAGGCCCGGCACGAATACGGCATCACGCCGATTGCCACGCCGGAGGCGGGGGCTTACGACGCCGTGGTGTTGGCCGTTGCCCATGACGAGTTCCGGCAGCTGGGCGGGCAGGGCGTGCGCGCCTTCTGCGGGCCGCAGGCGGGTGTGGTGTACGACGTGAAGGGCGTGTTGCCGCGGGGTGCGGTGGATGGGCGGCTGTAAAGTATGAACATCTCGGTCACTGGCAGCGTTGGCTATATCCCTATATCCAGACCCATCCGGTCATCTGTGGTCACCAGAAAAGCGATGCTGGAGTTTCACTGACGTGATTCGGCGCCTGCACTACCACCTTGCCGGAAACGGTTTGGGGGCCACGCTTCTTAAGTCAGTTGGCGGCGCTACTGGGGTGTCGATGCTTGGCATGGCCTTCACTTTTTTGCTTGGCTGGCAACTTGCCAGGGGGCTAGGGGCTGCGGGCTATGGAATATATGGCGTGGCGATGGCGGTCGTCTCGATGCTTGGGGTTCCTTCGCAATTTGGCTTGCCGCAATTGCTTACTCGCGAAGTGGCTGCTGCAAACGCGGTGCATGATTGGGGGCGTCTCAACGGTGTCGTCCGGTGGGCCTTGGTGCTGCCATTTGGTCTTCGATTGGAATTCTTGCCCTATTGATCGCCTGGCTGGTTACTGCCGGCCCCGGTTTGCAGTCGAGACTTGGCAATGCGTTATTGGTTGGGTCGTTGCTGGTGCCATTGATTGCATTCGGTGCGATGGCTGCGGCAATACTGAGAGGGTTGCTGAGGATTGTATACGCCCAGATGCTGGATGGACTGATGCGTCCGGCGTTGCATTCGGCTGTCCTGGTAGTGATTATTTTCTTCGGCATCACGTTGACTCCCGCAAAAGCCTTGGGGGGCGGGGGGTTTTGGCTGTTGCCATCGCTGTCGCCGTAGGCGGATTCCTCATCGCGCGCAGCATGCCCACAGCAGTCTATTCGGCAATTCCACAGATGACGCCGTCGCAATGGCGTTCTTCTGCCCTTCCGATGGCGCTAACGGAAGGTTTGCGCGTGGTGCAGGGGCAGGCGGCAATCCTGGTATTGAGTGCAATGGTGAGCATGGCCGATGTTGGGAAATTCCGGGTTGCAACGTCACTCATGACTCTGCTGGTATTGCCTATTAGCGTGATCAGTCTTGTTACCGGGCCGCATGTTTCGCGCTTGGCGGCGATTGGCGATAGGAGGCGTCTCCGTGTGATGCTGGTGTATTCAGCTCGCGGAATGGTCGCTTCCGTTGCGGTGTTGTTGCTTCCGTTTGTCCTTGCGGGCAACTGGTTGATCGAAAATATATTCGGCTTGGAATACGCTGGTGCCAACCGGATTTTCCTGATGCTCGCGATCGGGGTGCTTGCATATGCTTTATTCGGGGCTGGTGCTAATGCCTTGAATATGTTGGGGCATCAGAAGCATGTAACCCGCGCATCACTGATTTCGGTATTGGTGCTATGTTTGCTGTTGTGGCCTGCTATTGTTTTTTGGGGGAATCTTGGCGCAGCAGCAGCGGTTTCGATTGCATCGGCCTTGTGGGGTGTACTGCTATGGCAGGATATTCGGCGACTCGAGGCGATGGATATTGGGGCCTGGGCGGTGGCTGGCGGAGGCTCTTCACTTCCTCGGCGAGGGAAATAATGATGGAGCTGCACGTTGAGTGGGTGATGGATATCAAGCATGTCTTGCAGGGGCATAACGCCCGGCTGGGCACCTTTGATCTCAGGGTAAAAAGGAGAATATGCGGCACGAACTCGCAGATGCGCACGATCAAGCCCATCGGTTTCGTGGAAGCGAAGAGTGTCTGCTGGGTAAACAGCGCTCTGTGATCCGAGGCGTGAAGCATGTGCTGCCGCGCGCGGCGGTAGACGGGAGACTGTGACATGACCACCTGGCTCATCACCGGCGGCGCCGGTTTCATCGGCGGCAACTTCGTGCTGGAGGCGGTGCGGCGTGGGGTGCGCGTGGTGAATCTGGATGCGCTGACCTATGCCGGCAATCTGGACACGCTGGCGGAGGTTGCCCATGACCCGCACCATGTGTTCGTGCACGGCGACATCGGCGATCGCGCGCTGGTGGCGCGGCTGCTGGCGGAGCATCGTCCGGACGCGGTGCTGAACTTCGCCGCCGAAAGCCACGTGGACCGCTCCATCGACGGCCCGGCGGCCTTCATCCAGACCAACGTGGTGGGCACCCTGGCCCTGCTGGAGATGGTGCGCGATTACTGGAAGGCGCTGGAGGGCGAGGCGCGCGCGGCGTTCCGCTTCCTGCACGTCTCCACCGACGAGGTGTACGGCGCGCTGGGCGAGACCGGCGCGTTCACCGAGAACACGCCGTATGCGCCGAACTCGCCCTACGCCGCGTCCAAGGCCGCGTCCGACCACCTGGTGCGCGCCTTCCACCACACCTACGGGCTGCCCACGCTGGCCACCCACTGCAGCAACAACTACGGCCCGTACCAGTTTCCGGAGAAGCTCATCCCGCTGGTGATCGCCAGGGCGCTGGCCGGCGAACCGCTGCCGGTGTATGGCGATGGCCGCCAGGTGCGCGACTGGCTGCACGTGCACGACCACTGCGAGGCGATCTGCACCGTGCTGGCCAAAGGCCGGACGGGGCAGACCTACAACATCGGCGGCAATGCCGAGCGCGAGAACATCGCGGTCGTGCGCGCCATTTGCGCGCATCTGGATCGGCGTCGGCCGCGCGCGGATGGGCAGTCCTATGCCGCGCAGATCACCTTCGTGCAGGACCGCCCCGGGCATGACCGCCGCTATGCCATCGACGCCGGCAAAGCTGCGCCGCGAGCTGGGCTGGGTGCCGCGGCGCAGCTTCGAGCAGGGCCTGGCCGACACCGTGGACTGGTATCTGGCGCACCAGGACTGGGTGGCGCGGGTGCTGGACGGCTCTTACCGCCTGGAACGCATCGGGACCGCCGCATGAACGCACAGACGCCACGCCTGCGACGCAAGGGCATCATCCTGGCCGGCGGCTCCGGCACCCGGCTGTATCCCATTACCCAGGCGATCAGCAAGCAGCTGCTGCCGGTGTACGACAAACCGATGGTGTATTACCCGCTGGGCGTGCTGATGCTGGCCGGCCTGCGCGAGGTGCTCATCATCACCACTCCGCACGAGCAGGCCCTGTTCCAGCGCCTGCTGGGCGACGGCCGCCAGTGGGGCATGCGCCTGGAATACGCGGTGCAGCCGCGCCCGGACGGGCTGGCGCAGGCGCTGCTGATCGGCCGCGAGTTCCTGGCCGGCGCGCCCAGCTGCCTGGTGCTGGGTGACAACATCTTCCACGGCCAGGGCCTGACCGAGCTGCTGCGGCGCGCGGATGCCCGCAGCGAGGGCGCCACCGTGTTCGGCTACTGGGTGCACGACCCGCAGCGCTACGGCGTGGCCGAGTTCGATGCGCAGGGGCGGGTGATCGGGCTGGAGGAAAAACCGGCCCAGCCGAAATCCCACTACGCCGTGACCGGCCTGTATTTCTACGATGGCCGCGCCAGCGACTTCGCGGCGCAGCTGGCGCCTTCCGCGCGCGGTGAGCTGGAGATCACCGACCTCAACCGCCGCTACCTCGAGGACGGCAGCCTGCACCTGGAGACCCTGGGCCGCGGCTTCGCCTGGCTCGACACCGGTACCCACGAATCGCTGGTGGAGGCGGCGGCGTACATGGAAACCATCGAGAAACGCCAGGGCCTGCGCGTGTGCTGCCCGGAGGAAATCGCCTGGCGCAACGGCTGGATCGACGCCGCCGCGCTGCGCGAACTGGCGCGGCCGCTGGGGAAGAGCGGATATGGAGAGTATTTGCTGGGGTTGATCGGAAGCGGGGGATGACGGTGATTGAGTCATCATGGAACGCGCGGTGATTATGGGTTTCTACCATCAGACCGGTTGGGTTTGCCGTGGTGTTTGCAGGTAAATATGCCGGTTCCATTGCTATTGTTGTGATTGGGGGTGTAGGTTGAGTGACGCAATGACCGTGCGCGACAGAGTGAAATCTGTGACGCCAGAATTTATTCGCCGCATTTTGCGTTGTATTCTTAATTATGTTTGCCGGCTGGGGCGCTGGGTAATAATTCTCTGGCAAATTCGAGGCGCGAAAATTGCGGATGAGGGGGTGCTATGGGTGTCTGCTTTTGTGGCGCCCGTCACGTCATTGTCTAACTTGGGCGGATGGCAGGATCCTGTTCTGTTATGGGATGCAACTTTGAATGTCCAGGGTTTCGGCGTTTTTAGGGTTAGAGCGAGAACTGATGATCTCTGGCATGTGTTGCCCTGGCGTGAGCGCAGATTGTTTCGGGTGATCAGGAAATTTTTGGGGGAAGGAGATGTTTTTGTGGATGCTGGTGCAAACATAGGTGTTTTCTCTGTCTTGGCGTCTCTGATCGTAGGGGGGTGGAAGAGTTTTTGCGATCGAGATGATGCCGGACACTGCCCGCATTCTGAAGAGTCATCTCGACATGAATGGCTGCCGCAATGTTTCTGTGCTGGAATTTGCACTGTCAGATGCCGATGGTGAAAAAGTGACAGCGACTGTTCCGCGGGGGAAAGTATGGGCAGGCATCGATTGCCAGGTCACATGCGGATGCTGCAGAAACGGTTGATGTCACGACGGCTCGCCTGGATGGGCTGCTTTTGCATGTGCCGTCAATCAAAATGATGAAGGTCGATCTCGAGGGTGCGGAATTGGGCGCTTTTCAGGGTGGGATTGATGCGCTGGCAAAAACTTCTGCTGTAATCTATGAGGACAACAGCAGGGATCGCAATGTTTCTGCATCGCTGACTGCATTTTTGCAGGAGCAGGGCTTTCAGGTGCGAGAAATTGATGGGAATAACAGGCTTGCGGTCCGGGTGCTCGATGACCTTGGGCGTTGTCTGGCATGAAAAAGATTGCAATCCTTCTTCCCGACCTGCGCGGCGGTGGAGCCGAGCGGGTAATGGTCGATTTGGCGCAAGAATTCGCCAGCCTCGGCCACTCCGTCGAATTCGTCCTGATGCGGGCTACGGGGGAGTTCCTGCCCGAGGCGCAGCGGGATTTCGCAATCGTCGATCTGGCCGCGCCTCGCGCCCGAAACGCTACAGGCGCACTGATCCGCTATCTGCGCCGAAGACGGCCAGCGGCAGTGATCGCGGCCATGTGGCCCCTGACCGCGATCGCTCCGGTGGCAGCGCGGATGGCCGGGTTTCAAGGCAAGGTTCTGGCCAGTGAGCATGCGATCCTGTCGCGGCAATATGCGCCGTATGGCCGGTTTCACCGCCTTGCGCTGCGTGTCTTGGTCGCTTTGGGCTATCGCCTCGCCTCGGCACGGGCCGGTGTCTCTCGGGGAACGTGTGCCGATATGGCGGCCTTGTCATGGATGACTTCAGATCGGTTCGCGACGGTTCACAATCCTGTGCGCGCCGCCGTCATGCCATGCCGCGAGGCATTGAATGCGGCCGATGCACTCTGGGGGGCAAAGGGCACACGCATCCTGACCGTCGGCAGTCTGAAGCCGGTAAAGAATCACGCGCTACTTCTGCAGGCCTTTGCTGTCTTGCCGCGCTCCGAGGCGCGATTGATGCTGCTTGGTCAAGGGCAGGATGAGGTCGCTTTACGGGTGCTGGCTGCGGAGCTTGGAATCGCGGATCGGGTGATCTTTGCTGGCTTCCATCTCGATCCTTCCCCTTTCTATGCCACTGCGGATCTGTTCGTCCTGTCTTCAGACCATGAGGGTTTTGGCAACGTGATCGTCGAGGCGCTGTCCTTCGGCCTGCCGGTGGTTTCCACCGACTGTCCCTCCGGCCCTGCCGAAATTCTGCAGGGCGGGCGGTATGGGCATTTGGTGCCGGTGGGCGATGCGCAGGCCCTTGCGCACGCGATGGATGAGGCATTGGACACCCCCGCAGACCGCGCTGCCCTGATCCGCCGGGCCGCGGATTTCAAGCCGGAAATCGCGGCGCGCAAATATCTGGAACTGCTGGGGTTGGCATGACTCCGACTCTTTACCTTACCCGCAACGGACTGCTAGAGCCCCTCGGACAAAGCCAGGTTCTGGCCTATCTGCGCGGGCTTGCACGCGATTACCGGGTCACGCTGATCACCTATGAGAAAGACAATGACCGTACCGATGCCGCACGCATGGCGGCGATGCGCGCGGAATGTGAGCGGTTGGGTATCCGCTGGCTGCCGCAGCGGTTCCGGTCGTGGCCGAAGGTGATCGCTCCGGCACTGTCGATGCTGCGCATGGCGTGGCTTGCCTACCGTGAGATTCATACGCAGGGCGTGCGGCTGATCCATGCGCGCTCCTACATACCGGCGGCGGTGGCGCTGCTCGTCTCGCGCCTGACGGGCGTGCCCTTCATCTTCGACATGCGCGCGCTCTGGCCGGAGGAACTGATCACCGCGGGCCGGCTGCGGCGCGGGTCGCTGTTGCATCGTGTGATGGTGGCGGCCGAACGGGCTTGCCTGCGGCGCGCCGGAGCGGTTGTTTCTCTGACTCAGGCCGCCGTCGAGTATCTCGAGCGTACTTATCCGGCGGAAATGGCCGGGCAGAGGGTGGTCGTGATCCCCACCTGCGCCGATCTCGAGCGTTTCAAGCCCGCTCCAGCGCAGCCGGAACGGCGGGTGATCGGTTGCCTCGGTACCGTGCTGAGCGGCTGGTTCCGGCTGGACTGGCTGGCGGGGTTCCTCGCCGTCGCCGCCGCGCATGACCCCGAAGCGGTGTTTCAGATCACCACGCGGGATGATGCGGCGCAGGTGCGTGCTGCGCTTGATCCGGACGGCCGGCTGGGCGACCGCCTGCGCATTGCGCCCTCTGTGCCCGATCTGGTGCCGCAGGTGCTGCAGGCGCAGACGGCTTCGGTCATGTTTTTCACTGACGGTCTTGGCAAGTTGGGCAGTTCTCCTACGCGCATGGGCGAAATCCTGGGCTGTGGCCGGCCGGTGGTGGCCAATGAGGGGGTGGGGGATGCGGCCCGCATCATCCGCGAGCATCGTGTCGGCGTTCTGGTGCAAGGCCCTGAGCCCGCGGCGATGGCCGCTGCCTGGGGCGATCTGCAGGCGCTGCTTTGCGACCCGCAGCTTGCCGCCCGCTGTCGTGCGGCTGCGGAGCAGGTGTTTTCACTCGAGCCTGGAACGGTCGCCTACCAGCGCCTCTATGCCCAACTGACAGAAGAGGGCAGACCATGTGCGGGCTGACCGGGTTTTTCGACGGTTCGGCGCGGCCGGCTGCGGATCTGGTGGGTACGATCCGCCGGATGACGGCGGCCCTGATCCATCGTGGCCCCGATGCGGAGGGCATCTGGGTGGGAGATGGGGTTGCGCTGGGCCACCGACGGCTGTCGATCCTGGATCTCAGTCCGGCCGGGGCGCAGCCGATGCAATCCGCCTGCGGGCGCTATGTGTTCGCTTTCAATGGCGAAATCTACAACCACCTCGACCTGCGGCGGGAGTTGCAGGCGCAGGGCGCCGCGCCGGACTGGCGTGGCCATTCGGACACCGAGACACTGCTGGCGGCGATCGCCCACTGGGGGCTGGACGCTACCTTGCAGAGGGCGGCCGGCATGTTTGCCCTCGCCCTCTGGGACCGGCGGGAACGCTCCTTGTCACTCGCCCGTGATCGCATTGGCGAGAAGCCGCTCTACTGGGGTTGGGCGGGATCTGCGCTGGTGTTCGGTTCGAGCCTCGCGGCCTTGCGGCAGCATCCAGAGTGCCCGCACGCAGTCTGCCCGCAGGCGCTGGCGCAATATCTGCGCTTTACCTATGTGCCTGCGCCGCGCAGCATCCACCCCGGCATCTACAAGCTGGAGCCGGGCTGCATCCTCACAGTCGCGGGTTGCCCGCCTGCCTCGCATCCGGCAGCGCCACTGCGGCCTGGCGATGCCTATGGGACGCTGTCGATCCGGCGCTACTGGTCCCTGAACGCGATGATCGAGGCGGGCGCGCAGGACATGCTCGACGATGAGGCGCAAGCGTTCGTGCAGGTCGAGGAGGCGCTGCATCAGGCCGTCCGTCGCCAGATGATCGCGGATGTGCCGCTCGGCGCGTTCTTGTCGGGTGGCATCGATAGTTCCCCGATCGTCGCGCTCATGCAGGCGCAATCGGCGCGCCCGGTCCGTACCTTCACCGCCGGGTTTGAGAACGCGGCGTTCAACGAGGCCCCGTTTGCCGCTGCGGTTGCCCGGCACCTGGGGACGGATCACACCGAACTCACCGTCACCGAAACCCAGGCCCGCGACATCATTCCGCTGCTGCCGGCGATGTATGACGAACCGTTTGCGGATTCCTCGCAGATCCCGACCCATCTGGTCTGCCGGGCTGCGCGGTCGCACGTGACCGTCGCCCTTTCCGGGGATGCGGGGGATGAGCTGTTTGGCGGCTACAACCGCTATTTCTGGGGGCCGCGCATCTGGAGCAAACTGCACTGGATGCCGCATGCCGTGCGGCGCGGAGTCGGGCGCGCGATCACCGCAGTCCCAATTGCGGCATGGGACAGGCTGGGAGTGCTGGCCGGGGGCAGCGTATCGCGACCGGGTGACAAGGCGCATCGGCTTGCCGAACGGTTGCGCAGCGTCAGGACGGTGGACGATCTCTACCGCAGCCTCGTATCGGAATGGCAGCCCGAGCGACTGGTGACCGGGCTGGATCTGGCGGTGCAAACCCTGCTGGACGATCCATTGCCCGCGGCAGTCGCCGATGATGCAGCCGCCCGGATGATGGCGCAGGATCTGCGGAGCTATCTGCCCGATGACATCCTGTGCAAGGTGGATCGCGCCGCCATGGCGATCAGCCTCGAGACCAGGGTTCCCTTTCTCGATCCCGAGGTGCTCGCCGTGTCTGCCCGCTTGCCGATGCGGATGAAGATTCGCGCTGGGAAAGGGAAATGGGTATTGCGGGAAATTCTGCATCGGCACGTCCCACGCGCACTGATCGAGCGGCCAAAGGCCGGTTTCGGCATTCCGGTTGGCGAATGGCTGCGTGGTCCGCTGCGCACCTGGGCCGAGGATCTGCTGTCAGAGGATGCGTTGCGGCGCAGCGGTCTGATCAACCCGGGCCCTGTCCGGCAGGCCTGGGCCGAACATTGCGCGGGCCGGCGCGACTGGACGCACCGGCTATGGAGCATCCTGGTGCTGCGGGCCTGGCAGGAACATTGGACATGAGGCTGCAAGCGCTGACGCGGTATGGTCGAATGGGGGCGTCGAGCCGGCTGCGGATGATGCAGTTCGCTCCGGCGCTGGCCAGGCATGGCATCGATGTCCGTTTCGATTGTCTGCTGGACGATCGTTATCTCGGTGGGCTTTACAGGGGCGCCTCTCGCTTCGATGCCGTTGTTCGCGCCTACACCCGGCGGTTGCGGGATGGGTTCCGGTCGCGGAATGCGGATGTGATCTGGCTTGAAAAAGAGGCACTGCCCTGGGTTCCGGCCTTCATCGAGGCGAAGCTGATTCCCGCGAGCGTGCCCATCGTCAGTGATTACGACGACGCGATTTTTCATCGTTACGACCAGCACGAAAGCGCCATCGTTCGCCGTCTCCTCGGGAAAAAGATCGACCAGGTGATGGCGCGTTCGGCGCTGGTGATGGCGGGCAATCGCTATCTGGCGGATCGGGCGTTGGCGGCCGGAGCGCAGCGTGTGGAGGTCATCCCGACCGTGGTCGATAGCGCTTCGTACCAGATGCGGCCTCAGGCGGATGCCCGCCAGCTGCCGGTGATCGGCTGGATCGGGACACCCAGCACCTGGAACGAATATATGGCCCCGATGCTGCCCTTGCTGACAGACGTGGCAGCAAGGCAGGGCGCCCGCCTGCTGGTCGTTGGCGCCGGACGTACCGTCGCGCCACATGCCCTGATCGATAGCCTGCCATGGTCGGAAGAGAGCGAGGTCGCGCGCATCCAGCAGATGGACATTGGCCTCATGCCCCTGACCGACACTCCCTGGGCACGGGGCAAATGCGGATACAAGCTGATTCAGTACATGGCCTGCGGTCTGCCAGTGGTCGCCTCGCCGGTCGGGGTCAACTGCGAGATCGTCGAGCACGGCGTCAACGGTTTTCTCGCCAGTACCGACGCGGAGTGGCGGGATGCGGTTGGAACATTGGCCGGCGATGCCGGCCTGCGCTTCCGCATGGGGGCGGCTGGGCGTCGCAGGGTGGAAACCCAATATTCACTCCAGGCCTGGGAGGATAGGATCGTGGAATTGCTTCGTGGCACAGCAGGGAAATGATCCTGTGGGCGGACGTGCAAGGGATATGGGGCGCGTTGGCGGTTGGTCATGGCGCCCTGGAATTACTGCCGGTGGGCGCTGCCATGATTTTTTCTGAATCGGCAAGGATATTCTTAAAATGTGGCCTTATTGGCTGATGTTTCTTGTTCCCGCGTGGGCGGTGGTGCAGCCAGGGCGGCTCAGGCGGACACAGGTGTGGCTGCCGTGGGGATTGGTGTTTCTGCTGTATTCCCTGATGATCGGGTTTCGGTATGAAGTGGGGGGCGACTGGTTCAATTACCTGGCGCAGTTCAATTACTACGGGTCTTCGTCCATCGGCGAGGTGTTCGAGAGAGGGGACGCTGGCTACTACGGGCTCAACTGGCTGGTTTATCGGCTGGGCGGCGAGATTTACTGGGTCAATCTGGTCTGCGCAGTCCTCCTGGTCTGGGGGGCGATTGTTTTCTCGCGCGCCCAGCCCAATCCGTGGCTGGCGATGCTGGCGGCGGTGCCCTACATGCTCATTGTCGTGGGGATGGGGTACACCCGGCAGTCAGCAGCGTTGGGTTGCGCGTTGCTTGGCCTGACTGCGCTTGGGCAGGGGCGGGTACGGAAGTTCGTGCTGTGGGTGGCGCTTGGGGCGCTGTTTCACAAGACGGCGGTTCTGCTGATGCCGATTGCCGCGTTGGCGGCGAGCAGGAATCGGCTGCTCACTGCGTTCCTGGTCATCGCGGCTTCGGTCCTGTTCTATTATCTGCTGCTGGCCGACTCCTCGGAATCGTTATGGGTTAATTATGTCGTTTCGCAATATCAGTCCGAGGGGGCGGGATCCGCGTTGCGATGAACGCGGTGCCCGCCGTTCTGTTTTTGATTTTCAGGAAGCGCTTGGCGCCAGACAGGGTCGAGCGAAAGCTGTGGGTGTGGATGGCGCTGTTTGCCATCGCCTGCATTCCCTTGGTTTCGCAGGCGTCCACTGCGGTGGATCGGGTTGCGCTTTATTTCATTCCATTGCAGCTTTTCGTTTTTTCGAGAATAGCCAGGCTTGCCGTGGCCGCGAGGCGGAAGGGGATTCTGGTTGTTTCCGTCATGGCCTACTATGCGGCAGTACAGCTTGTGTGGCTCAATTTCGCGACGCATTCACAGTATTGGATTCCGTATCGGATCGTCTGGCTTTAGTTCTGGGATTGAAGGCATGGAAATCAAGGATACCGGGTTGGCGGATTGCGTCCTGATCGCGCCGGCGATTCATTGCGATGGGCGCGGCTGCTTTTACGAGGGCTGGAATGCGGCGCGCTATGGCGCGGCCGGCCTACCGGCGAGGTTCGTTCAGTACAATGTGTCATGTTCGCATCGTGGAGTGCTGCGCGGGTTGCACTATCAATGGCCGGGTAATCCGCAGGAAAGCTCGTCAGCGTCATGCATGGGGAGGTGTTCGATGTCGCCGTGGATCTGCGCAGGGGTTCGCCGACCTTTGGGAAACATTTCTCCGTAATTTTGAATTCGGAAAACAGGCTGCAGCTTTGGGTGCCCCGGGATTTGCGCATGGATTCCTCGCGCTCACAGATGATGCAGCTTTTTCCTACCTCTGTACTGCGCCTTATGATCCGTCCAGCGAGAAATCGATTCGCTGGAACGATCCCGATCTGAAAATTGCCTGGCCTTTGGATGATGTCAGGCTTTCGGCGAAAAGACGCGGTGGCGCCGGTCTTGAATGGAATCCGGGTGGATTGGCTCCCGGTATATGAAGCGGGCGCATTCGGTGGTCGCATCTGATCCTGGTTTGCGCCGCCTTTTTGCGCTTTATTGATCATTTCTCTTCGGTATTCATCGTGAGCATGATGCGTGTGCTGGTACTTTCGGTTAACAGCGCTTGAACGTGGTCAACTTCCGCGCCGGGCTGGTTGCGGCGCTGCAGAAGGCTGGGTTTCATGTGGTGGTGCTGGCACCCGCGGATGATCATGCCCGGCGTGTGCGGGAATTGGGGTGCGAACTGATTCCGCTGCGAATGAATGCGCACGGGGTCAACCCCGTGCAGGATTTGCAGCTGCTGTTTTCATACTGGCGGCTATTGCGGCGCTTGCGTCCAGCCGCTTTTCTTGGCTTCACCATCAAGCCCAATGTCTATGGCTCACTCGCGGCTCAGCTGTTGGGTATTCCGGTGGTCAACAACATTGCCGGGCTGGGGACGGCATTCATTCGCCGGGGGTGGTTGAATCGGGTAGCAAGATTTTTATACCGGAGCGCGTTGCGGCGCTCCCATCGTGTTTTTTTCCAGAATCGCGATGATCGTGCCCTGTTCGTGGATGCCGGGCTGGTGGCGCCGGGAAAGACCGCCGTTCTGCCCGGCTCTGGTGTTGATCTCGACCGTTTCTCGCCGGTCGCGTCCGCGTCCGAAGATGGACGCCCCCTGGTGGCTTTGATGTGCGCGCGCCTGCTGCTGGACAAGGGCGTGCGTGAATTCGCCGAGGCTTTTCGCATGCTGCGTGCCCGTGGGATTCACTATGATGCGCGCCTGCTCGGATTCCTGGATGAGGCCAACCCTGCTGCCGTGCCGCGACCGGAAATCGAAGCCTGGCAGCGCGAGGGACTGGTGTCATTCCTGGGCGCGGCGGATGATGTGCGGCCTCATCTGGCCGAGGCGGACGTCGTGGTACTACCCTCTTATCGAGAAGGGACGCCGCGATCCTTGCTGGAGGCGGCCGCCATGGGCAAGCCGCTCATAACCACGGATGCGCCGGGCTGCCGCGATGTGGTGCGGCACGGCGATAATGGATACCAGGTCCCAGTTCGGGATGCGCGGGCCCTGGCCGATGCACTGGCGCGGTTTGCAGCGCTACCGGCGGTGGCGAGAAAGGCGATGGGCGTTGCCTCGCGCCGGCTGGTGGAAGAGGAATATGATGAGCGCGTCGTGATCCGGGCCTATCTCGATGCTGTCACTGACGCGGTCAACTCCTGCATGATGTGTCGGAATTGATTTGATGTTTTTATCGGGAAATTCGACTGCGGGATGGGGTGCAGGAGATGGGCAGGGATCCGGTGCAATTCCATGACACCCTATCACATTCGTGGTCATCGCGGTACCGCTCTGGGGCTTTCGCGCGCCGGTTTGCAATACTGAATGACCTGTTGGCCTCCGTGGTGGTTGCTGGCCAGCGCTGGCTCGATCTTGGCTGCGGTAGTGGGGTATTTACGCGTGTCTTGCTCGATCGCGGCGCGTGCGTCGCTGCGCTGGATGGATCACGCGCCATGCTCGATGCTGCGAAGGTGGCTCTGGAAGGCCCTGCAGTCCAGGTGGATTGGATTCATGGGGATGTTCGTGACTTGTCGCGTTTTGAAGATGGTCACTTCGATGGGATCGTTTGTTTTAGTGTCATCGAGTATCTCCCTGATGCATCCCGCCTGATTGGCGAGGTGTCAAGAGTGCTTCGGAATGACGGTTTTTTCATTTTCTCTGTTCCCCCGAACTTTTCTTTATCGCGTGGTTTACAGAAGCTGGTGAGAAAGTTCCTCGGATTGTTTGGGGTCAATGTTTTTGAGTATCTGTCGGTTTCGATTCTCGAAATTTCCCGCACGGGGGTAGAGTCGCTTGTCAGGAATTTTGGCATGTCTGTGATGGATGTGCGCGGTTTCGACTCCTGTGTTCCGGCCTGGATGAGGCTTGTTATTTCTCGTCCTGCCTTGATGATCTATGTCGCGAGGAAAGATCAGAATGCAACCGCAGGCTGAAACATGAAACAGATCCTGCAAAGCCTCAAGACCGGCCAGACCACGCTGCTGGAGGTGCCGGCGCCGCGCCCCGGGCCCGGTCAGCTGGCCATCCAGACGCAGGCCACGCTGGTGTCGGCCGGCACCGAGCGGATGCTGGTGGAGTTCGGCAAGGCGGGCTGGATCGCCAAGGCGCGCAGCTCAGCCGGACAAAGTGCGGATGGTGCTGGAAAAGGTCCGCACCGACGGCCTGGCCGCCACCCTGGAAGCGGTGCGCAGCAAGCTGGACCAGCCGCTGGCGCTGGGGTACTGCAATGTGGGGACGGTGATCGCGGTCGGGCGCGGCGTCAGCGGCTTTGCGGTCGGCGACCGGGTGGTGACCAACGGCAGGCATGCGCAGGTGGTGTGCGTGCCGCAGACGCTGTGCGCGAAGGTGCCGGATGGGGTCGGCGACGAGCAAGCGGTGTTCACGGTGCTGGCGGCCATCGGCTTGCAGGGCATCCGCCTGGCGCAACCGACGCTGGGCGAGTGCGTGGTGGTGACCGGCTTGGGCCTGATCGGCCTGCTGACCGTGCAGCTGCTGCGCGCGCAGGGCTGCCGGGTGCTGGGCATCGACTTCGACCCCGCGCGCTGCGCGCTGGCGCGCCAGCTGGGCGCGGAAGTGGTGGTGAATCCGGGCACGGGCGAGGACGTGCTGGCCGCGGCGCAGGCATTCTCGCGCGGGCGCGGGGTGGACGCGGTGCTGATCACCGCCTCCACCCGCAGCAACGCGCCGGTGCACCAGGCCGCGCAGATGTGCCGCAAGCGCGGCCGCATCGTGCTGGTGGGGGTTGCGGGCCTTGCGCTGTCGCGGGCGGATTTCTACGAGAAGGAGCTGAGCTTCCAGGTCAGCTGCAGCTACGGCCCGGGCCGCTACGACCCGGCGTACGAGGAGCAGGGGCACGACTATCCGGTGGGCTTCGTGCGCTGGACCGAGCAGCGCAATTTCGAGGCAGTGCTGGACATGCTGGCCAGCGGCGCGCTCACCGTGGCGCCGCTGGTGTCGCATCGCTTCCCGCTGGAGCAGGCCGAGGCGGCCTATGCGCTGCTGTCCTCCAGCGAGCCGTCGCTGGGCATCGTGCTGGAGTACCCGCGCGACGATGCGGCGCGCCTGCTGGAACGCACGGTGGCGCTGGCCCCGCCGGCGGATGCTGCCGTGGCGGCACAAGGCACGCTGGCCTTCATCGGTGCGGGCAACTATGCCGGGCGGGTGCTGATCCCGGCGTTCAGGGCAGCGGGCGCGCAGTTGCACTCGCTCGCCAGTGGTGGTGGCGTCAGTGCGGTGCATTTCGGCAGGAAGTTCGGCTTCCGCAAGGCGTCCACCGATTGGGACGCGTGCGTGGCGGATGCCGACGTGGACACGGTGGTGATCGCCACCCGCCACGACGCCCATGCACGCCAGGTGCTGGCGGCGCTGCGGGCCGGCAAGCATGTGTTCTGCGAGAAGCCGCTGTGCCTGACGCTGGAGGAGCTGGCCGCGATCGAGGCCGAGGCGCGGGCGCGGCCGGGCCAGCGGCTGATGGTGGGCTTCAACCGCCGCTTCGCGCCGCAGGTGGTGAAGATCCGGCAACTGCTGGCCGGGGTCGCGGAGCCCAAGAGCTTCATCATGACGGTGAATGCCGGCGCGATTCCGGCCGACCACTGGACGCAGGACAAGGCCGTGGGCGGCGGGCGCATCGTCGGCGAAGGCTGCCACTTCATCGACCTGCTGCGGCACCTGGCCGGCGCGCCGATCGTGGACTGGCATGCACAGGCGCTGGGCGCGCATCCGAGCCTGGCCGTGCGCGACGACAAGGCGACTCTTACCCTGGTCTTTGCGGACGGCTCGGTGGGGACGATCCACTATCTTTCAAACGGCCATAAAGGCTTTCCCAAGGAGCGCCTGGAGGTGTTCTGCGCCGGGCGCGTGTTGCAGCTGGACAACTTCCGCGTCCTGCGCGGCTGGGGCTGGACGGGCTTTTTCGCGCCTGCGCCTGTGGCGGCAGGACAAGGGCCAGGCCGCCTGCGCCCGCGCCTTCATGGACGCGGTACGCGGGCAGACGCCCGCGCCCATTCCGCTGGACGAGGTGCTGGAGGTGAGCCGCGCCAGCATCGAGGCGCAGCGGGTGCTGGAGGGCGGCGCGTGAGCGTGCTGCTGGACATCATCGCGGGCGCGCGCCCGAACTTCATGAAGATCGCGCCGATCCTGCACGCGCTGCAGGCGCGGCGTGACGCCGGCGGGCCGCTGCGCTGGCGGCTGGTGCACACCGGGCAGCACTATGACCCGCGCATGTCGGGCGAGTTTTTCGCGCAGCTGGGCATCCCCGCGCCGGACGTGAACCTGGAGGTCGGCTCGGGGACGCAGGCCGAGCAGACCGCCGGAATCATGCTTGGCTACGAGCGCGTGCTGATGCAGCAGCGCAGCGCCTGCTGCCTGGTGGTGGGGGATGTCACTTCCACCATGGCCTGCGCCATCACCGCGCAGAAGCTGCACGTGCCGGTCGCGCACGTGGAGGCCGGGATCCGCTCCGGTGACTGGACGATGCCGGAGGAAATCAACCGGCTGGCCACGGATGCGGTGACCAACTGGTTCTTCACCACCAGCGAGCACGCCAATGCCAACCTGCGCCGCGCGGGCGTGGAGGAGGCGCGCATCTTCTTCGTCGGCAACACCATGATCGACACCCTGCTGGCGAACCTGGAGCGTCTGCGGCCGCCACCGTTCGTGGAAACCATAGGCCTGCAGCCGGGTGGATATTTCGTCGCCACCTTGCACCGGCCGGCCAACGTGGACAGCGCCGAGAGCTTTGGTCGCCTGCTGCGCGCGATCGGCGATGGCTGCCGCGGCTTGCCGGTGGTGTTCCCGGTGCATCCGCGCACGGCCAGGACCCTGCGCGAGCTGCCCGATTTCCCGGCCAATCTGCTGCTGGTCGATCCGCAGCCTTACCTGGAGTTCAATTGGCTGGCGAAGCACGCCAAGGGCGTGATCACCGATTCCGGCGGCATCACTGAGGAAACCACGGTGATGGGCGTGCCCTGCCTGACCCTGCGCGACAACACCGAGCGCCCGGAGACCGTGGAGATCGGCACCAACGAACTGATCGGCACCGATCCGGCCAAGCTGGCGCCGGCACTGGCGCGGTTGTTCGACGGGCAGTGGAAGCAGGGGCAGGTGCCGCCACTGTGGGATGGCCACACGGGCGAGCGCATCGTGGCAACGCTGGAGCGGCTGCTGGCGTGCGGGTGACCGGACTCGTCAGATGACGGATTAGGGCTGGCTCCGATCCCTGCAGTTCGGTGCGGGGTGGATCAAGCCTCCGCCGTAACCACGCCAACGCCGGCGGCACGGGCGGCATCGGCCAGCGCGGCGTCCACGGTGGCGATGGGGAGTTGCAGGCGCAGTGCCAGTTCCAGATAGGCGGCGTCGTATGCGCTGAGGTCGTAGCGCAGCGCCAGCGCGAGTAGTTGCGCTGGTTCCGGCGGGACCTTGTCGGTCTGGATCGGCAGCAGCGCCAATTGTTGGATGGCGGCCTGGGCCTGCTGCGCGATCATCACTCCGCGCTTGCAGGCGGTACGCATGACGTTGGCGTACTCCAGGTGAAGCAAGGGCGGCGCATGCGCATGGTCGTGCAGCAGCAGTTGGGCCACGGCTTCGGTGTAGGGATTGGATTGCGAGTCCAGCAGCCAGCCGCAGACCACCGAGTTGTCCAGTACGAACGGCATCAGTCCAGGCCCTGCCGGGCGATGGCCTTGAGATCGCCATCCAGGGTCGTGCCGCGCCGAAGTTGGGCCAGGCGCTGGAATGCCTGTTGCGTCTGCGCTTGCCGGGACTTGCTGCCGATACGGGCACGGGCTGGCACCAACCGCGCCACGGGCTTGCCGTGCCGGGTGACGGCGATGTCCTCCCCGGCTTCGGCGCGTGCGACCAGTTCGGAGAACCGGTTCTTGGCTTCGGCGATCGGAATGCTGGGCATCGCGAATTCTCAAAATATAGCTAGCCAGAATATAGATTGGCTGGACAGCGTTGGCAATGCCTATGCATTGGATATGATGCACCGGATAAAGGCAGCGGAGCCGGCATGGCCGGAAGGAACGTTCTCGCTCGCTACTGGCACACCCTGCGCTGGCTGCGGCCGGTGCAGTGGTATGGCCGTGCCTGGCATCTCCTGTACCGGCCGACGCCCGACCTGCGCCCGGCGCCGGCGCTGGCGTTGCCGCCGGGACGCTGGCAGCCCTGCGCGCGCGTGCCGTCGCTGCTGGGGCCGGAAGTGTTCCGCTTCCTGTCGGTCGAGCGCCGGGTCGTGGCCGCGGCCGACTGGAACCGCGCCGACTGGCCCAGGCTGTGGCTGTACAACGCGCACTATTTCGACGATCTGGTGGCGGATGGCGCCGAGGCGCGCACGGAGTGGCATCGCGCCCTGATCGCGCGCTGGATCGCGGAGAATCCGCCGGGGCAGGGCAACGGCTGGGAGCCGTATCCCACCTCCCTGCGCATCGTGAACTGGCTGAAATGGCTGCTGGCTGGCCACGCGCCGGTGCCCGGCATGCGCGATAGCCTGGCCGTGCAGGTGCGCTGGCTGCGCCGCCGACTGGAGCATCACCTGCTGGGCAACCACCTGTGGGCCAATGCGAAGGCGCTGGTGTTCGCGGGGGTCTGCTTCGACGGCGACGAGGCCGCGCGCTGGCGGCGCGAGGGCCTGCGCCTGCTGCAACGCGAGCTGCGCGAACAGGTGCTGGCGGATGGCGGCCATTTCGAGCGCAGCCCGATGTACCACGCGATCCTGACCGAGGACGTGCTGGACCTGCTGCAGCTTTCGCGGTCTTTCGACGTGCTGGGCGCGGAGGCTTCGCGCTGGCAGGAAGCGGCGGTGCGCATGCTCGACTGGGCCACGTCGATGGCGCATCCGGATGGGGATGTGGCCTTCTTCAATGATGCGGCTTTCGGCATCGCGCCGCCTTTGCCCGCCTTGCAGGCCTATGCCGCCGGGTTGGGCCTGGCGTTGCCGCCCTTGCCATCGTCGGGCCTGCACCTGTTGCAAACCTCCGGGTATGCGCGGATGCAGGCGGGGCCGGCGCTGCTGCTGGCGGATGTCGCGCCGGTCGGGCCGGATTACCTGCCGGGGCATGCGCATGCCGACACGTTGAGCTTCGAGTTGTCGCTGCACGGTCGCCGTGTGCTGGTCAACGGCGGCACCTCCACCTACGAGAACAACGCCGAACGCCAGCGCCAGCGCGGCACTGCGGCGCATAACACGGTGGTGGTGGACGGCGCGGATTCCTCGGAGGTGTGGGCGGCGTTCCGGGTGGCGCGGCGTGCGCGCGTGCACGACATCCAGCGCAGGGGGAGGATGGCGTGCTATCCCTGTCGGCCTGGCACGACGGCTATCTGCGCCTGCCGGGGCGGGTACGCCATCGACGGGAGTGGCATCTGCAAGCGCGATCATTACAGGTAGTGGATGTGCTGGAGGGGCATTTCTGCGAGGCCGAGGCGCAGTTCCTGTTCGCGCCCGGTGGCGAGACGGCCCTGCGCTGGCAGGTGGAGGGCGGCGCGGCGAGAATGGAAGAGACCGTCTGGTGTCCGCGTTTCGGGGAATCGCAGCCCGCCCGCAAGCTGGTGGTGCGCTTCCTGCAGCCCCGCTGCGCGGTCACCTTCCACTGGGATTGAACTCATCCGTGCGCATCCTGTTCCTGTCCGACAACTTCCCGCCCGAGGGCAACGCCCCGGCGACCCGACTCTACGAGCACGCCACGCGCTGGGTGCGCACCGGCCATGAGGTCACGGTCATCACCTGCGCCCCGAACTTCCCGGAGGGAAAGCTCTTCGCCGGCTATCGCAATGCCTGGCGGCAGGTGGAGTGGATGGACGGCATCCGGGTGGTGCGGGTCAAGACCTACATCACCGTCAACGAAGGCTTCCTCAAGCGCACGCTGGACTACCTCAGCTTCATGCTGATGGCGACCGTGATGAGTCTGTTCGAGCGTCGCCCGGACGTGGTGGTGGCGACCTCGCCCCAGTTCTTCTGCGCCCTGGCCGGCTGGATGGTGGGCGTCCTGAAGTGGCGGCCGTTCGTGTTCGAGCTGCGCGACCTGTGGCCGGCCTCGATCGTGGCGGTGGGAACGCTGCGCAATCCCTTCATGATCGGCCTGCTGGAACGGTTGGAGCTGTTTCTGTATCGGCGCGCGGATGCCATCGTGGCGGTCACCGGAGCCTTCCCCAAGAACCTTACCCTGCGCGGGATCGCTGCCGAGAAAATCCACGTCGTCATCAACGGAGTGGATCTCGAGCCGCTACCAACCGCGCGAGCGGGATGCCGCGCTGGCAAGGAAGTTCGACCTCGAGGGAGGTTCGTCGCGGGCTACATCGGCACGCTCGGCCTGGCGCATGCGTTGCCGAAGGTGCTGGAGGCGGCGGAACTGCTGCGCGACCGCGCCGATATCGCGTTTTTCTTCGCCGGTTCCGGTGCCGCGCGTGCGCGCGTGGAGCAGATGGTTTTCGAGCGGAATTTGCACAATGTACGCCTGATCCCACGCCAGCCGAAAGAGGCGATGCCGGCGCTGTGGAGCCTGTGCGACCTGGCCATCGTGCCGCTGCTCGATACGCCATTATTCGCGACCGTGATTCCCTCCAAGATGTTCGAGGCGATGGGCATGGGTGTGCCGATCCTGATGAGCCTGCCGGAGGGCGAGGCCACCGGCATCGTGCGCGCCACCGGCAGCGGCGTGTGCGTGCCACCGGAAAATCCGCCGGCGATGGCGGCGGAAATCGCGCGCCTGGCGGATGCGCCGGCGGAGATGGCGCGCCTGCGCCGGCAGGCGCGGGCGGCTGCTCCGCAGTTCTCGCGCGAGACGCTCGCGCAGCGCATGCTCGCCGTGCTGGAGCGGGTGGCCGCACGATGATCGCAGCAGCCCCCAGCCTGCCGATCAAGCATGCGCGGCGAGCGTTGGCGCAGGCCCTGCTGGGCGCGCCCTTGCCGCTGGCGCTGGCGGATGCGGATGGCCTGGCGCTGGCGCGGCGCGAGGGCGTGCTGCCCTTGCTGGAGGCGGCTCTGCGCGCATCGCCGCAATGGCCGGAACTGCCGCAGGCGTTCCGGTACGGGCTGCAGGCGGAGGTCCGGCAGGCGATCGGGCTGGATCTGTTCCGCCGGCACGAACTGGCGCGGGCGGCTGCCGCGCTGGCGGCCGGTGGATTGCGGGTGTTGCTGTTGAAAGGCAATGCGCTGGGCCTGTGGCTGTATCCGCAGCCGCACCTGCGCGTCACCCGCGACATCGACCTGCTGTTCGCCTCGCGCGCGGAGGCCGACCGCGCGGTGGACCTGCTGTCTCCGCTGGGCTATGAGGCGGAGCCGGATCCCGGGCGGCTGTTCTTCGAGCGCAAGAGCACGCTGCGGGTGGACGGTCGCAGTCGCTGTGAGCTCGACCTGCATTGCCGCCTGCTCAATGCCCCGCTGTTTGCGGAGGCGTTCCCGTTCCAGCGGCTTTGGTCGCAGGCGCAGCCGCTGCCAGGATTGCCGGACGGCATCCGCGGGCTGTCGCCCGTGCACGCCGTGCTGCATGCCTGCCTGAACCGCGTGCTCGACATCCAGACCGGCGAGCCGCAGCGGTTGAAGCTGCTGTTCGACGTGCATCTGCTGGCGGCGCGTTTGGAGGCCGGGCACTGGATCGAGCTCGTGGGGCAAGCGCGCGCGCGCGGTATCGCGGGTGGCTGCCTGCGGGTATTCGATGAAACATCCGCCTTGTTCTGCACCCGGTTCCCCGACGATGTGCTGGAGGACCTGCGCCGTGCCGCCGCGAGCGAGGCGCTCGACTGGACACGCCTGACCGACTGGCGCTACATGCAGTGGCGCAATTTCCTGGCGGTGCCGGGATGGAGGGCGCGTTTGCGCTGGCTGTCAAGGCGGTTGCTGCCGACGCACGCGCAACTGGTCGCGCTTTATGGAGCGGAAGGCTATGCACGTTTACTGATGATGCGATGCCGCCGCTTTTTGGGGCACATGATTTCCAATAGATAAAAAATCTCAGCTGTCTGGAGTAATGAAATGCGAGTTTTGGTCACCGGCACCGCCGGCTTCATCGGTTCCCACGCCGCCCAGCGCCTGCTGGCGCGCGGCGACGAGGTCGTCGGCTTCGACAACCTCAACGACTACTACGACACCACCCTGAAGCAGGCACGGCTGGCGCGGCTGCTGGAGCGGCCTGGCTATACCCACGTCACCGCCGATCTGGCCGACCGCGCTGCGGTGGAGCAGGTGTTCGCCGCCCACAGGCCGCAGCGGGTGGTGCATCTGGCCGCGCAGGCCGGCGTGCGCTACGCCGCGGAGAACCCGCATGTGTACATGCAGAGCAACGTGGTCGGTTTCTTGCACGTGCTGGAGGGCTGCCGTCATCACGGCGTGGAGCATCTGGTGTATGCCTCCACCAGCTCGGTATATGGCGCCAACACCGCGATGCCGTTCTCCGAGCATGCGCCCACCGAGCATCCGCTGACGCTGTACGCAGCCAGCAAGAAAGCCAACGAGATGATGGCGCACAGCTACGCCCATCTGTACGGGATTCCCTGCACCGGGCTGCGCTTTTTTACCGTGTATGGTCCGTGGGGACGGCCGGACATGGCGCTGTTCCTGTTCACTCGCGCCATCCTCGAGGGCAAGCCGATCCGGGTGTTCAACCACGGCCGCCATAAGCGCAGCTTCACTTACGTGGACGACATCGTGGAGGGCGTGGTGCGCATCCTGGACCGGGTGCCTGGCAAGAATCCGGCGTGGTCGGGAGCGCAGCCGGACCCGGCCACCAGCGGCGTGGCGCCTTACCGCCTGTACAACATCGGCAATGAACAGCCGGTGGAGCTGCTGCGCTACATCGAGGTGCTGGAGCAGTACCTGGGCCGCAAGGCGCAGATGGAACTGCTGCCGTTGCAACCGGGCGACGTGCCGGATACCGAGGCCGATGTCTCCGATCTGGTGGCCGCCACCGGCTATCGCCCGCAGGTCTCGGTGGAAACGGGCGTGGCCCGGTTCGTGGACTGGTATCGCGGCTATTACGGCGTGTGAGCCCGAGGCGGCGGGCCGACCGGGGCTCCCGCGCAGCCCGGCGTGTTTTCCAGCATCGACAGCAGCAAGGTTTCCACCTGCGGCAGCGCCTCGTAGCGGCGCGGATAGTCCAGCCGGTAGCTGATGCCGGCGCGCGCCAGCGCCGCCACGTGCCGGAACTGGCGCGTCAGCACCTGCCGGTCGTGCACGTCCAGCAGGAACCCGTGCTGCACCCAAGCCAGGTGCGCCTGCGGCGGCGGCAGGGGTTCGAGGATTGGGCGCGTCGCGCTGCCATCGCCCAGGAAGCAGGCCATGCGCAGCGGCACGGGTGTATCGCAGACGGATAGCCAGCCCTGCGCGGGGAAGCGCTGTTTGCGGGTATAGGCCACCGCTGCCGACGGCATGGCCTCGGCCGGGAGCAGGGCGTCGCGGCTGTCTTCCCACAGGCGGACCGAGGGCTGGTTGGGAACCGCCAGCCAGCCGGATCCGGACTGCCGCAGTTCGAGGCCGTCATCGCTGAGCAGGGCATGCCCGCGCCGCGCCAGGAAGGTGGCGAGGGTGGATTTCCCGCGCCCGCTGCTGCCCAGAAAGGCTACGGCGCCGCCGCCGACGGCCAGCGCGCTGGCATGGAACACCGGGCGCTGCTGCAGGCCCAGCGTGGCGGGCAGCACCTGGTTGGCGAACAGGTGCTGGAGGGTGGGGGGCGTCGGTGTCGGCCGCCGGGATGCAGTCCACCTGCAGCCCGTCGCCGGACAGCAGGAAATCGGCCAGCGCCGGAAACCGCATCCGGTAGCCTGCGGGGGTGCGGTGTACCAGGCACCAGGGCTGGCCATCGGGCAGGGTCCAGCAGTGCAAGGGCGCGCGGGTGTCCTCTACCTGCGGCTGCGCGGCGTGGATGGTGAGCGTCGGCGGGGCGGCATGTGCGGGCATCGGTTCAATCATGGTCGCTGGCCCGTGTGGGCCGGAACGGGGTATGTTCCAGAGGCGAGGGGTCGAGGCTGGTGCCTTCGAGCTCCACCCAGGCATGCATCGCCGGCTGGCCGTCCGTCCGGCGCAGGCCGAGCAACAGCTGCGGGGCCAGCCCGCGCCGGCGCAGCAGCAGGTGCAGCAGCAGGGCCTGGCGCAGGCAGGTGGCCGGTAGCCCGCGGCGGCCGGCAATCGCCAGCAGCCCCGCCAGGCGGCGCGCCGCTTCCAGCTCTTGCGTAGTGGCGGGATGGCGCTGGCGACGGTGGCCAACGCGTTCGACCAGGGCCAGCATGCGGCGGTAGCCCAGCAGCGACAGGCCCAGCGAAACCAGCGGAAGCATCAGCAGCAGCAGCGGGAACAGCCCAGCGTTCGCGCGCGGGCAGTGCCCACCAGCGCGCCAGATGCCGCGCCAGGCTCATTCCAGGGTGATCAGGCCGGCGGCGTGCAACTGCTCTGCCAGCGCCAGCAGGTCGCGCTCGATGCGCTCGGGGGGCGTCGAATTCCGCGCACAGAACCCGGTGGACCTCCTGCAGGGAGATGCGGTGTTCCAGCAGCTGCCAGACACGGGTACCGACCGTGTTCAGCCCGAAATAACGCTCGCCGGCCAGGTCCAGCAGGACGGCCTCACCGCCATCGTCCTGCGACAGCACATGCCCGGAGCGGCATGCGCTCCGGGACATGAGGGATGATAGAGCCATTAATGCGATGCGGTTATCAGGGTTTCTTCGCAGGAGTCGGCATACCGCCTTCCGGCGAACTGGCAGTACCAGATTGCGTCAGCGCGGTTAAGGTGCCGAATTCGATCAGTGCGGGAGCTTGATAGGGTTTGCGATCGGCAAGCTGCATCGGCGTGTTTTGAGTCATTGGATTTCTCCAGAAGCGAACATGGTTTAGTACAAATATAGTTGCAGGTTGACGCCTTCACTCCCGCCGCCCAAGGGCACCGCGATGATGCGAGCCGCAGGAGGCAGGTTTTTCCCGCCCATCAGCAACAGGCGATTGGCCCATTCACTCGCTAGAGTTTCATCTGCAAAGCCCGCGCTAATCAAACAGCGTCGCCCACGGCACGTGGTTTGTAGTCCAACGGGGCGCGCGGCATCCGATGGCATGCTCTGGATGGCCTGCTGGAGCGCCTTGACACGAAGCTGTTCAACACCGGGAATGGAAGGCTCCTGGCTCATGAGCTTATCCATCTCGCGCGCTGCTTGATCCGGAGGTTGAACGTTTTTCAGCCGGCTGATCACTTGTGCCCTGTCTTCAGTTTGGGGGGCAAATGTTGGAGCCGACCTGGCCAGCACACGCGATTGCGAGGGGGGTGTCCAGCCCTCGTTTGCGAGATCCTGATCATCTGCATCATCCCTGTGCAGCTGCGAGCCAAGTTGCATCTGTAGGTGCGTAAGCCGATCTGTCAAGCGAATATACAACAGCACGTTGATCGCTGATGCCAGACAGGCAACAGCGAGCAGAAGTGCCATCCAGTGCGGCGTGCGCGTCGACATTTAGGAGTGTAAAGGGAGTGCGATTGCTTCGATTTTAATGGTCGTAAGCGACGTAGGTGTCATCCAGTTCTGAGCGTGCCGGCATGGTGCAGCGAACGCTGATGGGGCCGTAGAAGTAGCGGCCAGTGGAAGTAGGATCCCATGAAAAAGCAATCTGAGCTCCATTCGTGAAAGTCTTGGGATTTCCACCGATAGGCTGATACGTAGCGGCACCCGACTGGGCAAAGAACCCTTCGCTCATGACGCAGGACATTGAGCCGTAGGGGGTGCTAATGGGGCGAGCAAAAACCGCGACGTAGGTCACCACGCCGCCACCCAATGCGGTTGCCGTAAGGTCGGAGGCTAGTTCGCAGACGACATCCACAGGCGAAGACGTATTGTTCATGAGGCGCCCAGCTGCCCGGGTGAGCTTGCTGTCGTTGATGGCATTCACGCCGTGGCAGGCCGCGCCAGCGTTCTGGTAGAAGGAACGGGTCACCGCCGATGCCGGTGCCGAATAAAGCGCCCCGCAGGCCAGCGCGATGGCGCCGAACATCAGGGTCTTGGAGAAGCCGTTCGAAGTGCTCATTGGGTAGTCCCTCCCGGTGGATTGGCATGTGTGGGGCGCGGTAGTCCAAGAACGCCAAAGCTGCCGCCTCGAGGAGGCAGGCAGCACTCGGCGACTGATTGACCCAAGCCTATTTAATCTTGATAAGCTCGCTCGTCAAGTGGAACTTTGTGACGCGAAGCGAAGGCGGCGGGCCAGGGACGAGGTGTGAATGCGCGGGGTGGTGGGAGAGTTCCGGCTGGACGGTGGCCAGGTCGCCGCGGGCCACGGGCTGGGGGCGGTGGAGGGTGTTGGCTGGCGCTCGCCGGATGGCGCGCTCGCGGTGCGCAGCTGGGGCGTGCCGCTGCCCGGGGAAGGGCTGGGCTGGCTGCAGGATCCCGCGGCCGGCGTGCTGCTGGTGGCCGATGCTGCGCTGTATGAGGCCGAGCGCCTGCGCCGTGCGCTGGGGGCGCCCGCGGACGAGGTGCGGGCGCCGCTGGCGCTGCTGCTGCATGCCTGGCACCGCTGGGGCGAGGGCCTGCTGGACCGCCTGGATGGCGACTTCGCGCTGCTGGTATGCGACTGGCGCCGGCGCCAGGTGTTCGCGGCCATCGATCCGATCGGAATGCGCTCGCTGTTCTACCGGTTCGATCCTGCGCGCGGGATCGCGTTCGGCACCACGCCCGAGGCCGTGGCCGAATGCTGCGGGCTGGATACGCGGATCCCGGAGCGCCGCCTGCTGGAGCCGCTGTTCGGCGCCGAGCAGCTGGCGCACCGCGAGCCCGAGATCGCCGGGGTGGAGCGGCTGCCGGCCGCGCACGTGCTGACGGCGACGCCAGGGCAGTTGCAGGTGCGGCGCTGGTGGCGGCCGGGGCAGCGCGATCCCGGTCTGGCGGCGGACGACCTCGAAGGCTGGACGGAAGGGGTGCGCTGGCATCTGGACGAAGCCGTGCGCAAGCGGCTGGCGGATGGCGTGCAGGCCGGCGTCCAGTTCAGCGGCGGGCTGGATTCGGCCGTGGTGCTGGCGCTGGCGCAGCGGCACGCACCCGGGCGGCTGCAAGCCTTTTCCCTGGTGGATCATGGTCAGGCCGACTGCCCCGAGACCCGCGCCATCGCGGCCACGTTGGCGTTTCTCGATACCCCGGCGCAGGTGATCGATCTGGCCGATCCGCAGGCATCGCCTGCGCAGGCGCGCACGGTCACCGCGCAGCTGCCGCGCTTCATCTACGGGCGCAACGGGTTTCTGCCCCTGTTCGAGCGGCAGGCGGCAAAGGCAGGCGTGCAGGTGATGATGAATGGCCTGGACGGCGACCTGCTGTTTTTCTACGAGGATCTGCTGGAGCGTCAGGTGCGCGCCGGGCGCGGCGAGGCCCTGCGCAATGCGCGGCTGCAGGATGCGCTCTCCGTCGCGCCCTGGATGGAAGCGGAAGTGCGGCGCCTGCGCGTGAGCAGCCGTTTGCCCTGGTGGCTGCGCGAGCGCATCCGCGATGTGCGGGCGCATCTGGAGGTCGCGCCCCGCCTGCGTGTGGCCTGTCTGAATCCGCAGGCCATCGCGCGCTTGAAGCTGCGCGCGCGCATGCGCGACTATCTGGCGTCGCTACGCCGGCCGCGCCCGCCGGCTTCTGGCTTGCCCACCGAGAGCTTCATGGGGCTGATCACGCAGGAGGGCACGGCCCGGTTCCAGCAGCGCATGCGGCATGCCGGGATCGAAATGCGCTGTCCGCTGCTCGATCGCGCCCTGATCGAGTTCGCGGCCTGGCTGCCGCTGGAGTTTCGCCTGCGCGAGGGGCATCTGAAATGGATCATGCGGCGCGCGGTCGCGCCGCTGCTGCCGGCCGAGGTGGTGTGGCGCGGCGACAAGGTGCACCTGGGCTCGCACTTCGACCGCCTCATGCTGCAGTCGGTACTGGATGGCATGGTGCGGAGCTTTCAGCGCGGCAGCGGCCCGGCGGTTGCGCTCTGGGTGGATCGCGCGCGCTTCCTGCGCCTGGCCCGGCGCTGGCAGGACGGGTATCTGGACGGCGTCTGGCAGCTGCGCGTGCTGGTGTTGCTGGAGCACTGGCTGCAGCACAATGCACACAAGGTGGCATGGGAGCATTGATGGGCGCGGGACGGCCAGCATGAGCGCGGGGTTTCGGGATGCGTGGCGCGCCGGCGCGCCGTGGCTGCGCCCGCATCTGCCGGCATTGGGGCTGGCCCTGCTGCTGATGCTGCTGCAGAGCATCGCGACCCTGGTGCAGCCGTGGCTGGGCGGGCAGGTGGTCGCGCGGCTGCTGCATGCGCAGGGCGTCGGCCCGCTGCTGTGGGGGCTGTTCGGCGCGTTTTCCGCGCAGGCCGTCCTGGGCTATGTCACCGCGGTGCAGCTGCAGAAAGTCAGCGGCCGGCTGGTGGCAGAGGCGGGCAGTCGCGTGTATGCCCATTTGCAGGCCTTGCCATTGGGCTGGCATCACGCTCGTCAGCGCGGCGAGGTGCTGGCGCTGCTCACCGGGGACATCCATCGGATCGGGGATTTCCTCACCGGCGCCATCCTGCCGCTGCTGCCGCTGCTGGTGACCCCTGGCCGGGGCCTGGCTGGTGATGTGGCACCTGGCGCCCCTCATCGCCTGGGCGGTGGCCCTGGCGCTGCCGTTGATCCTGCTGCTGCTCAAGCTCGCCGGCCGCCGCCTGCGGCCGCTGGGGCAGGCCACCATGCAGGCCTGGGCCGCGCAGTCCGGGCTGGCCGAGCAGAATCTGGAACTGCTGCCGGTGCTCAAGGCGTTCGCCACCGATGCCCTGGAGGCGCGCCGGTATCGGGAGGGGGCGCACCGGCTGGCGGAGGCGCAGTTGCGCCAGGTGCGCTGGCAGGGGGCGATCCTGCCGCTGGTGCAGATCGCGGGCGCCGGGCTGGTGCTGGCGCTGCTGGGGCTGGCGGGCCGGCAGATCCTGGCGGGCCAACTGCAGGTCGGCGGGCTGGTCAGCGTGTTCCTGTACGGGCTGGTGCTGGTGAACCCGCTCAGCCAGCTCGCCAGTGTCTATGGACAGGCGCAGACGGCCCGCGGTGCCGCGCAGCGGCTGCTGGAGGTGATGCGGACGGCACCGGAAGCGGATGTGGGCGATGTCGATGCCATTCCCAAAGGCGGTGATCTCGTGTTCGACCGCGTCGCCTTCGCCTATCCCGGGCGGCCGCCGCTCTTCACCGATGTCTCGCTGCGCATTCGGGCCGGGGAGACGCTGGCCATCACCGGGCCCAATGGGGCAGGCAAGAGCACCCTGGCGCATCTGCTGCTGCGCCTGCACGAGCCGCAGCGGGGCCAGATTCGCATCGGCGGGATACCGCTGGCGCGCTTTCGCCTGAGCGCCCTGCGCGGCGGGATCGGGCTGGTGTCGCAGCAGGTCCTGCTGTGGCATGCCTCGATCCGCGACAACATCGCCTACGGGCGCGCCGATGCGGACCAGGCGGCGATCGAACGGGCCGCACGCGCGGCGCGCGCGCACGACTTCATCCAGGCCCTGCCGCAGGGCTACGACACCGTGATCGGCGATCAGGGCGTGCGGCTGTCGGGCGGGCAGCGGCAGCGCATCGCCCTGGCGCGGGCACTGCTGAAGGATCCGCCGATCCTGATTCTGGATGAGGCGACCGCGATGTTCGACCCTGCTGGCGAGGCCGAATTCATCGCGGAATGCCATGCGGTGCTGCGCGAGCGCACCGTGCTGCTGATCACCCACCGCCCGGCCAGCCTGGCGCTGGCGGACCGGGTGATCCGGCTCGTGGACGGGCGTTGGGAAAAAATCGGTGATGCCCATCACGATCATGCCGAAAGCGATTAGACTGGGCCCAACTGCAGGGAAGGCAGGCCGATGTTCTCGAAGTTCCAGGGGTTCGATGCGAACTGGATGCTGGCGGCGTTCGTCCTCACCGCCGGCTTGCTGTGGGCGTTGCAGCCGCTGGCGCGGCGGCTGAACCTGCTGGACCATCCGGCCGGGCGCAAGGATCACGCCGTGCCGACCCCGGTCACCGGTGGGATCGCCATCTTCCTCGCCGTCCTGGTTCTGTTTCTCTGGAGCGGCACGCTCAGCGCGGCGGCGCTGTCGTTCCTGGCCGCTTCCGCACTGCTGATCGTGCTCGGCGTGCTGGATGACCTGTACGACCTGCGCTGGTACTGGCGCATCCTCGGCCAGACCGTGGCGGCGCTGCTGATCATCTATTGGGGCGGGGTACGGGTGGAGTACCTCGGCCCGGTGTTCGGGATGAGTCCGACCGCGTTGGGCTGGCTCTCGGTGCCGTTCACCCTCTTCGCCACCCTCGGCGTGATCAATGCGATGAACATGATCGACGGCGCCGACGGCCTGTGCGGGCTGCTCGGGCTGGCGGCGCTGGCGATGCTGACCGCGGCGGCGATCTACTCGGGCAACGAACTGCTGGCGGCGCGGCTGTCGGTGCTGGTGGGCGCGCTGGCGGGCTTTCTGCTGTGGAACATGCGCCTGCCGTGGCGGCCGCGCGCCAAGGTGTTCCTGGGCAATGCCGGCA
This sequence comes from Thermomonas sp. S9, assembly GCF_024704365.1. Taxonomy (GTDB): domain Bacteria; phylum Pseudomonadota; class Gammaproteobacteria; order Xanthomonadales; family Xanthomonadaceae; genus Thermomonas. The sequence goes on from NZ_JAJDFY010000001.1 coordinate 1,427,358, forward strand.
GCGCGATGCTGGGGCTGGTGATCGCCTGGGTCAGCTTCCGCCTGACCCAGACCCCCTGCGCATCCGGTGATCCCGGTGCTGGCGCTGTGGATGCTGCCGATCCCGGTGATGGACTGCCTGGTGCTGATCGTGCGCCGGCTCAAGGAAGGGCGCTCGCCGTTCTCGGCCGATCGTAATCACATCCACCACATCCTGCAGGACGCCGGCTTCGGGCCGACCCGCGCTGCCGTGCACCTGGCCTGGGTCAGCCTGCTGCTCGGGTTCACCGCCGCCTGGCTCAAGCGCATGCAGGTGCCGCCGCCGCTGCTGCTGCTGGCCTTCGGGCTGCTGTGCGTCGGCTGGTACTGGCTGACCGCGCGCCGCGAACGCGCGGTGGCCTTCTTCCGCCGCCTGCGGCGCGCGCCGGCCTGCCCGGAAAGCCGTCGCGCCGCGCTGCCGGAAGCGGAGTGAGGCTGATTTCCGCGCGCGCGACGCCAAGTTCCCGTTCGTCGTAGGGCTCGGTTCCCGTTCGTGGTGAGCCTGTCGAACCATGAACGGGAATGGCGATCGGCCTGATCCTGCCGCGGCGCCCTTCGACACGCTCGGGGCGAACGGGGCAGCCGCTTATTCCAGCTGATCCGCCGCCCAGGCGGCGTCCAGTGCTTCCATCGCGTCCAGCGGCTTGCACTTGCTCGCTTTTTCGTAGGCCGCGGCGGCGGCGTCCTCGTTGCGGCGTTCGTCCAGCAACAGCAGCACGTTGCCGTGCTCGACGTGCGCGATCGGCGAAGCCGGGGTCAGCTTCAGCGCGGTGGCGATGTGCTTTTCGGCTTCCACAGCCTTGGCGCCGTAGGTCAGGCCGGCCAGCATCGCGCCGATCTTGGCGACGATCTCGGCGTGGTACACCGCCATCGCGGTATGCGCCTCGGCATGCTTGGGGGCCAGCTCCAGCGCGGTGTCCAGCGCCGTGCGCACCTTGCCGGCGATGCCCAGCTTCAGCGCCTTGGCGATCGACAAGCCCTGGCTGTAGCGGCCGAGGGCGAATGCCAGCCGGTAGTGGCTGTTGGCCTCGTCCGGCAGTGCCTGCACCGCCGTCTCGGCCAGTGCGGCGGCGCGCTCGAAGCGCTTGAGCTTTTCATCGTCGTCGTCCACCAGGTAGGTGGCGTGGATGCCGATGGCCTTCACCGCCACCGAGGCGCCGACCGGCCCCAGCGCCTCGCCGGCGCGGAACGCGGCCTGGAAATCGCCGCGATGGAAGGCCCGCCAGGCCTCCTGCAGCGCGGTCGCCAGCGCGTCGGCATCCAGTTTGGGGGCGGCCTTGCCCGCCGCTTTCAGCAGCGCGGCGGCGCGCTTCGCGTCGGGATAGGGCTCGCCATCGCCGGCGTGCAGCTTGGGCCAGGCGTTCTTCAACGCCTCGCCCGCATACGCGAACGGCTTGGCATCGTGCGGGAAGGGCGCCCAGGCGGCGGCTTTCTTGCTGGCCATGCGGAAGGTCCTGTCGGGAAGCGCGAAGGCCAGCATCCTGCGGGCGGCGGCGGCTGGCAAGAGGGGCGTGGGGCTCGGTGGGGGTAGTGTGTTTGCTCCAGCCGCCGGCCGCACCCTGCGGCCATCGCGCCCGGGAGGAAGCCCGCCATGCCCGCATCCCGCAAGCCCGCCCCGCGCCGGCTGCCGCTGCTGCGGTTCGTGCCGACCGCCCGCCACTGGTGGCTGGCCGCCCTGGGCCTGCTGGCGCGGGTGCGGCGGACGCCGCGACCGCCGCGCGATCAGTCGAGGTAGGCGCGGGTCAGGGTGTTGAGGTGGACGCGCTCGGCGTCGCGCAGGAACGGGGCGATCAGCATCATCACCTGCACGATGCCGTCGCGGATCGAGGCCTGCTCGTCGCGGTCGCCGCGCGCGGCGGCGTAGTTCATCCAGAAGGTGGCCACCACCAGCACGTTGGTGGCCGCGGCGTCCAGCTCGTCGGCCGAGGCGCGCATCACCCCGGCCTGCACCAGCCCTCGCATCACCGCATGTGCCTGTTCGTCGGCGCGCTTGAGGATGCGCGCGAAGCGCAGGCGCAGGCGCCGGTTGCGGCTGAGGATGTCCACCAGGTCGCGGTACAGGAAGCGGTAGTCCCAGATGCACTCGAACACCAGGTGCAGCTGCAGCTCAGACATCCTCCAGCCCCGGCAGCCGCCCTTCCGGTGCCGACAGCGCGGCATCCATCCGCGCCTCGTAGCCGGCGAACAGCTGCTCGATGATGTCGTCCTTGTTGCGGAAGTGGTAGTACAGGTTGCCGGGGCTGATCTCCAGCTCGTCGGCGATGTGGTTGGTGGTGACGTTCGGCTCGCCCTGCGCGTTGAACATGGCAAGTGCGGCATCGAGGATGCGCTGGCGGGTCTGGCGGGCCATCGGCGGCGACGGGCGCGGGTCAGGCGGTCAGCTTCTTCACTAGGTCCACGTACTTCTGCATCGCCTCGTCCTGCGAAGTGCCCTTCAGCTTGGCCCAGGCCTCGTACTTGGCGGTGCCCACGAAGTCGAAGAACCCGGGCTTGGGGCCGCTGACGTCGCCTTCCGAACCCTGCTTGTAAAGCGCGTACAGGCGCAGCAGGGTGTCGTTGTCGGGGCGCTCGGACAGGGTCTTGATGTCCTGCGCGGCTTGCTCGAACAGGGCTTTGAGGTCGGCCATGGTGGTTCCCCGTGCTGTTGGAAGCGGCATATCAGCATGCACCCGGTGGCCGGTCAATACGCGGGGGAATTGTCGGGCGCGCGCGGCTCTGGCAACGTAGGCCGGAGGCGGCGCACCATCGCGCCGATGACATCCTGGGGAGCGCGCAATGGCTTACTTCGTCACCGGCGGCACCGGCTTCATCGGCCGTTTCCTGATCGACAACCTGCTCAAGCGCAAAGGCAGCATCCATGTGCTGGTGCGCAAGGACTCGCTGAAGAAGTTCGAGGCGCTGGCCAGGCAGCGCGGCTGGGACCGCAAGCGCGTGCTGCCGGTCACCGGCGAGATGACCGGAGCGCGCTGCGGGCTGTCCGCCGCCCAGCTGCGCGCGCTGTCCGGCAAGGTCAGGCATTTCTTCCACCTGGCCGCGATCTACGACATGGCCGCCAGCGCCGAGAGCATGCGCGCGGCCAACGTCGAGGGCACCCGCAATGCGCTGGAGCTGGCGGGGGCGCTGGATGCCGGCTGCTTCCACCACGTCAGCTCGATCGCCGCGGCGGGGCTGTACCCGGGCGTGTTCCGCGAGGACATGTTCGAGGAGGCCGAAGGGCTGGACGATCCCTACCTGCGCACCAAGCATGAGTCCGAGGGGCTGGTGCGCGCCGAGCAGCGCATCAAGTGGCGCATCTACCGCCCGGGCATGGTGGTGGGCCACTCGCAGACCGGCGAGATCGACAAGATCGACGGCCCGTACTACTTCTTCACCTTCCTCAAGAAGCTGCGCCAGGCGCTGCCGCCGTGGATGCCGATGCTGGGCATCGAGGGCGGGCGCATCAACATCGTGCCGGTGGATTTCGTGGCCGATGCGCTCGACCACATCGCGCACAAGCCGCGGCTGGACGGGCACTGCTTCCACCTCACCGATCCCGAGCCGCTGCGGGTGGGCGAGGTGCTGAATGTGTTTGCGCGCGCCGGGCATGCGCCGGAGATGAGCATGCGCATCGACGCGCGCATGTTCGCGTTCGTGCCCGGCAGCGTGCGCATGGCGGTCGGCGGCCTGCCGCCGGTGCGGCGCTTCATGACCATGCTGCTGCGCGACTTCCGCATCCCCAAGGAAGTGCTGAAGTTCATCACCTATCCCACCCGCTTCGACAACCGCGAGGCCGAGCGCGCGCTCAAGGGCAGCGGGATCGCGGTGCCGCGGCTGGAGGACTACGCGTGGCGGCTGTGGGATTACTGGGAGCGCCACCTCGACCCCGACCTGTTCATCGACCGCAGCCTGAAGGGCAAGGTCAAGGGCAAGGTGGTGGTGATCACCGGCGGTTCCTCGGGGATTGGCCTGGCCACCGCGCAGAAAGTGGCGGCGGCGGGCGCGACCACCGTGATCGTGGCGCGCGGCGAAGAGGAGCTGTTCAAGGCGCGCGATGCGATGAAGGCGGCCGGCGGCAAGGTGTTCGCCTACACCGCCGACCTCGCGGACATGGCCGACTGCGACCGCCTGGTGGCGACCGTGCTCAAGGAGCATGGGCACGTGGACATCCTGGTCAACAACGCCGGCCGCTCGATCCGGCGTTCGATCGAGCTCAGCTACGACCGCTTCCACGACTTCGAGCGCACCATGCAGCTGAACTACTTCGGCAGCCTGCGCCTGATCATGGGCTTCATGCCGTCGATGACCCACCGCCGCAAGGGCCACATCATCAACATCAGCTCGATCGGGGTGCTGGCGAATTCGCCGCGGTTCTCGGCCTACGTCGCCAGCAAGGCGGCGCTGGATGCGTTCAGCCGCTGCGCGCAGGGTGAGCTGTCGGGCAAGGGCATCTGCTTCACCACCATCAACATGCCGCTGGTGAAGACGCCGATGATCGCACCGACCAAGATGTACGACAGCGTGCCGACCCTGACCCCGGACGAGGCCGCCGACCTGGTGGTGAAGGGCATCATCGAGAAGCCCAGCCGGATCGCGACCCGCCTGGGCATCTTCGCGGCGGTGATCAATGCGCTGGCACCGAAGGCCTACGAGGCGGTGATGAACACCGCGTTCGAGCTGTTCCCGGATTCCGCCGCGGCCAAGGGCGACAAGCAGGCGCTGCGCGATGAGACGCCCAGCCAGGAGCAGATCGCGTTCGCGGCGCTGATGCGCGGGGTGCACTGGTAGGGCGCAGCCGGGGAGCAGGCGCCCGGCCGTTCCCGTTCATGGTTCGACAGGCTCACCACGAACGGGAGCGCGCGCTCACGCGAACGGGGACGTGGGAGCATTCGGATCGGGAGGCTGCGTGGTCGCACCCGACGGGAGCGCGCGCTTTACGGCCCGCGTGGCCGGCCCGGGATCAGTAGGTGCGGCACTGCTTGAAGCGCACCGGCTTCTTGCTGCCGGCCGGTGGCTGCAGCTGCACGCGCGAGGCGGCCAGTTCCGGATAGCGCTCCAGCAGCGGGCACAGCTCGCTCACCGGATCGGCATCCTCGCTGTTGAGGTATACCAGCAGCGTGGACTGGGTGGACCACAGCGCGCGATCCACGCCGAACAGGGTGGAGATGGCGTTGGCGGCCTCGCGCCGGCGCTGCTCGAGCTGGGCGGGGTCGGTGGGGATCGCCTCCATCGCCATCGGCGCCTGCGCGGCGGCCTTGGCCTTGGCGATGACCGGCGGTGGCGGCGGCATGTCGTCATCGGCGCCGCCAGCCGGCAGCAGGGCCTGCGCCAGCCCCCATGCCAGCACGCCGATCACCGCCGCGCCGCCCCAGGCCAGCAGCGGGCCGCGCGCCTGTGCGCCGGCCTGGGCCGCGTCGGTGGGCGGCTCTTCCGGATGCGCCACGTACGGCCGCACTTCCGGCCACAGGGCTTCGCCGTCGATCAGCTCGATGTTCTGCTGCAGGGCCAGGCGGGTGGCCTCTTCGTCGAAGCGGCCCGGGGTGACCACGATCACCCGGGCGGCGCCGCGCAGGGTCGCGGACTTGGCCAGCCCCAGCAGGGCCGAGGCACCCACCAGCGAGGCGGTGCCGTATTTGCTGGCGAGCAGGGCGCGCTCGCCGTCGCGCTCCAGCAGGATGTCGTTGCCGTTGGTGGGGATGCCGTCGGCCGGCATGCCGTCTTCGATCACCGGGTCGAAGCCGCGCGCATGCATCGCCTGCAGCACGAGCTTGGCGAACTCGCGCCAGTGCAGCTTGGCCAGCTGGTCGGCGCCGCGCGGCTGCGGCTGGCTGGCCTGGCGCGCCGCGCTGTTGCGCTGCAGCCAGTAGCCCAGCCCGAAGCCGGAGAGGGCGAAGACGATCAGGGCGATGACGATGGCGATCATGCGTGGACGCGGCAGTTCGGGGGGATGCGAGGGGCGTCACTATACGTCAGGGACGCGAAACGGGGCCGCGGGCAGGCCATTCTCGCGGGATTCCAGAGACGGCTTCCTGAAAACGCAACGCCCCCGCAGGGCGGGGGCATCGGGCAGTGCGGGAAGGGTTTACTGGGCCTGTTCGGCGGAAGCGGCCGGCTTGGCCGTGGATTGGGCCGGTGCCTTGCGCGTCACCTTGCGCGCGGTCCGCGTGACTTTCGCAGCCGCCTTGCGCGCCGGTTTGGCGGCCTTGGCCGGCTTGCCGGTGGTTTTCTTCGCCGCTGCGGATTTGGCCGGCGCGCCGCCGCTGGCCTTGCGCACGGCCTCGGTCAGGCGTTCCACCCGCTCGCTCAGCGCCTGCAGGTCGTCGCGGCCGGGCACGCCCAGTTTCACCAGCGCGCGCTGCACCCGGTCCTCGAACACCTTTTCCAGCTTGTCCCAGGTGTCGGCGGCGCGTTCGCGGGCCTGGCCGACCTGGCCTTCCACCGCATCACGCACGGCGTTGGCGCGGCTGCCGGCGAACTGGCGCGCGGTCTGCTCCAGCGACAGCCCGTCGCGGACCAGGGTTTCGAACAGCTTGCCGCCTTCGGCCTGGGCACGGGTGAAAGCGCCCATGCCGGCCAGCCAGATCTGCTGCGCGGATTCGGTGAGGCTCCTGGGGTTGAACGCGACGTGCAGCTTGCCGGCGGCGCCGGCCTTGCCCTTGCTGCCGCCGGCCGGCTTGCTGCCCGGCTTGCGGGTGGTCTTGGCGGCGGTCTTCTTCAGCTTGGCCATGGTGGAGCCTCCCTGCGTCGATGGACGCGTGCGGTGTGGATTCCAGGGCAGGATCGGCGCGCTGTCTAGAGCATTCACACCATGCGTTGACGCAGGCCGTGTTCGAGGTCGTCCAGGGCACGCGCCAGGCGCGCGGTGGTGACGGTGGCGCGGCGCGCGGGCGGCAGGTGCGCGACGATCGAGCGCGGGCGGTCGGCGATCACGTCTTCGCGCAGATGGATGCCATGCCGCGCCAGCAGCGGTGCGAGCTCTGCGCGGCGGCGGCGCAGGTCGGCCAGGGTGTTGCGGTAGGCCAACTGCGAGATGCGGCGGCGCGCCGAGAAGCTGAAGATGTTGGTGTAGAACAGCTCGCGGTCGCCGGCATTGGGTTCGAACACCAGCTGGTCGATCCCCGGGTACTGCTGCGGATAGCGTGCCAGCCCCACCTGCATGCGCGACTGCAGCATGGTGCGCAGGGTCTGCGAGAGCACGCCGGGCAGCCCGCCCTGGGCGATCCGGCGGTCGCTGAAGCGGTGGGCCTCGGCCTGCGCGCCGGCATCGGTGGCGGGGTTGAACGGCACCAGCGGGTTGATCCCCAGCATCAGGTCGATCCCGCGATTCAGCACCATCGAGGCGTGCATGGTGCGGCGCAGGGCCCCGTCCACCACATGGCGCACGCGGCCGCGGCGGTCGCGCAGTTCCACCGGTGGATAAAGCCCCGGCAGCGCGGCGCTGGCCTGCACGGCGCGCGAGATCGGTACATCGTCCCAGCCAGGCGCGCCGAAGGGGATGGTTTCGCCGCTGTCCAGATCCACCCCGATCACGTACAGCGGGCGTCCGAGTGTGCGGAAATCGTTGCTGCGGCCGCGGCGGGTGAAGACCTCGCGCAGGAAGCGTTCCACCGCCGCGTTGTCGAACAGCCCGGTCGGCACCAGGCTGCCGGCGCGGGTGATCAGGTCGGACCAGCGCGAATCGGTGCGGCCGGACCAGGCATCGCGCAGCAGGCGCGCGCTGAGCCGCGGCAGCGAGGCGGCGCGCGCCAGGTATTCGCCCAGCGCCGGGCGCAGGAAGGTCTCCGGGCGGAAGCGCACGTCCGGGTCGTCGCCGGTGATGAAGATCCGGCACAGGGTGGCGGTGTCCATGCCGTTGGCCAGGCCGGCGGCGAAGAATGCGCCCGAGCTGACCCCGACGTAGCTGTCCAGGCGGGTGAGGTCCAGGCCCTCGCAGGCTTCGTCCAGCGCGCGCAGCGCGCCCAGTTCGTACATCGCGCCGACCGGGCCGCCGCCGGCGATCGCCAGCCCGATGCGGGGCGGCGGGTGGGCGGGGCGCGGGGCGTGGGCGGTGTGCAGGGACAGCATGCAGGGAAGCGATCGACGGCGAAAACCGGGCAGGGGCGAGTGTATACCCTTGCGTATGGGCGGTTGCGCCGGACGCGCGGACGGCCCGACACTGGCGGTATGCCGTCCTCCCGTTCCGACCTGCAGGCGCGGCTGCAACGGCGCCTGCAGCTGCACCAGCGCCTGTGTGATCCCGCCTGCGAGCCGCGCAACCGCCTGCCGTGGCTGCCGCGCCTGCAGCGCTGGCAGGCGCAGCGGCTGGAACGGAGCTTCGCGGCGTTCCTGCGCGATCCGGCGCAGCGCCCGGCCGCGCGCTTCTTCCTCACCGACGTGTACGGCGACCGCGATTTCCGCCAGCGCGATGCCGACATCGCGCGGGTGCTGCCGATGATGCAGCGGCTGCTGCCCGAACCCTTGCTGCAGACGCTGGCGGAGGCGATCGCGCTGGCGGCGCTCAGTCATGCCTTCGACCTGCGCATGGCGCAGGCGCTAGAGGCGCTGGTGCCGGCCGGGCGCGCGCTGGATGCGGACCTGTACGCGCAGGCCTATCGCCGGGTCGGGCATCCGCGCCTGCGTGCGCGCCAGATCGCGCTGATCGCGGAGGTCGGCGGCGGCCTGGCCGCGGCGCTGCGGATGCCGGGCGTGGGCCGCCTGCTGCGGCTGTCGCGGCTGCCGGCGCGCGCGGCCGGCCTGGGCGCGCTGCAGTCGTTTCTCGAACGCGGCTTCGAGGCGTTCGCCGCGCTGGGCGATGCGCAGGCCTTCCTGGAACGCATCCGCGGTTCGGAAACCCGGGTGATGCAGCGCCTGTTCGCGGGCGACCCGGCGCCGTTCGCGCCGGCCTGACCGGCTGCGCTCAGCGCGCCCCGAACACCAGCAGCGCCCACATCCCCGCGGCCAGCAGCAGGGCCACGACCAGCAGCCACGGCACGCGCTGGCTCCAGTGTCGGAGCGGGGCAGGCGGCGCCTCCGCGGGCGGCTCCGGCAGCGGATCGGTCGCCACCGCCGACGGCGGCGGGCCTTCCAGCACGAAGCGGTGACGGCCACCGAATACCAGCTGGTCGCCCGCCTGCAGCACCGCCTGGCGCGCCGGGGTGCCGTTCACCAGCACCTCGGCCGCGGTCTGGTGCAGCAGCGGCTGGCCGTCCACCAGCTCCAGCACGGCATGCTCGGGGGCGATGCCGTGATCGTCGATGCGCAGGTCGGCGCGCGCGCTGCTGCCGATCCGGCGCGGTTTTTCCAGGCTCAGGCTGCGGCCGTGGTGGTCGCCGCCGATCCCGCGCAGCACCAGCCGCAGCGACCCTTCCCCGGTCGCGCCGGAGACGCCGGCAGCGGCTGTTCGCCGCGCGTGCCGACCAGCAGCAGTTCCTGGCCATCGACGTGGATGCTGTCGCCGGCGCGCAGCATGGCCAGCTGCTGCACCGGGCGGCCGTTGACGTGGATGCCGCGCGTGCCCGGCGCCACCGTCATCCAGATGCCGCGGCGGTCATGGCAGAGCTGCAGCAGCCACGGGCCATCGCTGGCCACCGGCGCCAGCCCGGCGCCCTGGCGCGCGAGCGCATGCACGCCGGTGTCCAGCGGCAGGTCGGGGCGGGAGTCGTCGCAGAAGCGCAGGCGCAGGGCAGTCATCGCCGCGCAATCTAGCATGCAGGCGCGCGGTTTCCGCTTTCGCGGCGGACCGCGCGTGGGCGGTTGTCGCGGCCTGCGGGCTGCCGGCAGAATGCGGCATCGCCCACGCCTGCCGAGTCGCCATGTCCCGCATCGATATCCGCCATGCCCACGCGCTGTCCAAGGCACAGGCCCGCAAGGCGGTGGAGGAGGTGGCACACAAGCTGCAGGAGCGTTTCCAGGTGGACTACGCCTGGCAGGGCGATGCCCTGCATTTCTCGCGCTCCGGGGTGGACGGGCAGATCGAGGTGCAGGACAAGGCGCTGCACGTGCACGCCAGGCTGGGCTTGCTCGCGGCGATGTTCAAGGAGCCGATCGAGGCCGAAATCCGGCGCGTGCTCAAAGAGCGCTTCTGAGCAGCGCCGCGGGCGCGCCGGGCTGCTGCGCTGCGGCATACTTGCGGCTTCCCTCCATGGCTGGACCTTCCACGATGACCCGCGCCTACAACTTCAGTCCCGGCCCGGCGATGCTGCCTGAGCCGGTGTTGCGGCAGGCGCAGGCGACGCTGCTGGAGTACGCCGACGCCGGCGCCTCGATCCTGGAAATCAGCCACCGCGGACCGGAGTTCCTCGCGGTCGCGCGCCAGGCCGAGGCCGACCTGCGCGCGCTGCTGGCGATCCCCGACGACTACGCGGTGCTGTTCACGGCGGGCGGGGCGACCACGGTGCAGGCGCTGCTGCCGCTGAACTTCGCCGCGCCAGGCCAGCCCTGCGACTACGTGATCAGCGGGCACTGGGGCAAGACCGCGCTGAAGCAGGCCGCGCCCTGCGTGGAGGCGCGCATCGCCGCCAGCAGCGAGGCCGGCGGCTTTCGCGACCTGCCACCACGCGCGCGGTGGCGGCTCTCGGACGCTGCGGCCTACGTCCACGTCACCGCCAACGAGACCATCCACGGCGTGGAGTGGCGCGACATCCCGGAAGCGGGCGAAGTGCCGCTGGTCGCGGACTTCAGCTCCTCGATCGCCTCCGGGCCGCTGGATCTGACGAAGTTCGGCGTCGTCTATGCCGGCGCGCAGAAGAACCTCGGGCCGGTCGGCATCACCGTCGTCATCATCCGCCGCGACCTGCTGGAGCGCGCCGGGCGCCGCGCGCGCCGATCCTCGACTACCGCGCCCAGCTGGCGGCCGAGTCGATGCTCAACACCCCGCCGAGCTGGAACTGGTACGTGCTGGGCCTGACCGTGCGCTGGATGCTGGACGAAGGCGGCGTGGCCGAGTTCGCCTGCCGCACTGCGCGCAAGGCGGCGCTGCTGTATGCCGCCATCGATGGCTCCGGTGGGTTCTATCGCAACGAAGTCGCTGCTGTTGCGCGCTCGCGCATGAACGTGCCGTTTTTCCTGCACGATCCGGCGCTGGATCCGGTCTTTCTGGCCGAAGCCCGCCAGGCCGGGTTGATCGGTCTGAAGGGCCACCGTGTGCTCGGCGGAATGCGCGCCTCCCTCTACAACGCGATGCCGGAGGCCGGCGTGCAGGCCCTGGCCGAGTTCATGCGCGAGTTCCAGGCCCGCCATGGCTGAGGCGTCGGATGTGGTTGATCGCGCGGCTGGCCACGCCATGTGCACGCGCCAGGATTGGCAGGCCGCCCCGATGGGGCCGCTGCGCGGGACGCTGGCCATCCCCGGCGACAAATCGGTGTCGCACCGTGCGGTGATGCTGGCGGCGCTGGCCGACGGCACCTCGACCATCGACGGCTTTCTGGAAGGCGAGGACACCCGCGCCACCGCAGCGATCTTCGCGCGTCTGGGCGTGCGCATCGGGACGCCGTCGCCGTCGCGGCGGATCGTGCACGGCGTGGGCATCGACGGCCTGCAGGCACCGGATGGCCCGCTGGACTGCGGCAACGCCGGTACCGGCATGCGCCTGCTGGCCGGCCTGCTGGCGGCGCAGCGCTTCGATGCGGTGCTGGTGGGCGATGCCTCGCTGTCGAAGCGGCCGATGCGCCGCGTCACCGTGCCGCTGGCGGCGATGGGCGCGCGCATCGACACGGCGGATGGCGGCACGCCGCCGCTGCGCATCCACGGCGGGCAGCGCCTGGTCGGGGCCGAGCACACGCTGGAGGTCGCCAGCGCGCAGGTGAAGTCGGCGCTGCTGCTGGCGGGTCTGTACGCCGCCGGCGAGACCGTAGTGCGCGAGCCGCACCCGACCCGCGATTACAGCGAGCGCATGCTGGCCGCGTTCGGCGTGGAGATCGATTTCGCGCCCGGGTACGCGCGCCTGCGTGGTGGCCAGCGCCTGCGCGCCACCGACGTGGCGGTGCCGGCCGATTTCTCCTCGGCGGCGTTCTTCCTGGTCGCCGCCAGCATCGTGCCCGGGTCCGAGCTGCGCCTGCGGCAGGTGGGGTTGAACCCGCGCCGCACCGGGCTGCTGCACGCGCTGCGGATGATGGGCGCGGACATCCGCGAGGAAAACCCGGCCAGCCACGGCGGCGAGCCGGTCGCGGATCTGGTGGTGCGCCACGCGCCGCTGCGCGGGATCGCGGTGCCCGAGGCGCTGGTGCCAGACATGATCGACGAGTTCCCGGCGCTGTTCGTGGCCGCCGCCTGCGCCGAGGGGGTGACGCGGGTCAGCGGCGCGGCCGAGCTGCGGGTGAAGGAATCCGATCGCCTGGCGGTGATGGCGGCGGGCCTGCGCGCGCTGGGGCTGCGGGTGGACGAGACCGCGGACGGCGCCACGATTCATCCCGGATCGCTGCAGGGCGGCGCCGTGTGCAGCCACGGCGACCACCGCATCGCGATGGCGTTCGCGGTCGCTGCCCAGTGCGCGGCGGGCGCGGTGCGCATCTGCGACGTGGCCAACGTCGCCACCTCGTTCCCCGGATTCGACGCGCTGGCGCGGCAGGCGGGCTTCGGGCTGGCCTGAGCCGCCGTGCTCAGGCCGCCGCGTCCAGCGGCGGCAGCTGCGCTCGACCGCGGCATCCAGCGCGGCCCAATCCACCTGCGCGAGGGTTTCGATGCCGCGGGTGGCGGCCTGCAGCAGCCCGCGCTGCACCTCGCTGCGGTGCAGCGCCAGCGCGTACGGGATGCGCATGAAGGTGACCATCGCGTAGTGCGGGACGAAGCGGCCGGGATGCCGGTCCTGCAGCGCCAGTTCCAGCGCGCGCTGCAGCAGGTAATCGGCATCGTCCACCCGGTCGCGCATCTCGATGTAGTTCTCCAGCGCCATCTGCTGGATCGCCGCCGCGTTCGGCTTGCGCTCGGCCTCGAACGCGGCGAACGCCTCGGCCAGCGTCGGGGCGCGTTCAAGGTGGTCGGCCAGCGCCACGCAGTCCTCGAACGCGCAGTTCATGCCCTGGCCGTGGAACGGCACCATCGCGTGCGCGGCATCGCCCAGCAGCACCGCGCGGTCGTCCAGATGCCAGCGGTCGAGCCGGAGTGTCCCGAGGTGCCCGACGGGGTTGGTTTCGTAATCGCATCGCAGCTGCGGAATCAGCGCCAGCGCATCCGGGAACTGCTCGCGGAACAGCGCCAGCGCATCGTCGCCGGTCTGCACCGTTTCGAAGCTGGGGTCGCACCGCGGTGCGGCAGGAACAGCGTCACCGTGAAGGTGCGCTCGTCGTTGGGCAGGGCGATGCACATGTAGTGCCCGCGCGGCCAGATGTGCAGCGCATTGGGTTCGATCCGGAAGCCGCCGTCGGCGGCCGGCGGGATCTCCAGCTCCTTGTAGCCGTGGTCGAGCCATTCGGTGCGTTCGCCCAGCGGCCGCACCTTCGCCATCTCGGCGCGCAGGGTGGAGCCGGCGCCATCCGCGCCGATCAGCGCGCGGAACGGGTGCGAAACGGCCTCGGCATGATGGCGGAAGCTGGCGCTGCGGGCGTCGAAATCGACCCGCTCCAGCGCGTGGTCGAAATGCAGGCGCGCGCCGTGTGATTCGGCGATGGTGAGCAGCACCAGGTTCAGCTCGCCGCGGTTGATCGACCAGATCACCTCGGAATCGTCGCGCCCGTAGCGCTGCAGGCCGGGCGTGCCCTGCAGCGGGTGCACATAGCGGCCGCGCATCATCACCGCCTGCTCCAGCACCGCGCCGTCCGCGCCGGCCAGGCGCAGCGCGTGCAGGCCGCGTTCGGCCAGCGCCAGGTTGATCGAGCGCCCGCCGGCATAGCCTTCCACGCGCGGGTCGCCGCGCCGTTCGAACACGTCCACCGACCACCCGCGCCGGGCCAGCAGGGTGGCGAGCAGGGCGCCGGCCAGGCCGCCGCCGATGATGGTGAGCGCATGGTCAGCCCGCATGGCGCCACCTCCGCACGCTGCGCGCGAACCGCAGCACGTCGGCAAAGGTGTTGTACAGCGGTACCGGCGCGATCCGGATCACGTCCGGCTCGCGCCAGTCGCCGAGCACGCCGCGCGCGGCCAGGAACTCGAACAGCGCCCGTCCGCGCTCGCGCCCGCCGCGCACCCGCAGCGACAGCTGGCAGCCGCGCTGCGCGCCGTCGCGCGGGGTCAGCACCTGCAGCACGTCGCCCAGGCCGGCATCGATCAGTTGTTCCAGGTAGCCGGTCAGGCGTTCGGACTCTGGCGCGCAGCGCCGGCATCCCGGCGCGGTCGAACAGCGCCAGCGCGGCGCGCAGCGGCGCCAGCGCGAGGATCGGCGGATTCGACAGCTGCCAGCCGTCGGCACCGGGGGTGGGCGAGAACTGCGGGCCCATGCGGAAGCGGGTCGCCTCGTCGTGGCCCCACCAGCCGGCGAAGCGCGGGCGGTCGCTGCGCGCGTGACGCGCGTGCACGAACGCGCCGGCCACCGCGCCGGGGCCGGCGTTCATGTACTTGTAGTGGCACCAGACCGCGAAGTCGGCGCCGGCATCGTGCAGCGCCAGCGGCAGGTTGCCGACCGCATGGGCGAGGTCGAAGCCGACCACCGCGCCCGCCGCATGGGCGAGGCGGGTGATCGCGGCGAGGTCGAACGCCTGCCCGGTGCGGTACTGCACGCCCGGCCACAGCACCAGCGCCAGGCGATGGCCGTGGGTGGCGATGGCGCGCTCGATCGCCGCCATCGAGATGGTGCCGCCGTCGGCATCGGGCTCCACTTCGATCAGGTCGGTGGCCGGGTCGAAGCCGTGGAAGCGCAGCTGCGATTCCAGCGCGTAGCGGTCGGAGGGGAAGCTCCCGGCTTCCAGCAGGATCGCCGGACGCTCGCGGGTGGGGCGGTAGAAGCTGACCAGCAGCAGATGCAGGTTCACGGTCAGCGAATTCATCGCCACCACTTCCGACGGCTGCGCGCCGACCACCCGCGCCAGGCCGTCGCGCACCAGCGCGTGGTAGTCCAGCCACTGCGCCTCGCCGGTGAAGTGGCCTTCCACCGCCTCGCTCGCCCATTTCTGAAGCACCTGCTCGACGTGCGCGCGCGCGCCCTTCGGCTGCAGGCCCAGCGAATTGCCGACGAAATAGGCCTGCGGCGCGCCGGCGTGCAGCGGGAGGTGGAACTCGTCGCGGAAGCCGCGCAGGGGGTCGGCGGCGTCGAGGGCGGCGGCGTGGGCGTCGGAGTAGAGGTCGGTCATCGGTATTTTCGGCAATGATCAGGCGAAGCGCGCGGCGGGCAACCCCAGCCATTCCAGCGCGGTGCCGTGGTACAGACGGGCGCGCTCGGCCGCGTCCAGCGCCAGGCGTTCGATGCCTGCGCCCGGTACCTGCTCACCCAGCGGGAAGGGGTAGTCGGTGCCCAGCATCACGCGGTCGCTGCCGCAGGTCTCCAGCAGGTAGCGCAGCGCGGCCTCGTCGGCCACCCAGGAATCGAAATACAGCCGCTTCAGGTATTCGCGCGGATTGCGGAAGTTGTCGGTGGCCACCAGATCCGGGCGCATGTGGAAGCCGTGCTCGATCCGGCCGATGGTGTAAGGGAAGCTGCCGCCGCCGTGGGCCAGCGCGATGCGCAGCTTCGGCAGGCGCTCCAGAACGCCGCCGAAGATCAGGCAGCAGGCCGCGCGCGACTGCTCGGCCGGCATCCCCACCAGCTCACGGCAGCCAGTACTTCGGCATCGATTCCGCGCCCATCATGTCCCACGGGTGGACCAGGATCGCCGCGCCGAGGTCGCTGGCGGCCTCGAAGAACTCGAACAGCTCCGGCGCATCCAGATTCCAGTCGCCCACGTGCGAGCCGATCTGCACGCCCTGCAGGCCCAGCTCGTCCATGCAGCGTTCCAGCTCGCGCACCGCCAGCGGCGGCGACTGCAGCGGCACCGTGCCGATCCCGGCGTAGTGGCGCGGATAGGTGCGGCAGGCCTCGGCCATGTGGTCGTTGAGCGCGCGGTGCAGCTCCAGCGCCTGGTGCGCCTTGGCCCAGTAGCTGAACATCACCGGCACCGTCGAGAGCACCTGCACCTGCACGCCGAAGCCGGCGTAGTCGTCGATGCGGATCTGCGGGTCCCAGGTCTTCGGCCAGATTTCGCGGAAGAACTTGCCGTCCTTGTAGATGCGGTGGCGGCCGTCGTCGCCGTGATGGATCACCGGGAAGCGGTTGTCGCCGTATTTGCTGGCAAGGTCGGGCCAGTCGCGCGGCAGGTAGTGGGCGTGGGTGTCGATCTTGAGCATGGTGGCCGCCTAGCCTTTCCTCTGCAGCAGGGCTTCCACCTGTGCCAACAAGAGCGGCAACCGGGTTTGCACGATGTCCCAGGCCAGCGCATCGTCGACATCGGCGTAGCCGTGGATCAGGATGTTCCGGAACGCGATGATGCGCCGGTGATCGGGGATGCGCGCAAGCAGCGTGGAATCACGGCGACCTAGCTGCGACGAGGCTTCGCCGATGATCTCGAACTGGCGTTCCACCGCGGCGCGCAGCATTGCATCGCGCTGGCGGGAATCCCCGTCGCGGCCTGCCACGAATCCGGCAAGTGTCCGCGCCGCGCTTTGGACATCGAACAGGTATTTGGTGGATTCAAGCTGCATAAACCGGCTCCCGGTGCGTCTGCACCGCCTGGCGGAAGTAGGGGTTGCGGATCGCGCGCTCGACCATGAGTTCAACCGGCGAATCCAGCAACTCCTGCAGCTCTTCCAGCAAGCCGAAATACGCATCTGCATAACCGCCAGGTGGCAGCGGCGCGAACTCCACCAGGAAGTCGTAATCGCTGCCCGTGGCGGCCTGCCCCCGCGCGGCGGAGCCGAACAGTTCCAGCCTGCGGACGTGATGACGGCGGCGCAGCGCTTCGAGTTCCGCGCAGTGCGCGTGCAGGCGTTGCAGCGAAGGGGTGGTTGCGTTCATGGCAACAGCTTACGGGCACATTGGTCGATAGGGGCGAACAAGCGGCCAGGGCGTATGACGCGATGCGTTGGCCGGGTCGATTGACCGGAGAAGTCGCGGCGGCGGGTGTCGATCCTGGGCACGGCGGTGGCATCCGTTCAAAGCGGCACGAATGGAGGCCCAATCGCGCTGCTTGGGCATCACGAAGTGGTATTCTCGCCTGCACGGCGTGCCCACAGTTCCCCCACGCGGCGCTTTTCGACCTATGCGGGCTGGTCACAGGGCCTTCAGCGCCAGCAGGTTGTCGCCCTGCACGATCAGGTTGCCGCTGTCTTCCGGCGTGTCCTCCGTGGGGGGCGCAGGACAATTCCGGCACCGGTTCCAGCAGCCGATACGGCACGTCCTTGTGATGGGTCACGACGGCATCTTTGCCGATCCGGTTCAGCGTGGGCATTCAGCGGGGTTTCCGTAGGTCAGGTTCGATTTGGCCGATTGTCTGCGCGACGGTCTCACAGACCGCGATCACATCCGTCACCAGCCGCTCCTCCACGTCCACATGCCCTTCGTACTCGGCCAGGTTGCGCAGCTCATGCGCCTTGGCCAGCACGCGCCAGACCTCGGGACCCAGGCCCAGCGTCTGCGGCAGCGCCTGGAACACGATGTAGCGGTGGCGGGGGCGATAGCCTTGCCGGCGCAGCGCGGCCAGGCAGAAGGCGTGGGCGGCGTTGTAGGCAAGGTCGAAGCGGCTGTCCAGCGACAGCGAGGCATTGCGGGCATCCGCCAGCCGTGCCTGCCCCGAGCGCAGCAGGCCGGCGATTTCGTTGGCGTCGGGCGGTTCGGGCGCCAACGGCTTGCCCGGACCGGCCAGGTGTTCAAGCGGCGAGGTCATGCTCGCCTCCGATCAGCCAGAGGCGCGGCTGGGCCAGCACGCGGGTGATGAAGCTGTTCCCCGCTGCAATGCGTTTACGCAGGTCGGCCGCGGTGTAGAGGGGGTGGGGTTGATCTCACGGCCTAGGCGTTCGATCAGCGGATGCAAGGCGGCCATGACCTCCGGGTAGGTCAGGTCCTCGGTGACCAGCATCAGGTCGATGTCGCTGGCGGCGGTGTCGCTGCCCTTGGCAACGGAGCCATAGACGAAAGCCATCCGCAGCCGGTCCGCCAGCGGTGCCAGTGCTTCGCGCAGCGGGGCGGCCAGCCCGAAGGTTTTGCGCACGATGGACGCCAGCTCGTCGTGGATGGGCGCATCCGGGTTGGCGCGGTAGCGCTTCTGGTTGCCCAGCGGCGCCATCAACAGTAGGCCACTGCCTGCAAGGCGGGCGACTTCGCGCTGCACCGCGCCGCTGCCGGCACCGGTGACCTGGATCAGTTCGCTGATGGAGAAGGTGCGCCCCGGTTCGCCGAACAGGCAACCCAGCACGCGCTGCTGGGTGGTGGTGAACAGCGCATCCGCCAGATTGGTGCTGGCATAGAGCGCTGCGGCTTCGCTGACGCGCTGGCGGGGAGGGGTGCCCATATCGGGCAAAGTAATGCCCAAATCGGGCAAATGCAAGCGGCCGCGCTCAGGCGCTTTCCAGCAGCTTCCTCGCCGCCGCCCGCGCTTCCTTGCTGACATCCGCACCGCCCAGCATGCGGGCGATCTCGTCGATGCGGCCGGCGGCGTCCAGCGCGACCACGGAGGACTGGGTGATGCCATCCTTCGCCGCCTTGCTGACCCGGTATTGCGCATGGCCGGCGGCGGCGACCTGCGGCTGGTGGGTGACACAGCACCTGCCGGGTGGCGCCCAGCGCGCGTAGCTTGGCGCCGACCGCGGCGGCTACCGCGCCGCCGATGCCGGCATCCACTTCGTCGAACACCAGGGTGGCGGCGGCGTCCTGGCCCTGGGTGGCCACCTCGATCGCCAGCGAGATGCGCGAAAGCTCGCCGCCGGAGGCGACCTTGCGCAGCGGCCGCGGCGGCTGGCCAGGGTTGGCGGAGACCAGGAACTCCACGCGCTCGCGGCCCAGTGGATCGGGCGTCCCGGTGGGGCCTGGCTCCAGCAGGACTTCGAAGCAGCCCCGGCCATGCCGAGCGCGCCCATGAGCGCGGTGATCGTGCGCCTCAGCGCATCGGCCGCCGTGCGGCGGGAGGCGGACAGCGCGGCGGCGGCGGCCTGCCAGTCGCTGAGTGCCGCGGCGATGGCGCGATCCAGTCGCTGCAGGCGTGCATCGGCATCCGCCAGCGATTCGAGTTCGGCGGCCAGCGCGTCGCGGTGCGCCGCCAGTTTGTCCGGGCTGACGCGGTGCTTGCGCGCCAGGTCCTGCACCCGCACCAGCTGGCGTTCGATCTCGGCCAGCGCGGCCGGATCCAGGTCGAGGTCGTCGCGGATGCGTTGCAGCAGCGCCAGCGCCTCGTCCAGCTGGATCGCGGCGGAATCGAGCATGGCGTCCACCTCGGCCAGCCGCGGCTCGTGGTCGCTCTCGCGCTGCAGGCCGCCGCGCAGGTGCTGCAGGCGGTGGGTCAGCGCGTCGTCGCCGCCGAGTGCGTCCAGCGCGCCGTCGCAGGCGGCGATCAGGGCGGCGGCGTGGGCATGGCGGCGATGACTGGCATCGAGTTCGGCCAGCGCGGCCGGGTCCAGCGGCTGCGCCTGCAGCTCGTCCAGCTGGTGCTGCAGCCAGGCCTGGCGTTCGCCCACGTCGCCGCGGGCGAGCAGGGCGTCGCGCTCCTGCTGCAGCGCTTTCCAGCGCCCGGCGCTGCCGGCCACGGCGGCGAGCAGCGCGGGATGGCGGGCGAAATCGTCCAGCAGCCGGGTCTGCTGCGGGCGCACCAGCAGCGCCTGCTGGGCGTGCTGGCCGTGGATGTCCACCAGCAGCGCGGCCAGCTCGGCCAGCTGCGCCAGCGTCACGCTGCGCCCGTTGATCCAGGCACGCGAGCCGCCGTCGGCGCGCAGGGTGCGCCGCAGCTGGCAGGCGCCGGCGTCGTCCAGCTCCGCTTCGGCCAGCCAGGCAGCGGCGGCCGGGCAGTCGTCCAGCGCGAATTCGGCGGACAGCTCGGCGCGCTCGGCGCCGTGGCGCACCGCGCCGGCGTCGCCGCGGGCGCCGCACAGAAAGCCCAGCGCATCCACCAGCAGCGACTTGCCGGCGCCGGTTTCGCCCGAGATCACGGTCAGCCCCGGGCCGAATTCCAGCTCGGCCTGGGCGACCACGGCGAAATCACGGATCGAAAGTCGGGTCAGCATGGGGCGGCATTGTGCCTGCGGCGGTCGCTGGCCGGGTAGCAGTTGCACGCCGGCCGGCCGGCGCTTACAACCGCGGCATGGCCCGCAAGCCCCACGACATCCGCCAGGACCCGCGCGCGCGCCAGCTGCTGCGCACGCTGGTGGCGCGCCACATCCGCAGCGGTGAGCCGGTGGGGTCGCAGACCCTGGCCCGCCACGCGGGCCTCGACATCAGCCCGGCCACCATCCGCAACATCCTGGCCTCGCTGGAGGATGCCGGCCTGCTGGCCGCGCCGCACAGCTCGGCCGGCCGCGTGCCCACGGCGCAGGGCTACCGGCTGTTCGTGGATTCGCTGCTGCAGGTCAAGCCGCTGGCGGCCGAGGAATTGAACCGCCTGCGCAGCGGGCTGCCCGCCGGTGCCGGCACCCAGGCGCTGCTGGGCAGCACTTCGGAGCTGCTGTCGGCGATGACCCATTTCGCCGGCATGGTCAGCGTGCCCAGGCGCGAGAGCTTCGCGTTCCGCCAGATCGACTTCGTGGCGCTGGATCCGCAGCGGGTGCTGGCGATCCTGGTGTTCGCCGATGGCGAGGTGCAGAACCGGGTGGTGCAGGTGCGGCGCGCGTTCTCGCCGTCCGAGCTGGAGCAGGCCGCGAACTACCTCAACGCCCATTTCGCCGGGCAAGCCGCTGGCGCTGATCCGTGCCGCCCTGCTGCGCGAGCTGCGCGACGCCCGCAGCGAGATGGAGCGGCTGCTGGCCAGCTCCGTGGAACTGGCCGAGCAGGCGTTCGCGCCGGCGCCCGAGGACGACATGGTGGTGGCCGGCCAGACCCGCCTGCTGGGGCTGCAGGAGCTGGGCGATCTCGAGCGCCTGCGCGCGCTGTTCGAGGCGTTCGCCGAGAAGCGCGAGCTGCTGCAGCTGCTGGAGCGCACCGCCAGGGCGCCCGGCATGCGCGTGTTCATCGGTGAGGAAACCGGGCTGGCGCCGCTGGAGGGCATGTCGCTGGTCTCCGCGCCCTACGGCCGCGACGGCCAGGTGCTGGGCGTGCTGGGGGTGATCGGCCCCAGCCGGATGGCCTACGAGCGGGTGATCCCGGTGGTCGAGGCCACCGCGGCGGTGCTCGGGGCCGCCTTGAATCCCGACTCCTGAGGCCCCATAGCCCGGTTCGGTGCGGCAGCCCGCCGCGACAATGAACCGTGGACATGAGCAACGACCCGACCCAGGACCCCACGCAGGACGCGACGCAGGACGCGAACGACACCACCGCCGCGGCGGAGCCGCAGGACGAACTGGAGGCGCTGCGCGCCGAAGTCGAGCAGCTCAAGGCGCAGTCGTTGATCGAACGCGCCGACCTGGAGAACCAGCGCAAGCGGCTGGCGCGCGACATCGAGATGGCGCGCAAGTTCGCCAACGAGCGCCTGCTCAGCGACCTGCTGCCGGTGTTCGACAGCCTGGACGCCGGCCTGGCTGCGGCCGGCGCCGAGGCCGGCGCGCTGCGCCAGGGGCTGGAGCTGACCTACAAGCAGCTGCTGAAGGTGGCGAGCGACAACGGCATGGAAGTGCTGGACCCGACCGGCCAGCCGTTCGATCCCGAACATCACCAGGCGATCGCCAGGGCGAGGCCGAGGGCGTCGCGCCCGGGCACGTCATCAACGTGTTCCAGAAGGGCTACCGGCTCAACGGCCGGCTGCTGCGGCCGGCGCTGGTGATCGTGGCCAGGCACGACTGAATGCCGCCCGCCGCGCGGCCTTGAAGGCGCCGCCGGCACCCCCAGATAGCAGCTCATCGGCGCAGCGCGCCACCGGCATCGACATTCGCAACGACATTTCAGAGGACACACGCATGGGCAAGATCATCGGCATCGACCTGGGGACCACCAATTCCTGCGTCGCCATCATGGAAGGCGGCAAGGCCCGCGTCATCGAGAACAGCGAGGGCGACCGCACCACGCCGTCGATCGTCGCCTGGACCAAGGACGGCGAGGTGCTGGTGGGCGCCTCGGCCAAGCGCCAGGCGGTCACCAACCCGAAGAACACCTTCTACGCGGTGAAGCGCCTGATCGGCCGCAAGTTCACCGATGCCGAGGTGCAGAAGGACATCGGCGTGGTGCCGTACACCATCACCCAGCACGACAACGGCGACGCCTGGGTGGCGCTGGCCGATGGCAGGAAGCTGGCCCCGCAGGAAGTCTCCGCCAAGGTGCTGGAGAAGATGAAGAAGACCGCCGAGGCCTTCCTGGGCGAGACCGTCACCGAGGCGGTGATCACCGTGCCGGCCTACTTCAACGACAGCCAGCGCCAGGCCACCAAGGACGCCGGCCGCATCGCGGGCCTGGACGTCAAGCGCATCATCAACGAGCCGACCGCGGCCGCGCTGGCCTATGGCCTGGACAAGGGCGACGCCAAGGACCGCAAGGTCGCCGTGTACGACCTCGGCGGCGGCACCTTCGACGTGTCGATCATCGAGATCGCCAACGTCGACGGCGAGAAGCAGTTCGAGGTGCTGGCCACCAACGGCGATACCTTCCTCGGCGGCGAGGACTTCGACAACCGTGTCATCGACTACCTGGTCGAGGAGTTCCAGAAGACCGACGGCGTGGACCTGCGCAAGGACCCGCTGGCCCTGCAGCGACTGAAGGACGCGGCCGAGCGCGCCAAGATCGAGCTGTCCTCGAACCAGCAGACCGACGTCAACCTGCCGTACGTCACCGCCGACGCCAGTGGCCCGAAGCACCTGAACATCAAGCTGACCCGGGCCAAGCTCGAGGCGCTGGTGGACGACCTGATCAAGAAGACCATCGAGCCCTGCCGGGTGGCCCTGAACGACGCCGGCCTGCGCGCCAGCGACATCAGCGAGGTGATCCTGGTCGGCGGCCAGACCCGCATGCCGAAGGTGCAGCAGGCGGTGGCCGAGTTCTTCGGCAAGGAGCCGCGCAAGGACGTCAACCCGGACGAGGCCGTGGCCATCGGCGCGGCGGTGCAGGGCGGCGTGCTGGCGGGCGACGTCAAGGACGTGCTGCTGCTGGATGTCACCCCGCTCAGCCTGGGCATCGAGACCCTGGGCGGCGTGTTCACCAAGATCATCGAGAAGAACACCACCATCCCGACCAAGGCCTCGCAGGTGTTTTCCACCGCCGAGGACAACCAGTCGGCCGTCACCGTGCACGTGCTGCAGGGCGAGCGCGAGCAGGCCCGCTACAACAAGTCGCTGGCCAAGTTCGACCTGACCGGCATCGAGCCGGCGCCGCGCGGCATGCCGCAGGTGGAGGTGAGCTTCGACATCGACGCCAACGGCATCGTCCATGTCACCGCCAAGGACAAGAAGACCGGCAAGGAGCAGAAGGTCGAGATCAAGGCCGGCTCGGGCCTGTCGGACGAGGAGATCCAGCGGATGGTGCAGGACGCCGAGGCGCACCGCGAGGAAGATCGCAAGTTCCATGAGCTGGTGCAGGCCCGCAACCAGGCCGACGCCCTGATCCACGCCACCCGCAGCACCATCAAGGACAACGGTGACAAGCTGCCGGGCGACGCCATCGGCCGCGCCGAGGCCGCCATCGCCGAGCTGGAGGTGGCGATCAAGGGCGACGACAAGGCCCAGATCGAAGCCAAGGCGCGGGCGCTGGAGGAGGCCGGCCAGGCCCTGTTCGCCGCCGCGGCCGCAGCCGGCCAGCAGGCGGGCGGCGGCAACCCCGGCGAGGCCGCCGGCAAGCCGGCCGACGACGTGGTGGATGCCGAGTTCACCGAGGTCAAGGACGACAAGAAGGCCTGATCGGCCCGGCGTGATTGCGACGGGCAGGCCCATGGCCTGCCCGTCGTCTTGAAGGAAACCAGGTGGGTCGATGAGCAAGCGCGACTACTACGAAGTGCTGGGCGTGTCCCGCGACGCCGGCGACGAGGAGCTGAAAAAGGCCTATCGCCGCTGCGCGATGAAGTACCACCCGGACCGCAATCCCGGCGACAAGGCCGCGGAAGCCGCGTTCAAGGAGTGCAAGGAGGCCTACGAGGTCCTGAGCGACGGCGGCAAGCGCCGGATGTACGACCAGCATGGGCACGCCGCGTTCGAGCACGGCATGGGCGGCGGCAACGCCGGTCCGGGCTTTGCCGACATGGGCGACATCTTCGGGGACATCTTCGGCAACATCTTCGGCGGCGGCCGCCAGCAGGGCCCGCGCCGCGGTGCCGACGTCGGCTACATGATGGAGCTGGACCTGGAAGAGGCGGTCGCGGGCGTCGAAAAGACCATCCACATCCCCACGCTCGCCACCTGCGAGCCCTGCAAGGGCAGCGGCTCCGAGGATGGCAAGATCGAAATCTGTTCCACCTGCCAGGGGCGCGGCCAGGTTCGCATGCAGCGCGGCCCGTTCATGATGCAGGCCCCGTGCCCGCACTGCGACGGCAGCGGCAAGACCATCGCCCGTCCCTGCAGGCACTGCAACGGCAATGGCCGCGTGCACGACGAAAAGACCCTGCAGGTGCGGATTCCGGCCGGAGTCGACAACGGCGATCGCATCCGTCTGGCCGGCGAGGGCGAGGCCGGGCCGGCCGGCGCGCCGCCGGGCGACCTGTACGTGGAGGTGCGGGTGCGCCCGCATTCGATCTTCGAGCGCGACGGCGACGACCTGCACTGCGAGGTGCCGATCCGGATCTCGCAGGCCGCGTTGGGCGACAGCGTGCGGGTGCCGACCCTGGGCGGCGAGGTGGAGCTGCGGATTCCCGCCGAGACCCAGAGCGGGCGCGTGTTCCGCCTGCGCGACCGCGGGGTGAAATCGGTGCGCAGCCGGCATCCGGGCGACCTGTACTGCAAGGTGGTGGTGGAAACCCCGGTCAACCTCACGCCCGAGCAGCGCGAGCTGCTGGAGAGGTTCGAGGCCACCTTCACCGGCGAGAACGCGCGCCGGCATTCGCCGAAGTCCAGCACCTTCCTGGACGGCGTGAAGGGCTTCTGGGACCGCATGGTCTCTGATCCCCGCCACGTGGTTTCCCGTGGCGGGCGGAAGACCCGGGTGGCGCGGACGGATGGTCGCACCGGTGCGATGGGCGGTATCCGGGCGCTCCGGAACCATGACGGCAATCAATAATTGCAGTCCTGCTTTCCGCTACCGTTAACGGTAGGGCCACTCTGCCATTCCTGCCGCCATGAGCCTCCGTTCCCCCGCGGACTCCATCCCTGTTTCCAGCGCCCCCAACGTGGCGCTGCTCGACGCCGTGCAAAAACACCTGCTGGACCAGGTAGGGCCGGCGCTGGACAGCGCCCTCGCCGACGTCGATGACTACCTGTTCGACCGCAGCCAGAATGGCGAGGAAACCCTCGGCATGCTCGCCCTGCGCGACATGCGCCGCGCCCGCGGCGAGATCGTGCAGAAGTTCCGCCAGGCCCTGCTGGACCGCTTCCGCCAGCTGCGCGAGCGCCAGTCCGCCGGAGTGGAGGCTGCCAGCGCCGGTTTGAGCCTGCTTTCGGAGCAGGCGCTCGAGCAGCAGCTGGCGATCGAACAGCTCGCCGCCTCGGTGCTGCGAATCCACGCCCCTGCCTACGAGGTCGCCGGCAAGCGGCTGGCGGTGGCGGCCGGCCGCGGTGAGCTGGCCAATCGCGAGAATCCGCTGGGGCCGGCGTTCCTGGCCGAGGCGCTGGGCAACGCGATGGGCCAGCTGGAGATGGACGCTGCGCTGCGCATCGTGGTGTTCAAGTATTTCGAGCGCGAACTGACGGCCGCGCTGGGCGAGGTGTACGAGCGCTGCAATGCCCTGATGGTGACAGCCGGCGTGTTGCCGGAGCTGCGCGCCACCACGCGCGCGCAGGCACCGCAACCCGCACGTGCGCGGCCGGCGCCGCCGGAGCCGGCCGCGGCACCGGCCGCGCACGTGCCGGGAATGGGCGGAATGGCCGGGCCGGCGGCGGAAGCCGCGCCGGCGATGCAGGTCAGCCCGGCCGACCAGGCCCTGTTCGCCAGCATGCTGGGGCAGCTGCAGATGTGGCGCGCCGCGGTGGGCATGGCCGGGCAGGCAGCCCCGTCGGCCGTGCCCGTCGGCCCGGTGCTGCCGACCCAGGACCTGATGTCGATCCTGTCGCTGATGCAGCACGACACCAGCGCCGCGTTCATGCCGTCCGCCTCCGGCGACCAGGCCTCGCTGGCGGCGCAGCTGCGCCAGCAGATGGCGCAGAGCGCGCGCAAGCTGGGCGTCACCGGCGACAACCTCAACCTGGACGGGCTGGACGGCGATGCGGTGGACCTGGTCGCGCTGCTGTTCGACGTGCTGCTGGACGGCCCGCAATACGACAACCGCATCCGCCAGAAGATCGGGCGCATGCTGGTCCCCTACGTGAAGGTGGCGGTCAAGGACCGGCGCATGTTCCTGTACAAGGAACATCCGGCGCGGCGCCTGCTCAACACCGTGGCCGAGGCCTGCGAGGGCAACCGCGGCGAGGCCCCGCAGGAGCGCGAGCTGCTCAACCACGTCGATCACACCATCGACCGCCTGGTGGCGGAGTTCAACGAGGATGTGGCGATCTTCGAGACGCTGGAGCAGGAGCTGCGCGCCTACATGGCCCAGCACCGCAAGCGCTTCGAGCTTGCCGAGAAGCGCAGCGCCGAAGCCCAGCGCGGGCGCGAGCGCCTGGAACAGGCGCGCGCCAGCGTGCAGGCCGACCTGGAATGGCATCGCGGCAACCGCGCCCTGCCGCCGGTGCTGGACGATTTCGTCTCCAAGCACGCCGCTCACCATCTGGTGCAGATGGCGCTGCGCGACGGCAAGGGCTCGCCGCGCTACGACAGCGCCATGCGCGCCATCGACGACCTGCTGAGGGCGTTCGACCGTGCGGTCCAGCGCAAGCCGCTGGATCCGGCGCGGCCGCTGCCCGAGGCCGAGCTGCTGGCGATGCTGGCCAGCGCCGGCTGCATCGGCGATGCCGGCGAAGCGGCGCTGGATGCGCTGAACGACGCCCTGGCCCGGCTGGCGGCAGGCGAGCCCGCGCTGCAGACCGATCCGCGCATGCCGGCGCAGGCGGTCGCAGCGGAGCCGCCTGCGCCGGAGCCGGAGCCGCACCTGGAAGTGGTGGCGGGGACCGCCGGGCTGGATTACGACGCCGCCATGCTGGCGCGCATCCGCAAGCTGCAGGTCGGCAGCTGGGTGCAGCTGCAGGCCGGCGACGGCCATTTCGCGCCGGCCAAGGTGTCGTGGATCAGCCCGATCTCCTCGCGCCTGCTGCTGGTGAACCGGCGCGGCATCCGCGTGCTGGTGGCCTCGGTCGAGGAACTGGCGGTGATGGCCAAGCTCGGCAAGGTGATCGTGCGCGAGGCCGCCACCGCGTTCGAGGACGCCATGCACCAGGTGGCCGACCGCCTGCAGAGCGTGGCGGCCAAGCCCTGATCCACACCTGATGCGCGCTTGAACCAACTCCGCGGCTTGCCGCTGCGGCGGACGCCGGCTAGCCTGCACGCATGCAGACTCAGGTTCGCGTATTGATCCACGGCGCCACCGGCAGGATGGGGCAGGCGCTGCTGCGCCTGTGCCGCGAGGAATCCAGCGGATGCGAAGTGGTCGCCGCCGTTGCACGAACCGTCGGCGCACGCGTGGTCGAGGGCGTGCCGCATTTCACGTCCGCCGAGCTGACCGGGGGTTCCCGCGTTCGATGTCGCCATCGATTTCAGTCTGCCGGAAGGCTTCGATGCGGTGCTGGCGCTGTGCCAGGCGCGCGGCGCGGCGCTGGTCTCCGGCACCACCGGCCTGTCCGTTGACCAGAAAGCGCGGCTGGAGGCGGCGGCCGCGCACATTCCGCTGGTCTGGGCCAGCAACTTCAGCCTCGGGGTGGCGGTGCTGCACGATCTGGTCGCGCGCGCCTCGGCCCTGCTGCCCGGCTGGGACTGCGACATCGTCGAGGCCCACCACGCCCGCAAGCTGGATGCGCCCTCGGGCACCGCGCTGACGCTGGGCGCGGCGGCGGAATCCGGTGGTGCGCATCCGCATTACGCCTCGCTCCGCGCTGGCGACATCGTCGGTGAGCACCTGGTGCAGTTCGCCACCGCCGGCGAGCGCATCGAGCTGGTGCACCGCGCCACCAACCGCGACATCTTCGCGCGTGGTGCGCTGCACGCGGCGCGGCGTCTGAATGGGCGTGCGCCGGGGCGCTACCGGCTCGCCGATCTGCTCTGAGGGCCGCTGAAGGCTGGCGCCGGCCTGCGCGCGCCGGTACAATTCCGGTTCGCCTGAACCCCTCCAGCTCGAACCGGCGCCGCCGCTTCGGCGCTTTCTTGCAACCCGACGCAAGGCGACGCACTTGAATATTCCCGCCATCCTCGCGCTTGAAGACGGCACGGTCTTCGAGGGTATTTCCGTGGGCGCCCCCGGCCTGGCCGTGGGCGAAGCGGTGTTCAACACCGCCATGACCGGCTATCAGGAAATCCTCACGGATCCTTCCTACGCCCGCCAGCTGGTCACCCTGACCTATCCGCACATCGGCAACACCGGTTGCACCGACCAGGACGACGAGGCCGCCAGGGCCTGGGCCGCCGGCCTCATCGTGCGCGACGTGCCGCGCCGCCCCAGCAACTGGCGCAGCCAGGTCGCGCTGCCGGACTGGCTGCGCACGCGCGGTATCCCGGCCATCGCCGGGATCGACACCCGCAAGCTCACCCGCCTCCTGCGCGAGCGCGGCGCGCAGAGTGCCGCACTGCTCGCCGCCGGGCGCCATGACGACGTGCTGGACGTCGAACATGCGATCGAGGCCGCGCGCAAGTTCCCCGGCCTGAAGAACATGGATCTGGCCAAGGTGGTCAGCACCCCCAGCCGTACCGCTGGAGCGAGGGCCAGCTGGACCTCGACCGCAACGCGTTCGCCGCGACCGCGCCGCGCTTCAAGGTGGTGGCCTACGACTTCGGCGCCAAGCGCAACATCCTGCGCATGCTGGCCGAGCGCGGCTGCGACGTGCACGTGGTGCCGGCGCAGACGCCCGCATCCGAGGTGCTGGCGATGAAGCCCGACGGCGTGTTCCTGTCCAACGGCCCCGGCGACCCGGCGCCCTGCGACTACGCGATCAAAGCGATCCGCGACTTCCTCCAGGCGAAGATCCCGCTGTACGGCATCTGCCTCGGCCACCAGCTGCTGGGCTTGGCGGTGGGCGCGCAGACCATGAAGATGGCGCACGGCCACCACGGCGCCAACCACCCGGTGCAGGAGCTCGACAGCGGCCGGGTGATGATCACCTCGCAGAACCACGGCTCTGCATCGACGAAGCCACGTTGCCGGCGAACGTGCGGGTCACCCACCGCTCGCTGTTCGACGGCACCAACCAGGGCATCGAACTGACCGACGCGCCGGCCTTCGGCTTCCAGGGCCACCCGGAAGCCGCCCCCGGCCCGCACGACGTGGCCCCGCTGTTCGACAGGTTCATCGCGCTCATGGAGCAGACCACCAATGCCTAAGCGCACCGACATCCGCACCATCCTCATCATCGGCGCCGGCCCGATCGTGATCGGCCAGGCCTGCGAGTTCGACTACTCCGGCGCACAGGCGTGCAAGGCGCTGCGCGAGGAGGGCTACCGGGTGGTGCTGGTCAACAGCAATCCGGCCACGATCATGACCGATCCGGACATGGCCGACGCCGTGTACATCGAGCCGATCAACTGGCAGACGGTTGAGAAGATCATCGCCAAGGAGCGCCCGGACGCGCTGCTGCCCACCATGGGCGGGCAGACCGCGCTCAACTGCGCGCTGGACCTGGCCGACCACGGCGTGCTGGAGAAGTACGGCGTCGAGCTGATCGGCGCAAGGCGCGAGGCGATCCGCATGGCCGAGGACCGCGAGCTGTTCAAGCAGGCGATGTCCGAGATCGGGCTGGACAGCCCGAAGTCCGAGATCGCGCGCAGCTACGAGCAGGCGGTCGCGATCCAGGCGCAGGTCGGTTTCCCGACCATCATCCGCCCGTCGTTCACCCTCGGCGGCAGCGGTGGCGGCATCGCCTACAACCGCGAGGAATTCGAGGAGATCGTCAAGCGCGGCCTGGAGCTGTCGCCGACCCACGAGGTGCTGATCGATGAATCGGTGCTGGGCTGGAAGGAATACGAGATGGAAGTGGTCCGCGACAGCGCGGACAACTGCATCATCGTGTGCAGCATCGAGAACTTCGACCCGATGGGCGTGCACACCGGCGACTCCATCACCGTCGCCCCGGCGCAGACCCTGACCGACAAGGAATACCAGCGCCTGCGCGATGCCTCGATCGCGGTGCTGCGCAAGATCGGCGTGGACACCGGCGGTTCCAACGTGCAGTTCGGCATCAATGCCCAGAACGGCCGGGTGGTGGTGATCGAGATGAATCCGCGGGTGTCGCGCTCCTCGGCGCTGGCGTCCAAGGCCACCGGCTTTCCGATCGCCAAGGTCGCGGCCAAGCTCGCCGTCGGCTACACCCTGGACGAGCTGAAGAACGAGATCACCGGCGGGCTGACCCCGGCCTCGTTCGAGCCCGCGATCGACTACGTCGTCACCAAGATTCCGCGTTTTGCGTTCGAGAAGTTCCCGGCCGCGGATGCGCGCCTGACCACCCAGATGAAGTCGGTAGGCGAGGTGATGGCGATCGGCCGCTGCTTCCAGGAATCGCTGCAGAAGGCCCTGCGCGGGCTGGAGACCGGCAAGGCGGGGCTGGACCCGACCGGGCTCGATCTGAACTCGGAGGAAGGCCTGCTGACCCTGCGCCGCGAGCTCAAGGAGCCCGGCCCGGAGCGCATCTTCCACATCGCCGATGCCTTCCGCGCCGGCATGGGCGTGGAGGACGTGCATGCCCTGTCGTTCGTCGATCCGTGGTTCCTCGACCAGATCGAGGAACTGGTGGATGCCGAGATGGACGTGGTCCACCGCGGCCTGGACGGGCTCGACGCCCGCCGCCTGCGCGCGCTCAAGCGCATGGGCTTCTCCGACGCCCGCATCGCGCGCCTGACCGGCACCAACGAGACCGCGGTGCGTGCGCTGCGCAAGGCGTTCGGCGTGCGCCCGGTGTACAAGCGCGTGGACAGCTGCGCCGGCGAGTTCGCCACCGGCACCGCCTACCTGTATTCGACCTACGAGGACGAGTGCGAGGCCGCGCCCAGCGACCGCAGGAAGGTCATGGTGCTCGGCGGCGGCCCCAACCGCATCGGCCAGGGCATCGAGTTCGACTACTGCTGCGTGCACGCAGCGCTGGCCCTGCGCGAGGACGGGTTCGAGACCATCATGGTCAACTGCAACCCGGAGACCGTTTCCACCGACTACGACACCTCCGACCGCCTGTACTTCGAGCCGCTGACGCTGGAGGACGTGCTGGAGATCGTGGAGCTGGAGAAGCCCTTCGGCGTGATCGTGCAGTACGGCGGCCAGACCCCGCTGAAGCTTGCGAAGGCGCTGGAGGCCAACGGCGTGCCGATCATCGGCACCTCGCCGGAGTCCATCGACCTGGCCGAGGACCGCGAACGTTTCCAAAAGCTGGTGGACGAGCTCGGCCTGAAGCAGCCGCCGAACCGCACCGCGCGCAGCGCCGAGGAGGCGCTGGCCCAGGCCCGCGAGATCGGCTACCCGCTGGTGGTGCGCCCGAGCTACGTGCTGGGCGGCCGCGCGATGGAAGTGGTGCACGCCGACGCCGACCTGGCGCGCTACATGCGCGAGGCGGTGAAGGTGAGCAACGATTCGCCGGTGCTGCTGGACCGCTTCCTCGACAATGCGGTGGAAGTGGACATCGACGTGATCGCCGACCGCGATGGCAACGTGCTGGTGGGCGGCGTGATGGAGCACATCGAGGAGGCCGGCGTGCATTCCGGCGATTCGTCCTGCTCGCTGCCGCCGTATTCGCTGTCCGCGCGCACCCAGCAGCGCCTGCGCGAGCAGGTGGTGGCGCTGGCCAGGGCGCTGCACGTGGTCGGGCTGATGAACACCCAGTTCGCGGTGCAGGTGGGCGTGGCCGATGGCGAGGAGGCCGACACCATCTACCTGCTGGAAGTGAACCCACGCGCCAGCCGCACGGTGCCATTCGTATCCAAGGCGATCGGGCGGCCGCTGGCGAAGATCGCGGCGCGCTGCATGGCCGGAAAGACGCTGGCGGAGCAGGGCGCCACGAGGGAAATCGTGCCTTCGTACTTCTCGGTGAAGGAGGCGGTGTTCCCGTTCGCCAAGTTCCAGAACGTCGATCCGATCCTGGGCCCGGAAATGCGCTCGACCGGCGAGGTGATGGGCGTGGGCCGCAGCTTCGCCGCCGCGTTCGCGCGCGCCGAGGAGGCCGCCAACATCCGCGCGCCGCAGCCGGGCAAGGCCTTCATCTCGGTGCGCGATCCCGACAAGCCGCGCGTGCTGGACGTGGCCCGCACCATGCTGGCGCGTGGCTTCAGCCTGGTCGCCACCCGCGGCACCGCGGACTACCTGAGTGCGCAGGGCGTGGCCTGCGCGCGCGTGAACAAGGTCGCGGAAGGCCGCCCGCACATCGTCGATCTGATCAAGAACGGCGAAA
Organism: Thermomonas sp. S9; assembly: GCF_024704365.1. Taxonomy (GTDB): domain Bacteria; phylum Pseudomonadota; class Gammaproteobacteria; order Xanthomonadales; family Xanthomonadaceae; genus Thermomonas. The sequence continues at coordinate 1,459,880 of NZ_JAJDFY010000001.1, forward strand.
TCAGTTATATCGTCAACACCACCGAAGGACGGCAGGCGATCGCCGACTCCTTCTCGATCCGGCGCGAGGCCCTGCAGGCGCGCGTCACCTATTCCACCACCGTGGCCGGCGCGCGCGCTTTGTTGCACTCGCTGGACCACCGCGGCCAGGGCGACGTGCTCTCGCTGCAGGAACTGCACAAGGAGCTGGCATGAGCCGTGCACCCATTACGGCGAAAGGCGCGCAGCGGCTGCGCGCAGAACTCGATGAACTGAAGTCGGTCAAGCGCCCGGCGGTGATCAATGCGATCGCCGAGGCGCGCGCCCACGGCGACCTCAAGGAGAACGCCGAGTACCACGCCGCGCGCGAGCAGCAGGGCTTCATCGAGGGCCGCATCAAGCACCTGGAGGCGGAGCTGTCGCACGCGCAGGTGATCGACGTGGCGCAGCTGTCGGCAGGCGACAAGGTGGTGTTCGGCGCCACCGTGGTGCTGGCCGATGCGGACAGCGGCGAGGAGCGCACCTACCAGATCGTGGGCGACCTCGAGGCCGACATCAAGCAGGGCCTGATCGCGATCTCCTCGCCGGTCGCGCGCGCGTTGATCGGCAAGCACGAGGGCGACATCGCCACCATCGAGGCCCCCGGCGGCACCCGCGAGTACGAGATCGTGTCGGTCGAATACAGGGGCTGAAGGGTGGCGCGGCTGACGCTGCTGCTGCCGCCGCCGGCGCGGTTCGCCGGCATCGCGCTGCCGCCGGCGTTGGCGCAGGCGCTGGGGCGCGCGGACCGGGCGCGCGCGGAAGCCGGGGAAGCGGCGCAGCTGGCCCGCCATTTCGACCTGCTGCCGCGGGCCTGGCCCTCGGCGGCGTTGACCCGGCTGCTGGACACAGGCGAGGCCGATGCCCGCCACGGGCCGTGGCTGCGGGTGGACCCCGCGCATATCCGGCCCGACATCAACGGCGCGCGCCTGCTGGGCGTGGGCGCCAGCCTCGGGCTGGAGCCGGCCGATGCCGAGGCCCTGCTGCCGGCGCTGCGGCCGCTGTTCGGGGATGCCGGGTTCGCGCTGGATGCGCCGCACCCGGCGCGCTGGTACCTGCGGCTGCCGCCGGGCACGCCGCTGCCGGCATTCGCTTCGCCGGACATCGCGCTGGGCGACGATGTGTTCGAGCATGCCGCGCAGGGCGAGAGCGCACGCCGCTGGCGCGCGCTGGAAAGCGAGGCGCAGGTGATCCTGCACCACCATCCGCACAATGCCGTGCGCACGGCGGCCGGACGGGTGGCGATCAACGCATTGTGGTTCTGGGGGGCGGGGCCTTGCCTGATGCGGTGTCGGGGCATGCGCCGATCATCTATTCCGACGACCCCGCGGTGCTCGGCGCAGCGCGGCTTGGCAAGCTGCAGGGCATGGGCGTGCAGGCGTTCCGGGCCGAGGTGGAGGACGCGCTGGTGGATCTGCGCGGCCAGCGTGATGTGCGTGCCCTGGTGTACGAGTGGCTGGAGCCGGCGTTGCGGCGCGCGGAGGCGGTCTTCGATTTCGCCGATGGCCAGGTGTTCCACCTGCATCGCGGCCAGCGCTGGCGGCTGTGGCGGCGGGCGCTGGCGGTCGTCCCGGCATGAGCACGCGGCGTCGCATCCTGCGCCGCCCGGCGGTGGCGCCGGTGGGCGACTGGCCGGCGCACTGGCCCGAGCTGCTGCGGCGGGTGCATGCCGCGCGCGGCAGCGATGCCCGCAGCGCGCTGCCGCGGCTGGCCGATCTGCCGCCGCCGTCGGGCCTGCGCGGGATCGATGCCGCCGTTGCGCTGCTGCGTGATGCCATCGCCAGCGATGCCCACATCCTCGTCGTGGGCGATTTCGATTGCGACGGTGCCACCGCCTGCGCGGTCGGCGTGCGCGGGCTGCGCCTGCTCGGCGCGCGCCGGGTTTCGCACGCGGTGCCCAACCGCCTCGTCCACGGCTACGGGCTGACCCCGGGACTGGTGGAGGAACTGGCGGCGCTGCGGCCCGATCTGGTGGTGACGGTGGACCACGGCATCGCCTGCCACGCCGGCATCGCGGCCGCCAAGGCGCGCGGCTGGCAGGTGCTGGTGACCGACCACCACCTGCCGGGGCCGACGCTGCCGCCCGCGGATGCCATCGTCAATCCCAACCAGCCCGGCTGCAGCTTTCCGGGCAAGGCGCTGGCCGGCGTCGGGGTGGTGTTCTACCTGCTGCTGGCGCTGCGCGCCGCGCTGGAATCGAAGGCGGACCTGGCGGTGCTGCTGGACCTGGTGGCGGTCGGCACGGTCGCCGACCTGGTGCCGCTGGATGCCTGCAACCGCGCCCTGGTCGGCGCCGGCCTGCGCCGGTTGCGCGCGGGTCAGGGCTGCGCCGGGCTGCGCGCGTTGATCGAGGTGGCCGGGCGCCGCGCGGAGGCGCTCACCACTGCCGACATCGGCTTCGCCATCGGCCCGCGGATCAACGCGGCGGGGCGACTGGAGGACATGGGCATCGGCATCGACTGCCTGCTCACCGACGACCCGGCGCATGCGCGACGGCTGGCCGCGGCCCTGCATGCGATCAACGAGGAGCGCCGCGCGCTGCAGGCCGGCATGCAGGATGGCGCCGAGGCGCGGCTGGACGGGATCGACGCCGCGCATGCCGCCTGCCTGTTCGATCCCGACTGGCATCCCGGGGTGGTCGGACTGGTGGCCTCGAAGGTGAAGGAGCGCCTGCACCGGCCCGCGATCGCCTTCGCCCCGGCCGAGCCAGGCAGCGACCTGCTGCGCGGCTCGGCGCGCTCGATTCCCGGTTTCCACGTGCGCGACGCGCTGGCGCTGGTGGAGGCGCGCCATCCGGGGCTGATTCCGCGCTTCGGCGGGCATGCGATGGCGGCCGGCCTGAGCCTGCCGCGCGATGCGTTTCCGACGTTCCGCGACGCCTTCGTGCGGGTCGCGCGCGAGTGGCTGTCCCCGGAGCTGCTGACCGAGGAACTGCACAGCGACGGCGAACTGCGTGCGGGCGACTTGCGGGCGGATGTCGCGCTGGCACTGCGCGACGGCGGCCACTGGGGCCAGGGCTACCCCGAGCCGCTGTTCGACGGCATCTTCGCGGTGCGGGATTTCCGGGTGCTGAAGGAGCGCCACCTCAAGCTGGAACTGGAATTGGACGGCGTGCGCTGCAATGCCATCCATTTCAACGGCTGGGACGGCCAGGCGCCGGCAGGGCGGGTACGGATCGCCTACCGGCTGGTGCCGGACGATTGGCGCGGCGGCGATGCTATCCAGCTTGTGGTGGTGCATCGGGAAGCGGCAGCCGCCTGGCCTCCCGCCTGAGGTCGAACGGCGGCCGCCGCACCGGTGCCCGGCGGATCAGTTCGTAACCGCCGAAACACGCCGCGAAGGTCAGCACCACCAGCAGCGGGCCCTCCAGCAGCGGCGGCAGGGCCCGCGGTTTGGCCGTATGCGCCAGCGCGATGATGACGGTCTGGTGCAGGATGTAGGCCGGCAACACCGCCGACGCCAGGTAGCGCAGGGCGGGCTGTCGATATCGCGCAGGCGGTAGGCAACGTCGATCTCAGTCGATCCTGGTCAGTGCCGCCCCATAGTGCGCGGCCACGTGGTCGCTCTTGTCGCTCTTGATCTCGTACTGCGGCCTGTCCTTGCTGGCGCGATGGGTGTGGCCCTTGTAGTCGAAGTCCGCCGTGTGCACCTTGACGATATGGCCGCTGACGTAGCCGGCCTCGGAATTCCAGCGCACGTGGTCGCCCACCTTGAAATGCGTTGTATGGCTCATGTTCGTCTCCTCGAAACTCGCGCCCAGTCTGATCGAAGAGGCGAAAAGCGCGCGTGAGCGCCGGGGGGCGGCGGCGTGACGGGCTGCCTGCACTGCTAAAATGCCCCATTCACCCGAATACGCGGTTTCCCATGATCGAGCTCAATCCCATCCGAGCACGCATCGCCGACCTGACCGGCCGGCTGGATGCGCTCCGGGGGTATCTTTGACTACGACGCCAAGCGCGAGCGCCTGGAAGAAGTCGAACGCGAACTGGAACACCCCGATGTCTGGAACGACCCCGCCCGCGCGCAGGCGCTGGGCCGCGAGCGCTCGCTGCTGGACAAGACCGTCAACGGCATCCGCGACCTGACCGAGGGCCTGGCCGGCGCCGGCGAGCTGCTGGACCTGGCCGAGATGGAGAACGACGAGGAGACCGCGCTGGCGGTGATGGCCGACGTCGACCGCTACCAGAAGGGCGTGGAGCAGATCGAGTTCCAGCGGATGTTCTCCGGCAAGATGGATGCCGCCAACGCCTTCGTGGACATCCAGGCCGGCGCCGGCGGCACCGAGGCGCAGGACTGGGCCGAGATGCTGCTGCGCATGTACCTGCGCTGGTGCGAATCGCGCGGCTGGAAGGCCGAGCTGATGGAGGTCAGCGGCGGCGACGTGGCTGGCATCAAGTCCGCCACCTTCCGGGTCGAGGGCGACTATGCCTACGGCTGGCTGAAGACCGAGATCGGCGTGCACCGGCTGGTGCGCAAGAGCCCGTTCGACTCCGACAACCGCCGCCATACCAGCTTCACCAGCGTATTCGTCTCGCCCGAGGTGAACGACGACATCGACATCGAGATCAACCCGGCCGACCTCAAGACCGACGTGTACCGTTCCTCGGGCGCGGGCGGCCAGCACGTCAACAAGACCGAGTCGGCGGTGCGCATCACCCACGTTCCCACCGGGGTGGTGGTGGCCTGCCAGACCGAGCGCAGCCAGCACGCCAATCGCGATCGCGCGATGCAGATGCTCAAAGCCAAGCTGTACGAGCTGGAAGTGCAGAAGCGCAACGCCGAGAAGGACGCGCTGGAAGCCAGCAAGTCCGACATCGGCTGGGGCAGCCAGATCCGCAACTACGTGCTCGACCAGAGCCGGATCAAGGACCTGCGTACCGGGATCGAGCGTTCCGACACCCAGAAGGTCCTGGACGGCGACCTCGACGAGTTCGTCGAGGCCAGCCTGAAGATGGGCCTGGAAGCCGGTGCCAAGCGCACCGACGCGGCCTGATCCACCCGGTCCGCGCGCTCAGTGCTGCGCGCGCAGCGCGCGCAGGCTGCGGGCGCGCGCGATCTCGGAGGCGCCGGTCACGATGCGCGGCACGCTGGACATCACGCTGACGATCCCCGGCGCCGCTTCCGGCTGCTCCAGCACCGCCTCGGCGGTGGCGTCGTCCGGCAGCTGCGCACCCCAATAGCCGACCCAGGCGTCACGGTGGCGTTTGGCGGCGTACAGGGCGCGGTCGGCCATGCGCAGGGCGTAATCCCAGCGGCTGGCGGCGGAAGTGCCCGCACCGGCATCGAAGAACGGGATCGGCGCCAGCCCCAGCGAGACCGTCACCGGGCGCGCGGTGTGCGCGGTTTCCAGGGTGTAGGCCATGGCCCGGCGCAGGCGTGCGGCGACCTGCTCGGCCTGCTCGCGGGTGAGGTTGGTGCAGGCCACCAGGAACTCCTCGCCGCCCCAGCGCGCCACCAGGTCGGTGGGGCGGCAGGCCGCCTTCAGGCGCTGCGCCAACGCCACCAGGACCTCGTCGCCGGTATGGTGGCCGTGGCCGTCATTGATCTGCTTGAAGTGGTCCACGTCGATCAGGAACAGCACGTGGCGGGTCCCCTCGGGGCCCGGCTGGGCGGCCATGGCGTTGAGCATGGCGGTGGCCGCGTGCCGGTTGTTCAGGCCCGTCAAGGTGTCCACCTCGCTCAGCCGGCGCAGTTGGCGATGGCGCTTGCGCAGCAGCACCCCGAACCCGGTGGCCAGGCCCAGCAGCAGGGCGAGGATGGCGATTGCGGCCACATAGGCCAGCTGGCGCTTCTCGTTTTGCAGCTGCTCGATCTGGTGGGCATGACGCAGCTGCTCCAGTTCGCGCTGGCTGGCGCTGATACGGGTGCGCGCCTGCAGGTCGGCCAAGGCCCGCGACTGCCGGTTGAGATTGCTCTGCAGGCTCAGGCATTGCGCCAGCTGCAGTTCCGTGGCATCGCCTTGAGGGCCGGGGGCGGCCACCGGCGTCGCCGGCAACAGCAGGGCCAGCACCAGCAGCGGGGCAAAGCGCAAGGCGGGGAAGGGGGCCATGGCGTCGGAAACCGGTGGGATCGGGATGTTTCAAGCAAGAACGGTGCCAACCTGGTGTCGATTCCATGGCACGGGCACGGCGAATTCGTTGCAGGGCGCGCCTCTGCTATGCTTCCGGGCCCTCTCCCCACCTGCGACCGCCGGCCCCGCGCGCTGCCGCGGCAGGCCCCGGATGCCCGATGAACGACCCTGCCGCCCCCCAGCCCGTCGATGAAAACCACCCGATCGCCGGGCGCCGCGCCAAGCTGGCCGCGCTGCGCGCGCAGGGCGTCGCGTTTCCCAACGACTTCAAACGCCGCCAAGCGCAGCGACGCGATCTGCTGTTTTCTGCTGCGATTCCCGCGAAAGCGGGAATCCAGCGACCTTGATCCTTCCCGCAACAAGACACTGGATTCCCGCCTCCGCGGGAATGACGAGCCCAAAAGCGAACCGTCATGACCGATTCCAACACGCCGCATGCGGCCGACGAAAATCACCTGATCGCCGAGCGCCGCGCCAAGCTGGCCGCCCTGCGCGCGCAGGGCGTCGCGTTCCCCAACGACTTCAAGCGCACCGACTACGCCGGCGACCTGCAGGTGGCCTACGCCGACGCCGCGCAGTGGACGGGCGAGGCGCTGGAAGCCGAAGGCCGCCAGGTGGCGATCGCCGGGCGCATGCTGGCCAAGCGGGTGATGGGCAAGGCGGCGTTCGCCACCGTGCAGGACATGAGCGGGCGGATCCAGCTGTTCCTGCAGGCCACCGCGCTGGGCGCGGCCTACGAGGCCTTCAAGGGCTGGGACATCGGCGACATCGTGGCGGCCGAGGGCCGCCTGATGCGCACCAGGACCGGCGAGCTGTCGGTGAAGGTGGAATCGCTGCGCCTGCTGGTGAAGGCGCTGCGGCCGTTGCCGGACAAGTTCCATGGCCTGGCCGACGTCGAGCAGCGCTACCGCCAGCGCTACGTGGACCTGATCGTGACGCCCGAGGCGCGCGAGGTGTTCGTCGCGCGCTCGCGCATCGTCGCCGCGATCCGCCGCTGGCTGGACGCGCGCCGGTTCCTGGAAGTGGAGACGCCGATGATGCATTACATCGCCGGCGGCGCCACCGCGCGTCCGTTCACCACCCACCACAACGCGCTGGACATCGACCTGTTCCTGCGCGTGGCGCCCGAGCTGTACCTCAAGCGCCTGGTGGTTGGCGGCCTGGAGCGGGTGTACGAGATCAACCGCAACTTCCGCAACGAGGGCGTGTCCACCCGCCACAACCCCGAGTTCACCATGCTGGAGCTGTACGAGGCCTACGCCACGTACACCGAGGTGATGGACCTGACCGAGGCGATGCTGCGCGATGTCGCCGTGGAGGCGATGGGCACCACCGTGTTCGAATGGGACGGCCACAGCATCGACCTCGGCCCGGCGTTCCGCCGCTGGAAGCTGGAGGAGGCGGTGCGCGCGTTGAACCCGGAGATTTCCGTCGCCGACTGCCGCGACCGCGAGGCGCTGGCCGCGCACTGCGCGCGCCTGAGGATCCCGGTCAAGCCCGGCGACGGCTGGGGCAAGCTGCTGCTGGAGATCTTCGAGAAGACCGTCGAGACCGGCCTGATCCAGCCGACCTTCATCACCCACTACCCGGTGGAGGTCAGCCCGCTGGCGCGCGAATCCGACAGCGAGCCGGGCATCACCGACCGCTTCGAGCTGTTCGTCGGCGGCAAGGAGCTGGCCAACGGCTTCTCCGAATTGAACGATCCCGAGGACCAGGCCGCGCGGTTCCGCGCCCAGGTCGCGGCCAAGGAGGGCGGAGACGACGAGGCCATGCATTACGACGCCGACTACATCCGGGCCCTGGAAGTGGGGCTGGCCCCTACCGGTGGGCTGGGCGTGGGCATCGACCGCTTGGTGATGCTGCTGACCGGCTCCAGCTCGATCCGCGACGTGCTGCTGTTCCCCTACATGCGCCCGGCCCAGTGAGGCCCCGGGAACCCGCGACCGCGCGCACTGGCCGGGCGTTCTTCACTTGCCAATGTCCGCCGATGCGGTAAGGATGGCCGAGCGGCATGGATTCCCGCGTTCGGCCATGAAGAGAGAGGGCGCTGCATGGACGTGGTAATCGTTGATGACCAACCTTCTGCCCGCACATTGATGCGGCATGTCCTGGCGGACCTTGGTCCGCAGGTGGCGGCGTACGACTTCGGCACGCCGGAGGATGCGTTGCGATGGTGCGAGGCCAACCGGCCCGACCTGCTGCTGCTGGATTACCGCATGCCGGGCATGGACGGGCTGCAGCTGGCGCGGGCGATCCGCAAACCGCTGCACAACCGCGACGTGCCGATCGTGCTGGTGACCGTGGTCGGCGACGAGCCGGTGCGGCAGGCGGCGCTGGACGCCGGCGTGATCGATTTCATCGTCAAGCCGATCCGCCCGCGCGACGTGCGTGCGCGCTGCCGCAACCTGCTGCAGCTGCGCCAGCAGACCGAATCGGTCAAGCAGCGTGCGCTGTCGCTGGAAGAGCGCCTGCTGGCGAGCATGCACGAAGTGGAGGAGCGCGAGCGCGAGACCCTGCACCGGCTGGCGCGCGCCATCGAGTTCCGCGATGCCGGCACCAGCGCCTATCTGGAGCGCATGGCGCACATCGCCGGGCTGATCGCGGAAGGGCTGGGCCTGCCCGAGGAGCAGGTGCGGCTGATCGAGCTGGCGGCGCCGCTGCATGACATCGGCAAGATCGCGATCCCCGATGCCATCCTGATGAAGCCGGGCGCGCTGGACGAGGCCGAGCGCGGGCGCATGATGCAGCACCCGCGGATCGGCTACGAGTTGCTGCAGGACAGCCAGAACCGTTTCATCCAGATCGGCGCCCAGATCGCCCTGCGCCACCACGAGCACTGGAACGGCGGCGGCTATCCCGACGGCCTGGCCGGCGAGCAGATCCCGCTGGAGGCGCGCATCGTCACCGTGGCCGACGTGCTGGATGCGCTGCTCTCGCCGCGCCCGTACAAGCAGCCGTGGAGCCTCGAGCAGGCGCTGGACTTCATCGCCTCGCGCAGCGGCACCATGTTCGACCCGGCCTGCGTGCGCGCGCTGACCGCCGACCTGCCGCGCCTGCGCGAGATCTGCGAGCGGTATTCGCACATCACCCCGCGCCCGGAGTGGCGCTGACCCCATGGCTGGCCTGCGCGCACTGCGCGATCTGCGCAACTGGGTGCTGGCGCGCCTGCGCGGCCGCAGCGACAGCGAGCACGGGCAGGTGGTGGTGCGGATCGCCATCACCTTCCTGTTCGCCATCTACCTCGGCTGGGAAGTGGGGGGCGGCGACTCGCGGCCGGCGCTGGTCGCCACCTGGCTGATCCTGGTCGGGGAACTGGTGCTGTCACTGGGCCTGCTGGCGGCCATCCTGGCCGCGCCGGCGCCTTCGCACGCGCGCCGCTGGATCGGCATGCTGGCCGACTACGCGGCGCTGGCCGGGGTGATGCACCTGCAGGGCGAGCAGGCGGCGCCGCTGTACGCGGTGTACCTGTGGGTGACGATCGGCAACGGCATGCGCTATGGCCCGCGCTACCTGTACGCCGCCACCCTGCTGGCGGTGGCCTCGTTCGCGGCGGTGATGTTCACCACCGCGTACTGGCAGGAAAACGACTACCTGTCCGGCGGCCTGCTGGTCGGCCTGGGCGCGGTGCCGCTGTATTTCGCCTCGCTGCTGCGTGCCTTGACCGCGGCGGTGGAGGACGCACGCCGCGCCAACCAGGCCAAGAGCCGCTTCCTGGCCAATATGAGCCACGAGTTCCGGACCCCGCTGAACGGCCTGTCCGGGATGTCCGAACTGCTGGCCAGCACCCGCCTGGACGCCGAGCAGCGCGGTTATCTGGAGACCATCCAGGCCGCCACCCGCGCGCTGCTGGCGCTGGTGGAGGACGTGCTGGACATCGCGGTGATCGAAGCCGGCAAGCTCAAGTTGCGGGTGGAGGCGTTCGACCTGCACGCGCTGCTGGAGCAGATCAACCTGATGCTGCGCCCGGAGGCGCGCTCCAAGCAGCTGGAATACGAGGTCGCGGTGGCGCCGGACGTGCCCGCCCGCCTGCGCGGCGACGCCGGCCACCTGCGCCAGGTGCTGGTGAACCTGCTGAGCAATGCAATCAAGTTCACCACTTCCGGCGAAGTGCGGATGCGGGTGGAAAGGTCGGCGAGGCCGGACCCGGCCAGGTGCGGCTGCGCTTCACCGTATCCGATACCGGCATCGGCATCCCCGCCTCGGCGCGCGCGCGCCTGTTCGAGGCGTTCGAGCAGGCCGACAGCAGCCTGTCGCGCAAGCACCAGGGCACCGGCCTGGGCACCACCATTGCCAAGGGCCTGACCGAGGCGATGGGCGGCAGCATCGGCTTCGAGAGCAGCGAGAACGTCGGCAGCCGGTTCTGGGTGGAGCTGCCGTTCGAGAGTGCGGTGGGGTTCGTGCCGATGATGGCGGCCGATGCCGAGGCCGCGCCGCCGCCGGAGGCGCTGGAAACCCCGAACGTGATCGCCTTCAGCGACCCGTTCCTGCGCCACCGTGCGCGGGTGCGCTCACTGCGGGTGCTGGTGGCCGACGATCACGCCGCCAACCGGCTGCTGCTGCAGGGCGTGCTGCAGAAGGCCGGGCACCGGGTGATGACGGTGGACGATGGCGAGGCCGCGCTGGATGCGCTGGCGGAAGGCGAATTCGATCTCGCGCTGGTGGACCTGCACATGCCCTCGCTGAGCGGGATCGACCTGCTGCGCCAGCTGCGGGTGATGCAGGCCGGCGCGCAGATCCGCACCCCGGTGGTGGTGGTCAGCGCGGACGCCTCGCCGGAGGCGGCGCAGACCTGCCGCGACGCCGGTGCACGCGCCTTCATCACCAAGCCGTTCACCGCGGGGCAACTGCTGGACACGATCGCCGGGATCGCCGCGGGCGAGGCGCCCGCCACCGCGACCGCCGAACCTGCGCGCGCACTGCTGCACGCCTCGGGCGAGCAGGTGCTGGACGCCTCGGTCCTGGATGAATTCGCGGCGCTGGGCATGGGCAAGGCCTTCGAGGTCGAGTTCGTCGCCCAGTGCATGACCGATGCGCGGGTTGCGCTGGCGCGCATGCAGGCCGCCGGCGAGGCCGGCGATTGGGACCAGTACCGCGAGCAGGCGCATGCGCTGAAGGGCGTCACCGGCAATCTCGGCCTGCTGCAGTGCGCCAGCCTCAGCGGCGCCTTGATGCGGATGACCGGGTTCGAGCTGGCGCGCGACTGGCAGCGGCATTTGCAGGCGCTGGTGCAGCGCCTGCGGCAGGGTGAACAGGCGCTGGCCGCGCGCGGGAGCTGGACGCCCGCGCGCGAGGACAGCCCCTGAGCCCGGGCCTCATGCCTGGCAGGCGGTGCTGCCTGCGTGCCGGCGGTACTGCGCGCGCACCAGCCGCTCCATCGTGCGCATCGACTTTTCGCCGAGCTGCAGGGCGGTATCCACCCAGGTCTCGGTGATCGCCAGCATTTCCTCCAGCGACACCGGCTGCGCCATCGCCCGGACCTTGTGCATCGCGCTGCGGGCATGCGGGATACGGCGGTTGCGGCGGATCACTTCCTCCACCGCCTGCACGCCCTGGCCGCGCGGCGCCAGCACGTCCACCAGGCCCATCCGGTGCAGTTCCTCGCTGGACAGCACCTCGCCGCTGAGCATCAGCTGCTCGGCCTTGTGCGGCGGGATGCGCTTGCACAGGAAGGAATACGCGCCCATGCCGGGGAACAGGTCGAACAGTACTTCCGGCAGGCCCATGCCGACGCCTTCCTCGGCCACGATGGTGTGGCAGCTCAGCGCGGCCTCGAAGCCGCCGCCCAGCGCGTCGCCCTGCACCAGCGCGATGCTGTGCGCGCCCGCGCCGAGGCCGTCGTGGAAAGCGTGCACGCCGCGCACGCACTGGGTGGCGTAGTGCAGCAGGGCCGAGCGGTCCTGGCGGCGGATCGCGTCGCAGAAATACCGAGGTCGCCGCCGAGGTTGAAGGCATCGCAGTCGGAGGCCAGCACCACGTGCTTGAGGCCGGCATCGCCCTGGCGGCGCTCGCGCCACAGGCGCTCGCCCAGGGACTGCTGGTAGCGCAGGATGTCATCCACCAGCGCGGGCTTGAAGCAGGCGCGCCCGGGCGCGTGGGCGAGGTCGGCGTGCATATGGCACCAGTGCACCTCGCCGGCGGCATCGGTGGTGGTGCGCAGGGTGGGATAGCGCGGGACGGGAGTCAGTTTTTCGAGGGTCGCGGTGGCCATGATCGCTCCAGACAGGATGGGCCGGCCCGGGCCATGCCGGCAGGACAGGGGAATGGGGAATGCGCCCGTGCCGCCTCTATGCGCCTAAAACCACGCAAGTGCAAGGAACTCCAGCAAAAAAGCCCCGGCGCGAACGCCGGGGCTTGCCGAATGCGGCGACGCCCGGAATCGGGAGCGCCGGCAGGCGCGGGTTCAGCCTGCGGCCGGTTCGCGCAGTTCCTTGCGCAGGATCTTGCCGACGTTGCTCTTCGGCAGTTCGCTGCGGAATTCCACGTACTTCGGCTGCTTGTAGCCGGTCATGTTCTCGCGGCAGAAGGCCTTCACCGCGTCGGCGGTCAGCGCCGGATCCTTCTTGACGATGAACACCTTCACCGCCTCGCCGGATTTCTCGTCGGGTACGCCGATCGCCGCCACTTCCAGCACGCCCGGCATCATCGCGATCACGTCCTCGACTTCGTTTGGATACACGTTGAAACCGGACACCAGGATCATGTCCTTTTTGCGGTCCACGATGTAGAAATAGCCCTGCGCGTCCATCCTGGCCATGTCACCGGTGTGCAGCCAGCCATCGGCGTCGATGACCTTGGCGGTCTCCTCGGGGCGCTGCCAGTAGCCCTTCATCACCTGCGGGCCCTTCACGCACAGCTCGCCGATCTCGCCGGCGGGCAGCACCTTGCCGTCGTCATCCTTGATGCAGACGTCGGTGGACGGCACCGGCAGGCCGATCGAGCCGTTGTATTCGCGCAGGTCGAGCGGATTGATGCACACCGCCGGCGAAGTCTCGGTGAGCCCGTAGGCCTCGGCCAGGGTGACGCCGGTCACCTGCTTCCACTTGTCGGCCACCGCGCGCTGCACCGCCATGCCGCCGCCCAGGGTCAGGTGCAGGCGCGAGAAGTCCACCTGTTCGAAGCCCGGGGTGTGCAGCAGCCCGTTGAACAGGGTGTTGACGCCGGTGATCGCGGTGAAGCCGGAATGCTTGAGCTCCTTCACGAACCCGGGCATGTCGCGCGGGTTGGTGATCAATAGGTTCTGCGCGCCGAACTTGATGAACACCAGGCAGTTCGCGGTCAGTGCGAAGATGTGGTACAGCGGCAGCGCGGTGACGATCTTTTCATCGCCGAGGCGGATGTTGGCGCTCACCCACGAGGCCGCCTGCTGCATGTTGGCCACCATGTTGCGGTGGGTCAGCATCGCGCCCTTGGACACGCCGGTGGTGCCGCCGGTGTACTGCAGGAAGGCAAGGTCCTCGGGCGCGTTGCGGATCTCGGGCAGCGCGTGCATCCGGCCCAGGGTCAGCGCGTCGCGGAAGCGCACGGCGCCCGGGATGGCGTAGTCGGGCACTATCTTCTTGACGTGCTTGAGCACGAAATTGACGATCGCGCCCTTGGGGAAGCCCAGCATGTCGCCAAGGCCGGTGGTGATGGCGCGCACGCCCGGCATTTCCGCCAGCACGTCCTGCGCCACGTGGCCGAAATTGTCCATCACCAGCAGCGCGCTGGCGCCGGAGTCGGTGAGCTGGTGCTTGAGCTCGCGCGGGGTGTACATCGGGTTGGTGTTCACCACCGTCAGGCCGGCGCGCAGCACGCCGAACAGGGCGATGGGGTACTGCAGGCAGTTGGGCATCATGATCGCCACCCGGTCGCCCTTCTTCAGCTTCAGCTCGCCCAGCAGGTAGCCGGCAAAGTCGCGGCTCAGGCGATCGAGATCGCCATAGCTGATCGCCTTGCCCATGTTGATGAAGGCGGTGTTGTCTCGGTACTTCTGCAGCGCGAAATCGAAGACGTCGTTGATCGACGCGAACTCGTCGAGATCGATCTGGGCGGGCACGCCTTTGGGGTAGTGGGCCAGCCAAGGACGTTCGAGACTCATGCGCTACTCCCCTGCAGTCTGATCCGGCGCGAGAATGCGGCGGCGTATGGATTTGCCCGATTTCAGCACAGCGTCCCGTGGCTGGCAAGGCGAGCGGCATCATGCGCTGCGGGGTCCGGCCGCGGCGGCCGGATGCTGGGGTGCGCGCGCGGGCCGGCCTCAGGCCGCCTTGCCTGCCAGCTGCCGCAGCACGTACTGCAGCAGGCCGCCGTGGCGGGCGTATTCCACTTCCTTGGGAGTGAGCAGCAGTACGTCCACGTCGAACTGCACCTGACTGCCGTCGGCGCGGGTGGCGGTGACGGTCGCCGTCTTCGCTTCGCCGTCGGCCAGCCCGCTGACGGCGTAGGTTTCGCTGCCGTCCAGGCCCAGCGACGGCGCGGTCTGGCCGTCGCGGAAGCGCAGCGGCAGCACGCCCATGCCGACCAGGTTGCTGCGGTGGATGCGCTCGAAGCTTTCGGCGATCACCGCTTTCACCCCCAGCAGGAGGGTGCCCTTGGCCGCCCAGTCGCGGCTGGAGCCGGTGCCGTATTCCTTGCCGGCGATCACCACCAGCGGCACGCCGTCGGCCTTGTATTTCATCGCCGCATCGTAGATCGCCAGCTTCTCGCGGCGGCCATCGCGGCCGAAATACAGGGTGTTGCCGCCTTCCTCGCCACCCAGCATCAGGTTCTTGATGCGGATGTTGGCGAAGGTGCCGCGCACCATCACGTCGTCGTTGCCGCGGCGGCTGCCGTAGCTGTTGAAGTCCACCGGTTGCACCCCGCGCGCGATGAGGTAACGGCCGGCCGGGGAATCCTTCTTGATGCTGCCGGCGGGGCTGATGTGGTCGGTGGTGATGGAGTCGCCGAACAGCCCCAGCACGCGCGCGCCGGTGATGTCATCGATCCGCCCCGGCTGCATGGTCATGCCCTCGAAGTAGGGCGGGTTCTTGATGTAGGTGGAGGCCGCGTCCCAGGCATACCGCTCGCCGTCCGGGGGAGGCGATCCCGTTCCAGCGTGCATCGCCCTGGAACACATGGGCGTAGTTGCGGCGGTACAGGTCCGGGCCGAGGGTGGCGGCGATGGTGTCGGCCACCTCGCGCGCGCTGGGCCAGAGATCCCTCAGGAACACCGGGGCGCCGTTCTGGTCGTGGCCGAGCGGCTCGCTGCCGAGATCGATTCCGGTGCTGCCGGCCAGCGCATAGGCGACCACCAGCGGCGGGCTGGCCAGGTAGTTCATCTTCACTTCGGGGTGGATGCGCCCTTCGAAATTGCGGTTGCCGGACAGCACCGCGGCCACGCACAGGTCGCCGGCGGCGATGGCGGCGCTGACTTCCTGCGGCAGCGGGCCGGAATTGCCGATGCAGGTGGTGCAGCCGTAGCCGACCACGTCGAAGCCCAGCTGTTCCAGCGCCGGTATCAGGCCGGCCTTCTGCAGGTAATCGGTCACCACCCGCGAGCCGGGCGCCAGCGAGGTCTTGACCCACGGCTTGCGGCGCAGGCCGCGCGCGACCGCATTGCGCGCCAGCAGACCGGCGGCCACCATCACCGCGGGGTTGGAGGTATTGGTGCAGGAGGTGATCGCGGCGATCACCACCGCGCCGTCCTTGAGGCGCACCGGCTCACCGTCGATCACGGCCTGCGCCTCGCCCTTGGCGAACTGTTCGTTGCCGACCGCGGCGCTGCCGCCTTCGGCGATGAAATCCGCCACCTCCGCGTTGCGCTGCTCGCGGTTGGCGGTGAGCTGGGCGATGGCGGCGCGGCTGTTGGCCGGCATCTCGCCCAGCAGGACCCGGTCCTGCGGCCGCCTGGGCCCGGCCAGCGAGGGCTGCACCGTGCCCATGTCCAGCTCCAGCGTGCTGCTGTAGTGCGCGTGCGGGCTGTCCGCGTCGTGCCACAGGCCCTGCGCCTTGGCATAGGCCTCGACCAGCGCGATCTGCTCCTCGCTGCGCCCGGACAGCCGCAGATAGGCCAGCGATTCGGCATCGATCGGGAAGATGCCGCAGGTGGCGCCGTACTCCGGCGCCATGTTGCCGATGGTGGCGCGGTCGGCCAGCGGCAGGTGCTGCAGGCCGTCGCCGTAGAACTCCACGAACTTGCCCACCACCCCGTGCTGGCGCAGCATCTGGGTGACGGTCAGCACCAGGTCGGTGGCGGTGGCGCCTTCGGGCAGCCTGCCGGTGAGCCTGAAGCCCACCACCTGCGGGATCAGCATCGAGGACGGCTGGCCCAGCATCGCCGCTTCCGCCTCGATGCCGCCCACGCCCCAGCCCAGCACGCCCAGGCCGTTGATCATGGTCGTATGGCTGTCGGTGCCGAACACGGTGTCGGGGAAGGCCCAGGTGACGCGGTTGCCCGGGCTGTCGGTTCCCTCGCGGGTCATCACCACCCGCGCCAGGTACTCGAGGTTCACCTGGTGCACGATGCCGGTGCTGGGCGGCACCACCTTGAAGTTCTGGAAGGCGTTTTGGCCCCAGCGCAGGAACCCGTAGCGCTCGGCATTGCGTTCGAACTCGATGCGGCCGTTGATGTCCAGTGCATCCGGGCGGGCGAAGGCATCCACCTGCACGGAATGGTCGATCACCAGCTCGGACGGGATCTGCGGATTGATCTGCTCGGGTCGCCCGCCCAGCGCCACCACCGCGTCGCGCATGGCAGCCAGGTCCACCACGCAGGGCACGCCGGTGAAGTCCTGCAGCACCACCCGCGCCGGCATGAATGCGATTTCGGTGTCCGGCTCGGCGGTCGGGTTCCAGTTGGCCAGCGCCTCGATGTGCGCAGGGCCCACGGTGATCCCGCCGTCCTCGTGGCGCAGCAGGTTTTCCAGCAGGATCTTCAGCGAATAGGGCAGGCGGGCGATGTCGAACGTCTTGCCCAGCCTGGCCAGACTGTGGAAAGCGTACTCGCGGCCGTTAACGTGCAGGCGGTCCTGGGTGGAGAAGGAGTTGCGCATGGGGAGACTCCTGAGAGTAAGGTGCCCGCGGGCGCAGGCGATGGGGCTATGGTGCGCCTGCGATGTTAAGCCGGATTGAATTGCGGCATTGAATTGCGACGGGGGCGGTGAGCGATGGCGAACATGCGCATGTCCTGCGGCCTGGCCGCCCTGCTGCCGGCGGGCGCACCGGTTGCCCCCGCGGAGGGGCTGGCCGATGGCTGGATCGCACTGGCGGTGGTGCTGGCCTTCGTGCTGGGTGCCGCTCTGGCGTACGCCCTGGGCGGGGCGACGCGGCGTACCGCGGCGCGGCTGGCGCGCGAGGCCGAGGCCAAGGCCGTCGAGCAGCGCCGCCAGGGCGAGCAGTTGCTGGCCGTGCTGCACGAGCGCGATGCCCTGATGGCGCGCATGCAGGAACGCGAGCGCGATTTCGCGCGACTGGCCGCGGAAGATGCGCTGACCGGCCTGCCCAACGGGCGCGCCTTCGACGAGCAGCTGGCCCTGAACTTCGCCCGGGCCAAGCGCCACGGGCAGCCGCTGAGCCTGGTGCTGCTGGATGTGGACCACCTCAAGCAGATCAATGAAAGCTGGTCGCACGCGGCGGGCGACCGCGTGCTGGCGGAAGTGGCACGGCTGCTGCGCGCGGTCTGCCGGCTGTCCGACCTGCCGGCGCGGCTGGGCGGCGATACCTTCGCGGTGATCCTCACCGATACCGGCCGCGACGGCGGCTGGCGCCTGTGCGAGCGCCTGCAGCATGCGTTCGCACGGCATACCGGCTGGGCGGCCGCCGGTGCCGGGCCGAACTACGTCACCTTCAGCGCCGGACTGGTGGAGCTGGGCGCGCAGGATGAGGCCCCGGCCCAGTTCTTCCAGCGCTGCGACCGCGCCCTGTACCTGGCCCGGCATGCCGGCGGCGCGCGCACCGGGCTGGGCTGAACGCCACCGTCTCGCTGCATGCATGGCCTGGCCGCGGTCAGAGGTATGCAATAAAAAGTATGTATAATTCCGGCCTACCGTAGAGCCGGAGCGCGCCCGTGGAAGCCATCGTCGCCGAACGCGGCCAGATCACCCTGCCCAAGCCCGTGCGCGACGCGCTGGGCCTGACCAAGGGCAGCGTGCTGAAGGTGGAGCTGGACGGTGGCCGCATCGTACTGAGCAAGCATGTGGACGACGCCCTCTCGCGCGTGCGCGGCAAGTTCGCGCTGGAGGCGCCGGTCGGCAAGGGCAGGGGCGCGTGATCGCGGTCGATGCCCCGGTGCTGGCCGAGCTGCTGGCCGACGGCCCGCGCGCCGACGCGGTGGAAGCCGTCCTGCGCCAGGCGCTGGGCAGCGGCCGGGTGGTGGTCTGCGATGCCGCGCTGGCGCAGCTGTCGGCCAGCCTGCGCAACGGCGCCGAGGTATCGAGCGCGCTGGAAGAGATGGGCATCCATTTCAGCGCGGTCGAGGCCAAGTCGGCGCTGCGCGCCGGCGAGATGCAGCGCCGCCAGCGCCAGCGCGGCGAAGCGCCGCGCGCACTTCACGAGTTCCTGATCGGCGCGCACGCCCTGCTGCAGTGCGATGCGCTGATCACCTTCGATGCCGGATTCCACCGCGATTACTTCAAGGGCCTGAAGCTGATCGTTCCCAGGGACTGAAGGCCCATCTTCCTCACCGCACTCAAGGACATTCCCCATGCTGGACGCCTACCGCAAGCACCAGGCCGAGCGCGCCGCCCTCGGCATCCCGCCGCTGCCGCTGACCGCGCCGCAGACCGCCGACCTGATCGAACTGCTGAAGGCGCCGCCGGCCGGCGAGGAGGCCTTCCTGCTCGACCTGCTGGTCAACCGCGTGCCGGCGGGCGTGGACGACGCCGCCAAGGTCAAGGCCAGCTACCTGGCCGCGCTGGCGTTCGGCAGCGAGACCAACCCGCTGATCCCGCGCGCCCGCGCCACCGAGCTGCTGGGCACCATGCTGGGCGGCTACAACGTGGCGCCGCTGGTGCAGCTGCTGGACGACGCCGAAGTGGGCGCCGTGGCCGCCGATGCGCTCAAGCACACCCTGCTGGTATTCGATGCGTTCCACGATGTGGAGGAAAAGGCCAAGGCCGGTAATGCCAACGCCCGCGCCGTGCTGGAAAGCTGGGCCAACGCCGAGTGGTTCACCAGCAAGCCGGAAGTGCCGGCCTCGCTGACCATCACCGTGTTCAAGGTGCCGGGCGAGACCAATACCGACGACCTGTCGCCGGCGCCGGACGCCACCACCCGCCCGGACATCCCGCTGCACGCGCTGGCGATGCTGAAAAACAAGCGCCCGGACGCGCCGTTCGTGCCCGAGGAAGACGGTAAGCGCGGCCCGATCGGCGAGATCCTGAAGCTGAAGGAGAAGGGTCACCTGGTCGCCTACGTCGGCGACGTGGTTGGCACCGGCTCCAGCCGGAAATCGGCCACCAACAGCGTGCTGTGGTGGACCGGCGATGACATCCCCTACATCCCCAACAAGCGCGCCGGCGGCGTGTGCCTGGGCGGCAAGATCGCGCCGATCTTCTACAACACGATGGAAGACGCGGGCGCGCTGCCGATCGAGCTGGACGTGTCGCAGATGGAGCACGGCGACGTGGTCGAGCTGCGCCCCTACGAAGGCAAGGCGCTGAAGAACGGCGAGGTGATCGCCACCTTCGCGCTGAAGTCCGAGGTGCTGCTGGACGAGGTGCGCGCCGGCGGCCGCATCCCGCTGATCATCGGCCGCGGCCTGACGGCCAAGGCGCGCGAGGCGCTGGGCCTGCCGGCGACCGACCTGTTCCGCCTGCCGGTGACCCCGCCGGACACCGGCAAGGGCTTCACCCTGGCCCAGAAGCTGGTCGGCCGCGCCTGCGGGTTGCCGGAAGGCAAGGGCATGCGCCCGGGCACCTACTGCGAGCCGAAGATGACCTCGGTGGGCAGCCAGGACACCACCGGCCCGATGACCCGCGACGAGCTGAAGGACCTGGCCTGCCTGGGCTTTTCCGCCGACCTGGTGATGCAGAGCTTCTGCCACACCGCGGCCTACCCGAAGCCGGTGGACGTCAAGACCCACCACACCCTGCCGGAGTTCATCTCCACCCGCGGCGGCGTCTCGCTGCGCCCGGGCGACGGCATCATCCACAGCTGGCTCAACCGCATGCTGCTGCCCGACACCGTGGGCACCGGCGGCGATTCGCACACCCGCTTCCCGCTCGGCATCTCGTTCCCGGCCGGCTCCGGCCTGGTCGCGTTCGCCGCCGCCACCGGGGTGATGCCGCTGGACATGCCGGAATCGGTGCTGGTGCGCTTCAAGGGCACGCTGCAGCCGGGCGTCACCCTGCGTGACCTGGTGCATGCGATCCCGCTGTACGCCATCAAGCAGGGCCTGCTGACGGTCGCCAAGCAGGGCAAGAAGAACATCTTCTCCGGCCGCATCCTGGAGATCGAGGGCCTGCCGAACCTGAAGGTGGAGCAGGCGTTCGAGCTGGCGGATGCCTCCGCCGAGCGTTCCGCCGCCGCCTGCACCGTGCGCCTGGACAAGGCCCCGATCATCGAATACCTCAACAGCAACATCACCCTGCTGAAGTGGATGATCGCGCAGGGCTACCAGGATGCCCGCACCCTGCAGCGCCGGATCGCCAGGATGGAAGCGTGGCTGGCCGATCCGCAGCTGCTGGAGCCGGATGCCGACGCCGAGTACGCGGCGGTGATCGAGATCGACATGGACGAGATCGTCGAGCCGATCGTGTGCTGCCCGAACGACCCGGACGATGCCAAGACCCTGTCCGAGGTGGCCGGCGCCAGGATCGACGAGGTGTTCATCGGCTCGTGCATGACCAACATCGGCCACTTCCGCGCCGCGGCCAAGCTGCTGGAAGGCAAGCGCGACATTCCCACGCGCCTGTGGATCGCGCCGCCCACCAAGATGGACGCCGCCGAACTGACCAACGAAGGCCACTACGGCACCTTCGGCACCGCCGGCGCGCGCATGGAGATGCCGGGCTGCTCGCTGTGCATGGGCAACCAGGCGCAGATCCGCGAGGGCAGCACCGCGATGTCCACCAGCACCCGCAACTTCCCCAACCGCCTGGGCCGCAACACCAACGTGTACCTGGGCTCGGCCGAGCTGGCGGCGATCTGCGCGCGCCTGGGCCGGATCCCGACCCGCGAGGAGTACCTGGCGGACATCGGCGTCATCAACGCCAATGGCGAGGCCATCTACCGCTACATGAACTTCGACCGGATCGAGGAGTACCGGCAGGTGGCGGATTCGGTCGCAGCCTGATCGCCCTCCGCCAATCCCGCATGACGAAACGCCCGGCCGCGATGCCGGGCGTTTTCGTTTGCTCATTGCACTGGTTCCACCGGGCTGCTGCGCGCGCCGGCGTCGCCCGGCGGCGGGCGTGAGCCCCCTCACCCCAGCAGCGCATCCAGCGCGGCCGCCATCTGGCGGCGGGCGAACACGAAATCCCACAGGCTGCCGCCGAGCTGGCGCCACAGCACGGCGGCGCGCAGGGCGGCCAGCAGCAGGGCGCGGATCTCGGCCACCACCCCGGCCTGGCCGAGGTAGTGCGGGTTGCCCTGCACCATCACCCGCGGGCGCAGGGTGCTCAGAGTCTCCGCGTACAGGCGGGCGAGGTCGGCGATCACGTCCGGATGCGCGCTGCCGAGGGAATCCGCGCGCGGCGCGAGCCGGCGCAGGCCGGCCTGCACCTTGTCCGCGATCGCCGCGTTGCGGATGAAGCGGCGTTCCAGTTGCAGCACGGCCAGGGCGAGCTTGCCCAGCGCCTCGTCCTTGCTGCCGCTGGCGAGATAGTCGCGCAGCTGGCGCAGGCCGATGCGCAGCTCGCGCGCGCTGCCGAACACGCTCTCGGTATCGCGGGCGTCGATCCGGAACACGCTCTCCAGCGCAGTCTGCACCTGCACCTGGTCGGATTGGCCGGTGTCGGCGATCCGGCGCACCTGCGCCAGCGCCTGCAGCAGGCCGGCCAGGGCCAGCACGCGGTCTTGATAAGGATGGGTCATGCGGTCTTCACGGTTTCGGGTCGGGAACGGGGGCGTCGGTGGCGGCGATCACCGCACCGCCCAGGCACACCTCGCCATCGTAGAGCACCACCGATTGTCCGGGTGTGACCGCACGCTGCGGGTGCAGAAAGCGCACGGCCAGGCTGCCGTCATCGCGGACCTCGACTTCGCAGGGCTCGTCCGGCTGGCGGTAGCGGGTCTGCGCGGTGCAGGCAAAGCGCGCGGCCGGGGGCGCCCCGGCCACCCAGTGCGCCGGCTCGCTGCGCAGGACGTGCGACAGCAGCCACGGGCTGTCGTGGCCCTGGTCCACGTACAGCAGGTTGCGCGCTACGTCCTTGGCCACCACGAACCACGGCGCCTGCGCGCGGCCGCGCACGCCGCCGATGTTCAGACCTTCGCGCTGGCCGAGGGTGAAATAGAACACCCCGGGATGGGTGCCGATGCGGGTGCCATCGGGGGTGCGCAGCTCGCCTTCCTGCGCCGGCAGGTACTGCGCCAGGAAGCGGCGGAAATCGCGTTCGCCGATGAAGCAGATGCCGGTGGAATCCTTCTTGCCCGCGGTGCGCAGGCCGTGCTCGGCCGCGATGCGACGGACCTCGCTCTTGGACAGCCCGCCCAGCGGAAAGCGGGTGGCCGCCAGCTGCGTCTGCCCCAGCTGGTGCAGGAAGTAGCTCTGGTCCTTGCCGCGATCCACCGCGCGCAGCAGACGGAAGGCATCGCCCTGGCGCTGCACCCGCGCGTAGTGGCCGGTGGCGATCGCCTCGGCGCCGAGCTCACGCGCGGCGTCGAGGAAATGCTTGAATTTGATCTCGCGGTTGCACAGCACGTCCGGGTTGGGGGTGCGGCCGGCCGCGTATTCTGCGAGGAAGTGCCGGAACACCGCGTCCCAGTACGCCTTCGAAAAATCGCGGAAGCGGATCGGAATGCCCAGTGCGCCGCAGACTGCCACCGCATCGCGGCGGTCGTCCTCGGCGCGGCATTCGCCCGAGCCATCGTCCGCCCAGTTCTGCATGAACAGCCCGGTCACCGCATGCCCAGCGTCGCGCAGCAGCAGGGCGGCGACCGAGGAATCCACGCCGCCGGACACCCCGACGACGATGCGCGCGGCAGGGCTCATGCGATATGCCGGGCCAGCGCCAGCGGGTAGCGGCTGCCGCCGAGGTAGTCGGCGGCCGTGCGCCAGACCAGCGGGCTGCGGTGGCGCGCGGCCTCCGCCTGCAGCTGCGCGGGGCTCAGCCATAGGGCGCGCACGATGCCGGTGTCCAGCACCGCGCCGAGGAGCTCGTGCAGCGGCTCGGCGGCGAAGGCGACGCGCAGGTAATGGCGGCCGCTCTCGGGCGCGCGCCACTGGTAGGTGCCCACCAGATGAGTCAGGCGCACCTCCCAGCCGGTTTCCTCGCGGGTCTCGCGCAGGGCGGCGTCCTGCAGGGATTCGCCTGGCTCCAGGTGGCCGGCCGGCTGGTTCAGCACCAGCCGCCCGTCGGCGTGCTCCTCCACGCACAGCAGCTTACCGTCGCGCACCACCACGGTGGCGACGGTGACATCGGGTTGCCAGGGGAGCTGGATGAATGGTGATCGGACATACAGGCATTGTCCGCATGCGCGCCGGCGCCGTCCATCGGCCGGCTTCGTATAATCGCCGCATGCCAACCCAGCCAGACAAGCCGCAGCACTCGCAGTCCGACCACGGGGTGGCGGTGGCCCCGGCGCGCCCGGAGGTGACCCGGCCGCCGCTGTACACCGTCCTGCTGCTGAACGACGACTACACCCCGATGGACTTCGTGGTGGACGTGCTGATGCAGTTCTTCGCCCTGGACCTGGAAAAGGCCACCCAGGTGATGCTGCACGTGCATACGCGCGGACGCGGTGTGTGCGGGGTGTACACCCGCGAGATCGCCGAATCCAAGGTGGCCCAGGTCAACGAATACGCCCGCCTGAACCAGCATCCGCTGCTGTGCACGATGGAACGCAGCTAGCCCGTCCGGGGGCTTGTGCCGGCGGGGAATGCGCCTTACATAGGAAGCACGCGTCCCCCCCAAGAGCCTCCCCCATGTTCAGCAAGGATCTCGGCAAACCATCGGCCAGTGCTACAAGCGCGCCCGCGAAGCGCGCTACGAGTTCATGACGGTCGAACACCTGCTGCTGGCGCTACTGGACAACCCGTCGGCGGAGGCGGTGCTGCGCGCGGTCAACGCTGATCTGCCGCGCCTGCGCGACGAGCTGGAAAACGCGATCGAGGTTTCGGTCAACCGCCTGCCCGAGGACGACGGCCGCGACACCCAGCCCACGCTGGGCTTTCAGCGCGTGCTGCAGCGCGCGGTGTACCACGTGCAGTCCTCCGGCAAGAAGGAAGTCACCGGCGCCAACGTGCTGGTGGCGATCTTCGGCGAGAAAGACTCGCACGCCGTCTATTTCCTCAACCAGCAGGACGTGCACCGGCTGGACGTGGTGAATTACCTCTCGCACGGCATCTCGCGCCAGGACGAGGAGCCGGGCCAGCCGGCCGCGGATGGCGAGGCCAAGCCCGAGGGCGGCGAGGGAGAAGGAAAGTCCGACCCGCTGGCGGAATTCGCCAGCAACCTCAACGCGCTGGCCGCGGCCGGCAAGATCGACCCGCTGGTGGGCCGCGCCGAGGAGATCGAGCGCACCATCCAGGTGCTGTGCCGCCGGCGCAAGAACAACCCGCTGTACGTGGGCGAGTCCGGGGTGGGCAAGACCGCGCTGGCGGAAGGCCTGGCCAAGCGGATCGTGGACGGCGAGGTGCCGGAGGTGCTGGCCGAGGCGGTGATCTATTCGCTCGACCTCGGCGCGCTGGTCGCCGGCACCAAGTACCGCGGCGACTTCGAGAAGCGTCTGAAGGGCGTGCTGGCGGCGCTGAAGAAGCAGCCGAACGCGATTTTGTTCATCGACGAGATCCACACCATCATCGGCGCCGGCTCGGCCAGCGGCGGCACCATGGATGCCTCCAACCTGATCAAGCCGGTGCTGGCCAACGGCGAGCTGCGCTGTATCGGCTCGACCACGTTCCAGGAATACCGCGGCGTGTTCGAGAAGGACCGCGCGCTGGCGCGGCGCTTCCAGAAGATCGACATCGTCGAGCCGACGGTGGGCGAGGCGGTGGAGATCCTCAAGGGCCTGAAGGCCAAGTACGAGGCCCATCACGAGGTGGCCTACGCCGACGACGCCATCCGCGCCGCAGTGGACCTGTCGGTCAAGCACATCGGCGACCGCCTGCTGCCGGACAAGGCGATCGACGTGATCGACGAGGCCGGCGCCCGCCAGCGCCTGCAGCCGCCGGAGGTGCGCAAGCACGTGATCGACGTGGAGGAGATCGAGACCATCGTGGCGCGCATGGCGCGCATCCCGGCCAAGCAGGTCAGCGCCTCCGACAAGGACGTGCTGCAGCACCTGGAGCGCAACCTGAAGATGGTGATCTTCGGCCAGGACCCGGCGATCGAAACGCTGGCCAGCGCGATCAAGCTGGCGCGCTCGGGCCTGGGCAATCCGGACAAGCCGATCGGCAGCTTCCTGTTCG
Organism: Thermomonas sp. S9; assembly: GCF_024704365.1. Lineage (GTDB taxonomy): Bacteria > Pseudomonadota > Gammaproteobacteria > Xanthomonadales > Xanthomonadaceae > Thermomonas. The sequence continues at coordinate 1,485,492 of NZ_JAJDFY010000001.1, forward strand.
CCGGCCCCACCGGCGTGGGCAAGACCGAGGTGACCCGTCAGCTGGCGATGCAGCTCGGGATCGAGCTGATCCGCTTCGACATGAGCGAGTACATGGAGCCGCATTCGGTGAGCCGCCTGATCGGCGCGCCGCCCGGCTATGTCGGTTTCGACCAGGGCGGGCTGCTGACCGAGAAGATCGTCAAGACGCCGCACTGCGTGCTGCTGCTGGACGAGATCGAGAAGGCGCATCCGGACATCTTCAACATCCTGCTGCAGGTGATGGACCGCGGCGTGCTGACCGACACCAACGGACGCGAGGCCAATTTCCGCAATGTGGTGCTGGTGATGACCACCAACGCCGGCGCGACCCAGGCGGCGCGGCGCAGTATTGGCTTTACCAAGCAGGACCACAGTCCGGACGCGATGGAGGCGATCCGGCGCGGCTTCACGCCGGAGTTCCGCAACCGGCTGGATGCGATCGTGCAGTTCCAGGCGCTGGGCTTCGAGCACATCCTGCGGGTGGTGGACAAGTTCCTGATCGAGCTGGAAACCCAGCTGCAGGAAAAGAAAGTCATGCTGACGGCCACCGCGGCCGCGCGCGAATGGCTGGGCCAGCAGGGCTTCGACCCGCTGATGGGTGCACGCCCGATGGCGCGCCTGATCCAGGACAAGATCAAGCGCCCACTGGCGGACGAGCTGCTGTTCGGCAAGCTGCTCAACGGCGGCCGCGTGACCCTGGACGTGGTCGATGGCGAGCTGGCGCTGGACGTGCAGGCCGAGCCGGAGAAGCTGCTGCCGGCGGTGCTGGCGTAAGCGCGGATGCCGGCGGCGCAGGTCGAGCTGCGGAGGATCGCCGACCTGGCCGCCGAGGCGCGGGCGCAAGGGCTTGAGTGGCTGACGCCTGCCGAGCGGGAGCGGTTGCGGGCGATCACCGCGCCGGCGCGGCAGGCGGCCTTCCTGGCGGGGCACTGGCAAGCGAGAGCGCGGGTCGCGCAGTGGCTGGGGCTGGCGCCCCACCGGATCGAATGGGCCACGGAGGCGCAGGGCCGCCCGCGGCTGTGCCTCGCAGGCGAGGCGCTGCCGCTGCATGTGTCCTTGAGCCATAGCGGCGACTGGCTGGCGCTGGTGCTGGCAGAGGTGCCGGTGGGGATCGACCTGGAATTGCCGCGGCGTGCGCGTGACTGGAGCGCGCTGGCGGCATTCGCCTTTGCCCCGGAAGAGTGCGCGCGCGTGGCGGAAGCCGGGGTGTCGATGCGCAAGGCGTTGTTTCATCGCCTGTGGGCGCTGAAAGAAGCGCACGCCAAGCGCAGCGGACAGGGACTGGGCGTGCGCGCTGCGCGCGCGCTCTGCGCCAGGCCGGCGGCAGCAGCGTTCGCCGACGCCTGGACCTGGGATATCGGCGCTGGCGCGCTGGCGCTGGCCGGCGCGCCCGGAGTGCAGGTGCAGTGGCTGGCCTGGGAGTGGGCGGATCCGCCGGCTGCCCCGGTGGGCTGGCATTACGTCGGCCCGTATGCTCGCGGCCGGGATTGACCCGGCGACGGGTTCCCAATATCTTGTGGCTGTCGGTTCCGTCGGCCACAAGCTGTCGGATGAAAAGGGAAGCCGGTCCACGTGCGCAGGCACGGAATCCGGCGCTGCCCCGCAGCGGTAGGTGGAGACGAGGTCGCGGCGACCACTGGGACGGCGGTCCCGGGAAGGTGCGACCGAGGTGACGGCAGGGCCGTCGCATCCACGAGCCCGAAGACCTGCCGACAGCCGCGCGAAGCACGCCGCGCGGTGCCGGCCGCGGAATCTCCGGGGGAGATGGCCGGTGCAGCAGGGGCCGTCTGCGTGCCGTCGGTGCGCAGGTCTCAGCCCATGCGACACCGCGCCGTCAGCCTTGGGAGCTCCGATGCCATCCGCGCCTGCGAGGGACAGGCCCGGGGTTCGTGCATCACGCATGGAGATCCCAACGATGTCTGCATCCGATGCTGCTGCGCTGGCCGCCGCGCCTGCCGCGCCCGCGTTCGACCTCACCCCGCCGCCCACCGCCACCGGCATGCGTGTCACCAAGCGCAACGGCCACAGCGAGCCGGTGGACCTCAACAAGATCGTGCGCGCCATCACCCGCGCCGCCGAAGGCCTGCACGCGGTGGAGCCGATGCGGGTGGCCACCCGCACCATCTCCGGCCTGTACGATGGCGCGACCACCGCCGAGCTGGACGAGCTGTCGATCCGCACCGCCGCGCTGCTGACCGGCGAGGAGCCCGAATACGGCCGCCTTGCCGCGCGCCTGCTGGCCGGAGTGATCGCCAAGGAAGTGGCGGGGCAGGAAATCCACGCCTTCTCGCAGTCGGTGCAGCGCGGCTTCGATGTCGGGCTGGTCAACGAGCGCCTGCTCGGCTTCGTGCAGGCCAATGCGCGCAAGCTCAACGACGCCATCGATCCCGCGCTGGATCGCGAGTTCGACTATTTCGGCCTGCGCACCCTGTACGACCGCTACCTGCTGCGCCATCCGCACACCCGCAAGGTGATCGAGACGCCGCAGCAGTTCTGCATGCGCATCGCCTGCGCGCTGAGCCAGGACGTGGGCGAGGCGGTCGCGCTGTACCAGGGCATGGCGCATCTGGAGTACCTGCCATCCAGCCCGACCCTGTTCAACGCCGGTACCCGCCACGAGCAGCTCTCGTCCTGCTTCCTGCTGGATTCGCCGCAGGACTCGCTGGAATCGATCTACCAGCGCTACGGCCAGATCGCGCAGCTGTCCAAGTTCAGCGGCGGCATCGGCGTCAGCTACAGCCGGGTGCGCGCACGCGGGGCGCTGATCCGCTCCACCAACGGGTTCAGCAACGGTATCGTGCCGTGGCTGAAGACGCTGGATGCCTCGGTCGCCGCGGTCAACCAGGGCGGCAAGCGCAAGGGCGCAGCCTGCGTGTACCTGGAAACCTGGCACGCCGACATCGAGGATTTCCTGGAGCTGCGCGACAACACCGGTGACGAGGCGCGGCGCACGCACAACCTCAATCTCGCCAACTGGGTGCCGGACCTGTTCATGCGCCGGGTCGAAGCCGACCAGCCGTGGTCGCTGTTCGACCCCGCGCAGGTGCCGGAGCTGGTGGATCTGTACGGCGACGACTTCGAGCGCGCCTACGCGCAGGCCGAGCAGCAGGGCAAGGCAGTGCGCCAGCTTCCGGCGCGCAAGCTGTACGCGCGGATGATGCGCACCCTGGCCGAGACCGGCAACGGCTGGATGACCTTCAAGGACAAGTGCAACCGCGCCTGCAACCAGACCGCGTTGCCTGGAAACGTGGTGCACCTGTCCAACCTGTGCACCGAGATCCTGGAGGTCACCTCCGACGCAGAAACCGCGGTGTGCAATCTCGGTTCGATCAACCTGGCGCGGCATTTCGATGCCGAGGGCCAGTTCGATTTCGAAAAACTGGCCGAGACCGTGCGCATGGCGGTGCGCCAGCTGGACCGGGTGATCGACCTCAATTTCTATCCGGTCGAGCCGGCGCGTCGCGGCAACCTGCGCTGGCGCCCGGTGGGGCTGGGCTGCATGGGCCTGCAGGACGTGTTTTTCCGCCTGCGCCTGCCGTTCGACAGCGAGTCGGCCCGCGCGCTGTCGCGCCGGATCGCCGAGGAAATCTACTTTCATGCGCTGGACACCTCCTGCGAGCTGGCGCAGGCGCTGGGCGCGCACCCGGCGTTTGCCGACACCCGCGCCGCGCGCGGCGAGCTGCAGTTCGACGCCTGGGACACCATGCCGGACGATCCGGGACGCTGGGATGCGCTGCGTGCGCGCATCCAGGCGCACGGCCTGCGCAACTCGCTGCTGGTGGCGATCGCGCCGACCGCGACCATCGCCTCGATCGCCGGCTGCTACGAGTGCATCGAACCGCAGGTGTCCAACCTGTTCAAGCGCGAGACGCTTTCCGGCGACTTCCTGCAGGTCAACCGATATCTGGTGGAGGAGCTCAAACGGCTGGGGCTGTGGACGCCGGAAATGCGTGATGCGATCAAGCTGGCAGACGGCTCGATCCAGGGCATCCCGCAGATTCCCGAGGTGCTGCGCCAGATCTACCGCACCGCCTGGGAGCTGCCGATGCGCAGCCTGATCGACATGGCCGCCGAGCGCGGCGCCTTCATCGACCAGTCCGCCTCGGTCAACCTGTTCATGGAAAGCCCGAACATCGGCGCACTGTCGTCGATGTACATGTATGCCTGGAAGCAAGGGCTCAAGACCACCTATTACCTGCGCTCGCGCCCGGCCACCCGGATCGCCAAGACCACCGTCGGCAGCTACACCCCGGCGCAGGCGGTGGCCTGCTCGCTGGAAAACCCGGAAAGCTGCGAGGCCTGCCAATGAACAGCGACCATTCCGCCATGCTGCTCGACCCGGGTTTCGACCTCACCCTGCGGCCGATGCGCTACCCGCAGTTCTACGAGATGTACCGCAACGCGATCCGCAACACCTGGACGGTGGAAGAGATCAATTTCGAGATCGACCTCGGCGATTTGCGCCACAAGATGACGCCGGCCGACCGCCACCTGATCCACCGCCTGGTGGCGTTCTTCGCCACCGGCGATTCGATCGTGGCCAACAATCTGGTGCTGAACCTGTACCGGCATCTCAACGCGCCGGAAGCGCGTATGTACCTGTCGCGCCAGTTGTACGAAGAGGCGCTGCACGTGCAGTTCTATCTGACCCTGCTGGACAACTACCTGCCGGACCCGGAGGAGCGCTTCCGCGCGTTCGCCGCGGTGGAGAACATCCCCTCGATCCGCAAGAAGGCCGAGTTCTGCTTCAAGTGGATCGACTCGATCCATGCCCTCGACCGGATCCAGACCCGCGCCCAGCGCCGCCAGTTCCTGCTCAACCAGATCTGCTTCGCGGCCTGCATCGAAGGGCTGTTCTTCTTCGCCGCGTTCGCTTACGTCTATTACCTGCGTTCGCGCGGACTGCTGCCGGGGCTGTCCTCCGGCACCAACTGGGTGTTCCGCGACGAGAGCTGCCATATGGAGTTCGCGTTCGAATGCGTGCGCACCATCCGCATGGAGGAGCCGGAGCTGTTCGACGAGGCCATGGAGCAGCAGGTGCGCGCGATGCTGGCCGAGGCCATCGAGTGCGAGCTGCAGTTCGCCGAGGACGTGCTCTCCGGCGGGGTGGCGGGCATCTCCACCCGCGACATGCGCCAGTACCTGCAGCATTGCGCCGACCAGCATTTCGAGCGCCTCGGGATGGCCCGCCAGTACCACGTGCGCAATCCGCTGCCGTTCATGGAGCTGCAGGACGTGCAGGAGCTGACCAATTTCTTCGAGCGCCGGGTGTCCGCCTATCAGGTCGGCGTGCAGGGCGAGGTGGCCTTCGATCATGCCTTCTGATGCCAGGCCGGTGCACGCGCACCTGCAGGAAATCGTGTTTCCCGACCACGCCAACCACCTCGGCACGCTGTTCGGTGGGCAGGCGCTGGCGTGGATGGACAAGGCGGCGTTCATCGCCGCCTCGCGCCACGCGCGGCGCACCGTGGTGACCGCGCGCTCCGAGCGGGTGGACTTCCGCCGCCCGATCCGGCAAGGGCAACTGGTGGAGGTGGAAGCGAGGATTGTCAGTGTCGGCACCAGCGCGATGCAGGTCGAAGTCGAACTGCACGCCGAGGATCTGCTGGCCGGCGAGCGCGTGCTGTGCACGCGCGGGCGGTTCACCATGGTCGCGCTGGACGCGCAGGGCCGGCCGGCCGCGGTGCCGCCGATCCCGGGGCATGGTCAGTCGCCGGCGTCGGGATGACGCGCCCGCCAGGCCGCCAACGCCTGGCGGTAGTGCTGAAGTTCCTCGGCGTAGAGGTCATGCACGCAGGGGTCGCAGCCGCTGTCGCAGCAGTCGCCGGGCAGTGGAGGCGTGGGCGGCATCGGGCGCGGATCGGGGTCCGGCGCGGTCGGCGGTGGCGTGCTCATCGCTTCAGGCCCCGCAGCGCGTCGGCCAGCGCGCGGTTGAACGGGGCTTTCGCCGGCTGCACCTGCGGCGTCGCGGGGCGCGGGCCGCGTGCGGCCTGGCCGTCGCGGCGCGTCTCGCCGCGTGCTTCGCCAACGGGATCATCCAGTCGGCGGGTAAGGGCGATGCGGCGGCGCGCAACGTCCACCTCCAGCACCTTCACCTTGACGATATCGCCGGCTTTCACGACGTCGCGCGGGTCTTTCACATAGCGCTCGGACAGCGCCGAGATATGGATCAGCCCGTCTTGATGCACGCCGATATCCACGAACGCGCCGAATGCGGCGACGTTGGTCACCACGCCTTCCAGCACCATGCCGGGGCGCAGGTCACGGATGTCCTCCACGCCGTCGGCGAACTGCGCGGCGCGGAACTCCGGACGCGGGTCGCGGCCGGGTTTTTCCAGCTCCTTGAGGATGTCGCGCACGGTGGGTTCGCCGAAGCGTTCATCGGTGAACTGCGCGGCTTCCAGCGAACGCAGGAAGGCGGTGTCGCCGATGATCTGCTTCACCGACTTGCCGCCGGCCGCGAGGATGCGCTCCACTACCGGATACGCCTCCGGGTGCACGGACGAGGCATCCAGCGGCTGTTCGCCGTCCATGATGCGCAGAAAGCCGGCGCACTGCTCGAACGTCCTCTCGCCCAGGCGCGGCACCTTCAGCAGCGCCTTGCGCGACGGGAAGAAGCCGTGCTGGTCGCGGTAGGCGACGATGTTCTCCGCCACCGTCGCCGACAATCCGGAGACGCGCGCCAGCAGCGGGGCAGAGGCGGTATTCACATCCACCCCGACCGCGTTCACGCAGTCTTCCACCACGGCATCCAGGCGCCGGGCCAGCTGGTACTGGTCCACGTCGTGCTGATACTGGCCGACGCCGATCGACTTGGGTTCGATCTTCACCAGCTCGGCCAGCGGGTCCTGCAGGCGGCGCGCGATCGACACCGCCCCGCGCAGCGAGACGTCGAGATCCGGAAACTCCTTCGCGGCCAGTTCCGATGCCGAATATACCGAGGCGCCGGCCTCGCTGACCACGAGTTTCTGCAGTGCGAGTTCAGGATGGCGCTTGATCAAATCGCCGGCCAGCTTATCGGTCTCGCGGCTGGCAGTGCCATTGCCGATCGCGATCAGCGCGACCCGATGCGCGCGGCACAGCGCGGCCAGGGTGGTGATCGACGCCTCCCACTGCCGCTTGGGTTCGTGTGGGTAGATGGTATCGGTGGCGACCAGCTTACCGGTGGCGTCCACCACCGCCACCTTTACGCCGGTGCGCAGCCCAGGATCGAGGCCCAGCACCGCCTTCGGGCCCGCCGGCGCGGCCAGCAGCAGATCCTTCAGATTGCGTCCGAAAATCTCGATGGCCTCGGTCTCGGCTTTTTCGCGCGCCTGGTTGAACAGGTCCAGCAGCAGGTGCATGTGGATCCGCGCGCGCCAGGCCAGGCGTACCGCATTGCGCAGCCAGGCATCTGCCGCGCGCCCGCGCTCGGCGATGCCCACGTGCCGGGCGATGCGTCCTTCGGCATAGGCATGCCCGGCTTCGGCATCCGCGCCGGGGTCGAGGTCGAGCTGCAGGATCTCCTCGCGCCGGCCGCGCAGCAGCGCCAGCATGCGGTGCGAGGGAATCTTCGCCAGCGGCTCGGCGTGGTCGAAATAATCGCGGAACTTCTCGCCCGCGGTCTGCTTGCCATCCACCACCTTTGCGCGGATCAGCCCTTCGCGCGCCAGCCAGTCGCGCAGCTCGCCCAACAGCGCGGCGTCCTCGCTCCAGCGTTCGATCAGGATCGCGCGCGCGCCTTCCAGCGCGGTTTTGACATCGGCGACACCCTTGTCGGCATCGATGAAACCGGCGGCGTACTCCTCTGGCACCTGATCTGGATTGGCCAGCAGGCCATCTGCCAGTGGCTCCAGCCCGGCTTCGCGGGCGATCTGGGCGCGGGTGCGGCGCTTGGGTTTGTAGGGCAGGTACAGGTCTTCCAGCCGTGCCTTGTTGTCGGCCGCCTCGATCTCGGCGCGCAGTGCGTCGGTGAGTTTGCCCTGTTCGGCGATGCTGGCCAGGATCGCTGCGCGCCGCTCTTCCAGTTCGCGCAGGTAGGCCAGGCGGATTTCGAGATTGCGCAGCTGGGTATCGTCCAGCCCGCCGGTCACTTCCTTGCGGTAGCGCGCGATGAACGGAACCGTGGCGCCTTCGTCCAGCAGCTTGACCGCGGCCTGCACCTGGGCAGGCCGCGCGCCGATGTCGGCGGCGATGGTGGTGGCGATCTTGTGGCTAGAAGCAGAAACGGCATCAGTCATGCGGCAGACTCGCGAGAACACTCTGCGTGCATTGTCGCCGCGCAGTTCGACCGGCGACAGCTTGACAAGCCAATCGCGGCGCACTCAATGGCCAGTCCGCTATGCGGACTCAAGCCGCGGGCATGCGCTGGTCGCGCCAGGCGGCCCCGATTGCGAGCGCGATCCCCAGCGTCGCCATGCCGGCGATATAGTGCACGGGCGCGGTCGGGCTGTCTTTCATCGCCAGGCTGAGCAGCACCGGGGTCAGGCCGCCGGCGATGGCGTAGGCGAGGTTGTAGGCCAGCGACAGCCCGGAGAAGCGCACCGCCGGGGAAAACCGCCGAGGATGATGGCGGGGATCATCGCGGTCAGGCCCACGGCGCTGCCGGCGAGTGCATACAGTGCGTGCGAATAGGCCCCGCCTTGCGCCTCGCGGTAGAACCACCAGAACGCCACGCCCAGCAGCAGGCTCCACAAGGCGAGCAGGCGGCCGGCGCCGAAGCGGTCGGCCAGCGCGCCGGCAACCAGGTTCGCCGCCATCGCCGCCAGCACCGCCAGCGCGTTGCCGGCCAGCGCGGCGTCGCGGCTGACCCCCATGCCCTGCAGGAAGGTGGGCATCATCAGGATCGTGACCACCACCGCGGCGGTCAGCAGCCAGGTCAGCAGCATGCCCAGCGCGATCGCGCCGGGATGGTCGCGTACCACCGCCTTCAGCGGCAGCTCCGCCGACAGCGCGCGTTGCTGCTGCAGTTCGGCGAACACGGGTGTTTCGTGCAGCTGGCGGCGCAGCCGCATCGCCAGCAGGCCGAACACGCCGCCCACCAGGAAGGGCAGGCGCCAGCCCCAGGCCATCAGCTGCGCCTCGTCCAGCATGGCGTTGACCGCGCGTGCCACCAGCGCGCCCAGCAGGATGCCGGCCAGCAGGCCCAGCGACAGCGAGCCGCAGGCGAGGTTGCGGTGCCGCGGCGAGACGTGTTCGCTGACGAAGACCCACGCGCCCGGCGCTTCGCCGCCGATCGCCGCGCCCTGCAGGATGCGCAGCGCGAGCAGCAGCAGCGGCGCCGCGACGCCGATCTGGGCATAGGTCGGCAGCAGGCCCATCAGCAGGGTGGGCAGCGCCATCAGCAGGATGCTCAGCAGGAACATCCGCTTGCGCCCGGTGAGGTCGCCGAAATGCGCCATCAGCACGCCGCCCAACGGGCGCGCGAGGTAGCCGGCGGCGAAGATGCCGAAGGTCTGCACCAGCCGCATCCATTCGGGCATGTCGGCGGGGGAAGAACAGCGCGCCCATGGTGGTGGCGAAGAACACGAACACCACGAAGTCGTAGAACTCCAGCGCGCCGCCGAGGGCGGACAGCACGAGCGTTTTGAGTTGCTGGCGCGACAGCCCTCCAGCCTGCGCGGGATGTGCCATGGAATCGATGGTGCCCATCCACCTAGCGTATGCGAACGCGGGCTTCAGGCGAACAGGTCGTCCTGGGCGCGGCTGCCGTCGGGTTCGGCAAACCCGGACAGGCCCACGCCGGCCAGCCGGTAGCGGGTCGCGGCGGGCAGGCCCACGCGCGCGCGCAGGGCGCAGGCGGTATCGGCCAGCGCCTGTTCCGAGGTCGGCGGCTGCGCTGCGGTCAGGCTGCGGGTGAGGGTGCGGAAGTCGGCGGTCTTGAGCTTGAGCACCACGGTGCGGGCCACCCGGTCCGGACGGCGCGTGCGTTCGCGCAGGTAGCCGGCCCAGGTCTTGCCCGCCAGCCGGCGCAGGTGCGGTTCCAGTGCCTCCAGCGGCAGGTCGTCGGGGAAGGTGTCCTCGCTGGAGACCTGCAGGGTGGGGCGCTCGGATTCCACCTCGCGTTCGTCGATGCCCTGCGCCAGCGCGTGCAGGCGCAGGCCCCAGCGCCCGAAGCGCGCCTGCAGCGCCTCCGCGCCGAACGCGCGCAGGTCGGCGCAGGTGGCGATGCCCAGCGCCGCCAGCTTGGCCTCCATCACCTTGCCCACCCCAGGCAGCTTGCCGACCGCCAGCGGTGCCAGGAATGCCTCCACCCTCGCCGGCTTGATGACGAACTGGCCGTCCGGCTTGTTCCAGTCGCTGGCGATCTTGGCCAGGAACTTATTGGGCGCGATCCCGGCGGAGGCGGTGAGCCGCGTTTCGTCGCGGATGGCGGCACGGATCTCGCTGGCGATGGCGGTCGCGCTGCCGAGGTCGCGCTTGGGTCGGGTGACATCGAGGTAGGCTTCGTCCAGCGACAGCGGTTCGATGCGCTCGGTGTAGCGCGCGAAGATGGCGCGGATCTGCCGCGACACCGCCTTGTAGCGGGTGAAATCCGGTGGCACGAACACCGCCTGCGGGCACAGCCGCTCCGCGCGCAGCGCGGGCATGGCCGAGCGGATGCCGAAGGCGCGCGCCTCGTAGCTGGCGGCGCATACCACCGAGCGCGCCCCGCGCCACGCCACCACCACCGGCCGCCCGCGCAGTGCAGGATCGTCGCGCTGCTCCACCGACGCGTAGAACGCGTCCATGTCCACATGGATGATCTTGCGTTGCGGGGCGCTCACTGCGCCATTGTAGGCAGGCTCACACCAGCCCGAAGGCGTAGTACAGCCCGATCACCACGAACACCGCCAGGGTCTTGACGCAGGTGATGGCGAAGATCTCCTTGTAGGCTTGGCGGTGGGTCAGGCCGGTCACCGCCAGCAGGGTGATCACCGCCCCGTTGTGGGGCAGGGTGTCCATGCCGCCGGAGGCCATCGCAGCGACCCGGTGCAGCACCTCCATCGGGATCCCGGCGGCGTGCGCGTTGGCGATGAAGGTGTCGGCCATTGCCGCCAGCGCGATGCTCATGCCGCCGGAGGCGCTGCCGGTGATGCCGGCCAGCGCGGTGACCGTCACCGCCTCGTTGACCAGCGGGTTGGGGATGCTGCCCAGCGCGTGCGCCACCACCAGGAAGCCGGGCAGGGCGGCGATCACCGCGCCGAAGCCGTATTCCGAGGCGGTGTTCATCCCGGCCAGCAGCGCGCCGCCGATCGCGGACTTGCTGCCTTCGGAGAATCCCGCCTTGACCGGCCGCCAGGCCAGCAGCAGCACGCAGGCGATGCCCGCCAGCAGCGCGCCTTCCACCGCCCAGATCGCCACCAGCTTTGAGGTTTCCTGCACCACCGGCGCGGGGTTGCCGATCACCGCCGGCACGAAGCGGGTGCTGTCGCCGTAATGCAGCGGGATCCACAGCGTCAGCAGCTTGTTCACGATGCCGACCACCAGCAGCGGCAGCACGGCGACCAGCGGGTGGGCAAGCCTGCCGCCGGTGAACGCGGCCGGCTCGTTCGCCAGCGTGGCGGCATCGCCATAACCCTCGCCGTTGCGCGCGGCCACCCGGCGCCGCCAGTCCAGGTAGGCCAGGCCGGTGATCAGGATGAACACGCCGCCCAGCGTGCCCAGCCACGGCGCGGCCCAGGTGGTGGTGCCGAAGAACGTGGTGGGGATGATGTTCTGGATCTGCGGCGTGCCGGGCAGGGCGTCCATGGTGAAGGTGAACGCGCCCAGCGCAATGGTGCCGGGGATCAGCCGCTTGGGGATGTTGCCCTGGCGGAACAGCTCGGCCGCGAACGGGTACACCGCGAACACCACCACGAACAGCGAGACCCCGCCGTAGGTCAGCAGCGCGCACACCAGCACGATCGACAGCATCGCCCGCTGCGCGCCGACCGCGCGGATGGTGGCCTGCACGATCGCCTTGGAGAACCCCGACAGCTCGATCAGCTTGCCGAACAGCGCGCCCAGCAGGAATACCGGGAAGTACAGCTTGAGGAAGCCGACCATCTTGTCCATGAACAGCCCGGTGAACATCGGCGCGACCAGCTGCGGATCGGTGAGCAGCACCGCGCCGAGGGCGGCCACCGGCGCGAACAGGATCACGCTGTAGCCGCGGTAGGCCACCAGCATCAGAAAGCACAGCGCGGCCAACACGATCAGAAACGACATGCCCATTCCCGGCGATGGATGCAGGGCTGCGAGTGTCCGGTCCCAAGGCGGGGGCGGCCCATTGTCCGAACGTCCAATGCCGCCGGCGGGCGGCGGCGCTTACCGTGCCCGTCATTGGTGGTAATCGTGCCGCCCGCATACCCGGAGGGGACAGATGAAACGCAAGCAGTTGAGCATGGCGATCCACGGCGCGCTGGCCGTGTCGCTGCTGGTCGGCGCCCCGGCGCTGGCGCAGGACGCGCCGAAGGCGAAGACCAAAGAGGGCGAGCAGGTGACGACGCTCGAATCCGTCAAGGTCACCGCGCGCAAGCGCGAGGAGACGCTGCAGGACGTGCCGGTCGCGGTGACGGCGTTCACTGCCGGCCAGCTGGATCGCCTGGACGTGAAGGACTTGTCGAATCTCGACGGCCAGGTGCCAAACCTTACGATCTATGCGGCGCGTGGTTCCAATACCACCCTGACTGCCTACATTCGCGGCGTTGGCCAATCGGATCCGCTGTGGGGCGTTGATCCGGGCGTTGGGCTCTACATGGATGACGTCTACATTGCCCGTCCACAGGGCGCGCTGCTCGATGTCTTCGACGTCGATCGCATCGAGGTTCTGCGCGGTCCGCAGGGAACCCTGTACGGCAAGAACACCATTGGTGGCGCGATCAAATACGTCTCCAAGGGACTGCGGCCGGATTTCAACGGGTTTGGCTCCGTTGCGATCGGCAATTACGGCCAGCGTGATTTCAAGGGCGCGATCGGTGGCAGCCTGGGGGAAGCGATGCGTTGCGTGCCAGGGTCTCGGTGGCCAGGCTGAAGAATGACGGCTTCGGCAGGAACATCGTCACCGGGGACCGCGTCAGCGACAAGGATGCCACCGCATGGCGCGTGCAACTCGGCGCGTACTTCAACGATGCGTTCGATGTGCAGTTTGCCATCGACCATGTGAAAGATGCATCCGGGGTTCGCGGGGCCAGGATGCTGGAGGCGAACCGGTTCGTTCCCAATACGCCGCCATTGGCGAGCCGCTATGACGTGCGCAATGGGATGCCGAACGTCAATGAGACCACCATGAGTGGTGCGTCGATGACGGCCCATTTCCGTGCCAGTGATGACTGGACCTGGAAATACGTGCTGGCGAAGCGGAAATCGGATACCGAGACGAACATCGATTTCGATACCACCCAGGCCAAGATCGCCGATGTCAAGGCGTTCTACAGCGACCAGCAGCTGACCAACGAACTGCAAGCCAACTACGATGCCGGCGACAAGCTGCATGGCGTGATGGGGCTCTACTCTTTCGACGGCTGGGCCGGCGGCCGTGTCCTCAACAACTTCTTCAACTTGCTGTTCGGCGATACCCAGGGGAAGGTGTACACCAAGAGTTATGCCCTCTACGCCGATTGGACCTACGACGTAAGCACGGACTTCAGCGTTGATTTCGGCGTTCGCTACACGAATGAGGAAAAGCACGCGATCGTGCTCAACCGGGGGTATTCCGATGCCACCTTCACGCAGCCGGTCTCGGTCGCGGCGAACTTCGACAAGAGGATTACGTTCAAGAACGTTTCCCCGAAGATTTCGCTGGACTACCGGCTGAGCCAGGCGGTGATGCTCTATGGGTTGTACACGCGTGGCTTCAAGTCCGGCGGCTACAACATCCGCGCCCAGGCTGTCGCGGTTCCGCGTTCCGCGAATCCGTTCCGCGACGAGAAGGTAGACAGCTTCGAGGTCGGCAGCAAAATGGCGCTGCTGGGTGACAGCCTGTTCCTCAATCTGGCCGCGTTCCACAACCGCTACAAGGACATCCAGCTGTCGGTATTCACCGCCTACGACAGCAATGGTGACGGGACGGACGATGCCTTTTTCGGCGATTTCACAAATGCCGGCTCCGGGACGGTCAACGGCTTGGAGATCGAATATCAGTGGAAACTGGCGGAGAACTGGTCGCTGGCCGGCAATCTTGCCTGGCTGGATGCCAAGTATGACCGTTTCATCTATGCCGGGGTGAACATCGCCAGCGAGCAAAAGTTCACCAATGCGCCGCGCTTCAACGGCGGGATCAATCTCGAATACCGGCATCCGGCAGGCCAGGGCGACGTGTTTGCGCGGATCGGCTACACCTATCAGACCGATGTCGTGGCCACCACCGAAATCCTGCGCGCGGAGGTGCCGCCGTTCGGACGTCCGCCGATCAGCCAGGGGCCGTACGGCCTGCTCGGTGCGACCGTGATCTGGACCATCAATCCGGCCTGGACCCTCTCACTGCAAGGCAGCAATCTGCTCGACCGACGCTATCTGACCACCGGCTACAATCTCAACCGTGCGCTCGGTGTGTATACCGGCTTCTATGGGCCGCCGCGGCAGGTCAGCCTCAGCGTGCGCTACAACTTCTGACCCACGCACCTCCGGGCCGGTACGTCGCGGCGGCGGGCGCAAGCCCGCCGTCGCGCTATCCTCGCCGGCGATGTCCGTCCATGCGCGAGTCCGCATTCCTCCATGCCTGAAGGCGGCGCCATGCTGAGCGTCGCCACGGTGGTGGCCGCCGCGCTGCTGTGGCTGGGCCTGCTGTTCGGCACCGGCCTGTACGCGGAGCGCCACCCGCACGTGTTCGCCCGCCACTGGCGGCATGTCTATGCGCTGTCGCTGGCGGTGCACTGCACCTCGTGGACCTTTTATGGCACGGTGACCCAGGCGGCGCGCTACGGCTGGCCGCTGCCGCCGACGTTCGTCGGCGCGATCCTGTTCTATGTACTGGCGATCGCCTTCATGGTGCACCTGGTGCGGCTGGCGCGCGAGAGTAACGCGACCTCGCTGGCCGACCTGATCGCCACCCGGTTGGGCAAGGACGCGTGGCTGGCGGCGGTGGTGACCCTGGTCGCGGTGCTCGGCCTGATTCCTTATATCGCGCTGCAGCTGCAGGCGATCACCATGAGCCTGGCCACGCTCACTTCCGGCATCGCCAGCGCGGATGACGGCGCGCCGCCGGCGTGGCGCGACGGGGCGCTGTACGTGGCGCTGGCGATGGCGGCGTTCGCGATCCTGTTCGGCACCCGCCGGGTCAGCGCCGCCGGGCACAACCGCGGGCTGGTGCTGGCGCTGGCGTTCGAATCGCTGTTCAAGCTGGTGGCGATGCTGGCGCTGGGCGGGTTCGTGTGGTTCGGCCTGCGCGGCCTGCCGGAGCTGCCGCCGCCGCCACCGCCCGCAGCCACGGGCGGCTTCATGCCGCTGGTGATCCTGGGCGCGTTGGCGATGTTCGTGATGCCGCACCAGTTCCACGTCGGCGTGGTGGAATGCCGCGACCAGGCCGACGTGCGCACCGCGCGCTGGCAGTTCCCGCTGTATCTGCTGCTGATCGCGCTGCCCACCCTGGCGCTGGCGCGCGCGGGCGCGGCCCTGCTGGGCAATAGCGTGCCCACCGACATGTACGCGCTGGCGCTGCCGCTGGCGCAGGGGCATGCCGGGCTGGCCCTGCTGGTGTTCCTGGGAGGGTTGAGCGCGGCCACCGGCATGGTGATCGTGAGCACGCTCACCCTGAGCCTGATGATCGGCAACCACTGGTTCGCACCCGGCCTGCTGCGTGGGGCCTGGGCCCGCGCGCAAGGCGGCGACCGCCGCGGCGATCTGCTGCGGCTGCGGCGGGTCGGCATCCTGCTGCTGATGCTGCTGGGCTGGGGCTACAGCCGCCTGCTGAGCGGCAACCAGGCGCTGGCCGACGTGGGCGCGGTGTCGTTCTCCGCGCTGGCCACCCTGGCTCCGGCGCTGGCCTTCGCGGTCTTTCGCCCACAGACGCCGGCGATCGCGGCCAGCATCGGGGTGCTGGCGGGATTCGCGGCCTGGGCCTGGGTGATGCTGGTGCCGATGTTGGCGGCGGCGTTGGGCGGCGACCCGCACTGGCGCGCGAAGGGCCGCTGGGTCTGGCCTGGTTGGCGCCGGAGGCGATGTTCGGCCTGACCGGCTGGAGCCGGCTGGCGCGGGCGGTCGGGGTCAGCCTGTTCACCGGCACCGCCGCCACCTGGCTGGTGGCGGTGCTGCGCGGGGTTCCGCGCCAGCGCGCCACGCGCGGGGCCGACCTTGAGACTTTGCGCAGCGCCGGACTGCGGTTTTTGCCAGCGGAACGGGTGGAGGCACTGCTGCGCGACGCGCCGCCCAGCGGCCTGGTGCCGGCGCGGTTGGAGTCGCGGCTGGAGCACGAGCTGGCCGCGGTGCTCGGCAGCGCCTCGGCGCGCCTGCTGCTGGATGCCGCGCGCCGCGCCGCGCCGGGCGCCGACCTCGACACGGTGGCTGCGATCGTGGGCGAGGCCTCGCAGGACCTGCGCTTCAACCAGCGGGTGCTGGAGGCGGCGCTGGAGAACATGAGCCAGGGCATCAGCGTGGTCGATGCCCAGCTGCATCTGGTGGCCTGGAACCGCCGCTACGAGGAGCTGTTCGGCTATCCGCGCGGGATGCTGCGGGTGGGCATGCCGATCGCGCAGGCCGCGCGCTGGGCGTTGCGCCACGTGTCGCGGATCGATTCCACGCAGTTGGATGCGGCGTTGGCGCGTCGGCTCGCGCACATGCGCGCCGGCACCCCGCACCTGTCGGAGCGGGTGTTCCCGGACGGCAGCATCGTCGAAATCCGCGGCAACCCGATGCCGGGTGGCGGCTTCGTCGCCACCTTCACCGACGTCACCGCGTTCCGACAGGCCGAGGCCGGGCTGATGCGGGTAAACGAGACCCTGGAGCAGCGCGTGGCCGAACGCACCGCGCTGCTGGAAGCCGCCAAGCGCGAGGCCGAGCAGGCCAACGACGCCAAGAGCCGCTTTCTGGCCGCGATCGGGCACGACCTGCTGCAGCCCCTGCATGCCGCGCACCTGTTCGCGGATACGTTGCAGCAGCGCGGCGACGCCGAGCAGCGCGAGCTGGCGCGGCAGATTTCCTCGGCGCTGGATTCCACCGCCGACCTGCTGACCACCCTGCTGGACATGTCGCGGCTGGAGGCCGGCGGCCTGGTGCCGGAGCCGCGCGCCCTGCCGCTGGCCGAGGTGCTGGAGCCGCTGGTCGCGCAGTTCCGGGTGCTGGCCGCCGAGCGCGGGTTGCAGCTGCGCCATGTCCCCACCCGGGCCTGGGTGCACAGCGACCCGCAGCTGCTGCGGCGGGCGCTGCAGAACTTCCTGGCGAATGCCGTGCGCTACACCGCGCGCGGGAAAATCCTGATCGGCGTGCGCCGGCGCGGCGGCTGGCTGTGCATCGAGGTGCACGACACCGGGCCGGGCATCCCCCATGCCCAGCGCGAGGCGATCTTCGAGGAGTTCCGCCGCGGCGACGGTGCGTCGGGGCAGGGCTTGGGGCTGGGGCTGGCGATCGCGCGCCGGATCGCGGGCCTGCTGGGCAGCGAAATTTCCCTGCGCTCGCAGCCGGGCCGCGGCAGCTGCTTCGGCCTGTGCCTGGCGGCGGCCGGGGCGCAGCCGCAGCGGCCGCCGGTGCGGGCCGCCACCCGCGGCCTGGCCGGCCTGCGGGTGCTGGTGGTGGACAACGAGGCGCCGGCGCGCGAGGCCCTGTGCCGGGTGCTGGAGGGCTGGGGTTGCCGGGTCCGGGCCGCTGCCGATGGCGAGGCCGCCGCGCGTCTGCTGGGCGATGCTGCGTGCGATTTGTGGCTGCTGGATTACCACCTGGATGCCGGCGAGGATGGCGTCCGCCTGCATGCGCGCCTGGCCACCCGCTACGGCGCCGTGCCGTGCCTGATCCTCAGCGCCGACCAGACCGGCGCGGTGCGCAGCGCGGTGCAGGAGGCGGGGCTGTCGCTGCTGGCCAAGCCGCTGCGCCCGCTGGCGCTCAAATCGATGCTCGACCGCCTGCTGGCGGCGCATCCGCCGGCGACCGTGGAGTAGCTGCGCCGGCTACACTGCGCGCATGCCCTATACCCCGATCCTGGCCACCCTCGGCTATGTGCTCTCGCCGGACCGGCGGCGAGTGCTGATGATCCACCGCAACGCACGCCCCGGCGACCAGCATCTCGGCAAGTACAACGGCCTCGGCGGCAAGCTGGAGCGGGACGAGGACGTGCTGGCCGGCCTGCGCCGCGAGCTGCGCGAGGAAGCCGGGATCGAATGCACCGGCGTGCGCCTGCGCGGTACCCTCAGCTGGCCCGGCTTCGGCAGGCAGGGCGAGGACTGGCTGGGCTTCGTGTTCGTGGTCGAGGCCTACACCGGCACCCCGCTGCAGCGCAACCCGGAAGGCACCCTGGAATGGGTGGAGCGCGAGCGCCTGCTCGACCTGCCGCTGTGGGAGGGCGACCGCCACTTCCTGCCGCTGGTGTTCGACGACGATCCGCGCCCGTTCCACGGGGTGATGTCGTACCGCGATGGGCGTATGCAGTCGTGGGCCTTCTCGCGCCTGTGATCCGTGGCCGCCACTGATGTTCGCACCGAGGCGAGGTCTTCCGGCGCACAATGCGCGTCCCCCCCAGGAGCCATGCCATGACCACGATCGTCAAAGCCCGCGGCGCGCACGCCGCCGACCAGCCCGTCGTCGCCCTCGACATTCCGCGCCGCGCGCCGGGTGCGCGTGATGTGCAGATCGAGATTGCCTACTGCGGCATCTGCCATTCCGACCTGCACACCATCCGCTCGGAGTGGCCGGGCACGCGCTACCCCTGTGTGCCAGGCCATGAGATCGTCGGCCACGTCAGCGCGGTCGGCAAAGATGTCACCCGTTTCAAGGTGGGCGACACCGTCGGCGTGGGCTGCATGGTCGGCAGCTGCCGGCGCTGCGCGGCCTGCGCGGAGGGGCTGGAGCAGTATTGCGAGAACGGCATGGTCGGCACTTACAACGGCCCGACCACGGATGCCCCCGGCCATACCCTCGGCGGCTATTCGCAGCGGATCGTGGTGGACGAGAAGTTCGTCCTGCACGTGCGCCATCCGCAGGACCAGCTGGCGGCGGTGGCGCCGCTGCTGTGCGCCGGCATCACCACCTATTCGCCGCTGCGCCACTGGCAGGCCGGCCCCGGCAAGAAGGTCGGAGTCGTCGGCATCGGTGGGCTGGGCCACATGGGCATCAAGCTCGCGCATGCGATGGGGGCGCACGTGGTGGCGTTCACCACCAGCGAATCCAAGCGCCAGCAGGCGCATGCCCTAGGCGCTGACGAAGTGGTGAACTCGCGCGACGAGACGCAGATGGCCGCGCACCGCGGCAGCTTCGACTTCATCCTGGACACGGTGGCGGCACCGCACGTGCTGGATGCGTTCACCGCGCTGCTCAAGCGCGACGGCACGTTGTGCCTGGTCGGCGCCCCGGCCACGCCGCATCCCAGCCCGGCGGTGTCGGGCCTGATCTTCGGGCGCAAGTCCATTGCCGGTTCGCTGATCGGCGGGATCAAGGAGACCCAGGACATGCTGGATTTCTGCGCCGGGCACGGGATCGTGGCCGACATCGAGCTGGTGCGCGCGGACGAGATCGAGACCGCCTACGAGCGCATGCTCAGGAGCGACGTCAAGTACCGCTTCGTGATCGACATCGCCACCCTGTGAGCAGGCGCAACGTGCGCGCCGGTTCTCCACAGCCGCTGTGGATGAAATCCGGATAAGCATGTGGATAATAGCCTGCACGCCTTGCGCGGTGCGGCTGATCAAGAGGAGTGGCGAAAAAATCGCCACGTCTTTTTTGTGAGGATCGGCCGCGAAATTCGGGTTCTCCACAGCGGCTGTGGATGGAAATCGTATAACGATGTGGACAATCGCGTGCGCGCCTTGCGTGGTGCGGCTGTCAATAGTATTGGCGAAATATTCGCCAGTCGTGCGCTGGGTCAGACTTCGACCTGGCGGGCCGGGTCGCTCAGTTCCAGCGAGCGCAGTACCACCCCGGCCTGGGTGCGGTTGCGCACGCCCAGGCGTTCGAAGATCGCGGTCAGGTGCGCCTTCACCGTGCGCTCCTGCACGCCGAGGCGGTCCGCGATCTGCTTGTTGAGCAGGCCGTCGGCGACCAGCGTGAGCACCCGGAACTGCTGCGGCGACAGGCTGGCCAGCCGCGCGGCGAGATCGGTATCGCCCGGCGCGCTCTGCGCGCGCGCCACGCTGGTGCGCAGCGCCGGCGGCAAGCCAGGTCTCGCAGGCCAGCACGGCGGTGATCGCCGCGCGCAGTTCATCCAGCCCGGCGCTCTTGGGCAGGTAGCCGGCCGCGCCGTGGTCCAGCGCGCGCCGCACCACCCGCGGATCGTCGTTGGCCGAGACCACGACCACTGCCACGCCCGGGAACTGCGCACGGATTGCGGCCAGCCCGGCCAGCCCGTGGTTGCCCGGCATGTGCAGGTCCAGCAGCACCAGGTCCACCTGTGGCTGCGCCTCCAGCAGCGCCAGCGTCGCCTCGATGGGTACCGGCTTCGAACAGCTCCACCGCGCCCAGCGCCTCGCGCGCCGCCTGCTTGAGCGCAGCGCGGAACAGCGGATGGTCGTCGGCGATCAGTAGCGAGGGCATGGGCTCACTGCGCCGTCCAGCCGCCGTCCACCGGCAGCGCGGTGCCGGTGATGTTGTGGGCTTCGCGCCGGCACAGGAACACCGCCAGCGCGGCGATCTCCTCCGGCAGGGTCATGCGCAGGCTGGGCTGCTTTTCGGCCAGCAGCGCGCGTACGCCGTCCTCGCGCGAGCCGCCGCGCATGCGCGCCTGGATCTGCGGCTCGATCAGCGGCGTTTCCACCCAGCCCGGGCAGATGCAGTTGACGGTGATGCCGCCGGACTCGCGGTTGCCCTGCGCCGCGTATTCCAGCGCGGCGACCTTGCTCAGGCCGACGAGGCCGAACTTGCTGGCCGCGTAGGGCGCCTTGTCCTTGGAGGCCACCAGCCCGTGCACCGAGGCGATGTTGACCACCCGCCCATAGCCGCGCGCGGCCATCGCCGGCAGCGCCGCGCGCATGGTGTGGAAGGCCGACGACAGGTTGATGGCGAGGATGTCGTTCCACCTCGAAACCGGCATCTCGTGCAGCGGCACCGCGTGCTGGATGCCGGCGTTGTTCACCAGCACGTCCACGCCGCCGTCCGACCAGGCGGCGAGATCGCGCATCATCGCCGCGATGGCGTCGGGGTCGCGCAGGTCGGCGCCGAAGTGGCGCACGTGCGCCGGTCCGGTGCCCGCGTCCGCGGCCTCGACCTCGCGGACCGCGCTGGCGATCTGTTCCGGCGTGCCCAGGCCGTTGATCGCCACCCGTGCGCCGGCCGCAGCCAGCGCCTTGGCGATCGCCAGGCCGATGCCGGAGGTGCTGCCGGTGACCAGGGCGGTGCGCCCGCGCAGGAAGGATTCGCTCATGAGGGAGCTCCGCGACGCCGTGGGGGAGCCATACGCTAGCAGGATCGCGCCGGTGCGGCGGTCGCGCGCGGCTGGTACGAAAGTACGATGCGGGAGATTGCGGCAGGGGGTAAGGTCGGTACATGCATACACCCCGCCATTGCGCCCTCGCCGCGGCCGGCCTGCTGCTGGCCGCCTGCGCCGGCCTGCCCGCGCAGGCCCCGTCGAACCAGGAAGCCCGCCCCATGTTCAGCCCGTCCGCCGTCACCGCGCATCGCGGCGACGATGATCTCCTGACCGCCGGCCTCGGCCTGCAGGGCCTGCGCGCGCTGCTGCCGCCGGCGTTCGCGGAGGCCGCGCATCCGACCCCGGCCGAGCTGCGCCGGCGTGCGATCTGGTCGAACTGGCGCGGGATCGCCGACCTCGCGCCGGGCGGCGGGTATGGCGAGCTGTACGGCAGCACCGCGGCGGTGCCGGGCCGCGAGTTCAGCGCCTATGCCCGACTGCCCGGCGCGAAGCAGCCGCATCGCGTGCTGGTGCAGCTGCCGGATGAGTTCGATACGCGCAAGCGCTGCGTGGTGGTGACCGCCTCCTCGGGTTCGCGCGGCATCTACGGCGCGATCGCGGTGGCCGGCGCCTGGGGCCTGCCGCGCGGCTGCGCGGTGGCCTACACCGACAAAGGCGCCGGCACCGACTATTTCGACCTGGAGGCCGGGCAGGGCATCGCGCTGGATGGCACCGCCGCCGCCGCTGGGGGCGATGCCGCGCTGGCCTTCACGCCCGTGCCGGCCTCCGGCCACGGCGTGGCCTTCAAGCACGCGCATTCGCAGGACAACCCCGAGGCCGACTGGGGCCGCCATCTGAAGCAGGCGGCGCAGTTCGCGCTGGAAGTGCTGAGCGCGCAGTATCCGCAGCAGGCGCCGTTCACGTTCGCGAACACCCGCGTCATCGCGGTCGGCATTTCCAACGGCGGCGGCGCGGTGCTGCGCGCGGCGGAAGACCCGGAGCCGTGGCTGGACGCGGCGGTGGCCGGCGAGCCCAGCGTGCTGGTGGACGGCCACGGCGCGCGCGCGCTGTACGACTACGCCAGCGAGGCCGCGCTGCTGATGCCCTGCGCGCTGCCGCAGCTGGGCATCCCGGCGATGCCGGGGCTGGAGATGAGGTGCGCGGCGCTGGCGGCGCGCGGAGTGCTTTCGGGCGCGACCCTCGATGCCCAGCAGAAGGACGCGCTGGCGCGCCTGCGCGCGGCCGGCTGGAGCGATGCCGGCCTGCGCGCCGGGGCGATCAGCGTCGGCTTCGATCTGTGGCGGGCGATCGCGGTGGCCTACGCCTCGGCCTACGGGCGCTATCCGCACGATGCGCACCCCTGCGGCTACCGCTATGCCGCGCTGGGCGCGGACCTCGCACCGCGCAGTGCCACCGCCGCCGAGCGCGCCGCCTGGTGGGCCGATGCCAGTGGCATCCCGCCCGGCGCGGGCGTGGCCATCGTCGATCCGCAGCCGCCTGCCGATCTCGGCCTGACCGGCCTGCAGTGCCTGCGCGGACTGTGGACGGGCGAGGGCGCGGATGCCCGTCGCGTGCGCCAGGGCATCGCCACAACCCGCGCCGCGCCGCCGCGCGCCGGCCTGCCGCTGGTGGTGATCCACGGCAGCGACGACGGCCTGGTGCCGCCGGCCTTCTCCAGCGCGCCCTACGTGGCGATGGCCAGGACCGCCGGGCGCGACGTGCGCTACTGGCAGGTAGGCAACGCCCAGCATTTCGATGCCTTCCTCGGCCTGCCGCACATGGCCGCGGCCTACCTGCCGCTGCTGCCCTACGTGTACGCGGCGCTGGATCGGGTCGATGCCTATCTCGACGGCAAGGCCGCGCTGCCGGAGGACGCGGTGATCGCCACGGTGCCGCGCATGGGCGCGCCGCTGGCGCCGGCGAACCTGGCACTGCCGCGCTGAGTTGCGCTGAATCGACTCCGCAGCGTCATGGCGGTGCCGCATCCGCGTTGCTAGCATGGCGCCCATAGCGGAGGAGCCATGACGGACGCACCCAATGATTTCATGGCGCTGGCGCGCCAGTACTGGACGCAATGGGGCGAGGCATTGCAGGGCGCATCGGCGGCCAGCCGTAGCCGGATCCCGGCCTGCAGGACGTGCTGCAGGCGTGGCGTGGCCGGCTCGACGCTGGCGCGTTCAACGCGGCGTTCGACCACCTGCAGCGGCAGGCCGGCGCCTGGCTGGCGCAGATGCAGCAGGTGGCGGCGCAGTTCGCCGGGCGCCCGCATTCCGCACCGGACGTGGCACGCGCCTGGCGCGACGTGGTGGGCGGCAATCCGTTCGCCGGCATGGTGCAGGGCATGCAGGGGCCGGGGCTCGGCAACCTCGCGCAGTGGGGCGAGCTGGCCGCGCCGTGGCTGCACGGCCTGCGCGCGCAGGCGGAAGGGATGCTGGGCCTGCCGGCCTTCGGACTGGCGCGCGAGCACCAGGAACGTGGGCAGGCGCTGGGACGTGCACTGCTGCGCCTGCAGCGCGCGCAGGACGCCTGGAATGCGCTCTTGGCCAGAGCCTCGCAGGACGCATTCGCACGTTTCGAGGCCAGGCTGGTCGAGCATGAGGCGCCGGGCCGCCAGCTCACCAGCGTGCGTGCGCTGTTCGATGTGTGGGTGGATGCCGCCGAGGAGGCCTGGGCCGAGCTCGCACTGTCACGCGAGTACCGCCATGCGCTGGGCGAGCTGGTCAACGCGCAGATGCAGGCGCGTGCCGCGGCGCAGGCGATCGGCGAGCAGATGGCCTGCGCGCTGGGCCTGCCCGGGCGGATGGAGCTGGACAGCGCGCACCGCAAGCTCGCGGAGCTCGAGCGCGCGCTGCGGCGGATGCAGGATGCGCCGGCGGCGGATGCGGAGGCGACGCAGTCGCGGCCGCGCCCGAAACCGGCCGCGCGCCCGCTGGGCGCTGCGAACAAAGCGGCCGGCAAAGCCGTGAAGACGGCGGCCGTCAAGACGGCGAAGGCAGCGCCGGCCAGGGCCGCCGGGCGTACGACCAGACCGGCCGCAAAGTCCGCTGCAAAGCCCGCCGCCAAGACCATTGCCAAGACCGCGACCAAGACCGCGACCAAGACCACCGCCAGGAAGCGCTGACATGTACGGCCCGCTCGCCATCACCCCCGGAAACGCTGGCCGAAGAGGCCGGCAAGCTGCAGCGCAAGCTCGCGGCCGGCCTGCACACCCTGCGCGAGCTGGACGATGTCCACGTGGGCGCGACGGCGCGCGAGGAAGTCTGGCGCGACGGCAAGGTGGTGCTGTACCGCTTCCGTGGTGCGCGCGCGCCCACGGCCAGGGTGCCGATCCTGATCGCCTACGCGCTGGTCAACCGCCCGTACATGGTCGACCTGCAGGACGACCGCTCGCTGGTGAAAGGACTGCTGGCGCGCGGCGAGGATGTCTACATCATCGACTGGGGCTATCCCGACCGCTCCGACCGCTTCCTGACCCTTCAGGATTACATCGAGCGCTTCCTCGGCGGCGCGATCGAGCATCTGTGCCGCGCACACGGCCTGCCGGCGATCCACCTGCTGGGCATCTGCCAGGGCGGCGCGTTCTCGCTGTGCTACGCGGCCTTGCACCCGGAGCGGGTGAAGAACCTCATCACCATGGTGACGCCGGTGGACTTCCATACCCCGGACAACATGCTGTCGAACTGGAACCGCGAGATCGACGTGGACCTGCTGGTGGACACGCTCGGCAACGTGCCGGCCGACATGATGAACTTCACCTACCTGATGCTCAAACCCTGGCGGCTGTTCGCGCAGAAATACGTGGGCATGCTCGACATCCTCGACGACCGCAAGGCGATGGAGGATTTCCTGCGCATGGAGCAGTGGATCTTCGATTCGCCCGACCAGGCCGGCGAAGCCTTCCGCGAGTTCAGCAAGCAGTTCTTCCAGGAGAACCGCTTCGTCACCGGCGGCGCCAAGGTGGGCGATCGCGAGGTGCACCTGGGGCTGGTGGAGATGCCGGTTCTCAACATCTACGCCGAGCAGGACCACCTGGTGCCGCCGGATGCCTCGCGCGCGCTGCGCACGCTGTGCGGCAGCCGCGACTACACCGAGTATTCCTTCCGCGGCGGCCACATCGGCATCTACGTCTCCGGGCGTGCGCAGAAGGACGTGCCGCAGGCGATCCACGACTGGCTGGCGCAGCGGTCGCGCTGAGCATGCGCGCGCCGCCGCGCTGGCTGCTGCGCCTCGCGCAGGGCCTCGGCATCGTCTGGGCCTTGCCGGTGACGATGCTTGGCCTCGCGGCGGGGCTGGCGGCACTGGCTGCCGGCGCCCGGGTACGCCTCAGCCGGCGCGATCTGGCCTGCGTGTTCCAGCGCGTGCCGTGGGGGCCGGGCGGCGCGCTGACGCTGGGCAACGTGATTCTGGATACCGGCGACGATCTCGGTCGACCCTGCCGCACCTATGCGCACGCGGCCGGTCTTGCGGTGCAGCCGCGCATCCGGCTGGCCGACCACGAGCGCGCCCACGTCTTCCAGTACATGGTGCTGGGCGCGCTGCTGCCGCCGCTGTACCTGCTGCATGGCGGGGTGTCCGCGCGCAACCGCTTCGAGCATGCGGCCGACCGCTACGCGCTGACCGGCCGCGGCTGGTGGCCGTGGGCACACGACTGACACGACTGAATGCGGCTTGTCGACGGACGGCATCGCGGCGCGGGTGCATTTAGCGTTTTGCTAATGTCGCCGGTCCTATGGTGTTCGGCACCGGAGAAAAACTGTCCGGCGCGCAAGGCGCCCTGCAGAATCGCTCCGGCCACGACCCGGTCCCCTCCAGGCGCAACGCCCGCGAGACCGGGTCTTTTCTGTCAGCGCCTGGCTACCGCGCTGGTGCGCAGGGAGATGGGTGCGCGCGCACGTCATTCGCGGACTTCGATCGCACCCTGCAGGCGCCCTTGCCGGTCGACCACCACCCGCACGCGCCGGCGGCCATGGTAGAAGCTGGCGCGATACAGGCCCGCGTCCTCGCCGGTGCCGCGCTCGCACAGCTGGCTGATGCGGCGCTGCCGCAGCAGGCGCAGGAACGCTTCCGGCGTCAGGCCGAACGCGCTGGCGATCGGGGCGGCGTCGATCTCGATTTCGAGCGCCGGTTGCAGGGCGATGGGAATGGCATCACGCATGGTTCAAACCCCGCCGCGGCGGCGGACGAGGAGGTGCCTGCATTCTCCGCAGGCGGCATGATGCCGGCCATGACCGGGATCAACAGCGGGCCGGAAGCGCTCCGCGTCGCGTCCTGCAGGCCCGGCATGCAAAAGGGGCCCGCAGGCCCCTTCGCATCGAGCGCCGGCGCGGGCCGGGATCAGTTCACGTTCGACAGGTCGCGCAGTTGGGTGGGCATGCTGTGGAAATAGGCGGCCAGGTCGGCGATCTGCTGGTCGCTCAGGCCCTTGGCCTGGGCCGCCATCACGTCGGCATTGCCGCCGGCGCGCGCGCCGCTGCGGTAGGCCTGCAGGGCGTGTTCGAGGTAGTCGGCGTACTGGCCGCCGATCTTCGGATAGATGTCGCCGATCGGGGCATTGCCCTCGGCGCCGTGGCAGGACGTGCAGGGCGCGATGCCTTGGCCGCCGTTGGTGGCCAGTTCCTGGCCGGCGCGGATGTCGCCCTTGGGCAGACCGGCGGACGAGGACGTGTGGGCGGCTTCGCCAGCGGCCTCGGCATCCGGCTTGCCGGCACTGCAAGCGGACAGGGTGAGGGCGCAGGCCAGGGCCAGCAGGGTCAGGGAGGTCTTGGTCATGGCGCGGTTCACTTCAGGCTGGACAGATAGGCGGCGATGTCGGCGATGTCCTGCTCGGAAAAGCTTTGCGCCTGGGCCTGCATGGTCGGGTGCTTGCGATTGCCGTTGCGGTACTCGTTCAGCGCGTTGCGCAGGTAGGTTTCCGACTGCCCGCCGATCAGCGGCACGTGGTAGCTCGGATAGGCGTTCTTGTAGCCGGTCAGGCCGTGGCAGCCGCGGCAGGTATAGGTCAGACCCTTGCCACGGGCGGCATCGCCCTTGGCAACGGCCGGCGCGGCGGTTGCCGGGGCCGCGGCGGCGGGCGCGGGGTCCTGGGCGGTGGCGGAGAAGGCCGCCAGCAGCAGGGCAAGGCTTGCGGCAATCGACAGCGGTCGCGTCATCGGCGGTTCCCGTGGTGATTTCGAAAGGTGAGCGTTGGAGGCGAAGCCGCCGTGTCAGGCAGCTTCCGTTCAGGGAGTATAGCGGCGATTTCCCGTCCCAACACCGGCGCGCCATCCATATGGTGCGGGCCTGCGTAGCAATTGGATTGCGCTGCCATTTCCGCCGCCCGTCCAGCAACCCGTCCATCCTGCCCGCGCCCCCTGCCATCCATGACCTTCGGCGCATGGCAGGCGTGATTGGCTTGGTGACATACTTGACTACAACACCAGACACTGGCGACCTCCCCATGCATCACACCCCCACGGCCACCGCCTTCCGCCCTGGCCGCACCCCCGCCCTGGTCCGTGCCGGCCTGTTGCTGATCGTCCTCGGCCTGTCCGCCTGCAAACCTTCCACAGGCCCAGCTGGCAAGCCGGATGGCCAGCAGGGCAAGGGGCCCGGAGGCGGTGCCGGTGGAAGTGGCCCGTGCCGAACGGCGCTCGATCTCGGCCAGCTACAACGGCACCGCGCCGCTGGAGGCGCGCGCCCAGGCACAGGTGGTGGCCAAGACCTCGGGGATCGCGCTGAAGGTGCTGGCCGATGTCGGCCAGCACGTGACGGCCGGGCAGACCCTGGTGGTGATCGACCGCGACCGCGCCCTGCTGCAGGTGGCGCAGGCCGAGGCGCAGGTGCGCAAGCTGGAAGCGAACTACAACCGCGCCACCCAGCTGGCGGCGCAGAAAATGGTCAGCGCCAACGACGTGGACCAGCTGCGGTTCGACCTCGACAACGCCCGCGCCACCCTGCGCATGGCCAGGCTGGAGCTGTCCTACGGCAACGTGACCGCGCCGATTTCCGGGGTGGTGGCCAGCCGCGACATCAAGCCCGGCAACTTCGTGCAGATCAATACGCCGATCCTCACCATCGTGGACACCTCGCGCCTGGAGGCCACGCTGAACGCGCCCGAGCGCGAGATCGAGAAGCTCAAGCCCGGGCAGGCAGTGGAGCTGACGGTGGACCCGCTGCCGGGCCGCACCTTCAAGGGCCGGGTGGACCGGGTGGCGCCGGTGGTGGACGCCGGCAGCGGCACCTTCCGGGTAATCTGCGCGTTCACGGCCGATGGCGGCCTGCAGCCGGGCATGTTCGGGCGCATCCGCATCAACTACGACCAGCGTGCGGACGCACTGGTGATCCCGCGCACCGCGCTGCTGGAGGACGGCGGCGACCCGGCGGTGTTCGTGGTGCGCAACGGCAAGGCCGAGCGCGCCACCCTCAAGCTGGGCTATGACGACGGCCCCTGGGTGGAAGTACGCGCCGGCCTGAAGCAGGGCGAGCCGGTGGTGGTCGCCGGCAAGGCCGCGCTGCGTGATGGTAGTGCGGTAAAGGTGCTGGATACGGGCGCGGGCGCGGCGCCAGCGCAGGCGGCCCGATGAGCGCGCCGTCCCCGCACGACCCGCTGGGCGCGCCCACCGGCCGCTTCAGCCTGGCCGAGTTCTCCACCCGCCGGCGCGTCACCATCGCGATGATGACGGTGACCCTGGTGCTGTTCGGCCTGATCGCGCTGGGCAGCCTCAAGGTCAACCTGCTGCCGGACCTCAGCTATCCCACGTTGACCGTGCGCACCGACTATCCCGGCGCCGCGCCGGCCGAGGTGGAAACCCTGATCTCGCAGCCGGCGGAAGAGGCGCTGGGCGTGGTCAAGGGGTTGCGCAAGCTGAAGTCGGTTTCGCGCACCGGCCAGTCCGACGTGGTGCTGGAGTTCGCCTGGGGCACCGACATGGACCAGGCCAGCCTGGACGTGCGCGACAAGATGGAATCGCTGCAGCTGCCACTGGAGGCCAAGCCGCCGGTGCTGCTGCGCTTCAATCCGTCCACCCAGCCGATCATGCGCCTGGCGCTGTCGCCGAAACAGGCCGGCCGCGGCGATGAGGAGCTGCGCCAGCTGATGGAGCTGCGCCGCTACGCCGACGAGGACCTCAAGCGCAAGCTGGAACCGTTGGCCGGGGTGGCCGCGGTCAAGGTCGGCGGCGGTCTCGAGGACGAGGTGCAGGTGGAGGTGGACCAGCGCAGGCTGGCCCAGCTGGGGCTGTCGATCGACACCGTGATCCAGCGCCTGCAGCAGGAGAACGTGAACATCTCCGGCGGCCGCCTGGAGGAAGGCGCGCAGCGCTACCTGGTGCGCACCGTCAACCAGTTCGCCAACGTCGATGAAATCCGCAACATGCTGCTGACCACGCGCGCGGCGGCGTCCAGCAACCCCGCCGAGCAGGCCGCGATGCGGGTGGCGGCGGCCAGCGGCAACGCCAGCGTGATGGCTGCGCTGGCGCAGGGCGGCGGCAACGGCGCCCGCAGCGGTAGCGAGGCCCTGCGCCTGGGCGACGTGGCGCAGGTGCGCCAGGGCTACAAGGAGCGCGACACCATCATCCGCCTGAACGGGCGCGAGGCGGTGGAGCTGGCGATCTACAAGGAAGGCGACGCCAACACGGTGGCCACCGCCGATGCGCTGCGGGCGCGGCTGCAGCAGATCCGCGAGCAGCTGCCGCGCGATGTCGAACTGAGCGTGATCGAGGACCAGTCGGTCTTCATCCGCAATGCCATCCGCGATGTGAAGGTGGACGGCGTGATCGGCGGCGTGCTGGCGATCCTGATCATCTTCCTGTTCCTGCGCGACGGCTGGAGCACGTTCGTCATCAGCCTGTCGCTGCCGGTGTCGATCATCGCCACCTTCTTCGTGATGGGCCAGCTGGGGCTGAGCCTGAACGTGATGTCGCTGGGCGGCCTGGCGCTGGCCACGGGGCTGGTGGTGGATGATTCCATCGTGGTGCTGGAGTCGATCGCCAAGGCGCGCGAGCGCGGCCTGGGCATCCTCGAAGCGGCGATCGCCGGCACCCGCGAGGTGAGCATGGCGGTGGTCGCCTCGACCCTGACCACGATCGCGGTGTTCCTGCCGCTGGTGTTCGTGCAGGGCATCGCCGGCCAGCTGTTCCGCGACCAGGCGCTGACGGTGGCGATCGCGATCGCGGTGTCGCTGGTGGTGGCGATGACCCTGATCCCGATGCTCAGCTCGCTCAAAGGGCGCGCGCCGCTGGGCTTCCCGGAGGAGCCGCCACATCCGCGCTGGCAGGCCGAAAAGGCCTGGCAGAAGCCGGCGATGTACGCCGGGCGAGGGATCGGTGCGCTGGTGCGCTACGGGTTTTTCGGCCTGGTGTGGCTGGTGGTGCGCGCCTGGCGCCTGCTCGGTGCGCTGGTGGGGCCGGTGATGCGCAAGGCCAGCGAGCTGGCGATGGCGCCGTATGCGCGCGCCGAGCGCGCTTACCTGCGCATCCTGCCGGCGGCGCTGGCGCGCCCGGCGCCGGTGTTGCTGGTGGCGGGCATCGCGTTCGCGGCGACGCTGGCGGTGCTGCCGCTGCTGGGCACCGACCTGATCCCGCAGCTGGCGCAGGACCGCTTCGACATGACGGCCAAGCTGCCGCCGGGCACGCCGCTGGCGCGCACCGATGCGCTGATCCGGCAAGTGCAGGCCGCGCATGCCGGGGACGCGGGCGTGCGCCTGCTGTACGGCGTCTCCGGCACCGGCACCCGGCTGGACGCCAGCCCCACCGAGAGCGGCGAGAACATCGGCAAGCTGTCGGTGGTGATGACCGACAACGCAGCGGAAGGCCCGCTGACCGAGGCGCTGCGCAAGACCATGGCGGCCCATCCGGGCGTGCAGGTGGATTTCAGCCGGCCCGAGCTGTTCTCGCTGTCGCCGCCGCTGGAGATCGAGGTGGAGGGCAATGACCTTGACGCCATCCGCGCCGCCGGCAACAGGCTGGCCGCGATGCTGCGCGCGAACGGCCACTACGCCGACGTGAAATCGACGGTGGAGCAGGGGTTCCCCGAAATCCAGATCCGCTTCGACCAGGACCGCGCCGCCGCGCTCGGCCTGACCACCCGCCAGATCGCCGATGCCGTCACCAAGAAGGTGGCCGGCGAAGTGGCCACCCGCTACAGCTTCCGCGACCGCAAGATCGATGTGCTGGTGCGCGCGCAGGAAGGCGACCGCGCCTCGGTGGAGGACATCCGCCGCCTGATCGTGAATCCGGGCAAGGGCGCGCCGGTGGAGCTGGCCGCGGTGGCCAGCGTGGTGGCGACCTATGGGCCCAGCGAGATCCACCGCGCCGACCACCGCCGGGTGGCGATCGTCTCCGCCAACCTGCGCGGGATCGATCTCGGCACCGCGATCCGCGAGGTGCAGGCGATGGTGGCCGAGCACCCGCTGGGCGTCGGCATCGGCATGCAGGTCGGCGGCCAGGGCCAGGAGCTGGACGATTCCATCCGCTCGCTGCTGTTCGCGTTCGGGCTCGCGGTGTTCCTGGTGTACCTGGTGATGGCCTCGCAGTTCGAATCGCTGCTGCACCCGTTCGTGATCCTGTTCACCATCCCGCTGGCGCTGGTGGGCGCGGTCGCGGCGCTGCTGCTGACCCGCTCGCCGGTGTCGGTGGTGGTGTTCATTGGCCTGATCCTGCTGGTGGGCCTGGTGGTGAAGAACGCGATCATCCTGATCGACAAGGTCAACCAGCTGCGCGAGGCCGGGGTGGCCAAGCGCGAGGCGCTGGTGGAAGGCGCGCGCTCGCGTCTGCGCCCGATCATGATGACCACCCTCACCGCCGTGTTCGGCTTCCTGCCGCTGGCGCTGGCGTTCGGCGACGGCGCCGAGGTGCGTAGCCCGATGGCGGTGACGGTGATCGGCGGCCTGCTGGTGTCCACCCTGCTCACCCTGGTGGTGATCCCGGTGGTGTACGACCTGCTGGACCGCAAGCCGGATGGGTATTACGCCGAACGCGGCCGGCGCGCGCGCAGGGATGCAGAGGCGGTGGCCGAGGTGCTGGCCCACGAGCACGACCCGCTGGCCGCACCCGGCCGTGGCGAAGCGAAGGCGTGAGCCGACGATGAACATCACCGAACTCTCCATCCGGCGGCCGGTCACCACCATCATGCTGTTCGTGTCGATGGTGGTGATCGGCCTGATCGCCGCGTTCCGGCTGCCGCTGGAGGCGCAGCCGGAGGCCACCGCGCCGTTCTTCTTCGTGCAGCTGCCGTACGCCGGTTCCACCCCCGAGGAGGTGGAGCGCAACCTGGTGCGGCCGGTGGAGGAAGCGCTGGCCACCATGTCCGGCATCAAGTCGATGAACGCCAACGCCGGCGCCGACGGCGGCGGCGTGTTCGTACAGTTCACCGACTGGGGCCGCAACGTGGCGGTGGCGGCCTCCGAGGCGCGCGAGCGGATCGACGCGATCCGCGACCAGCTGCCGTCCGATTTCCAGCGCTACTTCGTGCGGCGCTGGAGCACCGGCGACCAGGAAGCGATCAGCCTGCGCCTGACCAGCAGCGAGAACCTGACCGCGCGCGGCGAACTGATCGACCAGAGCATCAAGCGCCGGCTGGAGCGCCTGCCCGGGGTGGCCCGGATCGAGGTGGAGGGCGTGCCGGTGCAGGAGGTGGTGGTGGCCATCGACCCCGACCGCCTGACCGCCAACGGGGTGGTGCTCAACGACCTGGTGACGCGCCTGCAGGCCGCCAATTTCTCGGTCTCGGCGGGCGAGATCACCGACAACGGCCGGCGCCTGCGGATCCAGCCCAAGGGCGAGCTGACCGATCTGCAGCAGCTGCGCGACCTGCCGATCAATGCGCGCGGCGTGCGCCTGGGCGACATCGCCGACGTCCGGCTACAGCCGCAGCGGATGAACTACGTGCGCCAGATCGACGGCCGCCCCAGCGTGGGCGTGGACATCTACAAGGAGCGCGCGGCGAACCTGGTGGATCTTTCCCGTGCGGTGAACGCCGAATTGGCGGAACTGGAGCGCGACCCGGCGCTGGCCGGGATCAAGATCGAGGTGGTGGAGGACCAGGGCAAGGCGGTGGTCAGCTCGCTGGCGGCGCTGGCCGAGGCCGGCGCGATCGGCCTGCTGCTGTCGGTGATCGTGCTGTACCTGTTCCTGCGCCACTGGCCCTCGACCCTGATGGTGACCACGGCGATCCCGATCTGCTTCATCATGACCCTGGGCTTCATGTACTTCGCCGGGATCACTCTCAACATCCTGTCAATGATGGGCCTGTTGCTGGCGGTCGGCATGCTGGTGGACAACGCCGTGGTGGTGGTGGAGAGCATCTACCAGGAGCGCGAGAAATATCCGGACAACCCGCGCCTGGCCTCGATCGTGGGCACCCGCCACGTGGCGATCGCGCTGTCTGCCGGCAC
Organism: Thermomonas sp. S9; assembly: GCF_024704365.1. Lineage (GTDB taxonomy): Bacteria > Pseudomonadota > Gammaproteobacteria > Xanthomonadales > Xanthomonadaceae > Thermomonas. Next base: position 1,519,303 of record NZ_JAJDFY010000001.1, read on the forward strand.
CCTGTGCCACTGCATCGTGTTCCTGCCGATGGTGTTCGGCGAGAAGAACATCCTGACCATCTACCTGACCCAGCTGGCGGTGACCATTTCGGTGTCGCTGCTGGCCTCATGGCTGGTGGCAGTCAGCCTGATTCCGATGCTGTCGGCGCGCATGGTCACCCCGCCCGCCGTGAAGTCGCCTTTCATTTCGCGACTGCAAGACCGCTACGCCCGCTTCCTGCGCTGGACGCTGGAGCACCGTGGCTGGGCGGTGGCCGGAATCCTGGCGATCAGCGCGATCAGCCTCATCCCGATCCATTTCAGCAAGGGCGATTCCGGCGACGAGTCCGACCCCAGCAAGATCGCCATCTTCTACCAGTGGAAGGGCGCGTACTCGAAGGAGGAGATGGGCAAGGTGGTGGCCGCGGTCGAGCGCTACGTCAACGACAACCGCCAGCGCTTCGGCGTGCAGAAGGTCTATTCGCGCTATGCCGAGCAGGGCTGGGCGATGACCGAGGTAAGCGTGGCCACCAAGGACCCGGAGGAATCGAAAAAAATCCAGGATGCGATGCGGCAAGGGCTGCCGAAGTCGGCGCGCGCCAACATCGGCTTCGGGCGCCAGGGCGGGCTGGGCGGCGGCGAGAACGGCATCCAGTTCAGCCTGGTCGGGGATTCCTCGCAGACCCTGCGCGAGATCGCAAGCGACATCATCCCGGTGCTTTCACGCAGCAAGTCGCTGCGCGACGTTGCGGGTGGACACCGGCGATGCCAACAGCGAGCTGCGGGTGCGGGTGAACCGCGAGCGCGCGGCGGCCTACGGATTCTCCGCGCAGCAGGTGGCGCAGTTCGTCGGCATGGCCCTGCGCGGCGCCTCGCTGCGCGAGTTCCAGCGCGGCGAGCTGGAGATCCCGGTGAGCGTGCGCTTCCAGGGCGCCGAGCACTACGGCCCCGAGGACCTGCAGTCGTTCACCGTGCGCGCCCCGGACGGGCGCAGTGTGCCGCTGCTGGCGATGGTGGACGTGCAGACGGTGCCCTCGGCCAATACCATCCAGCGCATGAACCGGCAGACCATGCTCAAGGTGCAGGCCAACCTGGCGCCCGGCGCGACCCTGGAGGCGGCCAAGAAGGAGATCGAGGACACCGTGAAGTCGCTCGACCTGCCGCCCGGCTATGGCATCAGCTTCGACAGCGGCGGCTTCGGCATGAACATCGACATGAACCAGCAGATGCTGCGCAACGTGGGCATCGCGCTGGTGCTGATGTTCATCGTGATGGCGGCGGTGTTCGAGTCGCTGCTGTTCCCGCTGGCGATCATGAGCTGCGTGCTGTTCTCGATCTTCGGCGTGTACTGGCTGCTGTGGCTCACCGGCACCCAGTTCAACATCATGGCCTTCATCGGCATCCTGGTGCTGATGGGCGTGGTGGTGAACAACGGCATCGTGATGGTGGAACACATCAACAACCTGCGCCGGCGCGGTCTGCCGCGGATCGACGCGCTGGTGGAGGGCAGCCGCGAGCGCCTGCGCCCGATCATGATGACCATGGGCACCGCGATCCTGGCGATGGTGCCGATCGCCCTGTCCAAGACCCAGATCGCCGGCGACGGCCCGCCGTACTACCCGATGGCGCGCGCGATCGCCGGCGGCCTGGCGTTCTCGACCGTGGTCAGCCTGCTGTTCCTGCCGACCATCTACGCCCTGCTGGACGACCTGCGCGCCGGCAGCGCCCGCATCATCGCGCGCGCGCGGGAGCGCCGCCCGGGCGGGTTGCGCGTGCACAGGAAGTCGGCATGACCATGCCGCCCCCAAGCCAACTCCGGCGCGATGGGCGGGTCGCCGGTGCGCTGTACCTCGTGGTGGTGCTCAGCGGGATGTTCTGCCTTGCCTGGGTTCCTGGCCAACTGGGCGGGAGTGCCGCAGCGGCCGCCGCGCATGCCGATCTCTTCCGCGCCGGCATCGCGGCGTTCCTGCTCATGCAGGTGGCTTTCCTGCTCCTGCCATTGGCACTGTATCCAGTGTTCGCAGACGTGGACCGTCGCGCTGCAGTGGTGATGGTCGCCCTCGCCGCAGCCAGCGTGCCGCTTGGGTTCTTCGCGCTGGTCCACAGGATGGAGGCGCTCACGCTGTTGCAGGCAGCTGATGGCGCGCGCGAAGCAATCGAAAGCGCTTACGCCGCGTCGCAGCAGCGGGCTGGACATGGTCTGCGCCTCGCCAGCCTGTTCTGGGGCCTGTGGCTGCTGCCTTTCGGCTGGTTGGTACTGCGCTCCGGCCGTCTGCCGCGCCTGCTCGGTGGGTTGCTCCTGCTGGGCGGGGGCGGATACGTCGTGCAGGTCTTCGGCGGGCTCATGCCGTCGGTCGCGGACGCAGGCTGGATGCGCTATGCCAGCATGCCTGCCGCCCTTGGAGAGATCGGCAGTTGCCTCTGGCTGCTGCTGTTCGGGGTGGGTCAGGGGCGCCCCCGCAAGTTGCCGGCCACACCGAATCCAATCGTCTGAAGGACATCGTCCGATGCAACGCAATACGACCACATCCGGTACTTCGCGGCTTGCGGATCCGCCGATTCCACGGCGTCTTCAGCTGTCTGCGATGTGGGCGAGCCTGACTTTCTGCTACCTCTACGGCGATTACTTCGGCCTGTACAAACCGGGCAAGCTCGAGCGCATGCTGGAAGGCGCCGGGCCGATGGGCCCGGCGAGCCAAGGCCCGTTGCTGGTCGTCGCGCTGCTGCTGGCCGTGCCCGGGCTGATGGTATTGCTGTCGCTATTGCTGCCCGTGCGCATCGCGCGGTGGCTCAACATCGGGCTGGCATTGTTCTATGCAGCGTTCGTCGCGATCACCATGCCCGGCGCCTGGTGGTTCTATCTCGCCTACAGCAGCATCGAGATCGTGCTGTGCGGATTCATCGCGTGGTTCGCATGGCGCTGGCCGCTTCTGGAGTGAGCCGGCTCAGCCGAGCAGCTTGCCGAAGATGCGGGCGCCGGCCATCCATTCGCCGGCGACGGTGCCGAGGTTGGTGAGCATGAACACCAGCACGATCCGGGTGACGCGGTTGCGGTACCAGCCGCGCAGGGTCTGGGCGTCGTCGCGCAGGGCGAGGAAGTCCGGGTAGGCCGGCTTGCGCAGGCGCAGTTCGACCAGGGCGCTGAACATGCCGGACGGCAGCCCCGGGCGGAACGGCTTGAACGGGGCCACCAGCGCCCCGGCCAGCAGGCTCAGCGGGTTGGCGCCGGCCAGCAGCGCGCCGAGCGCGGTCAGGCCGCAGGTCCAGGCCACCCATTGCAGCAGCAGGTCGCGGCCGAGCGCGTGGCCGCCGTGATACCAGCCCCAGGCGATGCCGCCGGCGATCAGCACCAGCAGGGTGAGGGTAATCCACGGCAGCCGGCGCGTCTGCCTGACTTCGGCCAGCGCCGCGGGTGAGCGCCGCCGGCTCCCGCGTCTCCTCGCGCAGGTAGCGCGCCATCCCCTTCAGGTGGCCGGCGCCGACCACCGCCAGCACGCGCGTCGCCCCGTCGGCGCGTTCGCGCAGCCTGGCCGCCATGTACTGGTCGCGTTCGTCGATCAGGGTGGCGAACAGCGAGGGCGTGTCGCGCGCGAATTCGCCGAAGCTGGATTCGAGCATGTCGCCTTCCTTCAGGCGCTCGATATCGGCCTCGGAGACCTGCTCGCGCTCGAACAGACTGCCAATGACCCCGCCGACCAGCTTCATGCGGTCCCACCAGCGCAGTCCCTGCAGGATGCGGCGGAAGGTGATGCCGACGTCGCGGTCGATCAGCTGCAGCGGCAGGCCGCGCGCGGCCGCCTCGGTCGCCGCCGCCTTCAGTTCCGCGCCGGGCTCGATCCCGAGCTGCTCGGCCAGCCGCCGCTGGTAGGCGGCCAGCGCCAGGTTGGCGGCGAACGGCGCGACTTTCTTCTCGCGGATGACCTTGACGAGATCCAGTTGCGCCAGCGCATCCGGCTGGGTCAGCGCCTTGTGGCGCTGCTCGTCCAGTTCCACGGCGACGGCGTCGAACCGGCCGCTGTCGATCGCGGCCTGCACCGCCTGGATGCTGGCTTTCGACACGTGCGCGGTGCCCAGCAGGGTGTAATGCACGCCGTCGCGTTCGACCTCGATGACCGGCTGGCCGGCGTAGCCGGAGCTTTCCTGGAGGCGGGGTTCAGTCACGGTAGCGCTTCACGAGATCGCCATAGGCGTCGATCCGGCGGTCGCGCAGGAACGGCCAGATCCGGCGCACGTGCTCGCTGCGCTGCATGTCCACCTCGGCCAGCAGCAGGGTCGGCGCGGTGCCGGCTTCGGCGATGATTTCTCCCTGCGGCCCCAGCACCAGCGAGTGGCCCCAGAAGTCGATGCCGGACGCGCCCAGTGGCGAGGGCTCGTGGCCGACCCGGTTGCAGGCCAGCACCGGCAGCCCGTTGGCCACCGCATGGCCGCGGTGCGACAGCACCCAGGCGTCGCGCTGGCGGGTTTTCTCGTCCTGCGCATCGTCCGGATCCCAGCCGATGGCGGTGGGGTACAGCAGCAGCTCGGCGCCGGCCAGCGCCATCAGGCGCGCGGCCTCCGGGTACCACTGGTCCCAGCACACCAGCACGCCCAGCCGGCCCACCGCGGTGTCGATGGGCGTGAAGCCGAGATCGCCCGGGGTGAAGTAGAACTTCTCGTAGAAGCCCGGATCGTCCGGGATATGCATCTTGCGGTACTGGCCCGCGGTGCGGCCGTCGGCGTCGAACACCACCGCGGTGTTGTGGTACAGCCCGGCGGCGCGCTTCTCGAACAGCGAACTCACCAGCACCACGCCGTGGCGCTTGGCCAGTGTCGAAAGGCGCCCGCTGCTGGGGCCGGGGATCGGCTCGGCACGGTCGAACTCGTGCACCGACTCGTGCTGGCAGAAATACGCGCCGTTGTGCAGTTCCTGCAGCAAGACGAGCTTCGCGCCAGCGGCCGCGGCCTCGGCGACGCGCATTTCGATCACCGCGAGGTTGGCCTCGGCATCGCCGTGGTTGCGCTCCTGCACGAGGGCGACGGGGAGCTTGCTGTACTTGGACATCAGGCCAGTCCTTCGGGCAATTGCATGGTGATGCAGTGCAGGCTGCCGTTCTGCCAGATCAGCGGCCGGCACGGCACCGGCACGATCTCGCGGCCGGGATAGGCCTCCGCGAGGACGTCCGCGGCGCGCGCATCGGCCGGATCGCCATAGGCCGGCATCAGCACCGCGCCGTTGATGATCAGGTAGTTGGCATAGCTGGCGGCCAGGCGGCGGCCTGCGTCGATGACGGGCCTGGCCCACGGCAGCGGGAACAGGCGGTACGGCCGGCCGTCGCGGGTGCGCAGGGCGGCGAGTTCGGCGGCCATCGCCTGGAGATCTGCGTAATGCGAGTCCGCCGCGTCGTCGCAGGCCTGGAACACGATGGTCTCATCCGGCGCGAAGCGGGCGAGGGTGTCGATGTGGGCGTCGGTATCGTCGCCCTCCAGCGCGCCATGCTCCAGCCACAGCACGCGGTCCTGGCGCAGCCAGGTGGCGAGTTGCATGGTCAGCTGCTCGCGGCCCGCACCCGGATGGCGCTCGTGCAGGCAGCGCCAGGTGGTGAGCAGGGTGCCGCGGCCGTCGGTTTCGATCGCGCCGCCTTCCAGCGCGAATTCGATGCGTTCGCGCGCGGCGTTGACGAACACGCCCTGCGCAAACAGGTGCTCGACCAGGCGGTCGTCGCGGCCGGCTTCGAACTTGCCGCCCCAGGCGGTGAAGCGGAAGTCCAGCAGGCGAAAGCCCGCCCCTTCGCGCAGGGTGATCGGGCCGGAATCGCGCAGCCAGGTGTCGTCGTAGTCCACCGTCAGGAACCGCACCCGCGCCAGGTCCACGCCGGCGGCGGCCAGGCGATCGCGGGCATGCGCCTGCAGCGCGGAAGAGGGCGCGCACACCAGCAGCGGCTGGAAGCGGGTGACGGCATCGGCCAGCGCGGCATAGGTGGTTTCGACCTCGGCCAGGCGCGGGGCCCAGTCGGTGCCGGCATGCGGCCAGGCGATCAGCACCGCCGACTGGGGCTCCCACTCGGCGGGAAAACGGGAGGAGGCGTGGGGCATCGTGGGGAACGTGCAGGTCGGGGCCGCGCGAGACGGCCCCGGTGGAGGGATGTCAGCGGGTGGCCGGCTTGGGGCCGATCTCGTCCGGGCTGGCCTGGTTGACCACGGCATCGATCACCCGGCCTCTCTCGAAATACACCGTGAAGGTGGGATAGGCCCAGCGCTCGATCGCCGGCCAGGCGCGCTTCTGGCCGCCGGCCGGCTGCAGGCGCTGGCTGGGCGCCCCGTATTTGGCTTCCACCTGCGCATGGGTCATGCCGCGCGCGGGCAGGGTGCCGGGCTCCCGCTGCACGCGCTGGATCAGCAGGGTATCGCCGTTGGCCGCGGGGACAGCGGCGGTCGCGGCGGAGGTGGCCAGCAGGGCGGAGGCGAGGGCGAGACTGCGCAGCAGGCGATCCATGGCGATGCTCCCGGGAGATGTGGATGAACGGAAGATTCTATGCCGAACCGGGCAAGGTCCGGGCGAAGAAGCGCCGCTACGCAAAAAGGCCGCCTTGCGGCGGCCTTCCGGGCATGCGCGGGACGGGTGTCCCCGTGACGCGCGGCGCCTTTCAGCGCTGGCGCGCCTTGAACCGCGGGTTGGACTTGCAGATCACGAAGACCTTGCCGCGACGGCGAACCACCTTGCAGTCGCGGTGACGGGCCTTCGCCGACTTCAGGGAGGACAGGACCTTCATGATGAAACCTCGGCAAATGGAATGGAGTGAAACGCGAAGCCGCGCATTCTAGCGGGTATTCGGCTGGTGTTTCAACAGCTTGGAGGATGTTCGTCGCACGCCGTCTGCGGCGGCGCCTGTGCGCCGCGCCGGCTTGCCGACATAATGGCGGGCATGGATGCCTCCGTCCCGGTTCTCACCATCGATGGTCCCTCCGGCTCCGGCAAGGGCACCATCAGCCGCATCGTGGCCGCCCGGCTGGGCTGGCACTACCTGGATTCCGGCGCGTTGTACCGCGCGGTGGGGATCGCCGCTGGCTGGTCCGACATCGACCTGTCGGATGCCTCGGCGCTGGTGCGCTGCACCTTCGATACCCACGTGGAGTTCCGCGAAGACGGCACCGGCGAGCCGCGGGTGATCGTGAACGGGGCCGATGCCACCGACGAGCTACGCACCGAGACCGCCGGCGCGGCCGCCTCCGCGATCGCCGCCATCCCCGAGGTGCGGGCCGCACTGAAGGAGCGTCAGCGCGCCTTCCGCCAGCCGCCGGGACTGGTGGCCGACGGCCGCGACATGGGTACGGTGATCTTCCCGGATGCCGTGTACAAGGTGTTTTTGACCGCCAGCGCCGAGGAGCGCGCGGAGAGGCGGTATAAGCAGTTGAAAGAAAAAGGGGTTTCAGTCACAATCGACGGCCTGCTGCGCGAGATCCTCGCCCGCGACGCCCGCGATGCCAGTCGTGCGGTGGCGCCGCTGCGGCCGGCCACCGATGCCGTGCCCATCGACACCACCGGCCTGCCGATCGAGGCGGTGGTCGCACGGGTGCTGGACGTCGTGTCCCGCCCCGCGGCCTGACGGTCGCGCTTCCCGCACAGCAGGAACCAGCCCCGCGGGCACGTCTGTGCCTGCGGTTTCCATCCATCCACACATGGCCAAGGCGCCCGCTGCGCCGCCGCCAACCAACCCAGGTGGGCCGCCCCGTTGCTGTGGGCCGCCCGTGTATCCACCCGAGATTTTTCATGAACTCCGCAGCTACCGAATCCTTCGCCGAACTGTTCGAAGCCAGCCAGGCCAACCTGGCCAAGCTCAAGCCCGGCGCCATCGTCAAGGGCATCGTGGTCGATGTCCGCAACGATGTCGTGGTCATCAACGCCGGCCTGAAGTCCGAGGGTATCGTCCCGATCGAACAGTTCCGCAACGACGCCGGCGAGATCGACGTCGGCATCGGCGACGAGGTCAAGGTCGCGCTCGACTCGCTCGAGAACGGCTTTGGCGAGACCGTGCTGTCGCGCGAGAAGGCCAAGCGCGCCATGGTGTGGGACGAACTCGAGGAAGCGGCTCGAGAAGAACGAGACCATCGTCGGCCGCATCAGCGGCAAGGTGAAGGGCGGCTTCACCGTGGACATCAAGGATGTCCGCGCGTTCCTGCCGGGCTCGCTGGTCGACGTGCGCCCGGTCCGCGACCCGGTGTACCTGGAAGGCAAGGAGCTGGAGTTCAAGCTCATCAAGCTCGACCGCAAGCGCAACAACGTCGTCGTCTCCCGCCGCGCGGTGGTCGAGAGCGAGCATTCGGAAGAGCGCGAGCAGCTGCTCGAGAAGCTGGTCGAGGGCGCGGTGCTCAAGGGCGTGGTCAAGAACCTGACCGACTACGGCGCGTTCGTGGACCTCGGCGGCATCGACGGCCTGCTGCACATCACCGACATGGCGTGGAAGCGCGTGCGCCATCCGTCCGAGGTGGTCGAGGTGGGCCAGGAGCTCGACGTGCGTGTGCTCAAGTACGACCGCGAGCGCAACCGCGTCAGCCTCGGCCTGAAGCAGATGGGCGAGGATCCGTGGGACAACATCTCGCGCCGCTACCCGGCCAACTGCCGCGTGTTCGGCAAGGTCTCCAACGTCACCGACTACGGCGCGTTCGTCGAGATCGAGCCGGGCGTGGAAGGCCTGGTACACGTCTCCGAGATGGACTGGACCAACAAGAACGTCAATCCGGCCAAGGTGGTGCAGGTCGGCGACGAGATCGAGGTCATGGTGCTGGACGTGGACGAGGAGCGCCGCCGCATTTCGCTGGGCATCAAGCAGGTCACCAGCAACCCGTGGGAGACCTTCGCCGCGATCCACAAGAAGGGCGACAAGGTGTCCGGCCAGATCAAGTCGATCACCGATTTCGGCATCTTCATCGGCCTGGAAGGCGGTATCGACGGCTTGATCCACCTGTCCGACATCAGCTGGAACTCCACCGGCGAGGACATCGCCCGCAACTACAAGAAGGGCGACACCCTGGAAGCCGTCGTGCTGGCGGTCGATCCGGAGCGCGAGCGCATCAGCCTGGGCGTCAAGCAGATGGAGCAGGATCCGCTGGGCCAGTTCATGGCCGCGCATCCGAAGGGCAGCAAGGTCTCCGGTACCGTCAAGGACGTGGACACCAAGGGTGCGACCATCGACCTGGGCGAGGGCGTGGAAGGCTACGTCATGGCCCGCGACATCAGCCAGGAGCGCGTGGACGATGCCAGCCAGGTGCTGAAGGTCGGCCAGCAGGTCGAGGCCAAGTTCGTGGGCATGGACCGCAAGGGCCGCAGTCTGCAGCTGTCCATCAAGGACAAGGACGCGGCGGAGACCGCCGAGGCGCTGGCCGAATACAACAAGGCCAATGCCGATGCGGCCAGCGGTACCACCAAGCTGGGTGCGCTGCTGCGCGAGCAACTGAACAAGGCCGACTGATCCCGCGTCGGCAGCGGCATCTGCAGCGGCCCGGCTCGTGCCGGGCCGCTTGCAATCCAAGGCAACATTCGCGAATCCATGACCAAATCCGAACTCATCGAACTGCTGGCTCGCCGGCAGCCGCATCTGAAAGCCGATGACGTCGATCTGGCGGTCAAGACGCTGCTGCAGATGATGGGCGGCGCGCTGGCCAGCGGCGAGCGCATCGAGATCCGCGGGTTCGGGAGTTTCTCCCTGCATTACCGGCCGCCACGCACTGGCCGCAACCCCAAGACCGGCGAGGCGGTGGCCCTGCCCGGGAAGTACGTGCCGCATTTCAAGCCCGGCAAGGAACTGCGCGAGCGGGTCACCGACGTGATCCCCCTGCCGGATGCCGATTGAGCACGCCGCGGGCGCGCATTCCGGCTGCCTCATCCCGCCGAGTCCGTTAAGCTAGCGGCCGCATCCGCGGCGGTCGGCGCGCTGCGTTGCCCGAATCCCGGAGGGAGCCATGGATTTTCTCGACCAGTGGATGTGGTTCATCATTGCAGTGCCACTGGCGGCGCTGGCCGGCTGGGTGATCGGCCGCCGCGGCGGGGAACGCCACAGCGGGCACCAGGTCAGCAAGCTTTCCACCACCTATTTCCGCGGCCTGAACTACCTGCTCAACGAACAGCCGGACAAGGCGATCGAACTGTTCCTGCATGTGGCGGAACTCGACAAGGACACCTTCGAGACCCAGGTCGCGCTGGGCCACCTGTTCCGCCGGCGCGGCGAGGTGGACCGGGCGATCCGCCTGCACCAGGCGCTGGCGCAGCGCCCCGACCTGACCGATACCCAGAAGATCCAGGCGCTGTCCGCGCTCGGCGAGGACTATATGCGCGCCGGGTTGCTGGACCGCGCGGAAACCGTGTTCAACGACCTCGCCCAGCTCGACCAGCGCGCCCGCAGGCGCTCAAGCACCTGATCGAGATCTACCAGTCCGAGCGCGACTGGGAAAAGGCGATCCACAACGCCACCCGCTACGAGCAGGCGAGCGGGCAGCCGATGGGGCGCCTGATCGCCCAGTTCGAATGCGAGCTGGCCGACCGCCACCGCAGCAACGGTGATGTCGAGGCCGCGCGCGCGGCGGTGGTGCGCGCCTACGCGGCCGATCCCACCTCGGTGCGCGCCGGGATCCTCGAAGGCCGGATCGAGGCCGAGACCGGCAACACCCAGGCCGCCATTCGCGCGCTCGAACGCGCCGCCCGCCACGACCCGGATTTCCTGCCGGTGATCCTGCCGTCGCTGCTGGAGAACTACGAGAAGGTGGGCGAGCGCACCGGTGCGTGGGCCTTCCTCGCCGGCATGTGCGAGCACTACCGCGGCATCTCCCCGGTGCTGGCGCTGACCCGGATGCTGGAAGCGGAGGAGGGCGTCGGCGCGGCGCGGCGCTATCTCGCCCAGCAGCTCAAGGACCGGCCCTCGGTGCGCGGCGAGGCGGCGCTGATCGACCTTAGCCTCGCCGATGATGCGGATGCCGCGGCCACCCTGCACGATCTCAAGCACATCACCGACCAGCTGCTGGTGCGCAATCCCAGCTACCGCTGCAACCGCTGTGGCTTCGGCGCGCGCAGCCACCACTGGCAATGCCCGAGCTGCAAGGAATGGGGAACGGTGAAGCCGTTGCTGAACTATGCGGTGGTCTGATCCGGCATTGACCGGGATGTGGATGGCGGCCAGCCTGCTGCTGTCGGCCGCGGCCACCGAGGGCGTGCGCCGGTTCGCCCCGCGCGCCGGCATGCTGGACCTGCCGGGCCCGCGGCGCAGCCACGGCGTGCCCACGCCGCGCGGGGGCGGGGCCGGGGTCGCGCTGGTCGGGCTGGCGGCATTCGCCGTGTTCGCCTGGCTCGGCAGTGCCGGTGCCGGCTGGATGGGCGCGGGTCTGCTGCTGGTCGCCGCTGCCGGCTGGCGCGATGATCGCCGCCCGCTGGCGCCCGGCTGGCGCCTGGCGGCGCAGCTGCTGGCGGGTGTTTGCCTGGCCCTCGCGCTGGCGCGCGCGCAGGCGGCGCCGGCGGTGGTGGTGCTGGGCTTCGTGGCGGTGCCGGTGCTGGTGAACGCCTGGAACTTCATCGACGGGATCGACGGCCTGGCGGCCAGCCAGGCGCTACTGTGCGCGCTGGCGCTGGCCTGGGGTCTGCAGGAGGCGGGGCGCTGGCTGGCGCTGGCGCTCATCGCGGCCTGCCTTGGCTTTCTGCCATTCAACGTCCCGCGTGCGCGGGTGTTTGCCGGCGATGTCGGCAGCAGCGCGCTGGGCTACCTGCTGGCCTGCCTGCTGGGGCTGGCGCTGCAGGCCTGCCCGCCCGCGCGGTGGCCGCTGCTGGCGCTGCCGCTGGCGGCGGTGCTGGTGGATACCGGCCTGACGCTGCTGCGCCGTATCCTGCGCCGCGAGCGCTGGTGGCAGCCGCACCTGCAACATCTTTACCAGCGCTGGGCGCGCGCCCTTGGCCATCCGCGCGTGACGCTGCGCTATGCGGCGTGGACCGCGCTGGCGATCGCCTGCATGGTCTGGCTGCAGACGGTGCCGATCGCATGGGCCTACGGCGGCTGCGGCGCGTTTCTCGGCGCCTCGACCTGGCTGTGGTGGCGCGGGCAGGCGCGCGCCGGCGCGGAGGGCGTGGCATGAGTCGCCACTGGTGGCATCGCCTGACGCCATCGCGCGGGCACCGCAGGCGCATGGCGGCCGAACCCGGCGAGGCCGCGGCCTTGCTCGGGCGCGCCGAGCACACTGCCGATCCCGGCAAGGTCCGCGCCTGGCTGCGCGGGCAGACGGTGCTGGTGACCGGGGCCGGGGGTTCGATCGGTGCCGAGCTGTGCCGCCAGTGCGCGCTGTACGGCGCGCGCCGGCTGCTGCTGGTGGAAATCGACGAACTGGCGCTGTTGCAGGTGCAGGAGCGCCTGCACGCGGCGTTCCCGGCGCTGGAGTGCGTGGCGGTGCTCGGCGACTGCGGCGATCCGGCGGTGCTGGCGCACGCGCTGGGGCAGGGGCCAGTGGAGACCCTGATCCATGCCGCCGCCTACAAGCACGTGCCGCTGCTGGAGGCGCAGCCGCGCGAGGCTGCGCGCAACAACGTGCTGGCCACCGCGGCAGTGGCACAGGCGGCGCGCGTGGCCGGCATCGCCTGCATGGTGCTGGTGTCCACCGACAAGGCGGTGGATCCGGTCAGCGTGCTGGGCGCGAGCAAGCGCCTGGCCGAGCAGGCCTGCCTGGCGCTGCTGGCGCAGGCGCCCGCGACCCGGCTGGCAGTGGTGCGCTTCGGCAATGTGCTCGATTCGGCCGGCAGCGTGACCCAGGTGTTCCGCGAACAGATCCGCCGCGGCGGGCCGCTGACGCTGACCCATCCGCAGGCCACCCGCTATTTCATGACCATCCCCGAGGCCTGCCAATTGATCCTGCAGGCGGCCGCGTTGGGCGAGCAGCGCGCCATGTACGCGCTGGACATGGGGGCGCCGGTGGCGATCCTGACGCTGGCCTCGCGCCTGCTGCGGCAGGCGGGGCTGCAGCCGCAGGAGGTCGGGATGGTGTTCACCGGCCTGCGCCCGGGCGAGCGCCTGCACGAGCCGGCCCTGCCGCCGCAGCGGCAGCAGGCCGCGCCCGGGATCTGGCGGTTGCCGCTGGACGCGGCCGTGCCGGCATTCTTCGCCACCTGGCTGGAGGCGCTGCGTGAGGCCGTGCTTTCTTATGATGTGCCTGCGCTGCAGCGACTGCTGCGCGAGACCGCGCCCGCCGACTCCCACGCGCCCCAATATCCCCGCGATTCCCGCGATTCCAACGACAGAGCCCATCGATGACCCGATCCTCTCCGCGCATCCGCAAGGCGGTATTTCCGTCGCCGGCCTTGGCACCCGCTTCCTGCCGGCCACCAAGACCGTGCCCAAGGAAATGCTGCCGATCGTCGATCGTCCGCTGATCCAGTACGCGGTGGACGAGGCGATCGCCGCCGGCTGCGACACCCTGGTGTTCGTCACCAACCGCTACAAGCACGCGGTGGCCGATTACTTCGACAAGGCCTACGAGCTGGAGCAGAAACTGGAGAAATCCGGCAAGCAGGAACTGCTGGCACTGGTGCGCAACGTGCTGCCCGAGGGCGTGCGCGCGGTGTTCGTGACCCAGGCCGAGGCGCTGGGGCTGGGGCATGCGGTGCTGTGCGCGCGCCCGGTGGTCGGCGACGAGCCGTTCGCGGTGCTGCTGCCGGACGATCTCATCTGGAGCCACGGCGACGGCGCGCTCAAGCAGATGGCCGACCATGCCCAGGCCACCGGCGGCAGCGCGGTGGCGGTGCAGGACGTGCCGCGCGAACAGACCGGCAGCTACGGCATCGTGGCCACCGAGGCGTTCGACGGCCAGGCCGGGCAGATCCGCGAGATCGTGGAGAAGCCACGGCCGGAGCACGCGCCCAGCAATCTGGCGGTGGTCGGCCGCTACATCCTCACGCCGGCCATCTTCGACCTGCTGGAAACCACCCCGAAGGGTGCCGGCGGCGAGATCCAGCTGACCGATGCGATCGCCGCGCTGCTGCAGCGCGAGCGGGTGGATGCGTTCCGCTTCCACGGCACCCGCTTCGATTGCGGCACCCACCTGGGGCTGATCGAGGCCACCATCCGCTACGCGCTGGATCACGAGAAACTCAGCGAGGCGGCGCGCGGCCTGATGCAGAAGGCGCTGGGCGAGATGGGCGTAGTCGAGACCTGAGCCCCGGCCACCGGTAGCCGCCACGACAACGGCGCCTTGCGGCGCCGTTGTCCTGCCATCGCGTGGCTGGCGATCAGAGCGCTTCGAAGATGCCCGCCGCGCCCATGCCGGTGCCGATGCACATGGTGACCATGCCGTATTTCTGCTTGCGCCGACGCAGGCCGTGCACCAGGGTGGCGGTGCGGATCGCGCCGGTGGCGCCCAGCGGATGACCCAGCGCGATCGCCCCGCCTAGCGGGTTGACCTTGGCTGGATCCAGCCCGCAGTCGCGGATCACCGCCAGCGCCTGCGCGGCGAATGCCTCGTTGAGCTCGATCCAGTCCAGCTGGTCCTGGGTGAGGCCGCCTTGCTTGAGCGCCTTGGGGATCGCTGCGACCGGGCCGATGCCCATCACTTCCGGACGCACGCCGGCCACGCTGAAGCTGACGAAACGCGCCAGCGGGGTCAGCCCGTAATCCTTGATCGCCTGCTCCGACGCCAGCAGCACGGCGCCGGCGCCGTCGCTCATCTGCGACGAGTTGCCGGCCGTCACGGTGCCGCCGAACTGGCCGTTGCGGAACACCGGACGCAGTCTGGCCAATCCCTCCGGCGAGGTGTCCGGGCGCGGGCCCTCGTCCTGCTCCACCAGCAGCTTCTTCATCCGGATGGTGTTGCCGGCCAAGTCGGGAAGCCGCACGACGATCTCGTACGGGGTAATCTCGTCGCGGAACTCGCCGGCCGCCTGCGCGGCCAGCGCCTTCTGATGCGAGGCCAGGGCGAAGGCGTCCTGATCCTCGCGCGAGACCTTCCACTCCTCGGCCACCTTTTCGGCGGTGATGCCCATGCCATAGGCGATCGCCACGTGGTCGTCGCGGAACACCGCCGGCGACAGCGCGACCTTGTTGCCCATCATCGGCACCATCGACATCGATTCGGTGCCGCCGGCCAGCATCAGGTCGGAATGGCCCAGCTGGATCTGCTGCGCGGCCAGCGCTACCGCCTGCAGGCCGGAGGAGCAGAAGCGGTTGATGGTCTGGCCGGCGACGGTATTGGGCAGGCCCGCCAGCAGCACGCCGATGCGTGCCACGTTCATGCCTTGCTCGCCCTCGGGCATGGCGCAGCCGATGATGGCGTCGTCGATGCGGTTGACGTCGATGCCCGGCGCCTGCGCGATCACGGCCTTCAGCACGTGCGCCAGCATGTCGTCGGGGCGGGTGTTGCGGAACACGCCCTTCGGGGCCTTGCCCACCGGGGTGCGGGTGGCGGCGACGATGTAGGCGTCCTGGATTTGCTTGCTCATGGATGGACTCCAATGTCTGGGGTGTCGGCGGCACAAGGACGTGCCGCCGCGGTATCGCATGCGATGCCGCGCAAGCGGGCGAATGTCATGCCATTCGCCCGCGCCGGGAAAGTCGCGGCAGGAGGCCCGATCTTTCCCATGCTCAGTTCCGCAGCGGCTTGCCGGTCTTGAGCATGTGCGCGATGCGGGCCTGGGTCTTGTCCTGCTGCGCCAGCTCCACGAAGTGCTTGCGCTCAAGCTTGATCAGCCAGTCCTCGTCCACCAGCGCGCCGCGCTCGACCTCGCCGCCGCACAGCACGGTGGCGATGCGTTCGGCAATCTCGTAGTCGTACTCACTGATGAAGCGGCCCTCCAGCATGTTGACCAGCAGCATCTTGAAAGTGGCGATGCCGACGTCGCCGGCGACCTGGATGCGGCGCGCCGGCAGCGGTGGGCGGTAGCCGCCCTCGGCCAGCGCGCGCGCCTCGGCCTTGGCGATGTACAGCAGCTCGTGGGCGTGGAAGGCGACCTTGTCGTTGCCACGCAGCAGGCCCAGCTCCTTGGCGTTGAGCGCCGAGGTGGACACCTTGGCCATCGCCACCGTCTCGAAGATCTTCTTCAGCTCGGCAAACACGTCGCCGCCCGGGCCGGTCGCCGCGGAGGCGCGCACCGCCAGTTCCTTCAGGCCGCCGCTGGCCGGCAGCAGGCCCACGCCGGCCTCGACCAGGCCGATGTAGCTCTCCAGGTGCGCCACGGTCCTGGCGCTGTGCATCTGGAACTCGCAGCCGCCGCCGAGGGCCAACCCGCGCACGGCCGCAACCACCGGTACCAGCGAATATTTGAGACGCTGGCTGGTGGCCTGGAAGTTGGCCACCATCGCCTCGAACAGGTCGAGCTTGCCGGCCTGCAGCGCGCCCAGCGCACCGGCCAGGTCGGCACCGGCGGAGAACGGCTCCTTCGGCTGCCAGATCACCAGGCCGGCGAAGTCGCGCTCGGCGCGCGCCACGGCTTCCTGCAGCCCGTCCAGCACGGCGTCGGAGACGGTGTGCATCTTGGTCTTGAAGCTGACCACGGCGATGCCGTCGCCGTCGTGCCACATGCGCAGGCCGTCGTTCTCGAACACCGTCTCGCCGGGGGCGAAGCGCTCGCCCAGCATCGGATCGGGGAAGCGCTGGCGCCGGTAGACCGGCAGCGACGAGCGCGGCAGCAGGGCGTTCTTGGCCGGGCTGTAGCTGCCCTCGGCGGCGTGTACGCCGTCGCGCTGGGTGACCCAGGCGGGCAGGGCGGCATCGCGCATGGCGCGCCCGGCGGCGATGTCCTCGGCGATCCACGCCGCCACCTGATTCCAGCCCGCGGTTTGCCAGGTCTCGAACGGGCCCTGCGCCCAGCCGTAGCCCCAGCGGATCGCGAAATCCACGTCGCGCGCGGTGTCCGCAATATCGGCCAGGTGGTAGGCGCTGTAGTGGAACAGGTCGCGGAAGCAGGCCCACAGGAACTGCGCCTGCGGATGCTGGCTCTCGCGCAGCTTCGCGAACTTCTCCGCCGGGTTCTTCAGCTTGAGGATCTCCACCACCTCCGGCGCCGCGTCGCGGTCGGCCACGCGGTAGTCCTGCGCCGCCAGATCCAGCACCACGATCTCCTTGCCGACCTTGCGGAAGATGCCAGCCCCAGTCTTTTGCCCCAGGGCGCCCCCTGGCGATCAGCGCCTGCAGCCAGTCCGGCGCCTGGAAGTAGCGGTGCCACGGATCGTCCGGCAGGGTGTCGGCCATGGTCTTGATGACGTGCGCCATGGTGTCCAGCCCGACCACGTCGGAGGTGCGGTAGGTGGCGGACTTCGGCCGCCCCAGCAGCGGGCCGGTCAGCGCGTCCACCTCGTCGAAGCCGAGGCCGAACGCGTGGGTGTGGTGGATCACCGACAGGATCGAGAACACGCCGATCCGGTTGCCGATGAAGTTGGGGGGTGTCCTTGGCGCGCACCACGCCCTTGCCGAGCTGGGTGGTGAGGAAGGCTTCCAGGCCATCGAGCACGCCCGGATCGGTAGTCTGCGCCGGGATCAGTTCGGCCAGATGCATGTAGCGCGGCGGATTGAAGAAGTGCACGCCGCAGAAGCGGTGTTTCAGCTCTTCGGGAAGAACGCCTGCCAAAGCATTGATCCCCAAGCCAGATGTATTGCTGGCCAGGATCGCATGGGCGGGCACGAACGGGGCGATCTTGCGGTACAGGTCCTGCTTCCAGTCCATTCGCTCGGCGATCGCCTCGATGATCAGGTCGCAGTCTTTCAGCAGCTCCAGCCCGCTGTCGTAGTTGGCAGGCGTGATCGCCTCGGCCAGCCGCTGGCTGGCCAGCGGTGCCGGCGAGAGCTTGCCGAGGTTGCCGATCGCCTTGAGCACGACGCCGTCGGCCGGCCCGTCCTTGGCGGGGAGGTCGAAAAGCACGGTGTCGATGCCGGTATTGGTCAGGTGGGCGGCGATCTGCGCGCCCATCACGCCGGCGCCGAGCACGGCGGCGCGGCGTACGAGCAGTTTCTGAGACATGTTTTCCATCTCCTTGAAAATCCTGATTTAATCAGCGCGCTTCAGCCTGGAATCCGGCTGCGGCGAAACGGATGAGCGCCTGCGCGGCGCGCTGGCGGTGGGTGGCCTCGGAGACTCCCGAAGGCCGCTTGATCAGGCCGAAGTCGGCCATCGCATAGGTCAGCGCGCCGGACAGGAAGTCCAGCCGCCAGTACAGTTCTTCCTTGCCCAGCCCCGGCACGCAGCCGGCAATCGCCTTGGCGAACTCGCGCAGCACATGGCCGTACTGGTCGGACAGGAACTTGCGCAGGCGGTCGTTGTTCTCGGCATAGGTGCGGGCGATCACCCGGATGAAGGCGCCGCCGCCGTGGCGATCCTGGGCCATGGCCAGGGCAGGTTCGACGAACGCGGCGAGGATCGGCTCCAGCTGCCCGGGCGCGGTTTTCAGCGCGCGCTGCAGGGCTTCGAGCCGCTGGGCGCTCATCACGTCCATGCGCCGGCGGAAGACTTCGTTGACGAGGTTGTCCTTGCTGCCGAAGTGGTAGTTGACCGCAGCGATGTTGACGTCGGCGTGGCTGGTGACCTGGCGCAGCGAGGTCGAGGCGAAGCCCTGCTGGGCGAACAGCTCCTCGGCCGCGTACAGGATGCGGTCCTTGGTGGAGAAATGCTGCAGGCTCATCGGCCCTCCGGCGCCAGAATCAAACGCGCGTTTGAGCCTACGCCGTACGCCTGCGTACGTCAATCGCGGGCGCATACCGGGCGACCGCCGGCAGCGCGGCCGATGCTGCGGAAGGCGCCGGAAATGCGCTAGAATCTCCCGCAGCCATATCGGCCAAACCCGCGCCAGTACGCGGGTTTTCTGTTATCCTCGGGCGCTTCCGGCAAGGACGCCCGCCAACTTTCCGGAGAATCCCATGGCGCTGGAGCGCACCCTTTCGATCATCAAACCCGATGCCGTCGCCAAGAACGTGATCGGCCAGATCTACACCCGTTTCGAGCAAGCCGGCCTCAAGATCGTGGCCGCCAGGATGAAGCACCTCTCGCGCGCCGAGGCCGAGGGCTTCTACGCCGTGCACCGCGAGCGCCCGTTCTTCAACGCGCTGGTGGAATTCATGATCTCCGGCCCGGTGATGATCCAGGTGCTGGAAGGCGAGGGCGCGGTGCGCAAGAACCGTGAGCTGATGGGCGCCACCAACCCGAAGGACGCCGCGCCGGGCACCATCCGCGCCGACTTCGCCGACAGCATCGACGCCAACGCCGTGCACGGCTCGGACTCGCTGGAGAATGCCGCGATCGAAGTCGCGTACTTCTTCCCGGCCACCGACGTCTACGCGCGCTGATCCGCCGATGACCGCCCCGCGCACCCCGTCCATCGCGATCGCCCTGCTGGGCGACGACGGGGGTGCGCCTGCCGCCGCGCCGGCGACTGCCGGCGTGGGCGGCCATGCCGGTAAGACGGCAGCCTTGGCCGATACCGGGAAAACCAACATCTTCGATTTCGATCGCGCCCGCCTGGAGCGCTTCTTCGAGGATGAACTGGGCGAGAAGAAGTTCCGCGCCCACCAGGTGATGAAGTGGATCCATCACCGTTACGCCACCGACTTCGCGGCCATGACCGACCTCGGCAAGGCGCTGCGCGCCAAGCTGGAGGAGCGCGCGGTGGTGCGCGCCCCGCAGGTCGTGTTCGACAAGGCCTCCGCCGACGGCACCCACAAATGGCTGCTGGGCATGGATGCCAGCAACGCCATCGAGACGGTCTACATCCCCGACAAGGGGCGCGGCACGCTGTGCGTGTCCTCGCAGGTGGGCTGCGCGCTCAACTGCACGTTCTGCTCGACCGCGACCCAGGGCTTCAACCGCAACCTGTCCACTGCCGAGATCATCGGCCAGGTGTGGGTGGCGGCGTGCCACCTCGGCAACGTGCCGCACCAGCAGCGCAAGCTCACCAACGTGGTGATGATGGGCATGGGCGAGCCACTGGCCAACTTCGACAACGTCGTGCGCGCCATGAGCATCATGCGCGATGACCTCGGCTATGGCCTGGCCAACAAGCGCGTCACCCTCTCCACCGCCGGCATGGTGCCGATGATCGACCGCCTGGCGCAGGAAAGCGACGTATCGCTGGCGGTCTCCTTGCATGCGCCGTTCGACGAGCTGCGCGACCAGCTGGTGCCGCTCAACCGCAAGTACCCGATCGCCGAACTGATGGACGCCTGCGTGCGCTACGCGCTGCGCAAGAAGGGCGAATCCGTCACCTTCGAATACACCCTGATGCGCGGCGTCAACGACCAGCCGGAGCACGCGCGTGCGCTGGTGGCGCTGCTGCGCGACTTCGACCGCCGGGTGCAGATGAAGGACGCGGCCAAGGTCAACCTGATCCCGTTCAATCCGTTCCCGGGCGCGCGCTACGAACGGCCGGACGAAGGGGCCATCCGCGCCTTCCAGAAGCGGCTGAACGATGCCGGCATGATCGCGCCGGTGCGGCGCACCCGCGGCGACGACATCGACGCCGCCTGCGGCCAGCTGAAGGGGCAGGTACTGGACCGCACCCGGCGCTCGGCGGAGCATCGCAAGCGCCTGCAGGCGCAAGGGGACGTGCATGCGGCATAGCGACGCGAGGGTCGGGTTCGCGGTCGTCGCGATACTGCTGCTGGCCGGCTGCCAGCAGATGGAGCGCCTGTCCTTCATCCGGCCCAGCGCCCAGCCCCGCGGCTATACCCAGATCGCCCCCACCTACGACGTGAGCGGCAAGAAGGGCCGCGCCGAGACCGATCCGGCCCTGCTGCTGCTGTCCGCCGGCGACCAGCTGCAGCGCGGCCAGTATGCCGAGGCCGAACGGCTGGCGCGGCAGGTGCTGAAGCTGCAGCCCGGCTCCGGCGATGCCCAGACCCTGCTGGGTGCGATCGCCAGCGCGCGCGGCGATGCCGCCGCCGCCGGCAAGGCCTACCAGGCGGCGGCGATGGGCGCGCCGGGCAACGGCATCTACGCCAACAACTACGGCAGCTGGCTGTGCGCCAATGGGCGCGCCATGGAGTCGCTGGACTGGTTCGAGCGCGCGCTGGCCGATCCGTCCTATCCGACGCCGGCGGCCGCGCTCGCCAATGCCGGCAGCTGCGCGAGCGCGGCCGGCCAGGCGCAGCGCGCGGAATCCAGCTGGCGCAAGGCGCTGGCGCTGGACCCCCCAGAATCTGGCGGCGCTGGCCGGCCTGGCCGCCCTGGAGCAGGGGCGCGGCAACGGGCTGGAGGCGCGCGCGTTCGTCGAGCGCTGGCTGGCGCTGAGCCCGGACGATCCGGCCGGTTTGCGACTGGCGGCGGAGATCGAGCAGAAACTGGGCGACAACGCGGCCGCTTCGCGCTATCTTTCCCGTTTGCAGGCGATTTCCTCCGGTCCAGCCACGGTACCGCGCACGCAATGACAGCGAACATGGCCCAGGATTCCACCCACGCGGCGCTGGCCGGTTGCGGCGCGCGCCTGCGCGCGGCCCGCGAGGCGGCCGGTTTGCAGATCGAGGACGTGGCGGCCAGGCTGCACATGCCGGCGCGCGTGGTGCGCTCGCTGGAGGCGGAGGACTGGGCGCGACTGGGGGCGCCGGTGTTCGTGCGCGGCCAGGTGCGCAGCTATTCGCGCCTGCTCGGGCTCGGCACCACGGCGATGATGGAGGCGCTCGACGTGGCGCCGGTGGAGCCGACCCGGCTGGTGAGCCGCACCCATGTTTCCAGGACCCGCTGGTGGGCCGAGCAGATCGGGCGCCGGCTGGTCTACATCGTGCTGACGCTGTCGCTGGCGATCCCGGCCTGGGTCGCCACCCGCCAGCATCTGGCGGCGGAAGCCGCGCCCGCGGTCGCGGCGCTCGACACCGCACCGTCCGCCGTCGCGCAGGCCGCGGCGCCGCGCACGGTGGTGGCCTCGATGGCGCCGCTGCCGGCCGCGCCCGTGCCCGCGCCAACGAGCGCAACGGCCACGGCGCAGTCGGGCCCGGACATCCTGCTGCGCACCCGCGGCAAGACCTGGTTGGAAGTGCTCGGCCGCGACGGCGCGACGATCGAACAGGCCTTGCTGCCGGCAGGCAGCGAGCGCCGTTATGCCGCGGCTCAGGTCGGGCGCCTGACCATCGGCAACGCGTCGGCGGTGCAGCTCGACGTGCGCGGGCAGGCGGTGGATGTCACGGCGCACGCCCGCGCGAACGTCGCCCGCTTTGCGGTATCCTCCGACGGCTCGGTCGCCGCGGTCGATTGATCTGCGAAACGCGCGGCGCGTCCGGCCCCGAATCCATCCACATCACCCCGTCCAGGATGACGGGCGAGAGGCAGCATGGCGATCGACGATCTGCTCAATGAGCACGAACAAAGCGAGCAGGTACGCTCTTGGCTCCGCAACAACGCCCTCGGCATCATCGGCGGCATCGGCCTCGGCCTGGCGGTGATCGCCGGCTGGAACTGGTGGCAGGCCCAGCGCCGGCAGGCGGACATGGGCGTCAACGCCGCCTACGCGCAGGCGGTGCAGGCGTTCGAGGACGGCAAGCTGCCGGCCGACAAGGGCCAGGGCGTCATCGCCAGCCTCGACAAGAACAACCCCGCGCTGGGCACGCTGGCCGCACTGCAGCTGGCCAAGGCGCAGCTGGATGCGGGCAGGCGCGATGACGCCATCGCCACCCTGCGCGGCGTGCGCGACGTGCCTTCGGACCTGCGTCCGATCCTGCGCGAGCGCCTGGCGCGGCTGCTGATCGATGCCGGCAAGGCCAAGGAGGCGCTGGCGCTGCTCGACGACGAGACCAACCCGGCCATGCTGGACGCGCGCGGTGACGCGCAGTTCGCGCTGGGCGACATGGCCAAGGCGCAGGAGGCCTACCGCAAGGCGCTGGTGCTGGTTGCCGTCGGCGATGCCCAGCACCGCGTGCTGGAAATGAAGCTGATCGAGGCCGGCGGTACGCCGCCGCATACCGAGGACAACACCTGATGATCCTGCGCCAGCCCCGCGCCCTGCGCTTTATCGCCTCCGCCCTCGTTGCGGTGGTCGCCCTGTCCGGCTGCAGCAGCGTCAAGAACCTGTTTGGCGGGCGCAACAAGGACAAGACCGGCGAGCCGGCCAAACTGGTCGACTTCACCCCCACCGTCGGCGTCAAGCAGTTGTGGAGCGTCAAGGTCGGCAACGGCGAGAAACATCTCGGCATCGGCCAGCATCCGGTAATCGCGGACGGCAAGGTGTACGCGGCGGCGGTCGATGGGGGGTCACCGCGCTCGACCTCGGCACCGGCCAGACCCTGTGGCACTACGACTCCAAGGCCCGTCTGAGCGGCGGCCCCGGTGCCGGCGAGGGGCTGGTGGTGGTCGGCGGCCTGAAGGGCGAAGTGATCGCGCTGGATGCCGCCGATGGCCACGAGAAGTGGACCGCCAAGGTCGGCAACGAAGTGATCGCCGCGCCCGCGATCGCCGGCGGGCTGGTGTTCGTGCATTCCAACGACGGCCGCGTCACCGCCTTCGATGCCGCCACTGGCGAGCGCCGCTGGTTCTACAGTGCCGACATGCCGTCGCTGACCGTGCGCGGCACCGGCGATCTCACCCTCGGCCCGGGCCTCGTGTTCGTACCCGGGGACAACGGCACCCTGACCGCGCTTGGCGCCAGCGACGGCAGCGAGCGCTGGCGCGTGACGGTGGCCGAGCCCGACGGCCGTAGCGAGCTGGAACGCATGGCCGACGTGGACGGCGCCGCGGTGCTGGACGGCACCGTGCTGTTCGCGACCAGCTTCAAGAACCACACCGTGGCGATCGACGGCCCGCGCGGCCAGGTCCTGTGGGACAGCGATCACGGCGGCGTGCGCGGGCTGGGCCTGAGCAACTCGGCGGTGGTCATCACCGACAAGGACGGCAACGTGGTCGGGCTGGACAAGAACACGGGCGGCAGCCTCTGGAAGCAGTCCGGTCTGCTCAACCGCAACGTGTCGGCTCCGACCGTGCAGGGCGACTACGCGGTGGTGGGAGATTACGAAGGCGTGGTCCACTGGCTGCGCCTCAACGACGGCGCCTTCGCCGCGCGCAGCAAGGTGGGCGCGGCGGTGACCGGCAAGCCGGTCGAAGCCAGCGGCACCGTGGTGGTGCAGAGCGTCGATGGCAAGCTGACCGCGTTCGCGCTGCAGCCGTGACCCGTCGCGCCGGCCCGCGCGGCTGGCCCCGTTCCGCGGCTCCGGCTACCCTGCCGGGGCCGCTGTCGCATTCGATCCCCGGATGTCCCGCCGGCATCCGTTCCTCAAGGTACGTCCCATGCTTCCCCTCGTCGCCCTCGTCGGGCGCCCCAACGTCGGCAAATCCACCCTGTTCAACGCGCTGACCCGCAGCCGCGATGCGCTGGTGCACGACGAGCCCGGCGTCACCCGCGACCGCAACTACGGCGTGTGCCGGCTGCTGGAAGGCCGGCCGTTCGTGCTGGTGGATACCGGCGGCATCGCCGGCGAGGACGAAGGGCTGGCTGGCGCCACCGCGCGCCAGTCGCGGGCGGCAGCGGAAGAGGCCGACCTGGTGCTGTTCATCGTGGACGGCCGCGAGGGGGCCTCGGCGCTGGACGACGACATCCTGCGCTGGCTGCGCAAGCTGGCCAAGCCGACCCTGCTGGTGGTCAACAAGACCGATGGCATCGACGCCCGCGCGGCGCTGGCCGAGTTCGCCCGCTACGGGCTCTCCGACGTGCTGGCGGTGTCCAGCGCGCACCGCACCGGGATCGACGTGCTGCTGGCGCGGGCGGCGGCGCTGCTGCCGGAGACCGGCAGCGCGGAGACCCTGGACGACGATCCCGGGCGCATCCGCATCGCCTTCGTCGGCCGCCCCAACGTCGGCAAGTCCACTCTGGTCAACCGCATCCTCGGCGAGGAGCGGATGATCGCCTCGGAGGTGCCCGGCACCACCCGCGATTCGATCGCGGTGGACCTCGAGCGCGATGGCCGCAAGTATCGCCTGATCGACACCGCCGGCCTGCGCCGGCGGGCGCGGGGTGGAGGAGGCGGTGGAGAAGTTCTCTGCCGTCAAGACCCTGCAGGCCATCGAGCAGTGCCAGGTCGCGGTGCTGATGCTGGATGCCAGCGAGGGCGTCACTGACCAGGACGCCACCGTGCTCGGCGCGGTGCTGGACGCCGGGCGCGCGCTGGTGATCGCGCTCAACAAGTGGGACGGCTGCAGCGATTACGAGCGCCAGCAGGCCGAGGCGCTGGCCGCGCGCAAGCTGGGCTTCGTGGACTGGGCCGAGCGCGTGCGCATTTCCGCGCTGCACGGCTCCGGCCTGCGCGAGCTGTTCCGCGCCATCCACCGCGCACACGCCTCGGCGACCCGCGCGTTCAGTACCTCCGAGGTGACCCGCGCGGTCGAAGCGGCGTATGCCGCGAATCCGCCGCCGGTGGTGCGCGGGCACGTGGCCAAGCTGCGCTTCGCCCATCCCGGAGGCGAGGTCCCGCCGACCTTCATCGTCCACGGTAATCGCCTGAAGACCCTCAGCGGGACCTACCAGCGCTATCTCGAGAACTTCTTTCGCAAGCGCTTCAAGCTGGTCGGCACCCCGATCCACTTCGTATTCCGCGAGGGCAGCAACCCGTACGAAGGCAAGAAGAACACGCTGACCGAGCGCCAGGTCGCCAGGAAACGGCGCCTGCTGCGGCACGTCAAGCGTGGCGGCTGACGCCCGGCGCGTCCGCTTCTCGCCCCAGGGTACGCTATCCAGAAGACCCGGCGGCCGCCCGCGGCGCCGCTGGCCGACCCTGCCGAGGAGTGATCGATGCCGAGCTTCGCACGGATGCGCCGCCTGCCAGTGCTGCTGCTGGGGCTGGCCCTGCTGTTCGCTTCCAGCACGGTCGCGGCTGCGCCCGCGGATGGGTGCCCCTGACCTTGCTGCGCGGCAGCAGGATCCGCAGGTGGCCACCCGCATCGCCGCGGTGGCCTGCGCGGAATCGCTGCGCTGGAACCGACCCTTCATCGATGCCGAGGGCCGGCTGGCCAGCCTGACCGCCTACGAGGCCGAGGGCCGCGGCCTGCAGGATGGCGGCGCGCCGTGGCGGCGGGTGGCGTTCTACTGGCAGGCCAGCGGCCTGTTGCCTGCGATGGCGTTCAAGCCCGGTGCCGGCGAGTGCCAGGTCGCGGTGATGCGGCTGGAGTTCCCGGGATTGGGCTGCCGCGCCTTCGTGGTGGACACCCCGTGGTCGGCGGCGTTCGTGAGCTGGGTGATGCAGCGTGCCGGGGTGCCCGGGTTCCGCGCCTCGGCCAGCCACGCCGACTATGTGCGCGCCGCGCTGCGCGATCCGGCCGCCAGCCCGTACCGGCTGCAGGCGCCGCAGGACGCGCAGCTGCAGGCCGGGGACCTGCTATGCTACGCGCGCGCCAGCCAGGTGCTGGGCCCGGCCGGGCTGCGCAAGCGGCTGGAGGCCGGCAACGGCGGCCTGCCGATGCATTGCGACGTGGTGGTCTCGCGCGAGCCGGGCCGGGTGTACCTGGTTGGCGGCAACGTGCAGCAGGCGGTGACCCTGCGCATCCTGCAGACCAATGCCGAAAGCCGCCTGTGGAACCTGCCGCAGCGCGCCGAGGGCGATTTGCCGTGTTCGCCGGACATGCCCCAGGCCTGCGACTTCAACCGCCAGGACTGGGTGGCGGCGCTGGTGCTGCGGCCGCAGGAGGAACTGGCGGGGCTGGGCGCAACGACACCGCCGGCAGCGGGCACGGAACCGCCCGTGCCACCGACCTGCTGCGTCAATTGCGTGCTGGGCAGCGGCGTCCCGCGCTGCCCGCTGCCCGGCCAGGCGCCGCCGCGACGGCTGCCGGAGGTGCCGTTGCAGGACGCCGAATAAGCGCGCACAGGCGCCGCGGGGCGCCGGCCGGTTTCAGCTGGCGGGCGCCGCCTTGCGCCGCGGTCGCGGCTTGGCGCGGGCGTCCAGCTGCACGCCCAGCACGGCATGGCAGTGGATACAGCTGAAGCTGATGCAGCGGGCCTTGCTGTCGCCACCGACCATTCCCACCATCTGCTCCACGTGGACGTGCAGCACGCGCTTGCCGCACTTCGGGCATTCCCCCTGGATCGCCATGTCGGACCTCGTTCGTCTGCTGGCTGGCCGCTGCAGCTTACCGCTGTCAACGCAGCGGCGGCGCGAAGGCGGCCGGCTGGGCGATAATGCGCACCTTCCCGCCCGCCGTGCCACCGCATGACCGCCCGCATCCTCGATGGAAAACGCATTGCCGACGAACTGCTGGAGTCGCTGAAAGTCCGGGTGCAGGCGCGGCTGGCGGCCGGCAAGCCGCGCCCCGGGCTGGCGGTGGTGCTGGTCGGCAGTGATCCGGCCAGCCAGAGCTACGTGCGCAACAAGCGGCGCGCGGCCGACAAGGTGGGCATCCAGGCGTTCGACTACGACCTGCCGGCCGGCACCACCGAGGCCGAGCTGCTGGCCTTGATCGACCAGCTCAACGCCGACCCGAAGATCCACGGCATCCTGATCCAGCTGCCGCTGCCGGGTATCCGCGACGCCAGCGCGCTGATCGAGCGCATCCGCCCCGACAAGGACGTGGATGGCTTCCACCCCGCCAACGTCGGGCACCTGGCGCTGCGCCAGTTCGGGCTGCGGCCGTGCACGCCGCGCGGCATCACCACGTTGCTGGCCTGGACCGACCGCCCGGTGCGCGGCCAGAGCGCGACCATCGTCGGCGTGTCCAACCACGTGGGCCGGCCGATGGGGCAGGAGCTGCTGATCGCCGGCTGCACCGTCACCAGCTGCCACAAGTTCACCCCGCCGGAGGTGCTCAAGCGCCACGTGGGCGAGGCCGACATCCTGGTGGTGGCGGTGGGCCGCCCGGGGCTGATCCCGGGCGAATGGGTCAAGCCGGGCGCGGTGGTGATCGATGTCGGCATCAACCGCCTCGACGACGGCCGGCTGGTGGGCGACGTCGGCTTCGAGGAGGCCGCCAGGCGCGCCAGCTGGATCACTCCGGTGCCGGGCGGGGTGGGGCCGATGACCGTGGCCACCCTGATGCAGAACACGCTGGAAGCGGCGGAGCTGGCGGATGCCGCCGCCCATCCGGGCGCATAGCGGCGGCAGCCGGCACCCGGCGGGCGTGGGGCGCGGCCAAGCCGCAGGCCATGCTGCGGGGAACGTCGATTGCCCGCCGCCCTCCCGAGGCACCGATCGGTTTTCGGGAGGCTGGAAGCAAAAAGCGCTAGAATGACGCGCTTCCCCACTTCCGCATGGGTCTGCCGATGCTCCGCATCCTGGCTGAAGCACTGACGTACGACGACGTTTCGCTCGTCCCCGCGCACTCCGCCGTCCTGCCCAAGGATGTCTCGCTGGAAACGCGCCTCACCCGCGACCTCCGCATCCGCCTTCCGCTGGCCTCCGCGGCCATGGATACCGTGAGCGAAGCGCGGCTGGCGGTGGCGATGGCGCAGCTGGGCGGCATCTCGATCCTGCACAAGAACATGAGCGTGCAGGCGCAGGCGGCGGAGGTGGCCAAGGTCAAGACCTTCGAGGCCGGCGTGATCAAGGATCCGTTCACGGTCGGGCCCGACACCACCATCGGCGAGGTCCTGCGCCTGACCCGGGCGCGCAACATCTCCGGGGTGCCGGTGGTGGACGAGCAGGGCCAGCTGGTCGGCATCGTCACCGGGCGCGACATGCGCTTCGAGAAGAAGCTCGACGACCCGGTGCGCCACATCATGACCAAGCGCGAGAAGCTGGTCACGGTGAAGGAAGGCGCCAGCGACGACGAGGTGCTGGGCCTGCTGCACAAGCACCGGATCGAGAAGGTGCTGGTGGTCAACGATGAGTTCGCGCTGCGCGGGCTGATCACCGTCAAGGACATCCAGAAGAAGTCCGACAACCCGAATGCCGCCTACGACGCCGGCGGACGCCTGCTGGTGGGCGCAGCGGTGGGCGTGGGCGGCGATACCGAACAGCGGGTCGAGGCGCTGGTCGCCGCCGGCGTGGACGTGATCGTGGTGGATACCGCGCACGGCCATGCGCAGGGCGTGCTGGGCCGTGTGGCCTGGGTCAAGAAGCACTACCCGCAGGTGCAGGTGGTGGGCGGCAACATCGTCACCGGCGATGCCGCGCTGGCGCTGATGGACGCCGGCGCGGACGCGGTGAAGGTGGGCGTCGGCCCCGGCTCGATCTGCACCACCCGCATCGTGGCCGGGGTGGGCGTACCGCAGATCACCGCGATCGATCTGGTGGCCGAGGCCCTGCAGGACCGCATCCCGCTGATCGCCGACGGCGGCATCCGCTATTCCGGCGACATCGGCAAGGCGATCGCGGCCGGCGCCTCCAGCGTGATGATCGGCGGCCTGTTCGCCGGCACCGAGGAGAGCCCCGGCGAGACCGAGCTGTTCCAGGGGCGCAGCTACAAGAGCTACCGCGGCATGGGTTCGCTCGGCGCGATGGAGAAGGGCAGCAAGGACCGTTATTTCCAGGACGCCTCGGATGCCGACAAGCTGGTGCCGGAAGGCATCGAGGGCCGGGTGCCGTATCGCGGCCCGTTGGCCGGCGTGGTGCATCAGCTGATGGGCGGCCTGCGCGCCACCATGGGGTATGTCGGCTGCGCCACCATCGAGGAGATGCGCAAGCGCCCGGTGATGGTGAAGGTCACCGGCGCCGGCCAGCGCGAGAGCCACGTCCACGACGTGCAGATCACCAAGGAACCGCCGAACTACCGCGCGGGGTGAGGCATGTCACGGAAGGGAGACGCGAGTTTCCCTTCTTTGTTTCCAAACCATGAAACCATCACGATGACCCAGTCAGCGCACGGCGACATCCATTCCGACAAGCTCCTGATCCTCGACTTCGGCGCGCAGTACACCCAGCTGATCGCCCGCCGCATCCGCGAGATCGGCGTGTACTGCGAGATCTGGGCCTGGGACCACGACCCGGCCGAGATCGCGGCGTTCGGCGCGAAGGGCATCATCCTGTCGGGCGGGCCGGAATCGACCACTCAGCCTGGCTGCCCGGCCGCGCCGCAGGCGGTGTTCGAGGCCGGCGTGCCGATCCTCGGCATCTGCTATGGCATGCAGACGCTGGCCGTGCAGCTGGGCGGCGCCACCGAGGCCGGCGATCAGCGCGAGTTCGGCCATGCCGCGCTGGAGCTCATCGCCGAGGACGCGCTGCTGTCGAAGGTGGCCACCACCGACGCGCTGCGCAACGTGTGGATGAGCCACGGCGACCACGTCGCCCGCGCGCCCGAGGGCTTCACCGTCACCGCCCGCACCGACCGCCTCGGCATCGCCGCGTTCGCCAACGACGCCAAGAAGATCTACGGCGTGCAGTTCCATCCGGAAGTCACCCATACCGCCGCCGGCGAAGCGCTGCTGCGCCGCTTCGCGGTCGATATCTGCGGCTGCGCCACGCTGTGGACGGCGGCCAACATCATCGAAGACCAGATCGCGCGCGTGCGCGCGCAGGTGGGCTCCGACGAGGTGATCCTCGGCTTGTCCGGCGGCGTGGATTCCTCGGTGGTCGCGGCGCTGCTGCACAAGGCCATTGGCGACCAGTTGACCTGCGTGTTCGTGGATACCGGCCTGCTGCGCTGGCAGGAAGGCGACGCGGTGATGGCGATGTTCGCCGAGCATATGGGCGTGAAGGTGATCCGCGTGAATGCCGCCGATCGCTACTTCGAGAAATTGAAGGGCGTGTCGGATCCAGAAGCCAAGCGCAAGATCATCGGCAACCTGTTCGTCGAGATCTTCGACGAGGAGTCCGCCAAGCTGAAGAACGCCAGGTGGCTGGCGCAGGGCACGATCTACCCGGACGTGATCGAGTCGGCCGGCAGCAAGACCGGCAAGGCCCACGTCATCAAGAGCCACCACAACGTCGCCGGCCTGCCCGAACACATGAAGCTGGGGCTGGTGGAGCCGCTGCGCGAGCTGTTCAAGGACGAGGTGCGCCGGCTGGGTGTGGCGCTCGGCCTGCCGCGCGAGATGGTGTACCGCCACCCGTTCCCCGGCCCGGGCCTGGGCGTGCGCATCCTCGGCGAAGTGAAGCCCGAGTATGCCGAGCTGCTGGCGCGCGCGGATGCCATCTTCATCGACGAACTGCGCAAGGCCGGCCTGTACGACAAGACCAGCCAGGCGTTCGCGGTGTTCCTGCCGGTGAGGTCGGTGGGCGTGGTCGGCGACGCGCGCGCCTACGAGTGGGTGATCGCGCTGCGCGCGGTGGAGACCATCGACTTCATGACCGCGCACTGGGCGCACCTGCCGTATGACTTCCTCGGTCGCGTGAGCAACCGCATCATCAACGAACTGCGCGGCGTCTCCCGCGTGGTCTACGACATTTCCGGCAAGCCCCCCGGCGACGATCGAGTGGGAATAAAAAAGAGGCTAGATGCAGGATAAGATCTCTAGCACATAGCATCTGGAGGCATCATGTCGGCTCAGTTCGATACGAAAGAGTCACGTATCGCTGTTCTCGTGGACTGCGATAATGTTCCTCCTGCAATTCTTGATCACGCCTTGCGCTTTGTAGCGCGCTTCGGTCGTGTAGTTGTTCGTCGCGGCTACGGTAATTCTGGAACCTTGTCAGGCGGGCGTTGGCAAGAGGCATTGGTGCAGCAGGCATTCA
Organism: Thermomonas sp. S9; assembly: GCF_024704365.1. Taxonomy (GTDB): domain Bacteria; phylum Pseudomonadota; class Gammaproteobacteria; order Xanthomonadales; family Xanthomonadaceae; genus Thermomonas. The sequence goes on from NZ_JAJDFY010000001.1 coordinate 1,550,776, forward strand.
CTCCTTGCCTGCAATATCAATATGTCAGTGGAAAAAATACCGCTGACATCGCTCTGGCGCTCGACGCGATGGAGCTGTTGTTTGATGATCGCGTTGATACCTTCTGCTTTGTCACCAGTGATTCAGACTTTGCCTATCTTTGTCGGAAGCTCCGCGAAAGAGGCGCAGTTGTCTGCATCGTAGGTGAGGATAAAACGCCCCCTGCACTACGTAATGCCAGCGATCATTTTTCTGAATGGCGTGCGGTAAGCAGTGAGGAAGCGGCTACTCCAGTGCTAGCGGCTGCGCCTAAGTCGACTGAGTTGCCAGCAAAAGTTGGTAAGCAGCGACCTATGTTTGTCGTTAGGGCAGTTGCTGAAATGACTGGAGATTCTGCCGAGGGTAAGGTCAATCTAAGTGCTCTAGGTAATTATCTGCGGCGCACCGATCCGGGTTTTTCTCCTGATGCTTATGGTTATTCCGGCTTGTTAGAAATGCTCCGAACTTATGATCTATTGCAGTTGACGCAGGAGCAAGGCGGGCATTGGACGGTTAGGCTTCATCTTGAAAATATCCAGCGCATGCCTGTCAATCCAATAACCGGAAAGCCAAACGCAGCCTGACTAATGAATGAGGGCGAAACTCAAGACTTGGCTTGGATGCGCCATGCGCTGGCATTGGCCGAGCGCGCCCGCGACGAGGACGACGAGATCCCGGTGGGGGCGGTCGTGGTGTCCGCCGACGGTGAGGTGCTGGGCGAGGGCTGGAACCGCAACATCGGCGAGCACGATCCCAGCGCGCATGCCGAGATCGTCGCCCTGCGCGAAGCCGGCCGCCGGCTGGGCAACCACCGCCTGCTGGGGACGACGCTGTACGTGACCCTGGAACCCTGCGCGATGTGCGCGATGGCGATGGTCCACGCGCGCATCGCCCGCGTGGTGTTCGGTGCCTTCGATCCCAAGACCGGCGCCGCCGGCAGCGTGTTCGACCTGCTCGCCGACCCGCGCCATAACCATCGCGTGGAAGTGCAGGGCGGGGTGTTGGCGGACATCGCCGGCCCCATGCTGACCGCCTATTTCCGGGCCCGGCGCGGCAAGGCCTGACGCCGTCGATCAATGGCGGCGGGCCAGTTCCTGGTCCAGTTCGAGGTCGAAGCTCTTCACCGACAGGCTGACCTCGCGCCACATCGCGACGCTGGCGGCCAGCAGGAACAGCACACCGATTACCGCCATCGTGGTCGGCAGGCCGCCCAGGCGCGAGTCGAGCAGGGCGTCCGCCGCCAGCGCGAGGCTGGTGCCGACGAAGCTGGCCAGCGCACCGTACAGCAGCCGGCAGGCGCGCAGGACGAGGTGCGCACGCAGGCGGTGACGGCGGATCTGCGCCTCGCGTTCGTGCGCGTCGGGAGCGTCGTGCTCCCAGCTGGCGATCAGTCCGCGCAGGCGATCCACCACCCGCGCCAGCCGCGCGTTGGCCGACGTCAGCAGGCCCGCGGTGGCAGTGAGGAAGAACGCAGGCGCCAGCATCGCGGAGAGGATCGCGTGGTGGCCCAGGGCGGCGGTGATGGCGGTGGATGGCTGCATGCGATGCGTCCTCGGCAAGCCGGTATCATGCCGCTACCCCAACGCGTGTGCGAGCCCATGCCTGCTGATGCCGCCCAAGACCGCCTGATCTGGATCGACCTGGAGATGACCGGCCTCGATACCGGGCGCGACGGCATTCTGGAGATCGCCACCGTCGTCACCGATGCCCAGCTCAATGTGCTGGCTGAAGGCCCGGCGCTGGCGATCGCGCATCCGCTTTCCGTCCTGGAGGCGATGGACGACTGGAACCGCAACCAGCACCAAAAGTCGGGGCTGTGGCGGCGGGTGTTGGAGGAGGGCGTGCCGCTGGCGGACGCGGAAGCGCGCACGCTGGCGTTCCTGCGCGGGTGGGTGCCGGCCAACACGTCGCCGATGTGCGGCAATTCGATCTGCCAGGACCGGCGCTTCCTGCATCGGCTGATGCCGGCGCTGGAGGCGCATTTCCACTACCGCAACCTCGACGTGAGCACGCTCAAGGAACTGGCGCGGCGCTGGTCGCCGGCGGTGCTGGCCGGCTTCCGCAAGGAATCGACCCACACCGCGCTGAGTGACGTGCACGATTCGATCGCGGAACTGCGCCATTACCGCGCCCACATGGGCGCGCTGGCGGGCCTGCCAGCCGCCTGAGCATCGCGCTTCGCGTCAGCGCGCCCCCGCTGCCGGCGGCTCGGCGTAATACAGGTGCAGATCGCGCTGCGGGAAGGGAATGTTCAAGCCGTTGGCAGCGAACTCATCGCGTATGGCCTCCACCACCTGGCTGCGGGTGTCCACATGGTCATCATTGCGGGTGAAGGCGTACAGGGTCAGGGTGATGCTGCTGTCGGCCAGCGCCATCACGCGTGCCACCGGCGGCGGATCGTCCACGATCGAAGGATGCTCCTGGGCGATCTTCAGCAGCAGCTCGCGCGCTTTTTTCAGGTCATCGCCATAGCCGACGCCCACCGGCACCTCCATGCGCCGCAGCGGCAGCAGGGAGTAATTGATGATCTGGGTGGTGGTGATCTGGCTGTTGGGCAGGATGATGACGCGGTGGTCGAAGGCGCGCAGCCAGGTCTGGAACACCCGGATCTCCTGCACGATGCCTTCCTGCCCGGCGATCACCACGTGGTCGCCGGCGCGGAACGGGCGCAGCACGATCAGCATCACCCCGGCCGCGATGTTGGACAGCGAGTCCTTGATCGCAAGACCCACCGCCAGGCCGGCGGCGCCGAGCAGGGCGAACATCGAGGTGGTCGGAATGCCCAGCGCGCTGAGCGCGGTCATGATGACCAGCACGATCATCACCGCGTAGGCGATGTTGTGCAGGAAGCCGCCGAGGGTGGCATCCACCCCGGCGCGGCCCAGCACCCGGTCCAGTCCGCGCGCCAGGCGCCTGGCCAGCCAGCGGCCCAGCAGGAAGATCAGGGCCGTCGCGAGCACGCGCAGCCCCCAGGTTTCCAGCAGGCCCAGCCAGTCGATCCCGCGCACGTCGCGCATCAGGTCGATGGCGTCGCGGTGGACCACGGCGGCGGGTTGCAGCAGGCCCACGGAGCTCAGGCCGCCTTCGCCCTGGCCAGCGCCAGCCAGGTGTCGACCACGGTGTCGGGGTTGAGCGAGACCGACTCGATGCCTTGCTCCATCAGCCACTGCGCCAGATCCGGATGGTCGCTCGGGCCCTGGCCGCAGATGCCGACGTACTTGCCCTTCGCGCGTGCAGTGCGGATCGCCATCGCCAGCAGCTTCTTCACTGCCGCATCGCGCTCGTCGAACAGGCCGGCGACGATCGCGCTGTCGCGGTCCAGGCCCAGGGTGAGCTGGGTGAGATCGTTGGAGCCGATCGAGAAGCCGTCGAAGATGTCCAGGAACTCGTCCGCCAGCAGCGCGTTGGAGGGGACCTCGCACATCATGATGACCTTCAGGCCATGCTCGCCCTGAACCAGCCCATTCTCGCGCAGGACTTCGATGACCTTGCGCCCTTCATCGAGGGTGCGCACGAACGGGATCATCACCCACACGTTGGAAAGGTCCATCGCCTCGCGTACGCGCTTGACCGCCACGCATTCCAGCGCGAACGCATCCTTGAAGCTCGGGTCGATATAGCGCGAGGCGCCGCGGAATCCGATCATCGGGTTTTCCTCGTGCGGCTCGTAGCGGCTGCCGCCGAGCAGGTTGGCGTATTCGTTGGACTTGAAGTCGGACAGGCGCACGATCACCGGCCTGGGGTACACCGAGGCGGCGATGGTGGCGATGCCTTCCTTCAGACGCTCGATGTAGAACTCCACCGGGCTGGCATAGCCGGCGATGCGCGCGTCGATCTTCGCCTTCGTCGCCGCGTCCTGGCGGTCGTATTCCAGCAGCGCCTTCGGGTGCACGCCGATGTGGCTGGCGATGATCATCTCCAGCCGCGCCAGGCCGATGCCGGCGTTCGGCAGCATGCCGAAATCGAACGCGCGCTCCGGGTTGGCCACGTTCATCATGATCTTCAGCGGCGCTTCCGGCATGTTGCCGAGGTCGGTGGTGGTGCGCTCGAAGGGCAGGGCGCCGGCATAGATGAAGCCGGTGTCGCCCTCGGCGCAACTGACGGTGACGGTCTCGCCGTCTCGGATCGTCTCCAGCGCGTGGCTGGTGCCGACGACCGCGGGGACGCCCAGCTCGCGGGCGATGATCGCGGCGTGGCAGGTGCGGCCGCCGCGATTGGTGACGATCGCGGCGCTGCGCTTCATCACCGGCTCCCAGTCGGGGTCGGTCATGTCGGCGATCAGCACGTCACCGGGCTGCACGCGGTTCATGTCGTCGAGGCTGCGCACCACGCGCGCGGTGCCGACGCCGATCTTGTGGCCGATGGCGCGGCCTTCGGCCAGTACCTGGCCGCGCTGCTGCAGGGTGTAGCGCTCGATCTGGGTGGCGTGCGCGCGCGACTTCACCGTTTCCGGGCGTGCCTGCAGGATGTAGAGCTTGCCGGTGTGGCCGTCCTTGCCCCATTCGATGTCCATCGGGCGGCCGTAGTGCTGCTCGATCACCAGCGCCTGCCGTGCCAGCGCGTGCACATCCTCGTCGCTGATGGAGAAGCGCCCGCGCAGCGCGGCCGGAGTTTCCTCGGTGCGCACGCGCTCGCCGGGCACGTCGGAATACACCATCCGCAGCTGCTTGCTGCCCAGCGCGCGGCGCAGGATCGCCGGCTTGCCAGCCTGCAGGGTCGGCTTGAACACGTAGAACTCATCCGGGTTCACCGCGCCCTGGACGACCATCTCGCCCAGGCCGTAGCTGGACGTGATGAACACCACGTCGCGGAAGCCGGATTCGGTGTCGAGGGTGAACAGCACGCCGGAGGCGCCGACATCCGAGCGCACCATCAGCTGCACGCCGGCCGAGAGGAACACATCCTCGTGCTTGAAGCCGTGGTGCACGCGGTAGGCGATCGCGCGGTCGTTGTACAGGCTGGCGAAGACTTCCTTCACCTTGCGCACCACGTCGTCCGCGCCGGTGACGTTGAGGAAGGTTTCCTGCTGCCCGGCAAAGCTGGCGTCGGGCAGATCCTCGGCGGTGGCCGAAGAGCGCACCGCCACCGCGACGTCGCTCGCGCCGGCCTCGCTGCACAGCCTGGCGTAGGCGCTGCGGATATCACTCTCCAGCTCCGGCTGCAAGGGCGCATCCACGACCCAGCGGCGGATCTCGGCCCCGGCGGCGGTCAGGGCGGGCACGTCCTCCACGTCCAGCCCGGCCAGCCGGTCATAGATGCGCGCGTGCAGGTCGTTGTGGGCGATGAAGGCCTTGAACGCGTCGGCGGTGGTGGCGAAACCGCCGGGGACCGACACCCCGAGCCCGGACAGCTCACCGATCATCTCGCCCAGCGAGGCGTTCTTGCCGCCCACCTGGGCGAGGTCGGACAGACGCAGTTCGTTCAGCCAGAGGACGTTGCGGATCGGGGCGGGGGTGCTCAAGGCAGACTCCGTGGGCGTGGGCGGCGCGGTCGCGCGGAAGTCCGTTATTTTACCCCGAGCACCTGCGAGGAATCCCGATGCACCCCGTTCGTCCCGTGTTCTATGTCTCCGACGGCACCGGCATCACCGCCGAAACCATCGGCCACAGCCTGCTGACCCAATTCAGTGGGCTGCATTTCGCGACCGACCGCCTGCCGTTCGTGGACAATGCCGACAAGGCGCGCGAGGCCGCCGACCGCATCCGCCAGGCCGGGCAGGCCACCGGGCTGCGCCCGGTGGTGGTCAGCTCGTGCGTGGACCCGGCGCTGACCGCACTGCTGGCGGAAAGCGGGGCGCTGATGCTGGACGTGTTCGCCCCGTTCATCGCGCCGCTGGAGCGCGAGCTCGGACAGACCCGCACCGCCCATATCGGGCGCGCGCATGGCATCGTGGATTTCGAGAGCTACCACCGCCGCATCAACGCCATGAACTACGCGCTGGCGCACGACGACGGCGTGCGGCTGGATTATTCCGAGGCCGACCTGATCCTGGTGGCGGTATCGCGCGCGGGCAAGACGCCCACCTGCGTGTACCTGGCCCTGCACCACGGCGTGCGTGCGGCCAATTACCCGCTGACCCCGGAGGACCTCGACGCCGAGCGCCTGCCGGCCGTGCTGCGCCAGCATCGCGCCAAGCTGTTCGGGCTCACCATCGACCCCGTGCGCCTGCACCAGATCCGCCAGGAGCGCCGCCCCAATTCGCGCTACGCGCAGCTGGACACCTGCCGCCGCGAAGTGGCGCAGGCCGAGGCGCTGCTGCGGCGCGAGGGCGTGGAGATGCTGAGCACCACCCATGCCTCGATCGAGGAGATCGCCAGCAGGGTGATGGAATCGCTGGGCATCAACCGCGAGATGTTCTGATCCGGCACGGCGCGACAGGGCGACTTTTCGAGCCTGCGCCGCGGCGCGCGCGCCGTCAATCTGCCGCCGGCCGCGGGCCGCGTGTAGGATCGGCGCATGAGCCTTGCCGTTGCCCGCCGCCCGCGCATCCCCAGCCTCAGCCGCTTCGGCTGGCTGATGGGGCTGTATGCCGAGAACCACACGCGCCTGCAGCGCCTGTTCGATGTCGGGCATCTTCCGCGCGGCGGTTATGTCTCGACGATCGGCGATGGGCTCGATCTGCGGATCGAGGTACTGGAGCAGCACGCCTACACCAGCGAACTGCGCATGAGCTACGGGCTGATCGACCCGGCCACCGGCCTGGCCGACCCGTCCGCGCCTTGCGCCTGTACCACGATGCGCGCCAGGTCGAAGCCACGCATTGCTACGCCGGGCGCCGCTGGCAGGACGTGATCGGGATGTACCCGCCGCCGCCGCGCATCCTCGACCATCGCCTGCGCATGAACACCTTCCTCGGCAAATGAGCGCAGTACCTCGCCGAGCGCGGCCACGGCATGGCCACCTTGCGCCGCTGCGAGGTAGGGGGTGGCGGGCAGCCCATGGATGCATGAGACGGCGCTGCCGGAAATTCGTTGCAAAAACCCCTTGACGGTTTTCGATTTGCCCTCCAGAATGCGCGTCTTTCCAGCCCGTGGGGCCATAGCTCAGCTGGGAGAGCGCCTGCATGGCATGCAGGAGGTCGCCGGTTCGATCCCGGCTGGCTCCACCACGTTTCGACGCGTTTTCGGTTCTGTCCCCATCGTCTAGAGGCCTAGGACATTACCCTTTCACGGTAGCGACCGGGGTTCGAATCCCCGTGGGGACGCCATCTTGTCACCGGAAACCGCAAGCCTGTAGTGGACTGACCCCGTCATCGTGTCGGGGTCGAGTTCCACCTTCTCCACCAGCGAAAGCAGCAGACCGCGTGCGTCGTCTCCGCGGTCCGCCACGATCCCGCGTAGCAGCCGTTGAACCCCCGCCTCGGTGATCGCTTCCGCGGCGCGTGTGTCGTCCAGCTCCCGGTCCAGCCGGGCAATCTCCAGCGCCAGCTCGGCGCATTTCCCTTCCAGCTCCTCGATCATCCGCAGCGCCGGTGCAGGATTCGTCATTTGCTCGGCCAGCTCCATCTGCCGGTGGATCCGCTTGCGCAGGTCCGCCTCGCTTCGCACCAGCGCCGCGCGCGCCTGCACGTCTCCGTTGCTTTCCAGAGAGCGGCGAAGTCGCGCCACCAGTTCCTTGGCCAGCGCCGGCGATGCCAGGTCGTCGTAGACCTGGCCCAGTACCGCGTCCTCGATGGCCTCTGCCTTGATGCTGCGCCGCGCGCCGCGGTGCCGGTACTCGGCGCCTTCGCTGCGCCATGCCGCGCCGGCTCGGTCCACCAGCAGGCCGGACAGCAGCGTGCGCCCCTGCGCGCGCGCGCCGGCGTTGCGCTGGCCGCCCAAGGCCTCCAGCCTGGCGAGCAACAGCTCGGCCGCGTTGTCGTCGATCATGGCCGGGTGCGTGTCTCGCTGGATGACCCACTCGCTGCGCGGGCGCCGCTTGCTCCCGCCGACGTACTGGCCGCCCTCACGTTCGGCGTTGACGTTCCAGACCGTGTGCCCGGCATAGGTGAGGGCGTTCCATTCGAGGCCGACGCGCGTTGCGGATGCGACATCGGCCAGCCCCGCCTGCTCCGCTGCCATCTTCGCCTGCATCCCGCCGGCGCGCGCCTGCAGGTAGGCGGCGACCTTCGGCGCAACCTCCGGGTCCAGCTCCAACACGGACTTGGTCACCGGCGCGCCGTCGCGGATCGCCCCGGTTGTGACCTTCTTGAGCCGGTAGCCCAGGGGCGCCCGGCCGCCCGCGCGATAGCCCTGGCGCACGTTCTCGGCCATGCCCGACAGCCCCTTCTGCTTCGACGTGAGGCTGTGCCACTCGTCCAGCGCCTGCATGATCCCGCGCAGCAGGGTGTCGGTGACCGGGTCCGACTCCGGCATGTTCTTGTAGAGCACGCTGATGCCCGCTTTGCGGCATGCGTCCTCGAAGAAGAATGCGATGTGTCTGCGCCTGGCAATGCGGCTGGTGTCGTGGACCAGCACTGCCCCCCAGCCGCGGCGCGAATCCCGGATGCCTGCCAGCAGGCGCTGGAATCCGGGGCGGTCGTCGTCCTTTCCTGATTCGACCGCGTCTGCAAACTCAGCCGCGACCGTGAGGCCGCGCGCTTTCGCCAGTTCCTTCAATGCTCGCCGCTGCGCGTCGATCGAAACGTCGCTTCGATCCTTCGAGCTGCGTAGATACAGCGCCGCGCGCTTCATTCGCCACCAATGGGATCAGGAAATCCAGAAGCAGAGCCGCGCTCGGCTCGCCATAGGTGGTCAGTTTCACTACTTTACGGGTGCCCATAAGCAACCATGGCTCCATGCTTTAGCGGCTTTTGGCCGCTGGTGCGTCTTGCTGTGTTATGCCCCGCAAGTGAAGGCGTACCCGGGAGTTGCAATGGATACGCCTCCATTTTTGGGGTCTACTAGACGTTAGGTGGTGAACGTGTAGTCGTGCATCCTCTTCATCAACGGCCCGCAGATTGATCGCAATTTGCACTCGCATTTCCTGCTCATTTGCGCCATCCAATCGAACAGAACCTCTGCTTTTGTAAGCATCAGGCTTATGAGTGCAGGCCCAAGGAAAAGGGCAATAAACAGCGGGGTCATTAGCCACCAGCGAGGGTTCCTGATCGTGTTCTTTATGTCCATGCTTCACCACCTAACAGTTCGTTCGTGCGGACGCCGGTTCGGCATCTCGCAAGGGTTAATGTTCGCGGCGGCGCCGCACAACTCAATCGTTAGGCGTCATGGCCGCAGCAATCGCTGCCTCCAAATCATCAGCCCATGCCTGATCCGCGTACTTGTGCAGTCGCATGTAATGCAATGCAGCGCTTGCCGCTTTCAGCAGTCCGGGCGCAGCGGCTATCAGCTTCGCGTCCGCATTCCGGTTTGGGTAGCACACCCGCGCAACCTCAAACCCATCGGCGTCGTAAATTAGCGCCTCGCTTCCTTCGGTGTGCTCGCTGACATGCCATGGCCCAGGTCGGTGCGCAAACTCTTTTGCCTGCGCCTCGGCCTCGGCCTGTTCTTCGGCATACTGCCCGCTGTAGTAATAATCGTCGCTCATCTCATCCTCCAAAATCGCCTAACAACCGCATCAAGCCGACTCCGCTTCGCTACGCGGCTTATGCGGAGCGTTAGACCTCATCCCAGGCAATCCGGCAGCGGCAAGCGTTGCCACTCGCGCCAGCGTCGTGCCTGTCGCCTTCGCCACCTTCGCCAAGGTTTCTATCGTTGGGTTCGTCATCGCGCCGTTCTCCAACTCCCATAGATACGCCTTCGACATGCCGTGTTCAGCGGCAAACGCACTTAGCGTCCAGCGGTTCGCCTTCCGGTATTGCCGGATATGCTGGCCCAGCGGAGGCAACGACTCAATCGGTTTCATGCGCCGTCTCGTTCAGCCCGCTTGTCCAACCAATCAGCAACTTCTGTGCAGCCGCTTGCGATGTGCCTCAAATCATCACTGGTGTAATACACCTTCCCGCACTCGCCGGTGTCCGAGTCCATCGCGTAGCCCTTAACCTGCTTATCTTTGGCGTTTACAGTCGGCCCAAAGTTGCCAAGCGCATCCATAACCGCCTTGGCATTCAAACTAATGCTGTTCATCCATTCCATTCGATAACTCCCATTGCATGAGGTCTAACGACGCGTTGCAGCCGATGCCGCTTCGCGTCACGGCTGAACTTGGGTGTTAGGTTGCTTGTTCATTCCGCAGCAAAGGTGTTCGACATAGCCAGGGCCGCAATGCGCCATGCCGTGCTTGCGTGTGCATGACGGGCAGCGCTCGCGCTCATCGCCTGCGTTCCAGTCCGTACCTGGCACCATGACCCAGCTTCCGCCTTCCTGTCCCGGAATGACGAACTTCCCGCAACAGTCACAGCGCGGCTGATACTTGGCCTGCCACCCGCGTGCTGACTGCGGTTCACTCGTCGCCATGTCATTCATCCAGTTTTCGTAACTGAAACGGTCATTCGGGTCTGCGAATTGCATGTCATTCTCCGTAGTCCGCAACCTAACCAGTCATTCAACCGGAAGCCGCTTCGCGGCTCCGGTTAATTCCACTGTTAGGCCTCACTGGAGATATCGCTCGCAGACCGTGAACGGGCCGACGCTGATGTACCAGTAGGCGCTGTCCAGCTTTGCGCACACCTCACGGCCAGCCGGCGCGGGCTTCGTGTAGCTCAGCCGCCAGCACATCGGATGGAACCAAACCTGCAACATAGTGCAGCCAACCCACCACGGCTTCGTTTTCAACAGCATGTCGTTCTCCTTACGTGAGGCCCAACAACTCATTTGAGCCGAGGCCGCATCATTGCCTCGGCGGTTCTGTTCACTCGCAGCGGCCCGGCTCAATTCGGGCGTTAGGGCGCAATCGACTCCAAGCGCAGATTCACGCGCTGCCCATCGGCCTGCGGCTCGTCGGCGCACCAGATGACCTCGGTCACCTTTCCGTATCGCTCGCCTGAAAAGCGGATCGTGTCACCAACGCGAGGGACGCCCTGATAAATGAATCCTCCGGTTCGCTTCCCGTCCAGATAGCAATGGATGATGAACATCTGATCTCCTCCGGGCGGGTGCGCCCTAACAATTCGCTCAACCCGACGCCGCTTCGCGGCGCGGCTTAATTCAGGCGTTAGATTCCTGCTTGTCTGTCACTAGCATGTAGTGCATTCCTCCGATATGCCGCAGCTTTTGCGGCGTCGGCTTGTCCCACACGCACCAGTTTCCATTCGCCAGGCGCTTCCCCTGCTGCGCCCAATGCGTCACCGCGTCCCAAAACGGCGATCCTCCTGGCGGCTGCACGTCTTTCGGGTCGCCGTGCCTATCAACCACGGACGGGCCGCAGTACGGGTGGTCTTCAAACCGCCAAGTCTTTCCCTTGCCATCAACAATCCGGCGGTCTGGTCCGCCAAAAAGCATGCAAATCGTCTGCATCTCAACCTCCTGCATCTAACTATCGCTTCCAGCCGACGGCCCTGACGGGCCTCGGCTGAAGCTGGCGTTAGCCGGCAGTCGCTTCTTCGCCGCGCAAGGCCGCGTGCAGAACGTCAACCGACTTGCCGATGAAATACTCACTTCCGTCCAGCGCACCGTGATTGACGAACCGCTTTGCTGCCGCTTCGGTCAGAGAGTGATATCCGACCGCCGCATCGCTCAACGGTTCGCCCTTCGCGTGCGCATTCGTGTACGCATGCAGCGCCCGGTAGGCGCGTCCAAGCTCGGTGCGCAGGTGTTCCAGTTCGTTTTCCACTTTCGTTCTCCTTGCCGGGTCTGCCGGCTAACAATTCGTTCAACGCGACACCGCTTCGCGGCTCTGAACTGGACATCCAGGGTGCTCGCAGGGGCGCGCGTTCTTGTTGCCGCGCTCGTCGGTTTGCACGGTGAAGCCAAAGCCAAGGCAGGACGGGCAGGGGGGGCGGGCGCAGGATCTTGGGGCTTGGTGTGGTGCTCGCGCGCGATCAGTCGATCCTTGATCTGGCGATACCGTTTCCCGCGCGAGCGATTCTTCTTGCCGACGTGTTTCCCTGGAGTGCTCATGGCCTGCTCCCGTTGGCCTGCCGCCGGGATCCAGCGGCAGGCCAGTCGAGTGGTGGACGGATTACGGATTGAACGCGCCGATGGACAGGTCGGCAGCGCCGTCCAGCTCGTTGAGCAGGAGGGCCTTGAACTCGCGGGTGATGTCCTCCTGCACCGCTTCCAGCGACAGGATGCGCAGCGTCAGGCGCGGCTCGTCGTGGTTGGTGAGGATCGCCACGCGCAGCTCGAAGGTGCGCGCACGCAGGCCATGGAACGGCTCGCACTCGAACAGGAGCTTGTGCGGCATGCTCTCGGTGAGCTTGGCCTCGACCTCCTCGAGCGTGGACTTGGACGCCGCGAAATGGCCGTCGGCGTGGCCGCTCTGCTTGGTGCTCTTGATGTCCAGCTTGGAGATTGCGGCGACCGCGCGCGGCAGGGTGATCGGCGTGTCGTCGTCGGCGAGCGCCACCACGTTGGCCTGCCAATCCTCGATCCAGTCGGTGAGCTGGCGCTGCGTCAGGGCTCGTCCCTGGATATGCAGCAGCGCGGCGTAGGCGGCGGTCTTTTCCAGCGCCAGCGAGGCGGTCCAGTCGGCATGCCCGACCGCTCCGTCGTCGTTGTACAGGTTGAAATATACGGTCGCCGCGGGGTCATCGGGCGAAATGAAGCCCTGCGGCTTCACCTTGGCGCTGTTGCGCTTGACGTAGGCGACGAAGTCGGCCAGCGCGCTGGTGGTGAATGCGCCGCGGAAGCGCCGCCGGCCGTCGCGGTAGCGTTCCAAGTCGATCAGGCTGTAGTCCTTCGGCAATGCGACCAGGTCATCGCCAACTGTGTTGAGGGCTTCGCTGAACGCGCCGGCACGCTGGGCGCCGATGTCGAGCAGCTCCTTGATGCTTTCCTTTTCCATGGTGGTTCCTTGCTGGTGTTGGGGGGAGGTGGATCAGCGCGAGCTGCCGAACGGCAGGCCGCCCTGCTCCGTTTCGGGCAGCAGGGTCAAGCGCCCGCGCTGGCCGACGTGCATGGGGGTCTCGGTGGTGGCGGTCTCGGACTTCTTGCCGCGCTTGGTCGGGTAGGTGAAGGAGACGGTGTGCGCGACCGCGACCTGGTTGCTTTCGCCGATGCGGCTCAGGTCGAAGTCGATGGTGACCTTGGCCTTCTTGCCCTTGTCGCCGTGGACGCAGATGTTCAGCGCCGCGTCGGTCAGAGCCTGCTCGATCTGGCTGAGGAACACGCCGGCCTGCAGGTCGGGGAGGATTTCCAGCAGGTTGGTGGTCTGCTTGGTGATGGACGTGACGCCGTTGGGCTTGTTGGTGCTTTCGTTCACTGGGTATCTCCTTGGGTGGTGGTTGGCGGCGCGACGTGCCGCCAGAGCGGCTTGAGGGAGCAGTTCGAGGAGGCGGCCGCGCCGGCGCCTGCTTTCTCGATGCGGTGCTTGACGGACGCGCGCTTGGTCACGGCGCCCCAGGCGCGTGCGTCGGGTGGTGGTGGGAGCCCGACGGACTCGGCCCAGGCGCGGGCCTCCTCGATCAGGAACGCCTTGGGGTAGCTGCGCGCGGCGTAGGCCATCAGCAGGCCCAACGCCTGGCCGCTCCATTCGCTTTCGGCCTTGTTCGCGCGGTCCACGCTGCGCTGCATGCCCAGATCGCGGGCGGCGATGGCAGCGTCGAAGTCGATGGCAATCTGGGTGCTCATGGGAAACCTCAGAGGCAGAGACCGGGATGGATGGCGCGGATGCGCGCCTCCGCGATGCGGGCGTAGTGGGGGTCCAGCTCGATCCCCGTGAACCGGAACCCTTCCGCGATCGCGCCGCGGCCGGTGCTGCCGGAGCCACAGAATGGGTCGAGTACCAGCCCGCCCGGTGGTGTCACCAGCCTGCAGAGCCAGCGCATCAGGTCCGTGGGCTTGACGGTGGGGTGGTTGTTCTCGCTGGCGCGGCGCGTGCCCTCGGCCTGGAACGTGCCGGGCGCTTTGGTTCCGCTCGACCACAGAAGGGGGCGCTCCTCCATGCCGTCGCACCCGTCGTTCCGATCCGCGCGGCTGGCCTTCGCGCAGTAGAAGAACCTGGCGGCGCTGCCGGTGTCTCCAAAGAACGTGCCGGGGATGCGGCCATACTCTCCATAGCAGTTTGTCCCATCGCCGCCGGTGTGGCTCTTTTCGGTTCCTCGGACTGGAGCGGCTGCACCGGCGTTGGCCGGAAACAGCGCGACGACTTCCTCGCTGCCATCGTGGATCAGGTTGGCGGGCCAGCGGCCCTTGCTGGCATCGTAGGCCTCCGCCCGATCCATCACCTCCCCGCCGCTATATGCACCATTTCCGCCGATGCTCTTGGTGGCGTTGAAGCCTCCGATACGCTCGGTGATATAAGCAGCATCCTCGGCACTTATGCCCACCCTGCACCCGTCGATATTCAGCGCCCCCGTGCCCCACGCCAGCACGTTCTCGGCCACGGTGCCGACCAGCGGCTTGCGGGCCACGGTGATCGGCTCCAGCGCGGGCTTCAGCGCGGTGCCCCAGCCTTGCCACTGGCGGGCGGCGTCGGAAACAGGGCCGCCCAGCTTGTCAAATGTGTAGACACTTCGGCCTTGCGCCCATTGCTTGACGTTTGCGCGAGCCATTCCGGGTGCGTCAATCTTGCCGACGACTTCACGTTCCGCTCCATCGATCCGATCCATGTCTTTTGAAATGTCGCGCGACTTTGGGAACCCCGACCCGTACACCCACGCGATCATGTCGCGGATTTCAAACCCGGCATCCTCGATCCGAACAGCCATGCGATGCTGGGTGCGCGTACCGGCGAACGCCAGTAGGTGCCCGCCAGGCTTGAGCACGCGCAGGCACTCGGCCCATACCTCCACGCTCGGCACGTCGTAGTCCCAGCGCTTGCCCATGAACGACAGGCCGTAGGGCGGATCAGTCACGATGCTGTCAAAGCTGTTGGCCTCCAGCTTCCGCATGACCTCCAGGCAGTCGCCGACGTGGATCATGGCTGGAAACCCTCCTCGATCATCATGTCCTGCAGGTCCTGCAGTGCTTGGGTGCGCGCGCCGGGCACGACGTACAGGCGCGTGCCGATTTCCTCCAGGAACGCGACCTTGTGGTGCTGCAGGCTGGGGCCGAACTGCTCGCGCATCAGCTCGATGGTCGGGAACTCCTCCATCAGCACGCCCTGGTGATGCCACGCGCCGAGCAGCAGAACTTCGCGGTGCCCGAGCGTGAGCTGTCCGGCCTTGTCGTCCAGGTTGCGGTGGTGCAGGGTCAGGTGGCCGCACTGGCGCTTGTTGCCGCGGAGCAGGCACATGACGCAGGCGTTGAGCGCCCAGACGATGTCCTGGTAGGCCCTTTCCGCCTTGGTCGGGCTGCCGATGGCGCGCGCGAAGGTCATTGCCAGCCCAGCCACGCGCCGCAGACCAGCAGGCTGGCGATGATGGTCAACAGGGAAATCCACGCGCGGCGCTCGGACTTCCGGCGGCTGCGGCTGCTGGGCACAGCCGCGGTGGTGATGTCGATGTGGGCCTGCACCATGCAGACAGGCCAGCCGTTGGCGCTGGGTTTCGTGCTCATGTTTGCTTCTCCAGTCGCAGGGCGGGCCAGGTCAAAGCCCCCTGCGTGTCGAGGATCCGGCGCATACGCACCTGTGCCGTCTTTCGGGAGACTCCGATGCGCTTACCCACCTCCGAGGCGCTCAGGTACTCGCCTTCGACCGGCCAGCGGTGGGTTGCGGCACGGGCCATGCCGCCGCGGCTCGCGTAGACCCTGGCAACGTCGCGCGTCAGGCGCAGGCCTGTGCCAGGCGCCTTCACGACTGCACCCCCTGCGCGCGGGCGATGCGCGGGTCGGGGACGACGATGCAGCGTGAGATGGCATCGCAAAGTTCCTGCCGGTGGCACGGCTCAATGCGCTCAGGCATCGCCATCATGGCCTGCGCCTTCTTCGCCGCCTCGATCAGCCCGCGCATCGCATCGTCCACCACGGGGTTGGCTGGCGGGCCACCTTCCCGGCGTTGTCGATGATGGACAGCAGGCGGTCGGCTTGGCGAATGGTCTGGTGATTGATGTCTCCGCTCAATTTGTAAGCGTCATCACTCCACTGGATCACCGCCTCGCGGAACTGCTCCAGATCGACCGGCGCGGGCTGCTGGCGAAGGGCTGCGACTTCCTCCCGCAGCGCATCACGCTCTCTCCGCAGCCTGCATGCCGGCCGCATGCACTGAGGTCCACAGGTGTGGATTCCGCGCGCTCGTTCGTTTTCCAGCTCGTCTCGCAGCCGGTTGCGTTCCTTCAAGAGGGCTGTAATCGCCGCCTCAGTTTCATTAAGGAACTGATTTACATCGCGTAGGGTGCTCTCAATGTCAGTCATGTCCAGTCCTCACTCTCGTCAGCCAGCACACACCAGACGATGGCCGCCATCACGGCCATGCCGAACACCATGCCGATCACCATGCGCGGGTCGCACATCCACAACAAGAACCCACGCACAGCAGGCATGTATGGCTGGATTAACTGCATGGCCAGTGCGAGGGCGGTGCAGATAGCGAGGCCAATGACCCCGATGACTACGCCGATTGCATTTTTGTCTGTCACAGTCGGTCCTCCACTGTGCAGGCCACGATGGCGGA
The DNA here is from genome assembly GCF_024704365.1 of Thermomonas sp. S9. Taxonomy (GTDB): domain Bacteria; phylum Pseudomonadota; class Gammaproteobacteria; order Xanthomonadales; family Xanthomonadaceae; genus Thermomonas. The sequence goes on from NZ_JAJDFY010000001.1 coordinate 1,567,384, forward strand.
CAAAAGATCGCGCGCGACTGCCAATTTCCCTGCGCGCAGCAGCTCAACAACACCTGCCTCAGCAGCGTCCATGAGCGCGGACAGTGCCATTTCGGTGCGGATCGCTTCTTCCTGCAGCTCCCAGGTGGCATCCGGATGCGCGCGTGCCATGCGCGCCAATTTTGCGAGGGTGATTTTCGCGTTCATGCGACCGCCTTCTGCATCACCGGCGCATCGCCCATCCAGAGCACGTCCAGCAGCATGTCGGCTTCCGGGCGCTTGCTCAGCGTTCCGGCAAGGATGACGGTGTCCATCATGGAGCCACCAGGATCGGAGAGCCAGTCCAGCACCCGGCCGCGGTCGTCCGGCTGCAGCACGTCGAAGCGGTCCAGCAGCACCACCTTTGCCCCGGACAGGCGCGCGATGGCGAGGGCGAACAGGGTGTCGGCGCGCCATTGCTCCGATTCCGAGCACAGAGCGTAGGGGCGGCCTGCGTAGGTCAGGGACAGGTCGCGCTCCACCTGCGCCGGAGCGAACCCGGCGTCGGCGGCGTAGGCGCGCAGCAGCGCGTTGAACGGATCCAGCGCGCGCGAGAGGAGGATGGCCGGAATGCCGCTGGGGGAGCACAGCTCCTTGACTTTGAGCCAGCCCAGCACCTGCTGGTGCGCGGCCAGCGCCTTGTTGGCCAGCATGTCCGCCTGCTCGTGCAGCGTCCGCGCCTGCAGCAGGCTGGCGTGGGCGGCCTGGTGCAGGCCAAGGACGTGCCGGGCTTCTTCCAGGGTGGCGGCCTCATCACGCTGTTCTTGCGTCACCGTGGGGGCGGTCTCCAGCGAGCGGGCGGCGCCGGCGGCGGCGGTGATGCGGCCGCGCGCCTCGGCCAGCGCCTGCCGCGCAGCATGATCCTGGCGCTTGGCCGCTTGCAGCTCCTCCTCGGTCGGGCGAGCGATCGCGGTCCCGCTGGATTCCACCAGCGCCCGGTCCTCGAAGGCAAGCGACGCGCTGCAGCAGGGGCAGGTCAGGGTCTCCGGCGCGCGGGCGCGGGCGGTCAGCTCGGCGAGCGCCTCCGCGGCCGCCGCGGCCTCCTGTTCGGCGCGCTGCTCATCTTCCGTGGCTGCGGCCAGGTCATCCGCCTGCGCCTGCAGGTCTGCGAGCCGCTCCGGGGGAAGGGCGGCACGGACCCGGCCGGCCAGATCCATCAGGTAGCTCACGCGGTCATTCGCAGCGGCGACTAGGCGTTCCGCCTTGGCCAGATCCTCGTCCGATGGCGCCTCGGTCTCGAGCGTGGGGCGCCACTTCGCTGCCTTCTGGGTGCCGTAGGCCTCGCCGGTGATGGCCTTCCACGCGCCGCGGGCCTCGCTGGCCTGGGTGTTCGCCTCGCTCACGGCGGCGTCGAACCCACCACGCAGCAGGACGAACGCGCGTTCGATGATGGCGTCCGGCACGTCCTCGTCCTTCATCACGCGGGTGACCGTCTCGCGGTCGGCCTTGACGTCCATCAGCTCGAACAGCAGGCGGCGGCGCGCGTCGTCCGGCATGGCCGCGAACCGCTGCGGATCCAGCGCCACGTCCAGTCCGGTGTACGCCGGCAGGCCGTCGCCGGTCAGGGTGCCGCTGGCGATGGCGCGGCGCGCGGTGTAGCCGTCGGCGGTGACTTCGGCGTAGCCGGTGCTGGCGCCTTCGGTGATGGCCGCCCTGCGCTGCTCGCCGCGCGCGGACAGGCCGCGCGGCATGTTGCCGGTGATGGCGAAGCGGATGGCGTCCAGCAGGCTGGACTTGCCGGACCCGTTCGGGCCGCACACCAGCAGCGTGCGCGCGGCCAGCGTGTGGCGCAGGTCGTACAGGCCGAGGAAGTTCTGGATGGCGATGCTCTCGATCTTCATGGTCAGGCTCCGGTGGTCTTGTCGGCGGGGAGGCCGCGGCGGACGCGGTCGTCGCGCTTGAACTGCTCCCACATGGCCCCGCCGATGCGGCGCAGGCATTCGCGGGAGGACTGGTGCGGGCGGTAGCGGTTGGGCTGGCGCGTGCGGCGGGGGGCGGCGGTGTCGTGCCCGCCGAAGGCGCGGCCGAACAGGGCGGCCGTGAAAATCGCGGCCAGCGGGTTATTCCGGTTGAGCATGGGCAACCTCCTGGCCAAGCGGAAGCTCGACCTGCGAGCCATCGTTGCGGTACTCGGGCTTGGCGTAGGCGAGCGGCACGCCAAGCGAACCCAGCTCGAAAGCATCGGCGGGGGTCGCACGCCGCATGGCGTTCATGTTGTGCCGCAGGTGGTTCCATGCCTCCGACTCGCTGGCGGCGACGATGGCGATGACGGCAATCCCGTCGGGGTGCGGGGACAGCGCGAACAGCTTGGGGGGTGTTGGACAGCTTGGGCATGGCGGATTACTCCAGGGTGCGGCTGCGCCGGGCCGGCCGCGGGGTGGTGGTGGATTCAGAGGTGGGGCTCGGCCCTGCCGACGACGATTGGGGAGGGGGTGTCGTCGCCGGCAGGGTCCGGCCCCGGGGGGTGGTCGTTCTCGCCCGCGGTCTCCGGAGCGGTGTCCTCGTCATCGCTGTGCGCCAGCGATGCGACGGTTTCATAGTCGCCCTCGATCACCGAGGACAGGTCCATGTTCTGGGCGCCGCGCCGCGGCGGCATCGAGCGCCAACGCGCTGGCCAGCTCCACCGACTTCGGCAGGAACTTCGAAATGCGGCGCAAGATGGTCTTGATCCACATCTGCTCCTCGTCCGTGTCCCACGGCGTGGTCTTGTTCCACTTCTTGGCGTTCTGGACGTTCTGGGAGCGGTCGCGGATCGCGTGGATCTGGCTGCGGGTCATCACCTCGACGTGGGTGCCGCCGTCGGCCAGGTGCGCCACCGCGTAGGCCAGCCGCATTTCGCCGCGGTCGCCATCCCAGTGCGGTTCGTGCACAAGATCCGGCGTCATGCCGAAGCGGCACACGAACTTATCGTTGCTGTAGACGACGTGCGCCTCCAGCGACTTGATCCTGCCGCTGCGGCGGGCAAGGTCGACCAGGCCTTGGTAGCCCGGGATGAGCTGGCATTCCTTCACCCACACCTCGATTTCGCGGCCCTGGTCGTTCTTGCGCTTGACCTTCTTGTTGTAGGGGATCAGGTAGGCCTGGCCCATCAGGCCCGGCTCCAGCCCGAGCTGGCTGGCCATCACCACCGCCGCGAACACGCTGGCCGGCTCGCATTCGGCGAGGGTCGGGTTCTGGCGGAAGCAGGTCAGCGCGATGCGGACCATGCGATCGGGGTTGAGGTGCGCAGGCAGCGCGACTTTCAGCTCGTGCTTGAAGGCGTCGAGCATCGCCGGGAACTGGCGATGTCTCGGCAGGGCGTTGATCTGTGTGAGGGTCATGCCTTGCTGCGCCTGCGGCTTGGCTGGTTGCTCGGCCTTCCCGCGGAGGGCTTCGAGGGTGGCGGCGGACATGGTCATTTCTCCGAGTAGGGGCAGCGCGCGAACCGTGGGCAGTACCGCGCGTCGCAGAGGGTGGACTGGGGGTTGGGGTAGAACAGGCCGGTGCGGAACATGCCGGCAGCCAGTTCGATCAAGCCGGGTGCGTCGTCGTTGCCAAGCAGCAGGGCCTTGGCGCCGTGGACGTCGGCGGTGCCGAACTGGAAGCTGCCGCTGGTGTTGATGCCCAGGATTTCGCCTGGGCCGGTGATGGCGTTGCCGGTGCTGTGCTCGTAGAGCAGTTCGTAGGTGCCGATCTGCGGGCGGTGCTTCTTGGTCGCCGCGCGCCCACCGACAACCGCGGAACGGCCGGTCTTGAGGTCGGTGATGCCATGACTTCCGGCGCGGATGCGCGCGCGGTCCAGCGTGCCGGTCAGGACGATGGTGATTCCGCCTCCGCAGTCGATGCTCAGCGGCTTGGTCTCCATCTCGACGGCCTCGAACTCGTAGCGCGGGCTCACGTCGTTGCAGTAGGCGGTGGTCACGCGCAGGGCGATCTTGTCGACCTCCTTGCGGTTCGGGTCATCGGTCGTCCAGCGCACACCCTCGTCAGCGATCCGCTCGGCGATGGCATCGACGGCCACACCAGCCGCGTCGTCCACGCTGATGGGCTGGCCGCCGACCTGGGCCCGGTCGAACGCTGCGGTGCCCGCATGCACACCCGTGCCGATCAGCGCGCGCGGGCTGTTCGGCATCCGCATGCCCTGGAGGTGCTTGGCCTCCCAGCGCAGTGCGCAGTCGAACAGCTCGCCAAAGCTGCTGGCCCGAATGCGGTAGCTATTCCCGTTCGACAAGTCCCCGCTCCCATGTTGCGTATGGGCAACCATAGGGGCAAAAAAAACGGGTGTCAACACCCGGCAGAAAGAAAGTTCTCAGCGTTCGATCAGCGCAGCGGCGGTGCGCTGCAGGACGGCCTCGGATACACCGGGCGCGTCCAGGATCAGGTCGTAGAGCGTGGCCACCGCGGCCGGGGCGCCGTCGGGGACATCGCCAAGCGCAGCGCGCATGGCGCGCGCCAGGACCTCCACCTGCAGACCGGAGTGCGCCGCCGTGGACGTCCGCATTTCTCCGCGCCCATGCACCAGCTTCACTGCACCGAAAAGCCCGTCACAGCTTGAATTGCGAGCATGTTGGCGTTGGTGGGGTTGCTCGTGGAGTCGCCTTCCCACTTCGAGACCGTGGCCTTGTCGATCACGCTCTTGGTGATCCGCCCGACGGCCTGCGCGAGCTGCTGCTGCGTGAGGTTGGAGCTGATGCGCGCGTAGCGGATCCGCTCACCCTGGGTTTTGGGGTTCTGAGGGAGGGTGGTGCGAAGCGGGCGGGAGCCTGACGCCATGGGTGGACAATAGCACGCCATAGGTTGCGCAAGGGCAACCAACCGGGTATAACGTGCGCATGCGACTGCGAACCCAAGATGCAAAGAAGGCTCTCGGCCTGACCAGCAACACCGCTCTGGCGGCGTTGCTGCCCCCGAATCCGCTTCACCGGCAGGCCCTACAGCAAGGCCCAGGTCGGTCGCTGGGGCGAACTGCTACCCGAGCTGCAGAGCCGCCAGCCTATTCGAGCTGTACCCGGCTGCGCTGCGTGACCACGTGATCGACCCAGTTTCCGGCATGTCGATCGCCGACATGCGCGCCGCGGTCGTTGGAGAGGAGCACCGTGGCTGACAGCTACACCAAGCTGTTCCGCGGGATCACGGCCAGCACGATCGTGTCGGAGCCGCTGGCCACCCGTTGGCTCTGGGTGACAATGCTGGCTCTGGCCGACAAGAGCGGGAACGTCTGGGGATCGGTGCCAGGCCTCGCCCGGTTGGCCAACATCTCCATCGCCGAGTGTGAAGCCGCGCTGGAGACCCTGCAGGCACCTGATCCGTACAGCCGCACCCGCGACCACGACGGCCGCCGCATCGCCGCGATCGACGGTGGCTGGCACCTGCTGAACCACGCCAAGTACGATGCCGTGCGCAGCGCAGAGGATCGCCGCGAGTACAAGCGCGAATGGGACCGGAAGCACCGCCCGAGCGGGCACGCTCGCGCTAAACAGTCAGACAGTCCGACACAGTCCGACAATAGTCCGACGAAATCCGACAGTCCGGCCCCACCAACACCAACACCAACACCAACACCATATATCGCAGTAGGTAAGACTCTAGCGACACCCGCGGCTGCGCCGCGCGCCGGCGGCGATGACACCCCGCTGGAAGGCGCGTTCGAGGAACACCACGAGCGCCCCGTCGCCCCCAACCCGGTCGCCCCCTTCGCCGTCGCGCTGAACCGCGCGGGCTTCCGCTGCACCGCCATGAACCCGGACTTGGTCGCCTTCGTCCGGGAGGGTGGCACGGTCGAGCACCTGCAGTCCTGCGCCGCGCTGCCCGACTGCGTCGGCAAGCCGGCGGTCTACGTCATCCGCATCGCCCGCCGAGAGCTGGCCCAGCAGGCGGCGCCCATACCCCACGGAGGAATCGCACATGAAGCCCCTCGCCGACTGTCTGCCGTCGATCGGATCGAAGCCAACATCGCCAGGAACCGCCAGCAGCGCGCCCAAGACGAGCAGGGCGGTGGCGACGTCATCGAGGGGGAATGCCATGTCGTCCCTCGCTGAGTACCTGTGGCTGCACATGGCCGGCCTGTACGGCCATCGCTGGACCAGTGCCTACGGCGAGGATCCGCACCGGACGGCCGGCAGGGAGTGGGCACTGGTTCTCCAGGACCTGAGTCGCCAGCAGATCGACACAGGGCTGGAGGCGTGCCGCGTGTCCGGCGACGACTGGCCGCCCAGCGCGCCGGCGTTCCGGGCCCGCTGCTTCGGCATCCCCAGCTTTGAGCATGTGCGCGCCGACATCGCGCACAAGACCATGCGGTTCACGCGCCTGGTGCTGGAGGGGCTGGATTTCTACTTGTTCACGCGCAGTGACCAGCGCGACGCCGAGCGCATGCTCCGCGCGGCCTACGACTACGCGGTGGCGAGACGCCTCGACGGCGCGGAGCTGCCGGAGGAACCGGTGGCCGCGCTGACCAAGGACACCACCGATCCCCCGCGCCGCCACTGTAGCCCGGAGCAGCGCGCGGCCCACTTCGCTCGCATCCGGGAGCACCTCGGCAAATCAACCCGTGAGACGGCCCCAGCAGACACTGCGGCCCAGCACGCAAACAGGGAGGAAAGCACCAATGAATGACCCAACGCAGCCGGTTCAGCTCGGCAACCTGTACGCCATCGCCGCGGCCGTCGCCGCCGCCATGGTGACCCCCGGGCGAGCTGAACCGTTGGGCGTCCTGGTGCAGAGGGACGGCACCATCACCGCCCACGCGGCGGACATTGTGCTGATGGGGAACCCCGGGTTCGTGGGCTGGGTGTCCGAGGACACCGACCCGCAGCGTTTCGCCCAGCGGCTGGCCGCGGCACACGCCAAGGTCGTGGCCTCCTGATGGCCGGCGGGTTCCGCTTCCGCAGCATCGAGGACATGCCGCCCAGCGTGCGCGCGGCTGCGGAGGCGGCGCTCGCCCGGCAGGGTAAATCGGTGAAGTTAAAGACTGCGGTCCCGCCGCCGGCCGGTGCTATGCCCCCAGGTGCCGGCAAGGCTCCTCCGCGCCGGCACAAGTACGCGGCAACCGCCACCGTCGTGGACGGGATCCGCTTCGACAGCAAGCGCGAGGCCCGGCTCTACGAATCCCTCAAGGCCCGCCGGCAGGCCGGCGAGGTCGCGTTCTTCCTCCGCCAGGTCCCGATCCACCTGCCGGGCGGCACCAAGCTGGTCATCGACTTCCTGGTGTTCTTCACCGACGGCCGGCCGCCCGAGTTCCTCGACGCCAAGGGCATCGAGACCGCCGTGTTCAAGGTCAAGCGGCGCGAGGTCGAAGCCGCGTACCCCATCCAGATCATCACCGTCTAGGAGCGCCACCCCCATGAGCCTCAGTCCCGCCCAGTACCAGTCCAAGCTCGACAGCCAGAGCGCGATCGCCCGCAAGGTCCTCAGCGTCGTACCCCTAGCCGAGGCATGGTCGCGGGAGCAGATCCGCGCCGAAATCCGCCGGCAGTCGGGCGCGGGCATCGAGAACCGCACGGTCGACGGCTGCCTCCACAACCTCGAGGAGGCCGGGCTTGTCCGGCAGGTGAAAACGCACCACTACCAGGCCACGCCCCACCGGGAGAAGCCGGTGAAGGCCAACGAGCCGGCCGCGAAGCTCACCGCCAAGTGCGACGGCAACCACGGCGGGCCGCGCTGCGCGGACCAGGGCTGCGGCAACGATGACCCGCCGACCGCCCGCGCCATCCTTGCGCACCAGGAGGAGGCCCTGGCCCGAGGCGCCGCAGCCCTGTCCCCGAAACCCGCGTTCACGCTGGCCGAGCCCGTGGCCAAGGCGATCAAGCGCGAGGACCGGCTCCTGCGCCTCGAAACCCTGTCCGACCGGCTGATCGACACCGCCGCCGAGCTGGACAGCATCCGCAAGCTGGTCCGCGCCGAGCTGGAGGCCGCCGACGCCAAGGTGGTGAAGCTGGACCAGCTCACCGCGCTGCTGGACTCGCTGCGCCCGTAAGGTTGCCCATGCTCCACATGAAACGGACCCGGAGACCCCAGTGAAGTCCAGCCCGCGGAACCTGGCCAAGCAGATGGCCAAGCTCAACCCCAAGAGCCTGAACCTGCAGGGCTCACGCGGCGGCATGCCGGACATCACCCCCGAGGACGTCGCCGGCGCGCTCGGGCTGGCGTGCTCCCGCGGCCCCGGCCCGCGCCTCGCCGTGCTGGTCGTCGCCCTGCGCTGGTGGCCCGGGCTCATGGACGGCGTCCAGAAAACGGTCGGGCATCGCACCATCGTCCACCACATCAACACCAGGGACCGTGCCGCCAACGGCAGGCCGCTCCGCAAGGCCGTGGTCGAGAAGATCCCGATCGAGGCGCCGGCCGAGTCCCCATCCTTCCGGTTCGTGGCCCAGATCGTGGCCACCAAGCTGCACGGCCGGTTCTCCCGCCACTACCGCGCCGAGTCCACCCCACGCGCCCGCGGCGACATCCAGCCCCGCCTGCCCGATGGGCTTTACGCCCGGGTGACGAACCCCGTCACCGCCGCCGCCTGGGCGCGCGTCGTGATCGCCGAGTTCCGCCACCCCCGCCACTGCACCACCTGCACCCCCTGGGGCAGGGCAGGGCAGGTCCCGGTCCCGGTGGAGGAGCACGGCAAGGTCATCGAAGTGCGCTGGGACACCTGCCCAAACTGCGCCGGCGCCGGCGCATTGAGCTGGGGAAGCGGCCGCCGCGCGCAGGCGCTCGGCATCCGCCGCCAGGACTTCGCCAACCACATGGCCGACACCCACGAGGCGGCCCTCACCCTGCTGCGCGAGCTGGAATGGCGCGGCGTCCGGTTCATCAAGAGGTGCCTGTGAAGCCCGCTCCCATCGTCATCGGCTGGGCCGTCCAAGCCCGCGGCCGCGCGCCAAGCACCAGGTTCTGGATCGTGCCGTTCACCATCCGCCCGCGCCGGAACGAGGCGAAGGCGGCATTCATGGCCCTCTGGGAGCGCGGCCCAAGCACGAAATGGGACTACTGGCGCCGCCGAGGCTACCGGCTGGTCAAGGTCACGGTCATCGCCCAGGGGGACGGCCATGGCCAGTAAAGGCTGGCTCAACCGCAAGATCGCCGACGTGCGCCGCCGCATGCGCGTGGTCGAGGACACCCCCACCGGCAGCGACTGGCGCAAGCAGGAGGCCAAGGCCCGCGTCATGGCCAACCTGCGCGCCGAGGAAGCCAAGTACCGCAGGCTGCTGCCCCCCGAGCCCGACGCCAACACCCCGTTCTGAGGTAGGCAAAAGGTAGGCAACCCGTTCACCCCCCCCGCGACCGAGACCCCGGCCCAATGGCAGGCCTCCAAGGTCGCCCAGGCCAGCAAGCCGCCGCCCCCCCGTAAGCGCCGCTGACCTGCCCGCAAGGTTTCCTATGCGCCCCCTTGACGGGACAGGGGGAACCCAGTACAAAGGCGCGCAATGGGTAGCTGCCCCTAGCGAGCATCGCTCCGGCAATGCCAGTGAAGCAGCATCGAGGCCCGGGATCCCCCCGGGCCTCGACCATTTCTGCAGCAGGATGGCGCAATGACCCGGAAGCGAGACCCGGCAAAGCAGCGCGAATACTCACAACGGCACTACCAAAAGAATCGTGCTGTGATGATCGCGCGCGCCAGGGCTCAGAAGGCTGAGAACCGAAAAGTTGTCTAGGCGTGGCTGCTTGAGTACCTGCTGCGAAACCCATGTGTTGATTGCGGCGAGACCGACCCGGTCGTCTTGGAGTTCGATCATCAGGTCGGCAAAGACTTTGAGATCGGAGGAGTGGTAAGGCGCAACATCAGCGTGCAACGGCTGGCCATTGAGGTTAGAAAGTGCCATGTGCGCTGCGCCAACTGCCACCGCCGCAAGACATACAAGGAACGCGGCCTCAGTCATCGAGGCTAGGCCCGATCCTGCTCCCTAACCCCGCGTCGGGCGCTGCATGCGCCTCGAAAGGCCCCGCCGGATGGCGCCGCCGCGCTGGTGCGATGTACGGCCGACCCACAATCCCTGTTTGCGCACGCGAAGCATGGTCCGCTCACACCGGGCCGACGATCTACCGGCCCACATCTGCACCCCCGCCCACCGACGCGGGACCTTCCCGCGGCGCTCCCCGCGCCATCGACCGACGTTCCGGCCGCTGGCCACGAGGAGCACCGAACCCATGTCCGAACCCACCGACGCCATCCTCGAGCTGCTGCGGCACCAGGGCGAGACCCTGCTGGACTTGCGCAGGGCCCAGTCGAAACAGACCGAGGACCTGCACGCAATCCGCGTCGAGCAGGCTGGGATGGCCGCCCGGTTGGAGGCCATGACGTCGATTCCGGCCCGCGTGGCCACGCTGGAGCGCCAGTTCGCGGCGCACGGCGAAGCCCTGCGGCAGCACACCGAGCTGCATTCCGGCCACACCCGCATGCTGGAGGCGCTCAAGACCGACGCCGACAAGCGCAGCGGCTGGTCCGGGCCGGTCGGCAAGATCGTCCTGGGCGTGGTGACAGCCGCCGCCGTGATCCTGCTCGGCGCCTTCCTGGCGCTGCTGGGCATCCGAGGCGCCAAGGCAGCGCCGCCGCCCGACCTGCGGCTGGACGATGCCGCGAACGCCAAGTGCTGGGGCGCGCCGCCCGCGCGCCGCCCGAAATACCTGTCCGTCTGACCCGAGGCCCGCCCCATGCCGCAGCCGAAGTTCTGGGCCAATCTCAAGGCCTTCTCCCGCAAGCTGGTCCCGAGCCGCGCCGCGCGCTGGACCCTGCTGTACGTCCCGGCCTTCACCGCGGTGCTGCTGCTGGCCCTGCGCGTGATCGGCGGGCTCGATGACCTGGTCGCCTACGTCATGGAGGTTGGCACCCGCTCCCTGCCGGTCCTGATCGGCGTCGCGCTGACCTACGGCTTGGCCACGGGCCTGCAGTGGAACCTGGACAACACCGAGCGCGCGCGCCTGCAGCGCATCGTCGCCGGGGAGGAGGAGGGCAGCCAGTGGGGCGCGTTCTCGATTCTCGCCGGCGAAATGCTCTCGATCCTGGCGCTGCTGGTCCTGATCCTGCGCGCGCTGCTGGTGTGGCAGGGCTGATGCGCCTCGCTGCGCTCGTTCTGGCGGCCTCGCTGCTGCTGGGCTGCGCAGAATCCAAGCAGGAGGCCGCCCATAGCGTCGATTCGGCCGTTGCCGACGCCGCGGAGGCAGTGGCCGACCAGGTAGGGGAAGTCCAGGCCGCCGGGGCCGAGGCCACGGTTCCGGCGGTCCTGGCATTGCGCGAGGCGGTCGACAGCATCACCGTCGAGCCGCTACCGCCGGCCACCGTGGTGGATCCGGCTATCTTCGAGCTGGTCGTGCGCTGGGAGGTCACCTCGCAGGCGCAGTACGTCCGCAAGTACCAGGGCGTGATCTGCCCGGGCGGCGCGTCCGGCCCGACCATCGGCATCGGCTACGACCTCGGCACCCAGACGCCGGCCGCGATTCGCGCCGCGTGGGGCTGGCACCCGGCCATCGACCAACTGGTCACCGCTTCCGGGCAGGTTGGCCCCGACCGCTGCGCCGCGTGGCGTGCCGAGCATCGCGGGATCCGCGTGGCCTACGACGACGCCCTGCGCGTGTTCGCCACCCACGACTGGCCGCGCTACGTGGCCATGGCCGCGCGGGCCTACCGCAACGGCTGGAACGACCTGACCGTGAACCACCAGCGCGGGCTCGCCGGCAACGGCTACAACCGCGGGTTCAGCTTCGTCGGCAGTCGCAAGACCGAAATGCGCGTCATCCGGGACACCTGCGTGCCTGGGAACCTCGCGCCATGCACCGCCGACCAGCTCCGCGCCTCGTGCCGGGTCTGGGAGGGCACCCCCATCTACAACGGGCTCTGCGCGCGGCGCCGCGCCGAGGCCGCGTTCGTCATCCGCTAGGAGACCACCATGTCTACCAAGGAACCCGAAATCCCGATCACCGAGTCCAAGTCCACCGCCATCGTCGGCCACGGCTACGACCGTGCGAGCCAGAAGATGGTGCTGGTGTTCAACGGCGGCCGCCGCTACACCTACGCCGACGTGCCGGCCGAGACCTACGAGGCGCTCAAGGCCGCAAAGAGCATGGGCCAGTTCTACGGCACCCACATCAACGGCAAGTTCAAGGCGATCTGACCATGAGCGTACTGGACCGGGCCGCCGGCGCCGTAACCGCGCGCATGCTGGCCTGGGCCATCCTGATCGTGCTGGTGCTGCTCGGCCTGCTGGGCCTGTCCATCGCCGGCAACGTCCGCCAGTGGGCCGACCACCGCGCCTACGTGAAGTCCGAGGGCGACCGGCTGCAGTCCGCGGCGATGAAAGCCGGCCTGCAGGTGGCGGCAAGCATTGCCAAGCAGAAGCAGAAGGACGATCCCAGGCTGATCGAGGCCGTGAGCCGCATCGAGGCGCGCGTCGCCAAGCTGCAGGGCGCCCAGCGCCCGGCGCCGCTGCCCGCGCAGTGCGCGCCCGGCAAGCAGCGCATGGACGCTGTGAACGCAGGAGCCGACCCGTGAGCCGCCTCTCCCTGATCGTGGTGCTGCTGGGCCTGACCGGCTGCCCGCGCTGGATCGTCAAGCCGGATCCCGTGCCGGCGCAGTGCGACGCCATCTGCTACGTGGACGACAAGACCGCAGACGACTCGGCCTGCGCCAGCCGCGCGCGCTGGGAGGGCGACCCGGCTGACCCCAAGGCAATCGACGGGCTGATCTACGGCACCGTCCCGGCCTTGCGCAAAGAGACCTGGACCTGCGGCGTGCGCCTCAAGGCATGCCAGCAGTGCATCGACCGGCTGGTGAAGGCCGGCGTGATCGCCAAGCCCTGAGCCGTGCCGCTTCCCCACGAGCTTCCCATCACGAGCCCTGGCGCGTGGTGCTTCATCTGCGGCGAGCCGCTCAAGGACTGCCCCACGCCGACTGACTGCGGCCTGGCCCGATCCGAACCTGAACGCGGCGCCACGCTGCCGCTGCTGCCCGAGGACTGACCCATGGCCAAGACCAAGAAGCCCGTGCGCCGCGCCGCGCCGGCGAAGAAGTGCGCGCCGAAGAAGTCGGTCAAGCGCAAGCCGATCCCGACACAGGTCGCCGATGGCGCGCTGCGACACAACCCGCGCGCGGTAGCGTTCAAGCCGAAGCACCCCACGGTCGAGGAACAGTTCCAGGCCGAGGCGCGCGCGCTTCCCGAGGCGCCGCAGCCCAAGCCCAGCCTGTGGCGTCGCTTCCGCAGCGCGATCACCGGTCGCTGGGTCTCGCGCCTGTTCGCCAAGGCGCACGCAGATACCACCGTGAGTGAGAAGGTCCGCAAGTGAGCAGGACGCCCGCCAATAGCGCGCTGACCGTGCAGCGCGGCGCGACGTGGGAGGACGAGTTCACCTATCTGGACGAGAACGGCCTGCCGATCGACCTGACAGGCTACGAGGCCCGCATGCAGGTGCGGACGCTGGCCACACGCTACGGCACCAGCACGACCGGGGTCATGCTGGAGGCATCGACCACCGGCGCCAACCCCTTGCTGGTCTGGGACACGGCTGCCACCGGCCGACTGCGCATTGTCGCGCGGCCCGACCAGCACGAGGCCCTGAACGCCGGCAACGCCAAGAAGGCCAAGTACGCATACGCCATCGAGCTGCACAAGCCCGATGGCACCGGGGAATACGTCCTGCCGCTGGTCGAAGGCGTCCTGACAGTGCGGGGCGAGGTCGCGCGCTGATGACCGTCGTCACCAGCCAGGGTGCCACCCGCACCTTGGTAGTCGCCAAGCCTGTCCCCGTGCGAACCGTCGAGCAGCAATCCGAGACCGTGGAGGTGCTGGAGCAGTCCCCGGCCGTGCTGGTCGATGCCGATACCCAGCGCAGCGTGCGGGCGTCGTCACCCGGCGTGCAGGGGCCGCCCGGCGACGCCGGTGCGGTGACGACCGTGAACGGCAGGACAGGCGACGTGGTGCTGGACGCGCCCGACGTCAACGCCGACCCCGAGGGCGCCGCCATCGCCGCGGCCAGTGCGGCCATCGCCTCCCACCTGGCCGACCCCGACCCGCACGGCCAGTACGTGGCCGATGGGGACATACTGAACGGAGGAAATTTCTGATGGCCATCACCCTACGTCTCAAGCGCCGGTCCTCCGGTGGCGCCGCTGGCGCGCCGGCCGCGCTCAAGAGCGCCGAGCCCGCGTTCAACGAAGCCGACAAGATCCTTTACTACGGTTTCGGCGACGACGGCGGCGCAAACGCCACGTCGATCATCCCCATCGGCGGCGAGGGGGCGTTCCTGACGCTCGCCACCGTGCAGACGGTGACTGGCAACAAGACGTTCACCGGCACCGTCACCGTCCCCACGCCCACGGCCGGCGACCATGCCGCCACCAAGGCCTACGTCGACGGCGCGGTGTCCTCGGTCAGCATCCCGGACGGCGACAAGGGCGACATCACGATTTCCAGCAGCGGCACGGTCTGGACCATCGACAACGGCGTGGTGACCAACGCCAAGCTGGCCAATGTGGCCACGGCGACGATCAAGGGCCGCGCCACGGCCGGCACAGGCGCGCCGGAGGACCTGACCGCGACCCAGGTCAAGACCCTGCTGGCGCTGACGAAGAACGATGTCGGGCTGGGCAACGTAGACAACACCGCGGACGCGGCGAAGAACGTGGCCACCGCGGCGACGTGGACCACCGCCCGCACCCTGACCGTCGGCGGTACCGGCAAGAGCGTCAACGGCTCGGCTAACGTGGCGTGGAGCCTCGCCGAAATCTTCAGCGCCAGCCAAACGGCCAAGACGTTCCTCGCTGCCCCGACCGGCGCGGCCGGCGCGCCGACGTTCCGTACCATCGTCGCAGCCGACCTGCCCGACCTCTCTGGCACTTACCAGCCGCTGGATGCCGAACTGTCTGCGCTCGCCGGGCTGACCAGCGCCGCGAACAAGTTGCCGCGCTTCACCGGCTCCGGCACCGCCGATCTGCTGGACTTCAGCACCGATGGCACGCTGGCGGCGAACAGCGACACCACGATCGCCTCGCAGAAGGCGGTCAAGACCTATGTCGATGGTCTGCTCGCGGCCAACGACGCGATGGTGTTCAAGGGCGTCATCAACGCCAGCGCGAACCCGAACTACCCGGCAGCTGACGCCGGCCACACGTACCGGATCAGCGTCGCCGGCAAGATCGGCGGCGCCAGCGGCCCGAACGTCGAGGCCGGCGACATGCTGATCTGCACCACCGACGGCACCGCCGCCGGCACGCAGGCGACGGTCGGCGCCAACTGGGCGATCATCCAGACCAACATCGACGGCGCGCTGACCACGGCGAACATCGGCAGCACGGTGCAGGCCTACGACGCCACGCTCCAGAACCTGGCGGGCCTGGCCACGGCCGCGAACCAGGGCCTGTACCTGACCGGCACCGACACGTTCGCCACGTTCTCGCTCACCGCCGGCGGGCGCGCGCTGGGCGGCGTGGCCGGCACGGCCAACACGTTCCCCTACTTCAGCGCCGCCAACACGGTGACGCTGGGGTCGATCACCGCTGCCGGCCTGGCCATTCTGGCGGCGGCCGACGCTACCGCGCAGCGCACCGCGCTGGGCCTCGGCACGATGGCCACCCAGAACGCCAACGCAGTGGCGATCACCGGCGGCACCATCGACGGCGTTGTGCTCGACGGCGGCGTCTATTGAGTGCGTTATGATTGAGCGCCACCATCATAACGTGCATCGCATGAAGAAGTTCACCGGCGAAAAGCGCGGTCGCTGACGCGCTCGGCGTAACGCAGCGTGTCATCAGCCTGATCGTGCGCAATGTCAGCTACAAGGAATCTTGATGGCCTCGATCCTCAAACCGAAGAAAAGCACGACCGCGAGCGTAGTGCCGACGACGGCGTCGCTTGCGGACGGCGAAATGGCGTTCAACACGGCGGACAAGAAGATTTATGTGCGTGTCGGCGCGGCCATCGTCGATATGCTGCCCCGCTCGGGGGCCACGACGCTGGCCGGCTACGGCATCACCGACGCCGTAGGCACGACCGGCGACCAGTCGATCGCCGGGAACAAGACCTTCACCGGCGCGCTGGCCGACAGCGCCGGGCACGTCCGCGATCTGGCGATCAACACCCAGAACGCCGCCTACACGCTGGCGCTGGCCGACCGCGGCAAGTGCGTGCTCAAGAACAACACCACCGCCTATACGTGGACGATCCCGCCGAACAGCAGCGTGGCGTTCCCGGTCGGCACCATGATCACCCTGCGCAATGCGAATGCCACCGGCGCAGTGACCATCGCACGAGGCAGTGGCGTCGCCCTGCGCAAGGCCGGCAGCGGCACCGATGCCAATGCCACGCTTGGCGTCTGGGGCATGGCCACCCTGCTCAAGGAGGGCACGGATAGCTGGGTCATCAGCGGCACGGGGGGTGAGCTGATGACCATGCAGCAGATGCTGGCCTGCGCCGTCGAGACTGGCGCGCCCTTCACTCCGGTGCTGCGCGACTACACCAGCGGCAGCAGCGTCACCGAGACCGCGCCTAGCGGTTGCAGTCAGGTGCGCATCTGCGTCTGGTCGGGTGGCAGCGGCGGCGACGCCGGCGACGGTGCCGTCGGCGGCGATGGCGGCGATAGCGGATCGTATTGCGAGTCCGTGTACTCGATCAGCGGCGGTCAGACTCTAATGTACACGGTAGGAGCGGGCGGCACCGGCGGGGCATATCCCGCCGGCGCTGGCAACGCCGGCGGCACCAGCACGGTGACCAGCGGAACCGCGACGATCACCACGATGTCGGCTACCGCGGCACCGTCTGGAGGGAACGTGACGAACACGTATCCGAACGTCGGCGGGCTGGCAGTCGGCCCCGGAGGCGGCGCCGGAGGCACGGCCATCGTGGGGTGGAGCGGCTACAGTGCAGGCGCTGGTGGTGCTGGCGGCGCCCGATTCACGGCAGGGCAATCTGGCGCGGCTGGGCGCGTGATTTTCTACTACACCTAGAGTTTCATCTGAAACTGTCTCAAATCAGGTGAAAAACTGTCTCAAATCAGTTGAACAATTACAGTAAGCCTGACTTCCACCTACTGACGCCCCCCCAGCGTCCATCCCTATGACCACCAAGCCCCACGGGGCGCTGATCGAGTCGGCGCCTGCAAACATCCGCGAAGCCTGGCTGTCGCTGAGCGACAAGCAGCGCGCGCTCGCCGCAGCTCTGCCCACGGCCAAGTCCAACGAGGCCGCGTTCTTGACCGCAGGCTATGCGGCGTCCGTGGCGCGCAAGAAGAACCAGAAGATCCCGCAGGCCGTCGTTGACGTGGCGGCCTACCTCGCCGGAGCCGCGCTCAAGGGGGCGGTGCTTGGCGTGCATGAGGTGTTGGGTGAGCTGGCGCATTCGGTGCGCTTCGATCCGATCGACATCTTCGACGAGAACGATTGCATCAAACCGGTGACGCGGTGGCCTGAGCATGCGCGCCGGGCCTTGGCAAGCGTTGAAGTGTTCGAGGAGTGGACCAAGGGCAAGGACCCCGAATTCCTGGGCCGCACCAAGAAGGTGAAATTCATCGGCAAGGTCGAGGCCGCCGACAAGGTGCTGCGCGCACTTGGCGCCTACGCGCCGGAGAAGGTCGAGCACACCCACCGCATCGAAGGCTTGAGCGGCCTATTGGCCGAGCTGGCCGCCACAGGAGCAGACACTGGCCCAGGACCTGCAGCAAGCCGTCGGGGCTGAGCTTCGACGCCTGCTGGGCGACCGCATCTGGCGCTTCAACAACCTGTACCGGATCCAGAACGAGCAGGGCGAGGAGGTGCTGTTCCGCCTCAACGATGCGCAGGAGGAGTTCGACGACGAGGCCTGGTATCGCAACCTGATCCTCAAGTCGCGCCAGCACGGTTTCACCACCTACGCCTGCATCCGATCGCTCGATACCGCGCTGTTCATGCCGAACTCCGCATGCGGCCTGATCTTCCACAAGAAGGAGGACGCGGTCGAGAAGTTCCGCACCAAGATCCTGTACGCCTATGACCGCCTCCCCGCGTGGCTGCGCGCCGAGATCGCGCCGACCAAACGCGACGAGTCCTCCACCCTGGAGCTGTCGAACGGCAGCCGGATCATCTGCACGGCCTCCGGCCGCGGCGGGCGCTTCCAGTACCTGCACATCTCCGAGCTGGGGCCGATGGTCTCGATGTTCCCAGCGCGCGCGGAGGAGGTGGTCACCGGCGCGCTGAACGCCGTCGGCCCGGATGCGTTCGTCACCATCGAGTCGACGGCCATGGGGGCCTTCGGCGACTACTTCGAGCGGTGCCAGCGGGCGCTTTCGCTGGACCGCCAGGTGCAGGCCGGCACCAAGAAGTTGACCAAGCTGGACTACAAGTTCTTCTTCTTCGCGTGGTGGCAGGACCGCCGCAACGTGCTCCCCGCCGACGAGGTCGACGAGGTGCCCATCAGCGAGGAGCTGGCCAAGTATTTCACCAAGGTCGAGGACACCATGGGCTGCCGCCTGTTCCCGGCGCAGCGCGCTTGGTACGCCAAGAAGTACGAGGAGCAGAAGTTCGCCATGAAGCGCGAACACCCCTCCACCCCGGAGGAGGCGTTCGAGGGCAGCGTGGAGGGCGCGTTCTACGCCGCTGAGCTTGCGGCGATCGAGCGGGAAGGGCGCATCTGCGACCTGCCGCACAACCCGGCCCTGCCGGTCTACACGTTCTGGGACATCGGCCGCAGCGATTCGACCGCCATCTGGGTCATGCAGCAGGTCGGCCCGTGGCTGCACTTCCTGCGCTACTACGAGAACAGCGGCAAGGGCGCCGACCACTACGCCCGCGTGATCCAGAAGTGGCGCGACGAGCTGGGCTATCGCTTCCACACGCACTACCTGCCGCATGACGGCAACAACTCGGACTGGAGCGTCACCGACAACCGCACCCGCAAGGAAGTCCTCGAGGACCTCAAGATCGGGCGCGTGGAGGTGGTCGAGCGGATCGAGCACCTCATGGACGGCATCGAAATGACCCGCCAGATGCTGGCGCGGTGCAAGTTCGACGCCGTCGGCTGCGGCGAGACCTCGCCCGGCTCTGGCCGCGGCGGCCTGCTGTCGCTGCGCGCCTACTGCTCCAAGTACGACGAAAAGACAAAGACCTGGTCCGACGGGCCGGTCAAGAGCTGGGCCAATCACGGAGCCGATGCCTTCCGCCAATGCGCGCAGGGCTTCGACAAGCCGGTCGAGAAACCACAAGCAACGAGCCCGAGCGCAGCTCGGAAGCGCCGCGCTGACCGCATGCGGTCGGCAATGACGGCCTGACCAGGAGCCCCATGGACAAGATCGAGACCACGCCGGTCGGTAGCCGGAGGCACAGCTACGTCGGCAGGAAAGGCGACCTGCGCGTCGAGCTGCACTATGCCGACCCGCACCGGCACTGTGGCCGCGAGGCCTGCCTGTACGTGTACCGGGCGATCGCGCCGACCCGCGGCGTGCTCCTGCCGTTCTGCCAGATGTGGCAGTTCGACACGCGGCCGTTCGCCCTGCAGTCGCGGCAGGCGCAGATCGACCAGGAGCGCGCGACGCAGGCTGCCATCGGCATCGCCAATCAGCTCTACGGCTTCGCCACGCAATCCGACTGGTTCCGCGTGCTCGACGTCATGTGCGACTTCATGCAGGACCTAAAGGACCACAAGCCCGAGACCGGCATCGACAGCACGCTGGACGAATGGCTGGCCGCGCTGGATGCCGAGGGCCTGGAGTTCTTCCTCGAAGTCGATGGAAAGAGGGTCATCTGATGGCCACCGGCAACCTGATCGAGGTCTCCCGCATTCCGGCCCACGACCCGGACGAACGCTATGCGATGACCGGCGAGCTGGTGGACGACAACTACGAGGGCCATCCGCTCGACAACGAGGAGAACACTGCGCTGTTCCGGCGCATCTGGACGTGGCTCAAGGAGACCGAGGACGCATGGGCGGCAAACCGCCTGCTGCGCCTGCGCGACCATGAGTTCCGCGACGGCCGGCAGTGGACGCCCGAGGAGGAAGCCGCGCTGCGCAGCCGCGGGCAGGAACCGCTGGTGTTCAATCAGATCAAGCTGATGATCGACTGGATCATCGGCACCGAGCGCAGGACGCGCATCGACTGGAACGTGCTGCCGCGCGCCGAGGATGACGTCGAGCGAGCCCAGCTCAAGAAGCAGCTCCTCAAGTACGTCAGCGACGTCAACCGGATGGGCTGGCAGCGCAGCCTGGCGTTCGCCGATGCCGCCATTTCCGGCCTGGGCTGGCTGGAGGACTGTGTAGTCTCGGCCAGCGACGAGGAGCCCTGCACCAGCCGCTATCAGGACTGGCGCGGCATCTGGCACGACTTCTACAGCCGCGACCCCGCGCTTAAGGACTGCCGGTTCATCTTCCGCAAGAAGTACCTCGACCTCGACTACGCCAAGGCCATGTTCCCCGAGCGGGCGGACGCGCTGCAGTCCTGCGCCCGCACCACCCTGGCACCGGGGCTGGAGCTGGTCGAGGAGGACGGCATCCTGCCGGCGCTGTTCGCCGGTTCGCAGGCCACCGCCCAGCGGCTCAACGCCGCGTTCCTGGGCCGCGCCCGCGAGCGTGTTCCGGTCTGGGAGTGCTGGTATCGGGAGCCGCGCCGCGTCAAGCGCCTGATGTCGATGCTGGGCGACTACTCCGAGCTGAACGACGCCGAGTTCGACGAGACCAACCCCGCGCACCTCGAGGCCAGGAGCAACCCGCTCTACACCCTGACCGAGGGCATCGCCGAGACCATGCGCGTCGCGTTCTTCTGCGAGCGCGGCCTGCTCGAGGTCAAGGACAGCCCGTACAAGCACAAGCAGTTCCCCTTCACCCCGGTCTGGGGCTACCGGGACAGCCTCGACGGCACGCCCTACGGCGCCGTCCGGCAGGCCATCGACCCGCAGCGCGACTACAACAAGCGCCGTTCCAAGAGCCTCCACCTGCTGACCACCAACCAGGTGATCTACGAGGATGGTGCGCTGCTGGAGGATGGCGAGGACGAGTTCTTCGAGGAACTGGCGCGGCCCGACGGGCACATGCGCGTGCGCAACGGCGCGCTGACCGGCAAACGCATCGAGATCCGCAACAACACCGAGCTGGCGGCCGCCCACTTCCAGCTCATGCAGGAGAACAAGGAGAACATCCTCGGAGGTCTCCGGGGTCACCCGCGAGAACGTCGGCCAGTCCAGCAACGCCATCAGCGGCAAGGCCATCCTGGCCAAGCAGCAGCAGGGCGCGGTATCGACGGCGGAGCTGTTCGACAACCTGCGGCTATCGGTCCAGCTAAGCGGCGAGAAGCAGCTCAGCAACATCGAGCAGTTCATGTCGATGCCCAAGCAGTTCCGCATCTTGGGGCCGGACGGCGCCAACAAGTGGATCATGGTCAACCGGCCGGAATATGACCCGCTGACCGGGCTGGTGCGCTTCGAGAACGACATCACCGAGCACGCCGCCGATTTCGTGGTGGACCAGCAGGACTACCGCGAAACCATCCGCATGGCGCAGGCAGAAACCATGTTTGAGCTGGTCGGCAACATCGCCGCGACCGCGCCGGACGTGGCCCTGTCCCTGTTGCCGTTTGCCATGGAGCTGACCGACGTCCCCAACAAGCAGGCCATGCTGAACGTGGTCCGCGAGAAGCTCGGCATGCCGCCCGCCGGCGAGGAAAACAGCGAGGCGGCGCAGGCCGAAAAGGCCGCACGGCAAGCCGACGCCGAAGCCCAGAAGCAGATCGAGCGCGCCGCCATGGCCGCCGACACCCGGGTCAAGAATGCCCGCGCCGCCCGCGATGAAGCGGCGGCAGCCCGGGAAACCATCCAGGGCAAGCGCGACGCCCTGGACACCGCGAGCATCGCGCACGCGGCGCTCCCTGTCGTGCCCGCCGCCGACCGCCTGTACGACGGCAGCAAACCCCCACCCAGTAAGAGGCCACACCACCATGACCATCGAACATCTGCCCGGCTCGCCGGGCGGCGACGACGACGCGCGCCAGTTCAACGCCGACGAGCTGACCGAACAGGAGCGTGCCGCGCTCGAAGCGAAGGACCAGGACGCGACCGCTGGTGGTGATCCTGCCGCCGACGAAGAAGCCCGGCGTGCCGAGCAGGAACGGCAGGAGCAGGAGCGGCAAGCCGAGGAGGCACGCGCTGCCGAAGCCGCAGCGGCCGCGCCGGCCGTCGAGGAGCCTGGCGAGCCGCCGGCCGCGCCGGAGGACTTCGCCGCGGCGCGCGCCAAGGCCGACGAGGACATGCGAAACGGCCTGCTGGACGCCGTGGACTACCAGCACGAGCTGGACCGGATCCGCAGCGGCCAGGCCGAGCATGCCCGGGCGCTGGCCGAGCACCAAGCCGCCGTGTCTGCGTTCGAGCAGGCGCAGGCCGCGCGCGCCGAGGCCGCTAAATCGGCCGAGGAGGCGTGGGTGGCCGACTACAACGCCTTCGCCAAGGACAACGCCGAGTTCATGGGCAACCCGCTCTACGTGCGGGACATGCAGACCGTCATCAACGACCTGCTGCGCACCGACCCGGCCATCACCAATGCCGATCTGCTGAACACAGCCTACGAGCAGGTGGCGAAGTACCACCGCTACGAGAAGCCTGCGCCGGCCAACGACGCCATCGTCGACGCGCTCAAGAGCCGGGCGCAGCCGCGACCCGGGCAGAACCTGGGCGACGTGCCGGCAGCGCGCAGCGAGACCATCACCGGCAACGAGACGTTCGACGCGCTGGACAACCTGCCGATTGGCGAGCTGGAGGACACGCTGGCGAACATGAGCGAAGCCCAGCGGGAACGCTACCTGCGCGCCGCCCCGGGCGCCAACTCGACCGGACGCGACTGATCCCATGCCCGCACTGACGCGCGTTGTCCGGCCGGGCGACACCCTGCAGATCGGCGACGACATCATCGTCGTCGAGCACGCCTCCGGGCAGCGCGCGCGGCTGCGTATCAACAGCGACCGGCCCGTCCGCCACCTCACCAAGCCCCAAGCAGCGAAGGCCGAGACGGCCTCCGCACCCCGACCCCTGTTGACCAGGTCCGTACCGCAGTCGGACTGACGCGATACCTCGCGCAAGAGCGCGTGAACCGCTGGGCGCAAGAGCGCCGCACTGCAAAAACCCAGCCACTCACGAGGACACGCTCATGCAAACCGTCATCGGCTTGAACAGCCCCCAGGCCGTCAAGCGATTCTCCGCTGCCCTGTTCGTCGACACCGTCAAGGATTCCTACTGGGATTCCCGGTTCGCCGGCAAGGGCCAGAACGCCCAGACCCCGATCCAGATCCTGACCGACCTGGAGAGCGACGAAGGCGACACCATCAAGTACGACCTGCTGGCCCAGCTCGAGCAGGAGCCGGTCTATGGCGACTCGACCCAGGAAGGCACCGAGGAGTCCATCCGGTACTTCCAGGACGAGATCTACATCGACCAGGTCCGTTGCGGCATCAACGCCGGCGGCCGCATGACCCGCAAGCGCACGCTCCACGACCTGCGCGCCGCGGGCAAGCAGCTCATGGCCGGCTGGTGGGCGCGCTGGCGCGACGAGATCAAGTTCATGTACGCCTCCGGCGCGCGCGGCTCGAACAACTACCTGCAGAAGTCGCCGACCTTCAACGGCTTCGCTGGCAATGCGTTCCAGGCCCCGGACGCCGACCACCGCATCTACGGCGGCGACGCGACGGCGTTCAACACCATCGCGTCCGACGACAAGATGGACCTGCGCCTGATTGACCGCGCCGTCACCAAGGCCGAGACCATGGGCGGCGAGGGCGATGGCATCGCGGAAATGCACCCCATCAACATCGAGGGGGGCAGCACTACGTCTGCGTCATGCACACCTGGCAGGAGCACGACCTGCGCACCAACACCAACACGGGCCAGTGGCTGGACATCCAGAAGGCGCTGGCTACCAGCGAGGGCCGCAAGTCCCCGCTGTGCCGCGGCGGCATGGGCATGTACCGCGACGTGATCCTGCACAGCTCACAAGTCGGTGGTGAAGTTCGCCAACGCCGGCGCCGATGGCCTGCAGCCTGCCGCGCGTGCGCTGTTCATGGGTCGCCAGGCGCTGGTCTCGGCCTACGGCTCCCCGGGCGGCGGCCTGCGCTACGACTGGCACGAGGAGACCCGCGACAACGGCAACCAGGTGGTCATCAGCTCCTCGACCATCGAGGGCATCAAGAAGTGCCGCTTCAACGGCCGCGACTTCGGGATGCTGTCGCTGGACACCTACGCCGCCAACCCGGGCTGATTTCCAGCCCTGCCCAGCGAGTAGCCCGCCGGCCTCGTGCCGGCGGGGTGAATCGCGCCTGCCACCTCAACCACAAGGATCACCACCATGAGCACCATCACTGCTGCTGGCTACTACCAGCAAGCCGTTTCCGACGGCGCCGGCGAGCCGGCGTTCACCCGCCACGACTGGGTCTGCGACGTGCGCAGCGCCGGCGACAAGGTCAAGATCGGCCGCCTCGCGGCGGGCAACCGTCTGGACGTCGCCAACTGCGAGCTGATCGCCAACGGGTCGCAGGCTGCCATGAACGTCGATGTCTGCGTCGATGTCGACGCCAACACGCTGTTCAACGACGTGGCGCTGACCGCGGCCACGTTTGCCCGCAGCGCCTCCACCGCGTACCAGCTCGGCGAAACGCTGGGCGTGGACTACGAGAAGGACCGCGACATCTACCTGCTCATCAACTCCGGCGCCGCCACCGCGCCGGCGGGCGGGAAGCTGACGCTCAAGCTCGCGCAGTACCCGGTGCCGAAGTCGAGCTGACGACGGCCGCGGTCTGGGATAGGGCGGCACCGGCCGCCCTGTTCCTCCCCCATCTACCGAGAAGGCACCCCCACAATGCAAATCCAGTCCCTGATCCGGCCCAGCCAGAAGCCGACCCGCACGGTCACGGTCCATGGCAAGGCCTACGTGTTCAGCCGCACCGCCGACGACAAGTTCGTGGCCGAGGTGGACGACCCCAAGGCCATCGAGACGCTGCTCAAGCTGCCGAAGGCCTACCTGCAGTACACCCCGCCCAAGCCGCCGATTGCACGCGGCGCCGGCGGCGACGATGCTGCCGCGGCGAAGGCCGCCAAGGAGGCCAAGGAGGCCGAGGACAAGGCCGCGAAGGAAGCTGCGGCCGCTGTCGCGCAGCAGGAAGCGAACGAGAAGGCGACCGAGGCCGCCCAGCAGGTGGACGCCGATGTGATGGCGCTGCTGTCCTCGACGCCGCAGGCGATCAAGAAGCTGATCGAGAAGCACACGCCCAGCCGGGAGGTCCTGGAGAAGGCCCTGGCCAACGAGAAGGCGGCCGAGCGCCCGCGCCAGCAGGTGGTCAACCTGCTGGACGGCACCCTGTCCTCGCTGGAGGACTGACCGATGGAGGCGCAGCAGATCCTCGAAGGTCCGAATGGCGTGCGCGTCATGCTCGACGACACGGTCGAGCCATACCTGTACGCCAACGAGTTCCTGCTCGCCTCCCTCAATAGCGGCATCGCCGAGGTTTCCCTCCGCACCCGCTGCCTGCAGGACGACTCCGGCCCCGCCTGCGTGGTCCCGCTGATGGCGGGCACCAGCCGCTACACCTTGCTGCCCGAGGTCCTCGTGGTCCGGGCAGCCCATATCGTTGGCCAGCGCAGTCCGCTCAAGCGGACCACCGCGGCCATGCTGGACAAGCTGGAACCGGGCTGGTGCAGCGACGCCGTGCCGCGGCAGGGCCGGCCGGAATACATCGTGTTCGATCTGGCCCAGAAGTCCGTCACCTTGTTCCCCGTGCCGGCCGAGGCTGCCGAGCTTCGGCTGCGGATCTGGCGCCTCCCGGACGAATCGGAGCAGATCGAGTACATGGACGACGAGCCGGCGATCCTGCTGCCTGACCCCATGGTGCTCAAGCACTGGGTCCTGCACGAGTGCTACCTGGTCAAGGACTCCGAGCTGTACGACCCCGAGCGTGCGGCCCTACACCTGCAGCAGTTCGAGGAGCGATTCGGACCACGCCCCACCATCCAGGCGCTGCAACAGTGGTCCGTGTCCCCGCTCGGCCGCCGCATGAAGGTGGTGGATTTCTGATGGCCGGCACCAGCGACAAGGAGCTTGTCCGGCAGGGCGGGTTCCCGGGCGGGCTCAACACCCGCGCCAGCGACACAGAAGGCCCCCTGAACGAGAACGGCCAGCCGACGTCACTGCGCGAAGCGGTGAACGTCTCCCTGTCCCGCACTGGCGCGCCCATGCGCCGCCCAGGGCAGACCCAGCGCGTTCCCGGGCGGGCGCACTCGCTGTTCGCCTCAGCGCACCGCCTGTTTGCCGTGGTAGACGGCGAGCTGCGGTCCTACCTGCAGGGGCCCGATGGATCCCTGACCATGGACGCGGTGCTGGCCACGCCGGGCGATCGGTTCTGCACCTTCGCCAGCGACGATTTCAGCGTGTGGTGGAGCAATGGCGTCACCGGCGGCAGGATCGACGAGGACCTGGCCGCGCACCCGTTCTGGATCGACACCCCGGACCCCGTCGTGCTGGCGGTCGGATCCGGGGCGCTGGCCGCTGGGCGCTACGAGGTGAGCGTGACCGCACTGGACGCGGCCGGCCGCGAGTCCGGGGCCTCCGGCGCCGTCGGCGTCGATGTGCCCACCGGAGGAAGCCTGGCCGTGACCATGCCTGCTGCGCCGCTTGGCGCTGTGCGCTGGCGCCTGTACGTCACCCCGCCGAACGGCGATGTGCTGTACCAGCAGGCCGAGCTGCCGGTGAGTGCGACGACCGCCAGCGTGGGCAACCTCACGCCGACCGCGAAGCTGGAAACGCAGTGGCTGCACCCGCTGGTGCCGGTCCAATGCCTGCGCTACGGCCATTCCCGCCTGTTCGGGCTGGCCGGGAACGTGCTGGTGTGGTCCGAGCCCTACCGGCTTGGCCTCATGGCCCCGGACAACCATGTGGTGCTGGGCAGCGAGGCAACCCTGCTGGAGCCCGTCGGCGATGGCGCCGAGGGCGCGGGCGTGTGGGTGGCCGACCACAAGCGAACCTACTTCATGTCCGGCGCAGACCCGGAAAACTGGCAGCAGCAGGCGCGCTATCCGCACGCCGCGGTGCCGGGGACGTCCTGCACCGTGCCGGGCAGCTATTTCGGGCTCGAGACCTCCGGCGTCGTCGCCTTCTGGATGGCGCGCAACGGGATCCCCTGCATCGGCCTCCCAGGCGGCCAGCTCCTCCCCCTGCGCGAGGACGCGCTGGCGCTCCCGGTCGATGCCGAGCGGGGAGCCACGGGGCTCATGCTGTTCGAGGGGATCCACCAGCTTCTGACCTCCACCTTTGGCGCCTCCGCCAACCTGGCTGCCGCCAGCGATAGCGCAGATGCCACCGTCAAGCGCCGGGATCACCGGCCAACCTGACCCGCCCCCACGGGAATCCTGCCGAAAGGCGACCACCCGACGCCGAACGCGCGTCACCACCAAGAGAGAACCCATGAACGACCTGATGAAGCATCGGGGCGAGATCCTGCGCGCGCTCGCCAATCGCAAGTTCGAGCCCACCGGCGACGGCGGCATCCTGATCGGTGCCGGCATCAACGCCATCCCGATGGGCGTGTTCGACGTCGAGCACCGCCGCGAAGGCGACCTGCTGGCACGAGTGGCCGGCAGCAACGTCATCCCGACCGAGGGCCTGAACCACATCCTCAACGCCGTCGTCGCCGGAGGTGCGCAGGTGCTGACCTGGTACATGGCGCTGTTCGAGGGCAATGTGACCCCCGGCAGCACGATGACCGCGGCGAACTTCACCAGCACTGCCACGGAATGCACCGCCTACGACGAGACCGCCCGTGTCTCGTACCAAGAGGGCACCCCGACGGCCGGCGTGATCGACAACGCCAGCAACCGCGCCCTGTTCACCATGAACGCGACCAAGACGGTCTACGGCGGCGCGCTGCTGTCCAACTCGGGCAAGTCGTCAACCTCCGGTCTGCTGCTCGCCGCGGCGCGCTTCGCCTCGCCGCGAAACGTGGTCGCCGCGGATGAACTCGGTCCGCTACACGCTGACCCTGACCAGCGCATGATCCTTGCGGTAAGCAAACGCTGGCACCTGTGGCGGCATCGCGGCGCGCGCTGGATTCTGGCGCGCGTCGTGGTGCCGGCTGCAACGTGGCTGGACTCGGTCGTGAAGGCGTCGGCAGCCCATGCCAATGACCAGCACGACAAGGTGCGCCTGCGGCTGGAAATCTGCAGGCGCTGCCCGGCGTTCGATGCGACCATGCGGCGCTGCAGGGACTGCGGCTGTTTCATGCCGGCCAAGGCCCAGATGCCGCAGGCGAAGTGCCCGCAAGGCCGCTGGTAGATGGCGCGCTGGCCCGAATGGATGCGGAAGGTGGGCGACACCGCCACCCACCCCGCGGCGCTGGACGTCGGCAAGAAGCTGCTGGGATACCTAGCCACCCGCCGGGAAACACCTGGCGTCGAGACGATGGTGCGCCGCATCACGCTCGATGACGGGACCGTCGTCGAGGCCAGCTTCACCGGCGACCAGCCGGCGGTGACGGTCTACGCGGCCGACGGCACCGAAAACTGCTCGCTGTACGTCGAGTCCGGCATGCTGGACCTCGGGCCGAACATCGCGGCAGATGCGGGGACCCGCTTCAACCCAGGGCCGCCCGCGTTCGATGACAGCTACGCCACCCTGCTGTTCGGCGATGGCGTCGACTGCAAGGACGGCGTGCCGGGCCTGAACGGCCGGGTGAAGATCGACACGCGCAAGCGCACTGTGCGCAGCGAATGCCTGCCCAGGGCCGGCTCCCATGTGCGCTCGCGCCTGCGCGATCCCGCCAAGAAGAAGGCGCAGGCCATGCTACCCGCAAGCTGCTGGAGCGGGCTCATGCAGCGGTATGTGCAGGCCGTCTACGGCGGCGTGGCGCTCAACTACAGCGGCACCCCCACGACGTTGACGGTCGAGGGGGCCGCGTTCGGCGTTGCGGACAACTGGGGCCTGCTGAACCTGGGCGGGGACCTGCGTTTCGTCCGCATCGACGACGCCGGGGTCGCCACGCTCTACGCCGTCCGCCCCAAGGACGAATGCTTCTCGGCGGTCCTTTCGCTGTGGCGGTCCATGCCGGAGCGGAACGAGCGGGAACTGCTGGAGCGGCGCAAGGTCCTGACCATCGCGCTGTCGGGATGCGTTCCCGGCAAGGTGGCCAAGACGATCGAGGGCCTGCCCACGGGCAATAGGCATTTCCCGAAGCGGTCCGCCTGGGTGTTCGACCACGACAACGCCAGGGCCGTTGGCGTCCTCGGTCAAGACGGCATGGCGACCTGCTACACCGTCACGTTCAATCCGAACGGCGGGAACCCGACCGCCTCCGTGCAGGTCGTCAAGCAGGGCAAGGCCGGCGCCATGGACGGCGCGCTGTCGGTGAGCTGCGCCAGCCCGTTCGAGGCGGCGCTCGCGCCGTCGCAGTTCACGCTCGAGACAGCGCAGCGGGAATGCCACTACGACTTCCCGGTCTACGCCTATTTCAGCGGGACCAGCATCGAGGTAATCAGCTACACGCTGATCGCCCAGCGGTCCGTCGCATCGGCCACGCCAAGGTGCGTGATCGACCGCCTGTACGACCTCACTGCGGACTTCGGCATCCCGATCCTGACGGCCAGCAGCGACGCCAATCAGTTCCTCAACGCGATCAACGAGATCTGCATCGTTGCCGAAGGCTACTATGCGCCATCGTGGAGCGCGGTCGACAAGCAGGCGTGCTTCATCGACGACGCCGACAACCTACGGCCCAGTTCCACCGGCGAGGTCCATGGCGTGGCATCGCCGCTTTCGCTGCGGACCGTCTCCCGCAATATCAGCTCGGACGCGGGCGATCACATTGGATGGCAATGCTTCTGGGATGGCTGCAACGTCTTTTCGGCCTACCCACGGACCCTGTTTTCTGAGCCGAAGGAGTGCGGGTTCAAGCGCAGCGCCACGGTCGATACGTCAAGCGAGGTGAGCTATGGCACGTCCACCGCAGGCGGCGCCGTCAACTTCTCCCCAGTCAAGGGGTCCCTGTTCGTCTCCGACTGCAACACCTTCATTTCCACGCCAGTTGCAATCGAATCGAATATCAGCGGCACCTTCACCGTCACCGACTACGACGTGTTCGGATTTGAAGGGCAGGGCACCGCGATCATTTCGTCGATCGCATCGCTGGCGTGGGGAAGCTGCAGCGCGGTTGTGTCCGAGCGGTATGCGGTCAACGGCGGAAAGGGCTTCTTCTACAAGGAGGCGAAAACCCAGGAATGGGGGAATCGCATCCGCCAGCGGCACGATCACCTACCGGGCCACGGTGGACACGGCATGGCCGACGCGGCCCGGGCTGTTCTGCAAGACGCTGGGCGAGCTTTCCGCCCTTGGCTGGACGGCGGACGACTACACCTCCGCCGTCGAGGACCGGGACGAGACCATTTCCACGCCCGGCACCGTGAACCGGGTCGGCGCGGTCTACGTCATGGGGATCCTGCGGCGCCGGCCGCCCAGTTTCACCAACACGGTCTTGCGCGCCAGCGAGGCTTACCTTGCTGCCGGGTCGTGGGGCGAACGGTTCTCCCTGCGCGCGAACATCGCCATCAAGGCCTCCGATGGCAGCCCGGCGCCCGACTACGTGCAAGGCGACTGGAAGCTGTCAGACGTGGGTATCGAGGCGGTGCGCGCGGTCGGGCTGGCATTCGAGGATCCCGCTGTGGGCGATGCGATCGCCGAGGACACGAGCACGGGGGGCGGTGCCTGGGCGCTCAAGAGCCCGACCAACTATGCGCGCGGGTACTCGCTGGTCGCGGCCGATAGCCTGCTTGGCGCAACGATCCGCCCGCAGCTCTCCGTGAAGCGCGGAACGTCCATCGCAATGGACCGCCAAGTCATCCATGGCGGCTACACCAAGGTCACCACGCCCAGCTTCGTAGGCTGGGCATAAGGAGGAACAGATGGGCATGACTTTCAAAGACCGGGCCAAGCAGACGACGATCGACACGGGCTCAGGAGCGTTGTCTCTGGATGCTGCAGTTTCTGGCTGCACCATGCTTCCGAATGTCGGTAGCAACGAGTCGTTCTACTACTGCGTCGAGCAGGAAGATGGCAGTGAGTGGGAGGTCGGACGAGGCTACGTATCTTCCGGTGCGCTCCAGCGTGATTTCGTGTTTTCGAACCACGCAGGCGGATCCGGGTTTTACGCACGGGTCAATTTTTCCGCAGGAACCAAGTACGTCTCGCTTGTCGCGCCGGCCGAGTTTTTCTCGATCGTCGATAATATGTTGGCCGCGATGGCGGGGCGATCGTTCGGTGTGGCTACTGTGTCCACCAGCGACGCCACCCCAACGGCGCTCGTCGTCGACAAGCTCGCGCCGGCGCCGAACGCGGCGGGCGGATTCCGGGCGGCCTACATGACCGGGACGATCCACGCGGTGTCCTACGGTGGCGCCGGGGCGATCGCCTGGGAGTTCGACTGCACCATCCTGAGCGGCGCAGTGACTGCGTTCAACAAGACCCTGCTGTTTTCGGATGCGCTCACTGATTGCGACGTGACGTGTACGACTCCGTTTGAGTTCACCGTCACTGGCCCTGCGGCCACCGACGTTGACTGGGGAATCAACCTCGAAATCAAGTTCAGCCGTGAAAACGGGGTCTGACCATGATCTCCACGGCGCCCTTG
Organism: Thermomonas sp. S9; assembly: GCF_024704365.1. Taxonomy (GTDB): domain Bacteria; phylum Pseudomonadota; class Gammaproteobacteria; order Xanthomonadales; family Xanthomonadaceae; genus Thermomonas. The sequence goes on from NZ_JAJDFY010000001.1 coordinate 1,598,959, forward strand.
TCTACGTCGCCCATCGCCGCCGGGGGCAGCAGCATCGCGCCGCCGCTTGACCTACCCGAGATCACCGATGGGGTGCTACTCGCCGACGACCCGAGTGCGTTCTTCTTGAACGTGCTGGCGGATGGCGCGAACGCCGCTACGCCGGGCGTCGAGTTTTTCATCGCAAACCTGCTTGGGGCCGAGGCGGCTGCCACGGCGAGCGGCCGCGCTAATCGACGGCAGCAGGTGCTGCTGCTGGACTCGGCGATCCTGACGCTGTCGTCCATATCCCAGGTTCTCCCCGTGCTCATTGAGCGGATCGCCATTGCCGCGGACCCGTCGGCCAAGGGCCGGTTCCGGCCGGCCGCCGCGGCCGGGGTGCGCTTCCAAGATTCCGTCGCGGCCGCGTGGGCGATGCTGCTGGCCGACCAGCCTGCAGCCGCCGACGATGCCGCCGGCGTGGTGCGCAGGCTGTCCGCCCTGGCTGACACGCTGCAGGCGCTTGGGAGCGTGCAGGGCCGGCTCACTGCGCGGGCGGCGGTTGCCGTGGCCGCGGCGCTTGAGGCGCGCGCCTCCGGCGGCTGGGGCGCAGAGGCAGTCGACCAGGTCGCCCTGAGCATGGAGGCTCGCAGCCTGCTGGCGGCCATGCTGGAGGCATCCGATGCCGCAGCAGTGGGCGACACCCCGGGGAGCAGCCTGCGCATCGTTGTCCTGACGGGCGATTCCGCCACGCTGGACGCCGACCCCGCGGCCGCCCTTCGCGCGTTTTCCAGCCTGGGCGACGGCGCGGCGCTCTACTGCAGCCTACGCATCGGCGGCACGGACTACCACGGCTGGGCGCTCAACACAGAGCTGCGCGCCGTGACCGAGTACCGCAACGTGCCGTTCGACAGCTACGCCATCCTGAACGGGCGGACCTATGCCGCCGGCGATGCCGGGATCTTCGAGCTGGCGGGCGACACCGACGCCGGGCAGCCGATCGAGGCATGGTTTCGGCCGTTCCTGACCAACTTCGGCACGCAGAAGATGAAGCGCGTGACCGACCTGTGGATTGGATCCTCGGCCGTGGGCCTGTTCGTGAAGGTGCATACCAAGGACCCGGCCACCGGCAAGATGGTCGAGGACATTTATCCGGTCGAGCACGCGCATGGCGCTGGCAGCGACAAGGGGCGCGTGAAGATCGGCCGCGGGCTGTCCTCCAACTACTGGACCCTCACCGTGGGCAACGTCGCCGGCGCCGACTTCGACGTCCAGAGCATCGAGTGGAAGCCGCTCGTGCTGGACCGGCGCCAGTAGCACCAGCCGCATCGACCACCTTCCGACGCCCGCGCACGAGGGCGGACGGGCAGCTATTCCTTGGAGTCCATGATGACGCTCCCCTACGCCGCAGAGCCGCCCACCACGCTGGATGCAACCCAGATCGTCAACGAGGGCTGGGCCTACTTCAACGGGAAGTCCAACGAGCTGCTGAGCAACGCATCGCTGCAGCTCAACAGCATCGCAACGCCACTCCTGTCGATGACCGCGCCGGTCATCAGCTTCACCATGCCGCCGGTGGAGGAGGGGACATTCAACCGACCCGTGGCCCCGACGGCGCCCGCCGTGCGCGACGTCGACGACTCGGTGCCGGATGCGCCCGCGCTGGCCGCCATCACGCTGGACAGCGTGCCGGCGATGCCGGACGAGCCGGATTTCAGCGGGCTCACCTACCGCGCACCGGCCGCGCCCAATATCGCCATCCCAAGCCGACCGACCGACCTTGACGTCGTGCTGGACCCGGTCGTCGTCCCTGCGGCCCCGGAGTTCAACATGCCGGACGAGCCGGCGCTGTACGCGCTGAACCTTCCGGCGATTCCCGACCTGCAGATCCCGGCGTTCACGGGCGTGCGGCCCACGATGAACCTGCAGGCCCCGACGGACGGCCTGACCTGGGTCTACCGGGACTATGACAACACGGCGATCAACACGATCAAGGGCCAGCTCAGCGCGATGACCCTGAACGGGCTGGCGCTGCCGCCCGAAATCGAGCAGGCCATCTTCGACCGCGCGCGCGGCCGCGAGGACGTCCTCAGCGCGCAGCAGACGACCGAGGCCTCCCGCGCGCTTGCAAGCCGCGGCCTGCGGCAGCCGGCCGGGCTCATGGCCAAGGTGCTGGACCGGATTGCCGCCCAGGCGCGCATGACCAGCAGCGGCGCCAGCCGTGACCTGGGCATTGAAATCGCCAGGCAGAACATCGAGTCCATCCGCTTCGGGCTCTCGCAGGCCATCGCGCTGGAATCCACCCTGCTGCAGCAGCACATCGCGGTGCAGGGGCTGGTGCTGGATGCCGCCAAGGCTGCGCATGCGGCGCTGCTGTCCCTGTTCGAGGCGCAGGTGGCGCTGCACAACGCCCAGTGGGAGGGGTTCAAGGCCGAGGCCCAGGTGTACGAGACCCGCATCCGTGCGCTTGCCCAGCAGGTCGAAATCACCAAGGCGCGCATCGACGCCGAGAAGGTGAAGGGGGACCTCAACGAGGGATTGGTGCGGGCCTATGGCGAGAAGGTGCGCGCCCTGTCCTCGCTGGCTGATATGTACCGGGCGCAGGTCGAGGCGGCGAAGGCTCAGGGCGAAATCAACGTCCAGCGCCTCGAGCAGGTCCGCCTGCGCCTGCAGGCCTACGGCACGGACGTGGACGTCTATGCCAAGCAGTGGGACGCCTATAAGGCGCAGGCCGACGCCGAGGCCACCGGGATCCGCTACTACGAGGCGCTGGGCAACGTGTTCAGCAACCGGGTGCAGGCGTGGCGCGGGCAGGTCGAGGCTCAGTCCTCGCGCGCGCAGACCCAGATCGCCGTCAACGGCCAGGCGCTGGACCTGTTCCGCGCCACCTTGGCGGGCGTGAGTACGCGCGTGCAGGCGCAGGTCGCCAACGTGGACGCCGCCACCCGGGTGTTCAGCGCCAAGACGGCGCTGTTTGGGACCGAGGGGCAGGTGTCGGCTGCGGAAAGCGATGCCGGCAACCGGACGGCGGCACTACGGCAGGAGCAATACAAGCTGCTGTTCGACAGCGCCGCGCAGAACGCGCGCATGGCGGCCGACTACGGAATCAAGCGGGCTGAGCTGGCGATTGAAGCCAGCCGCGGCGCGTCGCAAGTGTGGGGACAGCTCGCGGCATCGGTACTGTCCGGCGTCAACTTGGGGGCCAGCACCAGCCAGAGCGGAAGCTGGTCCTGGAGCTATCAGGGCGAAATCTAAACGGGGGAGCACATGGCACTGAACGACGATCCGAACAAGGACAACTACTACGCACAGGTGCAGTCGTCTCCTGGCATGCGCCTCGTCCGTGGGGGAGCTTGGTTTCCAGCAGTCTGCGAAGGCGAACATGCAGCGCATCAATTCGGCCATGGAGCAGCAGCGCGCCGCTGCCGCTCCGGCTGCTGCCCCTGCGATGCCAGCGCCGCAGATCAAGTTTGCCGGCACCGACTCCGCGCCGGACACGATGTTCAAGCGGCCGGCCAGCGCCGTGCCTGCGCCGCGCAACGCGGCGCAACTGGATGCAGCAAGCGCCGCCGAGGTGGCGGCGCGCAACAAGCGCATCCCCTGCCAGCTCGTCGCCCGGCGTGGGGGCGCCGGCGGCGGCTGGCGGGGGGCTCTGCGTCGGGCTACTTCATTGGAAGCAATGGGGTCCGGCGCGACATCAACGGGGACGGCACCATCGCGGGGGCCAATCCCAATGCGGTCTCGGTCAACCGCCAGTCCATGGGGGGCACGGCGCCGCCGCTCATGCGCAGCCAGCCCGTGGCCAGCACGTTCGGCCTTCCGGTCACGGATCCGCGGATCGACGAACAGCGAACGCCGGCAGCGCAATCGCCGCTGGTCCTCCGCGGCGCCGACGCCATGGCCGAGCAGTACAACGCCCGCGAGGACCGCGAGGCGCGCGCCAAGCTGGCCAGCGACCTGGACAGCCAGCGGTTCCGGCTGGAAATGATCGCCGGCAACCCGGACCGTCGCGGCCGCGCCGCACTGCAGGCGCTTGCCGAGAATGGCCAGCAGCGGGCGGCGCTGGCCGGGAATGCCGAGCGGCTGTCCGCCGAGGCCCAGCAGGGCCGGGCGAACCGGGCCAACACGCTCGCCAACACCGCCCTCGAGCAGCAGGGCCTCGATCGCCGATCCGAACAGGACATCCTGCTGCGCCGCGATGCGCTGGCGGCCGAACAGTCCGGCGTGAGCCAAGTGCTCAACGGCGAGAACGGCACCGTGTCGCTGTTGCGCCGCGATGGCTCCGTTGAGGGCGTCCGGAACCCCGACGGCACGCCGTTCCGCGTACCCGTGCAGGATCGTGGCCAGGTCACCGCGGCCGACCGCCTCGCCTTCCTGCGTGAGCGCATGAATAGTCTGGAAAAAGCCATTTCCGATACTCGCGCGTTGAATCCGACCGCGGACGTTTCCAGCTTCCAAGCCCAGCTTGACGCCCTGAACAAGCAGGCGCAGGGCCTGTTGTCGGGCCCGCAGCAACCGACGTCAGCCGCGGTCGCGGCACTCAAGGCCAACCCCGACAAGGCGGCCGATTTCGACGCCATGTTCGGCCCCGGCGCGGCAGCGCGTATCCTTGGCGCCAAGTAGCCCATTCGCCCCCTAAAGGTTGCCCATGTCCAACTTCTTCGACCGGCCCGAACTCAAGCGCAACTTCTTCGATGACGCGCCGGAGCCGGTTCGCCCGGCGCCTACGCAGACCCCACAGCCTAAGCTCACGCGCTCATGGGGAGAGACTGCAAAGGACCTCGGGCTTGGTGTTGCCCAAGGAACTGGATACCTGCTTGGCGGTACTGCTGAGCTGGCCAATACGCTCACCGGCGGGCGGATCGACAAGGGCGTGCGCAAGGCGCAGGGAGCGGTGGACCATCTGGTCAACGGCGGCGAGTATCGAGAGGGGCCGGGCATCACCGGCGCCTACACGGACCTCAACAAGCAGTTCGACGCCGCCAAGTCGCCGCTGCTGCAGCGCCGCAATCAGGAGCTGGCAGACACCAAGGGCTTCTTCGCCAGTGCCAAGAAGATTCTGACCGATCCGGTTGTGTTATCTGATCAGGTGGCTCAGCAGGTGCCTCAGCTTGCGTCGATGGCGGGCACCGCGCGCGGCACGCTGGTCAAGGGTGCAGAGAAGGCGCTGGCCAAGGGGGCCACGCGGGAAGCTGCGGAGGCCGCAGGCCGCAAGTCGCTGGAGCGCCAGATCGTCGCCTATTCGGCGGTGCAGGAGGCTGGCCCGTCGGCCATGCAGGCGCGCCAGGAAATCGACCAGCTCCCGCAATCGGTCTGGGACTCGAACGAGGAATACCGCTCGCGCATCGCTGCTGGCGAGGATCCCGCGGCGGTCAAGGAGTCCATGTCCAACGTGGCGGCGCTCAAGGCCGCCGGCGTGGGCGGCGCCGCCGGCGCGCTGGGCGGCAAGCTCACCGCCGGGCTGGAGGGCAGGATCTTCACGCGGGGGCTCGATCATGCGCCGCTGCTGTCGCGCCAAGGTGCCAAGGAGCTGGCCAGCACCATGGGCAAGGAGGCGCTCGATGAAACCATCCAGGAGGGTGGCAACCAGCTCGGCACCAACGTGGGCGTGCAGGGGATCGACGAGACCCGCGGGCTCATGGAGGGCGTGCCGGAAGCCGCCGGCACCGGCGCGGCGCTGGGTGGCCTGATCGGTGGCGGCCTGCATGTCGCCGGCACGGCAACCTCGCCGCAGCTCACCCGCGGCCCGCAGCCGGTAGCGGAGGAGCAGCCCGCGCCCGACGGCTCCCCGGACTTCGGCACTGCGCCGATCACCGTCGCCCCCGACGGCACGGCCGCGACCCTGTCGCAGGATGTCGCGCAGAGTCGGGCGCGGTCGCAGATGGGCCTGACCCCGGACGTCAACGCGGCGCGCGCCGCGCACCCGGGCGCCGCGCCGAACACCATCCCGCTGTCCCGCGGCCCCAGCGTGCCGTTCCCGGACGCCGCCCCGGGCAGCCTGTCGGATGCGCTCAACGCCACCGCCGAATCCGCCGCGCCGCCGGCCCAGGTATCCGACCCGGATGGATTGGCGCCGCTCGCCCAGCGCGCCGGCGCCGCGCCGCTGGGCAGCCTGGCCGACGCCGTCAAGGACGTGCCGGCGGCTCCGCTGGCTTCCAGTTCGGTTGCCGGTGTTCCGGCTGATGGAGCGCAAGCGGAAGACCTGACCTCGGCGCGCGCTGGCGAGGATTCACGGTCGCAAACCATGAGTCGGGAGCAATTCACCCTTGGTGAAGAGTCTGGGATCAGCGAGGAATTGGCCCGTGGCGCGTCGAACGATGCACGGTCTCAGCAGGACACCGGAGTACAAAACCTGGCTGAACGTGGTGGACCGGTGCCGGAACCCGAACAATCCGTCGCACCACAACTACGCGGGCCGGGGAATCAAGCTGCATCCGCCGTGGGAGCAGAGCTTTCCGGAGTTCCTGAGGGGAGTGGGCAAGCGTCCGGGGCCGGCGTATACGCTGGAGCGGATCGACAACAGCAGCGGCTACCTGCCGGGCAACGTACGGTGGGCGACGCGCAAGGAACAGGCGAACAACCAGCGAAAAACGCACCTGCTGACCTTCCAAGGAAAAACCCAGTCGCTGACGGCGTGGGCGGAGGAACTGGGCCTGGTGCCGTCAACGCTGCAGTACCGTCTGAATCAGGGCGGGATGTCGGTGGAGCAGGCATTGTCGACGCCGCGCCGCGCGGGCAGGAGGCCGACGGGCCTTCCGCCGTCGCCACGGCGGCGATGGAAGCCGCAACAAGCCCGGACAATAGCCTGAAGCCACCGTCGCCGGCTCAGGTCGAAGCCGGAAACTTCAAGGTGGGCCGCACCCGCATCAACGGGTTGGACATCAGCATCGAGCATCCCGCTGGTGTGAAGCGCAAGGCCGAGCACTCGCGTGCTCTGGCGCATGCCTATGGCTACATCCGGCGAACCGAAGGCGCGGACGGCGAGAAGTTCGACGTGTTCCTGGGCCATCGTGCTCACGACGCCACCTTGCCGGTCTTCGTGGTGGATCAGAACCGCGCTGACGGAAGCTTCGACGAATCCAAGGCGCTCATGGGCTTCGCCTCGAACTCCGAAGCGCGCGCAGCCTACTTGGCGAACTACCCCAAGGGATGGGGCGGTCTTGGCGCCATCACCCAGATGACGCAGGACGAGTTCAAGGCGTGGGTGAAGGACCCGGCCAAGACCGCGCTGCCTGCCGCAGCGCCACGTTCGGCCGAGCCGGGTACGGCCGAGCAGGAAGCGCCGGGAGCCGACATCGAGGATGAAATCCGGCCTGCAGGGAAGAAGCGCGATCGCGGCTTTACCAGCGCGGCGAGCGTCACCGCGGCGATCACCGAGCGCGGCCTGAGCCCGGCGGACTACGAGGTCAAGGCGACCGAGCAGGGCGGCTACATCGGCAAGCGCAAGGGTTCCCCTTCTGACTCTGCTGCAAGCGCTCCTGCAAAAGACAGCCGTGTGGACTCTGTGCCCACTGATGCGCGGGCGCGCACAGAGGGCGTCCAGAAGGATGGCGCGGCAGCCGCACCGGTTGCGCCGCTGACCGAGGATGAATGGAATGCGCTAACACCGGCTGGACGCCGAGAGGCGATGGCGAAGGCAGGTCTCAAGGGGATTCCGACACGGATCGAGCATAGCCACCTTAAGGATGCGTTGCGCAATGCGCTTGCCGGCCCTGTGCGCGAGATCCTCCGCCGCGAACAGGAACCAGTGCGCACCACCACCAAAGAGCACGATCCGTTCGCTGGGAACACCATCTTCACCAGCGATGCGGTGGAGAAGGCGCGCGCGCGGCTCAAGGCCAAGCTGGGGACGCTGAACAGCGGCGTGGACCCTGAAATGCTTGTGGACGGCGCCACCATCGCCGGCGCCTACATCGAGTCCGGGGTGCGCAAGTTCGGCGACTACGCCAAGGCCATGGTGGCGGACCTTGGCGAGGCGATCAAGCCGTACCTGCTGAGCTTCTACGAGGGCGTGCGCCACTACCCGGGCTTCGACGCCAAGGGGATGGACAGCGCGGCCGACGCCCAGCGCGAGTTCGATGCGCTGCTGACCCCGGCCGACCTGCAGGCGGATGCGATCGGCAATGCCAAGCCGCCGCGCAAGACCCGCGTCAAGGCCACCACCGAGCGTGGCGCGCGCACCCTGCGCGACGACTGGGGTGTGGACCACATCAACGGCTACTCGAACACGAGCAGCCGCGAGGATGGCAACGACACCAAGGACGCCTTCCTCAAGGATGCGTCCGCCTACCTCAAGGCCGTGGCCGAGGCGCTGGAGGACCAGGGCTACACCGTGACGCTGGACCGCAAGGGGAAGCCCGCCAAGGCCGTGAGCGTGAACGAGGGCGGGATGGCAGGCTCTGGCGACGTGTTCCTGCACATGGTCGCCCCGGATGGAACCGGGATCTACGTGCATGTCGGCGACACCGCGCTGCGTGGCGTGGTCAACACGACCACCAGCGGCATCGCCCTGATGTACCGCACCACCGACGGCACGCACGGCAAGAGCGGTGCCAACCAGTGGGGCCGGGTGGACTTGACCGCTGCCGAGCTTGCCGCCGAGCTGGTGCAGCATGTCGAAAGGAATCCGTGGACGGCGCGAGCAGAGAAGGGAGGTGTGCCGCATCAATCCAGCCCCGACGAACGGCGCGCCACTGCACAGGATCAGGCGCATAATGTGCCAGAGGAGGCCCCCAATGTTCGACGCGAAACTGATTTCCAGCGTAATCGGGAAGGAACAGTTCGACGCGGTGAACCGCAATCCGGCGCTGCCGAAGATCGAAACGATGACGCTGCTACACATTTGGGCGCAGCGCAGCCGCGCGAAACTGCGCAGGCTGGCGCAGAGTGGCGAATTGATCCCGCTGTTGACGCAGGGGTACCTGAACGCGCTGGATCTGGCGAACGAGACGCGCGGGCAGAACGGGCGCCTGACAGTGACCGAGTGCCTGCAGGTGGCCGATCTACCCCTGTCGCTGTAATCCCAAAGTCCAACTTCACGATCACCGACGAGCTGGATTTCTCCGGCGTCGGAGCGGTCGGCAAGTTCAACGGCAACCTGGCGGCGATTCGTCTGCTCAAGACACTGGAAGCCGAGGGGCGCCGCGCCACCCCGGAAGAACAGGCTGTGCTCGCACGGTATGTGGGCTGGGGCGGCTTGCCGCAGGCCTTCCGCCACCCCACCAGCGGCAAGGTCGCCAAGGGCTGGGACGCGCGCGTCGCGGAACTGGAGCAAGCACTCACTCCGGAGGAGTTGGCGGCAGCCGCGCGTTCGACGCAGGATGCCCACTACACATCGGCGCAGGTAGTCCGTGCCATATGGCGCGCGGTGGATATCCTTGGCTTCACGCATGGCCGCGTGTTGGAGCCGTCTATGGGCACCGGCAACTTCTTCGGCCTGATGCCACAGCAGGCGCGCACCGTGTCTGCACTCACCGGAGTGGAACTGGACAGCATCACCGGGCGGATTGCCCGCCAGCTCTACCAGAGCGCCAACGTGCAGGTGCGCGGGTTCAACGACATCAAGATCGCGCCGGAATCCTTCGACCTGGCCATCGGCAACCCGCCGTTCGGGTCGCAGTCGATCCACGACCCGCAGTACCCGGACCTGTCGAAGTGGAGCATCCACAACTACTTCTTCGCCAAGTCGATCGCGTCCCTGCGCCCGGGCGGCGTGCTGGCCATGGTCGTTTCGTCCAGCTTCCTCGATGCCAATACCAGCACCACCCGCGCGTGGATAGCAGAGCGCGCGCGCCTGCTGGGCGCAATCCGTCTGCCGCAGACCGCGTTCCAGCAGAACGCAGGCACCAACGTCACCACCGACATCGTGTTCCTGCAGCGGCTTGCTGACGGGATGGAGGGGGATGCCCAGGAATGGGTGTCCGTTGGCACAGCAAGTGACCAAGGGCAGGAGTTCCCGCTCAACCGCTATTTCTTGTCCAACCCCGACATGATGCTCGGGCGGATGGTCTGGAGCCCCCATACGACCATCGGCCGCGCGGGCGCCGTCCTTGAGGCCAACCCTGGCGAGGATCTGGCCGTCGCGCTCGACGCCGCAGTGGCGAAGCTGCCGGCCGGTGTGTACGTGCCGCCGGAAAAGCCGGCCAAGAAGGTGGCGACCGAGGTGAAGAAGGCCGCCGAAGCGGCGGCGGCGGTCAAGGTCTACGGCTACTTCGTGGCCGAGGACGGGAGCCTACGCCAGCGCCAGCCCGATAAGGATGGCGAGCATACCGACGTGGCCCTCAATGCCGGTGCCGCGGTCGACAAGCGCATCCGCGCCATGATCCCCGTGCGGGATGCGGTACGCGACCTTCTGGCTGCTGAGCTTTCGGATGCCTCCGACGCCGTGATCGAGGCCAAGCGCAAGGAGCTGAACCGGGTCTATGACGCCTTCGTGAAGGCCAATGGCCGGATTTCGCGGGACGTGAACAAACGCGCCCTACGCGACGACCCGGATTTCCCGCTGCTGCTGAGCCTGGAGCGCGACTACGACAAGGGCGTGACCCGCGACGCCGCGAAGAAGGCCGGCGTCGAGCCGCGTGCCGAGTCGGCCAAGAAGGCCGACATCTTCACCAAGCGCACCAACTACCCGGTCAAGCCGGTCACGTCGGTCTCGGACGCCAAGAGCGCCATGCTGGCATCGCTCAACGAGCGCGGTCGCATCGACCTGGACTACATGGCCGAGCTGTACGCCGGCAAGGACCGCGACGCCATTGTCGCCGAGCTTGGCGACCTGGTGTTCCGCACGCCGGAGGGAACGGTCGAGCCTGCGGACGCCTACCTGTCCGGCAACGTCAAGGCGAAGCTGGCAGCCGCACGGGAGGCCGCCAAGGATGACCCCGGCATGCTTCGGAACGTCGCTGCGCTGGAGAAGGTCCAGCCGCAGGATGTGGACGCTGCCGACATCTTCGTGCAGATCGGCACGCCTTGGATTCCCGCATCGGACTATGCCGACTTCGTGCGCGAGACCATCGAGGGCAAGTTCGACGGGCGCCATGTCCCGGCGCTGGGCAAGTGGCTGGTGGACGTGCAATCCGGCAACCGCACCCTCAACAAGGAACGGTGGGGCACCGAGCGCATGGGTGCCGATGCCATCCTCGAGGCGATCCTGACCGACAAGCCCATCGTCGTGAAGGACAAGGGCGCCAACCGCGATGACCCGCCGGTGGTCAACAAGGCCGAGACGGCGGCGGCGCTCGGCAAGGCGTCCGAGCTGCAGACCCAGTTCGTGGAATGGCTCTGGAAGGATGCCAGCCGCCGCGAGCGATTGATGCGGTTCTATAACGACACCTTCAACACCGATGTCCGCCGGAAGTACGACGGCGCGCACATGACATTCCCGGGCATGAGCCGCGGGGTGTTGACGGGGGGCAAGCTGCGCCCACACCAGGCCGCGTTCGCCTACCGGATGGTGCAGGACGGCGTAGCCCTGGCTGATCACGTCGTCGGTGCCGGCAAGACCTATGCCGCCATCGCCGGCACGATGGAAATGCGCCGCCTGGGCCTGTGGCGCAAGCCGATGATCGTGGTGCCCAATCACCTGGTTGACCAGTGGGCGTCGGACTTCCTCAAGCTGTACCCCGGCGCCAACGTGCTGGCTGCGGGGCGCAAGGATTTCGAGAAGTCGAACCGGCGCAAGCTGTTCGGACGGATCGCCACCGGCGACTGGGACGCGGTCATCGTGGCGCACTCGTCGTTCGGGTTCATCCCGGTGCCGGCAGAGGCCGAGGCGCGCATCCTGCGCACCGAAATCAAGGAGATTGAGGACGCACTCGATGCGATCCGCGCGGAATCCGGCAAGAAAGACCTGAGCTTCAAGCAACTCCAGAAGCGCAAGGAGGGGCTCGAGGCCAAGCTCAAGAAGCTGAACGAGCGCACGCGCGATGATCTGTTGGACTTCGCGGAAATGGGCGTAGATGCGCTGGTGGTCGATGAGGCCCACGAGTTCAAGAACCTGTTTTTCGTCACCAGCAAGCGCAACGTGGCCGGGCTGGGCTCGCCCGAAGGCTCGAAAAAGGCGTTTGACCTGTACGTCAAGACCCGCATGCTGGCCGAGCGCGACGGCGGAAAGAACCGGGTGTTCCTCACCGGCACCCCGGTCAGCAACACGCTGTCCGAGGTCTACCACATGCAGCGATACCTGCAGCGCGAAACGCTGGAGGAACGCGGCGTGGCCTCGTTCGATGCCTGGGCATCGGTGTTCGGGCAGATTGTCAGCGACTGGGAAATGGACGCGGCCGGCCGGTTCAAGGAAAAGACTCGCTTCCGCAAGTTCGCCAACCTGCCTGAGCTGGTAAGCATCTGGCGCCAGGTGGCCGACACGGTCACGCGCGCCGACCTGATCCGTGATGCCGAGGCCCAGGGGCAGCGGTTCCCGCTTCCGAAGATCAAGGGCGGGAAACCACAGAACATCGTTGTTCCGCGATCCCCGCAGCAGGCGGCATATATCGGCATCCCGACACCCGTCCTGGATGAGGAAGGTAAGCAGATGCACGACCCGGAAACCGGGAGCCGCTGGCGACCTATTCCGAGGGGTCGATCATCTACCGCATGGACAACATGCCCAAGGACCCCAGCATTGACAATTACCTCAAGGCGACGGGCGACGCGCGCAAGGCAGGCTTGGACTACCGGCTGGTGGATCCGGCCGCGCCGGACTTCCCGCAGTCCAAGGCCAACGAGGCGGTGCGCCGTATCGTGGAGCTGTGGAAAGAGAACAACGCCCGCCGCGGCACGCAGCTCGTGTTCTGTGACCTGTCCGTGCCTGCATCGGCACGCGGCAAGGCGACCGAGGCCGCGCAGGCCAAGCAACCCACCTGGTTCATCCGGCGCTACGGCGTGCTGGAGCACGTCGCCGGCGTGAAGGCCAAGCTCAGCGCCATGCCCGACCACCCGTTCTTCACCGTGAAGGAGAAGGGCGGCTACCGCGTGTATGACGCGATCGGCGCGGTTCGGATCGGTGACGGGCGCACCAAGCAGGAGGCGCTGGACAGCGCGAACGCCGTGCTCGCCGCAGATCCGGACGGCATGCGTGCGCAGTTCGAGGAGAATGCCATCCCACCCGAGGAAATCGACGCCTACGTGCAGGCATGGGAGGACGCCAAGGCAGCCAAGGAAGGGGGCGATGACAGCGAGGATGAGGAGGACACCGGGCCGGCCATCAGCATGGACGAGCTGCTTGCGGACCAGTCGAAGTTCAGCGTCTACGACGACATGAAGGAGAAGCTCCTGGCTGCCGGGGTGCCGCCGGAGCAGATCGCCTTCATCCACGACTACAACACCGACCTGCAGAAGGCCGACCTGTTCGCCAAGGTCAACCGCGGCGACATCCGCGTGCTGTTCGGCTCGACCATGAAGATGGGCGCCGGCATGAACGTCCAGAAGAAGCTGGTCGCGCTGCACCACATGGATGCGCCGTGGCGCCCGAGCGACCTGGAGCAGCGCGAGGGCCGCATCATCCGGCAAGGCAACGAGTTCTACGAGGCTGATCCGGATGGCTTCGAGATCGTCATCAACCGCTACGGCACTGCGGAAACCTACGACGCCAAGCAGTGGGAGATCATCCAGTCCAAGGCCGAGGGCATCGAGACATTCAAGGCCGGCGATCCGAGCGTCCGCGAGATCGACGACATCAGCAGCGAGGCAGCCAACGCCGCCGACATGAAGGGAGCTGCGTCCGGCAACCCGCTGCTTCTGGAGTCGATCAAGCTGCGGAAGGAAATCAAGGACCTCGAAGCGCAGGAGCGTTCGTTCATCCGTGCGCGCAACCGCATGGAGTCCATGGTGCGCAGCGTGGAAGCTGGCACCAGCACCGGCAACCGGATGCTGGCCGAAGCGCAGGCCGTCAAGGACGCAATCAAGCTGGAGGACGGCCTGGCCTTGACCATCGACGGGAACAGCTACACCGAGCGGAAGGCGGTGAAGCTGGAGCCGATTGCGCGCTTGTTCCAAGAAGCGCTGCAGAAGCATGACGCCATTGAGGCCGGCACGTTCCACAATATGCGGATCATCATGGATGGCCGGCATAGTGGGAAGGTCGAAGTCCACCTGATGGTCGGCAAGAACCATGTCGGCAATACTTCCTTCGGCGAGAACGACAACCTGAGCGCGGCTGGCTTCGTCTCCAGGCTGGAGAACATCGTCGCCCGAGTCGATCAACAGATCGAACACGCGCGCAACATGGTGGAAAAGGAGAAGCGCGAGGCAGAGCAGGCGCGCGAGGAGCTTCACCGCGGATTCCCGAAGGAGGCCGAACTGGCGGCCAAGCGTGAGCGCTCCGCCAAGGTCGTTGCGGCGCTGCGCGCAGGCAAGCGGTCTGTCGAAGGGGATCCCGAGCCTGCGCAGAAGTTCAGCCGCCGAGACCCGGCCGCGCGCGACGGCACCGGGCAGCGTACTGAGCAGGTGCGCCGCGCCATCGCGCCGATCGTGTCCCGCTGGGGTGCGTCAGCGCCGGAGGTGGTGGTGGTCGATACCGCCCATGACCTGCCGCAGGTGGTGCGTTCCGAGGAGGGCTGGAGGGATGCGGAGGGCTGGTACGACGACCGCACCGGCACCGTGTACCTGGTGGCCGGGAACCTGACCAGCGACGACCGCGCGCGCCGCGTGCTGGCGCACGAGGCGGTCGGCCACTACGGCATCGAGGCGATTGTCGGCGAGGCCCAATGGAGCCAGATCCGCGACACCGTCTACCGCATGATGCAGTCTGGGCAGCATCAAGCGCTGTTCGCCGAGCTGGCGCGCCGGTATCGGGGCGTGAACGAACCTTTGTTCGTGCGCGAGGCCGTGGCCGTGATGGCCGAAAAAGGCATGGGCGGCGGGGTGGTGAACCGCGTGATTGCGGCTATCCGCCGGTTCCTGCGCGGCATCGGGTTCGACCTGGAGTTCAGCGAGCGCGAGCTGCGCGACCTGATCGGCAAGTCCGCGCGCTACCTGCGCAACGGGCGCCGGCCGCGCGTGGCGCTAGAGGCGGGCCAGGCCATGGCCTTTGCCGCACGCCCGGACCGGGATTGGAACGCAACCGTGCCTGTAGTTGGCATTGCCGGCGGGACCTTCGGCGATACCA
Source organism: Thermomonas sp. S9 (assembly GCF_024704365.1). Taxonomy (GTDB): domain Bacteria; phylum Pseudomonadota; class Gammaproteobacteria; order Xanthomonadales; family Xanthomonadaceae; genus Thermomonas. The sequence goes on from NZ_JAJDFY010000001.1 coordinate 1,614,017, forward strand.
ATTCCATACGCCAGGCGCGCGCGGCGGCGAAAAACTACCTGATGCGCCTGCGCGACAGCGGCCGCCTGATGACCAATGCTGATACCGGGTGGAAGATTGGCCTGAGCCGTGCCTCGATCAACGAGCTGACGCAGTTCGGCCAGGAGAAGCTGAACCTGTTGATCGCGCTGCCGCGCATCGCCAACGTGGCGGTGCTTGCGGATTCGGCGCCGAACCGGAAACCGGCAGCGCAGGGCGAGTCGGTCGTGGCCTACCACACGCTATACGCGCCTGTCGCGCTGAACGGCGAGCTGCGCATTGCCCGGCTGGTTGTGCAGGAGCAGGCCGGTGGCCGCTACGCATTCGACCTGCAGCAATCCAGCGTCCTGAACGCACAAGGCCCCGCCGGGGGTCGCCCGCTTTCCTGGTATCGAATCAGGTGCGCGACGGCCTGGCGAGGCCCATGCGTGGACTGTAGGCCAGCTACGGGACGCCGTCAATGCCGTCGATAGGAAGGGGTGGGCATTCAGCCATCCCAGCCAAGATTCCATGAAGGATTCGGAAGGAGTAGAGTACGCCCATGCAGAAGAAGCCCTCCAATCTCGGCTTGCACAGTGGGCTGCCGAAATACACCTCGGAGGAAGCGGTCCGAGAGCAGTTGGCGCAAGCCCCGAAGCTATTGGGACAGTCGCTCGCAACGGGTCTGGTGCGGCGCACCAAGGCGACGCCAGCCGAGAAGAAATCCGAACCCAATCCGCGCGACTGATCGAGCGCGCCAAGGCGGAAGGGTTCTTCTGGGATAGCGATCATCCCATCCTGGCGCGCCTGGATACGCTTCCTGTGCTTGGCGGGGCCGAGCACCGCGTCTTTGTCGTCGGATCAGGCGATGCACGCTTTGTCATCCGTGCCACGGACAACGGGTTCTTCGGTCCGCGTTCCGATATTTCCCCGGCGCAGTACCTTGCTCGGCTGGATGACTTCAATTCCACATTCCCATCCCTGCAAACGCGGCTGATTGGCGTCTCTGAGTCAGCGGACATCCCAGGCCATGCCGTCATCTGGACGGCGCAGCCATTCGTCTATGGCAAGAAGTTCAGCAGCCAGGACGCATTGCGCGAGGGCATGGTGGCGCGCGGATGGCAGGAAGATGGCTACCCAGGCGTTCCGCGCTACAGGCACACGGCCAGTGGCGCTGTCATCGAGGATGCCCACATCGACAACGTGTTCCACGACGAAGACGGGAACCTGTACCCGTTCGACGTCGTGGTGGCGGAAATGCCGACCAGCGGCGGCCTCAAGTTTAGCCGCCCGGATCCTGAAAAGACGCTGGAGGCCATGGATGCACGCACCGTGCGTGGCTCTGTGTTTGATGCGTTGCGCACATGGTGGAACCGCGGGCCAATCAGCAGTGCCGTAGAGAATACGCGCCCCGCATGGCTGGGTGCCCTGACCCTGCGCCACCTGGCCGAGCTTGGGAATGACATCCACTTGAAGCAGGTGGATGCCTACGCGAAGCGTGTCCAGCAGATGACGACCGATCGCAACGCCCTGCAGGAGGCAGGCGCCAAGGTGGCTGATATCTGGGAGAAGTTCCAGAGGACCGATCGCGCCGGCGCCGATGCGACCGCCAACCTGATGCACGACGCGACTATTGCCGGGGTTGACCCTTCGCAGAGCTACATCCCGCTGATGACCGGGGCGACCAAGCGCGGCGGCAACGAGGCGGTCACGGCCGAGTCGATCGCCCGGCGCATTGCCATGGTGGACGCCGACCTGGACGCCGACCCGAGCGATCAGATCCGCCGCGGGCTGGTGGCCGAGCGAGGCGAGCTGGAGGCGCTGCTGGCCGAGGAGCAGGCCCGTGTGCAGGCGTACCCGGAGCTGGTGCGCCGCTACCAGGCGCTGCCGGAGCAGGGACGCCAGGTCTACCAGTCGGCCCGGCAGGTCTACGACGACCACTCCAAGGCCCTGCGCGACGCGATCATCGCCCGCGTGAAGGACAGCGTGGAGTCTGGCGACGTGCGCGACGCTTACATCGCCCAGGTCCGTCAGACCTTCGAGGACGCCCGCGTGCGCGGCCCGTATTTCCCGCTGGCCCGCTTCGGTGAGTTCTGGATCAACGCCGAGAAGGACGGCAAGCCGGCGTTCTTCATGTACGAGAACGTACAGGAGTGGCGTGCCGGGCAGACCGACCTCGCGCGCCGCGGCTACGTGGTGAAGGAGGCTGGCCGCAAGATCGCCGAGGCGCGCAGCGTCGCCGGCGTGTCGTCGGCCTTCATGGCCGACCTCGAGGGCGTGCTCAAGCAGTCGGGCGCGGATAAGCAGGTGATGGACAACGTGTGGCAGATGTACCTGCGGACCCTGCCGGACCTGTCCATGCGCAAGCACTTCATCCACCGCAAGAAGGTGGAGGGCTACAGCGGCGATGCCCTGCGCGCGTTCAGCGGCAACGTGTTCCACGGCAGCTACCAGATCGCGCGCGTGCGGCACAGCCACAAGCTGGTGGAGCTGCTGGACAGCCTCAAGAAGGCGACCGCGGCGCTGGCCGGCGACGACCCCGAGCGCGCGGCGAAGGCGGCCGCCCTGACCACCGAGCTGGGCCAGCGCCACGAGTGGGTGATGAACCCCAAGGACAGCAAGGCTGTGAGCTGGCTGACCTCGCTGGGCTTCGTGTGGTATCTGGGCATGACGCCGGCGGCGGCGGCGGTGAACCTGACCCAGACCGCGATCGTCACCTTCCCGGTGCTGGCGTCGCGCTTCGGCGTGGCCAAGGCCTGGAACACCCTGGCGGCGGCCACGGGGCGCGCCCTGCGCAACGTGAACGGCGACCTGACCCGCGGCCTGAGTGACGAGGAGCGTACCGCGTTCGAGATGTGGGAGAAGTCCGGCGCCATCGACCGGACCATGGCTCACAACCTGGCCGGCCTGTCCGAGACGGACACCCGCAGCTACAACCCGGTGGCGAGGCGCGGCATGGAGCTGGTCTCGCTGATGTTCCACAAGGCCGAGGTGGTGAACCGCGAGGCCACCGCGCTGGCGGCATTCCGTCTCGCGCGCTCCGAAGGGCAGGACTTCCACACGGCCGTCCAGTACGCCGCGGACGTGGTCACCGAATCGCACTTCGACTACTGCGTCGACACCGAGACCGAGGCTCTTACGCTGGATGGCTGGAAGCGCTACGACCAAATCAAGGTCGGCGACGTGCTGCTGTCGGTTGACGAATCAGGGCGCGCGGTTGAGTCCACTGCTAGCGCGATCAACGTGTTCGCTGGGGAGAAGCAGGTAATCGAGTTCTCGTCTTCTCGCCGATTCTCGATGGCGCTTACTCCTAACCACGATGTCGTGATGCAGCGGCACGAGAGCGGCAAGGGATGGGGGCCTGTGTCGAAAGTGCAGGCACGCGACCTCAAGGGAAGCCACCACGTCCTCCGCTCCCCGCTGGCGGCCATTGATGGCCGCGCCGGAGTGTATGGGCGCGACTTGGCCGCCCTGCTGGGGTGGATTTCCGCCGAGGGCTGGTACGCGAAGTTCCGCAACTGCAAGGCGAAGAATGATGTCCGCCTGTCGCAGTCGATCAAGCACAACCCCGCTCACGTCGAAGAAATCCGGGGCATCCTCGCGCGCATCGCCCCGGTTCATTCCGAGCAAAAACCTGCTGCCAACGGCACGATCACTTGGACGATCGGCGGCGACCTGCGCAAGCGAGTGCTCGAGCTGATGCCGGACAATCTACTGACCTTCGACCTGTTCCGCACCATGACGGCCGAAGAAATGGAGGCTTTGCTGGACGCCTTCGCCAAGGGCGACGGTCATCGCAGGGGCGCCGGCTGCTACACAATCGACCAGGCCGACCATGGCGTTCAGAACCTGCATGTGCTGCAGGCCATGGCCACGGCACTTGGTCGTACCGCGACCCTCACGTCCAACGGGAAGACGATGATCCTCATGGGCGGATTGCGCCCGAGCCAGCGCACGATCGCCAAGGGGCTCACCCGAACCGAGCGGACTGTGGATACGGTGTGGTGCCCGACGACTGCACATGGCACCTGGATTGCCCGGCGCAGGGGCGCTGTGTTCGTGACCGGCAACTCGAACGCGAACCGTGCCCGCTGGATGCAGAGCAACGCGGCCAAGGTCTTCCTGCTGTTCCGGCAGTACAGCCTCAACATGACCTGGTTCCTGTGGCGAAACTTCTACCTGGGCACCAAGGGCGAGACCCCGGCCGTGCGCAAGGAGGCCCGCAAGAAGTTGGCTGGCGTGCTGGGCATGACCGCCCTGTTCTCTGGCGTGATGGGCCTGCCGCTGATGGGGCTGATGTTTGACTTGGCGAATGCGGCTGCGGCGTTGTTCGGCGACGACGATGATCCGTTCGATGCTGAGGTCGAGTTCCGCAACTTCCTGGCCGATCTGTTGGGTCCGGACGTCGCGCGGATCCTGACGCAGGGGCCGATGGAAAGCCTGACCGGCATCGAGTTCGGCAGCCGCGTGGGTCTGAACGAGCTGTGGCTGCGCAGCCCGGACCGGGAGCTGGAAGGGCAGGCCATGGCCGACTACCTGCTGGAGCAGGCGGCCGGCCCGGTTGTTGGCGGCATGCTGGTGAACACCCTGCGCGGCAGCAAAATGATCGCCGAGGGCAACACTTGGCGCGGCATCGAGACCATGGCGCCGAAGTCGGTCAAGGACGCGATGAAGGCCTTGCGCTACGGCAAGGAGGGCGTCAACACCATGCGCGGCGACCCTCTGATCGAGGATGTCGGCCTGCACCAGACACTGATGCAGCTCGCGGGCTTCACGCCGGCTGAGGTGACGGAGCAGTACGAGGCCAACAACGCAGCCAAGAACTACGAGCAGCGCATCCTCGACCGCCGCAAGTCCCTGCTGAACGCCTACGCGATGGCCTGGCGCGCGGAGGACCCGGACGGCATCCAGAAGGCGCTGGCCAAGATCCAGAAGTGGAACGCGAAGCACCCGGCCATGGGCATCACTCTGGACACGATCCGGCGCTCGCTGGCCAGCCGCATGCGGTACATCGCACGCGCGGAGGGCGGCATCGTGCTGGATCGGCGCATCGCGGAGGACGCGCGCGAGCAGGCGCGGTTCGCGGAGTGATGGAAGCGGGGCCGGCAGCCGCCGGCCCCAGCTATTCGCTCAGGCTGGCTCCCCGGCCTCCGGATGATCCATGATCGGCTCGCCTCGCGTGAGCAGGCGCTCCACCTCCCGCTCCGTCCACCAGCTCAGCTTGGAAGCCTCCTTGGCGACGTTCAGCGGTGGCACTTTCACCTGGTCATCCGGGCCGCCATCCACCAGAGCCCGCATCGCGGCTGCGCCGACGTGTGAGGCGACGGTCGATGCCGCATCCGAGAGACGCGCCGCACGCCGCAGGACATCGCCCAGCACCGGGAGGTGATCGACAAGCAGCACATCCCGCCGGCCCACGGCTTTGCGCAGGGCTGCCCAGACCGCGCGCGTCCAGGCTTCCTCCCCACCAGCTCCGCCCACACTGATTCGCCACACCGCGCGCCGAAGGTTCGCCATGTCCTGGGCCGTCAGCTTCTCCCCGCCAACGTGGCTGTCCGTATACCGTGCCGGCGGCTTCGCCGCGACGGCGTAGAACCCGTGCTTGCGGATCGACGGCAGGACCTCGGACGTCACCCACTTCCGGAACTTGTGGGGGATGCTGCCGGCCTTCACCGCATCCCGGCAGCGCATGACCAAGGTATAGAGGCCGGATTCGCTGACGACAGCCGCCTTCCCTTGACGCCCTATGTTGAACATAGCCCGTTCGTCTGGATCGAGCCTGCCTACAGCTTGAGTAGCGTTCTGGATTCCCAAGACCCCACAAACGTCAACGGCGACGAACCAAGGCTCGCCGCCGATGTCGATGATGCGAACGGGGTAGGCCGACTCGAACGTAAAGACGGCTGGGACGGCTGGTGCTGGCTTCTTCATGGTGGACTCCTGTGATGTTGGAGTCCGCCGCCTCGATTCCAAGCAAGGCGACGGACGACGCAGGCGTTGGAATACCGGTCACAGGGCCGGCGCACCTTGCGGTGCCACCTGCGCCGCCCGCCAGAGACGGGTTGCGCTGCGCACGCCCGACCTGCGGGCATGAAAAAGCGCCGCATCGGGCGCTTTCGCGCCTGTGATATCCGGGATTCCAAGCCCGGCCGAGGGACTTACCTCGACGATGAAACGCTACCGCATTCTAGGTGTCCCATAAGCAACTCGGTTGACCGTTCGTCGGATTTCACCTGCCAACGCGCTCTGCAGCTCGATCGGCCTTGTGAAGCTCCGCATCGGTAATGCCGGGGTCTCGCCCGCTGCAGAACCGCAAAAACACGGAGATCAGGAACAGTACGAAGATCGTCTTCGCCACCGTCTCCACCGTGTTGTTTCCTCGATCATCGGACATTGCTCATTCCTTCTGCTGGACTTCATTGCGCTTCGCCAAATACTGAATCCCAGCCCAGGCCGCGAGCACGACGATTGCTCCGACGATACCAAACATCCTAGTGGCCCCGACGAGCACCAGCAGCATCACGATCCACCAAGCGCGCATTTCGTCTCTCCCTGTGCAAGTACCGCAACGGTATTGTGGCCCGCATGGCCATTCCGGTGACTTGTTCGGTTCGCCGTAGGGACGCCATCTCCGAATCCGCAGTTCCATGCCAACGGCCGCCGCAAGGTGGCCGTTTTGCTTTGGGGCGATTCCATTCGTGGCGCTCGCGCGGGAATGGCGAGCCATTGCGCGCGACGCGCGCGGGTGGTTCGTGCGCTCAGGCGTCCTTGTTGTGCCGGCGCAGCAGGCGCTGCTTTTCGCGGTTCCAGTCGCGTTCCTTGCTGGCCTCGCGTTTGTCATGCGTCTTCTTGCCCTTGGCCAGCGCCAGCTCGGCCTTGACTTTATTGCCTTTCCAGTATAGTGCAGTCGGCACCAGGGTGTAGCCGTCGCGCTGGATGCGGCCGATCAGGGTGTCGATCTCGTGCCGGTGCAGCAGCAGCTTGCGCGTGCGGCGGTCGTTGGCGACCACGTGGGTGGAGGCCTGGATCAGTGGCGTGATCTGGGCGCCGATCAGGAACAGCTCGCCCTGCAGTACCACCGCGTAGGCATCGCCGATATTGGCGCGACCGGCGCGGATCGCTTTCAGCTCCCAGCCCTGCAGGGCAAGGCCGGCCTCGAACTTCTGCTCGAAGCTGTATTCGTGGCGCGCACGCTTGTTGAGCGCGATGGTGCCGCCGCCGTTTGGCTTATCCTTGCCGTTCTTCTTGCTCATCCCGCCATTCTCGCCGATCCGGATGCCGCGCGGTGCATCCGGGCCGCACGGACCCCACGATGCCCGTCATCCAGCGCAGCGCCCTCGTCGAACACTCCGCCCGCCGCATGTTCGCCCTGGTGAACGACGTGCAGGCCTATCCGCGCCGCTTCGACTGGTGCCGCCAGGCACAGGTGCTGGAGGAAGGCCCGGAGCGGCTGGTGGCGCGACTCGACCTCGGGCTCGGCGGCTTCCACACCTGGTTCACTACCGAGAACAGGCTCGCGCCGCCGCATCACATCGAGATGACACTGCGCGATGGGCCGTTCCGCCATTTGCAGGGGCGCTGGGAGTTCCATGCGCTGGACGAATGCGCCTGCAAGGTCAGCCTGCGGCTGGATTTCGAGCCGCTGAACCGCCTGCTTGGGCCGGCGCTGCAACTGGGCATGCAGGGGCTGGCCGACCGCATGGTGGACGATTTCGTGCGCGAAGCAGACCGGGGTGGCGGCTGATGCGGGTGGAGCTGGTGCGCGCCTGGGCGGGGCGGTTCGAAGCGGCGGTGGTGCACGTGCCGGCTGGCGCGGTCGTAGCCGATGCCCTCGCGGCAGCCGGTTGGGCGCTGGACACAGAGTTCGTCGCCCTGGCGGTATTCGGGCAGACGGCCGGGCCGCAGACCCCGCTGGAAGAGGGCGATCGCATCGAACTGCTGCGACCGCTGCAGTGCGATCCGATGCAGGCGCGCCGCAGACGCGCCGGGGCGCGCACGAGGCGTTGATGCCGTACCTTGGCCTCAGCGGCCGCGCTTCTTCTTGTCCTTGTCCTTGGCCAGGTTCGGGCCGAAGTAGCGGATCGAATTGTTGGCCAGGGTTTCGTCCTGCTCGGGGAAGTACTCGCCCTCCCAGCGCGCCAGCTGGCCATTCTCGAACCACAGGGTCATGGTCTTGACCACCGGCGCGCCGGTGCGGCCGATACGCTGGCTGGCGACGTAGTCCCAGCGGTCGTGGTGGAACGGATCCTCGATCGAGGGGGTGCCCAGCAGCATCATCACCTGACGCTGGTCCATGCCGGCCTGCAGCTGGTCTACCGCGGTCTTTTCCAGCAGGTTGCCCTGGAAGATCGGCTGCCGGTACACCAACCCGCAGCCGCTCACGAGCAGGGTGGCCAGGACGAGGGGAAGCAGCTTGCGCATCGGCGGGGCGGGGCAGTGGCGGGAATTGCGATGATACACTCCCGGCCACATGCATCGGCCAGCATGGCCTGCACGGGCGTTTGCATTCATGCGCGGTTGCCGGTTGTGCCCGCGACGGAGGGTTTTCGATGACGCCGGATCTTCGCAAGGCGGGACTCAAGGTCACCCATCCGCGGCTGCGGATCCTGGAGCTGCTGGAGCATGCCAAGCCCCGGCACATGACCGCCGAGGACATCTACAGGCAGCTGCTGGCCGAGGGCGAGGACATTGGCCTTGCGACCATCTACCGGGTGCTGACCCAGTTCGAGGCCGCGCACCTGGTGCTCAAGCACAATTTCGACGGCGGCACCGCGGTGTACGAGCTGGACCGCGGCATCCATCACGACCACATGGTGGACGTGGACACCGGCAAGGTGATCGAGTTCCAGAACGAGGAGATCGAGCGGCTGCAGCACAAGATCGCCGCCGAACACGGCTACGAGATCGTCGATCACGCGCTGGTGCTGTACGTGCGCAAGAAGCGCTGAAATCCTGCGGCGGCCGCACGCGGCTCCCGCCCGTGGTTCGCAGATTCACCACGAACGGGAACTGGCAGGCGGACGCCAGGAAGGCGTCAGAACCAGAAGCGCACGCCGGCGACCCAGCCATGGTCACGCACGGGTTCGCCGCGCAGGCGTGCAAAGCCTGCGGTGCCGCCATGCCGCTGCGTCCAGGCATAGCCGAGGTAGGGCGCGAATTCGCGCCGGATCTCGTAGCGCAGCCGCAGACCCTGCGATGTCTGCGCCAGGCCCGCCCCGGTGCCGCGCGCGGGATCGGCGCGCCCGTACAGCACGGCCTCCAGCCGCGGCTGCAGGATCAGGCGGTTGGTGAGCAGCAGTTCGTAGTCGGCTTCGGCGCGCAGCATCGCGCGCCCACCGCTGCCCAGGTAGGCGGTGGCCTGCACTTCGAACTTGTACGGGGCCAGTCCCTGCACGCCGAAGGCCAGCCAGTCGCGCGTGGGGCCGGGGCCGGCGTTGTCGTGGCGGAGGCCGGCCAGCACGTCCCACCAGGCATCCAGCGGGCGGCCCCACAGCGCCTCGAGGCTGGCATCGGTATGGCCGTGGGCGCGTTCGCCCTCGCTGCGCAGCCACAGGCGGCCGCGGTCGTGCCCGATCCAGGCTTTGCCCGACCAGGCCAGCGCATCGCTCTGGGTGTATTCGAAGCGGTCGGCCTGCACCATCCAGACCAGCGGATCATCATGCACGTGGCGGCCGTGCAGCGGTGGAAAAGCGGCGGCGCGGTCCGCCGCGGTCACCGGTGGCACCTGGTAAGGGTTGGCCGGGGCCGGGGCGATGGGATCGGCCTGTTCGGCGTGATTGCCGTGCCCGGCACGATCGGCTTGCGGGGCCTGGGCATGCTGTCCGGCGGATTGTCCGGTGTGCCGTGTGGCAGGCCCGCCATTGGCCTCATGGCCGGCATGCGCATCCGCGGCTTCTGCCGGCGCCGATGCGGCAGGCGACGGCGGCATGGGCATCGGCATCGCATGCCCGTGGTGCCCGTGCGACTGCGCGGCGGCCATGCCGGCCCAGAACAGCATGGGCGACAGAAAGAGGCGGCGCATCATTCCTCCACCCGCACTTCGCGCATCATTCCGGTTTCCATGTGCAGCAGCATGTGGCAGTGGAAGGCCCAGCGCCCGAGCGCATCCGCGGTGACCCGGATGCTGCGGCGGGTGCCCGGCGGAACGCGGACCGTGTGCTTGCGCACGAGGAAGCGGCCATCGGCATCTTCCAGGTCGCTCCACATGCCGTGCAGGTGGATGGGGTGCTCCATCATGGTGTCGTTGACCAGCACCAGCCGCACGCGCTCGCCATAGCGCAGCCGGATCGGCTCGGCATCACTGAAGCGGATGCCGTCGAAGCCCCAGGTGAAGCGCTCCATGTTGCCGGTGAGGTGCAGCTCGATCTCGCGCGATGGCAGGCGATCGTCCGCAGGCGCTTGCAGGCTGCGCAGGTCGGCGTAGCGCAGCACGCGGCGGCCGTTGTCGCGCAGGCCGATGCCGGGGTCGTCCAGGCGCGGCGTGGGCATCATGGTCTGCATGTCCACGTCCGGGTTGCCGGTCTCGCTGGCGGGGTGCGCCTGCATGCCACCGCCGTGCGTCCCGTGGTCCATCCCGGCCATGGCCATGCCGGGCATGCCCATCGCGGCGCCGCAGGTCATCTCGGCCGTGGCGGCCTTGCCGTGGCCGGTGTGGCCGCCGTGTCCCATGTCGTCCATGGTCAGCAGCGGGCGCCGGTCCAGCGCCGGGATCAATGCCTGCATCCCTGCGCGCGGGGCGAGGGTGATGCGGGTGTAGCCGCTGCGGTCCATCGCCTGTGCGAACACGGTGTAAGCCGCATCGTCACGCGGCTGCACGATGACATCGAAGGTTTCCGCCGGGGCGATGCGGAACTCGTCGATGTCCACCGGCTGCACCGGCTGACCATCGGCGGCGACCACGGTCATCGCCAGGCCGGGGATGCGCACGTCGAAGAAGGTCATCGCCGCGCCGTTGATGAAGCGCAGCCGCACGCGCTCACCCGGCGCGAACAGCGCGGTCCAGTTCTGCGCGGCGGTGTGGCCGTTGGCGAGGAAGCTGTAGGTGTGGCCGTTGACGTCGGCCAGGTCGGTGGGGCTCATGCGCATCGCGCCCCAGGCGCGGCGGTCGGCCAGGGTGGCGGCCAGCCCGTCGCGGCGGACATCGCGCACGAAATCCCCGAGCGTGCGCTTGTAGAAATTGTCGTAGTCGCTGCGCTTCTTCATCCGCGCCAGCAGTCGCTGCGGCGGCAGGTCGGTCCAGTCCGACAGCAGCACCACGTAGTCGCGTTCGCAGGCCAGCGGATCCGGGCCGGCCGGGTCGATGATGATCGCGCCCAGCAGTCCGGCCTGCTCCTGCAGGCTGGAATGGCTGTGGTACCAGTAGGTGCCGCTCTGCCGCACCCGGAAGCGGTAGCGGTATTCGCCGCCGGGCGGAATGCCGTCGAAACTCATCCCAGGCACGCCGTCCATGTTGGCCGGCAGCAGCAGGCCGTGCCAGTGGATGGAACTGGGCTCGTCCAGCGTGTTGCGCACCCGGATGTCCACGGTGTCGCCCTCGCGCCAGCGCAGCACCGGGCCGGGCAGCAGGCCATTGACGGTGAAGGCGGAGGCGGGGCGACCGGTGATGTCCACCGGCGTGCGCCCGATGCGCAGGTCGAAGGCATTGCCGGCGAGCACGCTGGGCTGGCCAGGCGAGGCCAGCGCCCACAGCGGGCGCAACGCCAGCGCGCCGGCGCCCAGCGCGGCCCCTTGCAGCAGGCGGCGGCGGGTGCGGTCGGTCATACCGGATCGGCGTCCGCCAGCAGGCGCGCCGGATAATCCGCCTCGGCCAGCGCCCGGATCGCCGCTTCGGCATCGAACTGCCCGCGGACGGTCACTTCGCCGCAGGCAAGGTCCACCTCGACCTGTGCCTGCGGATCCAGCGCGCGCAATGCAGCAGTGACGGCCTGGACGCAGTGCTGGCAACTCATATTGTCGACGTGCAAGCGCATGGCGTCGCTCCTTTGCAGCCCATGGGGGCATAGCATCCGCCTTTCCAGCATGGGAAGGTCAAGCCGACGTGGCCGGAGAGCTGCCTGACCGATCGTGCCGCGGCAGTGCCAGCGAGATCAGCGCGGCGATCAGCACGAACGCAGCCGAGATCCACAGGCAGGCGGTAAGCCCCGCGACCTGGAACACCCAGCCTGACAGCACCGTGCCGAGCAGGCGGCCCATCGCGTTGGCCATGTAGTAGAAGCCGACGTCCAGCGAGACGCCGTCCTCGCTGGCGTAGCTTACGATCAGGTAGCTGTGCAGGGCGGAGTTGACCGCGAACAGCACGCCGAACACCAAAAGGCCGCCAATCAGGACCGGTGCGAACTGCGGCTGGCCGTCGAACAGGGCCATCAGCGCCGGCGCCAGCGCCAGCACCAGCGCCCAGGCCGCGGCGCTGCGGCCATCCGGCACCTGCCCGCGGCGGCGGCCGGTGACCCATGGGGCCAGCGACTGCACCAGCCCGTAGCCGATCACCCAGGCGGCGAGAAAGCCGCCGACCTGCCAGAAATCCCAGCCGAGGCCGTCGTACAGGAACACCGGTAGCGCGACCACGAACCACACGTCGCGCGCACCGAACAGGAACAGCCGTGCTGTCGACAGCAGGTTGATCGCGCGGCTCTTGGAGAACGCCTCGCGGAACTTCGGCCGGGCCTTGGCCTTGCCCAGATCGCGCTTGAGCAGGAGCAGGCTGGCCAGCCAGACCAGCAGCAGCATCCCGGCCATCGCCGCCACCGCGGCGCGGAACCCGATCGCCGCCAGCAGCGCGCCGCCGAGGAAGAAGCCCACGCCCTTGAGCGCGTTCTTGGAGCCGGTCAACGCCGCCACCCAGCGGAACAGCGCGCCCTGCTGCCCGCCTGGCACCAGCAGCTTGATGCTGGCCTTGGCGCTCATCTTGTTGAGGTCCTTGGCGATCCCCGACAGCGCCTGCGCCGCCATTACCCAGGGCACCGCCAGCCAGGCCGCGGGCACCAGCAGCATCGCCAGCGCCGCCACCTGCAGCAGCAGGCCGAGATTCATGGTGCGGTTGAGCCCGATGCGCGCGCCCAGCCAGCCGCCGACCAGATTGGTGACGACCCCGAACACCTCGTAGAACAGGAACAGCAGCGCGACCTGCAGCGGGCTGTAGCCGAGCTGATGGAAATGCAGCACCACCAGCATGCGCAGGGCGCCGTCGGTGAGGGTGAAGGCCCAGTAGTTGCCGGTGATCAGCAGGTACTGGCGCACCTCAGGGGACAGCCGGGCCAGCATCGTTCAGCCCGCGCCGCCGACCAGCTGCACCAGCTCGCCGAGCCGGTTGGCATAGCCCCATTCGTTGTCGTACCAGGCATACAGCTTCACCTGGGTGCCGTTCACCACCAGCGTGGACGGCGCGTCCACGATGCTGGAGCGCGGGTCGTGCAGGAAGTCGATCGACACCAGCGGGCGGGTTTCGTAGCCGAGGATGCCGGCAAGCCCGCCTTCGGCAGCCGCGCGCAGCAGGCCGTTGACCTCCTCGACGCTGGTCGCGCGTTCCACTTCGAACACGCAGTCGGTGAGCGAGGCATTGGTCAGCGGCACCCGCACCGCGTGCCCGTCCAGCCGCCCGCGCAGTTCGGGGAAGATTTCCGCGATCGCGGTCGCCGAGCCGGTGGAGGTGGGGATCAGGCTGCTGCCGCAGGCGCGCGCCCGGCGCAGATCCTTGTGCGGCGCGTCCACGATCACCTGGGTATTGGTCAGGCTGTGCACGGTGGTCAGGCTGCCGTGGCGGATGCCGATGCCCTCATGGATCACCTTCACCAGCGGCGCCAGACAGTTGGTGGTGCAGGACGCGGCCGAGACGATGCGGTGCACGGCCGGGTCGAAGCGGTGGTGATTGACGCCCATCACCACGTCCAGCGCGCCCGCCGCCTTCACCGGCGCGGCCACCACCACCCGCCGCACGCCTTGGTCGAGGTAAGGCTGCAGCACGTCCGGCTTGCGGAACTTGCCGGACGCTTCGATCACCACGTCGCAGCCGGACCAGTCGGTGGCGGCCAGCTCGCGGTTGCGGCTGACCGGAATGCGCACGCCCTCGATCACCAGCGCATCGCCCTCGCTGGCGATCGCCGCGTTCCAGCGCCCGTGCACCGAATCGAACTGCAGCAGATGGGCGAGGGTGGCGGCGTCGCCGGCCGGATCGTTGATGTGCACGAAGGATAGCCCGGGCTTGCCCCAGGCGGCGCGCAGGGCCAGTCGGCCCATGCGCCCGAACCCATTGATGCCGATGCGGATGTTCATGTGGAGGCTCGCTTCTGGTGAGGGAAACCGTGGGGGAATGCTCAGGCGCAGCCGCGGCGCGCGCCGGGCAGGCAGTCGGGGGCGCCGCTGCCGGCGCAGCAGTTGCGGGTAAGGAAGCCGATCAGCGCGTCCATTGCCGCGAAATCGGCGCGGTAGCGGATCGCGCGGCCCTGCGGCTCGGCGTGGATCAGGCCGGCGCTGGAGAGCTCTTTCAGATGGAAGGACAGGGTGGCGCCCGGCAGCGAGAGCGCCTCGGCGATTTCTCCGGCCAGGCGGCCGTCCGGGCCGGCTTCCACCAGCAGGCGGAACACCGCCAGCCGGGTGGCCTGGCCCAGTGCGGCGAGGGCAATGGTGGCGTCTTTTATTTCCATTTTTCCAGAATAATCGAACGACGGCACGGTAATCGCCGGATGTGACGCCGGGATGACAGTCCGCGTCGCGTCGGCTTGACCTTCCCATCTTGGTAAAGTCGAAGCTGGCGTCTCGCTCTTGCCGCCGGAGGCCCCCGTGCAATCCGAATCGCCGCTGCGCCTGGACATCGAGGGGATGACCTGCGCCTCCTGCGTGGGCCGGGTGGAAAAAGCCCTGCGCAAGGTCGAGGGCGTGCGCGAGGCCAGCGTGAACCTGGCCACCGAGACCGCTGCGGTCATCGCCCCCGGGGTGCCCGCCGCGCGGCTGCTGCAGGCGGTGGAGCAGGCCGGCTACCACGCCCGCGTGCACGCCGAAGCTGCGCCACCGCCGACGATGACGCCCGCCATCTCCCGCGAAACCCGTCATCTTTGGCTGGCGGCACTGCTGTCGCTGCCGCTGGCCGCGCCGATGCTGCTGATGCCGTTCGGCGTGCACTGGGCGCTGCCCGGCTGGGCGCAGTGGTTGCTGGCGACGCCGGTGCAGTTCTGGCTGGGCGGCCGCTTCTACCGCGCCGGGTTCGCCGCACTGCGCGCGCGCAGCGGCAACATGGACCAGCTGGTCGCGCTCGGCACCAGCGCGGCCTATGGCCTGAGCGTGTACCACCTGCTGGCCGCGATGCCGGGCCATCACCCGCCGCCGCTGTATTTCGAATCCTCGGCCGTCGTGGTGACCCTGATCCTGCTGGGCAAATGGCTGGAGGCGCGCGCCAAGCGCCAGGCCACCGACGCCATCCGTGCGCTGCAGGCGTTGCGGCCGGCCACCGCGCGGGTGCTGCGCGGCGGGATCGAAACGCAGGTGGCGGTGGACGCGGTGGCGGTGGGCGACGCGGTCGTGGTGCTGCCGGGCGAACGCATCCCGGTGGACGGCGTGGTGGTGGATGGCCGCAGCCACAGCGATGAGTCGCTGCTCAGTGGCGAGTCGCGGCCGGTGCCGAAGGCACCGGGTGACACCGTGACCGGCGGTGCGGTCAACGGCGAAGGGCGGCTGCAGCTGCGCACCACCGCGGTCGGCGCCGAAACCGCGCTGGCCCGCATCGTGCGCCTGGTGGAGGACGCGCAGGCGAAGAAGGCGCCGATCCAGCGCATCGTGGACAAGGTCAGCGCGGTGTTCGTGCCCGTGGTGATGGCGATTGCGCTGGCCACGCTGCTCGGCTGGGGCCTGGCCCGCGGCGACTGGACGCAGGCGCTGCTCAACGCGGTCGCGGTGCTGGTGATCGCCTGTCCCTGCGCGCTGGGGCTGGCCACGCCTGCGGCGGTGATGGCCGGCACCGGCGTGGCCGCGCGCGCCGGCATCCTGGTGCAGGACGTGGAGGCGCTGGAAACCACCCGCCGCCTGCGCACGGTGGCGTTCGACAAGACCGGCACGCTGACCGTCGGCAAGCCCACGCTGGTGCGGCTGCATGCGCCAAACGGTGATGAGTCGGAACTGCTGGCGCTGGCCGCCGGGCTGCAGCAGGGCAGCGAGCATCCGCTGGCGAAGGCGGTGTTGGAGGCGGCGCGCGCGCGCGGCATCGCGCCGGCCGCCGTCACGGGTATTTCTGCGGTGGCCGGGCGCGGCGTGCGCGGCACCCTGGCCGACGGCGGCGGCACGGCCGTCGGGCTGGCCCTCGGGCACGCGCGCTGGATGGCGGAGCTGGGCATCGACTTATCCGCGCTGCAGCCGCTGGCGGATGCTGCTGCGCAGGCCGGGCTGAGCGCATCCTGGCTGGCCGTGGCCACGCCCGACGGCTGGCAACCGCGCGGGCTGCTGGCGTTCGGGGATGCGCCGCGTCCGCAGTCGGCGGCGGCGATCGCCGCGCTGCGCGCGCTCGGCATCCGCCCGCTGCTGCTGACCGGCGACAGCCAGGGCGCCGCGCGCGCGCTGGCCGCGCAGGTCGGCCTGCAGGAAGACGAAGTGCGCGCGGAACTGCTGCCGCAGGACAAGCTGGAGGCGATCCGCGCGCTGGCGGCGCAGGGCCCGGTGGGGATGGTCGGCGATGGCCTCAACGATGCACCGGCGCTGGCCGCGGCGACGGTCGGCTTCGCGCTGGGCAGCGGCACGGATGTGGCCATGCACGCCGCCGGCATCACCCTGATGCGGCCGGATCCGCGGCTGGTGGCGGATGCCATCGACATCTCCCGGCGCAGCGTGCGCAAGATCCATCAGAACCTGTTCTGGGCCTTCGTCTACAACGTGGTGGGGCTTCCGTTGGCGGCGCTGGGCCTGCTCGACCCGATGCTGGCCGGGGCGGCGATGGCGGCCTCCAGCGTCAGCGTCGTCACCAACGCCCTGTTGCTGCGGCGCTGGACGCCGCGCGCCCGCGACTGACCGCACCCTCCAGGAGGACACCGCATGGCAACGCGCATTCCCCGCCCCGAACTGGCCGACGCGCTGGCGCAGGGGCTGCACAACATCGGCCAGGCCGCGGCGCTGACCGGCGTGTCGGCCAAGATGATCCGCCACTACGAGGCGATCGGCCTGCTCACGCCGGCCAGCCGCACGTTCGCGGGCTATCGTCTGTACGGCGAGGCCGAGCTGCACCGGCTGCGCTTCATCAAGCGCGCGCGTTCGCTGGGGTTTTCGATCCGGCAGATCCAGGCGCTGCTGGCGCTGTGGGACGACCCGCACCGCGCCAGCGCCGAGGTCAAGCAGCTGGCGCTGGCGCATGTCGCCGAACTGGAGGAGAAGATTCGCGAGCTGCAGGCGATGCAGCGCACGCTGGAGACGCTGGCGCGGCGCTGCCACGGCGATGAGCGCCCGACCTGTCCGATCCTCGAAGACCTCGCCGCTACCCAGTGACTCGGCATTTCCTGACGCGCCTGCGCGCCATGCACCGACGGCACTCACAGGCGCGGGGTGCGAGGCTGCAGGCCCGCTCCTAGGAACCCTGCCATGCGCCGTCCATATTTCCTGCTGCCGTATGCCTGCCTGCTGCTGGCCTGCGCGTCCCCGGCAGCCGCGGAGAGCCTGAACCGCTGCATCGCCCGCGACGGGGCGGTGAGCTACCAGGCGCTGCCCTGCGCGACGACGGCGCGGCTGGACCGGGTGGTGGAATACCGGCCGGATCCGGTGACGTCGATCTCCACAGCCCGGCAGGGGCCGCCGCGCGTCGCAGCGACTGCACCGATCCCCCGGTCCCGCCACCTGCGTATCCCGTGCGCGCAGCGTGCTGCTGCGACCGCGGCGCAGCGCTGCCGGGCCGCGCGCGAGCGGCGCGAGGCGGCGCTGCAGCGGCTGGGGCTCAAGCGCCGCTATGCCCAGCTCCAGCCCAGCTCGATGCCGACCTGCGCGCCGCCTGCCCGCGCTATTGAGCGGCGTGCGCCGCCACGTGCGGGATGCGCCGCCATTTGCCGAGGTCGTAGCCCCAGCCCTGCAGGCGACGGCGCGCGGTTTCCAGCTCGGCCTCGGGGACCGCCGGCGCGCGCGCGAACACCCAGGCGTAGTCGCGGGCGTCGCGCGCCACCAGCATCAGCCCGTAGTCCTCGCGCAGCCAGGCCACGATGTACTGCGCCTTGACCGGGCCGAACACGCGTACGTCCCAGACCGCGTTGCCGGTACCGGGGCGTACCCGCGCCGGCGCCTCGATGTGCTTGCGCGGGCCGTCGGCGGCGCCCTGATTGAAGGTGAGGGTGGTGAGAATGCTGCCGTCACGGCGCAGGGTGTAGGTCTCCACCGCGTTCCACGCCTCGCGCTCGAACGGGGTCGGGATGCCGCCCACCAGGTACCAGGTGCCCATGAAGCGCGGCAGGTCCACCTGCGGCACCGGCGGGATCGGCGGCCGGCTGGCGCCCGCGCCGGCGGCAAGCACCAGCAGCACGACCAGCGCCCGGTGCACGGCCCGGCGCGCCCGCATCAGGCGCGCTCGAACAGGTAGTGCGACACCAGCCATTCCTGCCCATCCGCATGGCCGAACAGCTCGGCGCAGGCCATCCAGAACATCCGCCAGCGCTGGAACCACAGCCCGGCGGCCTCGCCGTAGGCCTCGCGCAGCACCGCCATCACCTCCGCGCGGTGGGCGTCCTGCGCCTGCAGCCAGTGGTTGGCGGTCTTCGCGTAGTGGGTGCCGTCGATGAGCCACTGCCGGCGGATCTTCAGCGCCTGCTGGAAATGCAGCAGGGTGTCGGCGGATGGCATCAGCCCGCCGGTGAAGAAATGCCGGCCCATCCAGTTGTCGCTGCCTGCGGTCTCGAACGGGTAGAGCAGGGTGCGGTGGGCGAAGATGTGCACGAACAGCCGCCCGCCCGGGCGCAGCCAGTGGCCGATGCGCCCCAGCAGGCGTTCGTAGTTGCGCATGTGCTCGAACATCTCGATCGACACGCAGCGGTCGAACGCGGCCGCGGGCAGTTCCAGCGTGTTCACGTCGCGGGTGAGCACCCGCACGTTGCCGATCCCGCGCTCGCGGCAGCGTGCCTCGATGAAGCCGCGCTGGCCGTTGGAATTGGACACCGCGGTGATGCGCGCGTTCGGGAACCGCTCGGCCATCCACAGCGTGAGCGAGCCCCAGCCGCAGCCCAGTTCCAGGATGTCCTGGCCGTCGGCCAGCCCGGCGCGCTCGCCGTACAGCGCCAGCATCGCCTCCTCGGCCTGGCCCAGGGTCTCGTCGCCCCGCGGGTAGTAGCAGCAGGAATATTTCAGGCGCGGGCCCAGGCAGCGGGCGAAGAACGCCGGCGGCAGTTCGTAGTGCTGGGCGTTGGCGGCCTCGGTCTCGATCGCCAACGGGCTTTCGCGCAGTTCCTCCAGGCGCGCGCGCTGGCGTGCGGACTGCGCCTCCACCCCGCCGGCGAGCTCATCGCGCAGGCGCTGCGCGCACAGGCGGCGGATACCGAGGCGGATCAGCGCATCCGGCAGCCAGCCGCGTTCGGCCAACCCCAGCAGGCCCGGGGCGGGGCGGTCCTTCGACAGCACGGCGTGGTCGAGCGTGGCGGTGGTCATGACGGGCTCCGAATGGGATTTCAGTCTTTGGGAAACCAGGGGAACAGCATCGAGGTGCGCCGCTGGTAGTCGCGGTAGTCCTCGCCCCGCGTGCGCAGGGCCTGCTGCTCGGTGAAGGGAATGCCGCTGATGTAGCGCAGGAACAGGTACATCACCACCGGCCCGAGCCATCCCAGCCAGGCCAGCGGTGCACCGATCGCGGCGATCGCATAGCTGCACCAGTGCAGCCATTCGAAGAAATAGTTGGGATGGCGCGAATAGCGCCACAGCCCGCGGCGGCAGGTCTTGCCGCGGTTGGCGGGATCATTGCGGAAGCGTGCCAGCTGCGCATCCGCCAGCGCTTCGCCAGCCACCGCCACGATCCAGAGGGCGAGCGCCAGCCCCAGCTGCCATGCCGCCGGGGCCGGGTGCGCCACCACCGCCGCCAGCGGCAGCGAGAACAGCACGACCAGCAGCGTCTGGAACTGGAAGAAGGCGAAGAACTTGAGCTGGCTGCCCTGCCAGTGCGCGCGCAGCGCGCGGTAGCGGCCATCCTCGGGCTCGCTGCGCACGCGCCCCCACAGGTGCAGCGCCAGTCGCAGCGCCCAGGCGGTGGCCAGCACGCCCACCAGCAGGCGGGCGCCGACTGCCCCGCTGCCGGTGAACGCCAACAGCAAGGCCGCCATGGCCAGCCCGGTGGACCAGAGCACATCGACGATGCCGGCATTGTCACGGCGCCGCTGCCACTGCCAGCCCAGCACCATCAGCAGTGCGGCCAGCCCCCAGATCCAGACCAGCTGTTGCAGCAGACTCATGCGACACCTCCGTGCAGCGTGGATTCGGCCCGCAGCCCGCGGCGCGCCAGCCAGGCCAGCAGCGGCATCGCCAGCGCCCAGCCAGCCCCGAGCGCGAGCAGGCCGTGCCAGGCTGGGTCCGAGAAGTGCGCCGCGCCCCAGCCGCGCGCGGCGCCCCAGTACGCCAGCGGGCCGCCGATGGCGCCAAGCAGCGCGGCCAGCGGAAGATGCCGCCGCAGATAGCCCAGCAGCGGCAGCACCGTCAGCGCGAACGCCAGCTCATAGCGCCAGGATCCAGCCCGGCGCCGCCAGCCACGGCCAGGTGGCGCGGTATTCCAGCAGCCCACCGCTCACCCACAGGGTTTCCAGCCCCAGCCCCACCGCCAGCGCCACCAGCATCAAATGCAGTTCGAGCCGGCGATGGGCAGACACCGCCAGCCGCCACGCCGCGAACAGCGCGGCCGCGGCCACGCCCGGCCACCACAGGCCGCGGCCGGCGCCGATCACGGCCGCGAACCAGGTGGCCTGGTAGGCCAGCAGGGTCAGCCAGAAGCGCATGCGCCGTCCTCGCCCAGGCACGCCGCGCCCGGCGGACGCCAGCCCGGCCTGGCCAGCAGCAGGTGGGCAACGCCCAGGGCGCGCTCGCGGAAGCCGCCTTCGCAATAGGCGAGATAGAACTCCCACATGCGGATGAAGCGCGCGTCGAAGCCCTGCGCCCGAACCTCCGCCAGGCGCGCCAGGAAGCGCTCGCGCCAAGCCTCGAGGGTGCGCGCGTACGACAGGCCGAAATCCTCCAGCCCCACCAGCGCCAGGTCGCTGCTGCGGGTCTTGGCCTGAAGCATCGCGCTGATGGACGGGATGAAACAGCCGGGGAAGATGAAGCGCTTGATGAAATCCACCGATTTGAGCGCCTGCTCATAGCGGTGGTCCTCGATGGTGATCGCCTGGATCAGCGCCAGTCCCTCGCGTTTGAGCAGGCGCCCGATCTGGCCGAAGTAGGCCGGCTGGTACTCGGCGCCGATCGCCTCGATCATCTCGATCGATACCAGCTTGTCGTACTGGCCGGCAAGGTCGCGGTAATCCGACTGCAGCAGGGTGATGCGCTCCTGCAGCCCGGCCTCGCGCACGCGCGCAGCGGCCAGCTGGTACTGCTCGCGCGAGATGGTGGTGGTGGTGACCCGGCAGCCGTAGTGGCGGGCGGCGTGCAGGGCAAAGCCCCCAGCCGGTGCCGATTTCCAGCACGTGGTCGTCCGGGCCGAGGGCCAGCTTGCGGCAGATCAGGTCCAGCTTGCGGGTGGAGGCCGCCTCCAGGGTGTCATCCGCGCCGGCCCAGTAGGCCGAGGAATACATCAGGTCGGAGGACAAAAACAGGCGGAAGAAGTCGTTGCCGAGGTCGTAGTGGGCGGCGATGTTGCGCCGGCTGCCGCCGCGAGTGTTGCGGCGGAGCAGGTGCAGCGCCTTCATCGCCAGCCCGCCCAGGCGCGCGCTGCCGCCTTCCATGCCGTCCAGCAGCGCGCGGTTGCGCACCAGCAGGCGCACCAGGGCGACCAGGTCGCTGCAGCGCCACAGGCCGTCCATATAGGCCTCGCCCGCACCCACGCTGCCGTGGGTGGCGAGCAGGCGGTAGAACGCCGGGTCCAGCACCTCCAGCGTCACCTCGGGGCCCTCGCCGGCGCGTCCGAACGTGAGCGTGCCGAGCGCGTCGCGCACTTCCAGCCGGCCGTAGCCGAAGCCGGCCAGGCGCTGCAGCAGGCGGTCGCGCAGGAAGCGGTCGATGCTGCCGAAGCGAGGTGCGGTTTCGGAATGAGCGATGGCGTTCAAGATCGGCCTCCGGAGGTGCGGGGATGGTCGTGGAAGGGCGTGCGCTTCAGGTGCAGCCGCAGCGCCTGCCAGTAGATCGCGGCGACCACCTGCGCGGTCATCAGCGGATAGCGCCACAGCACCCGCGCCAGCGAGGCGGCGCCCAGCGGCAGGCGTTGCAGCGAAAGGTGGGCGTCGAACTCGCGGCCGTCGGCATCCAGCACGTCCATGTGCACCTGCAGATCGTCGCCGGGCACGCTGAGGCGCCAGTCGTAGCGGCGCGCCATGCCCACGAAGGGCGAGACGTGGAAGGTTTTGTCGAAACTCCAGCGCAGCATGCGGCCGTGACGCGCCGCGTTCGCCACCGGCAGCACGTAGGCATGGCGCTCCAGCCAGGGCGTGTTGGTGATCTCGGCGACGATGCTGTGCAGCGTCGCACCGTCGGCCTCGAAGCAGTAGTAGAAGCTCACCGGATTGAACACGATCCCGGCATAGCGCAGGTGCGTGAGCAGCCGCACCGGGCCTTGCGGGCGCTCGCCGGTGGCGGCCTGCACCCGGTCTTTCACCGCCTCTTTCAGCGGGCGGTCGGTGGGTCCGAGGAAATCGGCGCGGCGGAACTCGGCGAGGTTGCGGCGATCCACCGACCACAGCCAGCGGCCGCGGAACGCGGCTTCGACCTCGTCCAGATCGAGGTAGAGCTGCGCCATCCGGTAGGCGAAGGCATGCGCATGCGGCTTGTGCCGGCGATGCCGCACCCGGCCCTCGTACACCGCGCTGTTGGGTGCGGCTGTCATGCCGCGCCCCCGCCGTCCGGCCAGGCCACGCCGAGCGCGCGCGCCACTTCCACCGCGCTGCGCATGCCGTCCTCGTGGAAGCCCCAGCCCCAGTAGGCGCCGGCGAACCAGGTGCGGTTGACGCCCTGGATCTGCGCCCGCCGGCGCTGCGCCGCCACCGCCAGCGGGGTGTACACCGGATGGTGGTAGGTGAGCCGGCGCAGCACCTTGGCCGGGTCGATCGCCTCGCTGCGGTTGAGCGTCACCACGAACGGCTCGGGCGAGCGGAGGCCCTGCAGCAGGTTCATGCAGTAGCTGACCGTGCACGCCACCTCGGGCTCGGCCGGCACGTGCGCGTTCCACGCCGCCCAGGCCTTGCGCCGGGTCGGCAGCAGGCGCGCATCGGTGTGCAGCACCACCTCGTTGCGCTGGTAGGGGATGGCACCGAGGATGTCGCGCTCGCCCGCGCTGGCGTCCGCCAGCAGCGCCAGGGCCTGGTCGCTGTGGCAGGCCAGCACCACCTGGTCGAAACGCTCGCCGTTGGCGATCCGGCTGTCCATCTGCACGCCGCGGTCATCGCGGCGGATCGCCCGCACCGGGCAGCGCAGGCGTTCGTGCACCTGCCAGCGCGCGCGCAGCGCGGAGACGTAGGTGGACGAGCCGCCGCGTACCACCCGCCACTCGGGGCGGCCGCTGACCTGCAGCATCTGGTGGTTGGCCATGAACTGCACCAGATAGCGCACGGGGAACTGCAGGATCTGCTGCGGTGGCGAGGACCACAGCGCCGAGGCCATCGGCACCAGGTGCAGATCGCGGAAGGCCGCGCCGTAGCCGTTGTCCTCGAGCCAGTCGCCCAGGGTCGGCCCCGGGCCGTCGCCCTGCAGCAGCTGCGGCGCCTGCCGATAGAAGCGCAGGATGTCGCGCGCCATGCCCCAAAAGCGCGGCGAGACCAGGTTGCGGCGCTGGCAGAACAGGCCATCGAGGGAGGTGGCGTTGTATTCCAGCCCAGTGCGCGCATCGTGCACCGAGAAGCTCATGGTGGTGGGCTGGGTGGCCACCCCGAGGTCGTCGAACAGCCGCGTCAGCAGCGGGTAGTGCGCCGGGTTGTGGACGATGAAGCCGGTATCCACGCGGTAGCGCTGCCCGGCCTGCTCGACTTCGTGGGTGTGGGTGTGACCACCGAGATAATCCTCCGCCTCGAACAGCACCACCTCGTGCGCCTGCGACAGCATCCAGGCGCTGGCCAGCCCGGAGATGCCAGACCCGACGACGGCGATCCGCATGTCAGCGCTCCGCCTTGTCCAGCACCCAGGCGGGCACCGGCTTGAGGTCGCGCACCAGGCCCAGCGCGGCCAGCAGGCGCAGCCCGTACCAGGTCAGGTCGATCTCCCACCAACGAAAGCCCTGGCGGGCGCTGCTGGCATAGAAATGGTGGTTGTTGTGCCAGCCCTCGCCGAAGGTGAGCAGCGCCAGCCACAGGTTGTTGCGGCTGTCGTCGCGGGTGGGGAAGCGGCGACTGCCGAAGCGGTGCGCCAGCGAGTTGATGGTGACGGTGGCATGGAACAGCACCACGGTCGAGATGAAAAAGCCCCACACCAGCAGCTGCGGCCCGCTGGTACGAAGGTCCGGCCACACGGCCTGCAGCAGCGCGCCCAGCCCGAACAGGCCGCCTGCCAGCGCCAGCGGCACCGCCACGTCGAAGCGGTCCAGCCAGCGCAGCTCCGGGTAGCGGGCGAGGTCGGGGACCCGGCTGAGATCGGTGGCGAACGCGCCGCGGGTCAGGAACCAGCCCATGTGGCTGCGCCAGAAGCCGTGCCGCGGCGAATGCGGGTCCTGCGCGGTATCCGCGTGGCGGTGGTGGTGGCGGTGATGGGCGGCCCACCACAGCGGGCCGCGCTGTACGCAGGAAGCGCCCATGAGTGCGAACACGAACTGCACGGCGCGCGAGGTGCGAAAAGCACGGTGCGAGAAATAGCGGTGGTAAAAACCGGTGATCGCAAACATCCGGACCACGTACAGCAGGGCGGCGACCGCCACGGCGATGGGGGATACGCCCACCCAGATCACGCCCAGGCAGCCCAGATGCAGCAGGATGAAGGGCAGCACCCGCAGCCAGTCGATGCGGTCGGGATCGGCCCCTTGCGCCACCGCGCCGCTGTCGAACCATTGGCGCAGGCGGTGCCCCAGCCGGGGCGGCGGAGAGGGTGGAGCGGCGGTCGCCGGGTCCTGGAGCATTGCGCGCATCCTTGGGGAATGCCCGCTGTACGCCGCCCGCCGCCGATTGGATGCAGGCGCGCCGGCCCGCCGGCGATTCCGGGCGCGCTGCATCCGTTTGCCGCACGGGTGCGTAATGCAGGCCAGATTCCCCAACCGCGCGGCCTCCCGTACCATGCGACCCAACGTCCACCATGGAGACCTGTCGCCCTTCGAGGCGGCCAGAGCCATGTCGATTGCCGGCGCAAGCCCCGGTGAGCCGGGTTATTGGATCGGTCAGATGCAGGCGGTGGCGCTGCGCCGCGACCAGGCCTGCTTCATGCGCATCTACGACCACTTCGCCCCGCGCGTGCGGCTGTACCTGCGCGGACTGGGGGGCGCCGGAGGCGGTGGCCGAGGAACTGGCGCAGGAGGCCCTGCTGCGGCTGTGGCAGCGCGCCGACACCTACGATGCCGGGCGCAGCACGCTGTCCACCTGGCTGTTCCGGATCGCCCGCAACCTCCACATCGACCGCCTGCGCCGCGAAAACCACTGGATCGCGGTGGACATCGAGCCGGCGCTGGACTGCGAGGAGGAAACCGAAGCCCCCGGGTTCTCCTCGGCCGAGCGCTTTGCCGCGCACGCCGACCTCAACGAACGGATCGACCGCCTGTCGGCGATCCAGGCCCGCCTGATCCGCATGTCGTACTTCGAAGCCAAATCCCACCAGCAGATTGCCGACGAGCTCGGGATGCCGCTGGGCACCGTGAAATCCTCGATCCGGCGGGCGTTCCAGCGCCTGCAGGCCGGCGTGCAGGGGGACGCATGATCCCGCGCCACCACCTCGACCCGGCTACCCTGGTCAGCCATGCCGCCGGCGCGCTGTCGCCGGAGATGGCGGCGGTCGCCGACACCCACCTGGAAGGCTGCGCCTACTGCCGCCGCCAGCTGGCGGATGCCGAGCGCATCGGCGGCAGCCTGCTGGCGCAGCAGCAGCCGGGCGCGGAAGACCCCGCCCGCGACGAGCGTCTGCGCGCGGACATGCTGGCGCGCCTGCGTGAGCCGCTGCCGATCGTCGAACGCAAGGCTGAAGCCGCTCCTGCGCGCCTGCCGGCGGACGCCCTGCCGCGCCCGCTGCAACCTTACTTCGGCAAGACCTGGAAAGACCTGCGCTGGCGCTGGGTGGCGCCCGGGGTGCAGATGATCCGCGCGCCGAAGATGAGTGGCGATACCCTGATCCTGCTCAAGATCGCGCCGGGCAAGAGCATGCCGGTGCACAGCCACCGCGGCAGCGAGCTGACCCAGATCCTCAAAGGCGCCTATGACGACGAGCTGGGCCATTTCGGCCCCGGCGACATGGCCGACCTGGACAGCGACGTGGAGCACCAGCCGGTGACCTCGCCGGGCGTGCCCTGCATCTGCGTGGCCGCACTCGACGGCCCGCTGGAGTTCCGCGGCTGGCTGGCGCGCAAGCTGCAGCCGCTGGTGGGGCTGTAAGCCGCCGCGCGCCGCGCC
Source organism: Thermomonas sp. S9 (assembly GCF_024704365.1). GTDB lineage: Bacteria > Pseudomonadota > Gammaproteobacteria > Xanthomonadales > Xanthomonadaceae > Thermomonas. The sequence continues at coordinate 1,640,659 of NZ_JAJDFY010000001.1, forward strand.
CTCCTTGGCGCGGCCCTGGTTGCCCCGGGAACGCGAAAGGCCCGCGCACAGGCGGGCCTTCTCGTGTGCCGAATGGGCGGCCGCGGGTCAGTCGCCGCCGCGGCGCAGCGACAGAAATTCCTTGCGCAGCGACGGGTCGCTCAGGAAGCGGCCGCGCATCACGCTGTTGATCATCCTGGACCCATCGTCCTTCACCCCGCGCCAGTGCATGCAGTAGTGGTCAGCCTCCATCACCACCGCGATGCCGTCCGGCTTCAGGCGCTGCTCCAGCAGGTCGGCGATCTGGCTGACCGCTTCTTCCTGGATCTGCGGGCGCCGCATGATCCACTCGACCAGACGTGAATATTTGGACAGCCCGATCAGGTTGGAGTCGGCATTCGGCAGCACGCCCACCCAGACCCGCCCCATGATCGGGCACAGGTGGTGCGAGCAGGCGCTGCGCACGCGCAAGGGGCCGACGATCATCAGCTCGTTCAGGCGCTCGGCGTTGGGGAACTCGGTCACCGCCGGGGCGTGCTGGTAGCGGCCGGCGAATACTTCGCGCACATACATCTTCGCCAGTCGGCGCGCGGTGTCGCGGGTGTTGTGGTCGTGCTCCAAATCGATCACCAGCGCGCGCAGCAACTCCTGTGCGCGCGCGGCGACCTCGCGCTCGATCTCCTCCAGCTCGCCCGGCTGCAGGTAGCCGGCGATGTTGTCGTTGGCGTGGAAGCGCACGCCGGCCGCGCGCAGGCGCTCGCGCACGCGCTGCGATGCCGGCTGGGTGGACAGGCATTGGAGGGGAACGGGTTCGCGCAGGGGATGCGACATGGCCGGGCTCGCTGGAAAAAGGGGGAGGGAGACGGACGTGCAACGAAGGTGCTTACGCCGCAAACGGCGCCTTGGATGCGCGCCGGGTTCACACCTCGTCAAGTCGGCCCAGCAGCTGGTCGGCCCGCGCGGCGAGCGCCCGGCGGCGCTCGAGTGGCATCCGCGCCAGCTGGCGGTAGGGCATGGCCAGCCGCGGGTTGCCCGCCAGGTGCGCGTGGTGGCGGTCGAGGAAATCCCAGTACAGCGCATTGAACGGGCAGCCGTGCGGGCCGGTGGCCAGATCGCGGCGGTAATGGCAGTGCCGGCAGTGGTCGCCCATCCGGTGCAGGTAGGCCGCGGCCGACACGTAGGGCTTGGTCGCCAGCAGGCCGCCGTCGGCATACTGGCTCATGCCCAGCGTGTTCGGCAGTTCCACCCATTCGAACGCGTCGATGTAGATGCCGAGATACCAGCGGTGCAGTGCCTGCGGGTCGAGCCCGGCCAGCAGCGCGAAATTGCCGATCACCATCAGGCGCTGGATGTGGTGGGCGTGCGCGTGCGCCAGCGATTGCCCGATCGCGCTGCGCACGCAGGCCATGCGGGTGTCGCCGTCCCAGAACCAGCGCGGCAGCGGACGCGCGTGCCCGAACGCGTTGCTGGCGTCGTAGCCGGGCATGCGCGCCCAGTACACGCCGCGCACGTATTCGCGCCAGCCCAGGATCTGGCGGATGTAGCCCTCCACCGCCGCCAGCGGTGCGCGCCCGGCGCGGCCCTCGGCCTCGACCCGCGCGATCACCTCCGCCGGCGAGAGCATCTTCACGTTCAGCGCGAACGACAGCAGCGAGTGGAACAACCGCTGGGCGCGGCTGCTCAGGGCGTCCTGGTAGTCGCCGAAATGCGGCAGCGCGTGCTCGACGAAAGCGTCGAGCTGGGCCAGCGCCTCCTCGCGATCGACCGGCCAGCGGAAGCTGTCCGCCGAGGGAGCGCCGAAGCTGGCGACGCCGGCGGCTTCGATGCTGGCCCACAGCGCGCGGTGGTCGTGCACCGGCCGCAGGTCCGGCGGTTCCGGCGGGCGGCCGTGCCAGGGCTTGCGGTTCTCGGCATCGAAGTTCCAGCGCCCGCCCAGCGGGCTGCCATCGGGCTCCAGCAGCACGCCGTGGCGCTGCCGCATGTGGCGGTGGAACGGCTCCATCGTCCAGCGCTTGCGGCTGCCGAAGAAGCGCGCCACGGCAGAGCGCTCCGCGAGGAAGTGCTGGCTGTCCACGCCGTGCGCCGGGATCGGCAGGCGCGCGGCATACTCGCGCAGCTGCGCGTCCAGCCGCCATTCGTCCGGATCCTGGTATTCGAACGCGGTGGCGCCGTGCAGGGCGATCAGTCGGTCCAGGTTGGCGGTCAGCGAGGGCAGGTTGGCGGGATCGTCGATCCGCAGGTAGTCAACCCGGTGGCCGGCCGCGCGCAAGCGCTCGGCGAAGCGGCGCATCGCGGCGAAGATGGCGAGGATTTTCTGCGCGTGGTGCAGGACGTAATCGGTCTCCTGCCGCACTTCCATCAGCACGTACAGGACATCCTCGCGCACCGCGTCGAACCAGGGATGATGCGGGTTCAGCTGGTCGCCGAGTATCAGCCGCAGGCAGGTCATGCAGCGCCGCTCATGCTGTGGATCGTGGCCGCAGCGGCATGGCCGGCGGCAGGCGCGGGCTTACTCGCATTCACCGTGGAAGACGTCGCTGCCTTCGCCGCGTTCCGGCCAGCGCTGCGGCACGCGCTGGATGCGCGCCGGGTCGTAGCCCATCGCGCGGGCGCGCCCCAGCATCGCCTGCCAGTCGGCCTCGCTGACCTGCGGCGTGCGCGCCATGTACCACAGGTAATCGCGGGCATCGCGCACGACCAGCACCTGGCTGTAATCCGGCGCCAGCCAGCCCACCTTGTACTGCGCCTTGAACAGGCCGAAGAAGCGCACCTTCCACTCGGCATTGCCGGTACCGGGCACCACCAGCCCGGTGGATTGCAGCAGCTTCACCGGGGCGTCGAAGCGGTCCGGGCGGTAGCGGTACCAGGTGCAGACGTTGCCGTCGCGGTCGAGGCGGTAGGTTTCCACCGGGTTGTGGTTGCCGCGCTCGAGCCGGGTCGGGATGATGCCGACCACGTACCAGCGGCCCATGTAGCGCGGCAGGTCGACGTGGTCCACCGGCGTGATCGGGGCGGCGGCGCGGGCGCAGCCGGTGGCCGCGACGGCCAGCAGGAATGGAAGCAGCGAAGCGGCGAGCAGGCGCATGGGCGTGGCGAGGTGCGGAGGATGCCTTCGATTACGCAGCCGGCGCGGGGGTGGATGCAGCCGCGCCGCATCCGCCGCGCCGCGCCGCGCGTACTGCAGTCATCTCCAGATGACGGGGCGGCGAGGACGCGATGGACGCAGCGGGCACGAACGGGAAGATCCTGGTGTATGGCGCCACCGGCGGCGTCGGCGAATGCCTGACGCGGCAGCTGGCCGCGGCGGGGCATCCGCTGCATCTGGTGGCGCGCGACGCGCAGAGGCTGCAGGCGCTGGCCACGGCGCTGGGAGCCGGCTTCAGCGCGGTGGATGTCACCGTCGAGGGCGCCTTCGCGCAGGTGGCGGCCGAGGCCGGTACGCCGCTGTCCGGGCTTGCGTATGCAGTGGGCAGCATCAACCTCAAGCCCTTCACGCGCCTGACCGCGACGGATTTCCTGTGTGATTTCCAGCTCAACGCGGCGGCGGCCGCGCTGGCGGTGCAGGCGGCCTTGCCGGCCCTGCGCGCGGCGCCCGGCGGGCGCGCCTCGGTGGTGCTGTTCTCCTCGGTGGCCGCCGGCCGCGGGTTCGCACTGCACGCCTCCATCGCGATGGCCAAGGCGGCGGTGGAAGGCCTGACCCGGGCGCTGGCCGCCGAGCTGGCGCCAGCAATCCGGGTGAATGCGATTGCGCCTTCGCTGCTGGACACCCCGCTGGCGCAGGGCATCGCCGGCAACGTGCACCTGCGCGAGGCGGTGGCGGCCAGCCACCCGCTGGGGCGGATCGGGCAGGCGGACGATGCGGCGGCGCTGGCGGCGTTCCTGCTGTCCGCGCAGGCCGACTGGATCACCGGCCAGGTGCTGGGCGTGGACGGCGGCCGCGGCGCGGTCGCGGGCAAGTAAAGGGTGCGCCGATGCCGCGGATGCGCCGCAAGCACGAACTGCCGCAGAAGCCCTGCGCGGCCTGCGGGCGCCCATTTGCATGGCGGCGCAAATGGGCGCGCGACTGGGAATCCGTGCGCTACTGTTCCCGGCGCTGCCGGAGACGCGACCGGAGGAAATGAACGATGGGCAAGCAGGTGCTGCTGGTAGGCGCGACCGGGCTGGTGGGGCGGGGCGTCCTGAATGTGTTGCTGGAGGCGCCCGACATCGCGCGGGTGACGGCGCTGGTGCGGCGACCGCTGGCGATCACGCATCCCAAACTGCGCGTGCAGCAGATCGCGGAGTTCTCCGCCGCCGTGCTGGCCGGGCTCGACCTGCACGGCCTGGAGGCCTGCCTGTACTGCGCCGGCCCGCTGCCGCTGGGCATGGGCGAAGCGGCCTACCGCGAGGCCACGGTCGCCACCCTCGCGCGGGTGGTGCAGGCCTACGCCCGGGCGAACCCGGAGGGCTATGTGGCCTACGTCTCCGGCATGGGCGCCGACCCCGGCAGCCGGCTGGTGCCGCTGCGGGTGAAGGGCGAGGCCGAGGCCGTGCTGGCGCGCTGCGGGCTGCAACACACCAGCCTGCGCCCGGGCGTGGTGCGTCCGGTGGACGGCGTGCGCTCGCCGCACCGGCTGCGCGGCCTGGCCTACCGCCTCGGCGATCCGCTGCTGGCGCTGGCCGCGCACCTGGCGCCGGCCATCTTCACCACCACGGCCGCGATCGGTGCCTGCATGTTGCGCTTGGTACTGGCCGCCGGCCCGCGCCCCACCGTGATCGAGAACGCGGATATCACGCGGCTGGGCGGCGAGTGAGCGTCGGGCCTTCCGCCGCTCAGGCAGAGGGCAGGGATTCCCAGGCCGCCAGCGCAGCCTGGCGTGAGGCGGCCAGGTCCACCATCGGCGCGGGATAGCCGCAGGCGGCCAACGCGGACGGGTTCTTCCAGGCCTCGTGCAGGGTCCTGGCCGGCAGCGCCGCCAGCTCCGGCAGCCAGCGCTTGAGGTAGGCGGCGTCGGGGTCGAACTTGGCCGATTGCAGATAAGGGTTGAATACCCGGAAATAGGGCGCGGCATCCGCTCCGCAGCCGGCCACCCACTGCCAGCCCAAGGTGTTATTGGCCAGGTCGGCGTCCACCAGCGTGTCCCAGAACCAGCGCGCGCCGTGGTGCCAGTGCTGGCGCAGGTTCTTGGTCAGGAAGCTGGCCACCACCATGCGCACGCGGTTGTGCATCCAGCCGGTGTGCCAGAGTTCGCGCATGCCAGCATCCACCAGCGGGATGCCGGTGCGGCCGCGCTGCCAGCGGCTCGAGCAGGGCGGGGGCGTCCTGCGCCCAAGGGAAGGCATCGAAGCGCGGGTTGAAGTTCGCCTGCGGCGTGTCCGGGAAGTGGTAGAGCAGGTGGTGGGCGAATTCGCGCCAGCCGAGTTCGCGCAGATAGGACTCGAGGTCCGGACGCTGGCGCCCCCGGCCTGCTGCGCGCGCTGCTGCAGCAGGGCATGGATCTGGACCGGCGTGATCTCGCCGAAATGCAGGTGGGGCGACAGGCGCGAGGTGCCATGGCGGGCCGGCAGGTCGCGCGATTTCGCATAATCGTTCACGGCATCGTCCGCGAAGATCTCCAGCAGTTCCCGCGCCCCGGCTTCGCCCGGCGTCCACTGCGCCGCCATGCCGGCATCCCAGCGGATCGCCGGCAGCAACCCCAGCGCGGCCACCGGAAGGCCGCCGTCCGCCTGCAGCCACTGGCGCGCCCGCGCGATTGGCAGCGGCGTCGGTGCCGGCAGCTGCGCCCGCAGCCTGCGCCAGAACGGGGTGAACACGCGGTATGGCTGGCCGCCGTCGGTGGCCAGCGTCCAGGGCTCTCGCCAAAGGTTGCCCGAATGGCTGTGAACCTCTATCCCGTCGGCGCGCAGCGCGGCTTTCAATGCAGAATCGTGGGCAATCGCGGCCGGCTCGTAGCGCCGGCTCCAATACACCGCGCGGGCACCGCTGGCAGCACACAGCTGGCGAATGCAGGTCAGGGTATCGCCCGTTGCGATATGCAGGCGTCCGTCCTGACATGACAAGGTCTGGTCCAGCGCGCGCAGGCTGTGATGCAGCCACCAGCGGCTGGCCGCGCCCGGTGCCCAGTCGCCATCGGCGGCCGGATCGTGTACGTATACCGGCAGAATGCGGTCATGTGCGGAGCACGCCGCGTGCAGGGCGGGATTGTCGGCCAGGCGCAGGTCGCGCCGGAACAGCACCAGGGCGGTGGACATCAAGGCACCGGATAGGAGGTCGGTAGAGGTAGTGCCGGCTTATACGTGAACCTCGAGCGTCCCGATGCGGTAGTCTGGATTTTACATAATATGTATTATGCGAAATAAGATGAACCAAAATAACCCCGCTCCGGTGCCGCCGCCCCGCTGCAGGCGGCTGTTCATCGCAGAGATTTCCGCCTCTTCCAGGTAGAAACTCTACGATTCGAGGCAGACAACTTTGCCATCCGATGAACCTAGGCAGTCTTTATTGCCTTGAGGTTGGCGCATTGCAGAAATGTCTACCGAATCGATGCGCCGGACTCAGCGCCTGCATCGGTGCCGGAGCCGTCAGTGGGCTTGCTGGTTTGGCGGCGCACTCGTGGGCGTGCAGTTTTCCAGTCAAGGCACTACGTTCCATCGAGCAATGGTCCGCCCCGTTCGAGCTGGCTTCCACGCCGCTCTCACTGTACCCGCGCGGACCCCGGGACAAGTCGCTCACCGATGGCTCGTTCATAAAATGGGGCTACTACAGCGTCCACCAGCCAGTCTGGCACCTCGCCCGGCTCGAACGCAGTGAGATCCACCGACAGTTGGAGCTCATCGGCGTGTGTCTGTAACGCGGTGGTGGTGGCCCGTGCAACACGTTCCGCATCCTTAATCGGCACAGCAACGGCGATCAGTAGCCCACGTCCTGGCGTGTCTGAGTTGCCGATCTCGACGGCATACGCGGCCGAAACACAGGGCAAGGCTGCAAACAGCGGAAGCAGATGGTCGACCACCCACGCGGGAATTTCGTCAAGGGGATTAATCCGATACTGGTGTTCTCCGGCCTCGACGCGTTCCAGGACTGCGACTTCGCCGCGATCGAGCAATGCAGCCACTTCTTCGGGGTAAAGCGTGCAGCTGACGGTATTTGGATTGAGCATGAAGGTCGCACCCCGGGCCAGCTCAAACAGCTGTCGCCCGAGCAACACGACCACCGTTGCATTTGCGCCAGCGGCGGATTTGGCTTGCGTCTCGTCGCTGAAGAACGGCAGCACCGTCAGTCCGTCGGGCGTCGTGAACTGGATGAAACGCAGGCGGCCACTACGGTCATGGCGCGGGGCGTGAGCGTAGACCGTCGCCTCCAGCAAGGCACGGAAGAACGCTGGTTCCGCCGCCTTATCGGCGATCGCCAGCTGCATCAAACGACTGAGCTCGTCTTCGGAGATCACTTTGGTGACGCGGCACTTTTCCCTAAGTATTCCTTAGTCTACCGCGGACTTGCGTTTGGCGGTGCGTTTCGTGGTCGCCCTATCTCGGCTGATGGGCCGCTTGGTCATGTTCTGAGCCTGGGCCAGCGTTGCCTGCAATGTTGCCGGCAGATCACCCAACCGGTCCAGCTGTTGCTCAAGTGCCTCGGCCCGCCCTCGCTGCAACCCGGCCTCGCGCTGGGCCGCGACCGTCGCCGCCACAGCCTCCTCGCGCTGTTGCCGCAACAATTGCTCGCTGACCGTACGTTCTCGGGCCAGCGCGGTTAGTTGGGCACGGAGGTCCTTCGTCTCCTGCCGAGCTCGGTCAATTTCGCCGTGAGCGCGGTCTTCAGTGGCGCGCAGGTGCTGAGCGTGAGCCGCTTGTTCCGTCGCTGCGACAGCTTCCTGCTGCCGTAGCCGCTCCGTGAGTTCGAGCAACTCGGCTTCTTGCCGGTCGTAGCGGGCCTGCAGGGCGTCTCGTTGCTGGGCCAGATCGACCAGCTGCAGCGCTTGCTGCTCATTGAGTCGCTGGACGTCGTGGAGGCGGGTCTCGGCTAAGCCCTTGGTGATTGCCTCCGAGGAAACGCCCCGGCGCCAGCCGACAAACGCCCATTTACCGACCCACAATCGCCCGCGTTTCGTACCGCCTCCAAGAAAACGCCCGGACGAAGGAACAACCGCCGACAACACGCCCATTGTTCTCCGGCGACTGGCGGATCGCAACCGCTGAATTGGCGGCCTCGCACCTCGCTAGATCCTGGCAAGTGGGCGGCCGGCTGCTCGTGCCGGCTAACAACATGCCCTCTGGTTTCTTCAACGCTACGAGAAGATGACCTGATGTCGACCACGGTCGCTCAGCCGGCTCCTCGAGCTTGGTCAGCAACAGCAAGCGTGGCCCCAAGGCAATTGCCAACACCGCTCCAAGGACGCCATCAGAACTTCGACGGCCCCGGCCTTGTGCTGGCCACCGCACAGTTCAGTGCTCCGCGCCGGCGCTCTTCGTGTACACCCTACGCAGTCTGAGCTGTACACAGAAACCTTGGCGCAATATCGGGTGTACGCCTAATCTAGCTGAAGGCATCCAAAACTAGCCAACACCCGCGCCTTCTCCCTCAAACGGCGTGCTCTTTTGTCCTCACCCGCAAACGTACGCATACATCACTAACGACAGCATGCTCAGCGCAGAGTTGATTGAATAGGCCTTGCACTCCAGATGTGCCAAGCCTATCCAGATGGCGACGTCAACAACGCTTATCACATCATCAGTTCAATTGCGGCCCATAGAAGCGCTCGACACCACGTTGGAGCAGGTAGTCGGGCCTACCCTTTTGTGGGTTGAAGGTAGCCATATCCATGTAAATGCCAGCTTCTGCGCACAGTGTTTGGATAGCCGTAGTGCTCGCACGAACCGCCCGCTCCGCGTGTTCCGGGCCTACGCCGATGGCCACGAGGAATCTACTGGCTCCCTCAAGCTTTAGGAGGCGCGGGCTGTTTGCCAGATGAAAGGTGGGAACGCTTGGCGGCACGTTGAGGCTTCGGCTTGGGGTTTGCGTGCTCAAGAGCTTGATGGAGCGCAGAGGGCAGGTCCTGGAACCGCGCCAGTTGTGCATCGAGAGCTTCCGCTCGTGCACGTTGAGCTGCGGCATCACGACGAGCGTCCGCTGCTTCAGTCCGGGCGGCCTCGATCTCCTTGAGCTGAGCTTTACGCGCCGCATCGTGCTCGCGGGTCACTGACGCCAATCGTTGTTTCAGCTCCAGTACCTCCTGCCGGCCACGATCCACCTCAGCATGGGCCCGATCCTCAACAGCGCGGACATGTCGAATGAGGTCGTCTCGCTCTGAAGCTGCTTGATCCTGCTGTGTCTGCAGGCGTGCCTCTGCCACCTGGCGCTGGGTTTCGGCTTCCCTCACGCGAGCATGTGCAGCCTCGCACTGACGAGCAAGTTCCTCATTCTGCCCCTGCAGTTGATGAACAAGGCGCTCCAGCTCCACTGCTCGGCCTGGGCGAGTTCCCGCAGTTGGGCAGCATCCGCGGCCTGGTGGCGCAGGAGGGCTTCTTCGTCACGGAACGCTTCTTTGGCCGTGTTCAACGCGGCTTGTTCGGCCTGCAGGGCAGCACGTCTTTGAGAAATGGCGTCCTCTGCATTGGCGCGGGCATGTTCCATCGCCAGAGACCACCACTCTCCTGCCAGAAAGGCCAACGCATCTGGGGCCTGCGGCAATGCACGATGCGCTTGTTGCTTCTGCAATCGCTCACCCAACTGCTTCCACCAGGTATCCAGCCACCGTGTGACGGTATTGGGCGAACCGGTCCCCAAGTGCGCGCGGATCCGCTCGACGGTCGGGCGTTCTCCGGCGGTGATGATCTCGTCTGCGGCCGTGTGGACGTCGGTTTCGGTGATGCCCTTGGCCATGGCTTGTGCCTCCTACGCGGCCGCCCTACTCTGCTGATTTCGTACTAGCGATAAGTGATGATTATCGCTAGTAAGTACCCTCTTTCATAACGTACATTACATAGTATGAAGCGAAATAGCACATTGCCCGTCGCCCTAGCGACAGCCGCAAATCTGGTCCTGCCGGAACAGCTTGCCCAGCAGGCCGCCGATGCGGTGCGCGAACTGCTCGCCGAAGCGGCCGCGGCCAACACGACCCGCAGCTACGCCACTGCCCTGCGCTACTGGGCCGGCTGGCACCAAGCCCGCTACGGCATTGAGCTGGCCTTGCCGGCGAGCGAGGCTGTGGTGATCCAGTTCCTGGTCGACCACATCCAACGCAAGGCTAAGAGCGGCTTGGTCAGCGAGTTGCCGACGGCGATCGATGAGGCGCTGGTCTCCGCCGGACTTAAGGCCAAGGTCGGGCCACTGAAGCTATCGACGGTGGTCCAACGAGTCGCTGTGCTGTCTACGGCGCACAAGCTCAAGCGTCTGGCTAACCCCTGCGAGCTGCCGAGCGTCCGAACCCTGCTCAGCCGGGCGCGGCGCGCGGCGGTCAAGCGCGGGGAGCGCCCGACCAAGAAGACCGCGATTACCCGTGCCGAGCTCGAGGCCATGCTAGCCACCTGCGATGACAGCCTGGAAGGCCGGCGTGACCGTGCCCTGCTCTACTTTGGCTTCGCCAGCGGCGGGCGCCGGCGTAGTGAGATCGCCGCTGCCGACATGCGGGACCTGCGCAAAGTCGGCGAGGATGGCTACATCTATCGGCTGGAGTACTCCAAGACCCAGCAAGCAGGGGCGAAGGCAGATTCGACTCCGGACAAGCCGATCCTGGGGCGTAGCGCCGAAGCGCTCGCGGCGTGGCTTGAGGCCGCGGGGATCCATGAGGGGGCGATCTTCCGCCGTATCTGGAAGGAACGGGTCGGCCCTGCCCTGCTCCCGGGCTCCGTGGCTACGATCGTGAAACGGCGGGCCCGCCTGGCGGGGTTGGAGGGGGACTTTGGGGCGCACAGCCTAAGGTCGGGATTTGTCACCGAGGCCGGGAAGCAAGGCGTGCCGCTGCCGGCCGTGATGGCAATGACCGAGCACCGATCGGTGGCGAGTGTGATTGGGTATTTTCAAGCGGGTGCAGCCGAGGAAAATCCAGCGGCACGCTTGCTGAAGTAGTTTTGCTAACCGATGCGTGTCTTCCCATTTCTTATCGCCAGACTTGCGTCTGGCGATCGCATCAACTTTTGCCGTCACCGAGGCCACCACTTGCTCGTGCGGAATCAATGGTCGTGGATCACGGAGTGCGCGCAAAATCTTGGCTCTAAGCCACGCGTCGTACTCGTCCTGTGGCAGGCTGCTTTGATTGGTTTCGTCGTGGTGCATACCATCGCCCTCTCTTGAGAGCACGGTCGAGCAATAATCTGACAGCCGGCGTCAACCGCATACTCACGAGCCGAGAACGGAACTCCACCCGCGGCCGTGGCAGCGCTTGTATTTGTTGCCGCTCTCGCACAGACAGGCATCATGATCTCGCAGGCCCGAAGCGAGTGACACGCCAAGGAAGTCGCGTGCTTCCAGCAGCGGGAGTATTTCGTGCGCGGGGACACTAACGTGTCCGTACTGGGATATGCGCTCGCCCTTGTTCATGACCTGCACAATCAGCTCCGACACGCGGATGAAGTGGCGAATCACCTGGTCGTCCCTGAGGGGGGACCCGCACGTTATCCTTTGCTAGGCCCTGATAGCTCAGTCGTGGATCAGGCACAAACAGGATGTGCGTTTCATTCTGCGCTTTGGGAGTGATGTCGACTAACGCACCGGCCGGGCTTTTCCACACGGCGTGAAACTCGGCCTCTACTAGCACGTGCGGCCATTCCCACACCTGCCAACCACACAGCATCTGACCACCATCGCGTTCGAGCTTGGCTTGCACGTTGGGAAAGCATTCGTTGACGACGGCGCCCGCCTCGGGGTTCACGGGCAGGTAGATTCCGTTGCCTCCGGGCACCACCTTTTCGATCAGGCGCTTGATCGGCCGGGAAATCTCGCCAGGCGTGGTGGTGTGCATCAGCTCATCACCAAATTCCAGTCGATCTGATAACCCGCAGCATGTAACTCTTTGCCCAGCGCCAAGTGCCAACCGCCGGCCCCATCCATGTCGGTCCAGACAACTCCGGCGAAGTCACTGGGGATCGCCACCTGGCCTTTCCTCAGTGTGCATACGTTCTCTCGCCCTAGGCGGGCAATGAAGTAGCCCAGTTCCAGCAGCACGTTTTGACGGGCGCGGGGCTCCAAGGCGTCTGTGCCGTGCGCTCGACCCTCGTCATCGGGCGTGAGCAGCACGATCGCAAAGCCGACATCATCGTGGGCCTCGACTTTCTCGATGATGGTTCGCCCTCGGCTGGCCTGCTCGTGAAGGATGACCGGCACCAAGCCAAGCTTGGAGATGAAGCGAGCAGTTGTTTCGCGCGCCTCCCCATCGTGACCGTGGACGATGAAGATCTTGTTGGATTTTTCCTTGATCAAGGCTACTTTCACCGCGCCTCGCTTGCTGACATACGTCTTGTAGTCCCTCACGAAAGGAATGATCAGATCGCGCGTCATGGCCTGCAAGCCGGCCATGACGTGCGAACTGGAGTCGAAATACGTATGCGCAAAATCCAGTGCGTAGTCTGGCCGTGAGGTCACATCCTTTATCACCAACAGCATCATGCCAAGCTGCTTGATGGAATCCTCAGGCCAAACAAGCCGGTGGCTACCGACCATGCTGCCGCCGGTGGCATCGCTCTGGGCGAGAAATCGCGGGTAATCCAGCCCCTCGGTCAGGGTGCGATTGATGGTGCTGAGGTCTTCGTGGTTGAGCAGGCGACCCAACGTCCGCAACGGGCGTTCATAACTTTGGTAATTTGCGCCCTGAAGATCAAGAACGGCCGTCCTGATCTGGTCGAACAGGTCCACAGCGCTCATTCCAGATCACCCGCTAACCGCGCTTCTGCGGCGCGCTCGATGATTGCGTTGCGATACTGCTCTTTTAGCCCGTCCGCCAATTGAGCGACCAAAGGATTGTCTGCCCACGGTTGGACCTTGCCATCGATCAGGACTTTGGCCTGCTGTATGGCCGCCTCGATACTGGCCGGATCATGGGGATCGAAGCTTACGGTCCCCAAATCCCCATCGATTTCATCAATGGCCGCCTGCGCCTGGTCCAACTGCCGTGTTAGCTCATCAAGTCCGGTTATTTTGATCATGGTCGTGTCCCTGGTTGGGGCCTGCCTCAATAGGCGAGCATGCAGATGCTAAGCGCAGTCCGTCTCGGATGGCGAGACGCGCCGGGGCTTCTTGTGAGGGGTTCCAGCAGAGCCCAGTTTGACCAGAAGCGGCTCCAGGACCTTCAGGCGGGCGCCGGCACAAGGCGTCGGCTTCGGCCTGTTCTCGGCGCTCGCGCTCCTGGGCCGCCTGGGCCCGGTTTAGTATGAACGACGCCAACCCCTATCCGGCGGGGCTTCGGGCGCCAAGCCCGCGCTGCAGTCGTACAAGGATGAACATGCCGATTGAAAGAGTCGTCATCGAGAACTTCAAGGCTTTTGGCCACCTGGATTTGCCGCTCAACCCACATATGAATCTCATCGTGGGCAATAACGAGGTCGGCAAGTCCACGCTCCTGGAAGCGATTCATGCGGTCGTGACGGGCCAGCTGCACGGACGCGGCATCGCCTATGAGATCACGCCTTATCTTTTCCACCAGCCGGTGGTCGATGCGTACCTGACAGACCTCAGGCAAGGCCGGCCCGGTTCGCCGCCGCGCATCATGATCGAGGCCTACCTCGGGCGGGACGCAGCCCTGGCTTCGTTGCGGGGTACCAACAACTCCCTTGGTGCTGACATGGCCGGCATCCGGTTATTGGTCGAGCTCAATGAGGACTATCGCTCCGAGTTCGATGCTTATCTGCGTCAGCATCAGGGCGGCAGCTTGCCGGTGGAGTACTACACGGTGCGCTGGTATTCCTTCGCTAACAATGGCGTCACCGCCCGAAGCATCCCGTTTGACTCCACGATCATCGACACCACCAGTGCCAAGACCTTTTCAGGCACGGATCGCTACATCGGCAGCATCATCGACCAGGTGCTTTCACCCGCTCAGCGGGTGGCCCTGTCACTGAGCTACCGCCGGATGCGCCAGAGCTTCTCCCAAGAAACGGACGTAGCAGCCATCAATACCTTCCTGGCTGCGAATGCAGGCGATGTCAGCAGCAAGACCTTGACCGTTGGCGTGGACACCTCGGCGCGCTCGACGTGGGAGGCTAGTCTGTCTCCCTACCTGGACGATCTTCCTTTCACCCACGCCGGTAAAGGCGAACAGAGCGCGGTCAAAATGAAGTTGGCTATGCGGGCCGCTGGCGCCGCGCATGTGCTGCTGGTGGAAGAGCCTGAGAATCATCTGTCCTTTTCCAGCATGACCCAGTTGATCGATAAGGTCGCAGCCCTATCTACCGCCCAGCAAGTAATTATCGCCACACACAGCAGCTTCGTGTTGAACAAGCTTGGTGTGGATAACGTGATCCTCTTCGGTGCGCGAGGACACATCAAACTCGACCAGCTACCACCTGATACGCACGACTACTTCATGAAACTGCCGGGGCACGACACCCTGCGGCTGATCCTGGCCAAGCAAGCAATTCTGGTCGAGGGCCCCTCGGATGAGTTGATCGTCCAGCGCGCTTTCAAGGATCACCATGGTGTGCCTGCGCTGGCCCGGGGTGTGGATGTGATCTCGGTGAACTCCCTGGCCTTCAAGCGGTTCCTGCAGATCGCTGCACGTCTGGATATCCCAGCCCGTGTAGTGACCGACAACGACGGCGATGTGGCCGTCCTGCAGGAACGCTATAACGATTTCCTGAACTACATCTACTATGACTCCGATGAGGACGCTCCCTCGCTGGAACAACAGTTGATAAAGGCCAATACCCTGGCGCAGTTGAATCTGGTCCTGGATAAGACGTTCGCCGACGAGGCGGCGCTGTTGAAGTTCATGAAGGGCAACAAGACCGATACTGCTCTGGCCATCTTCAACAGCCCCCACTCGATCGTGTATCCGGACTATGTCCAGCGTGCCATCGCCTAATCAGGTACTGCTCTCGGCCGCCGGTTCCGGCAAGACGACGATGTTAGTGCGCCAGGCGCTGGCGCGCCCGCAACGCCGGATCGCCATCATCACCTACACTCTGGAAAATCTGGAGGAGATCCGTCAGGCTTTCGATCGCCACGCCGGCACGGTCCCCGTCCACGTCACGCTATACAGCTGGTATGGCTTTCTTCTGCGCGAGTGCATCCGGCCTTATCAACCCGCACTTTGCGCCCAACCAAGGGTTGAATCCTTCCTCTTCGTTGAGGGCAGGACCAACAACCGTGCCCCGCGCACCCAGGTGGCTCGCCACTATCTCGCCGGGGATAAGATGTACTCCGACCGCGCCGCTGACTTTGCCGTGCGATGTGATGAGCTCACGCGAGGTAAGGTCATCGAGCGCCTAACGGCCATGTACGATGAGCTCTACATAGATGAGATCCAGGATCTGGCTGGCTACGACTTGGACTTGGTCGAGCGCCTGCTCACCAGCGGAATTGAAATCACGCTGGTGGGTGATATCCGCCAGGCAACCTATGCCACGAACCACTCTCCCCGTCATCAGCAGTACCGGGGCGTAGCCATGGTGCAGCTGTTCCAGGATTGGCAGACACGCAACCTGTGCCAGATCCAGCATCGGGTGGTTAGCCACCGCTGCGCGCAGTCACTGTGTGATCTGGCAGATGCGCTGTATCCGAACCTGCCCCGGACCCAGTCAGGCAACACCGACGTGACTGGGCACGACGGTATTTATGTGGTGACACCGAACTTGGTGCAAAAGTATGTGCTGCAGTATGCCCCAACCGTCCTGCGGCATGACCGCCGCGAAACCTGCGATGGCTATTCTGCGGTCAATTTCGGTCAGGCTAAGGGGCGGACGTATTCGCGCGTGCTGATCTATCCCAATGGCCCCCTGACTCTGTTCCTGCGCACCGCCGACGCCTCCCGTATCACCTCACCGGCCAGGTACTACGTGGCCTTGACGCGGGCACGGCAGAGCGTGGCCTTTGTGATGGCCGGCGCCTGTGCCTGGCCGGGGCACCAGGTCTATGAATCCCCAGACTAGTGGGCGCGTCCGACGGCTTGGCACGGCCGTGAGGATTCCGTCATACGGATGCGTCAAGTCACCAGCCCGGGATTGCCCTTCATTGGTTCGTGATCACCTTGATGCTTGCAACGAGCACGCTCGCGCCGGCGCAGGCTCTTGCCGATGCGTTGGCAGCGCTGAAGGACGCCCACGCCGTGGCGACCGACAAATGGCGACGGATCAGCGTCGGCCTGTGGGGCTTGGCGGCGCTTAGCACGGGCCTAGGGAGGTGTGTTCGCCCTTGGCTTGACGAGCTGAAGCGTTCGGAGGGCGGCACTGCCGCTCTCCGTTCTACTTGAGGGTCGGCAGCCGCCACTCCCCTACCCCCGATAAATCTCCCTTATCTCGAATGCGTTGCCACCGGCGTTGGAACCCCACGATTGACCAGACCAAGCGCTACAGAAACCGGTGGAGCGCATAGTCAACGGTGGAATTCCTTCGCGAGCGCGATCGAGATTAATGCCTGCCCCATGTCGCCGAATAGCCAGAGGTAACGCTCTGGATCGAGCACAAAATCGGCCGGTGCTTGCGTGAGCGTGTTAGAAAGCTGGGTGACTACGTCCTCAAGTACGAGCCGGGCCGCGGCGTTCAGGCCGTCGGTGCTGACGGGGTTGGGCTGCGTCGCCTTAATGGCGCCCTCCCGCACCCATGCCCCCATCTGCGTGCCCGCGTTGCCATGCTCGGCAAACATGCTGATGTGGTTCACCAAGCGCTGCCGGCGCAGCGCGACGAAGTCTCGGATGGCCGCTTCCCTCGCCGGCGACGACAGTCCTCGGACCGCCTCGAATTCCTGTTGTGCCTGCTCGGCTTCGAGTCGGTCGCGCCGGTCAATCACGCGCCGCATGACGGCGGCAACCTGCTGCTGCATGCGGCCGCTTTGGAGCACCGCTTGCCCCAGGTAGTCCGGGCCGACCTGGTCGCCGATCAGCGCATGGTCGAATTCGTGGATCGTCCAGTCGTCGCCGTAGCGCGTCTTCAGCGGGTCGACGTGGACCACCACGGTGCGATCGGCCGTGTCAGGCGCGGCCTGTCCCAACCGGATGGTCCAGCACTGCAGGTCGAGCAGCGACAAGTAGGCCAGGACTTGCCCGGCACGAAGGCAGAGGACGATGGTGTGACCGAGCCCGGTTGAGGGTCGGCAGGGATTCATGCAAAAAACAGCCGTTCGGCGCCTAACCTTCTGATGTGAAGGGATTTTGGCTGCCAGGCGCAGTGGATTCATAGCGAAAGCTTGCGCTCCATCATGCCGGCCACAGGCTAGGTCTTTCGAGTCTGCCGGGATGGGACTGTCGATCGTTCCGGCGTTTCGGGCTTGTCTTCCTGTAAGCGCAATTGCGCGAGCAACTGCTCCAACGTCTCCAACCGGACGCCGGCGCGCAGCGCCTCCGCTTCAGCATGCTCGCGGCGCTCCCGTTCCTTCGCGGCGTCCGTGCGGGCGCCGGTCAGTTCGGTGTGTGCGGCTTCCAAGGCCTGGAGATCTTGCGCCCACCGTGCCTGCAGGGCCTGGTGCTCCACCGCTGTCTGTCGCAATGCGTCCAATTCCTGTTGCTGGGCTTGCGCCGCTTGGCGGGTTTGCGTCAATTCCCGTTCCAGGCGGCCGTGCCGTTCGAGCCACTGACTGTTGTCGCGGTTCAGTTGCAGCAGCTCGTGGTTCTTGGCGGTCAGGGCCTCATTGGCCTGACGCAGGGCGACCTGCAGTTCCTGGACCTGGTGTTCGTGCCGGCGCTGTTCCTGGTCACGCTGCTCCTTGACCGAGGTTCGGTAATGTTCCAGCGCCTCGCGGGCATGCTGGTGCCATGCGCCGCACTGGCCGTTGCCGTTGTGTTGGCTAGTCGCGCGTTATGAAATTGCGCCCGAACGGGCCTTACGTCGTGCCCGTCGTGCGTCGCGAGAATTCCCGCACCTCCCTGGATGACATCAGGGCGCCGATGACGATCTCGGCGCAATTCACATCACACCTCGCGCTAGACAACATCGATGTGGGCGATTTTCCGGAACCGTACGAAAACGAACTGATCTTGAGCTGCGTAGCGTGGTTAACCCGTGCTGTCACAGCAGGAACTGTTTTGCTGGATGGGCGGACACGGCACGGTGCCGTACGAGCAAAAAACACAACAGTCGCCCGGCTTGGGTTTCAGTAGCTCGCCGCAGCCCACGCACTCGTACAAGAACTGGCACGCCGTCGTCGGCATGGTTTCGACAGCCTGATGTCCACACTGCGGGCACGTCAGCGTGCTCTGCAACTGCAACTCAGCCACCCTTTGCCCTCACGCTGGCAGGAAAGCCGGCGTCCGTAATGGCACGCGTTACGACAGGCAAGCTTGTTCGCTCCGCGTCGAACGTCACGACCACTGTTCCCGCCTGGGTATTCACCTGCCTGCCCGTCACGCCCGGCACTTGGTCCAAGGCCTTCTCGATGGTGATGCTGCAAGCGGGACAGGTCATGTTCTTGACGTTGAGTACGACCTGCTTGGGTGTCGCCGCGATCGCCACGCCGACCCACGCCATCATCACCAAGCCCAATATGGATTTGCGCATCGATCAACTCCTACAGAAACCAGCCTACGTAATAGGGGAACAGCAGCAACAAGCCGATCAGCACCGTGGCGATCCACAGCCAACGCCTGCGGCGATACAGAACCCGAGGATCCACGCATTCTCCGTCGGTACGGCAGCGTGACGCCGGCCCATAGAGGGCCCAGAAAGCCAGACCCAAGCACCCCAGCGTGGCGGCACTGAACCAAGGTCGCCAGGCATCCAGCGCGGTGAGGTTGGCAATCCATGCGCCGCTGATGCCCAGCAGCACCAAAACCAGAGGCACCACGCAGCACACGGATGCCGCGAAGGCGGCAAGACTCGCCGCAATGATGGCGGAAGGGAGGATCTGGCAGGGAGTCTGGCCATGGGCGCATACTACGGTCCGTACCTTGGTACGGAGTCAAGTCATGGCCGCGAGCCCCCTCACTATCAGCAAACTGGCGGCTTCCGCCGGGGTGCACGTCGAAACCGTGCGCTACTACCAGCGCCGCCGACTGTTGCCGGAACCCCAGCGACCCCAAGGCGGTTTTCGCCACTATGGCTCGGCTGATGTCGCCCGCCTGCAGTTCATCCGGCGCGCCCAGGCGATGGGTTTTACCCTGGATGAAATTGCCGGGCTGTTGGAGATCAAAGGCAAGCGCGCTTGCGAACAAACGCGTCAACTGACCGCGCTCAAGCTGGTCGATGTTCGCCAACGACTCGATGCATTACACCGGTTGGAAGTCGATCTGATGAGCCTCATCGCCGAATGCAGTCAGGCGCCGGGCGGCGGTTCATGTCCGACACTCGAACTTCTCGATCGATCGTGATTTGGCGAATTCCCCCGCACTGGGACCGCGGCTCCAAGCAACGAAACAGCGCCGCGCAGTCGATCCCGGATAGTCAACGTGCGCTGTGGATCGCCCACTTGCCCACATCCATTGCAGCTTCCTTGAGTGCTTCCGGCAAGGTCGGGTGGGCATGACATGTACGCGCGAGGTCATCGGCAGCGCCGTGAAACTCCATGGCAACGACCGCCTCGTGGATCAGCGATCCGGCTTCGGGTCCCAAGATATGCACGCCCAAAATGCGGTCCGTCTCGGCATCGGCCAGTACCTTTGCCAATCCTTCGGTCTGGGCCTTGGCCCGGCGCGACTGTTGGCGTTGAACGGAAAACGCCCCACTTTGTAATTCACGCCAGCATCCTTCAGCGCTTCCTCGCTCAACCCGACCGATGCCGCCTCGGGCGCCGTGTAGACAATGGCGGGAATCGCGCCGTAGTTGACATGGCCAGGCAAACCGGCGAGTTGTTCGGCCAGGGCGATGCCTTCCTCGGTGGCCTTGTGCGCCAGCATCGGGCCGCCGATCACGTCCCCGATCGCGTAGATGCCTTCCACATTCGTGCGCCACTGCGCATCTACCGTGATGAACCCTTTGCGGTCGCGTGCGACGCCGATGGCATCCAGGCCCAGCCCGTCGGTGTATGGGCGCCGGCCGACGGATACCAGCACGCGATCGGCGCGTAGCTCCTCGCCAGCGCCTCCGTTTGAAGGTTCGACGGACAGAACCACGGCATCTCCGTCGATGCGTGCGGACGCCACCTTCTGGGAAAGCCGGAATTCAAAGCCCTGCTGTTGCAGCACCTTGTGCAACGCCCGCGCGAGTTCGGCATCCATGCCGGGTGTGATCCGGTCCAGATACTCAATCACGGTCACCTTGGAACCCAGCCGTTGCCAGACCGAGCCCAATTCCAGGCCGACATAGCCGGCGCCGATCACGACCAGGTGCTCGGGTACCTGCGCGAACGACAATGCGCCGGTGGAGGAGACGATCCGGTCTTCGTCGATCGGGACATTCGGCAAGGTGGCGCCCGCCGACCCCGTCGCAATCACGATCGCCTTGGCCTGGAGCGTCTGACTGGCGCCATCGGCGGCAGTCACGCTGACCTGGCCGGGGCCAGGAATCGATCCGGTTCCAAGCAGTCGCGTGATTTTGTGCTTGCGGAACAGGTAGTCGATGCCGTCGCCCAAGCCGGAGACCACCTTGTCCTTGTGATCCAGCAAATTCGCGAGATTCAATCGCAGGCCATCGAACTCGACGCCATGCGTGGCGAATTCGGTTTTGGCCGCCATGAAGCGTTCGGACGATTCCAGCAAGGCCTTCGAGGGAATGCAGCCGATGTTGAGGCAGGTACCACCCATGCGGGTGCGGGTTTCGACGCAGGCCACCTTCATCCCCAACTGCGCGGCACGTATGGCGGCCGGGTAGCCGCCCGGCCCGCCACCGATGATGACCAGATCGAACATCACATTTGCGTCCACTATTCGTTCTCCGTGAATGAGCCACGCGGCAAGCCGTTCTAGCCGCGCCGAAAGATGCCTTGCAACACCAGAATTGCGGCACCGGTGACGATGGCGACATCGGCCAGATTGAATGCGGGCCAGTACCAGTCGCGCCAATGCCACTGGATGAAATCCACCACATGCCCGCGCATGATGCGATCCACCGCATTGCCCAAGGCGCCTCCGATAAGCAAGGCGTAGGCAAGCGCCGGGGGCCATGCATGACGTGGCAGCTTGGTGAGCCAACGCGTCAACAGCGCGGCGATCGCCAGCGCAAGGAACGTCAGGACATGGCGTTGCCAGCCGCCGGCCGAGCTGAGGAAGCTGAAGGCAGCACCGGTGTTATAGGAGCGGTACCAGTTCCACCAGGAGTCGAACACGGGCACCGCCGTGTGCTCCGGCAATGCGGTCAGCACCCAGTATTTGGTGAGCTGATCGACGGCCAATACGGCGGCGGACACACCGAGCCACGGCAGCGCGCTTGGCATTCGCGGCACGCCACCCTGCGCGGTGCGTCTCTCACGCATGATTGCGCTCACGGGTCTGCCACGCCGCTCGCAGCAGCGCGGGAAGGCGCCGGGCGTCACGCGCCAGGAGCATGCCCGCCAGTGCCAGATAGAGCCAGGCGATGGCCGTCAGCACGAAGATTTCCTGCTCGGGGTTGGATTGATAGAAGAACGCCAGCATCAGCTGCCCGACGAACAGCACCGCCAACGCCACGGCGCCAACCAGGCTCAGCCGCATGCGCAGCAGCAATGCCAGTGCGAACATCGATTGCGCGGCGGTCAGGAAGAATTCCTCGTGCTGGCGTGCGTCCAATGGCAGCGAGGTCAACTCACCGGCACCAATGCTCATGGCAATCGGCAGCATGCCCACCAGCAGGGTCCATTGATTGATCTTGTCGCTGATCATCGTGGTCAGACCGGCGCGGGCGCGGCCATCCAGCACGAACAGGATCGCGATGGTGACCGCCGGCGCTTCGCTGGCCAGCGGTGCCAGCCACTGGATCAACAGGAACTCGTCCATCCCCAGGCGTCGACCCGAAGCCACCAGCGATTCGGCGAAGGGTTCGGCCGCCAGCAGGATCACGCCTGCGGCCGCCACACTCATCACTGCCATCACCGTCCAGCGCTTGCCGGGCGACAACTGCGCGATCACCGCGCCCGGGCCCGGCTCTTCGTCTTCTTCCTCTTCTTCGTTCTCGGCCTTTGATGTGCGCCACAGGTACAGGCAGAACAAGGCACCCAGCACGACGAAATCGAACAGGCCGATGCGGTTCTTGAGGATGATGACGAAGGCATACGCGCTCGCCAACGCAAGGA
Organism: Thermomonas sp. S9; assembly: GCF_024704365.1. Taxonomy (GTDB): domain Bacteria; phylum Pseudomonadota; class Gammaproteobacteria; order Xanthomonadales; family Xanthomonadaceae; genus Thermomonas. The sequence continues at coordinate 1,662,896 of NZ_JAJDFY010000001.1, forward strand.
AGACGATTTCGACCGAATTTTCGACCTGCAACGCAATCCCGCGTTGCCGCGAGCGCCACCAGTGCAACCCCACCAGCAGCGGCCAGGCAAGCCCGATCAACAGGCGATTGGCACCGGTCATGTTGGCGGCGGCGTAGGCCACATACCCGGACGCCGGATCTTGGCCGGCGCGGTAGGCGTAGTAGAAGTCCACCGCGTATTCGGGCAGCACCGTGATAAGTGCGACCACCGCCAGCACGAAGCCGGTGGCGATGTACTTCTCGGCAGCCTCCGCGCCCCACGACAGCAGGAAGCCGGCGGCCAGAATCGCCATGCCGAACAGCACCATGTCGCCCAGGGCGCCGACGCTGCTCCCGGTCACACGCAGGTACAGCGCGGGCACGACGGCCAGCGCTGCCAACCCCACTGGAACCACGAATTCTCGGACTGCGCTGTGTGTTCGCATGACGTGCCAGCTCCCTTGGGTCCTACGCGGTGCCGTCGATGGGGAGTGCTTGCTCCACCGGGCTGACATAGACCCAGCCCGCGTCCGGTCGCCCCGTCCGCCCGACACGGCGGAAGATTTCCACAGCCCGGGCCACGTCTTCATCCTTGCAGAACAGCTCCATCTGCACCTCGTTGATCACCTGGTCGCCGAACTCGACCGAATACTCCTGCTCGCGTGCACTGAGTGCACGCAGCAGGCCCTTCACGTCGAACAGGCTCAGGCGCTGGAAGCCGGCGGCTTCCAGCGCGTGGATCAGGTCGGAGACCCGGTTGCGGTGCACGAACGCCTTGATCTGTTTCATCACACGGTCTCCTGCGGGTTGGATCCGGCCCCCTTGCGTTCGGCGCGGGTTTCAAGCCATTCGTACAGCACGGGCAACAGCACGAGCGTCAACAGCGTCGAACTGATCAGGCCACCCACCACCACCGTCGCCAACGGACGTTGCGTTTCCGCGCCGACACCGCTGGACAGCAGCATCGGCACCAGACCGAGGATCGCCACGCTCGCGGTCATCAGCACCGGTCGCAGACGCAGAGCCGTGCCCTGCACCACCGCTTCGCGCACCGACAGGCCTTTCTCACGCAGCTCGTTGAGGAAGCTCACCAGCACGATGCCGTTGAGCATCGCCACGCCGAATACCGCGATGAAGCCGATCGCTGAGGGCACCGACAGGTACTGGCCGGTGACAAACAAGGCCAACAATCCGCCAATGGTGGCGAACGGCACGTTGGCCAGAATCAGCGCCGCGTACTTGACCGAGTTGAAGGCGGTATAGAGCAACACGAAGATGAAAAAGATCGTGACTGGCACGATCAGCGCCAACTTGGCCAGCGCACGCTGCTGGTTCTCGAACGCCCCACCCCACTCGATCCAGTAGCCCGGCGGCAGCTTCACCTGCTGCTTAATCGCCGTCTCAGCGTCCTGGACGAAGCTATCGACGTCGCGGCCTCGGACGTCCATCTGGATCACCGCATAGCGTTGCAGTTGCTCGCGACGGACGAACGAGTAACCTTCGGCCACGTTGATGTCGGCTACCTCCGACAGCGGCACCAAGGCGCCGGTTGCCGTGCGGAGCGGGATGCGACGCAATGACTCGACCGAATCGCGTGTCGCGTCATCCAGCCGCACTGCGATATCGAAGCGTTTCACGCCATCGAGCAGTACGCTCACCGGTTCGCCGCCCAGGCCATTGCGGACGATGGTGAGCACCTCCTCAGCGTTCATGCCATGGCGGGCCAGTTCGTCGCGCTTGACCGCGATGCGAATCTGCGGCTTGCCGATGTTGGCTTCCAAAGCAAGGTCGGCCACGCCCGGCACCTTGTCCAGCACGCGCTTGATGCGGCCGCTCAGCTTGTCGAGTTCGCCCAGGTCTTCACCGTAAAGCTTCAGCGCCAAGGTGGCGCGCACGCCGGAGATCAGTTCCTCCACGCGCATCTGGATCGGTTGGGTGTAGCCGGGCACCACGTTCGGCACGACCTTCTCCAGCGTCTCCTGCATCGCCGCTTCGAGCTGCTTGATGTCGCGGCCCGACTTCCACTCTTCCTCGGGTTTGAGCGCGGTGTAGATCTCCATGTAATTGACGTCGGCGGTCTCGCCCTTCTCGGCACGGCCGATCATCGCCAGCGTGGTCTCGACCTCCGGGAATTGCTTGAAGGCCGCGGCGATGGTGTTGCTGGTCTTGATCGATTCGTTGAGCGAGGTCGACGGGATGCCCGTCACGCGCCACATGATCGAGCCTTCCTGCAGTTGCGGCATGAACTCCTTACCCAGGAAAGGGAACAGCGCCAGGCTCGCGACCAAGGCGACAAGCGCGCTGATCACGACCACTTTCTTGCGGCCCAGCGCCTTCGCCAACAGCGGCTGATAACCACGCTTGATCCTGGCCACCAACCACGTATCGCGCTCGGGCTTGGGCTTGAGAATCATCGACGCCAAGACCGGGATCAGCGTCAGGCTCAGGATCAGCGAACCGGCCATCGCGAAGGCGATGTTGAATGCCATCGGCTTGAACATCTTGCCTTCGAGGCCTTCCAGCGCGAACAGCGGCAGGAACACCACGATGATGATGCCGATCGCGAACGTGATTGGATTGGCCACTTCCTTAGCCGCGGCCAACACCGCAGAAGTCTTGTCGACCTTCTCTCCGTGTTCCAACCGCTCCGCCATGATCCGGAAGGCGTTCTCCACCATTACCACCGCGCCGTCGACCATCATGCCGATGCCGATCGCCAGGCCCGCGAGCGACATCAGATTGGCGGACAAGCCGACCTGCCCCATGCCGATGAAGGCAATCAGCATGGCCAGCGGCAGTGTGACGATCACGACCAGCGCTGAGCGGACCTCGCCCAGGAACAGGAACAGGATTACCGCGACCAGCAGCGAGCCTTCCACCAGCGCCCGCACCGCGGTTTCGACCGCCTTGTTGACGAGGTCAGTGCGCTCGTACATCGGCTTGAGCACCATGGTCTTCGGCAGTGCATCGCGCACCACGTCAAGCTTGCCCTTGACCGCCTCGACCACGTCCTTGGCGTTCTCGCCGATGCGGGCCAGCGCCTGGCCCATCACGACTTCCTGGCCGTCGCGGGTCACCGCACCGAAGCGCGGCGCGGGGGCTTCGACCACGGTTGCCACGTCACGCAGATACACCGGCACACCGTCCTCCGACTTGAGCACGATCGCGCCGATGTCCTCGGTCGACTTCAGCAAACCCAGACCGCGCACCAGGAACTGCTCGCGGCCCACGTCCATCACGTTACCGCCGACCTGGCCGTTGTTGGCGGGGAGCGCGTTGATGACATCGCCGAAGCCCAGCCCGCGGGCGTAGAGGCGTTGCGGATCGATCTGCACCTGGTACTGGCGTTCGCCACCGCCCCAGGAACTAACGTCGTCCACGCCCGGTGCCGTGCGCAGGATCAGCCGCACGGTCCATTCCTGCCAGGTGCGCAGGTCCATGTCGGTGACCTGATCCTTGCTGACGCCGGGCGCTCGTTCGACGGTGTACCAGTAGACCTGCCCCAGGCCCGACGTGTTCGGGCCCATGCTGGGTTTGCCGTAACCCTCTGGCAGGCGGTCGCCGATTTCCTGCAGGCGCTCGTTGACCAGTTGACGGGCGAAGTAGATGTTCATGTCGTCCTTGAAATAGACCGACACGTACGACAACCCGAACAGGCTGACCGAGCGGATTTCCTGCACCTTCGGCAAGCCGGCCAAGGCCGACTCGACTGGGGTGGTGAGCAGTTGCTCGACATCCTCGGCGGCCAAGCCGGGGGATTCGGTGTAGACATTGACCTGGACTGGAGTGACGTCCGGAAACGCATCGATCGGCACGTTGCGCACCGCGCTGATGCCGAGGAAGGCCACCACCGCGAACACGATCAGGACCAGGAACTTGTAACGCAGGGAGAGTTCGACCAGGCGATTCAGCATGGCGCACCTCCCGCGCGGGCGGGATTGGCGTCAGAGGTCATCACTCTTCTCCCAACTGCGACTTGAGCATCTGCGCCTTGACGGCAAAGGCGCCTTCGACCACGACGGCATCGCCGGGCTTGAGGCCTTCGCGGATGACGGTGCGATCACCGATGGCTTCACCGGTGCGAACCGGCGCCGGTTCCAGCGCACCTGCCGCATTGCGGCGGAACGCCACCGTGTCGCCTTCCAACTGCACCAACGCGTCGGTCGGCACCGACACCGTGGTCGCGGCGGCGTTGCCGTCCTTGGCGACATCGCTGGCCTCGAAGAACACATCGACGTAATCGCCGCTGTGCAGGCGGTCGTCCCGGTTCGGAACCTCGATCCGCACCACCGCATTGCGGGTCGTGTCCGACGTGCGATGCGCGGGATGCTGAACGGTACCCTTCAGGCGCCCGCCGTTGAACACCACCGTCGCTTCCGTGCCGGGTGTGATGCGCGGAACGATCCCCGATGGCAGCTTGGCGTCGACCCAAACCACCGATTCATCGACCAGGCGGAACAGCGTCTTGCCCGGTTCAATTTTCTCGCCGACGACCACGGCATCCTCGGTGATTCGCCCGGCATGCGGCGCGGTCAAGGTGAACTGGCCGTTGCTGCGCCCGGCCGCCGTGCCCGGCAAGCCATACGCCTGTGCCGTTGCGCGAGCGCGATCGAGCGCGACCTGTGCCTCGTTGATGCGGCGCCCGGACACGGCCTCACGACCGAGTGCAGAGACGCGGCGCCATTCCTGTTCGGCGATGCGCAACTCTGCCTGGGCATTGGCGACTTCGACGCTGGACAGCGTCACCAGCGGTGCGCCGGCGCGCACTTCGTCGCCGAGCTTGGCATGGCGACGCACGACCAGGGCTTCGACACTGGGCGTGATCAGCGCCGTGCCGTAGGCATTGTCGAGCACTTCACCGGGCGCACGCAGCTGTTCGCTCATCGAAGCGGGCTGCAACGCCTGCACGACGATGCCGGCAGCTTTCATCGCTGCGGCATCGAGCTTGACGGGCGCGATGCCGGCTTCGCTTTCGGTGGGCGCTTCAGCGCCTTCGGCTTCGGTCGGGGCCGACTCGGTCGAGGGGGACCTCGAACATGCGGCCATGGCAAGCAGTAACGCCGCGGCCAGCAACGGCGACATCAGACGGAACGGGGTCATCGAAAGTTCTCTCATGGGGTGCCCTCCAGGCCGGCCCAGCGTTCAAGCTGTCCGGTGGCGGCGAGGTAATCGGCGTAGCTGCGCCACAGGCGCGCTTCGAGTTCGGCGCCGGCGAGTTGCGTGTCGAGGGTCTGCTTGAGTTGCAGCAGGTAGTCAGCGGTGGACAGCTCGCCCTCGCGCCACAAGCGCTCAAGGAGAGTGGCGCGACGCTCCACATCCGTGCCGCGGCTCGCCTGCCAGCGCGACCAGGCCGATTGCGCTGCGGCGTAGCTGTCGATCGCACGGCGACGATCGGCATCGAGTTCGACGCGCACGCGCTCGGCCTCGGCGATCGCGACATCGGCATCGGCCTGAGCTGCCACTACCTCGGCGCGATAGGAATTGCGCACGAACAGCGGAATGCTGAGCGACACGCCGACCACGTTGTCCTGCACATTGCCGTAGTCGATGCGTCCGCCGCGCACGCCCACGGTGGGATCGGCCACCCGATTGCGGCGGGCAACGGTCACTTCGCGTTCGGCAGCCAGCGCAGCGGCTTGTGCGGCTTGCCAGTCGGGCAACTGTTCGATGCCGGTATGGGAGGGCATCGGCGGCGGCAATGCGTCGCTGGGCAGCGTCAGGCTCGCCAGGAGTTCCGGCGAGCCGCCGACCGCGCGGAAACGCGCTTCGGCCTCCGCCTGTTCGGCGACGAGTTGCGACTGCTGGGCTTGCGCTTCATCGCGGGCCAGCAGTGCCAAATCGCGCTCCAACCCGGAAATGTCGGCTGCAGCAAACTGCTTTTGTGCCAACTCGCCAAAGCGCGTGACCAACGCCAATCGACGTTCACCGGTGCGCACACGTTGCTGCGCCGTCTGTAGCTCAGCCCAACTGGCGAACCACTGCTTGGCGAAATCGCGGCGACGCAGCTTGGCTTCAGCGGTGGCTAGATCGACCCGCGCGGAGGCCGCGTCGCGACGCGCGCGACGCTTGCCGCTCAGATCGAGCGTGAGGTTGAGGCCAGCGGTTGTGGTGCGATCCGGGCCTTCATCGTCGCCGGCCAACTCGACTTCGGGGTTGTAGAGCGGTCGTCCGGCCGCATCGTACCGGGCACGGGCTGCGGCCAGTTGCGCTTCGGTGGCGCGATAACTCGGATGGTGTTGCCAGGCGGCCTGCAGCGCCTCGCGAAGTGCGACTGGGGCCTGTGTATCGGGGGTTTGGGCGGCCATGGCCAAGCCCGACAGCAAACTCGCTGCCAGAACCAGGACGGCCAGCCGCGCGACGCGACGTCGTCGCGGCGAACGAACAAGGTGCATTGGAAGATCCTCTGAGTCGGCGGTGTCCTCTGGCGCTCCGCGCCAAAGGGGCAAAACACCTGACTCAGGCGATCGGCGGCCTCAGTTCCAAGGGTTGCGACGCGCTGGGCGGCAACCCGGACGTACGCATAGGCAGCGCCTGCGGCACGAGCACAACCACGATCTGCGTATCCGGCACCATGGCGGCAGCATGATGGCAACCGCAGTGACTGCAAGCGGCATGCCCGAGCTTGAGCTTCGTGGAATCGTCATTACCGCTATCCAGCGGCGATGCCTTCACCGCCACGGCATGGCTGCCATCCGTGCCGAAGCCCATGTCCGCGAAATCGTGCTTCGCGCAGGCGACCGCCGCGCCGATCTTCAGAGCGAAGATCAGCAGCACCAGTACCGCCAGCCGCGTGGAAGCGCGCAGGCGGGCCAGCAGCAGGCAGGAGGAGGCGACCGGGTTCATCCTGCCATCCTAGCCGGTGCCACGGACGTTATAAAATCTCATCAGGCCGGTTCCCGGGAGCGGGTCATGCCGTTCCTCGCTCGTGGACACATGCGCGACGGTATCCACGTCACTTCCTCAGCAGGCGCATGCCGTTGCCCACCACCAACAGGCTGGCGCCCATGTCGGCGAACACCGCCGCCCACATCGTGGCTTGGCCTGCAAAGGTCAGCACTAGAAAAACCGCCTTGATCCCCAGGGCCAAGGTGATGTTCTGCATCAGCACGTGAGCGGTGGCGCGCGAGAGCCGGATGAAGGCCGGAATCTTGCGCAGATCGTCGTCCATCAAGGCCACATCGGCGGTTTCGATGGCGGTGTCGGACCCGGCCGCGCCCATCGCAAAGCCGATATCAGCCCGCGCCAACGCCGGGGCATCGTTGATGCCGTCGCCGACCATGCCGCTGGTGCCCTGTGCGGCGAGGGCTTCCATTTCCCGCAGCTTGTCTTCGGGTAGCAGGTTGCCTTGGGCGCGGTCGATACCGACCTCACCGGCGATGGCCTGCGCCGTGTGCGGGTTGTCCCCGGTCAGCATCAGGGTCTTGACCCCGAGCGCGTGCAAGTCGGCAATGGCCTGTCGGCTGCTGTCCTTGACCGTGTCGGCCACGGCGAAGATCGCCTGCACGCCATCGCTTGCCAGCAGCGCCACGACGCTCTTGCCTTGTGCTTCCAAGCTGCTGAAATGCGCTTCCAACGCTGCCGAGCTGGCACCCAGGTCCTGCACGAGCCGATGGTTTCCCAAGTGGTAATGCGCACCTGCCACCTGGCCGCGTACACCGCGGCCCGGCAAGGCGGCGAAGTCCTCGACTTCACGCACGGTCACCGCATCGTCCTGTCCCGCCACGGCAATGGCCTTGGAGACGGGATGGTCGGAGCGAGCGGCCAAGCTGACCGCGATCGCGCGAGCCAGGCCTGGGTCCGCCTCGCCCCATGCGGCGAAATCGGTCTGCTTGGGTTTGCCGTGGGTGATCGTCCCGGTCTTGTCGAGCGCCAGCCATCGCAGCTTGCGACCATTCTCCAGGTACACGCCGCCCTTGATCAGGATGCCGTGCCGTGCCGCCGCGGCCAGTCCGCTGACGATGCTCACCGGGGTGGAGATCACCAGTGCGCAAGGACAGGCGATTACCAGCAGCACCAATGCCCGGTAGGTCCATTCCAGCCACGCCGTCCCCATCAGCAGGGGTGGCACCACCGCGACGCCGATGGCGACGGCGAACACCAGCGGGGTGTACCAGCGCGCAAACTGGTCGACGAAGCGCTGGGTGGGCGCACGATTGCCCTGCGCCGCCTCCACCGCGTGGATGATGCGCGCGAGGGTGGAATCATTGGCCGTGGCCGTGACCCGATATTCGAGCGAACCGGCTTCGTTGATGGTGCCGGCGAACACCGGATCGCCCTCGGCCTTTTCGACAGGAAGGCTCTCGCCGGTGATCGGCGCCTGGTTAATCGTGGAGCGGCCCAGGACCACCACGCCGTCCAGCGCGATGCGCTCGCCCGGCTTGACCCGCACCCGGCTATCGAGCGCGACCGTCTTGGCATCCGCCTCGACCCATCGGTTGCCATCCTGCAGCACCGTGGCCCGCTCGGGCGCCAGGTCCATCAAGCCCCGGATCGCATTGCGCGCACGGTCCAGCGATTTGGCCTCGATCACCTCGGCCAGCGCGAACAGCACCATCACCATGGCCGCTTCCGGCCAATGGCCGATCAGCATCGCGCCGGTGACCGCGATCGACATCAGGGCGTTCATGTTGAGATTGCGGTTCTTCAGCGCAATCCAGCCCTTCTTGTAGGTGGACAGGCCGCCGGTACCGATCGCCACCAGCGCCAGTGCAATGACCAGCCACGCAGGGGCCCCGAGCCACGACACGACCTCGGCGAGCAGTGCCGCCGCACCGGAAACGATCAACGGCCACCAGGCTGTCCGGGTCCGCACCGGTGCAGTCAACTCTGCGCCGCCGGCCGTGGCGACCGCTTCGGCCTCGAAGCCCAGCGACTTCAAGGCGGCCAGCACATCCGGCAAGACGCCGGTCGCGTGGCGGACGGTCAGGGTGCGTTGCACGAGATTGAAGGCCAGCGCGTCCACCCCCGGCATGCCACTCAACTTGCCGCGGATCAGGCCTTCCTTGGTGCGGCAATCCATCTTCGCGATATGCAGCGCCGTTTCGACGGCAGACACAGCCGTATCCAAAGGCACCGCCTGCATGCCGATCGCCGCCAGCGCGTCTTCCACAGGGGCCAGCGCAGGCAACTGGTGAAGCACTGTCAGCGTGCGCTGCACCAGGTTGAACTGCAGGTCCGTCACGCCCGGCACTTGGCCGAGCTTGTTCCGGATCAGCGCCTCCTCGGTGGGGCAGTCCATGTTCTCGATGCGATAACGCATAGCCTGGGGTGAAGGCGCAGGAAGTTGCGCCGTGGTCACCGAGCCATCACAGCTGTTGCAAGACGTGCTCATTGCGCGCGGTCTCCCTTGACGGCTTGCGCGGGCACACGCGAGTTGCGCGCATTGAAATAAAAACCACCGATCGCAATCACCGCCACGGCCAACTGCGCCAGCAGGGATTGCCAGGAGGGGTACACGCCCAGCCAATCGATGCGCGGCGCGGCGACCAGCGCCTGACCGACCCAGCCGGCTTCCTGCAGCGCCGCGATGCCCTTGCCGACCAGCACGACGGCGAGCACGGCAATCAGGATCGAACTGATCGAGAAGAACTGGCCAATCGGCAGGCGCTTGCTCATGCGCAGCATCCAGTACGCCACCCCGGCCAACACGACGCTGCCGGCGACCAGCCCACCCAGAATCGCGGTGCTGTTTTCCTGGTTCCACATCGCGATGAAGAACAGGATCGTCTCGAACACTTCGCGGTAGACCGCGACAAAGGCCACCAGGAACAGGAAGACCGCCGAGCGCCGGGTCAGCGCGGCCGAGACCTTGGCATGCAGGTACTGCTGCCAGCGCCCGGCCAGGCTCTTCTGGTGCATCCAGATGCCCACGCTGAGCAGCACCACCGCGGCGAACAACGCCGACACGCCTTCGGTGACCTCACGGTTGGCGCCGCTCACATCGACCAGATGGGTCGCGATCGCCCAGGTCGCCACACCCGCCAGCAACGCCCCGACCCAACCGGCGTGTACCGCCGGCAGGACCTCGCGGCGTTCGGCCTTGCGCAGGAAGGCGATCATGCCGATCACGATCAACAACGCCTCGATCCCTTCGCGGAGCAGGATGGTGAAGCTGCCCAGGAACGCCGTGGTGCGATCGGTGTGCGCATCCTGCAAGACCGCCTCGGCGCGATCGAACAGCGCGCTCACCTGCCTCGCCTGCGCTGTCGCATCGGAGGCAGGAACGCGGCGGCCGATGGCATCGCGATAGCGCGCCATGGTGGTTTCGAGCTCACGCATCAGCGCGTTGTCCCGCGCGGCGAGTGTGGGCTCGACCGGTTCGACGCCATCCAGGTACGCCGACAAAGCCGCCGTCTTCGCCTGCCCGGCATCGCCCGCCTGATAGGCGCGGAGGCTCTCGGCCATCCGTTGCCGAGCCAGTGCGAGCGATTGGACTGCTGCCACGCCCGAGGCTGCGGTCTGGACGGCCTGCGGCTGCCCGCGCAGGTAAGCGATGATGGCCCGCGCCTGTGTGTCCTGGCTGCCGGCGCCGATCAGATCCGCCTCGCTGGTGCGGGTCAGCGCTTCCAGCGTGGGAATGCGCTGGTGCCAGGCCGGCGCGTCGCGCCACAGCGCTTCGCCCTCGGCCCGCATCTGCGGCGAATGCGACAAGCTGCCGACGTAGAACGCCAGCGCCCAGCGATCGGCTTCCGGCAGGGACGAGAAGCCGGTCATGGCCGTTCCCTGGATCCCTTGGGAAATCGCTTCGTACAAGGCGAAGGGACTGCGCTGGGCGGCGCGGGTGGCATCGGTGAAGGCAATGGGCGGCGGATCCAGGCTCGCCGCAGCCGGCCCATCGCCGTGGCCGGCCGGACCATGGCAGGCAGTGCATTGCGCGGCGTAGAGCTGTGCCCCCCGGGCCGGATCGGGCGGCGTCGCCGGCACGGCACCGACCGGATAGTTGGCCAGCAGGCCGTCGGCCAGCCGATGCGCCAGATCGGCGACGTGCCTGGCGTCGGCCTTGGACTCGACAGCGGTCACCAGCTGATCGGCTTGGGCGATCAGGCCGGCCTGGCCGGGCGTCGACGGCAGCGCGGCCAATTGGGTTCGCACCGCCCCCGCAAATTCGCGCATCTCCGCGTACTCGGCCTCGGACGCGACACTGCCGGATTTCACGGCCGCGCCATAGTCGACGGCCACGTAGTCCAGCAGTTGCCAGGTCTGGCGCGGGTTGACCGCGGACGGCGCGGCGGCGAAGGCCGGGAAGGACAGCCAAGCCAAAAACGCGATCAGCAGGCAACGACAGAGGGAGTTGGTCACGGGGAGCGCCTAGGTGAAGGGCAATAAACGGGAATGGGAACCAGTTGCAACAGCGAGCGTACACCCCGTACCTGCTACGGAGTCAAGGGCAGGACTCCACGACATGACAGCCCCTCCCTCTGTGTGCCATAGCCCCCGTAGGCCTCACAGGGTAAAGTCCGTAGCAGCTATAGGGTCAAGAGGCGTCGATGAAGATCAGCGAAGCGGCCGAATCCAGCGGCTGTCATCTGGAAACCATTCGCTACTACGAGCGCGTGGGGCTGATGCCCAAACCGCGCCGAACCGCCAGCGGTTACCGCGAGTACCGCGATGACGAAGTGGATCGGCTGCGTTTCATCACCCGCAGCCGCGACCTCGGCTTCAGCCTGGATGAGATCCGCAGCCTGCTACGGCTGGAAAGCGACCGCACGCTCTCCTGCGGCGAGATCGATGCGATTGCCCGCGAGCATCTGACAGATATCCGCAGCAAGCTCCGCGAGCTCAATCGCATTGCCCGGGAATTGGACCGCACGATCAATGCGTGCTCCGGAGGCGCACGGGGCCAGTGCTCGATTCTGGCCACCTTGCGGGAACCGATGCCTGCCTCGCGGGTCAAGACGACAGACGTGCGTCGGAAGCGGTCGGCATGAAGCGTCTGGCGATGCGATGCCTTGATGGGAACTGCCCGTGAGCCTGCGTATCGCGTTGGTCCAGGCGGACTTTCCCGTCGGGGACATCGACGGCAACGCAGGGCGCATTGCCGAGCGGATCGCCGAGGCGCGCGATCGCTATCACGCCGACCTGGTGCTGTTTCCGGAACTCAGCCGTACCGGACCAGTCACATCAATCGCTTTGGGGACTACACACTCGACTTGAGCCGGGAGATCGCGCCGCTCGATTATTCGAGCCGGATCCTGGCGAACTAGGTCGGAAGTGGGGACCTGCCGGCTTATGATTTTGGCGACTTTTTTGGGGTATCCGGATTTTAGTGTGGGAAGACCGCACTAGCCCTTCTTGTCTGACAGCTCTCGTTCGGTAGGTTTCTGGTATCGCAAGGCTTACGCGCTTTTAGCCTTCAGTGTGGGCTTTGTCTGGCGCATGTCGGTGCAAGGAAACAATCAGTGGCAGGTCACCTTGCCCCCGGCTCGAACTGGGGTTTGAGGCGCAGTGGAACGGAAAACCGGGTTAAGCCACGCGCCTAGCTCCCGTGCAGAGAATCGATCAGCGGGCACGACACAGTGCCTCGCTGCGCATGGCACTCGTTGACCAACCGTGACAGCACCGCTTCGATTCGCGTCAGGTCCGCCATCTTGGTGCGCACGTCGGTGAGCTGGAGCGCAGCCAGCTCGGCGGCTTCGCTGCAGTGAGTGCCGTCCTCAAGCTGTAGGAGTTGGCCGACTTCGTCCAGGTTGAACCCCAGCCGCTGGGCGGATTTCACGAAACGCACCCGCGCCACGTCCGCCGATCCGTAGCGGCGAATACTGCCGACGGGCCGACCTGGTTCTGGCAATAACCCCTTGCGCTGATAGAACCGGATGGTCTCCACGTTGACCCCAGCGGCCTTGGCGAAAGCCCCGATGGTCAGTGTTTGCGGATCGTTCACCATCGCGCTTGACTCCGTACTTGACTACGGAAGTAACCTTAGCGCATCACGCAACGTCTCGGAAGGAGATCCCTCACATGGCAGACCCCAGCAACGGCCGCGGTGCACTGGCCGCCGGTGGCCTCGCCGCCATCCTCGCCTCGACCTGCTGCCTCGGTCCGCTGGTGCTGATCACGCTGGGTTTCTCCGGCGCCTGGATCGGCAACTTGACCGCGCTGGAACCGTACCGGCCGATCTTCATTGGCGTGGCGCTCGTGGCGCTGTTCTTCGCGTGGCGTCGCATCTTCCGGCCGGCTCGCGCCTGCGCGCCGGACGACGCATGCGCCGTGCCCCAGGTGCGGACGGCCTACAAGGTGATCTTCTGGATCGTCACCGCCCTGGTGCTGATCGCGCTCGTGTTCCCCTACCTCATGTCCCTGTTCTACTGAAAGGAGATTGCCATGAAGAAAATCGTCGCATTGCTCGCTCTGACCGTTGCCCTCAGCGCTCCCGCCTGGGCCGCCACCAAAACCGTCACGCTGTCGGTGCCGAGCATGACCTGCGCCACCTGTCCGATCACAGTCAAGAAGGCGCTGACCAAGGTCGAAGGCGTCATCGAGGCCAAGGTGACCTGGGAGCCCAAGGAGGCGGTGGTAACCTACGACGATGCCAAGACCACTCCGGCCGCGTTGACCAAAGCCACCGAGAACGCCGGCTACCCGTCTACCGTCAAGAAGTGAGCACACGCTCATGACCGAGGCGATCACGCTGCACATCGATGGCATGACCTGCGGGTCGTGCGCCGAGCACGTCAAGCAGACCTTGGAAAAGGTGCCCGGCGTGCGTTCGGCCTCAGTGTCCTACCCACAGCGCCGGGCCGAGATTGAGGCCAGCGTAGGTACCGCCGTGGACGTGACCTCGCTGGTCGCGGCGGTATCCGCACTCGGTTACCGAGCGCAGCTTGCCGATGCGCCGGGGCAACCCAGCGACCTGCTGAACAATGCACAAGAGCGGCTGGGCGGCGAACCAAAGCGCGAGGACGATGAGGCTGCACTGCACGTGGCCGTGATCGGCAGCGGCGGCGCGGCGATGGCGGCGGCGTTGAAGGCCGTCGAGCAAGGGGCGCGTGTGACGCTGATCGAGCGCAGCACTCTCGGCGGCACCTGCGTCAACGTCGGATGTGTGCCGTCCAAGATCATGATCCGCGCTGCCCACATTGCGCATCTGCGTCGCAAGAGTCCGTTCGATGACGGCATTGCCGCCGCCTCGCCGAAGATTCTGCGTAAGCGCTTGCTGGCTCAGCAGCAGGGGCGCGTCGATGAACTGCGCCACGCCAAGTACGAAGGCATCCTGACGAGCACCCCGACCATCACCGTGCTGCGCGGCGATGCCCGATTCAAGGATGCGCACACGCTGACCGTGGCAACCGCTGACGACGGGATGCGCGAGGTGAGTTTCGACCGCTGCCTCATCGCCACCGGGGCCAGTCCGGCGATTCCACCGATCCCGGGCTTGAAAGACACGCCCTTCTGGACGTCGACCGAAGCGCTGGCCAGCGACACGATCCCCGATCGGCTGGCCGTGATCGGCTCGTCGGTGGTGGCCGTCGAACTCGCGCAGGCCTTTGCCCGGCTGGGCAGCAAGGTGACCATGCTGGCGCGCAGCACACTGTTCTTTCGCGAAGACCCCGCCATTGGCGAGGCCATCACGGCCGTGTTCCGCGCCGAAGGCATCGAAGTGCTGGACCACACCCAGGCCAGCCAGGTCGCCTATGAGGATGGGGAATTCGTGCTCACCACCGAACGCGGCGAACTGCATGCCGACCGGCTGTTGTTCGCCACCGGCCGCACCCCAAACACCCGCACGCTCAACCTCGACGCGGCCGGTGTGGTGGTCAATGCGCAAGGCGCCATCACCATCGACCACGCGATGCGCACTACCGTGCCGCACATCTATGCCGCCGGCGACTGCACTGACCAGCCGCAGTTCGTCTACGTCGCGGCGGCGGCCGGCACCCGCGCTGCAATCAACATGACGGGTGGCAACGCGACGCTGGATCTGACGGCGATGCCGGCGGTGGTGTTCACCGACCCGCAGGTCGCCACCGTGGGCTACAGCGAAGCCGAAGCGCACCACGACGGTATCGAGACCGACAGCCGCACGCTGACGCTCGACAACGTGCCCCGGGCGCTGGTCAACTTCGACACGCGCGGTTTCATCAAGCTGGTTTCGGAGGCCGGTTCGGGACGACTGATCGGCGTGCAAGCGGTAGCCCCGGAAGCAGGCGAGCTGATCCAAACCGCAGTACTGGCGATTCGCAACCGCATGACGGTGCGAGAGTTGGCCGACCAGTTATTCCCCTACCTGACGATGGTCGAGGGGCTGAAACTCGCGGCACAAACCTTCACCAAGGACGTAAAGCAACTGTCCTGTTGCGCGGGGTAGTGGCTGGGCCTCTTACCTATGCTTCATCGGCTGAATCACAAATTCAGGCTGAAGCGCCGCCTCTTGCACAATGGGCTGAGGACTATTCGAAATACCCCTCTTCGAGTAGCCGCGCCAGCGTCGGGAGATAGGGGCCGTACTCGACCACGCGCGTGATCTTCTTCTTGCGCGTTGCCGCCGTGGTCATCCGCTGGAACACGAAGTCCGTGGTCATTGGGTCGTCGTCATCGACCAACACGGTTTCGATAACCGAGCCATCCTTGCGCGCCTTCTTGTCGTAGAGTATGCGCGCCCGAAGCACCTCGAAGCTGTAACCCCTGCCCATGCGGTTCATGTCTTTGGCCACTCGGTTGACTGACTCAGTATAGGCATTGGTAATCGGCTGCTCGAAGTAGGCGAAGATTTCGTCGTGCCAGTTGTGCACGGCGGTGGTCAGGTCCTTGAACGTGGCCGCCAATTCGGTCGGAATATTGGCCTGCCACTTCGCGCAGGCGGCTTCTGCTGCTGGGCGGGTCTTCTGATCCCAGATCGACAGAAATCCTTCCTTGAGCGCGTGGGCTTCGCTTAGGAGCGGGAACTGTTGGAACCATTCCCGCATCCGGTCCATATCTCTCCCTGTCAGGTCGTGCTGCCGCTTGAGCAGCAGGAACCGCTCGTCCTTGAGTTTGAGGCGCTGCCGGGTGGACAAATCCTTGCGAATGCGCTTGCGCAGCTTCTCCAGCGCGTCGTTCGCCATGCGCTGGATATGGAATCGATCGACCACGATCCGGGCCTGTGGCAGCGTGGCGCGCACCACCTGCCGATAAACGTGGTACATGTCCATCGCCACCCACTCGACCGAGTCCTTGTCCCGCAGGTCGCGGAAATAGGGCATCAACTCGGCTTTGGCCCGGCTGGGGCGGATATCGAACACGGTCTTGCGCTCGACGTTGGTGATCATGGCCCGGTACTGGCCGATGATCTTGAGCTCGTCGATACCCAGCACCCGCGGCGTCCGGAACTGGGTCTTGGCCTCGACCTCCTCGATGAAATCGTCGAAGACGTGGCGGACCGTCTTTTCGTCCACGGCTACTTCCCGGGCAAGGGCCGCAAAGGTCTTGGAGAAGGACTGGTCGCGGATATAACGCACCAGACGCGCCGTGGCTTGGCGTTTTCCATCAAGGTCCGCCACAGGCTCAAACAAGGCCTTGGTGCAGCTTGTACAGCGATAGCGACGGCGCTGGATGAAGATCACGACGGGTTTGCCGTGCGTCGGTGTGTCCTGAAACGACTGTTCCTGTGAGCCGTGACCATGCAGGCGTCCGGTCTTGCACAGCGGGCAGGTCACCCACTGATTGACGCCT
This sequence comes from Thermomonas sp. S9, assembly GCF_024704365.1. GTDB lineage: Bacteria > Pseudomonadota > Gammaproteobacteria > Xanthomonadales > Xanthomonadaceae > Thermomonas. The sequence continues at coordinate 1,679,542 of NZ_JAJDFY010000001.1, forward strand.
TCGGCCTTGACGACGTAACTGTCCTCGCTGGTCAGGATTTCAAGCGTCTTCAGGCTTCGCAGCTGGAGAAAGTCCGTCACTCAGCACCTTGGGCGAACCCACACTGAAATCCGACTTTTACTCTAGCACATCCGCTCAGCCGTCCAACACCAAAATCCATTCTTTGAAAGTGATAGCTACAAAGACCCAAGGAGCCAGAACCCACACCAGATTCCGGATACCCTTAAAAGGTGCCATGCGCGTATGAGCTTGCCAACTGACACACCCGTCACCTTGGCTCCCGATTTTGAATGTCGGAATCGACAAGGCGGGATCTCGCCTCCTTCCAAACGCTTTGCAATGTTCTAGGGGGTATACATGTCTGCCAAACAAGGGTTGCTGCGCTGGCTCAGCGCCTTCATCGCATTCGATCTGGTGGTGCTAGGCGCCTTGCTAGCCCCGCAACTGCATGCATCTGGAATCACCCCGGGCACGGTGACTGGCGCGCTGGCCAGCGTCCTCACGGCTCCGGCATTGCTACTGCTGACTAGCCTGCTGTCGGCCGACATCAAGGCGGCGCTTGTGTTCTGGCGTCCGCGACACGCCCTCCCCGGCCATCAGGCCTTCAGCAAGCATGTCCATAGCGACACACGAATCGACGTTGTCGCCTTGGAACAACGGGTTGGCCCGTTTCCAGTCGACCCGGCCGAACAACAGGCGAAGTGGTACAAGCTCTACCGCGCCCATAAAGATGACAACGCCGTCCTCGATGCGAATCGACGCTATTTGCTCTTCCGGGACCTTGCAACCGTTTCCGCATTCTCGGCGCTGGGCGTACCAGTGGCGCTGAAGCTAACGGGATTTGCAGTTGCAGCGGCGCCCGCAGGCGCCGTGTTCGCTCTTCAATACATATTGGCCGCAGTGGCGGCGCAACAGGCGGGCATTCGATTGATCAAGACGGTCTTGGCGATCGAAAGCACACAGCCGAATTCCTAACAAGAACGGCAAAAATCTACGCCATACAGGGGGCGCCATGTCACGGATAAAGAGCTTAGCGGTCGGGAATGGGGATATGTTTTACATCCGCCACGGAAGCGATAGCTTCACGATCATCGATTGCGACCTGAACGCCGAAAACGCAGATCGCATCATCGCAGAATTGAAAGCTGCATCTGCAGACAAGCAGATTTCCAGATTCATCTGTACGCATCCCGACGAAGACCATTTCGGCGGCATCCATCTGCTAGACGATGCGATGCCCATCGTGAACTTCTATGTGGTCGAGAACCAGGCCATCAAGGACGACGTCACCGAGTCCTTCAAACGCTACTGTGCTCTTCGCGACAGCGAGAAGACATTTTTTCTCAAGCAGGGCTGCACTCGCAAATGGCTGAATCAGAGTGACGATGCCCGCGGCGGAGCTGGGATCCACGTGCTCTGGCCGAACACGGAGAATGAGTATTTCAAGGATGCGCTGGCGAGCTGTAATGCCGGCGAGTCTTTCAACAATACCTCCGCGGTGATTCGGTACTCGCTGCAGGATGGTGCGAGTGTGATGTGGCACGGCGACCTGGAGACCGAGTTCATGGAAAGCATCGTCGACGATATCCAATTGACGAAAACGACGATCGTCTTTGCTGCCCATCATGGACGACAGTCGGGCAAGATTCCCGATTCGTGAGCTGGAAAAGTTGGACCCGCAAATCATCGTGATTGGTGAGGCGCCTTCCAGGCACCTCCACTATTACACCGGGTACCAGACGATCACCCAGAATCAAGCAGGTGACATCACCATGGATTGTGTAGGCGGCAACGTTCACTTTTACGTGTCCAACCCCAACTACGAAGGTCCAGACCTGGACGACCTCGGGATGGCGCTGGTTGACAACTACATCGGCAGCCTGACGGTGGAGACTGAGTACACGCTTTGAATCCTTACGGATCCCCGGAAAGCGTGGGCTAGGTGGGCCGCAATCCTGCGGCAAGCAAAGTGAGAGCCCCCCTTGCGCCGCCCTGAGCTGGTTGCTTTGCTGGCGCGCCGATGGTCGGGAACTTTCCGAGGCCAAGGCGTTTCCAAGTCACCGCCAGTAGTACACTCCCCCCTTGCATGCCCCAGATAGCTGCCCCTACCGATTTGTCCGGACCCGTGGTGCGACTGCACCTCGGTGCCCAGGTCTGCTCTGGAGGTGGCACGCCATGAACTTGATGAAAGTGCTGCGCCTCCGCCGTCCGCGGCTGCGTCTGGCCTGGCTGGGACTGCTGGCGTTGGTGTTCCAGCAACTGGCATTCGCCGCATATGCCTGCCCCGTCGCCGACGCGCCGCCCGAACCGCAAGCGGTCATGGCCGGTTGCGTGGGCATGGAAATGCCGGATCCGGATGCCCCGGCCCTGTGCGACCAGCACTGCGTACGCGACCACGTCACCACCCCGGACCTGAAGGCCCCAAAGGTCCCTGCATTGGCCCTGCCGCCGATGCATTTCGCCCTGTCCGAGGCCCTGCTGCCCCCGGTACGTGCGCAGCTCTACCGCGACGTGCCGATCTGCCAGTCCGATCCGCCACCCGCGCAGCGCTTCTGTAGCCTGCAGATCTAGACCCCGACCGCGACTCGTTTCCGCGCTGCCAATCCCGGCGGCGTGTTCGTCGTTGCGTTCGGAGGTCCCATGCCTATTCCTTTCTTGCTGCGCCTCAGGTGCAGAACTCGCCGTTGGGCGGCGCTGGCGCTCGCCCTCGGTTTTGTCGCCATGCCTGTCCGGTCGGCCCCTGCCGGCCTCTCGTTCGATGAGGCATTGCGCCTCGCGACCGAGCGAGCCCCGATGCTGCAGGCGCGCCAGTCGCAGGTCGCGGCCACCCGGGAAGAAGCCGCCCGTGCGGCGGCCTTACCCGATCCCAAATTTACGCTCGGCATCGCCAACCTGCCGGTCACCGGCGCCAACGCGTTCGATATTGGCGCCGACGACATGACCATGAAGCAGATCGGCTTGATGCAGGAGTTTCCTGCTCGCGCCAAGCGGCAGGCCCGACAGGCGGTGGCCGACCGCACTGTCGAGCAGGCGCAGGCAATGACCGCGGCCGAGCGACTCGGGGTGCGCCAGCAGGCAGCGCAGGCTTGGATCACCCTCTGGGCGGCGCAGCGAGAAGTCGAAGCGCTACGTGCCCTGCACGAACCGGCCGATGTGGCCGTCCGTGCCGCCAAGGCACGGCTTGCCGGCGGCACCGGTTCGGCGGTCGACGCAATGGCGACGCAAAACGCCGCATTGGATCTGGAAAACCGCATCGACGAAGCCGAGACCACGTTGGGGGCCGCGCAAGCCGGCCTGGCGCGCTGGCTGGGCATGGATCCGGCAGGTCTGCGCATCGAGGGCGATCCCCCTGCGTTGACGTCGCTGCCCCTCTCCCCTGCCGCGCTACAAGCTTCCGTCGATCGCCAGGCGCCGCTGCTGCCGTGGCGTTCGCGCGAGGCTGTTGCGCAAGCCGAAGTGGATGCCGCCATCGCCGAGAAGCGGCCGGACTGGAGTCTCGGAGTGACCTATGGCCAACGCGATCGCACGCCGGCCGGCCTGCCGCGCAGCGACATGCTGATGCTCGAATTCGCGATTGACCTGCCTTTGTTTCCGCGCAATCGACAGGACCGGGGCATCGCTGCCCGTCGTGCCGACTTGGAAGCCGTGACCGCCGAACGCGAAGACGCCCGCCGCATGCAAACCGAAACCGTGCGCCGGGCCCTCGCCGAGTGGGAGGGGCTCAAGCGTCGGATCTCGCGCCGGGAAAACGATTCCCTGCCGCTTGCCCGCGACCGCGCGAAGACGGCGCTGGCCGCTTATGCCGCCGGTGGCGACCTGCAACCGTGGTTGGAGGCCCGCCGCGACGAAATCGAACTGCACATCGAACACGCCCGCGACCTGGGCGAACTTGGCCGCGCCTGGGCCGCACTGGCCTACCTGCTGCCCGAAGAGGAATTCTCGCGATGACATACACAATGAACCGAGTGGCGACGATCGCCGCAGCGACCGCCCTGTTGATGGCCGGCCTCGCCGGTGGTTACTGGTGGGCGCAGCGCGGTAACGACCACAACAGCGCGATGTCCGCCGCGCCGGCGACGGTGGCTGGTGAGCGCAAGGTGCTGTACTGGTACGACCCGATGGTGCCGGACCAGCATTTCGACAAGCCGGGCAAGTCGCCCTTCATGGACATGCAGCTGGTGCCCAAGTACGCCGACGAAGTGACCGGCGGCGGCGTCAGCATAAACCCCGGCCTGCAACAGAGCGTCGGTATCCGCACCGCGCCAGTCAAGGCAGGCCGGTTGGCGTCCACGGTGCGCGTGCCGGGGACGCTGGCTTGGGATCTGCGACAGGAATCGGTGGTCAGTGCCTTTACCGAGGGTCTCGTGAGCCGGGTGCGGGTCAAGGCCCCGTACACGAAGGTGGCGCGTGGGCAGCCATTGGCTGCGGTGCTGGCGCCCGCCTGGAGCAGTGCCCTGGCCGAAGCGAAGGCGTTGCGCCACGCGCAGTCCGCATCGGCGCGGGAACTGCAATCGGCGGCGGAGCAACGCCTGCGCGTGCTCGGCGTGCCCAGCGGCAGGGGCCGCGATGGCAGCGTGACCTTGAGCGCGCCGCAGGACGGCGTCGTTACCGAGGTGCTTGTACGCGAAGGCCAGGCAGTGATGCCGGGCACGCCGCTGTTCCGCGTCAACGGCACAGCCACGCTGTGGTTGGAAGCGGCGATCCCGCAGGCCAGCGCCGCCACGCTGCGCCGTGGCACGCCAGTCGAAGCCGTGGTCAGCGCGGTGCCCGGTCAGACCTTCAGCGGTGAGGTCGAAGCCCTGCTGCCGCTGGTTGATGCAACCAGCCGCACCCAGCAGGCCCGCATCGTCCTGCGCAATCCCGATGGCGTGCTGGCGCCCGGCATGTACGCCGAAGTCAGCCTGCAACCCGATGCCGGCACGCCGATACCGCTGGTGCCGACCGAGGCGCTGATCGCCACCGGCAGCGACAGCCGCGTGATCGTGCAGGAGGCGGATGGCAGCTTCCGCCCGGTCCGCGTGCGCACAGGCCGTAGCGGTGGTGGACAAACCGAGATCCTTGATGGACTCAAGGGTGGCGAGCGTGTCGTCGTCTCCGGTCAGTTCCTGATCGACTCGGAAGCGAGCTTGTCCGGTGCGCTGGAACGCTTGGGCAGCAGTGGCGCGAACGCCAAGGAGCCGCAGCCATGATCGCCCGACTGATCCATGCCTGCATCGCCAATCGCGTGCTGGTGCTGATGGCGGCGGCGTTGCTTGCCGTCGCCGGATTGTGGTCGGTCCGCCACACGCCGCTGGATGCACTGCCGGACCTGTCCGACACCCAGGTCATCATCCGCACGCAATGGCCGGGACAGACACCGCGCATCGTCGAGGACCAAGTCACCTATCCGCTGGCGACGACGATGCTGTCGGTGCCGGGCGTGAAAGCCGTGCGCGGCTTCTCGTTCTTCGGCGATTCCTTCGTCTACATCCTGTTCGACGACGCCACCGACCTGTACTGGGCACGTTCGCGCGTGCTGGAGTACCTCAGCCAGGTGCGCGACCGCTTGCCACAAGGTGTCAGTCCCGCACTGGGGCCGGACGCCACTGGCCTGGGCTGGATCTACCAGTACGCGCTGGTCGATCGCACTGGCCAGCATGACCTCGGGCAACTGCGTGCCTTGCAGGACTGGTTCCTGCGCTACGAGCTCAAAACCATCCCCGACGTGGCCGAAGTGGCCAGCGTTGGCGGTGCGGTGCGCGCTTGGCAGATCGTGCCCGATCCGCAGGCACTCGCCGCCCGCGGCCTGACCGTGGCGCAGGTGACCGAGGCGATCGGCAAGGCCAACGGCGCCGCCGGCGGTTCGGTGATCGAACAGGGCGAAGCCGAACTGATGGTGCGCAGCGAGGGCTACCTGCGCAGCCAGTCCGATTTCGAGCGCGTGCCGATCACGGCCGGCGGCATTCCCGTCCTGCTGGGCGACGTGGCCACCATCACCCGCGGGCCGACCTTCCGTCGCGGCATCGCCGAACTCGACGGCAATGGCGAAGTCGCCGGCGGCGTCATCGTGCTGCGCACAGGCAAGGATGCCTTGGCGGCCATCGAGAACGTCAAGGCGCGATTGAAGCAGTTGCAGGGCAGCCTGCCCAAGGGCGTGGAAATCGTGCCGGTCTACGATCGCTCCGGCCTGATCCATGACGCGGTGCGCAATCTCACCCACAAGCTGGGCGAGGAATTCCTGGTGGTCGCGCTGGTCTGCGCGCTGTTCCTGTGGCACCTGCGCTCGGCGCTGGTTGCGGTGATCACCTTGCCGCTGGGCGTGCTGATCGCGTTCATCGTGATGCGCACCCAGGGCATCACTGCCAACCTGCTCTCGCTCGGCGGCATCGCCATCGCGATCGGCGCGATGGTCGACGCGGCAGTGGTGATGATCGAGAACGCGCACAAGCACCTCGAACACTGGCGCGATCAGCACGGTCGAGATCCCGAAGGAAACGACCGCTGGCACCTGATGGCGGAATCCGCCGCTGAAGTCGGCCCTGCGTTGTTCGCCAGCCTGCTGGTGATCACGTTGTCGTTCGTGCCCGTGTTTGCGTTGCAGGCGCAGGAAGGCCGGCTGTTCTCGCCGCTAGCTTTCACCAAAACCTATGCGATGGCCGCCGCCGCGGGCTTGTCGGTCACCCTGATCCCGGTGCTGATGGGCTATCTGATCCGCGGCCGCATCCGTCCGGAGCACGAGAACCCGATCAACCGCGTCCTGATCGCCGGCTACCGGCCGGTGCTGGACTGGGTACTGCGGCATCCCCGCCTGACCTTGGGTCTGGGCGGCGCGTTGCTGGTGCTGACGCTGATCCCCTATTCCCGTGTCGGCAGCGAATTCATGCCACCGCTGGAGGAAGGCACGCTGCTGTACATGCCCACGGCCTTGCCGGGCCTGTCGGCGGACAAGGCCCGACAACTGCTGCAACTCAGCGACCGCATGATCAAGACCGTACCCGAGGTCGCGCACGTGTTCGGCAAGGCCGGCCGCGCGGACACGGCGACCGATCCGGCCCCCATCGAAATGTTCGAGACCACGGTGACGTTCAAGCCGCGCGAGCAGTGGCGCCCGGGCATGACCCCGGAAAAACTTCGCCAGGAACTGGACGCCGCAGTGAAGGTGCCGGGCCTGACGAACCTGTGGGTGCCGCCGATCCGCAACCGTATCGACATGCTCGCCACCGGCATCAAGAGCCCGATCGGCATCAAGGTATCGGGGCCGGACATCGGCGTGATCGAGCGGATCAGCAGCGACGTCGAACGCGTGGCGAAGACCGTGCCGGGCGTGAGCTCGGCATTGGCTGAGCGCGTCACCGGCGGGCGTTACGTCGATGTGCGTATCCGCCCGGAAGTCGCGGCGCGCTACGGCCTGCGCCAGGCCGAACTGCAGGCGCTGATTGGCACCGTGGTCGGTGGCGATCCGATCGGCGAAACGATCGAGGGTCGCGAACGCTATCCCATCGTATTGCGCTATCCGCGCGGGCAGCGCGATTCGCTGACGGCGCTGATGCAACTGCCGCTCGTGGCCCCCGGCGGCGTGCAACTGACCTTGGGCCAGGTGGCCGAGGTGTCGCTGAGTCCGGGGCCGCCGATGCTCAAGAGCGACAACGGCCGCCTGGTCGGCTACATCTACGTCGATGTCGCCGGCCGCGACCTCGGCTCGGTCGTCGCCGATCTGCAGCATGCCGTTGGCGAGCAGGTGCAGTTGCCGCCGGGCTACGGCATCGCCTGGTCGGGCCAGTACGAATACCTGCAACGTGCGGTTACCCGCCTGAAGTGGGTCGTGCCGGCGGCGCTGGCGATTATCTTTCTCCTGATCTGGCTCGTATTCCGCCGCTTCGGCGAAGTCGCGATCATCCTGCTCAGCCTGCCGCTTGCGCTGGTCGGCGGTCTGTGGCTGATCTGGTTGCTCGGGCACGCGGTGTCGATCGCGACGATGATCGGCTTCATCGCCCTGGGCGGCGTCGCCGCGGAATTCGGCGTGATCATGCTGCTGTACCTGCGCCAGGCGTGGGAGCGGCGCATCGCCGCCGGCGAACCGGCCAACCTCGCCACGCTGGAGGAAGCGATCCGCGAAGGCGCGGTGCAGCGCGTGCGACCCAAGGCGATGACCGTGGCCGTGATCCTGGCCGGCCTGTTTCCGTTGTTCGTCGGCAGCGGTGCCGGTTCCGAAGTCATGCAGCGCATCGCCGCGCCGATGCTCGGCGGCATGGTCACCGCGCCCTTGCTGTCGATGCTGGTGATCCCCGCCGCCTTCCGGCTGCTGCGCGGTCGACCCCTGATTCGTCCCACTTCACCCGCAGTCAAGGCGGGTGCCGCGACATGAGCGACGCGTCCGTTCCGCTCATCCCTCGAATTGGAGATCCATCATGAAACGTGCTCTCTTCATTGCATGCCTTGCCATCGGCGTTGGATTGCTGAGTGCCTGTGCCTCGTTGAATCCGGCGTATCGCCTCGGCACGGTCGCGTCCGTGTCGGATAGCGACCTGCGCGTCTGCCTTGATCCACGCGCCGCACCCCCTGCAGCCGGCCAGGTGGTCCAACTGGTGCGCCGTCAGCAGATAGGCAACCCGAAGTTCGCGCCTACGTTCCGCGACCATCGTGTCGGTACGGCACGGATAGGTCCGGATGTGTCTGGACGTTGCGTGGCCGCCTCGCTCGTTCAGGGCAAGGTGCGCCGGTACGACCAGGTGTTCCCTGCACCGGTCGATGCCACGCCCAGATGAAATCGCTGCACCCGAAACGGCGACGGACTCCGCCCGTTGCCGTTCCGGATTCGTTGCCCCACCCACCCATCGCTACAAGGAGATCCACTGATGAGCACCAAACTTCAACCGCTGTCCTTTGCCTTGGCCGCCCTGCTCCTCGCGGGTTGTTCGCAGGCGCCGAACGCTGACGACATGGCCAAGGAGAACGCGGCCGATATGGACATGCCGGCGAATGAGCACGCAAAGATGGCCGAGCCGATGCCGCCCGCGGTGAGTGCAACGGCCCAGCCCGCCAAGACGGCGTCGGCAACCGGTACGGTTGAATCCGTCGATACGGCCGTCGGCAAGATCACCATTGCCCATGGCGCGATCGAAGCCGTGAATTGGCCGGCGATGACGATGGCGTTCAAGGCGACGCCGGAGCAGATCGCATCGGTGAAAGCCGGGCAGAAAGTTCACTTCGAATTCCGGCTGGAGGGGATGGACGCGACGATCACCCAGATCATGCCCATGCCGTAACCGCTGCGCAGGCAAGCAACAGCGTTGACTCCGGCTGGCCGCCGGGCGGTGTCGGGTTCGCTGCGTCATAATTGAACCCGACCGCCCGTGCGGCGGTCGTGGCTGCACCGCATCAATGGAGAGACATTAGGGGGACGAATGGGGAATGTCGGTCGATTCGATCATGGAGAGATCGAGGCACTGATTGCGCGATGGCGTGAACTGCCGACGTGCACCTACCGCAGCTGGTTCCTGTGGGAGGAACGGATCAAGAACTTCCGGTCGATCCGCCGCGGGCTGCAGGCGGTCGTCGAGGACATCGACGCCGGAACCTTCGGCAACGCCTACCGCGGCTCGACGCTGGAAACCGTCGTGGCCGCAGTCGCCGAACAACGACAGATCTTCAAGGGCGCCGACCATGCGTTCTTGTGGAAGCCCAAGCTGCGCATCCCCGACATCTACGAGAACCCGGGCCACCAGCGTAGCTTCGGTCGCTTCCTCCAAGCCTGCGACTGCTGCGACACCGAAGCTGGCGTGCTGAATGCCATCCACGCACTGGATGCAGCGAAGATCAAGGGCCTGGGGCCGGCGGCGGCGAACCTGCTGTATTTCATCCATCCGACCTTGGTGCTGCCGTTCAATACGGCCATCGTGAAGGGCTACAACGCGCTGACCGGCGCCAAGGTCAAACTGGGGCGCTGGGACGAGTATCTGGCGATGCGCCAAGGGGCGCTTGCGATCAACGCGGAGTACCGAACCTTGCTATCGAACGACCTGGGCGCCATGGCTGGCTTCCTGTTCGACATCGGCGCTGGCCACCTACCCCTCCCACCCGCCGTCGCGACCGAAGAATCGTTGGCCGCCTGGGAAGCGGATCTGGCCAAGGTTCGTGCGGACGCCGCGGCCCTGCGGCTGCAGTCGACGCAGATAGAAGAAGACCAGTCGCACACGGAGGTCCAGGGCTGGTTGCGCGATCTGGGCCGCGCATTGGGGTTCAACGTGTGGGTGGCCAGCAACGACCGGGCACGCCTCTATTCTGGAGGTCGGCTGGCCGACGGCTGCCTGGACGTATTGCCGGTTGCGCTGGAGTCTTCATTGGCGGTGGATGCCATCCGCCTGATCGATGTGCTCTGGATAGACGAGTCGAGTCGAGTGGCGGCGGCCTTCGAGGTCGAGCACAGCACCAGCATTTATTCGGGCATCGTGCGCATGCTCGATCTGGCCTTGGGCGCGGATGATGGGATGGCGGGACGCTATTTCCTGGTTGCGCCCGATCGCCGCGAGGAAGATGCACGTGCCCAGGTCGCACGCCCGGCCTTCCGGCGCGTCGCGGACATGGACCTGCGCTTTCTTCCCTACAGCGAACTCAAGACGCACCGCGAAAGCATCGCCCGTTTCGGCCAGGGCCTGCGCCCCATCGACGCGCTGGCGCGGCCGTTACGCTAAGTCGGCACGTTCAATCGGTCTTCTCCGGGATTGCCACGCCATTGAGCGGGCAATCCTTCACGGGGATGCTGGATCCGAGTTGCTGCACTTGAGTGACCTCAAGTTCGTCGTTCAGTATTGTTCCAGAGAATCGGGCGTAGACCGGCATGTCATCCTCGATCACGACGTTCTTCGGCGCGGCAGCGTGGATGTCGACATCCCCAATCACACGGAATTGCGAAGCACCGCCACACGGCAGAAAGTAACCGCGTCCGGCGTGCTCGATGTACCAGCCGGCAGCATGGATCTGATCGGATGAGGGTGTGGTCGCCTGGCAGGCGACCAGAAGCACGCCGATACCTGTCAGTACGATCGGTTTCATTCGCGTCATCCTTCTGGCCTAGATAATGGATCGGCCTGGCCGGTGCCGGCTTGCAGAGAAGTGACGGCACCGGCCCGACAATGGCGAAGGGATGCTGACGCCCCCTTTCTCGCTTACGAATTACATGCCCTTGCCGGCGTCGAATTCGGCCTTGCTCAGACGGCCATTCCTATCAGCGTCCAGCATGCCGAAATGCGGCGCGAGCCGATGCTTGGCCAGTTCGGCTTTGGACAGGCTGCCGTCCTTGTCGGTATCCAGCTTCGTGAACTCGTCGGATGCGCCACCGTGTTCGGCGGTCTTGCCATGATCCATGTGGCTGTGGTCCATGTGCTCGTGCTGCATCTGGCTGTGGTCGGTCGTGGATTGCGTCGTCGTGGCGGGTTTGGTCTGGTCTGCGGCCGTGGCAGCGCCAGCAATGAGGGAGAGCGTGAGCAGGGAAAGCGAGGCAATGTGTTTCATGGGAGAAATCCTGAGGGAGTGAGCCGTTAATGACAGGATGCACCGCGCACCGGCTCGGCGTGGCGGGCATCCGGGGAAGAAGAAGGTTCAGGCACAGCGGTCTTCGCCAGGCGCAGTGCATTGGTCACCACCGAGACCGAGCTCAGGCTCATCGCCAAGGCGGCGATCATCGGGCTCAGCAACAAACCAAACGCCGGATACAGCACACCGGCCGCGATCGGCACGCCGATGGCGTTGTAGACGAAGGCAAAGCCCAGGTTCTGGCGCATGTTGGCGACGGTCGAGGCGGAAATGGTCCGTGCCTGCACGATCCGGCGCAGATCACCCTTGACGAGGGTGACCTGTGCGCTGGACATGGCGACATCGGTACCGGTGCCCATCGCGATGCCGACATCGGCGGCCGCCAACGCGGGCGCATCGTTGATGCCGTCGCCGGCCATCGCCACGCGCCGGCCCTGGGCACGCAATTGCTGCACCAGTTCGGCCTTGTCCTGTGGACGCACGCCGCCCCGCACGTCCTCGATGCCGAGCGTGCGGCCCACCGCCTCCGCGGTGGCCTGCGCATCGCCCGAGGCCATGACCAGGTGCAGGCCATTGGCCCGCAGTTCGTTCAGTGCCGCCAAGGTGGTGGGCTTGATCGGATCGGCCACCGCGATCGCGCCGGCCAGGCGCCCGTCGACGGCGAGGTACATCACGCTGGCGCCGCCCTTGCGCAGGCGTTCTGCGGCTCCGAGCACCGGTGCGATGTCCGCCCCGACGGCATCCATGAGCGCCTGGTTGCCCAAGGCCACCGTGCGTCCTCCGATGCGACCGCGCACGCCTTGGCCAGTCACCGAGTCGAAGTCGTCCGCCGTCGTGAGCGACAAGCCACGACGACGCGCCTCGGCGAGGATTGCCTCAGCTAGAGGATGTTCGCTGCCCTGTTCGAGGCTGGCGGCCAGTTGCAGCAGTTCATCCGCGTGGAAGCCTTCAGCCGTGATCGAATCGCGGAACGCAGGCCGCCCTTCGGTCAAAGTTCCAGTCTTGTCGACGATCAGCGTATCGATCGTGCGCAGTTGCTCGATGGCCTGGGCGTCCCGGAATAGCACGCCCGATTGTGCGGCGCGTCCGGTGGCGACCATGATCGACATCGGCGTGGCCAATCCCAGCGCACACGGACAAGCAATGATCAGCACCGAGACCGCATTGAGGACGGCGTATGTCCACGACGGCTCCGGCCCGAACAGGCCCCAGCCGAAGAACGTGAGTACGGCAATCGCCAACACCGCGAGCACGAACCAGAACGCGACTTTGTCGGCCATGCGCTGCATCGGTGCACGCGAGCGCTGCGCCTGGGCGACGAGCTGCACGATCTGCGACAGCACGGTCTCCGAACCGATCCTGTCGGCGCGGATGACGAGGCTCCCGGTGCCATTGATCGTGGCGCCGATCACGCGGCTGCCTGCGGTCTTTTCAACCGGAATCGATTCGCCGGTCAGCATCGATTCGTCGACGCTGGAGCGCCCTTCGAGCACTTCGCCGTCGACCGGCACTTTTTCGCCGGGGCGCACGCGCAGTTTGTAGCCGATGTGGACATGTTCGAGCGGGATGTCGTCTTCGCTGCCATCGTCGTTGATGCGACGGGCCGTCTTCGGCGCGAGCCCCAGCAAAGCCTTGATCGCCGCCGAAGTCTTCGAGCGGGCACGCAACTCCAGCAACTGCCCCAACAGAGTCAATGACACGATGACCGCGGCGGCCTCGAAATAGACGCCGACCCGGCCATGCTCACGGAACGAATCCGGGAATAGATCCGGTGCCACAGTGGCCACCACGCTATAGCCGAAGGCTGATGCAACGCCAATCCCGATCAGCGTGAACATGTTCGGGCTGCGGTTGCGGATCGATTGCACGCAACGCTCGAAGAACGGCCAGCCGGCCCAGAGCACGACCGGCGTGCTCAACGCGAGTTCCAGCCAGGTGCGGGCACCCATGCTCAGGAACGTCAGCCGGTCGCCCAACATCGCCAGCAGGAAGACCACGACGGTCAGCGGCAACGTCCACCAGAAGCGATGCGAGAAGTCGCGCAGTTCCGGGTTGTCCTCGTCCTCCAGGCTGGGCATTTCCGGCTCCAGCGCCATGCCGCAGATCGGGCACGTCCCCGGTCCTTCCTGGCGGATTTCCGGGTGCATGGGACAGGTGTAGATCGTGCCCGCCGGCGCGGCGGGCGCCGTCTCGGCCTTGGGCGTGAGATAGCGCGGCGGGTCGGAAACGAATTTCGCTTGGCAGCGTGCCGAACAGAAGTGGTAGTCGGTGCCGGCGTGGCTGGCGTGATGCGGCGTGGTGTCGGGATCGACCTGCATGCCACAGACCGGGTCGATCACGGCGCTATCGGATGTCGGTACCTTGGTCGCACAGCAACTGCCCTTCCCTTCCCCTTTGGCCGAGGTCGTCGTGTAACGCTCGGGGTCGGTCACGAATTTTTCCCTGCAGCGTGCCGAGCAGAAGTGGTAGTCGGTGCCGGCATGACTGACGTGATGCGATGTCGTGTTGGGATCAACCTGCATGCCGCAGACCGGATCGATCACGGTGTTGTCGGATGCTGGTGCCGGCTTCTTGTTCGCACAGCAACTGCCCTGCCCATGCGCGTCGTGATCGGAATGCGTGTGCGTGTTCATGCGGCGTCCTCGTTGAGTGCGTGCAGGATCGGGCAAGCGCCCAATGCCCCATGCCCGGGACATGCCTTGATCAGCGTCCGCAATCCGTCGCGAATCCTCGTGAGTTCCGCCAGCTTGGCCTCGACGCCCGCCAGCTTCTGCTCGGCGGCTGCCTTGAGGCTGCCCATGTCGTTCTCGCGATGGCTGGAGAGTGCGAGCAGTTCGCGAATCTCTTCCAAGGTGAAACCCAGTGCCTTCGCGCGACGCACGAAACGCAGGCGCAAGACATCGGCGCTCTGGTACCGACGGTAGCCGGACGGTTGACGTTCCGGCTCCGGCAGCAGTCCTTGCCGTTCGTAGTAGCGCACGGTGTCGATGGGGACACCGGTGCGTTGGGCGAGTTCACCGATCTTCATTGAGGGACCTCTTGCGTCTGGAATGCCGCCAGTCTCCACCCTTGAGTAAAGTCCAGAGTCAAGCCCTGCTGCATGCGGCCATCCATGTACGTTCAGTGCGCTGCAAAGGCCGCTGTCGTGCCGTCCCGACGCACCAGTTCGACGGTGTACGGCTCCGAATGCCCGTCCGGCATCTCCATACCGGGCGATCCCATTGGCATGCCGGGCAGCACCAGTCCCTTAGCGTCGGGTTTTTCGGCCAACAGGCGCTTCACGTCCGCGGCCGGCACGTGGCCTTCAATGAAATAGCCTCCCACCTCGGCGGTATGGCAAGACCCCTTGCCATACGGCACGCCCACGCGTTCCTTCACCGGATTGACGTTGTCCTCGTCGCGTACCTCGACCTGGAATCCGGCTTGGCGCATGTGGTCCACCCACAGGCCGCAGCAGCCGCAACTCGGGCTCTTGTGAACGACAACGAGCGGCAGCGCTTGCGTTGGTGCGGGCACTGGTGCCACTTCGGCTGTGACCTCGGCAGCGCGTTCTGGTGCTGGCGCCTGTTTGGCGCAGGCGCCCAGCGATACGACAGCGCCCAGCACCAACACGGCCGTTGCAGCATGCATCGACATGGTCTTCCTCCTCATCGCTTCGCCCGCGAGGACCAATGGATATGGACAATGCGCCAGCCGTCCTTACCGCGCTTGAGCACCATGGTTTCGGTGCTCAGCGTGGTCACCGGCTTGCCGTCCTTGCTGGTGTGCAGTTCACTTTCGGTGCCAACCCACGCCAACTCGCCCGCCACTTTGGCCGTGCGTTGCTTCAACTGCACATGCGCGCCTTTCAGGAACTCGGCGTCGTGCGTTGCATGCCCGCCCATGTATTCGGCTTTCGAGTGCTCGGCACCGCCGCTTTCTAGGATCAGTACATCGTCGGCCAACCAGGTGCCAGCACGCTTCAGATCACCGGCCTGCAATGCGCTTGAGAAGGCATCCACGGCCACAACCGCAGGCTTCGCCTCGGCGGCGATGGCAGGTACGTTGGTCTTCGCATGCTGCGCAGGGTCATGTGCTTGCGATGCAAATGGAAGCACCAGCAAGGCGAGGAAAACAATTCGATGGATCATGGGATTCGCGGCTCCGGTCAGTGTTGGTGATCGTGGCCATCGCTGGCCGGTTCTGTTTCGGGCATGTCCATGCCGGCATGCGGGTCGGCGGTGGTCGGCTTCGCAGTGGCAGGCGTGGCCGTGGGTTTTGCGTCGTGGACGTGCTTCTTGCCGTCGGCATGGATGTGCACTTCACCGGACGGTGCCTTCGTGTCCTTCGGCGCATCGACGTGCGGCGGTGTGCCCGAAGGGTGCGAGTGCGGCTTGGGCGCATCCATCTGCATGCCCGCCATCGCGTTGTGCTCCTCTCCTTCGGTGTGCGCGTGCGCGTCGCCCTCGTCGTGATGGTCCTCGCCGCCCTCGGCATGCGCGTGGCCCTCGGACTCACCGCCACCGTGCGAATGACCACCGCTGCTGGCGACGAGCGCCTGATATTGCTCGGGTGTGAGCTTGGGCAGTGCCTGCAGGAACGCCGCCATGTTCCAGATGTATTCGTCGTCCATGCTCTTGCCCCAGGCCGGCATGCCTGAGGCCTTGATGCCGTGCTTAATCACCCAGAACGCAGTGTCGGCGTCGACCGTTTCCTTACTCAGATTCGGCGGTGCCGGATACAGGCCCATGCTCAGTTCGGTGTCTTGCATGCCCGGGCCGAGGTGGCAGCCGGTGCACATGGCGTTGTAGTTGCCAGCCCCCTGACGGATGCGCGCCGGGTCGTCGAGATCGGCGGGCACTTGCAACTTGTTCGCCCGTACCTCGATGGAGCGTTCGCGCAGGGCTTGCAGCGTCGAGTACACGGGTCGGGTGTGGGTGTCGTCCGCGCCGATGTTGTAAATACCGGACCAGACAAAACCGGCTGCCGCCGCGAGGGCGACGCCGGACAGGATGCTCAGTGTGAGCAGGGACTTTCGGGTAACGAACGGCATGATGGTCTCCCCCAATCAGAACCAGATCCGGATCCCCGCCACGAAGCGGGTGTCGTTGACGCCTTCGTCCGCCGCGCGACGAAAATCTGCAGTGCGACCGAAGGCGCGTTCATGAACCACGCCGATGTACGGCGCGAATTGCCGGGTGAACTCATAGCGCAGGCGTAAACCGGCCTCGGCGGTGCTCAGACCGGAACCGATGCCGCGGCGTTCGTCGTTCTTGCCGTAGAAACTGACTTCAACCAGCGGCTGCAGGATCAACCGGTTGGTCAGCAGCGTTTCGTATTCGGCCTCCAGGCGCGCAGCGGTCTGGCCGGATTGGCCGAGATACGCGGTCGCTTCCACCTCGAACTTGTACGGCGCCAGGCCCTGCACGCCGATCGCAACGAAGTCCTGCGATGCGCCCGGTTTGAAGTCGTGGCGCACGCCGGCGACCACATCCCACCAGCGGGCGAATGCACGGCCGTACAGCACTTCGAGATCCGCGCCTTCGGTGTGCCCCCCTACTCGCTCGCCCTCGCTGCGCAGCTTCAGAGCTTGTTGAGATCGGTGCCGACCCAGGCTTGGCCTTCCCATGCCATGCCGGTGCCATCGTCGGTATCGAAGCCTTCGAGGCGGTTGAACAGCACATAGTGCTGCACGTCGTTGTCGTGCACAGGATGATAATTCGGTGGCGGGATGGCCGCTGCACGAACTTCATCCGTGAGTACCGGAATCGGCGTGATGGGTTGGTCGGCGGGACGCGGCATGGCATGCCCTATCGCGGCGTGATCCATTGGCACCGGTTGGGCGGCGTCATGTCCCATGGCGCTGTGGTCCACGGCAGCCGGTTGCTGTGCCGGCATCGCGTGGCCCATGGCCGCGTGATCCATCGGTGCGGCGGGTACCGCTGCCTTCGTCTTCGGCGTGGCGGCGGGTTTGGCCTTCGGCTTTGGTTTTACCTTCGGTACGGCTTTCGGTTTGACCTGGTGCTGCGTGTGATCCTGCATCGCCGGCATTTGGTGCTGGGAATGATCCTGCGCAGCAGGCATCGGCATCTGGTATTGCGAGTGATCCTGTGCAGCGGCATTCAAGGCCAGCAGCAGGCCAGCAGCGAGTGGTGCGAGCGTCATGATCGTCTTCATTCGTCGACCCTCACGGTGCGCATCATTCCCGCTTCCATGTGGTAGAGCAGATGGCAGTGATAGGCCCAGCTGCCGAGCGCGTCGGCCCGCACGCGGTAACTGCGTCTGCTGCCGGGCGGCATGTCGATGGTGTGCTTGCGTACGAGGAAGTTGCCTTGATCGTCCTCGAGGTCGCTCCACATGCCATGCAGGTGGATCGGGTGCGTCATCATCGTGTCGTTCACCAGCACGATGCGCATGCGTTCGCCGTAGTTGAGTCGCAGCGGTTCGACGTCCGAGAACTTCTGCCCATTGAAGCTCCAGGCGAAGCGTTCCATGTGACCGGTGAGGTGCAGTTCGATGTCGCGGCCAGGATCGCGCCCGTCTGGATCGTCGAAGGCACTCTTGAGCATCGAATAGCTCAAGACCTTGCGTCCGTTGTCGCGCAGGCCGATGCCCGGATCATCAAGCCGTGAACTGACCACCATGGCCTGGTTGTCGACCAGCGGATTGCGCGTTTCGCTGGCCGGGTGCGTGACCGTGCTCCCGGAATCCATGCCGGCCATCGAGCCATCTTTCATGGTCGCCATGTCGTGACCTGCATGCGGATCGGCATCGGCCGGCTTCGACGTCTGCGCCATCGCGCCATGATCCATGCCGGCCATGCCCATGTTGGCGCCACAGCTCATTTCCATGCCCTTGCCGCCGGACATGTCCATGCCACCCATGCTTCCGTGATCCATGCCCATGTCCTGCATGGTCAGCAGCGGACGAGGATCGACCGGCGGAATCGGCGCACGAAGCCCTTCGCGCACGGCCAGCGTGCCGGCGACGAAACCGGTGCGGCCCATGTCCTGCGCGAAAATCGTGAAGGCATCCTGCCCCGACGGCTCGACGATCACGTCGAAGGTTTCGGCAGTGGCGATGCGGAACTCGTCGATGGTGACTGGATGCACGTACTGGCCATCGGCGGCCACTACGGTCATCTTCAGGCCGGGTATCCGCACGTCGAAATGCGTCATCGCCGAACCGTTGATGAAGCGCAAGCGGATCTTCTCGCCGGAGCGGAACAGGCCGGTCCAGTTGCTCAGCGAGGTCTCGCCATTCATCAGGTAGGTGTAGGTGTTCGCATTGACGTCCGACAGGTCGGTCGGCGACATGCGCATCTGTCCCCACATCTTGCGGTCGTCGATCGTGGTCGCAAGACCATTTCGCTCAGCATCACGCAGAAAATCCCCGACCGTGCGCATGTAGTAGTTGTCGTACATCGACATCTTCTTCAGCCGCGCGAACAGCCGTGTGGGGTCCATGTCGGTCCAGTCGGACAGCATCACCACGTAGTCGCGGTCGTAGGCGAACGGTTCAGGTTCGATGGGATCGATGATGAGCGGGCCGTAGAGCCCGGCCTGTTCCTGGAATCCCGAATGGCTGTGGTACCAGTACGTACCGCCCTGATTCACCTTAAACCGATAGTGGTAGGCCTCGCCCCGGTGGATGCCGTCAAAGCTCAGCCCAGGCACACCGTCCATGTTGGCCGGCAGCAGGATGCCGTGCCAATGGATCGAGGTTTCATGGCCAAAGATCGAGCCTTCCGGCAGCGCATTGGAGACACGCAGGTTGACCGTCGTACCCTCGCGCCAGCGCAGCAGCGGTGCTGGAATCGAGCCATTGACGGTGACTGCTGGACGCGTGCGCCCGGTGAAATTCATCGGCGTCTCGCCGATGGTCAGGTCGAACTCGGTACCCGACAGGACATTCGGATTACCGGGGCCTTTGAGCGCCCAACTGAGTTTGGGCCAGAGACCCAGGCTGGCCACAGCACCATCCGCGGCCAACCCCTGCACGAATCGCCGCCGCGACGGTTTGAACAACCCGTCGGCATTGCGGCCGAAAGCATCGGAAGACATGTGAACTCCATCAAAGTGTCATAGGCCAGCACAAGCGCTGGACCACTGCCTGCAAAGCACGTCGAACGGCGACGCGCGCAAGCGAACCGGCGCCCGGGGCGCCAAAGGACACTTAGCCGATGGGAGGTCGGATCAGATGGGGCAACGGTGGTGTTGCATGGCCCAAGGCCATCGATCGCACGCTACCGACATGCAGCAGGGCGGTGCCCTGGAAGGCCATCACCGGCACCATGGCGGCCGCCTGATGCACGCATGCACAGGTACAGGTGCTCGACTTGCAGCAATCGGGTGACTGGCCGGGTTGCTTGTCCTTGGTAGCCGTTGCCGCATCGGCCGCATCCTGCGAATGCGCGGGCTGCCCGTCGTGGTGGCATGGCATCTCGGACTCGGCACTCGCCATAGGCGCGACCGGAGTACTTGCGGCTTCATGCCCATCCGCGTGCATCTGCATCATCTGCACAGACGCCATGGCCGAGGCTGCCCCGTTGAATACCAAGGCAACGCACAGCAACAGACGCAACAGGATGGCGCGGGTGGACATGGCCTTACTTTAACTCGCGAGCGTGCTCAGGGGTAAAGGAATCATGAATAGCACGAGCCTATCTCTGGACTATGGTGAAGGGTTCAACACCCACGGCCCAATGAAGTTACTTGCCGGGAAGACGACCCCCGCTTCGACTTGGAAAGTTTCCACACCCTCGACCTGTTTGAGAAGGTCCTTCTTCTGGCGGAGGGACAACTCATTCCAACGTAGTAACAGCGCGGCCAATAAATCGTCTTCGGTGTAGAGGAACGCGGGAGGAATCCCCAGTACCTCCGCCAACCGCTTCGCGGTCTTGAGTTGGGGCTCGTGTTTGCCTCGCTCGTCGTGCTCGGATGGCAGCGCCGCCGCGGAAAGGTGGAGTCCGCATTTCCGCGGCTGGCAATGCTGGCGGGCGGCGCACTTGCTACGCTGGCATGGAACGGCCACGCCGCCGCCGGTGAAGGCGCGTCCGGTGCGCTGCGGCTTGCTGCGGGCCTGGTCCACCTGCTCGCGGCAGGCGGCTGGGTTGCCGCGGTACTGGTGTTCCTGGGCCTGCTCCTGCGCAGGGAGGCGGTCTCCGGCAGTAGGCGCCTTCGAGCGACGCATGATCTTCTGCACGGATTCTCGACGCTCGGCACGATCTTCGTTGCTGCGCTCATCGTGTCTGGCATCGCGCACTACGGTGATCTCACCGCATGGTCGTTGTCGACACTGCTCCAGAGCACGTACGGGAACCTGCTGCTGGTGAAGCTTGCCCTGTTCGGAGGAATGCTGGGCCTGGGTGCATTGCACCGCTGGACGCTGGTGCCGCGTCTGGGACGCGCCCTGGCCAGCGGCGATCCTGTGCAGGAAGTGCGGGCCCTGCGGCAGAGTGTCGCGGCTGAGGCCACACTGGCCATCCTGATCTTGATCGTCGTTTCGGTGCTGGGAACGCTCAGCCCCGCGGCTGCCTGAGCGCGATGGCGCATAGTCTTGATGGTTCCTCCCCGCCGAGCATCGGCACGAACTCCCCCGCCGTCTCCGTGCTTGACCAGAAATTGATCTGGATCAGTTTCACCGGATCAGAAAAAGAGTAAGCTCCGACCATGATCCGCCTTCGCCATCGGAACTGGTTCAAGCGCACTGCCCTCCTCGCGATGGTGGCGTTGCTCTGGTCCCAGTTCGCACTGGCCGGTCATGGCGGCTGTCTGGATCTCAAGGTCACAACCGCCGCAGTCGCGGCCGACGCGGACACCCACCACGACCACGGTCACGGTTGTGGCGCCGAGCTTCCCTCGGCTGACGAGGCACTGTGTACCGCGCACTGCAGCGAAGGCGACCTCTCGGCAGACAGCGGACGCATCCCGCCGGTTCCGCCGCTGCTTGTCGGCGTGTGGTTCTCCTGGTTCGCGGTCGCGGAAGTCGCGGACGGTGGCCCCGGGGTTACGTCCACATGGGTCGATTCGCCACCCACGCCTGCCTGGCACCGACCCACCGCGCATCCCGCGGCCCTCCTGCTGATCTGATGCCCGAACGCTGACTGCGCCGCACGCCTGTGCGGTGCAGTGCTGTGCGTTCGTGCCGTGCGCGTCACGGCATGTGTTCCTGCCCCGGCCGAGCGACTGCGTCGCGTCGGCCCAAGGACACTGATATGGCATCTCCGTTCTACCTGTGGCAGGCCAGCCGCCTGCACTGCCACCCGCTGTCCTGCCAGCGGCCACCGCGGCGGCGCCTGCTCGCCTGCGTGCTCGCCGGCGCCTTGTGGGCGCTGGCGCTGCCGGTGACCGCAACCGAGCCCATCCCGGGACACAGTCTCGAGTCGATCCGGACCTGGGTGCTCGAACACAACCCCGAGCTTCGGGCCATGGGCTTGGAAACCCAGGCTGCCGAAGCGCGGATCCTGCCGGCGGGCGCCCTGCCCGACCCAATGGCCTCAGTGGGATTTCGCGGCCTCGATCCGGACAAACCCTGGCGCACTGTCGGTGCCGAGCGTGAGGTCAACTACGCGCTGCGCCAGCGCTTCCCGCTCTGGGGCAAGCGCGACCTGGCGCGGACTGCGGCCAGCCAGAACGCGGTCGCGATCGGGCTCGATCGCATCACCGCGGCGCGCGACCTGCTGTCCGACGCCGAGGCGGCCTACGCACGTTATTGGCATGCCGATCAAGCGGTAGCCGTGCTCGATCGCCGCATCGCCCTGCTCCGCCAGGTCGAAGAGATCGCGGGAGTGCGCTACGCCCTTGGCCGCGCGCCACAGCAGGATGCCATCCGCGCCCAGGTCGAGCAGACCAGCCTGCAGCGCGAGCGGATCGAACGCCTCGCCGCCAAGCAGGAGGCGGCCGCCACCTTGAACGCGGTGCTGGGGCGCCGTTCCGATGCACCGCTGGCGGCTCCCGACGAGGCGCCGCGCCTTGCCGTCCGCAGCGCTTCGCTTGCCGAGGCTCTGGACGCCGCCGACACGCACCCCGCGGTCCGTTCGCAGCAGGCCCGCGCCGAGGCCGCGCGCACGAATGTGGTGTTGCAGCGTCGCAACCGCTTTCCCGACATCACCGTCGGCGTGGGTGCGATGCAGCTGGGCAACGGCATCCAGAGTACCGAGCTGATGCTCGAGGTGGAGATCCCGTTCCAGCAGCGCGCCCGCCGCGAGCGCGAGCGCGAATCGCGCCTGCTCGAGGAAGCCGCGCTGGCCCGCAGGGACGCCACGCTGCGGGCCGTCGAGGAGCGAGGCGCTTCCGCCTGGTCGCAGTGGACCAGCGCCCGCGAACGCCGGCAACTGATCCAGAACACGCTGCTGCCGCAGGCCGACGCCACCTGGCAGTCGGCGCTGGCGAGCTACCAGGTCGGCGAAGTCGACTTCGGGACGCTGCTGGAAGCACTCAATGAATGGCAGGGCGCCGATCTCGCACGGGTCGATGCATTGCGTGACGAACTGTTGGGCGCCGCCGCCGTGCGCGCCATCGAAGGAGATATCCGATGACCCGTGTCCAGACCCTGTCGCTCGCCATCGGCGTCGCACTCGCCGCCCTCACCACAGGCTGGATGGCCGGCCGCGCGACCAACGATTCGCCGACCGCAGCTACATCCGCCGAGGCGCCTGCCGCGGAGCGCAAGGTGCTTTATTACCGAAATCCCATGGGGCTCCCCGACACCTCGCCGGTGCCGAAGAAGGATCCGATGGGCATGGACTACGTTCCGGTCTATGCCGACGACGCGCCGCCGGCGGCGCAGGGCACGGTGGTGCTGCCGCCGGACAAGGTGCAGGCGCTGGGCGTGCGCACGGAAGCGGTTTCGCGCGGGGCACTGTCCGCCACCGTGCGCACCAGCGGCACGGTCGAGGTCGACGAGACCCGACAGTACGTCATTGCCCCGCGCTTCGAAGGCTGGGTGGAGCGGCTGTACGCGAACCAGACCGGCATGCGAGTCCGCGCCGGGCAGCCGCTGCTATCCGTCTACAGCCCGCAGTTGGCTGCGGCGCAGCAGGAATACAGGCTCGCTGACGAGACCGCCCGCAGGCTGGCCGGATCCGATCCCGCCAGCGCGGCATCGATGACCCGCCTACGCGATGCCGCCCGTACCCGCCTGCGCAACTGGGAAATCAGCAATGCGCAGATGGGCAAGAAGGCCCTGGTCCTCACCGCGCCGGCAAATGCGGTGGTGATCGAAAAACCGGTGGTCCAGGGCGCCCGGTTTGAGGCGGGCGAGACCATCCTGCGCCTGGCCGACCTGTCGATGGTGTGGGTGGTCGCCAAGGTGCCGGCGGCGCAGGCCGCGGGCATAGCAATCGGCCAGCCCGCCCGCTTTGAAACCGTAGCCCTGCCAGGC
The DNA here is from genome assembly GCF_024704365.1 of Thermomonas sp. S9. Taxonomy (GTDB): domain Bacteria; phylum Pseudomonadota; class Gammaproteobacteria; order Xanthomonadales; family Xanthomonadaceae; genus Thermomonas. Next base: position 1,703,416 of record NZ_JAJDFY010000001.1, read on the forward strand.
CAGGTGGCCAAGGGCAAGGTCACCTTCGTGCAGCCCGTCATCGATGCAATGACGCGCACCGTGGACGTGCGCATCGCATTCCCCAATCCCAACGGCGACCTGCGGCCCGGGCTCTACGGGACGGTGCTGCTCGAGGCGCCGGGGACCGGCCCGGTGCTCACCGTTCCGCGTTCGGCCGTGCTGGACAGCGGCACGCGCCAGATGGTGCTGGTTGAGACCGGCGCGGGCCGTTTTGCACCGCGCGACGTGACCCTGGGTCGTCGCGGCGGCGAGCGCATCGAGATCCTCGACGGGTTGTCTGAAGGCGAACAGGTCGTGGTGTCCGCCAACTTCCTGATCGACGCCGAAAGCAACCTGCAGTCGGCACTCAAGGGGCTTGAGGGTCACGCAGGACACGGGTCGCCCTCCGGCACCAGTGAAGATCCGCAGCGCGAACAGTCAGGCGATGGCTCCGCCGACCCGCACGCCGGCCATGGTGCCGAGGCAGCGGATCCGCACGCCGGGCACAGCGAGGAGGCGGCTGACCCACATGCCGGCCATGCCATGCCTGCGGCGCCGGCGGATGCGCCGGCTCCCGCCAGCGCCCTTGACGCACCTGCCGGTCAAGACGGCCATGGCAGCCACGGGATGATGAGCGACCACGCCGCACCTACTTCCCCCACCGGGCACGAGGGGCACTGACATGCTTGGCCGTCTCATTGAATGGTCGGTACGCAACGTCTTCCTGGTGCTGGTGATGGCGCTGGCGATCGTCGCCGGGGGCATCTACGCGCTGACGAACACGCCGCTGGACGCCCAGCCGGACCTCTCGGACGTACAGGTGATCGTGTTCACCGAGTACCCAGGGCAGGCGCCCCAGGTGGTCGAGGATCAGGTCACCTATCCGCTGACCAGCGCCCTGCTTGCAGTTCCGAAATCGCGAGTCGTCCGCGGCTTCTCGTTCTTCGGCGCCTCCTTCATCTACGTCATCTTCGAGGAAGGCACCGATCTCTACTGGGCGCGCTCACGCGTGCTCGAAAACCTCAACGTCGCGTCGAAGAACCTGCCGCCCGGCGTGGCACCCGCACTGGGCCCTGACGCCACCGGCGTGGGTTGGGTCTATCAGTACGTCCTCAAGAGTGACCGCCACTCGCTGGACGAACTGCGCGCGATGCAGGACTGGTATCTGCGCTACCAGCTGACCACCGCGCCCGGGGTGGCCGAGGTCGCCAGCGTCGGTGGCTTCGTGCGCCAGTACTCGATCACAGTCGATCCGGTGCGGCTGCGCGCGTTCGACATCCCGATTTCGCGGGTGTCCGAGGTGATCGCTGCAAGCAACCGCGACGTTGGCGGCCGTGTGATCGAAATGGCCGAGACGGAGTACATGGTGCGGGGCCGTGGCTACCTGCGCGGCATCGAGGACATCGAGAACCTGGTGCTGCGCGCCGAAGGCGGCGCACCGGTGCTGATCGGCGATGTTGCCCGGGTCGAGCTTGTGCCCGATGAGCGCCGCGGGATCGCCGATCTGGACGGCAAAGGTGACGTGGTGGGCGGGATCGTGATTGCGCGATTCGGCGAGAATGCCCTAGCCGTGATCGACGGGGTGAAGGACAAGATCGCCCAGCTTGCGAGTGGACTGCCGGAGGGCGTCAGCGTGCAGGCGGTCTACGACCGCTCCGACCTCATCGTGCGTGCGATCAAGACCCTGCGCACGACCCTGCTCGAGGAGAGCCTGATCGTCGCGCTGGTGTGCCTGGTGTTCCTGTTCCATGCGCGCAGCGCGCTGGTGGCGATCGTCATGCTGCCGGTCGGCGTGCTGATCGCGGTTATCGCGATGCGTGTGCTGGGCATGAACTCCAACATCATGAGCCTGGGCGGCATCGCGATCTCGATCGGCGTGATGGTCGACGCGGCGATCGTGATGATCGAGAACGCGCACAAGCACATCGAGCGCGGCGACGGCTCTCGCAGCCGCACCCAGCTGATCATCGACGCCTGCCGCGAAGTCGGGCCGGCGCTCTTCTTCAGCCTGATGATCATCACCGTCTCCTTCCTTCCCGTGTTCGCGCTGGAGGCGCAGGAAGGCCGCCTGTTCAAGCCGCTGGCCTTCACCAAGACCTTCGCCATGGCCGGTGGCGCGCTGCTGTCGGTGACGCTGGTACCGGTGCTCATGCTGCTGTTCGTGCGCGGCAAGATCGTGCCCGAGCACAAGAATCCGGTGAACCGGTTCCTGGTGGCGGCCTATCGGCCCGTGATCGACGTCGTGCTGCGGCATCGCATGGCCACGATCGTGCTCGCGCTGGTCGTCCTGTTCGCCAGCCTGTGGCCGGCATCGCGCGTGGGAAGCGAGTTCATGCCCACGCTCAACGAGGGCACGCTGCTGTACATGCCCGCGTCGCTACCGGGCATGTCGGTGACCAAGGCCTCCGAACTGCTGCAGCAGCAGGACCGGGTCATCAAGGGTTTCCCGGAAGTGGAATCGGTGTTCGGCAAGGCGGGGCGCGCCCTGAGCGCCACCGATCCGGCGCCGCTGGAAATGTTCGAAACCGTCATCAACCTCAAGCCCGAGGACCAGTGGCGCGACGGCATGACCACCGACAAGCTCATTGCCGAGATGGACGCGGCGCTGAAGTTCCCGGGTGTCGCCAACTCCTGGACGATGCCGATCAAGGCCCGCACCGACATGCTGGCCACCGGCATCCGCACGCCCGTGGGCATCAAGATCTTCGGTAACAACCTGGATCAGCTGGCGGCCCTGGCCACCGAGATCGAAGCCGTGGTACGGCAGGTGCCGGGGACGACCAGCGCCTTCGCCGAACGCCTGACCGGTGCCTACTACCTCGACATCACCCCCGACCTGGCCAGCCTGGCCCAGTACGGCGTGACTCTGGGCGAGGTGCAGGACGTGGTGGCGGCAGCGCTGGGTGGCGAGATGGTCACCACCATCCTGCAGGGCCGCGAGCGTTTCAGCGCGATCGTGCGCTATCCGCGCGAACTGCGCGACGACCCGCAGCGCATCGGGACCCAGGTGCTGGTGCCGGTGCCCGGCGGTGCGCAGGTGCCGCTCGGCGAGTTGGCGAAGATCGAGGTTAGGAAAGGGGCGCCCAGCATCCGCACCGAGAACGCCATGCTGGCCGCATACATCTATGTCGATACCCGCGAAAGCGACCTCGGCCGCTACGTGAAGGCGGCGCAGGAAGCGGTCACTCGACAGGTGCAGTTCCCATCGGGCTACTACGTGACCTGGAGCGGTCAATACGAGTACATGCAACGCGCCGCCGAAAAAATGCGGGTCGTCATTCCGGTGACGCTGGCGCTGATTTTCCTGCTGCTGTACCTCAACTTCCGCCGCGTCACCGAGTCGCTGATCGTGATGCTGTCGGTGCCGTTCGCCCTGGTCGGCGGTATCTGGCTGATGTGGCTGCTCGACTACAACACCAGCGTCGCGGTTATCGTGGGCTTCATTGCATTGGCCGGCGTCGCCGCGGAAACCGGCGTGGTGATGCTGATCTACCTCAACCACGCACTGGAGGCGCGCGCCGCGCAGCGGCAGGCCGAAGGCCGCCCGCTGGATGCACGGGACCTGCGCGAAGCGATCATTGAAGGCGCGGTAGACCGCGTGCGCCCGAAGATGATGACCGTGGTCGCGATCATGGCCGGCTTGCTGCCGATCATGTGGAGCAGCGGCACCGGCTCCGAGGTCATGCGCCGCATCGCCGCACCGATGGTGGGCGGGATGGTCTCGTCGACCATCCTGACGTTGGCGGTGATTCCGGCGCTGTACTCGCTGATCAAGCAGCGGCAACTGGCCAGGAAGCCGCACCCCTCCTCCGCACTACCCAAGGAGAAGTAGTGATGGGGCCGTTCAACGCAGGCAGGGACCGACGGTTCATGCAACTGTGGCCGCGAACATCCGTCCGTCTACGGCCAATTCGCGCGTTACTGGCTTCGCCCACCGCAAGGCCGGTTGACCTGTGTGCGAGACACAGGTCTAGCCTGATCAACACCTCGCCGGGAGCAAGCCGATGACGACCAAGGAAGAAGTGACGCTGCCGCTGATGACGGTCCGCCAGCTGGCACGGCAGGGCGATGTCACGGTGCATGTGGTGCGCAACTACCTGCGGCGCGGTCTGTTGCAAGCGGCCACGCATACCGAGGGCGGCTACCAGTTGTTCTCCACCTCGGAGCTCCTTCGCCTGCACTTCATTCGCACGGCGCAACACCTTGGCTTCACGCTGGGGGAAATCGAGGAAATCATCCACCACAGCCTGCTGCGGCACAGCCCTTGCCCACTGGTGAGGGACATCATCCGACGCAGGCTCGACGACACCCGTCACCAGCTGGACACGCTGCTCGCCATGCACGGACGGATGGAGCATGCCGTGCGCGCCTGGGCTTCGCTGCCGGACTCCATTCCAACTGGCAACGAAGTCTGCGCATTGATCGAATCTGTTGCCGCTGCTGAAGGCGGCGGGTTCGTCAAGTCCACCCCGCGGCGACTTCTTGGACGCCGCCCCACAGAGGAGAATTTGCCATGACAGCCTCCAGTCCTGCCCCCTCAGGCTCCCGACGCTGGGTCTTCTGGATCTTCCTGGCGCTGGCCGTGTTCTATCTCGCCGTCGAGCACCGCGCCCACCTTGGGGGGACTCTTCGCTGGTTGCCCCTGGCCATCCTGCTGCTATGTCCCTTGATGCATGTGTTCATGCACAAGGGGCATGGCGGTCATGGAGGTTCCGGAAGTCATGGGCGCGACGGCAATTCCGACGACACACCCCATGGCCAGCATGAGAGCCGTAGCAAGCGGGCACTGAACGACGAAACGTCCGACACCTCGAACGGAGGGCACTGACATGCAGGCACCCGACTCCGGCTACGGCCTTTGGCTGCTGGCCGCCATCAACACCGCGTTCTTCATCTTCTTCGCCTGGAGCTTCTACAAGCCCTTGACCCGCTGGGACTGGCGGGGGTTCGGGATGTTCTCCGCCTTCGTCGTGGCCCTGTTCGCGGAAATGTATGGCTTCCCGCTGACGTTGTACGTCCTGGGCGGGTGGCTCAGTGCCAATTATCCGCAAGTGAACTGGCTCAGCCATGACGCGGGCCATCTGCTGGAGATGTGGTTCGGCTGGCGCGCCAATCCGCATTTTGGTCCATTCCACATGGCGAGCTTCGTCCTGATCGGCGGTGGCTTCTGGCTGCTGTCGGCCGCCTGGCCAGTGTTGTATCGGGCGCAGCGTGAGGGCCGGATGGCCCGAGACGGCGTGTATGCGCGCATGCGCCACCCGCAGTACGTCGCTTTCGTGTTGGTGCTGACCGGTTTCCTGCTGCAGTGGCCCACGCTGCTCACGCTCGCCAGCTATCCGGTGCTCGTGTGGGCCTATGCCCGCCTGGCGCGCCGTGAGGAAAAGGACTGCCTGGGCCGCTTCGGCGACGAGTACGTCCGCTACATGCAGCAGGTGCCGGCCTTCATTCCGCGACGCAGGCGCGGCCCCGCCCCATCCCAGGGAGAAGTCCGATGACACACGTCCACGAACCGCCAGTGCGCACGCGCACCTGGCCCATCGGCGACATGGTGAGTGCCGGCTGCGCGCGCACGCTGGAGAGGGCCGTAGCCGCGTTGCCCGGAGTCAACGCCACCATCGCGAATTTCGCCACCGCGACCCTGCAGGTGTCCTACGACCCGGCCCGCCTGTCGTCGGGCGCGGTCGCCACCGCGATCCGCGACTGCGGCTTCCAATGCGACGCCTCGATGCCCGCTGCCGGCCCGGGCGCAGGCGCGCACGCCCACGCTGCGCATGCCCGGCACGGACCGGGTACCACCGCGGAGCACCCTGCCGACGCCCACGCCGGCCACGGCGATGACGCCAAGGATGCCGGGGGTCACGACGCCCATGCGGGCATGAACCACGGCAGCGATCTGCACGCCGCGGCGCGCGACATGGGCCGCCGCTTCCTGGTCGCTCTTGCCTTCGCGATCCCGGTATTCGTGTGGTCGCCCATGGGCGGCCTGATGGAGCCGCCGCCGGTGCCGTTTGGACTGCGCGAGAACGTCTGGTTGTTCCTGCTGGCGACCGGCGCCGTGCTGTATCCGGGCTGGCCGTTCTTCAGTGCGGCGATTCGTTCGCTGCGCCGCGGCGTGCTGGACATGGCGGTGCTGGTGCTGCTGAGCGTGGGCACCGGCTACGGGTTCAGCATCGCGTCGACGTTCTTCTTCGACGGACCGAACTTCTACGAGGCCTCGGCGGTCCTGCTGACCTTCGTCCTGCTCGGCCACTGGCTCGAGATGCGGGCACGCGCCGGCGCTTCGGACGCGATGAAGGCGTTGTTGAAGCTGTCCCCGCCCCGCGCGGTGGTGCGCCGTGACGGACAGGAGCTCGACATCCCGACCGCCGAAGTCCTGGTCGGCGATATGGTCGTGGTGCGGCCGGGGGCGAAGATCCCCGTCGACGGCACCGTCGCTGAAGGCAGCTCCCAGGTCGACGAATCCATGCTGACCGGCGAGTCGATGCCCGTGCGCAAAGACCCAGGGGCCTCCGTTGTCGGCGGATCGATCAACAAGAGCGGTGCATTTGCCTACACCGCCACCAAGATCGGCAGCGATACCGCGCTGGCGCAGATCATCAAGCTGGTCCAGACCGCACAGAACTCCAAGGCGCCTGCGCAACTGCTCGCCGACCGCGCTTCGCAGTGGCTGGTGCTGGCCGCGATCGTGATCGGGCTGCTGACCTTCGCGGTCTGGTTCTGGTGGCTGGGACAGCCGCTCATGTTCGCGCTCACGCTGACGATCACCGTCTTCGTCATTGCCTGTCCCGACGCACTGGGTTTGGCCACCCCGATGGCGATCATGATCGGCACGGGCCTGGGCGCTCGACACGGCATTCTGTTCAAACACGCCGAAGCCATCGAGAAGAGCGCCCGGCTGGACGTTGTGATCTTTGACAAGACTGGAACCCTGACGGTCGGTGCACCGGAGGTGGTCGACATGGCGGTCGCACCGGGCTGGACGCAGGAGCGGCTACTGGCCACGGCCGCTGCGGTCGAGGCGCATTCGGAGCACCCGCTGGCGCAAGCGATCCTCAAGCGCGCCGGTCCGGCAGCCGAACGCGCTACGGCCTTCACCAACATCGACGGCCAGGGCGCCACCGGGGTGGTTGACGGGGTGCAGGTCCTGCTGGGCAATCGCATCCTGATGGTCGAACACGGAATCGATCTATCCGTGCTGGAAGCGGAGGCCGCGCGCCTCACCGGCGCGGGTCGCACCGTGATCTATGCAGGGGTAGGCGGCGAGCTTGCGGGCTTCTTCGCCATCGCTGATGCGATCCGCGAGACCTCGCGCGCCGCCATCGACGAACTGCATCGTCGCAACATCAAAGTGGCGATGATCACCGGCGACAATCGCCCCACCGCCGAACGCGTAGCTCAGGATCTGGGGATCGACATCGTGCTGGCAGACGTGTTGCCTGGCGGCAAGTCCGACGAGGTCATCAAGCTGCAGTCGCAGGGCCTCAAGGTCGGCATGGTGGGCGACGGCATCAACGACGCACCGGCGCTGACGCAGGCCGACGTCGGCTTCGCGATCGGCGCCGGCACGGACGTCGCCATCGAGAGCGCCGACATCGTGCTCATGCACAGCGACCCCTACGACGTCGTGCGCGCGACCTCCATCGCCCGGGCCGCCCTGCGCAAGATGCACCAGAACCTCGGCTGGGCCGTGGGTTACAACGTGCTGGCCTTCCCGCTCGCGGCCGGCGTGTTCTATCCGTTCGTGCTGTCGCCGGAAATCGCCGCCCTGTCGATGTCGGGAAGTTCGGTGATCGTGGCCCTCAATGCCTTGCTTCTCAAACGCCTTCCACTGGCGGACGTTGCCGCCTCCCCTCGCATCCAGTCCAAGGAGTCCACGCCATGAATCCCGCGACGCACCTTGCCCACCCAAGGGCCCGAGGCACGTATCCCCGCCGCTGGCATGCCGCGCTGGCCTTGGCTGCTCTGTTCGCCTTCGCACTGCCGGGTGTCGCCTCGGCGAGTGAAGGTGGGTTCCGTCACAACGTACTGATGCGCGGCCAAGTGTTGGAGAAGCAGGACGAAACGCTCGTCGTCTGCGTCGGACAGGCCGACGGCGCTCAGGTCGGGCAGGTGCTGGATGTGATCCGGCACAAGCGCCGCATCCGGCATTCGCGGACCGGCGGTCCACGCTACCGCCGTGAAAACGTCGGCCAAGTGCGGATCGTTGAACTGTTCGACGGTCACTACGCGGATGCCGAAGTGATCTCCGGCAGCCCCAAGGTCAACGACACGGTGGAGCTCGTTCGCCCCTGACCAGGCGCGTCGCACGGGGATGCGCATCGGCCCTTCCAACGCCTCCCGCAATCGCTTCCTTCCGAGACAGGAGTCACGTCATGACAGCGTCTTCCAACCCCACCCTGCATTTCCTCGGCGCCGCGGGCACAGTCACCGGCTCGCGCTACCTGGTCGAGGCCAACGGCCAGCGCGTGCTGGTCGACTGCGGCCTGTTCCAGGGCTACAAACAGCTGCGCGAGCGCAACTGGGCACCGTTTCCCGTCGACGCGGCATCAATCGATGCGGTGATCCTGACCCACGCCCACTTGGACCATTCGGGCTACCTGCCCGCACTCGTCAAGCAGGGGTTCCGCGGCCGGATCCACTGCACCCACGGCAGCGTGGCGCTGTGCGGACTGCTGCTTCCCGACAGCGGGCACCTGCTGGAAGAAGAGGCGAAGTACGCCGCGCGCAAGGGCTACTCGAAGCACAAGGAGCCGCGACCGCTCTATACGGAAGATGACGCCCGTCGCAGCCTGAAGCAGCTGCAGGGACATGACCATGAACGCGACATCGAGGTCGCGCCCGGCTTCACGGTGCGCTTCCACCCCGCAGGTCACATCCTGGGCGCCGCCCACGTCGGCCTGGATGTCCAGGGCCAGCGCCTGCACTTCAGCGGCGACTTGGGACGGAAGCAGGAATCGCTGATGAATCCGCCGACGCCCCTGCCCGCCTGCGACGTACTGGTCTGCGAGTCCACTTACGGCAATCGCGAACACGTCCCGATCGACCAGGAAGCGGAATTGGCCCCGATCATCCGCCGTGTTGCCGCGCGCGGGGGCGTTATCGTCATCCCCGCCTTTGCTGTCGGACGCGCCCAGGCGCTCATGCTGCATATCGCCCGGCTGCGTGAGCGCAAGGAGATCCCTCGCGTGCCGGTGTACCTCAACAGCCCGATGGCGATCAACGCGACCCGGCACTACCACGCCCACCATTCCGAGCACCACGTGTCCGAAGAGGACTGCCAGCGGATGTTCGACGTGGCCACCTTCGTCAACACGGTGGAAGAGTCGAAGGCGCTCAACCGCCAGCGCGGACCGATGATCATCATCTCCGCCAGCGGGATGGCGACCGGGGGGCGCGTGTTGCACCACATCGAGGCGTTCGGTCCGGATGACCGAAACGCGATCCTGCTCGCGGGCTACCAGGCCGGCGGAACACGCGGTGCCGCGCTGGCGGCAGGAAAGCGAACCTTGCGCATGTTTGGCCGCGAGGTCCCCATTCGCGCCGAGGTAGTGCAGCTGGAAGGCTTTTCTGGCCACGCCGACGCCGGGGAACTGCTGGACTGGATGCGCACCGCGCCGTCCGCGCCGCGCGTCGTCTACCTCACCCACGGCGAGCCCGATGCAGCCGACACGTTGCGCGGGCGCGTGCAGCGCGAGCTGGGCTGGCGCGCGCGCGTTCCGGAGCACCTGGAGCGCGTTGGGCTGGAGGATGCGCGATGAGCGAGCTGGCCGCTGCTCACACCCTGCTGCGCGTCACCCGTGCCGGCATCGACACCTACCAGCAGCCGGTGGTGTACATGCACCGCGACTGTGAAGTCTGCCGCTCGGAAGGCTTTGCCGCGATGACTCGCGTGAGGCTAGACGTGGGTTCGCGCACGCTGGTGGCGACGCTGAACGTGGTCGTGGACGATCGGCTCGGCCTGGACGAGGTGGCGCTCTCGGAGACCGCGTGGACGCTGCTCGATCCCATGCCCGATGTCCTTGCCCGGGTCCGGCACACGGAACCCGCGGCGTCGGCAGGCGCGCTCCGCGCCAAGGTGTTCGGGGCACGGCTGGACGACGCGCAGTACCTCGCCCTGGTGCAGGACGTGATGGAAAGCAGGCTGTCGGACCTGGAGCTTGCCGCCTTCGTCACGGCCAGCGCGGGCGACCGCCTCGACAACGTCGAGACGACCGCGCTGACGCGGGCCATGATCGCGGTTGGCCAGCGCCTGGACTGGGGCGATGGGCCGGTGCTGGACAAGCACTGCGTCGGCGGCCTGCCGGGCAATCGCACCACCCCGATCGTGGTGGCCATCGTGGCCGCGCTGGGCTACCGCATCCCGAAGACGTCCTCGCGCGCCATCACATCGCCCGCGGGCACCGCCGACACCATGGAAGTGATGGCGCCGGTGGCGCTCGACCTGGCGGCGATGCGGCGGGTGGTGGAGCGCGAGGGCGGCTGCATCGTCTGGGGCGGCAACGTGCGCCTGAGCCCGGCCGACGACATCCTGATCCGGGTCCAGCGCCCGCTGGACTTCGATAGCGACGGACAACTGGTAGCCAGCGTGCTGTCGAAGAAGATCGCGGCGGGCTCCACCCACGTGCTGATCGACATGCCGGTGGGTCCGACCGCCAAGGTGCGCAGTGAGGCTGCGGCGGACAGCCTCGGCTCGCGGCTTGCACACACCGCCAGCGCGCTTGGATTGCAGCTGGCCATCCATCGCTCCGACGGCACCCAGCCGGTGGGTCGGGGCATCGGCCCGGCGCTCGAGGCGCACGATGTGCTCAAGGTGCTGCGCAACGCCACCGACGCACCGGCCGACCTGCGCGAACGCGCGCTTGCGCTGTCGGCGGCGCTGCTGGACATGGCACCGGGCAGCAGCGCCGGCACCGGACTGGAGCGCGCGCGCAGCGTGCTGGATTCCGGGAGGGCGCTGGCCAAGTTCCTGGCGATCTGCGAAGCCCAGGGAGGCTTCCGCGAACCGGCGCGGGCGCCATTCACCGCCGACGTTCCGGCATCCGCGTCGGGCCGCATCACGGAAATCGACAACCGCAGGCTGGCCAAGCTGGCCAAGTTGGCCGGCGCACCCACATCCCCCACCGCCGGCTTGGAAACGAGTCTGCGCGTCGGCGATGCGGTCGAGCGCGGACAGCCTCTGCTGACCCTGCATGCGGAGTCTCCGGGCGAGCTGGCCTATGCGCTGGAGCACGCCGCCACCTTGCAACCCTTCGTCCTTGGAGAGGTTCCATGACCCGTGTGCTGATGCCTTTCCCGGCCGATGCAGCATTGGCCAGCACCATGAACCAGGCTATGCAGGCGCGCATTGCACCTGTGGCTTGGCGGCACTTTCCCGATGGCGAGTCGCTGGTGACCCTGGAGGACTCGCTGGCTGGCGCGGATGTGGCCATCCTGGCCAGCCTGCGCCACGCCGATGCTTTGGCCCTCCCATTGCGTTTCGCCGCCCGAACGGCGCGCGAGTTCGGGGCGCGCTCGGTCGGCCTGATCGCGCCCTACCTCGGGTACATGCGCCAGGACAAGCGTTTCCATGGTGGTGAAGCGGTCAGCACGCCGCTGTTTGCCCAGTTCCTGGAGGAGACGTTCGACTGGCTTGTGACCGTCGACCCGCACCTGCACCGCGTCGAGCGCCTGCAGTCGCTCTACCGGATTCCGACGGCCCACGTGTCGGCGACGCCGGCCGTGGCCCGCTGGATCGCGGAAACCGTCCCCGATGCGGTGCTGATCGGACCCGACAGCGAGAGCGAGCAATGGGTCGCCGACATCGCCGCCCGCTCCGGCATGCCCTACCAGGTCCTCGCCAAGGAACGCCACGGCGACTACGACGTGCGCGTGAGCCTGCCTGACCCGGCGGCCGTGGCCGGCCGGACCCCGGTGCTGATCGACGACATCGTGTCGTCCGGCCATACGATCCTGGAGACCCTCGCGCACCTGCGCCAGCTGTCGCTGCCGCCACCGCTGCTGGTCGCCATCCATCCGGTGTTTGCCGGCGATGCCTATGCCCGCCTGCAGGAGGCGGGCCTGGCTCGTATCGTCAGCACCGACACCATTTCCCACCCGTCGAACGCAATTGCGCTCGGCGCGGACCTTGCCGCTGCGGCCTCGACACTGATGGCTGCTTCGACCAATTCCCCGGAGGACCCATGAACCTGCATCTGAACTGCTGCACCGCCGACCAGCTGTCAGCCGCCGAGCGCCAGCGGATCCTTGAACTGGCCGATGCCCACCGGCAGGCTGATCGCGCGTTCGCACATTGGGCAGCCGGCTACGGCGTGATCCGGCATGACCCGCTCACCCAGCTGCGGGTCCGCCAGATGGTGGACGAACTGGTGGCCCTGGGCCGCACGCCCAATACCGGCACTGCTTGGCAGCGGCTCGCCGCGGCCGATCGCGTCGCCAGTGCCGGCATGTGGCTGGTGGCGCACATGACCTACAGCCAGCGGGTCCGTACCGACGGCACGGTCCTTGAGGCCGACGATTTCAAGCTCACGCCTGAAGGCCACACCGGCGGGTCCCTCAACATGGTGCCCGCCTACGCTGGCTACCTCCTGATGGACGCCCTGGATGGTGTCACCCGCGCTTGGATGATGGGCCAAGGGCACTGCGTGGCCGCGATCGACGCGCTGAACGTGTTGGTTGGCAACATGACCGACAGGCACGCCGAACGCTATGACCGCTCCGACGCCGGACTGAGCCGGTTCGTCGGCGACTTCTACGCCTACACGCTCAATCCGGACGGGACGCCGGCGTCGCCGCTGGGCTCCCACGTCAATGCGCATACCGCCGGGGGCGTGATGGAAGGTGGCTATCTCGGCTTTGCCGAGCTTCAGTACGTGCATGCGCCGCTCAAGGACGAACGCCTGGTGGCGTTCCTCAGCGACGGTGCGTTCGAAGAACAGCGCGGCAGCGATTGGGCGCCGCGCTGGTGGCGTGCCGAAGACAGCGGGCTGGTCAGCCCGATCATCATCCTCAACGGGCGGCGTATCGAACAGCGCAGCCAGATCACCCAGCAAGGCGGCGAGCGCTGGTTGGACCGGCACCTGCGCTTGAACGGCTTTGATCCGATCGCGCTGGACGGGCGCGATCCGGCCAGCATCGCGTGGGGCATCCACGTGATGGAATCGCGCCTGCAAGCGGGCGCCGCCGTCCCCGATACCGACGTGCGGCTGCCCTATGGCATCGCCGAAACCGTGAAGGGCTTCGGCTTCCCGGCGCCGGGACCAACGCCTCGCACAATCTTCCCCTGCCCGGAAATCCGGCGGTGGATGCAGAGGCGCGCACGCTCTTCAATGAGGGCGCTGCAGCTCTGTTCGTGACCTTCCCCGAACTCGAGGAGGCCGTCGCCGCACTCAACAGCCACGATGACCAGCAGCGGGTGCGCGAACGCGACCATGCGCTGGCCGATCGCCAGATGGAACCACCCCGCGTGCCGGCGATCGCCGACCGCGGTGCCGGCGGCGAGAGCTCGCCGATGACCGCGCTGGACGAGCAGTTCGTCGCGATCGCCGAAGCGAACCCGGGCCTGCGCGTGCGCGTGGGCAATCCCGACGAGCTGCGCAGCAACAAGCTCGACCGCACCCTGGACGCGATGAAGCACCGGGTGCACGAGCCCGAGCCCGGCATTGCCGAATCGACGACCGGCGCGGTCATCACCGCGCTCAACGAGGAGGCCGTGGTCTGCGCCGCGCTCGGCAACAAGGGCGGCCTGAACCTGGTGGTCACCTACGAGGCGTTCGCGCCGAAGATGCTCGGCGCCGTGCGCCAGGAACTGATCTTTGCCCGCCATCAGAAGCAGGCCGGACGCCCGCCCGGCTGGCTGGGCGTGCCGCTGGTGCTGACTTCGCACACGTGGGAAAACTCGAAGAACGAGCAGTCGCACCAGGATCCGACCATGGCCGAGGCGCTCATGGGCGAGATGGCCGACATCTCGCGCGTGGTGTTTCCGCCCGATGCCAACGGCGCCGCCGCAGCCCTCACCCACGCCTACGCGCAACGCGGCACGGTCACCACCCTGGTCGTCCCCAAGCGGCCGGTGCCCCATGAGTTGACGCCACAGCAGGCCAAGGCGCTGGCCGAGATCGGAGCGACGTGCCTGGCCGGCGATCCGGCGAAGGCGGCGATCCTGCTCGTAGCCACCGGCGCGTACCAGCTGCAGGAAGTGCGCCGCGCGCAGGCGCGTCTGGTCGAACGCGGTGTGTCGGCCGCGATCGTCTATCTCGCCGAGCCCGGCCGGTTCCGCGCGCCGCGCGATCCGGAGGAGGCACGGTACGTGCACTCCGACACCGCGGTCCAGGCGCTGTTCCCGGTGAGCAGGCCGCGCGTATTCGTCACCCACACCCGGCCCGAACCCTTCCTCGGCGCCCTGCGCCGGCTCGATACCGGTCCAACTACGACCGCGGCGCTGGGCTTCGTCAACCGCGGCGGCACGCTGGACGTGCCGGGCCTGCTGTTCGCCAACCGCAGCACCTGGGCACACGTGGTCGACGCGGCTGCGCACGTCCTCGGCCAGTCCCGTGGCAGCCTGCTGTCCGAAGCGGAGCTGGCGGCAGTGGATGGCCGCGGCGATCCGGCCACGATCCTGCGCCCTGCCACGGGGCCAGCGTCGTGAGTCGCCCGGCCAGGACCTCGCGCTGATGGCGGGTACAGTGCGGCGCGGAGGTCAGATTGCCTGGGCCGGACTGAAGCTCGGAGTCGCCGTGCTGCGCCTGCGCCGGCGCGCACCCGACCTGCTCCCCGCATACGTCAGCACCACCCTGGTGGGGTTGGGCACCACCTTCGTCAAGCTGGGCCAAGGCTTGAGTCTGCGCTGGGACCTGCTGCCGGCACCCTACCGCGAGGCGTTGTCGCGATTGCACAGCGATGTGCCCCCCTTCCCGGCGGAGGAGGCCATGCGTATCGTCGAACAGGCGTTTGGCGCGCCGGTCGGCGAACTTTTCGCCAGCTTCGATGACAAGCCCCTGGCCGCGGCTTCAGTGGCCCAGATCCATCCAGCGCGCATGCATGATGGTCGCGATGTGGTCGTCAAGATCACCCGCCCCGGGATCCATGCCCAGGTGCAGGCGGATCTGCTGCTCCTGCGGCGCACGATGCGCGTCGCCCAGTGGATCTGGCCGCCACTGAAACGCCACCGGCCGCTCGAACTGGTGGACGAACTAGGCGCATTCCTGCGTGACGAGATCGACATGCGTCACGAGGCGCAGAACATGCGGCGCATGGCCAAGGTGCTGGATGCCCTGCCCGGCATCACCCAGCCGCACGTCGTCGAGCCGTATGCCACCCGCAACGTGCTTGTGCAGGATCGAAGCCACGGGACCCGTCTGGAGGCCGCGTACGGCACAGCGGCCGCTCCCGCACTGGCAAGGGCGCTGCTCGGTGCCTACGTGCATCAGCTCTTCGGCGCCGGCGTCTTCCATGCCGACCCGCACCCGGGGAATCTGTTCTTCTTTGACGACGGTCGCCTGTGCCTGCATGACTTTGGCTCGATCGGCGTGCTCGACCCTGCATCCCGGCTCGCGCTCGGCGGCATGGTCGAGGCCATTGCGGCCGACGACGCCGAGGGCGTGCTGGATGCAGCGATCGCCATGGGCTTCTTCCCGCCGCAGGTCGACCGCCGCTCGCATGTGCGCGAGATCCACCTGATCCTGGCCGAGATGGCCAGCCGTCCGCTGGCGCAGTGGTCCATTGCCGAGGCAATCTGGCGCGTGGCACGCATTGGGCAGGGCGCTGGCTTCCGGCTTCCGGCCCACCTGCTGTCCCTGATCCGGACGCTGTTCCTGGTCGAGAACACGCTGCGGGCGCTGGATCCGGATCTGGACCTGCTGGGGACGCTGTCCGCGCAGGCGGCCGCGATCGCCGACATTGCCGAAGCCAGCCGCCCCAGCGGCAACAGGCCGCTTGCCATGCGGCTGGCCCGCACTGCGCGCCAACTGCCACAGATCGCCACCGACCTGTTGCGGCAGGCGCAACTGAGCGACGGACGACCCGCCTTCTCCGTACACCACCATGGCCTGAGTTCCACGCAGGAGGCAATCGCGCGCACGGGCAACCGGCTGGCGTTGGCCCTGGTCACCTTGGGCCTGTACGTAAGCGGTGCGCTGTTGAGCCTGCATTCCGACGGCCCGCAAGTGTTCGGTCACCTGCCTGTCATGGCGGTGCTGGCCTTCACTGCAGCGGGCCTTCTATCCCTGCGGCTGGTAATGGCCATCGCCAGATCGGGGCACCTGTGACCAGCCGGAGCAACGAACATCGGGAATGGCCGATTTCCCGACAGTCTGTTTCAAAACCCCTGATCTATCTCCCCGCTGACGCCCAGTGCATCAGTGCATCCAGGAAGGCAGACCCATGACGCAACACAACCACCATCATCAAGATCACCAGGCACATAGCGAACAATCGCCTGTTTCCCGCAAGCGTGGCGATGGCGATGCCCATGCCGGGCACGACAAGCATGCCGGCCACAGCGCGGCGGGCTTCCGCGACAAGTTCTGGCTCACGCTGCTGCTGACCATCCCCACGTTGATCTGGAGCGGGATGATCCAGCATTGGTTCGACTACACCGCACCGCAGTTCCCGGGCGCGGCGTACATCCCCGCGATGTTCGGCACGGTCGTGTACTTCTACGGCGGCTCGCCGTTCCTCCGCGGCGGATACCAGGAACTGCGCAGTCGTTTGCCGGGGATGATGACGCTGATCTCGCTTGCGATCACCGTCGCCTTTGTTTACAGCGCCGTGGTCACGCTCGGCCTTGTCGAGGGACTGGATCTGTGGTGGGAGCTGGCGACGCTGGTGGCGATCATGTTGCTCGGCCACTGGATCGAGATGCGTTCGATCAACCAGGCACAGGGCGCTCTCAAGGAACTCGCGAAGCTGCTGCCTGATATGGCGGTGCGGTTGGATGAGGCCGGTACCGCGAAGGAAGTCCCTGTCGCGGAACTGAAGCGCGGCGACCTGCTGCTCATCAGGCCCGGCGCGAGCATTCCCGCCGACGGCGTCGTGAAGGAAGGGACCAGCGCCGTCAACGAAGCGATGATCACCGGCGAGTCCAAGCCGATGGACAAGTCGACGGGCGACCGGGTGATCGCCGGCACCGTCAACGGACAGGGCTCGCTGCGTGTCGAAGTGACGGGGACCGGCGACGAGACGGCACTCGCGGGCATCATGCGGCTCGTCGAACAGGCCCAGACGTCGCGCTCGCGCGCCCAGGCCCTGGCGGATCGCGCGGCGTTCTACCTCACGATCATCGCCATCGTCTCCGCCGCCATCACCGCTATCGTCTGGCCACTCCTGGGCCGACCGTGGGGCTTCACGATCGAGCGCGTAGTGACGGTTCTCGTGATCGCCTGCCCCCATGCGCTGGGTCTGGCCATCCCGCTGGTGACCGCCATCTCGACCACGATCGGCGCACGCAACGGCCTGCTCGTGCGCGATCGACGCGGCCTCGAAGAGGCCCGCCTGCTGAACACGGTCGTGTTTGACAAGACAGGTACGCTCACCCTCGGTTCGCATCGCGTGGTGAAGACCACCGCCGCTGATGGATTCCCCGACGACGAGGTGCTTCGCGTGGCCGCGTCCGTCCAGCGGGATGCTGAACATCCGATCGCGCAGGCACTGATGACCAGCGCCAAGGAACATGGCATCGAAGTCCCGCTTTCGCAGGACTTCGAGTCCATGCCAGGTCGCGGCGTACGCGCACTCGTCGAGGGGCGCCGGCTTCATGTCGGTGGGCCAGCGCTACTGAAAATGCTCGCCGCCGAACTGCCGGAGACGTTGCGGCGGGCCGCCGAATCAGCGGCAGCCGACGGCCAGTCGGCAACCTACCTGGTGGAGGGCAACCAGGTGCTCGCCGTGTTCGCCATCGCCGATGCCATCCGCCCGGAGTCTTTCGATGCGGTCAAGCGGCTGCACGATAACGGACTGGAGGTGGTGCTGCTGACGGGTGATTCCACGGCGGTCGGCAATGCGGTCGCGAAGGAACTCGCCATCGACACCGTCTTCGCCGAAGTCCTGCCCGAGGACAAGGTGGCAAAAATCGAAGAGCTTCAGGCCCAAGGCAAGCGCGTTGCAATGGTGGGCGACGGTGTCAATGACGCACCGGCGCTGCTCACCGCTGACGTCGGCATCGCCATCGGCACAGGGACGGACGTCGCGGTCGAGGCCGGTGACGTCGTACTCGTGCGCAGCGACCCGCGCGACGTGCCGGCGATCATCGCATTGAGCAAAGCAACCTACCGCAAGATGATCCAGAACTTGTGGTGGGCCGCCGGCTACAACATCGTCGCCATCCCTCTGGCCGCAGGGGTTCTCGCCGCATGGGGGATCCTGCTGCAACCTGCGCTCGGGGCGGTGCTCATGTCGCTAAGCACGATAGTTGTCGCCATCAATGCGCAGCTGTTGCGCCGGGCGGTACGGTCCCGATGAACATGACCTGGCGACAACTATGACCACGCGCCGGCTTCTGGCACTCAACGTTGGCTCGTCCACCCTCAAGGGCGCGTCCTACCTGTTGAACGCTGAGGTGCCGGGCGCACAGCCTCGCGTCGTCGAGCGCTCCCGGGCCGAGATTTCAGTCGGCCCGGATGCGCAAGAGCGCCTTGCCACCCTGCTCGAAACCTTGTCGGAAACGGCGGCCGGCCCTGAGGTGGTGGTCCACCGGATCGTGCACGGCGGTGACCTTCACGAGTCCCGTGAGCTCGACGAAGCTGTGCTCGCGAAACTGGATGCATTGGTGCCGTTCGCGCCCTTGCACCAGCCGCTCGCACTCGCCTTCGCGCGCGCCGCGCGGCTGCGATGGCTGCAAGCCCGCCAGGGCGTGGCCTTCGACACCGACTTTCACGCCTCACTCGCCCCCTGGAGCCGGCGTCTACCCATCCCCGAAGCATGGGATGCGCTGGGTATCCGCCGCTACGGTTTCCATGGGCTTGCCTTTGCCTCCGCGCTGCGGATCGTCGCCAGCCACGACGCCGGAATCCTGCAGAGCCGCGCCGTCTTCGCGCATCTGGGCGGTGGCTGCAGCGTCTGCGCCGTCGAAGGTGGTCGGAGCCGCGACACCACCATGGCGCTCACTCCGCTGGGTGGAATCCCGAGCCCTACCCGCTCCGGGGATCTCGATCCCGGTGCGTTGCTTTATCTGCTCCGGCACGAAGGTCTGGATGCGCAGACGCTTGAAGAGGGTCTGTCCCGCGCTGCCGGCCTTGCCGGCATTGCCGGGCATGGCGACATGCGCTTGCTGCTCGCCGACCCCGACCCCCAGGCGCAGCTTGCCGTGGAGCTGTTCGCAGTCCGGATTGCGCAGGCCATTGCGGCCATGGCCACGGCAATCGGGGGCGTTGACCATGTGGTCTTTTCCGGCGGCATCGGCCATCGCGCGCCCGGCCTGCGTGCTCGCATCGTCGCGCGCCTGGGCTGGCTTGGTCTGGCGCTGGCGTCTCGCGACAACGATGCAGGAGCCATACGGATCGATGGCGGGAGTGGGCCGGCGATCTGGAACGTCGCGATCGATGAGGAACGCGAGCTGGCTGAATCGGCACTGGCCTGGCTGTAGTCCACGGCATATCTCCAGGGCGGCTCCAGTCAGCATTACTCGTCGATTAGGGGCGTCGTGAGCACCGCTGCGAATCCACCACCCGGGGTGCGCATGTTCGTGGTTTGGCCCTGATAAAGCCGGGCCGCGAACAACAGCACACCCGCCTCGGACGCGAAGCAGCGCACATCCGCCTTGAGGGACTGGCCCCCATGCACGATCCGCATGCTCGGTGGCGCGAAGGCCTGTGCGATGTAGGTCGCCGACGCCATCGACTCCCACGTTCGCCGGGTGAGCTTGTCGCCCCGATAGCTGCCACGGCTGCCGAACCCTGCTGCAGGCTTGAAGAAGTAGCCGTTGCGCGCTGCCCACAGCGCATCCCGGTTTCCGGGGACGACTTCAACCGTTGTCGGGATCACCTCGGCCAGCAGGGCTGTCAAACCCGCATCGACCCCAAACCCGCCGAGCAAAGCCGCGTCTCCAAGCACCGCCAGGTTGCGCTTGTCGGCGAACAGCGCGTGCGCACGCGGATGCGGGGTGAGTGCGACGTCCCCTGCGAGATAAGCCTGACGAAGGTCCGCATGCGAAGCTTCCTCAAGCGCGAAATCGGTCAACCGGTTGTAGACCATGTCGATCGGGCCGTCGGCATCTGCAAGCCCCTCCGGGCCGAACCTCAGATCCTCGGGCGCGCGTATCACGCAGTCCACGCCGTGCTCCCGGAATGCGTCCGCGTACAGCTCGAACTCGGGGTAGAGGAACTGCTCCCGCGGGGCGCTGTCCACGATGGCCACACGGGACGGCGCGCGGCCCGACTGCTGCCGGGCATCGTCAAGCCAGGCGGCTACAGCCGCGCTATGGGCCTCCGTCGCCGTGGTCCAGGTGGTCCACGCAGCCGGCGCGCAAGATCTCACGGCATCGAGCAGCACGGCATTGAGGAGCAGCCCGCCTGGATTGGTGTTGACCTCGATCAACCGCGGGCCGTCGACGGTCAGGTGAAAGTCCAGCCCCAGGACGCCACCCGCCGAACCCGGGTAATGGGTTGCGATGTCGGGGGCCCATTGCAGGACGCGCTCGCGGTATCGTGGATTCTCTGCAACTTCGAAGAGCGCCGCCGCGACTCGCCCCATGGCGTCCAACGCCGCACGGTCGACGAACAGGGCGTACCGAGAGAACAGATGTGCGTGAACGGCCGGGTCAGACATGGACTCCGAGAAGGCGGCCCGGATCGACTCGTGCAGCCGCAAGACGTCGACTACTTCGCATGCACACCGCTGGTTGAGCGAGGCACCCACTGAAGTGGCACAGTTGATATTGCAGCCTGACTGGCCAGCCATTCTTGGGGCTCCCTAGGTTTACGCCTCGACGCAGCCTGGTTGCTGCGCTGCTGCATCGATCCCGCCCAGCAGTCATGTTATCTGCTCTCAGGACAAGCGCCGCTTCTCGAAGAAGACAGAGGTAGGGCGTGATGCCCCAACTGAACATCCGCTCGGGTTGGCAATCCAGCCCGCCCACCCTCGATAACGGGCCCTTATCCGCCGCCCTGCCCTCCCCCGGGCAACGTCCGCATGCGGCCAGAAGCGGACATGACACCTTCATCTCGACGATGCAACTACCAGCCTTGATCGAGAACTCATTGAACAAAGAGCATGTTCAGGCCATTTAGGAGCGCCGTGACTAGTCCTCAATGGAAAAGCGCCGGCAGTCGATCCGCATGCAACTTGGTTGTACATAATGAGTGTTGCCGCCAGCAATGCCTTGGGGAGGGTCATGATCAAGAGCATCGTCATTCAGGGTTACAAGAGCTTTCATCCAACAATTCCCACCACTATCTCGCTCGAGACGGCTACACAGAAGCCGGTGTTCTTGTATGGCCTCAACGGAGCCGGCAAGACTGCTATTGGCGAAGTAATTCACGGGAGCAGCATCGGGGACGCTAAGTTCCAAGCCTGCCGTGTGGACACAACCCAGGGCGGCCCCTTCCGCTACCTTGTCTACAACCATCACTTCGTTCAATCAATTATTGGAGAGGCCGCAGGCATGCCCGGCATCTTCACCATTGGCGAATTGGACACCGAGACGCAGCGAAAGATCGATGAGAGCGAACGCTTGCTTCAAGAGGTCCGGGGCGCGCGTGAGTCCGCGCAGCGTGATGTTTTGACCATCACCGGCCAGTTGGCCACGGCGCTGAACGACGCCAAGGAAGAAGTGTGGACCGTTTACAAGACTCACGACAAAGGCGCGTTCGATAGCTTCCTTACTGGATATGGTCGCGGTGCGCAGAAGTTCTTTGACGACCTGCGCACATACGCAACGCCGGACGACGAAACTTTGGATGACCTGGATAGTCTGGCCAAGCGCTTGGTTGATATTTCAGGCAATGAAACGTCGAAAGGCACTCACCACTTTGCTCTTGGCCCGTTCCAGGCCATCGAAGAGGACGCCGTCTGGCAAGAGCGAGTGAAGGTGTCCGGCGAGAGCCGCCTGGCCCCGTTGGTGGAAAAGCTGGACAACGGGGATTGGGTAAGCAAGGGCCGCACCTTCGTGCACGGCGGCCAATGCCCGTTCTGTCAGCAAGGATTGCCACACGGCTTCCTGGACGAGCTGTCCGAGCTGTTGGACGGGGACCGCCAGGACAAGATCGACCTCATCGACTTGCACATAAAAAATTACGAAGAGGCCATCCAGGCATTAGAAACGGCGGCTAGCGGAGCGCTGACCGAACCACTGTCCCAAGAGACGGAACTAAAACCCGTGTGGGACACGATACACGCCCTCATGAAGGCGAACCTAGCCACCATGCGACTGAAGCAGGCCACGCCGTCAGAGCCGGTGGAAATTTCCAAAACGGACCTGCAGCCGATGAGAGACGCGTTATCGGCGCTCAACACTCGCATTGGCAAGTTCAATCAGCGCATCCAGAACAAGGTGGCAGAACGCGGCGCGATCCGCGACCTGTTTTGGAAGAACATGTGCCGCGACCGCATTGGCGTCTATCGGGCATACGACGCCCGCATAGCTCCGCTTAACGAGCAACTGGCGGCGGCGCAAACGAAGGATCGCGAAGCTGCGGCCCAAGAAGCCGCCTGTATTGGCGCCCTCACCGAGTTGCGCAAGAAGCAGGAAGGCGTGGATGCATCAGTGGCGGCGATCAACGAACGGCTAAAGGGCCTAGGAATTGACTCATTTAGCATCGCGCGCAAGCGTGGCGAAGGCAGCTTGTATTGCTTGGAGCGCCCCGCCCACGGCGACAGCAGCGCCCAAACGTTGAGTGAGGGGAAAAGACCCTGATTTCCTTCCTCTACTTCATCGAACTCTTGAGGGGCTCCAATGAGCGAGGGTCAGCTATCGATATCAGCAAGACGGTGGTGGTCATCGATGATCCTATTTCCAGCCTGTCCCACAACTTCGTCTATGACATCGCATCGATCATCTGCCATGAACTCATCAAACCACCGGGTGGCCAGAAAGTGCGCCAGGTCATCGTCTTGACCCATAACCTCTTCTTCCTGCACGAACTGGTTTACCAAGTTGGCACCAAAAAGCTGGATAAAGCCGATAAGCACTGCCAATTGCTGCGCGTCGTTAAAAGCGGCCACGCCAGGTGGTGCCCATGGACGCGCGCGATTTTGCCAACGATTACGACGCTCTCTGGCACGTGATGCAAGACGCTAAGGATGGATTGGTGCGCATCCAGGTGGTGCCCAACACTATGCGATGCATCCTGGAGAACTTCTTTTCCTTCACCGGCAACACCCAGCGATTTGAAGAAATCCTTCAGCAATTGTCAGCGGAGGATGGGAAGTTCCGGCCTTTGGAGCGTTTCTTGAACCGAGGTTCCCATCGAGACGAGACAAACATCGCCCACATCGACTGGGGCCAGTTCGATATCGCCTACTACCTGACCAAACTGAACGCAGTTTTTCAGGCAGCGGGGCATCCCGACCACTACCGCTTGAAAATGGGGTTACCTAGCGAGAATTAGCCTTCGGCATGCCTCCAGTGGCTGCTTCGGGTCTTGGATTCAACTGATCGACGCAACAGTTTGTCGATATCGTTCCGCCGGTGTTTCGTAGCCTAACGTCTTCCTCGGTCGATCGTTGAGCTGTCTTGCGACTGCATCCAGCTTGGCTTGCGAGACACCGGATATGTCGATGCCTTTCGGGAAGTACTGGCGCAGCAAGCCATTAGTGTTTTCGTTCGTGCCGCGTTGCCAAGGATGATGCGGGTCACAGAAGTAGACCTGGATATCCGTAGCCAGAGTGAAGCGACGATGGGCGGCCATTTCCTTGCCCCTGGACCGGCCAGAGTTCCATAGACACTCAGTCGCCGCTCTGCGCGTAGCGCTTTTCGAACTCTACCGGTGACATGCCGCCAGCGGAACCATGCCGGCGAATCGGGTTGTAGAACATCTCGATGTAGTCGAACACGTCCGAAGCAGCAGTGGCTCGCGTCGGGTAGATCCGCCGCTTGATCCGCTCCTTCTTCAGGACGCTGAAGAAACTCTCGGCCACGGCGTTGTCGTGGCAGTTCCCGCGACGGCTCATGCTCGGCACCATCCGGTGCGCCTTCAGGAACGACTGCCAGTCGTTGCTGGTGAACTGGCAGCCCTGGTCGGAGTGGACCAGCACGCCCGGGCCGGGCTTGCGTCGCCATGCCGCCGCCATCAGCGCCTGCAGCACCAGGTCGCTGGTCATCGTGGACGCCGTTGCCCACCCGACGATCTGGCGCGAGTACAAGTCCATCACTGCGGCCAGGAACAGCCAGCCCTCGTAGGTGCGGATGTAGGTGATGTCCGTGACCCAGACCTTGTTCGGGGCGTGCGGCGTGAAGTCCCGGTTGAGCACGTTCGCCACGGCACCGACCGGGCCGCCGCGGTGGCGCGGCTTGCCGCCATAGCCCACCTGCGCCCGCAGGCCCTCGGCCTTCATCAGCCGCCGGACGCGGTGCCGGCTGCAATGCTCGCCGGCTTCCCGCAGGTCCAAGGTGATCTTGCGATAGCCATACACCGCGCCGCTGGCCAGCCAGTGGTGCCTGATCAGCCCCAGCAGGCGCTGATCGTCCCGCTCGCGGGCACTGGTGCCTTGGCGCAACCAGGCGTAGTAGCCGCTGCGGTGCACGCCCAGCACCCGGCACATCGCGACCAGGCGGAACTCGCGGATGTGCGCGCGCATGAACGCGTACTTCGCCCTTACCCCTTGGCAAAGTACGCGGCGGCTTTTTTTAGGATGTCGCGCTCCTCGGTCACACGCCGCAGCTCGGCCTTGAGCCGGCGGATCTCGGCCGAGTCGCTCGGCGCTGCTGAAGCGCCCGATGCCGGCGCCATCTTCCTCGCCACCTGCACCCAGCCATACAGCGTGTGCTTGGGGATCCCGATCCGGGCGGCGACGTCCACCACCGTGAAGCCGCGCTCGATCACCTGCTTCACCGCCTCGGCCCGGAACTCATCCGTGTACTGCTTGCTGTTGCCCATAAACACCTCGGTCATTGCCATGAATTATGGCGTCCGGATGTCTACGAAAGGCTGGTCGGTCCAGGACGACTTCGTTACCGCATTTCAACTGCGCTTGTGGACGGACATCGGCTCGGCAGAAACCGAGCGCTTCTTTGAGCAGCAGTTGGCCAAGCACAGGTTCCCTGGCGGTTGGGCGCTGGACATTGCGTTTGCATACCGCGATTGCCCTGTTCTCACCCTGGCCCAGTGGCGCTACTGCGCTTGGGCAGCTGTGAGGCGCGGTGCTTCGCTTGCTTTGCAGCAAGGACATCAAACGGATGGGGTTCGTGAGGCCATTTATCAGGAGGTGCGACGCAGAGCATCTGCCGTAGCAAGCGGCGCATGGAGCGGCTGTTCGTTTCCTCCATCATCTCCCCATCCAGAAAGCGCCCTCGGAAGAGGATTCGCGTACAGGGTGACCCGCTTGGGTCCCCTGTACTGGACGGGTTGGCCGAGCTCTGAGGTACTGCTCGGCCGCACGACAGCCTAGGTGTGGCGAGAGCCCATAATATGGCCTTGCGAATGAGCTACCTCACTGAAGCAACAATGGCCGACCTCAGCAATCCGGCGGATTTCGCCAATCTGGGAAGCCACAGCGCGCGGATTCCTTGACCCTTCGAGCGATTCGGTATGGCCGAACGTATTGCTTATCAATAAGGACGATGAGGTAGACCAAGCCAATTACCATCGCGATGGGAATAGGGATGAGAGTTAGGCTCTTCAGTTCACCGAACCCGGTCTTTAGCAGGATGTAGACCGCAAAAACAAATGTAACAGCCATCATAAGGAGGCCATATATCAGCAGGCTGCGCGGCGCATCAATGGTGGCTGGGTAGTGGTCGTAGCGCAGGCTTCCCGATCGTTTGAGCAGACAGATCTCATCATCGGTGAGGTCAGCCTCACGCTTGAGGGCAAAGATGGATTTCCGTTGTGCGGCGTTGACAGAAAATCCGAACCGCTTCTTGAACACGACCTCATCGTTTTCAGCCGCCGTGTCTCGTCCTTCTGGCGAGATCTCGGACTCCCGCACGGCGTCACGGACAAGTTCGATCATGCTCTCAACTGCTTCATTCTTGCCTGTCCGCGACACATCGGCGCACTCCTTCTGGACCGCGCGCAAGAGCGGAACAACGTTATCGCACTGATTCCCCTTGTCCTCATCGGCCACGTGCCACCGCCAACGCCACGACATCTGTGACGAGTTCTTGACTGATGCGGCCTTGTTCCAGAGCAACCTGGTAGAGGGCGCGGATCACCCGGGTCCGGTGCTCAGGACGCATCTGCCGGCCAAGCCGGCTAAGTTCGTCGTCCAGTGCGCCGACCACTCCATTGATCAGTGCGAAGTCAATTTCCGGAGATCCCGCGACTTTCGGCTCGATCTCGTCGCCTGACATCAGCCAGACCGGGTCGATCCCATACTGGTCATAGATGGCTTTAATCAGGCCCGCGGGCGCTTCGCGCTCGCCGCGCTCGTAATGAACGTACGACCTCTTCGAAACGCCGACGGCTTCAGCGAAGGCCTGTTGGCTCATCTTGAGCCCTGTTCTGACCGTAGCCAAGCGCCTTCCAATGAGAGCCTTGTCGATTGGACTAGTGGAAGATCCCATTCAAGTGATACCCATTTGTGCACTACCGTGAAGCGCAATTATGCGCTATAAGCTAGCACATGGGATCCTCGATGGCACAACACGAAGCGCTGAAGGCTCGGCTGCGCGTTGCAGGGTCTTCCTTCGCAATCATTGCGCGAAACCTGAACATCCAGCCCACGACGGTTTCAGCCACGTCGTTGGGCAAACGCCGCTCCAGGCGAATCGAGGCCGCCATCGCCGACGCGCTGGGCATGACACCTGAAGCGATCTGGCCAGATCGGTACCCGGCGCACAAAGGAGGTGCTACGTGAGCTAGATGTGCCTGCCGCCAAAGCGCGGAATGCAAAAAGGCCCTCAGCGTTGGCGCGCTAGAGGGCCTTGAGGTGCAACGGACTTGTTCGTCCACCGCACTATGCATGGCCGCATCCCTCTCGTCAAGCTCTCACCGGTGATTTTTGCCTTGGTGACGGGCAGCTTTTGCCGGAATCAATGCCATGCACGACACGAAAGAGGCGGCGCCGCCCCTGCCCCATAGCGCTCGCGTTTTGACGCAGGCAGAGGAAAAACGCCTCGACATCTATCTCTACCACTCTCCCAAGGCCAACGGTCGACTGGTCACGGTCGTCGAGCCTTGCCGCCTTGCAATAGCGCTAGCGCTTGAGTTCGATCCGGATGTCACCGCGTTCGTGGAGCGCCCGCGTTCTATTGCCGCTGAGGATCAAAATGTAGAGCTCTGCTTCTGGATTCGTAGGTCAGATAACAGTGAGCAATATGTCTTGTTTAGACGGCAAAACAAGCCAACCGTTCACGCTGTAAGGAAGGAAGAAAGGCTGTGTGCGAGCGTGCTCGCAGCCTGCAAGAAGGCCGGAATAAATCTCTCAATTAAAAAGGCCGCTTCTATCGCAACAGAGCGAATAGCAAACGCAACGCGTTTGGAAATGCTGCCTTACGTGCAGTCGGCTACAACACTGCACTCAATCGACGTCCTCGTGCCTGCAATCATGCAGCACATGAAAATCTACCGCACGAGCTCCTTTCATGGAC
Organism: Thermomonas sp. S9; assembly: GCF_024704365.1. GTDB lineage: Bacteria > Pseudomonadota > Gammaproteobacteria > Xanthomonadales > Xanthomonadaceae > Thermomonas. Next base: position 1,731,095 of record NZ_JAJDFY010000001.1, read on the forward strand.
TGGAAAGATCTCTGCCGCCTTTCGATTGGCGCGACGTACGTAGCGCAACATGTGCGCTTATCCATCAAGGCCGCCTACGCATTGATCCCACACAACGCTTGACCACCACAACCGCAGTCCATTTTGTGGAGAAGGACAATGCGTGACCTTTCACCACAGGTTCTGTCTGAATGGGACGAGTTCACCACGGACCACCTTAAAGAAAAGGAACAAGCCGCGTTCCACGCGCGGAAGAACGCCATCATCGCAGTCGCCAGAGGCATGTCCATGGCATCAGCGGCAAAGAAGTATGGCGTTAATGCCAAGACGCTGTCAGAAACGATCAACAAGGCTGTCCGCGTGGCTTCGGACGGAAGAATGCATGGATGGCGAGCCGCCCTCCCCTACAAGGTAAGGACAGTTGGTAAAAAGACTCCGGTCGAGTTTCCGAACAATGCCGGACCAGGCGCATTTAGGACGTTTCTAACACTGGCGCCCAGCGTCTGCGAGTTCCTGGAGTCGTACACAGGCCGCCTTCCAGAACGCAACTTCCCAAGCAAGCAGTTCGAGTCGTTCTTTTCAAAGTATCGGTCAAAGGTCAAAGAACTTGTTCCCAAGGACCGATACCCCGCCAATGACCCCAAATGCGCCCGGCGCAGCGTGATTGACTACATCCGCCAACAACGGCAAGGAAAGCCTTTTGTCGACGAAGCCTTCGAGATCGAAGATAACGTCGCGGCTGCTCAGTTTCCAGATGTATTTGCGTTGCAGTTGTGTGACTGGACTCAATACGATGGTCACCCACTCGACTGCGACATCTACGTGGAGGGTGAAGACGGCGATGGTCAGTCGGCCCTGCAACGCATCACCTGTACGTGGCTGCTGGTGGGCTATCTCGCGCTCCTGCGCATGTGCTGCAGCTGGAAGCTGTGCTTCGGAAAGAACTACAACGGCACGGATTTCAACGAAGCGTGCGCCAACGGTTTGCGCTCATGGACGCCGCGGGCGCTCGTGTCGCCCTCAATGGTCTACATCGCCGGAAGTGGGATTGGAACGTCGGAAGCCATCGGCTTCGTAGCCTGCGGGGCCATCACGAGCATGGACAACGCCATGGCGCACCGACTCAACGTCAACCGCCAAAAGCTCGCGAGCCAACTTCGAGGCGTTATTCACTTTGGAAAAAGTGGCGTACCGGAAACCCGCGGACATCTCGAGGCATGGAACAAGCGGTTGGAGGAGACGACCATCAGAAAGCTTCCCGGCGGCTACCGACCCGCCGGCGACGTTTCGGAGAAAGAAAGCACCAACAACTACAACTCGGCCAACTATCCATCGTCACCTGATACACTTGAGGACCTGATGGACGTCATGATCAGCGCTTCAAATGTCGGTGAACGGGAATGTTTTCAATTGCGCTCCCCGACACAGGTCCTGCAAACATTCCATGCGTCAGGCGGGTGGATCTTCTCTACAACCAGTCTTGATGATCAAGCGCGCGAACTATCTCAACTACAGTTCTCTGGGGTGTTCAGAGGATCGAAGAAGAACAAGAAACAACCATACGTTCGATTCCAGTACGCGAGGTATCGATCGACGGCAGTAAAGAATCGTTGGGACTTGATAGGACAACGATTCATTGCTCGCGTCGATATTCATGACGCGCGATTCATCAGGCTCTACGACGAAAGCGGCGAGCTTTTCGTCGTCTTGCGAGCCATTCGCCCGTGGAGCCGTACGCCACATAGCTTGGCGCTGCGTCGATTGATACACCGCAACTCAAAGAAAGGCCATTTCGAAGTAAAGGGCACCAGCGACGCAGTGGAAGTCTATCGCAACTTCCTGCGCAGCCTCTTCGCATGCAGCCCAGATGCCGCCACGATGATGGCGCAACATAGAGATGCCTTCGACGCAATTCCAGATTCAAAGGAAACGAGGCCACCTACCGAGCCATCCCAGGCCAGGAAGGCGCGAAACGTATTCGTGCCTCTCAGCGGCCCCGTCACGTTGGGCAAGAAAGGGAGCCTGAAGTGACCGCATTTAAGGCTAACGGCACCCCAATTGTGCCCACCAGAGGCATGGAGAGTGGTCTCACTAACCTCGCGGCGGCGATAGAAGCTGAGTATGGGGGAATGGGGTTGCATTCCTTGACGCGCTTCGGGAAAACCACGCTAGCGGAATACATCGAGGCATGCCACGGCTGGCTCGATACTCCCTATGTCGCGACACTTGCCCGTCTCCGTGACCTAAAGTCTGGCCAGGGCGCCTTTTATGACTGGTTCACGGCACGCCTCGGCCTGCAACCTATCACTCAGCAAGCACCAGAACAAAAGCTGCTCAGGATAGTTAACACAGTCACCCTAAAGACGCAGGCGTCCAAAGCAAAACTCTTCCTGTTCATCATGGACGATGCGAACTTGCTTGAGGCTGAGAGTTTTCAGTACTTCATCGACATTGACAACGCTCTTGAAGAAGGAGGGCAGAGATTCTTTCTGCTGTCCCTGTTTCAGGACAATCACACCGTCGGGCGCCGGGAAAAGATCAACAAGCTAATCGTGACTCCGCAGGTTCGCAGTCGCTTCTTGACTAGGTATCACGCCTTGCACGGACTCCGTGGCATCGCCGATCTTCATACCTATCTTCAACGTTTCGAGGATGAAGTCGAGACGGCGCCAGGATCGGGAGTCACTCTTCCCAGGCTCATGGCGCCATCGCTCTACGATTCCGGCTGGCGCATGTGTGAATCAGCGCAACTGATCTGGGAAACTGGCCAGCAGTATCGTGCTGCAGCTGGCAAGCAAGTTGACGGCGAGTGGCCCCTGAAAGCTTTCAGTCTCATAGCCAACTTTCTAGCACAACGTACGATTTGCAAACCAATGTTTTCGACGATTACAGCATCGGATATTGAGCTTGCGGTCCAGTTTTCCGATCTTGCTGCCTATGACGGGGAGTCCGGTGAAGTGGACTTCAGTGACGACGATGACTGACGCTGATTGGAGGATGGCGCACCGATCAAGCGACGATCTTTTCGGTGTTTCTGCTTTTGGCCTCCTCACCCAAATCCTGCGATTGAACTGCTTGACTCCGACTCACGCGTTCTCCGCTTTGGGTGTTCGCCTCAACTACAGCGAAGATTGGAGTCTGCGTCTTAGAAAATCAGACAAGTTGCGCGCTTCCATCGTGAAGAAAATGCCTTCTTCCGAACCTCTGGCCACACTTTGGGATTCGAGTCCTTGGCAAGCGTTCGGCTCCGGACCTGGTTTTGCCAACCCGACCCTCACGACGTGTCGCGAGTGCATGCGCAGTGGGTTCCATTCAAACCTTTTTCAGATGCCCTGGGTGAACCAATGCCCATGGCATCGATGTCCACTGCAAGCAAATGCGAGAGGTGCTCAACCCCCTTATGGAAAAGCGTGGTTCGCGACTCTCCAATTTTGCTGTGCTCGTGCGGATTCGACCCCGTCGATTTGAAAGAAATCTTGCACGAGTCTCCGGATCAGATCGCTAAACGTGTTGCAATGATCCGGCGTTACTTGAAGTGGGCGGAAAAGAGTCGAGGAAGCCGAGATGCATTCGGATTCGAGGGCTCACCGTTCTTTTGGGACCACACGGAATCATCCGGCAATGATCGTAAACCGTGGTGGAAACCTGGCGCTCCAGCCGTTTCCCTTCTGGTCAGACACACTGTTGCTAGTTTTCAAGCGTCTTGCGTTGACGGAGAGTTGACCCGCATAGCGCGGGACATAAGTGAAACCAAAGAGTTCTTCATCGAGCTCCCCACGTCTATCGCATCATCTATGAGAAGCGTCTCTTCAGCAGTTGCTAGCCAGTTCCCAGAAGATGCGTTTTCAGCACGTGAACGCGTGTTACTCGGCCTTGAGCAACATTCTGGTGCGGCCACTGAGCGTGCGCGGATGCCAATTGTTCTCCTACCCGCTTTCACCGTGACCACGCGAGCCTTCTTTGACGGCAGAATTCTGTCGATGAAAGCGCAAATGATCATCCGTGAGATTAGCGAAGCCATCTGCCGTGAAGACTGTGAGCCTGAGCGCATGTACGGGCTACTGGTGGCTCTTGAGCGAATCGTATGTCGTGCTTACGCTGAAGCAGTCAACATTTCTTTAACGCGGGTCGTAAGTAGGTCGAATCCGTCTCCCATCGGAAAACTCTGGTCACCTGCCGTGATCGTCCGATACAAGCGTGAAAAGACCTTTCTTCGGTTCCTGTGGATGCGGGAGAAGGTCAATCATGAAAATCCCTGAGACATGATCCGACCTGATTAGCCCCGACCCTCAGCCGCGAGTCGCAGGATTTGCGCCGCCTGCGGCACAGCATGGTGCCACCTGAAGCCAACGAGGTGGCGCCATGGGCATCAACCGCGTGCAGTTCCAGCCCGGCCTTTCGATGAGCGAGTTCATCCACCGCTACGGCACCGAAGCAAAGTGTTACCGGGCCTTGTACAAGTGGCGCTGGCCTGAAGGCTACCGCTGCCCGGCCTGTGCCGGACGCGCGCGTTCGCGATTCAGGCGCGGCGATGCGATCTACTACCAGTGCCGCGCTTGCCGGCATCAGACGACCTTGACGGCGGGCACCCTGTTCGAAGGCACCAAACTGCCGCTGCGCACCTGGATGCTGGCGATGCACCTGCTGACCTCGACCAAGACCAATTTGGCTGCGCTGGAACTGATGCGCCACCTGGGCGTGAACTACAAGACCGCCTGGCGCTTGAAGCACAAGGTCATGCAGGCCATGACCGAGCGGGAGGATTCCAGAAAACTCCAGGGTTTCGTGCAGCTTGACGACGCCTATTTGGGCGGCGAGCGCAACGGCGGAAAGCCCGGGCGCGGATCGGAGAACAAGCAGGCGTTCGTGATCGCAGTGCAGACGGACGAACACCTCGAACGCCCGACCTTCGCAGTGATCGAGCGGGTCCGCAGCTTCGACAACGCCTCGCCCAACGACTGGATCACGCGCCGCCTGGCACCTGAGTGCGAGGTCTACAGTGACGGCTTGGCTTGCTTCCGCCGGCTCGAAGACGCCGGCCACGCCCACACAACGCTCGACACCGGCGGCGGCCGCGCCGCCACCGAAGTGGCTGGAGCGCGATGGGTCAACGTCGTCCTGGGCAACCTCAAGCGGGCGATCAGTAGCACCTACCATGCCGTCAAACAAGCCAAGTACGCGCGGCGCTACCTGGCCGAAGCGGCGTACCGTTTCAACCGCCGGTTCCGCCTGCGCGAGACGCTGTCGCGACTTGCGACCGCGATGATGCGGTGCAAACCATGTCCGAAGACGCGTCTGCGGATTGCGAGCAACTTTCTTGGCTGAGCGTCGGGGCTAATCAGGTGATACGATTCAGGTGTCCCCTACGCGCCTACTTTGCGTAGAAATCTCTGCAACGCATCAACCATGTGCCAGCCATTTCTACAATGGACAACCTCAGCGCAACTTTTTCTGCCCTGCCCGCGGGAGACTGCGCCTACAGATGTAGAAGGATGCTCCGTTAAATCAATGACTTGGGCTGCGCGGAGTTATCTACCGTGAACAGCGGCCCGGACCGGGCCTAGACTGCGCGCCCGGCAAAGGACATCGCGCACTCAGGAACGGATACTTACCCGCATGAGCCGCATTCACGGAATCCCGGTCGGCGCGCTGGTGCGGCTGGCATCGGAGCACCTGGCGGTGATGGCGGAACCCGGCGGCGAAACCCTGCTCAAACCCAAAGTGCGCGTGTTTTATTCCCTGCGACGGAAGGAGAAGGTGCTGGCGCACACGCTCGACCTCGCGGACCCGGCCTGCCGGGACAGTATCGTCGGCCCCGAAAACCCGGAAAAATGGGGGTTCACCCACTTCGAAGCCCTCTGGCTCTGACCCATGGCGCATTCCGACGATCGCATGCACAGCGAGACCTCGACCTTGTCGCGGGCGGAGATCTACCGGCTCGGCGCCAGCGGCCCCAGCCTGGGGTCGGTGCTGGCAGGGATCGATGGCGCGCAACGCAGGCTGGCCCTGCTCCATATCGATGTGGACGAAGTCGGGACGATCAACGCCACCCTGGGCGAGAACATCGTGGAGCAGGCGCTGTCGGTGGTGGCCCGGCGCCTGCGCCTGGCAGTGCCCGCCGATGCCTGGCTGTGGCAGCTTGCCAGCGAGGAGTTCGTGGTGGCGGTCGCCTACCGCGAGGGCGAACCGGATGGCAACGCGCTGGCCGAACGCCTGCGCGAGGCGTTCGAGACCCCGGTGCAGGTGCCGCCGTTCGTGCTCGACATCACCCTGTCGATCGGCATCGCGATCCATCCCGAGCATGCGCACGATGCGGCCGGCCTGCTGGCCGCGGCCGAGCAGGCCATGCGCCGGGCCAAGCGCAGCGGGTCCGGCGGGCTGGCGGTCTTCGTCCCGGAGCCGGTACCTGACGCCGCGCCCGACCCCGGGCACGGCCAGGAGCATCGCTTCGTGGATGCGCTCGCGCAGAGCGAATTCCGCCTCTACTATCAACCCGTGGTCAGCGCCCAGGACGGCAGCATCGTCTCCTGCAGCGCGCTGCTGCGCTGGCATACCTCCCAGGAGGGCGTGCTGCGCGCCAGCCGCGTGCTGCCCGCGGTGGAGCGCGCGGGACTGGCCGGGCCGGTGGCGCTGTGGACGATCGAAACCGCGCTGCAGCAGGTGTGCGCGTGGCGCGAGCTCGGGATCGACTACCTGGCCGCCGCCGTCCCCTTGGACGGCGCCCTGCTGGCGCGCGGCGAATGCCTCGACCTGGTGGGCGAACTGTTCCATCGCAGTGGTGTCCCGGCTGGCGCGCTGGAGTTCGAGATTTCGGAGGCCGTGCTAACGGTGGACACTCCACACGTCGCCGAGAACCTGGCCGGCCTGCGCGCACTGGGCGCCACCCTCACCCTCGCCGATTTCGGCACCCGCGGGCTGAGCCTGACCGCGCTGGCCGAGCATCCGCTGGACCGGATCAAGATCGACCGCGGCTTCCTGCGCGATGTCACCCGCACGCCGCGCAGCGCCGCACTGGTGCGCGCCATCATCGCCATGGGCCACGGCCTGGGCATGACCGTGGTGGCCAAAGGCGTGGAAACCGATGCCGAACTGGGGTTCCTGCGCCGCTACCATTGCGATTTCTTCCAGGGCTACCTGTTCAGTCCGCCGCTGCCCGCTGCCGAGGTGGACGCGTTGCTGCGCCGGCGCTTCCTGTTGCCACAGGTGTTCCAGGCCAGCGCGGAGCAGCCGGCGCGCACACTCCTGCTGCTGGACGATGAGGAGAACGTGCTGCGTTCGCTGGCACGGTTGCTGCGTCGCGACGGCTATCGCCTGCTCACTGCCAGCAGTGTGAACGAGGCGTTCGACCTGCTGGCGCGCAACGAGGTGCAGGTGGTGATCTCCGACCAGCGCATGCCGGACATGAGCGGCACCGAATTTTTGGGGCGGGTGCGCGACATGTACCCGAACACCGTGCGGCTGGCACTGTCCGGCTATACCGACGTGAACACGATCAGCGAGGCGGTGAACCAGGGCGCGGCCTACCGGTTCCTGCTCAAGCCCTGGGACGATGCCGAACTGCGCGGGCATATCCGCGCTGCGTTCCGGCTGGCGGAGCAACGGCGCGGCAGCGGGGCCCCGAATGCGGACGTGGATGCGGGCTGAGCGTCCGCGGGTGTTCCACGGCCGCGGCCCGGGCGCTGCCGCCGCCCGCTGGCCGGATCAGGCGGCGGGCGGGGCCGCCTCGCCGGCTTCCGGCACCTGCCGGATCGGCAGTACCACCCGGAACGTGCTGCCCTGCCCCACTTTGCTGGTGACATCGATCCGGCCGTGGTGCTTGGCCACGATGCTGTAGGAGATCGCCAGCCCCAACCCAGTGCCGCGCCCGATCGGCTTGGTGGTGAAGAACGGGTCGAACAGGTGCGGCATCGACTCCGGCGGGATGCCGCAGCCGCTGTCGGTGACGCTGATCCACACCTCTTCATCGTCGCAGCCGCTGGCGAGCACGATGGTGCCGCGCTGCTCGATCGCCTGGCCGGCGTTCAACAGCAGATTCAGGAATACCTGGTTGATCTCGGAGGCCAGGCATTCCACCAGCGGCAGGCTGGTGTAGTGCTTCTCCAGCCGCACCTTGTACTTGAGGTCGTTCCAGACGATGTTGAGGGTGGAATCCAGCCCCTGCAGCAGGTCGGCCGGCTGCATTTTCTGATCGCGCCCCACCCGCGAGAAATCCTTGAGGTCCTGCACGATCTTGGTGACCCGCTCGATGCCCTCGCGCGATTCGCTGAGCAGGTTGGGCAGGTCGCCGAGGATGTAGTCGATGTCCAGCTGCTGGCGCGCCTGCACGATTTCCTGGCGGCGCGCCTGCGGGTTCTCGGAGAACAGGATTTCATGGTATTTCTCGACCAGCGCCAGCAGCGCGCTGCTGTAATCCTGCAGCGTCCCCAGGTTGGAGCCGACGTAGCCGATCGGATTGTTGATCTCGTGCGCCACGCCGGCGGCGAGCTGGCCGATCGAGGCCATTTTCTCCGAGCGCAGCAGCTGTTCCTGGGCGGTGGCCAGACGGTCCACCGTGCGCTGCAGTTCGGCGTATTGCCGCTGGCGCTCGTCGCGCTCGCTGATGTCCAGCACCACCATCAGGCAGTGGTCGCTATCCGGCGATTGCCCGCAGTGGATTTCCAACGCCAGCGGGTGCTGCGGGTCCGGGCGCACGACGCCCTTCCAGTGGCCATCGCGGAGCGCAGTGGCCCACTGTTCATCGCCAACCAGTGCTACCAGCGATTCCGGGCGGCCATCGCCGGCCACCTTGGCGGCCAGCGCCTGCGCAGCTTGATTGGCCCGGTGCACGCGCCGCTGCGCGTCCAGGAACAGGACCGGGAATTGAGGGCGCTGGCGGCCCAGAGGGCGTCATCGCTCCACAGTCCCGAGGGCTGCGCAGGAGGGGCGCTCATCCACACCCCAGCCAGCGGCCGCCGGCACGCGCGGTGCTGGCGAACCCGGAAATGTCATAGGTGCCGGTGGCCTCGCTGCGACCGAGGTGGCGCAACGTCCAGGCGACTTCCCGGCGCCGGCGCGCCAGCAGCACCGCATTGGCGCGGTTGAGTTCGTGCAGCTCGCGGATGCGCACGTGGTCGTCCGGCCCAGCAACGCGCTCGGCGTCGCGCAGGGCCGCGAGTTTCGCCTGTGCCGACTGCAACAAGGCATCGACATCGTGCTCCAGCAGGGCCCGGCGCTCGGCCTGCAGGGCCTGCTCCAGCGCGTCCAGCGGGTGCACGTCGACGTCGGTGCTCATGGGCGGATCACTTCAGGATTTCGCGTTCCAGCGCCAGCAGGCGGCTGGCGATTTCCTGCGGGTCGATCTGGTAGCTGCCGTTGTCGATCGCGCTGCGGATTTCCTTGACCCTGGCCATGTCCACTTTGGACGGCCCGGCCAGTTCCTTGGCCATCGCCTTCAGCCCGACCGCCTCGCCGGTCAGGCGCAGGCTGTCCACCGGGGGCGTGGCCTGCACCGCGGACGTGCGCGGATTGCCGGCACGGGCCTGGGCGGTTTCGGTGACGGCTTTCGCCTCCACGGGCTTCGCCGGCAGGTTGCCTTCGATTTTCGTGGTCATGGCCAGCGGCTCCGGATAAGGGTTCGAATGGGTTAACGGCCGTCTTGAACCGGACTTTAGGGGGGATTCGGCGGAAAAACTCAATTGACCACGTCCACCGTACCGTCCGCGTTCAGGCGGCCGCGGATGATCCGGTGCGAGCTGTCGTTTTCCACGTTCACCACGTTCCCGGCCATGGCCTGCCCCAGTGCGCGCCCGCCCATGCGGATTTCGGAGTTGCCGATCCGGGCGCGCAGCACCACCGGGTCGCCACGCTTGACGATAACGGCCGGTGCCCCGCCATCTGCAGGGGCACCCGCGGCGGGGCTGGCGGCCAGTGCCATCGGGGCGTTGCGGACCGGCACGAACAGGCGCCAGCCCGGGGCGTCGGGGCAGCGCACGTCGGCCACGGTCGGAGTGCTGGGCACCGCGACCAGCGGCTGGCGGCAAGCCGCCAGGCGCAACCCCGGGGCCAGCATCGCCTGGGTACCGGGGCCGGCCTGCAGGGCGGTGAGGGCGGCCTGCTGGATCGCCGCCAGATCCTGCAGGGACTGCGCGGGCGCGCCGGACGACAGAGGGGCGGACAAGACGCCGGCCAGGCAGGCCGACAGCAGGCGCCAGGGTGCGCGATGGCGGTCGCAGGCAAAGCCAGGGAGGAAATGCGGGGTCCGCATGGGCGGTGGGTCCGTGCAAACAGGTTGGCTTTTCTGAAGCAAGAGACATGCCGGCTCAAGACGCCGGGCTTGCGGCCGACAATGCCCGCATGGCACGCAACCAGCTGCTCGACCGCATCGACCAACGCATCCGCCTGGCCGGCCACAACCGGTTGGCCCTGCTGCTGTTCCGGCTGGGCGGGCGGCAGGTGTTCGGGGTGAACGTGTTCAAGGTGCAGGAGGTCCCTGCTGCGCCCGCCCTTGTTCACCCTGCCCCAGCTTCCGCCGGGCTTCCTGGGCGCGGCCGATATCCGCGGCCGCAGCGTGCCGGTGCTGGATCTGGCGGCCGCGATCGGCCAGCCCGGCGAGGGGGCCGCCAATTACCTGGTGGTGACCGAGTTCAACCGCACCGTGCAGGGGTTTCTGGTGTCGGCGGTGGACCGCATCGTGAACATCGCGGTGGAGGACGTGAAGCCGCCGCCGGAGCTGGGCAGCGATCCCCACTACCTGACCGGCGTCACCCGCTACCACGACGAGCTGATCCAGCTGGTGGACGTGGAAAGCGTGCTGGCCGAAGCGCTGCCGGCGCCGCCGGCCAGCGTGGCGATCCTGCCGGTGGCGCAGGGCGGCGGCCGCGAGGTGCTGGTGGTGGACGATTCGCGGGTGGCGCGCAACCAGATCCGCAGCGTGCTGGACCAGCTCGGGCTGGGCTGCGCCCAGCTCTCCGACGGCCGCCAGGCGCTGGAGCATCTCAAGCAGATCGCCGCCGGCGGGCAGCGTCCCTCGCAGCGCTACGCGATGGTCATCTCCGATATCGAGATGCCGGCGATGGACGGCTACACGCTCACGTCGGAAATCCGACGCGACCCGATGCTGAGCGACCTGTACGTCCTGCTGCACACCTCGCTGTCGGGCGTGTTCAACCAGACGATGGTCGAACGGGTGGGTGCGGACGACTTCGTTCCCAAGTATTCGCAGCAGGAGCTGGCGGAGCGGATCACCGCGCACATATCTGAAACAGCATTAACTTAAATTCATATCTATATGATTTTCAATGATTAAAAAATCCTGAAGCATCCTGACGTCCGGCGCGGCGTGATGCTTGCAAAGCGCCCGGAGGGGCTTCCCCGCAGCCGCCCGCAGCGGCCACAGAATGCCGTCGCACCAATCGGCACGTCATTTGCATCAACCTCATGCGAACACCCCTCTGGAGGGCCGCATGAGCGATTTCCTCGGTATCCACGGCACCTCGCTGATCCTGCGGGAACAGCGGCTGCAGGTGCTCGCCTCCAACCTGGCCAATGCCGATACCCCCGGCTTCCAGGCGCAGGACATGGACTTCAACACCGCGCTGCAGGCGGTGCTGGCCCCGGCGGCCGGTGCCAGCGGCGAAGACCCCTACCAGAGCGCGGCCAACCTGGCCCGCTACGCCCGCCCCAGCGCCCAGCCCAGCCTGGACGGCAACACCGTGGACACCTCGCGCGAGCAGGCCGCGTTCTCGCAGGCGGCGCTGGAGTACCGGGCGTCGATGTCGTTCGTCGAATCCAAGGTCAGGACCATGCTGACCGCGATCACCGGCCAGTAAGCGGAGGCGCGCCATGAGCAATCTCCCGATCTTCGACGTCGCCGGCTCGGCCATGCAGGCCCAGGCGGTGCGTCTGAACACGGTGGCCAGCAACCTGGCCAACGCCAACACCGTGGCCGGCACCCCGGAAGGCGCCTACCGCGCCAAGCAGCCGGTGTTCGCCGCCGAGGCCATCCCCAACAACCAGGCGCTGGCCGGCGTGCGCGTCACCGAGGTGCGCGAGAGCACGGCCGCGGCGGTCAAGCGCTACGACCCCGGCAATCCGCTGGCCGACGCGCAGGGCTACGTGTACGCCCCCGACGTGGATCCGGTGGCGCAGATGGTGGACATGATCTCCGCCTCGCGCAGCTACCAGGCCAACGTCGAAGTCTTCAACAGCGCCAAGGAACTGGCCGTCGCCACCCTCAACATGGGCCGCTGAACATGAGCACCGTCGCTTCCACCTCGTCCAGCGACAGCCTGTACTCGCAGTACGCGCTGCCGAACGCGACCTCCAGGAACGCCTCCACCGGCAGCATGGGCCAGGCCGATTTCCTGCGCCTGATGACCGTGCAGATGAAGAACCAGGACCCGTTGAACCCGCTCAAGGGTGCCGAGTTCCTGGGCCAGCTGGCACAGTTCTCCACTGTGCAGGGGATCGAGAACATGCAGCAGGCCATGGGCGCCATGGCCACCGTGATGGAGAACGACCAGTCCCTGCGCGCCGCGGCGCTGGTGGGCCACGACGCCCTGGTGGACGTGGACAAGGTGCAGCTGGGCAGCGGTGCGGGCGCCAGCGGCGAGATCGTCGCCAATCGCGCCGGGCCGGTGCAGCTTCAGATCGTGGATGCCAGCGGCAGCGTGGTGCGCCGGCTCAACGTCGATGCCAAGGACGCAGGTGCTACCAAATTCAGCTGGGATGGCAAGGACGACAGCGGCAACGCCGTCCCGGCCGGCCAGTTCACATTCCGCGCCACCGGCGGCAGTGGCAAGGACACCCAGGCGCTGGCGGTCCGGCTGGCCGCGCGCATCGACAGCGTGTCGATCGAACCCCAGGGGCTGGTGCTGAACCTCGCCGGCCTCGGCGGCTACCCCTTGTCCTCCGTCCGTCGCATCGGCTGACCGCGGCCGGTTTTCCCACTCCAGGAGCGCCTCACCATGAGCTTTCGCATCTCGATCAGCGGCATGAACGCCGCCAGTTCCGATCTCGAAGTCACCGCCCACAACATCGCCAACGTCAACACCACCGGCTTCAAGAGTTCGCGCGCCGAGTTCGCGGACGTGTTCGCGGTCTCCACCTACGGCATCTCGCAGAACGCGATCGGCGCCGGCGTGCGGCTGGCGGCGGTGGCGCAGCAGTTCAGCCAGGGCAACATCGACTTCACCGGGCGCGCGCTGGACATGGCGATCTCCGGCCAGGGCTTCTTCACCCTGTCGGACAAGGGCAACACCGTCTATTCGCGCGCCGGCAATTTCGGTACCGACCGCGACGGCTATATCGTGAATCCGTCCGGCCAGCGCCTGCAGGTGTTCGCGCCGAACGCCGCTGGCGGCTTCGATACCGGCCGCATGAGCGACCTGCGCATCCCCAACGGCGATGCGCCGCCGGCCGCCACCAGCAAGGTCACGATCGAGACCAACCTGCCGGCCGCGGCCTCCGCGCCGACCGCCGCGCCGTTCGATCCGAACGACCCGACCACCTACAACCAGACCACCTCGATCACCATCTACGACTCGCTGGGCGCGGCGCACACCCAGGCGCAGTACTACGTCAAGACCGCCAACCCCAACGAGTGGCAGCTCTACACCTACATCGACGGCACCGCGGTGGGCGCGGCGCAAACGCTCCAGTACTCGAATGCGGGCGCCCTCACTTCGCCGGCGCAGATCAGTCTGCCGCCGTTCACCCCGGCCAACGGCTCGGCCCCGCTGAACGTCACCCTGGATCTGGGCAACTCCACCCAGTACGGCAATGCCTTCAGCATCCAGACCCAGACCCAGGACGGGCATGCCACCGGGCGCATCACCGGCATCGACATCTCGCCCGAGGGCGTGGTCTCGGCCCGCTACACCAATGGCGTGGCGCAGCCGCTGGGCCAGGTGGCGCTGACCAATTTCGCCAACCCGCAGGGGTTGCAGTCGCTGGGCAACAACGCCTGGGCCGAGACCTTCAACTCCGGGCAGCCGCTGCGCGGCCAGGCCGGCTCGGCCGACTTCGGCCTGATCCAGGGCGGCGGCCTGGAGGCCTCCAACGTGGATCTGACCGAGCAGCTGGTGAACATGATCACCGCCCAGCGCAATTTCCAGGCCAATGCGCAGATGATCCAGACCCAGGACCAGATCACCCAGACCGTGATCAACATCCGCTGATGAACAGTCCCGCCCCGGCGCCAGCCGGGGCGGCGGGAGACCGCCATGACCGATCGCGCCCTGTATGTCGCCATGACCGGTGCCAGCGCCATGTTGCGCGGGCAGGCCACGGTGGCGCAGAACCTCGCCAACGTGGACAGCACCGGCTTCCAGGCCACCCTGGACGCCACCGTGGCGGTCCCGGTGACCGGCCCCGGCCTGCCCACGCGGGTGGCCGCAACCGCGCGCACCCTGGGTGTGGACGCACGCGCTGGCGCGATCCGCAATACCGGCAATCCGCTGGACGTGGCGCTCAAGCCGGAGCGCTGGCTGGCGGTGCAGGATGCCGGCGGCGGCATCGCCTACACCCGCGCAGGCGACCTCACCCTGAACGCCAACGGCATGCTGATGACCGCGCGCGGCCAGCCGGTGCTGGGGGCCGACGGCGCGCCGGTCACGATCCCGGCCTACCAGGCGCTGGAGATCGGCCAGGACGGCACGATTTCGATCATCCCGCAGGGCCAGCCGGCCTCGACCATGGCCGAGGCCGGCCGCCTGCAGGTGGTGGCCGCCAAGACCACCGAGCTGCAGCGCGGCGACGACGGCCTGATGCGGCCTCTGCCGGGCAAGCCGCCAGCGCCGGCGACCGGCGCGGCGCTGGTCAGCGGCGCGCTGGAATCCAGCAACGTCGATGTGGCCGGCCAGCTGGTGTCGATGATCGCGCTGTCGCGCCAGTTCGACATGCAGGTACAGCTCTTGCAGCGTGCGGATGAGAACGCCCGCGCCACCAGCGCCATCGTGTCGCTGACCTGAATCTTTCCGCCCGCTTCCGCACCCGTTTCCCGAGGACACTGCCATGACCCAGGCCCTGTGGATCGCCAAGACCGGCCTCGACGCCCAGCAGACCAAGATGGCGGTGATTTCCAACAATCTCGCCAATACCAACACCACCGGCTTCAAGCGCGACCGCGCCAGCTTCGAGGACTTGCTGTACCAGACCCTGCGCCAGCCGGGCGGTGCCACGTCCGAGCAGACCCAGCTGCCCACCGGGCTGCAGGTCGGCACCGGCGTGCGCGTGGCCGCGACCGCCAAGCAGTTCGCCCAGGGCGCGCTGAACCAGACCGGCAACGCGCTGGACGTGGCCATCAACGGCCGCGGCTTCTTCGAGGTGCTGCTGCCGGACGGCACTTCCGCCTACACCCGCGACGGCAGCTTCCAGATCAACGCGCAGGGCGAGGTGGTGACCAACGAAGGCTACCCCGTGCAGCCCGGCCTGCAGCTGCCGGAAGGCGCGCAGAGCATCACCATCGGCGCCGACGGCACGGTCAGCGTGCAGCTCGCCGGGCAGGCGCAGCCGGTGCAGATCGGCGCCCTGACCCTGGCCGACTTCGTCAATCCAGCCGGCCTGCAGTCGCTGGGCGAAAACCTGTACGCCGAGACCGGCGCCAGCGGCCCGGCCCAGACCGGCGGCCCCGGCACCGGCGGTCTCGGCCGTCTGGTGCAAGGGTCGCTGGAAGGCTCCAACGTCAATGTGGTGGAAGAACTGGTGAGCATGATCGAAACCCAGCGCGCCTACGAGACCAACGCCAAGGCGATCTCCACCACCGACCAGATGCTGGGCTACCTGAACAACAACGTGTGAGCCGCGTCATGCCTTCCCTCCCCGCTTCCGCCCGCCTGGCCACGTTCGCCCTCGCCCTGCCGCTGGCGCTGTCGGCCTGCGCCGGCCTCAACCGCCTGCAGGGCGACGTGCGCCCGTTCGACGCACCGCCGCCGTACCCGGTGGCACAGGCGCCAGTGGCCGCTGCGGCGGCCGTGCCGCAGACCGGCGATGGCGGCGGCTCGATCTACGCCTCCCGCAGCGGCAAGGGCCTGCGTCTGTTCCAGGACAACAAGGCCAGCGAGGTGGGCGACCTGCTCACCATCGTGCTGGTGGAAAGCACCTCCGCCTCCACCCAGGCCAAGACCGCGGTGGCCAAGAAAAGCGCCACCAGCATGAGCGTGCCGACTCTCGGCAACGCCGTGCTGCCGGGGCTGTCGGCCTCGCTGGGCGGCGATCGCAGCTTCAGCGGCAACGGCGACAGCGCGCAGAGCAACAAACTGGCCGGCCAGCTCACGGTGCAGGTGGTGCAGGACCTCGGCAATGGCAACCTGCTAGTGCGCGGCGACAAGCAGCTGCGCCTGAATCAGGGCGATGAGATCGTGCAGATTCAAGGGATCGTTCGCCGCGCCGATATCGGTCCCGACAACCGGGTGACTTCCGACCGCGTGGGCGATGCGCGCATCGTCTATGGCGGGCGTGGCGCCCTCGCCCGCTCCAACGCGATGGGCTGGCTGGGCCGCTTCTTCAATTCCGCCCTGGCTCCGTTCTGAAGGCCGCGACCATGAACCGCACCCTGACCGCGCTTGCCGTCCTGCTGTGCACGCTGCTGCTGGCGCCCGCCCCGGCCCGCGCCGAACGCGTCAAGGATTTGGCGCAGGTCGCCGGGGTACGCGGCAACCCGCTGATCGGCTACGGCCTGGTGGTCGGTCTGGACGGCAGCGGCGACCGTACCAGCCAGACCCCGTTCACCGTGCAGAGCCTGAAGACCATGCTGGAGCAGCTGGGCGCCACCATCCCGCCCGGCGTCAATCCGCAGCTGAAGAACGTGGCCGCAGTGGCGGTGAATGCGGAACTGCCGGCGTTTGCCAAGCCGGGCCAGCCGATCGACGTCACCGTGTCCTCGATCGGCAACGCCGGCTCCCTGCGCGGCGGCACCCTGCTGATGACCCAGCTCAAGGGCGCCGACGGCGAGGTGTACGCGATCGCGCAGGGCAACCTGATCGTCAGCGGGTTCGGCGCGGCCGGCCGCGACGGCTCGAAAATCTCGGTGAATGCGCCCAACGGCGGCCGCATCCCGTCCGGCGCCATCGTCGAACGCCCGGCCCCCGCCTCCGCGACGACCGGAAACGTCACCCTCAACCTGCACGAGGCCGACTTCACCACCGCCGCGCGCATCGTGGCCGCCGTCGACCGCGCCTTCGGCCCCGGCCGCGCGCGCGCGCTGGACGGTGTCACCATCGAAGTGACGCCGCCCGCGGGCGACCGCATCGCCTTCCTGTCGGCGCTGGAGTCGCTGGAAGTGAACCCGGGCATGGCGGCCGCCAAGGTCATCGTGAACGCGCGCTCCGGCACCGTGGTCATGGGCGGCCAGGTGACCGTGCTGCCGGCTGCGGTGGCGCACGGCTCGCTCACGGTCACCATCAGCGAATCCACCCAGGTCAGCCAGCCCGGGCCCTTCAGCTCAGGGCCAGACCGTGGCGGCGCCGCAGTCCACCGTCAGCGCCACCACCGAGACCAACCACATGGTGCTGTTCAAGGGCGGCACCTCGCTGGAGGAAATCGTGCGCGCGGTGAACGCGGTGGGCGCCGCCCCGGGCGACATCGTGGCCATCCTGGAAGCCCTCAAGCAGGCCGGCGCGCTGCGCGCCGAGCTGGAGGTGATCTGACATGGCATGCCGATTGCCTGGTGACTGACATGCGCCTGCCCGCCGCCACTCCCATTCCGCTCCAGCGTTCCCCGACGCCGGAGCGCGCGCGCGTGGAGGACGCGGCCCGCGGGCTGGAAAGCCAGTTCGCGCAGCTGCTCATCAAGAGCATGCGCAGCGCGTCGCCGGGGGATCCCTTCGGCGGCGACACCACCTACCGCGAGATGTACGACCAGGCGCTGGCGCAGGAGCTGACCAGGGGCCGCGGGCTGGGCCTGCAGCCGATGATCGTGCGCCAGCTGGCCGGCGTCCAGGCCGGGGCCATCCCGGCGCCGCCGGCCGGGTTCCTGCCGCTGAACCCGGCGGTCCGCCCGCTACCGCTGGCGGCGCCGTCCGACACGCCGTCCGGGCTGCCGCTGCCGGCTGGTCTGCGCGGCGATTCCTTGACACTGGCCCCCGCCAGCAGCGGCGCTTCGCTGCCGGCGATGGCACTGCCGGCGCGCCCGCCCCTGCAGGCTGCCGCCAACAAGACCTGCGACGAGAACGCGCCGCTGGACTGCAGCAGCCCGGAAGCCTTCGTGCGCTCGGTCTGGCCGCATGCGCAGAAAGCCGCCGCCGAACTCGGGGTGCCACCGAAGGCGCTGGTCGCACAGGCCGCGCTGGAAACCGGCTGGGGCCGGCGGCTGGCCGGCAAGAACGGCCAGGCCACCTCGCACAACCTGTTCGGCATCAAGGCCGGCGGCAACTGGCGCGGCGACCAGGTGGAAGCGCCCACCCACGAATACGTGGATGGCACCCGTGTCACCACCCGCGCCCGCTTCCGCAGCTACCGCAGCGCGGCCGACAGCTTCGCCGACTACGCCCGCCTGCTGCAGGGCCCGCGCTATGCCGCGGCGCGCGCCAGCGGCGGCAACGTCCACCAGTTCGCCAGTGCCCTGCAGCGCGCCGGCTACGCCACCGATCCGGCTTACGCGGCCAAGATCGTGGCGATCGCCGATGGCGCCACTCTGCGCCGTGCCCTCGCCGGGCTGGAGGGATAACCCATGACATCCGGCATCCTCGGCACCGGCACCTCGGCCCTGCTCGCCTACCAGCGCGCGCTGTCCACGGTCAGCCACAACGTGGCCAATGCCGCCACTCCAGGCTATACCCGCCAGCGGGTGGAGCTGCAGGCGCGCCCCGGCCCCAGCGCGATGCTCAGCATCGGCCAGGGCGTGGACGTGAAGCAGTTGACGCGCCTGGCCGACGGCCTGGTGTTCGCACGCCAGAACGACAGCGCCGGCGAACTCGGCCGGTTGAACCAGCTCTCGCAGCTGGCGTCGCGGGTGGACGGGCTGATGTCGGATTCGGCCACCTCGCTGGTCGATCCGTGGTCCAGCTTCTTCAACGCCGCCAAGGGCGTGGTGGCCGACCCCACCTCGAACCCGGCGCGCAGCCAGCTGCTGGCCTCGGCCGACCAGCTGGCCACCCGCTTCCGCAGCGTGGACGGCCAGCTGGCGAAGATGGACGACGACGTCGATCGCAGCATGACCAGCAAGATCGCCGACGCCAACCGGCTGGCCAGCGAGATCGCCGACCTCAACCGCAACATCATCTCCGCCGGCGACAACGTCTCCTCCGACCTGCTGGATGCGCGCGACCAGCGCGTGCGCGACCTGTCCAGGCTGGTCGGCGCGCAGACCGTGATCCAGGACGACGGCGCGATGAACGTGTTCACCACCGGCGGCCAGCCGCTGGTGCTGGGCGTGCGCGCCAGCAGCCTGGCCACCACCCAGGATCCCTATCGCCCGGATCGCCTGCAGCTGGCGCTGCAGACCCCCGCCGGCGCCATGCGCCTGCCGGAAGGCACGGTCAGCGGCGAGCTGGGCGGCCTGCTGGAGTTCCGCAGCCGGATCCTCGACCCGATGCGGGCCGAGCTGGGGCGCATGGCCGCTGCCTTCGCGCAGAGCGCCAACGCGATCCAGAACGCCGGCATCGACTACAACGGCAACCCGGGCGCCAACCTGTTCGCGCTGGCCCCGCCGCAGGTGGCAGCGAATGCCGGCAATACTGGCAGCGGCGGGCTGTCCGCGGGCATCGACGACGTCGGGGCGTTGACGGGGCAGAACCTGATCCTGCGCTTCGATGGCAGCAACTGGAGCGCGCAGCGCGCCGACACCGGCGAGGCGGTGGCGATGACCGGCACCGGCACCGCGGCCGATCCGTTCAAGGTGGGCGGCATGGCGATCGTCGCCAGCCCCGGCGCCGCCGCCGGCGACCGCTTCCTGGTCAGCCCCACCGATGGCGCCGCCGGCAGCCTGCAGGTGGCGATCAAGGACCCGGCCGGGATCGCCACCGCCGCGCCGCTGACCAGCCGCGCCGATCCCGCCAACCTGGGCGATGCCAAGGTCGCGTCCTCCGCGATCACCGATGCCACGCAGTTCGCCGGTTTCACCGGCGCCACCCTCGATTTCATCGACGCCACCCACTACACGATCGACGGCACCGGCCCCTACACCTACGTGCCGGGCAGCGCGATCGCCGGCAATGGCTGGAGCCTGACCCTGTCGGGCGCGCCGGCGGCCGGCGATTCCTTCACCCTCGGCCGCACCGGCCCGCGCTCGTCCGACAACGCCAACGCCCGCCAGCTGGCCGCGCTGGACAGCAGCGGCGTACTGGATGGCGGCACCACCGCCCTGACCACCGGCGTCACCCGCCTGGCCAGCCGCGCCGGCGGCGAGGCCAGCCACGCCCAGCTGTCGCTGCAGGCGCAGCAGGCGATCGACGACCAGGTGAACGCCGAGCGCGAGTCGCTCAGCGGCGTGAACCTGGACGAGGAAGCGGCCGACATGCTGCGCTACCAGCAGGCCTACCAGGCCGCCGCGCAGGTGATCGCCACCGCCGACACCCTGTTCCAGACCCTGCTCTCGGTCGTGCGCCGCTGACGAGGACACCGCGATGACGATGCGCCTTTCCACCGCCCAGATGCAGTACGACGCGCTGTCGATGATGCGCGCGCGCCAGGGCGAGATCAGCAAGTACCAGCAGCAGATCGCCTCCGGGGTGAAGCTCACCCGCGGTGCCGACGACCCCACCGGGATCGCCGACGTCCAGCACCTCGACCACGCGCTGGCATCGCTGGGCCAGTTCGACCGCAACAGCACCCTGCTGGGCGACCGCCTGCGCCAGCAGGAAGGCGCGCTGGCCGATGCCGGCGACCTGCTGCAGCGCGCCCGCGAGCTGGCGGTGCAGGCCGGCAACGGCGCGCTCAGCGACAGCGACCGCCACGCCATCGTGGTCGAGCTGCGCGGCCTGCGCGAGAGCATGCTGCAGATCGCCAATCGCGACGACGGCCGCGGCCGCCAGCTGTTCGCCGGCACCCAGGACGGGGTCAAGCCGTTCACCAGCGGCGCCGGCAATGTCAGCTACCTCGGCAACGACGGCCAGAACCTGGTCGACGTGGCGCCCGACACCGCACTGGCCGATACCGATGCCGGCAGTCGGGTATTCATGAACATTCCCACCGGCGACGGCATCAGCCGCGCCCGCGCCGCCGCCGGCAATAGCGGCAGCGGCGTGCTGGACTCCGCCCAGGTCACCAGCAGCACCCTCTGGAACGGCGCCACCCTGCAGCTGCGCTTCCCCAGCGCCGGCAATTACGAAGTGGTGGACGGCAGCGGCAACCCGCTGTCGCCGCCGGTCGCGGGCAGCTTCACCCCGGGCCAGCCGATCAGCGCGCAGGGCGTGCAGTTCGTGGTCAGCGGCAACCCGGCCGCGGGCGACAGCTTCATCGTGGAACGCTCGCCCAGCCAGGACATCTTCGCCACCCTGAAGACCCTGGCCGACGCCCTCGACCAGCCCGGCAACAGCGCCGCCGAGGTCGCCCGCCGCGCCAACGCGCTGCGCGCCGGGCAGGAAGACCTCACCGGGGCGCAGCAGCATCTGCTGGACATCCGCGCCGAGACCGGCATCCGCATGCGCAACCTCGACAGCGCCGACGCCATGCGCAGCGCCAGCAACGTGGCCATGACCCAGATGCTGTCCGGCCTGCGCGATACCGACCTGGCCGACGCCATCAGCAAGCTGCAGTACAACATGACCGCGCTCGACGCCACCCAGCGGATGATGGCCCGCCTGCAGAGCAGCTCGCTGTTCGACAAGCTCTGAGGCCATTCGCCAGGGCACGCCACCGGCCTGCAGGCAGGGTTTGGCATATGGTTTGCAGAAGGGCGTTCACGTCTCTCCAGCGAGCCGATATGACGACTACAGCACCCGCAGGCCTTGCTCCCGACGACACCATCCGCATCCGTGATCTCGGCTCCGTGCTGGACCGCTTCCCGCGCGTGAAGCTCCTGTCCCTGGATTGCTTCGACACCATCCTGTGGCGCAAGGCCGAACATCCGGCAGATGTGTTCTATGACATGCAGCAGCAACCGGCATGGAAGGCCGTCGGCCTGGATGCCAGGCTCCGGATCCGGGCGGAGATGCAGGCGCGCAGCCTGGCCCAATTGCGACGGGGCAGCCACGAAGTCACGGCTCGAGGACATCTACCGGGCCGCCTGCGACGACCTGGAACAGGAGACCCTGAAGTCGCTCCAGGAAGTCGAGCTGCAGGCGGAAGAAAGGGCGTGCCATGCCATGCCCCAGGCGGTGACGCTGCTGCGCGCGGCGGCGGCGCGCGGCGTGCAGGTCATGGTCGTGTCCGACACCTATCTGACCGAGCCCTTGCTGCGCAGGCTGCTCGCCGCCTGCCTGCCCGCGGATGCCTATGCCGCGATCCACCGGGTCTGCGTTTCATGCGAATACGGAACATCGAAGGCAGACGGCCTTTTCCCGCTGCTGGCCAGGCGCCTGGACCTGCCGGTGGCGCGCATGCTCCATGTCGGCGACAACCCGCTTGCGGATGTGTTCCCGGCGCGGGCCGCCGGGATCGCCTGCCTTCACCTGCAGCACCTGCCGGAAATGCTCGAGTCGCGGCAGCAGTTCGCCATGACTGCACTTCGCCTGCTCGAGCCGGATGTTCGCTCCAAGCGAGGCGCTCCCGCTGGCTACCATCCGGTCATCGCAGGCCTGGCCCGGGACGACGACGATACGGACCGCAGCATCGGCATCGCCACCCTCGGCCCATTGATGCACGCCTTCGCGAGCTGGCTCCTGGCACGCAGGAACGCGCAGCAATCCGACGGGAAGCGCGTCAAGCTCGCATTCCTGCTGCGCGACGGCTATCTCCCGCATGCCGCGTACGAGGCGCTTTCTGGCGAGACGGATGGTCGCCCTGTCTATGTATCCCGCTTCGCCGCGTTCGCGGCCTCGTTCCGCGACGCAGGCGACATCGAACGCTACCTCGCCCTGTTCGCCACGTCCGGCGAGTACGCGGCAATGCTGAAGCAGCTGGGCCTGCAAGGCGAGGAAGGTGACCGCATTCTCGATGCCCTGCAGGAGCATTCGTCGCCGCAGTCGGAATTCAGCAGGCGCGTGCTGCATCCGCGCATGGTGGCGAAGATCACCGAGCGCTCTGCGCGTTATCGCGCCAGGTTGCGCAGACACCTGGAGTGCGAACTGGGACTGGAACGCGGCGACACCCTCGCGTTCGTGGATCTGGGTTATGTCGGCACCGCGCAGCGGGTTCTGGCGCCGGTCATGCGCGACGAATGGGGGGTTGAACTCCTCGGCTGGTATTTCATGTGCACGCCCCAGGCGGGCGCCGCCAATGGCGCGCGCTGCGGCATGATCGACGCATCGAAATTCGATGCCCGCACCATCGACACCCTGCTCCCGTTCGTCTCGTTGCTGGAGAACCTGTGCACGACCAGCGCGGGATCGGTGGTCGATTACGGCGAAGACGGCACTCCCATCCTGTCCAAGGGCGCGACCGCCAAGCACCAGACAGACCGCGTCCGGCGGATCCAGGCGCATGCGCTGGACTTCATCCGCCAGGCCGAAGCCCACTACGACGCCGGCGGTGCTCGCCCTGCGATCGATGCGCTTCGCGATGCCGCGCTGGCCGAATTCGCGCGCATGGTGTTTTTCCCGGACAGGCAGGAACTGGCCCATTACGATCGGTTTGCGCTGGAGCTCAACCTCGGCACCGACCGGATCATCCGCCTGCACGACACCGATCGCAGCCTGCAGGAGCTTCGCCACCACGGGATCTTCTATTCCTCACGCCAGGGCGAAGGGGCGCGCATCAATCCGCCGCATGAGTTGCGGCATGCCGGGATCGAGCTCGCCCTGGCGATGATGTCCACCTATCGCTTCGGCTTGGCTTTCCGCGCGCGGGATTGGTCATTCCGGGAAGAGCCGGTATCGGCTCTGCTCCTGAGGGGGAACGAGGCCGGCCGCCTGAGCCTGATGGCATACGCCACGTACGACGGCTGCTATCGCCTGCATGTCCCCATCGGCGAGGGTGATGCGGACGTCGGCTTGTTGCTGGGCGAACGCTTCCGCTGGCTGCAGCTGATCGAGGCCCGCGTCCTGCGCGCGGGGGAGCTCCGCCTGCAGGCCGAATACGATGCCGGCATCGACGTGCGCCCCTACCTGCTGCTGGATGGCATCACGGACCATGGCGACGGGCTCCTCCAGTGCGCCACGCCCACGGCCCTGATGATGCTGCCGGCCGGGCTGGTCAGCGGAGACGGCAGGATGGTGCTGGACCTGGTTCTGCGCCCGTTGAGCCCAGGCCATTCGCAGCCCCAGCTGTCGCAACCGGAAAACGCCTGAGGAGCTTTCAACGTGGTCAACGAAAATCCAGCCGGGCAAGCAAGCGCGGGCCTGCCATCCACTCCCCTGAAATCGGTCACGCTGCTGCTGGGGGAGTCCATTCTCGGGTTCTTCCCTGCTCGGGCAAAGCCTGAACGATATCCAGGGGATCGCGTACGCGGGCGAGATCGACAACATGCATCGCTTCGCCTTCCCCCTGCATCGCGAGAGCAACCACTACCGCTCGCGCTGCGCGATCTGCATGACGCATGACCCGTATGATTGCCCGATCTATCCGCTGGACCCGCAGCCGCTCGGGGATCCAGAGTCGGTCACGATCGATGCCTACCTGGAAGTTCTCTCGCGCTTCAACGAGCCGTTCGTCGTGGACGGCTCGAAGAATGTCGATTGGCTCTGGTACCTGAACGCGCGCGGCCTGCTCGACGTGTTGCCCACCCGCGTGATCGTGGTGACGCGCTCGGTCTGGGCCTTCGCCGCCAGTCAATTCCGCGACGGCAATCCCAACGTCTACCAGTCGGCGGAAGGCTGGCGCAACATCTACCGGCACGCGCTGAGGACGGTTTCCCTGCTCGCCCCACCCAGCCTGCTCATCCGGCACGAGGATTTCGTGTCCAACATGGACAACTGGCTGTCTCGGGCCGCATGGTTCGTATCGGGCCGGCCGCACAACATCCTCGCGCCCAAACCGCTCCACTGCATCGGCGGAAATCCGAGCGCCTACGCCATTCGCGAAGAATTCGACAAGCAGGGCCATCTGCGTGTGGTCCCTGACCACGAACGCCCGGTTTCACAAGAAAAGCTCTCCTTCTTCGGCGCGAGCGCGGCGCCGCGATCGCAGCCCATCGAGCGCTGGGGCCACCTGATCGATCGGCAGCAGGCGAGGAACATCCTGGCCATCCCGGGCGTCATGGACACGATGCTGGATCTCGGCTACGACCCGCTCGGGATGCTGGAAGAGCATGCGGCCTGGCGGGCGCAACGCGGCCAGGGGGCCTAGCATTCCATTGCTGGCCGTTATCCGGCGCTGCAGTCGCCGGCTGCCAAGGCCGGTCTGCCGGAAGTGCTGTTTCTTTAGGGCCTGCACAGAAAATTTTTCATTTCTGCGCCGCGGTTCGCACTTCCGGAAACTCCCCTCAAGGTCGTGCGGGGAGGGTCGTTATCTAGCCCAGCAGAGGACGAGGCCACATTGACGGCAACCTTCTGCGGCCCCACCGGCCGTGGCTCCGCCCGCCGGCAACCAGTCCAGGAGACAGCATCATGGCTAATAGCGTCAACACCAACATCATGTCGCTGAATGCTCAGCGCAACCTCTACACCAGCAGCATGGCCCAGGCCACCACGATCCAGCGCCTGTCGTCCGGCCTGCGCGTGAACAGCGCCAAGGACGACGCCGCCGGCCTGGCGATCGCCGAGCGCATGAACGCGCAGATCCGTGGCAACAACGTCGCCATCCGCAACGCCAACGACGGCATCTCGCTGGCGCAGACCGCGGAAGGCGCGCTGGGCAAGATCGGCGACTCCCTGCAGCGCATGCGCGAGCTGGCGGTGCAGTCGGCCAACGCCACCAACAGCTCCAGCGATCGCGACAACCTGAACGCCGAGTTCAAGCAGCTGCAGGACGAAATCGCCCGCGTGGTCGGCGGCACCACCTTCAACGGCACCTCGCTGTTCACCGGCTCCAGCTCGTTCAGCTTCCAGGTCGGTGCCGGCACCACCGCCAACGACGTGGTCTCGGTGGCACGCAACCAGCTGTCGGGTGGCACCGCCGCCACCAGCGGCGCGCTGACCAGCAGCAGTGCGGCCAACGACGTGATCAAGACCATCACCACCGCTTCCGCGATCTCGGGCGCCGACGCCACCAACTCGACGAACGCGATCAAGGACATCGACGTGGCGCTGGACAAGATCAACTCCGAGCGTGCCACCTACGGTGCGGCCCAGAACCGCTTCGACTCGGTGATCGGCAACCTGCAGATCACGGTGGAGAACACCTCGGCCGCCCGCAGCCGGATCATGGACACCGACTTCGCCGCGGAAACCGCCGCCCTGACCCGCACGCAGATCCTGACCCAGGCCGGTACCGCCATGCTGGCCCAGGCCAACCAGGCTCCGCAGAGCGTGCTCAGCCTGCTGCGCTGATCCCGCAGCCGCTCCACCCGTCGGGGAGCCCGCAAGGGCTCCCCGCACGGCGTTCCAACGATGAGTCGCCATGTCCAGCATCGCGTCCGTCAATGCCTCCCTCGCGGGAGCCTCCGCTGCCCCGACGCCCGCCGCCGGGGTTTCGGCGCGTGCGGATGCCGGCCCCCAATGGCGCCATCGGACGCGCCAGCGAAACCGGACGCGGCAAGCGCCGCCTCCGCCGTGATCGACTCTGCGCAGGCCGCCGACCGGGCGCGCAAGCAGCGCGCCGCGCAGGAGTTGCAGAAGCAGATCGACCAGGCGATGGCGCAGTCACGCACGCGCACCTCGCTGCGGTTCCGGGTGGAGGAGGATGTCGGCAAGATCGTCGTTTCGGTCGTGGATGAGAACGGCAAGACCCTCATGCAGATCCCGGATGACACCGCATTGGCGCTGGCGCGCCGGCTGGCCGAGACCGGCAGCGGGCTGGTGGACCGCCAGGCCTGAACGGCGCAGTCCTTGCATGGATTGCAGGGATGCCCCGGCCGCCTCAAGACGCGCCCGCATGCGCCGTTAAACCAGAAAGGCAGGCTCGGGCCGAGGGCAAGCGCCCGCCCGGCGAGGAGACAAGATGGCCATCACCGCAACCGGCATCGGATCCGGGCTCGACGTCAACAGCATCGTCTCGCAGCTGATGTCGGCCGAGCGCGCGCCCACCGACAAGCGCCTGACTGCGGCCGAGCAGGACACCAAGTCGCAGATTTCCGCGTTCGGCACCCTCAGCTCGGTGCTGTCCTCGCTCCAGAGCGCCCTGCAGAAGTTCGACGGCCTGGGCAGCCTGTCCGGACGCAAGGCCACCCCGGCCAGCGGCGCGGGGTTCACGGCCAGTGCCAGCAGCGGCGCCGCCCCGGGCCGCTACATGATCAGCGTGGAATCGCTGGCGCAGGCGCACCGCCTGCAGTCCGCGGCGGTGGCCCGCAATCCCGACGGCAGCCAGCCTCAGCTCGGCTACGGCACCCTGTCGATCAGCATCGGCAGCGGCACCGCGGTGGATGTCTCCATCGCCTCGGGCAGCGGCAGCCTCAACGCCATCCGGGATGCCATCAACGCGCAGGCCGGCGACAGGGTGGCCGCCACCGTGGTCAGCGGCGACAGCGGCGACGTGCTGTTCATCGCTTCGCGCACCACCGGAACCGCAGGCGCAGTGTCGATCACCGCCAGTGGCGGGGACGGCGGGCTGGCCGCGCTGGACACCACCAGCGGCACCATCACCACCAAGGACGCGGCCCAGGACGCGCAGGTGGTGATCGACGGCATTACCCGTACCGCCAAGGGCAATACCCTGAGCGACGCCATTTCCGGCATCACCCTGACCCTCTCGAAGGCCAACCCCGGGACCCCGTATGCGCTGGACGTGAGCGAGGACACCAGCTCACTCAAGACCACGCTCAATGGCTTCGTCAGCGCCTACAACGCCGCCCTCACCCAGATCCGCAGCCTGTCGGCGGCCGGCGGTGAAGGCGCGACGGCCGGGCCGCTGAGTGGCGACGCCGCCACCCGCTCGATCCAGCAGACCTTGCGCAACGCGATCGGCGGCAGCTACCAGGCCTTCAGCGCCCTCGGCCTGAAGACCGCAGTGGACGGCACCCTGGCCCTGGATTCGGGCAAGCTCGATGCCGCCCTGGCCAGCGACCCCAACGCGATCAAGAAGGTCTTCGGCGAGACCGCCGATTTCGGCAAGGGACTGCGCGACAACCTGCAGAACCTGCTCGGCGACCAGGGGCTGGTGCCCAGCCGGCAGAAGAGCCTCGCCGACCGCACCAAGGCGCAGGCGAAGCAGCGCGCCGACTTCGAGGACCGCATGACCCGGCTGGAGGATTCCTATCGCCGCCAGTTCACCGCCCTCGACAGCATGATGGCCAGGCTGCAGGGCACCTCCAATTTCGTTTCCCAGCAGATCAGCCTGCTCAACAAATAAGAGCGAATGCCGCCCATGAACGCACGCGCCTCCGCCCAACACTACCGCCAGACCGCCGTGCAGAGCGCGGTGCTGGAGGCCAGCCCGCACCGGCTGGTGGCCTTGATGCTGGCCGGCATCCGCGAGCGCCTGCAGCTGGCGCTCGCCTGCATGGAGAAGGGCGACATCGCGCGCAAGGGCCAGGCCATCAGCGAGGCCAGCATGATCATCGGCGAGCTGGACGGCTCGCTGGACCACAAGGCCGGCGGCGACATCGCCGCGGGCCTGGCGGCGCTCTACGCCTATGCCCAGCGCCGCCTGGTCGAGGCCAACCTGCACAACGACCCCGCAAGGCTGAAGGAAGTGGACGGCCTGATCGCCGAAATCGAGGGCGCCTGGCAGGCCATCGCGCCCGCCAGCCCGTGACCCGCTACGCGCCCGACGATATTCCCACCCTGCCCGCGGATGCCGTCCGCGAGGCGCTGGGGCGGGCCGACCTGGACGCCGCGGCCGCCCTGCTGGAGGCCCACGACCGCGCCGTGCGCGAGGCCCTGGCCGGCGATGTCCTGCTGGATCCGCGCCAGGCCCAGCGCTGGGTCAACCTGCAGCAGGAGCAGCAGGCGCTGCTGGAGGAGCTCGCCCGGCTGCGTGACCAGACCGGCGAGCAGCTGCGCCAGCTGCAGCGCCACCAGCGCGGGGCGCGGGCCTACCTGCGGTTCGGCGGATGACCCCGGAAGCCGCCGACGCCCTGCTGTTCGGCGAGGCCCTGGCCTGCCGGGAACATGTGCGCGCCGGGTTCGTGCCGCAGGCCCTGGAACCCCAGCGGGCGCAGGCGCTGTGCGTTCGCGCCGAGAGCGGCCTGGCCGCGATCGCGGTGATCGAGGACAGCCGCGCCGACGAGGAGGACGCCGCCCAGGGCGCGGCGCTGCGCCGGGTCGAGGCGAAGCTCGATCTGCTGCTGGCGCTGGTCGGCCACCTCGGGCGCGCTGACGAGCCCGCCACCGAGGTCAGCCTGCTGTGGTCCGCGCTGGGCGCACGCCTGCCGGCCGCGCCGGATGCCGCCGTGGGCGACACCGGGCTGTTCCGGATCCAGGCCGCGAACTGGCTGCCGGAGCCGCTGGCCCTGCCGGCCCGGGTAGTCGCGATCGGTCCGGCGCCGGATGCGCAGGGCGCAGAAATGACGTGGCTGCGCTTCGACCCCCTGACCCCCGGAGCCGCCTCGGCGCTGGAGCGGCACCTGTTCCGCCGCCATCGCCAGGCGGTGGCCGAGCGCCGACGCGGCCCCTGACCGCCCCGGATCGGCCTGGAACGGCCTTGAGCGCGCGCGCCCGGCATGCGTCGGAAACTCGACATTTCCGCGCTTTTTCCCGATAGTGACCGCACCGGACCCTTGCGCTGGAGCCGGCCGGCAGTGACATCCGGGAGCGGTGGATGAAGGCAAGCTTGCAGGCGAAGATGGGGCAGCAGATGGCGCTGACCCCGCAGCTGCTGCAGTCCATCCGGTTGCTGCAGGTGACCTCGCTGCAGCTGGAGCAGGAACTGCAGCAGCTGCTCGAGCCGCAACCCGCTGCTGGAACAGGAGTCCGAGGACGAACCGCTGCCGGCCTCCGCCGAGGCGGAGCGCGCCAGCCTGGAGGCCGCGGCCTGGGACGAATTGCCGGAACCGATGTTCCTGTCCGGCGGAGGGCACGCCGGGGATCCCGACGACGACCCCACCGCCCGCATCGCCGCCGGGCAGTCCTCCGATCCACGCCAGCGCCTGCTCGCGCAGATGGCCCTGCGCAGCACGCCGCGCGAGCTGGCGCTGGCCGCCTACTGGCTGGACTGCTGCGACGACCACGGCTATCTGGAAGGCCCACCGGACGCCTTGGCCGCGCAGGGCGCCGCGCAGCTGGGCGAGGCGCTGGCCGGCGTCAGCGCGGACGAACTGCTGGCCGCGCGCCAGCGGCTGCTGGACGGCGAGTGGCCGGGCATGGCCGCGGCCGACCCGCGCGAGTGCCTGCTGGCCCAGCTGCGCGCCCTGCCCCCGGTCGCGGCCCGCGCTCTGGCCACGCAGATCGTGTCCGCGCACCTGGACCTGCTGGCCCGCCACGACCTGGCCGGGCTGGCCGCCGCGCTGGGCGTCGCGCCGGAGGAAGTCGCCGCGGCGGTGTCGCTGGTGCTCTCGCTGCAGCCGCATCCGGTGGAGCAGCCGCCGGAGCCGGAACCGGCCTATATCGTCCCCGACGTGATCGCCTGGCGCGCCAACGGCGGCTGGCAGGTGCGCCTGAACACCCGCAGCCAGCCGCGCCTGCGCCTGTGCGCCTACGCCGAGCAGGCCGCCAGTGGCCATGAAGGCATGCGCGGCCTGCTGGAAGAGGCGCGCTGGATGCTGCGCAGCCTGGGCATCCGCAACGACACCCTGCTCAAGACCGCACGCGTGCTGGTGGCGCGCCAGCAGGCCTTCCTCGAGCACGGCGAGGAATCCATCGCGCCGTTGACCCTGAAGGACGTGGCCGAAGAGATCGACATGCACGAGTCCACCGTCTCGCGCATCACCACCGGCAAGTACATCCAGACCCCGCGTGGCACGCTGGAGCTGAAGCAGCTGTTCGCGGTGCGGCTGGAGGGCGCCGAGGTTTCCGGCGCGGCGATCAAGGCGATGGTGCGCCGCCTGATCGAGAGCGAGCCCGCGCATGCCCCGCTGGCGGACGAGGCGATCGCGGCGCTGCTGGCGCGCCAGGGCATCCGCGTGGCGCGGCGCACGGTGGCGAAGTATCGTGAGCAGTTGGCCATCGCCCCCGCCCGCGAGCGCAAGCGCGCCGGCAGCGGCGGGACGCGGGTGGCGCGCGCGGGTTGACCAGATGACGGGGGATGCGATGCCGAACACGATCCGGGTGCTGCTCGTGGACGACCACGAGGGCTTCATCAACGCGGTGCTGCGCCACATGCGCAAGCATCCGTGGGTGGAGATCGTGGGCACCGCGGCCAACGGGATCGAAGCGGTGGCGCGCTCGGAGGCCCTGCGCCCCGACGTGGTGCTGATGGACCTGGCGATGCCGGAAATGGGCGGGCTGCAGGCCACGCGCCTGATCAAGGCCCAGGACGCGCCGCCGTTCGTGGCGATCGTCAGCCATTTCGACGACAACGAGCACCGCGAGCACGCCCAGCGCGCCGGCTGCGACGCGTTCGTCAGCAAGCTCAACTACATGCAGGAAGTGCTGCCGCTGCTGGAGCGGCTGGCGGGCGGGCGGGCCGCGGGCGAGGGCCGCGCATGAGCGAGTCGCGCATCCTGGTGGTCGATGCGGACGACGCCCGCACCGAGCGGCTGGCGACGCTGCTAGACTTCATGGACTTCACCCCGCGCGTGGTGGTGGACGCGGCCGACCTCGACCTCGCCAAGGCCCGCGCCAGCGACTGGGTGGCGGTGATCGCCGGCGACGTGGGCGATCCCCAGGCCTGGGACGCCTTCATCCACTGGCTGGCCGGGCAGCCGCTGCATCCGCCGCTGATCGCCCTGCCCGACCACGGCGACGACGCCGGCTGGCGCCGGCACATCCACCCCGACATGGTCTGGCCGCTGGCCTATCCGATCCGCCGCAACCAGCTGCAGGACGTGCTGCGCCGCGCCAGCATCAAGCGCATGGACGACGATGCCCGCCGCGAGCTGCCGCAGGTGGGGCCCACCGGGCGCAGTGCGGCGGTGCTGCGGCTGAACCGGATGATCGACCAGGTGGCCCGGTTCGACACCACCGTGCTGATCCTGGGCGAATCCGGCACCGGCAAGGAGGTGGCGGCGCGCGCCATCCACGCGCGCTCGCCGCGCCGGGACAAGCCATTCGTGGCCATCAACTGCGGCGCGATCCCGCCGGACCTGCTGGAAAGCGAGCTGTTCGGCCATGAAAAAGGCGCTTTTACCGGCGCTTTGACCCAGCGCAAAGGCCGCTTCGAGATGGCCGAGGGCGGCACCCTGCTGCTGGACGAGATCGGCGACATGCCGATGGCGATGCAGGTCAAGCTGCTGCGGGTGCTGCAGGAACGGGTGTTCGAGCGGGTCGGCGGCGGCGTGCCGATCCAGTGCGACGTGCGGGTGGTCGCGGCCACCCACCGCAACCTGGAGGCGCATATCGCCGAGGGCAAGTTCCGCGAGGACCTGTTCTACCGCCTCAACGTGTTCCCGATCGAGATGCCCGCCCTGCGCGAGCGCAGCGACGACCTGCCCGACCTGGTCGCCGCGATCACCCGCCAGCTGGCGGAGTCCGGCCGCGGCCGGGTGGGGCTGACCGCCGAAGCGATCGCCGCCCTGCAGCATTACGACTGGCCGGGCAACGTGCGCGAGCTGTCGAACCTGCTGGAGCGGCTGGCGGTGCTGAATCCGGACGGCCGGGTGGGCCTGGACGACCTGCCGGCGCGCTACCGCGCGGCGGTTCCGGCCGATTTCAGCCCTCCGCCGCCGGTGGGCGAAGCCCCCGCCGTCGCGGTCCTGCCCAGCCCGGCGCCTGCCGCCAGGCCGGCCGCCACGGGCATCGCCGCGCCGGAACCCCCGCACCTCCCGATCCCTCCACCCTCTCGCCGCTGGTGTCGCTGCCGGCCGGCGGCCTGGACCTGCGCCAGCACATCGCCGAGATCGAGAACGAACTGATCCGCCAAGCCCTGCAGCAGACCGGCGGGGTGGTCGCGCATGCCGCCCCGCTGCTGGGCCTGCGCCGCACCACCCTGCTGGAAAAGCTGCGCAAGTACGGCATCACCCGCAGCGGCGACGCCGGACCGGAGGACGACGCGCGGGAATCTTGACGCATCCGCGGCACGGGTTTTGCTTGAGGTTGGTCAGACCCGTTTCCTTCCGATGCCGAGATGACCGACGCCATCAGCTCGATCCTCTCCCAGATCCGCGCCCACGAGCTGCGGACCCAAGGGCCCCTTGCTGGAGCCGCCGGCATGCCCGGCGTGGGCGGGCTGGGCGGCGCCGGAGCGGCGGGCGATGCCGCCCCTTCCAATGCCATCGGCGGGGTGCGCCCGGCCGGTTCCGACTTCCAGCAAACCCTCAACAACGCCATCGATGGCGTGAGCAGGGCGCAGAACGACGCCGGCGCGCTGCAGCAGGCGTTCGAACTGGGCGATCCGCGCGCCGACCTGGCGCGGGTGATGGTGGCCATGCAGCAGTCGCAGGTCGCGTTCAAGGCCGCCGTGGAAGTCCGCAATCGCCTGGTCCAGGCGTACCAGGAAGTGATGAACATGCCGATCTAGCGCGCGCGGCCGCGCCTGATCCCGGCATCGGCCCCGCCTTCCGTCTATTTTTTCCGTCTTCCGAGCTTTCCCCCGCCCCATGAGCGCCATCGCCCTTCCCAAGACCCCCGACGACCTGAAGAAGCTGGGCCGCCTGCAGGACATCCCGCTGGTGCGGCAGCTGCTCACGCTAGGCACGGCGGCGGCGGCGATCGCGCTGGGCCTGTGGCTGTTCTTCTGGACCCAGAAGCCGTCCTACACCCCGCTGCCGGGGCTGGACGTCAAGACCGCCAGCGAAGCGCGCGACCTGCTGCGCAATGCCCAGGTGCCGTTCAAGGTCGATCCGGCCACCGGACTGCTGTCGGTGCCCGAGGACAAGCTGGGCGAGGCGCGCATGGCGCTGGCCGGGGCCGGCCTGGGCACCGGCGACGGCAAGGGCTTCGAGGCGATGGAGGGCGACCAGGGCTTCGGCACCAGCCAGTTCGTGGAGAACGCGCGCTACCAGCATGCGCTGGAAACCGAGCTGGCGCGCACCATCACCAACCTGCGCCCGGTGCGCGAGGCGCGGGTGCATCTGGCGCTGCCCAAGCCTTCCGCGTTCACCCGCCAGCGCGAGCCGGCCAGCGCCTCGGTGGTGCTGCAGCTGCAGAGCGGCGCCAGCCTGGAGCCGGGCCAGGTGGATGCGATCGTGCACCTGGTGGCCTCGTCGATCCCGGAGCTTCCTGCGAGCAACGTCACCGTGGTGGACCAGTTCGGCCGGCTGCTGTCCAACCCCGACCCCGACAGCGACGCCGCCATCGCCGCCAAGCAGTACGAGCAGCAGCGCCGCCAGGAAGCCGTGTTCGCACAGCGCATCCAGGCCCTGCTGGAGCCGATCACCGGCCCCGGCAAGGTGCGCGCGCAGGTGAGCGTGGACATGGATTTCTCGCAGACCGAGGAGGCGCGCGAGGTCTACGGCCCGCAGGCCGGGCTGGTGCGCAGCGAACAGGTGTCCGAATCCGGCACCCAGGTCGCCACCACGAATACCAGCGATGCCGGTGGCAGCGGCGCGGCCGCCCAGGGCGTGCCCGGCAGCGCCTCCAACACCCCGGGTGCGACGCCGCAGGCCGGCGGCCCCGGCGGCAACAGCAGTGCCGCCAATTCCAACAGCGGCAGCAACAGCCGCAGCGCGGTCCGCAATTACGAGATCGACCGCACCCTCACCCACACCCGCAAGGCGCCCTCGCAGATCCGCCGGATTACCGCCGCGGTGCTGGTGGACAACATCGCCGGGCCGCCCGGCAAGAATGGCAAGCCCACCGAGCGCGCGCTGACCGCGAACGAGATCAGCCGCATCCAGACCCTGGTGCAGCAGGCGATCGGGTTCGACAGCCAGCGCGGCGACGCGGTCAGCGTGGTCAATTCGCCGTTCGCGCGCAGCACCCTCGACGACAACGGCCCGTCCGCGCCGTTCTGGGAGGATCCGCGCGCCCGCGACCTGCTGCGCACGCTGCTCGGCGGAATCGCGGTGCTGCTGGTGGTCTGGTTCGTGCTGCGCCCGGCGTTCCGCGCCCTGACCACGCCGAAAATGGCGCTGCCGCAGGCGATCCCCGAGGCCCTGCTGGTGGAACAGGAGGGCGGGCGAACGCCGCATCCGGCACTCACCCAGGAGCAGCAGGTGGCGCGCAACAGTTTCGAGGAAAAGATCCAGAGTGCCCGCGCGGCGGTGAACAGCGATTCCAAGCGGGTGGCGGCGGTGGTGCGTGACCTGGTGAACTCCGATGGCTGAATTCGCTCTTTCCGGCGTGCAGCGCGCGGCCGTGGTCCTGCTCTCGCTGGGCGAGCAGCAGGCGGCGGAGGTGCTCAAGCACATGGGCGCCAAGGAAGTCCAGAAACTGGGCGTGGCGATGACCTCGGTCGGCAACGTCTCGCGCGAGGAAGTCGAGCAGGTGATCGACGACTTCGTCACCACCCTCGAGCGCCCCAGCCTCGGCAGCGGCGCTGACGAATACGTGCGCGCCGTGCTGGTGCAGGCGCTGGGCGAGGACCGCGCCAGCAGCCTGATCGACCGCATCCTGATGGGCCGCAACACCACCGGGTTGGACACCCTGAAGTGGATGGAGCCGCGCGCGATCGCCGACCTGGTGCGCAACGAGCACCCGCAGATCATCGCGATCGTGCTGTCCCACCTGGACCCGGACCAGGCCGCGGAAGCGCTGAAGTTCCTGCCCGAGCGCGTGCGCTCCGACGTGCTGGTGCGGATCGCCACCCTCGACGGCATCCCGCCGCACGCGCTCAACGAGCTGAACGACGTGATGGCCAAGCAGTTCGCCGGCAACCAGAACCTGAAGTCGTCCACCATCGGCGGGGTCAAGGTGGCCGCCAACATCCTCAACTTCATGGATGGCGGCATGGACGAGGCGATCCTGGAGTCGATCGCCCAGATCGACGAACCGCTGACCGGCAAGATCCGCGACCTGATGTTCGTGTTCGACAACCTGGCCGAGATCGACGACCGTGCGATCCAGACCGTGCTGCGCGAAGTGGCCGCCGACAAGCTGGCGCTGGCCCTGCGCGGCGCCGACCCGAAGGTGAAGGACAAGATCATCAGCAACATGTCGCAGCGTGCCGCGGAAATGCTGGTGGAGGACATGGAGGCGCGCGGCCCGGTGCGGCTGGCGGAGGTCGAGGCGGCGCAGAAGGAAATCCTGGCGATCGTGCGCAAGATGGCCGATGACGGCACCATCCAGCTCGCCGCCAAGGCCGAGGTCTTCGTATGAGTGCGGCGGTCCGCTGGTCGGCCCCGGAACTGGTGCCCCCGCCCCCGCCGCCGGAACAGCGCGGCCTGCCCAGCGTCGAGGAACTGGAGGCGATCGAGGAAGCGGCGCGCGCGGAAGGCTATGCGCGCGGCCATGCCGAGGGCGTGGCCAGCGGTCAGGCGGAGATCCGCCGCATCGTGGCCCAGATGGAAGGCATCCTGGACGCGTTCACGCGCCCGCTGGCGCGCCTGGACGCGGAAGTCGCAGATGCCCTGGGCGCCCTGGCCGTGCGCATCGCCGGCGCCCTGCTGGGCCGCAGCTACGCCGCCGATCCGGCCCTGCTGGCAGACCTCGTGCGCGAGGCGCTGGAAATCAGCGGCGGCGAAGCCCGCCAGCTGGAGCTGCGCCTGCATCCGGACGATATCGCCATGCTCGGCCCGCACCTGCCGCCGCTGGACGGGGTGCGGCTGGTGCCCGACCTCACCCTTGCCCGCGGCGACCTGCGCGTGCACGCCGACAGCGTGCGCATCGACGGCAGCCTGGCCGCGCGCCTGAACGCCGCGCTGCAAAGCCTGGCCGCGACGGAGCACGCATGAACGCCCGCCACCCGTCGCCCGTATCTGCCATGCACTTGCAGATGGGTGCGAAAAGGCGCTGGATACGCGCGCCGGGGGCGTGATCCCCAGCGCGACGAGGGCGCGACCGACTCGGTGTTTCGGACGGGAGGCCACCGATGAGCATCGCCGCCGCGCAATGGGATGACGCCCGCAACCTGCGGCTGGCCGCGCGCCTGCGCGCGGCCGAACCGCGCCTGGAGGCGATGGGCATGGTCCGCGAAGGCGTGCTGCGGCGCGCGGTGGGCCTGACCCTGGAAGCCACCGGCTGCGAGGCGCCGCTGGGCGCGCGCTGCAGCGTGGAGACCAGCGGCGGCCGCTGGGTGGACACGGAAGTGGTCGGCTTCGCCGGCGACCGCACCTTCCTGATGCCCACCTCCGACCTGTCCGGCCTGCTGCCGAACGCGCGCGTCATCACCGGCTCCAGCCGCGCCGAGGTGGCGGTGGGCGAAGGCCTGCTGGGGCGCGTGATCGACAGCGACGGCGTGCCGCTGGACGGGCGCCCGCCGCTGCGCGCCGAGGATTTCGTCGGCCTGGCCGGCACCCAGATCAACCCGCTGATGCGCGAGCCGATCACCCGTTCGCTGGACGTCGGCGTGCGCGCCATCAACGCCCTGCTGCCGATCGGCCGCGGCCAGCGCGTCGGCCTGTTCGCCGGTTCCGGCGTCGGCAAATCGACGCTGCTGGGCATGATGACCCGCTACACCGCGGCCGACGTGATCGTGGTCGGGCTGATCGGCGAACGCGGCCGCGAAGTACGCGATTTCGTGGAAAGCACGCTGGGCCCCGAAGGCCTGCGCCGTGCGGTGGTGGTGGCCGCCCCGGCCGACCGCCCGCCGCTGGCGCGCCTGCACGGCGCGCTGCGCGCCACCGCGATTGCCGAGTGGTTCCGGGATCAGGGCTTGCATGTGCTGCTGCTCATGGACTCCCTCACCCGCTTCGCCCATGCCCAGCGCGAGATCGGCCTGTCGGTCGGCGAGCCGCCGACCACCCGCGGCTATCCGCCGTCGGTGTTCGCGCGCCTGCCGGCGCTGGTGGAACGCGCCGGCAACGGTGCCGACGGCCGCGGCTCGATCACCGCGTTCTACACGGTGCTGACCGAAGGCGATGACCAGCAGGAGCCGATCGCGGACGCCGCCCGCGCCATCCTGGACGGCCACATCGTGCTCACCCGCCGGATCGCCGACGCCGGCCTGTACCCGGCGATCGACGTGGAAGTGTCGGTCAGCCGGGTGATGCAGGACATCACCGACCCGGCCTGGCGCGCCCGCATCCGCCGCCTCAAGCAGCTGATGGCCGCCTACAACGCCCAGCGCGACCTGATCGCCATCGGCGCCTACCAGCGTGGCAACGACCCGCTGGTGGACGACGCGCTGGCGCTGTGGCCGCAGATCCTGCAGTTCCTGGCCCAGGACGTCACCGAATCGGCCGATGTCGAAGCCAGCCGCAATGCCCTCGCCCGCCTGCTCGACGGGACCCCGGAGATCGCACAATGACCCGCTCGCAACGCCTCGATCCACTGCTGCGCGTCACCCAGCAACGCCAGGACGCGGTGGCCAGGCAACTGGCCGAGCGCGACAAGGCGCTGCACGAGCAGCAGCAGCGGCTGGACCTGCTGAAGCAGTATGCCGACAGCCTATGCCCCGGCCCCCGCCGGTAGCACCCTGGCGCCGGCGATGCTGGCCAACCACGTGGCGTTCCGCGCCAAGCTCGACGTCGCCCTGCAACAGCAGGCGCAGGCGGTGGATGTCTCGCGCCAGAACCGCGAGATCGAGCGCGCCCGCCTGCTGCTGGCCAGCCGTGACAACAAGGTGCTGGAGCAGCTGGCCGCCAGCTACCGCAGCGAGGAGCAGCGGGTGGCCAGCCAGCGCGAGCAGCGCGAGCTGGACGACCTCGGCGGTCGCCGTGCGCGCGCCGCGCGCGCGGCGGGCGAACCGTGATGGGCGAACCCGCCAGCCTGCCGCTTCCCACCGGGCCGCTGGCGCTGGTGACGGCGGCGGGCAAGCTGCAGGCCGGCGAGGCCGCTGGCGACGCTGCTGGCGCTGACGCGCCGGTGGCCGGCGCGTTCCAGCAATTGCTGGACGCCGAGCCCTCGGCGCAGGCAGACGCGCCGGCCAGCGTTCCCGCGCCGCCCGCCTCCGGCAGGCGCCTGCCCGCGAAGCCGGCCGCATCCGCCGCCGGTACCGAGGCGGTATCCGACGACGTGGCGCCGATGATGGCGATGCTGGCGCAGATGCCGGGATGGCAGGCCGCCGCCGAGCCCGCCGCTGCCATGCCCTCCACGTCTTTACCGAATGCGCTGCCGGCCGGCCCTGTCACCTCCCCGCAGGCCGTGCCGGACGCGCTCGCGGGCGTCGCCGCCCATCCCACCGCGCGCCCCGAACTGCCCGGGCTGCGCCGGGATGCCGTCGCCGATACGGTCGAGGCCGCCCTGCGCTCGGGCGTCGCCGACAGCGCGAAGGCCGACGACACCGCGGCGCTGCCCGCAGCCCTGCGCGGTGCGGGCGACGACGGCGCCACCCGCCGGCTGCCGCCGATCCTGCGCACCGCGTCGCCCGGGATCATCCCGCCCGCGGCGACGGAGGCCCCGCGCCTGCTGGCAGCCACAGCGGGCACCCTGTCAGTGCCGCCGGGCATGCCGATGCCGTGGCCGCCCACGGCGGCCAACGGGCCTGCCGTGCCGATCCCGCCCGCCTTCCAGGCGGATATCCCGCTCCCGGCGCATCCCGCCATTCCCCCGGCATCGGTCACGATGGTCACATCCGGCCCGGTGCCGGCTTCCGACGCGCCGACCGATCCGGTCGCGCTGCTGCAGGCACTGGAAGGGGTCACGGTATTGCCGCGTACCGCCGCCTCCGAGGCCGGCAGCGGCGAGGCGCCCGGCCCCGGCGCCGTGCATTTCCCGGCGATGCTGGCCGCCACCGCACTGCACGCCACGCCCGCCAGCGCGCCCACGCCGGCGGCGCCGGCCGCGCCGCTGGCACAGCCGGGCGATCCCACCGCCGGCTACGACGACCGCCTCGGCGACCATCTGGCCTGGATGGCAGCGCAGAGACTGGGCCACGCCCAGATCCGGGTCGCGCCGGAACATCTGGGGCCAATCGACATCCGGGTGCAGGTGGAGGGCCGTGAGGTGCGCGCCGAGTTCCACAGCCCGCATGCCGAGGTCCGGCAGACGCTGGAATCCAGCCTGCCGCGCCTGCGCGAGCTGCTGGGGCAGCAGGGCTTGCAGCTGGCGCATGCCGGCGTCGGCCAGGGCCAGGCGCAGGCGCAGGGACGGCGTGGCGCCGGCGCCACGGGCAGCGGCAGTGCGCCAGAAGGCGAACCGACGGCGACCGCGCCACGGCCGCCGGAATCCCGTCGCGGCCGCGGCCTGCTCGACGAATACGCCTGACGCCGGCGTTCGGGCGCCGGCGCCCCGGGCACATCCCGCCCGCCGCAATCCGGTGGATGCGCGCGTTTGCCGCAACGGGCGGCCGCGGGTAGCCGTGCATGCGCGCCCTCCGGGCGCTTGCTGGTTCGCCTGCGGCATGGCGTTTGCATGATGCAGGCCAACGCCATCCCAAGGACGAACCACCCGTGGCAGCCCCCGCAAAACCAGCCCCGGCCACCGCTGCGCCCGCGACCAACCCGCCGCCGAAGAAATCCGGAAAGCTGCTGTGGATCATCCTGATCCTGGTGGTGCTGGCCGCTGGCGGCGGCGCCGCGTTCTTCTTCATGAAGCCAGCGCACTCCGGGCCCAAGCCGCTGCCGCCGGCACAGTACATCGCGATGGACCCCGCCTTCGTGGTCAATCTGGCGGATGCCGACACCGTCAAGTACCTGCAGGCCGACGTGCAACTGCAGACCCGCGACGCCGATACCGCCGCGGCGATCGCGCTGCACACGCCGCTGATCCGCAACCGGCTGCTGCTGCTGTTCGGGCAGCAGACCTCGCAACAGCTCGCCGGGCGCGCCGGCAAGGAACGCCTGCAGGCGCAGGCGCTCAACGAGGTGCGCTCGGTACTGAAAGCGCAGCACGCCGCCGACAAGGTGGATGCGCTGCTGTTCACCAGTGTCGTGATCCAGTGACCAGGATGCCGCGATGAGTTCCGACCTGCTCAGCCAGGACGAGATCGACGCCCTCCTCCACGGCGTCGACAGCGGCGTGGTGGACACCGAGCCGCCGCCCGCCCCGGGCGAGGTGCGCGCCTATGATTTCGCCACCCAGGAACGCATCATCCGCGGCCGCCTGCCGACCCTGG
Organism: Thermomonas sp. S9; assembly: GCF_024704365.1. Lineage (GTDB taxonomy): Bacteria > Pseudomonadota > Gammaproteobacteria > Xanthomonadales > Xanthomonadaceae > Thermomonas. The sequence continues at coordinate 1,772,252 of NZ_JAJDFY010000001.1, forward strand.
AGATGGTCAACGAGCGCTTCGCGCGGACCTGGCGGATCGGCCTGTTCAACCTGCTGCGGCGCTCGGCCGACCTGTCGGTGCGCGGCGTCGACATGGTGCGTTTCGGCGAATACATGCATTCGCTGCACGTGCCGACCAATCTCAACCTGGTGAAGATGAAACCGCTGCGCGGCACCGGCATCGTGATGTTCGAGCCGCGCCTGGTGTTCACCGTGGTGGACAGCTTCTTCGGCGGTAACGGCAAGTACCACACCCGGATCGAGGGCCGCGAGTTCACCCCTACCGAGATGCGGGTGATCCAGCTGCTGCTGAAGCAGACCTTCGCCGATTTCACCGAGGCGTGGGCGCCGGTGATGCCGGTGGAGTTCGAATACCTCAATTCCGAGGTGAACCCGCACTTCGCCAACATCATCAGCCCGCGCGAATACATCGTGGTCTCCCGCTTCCACGTCGATCTGGAAGGCGGTGGCGGCGAACTGCACCTGGCCTTGCCGTGGGCGATGCTGGAGCCGATCCGCGACCAGCTGGACGCCGGCGTGCAGAGCGACCGGGTCGAGAAGGATGAGAGCTGGACGCGCGCGCTGCGCGCGCAACTGCAGGACGCCGAGGTGGAACTGAGCAGCGTGCTGGCCGAGCGCCAGATCAGCCTGCGCGAACTGAGCCGGCTCAAGGTCGGCGACGTCATCCCGCTGGACATCCGGCAGGAGGTGCCGCTGCAGGTCGAGCACCTGCCGTTGTTCTCCGGTGAATTCGGCGTCCACAACGGACGCAACGCGGTGAAGATCACCGCGGTGCACACCCTTCGTTCCAACCAGGATTCCCAGGCCACGCCATGAGCACGACCGAAAACGACCCGACCCGCGCCGCCTTCGAGCCGCTCACCGCCGAGGCCGGCACCGGCAACGGCAGCGACCTCAACCTGGAGGTCATCCTCGATGTCCCGGTCTCGCTGTCGCTGGAAGTCGGGCGCGCGCGCATCCCGATCCGCAACCTGCTGCAGCTCAACCAGGGCTCGGTGGTGGAACTCGAGCGCGGCGCCGGCGAACCGCTGGACGTGTACGTCAACGGCACCCTGATCGCGCAGGGCGAGGTCGTGGTGGTCAACGACCGCTTCGGCGTGCGCCTGACCGACGTGGTCAGCCCGGCCGAACGCATCAAGCGCCTGCGCTGAGCCCCCGCCATGCAGGACGCCACCCCCGCCCCCGCCCCCGCCGCCGGCGACGGCATGGCCGCCAGCCAGCCCGCGCCCGCCGCACCCGCGACGGCCCAGCCGGCCATGCTGCCGCCGCGCCCGGCGCAGACCCATGCGCTGGCGCTGCAGCCCGCGCATGCCCCCGCCGCGCCCAGCGCCGCCGGCACCCTCGGCGGCACCCTGTTCGCGCTGGCGCTGGTGCTTGGCCTGATCTTCGGCCTGGCCTGGCTGGCGCGGCGCATGCCCGGCTTCGCACAGGCACGCCACGGCGGGCTGCGGGTAGTGACCTCGCTGGCGCTGGGCGCGCGCGAGCGTCTGCTGGTGGTGGAAGTCGGCGGCACCCAGCTGCTGCTGTCCAGCGGTGCCTCGGGCACCCGCCTGCTGCACACCCTCGCGCAGCCCCTGCCGGAGGCAGCGCCTGCCCCCGCGGCGGCCTCGCCATTCGCGCAGGTGCTGGCCCAGCATTTCAGGAAGCAGGCATGAACCGGCACTCCCCCGCGCCTGCGGCGGCCGGCGTCTGGCGACGCGGCCTGCTGGCCCTGATCGCACTGGTGCTGCTGGCCTGCGCGGTGCCCGCGCTGGCGCAAACGACAGCTGCCGCCCCAGCCGCCACCGCTGCGGCCACCGCCCCGGCCGCGGCCGCGCCACTGCCGGATCTGCCGGCGGTGACCGTGGGCCAGATCGGCAAGGAGCCGGTCAGCATGCCGATGCAGGTGCTGCTGCTGATGACCGGCATCACCCTGCTGCCGGCGCTGCTGCTGGGGATCACCGCGTTCACCCGCGTCATCATCGTGCTCAGCCTGCTGCGGCAGGCGCTGGGCACCGGGCAGACGCCGTCCAACCAGATCCTGCTGGCGCTGGCGCTGTTCCTCACCGCGATGATCATGCAGCCGGTGCTGGACCAGGCGTGGACCGCGGGCATCGCGCCCTACCTGGACCACCAGATGGATTTCCGCAGCGCCTGGGCCGCGGCGTCGGCGCCGTTCCGCGCCTTCATGCTGGCGCAGGTGCGCGAGAACGACCTGATGACCTTCGCCGGGATGTCCGGCAGCGGCCCCTACGCCACCCCGCAGGACGTGCCGTTCGGCGTGCTGGCGGCCGCGTTCCTGACCAGCGAGCTGAAGACCGCGTTCGAGATCGCGTTCCTGATCTACATCCCGTTCGTGATCATCGACCTGGTGGTGGCCAGTGTGCTGATGTCGATGGGCATGATGATGCTCTCGCCGATGCTGATCTCGGCCCCGTTCAAGATCCTGCTGTTCGTGCTGGTGGACGGCTGGGTGCTGGTGGTCGGCTCGCTCGCCGGCAGCTTCAATCCGATATGACCGCCGCGCCGACGTCCGCTTTCCGGCCGGCATCCACCCGCCGGCGCCGCCTGCTTCCCCACGGAGCCCCCGCATGACCCCCGAAATGGCCCTTGCGCAGATTTCCCAAGGCCTGCAACTGGCGCTGCTGCTGGGCGCGCCACTGCTGCTGGCGGTACTCGGCACCGGCGTGGTGGTCGGCATCCTGCAGGCCGCCACCTCCATCAACGAGCCCACCGTGGCCTTCGTGTGCAAGGTCGGTGCGCTGGTCGCCACCCTGGCGCTGACCGGGCACTTCCTGCTGGGGCGGCTGGTTTCGTTCACCACCGAGCTGTTCCAGCAGATCCCGCACCTGATCGGCTGAACGCGGCCGTGGACACCGTCACCCTCACCACCGCCGACGGGTTCAACCTGTTCGGGATGCTGGCGACGGTCCTTTGGCACTCCATCCGGATCGGCGCCGCCATGCAGGTGCTGCCGGCGATTGGCGGCAAGGGCGTGCCGCGGCGCGCGCGCATGCTGTTCACCCTGGTGCTGGCGGCCGCCCTGTCGGGGATGTTGCCGCCCCCGCCGCCGGCCGCGGTGGATGCCGCCACCGCCCTCAACGTGCTGCGCGAATTCGCCATCGGCCTGTCCATCGGGCTGCTGATCAAGCTGGCGTTCGAGGCCGGGATGCTGGCCGGGCAGTTCGCCTCGCAGGGCATGGCGCTGTCGTTCGCCACCATGGCCGACCCCGCCAACCAGACCCAGGTGCCGGTGCTGTCCACCTGGTTCTACCTGATCTTCGGGCTGGTGTTCTTCAGCCTGAACGCGCACGTGGCGCTGATCCAGCTGCTGGCCGACAGCTACCGCGCGCAGCCGATCGGCAGGCCGCTGGCGGACCTGTCGCATTTCCTGTCGGTGCTGCCGGCGTTCTTCCCGGCGGTGCTGCGCGCCGCGGTGCTGCTATCGCTGCCGGTGACGGTGGCGATGCTGGCGGTGAACACGGTGATGGGCGTGCTGTCGCGCGCGGCGCCGCAGTTCAACCCGATCCAGATCGGCATGCCGGTGGCCCTGCTGGTGGGCCTGGCCCTGCTGGTGGTGTTGGCACGCGAGTTGCTTGATCCAGTGCAGGCGTTGTTCGGGCAGGCATTCGAGGCCGCCCGCGCCGTCACGGATTGAGACGATGAGCGAAGCCGCCGATCGCGAAGACCGCACCGAAGCCCCCACAAGCAAACGCCTGGACGATGCCCGCAAGCGCGGCGACGTACCGCGCTCGCGCGAGCTGGCCAACGTGGCGGTGCTGGGCGCTTCGGTGGTCGTGCTGCTGGTGATGGGGCCGGGCGTGGCGCGCGCCTCGCTCGGCTGGATGCGCGGCGCGCTGGCGTTCGACCCGTCGCTGGTCGGGCACCAGGACCGTCTGCTGACGCACGCCGCCACCCTGCTCGGCGGCCTGGTGCTGCCCACGCTTCCGCTGGTGGCGGTGGCGCTGGCCGCCTGCTTCATCTCCCCGGCGATCATGAGCGGCCTGCGCTTCAGCGGGCAGGCGCTGCAGCCGAATTTCGGCCGCCTCAACCCGGCGGCCGGGCTGGCCCGCATGTACAACCGCGAAGGCCAGGTGGAACTGCTGCGCTCGCTGCTGCGGATCCTGCTGGTCGGCGCGGTGGGCTACTGGGTGGTGCATCGCGCGCTGGTGGCGATGCCCTCGCTGCAGCAGGAATCGATCGAGCAGGCGGTGGCCGACGGACTGGGCTTCATGCTGCACGCGCTGGCGGCGATGGTCGGCTCGATGGCCCTGCTGGCGGCGATCGACGTGCCCTACCAGCGCTGGTCGTGGCGCGAAAAACTGAAGATGACCAAGCAGGAAGTCCGCGACGAGTTCAAGGAAAACGAGGGCAACCCGCAGGTCAAGAGCAAGATCCGGCAGCTGGCACAGCGGCTTGCGCAGCAGCGGATGATGGAGGCGGTGCCGAAAGCCGACGTGGTGGTGGTGAACCCGACCCACTACGCGGTGGCGCTGAAGTACGAGCCGGGCAAGATGCGCGCGCCCAAGGTGGTGGCCACCGGGGTGGACGAGATCGCGCTGAAGATCCGCGAGATCGCGCGTGCGCACCGGGTGGCGCAGGTCGAGGCGCCGCCGCTGGCGCGCGCGCTGTACCGGCACGCCAGGCTGGACCAGGAGATCCCGGCCGCGCTGTACGCGGCGGTGGCGCAGGTGCTGTCCTACGTGTTCCAGCTGCGCCGCTGGCACCCGAAGCACGGGCCGATGCCGCGCCTGCCCGCGGTGACCCTGGACCCGGCGCTGGATGACGGGCAGGCACCGCGATGAGCACGCTGCCCGACGACCGCCCGCAGTCCGGCGCCCTGGCCGCGATCAGCCACGCCGTGCGCACCGGCGCCGCCGCCCCGGTGGTGGTGCTGGCGATGCTGTCGATGGTGGTGGTGCCGCTGCCGCCGTTCCTGCTGGACGCGCTGTTCACCATCAACATCGGCCTGTCGCTGATGGTGCTGCTGGCGGTGGTGTACGTGCGCCGGCCGCTGGAGTTCTCGATCTTCCCCAGCGTGCTGCTGATGGTCACCCTGCTGCGGCTGTCGCTGAACGTGGCCTCCACCCGCGTGGTGCTGCTGCACGGCCACCAGGGCGGCGCGGCCGCCGGTCATGTGATCGAATCGTTCGGCAATTTCGTGGTCGGCGGCAGCTACGCGGTCGGCATCGTGGTGTTCGCCATCCTCACCATCATCAACTTCGTGGTGGTGACCAAGGGCTCCGGGCGCATCTCCGAGGTGTCGGCGCGCTTCATCCTCGACGCCCTGCCCGGCAAGCAGATGGCGATCGACGCCGACCTCAACGCCGGCCTGCTGACGCGCGACGAGGCCAGGCTGCGGCGTGAGGAAGTGCGCAACGAGGCCGACTTCTACGGCTCGATGGACGGCGCCAGCAAGTTCGTGCGCGGCGATGCCATCGCCGGATTGCTGATCCTGGCGATCAACCTGGTCGGCGGCGTGCTGATCGGCATGCTCCAGCACGGCCTCGGTTTCGCCCAGGCGATGCAGACCTACACCCTGCTGGCGATTGGCGACGGCCTGGTGGCGCAGCTGCCGGCGCTGCTGGTGTCCACCGCGGTGGCGATGCTGGTGACCCGCGCCACCCGCGAGCAGGAAATGGGCGACGCGGTCAGCACCCAGGTGTTCGGACAGCGCCGCGCCCTGACCGTGGCCGCCAGCCTGCTGGGCCTGATCGGGCTGGTGCCGGGCATGCCCAACCTGCCGTTCCTGCTGCTGGCCGGCGCGCTCGGGTTCGCGGCCTGGCGCATGCGCGATACGGCCGAGGCCGGCCCACAGGCCGCGGCGGACGCGGCCGCCGCCAGCCCGGGCGGCACCGCGCTGGCGGAGCTGAGCTGGGACGAAGTAGCGCCGGCCGAGCCGCTGGGGCTGGAGGTCGGCTACAAGCTGATCCCGCTGGTGGACAAGAGCCAGGGCGGCGAGTTGCTGACCCGGCTCAAGGGTGTGCGCCGCAAGCTGACCCAGGACCTCGGCTTCCTGATCCCCGCGGTGCACGTGCGCGACAACCTGGAACTGGCCGCCGGCCAGTACCGCATCCTGGTGCACGGGGTGCCGGTGGCCAGCGGCGAACTGTACCCCGACCGCATGCTGGCGCTGGACCCGGGCCGGGTGTTCGGGCGCTTGGACGGCATCCCGGGCAAGGACCCGGCGTTCGGGCTCGATGCGGTATGGATCCTGCCCAGCGAGCGCGCGCACGCCGAATCGCTGGGCTATACCGTGGTCGATGCCGGCACCGTGGTCGCCACCCACCTGTCGCACGTGGTGCGCGAACGGGCGGCCGAGCTGCTGGGGCACGACGAAGTGCAGCAGCTGCTGGCGAGCGTCGGCAAGGCGTCGCCCAAGCTCGTCGAAGAGCTGACGCCGAAGCTGCTGCCGATGTCGGTGGTGGTGAAGGTGCTGCAGTCGCTGCTGGCCGAGAAGGTGCCGCTGCGGCAGATCCGGCGGATCGTCGAAGCCCTGCTGGAGCACGGCATCCACACCCAGGACCCGGCCACCCTGACCGCCGCCGTGCGGGTGGCGCTGGGCGCCTTCATCGTGCAGGAGCTCAACGGCATGGCGCCGGAGCTGCCGGTGTTCACCCTGGCCCCGCAGCTGGAACGCATCTTGCAGGACTCGGTCAACGGCCAAGGGGCCGCGCTGGAACCCGGGCTCGCCGAGCGTTTGCACCAGAACCTCAGCGAGTGCGTGACCCGTCAGGAGCAACGCGGCGAACCCGCGATCCTGCTGGTCCCGGGCGGGATCCGCGCCGCCATCTCGCGGCTGGTGCGTCACAGCGTCCCGCAGCTGTCGGTCCTGGCCTATGGCGAAGTGCCGGAAGACAAACGGTTGCGGTTGCTGGGTGCGATCGGATGAGGGCTCATGCCCGCCAATGAGCAGGTCCGCAGCGGAGCAGCACTATGAGAATCAAGCGTTTCAACGCCCCCGACATGCGCACCGCGCTGCGGATGGTGCGTGAGGAACAGGGGCCGGATGCGGTGATCCTGTCCAGCCGGCAGGCCAGCGCCGGGGTGGAAGTGGTGGCCGCCACCGATTACGACGAAGCCGTGGTGCAGCAGGCCCTGCGCACGATCGGCGCGCCCGAGGCGCCGCGCGCCCCGGCCGCCCCTGCGGCGCCCGCCGCGCCGGCCTCGCCCGCTCCCACCGCCGCGACCGGCACTTCGCCCGCCCCGGAGGACTTCGCCGCCGTGCTGCGCGCGCGCCTGCCCGAACGCGGGCAGGGCCGCGCGGTCTTCCATGTGGATGGCGAGCCGGTTCCCGCGCGCGCCGCGCGCGCCGCGCCAACCACCAGCGAGCGCCCGGCCAGCCGCCTGGAACAGGTGATGGCGGTGCTGAAGGGCCCGCGCGACGCCGCCGCGGTGTCGGCTGCCGAACCGCACCCCGTGCCCGCCGCCTTGCCGGCACAGGCCACGACCGCCGCGACCGAAGTTCCGCCGAACAGGCCGGCGGGCGTGCCGGCGGATGCCCCGGCCGCGACCGCGCCGGACTCCCCGCGTACGGCCACGCCCGCTGGCCCGCTTCTGCGCAGTGTCGAGCCCGACCCCGCGATGGCCGCGATGCGCGCCGAACTGGCGGCCATGCGCAAGATCATCGAACGCGAACTCGGCCAGCTGGCGGGCGAACGCCTGCGCGGCGCGCCGGCGCGGGCGGCGGCGCTGGACGCGCTGGCCGCGTTCGGCTGCGACGAGACGCTGGCGCAGCAGGTCGCCGCCGCCATCGACCCGACGCTGGCGCCGGAGACGATCGCCGCGCCGCTGCGTGCCGCGCTGGCCGCGCACCTGCCGGTGCTGCCCGACGAAACGCTGGAGGCCGGCGGCATTCTCGCCGTGCTCGGCCCGACCGGCGCCGGCAAGACCACCACCATCGCCAAGCTCGCCGCCCGCTACGCCGCCCGCCACCGTGCCCGCGACGTGGCCTTGGTCAGCGCCGACAACGCCCGCGCCGGCGCCCGCGAGCAGCTGCACGTGCTGGGCCGGCGGCTGGGCATCACCGTCTGCGACGCGGAAGGCCCGGACGCGCTGGCGCGGGTGCTGGAGCAGCTGGCCGACTATCCGCTGGTGCTGATCGACACCGCTGGCCACGGTCTGCGCGACCGCGCCCTGCTGCGCCAGATTCTGTGGATGCGCGCCGCCAGCAATGTGCGCAGCCTGCTGGTGCTGCCGGCGAACGCGCATCCGGCCGACCTCGACGAACTGCTGCGGCGCTACCGCCCGGCCGCGCCGGAGGGCGCCATCCTGACCAAGCTGGACGAAACCACCCGTCCGGGTGCAGCCTTGTCGGTACTGGCGCACCATCGCCTGCCGCTGGCCTACACCACCGCCGGGCAGTGCGTGCCGGACGACATCGCCCTGGCGGACGCCACCCGCCTGGCCGATGCCCTCGAGTTCCCGCGCCGCGCGCCGGCGGCTACCCCTCACCTTGACGACGGCCACCATGCACTCGCCTGAGCCCTCCCGCCCGCAGCCATCCGCCCCCAGCGCGCCGCGCGTGATCGCCGTCACCGGCGGCAAGGGCGGGGTCGGCAAGACCACCGTGTCCATCAACCTGGCGATGGCGATGGTGCTGGCCGGCCAGCGCACCCTGCTGCTGGATACCGACCTCGGCCTCGCCAATGCCGACGTGATGCTGGGGCTGTCGCCGCGCCTGACCCTGGCCGACGTGTTCGCCGGCCGCTGCGAACTGCGCGAGACCATCATCGAAGGCCCGCGCGGGCTGCTGGTGGTGCCGGCAGCTTCCGGCAAACGCCACATGACCGAACTCCTGCCGCAGCAGCATGCCGGGCTGGTGAACGCGTTCTCGCAGCTCGACATTCCGCTGGACGTGATGGTCGTGGACACCGCCGCCGGCATCTCCGACAGCGTGCTGACCTTCTGCCAGGCCGCGCAGGACGTGATCCTGGTGGTCTGCGACGAGCCCGCCTCGGTCACCGACGCCTATGCGCTGGCGAAGGTGCTCAGCCGCGACCGCGGGGTCAACCGGATCGAGGTGCTGGCCAACCAGGTGGCCAACCCCACCGAGGGCAAGGCCCTGTTCGACAAGCTGGAACGGGTCACCTCGCGCTTCCTCGACATCACCCTGTCCTACCTCGGCGCGATCCCGCGCGATGAATGGCTGCGGGTGGCGGTGCAGCGCCAGGAACCGGTGGTGGATGCCTTCCCGGGCGCGCCGGCCTCGCTGGCGTTCCGCGAGCTTGCCGCCAGGATCAGCCAGTGGCAGGCGCCGCAGGGTCCGCGCGGGCACGTCGAGTTCTTCACCGAGCGGCTGATCGCCGCGCAAGGGAGCACCTGCGCATGAATACCGGGGCCGCCCAATACCGTGCCCAGCAGAACGGCGATGCCGCTGCCATCGTGGCGCGGCACTCGGAGCTGGTCCGCCGCATCGCCCACCACCTCGCCGCGCGGCTGCCGTCCAGCGTCGAGGTCGACGACCTGATCCAGGCCGGCATGATCGGCCTGCTCGAAGCCGCCCGGAACTTCCAGTCCGACCAGGGCGCCACCTTCGAGACCTACGCCTCGATCCGCATCCGCGGCGCGATGATCGACGCCATCCGCGCCGGCGACTGGGTGCCGCGCTCGGTCCACCGCCGCTACCGTGACGTGGTGGCCGCCACCCGCGCGATCGAGCAGCGTGAGGGTCGCGCCGCCACCGCCCAGGAAATCGCCGCCGCGCTGGGCATGAGCGTGGACGACTACCACCAGGTCCTGCAGGACGCCGCGCGCGGCCAGCTGCTGAGCCTGGACGAATACGTCGAGGAGCACGATGGCGAGCCGCGCCTGGGCCAGCACGACCACGCCACCCCCGCCCGCCGGTTCGAGCAGAGCGCATTCCGGGTGGCGCTGGGCGAGGCCATCGACAACCTGCCGGAGCGCGAGAAGCTGGTGCTCTCGCTGTACTACGAGCAGGAGCTGAACCTGCGCGAGATCGGTTCGGTGCTCAACGTCAGCGAATCGCGGGTGTGCCAGATCCACGGCCAGGCCATGCTGCGCCTGCGCGCACGCCTGACCGACTGGCGCGGGGAACTGGACGACGGCGAAGACTGACCCGGCCGCGCTTCGCGTTTCGGTCAGCCCGTCACATCAAGTTTTCGGCCAGGCGGCCGATAGCCACTGCGCACACCTACAGGATTCGACATGGACAAGGGCATCCGCATCCTCATCGTTGACGATTTCTCGACCATGCGCCGCATCGTCAAGAACCTGCTCAACGACCTCGGCTTCACCAACACCGCCGAGGCCGACGATGGCTCGACCGCGCTGATCGAACTGCACAAGGGCCATTTCGACCTGGTCATCACCGACTGGAACATGCCCGGCATGCCCGGCATCGAGCTGCTGAAGGCGATCCGCGCGGACGCCGCGCTGGCCAAGATCCCGGTGCTGATGGTGACCGCCGAATCCAAGCGCGAGCAGATCATCGAGGCCGCGCAGGCGGGCGTGAACGGCTACATCATCAAGCCGTTCACCGCCGCCACCCTCGAGGACAAGCTCAACAAGATCTTCGAGCGCATGGAGAAAGTGGCATGAGCATGCCCATGCCCCCGCCGGCGATCCCTGCCAGCCAGGCCGACGTGATCGGGCGCCTGCACGCGGCGATGTCCGCGCTGGAAGCGGGCGATGCCGATGCCTGGCGCCGTCACCTCGACTCCCTGCTGGAATGGCGCCGGCAGCCGGTGGTGGAGAGCCTGGTCAAGCTGGCGCGCGAGCTGGACGAGCTGGAACGCACCATCGACGCGCGCATGCCGGCCGCCGCGCAGGCCAGCGCCTCCGGCAGCCTGCCCGATGCCTGCAGCCGGCTGGAGCACGTGGTGAAGATGACCGAGGAGGCCAGCATGCGCACGCTGGACCTGGCCGATGAATGCCGCGGCCTGCTCGCCACCTTCGGCTCCGAGCACACCGCCACGGTGGAGGCGATCCGCACCCGCCTGTCCGCGATGGTCGAGGCGCAGAGCTTCCAGGACCTCACCGGCCAGATCATCCAGCGCGTGATCCACCTGATCCGCTCGCTGCAGGCCGGCCTGGGCGACATCCAGGCCATGCATGCCAACGACGGCAAGGGCCACGGACCGGCGGTCTCGGGCGTGGATACCCCGGCGGCGACCCAGGACGAGGCCAACGACCTGCTGGCCGCACTCGGGATCTGACCATGGCCTCGGAGGGCGGCTACGACGCGCGCGCCGACTTTCTGATCGAGGCGCGCGAGATCCTGGACCGCCTGGGCGAGCAGGTCGTCGCGCTCGAGCAGGACCCCGACGATCGCGCCACCCTGGACGCCGTGTTCCGCGGCTTCCACACCATCAAGGGCGGCGCCGGCTTCCTCGACCTGCCGCCGATGGTGGCGCTGTGCCATGCCTTCGAGGACCGCATCGATGCCGCCCGCAGCGGCGCGCGCGCTGGATGCGGCGGCCTTCGACGGCGCCCAGCGCGCGGTGGACCAGCTGCTGGACATGCTGGACGCACTCGCCCGCGGCGAGGCGCTGGAGGAAATCGATCCCGCCCTGCTCGAGCAGGTGCGCGGCGGGCAGGCGCCGGCGCCCACCGCCGCCGCGGCCCCGGCGTTCGAGATCCCCGAGAACCTCGACGACCTCGATTTCGACGCCCTGCTGGACAGCCTGCACGGGGTCGGCGGCATCCCCGGCGCCACTCCGCCAGCGCCTGCGGCCGCCACGCCTGCCAAGCCCGCCGCACCTGCGGCGAACGCCGGCAAGCCGGCGTCGCCCGCCAAACCCGCCGCTGCGGACAAGCCCACCGCCATCGCCGCCGAAGCCGAGCAGACCGTGCGCGTGGACGTGCGCCGGCTGGATGCGCTGGTCAACCTGGTGGGCGAGCTGGTGCTGGCGCGCAACCGCCTGAAAACCCTGCGCCCCGGCGTGCGCGACGAAGCCCTGGACCGCGCAGTGACCGCATTGGACACCGTCACCGCCCGCCTGCAGGGCGCGGTGATGTCGGCGCGCATGCAACCGGTCAGCCGGGTGTTCACCCGCTTCCCGAAGCTGGCCCGGGATGTCGCCCGCCAGCTGAAAAAAGCAGGTCGAACTGGTGGTGGAAGGCGCCGAGACCGAGCTCGACCGCAACCTGGTCGAGGCCCTGGCCGACCCGCTGGTGCACCTGGTGCGCAACGCCATCGACCACGGCATCGAGATGCCCGAGGCGCGCCGCGCCGCCGGCAAGCCCGAGGCCGGGCGGGTGCGCCTGTCCGCGCAGCAGGAAGGCGACCACGTCGCGATCGAGGTCAGCGACGACGGCGCCGGCATCGACCCGGAGAACATCCGCCGCAGCGCGGTGCGCAAGGGCGTGATCGACGCCGAGGCCGCCGGCCGGCTGTCTCCGGAGGAATGCCTGTCGCTGCTGTTCCTGCCCGGCTTCTCCACCCGCACCGAGGTGTCCGACCTGTCCGGGCGCGGGGTCGGCATGGACGTGGTGCAGTCGAAAATCCGCGAGCTCTCCGGCCAGGTGCAGATCTTCTCCGAGATCGGGGAAGGCACCCGCTTCGTGATCCGGGTGCCGCTGACCCTGGCCATCCTGCCGACCCTGCTGGTCGAGCTCGACCAGGACGTGTACGCGCTGCCGCTGGTGCGGGTGCTGGAGGTGATCGCCCACGACGCGGCACAGCTGCTGTGGATGGACGGCCAGAAGATCCTCGACCTGCGCGAACGGCCGATGCCGGTGCTGTCGCTGCGCGACTGGCTGGGCCTGCCGCGCGGCGGCGACGACGCCACCCGCGGGGTGGTCCTGCAATCCGGCGAGCAGCGCTTCTGTCTGCTGGTGGACCGCGTGCTGGGCCGCGAGGAAGTCGTGATCAAGGCGCTGCCGCGCAGCCTGCGCGGCCTGCCCGGCTACGCCGGCGCCAGCCTGGTCGGCGACGGGCGGATGGCGATGATCCTCGACGTCGACGCCCTGCTCGGCCCGGCGCAACGCGGCGCAAGCGGAGCCTGCTCAAGCGGAGCCTCGCGCGGCCGATAGCGATGGGTATATGGACATCCTCAGCATCATCGGCGCGCTCCTGGGCCTCGTCGCCCTGGTCGGCGGCAGCGTCCTGAAGGGAGCCGGCATCAGCGGCCTGTGGTCGCCAGCCGCCTTCACCATCGTCATCCTCGGCACCATCGCGGCGATCCTGCTGCAGACCCCGATGCACAGCTTCCGGCGCGCGCTGCGGATTTCTGTCTGGGTATTCCGCCCGCCACCGCAGGAGACCGGCGGGCTGATCGCGCGCATGGTCGAGTGGAGCAGCATCGCCCGCAAGCAGGGCCTGCTGGCGCTGGAACCGCTGCTGGAGCAGCAGTCCGACCCGTTCCTGCGCAAGGGCCTGCAGATGGTGGTGGACGGGGTGGAACCCGACACCATCCGGCAGATGCTGGACATCGAATCGCATGCGCATACCAAGCGCGACATCGCCGCCGCCAAGGTCTTCGAGGGCATGGGCATCTACGCCCCCACCCTGGGCATCATCGGCGCGGTGCTCGGCCTGATGGCGGTGATGAAGAACCTGGCCGACCCCAGCAAGCTCGGACACGGCATCGCCGCCGCGTTCACCGCCACCATCTACGGCATTGCCTCGGCCAACCTGCTGTTCCTGCCGATGGCGTCCAAGCTGAAGGGCATCGTGCACCGCCAGGAAGTGGAGCGCGAGATGCTGATCGAGGGCCTGATCGCGATCGCCGAGGGCGAGAACCCGCGCAACATCGAAAGCCGGCTCGCCGGCTTCGTGCACTGAAGAGGCCATCCACATGGCCCGCAAACGCCTCCACCCGCACGAAGAACACCTCAACCACGAAGCCTGGGCGATCCCTTATGGCGACCTGCTCACCCTGCTGCTGGCCTTCTTCGTGGTGATGTACGCGATTTCCTCGCTCAACGAGGGCAAGTACCGGGTGGTGGCGGACTCGCTGTCCGCCGCGTTCGGCGGCGCGCCGCGCTCGATCAGGCCGATCCAGGTCGGCCAGGTGCAGCTGCGCGGCGGTGATTTCGACCATCCTTCGGTGATCGATACCGGCGCCCGCCGCGGCCCCGCCCCGGCCGTCCCGGTGGAAGTCCCGATGCCGCTGCACCGTCGTGACCGCCTCGACCAGCCCAGTGCCCCGGCCGCCGCCGCACAGGGCAATGGCAGCGGCGGGCTGGGCGACCAGCAGCAGCTGCAGGCGCTGGCCGCCCAGATCGAACAGGCGCTGTCCGAACTGGTGCAGAGCGGCCTGGTGCGCGTGCGCCGCGGCCGCAACTTCCTGGAAGTGGAAATCCAGAGCGACCTGCTGTTCCCCAGTGGCGTGGCCACCCCCACCGCCAGCGCCCTGGACACCGTGCGCAAGCTGGGCACCGTGCTGCGCAACGCACCGAACGCGGTGCGGGTGGAGGGCTATACCGACGACCAGCCGATCCGCACCGCCCAGTTCCGCTCCAACTGGGACCTGTCGTCCGCGCGTGCCATCAACGTCGTGTACGAACTGATCGCCGTCGGCATCGCCCCCACGCGGCTGGCGGCGATGGGCTATGGCGAATACCAGCCGATCGCCGACAACGCCACGCCGGAAGGCCGCAGCCGCAACCGCCGGGTGGAGCTGGTGATCCTGGCCGCCGCCGAGAGCGTGGACAGCGTGATGCAGGGCCTGGACGCGCGTTCCTCCAGCGCGCCGGGCGCGGCCGCGCGCGCAAAAGTCTCAAGGGAGTCCCCTGATGCGGATCTGGGCGATCGCCAACCAGAAAGGCGGCGTGGGCAAGACCACCAGCGCGCTGTGCCTGGCGCGCTGCCTGGCCGATCTCGGCCAGCGCGTGCTGCTGGTGGACCTGGATCCGCACGGCTCGCTGTCGCGTGCCTTCGGGATCGCCGCCGAGCCGCCGCCGCAAGGCACCTTCGACCTGTTCAACGGCGAATCCATCGCCCGCGTGGCCCGCGCCACCGGCCAGGCCGACATCCAGCTGGTCGCCGCGCAGGCCGCGATGGCCACCCTGGAGCGCCGCAGCGCCACCCAGCCCGGGCTGGGCCTGGCCCTGCACCGCGCCCTGATAGGCGCCGACGGCGACCACGATTTCGCCCTGCTGGACTGCCCGCCCACGCTCAGCCTGCTGCTGGTGAACGCGCTGGCGGCCTGCGACCGCCTGCTGGTGCCCACCCAGACCGACCCGCTGGCGCTGCACGGGCTGGAAGGCATGCTGCGCACGGCGGCGATGGTGGAGCGCTCGCGCGGGCGGGCGCTGCTGCGGCAGATCCTGCCGACCCTGTACGACCGCCGCACCCGCACCAGCTCATGAAACGCTGGAGCACCTGAACGCCTATCCCGGCATTTCCGTCTGCCCGTGGCCGATCCCGGTGGACACCCGCCTGCGCGACGCCGCCAGCCTGGCCACCCAGCCCCGGCATCTGGCCGGGCGCGGCATCAATGCCTACCGCGATGCCCTGCAGTGGCTGCTGGACACCGCGGATGCCAGACCGCAGGAGGCCGCCGCATGAGCCAGATCGTGTTGCCGCAATCCTCCGTGCTGCCGGCCGACCCGCCAGTGGACGCCTACCTCGACGCCCTGCTCGGGCTGCCACCCGCGCAACCCGCGCACGCAGCGGAGACCGTGGAATCCGCGCAGGCCGCCGGCACCCGCGAACCCGGGGCAGCACCGGAAATGGCCGGTGAGCCGCCCGTTGCGCCAGCGTCCGAATCGGCCGACATATCCGCCGTGGAAGCCCCGGCGGAATCCGACGCCGACGTCGACGCCGCCCCCCGAAACCGGATCCACGGCATGCCCCACTGCCGCAATCGAGACCAAGGCCGAGGCCGAAGCAGAAGTCGAAATCGAGGCCGATGCCGTGCCAGGAGCGGCGCCTGGAACCGCATCCGGGCCGGAGCCGCAATCCGCCCTGCCGCCTGCACCCGCGGCGGACGCAGCGCCTGCCGCCGATGGGCAGGCCGCGCCAGCGCCCTACTCGCCGCCGCTGGCGGTGCCGTCGGTACGCGCCGCGCCGCCCCCGATCGGGCAGCGCTGGCTGCGGGTGGCGATCGGCAACGACCGCTACGCGGTGGAACTGCTGCGCGTGCAGGAAGTGGTGCGGCTGGCGCCGATCATCGCCATGCGCGGCGCCCCGCCCTCGCTGCTGGGGGTGATGAACCTGCGCGGCCGGGTGGTGCCGGTGCACGATCTCGGCCGCTGGCTGCGCCGGCAGCCCGCCGGGATCGACGAGCGCACGCGGATCGTGGTGCTGGAGCACCACGACGAGCTGGCCGGGCTGCTGGTCAGCGCCGTGACCGATGTGGTGACCCTGGAGGCCCGCCAGATCGAACCTACCGCCGCCAGCCTGCGCGACCGCACCAGCATGGGCATCGCGCGCACGCCCGGCGCCCCGCCCACGGTCCTGCTGGACGCCACCGCGGTGTTTGAATGAACGCCGGAAACATGCGCTCCGGCATGCTTCCGGCGCCCGCCTCAAGTCGCCCGTCGCGGCGCCGTTAACCGGTCTGGGCCAGCGCCACTTCCGAGATTCGACATGCCATTGTCCCTGCAAGCCGACCTGGGCATCGAACAGGTGACCGACCTGCAAGCCACCCTGCAATCGCACCTGGACGATGCGACGCTGGAGCTGTCCGGCGCCGAGGTGCGGCGCGTGCATACCGCCGGCCTGCAACTGCTGCACGCCTTCATCCGCGGCGCGCCGCGCGCGGACTTTCGACCACCATCACACTCCCCTCGCCCACGCTCGTGGAAGCGGCACGCCAGCTTGCGCTGGCGGTAAGCTTGGGCGTTGACAAGGACTCCGGAGAACCCGCGTGAGCGCAACCCTGCTGATCGTTGACGATTCCACCTCCATGCGCCAGATGGTCGCGTTCGCGCTGACCGGCGGCGGCTACAGCGTGGTGGAAGCCGAAGACGGCATCGCCGCACTGGACGCGGCCAAGGCCCAGAAGTTCGATGCGGTCATCACCGACGTCAACATGCCGCGCATGGACGGCATCGAGCTGATCCGCCAGCTGCGTGCGCTGCCCAGCCACAAGTTCACCCCGCTGCTGATGCTCACCACCGAATCCGGTACCGACAAGAAAAGTGAAGGCCGGGCCGCCGGCGCCACCGGCTGGCTGGTCAAGCCGTTCGACCCCGAACAGCTGCTGGCCACCGTGCGCAAGGTGCTCGGCTGAGCCATTCCCCAGGGCCCGACATGGACATCTCCCGCTTCCACGCCACCTTCTTCGAGGAAAGCCGCGAGAACATCGCGGCCATGGAGGCCGGGCTGCTGGCGATGGAAAGCGGCGGCGGCAGCGGCGACACCATCCACGTGATCTCTCCGCGCCGCGCACTCGATCAAGGGCGGCAGCGCGACCTTCGGCTTCGCCGCGATCGCCGATTTCACCCACCTGCTGGAAACCCTGCTGGAGGAGGCGCGCAGCGGCCGGCGCGTGCTCGACGCTCCCGCCATCAGCGCCCTGCTGGCCTCGGTGGACGCCCTGCGCATGCTGCTGGCGGCCGCCGAACACGGCGAGGCCGTGGACCAGCCGATGCTGCAGCAGGCGCGCGCCGGGCTGGAAAAACTGCTGGCCGGCGATGCCGCCGCGGCAGCGGCCGCGACCGTCGCGCCGGCGGCGCCGCCGGCGATCGGCTGGCAGATCGAATTCGTGCCGGAGCGCTCGCTGTTCCTCAGCGGCAACGACCCGCTGCGGATGCTGCGCGAGCTCGGCCAGCTGGGCGAGCTCAAGGTCACCTGCCGCGACGATGCCCTGCCGCCGTTCAGCGAGCTGGATCCGTTCGAGGCCTGGCTGGCCTGGGACCTGCAGCTGGTCGGCGACGTCGAGCGCTCGGCCATCGAGGACACGTTCGCGTGGGTCGAGGACCAGTGCAGGCTCACCATCGCGCCGCTTCCCGCCGCGGTGGCCAATACGGTGACCGCGGCCGCGCCGGTTCCCGCCCCGCCGCTCTCTGCCGCACCGCCCGCCGCAGCGGCGGCGTCCGCATCTGTCGCTACTCCTGCACCCAGCCGGCCTGCCGCCACGGCCGCGGCCGAATCGGCCAGCAGCGGCGGCCGCCACGACGCCGCCGACACCACCATCCGGGTGGCGGTGGACAAGGTCGATGCGCTGATCAACCTGGTCGGCGAACTGGTCATCACCCAGGCCATGCTGGCGCAGCGCTCGGCCGGCCTCGACCCGGCCCTGCACGAGCAGCTGCTGGCCGGGCTGGAGCAGCTCGACCGCAACACCCGCGACCTGCAGGAAGCGGTGATGTCGGTACGCATGCTGCCGGTGGACTTCGCGTTCAGCCGGTTCCCGCGGATGGTGCGCGACATCGCCTCGCGGCTGGGCAAGAAGGTCGTCCTCAAGACTTCCGGCGAAGGCACCGAACTGGACAAGGGCGTGATCGAGAAGATCGTCGATCCGCTGGTGCACCTGGTGCGCAACGCGATCGACCACGGGCTGGAGACCACCGAGCAGCGGATCGCCGCCGGCAAGCCCGAGGCCGGCACGGTGACCCTGTCCGCGGCCCATCAGGGCGGCCACATCATCATCGAGGTCAGCGACGACGGCCGCGGCCTGAACCGCGGGAAGATCCTGGCGAAGGCCGCCGAACGCGGCATTCCGGTGCCGGAAAACCCCAGCGACGCCCAGGTCTGGGATCTGGTCTTTGCGCCCGGCTTCTCCACCGCAGAAACCCTCACCGACCTGTCCGGCCGCGGTGTCGGCATGGATGTGGTGCGCAAGAACATCCAGGCGCTGGGCGGGCAGGTGGAGATCCGCAGCCGTGAGGGCGAAGGCACCACCATCTCCATCCGCCTGCCGCTGACCATGGCCATCCTCGACGGCATGACCGTCTCGGTCGGCGGCGAGGTGTTCATCCTGCCATTGAACATGGTGGTCGAATCGCTACAGCCCGCCCCGGAGAACATCAAGACCGTGGCCGGCGATGCGCGCGTCCTGCGCGTGCGCGAGCACTACGTGCCCCTGCTCGACCTCGCCACCCAGTACGGCCTGCGGCCGGCGCGCGCAGGCGCCGACGCGCAGCCGATCGCGGTGGTGGTGGAAAGCCAGGGCCAGCGGCTGGCGCTGGAGGTGGACGAGCTGCTGGGCCAGCAGCAGGTGGTGGTGAAGAACCTGGAGCGCAACTACCGCCGCATCCCCGGCGTCGCCGGCGCCACCATCCTCGGCGACGGCCGGGTGGCGCTGATCGTGGACGCCGCCAGCCTGCCCCATCGCACCGCCCTGCCGAGGGCGGCCTGACCCAGGCCCCGGCTCAAGGATCGCCGCGCGCGGCCGATGAACTGGGCGAACCCGCCTGCATCCGGACTCCCATGAGCACATCCGCCAAGCCCTCCCACCACGGATTCCCGGCCAATGCCGCGGTCGCCGGCGAATTTCTGACCTTCACCCTGGGCCAGGAAGAGTACGGCGTGGACATCCTGAAGGTGCAGGAGATCCGCGGCTACGACGCCGTCACCCGCCTGCCCGACGCCCCGGACTACATCAAGGGCGTGATCAATCTGCGCGGCACCATCGTGCCGATCATCGACATGCGGGTGAAGTTCCACCTGGATGCGAAGGTGGACGCCACCACCGTGATGATCGTGCTGAACGTGGCCGACCGCGTGGTCGGGATGGTGGTGGACAGCGTGTCCGACGTGGTCCAGCTCTCCGGCGAGCAGATCCGCCCGATGCCCGACGTCGGCACCGGCATCGATCGCCGCTACCTGACCGGCATCGGCGCGCTGGACGAGCGCATGTTGATCCTGCTCGACATCGAAGGCCTGATGACCAGCAGCGAGATGGGCCTGGTGGCGGACGCGGCGGCGGCCCAGGCCGCCTGATCCCCTCCCGATGCCCGCCGGCTCCCGGGTGGGCCCTCCCGGCACGGCGGGCACGGAACCCCAGCACCCCAAAACGAAACGCGCCGCAGACTGCGGCGCGTTTTGCTGTTTGGATCAGGGCTGACCCGCGTGCGTCGAAGGCGCTGGCAAGGCCCGCCGTGGCGGGCCCTGCCGGATCACCGCGTCAGAGCTTGAACTCGAGCTTCACCTTGCCGCGGGTCTCGCCCGGGGCGAACTCCCACTGCTTGACCGCCTTCACCGCCGCGGCCACGAACACCCGGCCCGGCTTGGCCTCCACCACCGAGACATCGGTGACCTTGCCATCCGGCCCGACGCTGTATTCGACTTCGACATAGCCGGTGGTGCCGGCGCGCGCCGCTTCCGGCGGGTACACCGGGTCCACGCGCTTGGTGGGGTTGCCCGCGAACACGGGCTGGGCAAGGGCCATCGCCGCGGCGATTGCCGCTACGTTCAGGGCACGATGGAAGGCAGGTTGCATGGCGGATCTCCGAGGGGGACGCGTGCACGGGACTGTGCTCAGTGCGCGTATCGGCACGCCCGCGCCGGACTTGAGCGCGCCCTGCGCGGATACGCGGATTTGCGCATCCGGTCACGCCCCCGGCGTGCGCGGATGGGAAATCCCGCACGCCGGTTAAAGATTCCCGCGCCCGCGCCGATGCCGGCGTTTGTACGGCCCATGAACCCGCCGCATCAGGACCCCGCCATGCCCCGCAGCTCATCCACCGTCGATCGCCTGCTCGCCCCCGCCGTCCGCCTGATGGCGTCCCTGCGCTTCAGCCAGAAAGCCATGCTGATCGGCGCCAGCTTCACCCTCACCTGCGGCGTGCTGACCGCGCTGGTGCTCAGCAGCAGCCTCGGCGAACTGTCCAGGGCCAAGGCCGCGCGCGCCGCCACCACCGGCCTGCGCGCCCTGAACGATGCCCAGATCGCGATGCAGGAGCATCGCGCCCTGCGTGCCCGCGCGCTGGCCAAGGACGCCACCGCCACCCCGCAGGCGCTGGCGGATGCCGCCGCCGCGGCCGACAAGGGGCTGGCGGCGTTCGACGCCTGGGCCACCAGGAGCGAGCTGCGCGACGAGGAGCTGGCGGACGCGGTCAAAGCGACGCATGCGGCGTGGAAGAAGGCGCAGGACACCGAGGGCGAGGCCGGCCCGGAGGCGGACACCGATGCGCTGCGCGCGCTGCGCGAGGAAATCGCGCGGCTGTCGTTCAAGGCCATCACCAGCGAGGCGCGCGACCCGACCATGCTGCTGGCCGGCGATGTCGGCGGCCAGCAATTGCCGGCACTCGCAGCCGCCACCGCCAAGCAGTCGGTGGTCAGCATGCGGGTGCTGGGCGAAGGTGCGATCTGGGTGAACGACCGCACCGCGCTGGCGGTCAACAAGAGCATGCAGCAGTACCTGAGCGGCCTGATTAGTGAGAACCGCAAGTCGATCGAGCGCCGCCTGCCCGAGGCCAAGGAGCTGTTCGGCAAACCGATGGCCGAGGCCTTCCAGCAGATGGATGCATTGAACAAGCTGATCCAGGAAAAAGTGCTGGACGCCGAAACTCCGGACTTTTCGGTGGTCGAATTCGCCAGGCAGGACCGCGCCGCGCGCGAAGCCTTCAACCGCGCGATGACGGCGACCTACGCCACCATCGAACTCGCCGGCGACCGCGCCATCGCCAGCCTGCAGCGCAAGGCCTTCCTCACCCTGGGCGGCGTGGTGCTGGCCCTGCTGGTCTCGGCCTACCTGTTCCTGGGCTTCACCCGCGGCACCCGGCGCGCCCTGCAGCGCATCGATGCCGGCGCTCGCGCCATGGCCGCCGGCCAGTTCTCCGACAAGATCCAGGTGGACACCCACGACGAGCTCAACAACATCGGCCGCAGCCTGGAAAGCATGGCCGGCAGCCTGCGCCGCTTCGCACAGGCGCAGCAGGAAATGTATGAGCAGCACGAGGCCGGCGAGATCGACGCGCGCATGGATGCCGAAGCCTTCCCCGGCGCGTTCGGGGTGATGGCCGACCAGGTCAATACCCTGGTGGCCTCGCACATCGCCACCAAGATGGATGCCATCGGCATCGTGGCCGACTACGCCCGCGGCGACCTCTCGCGCGACATCGCCCGCTATCCGGGCCAGAAGGCGCGCGTCACCGAGGCGGTGGATGCGGTCAAGAAGGGCATGCTGGCGGTCAATGCCGAGATCAAGGCGCTGGTGGAAGCCGCGGTGGCCGGCGACTTCGGCAAGCGCGGCGATGCCTCCCGCTTCGAGTTCGTGTACCGCGAGTTGATCGAGGAGCTGAACGCGCTGATGGCCACCGCCGACCAGGGCCTGCACGAAGTCGGCAGCCTGCTCGCGGCGATGGCCGAGGGCGACCTGACGCGCCGGGTCGAGATCGACCTGCCGGGGCAGTTCGGCCAGCTGGCCAGCGACGCCAACCGCAGCGTGGAAGCGCTGGCGCGGATCGTCGGCGAGATCCGCCAGAGCGCCGACAGCATCAGCGCCGCCGCCGGCGAAATCGCCTCCGGCAACGCCGACCTGTCGATGCGCACCGAGCAGCAGGCGGCCTCGCTGGAGGAAACCGCGTCCTCGATGGAAGAGCTCACCTCCACCGTCAGGCAGAACGCCGACAACGCGCGCCAGGCCAACCAGCTGGCGCAGGGCGCGGCCAGCGTGGCCGAGTCCGGCGGCGAGGTGGTGCAGAAGGTGGTCAGCACGATGGGCGACATCCAGACCGCCTCGCGCCGGATCGCGGACATCATCGGGGTGATCGACGGCATCGCCTTCCAGACCAACATCCTCGCGCTGAACGCGGCGGTCGAGGCGGCGCGCGCCGGCGAGCAGGGCCGCGGCTTCGCGGTGGTGGCGGCCGAGGTGCGCAGCCTGGCGCAGCGCAGCGCCGGCGCGGCCAAGGAGATCAAGCAGCTGATCACCGACTCGGTGGTGAAGGTGGAGGAAGGCAGCGCGCTGGTGGACCAGGCCGGCAAGACCATGGGCGAGATCGTCGGCAGCGTCAAGCGTGTCACCGACATCATGGCCGACATCTCCGCCGCCTCGCAGGAGCAGAGCAGCGGGATCGAGCAGGTGAACCAGGCCATCACCCAGATGGACGAGGGCACCCAGCAGAACGCCGCGCTGGTGGAAGAGGCCAGTGCCTCGGCCGAGAGCATGCGCCAGCAGGCCGCCGCCCTGGTGGACGCGGTGGCGGCCTTCCGGCTGGCCAACCAGCAGGCAGCCAAGGCAAAGCCCGACCGCCAGGCGCCCGTCACGCATGCAGCACCGCAAGCGGATATGGGCGAGCCGGTGAAGCCTGCCCAGCAGAAGGCAGCCGTAAAGCCCCCGGCCCGCCGCGCGGCCGCCGCCCCGGTCGCGGCCACGCCCATCAAGCGCAGTGCCAGCAGCAGCGCCGGCGACCAGCACTGGCAGGAGTTCTGAACCCCGATGGCCGCGGGCGTACCGACCCTGCACCGCCCCGGCCATCCCTGTTGCGCGATCCCGCCGTCAATGCTGCGCCGATGACCCTCACCTCCCCCGCCATCGCCGCGCCATCCACGGCAGACGCCGGCCGGTTCGACGACCTGCTCGCGCTGGCGCGGACCCTGCTCGGGATGCCGATGGCGGCGGTGGTCGCGGTCAGCGCCGACCGCCACATGGTGGTGGCCCAGCAGGGCCTGGAGGCCGGCTGCACGCCGCTGGCGCGCGACCACCTGTTCGTGCGCTGCTGGGAACAGCACGCCCCGCTGCTGGTGCTGCCAGAGCTGCCGGAAAGTCCGCGCAGCGCGATCCGCGCGCATGCCGGCATCGCGCTGCAGGATGCGCAGGGGCGGCGCATCGGCCTGCTGGCGGTGTGCGATCGCCGACCGCGCGCGCACCCCTCGGACGCGCAGCTGCAGGCGCTGGCGCAGCTGGGCCGCCTGGCCGCCAGCCTGCTGCAACAGGAAGCAGCGGACCGCCACGCCACCATCGTCGCCCAGGCCGGCCAGCACGCGCGTGAGGCGGTGGTGGTGGCCGACCGCCACGGCGGCATCCGCTGGCACAACCCCGCCGCCGAGCGTCTGTTCGGCAGCGCCCTGCGCGGCCAGCAACTCCGCCAGCTGATTCCGCTGCGCCTGCAGCCCGACCAGGACGCGGCGCGCGACTGGCTCGGCGGCGCCGGCGGCGACCGCCTGCAGCTGCGCATCGTCGCCCCCGACGGCAGCCTGCGCCTGCTGGACGCCACCCGCTCGCCCTGGCGCCACGGGCATGCGCACGGCACCACGCTGATCCTGCACGACATCACCGAGGCCGCCCACCAGCGCGCCCAGCTCGACCGCCTGGCCCATTTCGACCCGCTCACCGGGCTGCCCAACCGCAATGCCCTGCTGGCCGCGCTGGAGGCCAACCCGGACTGGGGCGTGGCGCTGGTCGGGATCGACCGCTTCAAATGGATCAACGACGGCCTCGGCCATGCGCTGGGCGACCGCGTGCTGCAGGCGTTCGCGGACCGCCTGCAGTCGCGCGCGGATGCCGCGATGTGCCTGGCGCGGGTGGAAGGCGATGTGTTCGCGATCGCCTGCGCGGATGCGCGCCTGCGCGGTGCGGAAGCAGGTGATGGCGAGGGCGCAGGGGGGCGCCTGCTGCATGACCTGATGGATTTTCTGCAGCAGCCGCTGCGCATCCGCGGCCACGAGATCCACGTCGAAGCCAGCGCCGGGCTGGCGCTGCGGGCGGACGTGCGCGGTGGCGGCGATCTGCTGGCCTGCGCCGACCTGGCACTGTACCGCGCGAAGGCGGCCGGTGGCCGCCAGCTGTGCCGCTACCGCCCGACGATGCGGGCCGACGCGCTGGCGCGGCGCGACCTCGACCTCGAACTGCGCCGTGCGTTCGCACAGGGTGAATTCGAGCTGCACTACCAGCCGCAGGTGGAGCTGGCCAGCGGGCGCATCTGCGGCGCCGAGGCCCTGCTGCGCTGGCGCCATCCGCTGCGCGGGCTGGTTCCGGCCTGTGAATTCATCGACCTGCTGGTGCGCAGTCCGCTGGGCGCCGACGTCGGTGCCTGGGTGCTGCGCCGCGCCTGCGAGGACACGGCCGCCTGGCCCGACAGCGGGCTGTCGGTCAGCATCAACCTGTTCCCGGCGCAGTTGCGCGAGGAACTGGTGCCGCAGGTGCTGCGGGCACTGGCCGACTCCGGGCTGCCCGCGCACCGGCTGGAGCTGGAGATCACCGAGACCATCGCCCTCGCGCACGACAGCGCGGCCGCGGCGACCCTGGCGATCCTGCGCGAGCGTGGGATCAACCTCGCGTTCGACGACTTCGGCACCGGCTATGCGTCGCTGTCGATCCTGCATCGCTTCAAGATCGACCGGGTCAAGATCGATCGCAGCTTCGTGGACGGGATGCTGCAGAACAGCGAGGACGCCGCGATCGTGCGCTGGACGGTGATGCTGGCGCGCGCGCTGGGGCTGCGGGTGGTGGCCGAAGGCGTGGAGCACCCGGAACAGGCGGAGCTTCTGCAGCTGCTCGGCTGCGACGAGGCGCAGGGCTACCTGTATGCGCAGGCGCTGCCGGCATCCGAACTGCAGCAGCGCCTGCGCGCGCCGGAAGCGGCTGCCGATAGTGCGCCGCGATCGGTGGCAGGAGGCGGCCGTGGCTGATCACAGCCGCCCGCGCGCCGCCGAGCGCGAGGCGATCGGGTTCGAGTTCACCGATCGCGATTTCCGCCGTGTGTGCAGGATGATCTACGCGCGCGCCGGCATCCATCTGGCCGAGCACAAGCGCGACATGGTGTACAGCCGGCTGTCGCGGCGGTTGCGCACGCACGGCTTCGCGCGCTTCTGCGACTACCTGGACTTCGTCGAGGCCGAGCCGGCCGCCGAGGAGCAAGCCTTCATCAACGCCCTCACCACCAACCTCACCGCGTTTTTCCGCGAGGCGCACCACTTCGACGCCCTGCGCGACCAGCTGCGCGCGGTGCCGCGCGGCGCGGTGGTGGACATCTGGTGCTGCGCCGCCTCCACCGGCGAAGAGCCGTGGTCGCTGGCGATCACCGCCTGCGAGGCCTTCGCCAGCGACACCCCGCCGGTGCGGATCCTGGCCACCGACATCGACACCAATGCGCTGGCCGGCGCCGCCCGCGGCGAGTACGGGATCGAGCGCATCACCGACCTGTCGGCCGAACGCAAGCGCCGCTTCTTCCTGCGCGGCAGCGGCCCCAACGAAGGGCTGGTCAAGGTCAAGCCGTTCCTGCAGCGGCTGGTGGAGTTCCGCCAGCTCAACCTGCTGGCGCCGGACTACGGCCTGCGCCAGCAGTTCCTCGCGGTGTTCTGCCGCAATGTGATGATCTATTTCGACAAGCCCACCCAGTACGAGGTGCTGCGCAAGGTGGCGCCGCTGCTGGCCCCCGGCGGGCGCTTCTACGCCGGGCATTCGGAGAGCTTCGCGCATGCGCTGGACCTGGTGCAGCCGTGCGGGCGCACCATCTACCGGGCGACCCGGGAGGCGCGATGAACGCCCCCGCGTCGCATGGCGCCGCCGTCCGCCGGATGCCGGCGGGCAGCTACTACGACCCGGCGCTGGACACCGACGTCATCAAGCTGCTGCCGGCCGACTGGCGGGTGTCCTCGGAGGAGATGGCGCTGGCCACCGTGCTCGGCTCCTGCGTGGCCGCCTGCATGTACGACCCGCTGGCGAAGGTCGGCGGGATGAACCATTTCATGCTGCCGGACGCCGCCCCCGGCGACGGCAGCGCCCGCTACGGCGCGCATGCGATGGAGCTGCTGATCAACGGCATGCTCAAGCAGGGCGCCGCGCGCGCGCGCTTGCAGGCCAAGGTGTTCGGCGGCGGCAATGTGTTGCCGGGCATGACCATCGACCCGATCGGCACTCGCAACGCCAATTTCGTCATCAGCTACCTGAAGGCCGAGGGCATCCCGGTCCAGGCCCAGGATCTGGGCGGCGTGCAGCCGCGCAAGGTGGTGTTTTTCGTGCGTACCGGACGCACCCTGGTCAAGCGCCTGCCGGCGGCCGGCGAGATCGCGCGGATCGAGCGCGACTACCGCAGCCGGCTGGCGCAGACCCCCGTGGCCGGCTCCGTGGAGTTGTTCTGATGGCCATCCAACATCCCCAGCGCCCCGGCAAGGTGCGCGTGCTGATCATCGACGACTCGGCCCTGGTGCGCCAGGTGCTGACCGACATCCTGTCCGAAGACCCCGCCATCGAGGTGATCGGCACCGCGCCCGATCCGCTGATCGCGCGCGAGAAGATCAAACAGCTCGCCCCCGACGTGCTCACCCTGGACGTCGAGATGCCGCGCATGGACGGGTTGACCTTCCTGCAGAACCTGATGCGGCTGCGGCCGATGCCGGTGGTGATGGTGTCCTCGCTGACCGAGGCCGGCGCGCAGGTGACCCTGGATGCGCTGGCGCTGGGCGCGGTGGATTTCGTCACCAAGCCCAAGCTCGACATCCAGCGCGGCCTGACCGGCTACGGCCAGGACCTGCGCGAGAAAGTCAAGCAGGGCCGCGCGCGCGCGGGTGAAAGCGCTGCAACCCAGCGTGACGCCTGCGCCTGCGGGCGTCATCCAGTACCGCACCACCGACCGCCTGATCGCGATCGGCGCCTCCACCGGCGGCACCGAGGCGATCCGCATGCTGCTGGAGACCATGCCCGCCGACGCCCCGGCGATCGTGATCGCCCAGCACATCCCGGCCGCGTTCAGCAAGCCGTTCGCGGAGCGCCTGGACCGCCACAGCAAGATGACCGTGGTGCACGCCGAGGACGACATGCCGCTGCTGGCCGGCCACGCCTACGTGGCGCCGGGCGGGCTGCACCTGCGGGTGCAGCGCAGCGGCGCCCGCTGGCGCTGCCGGCTGGGCGACGACGACCCCATCCGCCGCCACCGCCCCAGCGTGGACGCACTGTTCGAATCGGTGGCCAGCGCCGCCGGCGCCAACGCCAGCGCGGCCCTGCTCACCGGGATGGGCGACGACGGCGCGCGCGGGCTGCTGGCCCTGCGCAAGGCGGGTGCCGCCACCATCGTGCAGGACGAGGCCAGCAGCGTGGTGTGGGGCATGCCCGGCGCCGCCTACACCCTGGGCGCCGCGCAGCAGGTATTGCCGCTGGAGCAGATCACCGCCGCCCTGCTGGCCAGCACCACCCAGGGCCCGGGCTGACCCGGCATCTGGCGGGCGCGCCACATTAAAGACCCGGCCGGCCGCGGCCGTTATCCCTACCGAGACCCAGACGAGATCGACGATGGAACCCCGTGCCCTGCTCCGGATCGCCGCCCCCTGCTGCTGATGGTGCTGCTGCTGGTGGCCGAAGGCCTGGCCTGGCCGTTGCCGCTGCGGATGGCGCTGGTGGTGACCTCCGCGCTGGCCTGGGGCGTGGTGATCTGGCGCAGCCTGCCCAGCAAGGCCGAGGCCAAGATGCTGCGCGATCATGCCCGGTTGCTGGAAGAACTGCGCGGCTTCGTCAGCAACGAGATCAACGGCTCGCACTCCGAGATCGACCGCACCCGCACCCTGATCCGCGACTCGGTGGCCAAGCTCGGTGGCAGCTTCGAGGCGGTCAACCGCAAGTCGCGCGAGCAGAGCAGCGTGGTGGCGCGCCTGGTGGAGCGCACCGGCGACGACAGCGGCTCGATCGACATCACCCGCTTTGCCCAGCAGGCGGCGCAGCAGGTGGAGCAGCTGGTGCAGGCGCTGGAGGAGGCCAGCAGCCAGAGCGGCGTCACCGTGGCCCACATCGACACCATGGCCGGGCACCTGGACGGCATCTTCTCGCTGCTGGAGGACGTGAAGTCGATCGCCGACCAGACCAACCTGCTGGCGCTGAACGCGGCCATCGAAGCCGCCCGCGCCGGCGAGGCCGGGCGCGGCTTCGCGGTGGTGGCCGACGAGGTGCGCAACCTGTCCGAACGCAGCACCGCGTTCAACGAGCAGATCCGGAAGCTGGCGCACAGCTCCAAGGACGCGATCGCCAAGGTGCGCGACACCGTTTCGCAGACCGCCTCGCGCGATCTCGACCGGGTGCGCGCCGCGCGCGCCGAATCGGCGGCCATGCTGGAGCGGGTGGACGGCATCCACCGCAGCCTGGGCAACAGCATCCGCGACATCGCCGACTGCGGCCGCGCGATCGACGCCTCGGTGGCGGAGGCGGTGCGCTCATTGCAGTTCGAGGACATCGCGACCCAAGCCCTGGGTGCGGCCGGCCTGCACCTGCAGCGGTTGGCGCAGATCAACAACGAAGCGATCACCCTGCACGACCTGCTGCAGAGCAGCCACGGCTTCCAGGACGCGGAGATGCAGAAGGCGCTGGCGCGGATCGGCAACCGCATCAACCAGATGCGTGGCGAATGGGAACGCCCGCCGCACAAGCCAGTGCTGCAGGAAAACATGAACGCCGGCAGCGTGGAGCTGTTCTGAACCTGGTTTCCCTCTCACTCCCCCAGGGTGATGCGACGCGATCCCGGCTGCGGCCGGGATTTTTTCGCGGCCGTTTGCAAGGTGGTGCAAGGTTGCGCGCGTGGCGCGGGATTTCCGCACCAACCGGGGGCGGCGATCAAGACTTGCCGATGTTTTCCGCACGCGCCTGCGCGCGCGCCGCGCGCAGGGCGTCGAGCTTCTCCTTGAGCTTGCCTTCGATGCCGCGGCCGGTCGGGTCGTAGTACACCCGTTCGCCCAGCGCGTCCGGGAACCCGGTCTGGTCGAGCGCGATTCCGCCCTCCACGTCGTGGTCGTACTGATAGCCGCGGCCGTGACCCAGCGCCCGCATCAGGCCGGTCGGGGCGTTGCGAAGATGCAGCGGCACCGGCTGGCTTGCCGTGCGCCTGCACGTCGGCGCGGGCCGCCTTCCAGGCCGTGTAGGCGGCGTTCGACTTGGCGGTGCTGGCCAGGTACAGGGTGAGCTGCGCCAGCGCCAGTTCACCTTCCGGCGCGCCCAGGCGGTCGTAGGCCTCCCAGGCGTCGATCGCCATCTGCAGCGCGCGCGGATCGGCCAGGCCGATGTCCTCCACCGCCATCCGGGTCAACCGCCGCGCCAGATAGGCCGGGTCCGCGCCGCCGTCCAGCATGCGCGCCAGCCAGTACAGCGCGGCGTCGGGGTTGGAGCTGCGCACGCATTTGTGCAGCGCCGAGATCTGGTCGTAGAACGCATCGCCCCTTTTGTCGAAGCGGCGGGTGCGGTCGGCCAGCACCTGCTGCAGGGTGGCGGTGTCGATCCGGCCACCCTCGCCCACGGCGATGTCGGCGGCGATCTCCAGCAGGGTCAGCGCACGCCGCACGTCGCCATCGGCGGCCAGCGCGATCTGCGCCAGGGCGTCCGCCGCCACCGCCAGACCCAGCCCGCCCAGCCCGCGCTCGTCGTCGGCCAGCGCGCGCTCCAGCGCGGCGCGGATGTCCTCGGCGGCGACCGCCTCCAGCACGTGCACCCGGCAGCGCGAGAGCAGCGCCGAGTTCAGCTCGAACGAGGGGTTCTCGGTGGTGGCGCCGACGAACACGATGGTGCCGCGCTCGATATGCGGCAGGAAGGCATCCTGCTGCGCCTTGTTGAAGCGGTGCACCTCGTCCACGAACAGCAGCGTGCGCTCACCCGCGTCGAACCGCGCCTGCGCCCGCGCCAGCACCTCGCGCACCTGCGGCAGGCCGGCGAGCACCGCCGAGATCGCCTCGAAATGCGCCTGCGCGTGGCGCGCCAGCAGCAGGGCCAGGGTGGTCTTGCCGCAGCCGGGCGGGCCCCACAGGATCATCGAATGCACGCGCCCGGCGGTGAGCGCGCGCCGCAGCGCGGAACCGTCCGCCAGCAGCCGGCGCTGGCCCACCATCTCGTCCAGCGTGCGCGGGCGCATGCGCTCGGCCAGCGGCCGCAGGGCGTCTCCGCCGTGGCCAGGCAGATCCGGGGACGATGACGGTGGGCGCGCGGCGGGCATGGGATCGATTCTACCCGCCGCGCAGGCAGGCTCAGCCGCCGATCACGTCCACGCCCTTGGGCGGCACGAAGGTGAACGTATCGGCGGCGAACGCCGGGTTGCGCGTCCAGCCGGAGAACGCGATCACGGTGCGCTGGTCGAGCGCATCGGTGTAGTCCAGCCGCACCAGCTGGCCCTGGGCGAAGCCCAGCCGTGCCGACTTGAACGCGGCATCGGCCTGGCGCGGGCGGATCTCCAGCCAGTCCACGCCGTCGCTGCTGCCGGCCTCGCGCACCACGAAGTCGCGCTCCAGCCGCGCCGGGGTCAGCAGCAGCGCCAGCGGGCTGTTGGCTTCCTCCACGCCCTGCGCGCGCTTGCTGACCTGGTTGAGGTCGGGTTCGTACACCCAGACGGTCTTGCCGTCGGCCAGCACCAGCTGCGCGTATGGCCTGGTGTATTCCCAGCGCAGGCGGTCCGGAGTCGCCAGCGCCACCCGCCCGCTGTTGGCCTCCTTCTGGCGCCCACGGGGGTCGAACACCTGCTGGGTGAACTGCCCGTCCAGCCCCTTCAGGCCGCGGGTGAAGGTCTCCAGCGCGTCGCGCGCGCCGGCATGGGCCAGGCTGGCGGCGGCCAGCAGGCCGGTGGCGAGGATGGCTGCGATTGGTTTCATGCGGTCTCTCCTGCGGCGTTGCCGGCAGTGTGTCGGCGCCATCCTGAATGGCGGATGCCGGGCACGCCCCGCGCGTGCCGGGCGGCGTTCAGGGCCGCGGCGGCGGCGGCGCCAGCACGCTGCGGTCGCCGTTGTGCTCGGGGGTGCTGACGATGCCGGCCGCCTCCATCGCCTCGATCAGGCGCGCGGCGCGGTTGTAGCCGATCTTCAGCCGCCGCTGCACGCCCGAGATCGAGGCGCGGCGGGTTTCGGTGACGATCTGCACCGCCTGGTCGTACAGCGGGTCGGCCTCGGGGTCGTCGCTGGCGGCGGCCTCCGGCAGGCCGTTGGCGCCGACGCTGCTGCCGTCGTACAGGGTCTGGGTGTCCTCCAGCACACCGGCGACGTAGTCGGGGCCGCCGGCCTGCTTGAGGAACTCCACCACCCGGTGCACTTCCTCGTCCGAGACGAACGCCCCATGCACGCGCTCGGGCATCGCGGTGCCGGGCGGCAGGTAGAGCATGTCGCCGTGGCCGAGCAGGGTCTCCGCCCCGCTCTGGTCGAGGATGGTGCGCGAGTCGATCTTGCTGCTGACCTGGAACGCGATGCGGGTGGGGATGTTGGCCTTGATCAGGCCGGTGATCACGTCCACCGACGGCCGCTGGGTGGCCAGGATCAGGTGGATGCCGGCGGCGCGCGCCTTCTGCGCCAGGCGCGCGATCAGCTCCTCGACCTTCTTGCCGACGATCATCATCATGTCGGCGAATTCGTCGATGAAGACCACGATGAACGGCAGCGGCTCCAGCGTCGGTGGCGCCTCGGCGGTGTCCGGCGCCGGCTGGAACAGCGGGTCCACCATCGGTTGCCCGGCGTCGATCGCGTCCTTCACTTTCTTGTTGAAGCCGGCCAGGTTGCGCACACCGACCGCGCTCATCAGCTTGTAGCGGCGCTCCATCTCGGCCACGCACCAGCGCAGGCCGTTGGCGGCCTCCTTCATGTCGGTGACCACCGGCGCCAGCAGGTGCGGGATGCCCTGGTAGACCGACAGCTCCAGCATCTTGGGGTCGATCATCAGCATCCGCACGTCCTTGGCGGAGGCCTTGTACAGCAGCGACAGCACCATCGCGTTGACCGCCACCGACTTGCCGGAACCCGTCGTGCCGGCCACCAGCAGGTGCGGCATGCGCGCCAGGTCCGCGACGACCGGCTTGCCGGCGATGTCCTTGCCCAGCGCCAGGGTCAGAGCGCTGCCGGCCTTGTCGTATTCCTTCGAGCGCAGCAGCTCGCTGAGATAGATCATCTCGCGGTGGGTGTTCGGGGTTTCAAGACCAATGACCGACTTGCCCGGAATCACGTCCACCACGCGCACCGACTTCACCGACAGGCCGCGCGCGATGTCCTTGTCCAGCGAGGAAATCTGGCTGACCTTCACGCCCGGCGCCGGCTGCACCTCGAAGCGGGTGATCACCGGGCCCGGATAGGCGCCGACCACCTCGGCCTCGATGCGGAAGTCCTTGAGCTTGAACTCGATCTGGCGCGACAGCGTCTCCAGCGTCTGCGCGTCATAGCCTTTGGGCTGCGGCTTGGGATCGTCCAGCAGCGCCAGCGGCGGATGCCGCCGGCATCGCCGGCTCCGAACAGCGGGATCTGCTGCTCGCGCCGCGCGCGCTCGCTCTTCTCCACCGTCGGCGCCGCCGGCGGCTCGATCTTGACCTTGTCGCGGCGCAGGCGGATCTCGCTGTCGGCCTTGCGCGCGACCTCCCGCTCCTCGCGCAGGGCGCGCGCCTCGCTCCACTCGGCCGCCTGCTGCACGCCCTTGCGCGCACCGCGGTCGAGCAGGCCCGGCAGGGCCAGCACGAACGCACCGATGCGATCCATCACCGCCAGCCACGACAGCCCGGTGGCCAGCGTCACCGACACCAGCAGCAGGCTGACCAGGAACAGATTGGCGCCGACCGGCCCGAACAGCATGTGCAGCGAGTTGCCGGTCAGGCGGCCGAGCACGCCGCCGCTGCCAGCGGCAAGGTCGTTGCCGCCGCCGATCCGCAGCGCCAGCAGGCCGCAGGCCGCGATCAGGAAGCCGACGATACCCAGCAGCCGCAACGCCGGTCCGAGGTCGGCCTGGCCGTCGCCGTCCTCGTCCATCCCGAACAGCGCGATCCAGGCGATGGCGCCGAGCACGAACGGCAGCAGGAAGGCGACGTAGCCGCACAGGAACAGCAGGAAGCTGGCGATCCAGGCCCCGGCCAGCCCGCCCCAGTTGTGCAGCGGCGCCAGTACGCTGGGATCGCGGTCGAAGCCGGGATCCTGCGGCGACCAGCTGACCAGACAGGCCAGCAGATACAGCAGCGCCGGGGCGATGGTGATCAGCGCGAAATCGCGCCACAGCCGGTGCCGGCGCGGGCTGGCGCCCGCGTCGGCCTTGGCCGCGCGCATCGGTTTCCGGCTGGACTTGCCCGCCTCGGACGGAGCGTTCGCCACCTGCGATCAGACCTCAGGAAGTTCCCCCAGGTCCTTGATAGTACGTCAAACCTGCATATCGCGCAGCGCCGGATGCACGAGCTTGCCGGCCTCCACGTTGATGCCCTTGACCAGCGCCGGGTTGTTGCGCCACTCGCTGCCGGAGGCGAGCTTGTTCACCCACGGCAGGATCGCCGCGCAGATCGCCTGCGAGCTGGTCTGCGGCACCGCGCCCGGCATGTTGGTGACGCAGAAGTGGGTGACGCCCTCCTCCACGTAGGTCGGCTCTTTCCAGGTGGTCGGGCGCGAGGTCTCGAAGCAGCCGCCCTGGTCGATGGCGATGTCCACCACCACGCTGCCCGGCTCCATCGCCTGCAGCATGTCGCGGGTCAGCACGTGCGGGGCCTTGGCGCCGGTGATCAGCACCGCGCCGATCACGAGGTCGGCCGCGGCCACCTCGCGCGCCACCACGTCGTGGTAGGGGTACAGCGCGGTGACGTTGTGGCCCAGGCGCATCATCTCGTCCATGCGGTCCTGGCGCATCTCGAACACGGTGACGCTGGCGCCCGAAGCCGCGGCCAGCGCCGCCGACGCGCCGCCGGCCTTGCCAGCGCCGAACACCACCACCTTGCCGCGCTCGGTGGACGGCAGCCCGCCCAGCAGCTTGCCCTTGCCGCCCATCGGCTGGTGCAGCAGGTGGGTGCCCACCTGCACGCCGATCTTGCCGGCGATCACCGACATCGGCGCCAGCAGCGGCAGCTCGCCGTTGGGGAGTTCCACCGTCTCGAACGCCACGCCGGTCAGGCCGATGTCCAGCAGCCTGCGGGTCAGTGCCGGCTCGGCGGCCAGGTGCAGGTAGCAGAACAGCAGGTGGTCGCGGCGCAGGTGCTGCAGGTCGCCTTCGATCGGCTCCTTCACCTTCACGATCAGCTCGCCCTTCTCGTACAGGGCGGCGGCATCCGGGGCGATCTTCACGCCGAGCCGGGTGTACTGCTCGTCGGAAAAGCCCGACTTCAGGCCCGCGCCCTGCTCCAGCCAGACCTCGTGGCCACGCTTGACCAGGTCGCCAGCCGCGGCGGGGACGAGCGCGACGCGCCCTTCGAGGGTCTTGGTTTCCTTGGGTACACCGATACGCATGCGCAACTCGCTCCTGAGCGATGTGGGGGAATACACGACAGCGTTGCAGCCATCGCGCCTTGTGCCGAAGCCGCGCCGCCCTCAAGCTATGGGCCGAGCGCGGATCCGGGTGATCCGCGAATTATAGAGCTTCGACTCGACTGCGATGAATCCGACCCGACACATCCGCCTGCTGATCCTCGGTTCCGGCCCCGCCGGCTGGACCGCCGCCGTCTACGCCGCCCGCGCCAACCTCAAGCCGGTGGTCATCACCGGGCTGCAGATGGGCGGCCAGCTGATGACCACGACCGAAGTGGACAACTGGCCGGGCGATGCCCACGGCCTGCTGGGCCCGGACCTGATGGCGCGCCTGCAGGCGCACGCCGAGCGTTTCGAGACCGAGGTGGTGTTCGACCACATCCACACCGCCGACCTGTCCAGGCGGCCGTTCCGGCTGGTCGGTGACTCCGGCGAATACACCTGCGATGCGCTGATCATCGCCACCGGCGCCACCGCCAAGTACCTGGGGCTGCCTTCGGAGGAGGCCTACAAGGGCCGCGGCGTCTCCGCCTGCGCCACCTGCGACGGCTTCTTCTACAAGGACCAGGACGTGGCGGTGATCGGCGGCGGCAACACCGCCGTGGAAGAGGCGCTGTACCTGTCCAACATCGCGCGCAAGGTCTACCTGGTGCACCGCCGCGACAGCCTGCGCGCCGAGAAGATCATGCAGGACAAGCTGTTCGCCAAGATCGAGGCCGGCAAGATCGAACCCGTCTGGCACCACGTGGTGGACGAGGTCCTCGGCAACGACGCCGGCGTCACCGGCATGCGCCTGAAGTCGGTGCAGGACGGCAGCACCCGCGAGGTCGCCGTGCAGGGCTTCTTCGTCGCCATCGGCCACCACCCCAACACCTCGCTGTTCGAGGGCCAGCTGGAGATGAAGAACGGCTACCTGAAGATCCGCAGCGGGCTGGACGGCATGGCCACCATGACCAGCGTCCCCGGTGTGTTCGCCGCCGGCGACGTGGCCGACCAGGTCTATCGCCAGGCGATCACCTCCGCCGGCTTCGGCTGCATGGCCGCGCTGGACGCGGAGAAGTACCTCGACGAAGGGCTCTGATGGCGGCAGCGCGCCTGCACCGCGCGCTGTCCGAGATCCCCGCCGCGGCCTGGGACGGGCTGCACGACGGGCGCCATCCGTTCATTACGCATGCCTTCCTGCACGGGCTGGAAGCCACCGGCTGCCTGCGCCCCGACTGGGGCTGGACACCCCTGCCATCTGGGGCTGTGGGACGGCGACGCGCTGGTCGCGGCGGCGCCCGGCTACCTGAAGGACAACAGCCACGGCGAGTTCGTGTTCGACCACGCCTGGGCGCAGGCCTATGCCCGCCACGGCCTGCCCTACTACCCGAAATGGCTGTGCGCGGTGCCGTATTCACCGGTCACCGGTCCGCGCCTGCTGGCGCGCGACGCTGCGGCGCGCAGTGCGCTGCTGGAGGCCATGCAGGCGCTGGTGGCGCAGTCCGGCCTGTCTTCGGCCCACGTCAACTTCCATCTCCAGGACGAAGAGCCGGCGTTTGGCGCGGACTGGCTGCTGCGCGAGGACATCCAGTTCCACTGGTGCAACCGCGGCCACTGGCAGGGATTCGAGGACTTCCTCGCCGCGCTCGACCACAAGCACCGCAAGAACATCCGCCAGGAGCGCCGCAAGGTAGCCGAGGCGGGCATCAGCTTCCGCATCGTGCACGGCGACGACGCCGACGAGGACGACCTGGCGGCGATGCACGGCTTCTATCTGCAGACCTTCGCCGACTACGGCAATGCCCCGGCGCTGACGCTGGCGTTCCTGCACCATCTCGCACGGGCGATGCCGCGCCGGCTGGTGCTGGTGCTGGCCGAGCGCGCAGGCCGCACCATCGCCGGCGCGCTGTGCCTGCGCGGTGGCGACACCCTGTACGGCCGCTACTGGGGCGCAACCGAACTGCACCCGGGGCTGCACTTCGAGACCTGCTACTACCAGGGCATCGCCTACTGCCTGCGCGAAGGCCTGACCCGGTTCGAACCTGGCGCTCAGGGCCGGCACAAGCTGGCCCGTGGTTTCCTGCCGACCTCCGTGCGCAGCCGCCATTGGATCGCCGAGCCACGCTTCGCCCGAGCCCTGCGCGACTGGTGCGCGCAGGAGACCGCCAGCGTGCGCCAACACCGGCAGGCACTGCGGGCGCACAGTCCGTTCCGCGCGGAGGAAGGCGCATGAGACTGCCGGTGCCGTGGCTGGCGGCCGATCCCGAAGCCCCGTTCCCGCCGCCGGAACAGGCGCTGGCCGAGCCGGACGGCCTGCTCGCGGCCGGCGGTGACTTGTCGCCGGCGCGCTTTCTCAACGCCTATCGCAGCGGCATCTTCCCGTGGTTTTCCGAAGGCGAGCCGATCCTGTGGTGGAGCCCCGCGCGGCGCGCGGTGCTGCGCACCGACGGCGTGCACCTGTCCGCCCGCCTGCGCCGGCGCCTGCGCAACAGCGGCTGGAGCGTGCGCGCGGACACCGTCTTCGCGGCGGTGGTGGACGGCTGCGCGGCCCCGCGCGACGGCCAGTCCGGCACCTGGATCACGGCCGGGATGCGCACTGCGTATCTGGAACTGCACCGGCTCGGGCACGCCCACAGCATCGAGGTGTTCGATGCCGGCGACCGGCTGATCGGCGGCGTGTTGGGGCTGGCATTCGGGCACGTGTTCTGCGGCGACAGCATGTATTCCGCGGAGTCCGGCGCCTCGTCCCTGGCGTTGGCAATACTGGCGCGGCGGCTGCATGGCTGGGGCTGGCCGCTGATCGATGCCCAGGTGCCCAACCCGCATACCCGCCGGCTGGGGGTGGACGTCTGGCCGCGCGCCGACTACCTCGCCGCACTGGCCCAGCTGCGCGACCTGCCGCTGGCCCCCGGCGACTGGCGCGAACGCTTCGGCATCTGGCCTGCTGCGGCGCTGGGCGAGGCGGCGCGCGATGGCCTGCGCGATTAACGGGATTTTTGCAAGGCCCGGCCCGACGTGGCACAATGCCGGACTTTCGAGCCCCGCTTCCGGGTGCTCGCCCAGCACAGGACACGCCCCGGCAGACACATGGCGAAAGACGACGTCATCGAATTCGAAGGCACGATCTCCGAAACCCTCCCGAACACCATGTTCCGGGTGAAGCTGGAGAACGGCCACGAGATCATCGCCCACATCTCCGGACGCATGCGCAAGAACTACATCCGCATCCTCACCGGCGATCGGGTCAAGGTGGAAATGACGCCCTACGACCTCACCAAGGGCCGCATCACCTATCGCCATCGTTGACGCCGGCCATCGTTGACGCCGGCCACCGCTGATGCCCCGCGTCCGGCCGCACCCCACGCAAACGCCCCGCAAGGGGCGTTTCGCGTTCCGGCGGCATGCGGTACGCCTGCCGCTTGTGCGGCCTCACGCCGTCAAGTAAGAAAGCACAGGCGCCTGCGGACCGGCAGCGCCACCGCCAGGGACACTCCGTGCCACCCATCCGCCCACGCGCCTCGCTGCTCCGCAGGCTGTCCCTGTCGATCTGGGGCATGTTCCTGGCCCTGCTGCTGTCGCTGCTGGCGCTGGGCTACCTGGGGATGCGCCTGGGCGCGGACCGGCTGGTGCCGATCGTGGCGCAGCGCTCGGCGATGCTGCGCGCGGCCAGCGGCGAAGGGCTGTTCCTGCAGGCCGAGCAGAGCGTGGCGCGCCTGCACCGGGAGCTGCTGGAGCGGCTGCGGCATGCCGACCACGACGCCACCCTGGCCCGCTTCCACGCGCTGTTCGAGCGCAGCCAGGACGGGCTGTGGCGGCTGCGGCCGGACCTGGTGGACCCCGAACGCGCGCCCACCCTGTATCTGCACCAGCCAGCCCAGGGGCTGGGCGAATCGGCGCGCATCCGCGCGGTGGTGGCCTTTGATCTGCTGCGCGAGCAGGGCCCGGCGCTGTCGCCGCCGTTCTATTCGGTGTACATGGACTTCGTCGAGGACGGCCTGCTGGTGTACTCGCGCGGGCGCGATCTCGCGGCCGGGGCGGATGCCACCTACACCAATACCGGCTACCCGACCATGCAGGGCTCCGAGCCGCGGCGCAACCCGCAGCGCCGGCTGTTCTGGACCCCGGTGTACCTGGATCGCCAGGCCAATACCTGGATGGTTTCGGTGATCCAGCCGCTGGACTGGCAGGGCCAATGGGTGGGCACCGTCGGCCACGACATTGCCATCCAGAGCCTGCTGGACCACAACGCCGTGCAGAACCAGGGCGGCGCGCTGGAGCTGGTGATGAGCGCCGACGGCGCGCTGATCGCGCATCCGCAGCTGCGCCAGCGGATCGCCGCCGCGCACGGGCAGCTGAGCATCGCCAGCCTCGGCGACCCGCAGCTGGCCCAGGTGCACGCCACCCTCGCCGCCGCCGGGACCGCGCAGGGCGCGCGGCGCTCGCCGGACGGCCGCCTGTGGGTGGGCTGGGCCACCATCCACGGCCCCGGCTGGTACCAGGTGTACGTGCTGCCGCAGGCGGTGATCGACCGCATCCTGGCCTGGGGGCTGCTGGCCCTGTTCGCGTTCGGGGTGCTGGGCCTGCTGCCGGGCATGTGGCTGCTGCGGCGGCGGATCCACCGCCTGGTCGCGCTGCCGCTGCAGCGCCTGACGCGCGCGGTGGACGAACTGGGCCAGGGCCAGCAGCCCAACCCGATCGCCATGCCGGGCGACGACGAGCTGGGCCGGCTGGCCGGCGCGTTCGATGACATGGTGGAGGAAGTGGCGCAGCAGCGGGCTCTGCAGCACGCGCACGCGCAGGCCCTGCAGACCGAGGTGGACGAGCGTCGCGAGTTCATGCAGCGCCTGCAGGAGGAGCGCACCCGCCTGCATACCCTGCTCGGCGCGATGCGCCAGGGCATCGTGTTCGTCAACAGCGAACAGGTGGTGGTGTACTGCAATGCCGCCTTCCTGACGATGTGGGCTTCGCCGGCGAAGCCAGCATCATCGGCCGCTCGACCCGCGAAGGAATCGCCGACATTCTGCCGCTGGTGCGCGATCCGGAGGCGCTGCTGGAGCGCCTGCGCGCCTCGATCGCGGCCCCGCTGGAGCCGGCGCATTTCGAGATCCCGCTGGTGGATGGCCGCACCATCGTGCACGACGCCTACCCGCTGCAGGACGCGCAGGGCCGCCACATCGGCCGGCTGTGGGTACAGGAGGACGTCACCCGCGAGCGCGAGGTCGCGGCGCAGCTGGTGCAGCTGGCCGAGCACGACGTGCTGACCGGGCTCAACAACCGGCATCGCTTCGAGCAGGACCTCGAGGCCTTCTTCCACGCCGCCGAGCGCACGCCCAGCCAGCTGGCGCTGCTGGTGTTCGACCTCGACGAGTTCAAGTACGTCAACGACACCTACGGCCACCGCGCCGGCGATGCCGTGCTGAACCGGATCGCGGTGGAAATACGCATGCTGATCCGCGGCGAGGACACCCTGTACCGCCTGGGCGGCGACGAATTCGTGGTGCTGATGGCGCATGCCAGCGAGCACGAGGCCGCCCAGCTGGCCGAGCGCATCGTCCGCCGCATCGCCCAGGCTCCGCAGGATCTGGGCGAGCAGACCCTGCGCCTGACCTGCAGCCTGGGCATCGCCCATTTCCCCACCCACGCCGGCAACGCCCAGGACCTGGTGGCACACGCCGACATGGCGATGTACCAGGCCAAGCACACCGGCAAGAACCGCTGGAGCGTGTATCGCCCCGACCACGACGCCTCGCGCGCGATGGCGGTGCACCTGGGCTGGAACGACCGCATCGCGCATGCGGCTCGAGCATGACCTGCTGCGCCTGCATTTCCAGGGCATCTACCGCGCCCGCGACGGCCACCTGGAGCACCTCGAGGCGTTGCTGCGGATGGAGGACGCCGCCCAGCCCGGCACCCTGATCCTGCCGGCGGAGTTCATCGGCCATGCGGAGAAGAGCGGCAAGATCCTCGAGATCGACCGCTGGGTGATCCGCCGCTGCATCGGCCTGCTGGCCGCGCATCCGCACCTGCCGGCGCTGGCGGTGAACATCTCCGGGCGCTCGTTCGACGATCCCGACCTGCCCGCCTTCATCGCCGAGGAGCTGCGCCAGCGCCACGTCTCGCCGCGGCGCCTGCTGGTGGAGCTGACCGAGACCGCGGCGGTGTCCGACATGGGCGATGCCGCGCGCTTCATCGCGGCGCTGCGCCGCACCGGCTGCCTGGTCTGCCTGGACGACTTCGGCGCCGGCTTCGCCTCGTTCGCCTACCTCAAGCACCTCAACGCCGACATCCTCAAGATCGACGGCATGTTCATCCGCGACCTGCCGCAGGACGCCGACAACCAGGTGTTCGTGCGCACCATCATCGACGTGGCGCGCGGCATGGGCAAGCAGACCGTGGCCGAGTTCGTGGAGGACGGGCGCACGTTGCTGATGCTGCGCGAGATGGGCGTGGACATGGTCCAGGGCTACCACCTGGACCGCCCCAAGGCCGAGCACCCGGCCCTGCAGCCGCCGCCGTTCGGCGCGCGCCGCTGAGCGCGCCGCGGCGGGCCGGCCGGCGCCTCAGCCGGCGCCGATCCGCGCGCGCAGGTGCGCCAGCGATTCCTCCACCTGGTCGACCAGCACCAGGCACAGCTCGCCCGGCTGCAGCAGCTCCAGCGCGCGATCGATCGCGGCGAACTCGCCGTGGATCTCCTCCACCACCCGCGTGCGCGGCGCGCCCTGCAGGCCTTCGCGCAGCAACCCCAGCACCTCGCCGTCGGTGCGCCCGCGCTGGCAGGCGTCCTGGTACAGGATCACGGTGTCGAAGGCGGCACCGAGGATGCGGGTCTGCTGGCGGATGTCCTCGTCGCGGCGGTCGCCGGCGCCGCTGATCACCACCGTGCGCCGCAGCGCCGGCAGGTTCTCCACCGCCGCCACCAGCGCCGCCATCGCGTCCGGGTTGTGGCCGTAGTCGGCGATCACGGTGGCGCCCTTGAACGGCATCACGTTGAACCGCCCTGGCGCATTCCCGCTATCGGCGTTGAAGCTGGCCAAGCCCTGGCGGATCACGCCCCAGTCCAGCCCCAGCGCCCAGCCGGCGGCGAGCGCGGCCATCGCGTTGTCCACCTGGAAGCCGATCCGGCCGCCGTGGGTCACCGGCACCCCGGCCAGCGGCAGCCGGGTCTCGAACCCGCCTTCCATCGCCACCAGGTCGCCGTCCTGCACGAACACCACCCGCCCGCCCTGGGCGCGGTGCGCGGCCAGCACCGGCTGGTCGCCGTCGGCGGCGAAGAAGATCACCCTGCCCGGGCAGTGCGCGGCCATCGCCGCGACCACCGGGTCGGCCGCGTTGAGCACCGCGAAGCCGGATCGGGCGACGTTGCGCACCACCACCCGCTTCAGCACCGCCAGGTCGTCCACGGTGGTGATGAAGTTCAGGCCCAGGTGGTCGCCCATGCCGATGTTGGTCACCACCGCCACGTCGGCGTGGTCGAACGCCAGCCCCTCGCGCAGCAGCCCGCCGCGCGCGGTCTCGAACACCGCCGCGTCCACCAGCGGGTTCAACAGCACGTTGCGCGCGCTGCGCGGGCCGGAGCAGTCGCCGGAATCGATCTGCACGCCGTTGACGTAGATGCCGTCGGTATTGGTCATGCCCACGCCCAGCCCGCGGGTGCGCAGCAGGTGCGCGATCAGGCGCACGGTGGTGGTCTTGCCGTTGGTGCCGGTGACCGCCACCACCGGGATGCGTCCGTTCTCGCCGGGCGGGAACATGGCGTCGATGATCGCCTTGCCCACGTCGCGCGGCTTGCCGTACGACGGCGCCAGGTGCATGCGCAGGCCCGGCGCGGCGTTGACCTCGACGATCCCGCCGCCCTGTTCCTCCAGCGGGCGCAGCACGGTCTCGCACACCACGTCCACCCCGCAGATGTCCAGCCCGACCATGCGCGCGGCCTCCACCGCGCGCGCCGCCACCTCCGGGTGCACGTCGCCGGTGACATCGGTGGCGGTGCCGCCGGTGGACAGGTTAGCGTTGTTGCGCAGCACCACCCGGCGCCCCTTCTCGGGCACCGAGTCGGCATCCAGCCCCTGCTTTTCCAGCGTGCGCAGGGCGATCTCGTCGAAGCGGATGCGGGTCAGCGAAGTGGCATGGCCCTCGCCACGGCGCGGGTCGGCATTTACCTGCTCGACCAGCGCGCGCACGCTGGACACGCCATCGCCGATCACGTTCGGCGGCTCGCGCCGGGCCGCCGCCACCAGGCGGTCGCCGACCACCAGCAGGCGGTAGTCGCCGCCGGGCAGGTAGCGCTCCACCATCACCTCGTCGCGGAATTCGCGCGCCACATCAAAGGCGCGACGGATGTCGGCCTCGGCGTGCAGGTTCACGGTGACGCCCTTGCCCTGGTTGCCGTCCAGCGGCTTCACCACCACCGGCAGGCCGATCTCCTGCGCGGCCGCCCAGGCCTCGTCGGCGCTGGCCACCGGCCGACCTTCCGGCACCGGCACCCCGGCCGCTCGCAGCAATTTCTTGGTCAGCGCCTTGTCCTGGGCGATGGCTTCCGCGATCGCGCTGGTGCTGTCCATCTCCGCGGCCTGGATGCGCCGCTGGCGACTGCCCCAGCCCAGCTGCACCAGGCTGCCGGCGGTCAGTCGCCGGTACGGGATGCCGCGGTTCACCGCGGCTTCTACGATGGCGCCGGTGCTCGGCCCCAGGCGCGCGTCCTCGTCCAGCGCGCGCAGTTCCGCCAGCGCCCCTTCGAGGTCGAACGGTGCGTCCTCGCGCGCGGCCTGGCACAGCTGCTCGGCCAGCTGCAGCGCGCGCCGGCCCACCGCTTCCTCGCTGTACTCCACCACGATCTGGAACACGCCCGGGTCCACCGTGCGCGCGGTGCGGCTGAAGGTCACCGGGCAGCCGGCCTGCGCCTGCAGGCACAGCGCGGTGAACTCCAGCGCGTGCGCCAGGGTGAGGGTCTCGGACTGGCGGGTGGTGCGCAGGAAGCCGAGCTCCGGGAAGCGCTGGCGCAGGCGTTCCTCGAAGCCGGGGATGCTGTCCAGCGGGCGCTCGCCCTGCGACAGGGTGACGATGGCCTCGATCGCGGTGCGCCGGGTCCACAGGTTGGGGCCGCGCAGGGCCCGGATGCGGGAAATATCCATCACGCGCCCATGGCGTCGGTGGCGCGGGCGGCGGCCGCCCGCTCCTGTTCGAAATGTTCGATGCCGGCCGGGATCAGATCCACCGGCACGTCCAGCGCCCAGGCGGCAGCGACCGCGGCCAGCACCGCCTCCAGCTGGGCCGGCGTGGCCGCCGCCCCGGTCAGCGCGAAGCGCGAGGCGCGCGCCAGCGGCTCCTCGTTGCCGGCGGCCGCCAGCACGATCGCGCCGTTGCGCACGAACACCGCGCGCCCGCCCTGCTCCAGGTGCGGTTCCAGCGGCGCGGCATCGGCATCGCGCGCGAACAGGATCACTTCGCCGTCGCACAGCCCGGCCATCGCGGCCACCGCCGGCTCGCAGGCGTTGAGCACCGCCGCGCCCTGCGCCAGCACCACGTCCACCTGGGTGCGCAGCACCGCGTGCAGGCGTTCGGGCGAATCGATGTAGAACTCCGCCAGCGCAGGATCCGGATCGGCATCGGTGAGCACGCCGACCTGGCAGCGGTCGTACGGCAGGCCCTCGGCCAGGATCG
Source organism: Thermomonas sp. S9 (assembly GCF_024704365.1). Taxonomy (GTDB): domain Bacteria; phylum Pseudomonadota; class Gammaproteobacteria; order Xanthomonadales; family Xanthomonadaceae; genus Thermomonas. Next base: position 1,816,841 of record NZ_JAJDFY010000001.1, read on the forward strand.
CGCGCGCGCTGGTTTCGATCACCGCGGCCTCGATCTCGCGGTTGATCAGCAGCCGCTGGCCGCCGTCGAAATGCTGGCAGGGGCGCGCCGCCAGCTGGCGCTGGTCGAGGAACAGGCCCTCGCCGCAGGCCAGCCCCACGCTGCGCCCGGACAGCCGCAGCAGATGCCCGACCAGGCGCGCCAGCAACGCCGGCTCACGGCGGCCGAGCACGCCGACGATCGGGATGCGGCCGTCGTCGCCGGCGGCGAACAGATGGTCCACGATCGCCTGCCCGGCCGGGCGCGGCTTGCCGACCGCCGGCTTGAGGTGCATCAGCAGGCTGGGGCCGGCGTTGACCTCGACGATCGCGCCGCGGGTCTCGGACAGCGGCCGCGAGACATCGCGCGTCACCAGGTCGATCCCGGCGATGTCCAGGCCGACCACCCGCGCGGCCTGGATGGCGGCGGCGGCGACTTCAGGATGCACCTCGTCAGTGACGTCGAAGGCCATGTTGCCGTGGCGCAGGATGAGCACCTCCTGCCCGGCCGGCGGCACCGACTCCGGCGCATAGCCCTGACGCTGCAACTCGTGGATGGCGATCGGCTCGCGCTCCAGCAGCAGGGTTTCCAGCGGGAAGCCCTCCTCCTCGCCGCGGCGCGGATCGCTGTTGATCTGCAGATCGATCAGCTCGCGGATGCTCGAACGGCCATCGCCCACCACCCGCGCGGTATCGCCGCGGTTGGCCGCCACCAGCTTGCCGCCGACCACCAGCAGGCGGTGTTCGTCGCCCTCGATGAAGCGCTCCACCATCACCCCGCTGCCCTCGGCCAGCGCACCGGCATACGCGGTTTCCACGTCCTGCCGGGTCTTGAGGTCGGCGAACACGCCGCGCCCGTGGTTGGCATCCAGCGGCTTCACCACCACCGGCAGGCCGATCTCCTGCGCCGCCTCCCAGGCGTCCGCGGCGTCCTCCACCAGCCGCCCTTCCGGCACCGGCACGCCGCAGCTGGCCAGCAGGGTCTTGGTGAGGTCCTTGTCGCGCGAGATGCTTCGGCGATCGCGCTGGTGCGCTCGGTCTCGGCGGTCCAGATCCGGCGCTGGCGGCGGCCGTAGCCCAGCTGCACCAGGTTGCCGTCGGTCAGCCCCAGGTGCGGGATGCCGCGCTCGCCGGCGGCCTCCACGATGGCCGCGGTGCTGGGCCCGAGCAGGCGGCGGTCGGCCAGCTCGCGCAGCGGGGGCAGCCGCGCCGGCAGGTCGAATCCGGTGTCGTTGATCGCGGCCATCAGCAGGTCGCGCGCCAGCAGCAGGCAGGCGCGGCTGACCTGCTCGTCGCGCGAGCGCACGGCTACCTTGTAGAGGCCGCGCGGCCCGGCCTCGCGCGCCTTGCCGAAACCGGTCTGCATGCCGACCTGGGTCTGTAGTTCGAGGGTGATGTGCTCGGAGGATGTGCGCCGGCCAGGTGCCCTCGCGCAGGCGCTGCACGAAGCCGCCCGGCGCGCCCACGCTGCAACGGTGCTCCTGCAGCCCCGGCAGCCAGGCCAGCAGGCGCTCGGTGAGCCCGTCGATGCGGTTGGAGGGATAGTCCTCGAGACCGCCGATGTCCACCCAGGCTTCCAGCACCGGGCGGTAGGTCCAGAGGTTGGGGCCGCGCAGATAGGCGACCCGCAGGATGGTGATGTCGTCGTGCTTCATGTCGGCGCTGCGGGTCGGCAGATGCGTCGCCTCGGGCGCCCTGCCGCTCGCTATACTTTGCTCCCTCTGGATGCCATCCAGAGTAGCGGAGCCGGGCTCTGGCGTCATATTACGGATTCTTTAAAAAACAGCCGCCCCATGCCCGCGCCCGCCGCTCCCGCGCCCATCGCCACGCCCGCTGCCTGCCACGGCCTGCCAGCCCACTGGCAGGAACCCCTGCAGCAGCGACTGCAGCCCGGCGAAACCGCGCTGGCCGCGCTCGCGATCGATCTCGACGACGCCCTGCACTACGGCGACGGCGTGCTGGTGCTGACCGACCGCCGCCTGCTGGCGCGCCTGCCGCATGCCGCACACTGGCAGGACTGGACACTGACGAGCGATCTGCGGCTGCATCACGGCGACCACGCCGGCGTCGGCCAGCTGGAGCTGGTGGATGCCCGCCGCCGCCTGTTCCACTGCCGCTTCACCCTCGACCAGAATCTGGCCGCGCTGCGCCTGCTGTCGCAATTCGAACGCCTGCAGAAACGCACCGGGGATGCCCGTGCGACGCACGAAGACGAAGACTCGCTGTGCCCGATCTGCAAGGCCCCACTGCCGCCGGACGAGGACGACTGCCCGGCCTGCGTACGCGAGCTGCACACCCCGCCCTCCACCTGGACCCTGCTGCGCTTGTGGCGGTTCGCGCGGCCCTACCGCGGCGCGCTGCTGGCCGGCTTCCTGCTCACCCTGGCCTCGACCGGCGCCACCCTGGTGCCGCCGTACCTGACCATGCCGCTGATGGACAAGGTGCTGATCCCGTTCCAGAACGGGCAGCCGATCGACCAGCGCCTGGTGCTGATGCTGCTCGGCGGCATCCTCGGCTCGGCGCTGCTGGCCTGGTTCCTGGGCTGGGCGCGCACCTACATCCTGGCGCTGGTGTCCGAGCGCATCGGCTGCGACCTGCGCACGGTGACCTACGAGCACCTGCTCACGCTGTCGCTGGAGTACTTCGGCGCCAAGCGCACCGGCGACCTGCTGACCCGGATCGGCTCGGAATCCGACCGCATCTGCCTGTACCTGTCGCTGCACCTGCTGGATTTCGCCACCGACGTGCTGATGCTGGCGATGATCGCGGCCATCCTGTTCTCGATCAATCCGATGCTGGCGCTGGTGACACTGCTGCCGCTGCCGCTGATCGCATGGTTGATCCAGCTGGTACGCAACCGCCTGCGCACCGGCTTCGAGAAGATCGACCGCGCCTGGTCGGAGCTGAGCAGCGTGCTGGCCGACACCATCCCCGGCATCCGCGTGGTCAAGGCGTTCGCCCAGGAAGGCCGTGAGACCCGCCGCTTCCGCGAGGCCAACCGCCATTACCTCGCGATCAACGACCGCCTGAACAAGGTGTGGTCGCTGTTCACCCCGACCGTCACTCTGCTCACCGAGCTGGGGCTGATCGTGGTGTGGGCGTTCGGCATCTGGCAGGTGTCGCGGCACCAGATCACGGTGGGCGTGCTGACCGCGTTCCTGGCCTACATCGGCCGCTTCTACACCCGCCTGGACTCGATGAGCCGGATCGTGTCGGTGACCCAGAAGGCGGCGGCCGGCGCCAAGCGCATCTTCGACATCCTCGACCATGTCTCCAGCGTGCCGGAACCGGCGCGCCCGGTGCCGCTGCCGGCCGCGCGCGGCGCGCTCACGCTGCGCGACGTCGGCTTCCGCTACGGCAACCGCGGGGTGATCCGCGGCCTCGACCTGGAGATCCGCCCGGGCGAGATGATCGGCCTGGTCGGCCACAGCGGCTCCGGCAAGACCACCCTGGTCAACCTGATCTGCCGCTTCTACGACGTCACCCAGGGCGCGATCCTGGTGGATGGCATCGACATCCGCTCGGTCGCGCTGGCCGACTACCGCCGCCACATCGGCCTGGTGCTGCAGGAGCCCTTCCTGTTCTTCGGCACCATCGCCGAGAACATCGCCTACGGCCGCCCCGACGCCAGCCGCGAGGAGATCGTGGCCGCGGCCCGCGCCGCGCACGCGCACGAGTTCATCCTGCGCCTGCCGCACGGCTACGACTCGCTGGTGGGCGAGCGCGGACAGGGCCTGTCGGGCGGCGAACGCCAGCGCATCTCGATCGCGCGCGCTGCTGATCGACCCGCGCTTTTTGATCCTGGACGAGGCCACCTCGTCGGTGGACACCGAGACCGAGAAGGAAATCCAGCGCGCGCTGGACAACCTGGTGCAGGGCCGCACCACCCTCGCCATCGCCCATCGCCTGTCCACCCTGCGCAAGGCCGACCGGCTGGTGGTGATGGAGCGCGGGCGGATCGTGGAAGTGGGCCCGCACGACGAGCTGATGGCGCGCCAGGGCGCGTACTGGCGGCTGTACCAGGCGCAGCTGCGCAACGTGGACCAGGAAGAGGCGCTGGCCGAACTGCCGCTGGAAGGAGTGCCGCATGAGCGCTGAGTACCGGCTCGAACGCAATGCCTTCGGGCGGCTGGTGCTGACCGCCGCCGATGGCCGCGTGCACGAGGGCGTGGTGGCGGTGCGCGCCTTCCCGCTGAGCGCGCCCGACACCGGGATCGCGCTGGTCGGCGGCGACGGCCACGAGCTGGCCTGGATCCCGCACCTGGACGCGCTGGACCCGGCGCGGCGCGCGCTGGTGGAGGCCGAACTCGGCCAACGCGAATTCGTGCCGGTGATCCGGCGCCTGCGCGAGGTGTCCACCTTCGCCACCCCCAGCCAGTGGACGGTCACCACCGACCGCGGCGATACCCGCTTCATCCTCAAGAGCGAGGACGACATCCGCCGACTGGGCGCGCACGCCCTGCTGGTGGCCGACAGCCACGGCGTGCACTACCTGATCCCGGACCTGCTGGCGCTAGACCGCCACAGCCGCCGCCTGCTCGACCGCTTCCTGTAGCGCACCGCCGCTTCCTTTCTGCTTCTTGCGCTAAACCTCCAGCCCCAGCGCCGCGACGACCTGGTCGGCCAGCGCCACCGGGTCCATGCCGCTGGTGCGCAGGTGCAGTTCCGGATGCTCCGGAGGTTCGTAGGGCGAATCGATGCCGGTGAAGTTGCGCAGTTCGCCGCGCCGGGCCTTCGCGTACAGGCCCTTCACGTCGCGCCGTTCGGCTTCTTCCAGCGGCGTATCCACGAATACTTCGAGAAACTCGCCCGGCTCGAACAGCCGGCGCGCCAGCTCGCGTTCGGCGCGGAACGGGCTGATGAAGCTGACCAGCACGATCAGCCCGGCGTCGGTCATCAGCCGGGCCACTTCGGCCACCCGGCGGATGTTCTCCACCCGGTCCTCCGGGGTGAAGCCGAGGTCCTTGTTCAGGCCATGGCGAACGTTGTCGCCATCCAGCACGTAGGCATGCCGACCCAGCGCCAGCAGCCTGCGGTCCACCAGGTTGGCGATGGTGGACTTGCCGGCGCCGGACAGGCCGGTGAACCACACGCAGCGCGGCGGCTGGTGCTTGATCCGGGCGCGCGCGGCCCTGTCCACGTCCAGATGCTGCCAGTGGATGTTGGCGGCGCGGCGCAGGGCGAAGTCGAGGGTGCCGGCGGCCACCGTGGCATTGCTGTGACGGTCGATCAGGATGAAGCCACCGAGGGTACGGTCCTCGGCATACGGCGCGAACGCCACCGGCTGGTCGAGGTGCAGGTTGCACACCGCGACCTCGTTCAGCTCCAGGTGCTTGGCCGCCAGCGCGTCCTGGGTGTTCACGTCGATCTTGTGCTTGATCTCGGTGACCGAGGCGCCGACCGTGCGTGTGCCGAGCTTGAGCAGGTAGGGCCGGCCCGGCAGCAGCGGCGCATCGCCCATCCACAGCAGGTGCGCCGCGAACTGGTCGGCCACCTCGGCCGGTGCGGCGGCGGCAGCGATCACGTCGCCACGGCTGGCATCGACTTCATCCGCCAGCGTCAGCGTCACCGACTGCCCGGCCACCGCCTGCGCCAGATCGCCATCGGCGGTGACGATCCGCGCCACCCGCGAACGCCGCCCGGACGGCAGCACCACCACCTCGTCGCCCGGTGCCACCCGCCCGCAAGCCACGGTGCCGGCAAAGCCGCGGAAATCCTGATTCGGGCGGCACACCCACTGCACCGGCATGCGCAGCGGCGCATCGCGGCGTTCGCGCACGATCGGCGCCGTCTCCAGCAGCTCCAGCAGCGGCATGCCCGCGTACCACGGCATCGCCGGCGAGCGCGCGGTCATGTTGTCACCGCGCAGGGCCGACAACGGCACGGCGTCCACCCGCGCGATGCCCAGCTGCGCGGCCAGCGCGCGGTAGGCCTCCTCGATTTGCGCAAATACCGCCGGGCCATAGCCGACCAGGTCCATCTTGTTGACCGCCAGCACCACGTGGCGGATTCCGGAGCAGCGACACGATGTAGCTGTGGCGGCGGGTCTGGGTGAGCAGGCCCTTGCGCGCATCCACCAGTACCACCGCGAGATCCGCGGTGGAGGCGCCGGTGGCCATGTTGCGGGTGTACTGTTCATGCCCCGGGCAGTCGGCGACGATGAACTTGCGGCACGCGGTGTCGAAGAAGCGGTAGGCCACGTCGATGGTGATGCCCTGCTCGCGCTCGGCGGCCAGCCCGTCCACCAGCAGGGCGAAGTCGATCTCGCCGTTCTGGGTGCCGTGGCGGCGGCTGTCGGCCTCCAGCGCGTGCAGCTGGTCGTCCAACAGGCGGCGGGTATCGTGCAGCAGGCGGCCGATCAGGGTGCTCTTGCCATCGTCCACGCTGCCGCAGGTGATGAAGCGCAGCAGCTGCTTGTGCTCGTGCTGGCGCAGGTAGTCGGCCACCTGCGCCTCGGCGTCCTGCATGTGCATCAGAAGTAGCCCTCCTGCTTCTTCTTCTCCATCGAATCGGCCGGGTCGTGGTCGATCACCCGGCCCTGGCGCTCGGAGGTGCGTGCGGCCAGCACCTCGGCCACCACCTGCGCGGGGGTCTCGGCCTCGGACTCCACCCCGCCGGTCAGCGGATAGCAGCCCAGGGTGCGGAAGCGCACCTTCTTCTGCTGCGGGGTTTCTCCCGGATGCAGCGGCAGGCGTTCATCATCGACCATGATCAGCACACCGTCGCGCTCGACCACCGGGCGCACCCGCGCGAAGTACAGCGGCGGCAGCGCGATCCCCTCGCGCAGGATGTAGAGCCACACGTCCAGCTCGGTCCAGTTCGAGAGCGGGAACGCGCGCACCGACTCGCCCCTGTGGATGCGGGTGTTGTACAGGCTCCACAGCTCCGGGCGCTGGTTTTTCGGCTCCCAGCGGTGCTGGGCGGTGCGGAAGCTGAAGATGCGCTCCTTGGCGCGCGACTTCTCCTCGTCGCGGCGGGCGCCGCCGATCGCGCAGTCGTAGCCGCCCTGCTCCAGCGCCTGGCGCAGCGCGCGCGTGCGCATGATTTCGGTATACACGCTGGCGCCGTGCGTGAACGGGTTGATGCCCTGGCGCACGCCTTCTTCGTTGATGTGAACGCGCAGCTCCACGTCGCCGTGGGCGGCCACCTGCGCGCGGAAGGCATAGGTCTCGCGGAACTCGAAGGTGCTGTCGATGTGCAGCAGCGGGATCGGCGGGCGCGCCGGGTAAAACGCCTTGCGCAGCAGATGCAGCAGCACGGTGCTGTCCTTGCCGATCGAATACAGCAGCACCGGGGTGCGGAACTCGGCGGCGACCTCGCGCAGGATGTGGATGCTCTCGGCTTCGAGCCGGTCGAGGTGGGAAAGGTGGGTATCCAAGGCCAAAGAACCAGGACGTATCGGCAGGCCGGCAAGCGTATCAGGTCGCCTTGCTCTCCCGCAGGCGCAGGACATGGGGCGGCGGGCTGAAGGCATCGCTGCGCGCGTACGGCCAGAAATCGCGGAACACCGCATGCCCCGGCACCCGCCCGCCCAGCAGCTCGCCTGGCGCAAGAAAACGGTACAGCGCCGCCAGCGAACGCACCTCGATCGGCGACACCCGGCGCAGGATGTGCTCGGGGCCGAGCTGGGACGGATGCGACAGGCCCGCCGCGCCCAGCAGGTCGCGCAGCGCCGAGACGGTGTTGCGGTGGAACTCGTACACCCGGGTCGCCTTGTCCGGCACGTCCAGGTGCTTCCAGCGCGCCGGGTCCTGGGTGGCGATCCCGGTCGGGCAGCGGTTGGTATGGCAGCTCAACGACTGGATGCAGCCCAGCGCGAACATGAAGCCGCGCGCCGCGTTGCACCAGTCGGCGCCCATCGCCAGGGTGCGCGCGATGTCGAACGCACTGACGATCTTGCCGGCGGCGCCGATGCGGATGCGCTCGCGCAGGTTGAGCCCGACCAGGGTGTTGTGCACCAGCATCAGGCCCTCGTGCATCGGCACCCCGACGTGATCGATGAACTCGGCCGGGGCCGCGCCGGTGCCGCCCTCGGCCCCATCCACCACGATGAAATCCGGCAGCAGGCCGGGCCGGGATTCGGCCTGTTCGGCCATCGCCTTGGCGATCGCAAACCATTCCCACGGATGCCCGATTGCGAGCTTGAAGCCGGTCGGCTTGCCGCCCGAAAGCTCGCGCAGGCGGGCCACGAACTGCAGCAGCTCCAGCGGGGTGGAGAACGCCGAATGGCGCGCCGGCGAAACGCAGTCGCGGCCCATCGGCACCCCGCGGGTGGCGGCGATCTCGGCGGTCAGCTTGGCCGCCGGCAGCACCCCGCCGTGGCCGGGCTTGGCACCCTGCGAGAGCTTGATCTCGACCATCTTCACCTGCGGATCGCGCGCCTGCGTGGCGAAGCGTTCCTCGCTGAAGCTGCCGTCCTCGTTGCGGCAGCCGAAGTAGCCGGAACCCAGCTCCCACACCAGATCACCGCCGCCTTCGCGGTGGTAGGGCGAGATCGAGCCCTCGCCGGTGTCGTGGTAGAAGCCGCCGCGCGCGGCGCCGGCGTTGAGCGCGCGGATCGCCGCTGCCGACAGCGCGCCGAAGCTCATCGCCGAGATGTTGAACACACTGGCCGAATACGGCTGCGCGCAGCCAGCGCCGATCAGCACGCGGAAGTCGGGATCCATCACCTCCACCGGCGCCAGCGAGTGGTTGATCCATTCGTAGTCGATCCCGTACACGTCCTGCAGGCTGCCGAACGGGCGCACGTCGCTGACATGCTTGGCGCGCTGGTACACCAGCGCGCGCTGCTCGCGCGAGAACGGCGCCTGCTCGGTATCCGACTGGATGAAGTACTGGCGCATCTCCGGGCCGATGGTCTCGAGGCCATAGCGCAGATGCGCCAGCAGCGGATAGTTGCGGCGCAGGGTGCTCTTGCGCTGCAGCAGGTCCCAGGTACCCAGTGCGGACGGCAGGCCGAAGACGGCCACGCCCCACCAGGCGTGCGGATGCCAGGCCGACAGCACGAGAAAGAGTGCGGCCAGCAGCAGGCTGGCGACGTACACGGCATAGCGGACCACGGCGGCTCCCTGCGAAGTGGTGCCCGGAGTCGGGATCGAACCGACATGGCCTTGCGGCCGAGGGATTTTAAGTCCCTTGCGTCTACCAGTTTCGCCATCCGGGCGGCGGGGGAAGCTTAGCGCGAAGGTGGCGATGACCGTAATGCACGGAGCGACTGCGGCGGGTCGCCGAACTGGTGACAATCGACGGCACGGATGCCGCCGATTAGCCTACATGGACGTACTTGCGGCGTGTCCCCGGCTCGGCGGCCCGCCGCGGTCGCATGCGCTCGACTTCCTCGAACAAAAAAGCCCCGCTTCCGCGGGGCTTTCGATTGGAGGCCGGGGTCGGAATTGAACCGGCGTACGCGGATTTGCAGTCCGCTGCATAACCACTCTGCCACCCGGCCGGATGACGGTCGCATCTTACCGAAACGACGAAGCCCCGCGAACGGGGCTTCGTCGAGATTTGGAGCGGGAAACGAGACTCGAACTCGCGACCCCGACCTTGGCAAGGTCGTGCTCTACCAACTGAGCTATTCCCGCGTTGAGCCCGCCATTCTACGGGCTTTTTTCAGGGCGTCAACAGGGTCTCACGGATTTTTTCCATCTTCGGTCCGCGGCTCGTCCGCCAGCAGGGTCGGCCAGGCCGCGCGCAGGTATTCGAAGCCAGACCACAGGGTCAGCAGCGCCGCCGCCGCCAGCAGCCACTCGCCGATCAGGAACACCGGGATCCCGAACACCGGCGCACGGTACAGCAGGAACGCCAGCGCCACCATCTGCACGATGGTCTTGATCTTGCCCACCAGCGCCACCGCCACCTTGGCGCGCTGGCCCAGTTCGGCCATCCATTCGCGCAGGGCCGACACCGCGATCTCGCGACCGATGATGACGCTGGCCCACAGCGCCATCCACACCGTGTGGTGGTGCTGCACGGTGATCACCAGCGCGGTGGACACCATCAGCTTGTCCGCCACCGGGTCGAGAAATGCGCCGAAGCGCGAGAACATCCGGTAGCGGCGCGCGATCCAGCCGTCCAGCCAGTCGGTGAGCGAGGCCGCGACGAACACCGCGGTGGCGGCCAGGTTCGACCAGCGGACATCGAGGTAGTACACCACCACCAGTACCGGGATCAGGGCGATGCGGGCCAGGGTCAGCTCAGGTCGGGACGGTCAGCGTCATCCGCGCATTCTACTGGTCGCCCTCGCCCGGCGCCGCCTGCGCCAGCCCGTGCAGGGCATCCCACAGCCGCTGCGCCAGCGCGCGGTTGACGCCTTCGACCCTGGCGATCTCGTCCACCGGCGCGGCCTTGAGCCCCTGCAGCCCGCCGAAATGCTTGAGCAGCGCGGCGCGCCGGCGCGGCCCGATCCCGGGAATGTCCTCCAGCCGGCTGCTGCTGCGCGCCTTCTGGCGCTTGCCGCGATGGCCGGTGATCGCGAACCGGTGCGCCTCGTCGCGCACCTGCTGGATCAACTGCAGCGCCGGAGAGGCTGCACCCGGCTGCACTTCGCGGCCATCGGGCAGCAGCAGGGTCTCGGCCCCCGGCCTGCGCTCCGGGCCCTTGGCCACGCCGACCAGCACGACCCCGGTGATGCCGGCATCGGTCAGCACCTCGCGCGCCTGCGCCACCTGCCCCGCGCCGCCGTCGATCAGCAGCACCTCCGGCAGTACGGCGTCGGGCGCACCCTCGGCGGCCGGCCGGAAACGCCGCTGCAGCGCCTGGTGCATGGCCGCGTAGTCGTCGCCCGGCGCGATCCCGGTGATGTTGTAGCGCCGGTACTGCGTGCGCACCGGGCCCTGCGCGTCGAACACCACGCAGGAGGCCACGGTGGCCTCGCCCAGGGTGTGACTGATGTCGAAGCATTCGATCCGCGCCGGCGCCTCGGCCATCCCCAGCAGTTCGCGCAAGGCCTGAAGCCGCGCCTGCTGCGCGCCGCTGCTGGCCAGCTCGGCGGCCAGGGTCAGCTGGGCATTGCGGCGCACCAGCTCCAGATGCGCCGCGCGTTCGCCGCGCACGCCGGTGCGCAGCGCGACCTTGCGCCCGGCGTGTTCGGAAAGCGCCTGCTCGATCAGCGCGTGCTCGGGGATGTCGCCGTCCAGCACGATCTCCGCCGGCGGCGGCTGTTCGGCGTAGTACTGCGAGACGAACGCGCCCAGCACCTCGCCCGCGCTGTCCTCGCCATTGGTCCTGGGGAAGAACGCGCGGGTGCCGAGGTTGCGGCCGCCGCGGAACGCCAGCAACAGCACGCAGGCCGCCCCGCCCTGCATGGCAACGCCCAGCACGTCGAGGTCGGCGCTGCGGCCGTCCATGGTGTGGCGGGCCTGCAGCTTGCGGATGGTCGCGATCAAATCGCGCAGGCGCGCAGCCTGCTCGAACTCCAGGGCGTCGCTGGCCGCCTGCATCGCCGCCGCCAGCTCCGCATCCAGCTGCTGGCTCTTGCCTTCCAGGAACAGCCCGGCGCGGCGCACCGCATCGGCGTACTCGGCCTCCTCCACCCGCCCCACGCAGGGCGCGCTGCAGCGGCCGATCTGGTACTGCAGACAGGGCCGGCTGCGGTTGCGGAACACGCTGTCCTCGCAACTGCGCAGGCGGAACAGCTTGTGCATCAGGTCCAGCGTCTCGCGCACCGCAGCCGCGCTCGGGTACGGCCCGAAGTAGCGCCCGGGGACCGCGCGTGGGCCGCGGTGGAAGGCCAGTCGCGGCCACTCCTCGCGGGTCAGCAGCACGAACGGGTAGCTCTTGTCGTCGCGCAGCATCACGTTGTAGCGCGGCTGCAGCGACTTGATCAGCTGGTTTTCCAGCAGCAGGGCATCGGCTTCGCTGTGGGTGACGGTGGTCTCGATGCGCGCCACCTGGGCCAGCATCGCCATGATCCGCGCCGGCTTCGGCGCGGCGTTGAAATAGCTGCCGACGCGGTTGCGCAGCGCGCGGGCCTTGCCGACATACAGCACGTTCCCGGCGGCATCCAGCATGCGATAGACGCCGGGCGCCAGCGGCAGCGACGCCGCGAATGCGCGGCCGTCGAACTCCGGGGCGGGTGGCGTGCGCCGGGCCATCGGCTCAAAACCGCCCCTGGCGCACCCGCTCCACGATGCCCTGCGCCGCCGCCTCGATCAGTCGAAAGGCGTGCTCGAAATCGCGCGCAGTGCCGTAGTACGGGTCGGGAACGTCTTTGTTCCCCAATCCGGCCCACTCCAACAGCAGCTCCACCTGCGCATGCGAGGTGCGCGGCTTGCGGATGCGCGCCTCGTGCAGGATGGTGCGGTCGGCGCACAGGATCAGATCGAAGGCATCGAAATCCTCCAGCGCCAGGCGCCGCGCGCGCAGCATCGAAATGTCGACCCCATGCCCGGCCGCGCAGGCGATCGCGCGCGGGTCCGGCGCCTGGCCCAGGTGCGAATCGCCGGTGCCGGCGGAATCCACATGCACCCGTCCATCCAGCCCCGCGGCCTGCAGGCGCGCGCGCAGCACGCCCTCGGCGGTCGGCGAGCGGCAGATGTTGCCCAGGCACAGCATCAGGATCGAAAACGGTCTAGCCATGCGTGCTCCCTGCGCATTGCTCCATGTAGATGCGTTCCGCGCGCGCCAGATCCTCTGGCGTATCCACGCCCGGCGGGAACGGCGACGGCGCCAGCTCCACCGCGATCCGCCAGCCGGCCTCCAGCGCGCGCAGCTGCTCCAGCACCTCCACCTGCTCCAGCCGCCCCGGCGGCAACGCCGCGAACGCGCGCAGCGCAGACACCCGGTAGCCGTAAATGCCGATGTGGCGCAGCCATTGGCCTTCCGGCATCGCGCTGCGGTCGCGCGCGAACGCAGCGCGCGGCCACGGCACCGGGGCGCGGCTGAAGTACAGCGCATCGCCGCTGGCGGCGCGCACCACCTTGACCGCGTTGGGATCGAGCAGGGTCTCGACCGCGTCGATCGGCGTCGCCAATGTGGCGATCCCGGCGCCGCTGCCGACCACCGCGCGCGCCACGCAGGCGATGCCATCGGCCGGGGCGAAGGGCTCGTCGCCCTGCAGGTTGACCACGATCGCGTCCGCATCCCAGCCGGCGATGGCCGCGCATTCGGCCAGACGGTCGGTGCCGGAGGTGTGCGCGGGCGAGGTCATCGCCACCTGCACGCCACTGCCTTCCAGCGCCGCGGCGACGCGGGCATCGTCGGTGGCCACCCACACCGCACGTGCGCCAGCGGCCAGCGCGCGGCGGGCCACGTGCAGCACCATCGGGATGCCACCGATCGTGCGCAGCGGCTTGCCCGGCAAGCGCGAGGCGGCATGGCGGGCGGGAATGGCGACGATGAAATCCGGCGTGCTCATGGGGTCATTATCGCCGCTCGCCTGCGCAGCGGACGACCGCTCCGCCAGGATGCCGGCACTCATGCCCCGCGCGCCGGCAACCGCGCCAGCAGCGCCTGCCAGAAGGCCTCCGGCAACTGCGCGCGCACCGGCACCGCGTACCAGTCCGGGCGCGCGAAGGCGGCGCACTTCACCGCGTCCTTCTCGGTCATCAGCACCGGCAACGGGCTGCCGAACGTGAAATCCTCCGGCGCATAGGCGTGATGATCGGGGAATGCGTGCGGCACCACCGCGATCCCGGCCGCGCGCAGCATGGCGAAGAAGCGCTCCGGGTCGGCGATCCCGGCGACCGCGTGCACCCGTTGCCCGGCCAGCGCGCTCAGCGGCAGGCGGCGCCCCCGGCCAACGGCCGCAGCTCGCCCGGCGCCAGCCGCATCGGCCACTCGCCGCCGCCCGCCGTGTCCGCCTCCGCCCCTGCCGGCGCGCCGAGGTTGAGCACGCGCAGATCGCAATCGGCGGCGCGTTCCAGCGGCTCGCGCAGCGGCCCGGCGGGCAGCAGGCGGCCGTTGCCATAGCGGCGGCGCGCGTCCTGCACCTCGATTTCCACGTCGCGCGCCAGCCGGTAGTGCTGCAACCCGTCGTCGCACACCACGATGTCGCACCCCGCTGCCGCCAGCGCGCGCGCGGCGGCCACGCGGTCGCGATCCACCCGCACCGGTACGCCGGTGGCCTGCGCGATCAGCAGCGGCTCGTCACCGCACTCTGCCGGCGACATATCCGGGGTGACCCAGCGCGGCGTGCGCGCGTGCTGGCGGCCATATCCGCGGCTGGCGACCCCGGGCGTCCAGCCCGCAGCGCGCAGGTACTCCACCAGCGCCAGCACCAGCGGGGTCTTGCCGCTGCCGCCGGCGACCAGATTGCCCACCACGATCACCGGTACACCCGGATGCCGGCGCCCCAGCTCAGCCGCGCCGATAACCCAGGCGCCGCAATGCCACCACCGCGGCATACGCCACCGCCAGCAGGCGCGCCCAGACTGGTGGCGGGCTGCCGTCGAACCACCAAGCGGGCGTGCGCGGCATGCGCCGCGGGCTCAAGCGCCGGTCTCCCGGAACTGCATGGCGTGCAGGTGCGCATACACGCCGCCGCGCGCCAGCAGCTCGGCATGGGTGCCCTGCTCCACCAGCCGGCCTTCATCCAGCACCAGGATCTGGTCGGCGTGCTCGACGGTGGACAGCCGGTGCGCGATCACCAGGGTGGTGCGGTCCGGGATCAGATGCGCCAGCGCTTCCTGCACCAGCCGCTCGGAGGCGTTGTCGAGCGCCGCGGTGGCCTCGTCCAGGATCAGGATCGGCGCATCCTTGAGCAGCGCGCGCGATCGCCAGACGCTGGCGCTGGCCGCCGGAGAGCTTGCCCCCTTGACGCCGATGTGGGTATCCGCCCCCTCGGACATCTGCGCCACGAATTCCAGCGCGTTGGCGCCGCGCAGCACCCGCTCCACGTCCCCCGGCGAGGCCTGCTGCAGTTCGCCATAGGCCACGTTCTCGGCCACGCTGCCGTCGAACAGCATGACCTGCTGGCCGACCATCGCCAGCTGCCGGCGCAGGTCGGCCAGGCGGTATTCGGACAGCGGATGCCCATCCAGCAGGATCTGGCCGCCGCCGGGTTCATAGAAGCGCGGGATCAGCTTGACCAGGCTGGACTTGCCGCTGCCGGAGCGGCCGACGATGGCGGTGACCGTGCCGGGGCGCGCCACGAAGCTGATGCCCTGCAGCGCCGAGTGCGGCTGGCCGGGATACTGCAGGGTCACGTCGCGGAACTCGATCAGGCCCCGCGCGCGCTGCAGCGGACGGGTGCCGGTGTCCGTCTCGTCCTCGGCATCCAGCACGTGGAACAGGCGCTCGGCCGAGGCCACCCCGCGCTGGAGCATGCCCTGCACGTTGGTGAGCTGCTTCAGGGCCGGAATGATCGCCAGCATCGAGATCATCAGCTGCACGAAACCGCCTGCGGTCAGGCGCCCGGCCAGCGCCTCGTGGCCGGCGAAGAACAGCAGCAGGGCCAGCCCCACCGCACCGGTCAGCTGCACCACCGCCGAGGAGATGCTGCGGGTGGCCTCCACCTTCAGGCTCAGGCGCAGGTTGTCGTCGGCCAGCCGCGAATAGCGCGCCATTTCCATTTCACGCGCGCCGTACACCTTCACGTCCTGCTGGTTGGACAGCGCCTGGTCGGCGGCCAGCATCATCTGCGCCGAGGTTTCCTGCACCTTGTGCCCGTAGCGGCGGTAGCGGCGGCCCACTTTGTCCATCATCCACGCGATCAGCGGCCCCAGCAGCAACACCGCCAACGTCACCCGCCAGCTGGCGTACAGCATCACCGCCAGCATCGCCACCACCTGCAGCGACTGCTGCAGCATGACCTTGCCGGAATCCACCACCGCCTGCGCCACCTGGTCGCTGTCGGAGCCCAGCCGCACCAGCATCGACGGCACCGGCTCGCCGTCGAAGCGTAGCCCCGGCAGGCGCAGGTACTTGTCCATCGCGCGCACGCGCATGTCGCGCGCCACCCCGCGCGCCGCCTTGGCCATGTACAGGTCGGTGAGGTAGCCGGCCATGCCGCGCACCACGAAGATGCCGACGATCGCCAGCGGCAGCAGGATGCCGAACTCGCGGTTGCGGGCGACGAAGGTCTCGTCGACCATCGGCTTGGTCAGCATGCCGAATGCCCCGGCCGCGGCCCCCTCCACCAGCAGCCCCAGCAGCGCCAGCAGCAGCACCCCGCGGTAGGGCCCGACCAGTCCCAGCAGCCGTCGGTAGATCGCCCAGGCCGAAGGCGGCAGGCTCATCGGGCGCTCCCGCGCGCAGCGCCGGTCTCCGGCGCGGTGGCATTGGCGACCGTACGGAACCCGAGCTGGCCCAGCGCCTCGTAGGCGGTCACCACGGCCTGCCAGGGCGTACGCGCATCGGCGCGAAGCAGCACCACCCGCGCGCGGTCCTCGCCGGCCACCTCGCGCAGCGCCTGCTTGAGGGATTCCACGTCGGTACGGAGCACCTCGCGATCCCCCCACGAAATAGCGGCCCTGCGCGTTGATCAGGATGCTCAGGGGCTGCATGCGGGTGTCCGCCGGCTGGCCATCGGCGCGCGGCAGCTGCAGCTTGAGCACCGAACGCGCGTCGAAGGTGGTGGTCACCACGAAGAAAATCAGCAGGCACAGCATCACGTCGATCAGCGGGATCAGGTTGATCTCGGGGATGTCGTCGCTGCGGTGGTCGGCGATCCGCATTCCCGCCTCAACCCTTTTTCCTGCCGGCGGAGCCAGCTGCGGCGGTGTCCAGCACGTCCGAAAGCTGCATCGCCTCGTGCTCCATGTCCACGATATAGCCGGCGATACGGCCGCGGAAATAGCGGTGGAAAGCCAGTGCCGGGACGGCCACCACCATGCCGGTGGCGGTGCATATCAGCGCCTTGCCGATGCCGCCGGCCAGCTGGTTGGCGTCGCCGATGCCGTGGTCGAGGATGCCGAGGAACATCTGGATCATGCCCACCACCGTACCGAACAGGCCCAGCAGCGGCCCGGCGGCGGCGATCGTGCCGAGTGCGTTCAGGTAGCGCTCCATCCGGTGCACCAGATGGCGGCCCACGTCCTCGACCCGCTCGCGCATCACCTCGCGCCCGCGCCCGCGCACGTCCAGCTGCGCCGCCAGCAGCGCACCCAGTGGCGAGGTCGCGCGCAGCGACTCCACATGCGCCGGCTCCAGCGGCTTGCCGCGGCCCACCCATTCGCGCACTTCCTCGCCCAGCCCCGGCGGCAGCACGCGCTCGCGGCGCAGGCTCCAGAAGCGCTCGAGGATGATGGCCAGCGCGGCCACGGCCAGCAGCAGCAGCGGGATCATCGGCCAGCCACCGGCCTTGATCAGTTCCAGCACAGGTCGATCCTTTCGGCCCTCATGGCCGCGAAAACTCCGGCGCGTAGCATAGCCCGCTTCACCTGCCCGCGCCGGCGCACCGCATCCCACGGCCGCTGCTGTGCGCTGCGCTGTTCGCGCAGCTGCAGACCCGTCGCCGTCAGCCAGACCCGGATCGCGCCCGAGCGCGCGCTGTCCAGCACCTCGGCGCCCGCCCCGCACCAGCGCCGCACCACCGCCGCACGCGGATGGCCGAAGCGGTTGTCGGCCCCGGAGGACACCAGCGCCAGGCGCGCGCCGGTGGCCGCCACGAACTCCGGCGCGGAGGAGCCGGCGCTGCCGTGGTGCGCCACCACCACCACATCGCTGCGCAGGGCGGCGGGCTGTTCGGCCAGCAACTTGCGCTCGACGTAATGGCCCACATCGCCCGCCAGCAGCGCGCTGCCGTGGGTGCTTTCGATCCGCAGCACACAGGCCGCCTCATTGCCCAGGTATGGGAACCCCGGCCCCGGATGCAGCACGCGGAAGCGCACACCGTCCCACTGCCATTGCTGGCCCTCCAGACAGGGCGCATCGCCGCGCACCGGGCTGCCCTCGGGCGCCAGCACCCGCGGCAGCGGAAACGCCGCCGCCACCGCCTCGCGCCCGCCGGCATGGTCGTTGTCGCCGTGGCTGATGATCGCCAGGTCGAGGCGGCGCACGCCCAGCGCGTGCAGGGCCGGCACCACCGCGCGCTCGCCGGCATCGAACCCGTCCGCCTGCGCCGGTCCCATGTCGTACAGCAGCGCGTGCCCGGCGGTGCGCACCAGCACCGACAGGCCCTGGCCGACGTCGATCACGGTCAGCTCCACTTCGCCCGGCCGCGGCAGCTCGCGCGGTGGGTACAGCAGCGGCGCTCACAGCAGCAGCCCTGCTCAGCGCCCGGGCAACCCGCGCGGCAGCAGCGCCACAGCGCGCCGAGCAGGGCCAGCGGCAAGGCATACCAGCGCGCCTGCGGCAACCAGACCAGCGCCAGCGGGCTATCCGCGATCGCCGTCAGCAGCGGCCAGGCCAGGTCGAAGCAGGCGGCCGCCGCCTGCCAGCACCAGGCGCCCCCGCCCGCATGCAGGGTCTCGGCCAGCACCCCCAGCAGGCTCAGCGGCACCACCACCAGGCTCCACCACGGCACCGCCACCAGGTTGGCCAGCGGTCCCGCCAGGGATGCCTGCCCGAACAGCACCACGCACAGTGGCAGCAGCCCCAGGCTGGCCACCCCCTGCGCTTTGAGGAAGCCGCCGAGCAGGCCGCGCCAGCCGCGGCCATCGCCTTCCGGCAGACACCACAGCAGCTCAGGCCACGCCGGCGAAACTGAGCCAGAAGCCGGCCCCGAGCACCGCCAGCGGATCCAGCGCCAGCAGCACCCAGATCCCCAGCGCCAGGGTATCGGCCATGCCCAGCCGGCGCCGCTTCAGCGCGCCAGCACCAGCGCCGCGATCATCACCGCGGTGCGCAGGGTGGGCACCGCCATCCCGGTCAGCGCGGCGTAGCCGAACGCCCCGGCGATGGCGCCCGTACCTGCGGCGAACGGGCGCGGCCAGCGCCGGCACAGGCCCGGGAACAGTTCCACCATAGCCCCGCGACCGCGAGCGCGCCGGCCCCCGCCACCAGCCCGACATGGAAGCCGGAAATCGCGATCAGATGGGTCAGCCCGGCCGCGCGCAGGCGCGCCCAGTCGCGGGGATCGAGCGCGCGGGTATCGCCCAGCGCCAGCGCCTGCACGTAGCGCGAGGAAGCCCGCGGCACCGCCGCGGCGATACGCCCGCTCATGTCCTCGCGCCAGGCCTCGATCCCGGCCGGGACCGCCAGTTGCCGCGCCGTCGCCGGCTTCTGCAGGGTGCCGTTGGCGGCGATGCGGGCGGCCAGCGCGTACCTCTCGGCATCGCTGCCGCCGGGATTGCGCAGCCCGCGCGGGGCGCGCAGCCGCGCCTGCAGCTGCCAGCGACTGCCGGCCCGCAGCTGCCGTCGAGCCTGCGGGTCTTCCTCATACCAGGCCAGGCGCAGCAGTGCGCCGCGCACCGGCGCGGGCATGTGCCTGTCATCGTCCACCCGGAACAGAAAGCGCGTCCGCCGCGGCTCGTGTACCGGCAGCTCCAGCACCTGCCCCTGCAGGCGGAACACCTGCCCCTGCAGCGAAGCCGGCAGCTGCGCCGCCAGGACCGCGCCAGCCTGTAGCCCCGCATAGGCCAGGCCGAGCAGGAAGCTGCCGGCCAGGCGCGCGATGCCGCCGCGCAGGAACACGCCAAGCCCCACGAGGCCGGCCGCGGCCAGCAGCGGCCAGGGCGGCAGCACAGGCAGCAGCAGGCAGGCCGCGACCCCGGCCAGCAGCGCCGCCGCGCTGGCCGGCCCGAACGGGGCCACCACCGGCACCGCCGCGACCGCCGGCCGCAGGCGGCGCAGAAATGCGCGCAAGGGGGAAGCGGCCGAAACCGCGATCGGGATCGCCATCGCGGCAGTCTCGGCCGCGGCCATCGGCGTGTCGCTCGGCGGATGACGCGCGCCGGGGTCGGGGTTTCACCCGGCGCGCCCGCAGGCGGCGCTCATACCGCGGCGTTCACACCGCAGCGCTCACACCTCGGAATGCGCCAGCGGGCGCAGGCCCCCGGCGTGCAGCTCCAGCACCCGGTCCAGCCGCCGCGCCAGGCCACGGTCGTGGGTCACCAGCACCAGGCTGGTGCATTGCGCACGGTTGAGTTCCAGCATCTGCGCGAACACCTGCGCGGCAGTCTTCTCGTCGAGGTTGCCGGTGGGCTCGTCGCCAAGCACGCAGGCCGGCTGGTTGACCAGCGCACGCGCGACCGCGGTGCGCTGGCGCTCGCCGCCGGACAGCTCGCCCGGCTTGTGCTGCAAGCGGTGGCCGAGGCCGACCGCCTCCAGCATCGCGCAGGCACGCTGGCGCGCCGCCTCCGGCAGTTCTCCCGCCAGCAGCACCGGCATCATCACGTTCTCCAGCGCCGTGAACTCCGGCAGCAGGTGGTGGAACTGGTAGACGAAGCCCAGCGCACGGTTGCGCAGGCGGCCGCGCGCGGCATCCGACAGCGCGCTCATCTTCTGCCCGGTCACGTACACCTCGCCGGCCGTGGGCACGTCCAGCCCGCCCAGCAGGTGCAGCAGGGTGCTCTTGCCGGCCCCGGACGCGCCGAGGATGGCCACCGTCTCGCCGGCATGCACGCAAAAATCGAGACCGTCGAACACTGGGGTATAGAGCCTGCCTTCGGCGTAGGTCTTGCCGAGGTTTTCGGCGCGGATCACCGCCTGCATCGCTTCACTCATAGCGCAGCGCCTCCGCCGGGGCCGTGCGCGCCGCGCGCCAGGCCGGGTACAGGGTGGCGATGAAGGCCATCGCCAGCGCCACCAGCACGATGATGGTCACATCCTGGGTCTGCATATCGGTCGGCAACCCGGTGATGTAGTACACGTCCTCCGGCAGCAGCTGCACGCCGAACAGCGCCTCGATCGCCTGCAGGATGCGGTTGAGGTTGAAGGTGAGCAGGATGCCGCCGATCACGCCGGCCACGGTGCCGATGATCCCGATCAGGCTGCCCTGCACCATGAACACCCGCATCACCTGCCCCGGGGTCAGGCCGAGGGTGCGCAGGATGGCGATGTCGGCCTGCTTGTCGGTCACCAGCATCACCTGCGAGGACACCAGGTTGAACGCGCCCATCGCCACGATCAGCGACAGCAGGATGCCCATCACCGTCTTTTCCATCTTCAGCGCGCGGAACAGGTTGGCGTTGTCCTGGGTCCAGTCGCTGACCCGGTACGGCCCTTTCAGCTTCAGCGCCAGCGCGCGCGCGACGTCGAAAGCCTGGTCCATGTCGTGCAGCTTCAGGCGCACCCCGGTGACGCCCTCACCCATCCGCAGCACGCGCTGCAGATCATTCAGGTTGACCACCGCCAGGCCCTTGTCGAACTCGTTGTAGCCGGCTTCGAAGATGCCGCTGACCCGGAACCGCTTCATGGTCTGCACCCCGCCCACCGGGGTACTGCGGAAATCGGCCAGGGTGACGATCACGTCGTCGCCCACCGACACCCCAGCCACAGCGCCAGCTCCTTGCCCAGCACGATATTGAAGCTGCCGGGCGTGAGCTGCGCCAGCGAGCCTTGCACCATCTTAGCCGGCAGCACCGAGACCGCGCCTTCGCGCGCCGGGTCCACCCCGCGCAGCATCGCCGGCTGGTTGCTGGCGCCGGAGATCAGCGCTTCTTTCTCGATATACGGCGCGGCCCCGGCCACCCGCGGATCGGCCAGCGCCACCTGCACCGCATGCCGCCAGCCCTGCAGCGGCTGGCCGTAGCCGCTGACGGTGGCGTGCGCGGCCATGCCCAGCATGCGGTCGCGGATCTCCTTCTGGAAGCCGCTCATCACTGCCAGCGTGGTGATCAGCGCGGTGACGCCCAGCGCGATGCCGAGGATCGAGGCCAGCGAGATGAACGAGATGAAGCCGTTGCGGCGCTTGGCGCGCAGATAGCGCAGGCCGATGGCGACGGGAAGGGGTTTGAACATCACGGTCCCTGGCAGAAAGGCGCCTATCCTGCCACCGATCCCGCATTCGCGGCAGGCGCCAGCCGCCGGATCGCCAGCTGCAGTTCACGCCGCCGCGCGGCGTCGAGCCGATCCGGCCAGAACAGCCGCCATGTCCAGCGCCCATCCATCCGCTGCCAGCCGACGAAGGCCAGCGGCCCGCGAACCCGTAATCGCAGCGCGCGCAGCGGCTGGCCGTCGCAGCGCATGCGGTCGGACTCGGGCACGACCTCCACCACACAGGCCGGCATCTCCCGGTAGCGGCGCAACTGCGCGCGGGCCGCCACGCCCAGCAGGAGTGCACCGGGCCAGGCCAGCGCGGCGGGCAGGTCGCAGGCCAGCACGCAGAACACGCCCAAGACCGCCAGGCCGAGCAATGCGGCCTGACCCAGGCGGGAGGGCCGCCACTCAAACCGGCAACTGGCGGATGTGCTGGATGAGCGCGGCGAGGTCGGCATCCGGAGGCGTCTCATGGCCGAGGAACCAGCGCCAGAGTGTGTCGTCCTCGCTGTCCAGCAGCCGCAGGAACACCGCGCGCGTGTGGGTCGGACTTTTGCCGCCACTGGCGCTCCAGCCAGCGTTCCAGCAGCTGATCCAGCTCGCGCATCCCGCGCCGGCAGCGCCAGCGCAGTTTGTGCAGCTCGGCCTCGTCATCCGCGGCCTGGCTCATCGCGCCCGTCATTTTCACTCCTCGCTACAGGCACCTCAGGCCTGCACCTCACCCCGCCGGATGCGATGGTGGATCAGCAGCGCCAGCGAGGTGCTGATCGCCCCGGACAGCAGATAGGCGCCGAGGAAGGCCAGCCCGAAGCTGGCGCACAGCTCACAGCGCCACCAGCGGCGCGAACGCGGCGCCGATCAGCCACGCGAAATCCGTGCTGAACGCGGCCCCCGTGTAGCGGTAGCGCGCGCCGAAGTTGCGGGTCACCGCGCCGGAAGACTGGCCGTAGGACAGCCCCAGCAGCAAAAAGCCGATCAGGATGAACGCATCCTGCGCCAGTTCGCCGCCGCCCAGCAGGGTCGGCGCAAAGCCGCTGAACATCGCGATCGCCAGCGCCAGCCCGCCCAGGGTGGGAATCCGCCCGAAGCGGTCGGCGATCACGCCCGAGGCCAGCACCCCGCCGATGGCGATGAAACCGCCCAGCACCTGCACCCACAGCAGATCGACGATCGACTGCCGGGAGAACAGCAGCACCCACGACAGCGGGAAGATGGTGACGATGTGGAACAGCGCATAGCTGGCCAGCGGGGCGAAGGCGCCGATCACCACGTGGCGGCCCTTGACCTCGATCAGCTCGCGCAGCGGCACCGGCTCGAGGTCGCTCTGGTCCATCTCCTGCTCGTATTCGCGCGTCACCACCAGGCGCAGGCGTGCGAACAGCGCCACCACGTTGATGGCGAAGGCGGCATAGAACGGATAGCGCCAGCCCCAGTCATAGAAATCGGCAGGCGCGAGGCTGGCGATCAGGTAGGCGAACAGCGCGCCGGCCACGATGAACCCCACCGGCGCTCCCAGTTGACCCAGCATGGCGTACCAGCCGCGCCTGTGCTTGGGCGCATTGATCGCCAGCAGCGAGGGCAGCCCGTCCCAGGAGCCGCCCATCGCCATGCCCTGCAGCATCCGCAGCAGCGCCAGCAGGACGATGGCCGTACTGCCCAGGGTGGCATACCCCGGCAGGAAGGCGATCCCGGCGGTGGCCACGCCCAGCATGAACAGCGCCACCGTCAGCTTGGTGCCACGATCCCAGCGGCGCTGGATTTGCATCGACAGCAGCGTGCCCAGCGGGCGCACCACGAACGCCAGCGCGAAGATGGCGAAGGAGTACAGCGCACCGGTCAGGG
Source organism: Thermomonas sp. S9 (assembly GCF_024704365.1). Classification (GTDB taxonomy): domain Bacteria; phylum Pseudomonadota; class Gammaproteobacteria; order Xanthomonadales; family Xanthomonadaceae; genus Thermomonas. Next base: position 1,840,501 of record NZ_JAJDFY010000001.1, read on the forward strand.
GATCGACGAACGGGAAGAACACCTTCGGGAACACCAGCGCCGAGGCGATGCCGTAGACGAAGAAATCGAAGTTCTCGGAGGCGCGGCCGATCACCACCCCGACCGCGATCTCGCCCGGCGCCACGTCGTGGCCGGCCTGGCGGCCATGATCGTGGTGGGTGGCAGCGGGGAACTGGACGGACATGCAGCAATCCTGAATGCGGGCGTGCGCCGGGCACGGAACGAGGCTATCAAACCATAGTCGAAGCATTTTGTCGTTGCGATAGGACAAAACGTCCAATCGTTTTCGCTCGCGGGCGGGGTTAAAGTACGCGCCGACTCCCCCAAGTCGATTCACGAACCATGCCCAAGCTCCTACGTGCCGCGTGGCTGCTACCCGCGCTGCTGGCTGTTTCTGGCTGCGCACGCACCGTCGTGCTCGACCCCTCTGGCGACATCGCCCGCCAGCAAGGCAATCTGATCCTGACCGCTACCGCGCTGATGCTGATCGTGATCGTGCCGGTGATCGCGCTCACCCTGTTCTTCGCCTGGCGCTACCGCGCCTCCAACGGCAAAGCCAAATACACCCCGGACTGGGACCACTCCACCCAGCTGGAACTGGTGATCTGGGGCGGCCCGCTGCTGATCATCCTGGCGCTGGGCGCGATCACCTGGATCACCACCCACACCCTCGACCCCTACCGCCCGCTGGACCGCATCGCGCCCGGCAAGCCGGTGCCCGCGCACGTCACGCCGCTCGAGGTGCAGGTGGTGTCGCTGGACTGGAAGTGGCTGTTCATCTATCCCGAACAGGGCGTGGCCGCGGTCAATGAGCTGGCCCTGCCGGTGGACCGCCCGGTGCGCTTCAAGCTGACCTCGTCGAACGTGATGAACGCGTTCTACATCCCCGAGCTGGCCGGCATGATCTACACCATGCCCAGCATGCAGACCGAGCTGAATGCGGTCGCCAACAAGCCCGGCAAGTTCGTCGGCTTCTCGTCCAACTACAGCGGCGCCGGGTTCTCGTGGATGCGTTTTGCGGTGCACGCCACCGACCCGGCGGGTTTCGACGCCTGGGTGGCCAAGGCCCGCGCCAGCGGCAGCGGACTGGATCGCGCCACCTATCTGCAGCTGGAAAAGCCGAGCGAGCGCGAGCCCGTTCGCCTGTTCGCCAACGTCGATCCCGGCCTGTACGACGCCATTTTGAACCGCTGCGTGGACCCGAACCGGATGTGCATGCACGAGATGATGGCGATCGACGCCGCCGGTGGCCGGCGCGCCGCCGACAGCGGCGTGGCCGTCCTGCGCGAGCGCAGCCGCGGCGACCTGCGCGGCCGCCCCTACGTACCGGGCGCCACCTGCACCACGGGCACGGTCAAGCCCGCCGCGTGGACGCTGGCCCTGCGCGCCCCCTGATCCATCGTATCCAGAAAGACCATCATGATCCCCACCCCCTCCCCCGACCCGTACGCCAGCGCCTCCCCCTGGCTGGGCAAGCTCAGCCTGGCGGCGATTCCGTATCACGAGCCGATCCTGATCGCGACCTTCATCGGCGCCGCGCTGGCCGGCCTGACCGTGCTCGGCCTGGTCACCAAATACCGCCTGTGGGGCACCTTCTGGCGTGACTGGGCCACCAGCATCGACCACAAGAAGATCGGCATCATGTACATGGTGCTGGGCCTGGTGATGCTGCTGCGCGGCTTCGCCGACGCGCTGATGATGCGCGCCCAGCAGGCGATCGCCTTCGGCGACACCCTCGGCTACCTGCCGCCGCACCACTACGACCAGATCTTCACCGCGCACGGCGTGATCATGATCTTCTTCGTGGCCATGCCGTTCATCACCGGACTGATGAACTACGTGGTGCCGCTGCAGATTGGCGCGCGCGACGTGGCGTTCCCGTTTCTCAACAACTTCAGCTTCTGGATGACCACCGCGGGCGCGATGCTGGTGATGATCTCGCTGTTCGTCGGCGAGTTCTCCAAGGCCGGCTGGCTGGCGATGGCGCCGCTGTCGGGGATCGACTACAGCCCAGACGTCGGGGTGGACTACTACATCTGGGCGCTGCAGATCGCCGGCGTGGGCACCACGCTGTCGGGCATCAACCTGATCGTGACCATCATCAAGATGCGCGCGCCAGGCATGGGCATGATGAAGATGCCAGTGTTCACCTGGACCGCGCTGTGCTCGAACATCCTGATCGTGGCCAGCTTCCCGGTGCTGACCGCGGTGCTGGCGATGCTCACGCTGGACCGCTACCTGGGCACCAACTTCTTCACCAACGACCTCGGCGGCAACCCGATGTTGTACGTGAACCTGATCTGGATCTGGGGCCACCCGGAGGTGTACATCCTGATCCTGCCGCTGTTCGGCGTGTTCTCGGAGGTGGTGTCCACCTTCACCGGCAAGCGCCTGTTCGGCTACAGCTCGATGGTGTACGCCACGGTGTGCATCACCATCCTGTCCTACCTGGTGTGGCTGCACCACTTCTTCACCATGGGCTCGGGCGCCAGCGTGAACTCGTTCTTCGGGATCACCACCATGATCATCTCGATCCCGACCGGCGCGAAGATGTTCAACTGGCTGTTCACCATGTACCGCGGCCGCATCCGCTTCGAGGTGCCGATGCTGTGGACGATCGGCTTCATGGTGACCTTCACCGTGGGCGGCATGACCGGCGTGCTGCTGGCGGTACCGCCGGCCGACTTCGTGCTGCACAACTCGCTGTTCCTGGTCGCGCACTTCCACAACGTGATCATCGGCGGCGTGGTGTTCGGCGTATTCGCCGGCATGACCTACTGGTTCCCGAAGGCGTTTGGCTACACGCTCGATCCGTTCTGGGGCAAGGTCTCGTTCTGGTTCTGGCTGGCCGGCTACTGGTTCGCATTCACTCCGCTGTACGTGCTGGGCCTGATGGGCGTCACCCGCCGCATGAGCCACTTCGACGACCCCAGCCTGCAGCCGTGGTTCATCGTGGCCGCGTTCGGCGCGCTGCTGATCGCGGTCGGGATCGGCGCGTTCCTGGTCAACCTGTTCGTCAGCTTCCGCAAGCGCGAGCAGCTGCGTGACGTCAGCGGCGACCCGTGGAACGGCCGCACCCTGGAATGGTCCACCTCCTCGCCGCCGCCGGCCTACAACTTCGCTTTCACCCCGGTGGTGCGCGACAACGACGCCTGGGCCGACATGAAGCAGCACGGCTACAAGCGCCCGGAAGCCGGCTTCCTGCCGATCCACATGCCCAAGAACACCGCCGCCGGCGTGGTGCTGGCCGCCATCAGCCTGGTGCTGGGTTTCGCCCTGGTCTGGCACATCTGGTGGCTGGCGATCGCCTCGTTCGTGGCCCTGGTCGGCGCCGCCATCGTGCATACCTTCAACTACCAGCGCGACTTCCACATCCCGGCCGCCGAAGTGGCCGCGGCCGAGGCTGCGCGCACCCAGCAACTGGCCAATGTCCATGTCTGACGCGATCACTTTACCCGCCAGTGGCCGTCCGGCCGACCCCACCGCGGCCTTTCTCGACCTGAAGGGCCAGCACCATCCGGAGAACGGCTCGCTGCTGGGCTTCTGGATCTACCTGATGAGCGATCTGCTCATCTTCGCCTGCCTGTTCGCCACCTACGGCGTGCTCGGCCGCAGCTATGCCGCCGGCCCGTCCGGCGCCGAGCTGTTCGACCTCAAACTGGTGGCGGTCAACACCGCGCTGCTGCTGCTCTCCTCGATCACCTACGGCTTCGCGATGATCGCGATGCAGGCCGGCAGCAAGCGCGGCGTGCTCGGCTGGCTGGCGGTCACCGGCCTGCTCGGCGCGGCCTTCGTGAGCCTGGAGCTCTACGAGTTCCTGCACCTGATCCACGAAGGCGCGGGCCCGCAGCGCAGCGCGTTCCTGACCTCGTTCTTCGCGCTGGTCGGCACCCATGGCCTGCACGTCAGCTTCGGCATCGTCTGGCTGCTGACCATGCTGGTGCAGGTGGGTCGCTTCGGCCTGACCACCGCCAACCGCCGGCGCCTGTTCTGCCTGTCGATGTTCTGGCACTTCCTGGACCTGGTCTGGATCGGCGTGTTCACCTTCGTTTACCTGATGGGCGTGCTGCAATGAGCCAACATCCGCATTCCTCCCACACGCACGAGCACCACGACGGGCACGGGCACGACGGCGGCCACGACGACCACGGCGCCCCGCACGTGCACGTCAGCCTGCGCGGCTATGTCACTGGCTTTCTGCTGTCGGTGATTCTGACTGCGATCCCGTTCTGGCTGGTGATGAGCAAGGTCATTCCCAGCGCGACCCTCACCAGCATCGTGCTGGTGGCGTTCGCGGTCGTGCAGATCCTGGTACACATGGTGTATTTCCTGCACCTGGATGCCCGTTCCGAAGGCGGCTGGAACCTGCTGTCGGTGATCTTCACCGTGATCCTGCTGGTGATCCTGCTGGCCGGCACCCTGTGGGTGATGCACCACATGAACGCCAACATGATGCCGATGAGCGCGCACGACGCGCAGATGGTGGACTGAGCCGGGGCCGCCGATGCAGGCCAGCCGCCGCGGTCGCCTCGCCCTGCTGGTGCTGCTGGCCTGCTGCTGCGCCGGCTTCATCGCGCTCGGGATCTGGCAGGTGCAGCGGCTGCACTGGAAACGCGCCCTGATCGCGCGGGTGGAGGCCCGCGTGCACGCCGCGCCGGAGCCACCGCCGGCGCGCAGCGACTGGCCGCGCATCGGCGTCGAGCGCGACGAGTACCGCCGCCTGGAGCTGCGCGGCACCTACCTGCGCGGGCGGGAGACCCAGACCCAGGCGCTGACCGAGCTCGGCGCCGGCCACTGGGTACTGAGCCCGCTGCAGCTGACGGACGGCAGCATCGTGCTGGTCAACCGCGGTTTCGTACTGGACGGCGCGCGCCCCGCGCTGCCGCCGCCTGGCGAGGTGCGCGTGCGCGGCCTGCTGCGCATGAGCGAACCCGGCGGCGGCTTCCTGCGCGACAACCGCCCCGGCCAGGACCGCTGGTACTCGCGCGACGTGGCCGCGATCGCGCAGGCGCGCGGCCTGCGCGACGTGGCGCCCTACTTCGTCGATGCCGAGGCCGACGCCGGTGCCGGCAGCGGCTGGCCGCGCGCCGGCATGACGGTGATCCATTTCCGCAACCAGCACCTGCAGTACGCGCTGACCTGGTTCGTGCTGGCGGCGATGGCCCTGTGGGGCGTGCTGCGCCTGCTGTCGGAGCAGCGGCGGATGCGGCACCATGGCGACGATGCCGATGGCGACGACGCCCACCGCTGAGCCCCGCACCGCCCGCGCCGGCACCCGCCGGGCGGACTGGCGCAGCACTGCGCGTGGCAAGAACATGCAGCAGCTGCAGCAGCTGCGCTGGATCGCGATCGGCGGCCAGCTGCTGGCGATCGTGGTGGTGCACTTCGGCATGGGCATCCACCTGCCGCTGGCGCCGATGCTGCTGGTGCTGGCCGGGCTGTGCCTGTTCAACCTCGCCGGGCCGCTGTACTGGCAGCGCCTGCACCACGTGCGCCAGCGCCACCTGCTGCTGGCGTTGCTGGTGGACGTGGCGGCGCTGACCGCGCTGCTGCACCTGGCCGGCGGGATCGCCAATCCATTCGTATTCCTCTACCTCCTGCAGGTGGTGCTGGCGGCCGTCCTACTGCGCCCGCGCGCGCGCTGGCTGCTGGTGGCGGTGACCAGCGGCTGCCTGCTGTGGCTGGCGCTGGCCCCCAGCCCGGTGCGGCTGCCGGCAAATCCCGATGCCGGGCTAGGCGACCGCTATGTGCAGGGCCTGCTGCTGTGCTTCGTGCTGGTGGCCGCACTGCTGGTGGTGTTCATGGGCCGGATCGGAGAGATCCTGCGCGCCCGCGACGCGCGCCTGGCCGCCCTGCGCCAGCGCGCGATCGAGGAGGAGCACATCGTGCGCATGGGCCTGCTGGCCACCGGCGCCGCGCACGAGCTGGGCACGCCGCTGGCAACGCTGGCGGTGATCCTGGGCGACTGGCAACACCTGCCGCACTTCACCTCCGACCCCGAACTGCTGAGCGACGTGGTGGAAATGCAGGCGCAGGTGCTGCGCTGCAAGGCGATCGTGCGTGGCATCCTGCAATCGGCGGGCGAACCGCGCGGCGAGGCGCCGCACGCCGCCGACCTGCGCGACTTCATCGAGGAGCTGGCGCAGCAATGGCGGCGGCGCGCGATGGACGCGCTGGCGCTGGACAATCGGCTGCAGCCGGGGATCGCGATCATCGCTGACCTCGGCCTGCAGCAGATGCTGTTCAACGTGCTGGACAACGCGCAGGAAGCCTCGCCTGGCAAGGCCGCGCTGGAGGCGCGGCTGCAGGGCGGGACGCTGGTGCTGGTGGTGGACGACGCCGGCCCCGGGTTCGATGCCGGCATGCTGGAGCACCTCGGCACGCCATACCGCTCCAGCAAGGGCGCTCCCGGCCGCGGGCTGGGCCTGTTCCTGTCGGTGAACGTGGCGCGTACCCTGGGCGGCCGCATCCGCGCGCACAACCGCGCCGGGGGGCGGCGCGCGGGTGGTGGTGGAAATCCCACTGCAGGCCCTGGCCCCCTACGGGAGCGCATCGCAATGACCGAACCCGCACGTCGACTGCTGCTGGTGGAGGACGACACCGCCTTCGCGCGCACGCTGGCGCGCTCGTTCGAGCGCCGCGGCTATGCCGTGGACACCGTGCCCGGGCAGGAGGAACTGCAGGCCCTGCTGGCCACCGGCAGCACGCACACGCACGCGGTGGTGGACCTCAAGCTGGCCGGCGGCAGCTCCGGCCTGGCCTGCGTGAAGATGCTGCACGACCATGCCCCGGGCATGGTGATCGTGGTCCTGACCGGCTACGCCAGCATCGCGACCGCGGTGGAGGCGATCAAGCTCGGCGCCCGCCACTACCTGGCCAAGCCGTCCAATACCGACGACATCGAGGCCGCGTTCGAGCGCGCCGGGGGCGATGCCGACGTCGCCCTCGGCCAGCGCCAGAGCTCGATCAAGACGCTGGAGTGGGAGCACATCCACGAGGCGCTGGCCGCGGCCGACTTCAATATCTCCGAAGCCGCGCGCCAGCTCGGCATGCATCGCCGCACGCTGGCGCGCAAGCTGGAGAAGCGGCGGGTCAAGTGAGGCCGCGTGCCGATGAACGCGAAGGCCGCCGCCCCGGAGGGCGACGGCCTTGGATTGACATCGTGCAGGCTGGTCAGGCCTTGCGCGCGAGCATCAGCTTCTTGATTTCGGCGATCGCCTTGGCCGGGTTCAGGCCCTTCGGGCAGGTTCGCGCGCAGTTCATGATGGTGTGGCAGCGGTAGAGCTTGAACGGGTCTTCCAGTTCGTCCAGGCGCGCCCCGGTGTCCTCGTCGCGGCTGTCCACGATCCAGCGGTAGGCCTGCAGCAGGATCGCCGGGCCGAGGTAGCGCTCGCCGTTCCACCAGTAGCTGGGGCAGGAGGTGCTGCAGCAGGCGCACAGGATGCATTCGTACAGGCCGTCCAGCTTGGCGCGGTCTTCCTTGCTCTGCAGGCGCTCGCGGTCCGGCGGCGGCGGGGTCTGCGTGCGCAGCCACGGGCGGATGCTGGCGTGCTGCGCGTAGAAATGGGTCAGGTCCGGCACCAGGTCCTTCACCACCTGCATGTGCGGCAGTGGGTAGATGCTGATTTCCTTGCCCTTCACGTCCTCGACCGCGCAGATGCAGGCCAGGGTGTTGGTGCCGCCGATGTTCATCGCGCAGGACCCGCAGATGCCCTCGCGGCAGGAGCGGCGGAAGGTCAGGGTCGGGTCGATCTCGTTCTTGATCTTGATCAGCGCGTCCAGGACCATCGGGCCGCACGCCGCCATGTCCACCTCGTAGGTGTCGGTGCGCGGATTGAGGCCGTCGTCCGGGTTCCAGCGGTAGATCTTGAAGGTGCGCGGCTGCTTGGCGCCCTTCGCCGGGAAGTGCTTGCCCGGCTGGATCCTGGAGTTTTTCGGGAGGGTGAATTCGGCCATGGGGTCAGGGTTCCCGGATCAGTAAACGCGCTTCTTCGGCGGCACCACTTCGACGTCGCCGGTAAGCGTGTACATATGCACCGGGCGGTAGTCGATGCGGGTATTGCCCGCCTCGTCGGCCCAGCAGACGGTGTGCTTCTGCCAGTTGGCATCGTCGCGCTCGGGGAAGTCCTCGCGGGCATGGGCGCCGCGCGATTCCTTGCGGTTCTCGGCCGACACGATGGTGACCAGCGCCTGGCCCAGCAGGTTCTGCAGTTCCAGGGTCTCGATCAGGTCGGAGTTCCACACCAGCGAGCGGTCGGACACCTTCACGTCGGTGAAACTGGCGTGGATGTCGCGAATGCTCTTCACACCGTCGGCCAGGGTCTCACCGGTGCGGAACACCGCGGCGTCCTTCTGCATCGCGCGCTGCATGTTCAGGCGGATCTGCGCGGTCGGGGTGCCGCCGTGGGCGTTGCGCAGCCTGTCCAGGTTGGACAGGGACTTGTCACAGGCGTCCGCGGCCAGCGGCTTGTGCGGCGCGCCGGGCTTGATCGTCTCGGCGCAGCGGTTGGCGACCGCGCGGCCGAACACCACCAGATCCAGCAGCGAGTTGGAGCCCAGGCGGTTGGCGCCGTGCACCGACACGCAGGCCGCCTCGCCGATCGCGTACAGGCCCGGCACCACGGCGTCAGGGTCGCCATTCTTCAGCTGCACTACTTCGCCATGGTAGTTGGTGGGGATGCCGCCCATGTTGTAGTGCACGGTCGGGATCACCGGAATCGGCTGCTTGGTGACATCCACGCCTGCGAAGATGCGGGCGCTCTCGGCGATGCCCGGCAGCTTCTCGTGAATGTCTTTGGGATCGAGGTGGGTGAGATCCAGATGGATGTGGTCTTTGAGCGGACCAACGCCCCGACCTTCGCGGATTTCGATGGTCATCGAGCGCGACACCACGTCGCGGCTGGCCAGGTCCTTCGCGTTCGGCGCGTAGCGCTCCATGAAGCGCTCGCCGTTGGCATTGCGCAGGATGCCACCCTCGCCGCGCACGCCCTCGGTGATCAGGCAGCCGGCGCCATAGATGCCGGTCGGATGGAACTGCACGAACTCCATGTCCTGCAATCCCAGCCCGGCGCGCAGCGCCATGCCGCCGCCGTCGCCGGTGCAGGTGTGTGCCGAGGTGGCGCTGAAATAGGCGCGGCCGTAGCCACCGGTCGCCAGCACCACGCCCTGGGCGCGGAACAGGTGCAACGTGCCCTCGGCCATGTCCAGCGCGAGCACGCCGCGGCAGGCGCCCTCCTCGTCCATGATCAGGTCGAGCGCGAAGTATTCGATGAAGAACTGCGCCTGGTGCGCCAGCGCCTGCTGGTACAGCGTGTGCAGGATGGCATGGCCGGTGCGGTCGGCGGCGGCGCAGGTACGCTGCGCGACGCCCTTGCCGTAGTGGGTGGTCATACCGCCGAACGGGCGCTGGTAGATCTTGCCGTCCTCGGTGCGACTGAACGGCACGCCCTGATGCTCGAGCTCGATCACCGCCGGAATCGCCTCGCGGCACATGTACTCGATGGCGTCCTGGTCACCCAGCCAGTCCGAGCCCTTGATGGTGTCGTAGAAGTGGAAACGCCAGTCGTCCTCGCCCATGTTGCCCAGCGCGGCCGAGATGCCGCCCTGCGCCGCCACGGTGTGGCTGCGGGTGGGGAAGACCTTGCTGATGCAGGCGGTCTGCACCCCCTTCTGGGCCAGACCGAAGGTGGCACGCAGGCCGGCGCCGCCGGCACCGACCACCACCATGTCGAACTTGTGTTCCTGGATCTTGTAGGCAGGCATCTTCAGGTCAGCTCCCAAGCGCGATGCGCAGCACCGCGAGCACGCCGGCGATGGCCGCCAGCGCGCAGACGAAAAGGATGGCCAGCTGCGCCAGGGTGGCGGTCAGCGGGGCGTGCACGTAGTCCTCGACGATCACCTGCAGGCCCAGGCGCGCATGCCAGAACATGCCCAGCAGGAACGCCACCAGCACCGCGGCATTCACCGGATCGGCCACCAGCGCATGCACGACCATGTAGTCGGCGCTGCGCAGGGTCAGCAACATGCCCAGCAACCACAGCCCGGCCAGGCCGGTGGCGATCGCGGTGACGCGCTGCCAGATGAAGTGGCCGGTGCCGTCCTTCGCCGCGCCCAGCCCGCGGGCGCGCTTCAGCGGCGCCTGCATGTCCTTGCCGCGCGCGTTCATGCCTGCCCCCAGTGCGACAGCACCACCACCCAGCCCAGCGCCGCCAGCACCACGCTGCCGATGATGGAGATCCAGCTGTTGCGCACGAAATCAGGGATCGCAAACCCCAGGCCGCCGTCCTGCAGCAGGTGGCGGATGCCGTTGATGAGGTGGTAGGCCAGCGCCCAGCTGAAGCCGGCCATCAGCACCCGCCCCAGTGGCGAACCCAGGCACTCGGCGAACGCGGTCCAGCGCTGCGCGCCGCCGGCCAGCGCCATCAGGCCGTACACGAAGGCCAGCGCGCCGATCGCCGGGATCACGCCGGTGGCGCGGTGGAGGATGGAAGACGCCATCTGCGCCTGCCAGCGGTAAATGTAGATCTGGAGGTGCGGGGAGAGCGGGCGCTCGCGGAGGCGCGGTTCGGAATCGGAAGCAGCCATGCTGGTGCGTTCTCCGGGCTGGGCGGCCAAGGCCGCGTGACGAAAGGATCAGAAATCGATGCAGCGGCCGTTCTTTTCCCAATCCCCGTAGCGCGTGGGGTCCGGGCCACCGCGGCCGCCGGTTTCCGCGGCCTCCATACGGGCGGGAGGCGCGACCGGATCATGCGGGATGGTGGGTGCCGGGCCGGACGCGGCGTGCGCAGACTCCGGCGTGGCTGGGGATTGGCCTATGATCGACGTATTCACGATTCCGCAAGTCTACGCCCGCAAGCCGATGCACGACAAGCCGCAAGCCGCACCAGTCCGCGAATTCCGCCTGCCTTCCGCGCGCGTGCTGGCGCTGGCCGGGCGCGACGCGCTGGCATTCGCGCAGGCGCAGTTCATGAACGACCTCACCCTGCTCACCGATGGACAGTGGCAATGGAACGGCTGGCTGACTGCAAAAGGCCGGGTGATCGCGCTGTTCGCCCTGCTGCGGCTGGACGTGCAGACCCTGTGGCTGCTGCTGCCGGACGCCGATCCCGCCGCGCTGGCGGACGCGCTGCGGCGCTACGTGTTCCGCAGCAAGGTGGTGCTGTCGATCCCGGACATCCCCGCCGCGGGGTGCTTTGACGCCCTGGCGCCGGCCGTGGGCAACCGCTTCGCGCGGCTGGACGATGCGCGCATCGCGCTGGACATGGGCGGTGCCAGCGGGGCGCGCACGCTGCTCCTCGGCCCCTGCGACGCGGCGGAGGATGCGGACGCCCTCGCCCGCTGGGATGCCGCCGACCTCGCCTACGGCCTGCCGCACCTGCCGCCTTCGCAGGCCGAGCAATGGACGCCGCAGCAGCTGTCGCTGGAACGGCTGCGCGCCTTCAGCGTGCGCAAGGGCTGCTATCCAGGGCAGGAAATCGTGGCGCGCACCCACTTCCTCGGCCAGGCCAAGCGCGGGCTGGCGCTGCTGGACGGCTCTGCGCCGCTGGCGGTCGGCAGCGAAGTGCGGCAGAACGGACAGCCCATCGGCGTCATCGTTTCCAGCGCGGGAAGCACGGCTCTGGCGATTCTTCCGCGCGAGCGCACCCCGGCCCGCTGCATACGCAGGAAGGAGAACCGTTGCGGGAACGGCCACTGTCAGATGGGCTGGCGCGCTGACGGCGCGGATGAGCGCCTTGTCACAGATCGCGGCGGGCCATCGCGGGCATGGCCGCGATTTCCACCGAGGCACGGTATAACGCTGCGGATGGAACGCTATCGGTCCCGTCGGGCGACGCCAGCCAATGTCCGCGGGGACGCGGCATGAGTGCAGGCGCGGCCCGACGGATCGTGGCCATCCTCGGCCTGTATCTGCTCCTGGCTGCATTCGCTCCGATCGCCGCGGCGGCTCCCGCAGCGGACGCGGCCGCCCCGCCCGCGCGGATCCGGGTCGCCGCCGACAACAGCTACCCGCCGTACTTCTTCGTCGAGGAGGACGGCTCGGTACAGGGCTATGAAGCCGACCTCTGGCGCCTGTTCGAGCGCCATACCGGCATCCGCGTGGAGCTTCTACCGATGCCCTGGGAGGACACCCAGCGCGCGGTGCTGGAGGGCCGTGCGGATGTGCTGGACATGCTGTTCCGCACCCCGCAGCGGGAGCAGCGCTTCGCGTTCTCGGATCCTTATGCCACGGTGCCGGTCGGCATCTACGTCAGCCGCCGCATCCCCGGCGTGCACGACGCGGCCTCGCTCAAGGGCCTGCCGGTGGGCGTGGAGCGCGGCGATGCCTGCGCCGATCGCCTGCGCCAGCTGGGCGTGCAGCGCCTGCGCGAATACCCCGGCTACCGCGACATGATCCGCGCCGCCATCGCCGGCGACCTCGGCATCTTCTGCTCCGAGGAATACCCGGCCAATTACTACCTGTACCAATCCGGCCACGGGGAGACGTTCCGGCGCGCCTTTGTCCTCTACGAGGGCGCCTTCCACCGCGCCGTGCGCAAGGGCGATACCGCGCTGCTGCGCGCGATCGAACAGGGGATGGCGAAGATCACCCCTGCCGAACGCGTCGCGCTGAAGAAGAAGTGGCTGGCGCCGCCCGACCCGCTGCAACGCTGGCTGCACTGGGCCGGGCTGGGGGTGGTGATCGCGCTGGCGGTGGTGGCGCTGCTGGCGCTGTGGATCTGGGCGCTGGGCCGCAGCGTGCGCCACCGCACCCGGGAACTGGTGGCCGGGCAGGCCAAGCTGCGCGCGATCTTCAACGCCAGCCCGGATGCGGTGTGGATGAAGGATCGCGACGGCCTCTACCGCGACTGCAACGAACGCACGCTGCAACTGATGGGCAAGCCGCGGGATGAAGTCGTCGGCAGGCGCCATGCCGATCTCTACCCGGATATCGACGTGAGACCGGTGGAAGACACCGATGCCCAGGTGCTGCGTGACGGCCAGCGCGTCACCTACACCCTGTCGGTGCCGGAAGCGGCCGGCGGGCAGCGCCACTTCGAGGTCATCAAGGTCCCGCTGCACGACGCCGACGGCGGGGTTGAAGGCCTGCTGGGTGTGGCCCGCGACATCACCGACCGGGTGGAGAGCGATGCACGCCTGCGGCTGTGGGCGCAGGCGTTCGAGCGCGCGGCGTTCGGGGTGGCGGTGTTCGATGCCCGCAACGCCACCATCCTGATGGCCAACCCCACGTTCGCGCGCGAACGCGGCTACAGCGCCGAGGAAATGGCCGGGATGCCGCTGGACGCGCTGTACCCGCCGGAACTGGTGGAGGAGCGCAGGAAGGCGCACGCGGCCATCAACCGCGCCCCGCACTCGCTGGTCGAGACCGAGCACGTCACCCGCGACGGCCGCCGCTTCCCGGTGCTGCTGGACTGCTCGGTGACCCACGACGCCGCTGGCCAGGCCCAGCACGTGGTGGTGTACGCGCAGGACATCAGCCAGCGCAAGCAGGCCGACAGCGAGCTGCGGCTGGCCGCAGTGGCGTTCGAGACCCTGGAGGCGATGGTCGTGCTGGATGCCGATGGCGTGATCCAGCGGGTGAATGCCGCCTTCACCATCCTCACCGGGTTCGAGGTGGCCGACGTGGTCGGACGCAGCCCGGCGATGCTGCTGAACCATCGCCCCGGGGCGGACGATTTCGAGCGGCTGTGGCCGCAGATCCAGCGCGAATCGTTCTGGCTGGGCGAGCAGTGGGTGGCGGTCAAGCAGGGCCAGCCGCGGATCGTGCGGCTGGAGGTGTCCGCGGTGCCGGACGAGGCCGGGCACGTGGCGCATTACGTGTGCGCGATGACCGACCTGACCAGCGAGCGCGAGGCGCTGGCGCGGGCCGAGCACCTGGCCCTGTTCGACCCCCTGACCGACCTGCCCAACCGCAGCTTCCTGGCCGACCGCCTGCAGCACATGCTGGGAGACCCGGCGCTGACCGCCGGCGCCCTGCTGCTGCTCGACCTCGACCATTTCAAGCGCGTCAACGACCTGCGCGGGCATTCCACCGGCAACCAGCTGCTGACCTTCATCGCCCAGCGCCTGCGCCACCTGCTGGGCGAGGCCGACGTGCTGGGCCGTTTCAGCGGCGGCACCTTCGCGATCCTGCTGCCATGCACGTCGGATGCGCCGGAAGCCTGCGACACCTACGTCCCGCAGTTCGCCGAACGCGTGCGCCAGGCGCTGCGCGAACCGTTCTGGCTGGGCAGCCCGGTGCCGATCGCGGTCACGGTCAGCATCGGCTGGACCGAGCTGCACCCGGGCACCGGCCACGCCGACACCGCGATCAAGGAAGCCGAGCTGGCGATGTACGCGGCCAAGGCGGCCGGGCGCGACCGCGTCACCCGCTTCGATCCGGCGATGGTGCAGAAACTGGAGCGCCAGGAAGCGCTGGCCAACGACCTGCTGCGCGCGGTCGGCGGCGACATCGGCGGGCTCGACCTGCACTACCACCTGCAGATCGACCGCGACGGCCGCGCGGTCGGCGCCGAGGCGCTGCTGCGCTTCACCCAGCCGGACGGCACCCGGGTCGGCCCGGACACCTTCATCCCGCTGGCCGAGGAAAACGGGCTGATCCTGCCGCTGGGCGACTGGGTGCTGCAACGCGCCTGCCAGCGGCTCGCGGCCTGGGCCACCCAGCCGCACACGCGCGGGCTGGCGCTGGCGATCAACGTCAGCGCGCGCCAGTTCGTGCAGCCGGGGTTCGTGGAGGACGTGGAACGCGCGCTCGCCCGCAGCGGCGCCGACCCGTCGCTGCTCAAGCTGGAGATCACCGAATCCACCCTGCTCGGCGACCTCGGAGGGAGTGGCCGCCAAGCTGGCCCGGCTGCGCGCGCTGGGCATCCATATCTCGCTGGACGATTTCGGCACCGGCTATTCCTCGCTGGCCTACCTGTCACGGCTGCCGCTGGACCAGCTCAAGATCGACCGCACCTTCGTCAGTCGCCTGCCCGAGGACGGCAACGACGCCACGGTGGCGCAGACCATCATCGGCATGGCCCGCGGGCTGTCGCTGGAGGTGATCGCCGAGGGCGTGGAGACCGCGGCCCAGCGCGACTTCCTGGTCGCGCACGGATGCGACGGCTTCCAGGGCTACCTGTTCGCGCGGCCGCTGCCGCTGGCCGACTTCGAACGCCTGCTGCAGGAGCATTACGCCCCGCACTGAGCGCGCCGACGCCGCCGCGAGCGGCTATCGTTGGCGGGGCAATCGTCGGCGGGCCGCTGCGCCCGGGGGAAGCATGGCATCGCTGCAGGCGGACGTGGTGGTGGTGGGCGGCGGACTGGCCGGGATCGTGACCGCGCTGGAAGCGCTGCGCGCCGGGCAGCGGGTGGTGCTGCTGGACCGCGACACGCCACGGCGCTTCGGCGGGCTGGCGCGCTGGGCGTTCGGCGGGATGGCGCTGGTGGACACGCCGCTGCAGCGCCGGCGCCGGATCCAGGATTCCCCCGAACGCGCGTTCGCCGACTGGATGCGCTTCGGCGAGCTCGATCCGCAGGACCGGCACGCCGTGGCCTGGGCCCGGCACTACGTCGAACGCTCATGCCCCGACGTGCACGACTGGCTGCGCGCGCACGGCCTTGGGTTCATGCCGGCGGTGAACTGGGTGGAACGCGGGCGTGCCGGCGAGGGCAACTCGGTGCCGCGCTACCACATCGTCTGGGGCACCGCGCACGCGCTCGCCCTGCGCATGATCGCCGCACTGCGCGAGGCCGGCAGTGGGGGCCGGCTGGTGCTGCTGCACCGCCACCGCGTGCTGGCGCTGGAGCAGGCCGGCGGGCGCATGGCCGGGGTGCGGGCGGTGGACGAGGCCAGCGGCGCGGCGGTGCAGGTCGCGGGCGCGGCGGTGGTGATCGCCAGCGGCGGACTCAACGGCGACCCAGCCGAGCTGCGCCGCAACTGGCCGCCGGATCGGCCGCTGCCGGCGCACTTCCTCAACGGCGCGCATCCGTTCGCGGATGGCGCCCTGCAGCACGCCGCGGCCGCGCTGGGCGCACGCATCGTGCGCGCCGGCGAGATGTGGAACTACGCCGCCGGCATCCCGCATCCATTCCCGCACTTTCCCGGCCACGGGCTGTCGCTGATCCCGTGCAAGTCGGCGCTGTGGCTGGACGCCAGCGGCCGCCGGATCGGCCCGGAGCCGCTGGTGACCGGGTTCGATACCCACTGAGCTGTGCCAGCAGGTCGCTGCGCAGGCAGAGCCGTGGACCTGGCACCTGCTCAACCGCCGCATTGCGCTCAAGGAGTTCGCGATCTCCGGCGCCGAGCACAATCCGCGCATCCGCGACCGCCAGTTCCTGCGCTTCCTGCTGGACACCCTGCTGGGCAATCACCGCCTGGTGCAGCAGATGCAGCGCGAGAGCGCGCATTTCCTGGTGGCCGACACCCTGCCAGCGCTGGCGGAGAAAATGAACGCGCTGACCTGCTCGCACGACATCGACCCGGCGGTGCTGCAGACCAGCGTCGATGCCTTCGACGCCCACTTCGCGCCGGGAAGGGATCCGGCGGCCGACCTGCAGGTGCAGCGCATCCTGCATGCCCGCCAGTGGGGGCCGGACCGCCTGCGCACCTGCGTGCCTGCCCCGCTGCAGCAGCGCGGTGCCGGGCCGTTCATCGCCATCCACACCCAGCTGATCACCCGCAAGAGCCTGGGCGGGCTGCGCACCGACCTGCACAGCCGGGTGCTGGATGCCACCGATGCGCCGATCCCCGGCCTGTACTGCGTGGGCGAGGCCGCCGGCTTCGGCGGCGGCGGCGCCTGCGGCAAGCGCTCGCTGGAAGGCACCTTCCTGCCGGGCTGCATCCTCACCGCGCGCGCCGCGGCCCGCGCCATCGCCAGCGGATACTGACACCGGACACAGACATGAGGCTCCCCGCATGAACGGCGCCCGCGCCCTGATCAAGACCCTGGCCGATGCCGGCATCGAGGTCTGCTTCACCAATCCCGGCACCAGCGAGATGCACTTCGTGGCTGCGCTGGATGCCGAGCCGCGCCTGCGCGCCGTGCTCACCCTGTTCGAGGGCGTGGCCACCGGCGCCGCCGACGGCTATGCGCGGATGGCCGGCAAGCCTGCCGCCACGTTGCTGCATCTGGGCTGCGGCCTCGGCAACGGCCTCGCCAACCTGCACAACGCGCGCAAGGGCAAGGTGCCGGTGCTCAACATCGTCGGCGACCATGCCACCTTCCACGTCCCGTTCGATGCCCAGCTGCAGTCCGACATCGAGACCGTCGCGCGCAACGTCTCGCCCGGTTTCGTGCGCACCAGCGGCAGCACCGCGGCGCTGTGCCAGGATGCGGTGGAGGCGATCGCCGCCGCGCGCGGCCTGCCCGGCCAGGTGGCGACCCTGATCCTGCCGGCCGACGTGTCCTGGGGCGAAGGCGGCACGCCCTGCCCACCGCCGCCGCCGCCCGCGCCGCAAGTGGCGGACGATGCCACCATCGACGCGATCGCCCACGCCATCCGCAGCGGCGGCAAGGCCGCGCTCCTGCTCGGCGGCCAGGCCCTGCGCGAACCGGCGCTGCTGGCGGCCGCAAAGATCGCCGCGCACTGCGGCATCAAGCTCTTCTGCGAGGTGTTCCCGACCCGGCTGGAACGCGGCGCCGGGCTGCCCGCACCCGAGCGCATCGCCTACCTGGCGGAACTGGCCAGCGTGCAGCTGGCCGGTATCGACCATCTGGTACTGGTGGATGCCAAGGCGCCGGTGTCGTTCTTCGCCTATCCCGGCAAGTCCAGCGACCTGGTGCCCGCCGACTGCACCGTGCACGTGCTGGCGAGTCCGGCGCAGGATGCCGCCGCAAGCCTGGACAGGCTCGCCGCCGCGCTGGGCGCAACGCAGGCCACGCCGGCGCTGCCGCCGCCCATGCGCCCCGCGCGGCCGCGCGGCCGCCTGACCGCGACCAAGGTGTGCAAGGCCGTCGGCCATCTGCTGCCGGAGCGCGCCATCCTGATCGACGAGGCCATCACCTCCGGCCTGCTGCTGGGCGCGATGACCGCCGGCGCCCCGCGCCACGACCTGCTGACCCTCACCGGTGGCGCGATCGGCCAGGCGCTGCCGAACGCGGTCGGCGCGGCCATCGCCTGCCCCGACCGCCCGGTGCTGGCGCTGGTCGGCGACGGCAGCGCGATGTACACCTGCCAGGCGCTGTGGACGATGGCGCGCGAGCGCCTGAACGTCACCGCGATCGTCTTCAACAACGCCAGCTATTCGGTGCTGAACGTGGAACTGGAACGGGTCGGCGCCGATGCCGCGCCCGGCCCCAAGGCGCGCGCGCAGCTCGACCTGCACGACCCGGTGCTGGACTTCTGCCGGCTGGCGCAGGGCATGGGCGTGCACGCCGCCCGCGCCGACACCGCCGAGGCGTTCTGCAAGGCCCTGAAATACGCGCTGGCGAATCCCGGCCCGCACCTGATCGAAGCCGTGGTGCCGGAGGCACTCGGCGGCGCCAGGCGCCGGCTGCTGCCGTGGCTGCTGCGCGCCCTGCCCAGCCTGCCGCCCGCGCTGCGACGGGCCCTGAAGCGCAAGATCGCGCCTTGAACGGCGAGCGGCGCGTGATGCGCCTGAGATTCCCGTTCGTGAGGCGCCGGCATCTCGCATTCACGGGGCATGTGCCCCCGTTCGTAACCAGCCCGAGGCTCCCGTTCGTGGTGAGCCTGTCGAACCATGAACGGGAGCCGGCACCCGCCAGACATCCCCCGCAACGCCGCGGCGTGCGCGTCCTGATGCCTGCATCGCCCGAACCACCCGGAATCAGGCCCGCAGTCCGTAGGACTGCGCATAACGACAAAAAGCGCGGCACATCCCTGTGCCGCTGGTGATGCCGCGTCCTGCGCCACCACCTCAACCCCGCAGGGAAAGCACTCACCCCAACCGTCCAGGCTGGGGTCAGTCCTCGCCGAGCCGGGTCATCCTCGCCAGCAAGGCCGCCCCGTGGCCTTCCAGGGACAGCCGGGTTGGCAGTTCCCTGCCTTCCAGCAGCACGCTGTCGCCCGCCGCCAGCGCGCCGGCCGTACCGTCGCCGGCCACCTGCGCAGCCCCTCCAGCAGGTGCAGCAGCCAGGTTTCGCGCGTGCTGGCGAACAGCACCATCGCGCCGGCCAGCGGTCGATGCCAGAGCTGGACATCGACCTGCCCGCGCTTCCAGATCAGGCCGAAATCCCGGCACGGACCGCCCAGCAATTCGGCACGCACGGGCCGATCCCCGGAAAACCGCAGCATCCCGTGCGGTGGGCGCAGTTCCTGGGTGCGGCCATCCTCGAAATGCATGCGCAGGCCATCGCCCTGCAGCAGGACCAGCAGCCGCTCCATCCCCGGGAACCCGGAGAATGGGGCGTCCTGGTCGATCTCCGCCAGCGACAGCCGCCAGTCCCAATCCTCACGTTCCGGCATCCGCAGCACTTCCGAGGTCCAGCCGGCCCCGTTTTTCCAGCGCATGCGGCGGTAATCGGTCGCGCGCAGGATGCGCACGCCGCACGGCGGGGCGTCCTGCCCCGTCGTCACGGCACCGCCGCAGGCGCAATCGGCACTCACCGCCGCACCACCTGCGCCGGCCTGGCCGCGGGGTTGGCCGCCGGCTTGGCGCTGGCCCGCTGGGCCGCCGGCGCCAGCGGACGCGCGCCGCCGACCGAAATCCGGTCGCGATTCTTTTCGACCGTCTTCAGCCCGATGCCCTTGACCAGCGCCAGCTGCTCGGGGCTGCGGAAGGCGCCGTTGGCCTTGCGGTAATCGACGATCGCCTGGGCCTTGGCGGGGCCGATGTTGACCAGCACCCGTTCCAGGGTGGCGGCGTCGGCGGTATTGATGTTGACGGTCTCGCTGGCGAGCGCGCTACCGGCCAGCGCGAAGAACAGGACCAGCGAGGACAGCAGGGTGGACAGTGATTTCATGACGGTACTCCTGAGTGGATGAGTGGGCTTCCTTGCCGGAGCGCTTGCCGCGTTCCGGTGTGCGCAGATTGCGCCGCGGGACAGGGGCGAGCCTATCGGGCGGCATCCCGGCGCGCGTCGGAGGTTTTCCGGACTTCGATGTAGGAAAAATCTGATCCACAACCGCCGCTCACGCCGGCTTGCGCCCCCGGGGCGTACAATCCGGGCATTGCCTTCATTGCCACTGGAATCCCCATGCAGACCCCCGCTTCGATGCCAACGGCGCACGTGAGTTCATCGCCCGCAAATGGGATGCCGAAATCGTCCCGCAGCTGGTCGAATACATCCGCATCCCCAACAAATCGCCGATGTTCGACGCCGATTGGGTGAAGAACGGCCATATGGACCGCGCCGTGGCGCTGCTGGAGAGCTGGGCGCGGGCGCAGGCGATCCCGGGAATGCAGGTCGAGGTGGTGCGCCTGGAAGGCCGTACCCCGCTGATCTTCATCGACATCCCGGCCGCCAACGGCGGGCGCAATGATGATTGCGTGCTGCTCTACGGCCACCTCGACAAGCAGCCGGAAATGACCGGCTGGGATGCCGGCAAGGGCCCGTGGATCCCGGTGCTGGAAGGCGACCGCCTGTACGGCCGCGGCGGTGCCGACGATGGCTATGCGATCTACGGTTCGCTGACCGCGATCATGGCGCTGCAGGCGCAGGGCGCGGCGCACGCGCGCTGTGTGGTGC
This sequence comes from Thermomonas sp. S9, assembly GCF_024704365.1. Classification (GTDB taxonomy): domain Bacteria; phylum Pseudomonadota; class Gammaproteobacteria; order Xanthomonadales; family Xanthomonadaceae; genus Thermomonas. The sequence goes on from NZ_JAJDFY010000001.1 coordinate 1,861,131, forward strand.
TGATCGAGGCCTGCGAGGAATCCGGCAGCTACGACCTGCCCTATTACGTGGATCACCTGGCCGACCGCATCGGCAGGCCCTCGCTGGTGGTCTGCCTGGATTCCGGCTGCGGCAACTACGAGCAACTGTGGTGCACCACCTCGCTGCGCGGGCTGGCCGGCGGCAACCTCACCGTGAAGGTGCTGTCGGAAGGCGTGCACTCCGGTGATGCCTCCGGGATCGTGCCCTCCAGCTTCCGCATCATCCGCGACCTGCTGTCGCGGATCGAGGACGAGGACACCGGCCGCATCCTGCTCGACGGCCTGCACGTGGAGATTCCAGCCGAGCGCCGCGCACAGGCGCAGAAGGTCGCCGAGGTGCTGGGCAGCGCGGTGTACGACAAGTTCCCGCTGCTGTCCGGCATGGTGCCGATGAGCGACGATTTGACCGAGCTGGTGCTCAACCGCACCTGGCGCCCGGCGCTGTCGATCACCGGCGTGGACGGGATCCCGCCGCTGGACTCCGCGGGCAACGTGCTGCGCCCCTGCACCGCGCTCAAGCTCAGCCTGCGCCTGCCGCCCACGCTCGACGGCAGGCGCGCCGGCGAGCTGCTGCAGGAGGCGCTGCTGCGCGACCCGCCCTACGGCGCGCACGTCAGCCTGACCCTGGAGAAGGCCAGCAGCGGCTGGAATGCCCCCCGATGGCGCCGTGGCTGGAGCAGGCGATCGAGCAGGCCAGCCAGGACTTCTTCGGCAAGCCGGCGATGTACATGGGCGAAGGCGGCACCATCCCGTTCATGGGCATGCTCGGCGAGAAGTTCCCGGGCGCGCAGTTCATGATCACCGGCGTGCTGGGCCCGCATTCCAACGCGCATGGCCCGAACGAGTTCCTGCACATCCCGATGGGCAAGGCGGTCACCGCCTGCGTGGCGCGGGTGGTCTGCGAGCATCACGCCGCCAGCCTGCGCGGCGAGACCATCGGTGTGGCGGCCGCCGCCGGCAATGCCTACGCCGGCACCCGCCGCGCCTGCTGCTGACTCCGACACGCCGCGCCCGCCGCGGCATCCTTCTACAATCGGGCCGGCAGGCGACGCCTCGCCTGCGCCTGCCCGTGTCTGCCCATGCCCGTCGATTCCACTGCCACTGCCGCCGCCAAGCCCGCCGAACACACCCCGCTGATGAAGCAGTACTTCGCCGCCAAGGCGGCGCATCCGGACGTGCTGCTGTTCTTCCGGATGGGCGATTTCTACGAGCTGTTCTATGACGACGCGCGCAAGGCGGCGCGGCTGCTGGACATCACCCTGACCCAGCGCGGGCAGTCGGCCGGCCAGCCGATTCCGATGGCCGGGGTGCCGGTGCACGCCTATGAAAGCTATCTGGCGCGACTGGTGGCGCTGGGCGAATCGGTCGCCATCTGCGAGCAGATCGGCGATCCGGCGCTGGCCAAGGGCCTGGTGGAACGCAAGGTGGTGCGCATCGTCACCCCGGGTACCGTCACCGACGAGGCGCTGCTGGACGACCGCCGCGACACCCTGCTGCTGGCCATCGCCCGCGGTCGCCAGGGCTATGGCCTGGCCTGGGCGGACCTGGCCAGCGGCCGCCTGCGCGCCAGCGAGGTCGCCGGCGAAGACACGCTGGAAGCGGAGCTGGCGCGGCTGCAGCCTGCCGAGCTGCTGATTGCCGATGAAGATGGCTGGCCGGAGTGGATACTCGAATCCCGCGGCCTGCGCCGGCGCGCGCCGTGGCTGTTCGATCCGGACAGCGGCCGCCGCCAACTGCTGCAGTTCTTCGGCGTGCACGACCTCACCGGCTTCGGCCTGGACGACCGCCCACTGGTGGTCGCCGCCGCAGCCGCGCTGCTCGGCTATGTCGAGGAAACCCAGAAGCAGCGCCTGCCCCATCTGCGCAGCATTGCGCTGGAGTCCGGCGACGAGGCGATCGCGATGAACGCCGCCACCCGCCGCCATCTGGAACTGGATTCGCGAACCGATGGCGATACCCGCGCCACCCTGCTCGGCGTGCTGGACAGCACCGTGACCCCGATGGCGGGGCGCCTGCTGCGGCGCTGGCTGCACCGCCCGCTGCGCGACCATCAGATGCTGCGCGAACGCCATCACGCTGTGCAGGCCTTGCTGGAGACCGGCACGCATGCCGCCCTGCGCGAGGCGTTCCGCGGCCTGGGCGACATGGAACGCATCCTGTCGCGGGTGGCCCTGCGCAGCGCGCGCCCGCGCGATCTGTCCACCCTGCGCGACGGCCTGGCGCTGCTGCCGGCGATGCGCGCACTGCTGGCGCCGCTGGATTCGCCGCGACTGCAAACACTCGGCATGGAGCTCGGTGACCATACCGACAGCGCCGCCTACCTACAGGCCGCGATCGTTCCGCAGCCGCCACTGCTGGCCCGCGATGGCGGCGTGATCGCGGATGGCTTCGATACCGAACTGGACGCGCTGCGCCGGCTGTCCACCCATGCCGACCAGTTCCTGGTGGAACTGGAAGCGCGCGAGCGCGCGGCCACCGGCATCGCCACCCTCAAGGTCGGCTACAACCGGGTGCACGGGTATTACATCGAGATCAGCAAAGGCCAGAGCGACAAGGCGCCGGTGCACTACACCCGGCGCCAGACCCTGACCGGCGCCGAGCGCTACATCACCGAGGAGCTGAAAAGCTTCGAGGACAAGGTGCTGTCCGCGCGCGAACGCGCGCTGGCACGCGAAAAACTGCTGTATGAAGGCGTGCTGGATCGCCTCAACGAGACGCTCGAACCGCTGCGCCACTGCGCTCAGGCCCTGGCCGAGCTCGACGTGCTGGCATGCTTTGCCGAGCGTGCGCAGACGCTGGATTGGGCTTGCCCCGAGCTGCGTCAGACGCCCGGGATCGTGATCGAGCGCGGCCGTCATCCGGTGGTCGAGGCGCTACGCGAGGAACCCTTCGAGCCCAACGATCTTATCTTCGATGACGCAACGCGGATGTACGTCATCACCGGCCCGAACATGGGCGGCAAAAGCACTTTCATGCGCCAGAACGCACTGATCGTGCTGCTGGCCTGCATCGGCAGTTTCGTGCCGGCCACGCGCGCGCAGATCGGCCCGATCGACCGCATCCTCACCCGCATCGGCGCCGGCGACGACCTCGCCCGCGGGCAGTCCACCTTCATGGTGGAGATGAGCGAGACCGCCTACATCCTGCACCACGCCAGCGCGCAGTCGCTGGTGCTGATGGACGAGATCGGCCGCGGCACTTCCACCTACGACGGCCTGGCGCTGGCCGACGCGGTGGCGCGCCAGCTGGCGTCGGTGAACCGCAGCTACACCCTGTTTGCCACCCACTATTTCGAACTGACGGCGCTGGCCGAACCCGGCAGCGGCATCGCCAACCTGCACCTGGACGCAGTGGAACACGGCGATGCACTGGTGTTCATGCACGCGGTGCGCCCCGGCCCGGCCAACCGCAGCTTCGGGTTGCAGGTCGCGGCACTGGCCGGGCTGCCGCGGGCCGCGCTGCAGCAGGCGCGCGCGCGCCTGGCGGAACTGGAGGCGCTGGCGCGCGAGGCGCCGGTGCCGGCGATGAGCGCACAGGCGCTGGACGCACCGCAGCAGTTCGGGCTGTTCCCGGCTTCCTCCGCCGTGCTGGAAGCGCTGGCCGCACTGGATCCTGACGAGCTCAGCCCCAAGCAGGCGCTGGAAGCGCTGTACCGCCTCAAGGCGCTGGCGTGACCGCGCGCGACGGCACGCACGCGCCGCATGTCGCGATGCCATCGCAAATAAGCCTTGCGTGATCCGGCACCGATCATTACAATGCGCAACTCTGCTGCGGGGTGGAGCAGTCTGGCAGCTCGTCGGGCTCATAACCCGAAGGTCGCAGGTTCAAATCCTGCCCCCGCTACCACATTTCAGCACGAACGAAACGGCGATCCGGGCAACCGCATCGCCGTTTTCGTGTGTGCTTTCGCGGCGCTTTCCACAGCGCCGCCTGCGTCCCGGCGTCTGCCTGCAGCCACGAATGGCGCTCGCTCGGCATCCCGCCAAAACGCACGGGGCGCACCGAAGTGCGCCCCGCGGTCGATCGCAGGAAGGCCCGCCGCGCGCTCAGGCGAACGCGGCCTGGCACCAGGCCATCAGCGGGTTCCAGAACACGCCCAGTGCCAGCAGTACCAGCGCGTTCACGCCGAACGCCACGCGCAGCACGCGGTCGTCGCGCGGGCGCATGGGCTCGCCCGCCGGCTCGTCGAAGTACATGACCTTGATGACGCGCAGGTAGTAGAACGCGCCGATCACCGCGAACACCACGCCGGTGATCGCCAGCCACAGCATGCCGCCGTCCAGCGCCGCGCGCAGCACCGCCAGCTTGGCCCAGAAGCCGAGGAACGGCGGGATGCCGGCCAGCGATGCCATCACGCACAGCACCATGCCGGCGCTCCACGGATCGCGCGCGTTCAGGCCCTTGAAGTCGTCGATGGCATCCGCCTCGAACCCGCGCCGCGACAGCAGCACGATCGCGCCGAACGCGGCGGTCGCCATCAGCGCGTAGCTGATCGCATAGAACATCGCCGCCGCGTAGCCACCGGCGCCGCCGCCGGCCAGGCCGAGGAACAGGAAGCCGACGTGCGAGATGGTCGAATACGCCAGCATGCGCTTCAGATTCGTCTGCATCAGCGCGATCACATTGCCGACCAGCAGCGACAGCGCGGCCAGCACCGCCAGCATGGATTGCCAGTCCTCCGCCAAGGGCGCGGCGCCGACGCCCAGCAGGCGCACCACCATCGCGAATGCGGCCAGCTTGGGCGCGGAACCGATGAACAGGGTCACCGGGGTGGGCGCGCCGTGATACACGTCCGGCAGCCACATGTGGAATGGCGCCGCGCCGAACTTGAAGGCGATGCCCGCCAGCATGAACACCACCCCGGCCAGCAACAGGGTCGGCTGCGCGACGGACGGCGCCGCCCCGCGGATACTGGCCAGGTCCAGGCTGCCGGTGGCGCCGTACACCAGCGACATGCCGTACAGCAGCAGGCCCGAGGCCAGCGCGCCCAGCACGAAATACTTCATCGCCGCTTCCGAGGCCAGGCGGCTGTCGCGATCGATCGCGACCAGCGCATACGAGCTCAGCGCCAGCAGCTCCAGCCCCAGGTACACCATCACCAGGCTGCCGGCCGAGATCAGCAGCAGCATGCCGAGCACGGCGAACAGCACCAGCACCGAGACCTCGCCCTTGTACAGCCCGCGCTCGCGCAGGTAGGGCCAGAAGAACAGCAGCGCGGCCGCGGAAATCACGCAGGTGGCGACCTTCAGCACGTCGGCCATGGTGTCGCGCACGAACATCCCGCCGAGCACGCTGGTGTCGCCGCCGGCACCGACGCCGCCCAGCACCAGCGCCGCCACCACCAGCAGGGTGGCGACCGAGAGCACGTGGGTGAGCACGCGCTGGCCGTCCTTCAGGAACAGGTCCAGCATCAGCAGGAAGAACGCGGCGCCCACCAGCACCAGCTCGGGAATCAGAGGCAGCAGCTCGGTGGCGGCCGGCATGGCGAGAGTGGCCTGCATCGTCGTCATGTCCTTAGAGTTTGGTCGCGGCGAGCTGGCCCGCCAGTTGCGCGATGGAGGGCTCCATCAGGTCAGTCAGCGGCTTGGGATCGATGCCCAGCGCCAGGGTGAAGGCGGCGAACACGCCCAGCACGATCCATTCGCGCATGTTGATGTCCTTCAGTTCGGCGACGTGCGCGTTGCCCACGTCGCCCCAGATGATGCGCTTGGTGAGCCACAGCGAGTAGCCGGCGCCGATGATCAGGGTCAGCGCCGCGGCCAGGGCGATCAGCGGGCTGTGCTGGAACGCGGCCAGGATCACCACGAACTCGCCGACGAAGCCGCTGGTGCCTGGCAGGCCGGAGTTGGCCATCGCGAACAACACCCAGAACAGCGCGAACCAGGGCATCACCTTGGCCACGCCGCCGTAGTCCTTGATCATGCGGGTGTGCATGCGGTCGTACAGCACGCCGACGCAGGAGAACATCGCGCCGGAGATGAAACCGTGCGAGACCATCTGCACCATCGCGCCCTGCAGGCCCAGGCGGGCCACGTCGGCGGACTGCGCATCGCGCACCAGCGAGAATGCGATGAAGGTGCCGAGGGTCACGAAGCCCATGTGCGCGACCGACGAATAGGCGATCAGCTTCTTCATGTCGGCCTGCACCAGCGCCACCAGGCCGACGTACACGATCGCGATCAGGCTGAAGGCGATCATCAGCCAGGCAAATTCGTGGCCGGCGTCGGGCACGATCGGCAGGGTGAAGCGCAGAAAGCCATAGCCGCCGATCTTCAGCATGATCGCCGCCAGCACCACCGAGCCGCCGGTCGGCGCCTCCACATGGGCATCCGGCAGCCAGGTATGGACCGGGAACATCGGCACCTTGATCGCGAACGCGCCGAAGAAGGCGAAGAACAGCCAGGTCTGCTCGCGCATGGTCAGCGGCAGCGCGGCCATGTCCGCGATCTGCCAGCTGCCACCCTTCAGGTACAGGTAGATCAGCCCGACCAGCATGAACACCGAGCCGAGGAAGGTGTACAGGAAGAACTTCAGCGCGGCGTAAATGCGGCGCGGGCCGCCCCACACGCCGATCACGATGAACATCGGGATCAGCATGGCCTCGAAGAACACGTAGAACAGCAGGGAGTCGAGCGCGCTGAACACGCCGATCATCGCGCCTTCCAGCAGCATCAGGCTGGCGAAGTACTGCGCCACCCGCTTTTCCACCGAGCCCCAGGCGCCGATCAGCACCAGCACGCCGACCAGGGTGGTCAGCCCGATCAGCGGCACCGACAGGCCGTCTGCGCCGAGGTGGTACTGGATGCCGTAAGCCGGGATCCACGGCCGCTGCTCGACGAACTGCATCGCCGCGCTGCCGTAGTCGAAACCGGTGAACAGCGGAATGCTGAGCACGAACGTCAGCACCGCGAAGCCGAGCGCGGCCCAGCGCGCCAGCTGCGGGCGCTGGTTGCCGGCCAGCAGGGTCAACACGCCGCCGAGGATCGGCAGCCAGATCAGGAGGCTGAGCAGGGGCCAGTGGGTCACGCTTGCGGTATCCATCTCGTCGTCGGTTCCGGCCTTACTGCCAGTAGTAGCGGGCCATCGCCAGCAGGGCGACCAGTCCCAGGATCATGGCGAAGGCATAGTGGTAGAGGTAGCCGGTCTGCACCCGGCGGACCATCGCGGCGAGCGTGCCCACCAGGCGCGCGCTTCCGTTCACGATGCCGTCGATCAGGCCGGCGTCGATCGCGCTGGAAGCCTTGCCGAGCTTGAGACTGCCGCCGGCCAGGCCGCCGATCCACAGGTCATCCATGTAGAACTTGCGCTGCAGCACGCGGATCGGCAGCGCCAGGCTGCGGGTGAGGCCGCTGCGCAGCTGCGGCTTGATGAGGTACAGCAGGGTGGCCAGCAGGAAGCCCGTCAGGGCCAGCCAGAACGCCGGCGCCAGGAAGCCGTGCAGCGCGAACGCAACCGGGCCGTGGAACTCCTCGGCCAGCCTGGCCATCACGTCGTTCTGCTCCAGCACCTGGATCGCGCCGGCGAAGTACGGCGCCTGCTTCACGTGGCCCAGCACGTCGGTGCCGAACAGCATCGGGCCCACCGTGAAGAAGCCGATTACCGCAGACGGAACCGCCAGCAGCACCAGTGGCAGGGTCACCACCCACGGGCTCTCGTGCGGTTCCACCGGGCCGTGGTGGTGGGCCGGCTCGCTGTGGGCTTCCTGGTCGTGCGCACCGTGCGCACCATGCGAGGCGTGCGCGTGGCGGAAGCGCTCCTCGCCGAAGAAGGTCAGGTACAGCAGGCGGAAGCTGTAGAAGCTGGTCACGAAGGCGCCCAGCAGCACCGCCCAGTTGGCGTACTGCGCGATCCAGCCAGCGTGGGTCTGCGCATGTTCGGCGGCCGCCTCGATGATGGTGTCCTTCGAGTAGAAGCCGCTGAAGAACGGAGTGCCGACCAGCGCCAGGGTGCCGATCCACATGGTCAGGTGGGTGATCGGCATGTACTTGCGCAGGCCGCCCATCTTGGTCATGTCCTGCTCGTGGTGCATGCCGATGATGACCGAGCCGGCGCCGAGGAACAGCAGCGCCTTGAAGAAGGCGTGGGTCATCAGGTGGTACACCGCCGCCGAGTAGGCGGACACGCCCAGCGCCACCGTCATGTAGCCCAGCTGCGACAGGGTGGAATAGGCCACGACGCGCTTGATGTCGTTCTGCACCATGCCGATCAGGCCGGTCCAGAACGCGGTGGTGGCGCCGATGAACAGCACGAAGTTCAGCGCCGTCTCCGACAGTTCGAACAGCGGCGACATGCGCGCCACCATGAAGATGCCGGCGGTCACCATGGTCGCGGCGTGGATCAACGCCGAAATCGGGGTCGGGCCTTCCATCGAATCCGGCAGCCACACGTGCAGCGGCACCTGCGCCGACTTGCCCATCGCGCCGATGAACAGGCAGATGCAGATGATGGTCGCGATCGACCAGGCGTGGCCCGGCAGGATCTCGACGGTGGCGCCGCGGATCACGTCGACATTGGCGAAGGCGGTGCCGTAGTCCAGGGTGCCCAGCCACAGCAGCACGCCGGCGATGCCCAGCAGGAAGCCGAAATCGCCCACGCGGTTGACCAGGAACGCCTTGAGGTTGGCGAACACCGCGGTCGGGCGCTTGTACCAGAAGCCGATCAGCAGGTAGGACACCAGGCCCACCGCCTCCCAGCCGAAGAACAGCTGCATGAAGTTGTTGCTCATCACCAGCATCAGCATGCTGAAGGTGAACAGCGAGATGTAGCTGAAGAAGCGCTGGTAGCCGTCGTCGTCGGCCATGTAGCCGATGGTGTAGATATGGACCAGCAGCGACACGAAGGTGACGACCACCATCATCATCGCGGTCAGCTTGTCCACCAGGAAGCCGACGTTCACCGAGATGTCGCCCACCTGCATCCAGGTGTAGATGTTCTCGTTGAACACCGGCGCGCCGTGCAGCAGCTGCCACGACACGTGCACCGACAGCGCGCAGCTGGCGGCCACGCCCAGGATGGTCACGGTGTGCGCGCCGGCGCGGCCGATCTGGCGGCCGAACAGGCCGGCGATGAGGCTGCCCAGCAGCGGCAGCAGCACCACCAGCACGAGCTGGGTCTTGGAGATCAGGAGTGCCGAATCCATCAGGTCAGCCCTTCAAGCTATCGATGTCCGCCACGTCGATGGTGCGGCGGTTGCGGAACAGGGTCACCAGGATCGCCAGGCCGATCGCGGCCTCGGCGGCGGCGACGGTGAGGATGAAGAACACGAACACCTGGCCGGCGGCGTCGCCCAGCGCACGCGAGAACGCGACGAAGTTGATGTTCACCGAGAGCAGCATCAGCTCCAGCGACACCAGCAGCATGATCACGTTCTTGCGATTGAGGAACAGGCCGGCGACGCTGATGCAGAACAGCACCGCGCCCAGCGCGAGGTAATGCCCCAGGGTCAGGGCGGAGACCAGGTTTGCCATCACGCGCCCTCCCCGGCCTGGCCATCGTGCGCGGGTTTTTCCGCCGCCATCTTCACCAGCCGCACGCGGTCGGCGGCGCGCACGCGCACCTGCTCGGACGGGTTCTGGTGGCGCGTCCCCTCACGCCGACGCAGGGTCAGCATGACGGCGGCCACCACCGCCACGGTCAGGATCACCGCCGCCACTTCGAACGGCAGCATGAAATCGGTGAACAGGGCATGCGCCAGCCAGTTGGTGTTGGGGATGCCGGAGGCGACCGCGGCGTTGTCGGCCAGCGGCGCCTGCGCGGCGCTGCGCACGCCGATCAGGGCCAGCATTTCCAGCAGCATCGCCACCGCCACCAGCAACCCGATCGGCAGGTAGCGCACGTAGCCCTGGCGGATCGGCGCCTTGTCCATGTCCAGCATCATCACCACGAACAGGAACAGCACCATCACCGCGCCCACGTAGACCAGCACCAGCGCGATGCCGAGGAACTCGGCGCCGCCGACGATCCAGGTGCAGGCCACCGAGAAGAAGGTCAGCACCAGATACAGCACGGCGTGCACCGGGTTGCGCGCGGCGATGGTGGCCAGCGCGGCGATCGCGGCGACCGCCGCGAAGCCGAGGAAGGCAAGAGTCGGAAAATCGAAATCCATGGGGTCCTGCCTCAACGGTAGGGAGCATCGGCCGCACGGCGCTCGGCGATCTCCGCCTCCAGGCGGTCGCCGATGGCCAGCAGCTTGGGCTTGGTCAGGATGTTCTGGCCGCGCTGGTCGAAGTGGTACTCGTGCACGTGGGTCTCCACGATCGAGTCGGTCGGGCACGACTCCTCGCAGAACCCGCAGAAGATGCACTTAAACAGGTCGATCTCGTAGCGGGTGGTGCGGCGGCTGCCGTCGTCCGCGCGCGGGCCGGCCTCGATGGTGATCGCCAGCGCCGGGCAGACCGCCTCGCACAGCTTGCACGCGATGCAGCGCTCCTCGCCGTTCGGATAACGGCGCAGGGCATGCACGCCGCGGAAGCGCGGCGACTGCGGGGTCTTCTCCATCGGGTACATCAGCGTGTACTTCGGACGGAACAGATACTTGAGCGTCAGCCATAGGCCGCCGAGCAGCTCCAGCAGCAGCAGGCTCTTGAAGTAGGACATCACCCTGTTCATGCCGCCGCTCCCATTGCATGGCCGCCGATCACGCCGAAATACACCAGCATCGCGGTCACGAAGATCCAGGCGATGGTGATCGGGATGAATACCTTCCAGCCCAGCCGCATGATCTGGTCGTAGCGATAGCGCGGGAACGCGGCGCGGAACCAGATGAAGCAGGTGGCGAAGAAGAACACCTTGGCCAGCAGCCACCACCAGCCATCCGCCGACAACAGCGGGATGCCCCAGCCGTGGAACGGGCTGAGCCAGCCGCCGAGGAAGAAGATCGAGGTCAGGAAGCTGACCAGCAGCATGTTGGCGTATTCGGCCAGGAAGAACAGCGCGAACTGCGAGCCGGAGTACTCCACCATGTGGCCGGCCACGATCTCGGACTCGCCTTCCACCACGTCGAACGGCGCGCGGTTGGTCTCGGCCACGCCGGAGACGAAATACACCACGAACAGCGGCAGCAACGGAATGAAGAACCAGCTCAGGAAGCCGCGCCCGGCTTGCGCCATCACGATCTCGGTCAGGTTCAGGCTGCCGGCGGCGATCAGTACGCCGACCAGGGCGAAGCCCATCGCGATCTCGTAGCTGATCATCTGCGCCGAGGCGCGCATGGCGCCGAGGAAGGCGTATTTCGAGTTCGAGGCCCAGCCGGCGAGGATCACGCCGTAGATGCCCAGCGAGGTCATTGCCAGCAGGTACAGCAGGCCGGCGTTGACGTTGGCCAGCACCACCTGGGCATCGAACGGCACCACTGCCCACGCCGCGAACGCCGGCACCAGCGCCAGCAGCGGCGCCAGGCGGTACAGCACCGGATGCGCCACGCTCGGCTGCACCACTTCCTTGAACAGCAGCTTGAACACGTCGGCGAACGCCTGCAGCACACCCCAGCCGACGTACATCGGGCCGTGGCGCACGTGCATCCAGCCGATGACCTTGCGTTCCCAGACCACGTAGAAGGCCACGGTGACGATCACCGGCACGGCGATCGCCAGCACCTTCAACACGATCCAGGCCAGCAGGCCGAGGGTGCCGAACGACAGCAGGGCCGCGTGCAGCGGCTCGATGGCGTATTGCATCAGCGGATTGTTGGACAGCAGGGTGTGGGTCATGGTGCTCATGCGCGCGCCACCTCCAGGGTGGCCGCGGCCAGCAGCGGCGCAGTGGCGCCGTGGCCAGTCTCCAGCCACACGCAGCCCGGGGCCACGCGCGCATCCAGCAGCACCTGCAAGGTGGCGGTGCCGGTGGCAGTGGAGAACTTCGCCATCGCACCTTGCGCCAGACCGAGCGCGGCGGCATCCGCCGGGTTCAGGCTGGCGTGCGGGCCGGCATTGAGCGGATGCGCCTGCAGCGCATGGCTGCGGCGGACCACCGCATCCACCCGATAGATCGCCTGCGAGGCGGCCACCTGCAGGCCGCTGCCGGCGGCCGGCGCGGCGCTGCCCGCGGCAACCTGCACGGCCACCGGGGCCAGCCCGGCGCGCAGACCGTCGAGGTCGGTGAACTCGAAGCCCGGCAGCGCCAACGCGCCGCCGAGCGCGCGCAGCACGCGCCAGCCTGGGCGGGCCTGGCCCGGCAGCTTCGCCGCGGCCACCGCCTGCTGGTCGCGGCCATCGAGGTTGGTCAGGGTGGCGTCGATTTCCGGCAGCGCGCCGACCGGCAGGATCACGTCGGCCACCGCGCGGGTCGAGGTGCAGGCGAACTGGCTGAACGCCACCACCCGCGCGCCGCCCAGCGCCTTCAGCGCGGCCTGCTGATCGGCAAAATCCAGGCCCGGCTCGATCCCGTACAGCACGTAGGCCTTGCGCGGCTGGCGCAGCATCGCCTGCGCGTCCAGCCCGGCCGGCAGCACGCCGTGGCGGGCCAGACCGAGGGCATTGGCGCCCTGCGGGATGCGGCACAGCTTCGCGTTCCTGGCCGCGGCGAACGCGGCGGCCGCCTGGCGGATCGCGGCGGCATGCGGGCCGTTCTCGGCCACGCCGCCCACGATCACCGCAATCCGCACGGCATCGCCCAGATCCACGCCGGCCAAGGCCGCGGCCAGCTGCGCCGGCGGCACGATGTGCTTGGACGCGATGCCGAAGGTGAAGTCGAAGTCCACCGGATTGACCACGTGGACCTTTGCCCCGCGCTTGGCCGCCTTGCGCACGCGCTGGTGCAGCAGCGGCACTTCATGCCGCAGGTTGGAGCCGACGATGACGATGGCATCGGCCTGCTCGATCTCGGCCACCGGCATGGCAAACGGCTCGGCCGTGGCGCCATCGGAGAGGTCAAGCTGGCCGATGCGGTGGTCGAGGTGGCGGCTGCCGAGACCGCCGGCCAGGCGCGCGCCAGCAGCGTGCCCTCCTCGTTCGAGGTCGCCGGGTGCGCCAGCACGCCGAGGGCGTCGCCGGCGGACTCGCGCAGGATCCTCACGGCCATGTCCAGCGCCTCGTCCCACGAGGCCTCGCGGAAGCCGTCGCCGTCGCGGATCAGCGGGACCGTGGCGCGGTCGTCGGCGGTCAGCCCCTCGTGCGCGTAGCGGTCGCGGTCGGACAGCCAGCACTCGTTCACCGCCTCGTTGTCGCGCGGCACGCTGCGCAGCAGCTCGCCGCGGCGCACGTGGTGGAACAGGTTGCTGCCCAGGGCGTCGTGATAGCCGAGCGAAGGCCGCGCGATCAGCTCCCACGGGCGCGCCTTGAAGCGGTACACCTTGTTGGTGAGCGCGCCGACCGGGCACACGTCAATCACGTTGCCCGACAGCTCGGTCATCAGCGGCTGGCCGTCGTAGGTGCCGATCTGCAGGTTCTCGCCGCGCTGCATGCCGCCCAGCTCGTAGGTACCGGCGATCTCCGCGGTGAAGCGCACGCAGCGCGTGCACTGGATGCAGCGGGTCATCTCGGTGGCGACCAGCGGACCCAGGTCCTCGTCCGGCACCACCCGCTTGCGCTCGACGAAACGGCTGACCGAGCGGCCGTAGCCCAGCGACAGGTCCTGCAGCTCGCATTCGCCACCCTGGTCGCAGATCGGGCAGTCCAGCGGGTGGTTGATCAGCAGGAACTCCATCACGTTGCGCTGGGCCTTCAGCGCCTTGTCGTTGCGGGTGAACACCTTCATCCCGTCCATCACCGGGGTGGCGCAGGCCGGTGACGGCTTGGGCGCAGGGCGCCCGCCGATTTCGGTGTCCACCAGGCACATGCGGCAGTTGGCCGCGATCGGCAGCTTCTCGTGGTAGCAGAAGCGCGGGATCGGGATGCCCGCCTTGTCGGCGGCCTGGATGATCATCGACCCCTTCGGCACCGCCATTTCGACACCATCGATGCTGATGGTGACGTGGTCGGGCGGCAGGTTCGGATTGACGGGTTGTGCGCTCACGCCACCACCTTCTCAGCCGTGGCCAGCGTGCCGGCGCGTTCGTCGTCGACGTAGAAGCGCTTGTGCACGATGGCGTATTCGAATTCATGCCAGAAATGGCGCAGGAAACCCTGCACCGGCCACGCCGCGGCTTCGCCGAAGGCGCAGATGGTGTGGCCCTCGATCTGCCCGGCGGCCGCGCGCAGCATGACCAGATCGTCCATCGTCGCCTCGAAGTTCACGATCCGCGTCAGCATCCGGTACATCCAGCCGGTGCCCTCACGGCACGGGGTGCACTGGCCGCAGCTCTCGGCCTTGTAGAAGCGGGCGATGCGCTGGCAGGCGCGCACCATGCAGGTGGTGTCGTCCATCACCACGACCGCGCCCGAGCCGAGGCCGGAGCCGGCTTTCTGGATGCTGTCGTAATCCATGGTCAGGCCCATCATCACCTCGCCGGGCAGCACCGGCATCGACGAGCCGCCCGGGATCACCGCCTTCAGCGTGCGGCCCGGGCGCATGCCGCCGGCCATGGCCAGCAGTTCCGCGAACGGGGTGCCGAGGCGGATCTCGAAGTTGCCGGGGTTGGCCACGTGGCCGGACACCGAGAAGATCTTGCAGCCGCCGTTGTTCGGCTTGCCCAGGCCCATGAACCACTCCGGCCCGTTGCGGATGATCGTCGGCACCGAGGCGTAGGTTTCGGTGTTGTTGATGGTGGTCGGCTTGCCGTACAGGCCGAAGTTGGCCGGGAACGGCGGCTTGTAGCGCGGCTGGCCTTTCTTGCCCTCCAGCGATTCCATCAGCGCGGTTTCCTCGCCGCAGATGTAGGCGCCGGCACCAAGCGCGTTATAGATGTCGATGTCGACGCCGCTGCCGAGGATGTTTTTCCCCAGCCAGCCGTGCCTGTAGGCCTCGGCCAGCGCCTCCTCGATATGCTCGAACGGCTCGTGGTGGAACTCGCCGCGCAGGTAGTTGTAGGCCACGGTGCTGCCGGTGGCATAGCAGGCGATCGCCATGCCCTCGATCACCGCGTGCGGGTTGTAGCGCAGGATGTCGCGGTCCTTGCAGGTGCCCGGCTCGGATTCGTCCGAGTTGCACAGGATGTATTTCTGGCCCGGCCCCTTGGGCATGAAGCTCCACTTCAGGCCGGTCGGGAACCCCGCGCCGCCGCGGCCGCGCAGGCCGGAGGCCTTGACCATTTCGATGATGTCGGCCGGCGGGATCTTCTCGGTCAGCACCTTGCGCAGCGCCTGGTAGCCGCCGGTCTTGAGGTAGTTCTCGTACGACCAGGGCTTGTCGAAGTGCAGCGTGGTGTACACCGCCTGGTATTCCTTCGGCGCGGGGCCGACGGGACCATAGCCTTCCGAATAGTGCGAATGTCCGCCCATTACTTCAGCCCGTCCAGCAGCTCGTCCACCTTCTCGACGGTGAGCTTCTCGTGGTAATGCCCGTTGATCACGACCACCGGCGCGCCGCAGCAGGCGGCCACGCACTCTTCCTCGCGCTTGAGGTAGATGCGGCCATCGGCGGTGGATTCGCCGAGCTGGCAGCCGAGCTTCTTCTCCGCATGCGCCACCAGGCCTTCGGCGCCGTTGAGCCAGCAGCTGATGTTGGTGCAGAAGGCCACGTTGTTGCGGCCGACCTTCTTCGTCTCGAACATCGAATAGAAGGTCGCCACCTCGTAGGCCCACACCGGCGGCAGGTCCAGGTACTTGGCCACCGCCGCCATCAGCTCGTCGGTCAGCCAACCGCCGTTCTGCTCCTGTGCCGCGTGCAGGCCCTGCAGCAGCGCCGAGCGCTTGCGGTCCGGCGGGAACTTGGCCAGCCAGTGGTCGATATGCGCCCGCGTCGCGTCCGACAGCACAACCATCGGATCGACGTGGCGGCAGGCCTCGAAATTGCCCGTCGCTCTCATCGGTCAACCTCACCAAACACAATGTCGTAGGTGCCGATCATGGCCACCACGTCGGCCAGCATGTGGCCCTTCACGATCTCGTCCATCGAGGACAGGTGGGCGAAGCCCGGCGCGCGCAGGTGCACGCGGAACGGCTTGTTGGCGCCGTCGCTGACCAGGTAGCAGCCGAACTCGCCCTTCGGCGCTTCCACCGCGGCGTAGGTCTCGCCGGCAGGCACGCAATAGCCCTCGGTGAACAGCTTGAAGTGGTGGATCAGCGCTTCCATGCTCTGCTTCATGTCATCGCGCGACGGCGGCGCCACCTTGTAGTTGTCCAGCATCACCGGGCCCGGGTTGGCCTTCAGCCACTTCACGCACTGGGCGATGATGCGGTTGGCCTGACGCATCTCCGCAATGCGCACCAGATAGCGGTCGTAGCAGTCGCCGTTGACGCCCACCGGGATGTCGAAATCGACCTCGGCGTACTTGGCGTAGGGCTGTTTCTTGCGCAGGTCCCAGGCGATCCCGGAACCGCGCAGCATCGGGCCGCTCATGCCCCAGGCCTTGGCCTGCTCGGGCGTCACCACGCCGATCCCGACGGTGCGCTGCTTCCAGATGCGGTTGTCGGTCAGCAGGGTCTCGTACTCATCGATCCGCTTGGGGAAGTCCTGGGTGAAATGCTCCAGGTAGTCCAGCAGCGAGCCTTCGCGCCACGCGTTGAAGCGCTTGAGCTTGGCGCCCTTGCGCCAGGGCGACTCCCTGTACTGCGGCATCCGGTCCGGCAGGTCGCGGTACACGCCGCCGGGACGGTAATAGGCCGCGTGCATGCGCGCGCCGCTGACCGCCTCGTAGCAGTCCATCAGTTCCTCGCGCTCGCGGAAGGCGTACAGGAACACCGCCATCGCGCCGAGGTCGAGCGCGTTCGAGCCCACCCACATCAGGTGGTTCAGGATGCGGGTGATCTCGTCGAACATGGTGCGGATCCACTGCGCCCGCTCCGGCGCCTCGATCCCCAGCAGCGTCTCGATCGCGCGCACGTAGGCGTGCTCGTTGCACATCATCGAGACATAGTCGAGCCGGTCCATGTAGCCGATCGACTGGTTGAACGGCTTGCTCTCGGCGAGCTTTTCGGTAGCGCGGTGGAGCAGGCCGATGTGCGGGTCGGCGCGGCGCACCACCTCGCCATCCATCTCCAGGATCAGGCGCAGCACGCCGTGTGCGGCCGGGTGCTGCGGGCCGAAGTTCAGGGTGTAGTTGCGGATCTCCTGCTGCGCCTCCGCCAGGCTGCTGGCGAAGGTGTCGCTGCCGGGGTTCGAATGCAGGTTCATCGGCGCGCCTCCCGGCTCAGGATGCGGCCCTCGCGTTCGCCCTCGGCGGTGGCCAGACCAGCGTCGTCGCGGATCACGCGGGCCACGCCCACGCGCGGCTCCACGCTGGTGACGGGTTCATACACCACGCGCTGCTTCTCCTCGTCGTAGCGCACTTCCACGTTGCCGACCAGCGGGAAGTCCTTGCGGAACGGATGCCCCACGAAGCCGTAGTCGGTGAGGATCCGGCGCAGGTCCGGATGCCCCTCGAAGATGATCCCGAACAGGTCGAACGCCTCGCGCTCGAACCAGTTGGCGCCCGACCACACCGGCGTGACGGAGGCCACCACGGGCAGACCATCGTCGGGCGCGAAACACCGCACCCGCAGGCGCCGGTTGCGCGCGATCGACAGCAGATGCAGGACCACGGCGAAACGGCGCGGGCCGACCGCGTCCGGGGCCTCGGCCAGCGGCTGCGCGACCTGGTGCGAGGGGCGCTCGCCCCAGGCGAAGCGGCCGGGGCCCTGCCCCTCCACGCCGCGGCTGAAGCCCTCGGAGGACACGTCGGTGTCCCACTCGTCGCTGCCGTAGCCGAGGTAATCGACCCCGCACAGGTCGATGAAGGTGTCGAAGCCGAACGCATCGCGCAGCGCGGTGCAGGCACCCAGCCAGTCGGCGGCCGGGACTTCCAGCGTCACCTCGCCGCGCGGCTGCGCGACCTGCACGGCGGCCTCGCCGAAGCGGGCGGCCAGTTCCTGGGCCAGGGCGATCATGCGCGCGCGCCCTCGGGCCTGGGCGTCCGCGAGAACGGGTTCTGTTCCATGCGGCGGATCTTCTTCTGCAGTTGCAGGATGCCGTACACCAGCGCCTCGGCGGTCGGCGGGCAACCGGGGACGTACACGTCCACCGGCACCACGCGGTCGCAGCCGCGCACGACGGAATACGAGTAGTGGTAGTAGCCGCCGCCGTTGGCGCAGCTGCCCATCGAGATGACCCACTTCGGGTCGGGCATCTGGTCGTAGACCTTGCGCAGCGCCGGGGCCATCTTGTTGACCAGGGTGCCGGCCACGATCATCACGTCGGACTGGCGCGGCGACGGGCGGAACACCACGCCGTAGCGGTCGAGGTCCAGGCGCGCCGCGCCGGCGTGCATCATCTCCACCGCGCAGCAGGCCAGGCCGAAGGTCATCGGCCACATCGAGCCGGTGCGCGCCCAGTTCCACAGCGCGTCCATGCTGGTGGTGACGAAGCCGTTCTGCAGCAGCGGATTGTCGCCTTCGGGCCGCAGGATGTCGTCCAGCCGCCCTTCCGGCAGCGGGTTGCTGGCAGCTTCCAGTACTGATCGGACGATATTGCTCATTCCCACTCCAGCGCGCCGCGCTTCCACACGTACACGAAGCCGATCACCAGCAGCGTGAGGAACACGCCCATCTCGATCAGGCCGAACACCCCCAGCTCGCGGAACACCACGGCCCAGGGGGAAGACGAAGGCGATTTCCAGGTCGAACACGATGAACAGGATCGCGACCAGGTAGTAGCGCACGTCGAACGGCATGCGCGCATTCTCGAAGGCGCCAAAGCCGCACTCGTAGGGCGACAGCTTTTCCCCGAGGGCCGCTTGGGGCCGAGCACGTTGCCGACGATGATCAGGGCGATGCCGATCCCGGTGGCGACGATCAAAAACAGCAGGGTGGGCAGGTATTCGGCCAGCACGCTCGCCTCTTCTGGTTGTTCGTGGGCTTGCCGGCCGCATCGGCCGCTCGCTAACAGCCGCGCATTCTAACCGGCCACGCGCGGCCGCGGCCAGACCTGACGCGCGCGATCCGGGCGTTTTGCGCACGCAATCCGCGCTTCGCGCGCACTTGCCGAGAACCGTTCTCAACACGTCGATCGAAATACCCGGATCGAACCCCTGCACGGGCGGCCGTTTCCTGTGTCGCTTCCCCGCCTTCCGCATCGCGCGCCGCACCCGCCGCGGCTGCGCGGCGTAGACTGTGCGATCCATTTACTCCCGGCGATCCCGCCCAGAGGCACCATGAGCGGCGACACCGCACCCGCCCTGTTCTCCGATCTCGGCCTGCCCGAGCCCCTGCTGGCTGCGCTGCGCGACGTCGGCTACGAAACCCCCCTCGCCGATCCAGGCTGCCACCATCCCGCCACTGCTGGAAGGCCGCGACCTGCTGGGCCAGGCGCAGACCGGCACCGGCAAGACCGCCGCCTTCGCCCTGCCCGCGCTGGCGCGACTGGAGGCGGCCCCGGGCAAGCCGCAGGTGCTGGTGCTCGCGCCGACCCGCGAGCTGGCGATCCAGGTCGCGGAGGCCTTCCAGAAGTACGCCCACCACGTGCCCGGGTTCCAGATCCTGCCGATCTACGGCGGACAGGGCTACGGCCCGCAGTTGCACGCGCTGCGCCGCGGTGTGCATGTGGTGGTAGGCACCCCGGGCCGGGTGATCGACCATCTCGAGCGCGGCACCCTGGATCTGTCCGGGCTGCGCATGCTGGTGCTGGACGAAGCGGATGAAATGCTGCGCATGGGCTTCATCGACGACGTCGAGGCGGTGCTGAAGAAGACCCCGGACACCCGCCAGGTGGCGCTGTTCTCCGCGACCATGCCGGCGCCGATCAAGCGCATCGCCCAGACCTATCTGCGCGCGCCGGTGGAGATCGCGATCAAGGCGCAGACCACCACCGCGGCCAGCATCCGCCAGCGCTACTGGATGGTGAGCGGCACCAACAAGCTGGACGCGCTGACCCGGATCCTGGAGGCCGAGCCGTTCGAGGCCATGATCATCTTCGCGCGCACCAAACTGGGCACCGAGGAGCTGGCCGAGAAGCTGTCCGCGCGCGGCTTCGCAGCGGCGGCGATCAACGGCGACGTGGAGCAGAAGACCCGCGAGCGCACCATCCAGCGCCTGAAGGACGGCGACATCGACGTACTGGTGGCCACCGACGTGGCCGCGCGCGGGCTGGACGTGGAGCGCATCAGCCACGTGCTGAACTACGACATCCCGTACGACACCGAGAGCTACGTGCACCGCATCGGCCGCACCGGCCGCGCCGGCCGCAGCGGCGAGGCGATCCCTGTTCGTGGCCCCGCGCGAGCGCGGCATGCTCGGTGCGATCGAGCGCGCCACCCGCCAGAAGATCGAGCCGATGGCCCTACCCAGCGTGGACGCGGTGAACGAGCGCCGGGTCGCCAAGTTCCTCGACCGCATCGATGGCGCGCTGGCCGGCGACGACCTGTCGGTGTTCCGCGACCTGGTGGAACGCTACGAGCGCGAAAAGAACGTGCCGGCGGTGGAGATCGCCGCAGGGCTGGCCAAGCTGGTGCAAGGCAAGACCCCGCTGCTGCTGCCCAGGCCGGCGGTGCCGGAAACGGCCTCCATCGCACGCGAGGAGCGCCCGCCGCGGGCCGAACGTCCAGCCCGCGAGCCGCGCGAGCGCGGCCCGCGCGCAGCGCTGCCGGCCGACGTCGGGATGCAGACCTACCGCATCGAGGTGGGCTACCGGCACGGCGCCCAGCCCGGCCATATCGTCGGCGCCATCGCCAACGAGGCCGATCTGGAGAGCCGCTACATCGGCCGCATCGACATCCGCGACGACTACACCCTGGTGGACCTGCCGGAAGGGATGCCCGACGAACTGTTGCAGCACATGCAGACGGTACGCGTGGCCAGCCGCCCGCTGCGGATGCGCCCGGCCACCGCCGCCGACATCGACGCCCCCAAGCGCAAGCGCGCCTTCGGTCCGCCGCGCGGCGCCCGCCCGGGCCCGGGTGGCCCGCGCACGCCCGGCGGCTTCAAGCCGCGCGGGCCACGCTGACCCACGCGGCACGCGCCTCCGCCGCGATTCCCGCGCAGGCCGCCATCGCGCTGGTCTGCGCGGGCGCGCGCTGCGGCGACAATGATGTCCCCGCCCTTGCCGTGGCCCCACACGGGATGACCGCCCCGCCCTCCACGTCCAGCGATGCCCTGGTCATCGGCGCCGGTGCCGCCGGCCTGATGTGCGCGCTGACCGCCGGCCAGCGCGGCCTGCGCGTGCGGGTGCTCGACCATGCCAACAAGATCGGCAAGAAGAT
Organism: Thermomonas sp. S9; assembly: GCF_024704365.1. GTDB lineage: Bacteria > Pseudomonadota > Gammaproteobacteria > Xanthomonadales > Xanthomonadaceae > Thermomonas. The sequence goes on from NZ_JAJDFY010000001.1 coordinate 1,882,356, forward strand.
CCTGATGTCCGGCGGCGGGCGCTGCAATTTCACCAACACCGGCACCACGCCCGCGAACTACCTCTCGGCCAACCCGCACTTCTGCAAGTCGGCGCTGGCGCGCTACACGCCCTGGCATTTCATCGAGCGGGTGGAGCGGCACGGCATCGCCTACCACGAGAAGGAACTCGGCCAGCTGTTCTGCGACGAGTCCTCCAGGCAGATCGTGGCCATGCTGCTGGCCGAATGCGCGGCCGCCGGGGTGGAGATCCGCACCCACTGCGCGATCGAACGGGTGGAGCACACCGACGCCGGCCGCTTCCGCCTGCACACCGCGCAGGGCCGCTTCGAGGCGCCGGCGCTGGTGGTGGCCAGCGGCGGGCTGTCGATCCCCAGCATGGGCGCCAGCGGCTTCGGCTACGAACTGGCCCGGCAGTTCGGCCACGCGGTGCTGCCCACGCGCGCCGGGCTGGTGCCGCTGACGCTGAGCGGCAAGCACGCCGAGCGCCTGCACGACCTCGCCGGGGTGGCGCTGCCGGTGGAGGCGCGCTGCAACGGCATGGCCTTCCGCGACTTCCTGCTGGTGACCCACCGCGGCATCAGCGGCCCGGCGATCCTGCAGATCTCCAACTACTGGCAACCCGGCGACGACCTGCGGCTGGACCTGCTGCCCGGGCAGGACGCGGATGCGCTGCTGCGCGCGTGGCAGCAGTCGCGGCGCAACGCCGACCTGAAGACGCTGTTGGCCGAGGTGCTGCCCAAACGCTTCGCGCAGCGCCTGTGCGAGCACTGGCTCGCCAGCAAACCGCTGCGCCAGTACACCCCGCGCGAACGGGGCGGCATCGCCGCCCTGCTGCGCGACTGGCCGCTGGTGGCCAGCGGCACCGAGGGCTACCGCACCGCCGAGGTGACCCTGGGCGGGGTGGACACCAACGGCCTCTCGTCCAGCACGATGATGTCCCGGCACGTGCCTGGGCTGTATTTCATCGGCGAAGTGGTGGATGTCACCGGCTGGCGGGCGGCTACAACTTCCAGTGGGCCTGGGCCAGCGGCCACGCCGCCGGCGACGCGCTGGGCGGCTGAGCCGGCGCGTCAGAACGGCTGCAGCGGCAGGCCCAGGTAGGGATGCACCAGCCACCACACCGCGAACACCGCCAGCGCCCACAGCAGCAGCTTGAACAGCACGCCGGCGACCTTCAACGCCAGCCACACGCCCAGCACCAGCAGGACCGCCCCGACCCAGGTCATGCGGCCTCCATGGCATCGGCCAGCGGTCGCAGCTGCGGATCCAGCGCGATGCGCTCGTCGAACACGAAGCAGCGGCCGCTGTAGCCGGCCCCGCCGACGCGCTCGAAATAGCCGAGGATGCCATCATCCAGCTGCAGCACGTTGCCCATCCCGTCCGCGCGCATCCACAGCGCCGCCTTCTCGCAGCGGATGCCGCCGGTGCACACGCTGACCACGGTGGCATCGCGCAGCGCCTCGCGGTGCGGGGCCAGCGCCGCCGGCAGGTCGCTGAAACGGTCGATCGCCAGGGTCAGCGCACCCTCGAAGGTGCCGTGCGCGATCTCCTGCCGGTTGCGGGTGTCCAGCACCACCAGGCGGCGCCCCGCATCGTCGTGTCCCTGCGCGATCCAGCGCGCCAGCGTCGGCGCATCCACCGCCGGCGCGCGCATGCCGGTCGCCAGCGGCGAGGCGGCCTCGCGGCGGAAGGTGATGATCTCGGCCTTGCGCTTGACCTTCAGCCGCGCGAACCGGCTGCGCCCGGCTCCAGCTCTCCTTGGCATGCAGGGCGGCAAAGCGCGGGTCGGCGCGCAGCCACGCCAGGAACTCGCGCAACGGTGCCTCCACGCCAGCGAGGAACAGGTTCAGGCCTTCCGGGGTGACCAACATCGTGCCGCGCAGCGCCGCGGCCTCGGCGCGCTCACGCAGGCGCGCGGCCAGCGCATCGGCATCGTCGATGGCCACGAACAGGTAGGCGGCGATGTTGAGGATCATGCGGGGTGGCCCGGTGCGCTCGGCGGCAAAGCGCGCATTCTAGTCGCCCGCAGGCTGCCGACACGGCATCCTGTGCGGATGCGAACGTTCGATGGTTCCCCCGGCTGGCCGTGATCGGCGGCGGCCCCGCCGGCCTGATGGCGGCCGAAACCGCGCGCGCAGCCGGTGTCGAGGTGCACCTATTCGAGGCCAAGGGTTCGGTGGGGCGCAAGTTCCTGATCGCGGGCAAGGGCGGCCTGAACCTCACCCATTCCGAGCCGCGACCGGGTTTCGACGCCCGCTACCGCGAGCGTGCGGCGGAGGTCGCACGCTGGCTGGACGGCTTCGACGCCGCGGCCCTGCGCGCCTGGGCCGCCGGGCTGGGGGTGGAGACCTACGTCGGCAGTTCGGGCCGGGTGTTCCCACGCGACCACAAGGCGGCGCCGCTGCTGCGCAGCTGGGTACGCCGGCTGAAGGACGCGGGCGTGCAGATGCATGTGCGCCACCGGTGGCTGGGCTGGGAGGCGGACGGCGCGCTGCGCTTCTCCACGCCCGCGGGCGAACGCCGCGTGCAGGCGCAGGCGGTCGTGCTCGCCCTCGGCGGCGGCAGCTGGCCGCAGCTGGGCTCCGACGGTGGCTGGATCGACATCCTGCGCGCGCGCGGCGTCGCCATCGCGCCGCTGCGTCCGGCCAACTGCGGCTTCGACATCGGCTGGAGCCAACATCTGGCCACCCGCTTCGCCGGCGCGCCGCTGAAGCCGGTGGTCGCGCACTGGCACGATGCCGAAGGCCGCGCGCAGGCGCTGCAAGGCGAATGCGTGCTCACCGCGACCGGGATCGAGGGCAGCCTGGTGTATGCGATCGGCGCCGACCTGCGCGCTGCCATCGCCCGCGACGGTAGCGCGCTGCTGCGCCTGGACCTGGTGCCGGGCCGCGATCAGGCCCGCCTGGCGGCCGACCTGGGCAAACCGCGCAAGGGCCGCAGCCTGGGCGAACACCTGCGCCGCCAGTCCGGGCTGGACGCCGCCAAATGCGCGCTGCTGTTCGAAGTGCTGGACCCGCCGTCGGCGCAGGACGGGCCGCCGGACATGGCGCGGATCGCGGCCTGCCTGAAACGGCTGCCGCTGCGCCTGCGCGCCCCGCGCCCGCTGGCCGAGGCGATCTCCAGCGCCGGCGGCGTGCGGCTGGAGGCGCTGGACGCGGGGCTGATGCTGCAGCCGCTGCCGGGCGTGTTCTGCGCCGGCGAGATGCTGGACTGGGAAGCCCCGACCGGCGGCTACCTGCTCACCGCCTGCTTCGCCAGTGGCCGCCTCGCCGGCGAGGGCGCGGCGCGCTACCTGCAGGCGCGCGCCTGAGCCATCCCGGCACGGTCGCCTTCAGCGCTTTTCCGTAGCCGCGCTGCCCGTTGCCGCTTTCGCCGCCGCCTTGGCCGCCTCCGCCGCGGCCCGCGCGCGCTCGGCCTGGTCCTGCTGGAACTCGGCCATGTACGGCAGGTCGCGCAGCACCTTCGAATGCGGATCCAGGGTGTAGCTCTCGTCCGCCGCGATCGCCACCGCGCCCTGCCCGCCGGCCATCGGCACCTCCACCACGCGGCGGCCGATGCGCACCTGCACCGGCATCGGGAACGGCCGGTCGCCCTCCACCTGCCAGCGCAGGTGCAGCGTGCCGCCGTCGCGCTCGGCCAGCAGCGCCGGCAGCTTGACCGTGCGCAGGTAGGCATCGAAGAACCAGCGGTAGTCCTTCCCGGTGACGCGACTCACGATCGCGACGAAATCGTCGGTCGAGGCCTGGCGCGGCCGGAACTGCCCGGGTCTGGGATCGTCCGTGCCGTACACCAGCTCGCGGATGCTGTGGAAGAAGGCGTCGTCGCCGATCAGTCCGCGCAGGGTGTGCAGCATCAGCGCGCCCTTGTAGTACACGTCGTTGCCCGGGCCGCGGCTGGCATCCGAGACGTCCTTCTCCAGCATCGGGCGGCCGGCCACCACCGGGTGTTTCAGCATCAGCACCGAGCGCATCTTCATCAGCGCGGCAAAGTACTCCATGTCGCCGCGCAGCCACTGCAAATACAGCGGCTGCATGTAGGTGGCGAACCCCTCGTGCAGCCAGAAGTCGTCCCAGTCGGTATTGGTCAGCTGGTTGCCGAACCACTCGTGCGCGAACTCGTGCTGCAGTAGCCAGTCGTAGCCGGTCTCGGCCTTGCGGTAGTCGTTGCCGTAGGCATTGATGGTCTGGTGCTCCATGCCCAGGTGCGGGGTCTCCACCACCCCCCATCTTCTCGTCGCCGAACGGGTACGGGCCGATCCTCTCCTCGAAGAACTCCAGCATCGGCGCGAACTGCGCGAACAGCTCTTCGGCCTGGGCGCGGCGGCCCTTGAGGTACCAGAAGCGCAGCGGGATGGTGTTGCCGTAGCGGGATTTGTAGTCGGCCTGCAGCAGCGCGTACGGGCCGATGTTGAGCGCGATCGCGTAGGTGGCCGGCTGGCGCGCGCTCCAGTGGTAGGTGCGCCAGCCGTCCTGCTCGTCCATCCCGGTCTGCACGCCGTTGCTGGCCGCCACCAGCGGCGCCGGCACCGTGATGTGCTGCACCACCCGCTCCGGCTTGGCCAGCGGGTGGTCGATGCACGGCCACAGGAGGTCGCAGCCCTCGCCCTGCACCGCGGTGGCCACCCACGGCTCGCCGCTCGGCGCGGTGGCCCAGACGATGCCGCCGTCCCACGGCGCCTTCTTCGCCTCGTGCGGGTGCCCGGCATAGCGGATGTGCAGCACTGGCCGCGCTCCGGCCGGCAGCGGCGCCTCCAACGCGATGCGCATGCGTCCTTCGGGATTGCTCCAGCGCACCGGGCGGCCGTCCACCTCCACCGCGGATACGGCGTAATTGCGGTCCAGGTCCACCACCAGCGCCTGCAGCGGGCGCGCCAGGCGCAGGGTGAGGTGCGCGTCCGCGTCCAGCCACTTGCGCGCGGGATCGACCTTGAACGCGAGGTCCGCCAGTTCGATCGTGGTCGCCAGCTGCTCCGGCGTGCGCGGCAGGCCGGTGGCGGCGGTGGTGGCGGTCAGCGGCGGCTGCTCGGCGCGCAGGGCGACGGCGGGAACGCACAGGGCGAAGGCAAGCAGGCAGCGACGGACAGGCATGGCGGCGGGCATCGGAGGGACTTCCACCACCTTGGCACGATCGCCGGCACCCCGTCACTGTCGTTGGTCATGCGCCGCGGCTGAAGCCCGGCTTCACGCATTCTGAACGCGCACTGGCGGCCCTTTGCGGGACGCGGAAATCTCAGCCACGATTCATCCCGAAAACCGCCTACTGCCGGCAAGGGCGCGAATGGGTCGCGCCCGGGGAGACACCCGCCATGAACCGCATTCCCGCTTTCCGTCCGCTGGCCCTGGCCGTGCTGGGCTCCGCGCTGGCACTGGGCGCATTGATGCCGGCCGCCGCCCAGGACAACGGCGACCGCCAAGAAGGACGCTGGCAGCGCCAGGCCGAACGCGCACGCCCCAGCCCGCCGCCCGCGCCGGAAAACCGGCCGCCGGCCCCCGCCCCGGCCATGCGTGGGAACGACTTCCCGCGTCCGGCGCAGGTCGAGCCGCCGGCGGCACGCATCGAGCGCCCGCCGTTCAACCCCGGCCAGGCGGCCCCCGAGATGCGGCTGCCGCGCGGCCAGGATGCGCAGCGCCAGGAGAACTGGGGCGAGCTGGCCCGCCAGCAGATGCAGCGCCAGCAGCAGGATGCCCAGCGCGAGCAGCAGCGCCAGCGCTTCGACGAGCAGCGCATGGCGGACCAGCAGCGGCTCGACCAGCAGCGCATCGAGATGCAGCGCGAGCAGCAACGCCAGCGTTTCGAGGACCAGCGCGTCGCCGACCAGCAGCGGCTGGACATGCAGCGCGAGCAGCAACGCCAGCGCTTCGAGGACCAGCGCGTCGCCGACCAGCAGCGGCTGGACATGCAGCGCGAGCAACAGCGCCAGCGCTTCGAGGACCAGCGCATGGCCGACCCGCAGCGGCGCAACGACGGCAACCGCCCGGCGGAAGCCCCGCGCAGCCCGCAAGACTGGGCGATCCAGCAGGGCCTGGAGCGCGAGGCGCAGGCGCGCCGCAACGAGCAGGGCCCGCCCGGGCGCCCCGGCTGGCCCGGCAACCGCGGCGATGACCGCCCCGGCCGCATCCCGGATGCCGAGCGCCAGCGCAGGATCGAGGAGCAGCGCCGGCAACAGGCGGAGTGGCAGCGCGACGAGGCGCGCCGCCGCGCCGACTACGACCGCCAGCGCGACCGGCTGGAGCGCGAGCGCCGCAACGCCCAGTACCGCTACCAGCAGGATTACTGGCGGCGCTGGATGGCGGCGCAGGCGCGCTGGAATGCGTACCGCTTCGACTACTACAACGACCCGTTCTTCTACACGCCCTACGGCTACCGCTACGGCTTCGACGGCCGCTGGTACAGCACCAACAGCTACGGCGCGGAAGTCCTGCGCCAGGCGGTGCGCGACGGTTATCGCGAAGGCTGGTACGCCGGCCAGGCCGACCGCTACGACCACTGGCGGTTCGACTACCGCGGCAACTACGCGTGGATCGACGGCAGCTACGGCTACCCCGGCTACTACGTCAGCTTCGATGCCTACCGCTACTACTTCCGCCAGGGGTTTGAGCGCGGCTACCGCGACGGCTATTACGGCCGCTACGAATACGGCCGCTACGAAAACGGCAGCGCGACCATCCTGCCGGCGGTGCTGGGGATGATCCTGGCCTTCAGCATCATCAACTGAGGTGCGCCCGTTCCGCCCTTGCAGCGCCCGGCCTGGTGCCGGGCGTTGTCTTTCGGGGCACGGCCAAGCCGTTCAGCGCAGCTGGCTGTCCTTGCTGCCGCGGCGGTTGTAGCCGGCGAACGCGGCCTCCTCGGCATCCCGCGCCTGCTGGCAAGCCACGCACAGGCGCACGCCGGGGATGGCCTTGCGCCGCGCCTCGGGGATCACCGCCTCGCATTCCTCGCAGTGCGTCAGCCCCGGCCCGCTGGGGAGCCGGCTGCGCGCCCGCGCGATGCCGTCCTTCACGGTCGCATCGATCTGCTCCTGCACCGCCCCGTCGCCCGCCCAACCGGTGGCCATGCCCCACCTCCCGCCGCCTGCCATCGCAATCCCGCCGCGACGATACACCCGGCGCCGCCCGCGGACTGCCCGGGAGCTGAACGTCGGCATGACCGTCCGTCGGAAATAGAAATATTTTTCTAGACAAATTTTTCTATCAAGGGCAGCATCCCTCCAACCCAGATGGAATGCCCACGCCTCGCCATGCCCAAGCCCCGCCTGCCGAAGCCGACCCCCGCCGAACTCGAGGTGCTGCGCACGCTCTGGCAACTCGGCCCCAGCACCGCCCGCCAGGTCCATGAAGCGCAGCAGCGCGAGCGCCCGGAGCTGTCGTACGCGAACGTGCTGCGCCTGCTCCAGATCATGCACGGCAAGGGTCTGCTGAGCCGCGACGAACGCCAGCGCGCGCACGTCTATGCGCCGGTGCAGGCGCAGGGCTCGCTGCAGAACCGGCTGCTGGACGACCTCATCCACAAGGCGTTTTCCGGCTCCGGCAAGGCGCTGGTGATGGCGGCGCTGCGCGGCAACCGGGTCAGCGACGAGGAACGTGCCGAAATCCAGCGCTTCCTGGAGGAGAACCGCGATGCGTGATGCCTTCTTCCTGCTGGCGCCGGCACTGGGGGCCACCCTGCTCCACTTCCTGTGGCAGGGGACCTTGCTTGCGCTGCTCGCCTCCGGCGCGCTGGCCCTGCTGCGCGACGCCCGCGCGCAGACCCGCTACGCCATCGCCTGCCTGGCCCTGTTCGCGGCACTGCTATCGCCGCTGCTCACCCTGGGCTGGTTGCTGGCCAGCCCGTCGCTTGCCGCATCCGCCGCCGGTGCCGACCTGCCGACGACGGCGCCCGCCGCGCTCTCCGGCTGGCCATTGCTGCCCGAGGTCACGGCCTCCGGTGCCGCCGTCCGCTGGCCTTGGCTGGTGGTTGGCTGGGCGACGGGGGCCGGGCTGCTCGCGCTGCGGATGGCGGGCGGGCTGCTCTGGATCGGGCGCCTGCGCCGCCGCGCATGGGCGGACGACAACGGCGTCCTGCAAGCCATGGCCGATCCCCTGGCGCTACGCATCGGGCTGCGGAACCCAGTCCTCGTGCGCTTGAGCCGGGACATCGCCTCGCCGGTCGTGGCCGGCTGGTGGCGGCCGATGGTGCTGGTGCCCGCCGCACTGGCCCTGCGCATGCCAGCGTCGCTGCTCGAGGCACTGATCGCACACGAACTGGCGCACGTACGTCGCCACGATTACTTGGTCAACCTGCTGCAGGGCGTGGTCGAGACCCTGCTGTTCTACCACCCGGTCGTTTGGTGGCTGTCGCGTCGGATCCGCGAGGAGCGCGAGCTCATCGCCGACGACCTGGCCGCCAACGCGCTGGGGATCGCCGCCGGCTGGCGCTGGCCCTGGCGGAACTCGACCGCTCGTTCGCTGCATCCACGCCCACGCTCCCACGCTTCGCACCGGCCGCCCGAGGAGGCCAGCTCATGGCACGCATCCAGCATCTGATCCGCCCCCGCCGTTCCGGCATTGCCCGCAGCCAGCTGCTGTCGCTGGCCAGCTTGCCGTTGCTGGGTCTGGCCCTGGCCGGCATCGCGGCCTATGTGCAGGCCACGCCTGCCCAGACCGCACCCGCGCAAGCCTCCGCCGGCCTGCCCCCATCGCCTCCGCCGGCACCGCCTGCGGTGCTGGCGGACCCCACACCGCCTGCACCGCCGGCCGAGCCCGCACCGCCCGCCCCCCCTGGCCCCGCCTGCGGTGCCCCCACCGCCGCTCCCGCCTCTGCCCCCGCCGCCGCTCCCGCCTCTGCCCCCGCCGCCGCTCCACATGTCCACTCGCAGCCCCGACGGCAACGGCTACAGCCTGGTCCGCCACGGCACGACCCGCACGATGGCCACGTGGAGCCGCGAAGATCAGGCCGCGCTCGAAGCCGCACGCGCGCGCATCGACGGCGACTTCCTGCTGGTCCGGCGTGGCAAGCAGCATCTGGTGCTGCGCGATCCCGGCCTGCTCGATCAGGTGGAAGCGGCCTGGGCACCCCTGAATGCACTGGACGGGCAGATGCAGGCCCTGCAGGTGCAGATGGCCCCGCACCAGCAGCGGCTCCAGGCATTGCAGCTGGAGATGGATCGCGCGCAGCCGCCCGCCATGCCGGCGGGGCTGGATGCGGAGACGTCGCGGTTGGCGGCACTGGCTTCGCGCCAGGCGGAACTCGCCGCGCGCCAGGCCCAGATCGCCCAGCGCATGCGCAAGGCCGATGACGGCGAACGCGCCGATCTCGAGCGCCAGCGCAGCGCCCTTGCGGCGGAATCGGATGCATTGTCCGCCCAGCTGCGCGAGCAGTCGGCCCGGGTGGAGGCGCAGACCCGCCGTATCCGCGTGCAGAGCGAGCAATTGCGCGAGGTGGGCGCGCGCATGGAGGCCGCCAGCGCGCCCATGCAGGCGATCGGAAAGGACATGGAAGCGCTTGGCCACCGGATCGAGCAGGCCGCACAGGCCGCCGACGGCAAGACCCGCAAGCTGATCGACGATGCCGTCGCACGCGGGCTGGCACAGCCCCTGCTGCGTTGAGGAGCGATGCCGCCGTCTCACTCCAGCGGCGGCCATTCTTCGGGTTCAAGAGTGTCGCGATACGCGTGCCAGGTGGCGTAGGCCAGCCACGGCATCGCCACCGCCAGTCCGAGGAAGGCGGTGGCAAACGCCAGCAGAGTGATCGCCGCCAGCAGCGCGGCCCACAGCAGCATCACCGGCTTGTTGCGCAGGACCGCGTTCGCGCTGGAAACGCAGGCGGTGACCATGTCCACGTCGCGTTCGGCCACCATCGGCAGGGAGAACACGGACATCCCGAACGTGAAGGCGGCGAGGCGGGTTCCGGCGACGGCGGGGAAGACGCGTTATGCATGTCCCGACGCTAGCAAAGCCGGCCCGGCCGCGCATGCTGCGGCCGCACAGCCGGCCGCGCCTGCATCCATCCTGCGCCTCCTGGGCGTAAGCTGGGTTGTCCCCACCCTGCCTGGAGCGTCCCACGCGCCGTCTTGCCCTCGCCTGCCTGCTCGCCGCCGCCGCCCTTCCCTCCGTCGCGCTGGCCGCGCTCAAGCCCGGCACGCCCGCGCCGATGTTCAGCGCGCCGGCGTTCCTCGCCGCGCAGCCCTTCACCTTCGACCTCAAGGCCGCGCTGGCCAAGGGCCCGGTGGTGGTCTATTTCTTCCCGGCCGCCTTCACCCCGGGGTGCAACGTCGAAGCCGCGGCGTTCTCGCAGGCGATCGACAAGTTCAAGGCGCACGGCGCCAGCGTGATCGGCCTCACCGCCGGCAACATCGGCCAGCTGGCGGAATTCTCCAAGGACACCGAGAAGTGCGCCGGCAAGTTCCCGGTCGCCGCCGACGAGGGCGCGAAGATCGCCAAGACCTTCGACGCCACGATGATGCTGAAGCCGGACCTGTCCAGCCGCACGTCCTACCTCATCGGGCAGGACGGCCGCATCCTCGCCGAGTACGACGCGATGAACCCCAACCAGCACGTCAAGCAGATGCTGGACGCGCTGCAGGCCGCACATGCCGGTGCCGGCGGCAAGGGCACGGCCAGCAAGACCCCGGCCGCTCCGGCCGCGAAGCCATCCCCCAAGTCATCTGCCAAGGGCGGCTGACGCGTGCCGAGCCGCGTGGCCGCGGCCCCGAGCCAATCGCGCCTGCCGACGCTCAGCGCCGGCAGGTATTGATGCCGATCAACCTGTACAGCGGGCAGAAATTGAACAGCCCGGTGGCCAGCGGAACGACCCCGATCCAGGCCCAGACCGGCCCGCCGAGCACGGCCCAGGCGATCAGCGCCAGGCCGATCAGGATCCGCAGCCACTTGTCGATGCTCCCCACGTTCGCCTGCATGACGCTGCTCTCCATTTGAGGTTGCGGCCACGAGTATGCGCCGATCGCCTGCCGCTTGCAGCGGCAGGCGATCCGCGGGCCGCCGGCATCACCAGATCCGCACGCGCTGCTCCGGCGGCAGGTACATCGCATCGCCCGGCTTGACGTCGAACGCGCGGTACCACGCGTCCAGGTTCCGCAGCGGGCCGTTGGCGCGGAACATCACCGGCGAGTGCGGGTCGGTCTTGATCAGGCGCAGCAGCGCCTCGTCGCGGTACTTGCCCTTCCAGACCTGGGCCCAGGCCAGGTAGAAGCGCTGGTCGCCGGTCAGGCCGTCGATCACCGGTGCCGGCTTGCCCTTCAGGCTGAGCTGGTAGGCGGTGTAGGCCATGGACAGGCCGCCGAGGTCGCCGATGTTCTCGCCCAGGGTCAGCCCGCCGTTCACACACTGGCCCGGCAGCGGGCAATAAGCGTCGTATTGCCTGGCCAGCGCCTGGGTGCGCGCCTCGAAGCGGGCGCGGTCTTCGTCGGTCCACCAGTTGCGCTGAATGCCGTCGGCATCCGACTTGCTGCCCTGGTCGTCGAAGCCGTGGCCCATCTCGTGGCCGATCACCGCGCCGATGCCGCCGTAGTTCACCGCCGGATCGGCGTTCACGTCGAAGAACGGCGGCTGCAGGATGGCGGCCGGGAACACGATCTCGTTGAACGCCGAGTTGTAGTAGGCGTTCACCGTCTGCGGGGTCATGCCCCACTCCTCGCGGTCGGTCTTCTGCCCGACCCGGCGGTTCTGGTCGGCGCGGTTGAACTTGCGCAGCGCCACCGCATTGCCCAGCAGGTCACCCGGCTTGATGGCGACGCTGGAATAGTCCTTCCACTTCGACGGGTAGCCGATCTTGGGACGGAAGGTGGACAGCTTGCGCAGGGCCTCGGCCTTGGTCGCCGGGCCCATCCAGTCCAGCTGCTCGATGTTCTGGCGCAGCGCCGCGCGCAGGTTCTCCACCAGCTCATCCATCGCCGCCTTCGACTCCGGCTTGAAGTAGCGCGCGACGTACAGCTCGCCGAGGGCGTCACCCAGCCCGTTGCGCGCGCCGACCATCGCCAGCGCCCGCTTCCAGTCCTCGCGCTGCGCCTTCTGTCCGCCCAGCACCTTGCCGTTGAACTCGAACGCGGCCTGGTCGATCTCGCTGCTCAGCAGATCGGCGTTGCCGTCCACCGCATGGAAGGTCAGGTAATCGCGCCAGGTGGCCAGCGGGGTGGCGTCGATCAGATCGATCACCGGCTGCAGCACGTCCGGCGTGGTGACGTTGAGATCGGCCGGCTGCGGCATCTGCTGCGCGCGCAGCTGCGCGGCCCAGTCGTAGCCGGGGTACTTCTGCTGCAGTTCGGCGAAGGTCAGGACGTTGTAGGTCTTGTCGCGATCGCGCAGCTTCACCCGGTCCCACTGCGGCCTGGCCAGCGCGGTCTCCAGCGCCAGCACCGCCTCGGCGCGCGCCCTGGCCTCAGGCCCGGTGATGCCGGCAAAGCCCAGCATGCGCTGGATGTGGGCCGCGTAGGCCTCGCGGATCTTGGCGAAGCGCGGGTCGGGGTTGAGATAGTAGTCGCGGTCCGGCAGGCCCAGGCCACCGACCCCGAGGTTGACCTGGTAGCGGTCGGGGTTCTTGCGGTCGATGCCGACGTAGAAGCGGAACGGCGCATCGCTCCCATCGAGATCGGCATTGCCGAACGCTGCGACCAGCGCCTGCTTGCCGTCGATCGCGGCGATCCTGTCCAGCACCGGCTGCAGCGGCCTGATCCCGGCGGCGTCGCGGGTGGCGCGGTCGGTGAAGCTCAGGTAGTAGTCGCGCAGCTTCTGCGCATTGCTGCCCGGGGCGAGGTCCTTGCGCGCCAGCAGCCCGTCCATGATCGCGCGGGTCTGCTCCTCGGCGCGGTCGCGCAGCTGGTTGAACGAGCCGTAATTGGTCTCGTAATCCTTGAGCTGGTAGGTGTCGATCCAGTGGCCGCTGGCATAACGGTTGAAGTCGTCGCCTGGTTTCATCGACAGATCGCGCGCGGACAGGTCCACGCCGAAATCGCCGATCTGGGCTTTGCCGGCCGGGGTGGCGGCGATCGCAGTGGCTGCGGCCAAGGCGCCGGCGATGCCGAGGACGAGCAGGGAACGCTTCATGGATCGATACCTGTAATCATGTGAGGAATGTCCGAGGGTAGCGGCTGGCGCCCGCGGGCGCCCGTGACTTTGGTTGGCCACGCGACGGCCCGCCCGGGCGGGCCTTCCGGCACTGGGCGCGGCCGTGCGCAGCCCGTATCGTGGTGGTTTCGATCGACTGGGGAGCTTTCCGGATGCGCCATCGCCTGCTGGCCGTGACCTTGACCACCCTGCTCGCCGGCTGCGGCGGGCCACAAACGCCGCCGCCCCCGGCGGCCGGCACGGCCACTGCCCCGGCCAGCGATGCCAATGCCGCCTTCACCGCCCTGTCACGGCAGGCGGTGGACGCCTGGATGCGGCTGTCGCCGGTGGCGGCCACCCAGACCGGCGACCACCGCTTCGATGCCGAGCTGGACGATCTCAGCGCCGCCGGCCGCCAGCACCGACTGGACACCAGCAAGGCGCTGCTGGCGAAACTCGATGCCATCGATGCCGGCAGGCTGTCGCGCGAGCACCAGGTGGATGCCGCGCTGCTGCGCAACCAGCTGCAGTCGGACATCTGGACGACCGAAGTCCTGCAGGACTGGGCCTGGGATCCGCAGCTGTACGGCGGGCTGGCCGGCGGCGCCATCTACGGCCTGATGGCGCGCGATTTCGCGCCGCTGCCGGACCGTATCAAGGCCGCCACCGCGCGCATGGAGAAGCTGCCGGCGCTGCTGGCGCAGGCGCGCGCCAACCTCGACCCGGCGCGGGTGCCGAAGATCCACGCGCAGACGGTGGCGCGCCAGAACGCCGGGATCCTGTCGATCGTCGACACCTTCATCACCCCGCACCTGGACGCACTGCCACCCGCCGACGCCGCGCGCACCCGCACCGCGATTGCCACGCTCAAGCAGGCGGTGGCCGAACACCAGGCCTGGCTGGACAAGACCCTGGTGCCGAACGCGAAGGGCGACTTCCGCATCGGCGCGGAGAAGTACGACCAGAAGCTGAAGTTCGCGCTGTCCTCCTCGCTCTCGCGCGCCGAGATCAAGCAGCGCGCCGAGGCCGAGATGCAGCGCGTGCGCGCGCAGATGTACGCCATCGCCCGCCGCGTGCTGGCCGGCAAGGCCGGCGCGCCGGCGCTGCCGGAGCAGCCGACCGACGCGCAGCAGCAGGCGGCGATCGAGGCGGCGCTCGCGCTGGCCTACGCCGACCACCCGGCGCGCGATGCGGTGGTGGAGGCTGCCAGGGCGGCGCTGGAATCGGCCACCGCGTTCGTGCGCAAGAAGAACCTGGTGACCCTGCCGGACGCGCCGGTGGACGTGATCCTGATGCCGGAGTTCCAGCGCGGCGTGGCGGTGGCTTACTGCGACTCGCCGGGCCCACTCGACAAGGGCCAGAAAACGTTCTACGCGATCTCGCCGATCCCGGACGACTGGAGCCAGGCGCAGGCCGATTCGTTCCTGCGCGAATACAACAGCCGCATGATCCAGCTGCTGTCGATCCACGAGGGCATCCCGGGCCACTACCTGGAGGGCTGGCACTCGGCCAAGTACCCGTCGGTGCTGCGCGGCGTGCTGCGCTCCGGGGTGTTCGCGGAAGGCTGGGCGGTCTATACCGAGCGCATGATGCAGGAGCAGGGCTACCTGGACGGCGACCCGCTGTTCCACCTGGTGCAGCTGAAGTTCTACCTGCGCACCATTGCCAACGCGCTGCTCGACCAGGGCGTGCACGTGGACGGCTGGAGCCGCGCGCAGGCCATGCGCCTGATGACCCACGACGCCTTCCAGCAGGAAAGCGAGGCCGCCGGCAAGTGGGTGCGCGCCCAGCTCACCTCGGCGCAGCTGCCCACCTACTTCGTCGGCGTGCAGGAGCACCTGGACCTGCGCGAGGCGATGCGGCGCAGGCTGGGCGAGCGCTTCGACCTCAAGGCCTACCACGACCAGGTGCTGTCCTACGGCGCGCCGCCGGTGCGCTACGTGCGCGAGTTGATGCTGGACGAGCCGATCCGCTGAGGACGGTCCGCGCCGGCGGGCTTCAGGCTGCCGCCAGCGCGAACTCCAGCGCCGCGCGCACGGCGACCGCCTGGGCCTCGTTGCATTGCGCCGGGTTGGCGCGCGGGCTGTCGGGATAGACCTCGGTGGTGGTGACGTACGGTGCGTCGGTGATCCCGGCGCACAGGCCCAGCGCGCGGTAGTCGTACTCGATCACGCCCGGCGCCACCACCGGCGAACCAATGATGGTCCCGTCGGGGTCCGCCGGCGCGATGTGCGTCACCTCCGCCACCGCGGCAAGGATCGCCTGCTGGAACGCTGACGCCGGCCGCGCGCTGTCGGCGCACAGGTAGAAGCCGTCGGGAATCGTGCCGGGTTCGTACGGCTTGCCATCGCGCGCGGCCAGCGCCGGGCGGAATTCGCTCTCGTCGCTGTCGGTGGTCTCGTGCAGGTCGATGTGCATCGCGACCCGCCCGCGCAGCGGTTGAATGAACGCCCATAGCGCCGCCGACTCGGCGCAGAGGCTGCCGGCCACGAAGTTGCGGTTGGGGTCCAGCGCCCGCGGGTTCCAGCGGTGGATGCGCTCGTAGGCCCAGGGGCTGACGCAGGGCGCGACCAGCAGATTGGCGCCGCCGGCGTACGCCGCCGCGTCGCGCGCCGCGAACAGCAGCGCGCCGTGCACGCCGCTGGTCTCGTAGCCATGCACGCCGCCGGTGACCAGCGCGACCGGCAGCGCGTCATCCCAGTCGCGGCTGCGCAGCGCCAGCAGCGGATAGCGGCCATCCTCGCCCCAGTCCAGTTCGCCGTACTGCACGACATCGAAGGCCCCACGCAGCGCCTCGATCCGCGCCAGCACATCGTCGGCATAGCTGCGCTTCTTCGACTGCAATGCGCGCCACTGGACTTTTTCGGCCTCGCCCCAGGGCTGACCGGGGGTACCGATGGAGGACGGTTCGATGGCCATGGGCTGGCTCCTGACGCGCGGATTGCCCACAGTCTAGGCCATGCCCCGCCGATCGCCGCTGTCAGCCGCTGCAGTCACCACAGCAAACGGAAGGCAACTGCGACACCTCGCTGGGCGGGAACCCCGCCTGCACCAGTATTTCGGTGAGCTGGGCGGCGGAAATCCACGCCTTCACCCGCAAGCGGCTTCCTCCGGCATCGCAATCCACCAGTGCGGCGGGATCTTTCTGCCAGAGCAACGCCTGGATCGCGGGGAGCGCCGCCGTCCCCGCACCTGCCAACCTGACTTCGAACTCCATCCTCTGCTCCTGCCACGCCCAATCGGCGTTCGCGCAGGCTATGCCGCAACCACTCCGCGCGCCCTGACCGCGGTCAAGCCGGAGCGGCGGCGGAGTCCTTACAGCATCCGCTTGAGGGTATCGTCGCGGCGCACCCAGTGATGATAGAGCGCGGCCAGCACATGCAGGCCGATCACCCAGTAGAAGATGTCACCGATGGTGCCGTGGATATCCTCCAGCGTATGCGCCAGCGGCTTGTTCTCCGGCAGCAGCGCCGGCAGCGCGACCCCGGTGAACGGGATCATGATCGCCTTGCCGTCGCTCCATGCGGTGGCCATGCCCAGCAGCGGCATCACGATGAAGAAGGCGTACAGGGCCAGATGCATCAGCCTGGAGGTGGTCGCGGTGAACCCGTCCAACGCCGGGGTCACCGGCGGCGCGCCATGCCGGCGGCGGGTGAGGATCCGCCAGAACGCCAGCAGGAAGATGGTGATGCCGGCCCAGAAATGGCCCTGCATCATCGCAGTGCGCCCGCCGCTGCCGCGCGGGAACAGCCCGCGCTGTTCGATCAGCACATAGGCCAGCACCACCAGCAGCGCCATCCACCAATGCAGGTGCCGCTGGAGCGTGGTGTAGCGCGGACGGGGCTGGGCGGACATGGCGCTCTCCTGAGGAAAAGGTGGCGCTACGCTAGCGCATCCCGAATCTCACTGTCATCATGCATGGGTTTGAATGTCCGCAGACCCCCTTCGATACGATCTTGTCGTGGTCGGCGCCAGTTTCGCCGGTGCCGCCTGCGCAATCGCGGCCGCCCGGCGCGGTCTGCGTGTCTGTGTGCTCGAACGCAAGCGGGATCCGGGCGAAAAGCTGCATACCACCGGCATCATCGTGAAGGAGGCCGCCGAGCAAACCCTGCTGAACCAGTTGCCGGCCAGCGCGACCCGCCGGATCGAGGCCGTGCAGCTGTACTCGCCGCGGCTCAAGCAAGTCCGCCTGACCGCGCCGGGCTATTACTTCCTGACCACCAACACCCCGCAGGTCATGCGCTGGCTAGCCGGGCAACTGCGCGCGCACGGGGTGGAACTCCGACTCGGCCAGCCTTTCCGGAACGCGACGCGCCACGATGACGGCTGGGAAGTGGAAGGCGTCGGCCGCACCCGCTATCTGGTCGGCGCCGATGGCGCGCGCTCGCAGGTGGCGCGCTGCTGCGGGCTGGGACAGGCCCGGCAATTCCTGTATGGCGTGGAGTATGAGTTTCCCGGCGTGCAGCTGGCCGATCCCGATGCCCTGCACTGCTTCATCAGCAAGCGCTTCGCGCCGGGCTATATCGGCTGGCTCGCGCAGAACCCGACCGGACTCCAGGCCGGGCTTGCATTGCGTCACGACCCTCGCAACAGCCGAGTGCCGGATCTGGATGCATTCCTGCTGCGCGTCGGCCTGGCCGGTGGCCTGCCACGGCAACTCAAACCGGGGCAGGTGCGCGCGGGGTTGATCCCCTGCTCCGGACCCGTGCGCGGAATCGCGCGGGATCGCGCGATACTGACGGGGGACGCCGCGGGGATCGTCTCGCCGGTGACCGCCGGCGGCATCCATTCGGCCTGGGCGCACGGCTGGAGCGTAGGGGATGCGATCGCCGCGCATCTTTGCGATGCCGGGCCACCCGCAGAGTCGGCTGCAATCGCGGCGGCTCCGCGCTTCCGGGCCAAACGCCTGCTGCGCTGGGCGTTCGACCATTTCCAGATGGATTGGCCGTTCGATCTGCTCCTGCATTCCGCACCGCTGCGCTGGGCCGCCGGGCAGGTGTACTTCCACCAGCGCAGACGCGATCAGACGATTGACTGATTGGCCGGTAGCGATACCTCCAACAGTGCATCGAAATCGGCATCTTTCTCCTGCCACAGCGCGTTCATCCACTGCTGGAAGCGCGCGCGGAAGGTGCGGTCGTGCTGGTAGTCGCCCTGCGCGAGCCCGGCCGGGATCGGATGCTGGCGCAGGCGCACGCGGACCTCGGGGATGCGGCCGGCCATCAGGTCCAGCAGCGAGGGGACGCCGGCCGGATAGGCGATGGTGACATCCAGGATCGCATGCAGCCCCTGCCCCATCGCGTCCAGCACGAAGGCCACCCCGCCCGACTTCGGCTTGAGCAGGTGCCGATAGGGCGAGCCCTGGCGCGCGTGCTTGGCGACGGTGAAGCGGGTGCCCTCGGCGAAGTTCATGATCGCCACCGGGATCGCGCGGAATTTCTCGCAGGCGCGCCGGGTGGCGGCGATGTCGCGCCCGGCCAGCGCCGGGTTGCGCGCGATCTGCTTGGGCGTGTAGCGGCCCATGAACGGGAAATCCAGCGCCCACCACGCCAGCCCCAGCAGCGGCACCCAGAACAGCTGGCGCTTGAGGAAGAAGCGCAGCAGCGGGATGCGCCGGTTGAACAGCTTCTGCAGCACCAGGATGTCCACCCAGCTCTGGTGGTTGGCCAGCACCAGGTAGTGGCCGTCGCGCCGCAAGGCCAGATCCCCGTCCACCTGCAGGCGGGTATCGGTGAACAGATCCCACAGCCGGTTGTTGAACCCGATCCAGCGTTCCGCGATGCCGGTCAGCAGTGGATTGCAGGCGACTTTCAGCCGCTCGAAGGGCAGCGCCAGCTTCAGCAGCGCCACCCCCCAGCAGCGGCAGCACGTGCAGCACGGTGCTGAGCGTGATCAGCAGGAACACCAGGGCAAGGCGAAGCAGGGACATCGGGCCAGGTCGGCAGGGAAGGTCCGCCATTGTCGCGGAAAAGCCGGCGCGCTTTCAGGCCGCCGCTATCATCCGCACATGCCACGCATCGCCACGCCCCTGCTCACCCGCCCGCTGGGCGAGGCCCTGCTCGCCGCCCGCGACGCCGGGCATGCCACGTGGCAAGGTTCGCTGGACCTCGACCGCCGCCGCGAGACCATCGCGCTGGCCGCCGACCACTGGACCTGGCGCGGCACGGACTATCCCTATCCCGGCAAGCTCAAGGACCGCACCCTGTACTGGTGGGACGGCGACGCCTTCGCCCCGGTGTCGCGCTATGCCGGGAAACTGATCAAGCTGGTGCCGACCGCATGGGGCGTGCCGACCTTCGAGATCGACGGCATCAAGATGCTGCCGACGGCGAAGGAATCGCCGCTGATGGATGCGCGCCGCAAGGTGGCGCTGGTGCAGCCGACGGGCAAGACCGTGCTGGACACCTGCGGCGGTTTGGGCTATTTCGCCGCCTGCTGCCTCGACGCGGGCGTGGCGGCGATCCAGTCGTTCGAGAAGAACGCGGACGTGCTGTGGCTACGCAGGCTCAACCCATGGTCGCCGGACCCGGACGAAAACGGTGGCCGCCTGCGGCTGACCCATGCCGACGTCTCGCGGGCGATCACCACCCTGCCGGATGCCGCGTTCGACGCCGCCCTGCACGACCCGCCGCGCTTCGGCATCGCCGGCGAGCTGTATGCGCTGGCGTTCTACCAGCAGCTGGCGCGGGTACTGCGCCGCGGCGGCCGGCTGTTCCACTACACCGGCAGCCCCAACAAACTGACCTCCGGCCGCGACGTGCCGCGGGAAGTGGCGCGCCGGCTGCAAGCCGCCGGCTTCAAGGCCGAGCTGGCACTGGACGGGGGTGCTGGCGACGAAGCGCTGAGCCCGACGCCGCCATGTACGCCGGGAAGCGCCCGCGCTGAGCGCGCTCAGCGCACGTTCGCGATGCTGTTCTTGGCGGTGTCGTGCCTGGCCTTCAGCACGCCGTCCTGGACCTGGAACGCGAGTTCGATCCGCACCTGCGGCGGGGCGGACGTGCGCACCTGGGTCTTGAGGGTGTCCTTCAGCCCGCTGGTGGCCTTCTCCACCACCTTGTCGGCCGCCTTGCCCTTCCCGGCCGCGCCCGGTTCCGCTGCGCCCTTTTCCACCACGAGGGTCAGCAGGTACTCGCCATCGACCAGCGGTTCGGTGACATCGATCTGCCCGGGACCGGCCGCGCGACTGGGCAACGGCGCTGCCACTGGAGCCACCCGGCCGGTCGCCGCATAGCCGGCGGAGGCCGCACCACCGCCAGCGTGGCCGGACAGGGTGGACACCGAGGACACCGCCGCCGATACGATCGCACCGCCGGGCAGCGCATTGCCCACCGCGGCCGCCCCCGCCTCGGCCGGGGCCAGCTTCAGGGCCTGCAAATCCGCGCGCACGCCATGGCCGCCCGGGAAGGTCACCACGCACTGGCGACCATCGCAGGCCGCCTCGATCTGCAGGCTGGCACCCTGGGCCACCGCACTCCCCGCCGCGTGCAGGCCGCTGCTGACTCTCTCGCCGAAGGTGGCGCCCTGGGTCTGCTTGGGCACGGTGACGTTCATCGAAATGCGGTTGGGCATTCCACCGTCGATTTTCGCAGCGATTGCAACCCCGGACACCAGCACCAGCCCCCACGCCGCCGCCTGCATGATCGTGCGCATATGCCACCTCATCGTTGTCCCCGGATGCGGTCGATCCTACGCCTTGTCCGACCTGTGCGAATGGCGCCCGCGCCCACATTCGCGTAGGATTCAGCTTGACAAACACGCGCCCCGCGTGCAGGCCAGCCCCGGTGCCGCCTGCCCGCACTCTTCCGCGCTTGCGCGCCACGGTCGCCCCGTCTTGCGACCACCCCTGCACTCCCGCTCCTCTCTCCCGCTTCCCCGGCCGGCATCCCGGCCATCGCGATACCGCCGGGCACGCGCCCGACGACCCACCCGGCACCCACGCGTGCCCGCCACAGGAGGCTCCATGCCGCGTACCAAGCCCACCCCGCCGCCGGAACCGGCGACCGGCAAGCGCACCAGTCCACTGTTCCAGGCCCGCAAGCCGGCGGAGCGCAATGCCACGCTGACCCGCGAACGGATCGCCGAGCACATGGACGCCTTCCGCAAGGCCGGCGGCACCATCGAGGTCCTCGGCACCACCCGCGCGCTGCAGCGCATCGGCCTGCCCGAGGACGCCGCGCCCAGCGCGCCACCGGCAGCGCCCGCAGGCCGCACCCGCAAACCTTCCCGCTGACCCCAGGAGCCGCCCTTGCCCAAGCCCAACTACGCATTCGAAAAGCGCCAGCGCGAACTGGCGAAGAAGAAGAAACAGGACGAAAAGGACGCCCGCAAGCGCGAAGCGCGTGCCGCGGCTTCGCCCGACACGGCGACCGATACCGCAGAGACCGGCGCCTCCCTGCCCGACGGGCCTTCCGCACCCGGCCCGCGCGTGCATCTGCGCAAGCCGGACATCTGATTCGCAGGGCATCTGGCCCGCAGGCCGGCGCACAGGCGAACGTCAGCGCGCCTGGCGGAACAGGGCCGCCGCCAGCGCCCAGGGCAGTGCGAAACAGGCGGTCAGCACCACCTCGACCGGCGCGAACCGCCCCATGCCCATCGCAATGCCCGCCGCCGCCAGCTGGATCAGCGCGGTCGCCGCCATGGCCCGGGCCAGGCCCGGTGCACGCAGCCGCGCCCACGCGCTGCCCAGCACCGCCACCGCGAGCACCGCGACGAACAAGGCATTGGCGGGATCACCCGCACGCCCGAGCATGCCCACCGCGAGGTTCACCCACGCCGTCAGCAGCGCGGTGGCGACCGCCAGCGCGAAGCCGGCGCGATACGCCAGCGCGCGGCCCCGGCGCAGGCCCAGTTCCAGTGCGCCGCAGGCCGCCGCCAGCAGCACGCCCATCGCCACGAAGTCCAGCGCCGTCCATGCCACCCCGGCCTGCGGGTAGAACCGCATCGCCAGCGCCGGCAGCAACAGCACCCCCCGCCGCCCCGGCCCACAGCCACGGATGCAGGCCAATCCCGCCTCGCCCGCCAAAGCCCTGCAGCGTCGATCCCCGCATCACCCACCCCTTGCGCGCACCATGCGCGATCCGGCCGCCACATTAACGCGTCTCCGGCCGCCCCGCGCGTGACCTTCGCCACGCGCTTCCCGCGACCGTGCGGAGCAAGGTGCGGCTTGTTGCACCCACGGATGCCGATGATGACCCGCGTGCTGATTGCGCTTGCACTGTCGATGCTGCTGTCCACCGCAGGCCGCGCTGCGGAGCGCTCACCCGTCGGAATGACGTCCATCGCCATCACCGATGCCAGCCGCACCGATCCCGTCGCCGGCGGCCCGCGCCGCTGGCGCGTCGATCTCTACTACCCCGCGATCGCCGGCACCGGCTGGCGGCGCGCCTACGCCGACGATCCTGCCCTGCTCGCACGGATGGTGGAGACCGGGTATTACGACATCCCGGCCGAGGACATCCATGCATGGGCGACGCGTCCCGCGCCGGCCCGTCGTGATGCCCGCGCCGTCGAAGCCGCGCTGCCGCTGGTGACGCTGTCACCGGGCTCCGGCGTGGCGGCCTTCCACTATGCGGAACTGGCCAGCGCGATCGCCCGCCGCGGATATGCCGTGGCGGTAGTCGATGCGCCCTACCTCGGGCTGTCGCGGCTGGCGGACGGCCGGATCGTGTCCGGTGCCGACGATCCGCTACAGCAGGCTGACGAGCCGCGCGCCTGGCAGCCGCGCGTCATCGCCTGGGCGCAGGACATCGGCAAGACGCTGGACGCTCTGCCCGCCTCACGGGGCGTGCGCGCCGTCGGCCTGACGCTGGACATGGCGCGGATTGCCGCGGTCGGCCACTCGCTGGGCGGCACGGTCGCGGTGGAAGTCTGCTCGCGCGAGCCGCGGGTTTCCGCCTGCGCGGATTTCGAAGGCGTGGTCGAGGGCACCACGGCCTACGCCGAAGGCCTCGTGCGCCCGACGCTGCTGGCCCTGAGCCGGTCGGCCAAGCCGGAGCGTCCACTGACCGCTCCCGATCTGGGCAAGCCGCCATTCGACTTCCTTGCCCGCGGCGGACTGGACAGCAACTGGGCGGTCGCCATCAGCGGCGGCAGCCACATGAGTTTCTCGGATGCGCCACAGGTGATGCCCGGCACGTTGACCCGCTTCGGCGGCACGCTGATGGATGCAGGCCGCTCGCAGCAGGTCTACGCCGGGATCGTCGATGCGCTGGGCCGCGCCTTTTTCCCGGGCGGCGGCGGCAATGCGGTTCTGGCGGCGTACTTCGAAGGCGTTCCGGAAATACGAGCCACCCATGCCGCGCCAGGTGCCGGAGCTGCTCGCGCGGCTGGTCGAGCATGGCCTGCCGGCGATCAAGACCGAGAACCTGTACCGCTTCGACGGCCAGCCCGGGTACTCGGTCGCGCAGGGCGAATGAACCCGGCCGGATGCATCCCGCCGGTGGCACCATAGCGGGCATGGAATCCCCCTGCCCGCCCCCGATCCCGGCAGCGATGCCGATGCCGGGATCACCGCCGCCGCCGCCCTGCTCGCCCAGGGCCGGCTGGTCGGCCTGCCCACCGAAACCGTCTATGGCCTGGCCGCCGATGCCCGCAATCCCGAGGCCGTGCGCGCCATCTTCGCGCTCAAGCAGCGCCCCGCGGACCATCCGCTGATCGTGCACATCGGCAGCGTGGAGGAGCTGCACGACTGGGCGGCCGAGGTACCCCCGCCGCGCTGGCGCTGGCGCGCGCGTTCTGGCCCGGCCCGCTGACCCTGGTGCTGCCGGCCCGGCCCGACGTGCCGCGCGTGGTCACCGGCGGGCTGGACACCGTGGCCCTGCGAATGCCGGCGCACCCGCTGGCGCTGGCCTTGCTGCGCCGGCTCGGGCGCGGGCTCGCCGCGCCCTCGGCCAACCGCCACCTGCACGTCAGCCCCACCACCGCCGCGCACGTGCGCGCCGAGTTCGGGGACGCCCTGCCGCTGGTGCTGGACGGCGGGCCGTGCGCGGTCGGGATCGAATCGACCATCGTGGATGTCAGCACCGACACCCCGCGCATCCTGCGGCCCGGGCGGATCAGCGCGGCCGAGATCGCGGACTGCCTGCAACGGGACGTGGACCTGCGCCCGGCCGCCGGCACCCGCAGCCCCGGGCTGATGAAGCGCCACTACAGCCCGCGCGCGCAGGTGCTGTGCGCGCCCGCCGCCACCCTGCAGGCGCAGGTGGAGGCCTGCCTGGCGCATGGCCTGCGCACCGCGCTGTTGTCGTCCTTGCCGCCGGCCATCGCGCACCCGGCCTTGATCTGGCTGGATGCGGGCGACACCGTGGATACCCGCATGCAACGGCTGTATGCACTGCTGCGCGAGGCCGATGCCCGCGGCGCCGAGGTGATCGTGGCCGAACTGCCGCCGGGAGATGCCGCCGAAGCCCTGCGCGACCGCCTGCTGCGCGCCGCCGGACAGGGCAGTGTTCCCACGCACTAAAACGGCCAACCGCATGCACGCCCCGCCACTGGACGCGCTGGCCGGACGCACCGCCGTACTGGCCACCATGCACCACAAGGAACGGGTGATCGCCCCGCTGCTGGGCCGCTTCCTCGGCCTGCAGGTGCAGGTGCCGCCGGGGTTTGACAGCGACCGCTTCGGCACCTTCAGCCGCGATGTGGCGCGCACCGGCAGCGCGCTGGAGGCGGCGCGCGCCAAGATCGCCGCCGGCTTCGCGCACCTGCCGGAAGCGCGCGTGGGGCTGGCCAGCGAGGGCAGCTTCGGCCCGCACCCCGAGCTGCCGTTCGTCAGCATGGGCCTGGAACTGGTGCTGTTGATCGATCGCGACAGCGGGCTGGAGCTGGCCGGCTGGCACGGCGCCCCCGCCCCGTATGCGGCCGGCGAGCGCATCAGCAGCCTTGCCGGGTTGCGCGAATTCGCCGCACGCGCCGGCTTCCCCGCGCAGGGGCTGGTGGTGATGGGCGTGGCCGACGGCCAGCCGGCACCCACGCGGGCACTGTTCAAGCAGTTGGACACCCGCGACGCGCTGGAAGCCCAAGTAGCCGCGCTGCTGGCCGAACACGGCGAGGCCTGGGTGGAAACCGACCTGCGCGCGCACCGCTGCCCGCGCCGGATGCGCCGGATCGCACGCGCCAGCCTCGCCCTGGTGCGCGCATGGCGCAGCCGTTGCCCGGCCTGCGGCCAGCCCGGCTTCGTCCCCGGCGAGGCGGTGCGTGGACTGCCCTGCGCCTGGTGCCTGGCCCCGACCGTGCAGGCACGCGGCCATCGCCAGTTGTGCCGCCACTGCGGCCACGAAACGCTGCGCCCGGTGCGGCGGATGCTGGCCGACCCCGCCCACTGCGACCGCTGCAACCCCTGATCGCAATGTGCCGCCTGCGTTGGGCGGCCCTGCAAGAAATCTGCGCCAGCGCCGGCACGACGCTGGCCGCCCGCCGGCGCGTTTGCCGTTTCCTGCCTGCGTCATCCGTGCGGGGTGACATCTGTGACCTCTCGCGGGTCGCCCGCAGGCGGTATTCTTCGACCGGCCATCCGGTCTTTGCATTGGAGTACGACACCCATGGGTCTGATTCAGGCGGTGAAAGGCGCGGTCGGCGGCATGCTCGGCGACCAGTGGAAGGACTTCCTCACCATCCCCGACGGTCTTCCCCCGACTGCCGCGCTGTTCGCCGCGGTGCCGCGCGGCAGCAATGCCGGGCGCGGCAGCAACGTGCATGGCTCCAGCAACATCATCAGCAACGGCTCCAAGATCGTGGTGCCGGAGGGCTACGGCCTGCTGCTGATGCAGGACGGCAAGATCACCGCGCTGGTGGCCGAGCCGGGCGGCTACGAATGGCGCTCGGACGATCTGCAGTCGAAGTCGATTTTCGCCGGCGACGGCCTGCTCGACCCGCTGGTGATGCAGAGCTGGGAGCGCTTCAAGTTCGGCGGCATTCCGGGCACGCAGCAGCTGGCGTTCTTCGTCTCGCTGAAGGAGCTGCCCGACAACCGCTTCGGCACCCAGTCCGAGATCTACTGGGACGACGGCTTCCTCAACACCCAGGTGGGCGCCATCACCCGCGGCTCCTACACCCTGAAGATCGTCGATCCGATCCTGTTCGTGAAGAACTTCGTGCCGGCCAGCTACCTGCAGCCGGGCCGGGTGTTCGACTTCACCGACCTCGACAACGCCGCCGCCGCGCAGCTGTTCAACGAGGTGGTGGGCTCGCTGGCGCCGGCCTTCAGCCGCTATACCAACGACCCGGCCAAGGGCAACCGCATCACCCGCATCCAGCAGGATTCGGTGGGCTTCGCGCAGAGCCTGGCCGAGGCAGTGGAGGCCGGCTACCAGTGGAAGTCCGAGCGCGGGCTGATGATCGTCAAGACCGCGATCGTCTCGATCGAATACGACGCCAACACCCGCGAGCTGCTCAAGACCGTGCAGCGCGCGGATGCGCTGTCTGGCGCGCGCGGCAATTCCAACCTGCAGGCCAGCGTGGCGCAGGGCATCCAGGCGGCCGGCGAGAACGGCGGCGCGGCCGGGATCGTCGGGATCGGCATGGCCTCGGGCATGCTGGGCGGCATCGGCGGCCTGCAGCAGCCGGCGGCGCCGGCCGGCGACGACCCGGTGGCGAAGCTGAAGAAGGCCAAGGAAATGCTCGACCTCGGGCTGATCACCCAGGCCGATTACGACGCGCTCAAGGCCAAGGCGCTGGGCCTGTAACCCTCCGTCTTCGCCGCACCCGCCATGCCGACCATCCCACCGCCGCCCGCGCCCACCGGCCCGGGCTCGCCGCGCGACGTGCCGCCCGCGCCGGGTAGCCAGCCGCTGGACCCCGACACCCTGCCCGGCCCGGTCCGCGACGAACTGCTGGCGCCCGACCCGGTCGCCATCGACACCGCCGCCGAGGAGCTCAAGGACGGCCTCAACCGCTGCCCCAGGTGCGGGGCCAGCGACATCCGCCAGAAGCCCGGCAGCGACCTGCTGATCTGCCTGTACTGCCGGCACGAATGGCAGGGGCAGCGGGTGGAGGAAGCGTTCGGGCTGGGCGAAGGCATCGACCAGCTGCACGGCACCGTGATCGCCTCCGGCGCGCGCGACATCGACGCCGGCAGCAGCGATCTGGTCAGCTTCAAGTGCGCCGGCTGCGGTGCCGAGGTCACGGTGAACACCGAGGCCGGCATGACCGCGCGCTGCCACTGGTGCCGGCACGTGTTCGGCGTGAACGAGCAGATCGAAAACGGCGCGGTGCCGGACGCGGTGCTGCCCTTCCATATCAAGAAAGACGATGCCGTGGCGCGTATCCGCCAGTTCGTGGACAAGCGCCGGCTGTTCGCGCTGAAGGCATTCAAGGAGCAGTTCACGCCCGAGAACGTCACCGGCGTGTACCTGCCCTACATGATCGTGGATGCCAATGCCGAGGCCGAGGTGGCAGGTTTTGGCGAGATCGAGACCCGCCGCTATACCCGCGGCAGCGGCAACGACAAGAAGACCTACTACGACGCCGACGTGTACGCGGTGGAGCGCCAGGTGGCGTTCACGGTGGATGATCTGCCGCTGGAATCCTCGCGCAGCCGCGGCAATCTCGACACCCGCGTCAATACCAACAACATCATCAATACGATCCTGCCGTTCGACACCAAGAACGCGGTGAAGTGGAACGCCTCTTATCTGTCCGGCTTCAGCTCGGAGAAGCGCGACCTCGACGTGGCGCAGCTGATGCCGGTGCTGGAAGACCATCTGCTGTCGATCGCGCGCGCGCAGGTGGAAGGTTCGGTGCGCCGCTTCGATCGCGGCGTGCGCTGGGAGGAAGAGGCGATCGACGTGCACGGCAGCCGCTGGGTGGCGATGTACCTGCCGGTCTGGCTGTACTCCTACCACCAGCCCGGCCCGAACGGCGGGATGCTGCACTACATTGCGGTCAACGGCCGCACCGGCGAGACCATGGGCAGCATCCCGATCCAGCACTGGAAACTGCTGCTGGCGGCGCTCACGGTAGGCACCGTGCTGGAGACCCTGGCCATCTGGATCGTGGGGCATCTGTGAATGAGCGATGACAGTGCACTCTGGCTGCTGCTGGGCCCGGCCGGCGCCGCCGGCTTCTACTGGGCGATGTACCGCTACTACCGCAATACCGACAAATCGCACGCGTTCGAGCGCGAAACCCGCATCGAGGCGCAGCCGGTCACCGGCGCCGAGCACGACCGCAAGGTCGATGAAGTCAAGGGCACCCGCGAGACCCGCATCCGCGGCGACAACGTGCGCGACTACCGCCAGCGCGTGCGCCGACGACGCTGAACCCTTCGCATCGGCAGCGGCATCCGCGCCAGGTGTCTGTCGTGCTGCGCGCGCGTGATTTCGAGGCCAGGCGCGACCAGGCCCGCGCCCACACGCATCAGCCGCGCTGCGCGGGCCGCACCAGCAGCGGAATGGCGGCCAGGGTCAGCAGCGCCAGCAACGCGCCGGCAGCGAATGTCGCCGGCGGTCCGCGCCAGTCCCACAGCGCGCCGGCCAGGGCGCTGGCCAGCAGCAGCCCGGCTCCGGAGAGCAGGTTGAACGCGCCAAAGGCGGTGCCGCGGTAGTCCGCTGGCGCCACGTCGGTGATCAGGCTGGCCAGCACGCCCTGGGTCAGCCCCATGTGCAGGCCCCACAGGGCGATACCGGCGAACAACAGCCCGTGCCCCGCCTCCACCGCCAGCGCGGCATCCGCCAGCGCCAGCACGCTGAGCCCCAGCGCCAGCAGCCAGTGCCGTGGCAGGCGATCCGACAACCACCCGGCCGGATAGGCGCTGAGCGCATACACCAGGCTCATCACCACCAGCACCAGCGGCACCAAGGTCAGACCCAGTCCGCCCCGCGCCGCGCGCAGCACGAGGAATGCCTCGCTGAAGCGCGCCAGCGCCAGCAGCAGCCCCAGCACGGCCAGGCGCCAGAAGGGCGCGCCCAACCGGGCCAACCCGGCGCGGGTCAGCGGCAGCCGCGCCGGTGCGCGTGCCGCCGGTGCCGGTTCGCGCACTTTCAGCAGCAGCACCATCGCGATCACGCCTGGCAGCGCAGCGAACCACAGCACGCGCCGGATGTCGTCGGCCAGCAGGGCCATCAGCGCCACCGCCAGCAGCGGCCCGAGCACCGCGCCGACGGTATCCAGCGCCTGCCGCAGGCCGAAGCTCGCACCGCGTAGCGCCGGCGGCGCGAGGTCGGCGATCAGCGCATCGCGCGGCGCACCGCGGATGCCCTTGCCGAAACGGTCCAGCAGCCGCGCCGTGGTCACCGTGGCCACCGTATCCGCCAGCGGAAACAGCGGCTTGACCGCCGCCGCCAGCCCATAGCCCAGTAGCACCAGCGGCTTGCGCCGGCCCAGCGCGTCGCTGGCGTAGCCGGAGAACACCTTGGTCACCAGCACCAGCGACTCGGCCGCGCCTTCGATCAGCCCGATCGTCAGCGCGCTCGCGCCCAGACTGCCGGCCAGCAGCACCGGCAGCAGGCTGTGCACCATCTCCGAACCGACATCGGTGAACAGGCTGACCAGCCCCAGCAGCCAGATCGCGCGCGGGATGCGCCCGCCCTGGCCAGCCGCGGAACGCATGCGCCCACTCATGCCGGCGACGCTTTCAGCGCCAGGATCAGCGGGCAGCGCACGTGCTGGCCATGCGCGGCGCCGCAGCGCCGCACCAGGTCTTCCAGCGCCGCTTCGATCCGCCGCAGGTCGGCCAGGCGGGCACGCACGTCGGCCAGTTTGTGCGCGGCCTGCGCCTGCGCTTCCTCGCAATGCAGGCCATCCTCCAGCGTCAGCAGCCCGGCGATCTCGCCCAGACTGAAGCCCAGCCGCTGCGCCGACTTCACGAACCGCACCCGTGCCACGTCCGCCTCGCCATAGCGGCGGATGCTGCCATACGGCCGCGCAGGTTCCGGCAACAGGCCCTTGCGCTGGTAGAAGCGGATCGTCTCGACATTGACGCCGGCGGCCTTGGCGAGCGCACCGATGGTCAAGGCGTTTGCGGGCGATGACATGGTGCTTGACTCCGTACTGAAGTACGGGAGCAAGCTTGCCTCACCCTCCCGCAAATATCAATGCCCTGCCCCATGTCCACTCCCCGAACAAGCCGCCGCGCACCGCCCTGCTGGCCGGCGGACTCGCCGCCATCCTCGCCTCGACCTGCTGCCTCGGCCCGCTGGTGCTGATCACGCTGGGCGTCTCCGGCGCCTGGATCGGCAATTTGGCCGTGCTGGAGCCGTATCGCCCGCTCTTCATCGGCATCGCCCTGCTGGCGATGCTGTTTGCCTACCGCCGCATCTTCCGCCCGGTGCAGGCCTGCGCGCCCGGCGCGGCGTGCGCCGTGCCGCAGGTGCGCAGCACCTACAGGCGCATTTTCTGGATCGTGGCCGCGCTGGTCGTGATCGCGCTTGGTTTTCCCTACGTCATGCCGCTGTTCTACTGAAATCCCAAGGAGTCCACCATGAAGAAGCTGCTTGCTGTCCTCTTGCTTGCCTCTGCCGCGCTGCCCGCCCTCGCCGCGACCCGCAGCGTCACCCTCGACGTTCCCGGCATGACCTGCCCGGCCTGCCCGATCACCGTCAAGAAAGCGCTGTCCAGGGTCGATGGCGTGAGCAGGATCGAAGTGAACTTCGACAGGCGCGAGGCCGTCGTCACCTTCGACGATGCCAAGACCAACGTCGCGGCGCTGACCAAGGCGACCGCGGACGCCGGTTATCCGTCTAGCGTCAAACGCTGATCTGCCAACTCAACCTAAGGAATTGGACACATGGGACTCCTCACACGCATTGCCGATAAAACCGGCACATTCGGCAGCATCGTTGCCGCGATGGGTTGTGCGGCCTGCTTTCCCGCCATCGCCAGCTTTGGCGCGGCCATCGGGCTTGGTTTTCTTGGCCAGTACGAGGGGCTGTTCATCAGCCGGCTACTGCCGCTGTTCGCCGTGATCGCCCTCATCGCGAATGCGCTTGGCAGGCTGAGCCACCGGCAATGGCACCGCAGCGTGATCGGCATGGTCGGACCAGCCATCGTGCTCGTCGCCACGTTCACCATGGCGGAGAAACTGCTCTATGCCGGCCTGGCCACCATGATGGCCGTGTCGATCTGGGATCTCGTCTCGCCGGCACATCGCCGCTGCGGGCCGGACGGCTGTGAACTGCCCGCTAAACGCGGATGACGGTTCTGGGCGCTCATGAAACGAAAGGAATGCAGTATGACCACGCTGAAGATCACCGGCATGACTTGCGACTCGTGCGCTACGCATGTCAAGGAAGCCCTGGAGAAAGTGCCCGGCGTGCAGTCGGCCACCGTGTCCTACGCCAAGGGGGCGGCGCAGCTCGCCCTTGACCCCGGCACCGCACCGGACGCGCTGATCGCCGCCGTGGTCGGGCTCGGCTACCAGGCAACGCTCGCCGATCCCCCACCACCGGACGGCCGCACCGGGCTGATCGACAAGGTGCGGGCCGCCGACGAAGGCGGCGACGGCGAACGCCCGCTGCACATCGCCATCATCGGCAGCGGTGGCGCGGCGATGGCGGCGGCGATCGAGGCGGCCGAACGCGGGGCGCGGGTGACCCTGATCGAGCGCGGCACCATTGGCGGCACCTGCGTCAATGTTGGCTGCGTGCCCTCGAAAATCATGATCCGCGCCGCGCATATCGCCCATCTGCGCGCGACGAGCCCGTTCGATGCCGGCATTGCGGCCGCGGCGCCCAGGATCGATCGCACCCGACTGCTGGCCCAGCAGCAGGCGCGGGTCGAGGAACTGCGGCATGCCAAGTACGAAGGCATTCTGGAAGGCAACCCGGCCATCACCGTGCTGCACGGTGAAGCCCGGTTCATGGACGCACGGCACCTTGCCGTCCGCCTGAACGCCGGCGGCGAGCACACGCTGGCGTTCGATCGCTGCCTCATCGCCACCGGCGCCCGCCCGGCCGTGCCGCCGATTCCGGGCCTGCAGGACACGCCGTACTGGACCTCCACCGACGCGCTGGCCAGCGACCACATTCCCGAGCGCCTGGCCGTGATCGGCTCGTCAGTGGTGGCGGTGGAGCTGGCGCAGGCCTTCGCCCGGCTGGGCAGCCAGGTCACGGTCCTGGCGCGCAGCACGCTGCTGTTCCGGGAGGATCCGGCGATCGGCCAGGCCATCACGGCCGCCTTCCGTGCGGAGGGCATCACCGTGCTGGAGCACACGCAGGCCAGCCGCGTCGACCATGAGGACGGCGCATTCGTGCTCGCCACCGCGCGCGGCGATCTCCGGGCCGACCGCCTGCTGGTCGCCACCGGCCGCACACCGAACACGCGCGAACTGGATCCCGACGCCGCTGGCGTGGCCGTGAATCCGCAGGGTGCCATCCGCGTCGATCGCAGCCTGCGCACCAGCGCCCCGCACATCTACGCCGCCGGCGACTGCACCGACCAGCCGCAATTCGTGTACGTCGCGGCCGCCGCCGGCACCCGCGCCGCGGTCAACATGACCGGCGGCGCGGCGACCCTGGACCTTGCCACGATGCCGGCGGTGGTGTTCACCGACCCGCAGATCGCCACCGTGGGACTGAGCGAGCACGAAGCCCGCGTGGCAGGCATCGAAACCGACAGCCGCACGCTCGCCCTCGACCACGTCCCGCGCGCGCTCGCCAACTTCGATACCCGCGGCTTCATCAAGCTGGTGACGGAAGCCGGCAGCGGGCGCCTGATCGGCATGCAGGCGGTCGCGCCGGACGCGGGCGAACTGGTCCAGACCGCCGCGCTCGCCATCCGCAGCCGGATGACGGCGCAGGAACTGGCCGACCAGCTGTTCCCGTACCTGACGATGGTCGAAGGCCTGAAGCTTGCGGCGCAGACCTTCCGCAAGGACGTGAAGCAGCTTTCCTGCTGCGCGGGGTGAATCCAGCACAGCCTGCTGCCCGTGAGCCGGATTTTTGAATTGCCCCTGATCGAGAGAGATCGACCAAGGGGCAATCGCTCATCCAGGATGTCACGAAGCAGGTTCTGTCGTCCCTCTCTGCCCTTCCGCACGTGACTGACGCATCAGCCGATAGGCCGCCGGGATCACGAACATCGACAGCAGTGGGGCGGTGATCATTCCGCCCACCATCGGTGCGGCGATACGGCTCATTACCTCTGAGCCGGTACCGCTGCCAAGCAGGATCGGGAGCAGACCAGCCAGGATCACCGCCACCGTCATCGCCTTGGGCCGCACCCGCAGCACCGCGCCCTGGTGTATGGCCTGATCCAGCACGTGTCCGCTCATCACCAAGCCCCGCTCTTGTCGCTCGGCGATGGCCTGTTTGAGATAAAGCAGCATCACCACCCCAAACTCCGCCGATACGCCAGCCAGCGCGATGAAGCCCACGCCGGTGGCCACGGACAGGTTGTAGCCTGCCAGATAGACCAACCACACCCCGCCCACCAGTGCGAATGGCAACGTCGCCATGATCAGCAACGCATCGTCGAATCGGCGGAAGGTCAGATACAGCAGCACGAAGACGATGAGCAGGGTCGCCGGCACCACCAGCTTCAAGCGCGCATTGGCCCGTTCCATGTATTCGAACTGACCGGAGTAGGCCAGGCTCATGCCGGGCTGCAGTTTCACCTTGTCGGTCACGGCCGCGCGCAAATCAGCCACCACCGACGCCAGGTCGCGCCCGCGCACGTCCACGTATACCCAGCCCGTGGGACGTGCATTCTCGCTCTTGAGCATCGGCGGACCGTCGCTGACCTCGATGCTGGCGACGGTGCCCAGCGTGATTTGCTGACCCATGTCGGTCACGATCGGCAAATTGCGCAGGCCATCCAGCGAATCGCGCAACTCGCGCGGGTATCGCACGCTGATCGGATAGCGCGCCAGTCCCTCCACCGTCTCGCCGACGTTTTCTCCGCCGATGGCGGAGGCAACGATGGATTGCACGTCCGCAATGTTGAGGCCATAACGCGCGGCGGCTGCGCGGTCGATCCTGACATTCACGTAGCGGCCGCCGGTCAGACGCTCGGCCAGCGCCGAACTGACGCCGGGCACGGTCCTGGCCACTCGTTCGACCTGCTGCGTCACCTGGTCGATCTCGGCCAGCCTGGTTCCGGACACCTTGACGCCAATCGGGCTCTTGATGCCGGTGGCCAGCATGTCGATGCGGTTGCGAATCGGCGGCACCCAGATATTCGCCAGGCCAGGCACCTTCACCACCCGGTCCAGTTCATCGACCAGTTTGGCGGGCGTCATGCCGGGACGCCACTGATCGCGCGGCTTGAACTGGATGGTGGTCTCGAACATCTCAAGCGGTGCCGGGTCGGTGGCACTTTCCGCTCGTCCCGCCTTGCCGAACACGCTGGCGACTTCTGGCACAGTCTTGATGAGCCGGTCGGTCTGTTGCAACAATTCGCCGGCTTTGGCCGCCGACAGCCCGGGCAAGGCAGAAGGCATGTACAACAAGTCGCCTTCGTCGAGCGGCGGCATGAATTCACCGCCGAGTCTGGCGATCGGCCACGCGGTGGTCAGCAGAGCAAGGCCCGCGATTGCGAGCGTGGCTTTGGGGTGCCGAAGTACGGCATCGATCAGGGGGCTGTAGCCGCGGATCAGCCAGCGGTTGAGCGGGTTTCGATGCTCATCGGGAATGCGCCCACGTATCCAATAGCCCATCAGCACCGGAACCAGCGTCACTGACAATCCTGCTGCGGCGGCCATCGCATACGTCTTGGTCAAGGCCAATGGACCGAACAGCCGCCCTTCCTGCGCCTGCAAGGTGAATATGGGGATGAAGGACAGCGTGATGATCAGCAGGGAGAAGAACAGCGCCGGACCGACTTCGGCCGCCGCCTCTCCAATCACCCGCCAATGGGCCTCGCCTTGCAGACGTTCACCGGGATGATGGTGTCGCCACGCCTCGATGTGCTTGTGTGCGTTCTCGATCATCACCACGGCAGCGTCCACCATCGCACCGATGGCAATGGCAATGCCGCCAAGCGACATGATGTTGGCATTGACGCCTTGATAGCGCATCACGATGAAGGCCATCATTACGCCCAGCGGCAAGGACACGATGGCGACCAGGGCCGAGCGCAGGTGCCACAGAAAGATGCCGCAGACTACCGCCACTACAATGAACTCTTCGAGCAACTTGTGCGACAGATTTTCGATGGCGCGGTCGATCAGCTGGCTGCGGTCATAGGTGGGCACAATCTCCACCCCACTCGGCAGACTCTTTTGCAGTTCTGCCAACTTTTCCTTCACGGCCATGATGGTTTCGCGCGCATTCTTGCCAGAGCGCAGGATGACCACGCCGCCTGCCACTTCTCCTGCCCATTCAACTCGGCGATGCCACGCCGCATTTCGGGGCCGATCTGAATGGTCGCCACCTCGCCCAAGGTCACAGGCACGCCAGCCGACGTCGTGGCGATCGGAATGGCGCGGAAATCGTCCAGCGTCTTCAGGTAGCCTGACGCCCGTACCATGTACTCCGTTTCCGCCAGTTCCAGCACGGAGCCGCCTGCCTCCTGATTGGCCTTTTGAATCGCCTCGATCACCTTGGACTGCGGGATGCGGTAGGCGGCCAGTTTCACCGGATCAAGCACGACCTGGTACTGCCTGACCATGCCGCCGATGGATGCGGCCTCAGCCACATTGGGCAGACTCTTCAACTCGTACTTCAGGAACCAGTCCTGCAGGCTGCGTAACTGTGACAGGTCGTGCCCGCCGGTTTTATCGATCAGCGCGTACTCGTAAATCCAGCCGACACCGGTGGCATCCGGCCCGAGCGAGGCCTTGGCCGCCGCTGGCAGGCGGCCTTGCACCTGGCTCAGGTATTCGAGCACACGCGAACGTGCCCAATACAGGTTGGTGCCATCCTCGAACAGAACGTAAACGAACGAATCGCCAAAGAACGAGTAGCCGCGTACCGTCCTGGCTCCCGGCACCGACAGCATCGTGGTGGCCAGCGGGTACGTGACCTGGTTCTCGACAATCTGCGGTGCCTGGCCGGGATAGCTGGTGCGAATGATGACTTGCACATCCGACAGGTCAGGCAGGGCATCGACCGGCGTGGTGTTGACCGCCCACACGCCCCATGCGGACAGGAACAAAGTGGCGAGTAGCACCAGAAAGCGGTTGGCAATCGACCAGTGAATGAGTTTCCCGATCATTGCCCGCCCCCCGTCTTGACGAGCTGCTCGATGACGAAGCTGCCATCGCCTTTCCGGAAACCGAAATGCACGCGATCTCCTTTCTGGATGCCGGCGGCGAGAGCTGGTTGCGCAAGCTGGAAGGACATCGTCATGGCACCCCAGCCCAGCGATTGGACCGGACCATGCGACAGCGTGATTTCCTTGCCAGAGATGGATTCCACCCTGCCGTCAGCCTCATGGAGCGTGGCGGCCGACGTGGTCGCCGGTGGCTTCGACATCGGCATGGGGACGTCTGCATTGGACTGGCGGGCCAGTATCCCCTTCAGGCTGGCCTCGGAATCGATCAGGAATTGCCCGGACGCTACGACGCTTTGCCCTTCCGTCAAACCGTCCAGCACCACGACCTTACCGCCAGCTTCGCGTCCAAGCTTGACTTCGATGGGCTGGAAGCGTCCGCCACCCAGCGCTGCCAATACGATGTTGCGTGTCCCCGTGCGGATCACGGCCTCGCTTGGCACCAGCAGTGCCGGGGCATCGTTGCTCGTTCCCAGGCCAAGTTGCGCGAACATGCCCGCTCTGAGGCGGCCGTCGTGGTTGGGCAGTTCGACGCGCACGCGCAGGGTACGGCTGTCGATGTTCATTTCCGGCAGGATCGCGGTCACCTTGCCTGTCAGGCGAACACCCGGATAGGCGGCCAGCGTCACGTGCGCCGGATTACCCACCGCGATAGTGCCCGCCGAATGTTCCGGCACGGCGGCTTCGATCCAGACCGGATCGATTCCATTGATCCTGGCCAAAGGCATGCCGGCACCCAGCGACATACCGCTGCGCACGTCCAGCGCCTGGATCGCACCCGCGATGGGGGCACGGATCGTGATGACGGGGCGTGTCTGGCCTGTGGCCTCGACCTTGGCAATCAGCTCCGGCGGCATGCCGAGCAACTTCAAGCGCTCGCGCGCTGCCTGCAACAAAGTGCTGTCGCCGGTATTGCGCAACGCCAGGAACTCGGCCTGCGCACCCGCCCAGTCGGGCATCAGCAGATCGGCGAGCGGCGCGCCCTTAGCGACCATGTCGCCCGGTGCGCGCGCATAAACGCGCTCGACGAATCCAGCAGTGCGGGTCTGTACGACGGCCACCTGGCGGTCGTTCCACTGCACACTACCAGCTACTTCCACGGGTGTGGCCAATACGCCGCGCTCGACCCTGGCCAGGCGCAGGCCGAGGTTCTGCATCACGCCTGGATCGATCTTCACGCTGGTTGCATCGCCGCCTTCGTCGGCATACCTGGGGACCAGTTGCATGTCCATGAACGGCGATTTGCCCGGTCTGTCGAAATGCTGGTTGGGCACCATCGGGTCGTACCAGTACAGCACCTTGCGGCCATCAGTGGCGTGATCTGCTGATCCTGCCGCCGGGGCCTCGGCAGATGCAGGGTGACGGTGCATGGCAAACCAGTAGCCGCCGCCGATGCCGGCCAGCAGCGCCGCCAGTACGGCCAGTAGCAGCATCGTCTGTTTATGCAGGCTCATTGCGCATTCTCCTCATAAGCAAAGTAGAGCCGCGCCGCCACACGAGCCAGGCTGTTCTCCAGATCGATGATGCGCAGACGTTGCTCGATGCGCTCCCGGCGCGCCATCAAAACGACTGCGAGATCACCTTTGCCACCTTGATAACTGGCGGTTTGCAGCATGACCTTCTGCTCCAGCAGGGGCAGCGTCACCTGTCTGGCGCGCTCCAGTTGCCGGCTGAGGGCCACGTACTCGGCCAGATCACTCTCAAGCTCGCTGGCGTGCTCGCGCAGCATGTTTTCACGCTCGGCATCGATACGGTCCAGCTCACGCTGCTTGGCCACAATCAAGGGCTCTTGCCGGGTCGATGGCGATACCGGCAGGTCGAACGTGAACTGGATCGAGACCATGTTGCCGAATTGCGGCGCGCGGCGCTGGTAGGCCAATTCGATGCCCCAGTCGGGCTTCTTCGTGGATCGGGCCTCGCCAAGCTCGGCTTCGGCCTTGTGTGTCTCGGCTGCGAACACCAGCAGTTCGGGATGCCGATGCAAAATCCCCCTTAGATGCTGTGCATCGATGACCAGGTTGGGTGGATCTCCCGTCAGGAGATCATCCGCAGCGCGGCCTACGAATTGCCGCAACCTCGATCTTGCCTGTGCCTGCGCACTGGACAGATCATCGCGCCGATCCGCGATTTCGACGGCTTCCTGCTGGGGCACCACGGCATCGGCCGCCTGGGCGCGACCGCTGGCGATTTGCGCCTTCACAGTCTGGGTGAGAATGGCGTTCTCCAGGTCCAGTTCGGCGAACAGGGCCTCCTTGCGTTGCAGGTAGTAGAGCTCGAGCCAGGCCATTGCGGTGTCTCGGCGCACGGCCAGCCGTTCCGCCCTGCGCCGGGCTTCGGCTACCTCCACACCAGCGGCGGCCACGGCTTTGCGGGCGCGGCGCTTGTCGGCGTTGGGAACGTCTTGCATCACGCCGATCTTCTGCATCGTCATGAAGTCAGCCTGCAAGCGTCCCGCTTCGGGGCCGGATACCGGGAAGCTGTCGATACCAGCGAATATCTTGGGGTCAGGCAACGCCCCAGCGGAGATCGCTGCCGAACGCGCTGCATCGATCTGCGCGTTGATGGCGGCCAACTTGGGAGATTGACGCTCGGCCTGTTCGAGCGCCGCTGTGAAACTCAGGGTTCCAGCCTGGGCAAGGCCGACCGCTCCTGCCAACAATAGGGGCAGGATGGCTTTCTTTCGTGCATGAGGTGACATGCTCCAACTCCATGACGGATCGATACGCAGCAAGGCGCACGCATGAACGACCCGCACAGCCAGGCCGCGCGGGTCACCAGTCGTCAGGAATCAGAGCGAACGAGGAGGTCGCCATAACCCACGTGGGTCATGGGAAGAAAGGCCAAGAGTCGAGAAACGGGCCACCACTTGCCCGATATCAGGGAAAGAACCCGCCGGCGAGCTCATCGGGATCACGACACAGGCGCCACACGCCTTGCATGCCTGGCCCACCTTGCACGCCTTGGATTGGGTTTGGTCCGTCGAACCGTGCGCGCAGCAGTCATGCATGCTGGTCATTGCAGGCGAGTCTCCGCCGCCTGTGTGCATCTGGCACCCGGTCAATACGGGCATCACAACGCTCGCCGTAGCCATGAAGGGCATGACAAACGCGATGATGACAACCGCTATGAACCGGATAAAACCCATCTTGCGGGTGATTCCAACGCAGCGACTGCGCAATGATAACCATAGATTTGCCCGGCAGCGAGGACCGAGCCGGACGCGGGCGAACTGGTCCAGACCGCCGCGCTCGCCATCCGCAGCCGGATGACGGCGCAGGAACTGGCCGACCAGCTGTTCCCGTACCTGACGATGGTCGAAGGCCTGAAGCTTGCGGCGCAGACCTTCCGCAAGGACGTGAAGCAGCTTTCCTGCTGCGCGGGGTGAAGCGCGATTTCACAGCAGACGGCTCATGCCCCACGCCACCCCCGCCGCCAGCGGCAGGGTCAACACCCAGGACAGCAGGACGTTGCGCAACGCCTGCCAATCCAGCGTGCGCGCGCTGGCGCCCACCCCGGCGATCGCGCCAACCGAAACGTGCGTCGTCGAGACCGGCAGCCCCAGTTTGCTGGCGAACAACACCAGCGAGGCGGTGATCAAGTTGGCGGCAAGGCCCGAGGTGTGATCCAGCCGGGTGACGCGCTGGCTCATGGTGCGTGCCACGTTTCTTGCGAACAGGACGCCACCCAGCGCCATCGCCAACGCAATCACGCCAACAGACACGTAAGAATTCCCGAGACCGTGCGCCATCAGCAGCAGGGCGACCAGCTTGGGCGTGTCGTTGACGCCGCGCGCAAGGCAGATCGCCATGGCCGATCCGATATGCAGGCGGTCGAGATGCCGTGCGATCGAAAACCGCACCGGCAGCGCCGCCCGCTCGCACTCGCTCTCCTTGTCGATGACGACGACCGGAAGCATGACGGACACCTGTTGTGCAGAGCCTATCGCCGGTGCGACAACGGGTTCGAGTGCAACGCAGGCGCAATCTTTCTCGATGGGTCTTGCCTTGAGCAGACGATAGGCCAGCACGCCCAGCGCGGCCGCAAGCAAGGGGCTGACGAGAAGCGGCAGCAGGAAGGCATCCGCCAGCCTGGCGACATGCACACCACCCGCCTGTGCCGCGCCAGCGCCAACCAGTCCGCCGATCAGCGCATGGGTCGTTGAAATCGGAAAACCCAATCGGGAGGCAAGAAATACCGTCAGCGCTGCGCCCATAGCGACGCTGACGATAAACGGCGGGCTCTGGATCGCACTCGCGGCAACCAGCCCCTTGCCGGAGAATTGCTGCACCAGGCCATCCGCCAGCACCCACGACAGCAGGCTGCCCACGACGGTCGCAAACGTTGCAAGCCAGAGCGCTTCCCTATAGTCGAGCGTGTCCGAGCCCCATACGGTGGCGAAGCCCTTGAAGTTGTCATTGGCGCCGTTGAAGACAGCCAGAAAAATAGCCGTGAGAAGCAATGGCAACACCATGCCCATGCTCCTTACGCCAACGCCCGCAGCCTGTCGGCGAGCGCCTGCGCGGTCAATTCTGGCTGCAGTTGCGGGCGCAGCGATTCGATGCGCGCACGCATCGCATCGAACGTCGCTGCGAATGCGGCTGACGCCACTTCTGCGGGCGCGGCGGCCGGATCTGCAAAGCCCCAGTGCACGTGCAGTGCCGCGCCTGGAAACACCGGACAGCGTTCCTGTGCGGCATTCGCGCAAACCGTCAACACGACATCAATCGGCTTATCCGAATGCGTTTGGGAAAACTGATCCCAACTTTTGCTGCGATAGGACGAACCATCGTCACCCAAGTGAGTGCGGATCTGCTCGAGGGCAAAAGGATTGACCCGACCCACGGGGTGGCTTCCGGCGCTGACGGCCCGAATCCACGGCTTACCCAGATGATTGAATAGCGCCTCCGCCATGAGGCTGCGCGCGGAGTTGCCGGTGCACAGCACCAGGATCGTCAAGGGACTGACCGCCACGCCAGCGGTGTGCGACTGGACGTCCGTCTTCAGCAGCATGCGCCACCTCCCGCCGCGCCGGCCGCTTCCGTATCGAACGGCATGCGGCTGCCGCACCCTTCGAACAGGCCGTAATGCCGGCTGAAATCGCCAATGAACTGGAAGTGCGGTGCAAAGCGGGTGCCGTGCAGCATGTGCCAGGTATTGCCGCATACCGGGAACACTTTCCCGGTGGAGATGTCGTGGTGCTTGTCCAGCACGAAACGGTGCGGGTGGTTGGGAACCGTC
The DNA here is from genome assembly GCF_024704365.1 of Thermomonas sp. S9. Classification (GTDB taxonomy): domain Bacteria; phylum Pseudomonadota; class Gammaproteobacteria; order Xanthomonadales; family Xanthomonadaceae; genus Thermomonas. The sequence goes on from NZ_JAJDFY010000001.1 coordinate 1,923,777, forward strand.
CCCTGGTAGATCACCGCCTGTCCGTAGTCCTCGCAGGCGCTCTCCAGCCCATCGAGCCTGAACAGGCGATAGGTCGCCGAGTAGAAGTGAACGTTGCCTGCCCGTTCCGCCAGCGCAGGGTCGGTGATCGCCAGCGGCCGGTCCTCGACCAGTCGCGGGTCGGCAAAGCCTGCAGCGTGCGCCAGGCGCAGGAAATCGTTCCAGTACAGCGCCCCGCCCAGGCACTCGCCGTACAGCACCGGGTCGCTGCGCACCGCCTCCGGCACACGGCGGTCGGCATAGACATCGGAGAAGTAGAACTCGCCACCCGGCTTGAGCAGGCGCTGCACACCGCACAGCACCGCCGGTTTGTCCGGCGAGAGATTGACCACGCAGTTGGAGACGATGACATCGAAACTTTCCGGCGCGAGATCGAGCGCCTCCAACTGTTCGATGTACCCATGCACGAAACGCACGTTGTCGAATCCGAAGGATTCAGCGTGATACGCCTGATGCTGGCGTGCCACATCGAGTTGCGCCTCGGTCATGTCCACCCCGACGACCTCGCCGCGCGGGCCGACCAGCTGCGCCAGCGCGTACACATCACGCCCGGCGCCGCACCCAAGGTCCAGCACGCGGCAACCCTCCAGCAGCGGCGGGCACACCAGTCCGCAGCCGTAGTAGCGGGCGAGCACGTCCGGATGGATGCGCGCCAGCAGTGGCTTCAGCCAGTCGGGCATCCGGCTTGCATCGCAGCAGGCGCTGGTCTTCAGATCCTGCGACCCCTGCAGCTGGCGGCCGTAATAGTCCTGGACGAGTTCATGCATGACGCATAACACCTGCGGAAAAGGGATACGCGTCAGTCGCCGTCGCAGGATATTTTCTTACAGCCTCATGGCAGCCCTGCGCCACCGCGTCATCCGTGCTTGCCGGGCGTCCAGCCGTGACTGCCGAGCACATCATTGGCCAACGCCTGCGCATCCGGCTCCAGGGTAGTGGCCATGCTGTCGTTCCAGCGGTTGAGGAACCCGAACAGGCTGATCACGCCCAGCAGTTCGACGATCTCGCCCTCATCCCAATGGGCGCGCAGCTCCGCCGCGATCGCGGCGTCCACGGCGTTTGGAATGCTGGCGGCGGCCACGGCGAATTCGAACGCGGCCTTCTCCGCCGGCGTGAACAGCGGGCTGTCGCGGAACTCCCACAGCGCCCGCAGGCGATCGGTGCTGGCGCCGTAGCGCTGCGCCGCCAGCGCTGCGTGCGCCTGGCAATAGCGGCATCCGGCGGCATTGCTAGCCAGCAGCGCGACCAGCCGCTTCTGCTCGCTGGTGACACGTCCATGATTGACCATCACCGCGCGGTTGAGCGCCACGAAGGCGCGCGCGATGGCCGGACGGTAAGCCATGGTGCGCACGCTGTTGGGCACGAACCCCAGGGTTTCCTGGAAGAACGCCATCAGCTCGGCCAGTTCGGGATCAGGGATGGCGGACGCGGGTGGCAAGAGAGGCATGGTGGTCATACTCAAAGACAATGGAAGCATGGCGACCGGGCGAAGACGCGCTCCAGTCGGGCGGTAGTGCCGCCAGATCGGCGGGCTCGTCGATGTCGTGCAGTGGCGGCCGACGCGCCAGGGTCCAGCCCAGCTGGCACAACCGCTCCTGCGTCTGGGCGGCGACCTGCGGCGTGCTCCAGGCGATGCCCTGGAACAGCTGCGGGCTGAAACGGCGCAGCCCCAGCAGCACGTAGCCGCCGTCATGGCTCGGAACCATCACCGCATCATGCGCGGCCAGCTGCGCCGCCGCATCGCGCAGCCGCGCGGCGGTAAGCCCCGGGCAATCGGTGCCGATCAACAGCACGGACGCACCGTGCGCCAGAGTCCGGGCGGCCGCGAGTGCCAGGCGATCGCCCAGGTCGCCATCCCCTTGCCCTTGCCATCCCAACGGCCAGGCCAAGTCGCGGAACGGCCGCCACACGGGGGTCCGCGGGTGCGGCGTGACGCACAGCTCGACCGGGCCCAGCGCGGCCGCCAATGCCTGCTGCACGGTGTACCGCAACATGCGCTGCGCGAGCAGCGCCGCTCCCTGCGCGCCCAGGGCCGGGATCAACCGCGTCTTGACCCTCCCCGGTTGTGGCGCCTTGGCAAAGATCACCGTACGCACCTGCTCGCTCACCGCGCTCATCGGTAGGTCCTCGCCAGCTGCTCTACTGGCGCGCCGCAGAAATGCCGCCAGCGCAGCCACCACATCAGCGCGATGGTGCGCCATACGCCGCGGGTCTCCCAACGCCGGCCGGAGGTGCGCGCGTGCAGCCGCAGACAGGCAGGCCGACCGAGCCTTCGCTTGAGTGCCCGGCAGATGTCGATGTCCTCCATCAAGGGCTGCTTGGGAAAGCCACCGACCGCATAGAAAGCGGCACGGGTCATGAACAACGCCTGGTCGCCGGTGGCGATGCCCGACAGGCGCGAACGCAGATTCATCATCATGGCCACGACCGGCAGCATCCTCGATGTTCCCTCGATCCGCACGTCGAAGCGCCCCCAGGCGCGCCCCTGCAACGCCTGCAGCAGCGCGAGGAGCGCGCCATCGGGCAGGCGCGTATCGGCATGCAGGAACAGCAGCGCCTCCCCCGTGCTGGCATGCGCGCCGACGTTCATCTGGCAGGCGCGGCTGGGGGTGCTGTCCAGCACCCGCAATCCCGCCGCGCGGGCGATCGCCGCGGAACCATCGCGACTCCCCCCATCCACCAGCAGCACCTCCGCGCCCGCACGCGCGAACCTCATCAGATGCGCGCACAGTGCCGGCAGCTGCGCCGCCTCGTCGAGCATGGGGACGATGATCGACACCCGCATGGTCAGTGCCTGCCGTCGTTGAGGCGCCAGTCGTAGTCGCCGAAACGCACCGGCAGCGCACCACTGCGCAGCGCGCTGGCCTGTGCCTGGCTGAGGCCCAGGTCCGCGGCGTGGCCGGCCAGGAAGTCCTCGAGGCGGTGCCAGCCGCCAAAGCCCTGCTCGAAGTCCCCGCGGTACCACTTGAAGATCGGCGAGACGACCAGCGCCTCGCCGCGCACCCCGTTGCGGCTCCGGTCGGAGAGGAAACGCCGCATCTGGTCTTCCAGCTGCGCATCGAGCCGCTCCGCGGCGTAGGCTTCCGGGCGCAGGGCCGGGCAGCCGATGCTGGCGCAGTTGAGTGCGAAGTGGATGCGTGGATCGCGGTAGCGTCTGGAGCCGCGAATCAGGCCATGCTCGATGTCGTCGAGCGAGCGGGTCTGCCCGAGCAGGGGAATGAACGGCTTCTGCCACGGAGAACGCAGCAGCGAGCCGAGGTCCTTGATCGACGCGATCCCCGGATAGCCGGTCAGGATCAGTTCCACCGTCCACGCGTTGTAGGCATTGATCAGGAACGCAAGCTGCGCCTTGTCCGACCATGTCTTAAAGGTCTCCGGCCGGACGGCCGGGAGGGCGGCGAGATAGGCGCGCAGCGCGACGCGGTCCGCCCGCATGCCGGCGTAGTCGACGGTACTGGCATGGCCATCGGGGCTCCAGTGGACGTGGGCCGCGAGAAGACGGTTCCACGCAGCGTGCTCGGGCCCGGTCTGGGCCGCTGCCGAAACCGCGAAGGCCCAGAGCCCGAGCGCGAGGACAACGGCGCGGATCCATGCATGCGATGCAAGGGAAGCGCGCATCGTTCAGCCCCGCATCCAGTCGTGGTAGCGCGCGAGCATGCGCAGCAGCGCTTGCGGGGCGTGCGCACGTTTCCATTCGCCGGCGGCGTACTTGTTTCCCTCGGCCCAGGTCGGGTACGGATGAATGGTGGCGAGGATCTTGTTCAATCCGAGCCCATGCTTCATCGCCAGGGTGAACTCGGCCAGCAGCTCACCGGCATGCACGCCGACGATGGTCACGCCGAGGATGCGGTCCTTGCCGGGCGGTGTCAGCACCTTGATCCAGCCTTCCGCGTATCCCTCGGCGATGGCGCGATCGAGATCGTCCAGCCCGTAGCGGGTGACCTCGAAGGCGACACCCCGCTCCCGCGCGTCCTGCTCGTTCAGACCGACGCGCGCCACTTCCGGATCGACGAAGGTCACCCACGGGATGACGCGGCCGTCCATCTTGAAGCGGCGGAAACGCCCAAACAGGGCATTGACGGCGGCATACCAGGCCTGATGGCTGGCGGTGTGGGTGAACTGCCATGGCCCGGCCACGTCGCCGGCGGCATAGATATTCGGATAAAGCGTCTCCAGGTATTCGTTGGTTTCGACCGTACGCTGGGCGGGGATGCCCAGCGCCTCCAGGCCATAGCCTTGCAGTCGCGCCTGCCGGCCCACCGCGACCAGCAGTTCGTCGAATCCGAAGCGCACCTCGCCATCCGGGCCTTCCGCCACCAGGTACCGCGCCTCGCCTTCGCGCTCGACCCGCAGCGCCCGATGCCCGGCGCGCACGTCCACGCCTTCGGATTCGAGCTTTTGCTGGACGAAGGCTGAAACGTCTTCATCCTCACGCCCCATCAGGCGCGACGCCATTTCCACCTGCACCACCTGTGAACCGAGGCGGGCAAAGCTCTGCGCCAGCTCGCAGCCGATCGGCCCGCCGCCAAGCACGACCAGCCGCTGCGGCGGCTGGTCGCGGTCCTCGAGGCGTTCCCACAGGGTGTCGGAAGTCAGGTAATCGACCGCCTCGAGCCCCGGCAGCGGCGGTACGGACGGGCACGCGCCGGTGGCCAGCACGATGCTGCGCGCGGTCAGGCGCTCCTTGCCGCCCCCGGGCGCGGTGATCTCCACCGTCCACGGATCGACCAGCTGCGCATGCCCCTGGCGTACGTCCACGCCGAGCGCGGTGTAGCGCTCCACGCTGTCATGCGGCGCCACCCGGGCAATGACCGCGTGCACCCGCTGCATCACCCGGCGGAAAGCGAATGTCGGACTGACGGGCGCAAATCCCCAGCGGTCGGCATGGCGCATCTGGTACGCGAGCCTGGCGCTCTGGATCAGCGCCTTGCTCGGCACGCAGCCGTAGTTGAGGCAGTCGCCGCCCATCTTGTGCGCCTCGACCAAGGTCACCTTGGCCTTGACCGCGGACGCGATATAGGCCGTCACCAGCCCCGCCGCACCGGCGCCAATCACGATCAGGTTGCGGTCGAAGCGCGCCGGACGCCGCCAGCGGGCATACACCCGCCGCCGCCGGAAGCGGGCGATGAGAACGCGCGCAAGCCACGGAAACAGGGCCAGCAGGGCGAACGCGCCGATCAGCTGCGGCGAAAGCACATCCCCGGGCGTCTGCACGTGCGCAAGCCGGGTACCGGCATTCACGTACACCAGGGTGCCGGCCAGCATGCCGAGCTGGCTGACCCAATAGAAGGTCCAAGCACGCATGCGGGTGAGGCCGAACAGCAGGTTGATCAGGAAGAACGGGAATACCGGCACCAGGCGCAGGCTGAACAGGAAGAAGGCGCCGTCCCGCTGCACGCCCTTCTGGATGGCCGCAAGGCGTTGCCCGAAGCGCGCCTCGACGGCCTCGCGCAGCAGGTAGCGCGAGGCCAGGAAGGCCAGGGTCGCGCCCAGCGAGGAGGCGAACGATGCCAGTATCGTCCCCCCGACGAGCCCGAACAGGGCGCCCGCAAGCCAGGGTGAGCGCCGCGGCGCCGGGCAGCGACAGCGCAGCGGTCAGCAGGTACAGCAGGAAGAAGCCGGCCAGGGCCAGCAGCGGATGGGCATCGCGCCATGCCGTCAGGGTGCCCAGACCCTCGCGGAGAGCCGGCAGCGACAGCCAGTGCTGGCCGCCGAACGCAATAAACAGCACGACCGCAAAGGCAATCAGCAGCAGCAGAATGCGCCTGCCGCGGGTCATGCCGACGCCCCAGGGTTCAGCGCGCCGCCGCAGCTGCTGCCGCAACCGGCGGTGCAGCCGTAGCAGTGGTCGGCCACCGCGATGGATTCGCCGGCGAAGTCTTGCGCCAGTAGCTCGCGCAGGTGGCGGCGGCGACCGGACAGCGGCAATTCGAGCTGCTGGTTGAAGTCGCAGTCGTACAGGTAGCCCTGCCAGTCCACGCTGATCAGACTGCGGCACATCACCGCATCGAGGTTTTCGTCATGGTGGTTGTCCTTGAGCAGCTTCATATAGGGCACGAACTGGCCCTTGGAAATCAGCCACGAACCGAAGCGGTTGATCGGCAGGTTGGCCAGCGCGAACAGGCGGTTGAAGACGATGCCGAAGTGTTCGGCGAGTTCGCGCTTGTAGGCGGCCTCCAGCGTCGCCTGTGCGGGCGGCAGGCTGGGGCCCTGTGGGTTGTAGACGAGGTTCAGCACCAGCCCACTGCCCGGCTGGCCGTAGCCCAGCGCGTTGAGGTTCTGCAGCGCCTTGATGCTCTTGTCGAACACGCCCTTGCCCCGCTGCTTGTCCACGTTGTCTTCGCTATAGCACGGTAGCGAGGCCACCACCTCGACCTGCTGCGCGGCGAGGAACCCGGCGAGATCCTCCTGCCCGGATTCGAACAGGATGGTCAGGTTGCAGCGGTCGATCACCTGCACGCCCAGCGCGCGTGCCTGCCGTACCAGCGCGCGAAAGCCCCCGTGCAACTCCGGCGCGCCTCCGGTCAGGTCAAGGGTCTGGATGTTGCGTGCCTGCAGCACCTGCGGGATCAGTGCCAGCGTCGCGGCATCCATCATCTCCTTGCGGTTCGGGCCCGCATTCACATGGCAATGCACGCAGGACTGGTTGCAGCGATAGCCAAGATTGACCTGCAGCGTGGCGAGCGCCTGGCGCGCGATGGCGGGGAAGTCACTGACCGCAAGCAGTGGCAGGGTGGCATGCATGAAACAGCTCCAGAACCGGCGAGCGCGCAGGTGCGCACGTGATCGCGATGGGACTCTGTCGCGTGCGCCAGCCGCTTTCTTACATCGCCCATTTGTCAACATGGCCTGCGAAGGGATGTGAAGACGGCGCACATGCGGAACGCGCTCCCCTCACCAGGGCCGGGATGGCCATGCGTGTAAGAACCACGCCCGCTCATCCGACCAAGCCCCCGTCCACGAATGCAGGCCGCGTATCGCCCGCCTTTGCGGACACCCACATCGACCGATCCACGCCACAATCCAGGAGAGTCCCATGAAATCCAGTCCCCAGCTCACCCTCGCGCTTGCCCTCGGCACCCTGCTCACGGCGGCCGCCCTGCCCGCCGCCGCACAGGACATGAAGTCCGGCGCGCACGACATGATGGCCGGCAAGGAAAAATGTTTCGGCGTCGCCCTCAAGGGCAAGAACGATTGCAAGGCCGGGCCTGGCACCACCTGTGCCGGTACCGCGAAGAAGGACTACCAGGGCAATGCCTGGAAGCTGGTGCCGGCCGGCACCTGCGAGAAGACCGTATCGAAGACCTCGCCGACCGGCTTCGGCCAGCTGGCCGCGTTCAAGGAAAAGGCCTGAGCCGGACGGAGCGCCGTGCGATGATGGCCTTTCCCTCCCGTCTTGCACCGTCACGCACGGCGCTCCCACCGCGTGCGGGCCTGGGGCTCAAGCCCGAGCACCTACGCGACATCTTCGCGGACGAGGGTGCCGCCGATCTCGGCTTTTTCGAAGTCCACGCGGAGAACTACATGGTGGAAGGCGGTGCCTTCCACCAGCACCTGGCCGCGATCCGCGAGCGCCATGCGCTATCGGTGCATGGCGTCGGGCTGTCGATCGGCGCTGAGGCCCCACCCGACCGCGACCATCTGAAGCGGCTGCGCGCCCTGCTCGAACGTTACCAGCCAGAAGCGTTTTCCGAGCATCTGGCCTGGTCCAGCCACGGCCGCAATTTCTACAACGACCTGCTGCCGCTGCCCTATACCGATGCCACCTTGCACCGCGTATGCGCGCATATCGATGCCGTGCAGTCCGCGCTCGGGCGGCGCATGCTGCTGGAAAATCCGGCCACCTACATCGAGTTCACCGCGTCCACCTGGGACGAGGCCGAGTTCATCGCGGAAGTCGTCCGCCGCAGTGGCTGCGGCCTGCTGCTGGACGTCAACAATGCCCACGTCAGCGCCGTCAACCACGGCCGCGACGTGGATGCCTACCTACAGCGCCTGCCGCTGGCGGCGGTCGGAGAAATCCACCTGGCGGGCTTTGCCGAGGAGCGCGACGCCGCAGGCGAACGGCTTCTGATCGACAGCCACGGCGCGCCGGTCGCGGATGCGGTGTGGACGCTGTTCCGGCAGGTGATCCAGCGCCTGGGCCCGCGCCCCACGCTGATCGAGCGCGACCAGAACATTCCTCCCTTTGCCACCCTCATGGGCGAAGCGCGCGCCGCGCAGGCGATCCTTGACGACGCGCGATCCCGGCAGCCCCATCACCTGCGGGAGACCGTGTGATGGACGCGTTCGCCCGCGCCCTGCTGGATCCGGACCAACCGCCGCCGCCCGGCATTCGCGTGCGCACCGGTGCCGATTCCGCCTCGCGCTTCGCGGTCTACCGCAACAACGTGACGGTCTCGCTGATCGAAGCGCTGGCGGAGACCTATCCCGTCGTGCGGCAGCTGGTGGGAGAGGCGTTCTTCGCCGCCATGGCGCGCGAATATGCACGCTGCCATCCGCCCATCTCGCCGGTGCTGGCCTGGTATGGACGGGACTTCCCCGAGTTCATCGCCGGCTTCGCCCCGGCGGCGGTGCTGTCCTACCTGCCGGACATGGCGCGCCTGGAATGGGCCTATGGGTGCGCCTTCCACGCCGCCGATGCGTCCTCGCTGCCAGCCCAGGCCCTGCTCGAACGGGCGGCGCAGCCCGAACTGCTCGCCCGCACGCGCCTGCGCTTCGCGCCCGCCGTGCGGCTGATCCGGTCCGCGCATCCCGTCGTCTCGCTCTGGCAGGCCCATCAGGTCGAGGGCGAGATCACGCTCTCCGGGGTCGACATGGCCCGCGCCGAGGCGGCGCTGCTGGTGCGCCCGCAGTCGCACGTCCTGGTCTTGCCGATGCCGGCCCATGTTGCCGCGTTTCTGGACGAACTGATGGCGGGTGAGCCGCTCGGCCCTGCATTCGAGCGCGCTTCGGCATCGGGCCCGCTGCCGCTGCCCGAACTCTTTTCGAAACTGCTGGAGATGGGCGCCGTGGTGGCGCTCGATCCCGCTTCACCCCAGACGGGAGAGATCGCATGACATCGCAAGCCAGCGCCTGGCCAGTCAGCGTCGCGCAGCGGTCCATCGCGCTGCTATCGCGGATACCGCACTCGCTCATCGCCTTCATCGGCCGGTTTTCGATCGCCGCCGTGTTCTGGCTGTCCGGCCAGACCAAGGTCGAAGGCCTGGCCATCAACCTGGTGAGCGGCGAGTTCCAGCCTGGCTGGCCGCACCTGTCGGACAGCGCGCTCGATCTGTTCCGCACCGAATACGCCCTGCCGCTGCTGCCACCGGAGCTGGCCGCGCTGATGGCCGCAACGGCCGAGCACGTCTTCCCGGTGCTCCTGCTGATCGGGCTGGCTACCCGGTTTTCGGCGCTGGGGTTGCTGGGCATGACCGCGGTCATCCAGATCTTCGTGTATCCCGACGCCTACCCCACCCACGGCACCTGGGCGACGCTCCTGCTGTACCTGATTGCAAGAGGCCCCGGCGTGTTTTCGCTCGACCATTGGATCGCCCGACGCTGGATGCCGAACGGCTGCTAGGATTGCACCGCATGAATGCCGTGCTCTCCCGCCTCGGCGCCGGTCTTGCTGGATACCTGTCGCGCCCAGTCCACGTGCATGGCACCGCACCCGCGGTGCCCGCGGCGAAACTGCTGGCCTGCCTGCAGCCAGGCGACGTACTGCTGGCGGAAGGCAACAGCCGCATCAGCACCGCGATCAAATACCTGACCCAGTCCACCTGGTCGCACGCCGCTCTGTTCGTCGGCTTCGACGCGCTGCAGCAGGCCGGGCGACCGCCAGCGCACTGCTTCGTCGAAGCCGACATCGTGGAGGGCATCCGCAGCGTGGGCGTGGAGGAGTTCGCAGACCTGCACACGCGCATCTGCCGGCCGGTGGGGCTGCGGGAGGCGGACCGGCAGCGCCTGCTCCGCTATGCCATCGACAGGATCGGATACCGCTATGACCTGCGCAACGTCCTCGACCTCGCACGCTACCTGTTCCCGACCCCACCGGTGCCGGCGCACTGGCGGCGCCGGATGATCCGCCTCGGCAGCGGCGATCCGACCCGCGCCATCTGCTCGACCTTGATCGCGCAGGCATTCCAGTCCATCCGCTACCCGATCCTGCCCATCATCGAAGAGCGGTCCGCGGACTACGCAGACTGCCCAGGCTGCGTCGGGGAAATCCTGCAGGCCCGCAATTACAGCCTGTTCGTCCCGCGCGATTTCGACGTGTCCCCGTATTTCGCGGTGATCAAGCCTACGCTGGAGGGCGGTTTCGATTACACCGCCCTGCGCTGGGATGCCGGCGAGGCGTGAGCATCGCGCCTCATTCTTCACCGTCCCTCATCTTCGTCCGCTTTCCGTTCGCGCCCGGCCCGCGCCCTTTCATCGGCGCCCCGGGCGAAGGCGCGGGTGGCCTGTCGCAGCACCCCAAGCTGCCGATCGAAGTTGCGGCAGCCGCTGCACAGCACAAGGTGCATGCGCAGGGAGATCGCCGTCGCCAGAGGCAACGGATGCTCCTGGGATTCGGACATCAGGCGGGTGGCCTCTTGGCAGTTCAACATGGCGCTTCTCGCAGGAACCAGTGGTTTTCGAGGCACTCGCGCAGGCGCAGTCGCGCGCGGTGCAGGATGACGTTGACATTGCCAACGCTCAGGCCGAGCGCCGCGCAAATCTCGGCGGTATCGAGCTCCACGAATTCGCGCATCATGAACACCTGACCCTGACGCCCTGGCAAATGCGACAGGCAGGTCTCGAACACGCGCCAGAACTGGGCGTTCTCGATCGCGCCCTCGGGATCATCCCAGCCGCGTGGACGCTCGTCGCGCCGCCAGTGCCCGTTGCGTTCGAACAGCATCTCCAGCACGTCCTTGTCCTCGTCGTCGCCCGCCAGCTGGCTGGCCTCGACGAGCCGGCTGCGTTGACGCAATACATCGGCGATCTTGTTCTTGAGGATCGCAAACACCCAGGTCTTGAACGCAGCGCGACCGGCGAACTTTCCAGCATTGGTCATCGCCCCGATCAGCGCCTCCTGCACCGCGTCCTCGGCCAGCTGCGCATCCGACAGCTGCAGGCTTGCAAAGCGCACCATCTGCACCCGCAACTCGGCCAAGAAAACCGAATCCCGCAGGGCATCCGTTGCGCTGGCCTGTTCCCCGGCCCGCCCGCTTCCTGCCTCACTCCCCATCCACTCCCCTCCTGTCGAGCTCGTTGCGCACCGCGGAATGACTGGCCACCAGATACGGCACCAGATAGTTGAGCGCCAGCCGCCAGCCATCCAAAGGCTGTCCATGCCACCAAGCACCGCCCTGATTGAGCAGATTCAGCAATGTACCGACGACCAGGCTGACGCGAACGGCCGCCGCCAGTATGCGCGGCGAGCACCACAATTGCAGACAGTCACGCACGGCTCAGCCCCCGGAAACCTGGCACAAGCGGATCAGCGTGTGGGACGGCAATGCTTCCACGGGACCGCCCACGCCATCGCCATCAGGCTGGCCAGCCATTGCCCAACCTGGGCGGCGAGCACCTGCGGATCGACACAGTCATCGTCGCTGGCGAGCCAGCGTTGCAATGCATGCCTCCGCTTCATCTGCGTCCCCCCATGCCGTTCACGCGTATTCGGTCCAAATGGCGTCCGCAGGCCACTGCTGGCGCGCGATGAAGCGGCGATCGATGGCGTCCTTCCAGCGCCAGGCCCAGCCTCCCTCGGCGCTCAACCCGCCCCAGGACACGATCGCGTGCTGCGCACCGCAGGCGAGCAGATACAGCGAGCGCCGGCGCGGCCGGTAGGCGCGCAGGCGCCCGCCCGACAGGCTCGCCAACAGGTTGTGCGCCAGCACCGGGCCCGCGTGCACGGCATGCACCCCGGAATGCGCCAGCGCCACGTCGGTGCGCCCGCAGACATCACCCGCAGCGAACACCTGCGCGTGCGAGAGCGAACGATGGCAGGCATCCACTGCGACGAAGCCGCGCTCATCCAGCACCAGGCCGGAGCCGGCCAACCACGCGGGCGCGCGCCCGCCGGTCGCGATCAGCGCAAGATCCGGCTGCAGTGAACGCCCGTCGGCCAACAGCAGCCCCTTCGCAGCTCCGGCCGCCACCTGCCGCTCCAGCACGATCCCGGCCCGTTCCAGGCAGCACTGCGCACGGCGCCGTACGCCTGCGGCATGGCCGGGTAGCAAGCCGGAATCTCCGGCGACCAGCGTCAGTTCCACCTGTCCGACCTGACGCAGGGCCGTGCGGGCGGCCAGCGCCAGTTCGAATCCGGCCGCGCCGCCGACGACGACCGCCAGCCGCACCGGCCCGTGCGCGGACACCCCGGCGCGCCAGGCGCTCCATCGCTCCACGAAATGCGCCAGCGGGCGAACCGGCAGGGCGCGATCCCCCAGCAGCGCGAACCAGGAAAGATCGATCTCGCTGCCGACATCCAGCGACAGCAGATCGTAATCCAGCGCTCGCCCATCGCCCAGCACGGCACGCCGGCGGTCCGCCTGCAGGCCCGCCAACTGACCTTCGATCAGGGTCACGCCCGCCGCCGCGCACAGCGGGGCGAGATCGACACGCAAGGCCTGCAGCGGATAGTGACCCGCGATCCAGCCGGGCAGCATGCCGGAATACAGGGCATACCGGGACGGCGTCACCAGGCAGGCCTCGAGCCCGCCGGGCCGCGCACGCGCCAGCGCGTGCAGGACGGCCAGCTGCGCATGCCCGCCGCCGGCCAGCAGCAGGCGTTTCATCCGCACGCCAATCCAAACCGACGCCACGCCGCCGGCGCCCCTTCGGGACCATCGCCGCCCCTGTAGCGCAAGCCAGCTTCGACTCCAGCCCGGAACGGGCGCGGCTCATCGACCATGAAGGCATTGGGCCTGGCCGGCAGGACGTTGGTGGACATCGCGATCTCTCCAGGCTTCTCTTCCAGGGATTGGTCGCAACAGACACCGGATTCTTACAGCGCCCCCCGGCTGGCCGCAGACGCGGCCTGCGTCTGCTCAATCGAGCTTGGGCAGCTCGCGCACGGCCAGCTGGAAGGCGGTTTGCAATGCCGCCACGTAGGCGGGCGCGCGGCGCGTGCCGGCGTCCTCGATCGCGCTCTGCAGCCCCTTGACATAGGCCACCCGCAGCTCACGCGCATTGAACTGCTCGCCCAGCTCGCGCAGCGTGTGCAAGGCCGCATCGCGCACGTGCCAGTCCACGTTCGCGCCGGTTTCAGCCTGGCGCGCGAGATCGATCACCTTGAGGACATGCGGCGTGACCAGGCCGACGACGGTCGCTTTCATGGAGTCACCTGCGGGGGAACAGGAACGCAGCGCGACGATACCGCAAGCGCCATGGCTGGCGCACGCCAGGCAGGCGATTCAGCCGGCCAGGTGCCAGCCCAGGGTTTCGCCCTGCGCCAGCGGCACCAGGGTGCGTGCGCCAAACGGCAGCTCGGCCGGGATCACCCACTCCTCCCTGCGCAGCGTCACCGTGCCGGTATTGCGCGGCAGGCGGTAGAAATCGGCGCCGAAGTGGCTGGCGAAGCCTTCCAGCCGCTCCAGCCGGCCCGCGGCCTCGAACGCGGTGGCGTACAGTTCCAGCGCGTGCAACCCGGTGTAGCAGCCGGCGCAGCCGCAGTCGGCCTCCTTGTCGCCGCGCGCATGCGGCGCCGAGTCCGTGCCCAGGAAGAAGCGCGTGTTGCCGCTGGTCGCCGCCTCCAGCAGCGCCTGGCGATGCGTCTCGCGCTTGAGCACCGGCAGGCAGTAATAGTGCGGGCGCAGGCCGCCGCTGAAGATCGCGTTGCGGTTGTACAGCAGGTGGTGCGCGGTGATGGTCGCGGCGATCCCGCCCTCGGCCTCGCGCACGTAGTCGGCCGCGTCCCGGGTGGTGATGTGCTCCAGCACCACGCGCAGGCCCGGAAAATCGCGCCGCAGCGGGATCAGCACGCGGTCGATGAACGCCTTCTCGCGGTCGAACACGTCGATCTCGCGGTCGGTCACCTCGCCGTGGATCGCCAGCACCATGCCCGTCTCCTGCATGGCCTCGAGCGCCGCGCGGGCGTGGCGCAGGTCGGTGACCCCGGAATCGGCATTGGTGGTAGCCCCCGCCGGGTACAGCTTCACCGCGTGCACGAAGCCGCTGGCCTTGGCGGCGCGGATCTCCTCCGCCGGCGTGTTGTCGGTGAGGTACAGCGTCATCAGCGGCTGGAAGTCCGACCCCGCCGGCCGCGCCGCCAGGATCCGCTCGCGGTACGCCGCCGCCTGCGCGGTGGTGGTCACCGGCGGCCGCAGGTTCGGCATCACGATCGCCCGCGCGAACTGCGCCGCCGTATGCGGCAGCACTGCCTCCAGCGCTGCGCCATCGCGCAGGTGCAGATGCCAGTCGTCGGGGCGCGCGATGGTCAGCGTGGTGCCGGGTGGCACCGCGGCGGGCGCGGGAACGTGGTGGGCAAGCGAGGGCATGGGGGTTCCGGGGCCGGGGGGCTGACGCAATTTTGCCAGAGCAGGCGCGGCGCCTGACGGAACGGCTCTGCCGCGGTTCCCGCGGATGCCTGGATCGTGCGCTTCACCATGCCCAGCACGTGGACGCTGGATATCCTGCCCGCCCGAACGATGGGCGGGTGCGCCTGCGGCGCGCTGACGCAATGCAGCGCCGCGTCAGTCTCCCCCTAACGGGGTCAGGTTCACTTCCCACGCGGATGCGACGCACACACCGACCCATCACGCCTGCCTTGACCGATGGGCCACCGGCGCCGCCCGGGCCAAGCTGCCGCCATGGCCCGACACCCCCGCATCGACCTCCCCGGCATCCCGCAGCACGTCGTGCAGCGCGGCAACAACCGCCTGCCCTGCTTCCTGGACGACGAGGACCGCGCCCGCTATCGCCAACTGTTGCGCGAAGCCCTGCTGGCCAGTGACTGCCGGCTGCACGCCTACGTGCTGATGGACAACCACGTGCACCTGCTGGTGACGCCGCCTCGGGCCGGTGCCGTCGGCCAGCTGATGCAGCGCCTGGGCCGCCAGTACGTGGGCCAGTTCAACGCCCGCCACGGCCGCACCGGCACGCTGTGGGAAGGCCGCTACAAGGCCTGCCTGGTCGATACCACCGACTACCTGCTGCGCTGCGCCCGCTACATCGACCTCAACCCGGTCCGCGCCCGCATGACCGACGACCCCACCGCGTTCGCCTGGTCCAGCTGCGCCGGCCTGTGCGGCCTGCGCGACGACCCGCTGCTGGCGCCGCATCCCGTGCAACGCGCCCTGGGCGCGGACGGCTATCGGGCGCTGCTGGCCGAAGCCCTGAGCGAAGAAGACCTCGCCGCCCTCCGCCTCTTCCTGCAACAGCAACGCGCCTACGGCCGCGACGCCTTTCGCGCGATGGTCGAAGCCAAGACCCGACGCTTCGCCGGCGTGCGCCCCGCGCATCGGCCGGCCAAAGCCAGATCAATCATTGAAACGGGATAAGTGAACCTGAAAACTCATATCGCCGCCTCCTGGCGATGGCGGTACGTTCGTGGTTCCTACACAACGAGCGTGCGCCACGCACCAGGAGACGACGATGGCACTGTATGCCGCTTGCGATCTGCATTCCAACAACAGCGTGCTGGCTGTGGTGGATGAGGCTGGCGCGCTGCGATACCGGCAACGCCTGCCCAACGACCTGTCCGTGCTCGATGCCGCGCTGACGCCTTTCCGCAAGGAATTGGCAGGCGTGGCGGTGGAGTCCACCTACAACGCCTACTGGCTAATCGATGGCCTGCAGGCGGCGGGCTACCCGATGCGGATGGTCAACACGCTGGCGGTGCCCCAATACGCCGGCCTCAAGCACGGCGACGATGAGTCCGATGCACGCCACTTGGCAGAACTGATGCGGTTGGGGCTGCTGCCGACATCGTACATCTACCCACCCGAGCAACGCCCGCTGCGCGACCTGCTGCGACGCCGGATGCTGCTGATGCAGCAGTCGGTGCGTCTGCTGCAATCGGTGCAAGGCTATTGGGCGCGCGCCACCGGCCAGCGGCTATCGGCCAACGGGTTCCGGCAGCTGACCCGTCAGCAACTGAGCGACACCTTCCCGGAGCCGACCGAGTTGTTTGCCGTGGTCAGTCTGATCCAGATGTGGCGCGCCCTGCAGGAGAAAATGGCGGCGATGGAGACCTGGTTGGCCGAGGATACGCGGCGGCGACGCGAGCTGATCGCACTGCGGACGGTGCCGGGCATCGGCAAGGTGCTGGGCCTGACGATCCTTCTGGAGAGCGGCGAGATCACCCGCTTCGACGCCGTCGGCCAGTACACCTCGTATTGTCGGCTGGTGCCTGCGCTGCGCTTCTCCAACGGCAAGAAGAAAGGCACGGGCAACCGCAAGTGCGGTAATCGTTACCTGGCCTGGGCCTGGATGGAGGCGGCCAACTTCGCAATCCGCTTCGAGCCAGGCATCCAGCGCTGGTATCAGCGCAATGCAGCCCGCAAGCCGCGTCTGGTCGCGCTCAAGGCCGTGGCGCACAAGCTGGCGCGCGCCGGCTATTACCTGCTGCGCGACGGCGGCGCGTTCGACGTCCATCGCGCCTTTGCCTGACCCTGCACGGCCGCATCCTGGAACAGGGGTCTGGCACAACCATCCACTCTGAAGAGGAGCGGCCGTGCAGCCATCTTCCACCGCCCGTCGTCCGAGCCAAGCAAGGGTGGTCTTCAAGACCACGACTCTGAGGCGAACATGCCTGTGGACGGCACGACGGCAGACCGAGCGAGTGTTGGGCGCAGACTGCGTGGGCTGCGAAAGCGGCTAGATCCCGAAGGGTGACGGAGGCGGTGGCCCGCCTCGCATCAGAAACACTGCGGAAGCCGGTGGACAGGTCGAGGCGATGCCTTCAGCCCGGATGCGGGAGATCTTTCCTCGTGCCTATTGACCACGGCGGCGAAATGGTGACCCCGTTTTGGTTCATCGCAATGGGGGAGACTCGCGTGGTGCGGATCGAGTCCCTCGCCGAGAGGATCTGGTTCAACTACACCAGACCCAAAGTCTCGGGGGTGGAGAGCGATGAGCAGAGGCCACGCAAAGAGCAGAGGCCACGCAAAGGAGGACGGCGACCTGCGCTCGATGGCCTTACCACGAGCCAGCGCAAACTGATCCGGGGTGCGATGAGTGCCATCGCAAAAATAGGGTGGTCGATCATCGAATCGTCGAACGGCAAGTTCAGCGTGACCCGTCCAACGTTCGGAGCGAAACCCGAAACCCATGGCACATCATTGGCTGAGAGGACGGCTTCCGACGAGGATTTGAATACCAAAGAGCAGTTGGACGACATCACGCAGGATGCCAACCAGTTGCCCTTGCCAGAGGCAGCCGAGAGGCATGATGTCAGCCAGCAGACCCTATCCCCGTGTCGAGAGCGAGACGAGCAGTTGAGGGTCATACTCATGGAGCAGCTGCGCAACTTGAAGCAGGAAAATGCACGGCTGAGGGAGCTGCTGGTCGCGCAAAGCCTAAAGATCCAGGAAATTCAAGAGATCATTGCGGGAAAGCGGTGAGCGCGCCGTTCGGTTTCTCTGGTTCCGCGCGGCATGTATACAGGCCCACGAACGCTGATCTAGGGAAGGTCTGAACAATCCGCCGAACCCTCGTGATTTCGCGGCTCGCAGGCCGAAATCGCGTCAATCCGGGGCTGTCTGAATTTTTGTGTGTGAGGCGGTTTTCTGAATCTGCCTTCGTGCCGCTCAGCGCGGCGCGAGGGTGAAGCGGTCGCCGTACAGTATCGCGAACTGGTTCATCGCGGACTTCCACTCCTTGCTCGCCCGCTTCCAGTCGGCGGTGATGTTGCGCAGGGCCAGCCAGATCAGTTTGGTCGCGGCCTCGTCGCTCGGGAAATGCCCGCGGCTCTTGATGATCTTGCGCAGCCGCGAATGGACGCTCTCGATGGCGTTGGTGGTGTAGATGATCCGCCGCACCTCGGGGGGGGAACGCGAAGAACGGGATCACCCGGCTCCACGCTCGCCGCCAGGCCGCGACGACGGTCGGGAAGCGCTGCCCCCAAGGGCCTTGCTCGAACGCGTCCAGTTCGGCTTCTGCGGCTTCCGCGCTGGGCGCGGTGTAGATCGGCTTGATCGCCGCGGCCAGCGCCTTGCGGTCCTTCCAGCTGGCAAAGTCGAGGCTGTTGCGGATCAGGTGCACGATGCAGGTCTGCAGCGTCGTGGCCGGGAACACCGCTTCCAGCGCTTCGGGCAGGCCCTTCAGCCCATCGGCCACGCCGATCAGGATGTCCTGCGTGCCGCGGGTCTTCAGGTCGTTGAAGACCTTCATCCAGAACTTCGCGCCTTCGGTGTTCTCGATCCACAGCCCGAGGATGTCGCGGGTGCCGTCCGGCAGCACGCCCAAGGCCAAGTACACCGCCTTGTTGCGCACCACGCCGTCCTCGCGGATCTTCACTCGTAGCGCGTCGAAGAACACCACCGGGTACATCGGCTCCAGCGGCCGGGTCTGCCATGCGCCCACCTCGGCCATCACCTCGTCGGTGACCGCGCTGATGAACTCTGGCGACACGTCGACGGCATACATCTCGGCCAGATGCCCTTGGATCTCGCGCACCGACATGCCGCGGGCGTACATCGAGATGATCCGGTCATCAAAGCCGGCGAAGCGGCGCTCGTGCTTCGGGATCAGCTGCGGCGCGAAGCTGCCGGCACGATCACGGGGCACGTCGATCCGGAGCGGCCCCTCGTCGGTCAGCACGGTCTTGCCGCTGCGGCCGTTGCGGTGGTTGCCGCGACCGCCCTCGGGGCTGGCCAGGTGCACGCCCAGCTCGGCGCCCAGGGCGCGCTCGATCACGGCCTTCTTCAGCTTCTGAAACACGGCCTCGACGCCGGCAGCGTCCACCGGGCCGGGGATCAGCTTCTCAAGCAGTTCGTCGGGAAGAATGGCGTCCGGCTTCGCGACTGGGGGGGTTTCTTGCGTGGCATGGGGGCTCCTGAACATCGTCATGGTAGGCCCCTCACACAAAAATCCTGACACCCTCGTCAATCCGGTCGCAATCCCACGTTTTGCCGCGCCGCCAGACGGGTTTCCCCGTCCAGCGGACGCACCTTGGTCTCAAGATTCAAGCGCAACACCCGGCTGAGAATTTCTCCATCTCTTCGGTCATCGCCTCGTCCGGGGTTCGCCAGCCGAGCGTCTTCCTCGGCCTGCCGTTGAGCAGGCGGGCGATGTCGTTGAGCATCGTCTGGCTGACCAGCGACAGATCGTAGCCCTTCGGCAGGAACTGCCGCAGCAGGCCATTGGTGTTTTCATTGCTGCCGCGCTGCCATGGCGCATGCGGATCGCAGAACCAGATGTCGAGGTTCAGGCGCCGGCTCAACTCCTTGAAGCACGCCATCTCGCTGCCGCGGTCGTAGGTCAGGCTTTCGCGCAGGAACGCCGGCAGCTTCTTCATCTGGCGGACGAAGCCCTCCAGCGCATCGGCCCCATGATTCCCTCGGCGATCTGACGCCCGCCGAGGTCCGCCAGCAGTACGAGGAAAGTTCTACTTTCGCGTTGTGTGCTTGACGGGGAAGCTTACGGTAGCGACAAGTAGCTGGGGCTGCAGGTCGGATAAGGGTCGTGAACCGACCGCGCAAAATAAGGGCTAGGCCGCAAAGCCTAACCATTTGTTTTTACTGGAACTCGAGTCCTCACCGTGTTACCACCGGGGGATTTTGAGTCCGCCCTGCCTCACATATTCCGCCTGTACTCCCCACCCACCTCATACAACGCATGGCTGATCTGCCCCAGCGAATGCGTCTTCACCGCTTCCATCAGCGATTCAAACACATTCCGCCGCTCGCGGGCGGTGGCCTGTAGCGCACGCAAGCCCTCGGCCGCATAGCCGTTGCGGTTGCCCTGATACCCCGCCACGTTCGCGATCTGCTGCCCCTTCTCCTCTTCCGTGGAGCGGATCAGCTCGATCTCGGTGACGATGTCGCCGCCGTGTTCCTTCGGCAGGAAGGTGTTGACGCCCACCAGCGGCAGGCTGCCGTCGTGCTTCTTGTGCTCGTAGTACAGGCTTTCTTCCTGGATCTTGCCGCGCTGGTACATGGTGTCCATGGCGCCCAGCACGCCGCCGCGCTCGCTGATGGCCTCGAACTCCTTGTAGACGGCCTCTTCCACGAGGTCGGTGAGCTTGTCCACGATGAAGCTGCCCTGCCACGGGTTCTCGCAGAAGTTCAGCCCCAGCTCCTTGTTGATGATCATCTGGATGGCCACCGCGCGGCGCACGGACTCTTCCGTCGGCGTGGTGATGGCTTCGTCGTAGGCGTTGGTGTGCAGGCTGTTGCAGTTGTCGAACAGCGCGTACAGGGCCTGCAGCGTGGTGCGGATGTCGTTGAACTGGATTTCCTGCGCGTGCAGGCTGCGGCCGCTGGTCTGGATGTGGTACTTCATCATCTGGCTGCGCGGGCTGGCGCCGTAGCGCTCGCGCATGGCGCGGGCCCAGATGCGGCGGGCCACGCGGCCGATGACGGTGTACTCCGGGTCCATGCCGTTGCTGAAGAAGAAGCTCAGGTTGGGCGCGAAGTCGTCGATCTTCATCCCGCGCGCCAGGTAGTACTCCACGATGGTGAAGCCGTTGGACAGGGTGAAGGCCAGCTGGCTGATCGGGTTCGCCCCGGCTTCGGCGATGTGGTAGCCGGAGATGGACACCGAGTAGAAGTTGCGGACGGCGTGGTCCACGAAGTACTGCTGGATGTCGCCCATCATGCGCAGGGCGAATTCGGTGCTGAAGATGCAGGTGTTCTGCGCCTGGTCTTCCTTCAGGATGTCGGCCTGCACGGTGCCGCGCACGGTGCGCAGGGTCTCGGCCTTGATGCGGGCGTAGGTCTCGGCGTCCACCAGTTGGTCGCCGGTGACGCCCAGCAGGGCCAGCCCCAGGCCATCGTTGCCTTCCGGCAGCGGGCCTTCGTAGCGCGGGCGGGGCTTGCCTTCGAACAGGGCGTCGATCTTTTGTTGCGCCTCGGCCCAGCGCGCCGGGTCGGCACGCAGGTACTTCTCCACCTGCTGGTCGATGGCGGTGTTCATGAACATCGCCAGGATGATCGGCGCCGGGCCGTTGATGGTCATCGACACGCTGGTGGTGGGCGCGCACAGGTCGAAGCCGGAGTAGAGCTTCTTCATGTCGTCCAGCGTGGGCACGTTGACGCCGGAGTTGCCGATCTTGCCGTAGATGTCCGGGCGCGGCGCCGGGTCCTCGCCGTACAGGGTGACACTGTCGAAGGCGGTGGACAGGCGCGCGGCCGGCTGG
This sequence comes from Thermomonas sp. S9, assembly GCF_024704365.1. Taxonomy (GTDB): domain Bacteria; phylum Pseudomonadota; class Gammaproteobacteria; order Xanthomonadales; family Xanthomonadaceae; genus Thermomonas. Next base: position 1,945,087 of record NZ_JAJDFY010000001.1, read on the forward strand.
CCCAGGCTGAGGTAGTGGAAGCGGCGGTTGGTGCGCTCGGGCGTGCCCTCGCCCGCGAACATGCGGATGGGGTCCTCGCCGCTGCGGCGGTACGGGTACACGCCACCGGTGTAGGGGTAGTACCCGGGCAGGTTTTCCTTCTGCAGGAAGGTGAGCAGTTCACCCCAGGCCTTGTAGGTGGGCGCGGCGATCTTGGGGATCTGCTGGTGGCTGAGCGACTCGCGGTAGTTCTCCACCCGGATGGTCTTGTCGCGTACCTGGTACTCGTTCACCGGCGTGGTGATCGATTTCAGGCGCGCCGGCCAGTCGCGCAGCAGCTTCAGCGCCTCGGCATCCAGCGACTGGAGGGCGTCGTTGTAGCGCTGGCGCAGGGTCTTCAGGCTGCGGTCGTCGCCTTCGGTGAGGGCTTCGGCCGGGTACAGGTCCAGCGCCTTCGGCAGCGCGGGATCGCCCAGCTCCTTCAGCGCGTCCCACAGCGACTGCGCGCGGTCGGCGATCTCCGCCTGCGATTCGATGCGGGCGTTGATCTGGCGGCCCTGCTCGGCGATTTCCGCCAGGTAGCGCACGCGGTTGCCGGGGATGAGGACGGTGGCGCGGGGTTCCTTGAGCGTAGTGTCGATGTGCGGCGTCCACTTGCCCACGTCCAGCGCCAGCTTCTCGCGCAGCAGGCGGCACAGGTTGGCGAACATCCAGTTCAGGCCGGGATCGTTGAACTGGCTGGCGATGGTGGGATAGACCGGGACGTCCTCGTCCTTCAGGTCGAACTTCACGCGGTTGCGCTTCCACTGCTTGCGCACGTCGCGCAGGGCGTCCTCGGCGCCGCGCTTGTCGAACTTGTTGAGCACGACGAGCTCGGCGTAGTCCAGCATGTCGATCTTCTCGAGCTGGCTGGGCGCGCCGAAGTCGGAAGTCATCACGTACATCGGGAAATCGACCAGATCCACGATCTCCGAATCGCTCTGGCCGATGCCGGCGGTCTCCACGATCACCAGGTCGTAGCCCAGCGACTTCAGGAAGGCGATGCAGTCCTTCAGCACCACGTTGGTGGCGGCGTGCTGGCGGCGGGTGGCCATCGAACGCATGAACACGCGCGGGCTGCGCAAGCTGTTCATGCGGATGCGGTCGCCCAGCAGCGCGCCGCCGGTGCGGCGGCGGGTGGGATCGACGCTGATCACCGCGATGCGCATCTGCGGGAACTGCGCGAGGAACCGGTTCAGCAGCTCGTCGGTCACCGACGACTTGCCGGCGCCGCCGGTCCCGGTGATGCCCACCACCGGGGTCTTGTGGCCGGCCAGCTGCCATTCCTTTCGCAGGCGCACCAGCTCGGCCTCGGGCACCGCCGACTCCTCGATCGCCGAGAGCATGCGGCCGATGTCGATCTCGTCTTCGAATGCGACCTGATGCGGCATTTCGGCCGGCAGGCGCGCGGCACCGGCGCGCTTGACCACGTCCTCGATCATCGCCACCAACCCCATGTGCATGCCGTCGTTGGGGTGGTAGATGCGCTCGACGCCGTAGGTTTGCAGCTCGCGGATTTCCTCCGGAGTGATGGTGCCGCCGCCGCCGGCGAACACGCGGATGTGCGCGGCGTTGCGCGCCTTCAGCATGTCCACCATGTACTTCAGGTACTCGACGTGCCCGCCCTGGTAGGACGACAGCGCGATGGCGTCGGCGTCTTCCTGCAGGGCCGCGCGCACCACGTCCTCCACGCTGCGGTTGTGGCCGAGGTGGATGACCTCCGCGCCCTGCGCCTGGATCAGCCGGCGCATGATGTTGATGGCGGCATCATGTCCGTCGAACAGGCTGGCGGCGGTGACGAAGCGCAGCGGCGTGGCGTCAGGCTGCTGTGCAGGAATCTGGGTGGCGGGGGTGCTCATGGGGGGCATCCACGGATCGATGAATGGCAATCCCCGGATTGTAGCGCGCAGGGTTAGGATGGGCCGTCTTCCCCACCCGCCTCCTGCCATGCGCCTGCGCACGTTGCTGCTGCCGTTTCCCCTGCTCGCCATCCTCGCCACCGGCGCCTGCCAACACGCAGCCACTGCCAACGCCAGCGCGCCGCGCGTGCTGCTGCTGGGCGAGGTGCACGACAGCGCCGCCGGCCACGCCGCACGCGCCGCGCTGCTGCGCAAGGAGCTGAAAGCGGGCTGGCGCCCGGCGATCGCGATGGAGCAGTTCGACACCACCCAGCAGCCCGCGCTGGATGCGGCGATGCACGACTGCAAGGATGCCGGCTGCGTGATCGCGCGCGCGGCACCGGCCAAGGCCGGCTGGACCTGGGCCTACTACGAACCGGTGATCGCGCTGGCGCTGCAATACAGGCTGCCGCTGTATGCCGCCAACCTGTCACGCGACGACGCGTCGAAGGTGGTGAAGGGCGGCTTCGCTGCGGCGCTGTCGAATGAGCTCATCGCCCGCTACCGGCTGGACGCCCTGCCCGCGCAGGTGCTGGCCGCGCAGGAGGAGGAAGTGCGCGACAGCCACTGCGGCGCACTGCCCGAGGCGCTGGTGGCGCCGATGGCGAAAGCGCAGATCGCGCGCGACGTGGTGATGGCCGAGACCCTGCGTGCGCATGCGGCCAACGGCGTGGTGCTGATCGCCGGCAACGGCCACGTGCGCCGCGACATCGCAGTACCGTACTGGCTGCACCAGCAGGGACTGCCCGCGCGCGCGGTGGGCTTCCTGGAGCCGACCTCCGACGCCGCTGCGTTCGACGCGGTGGAGCGGATCCCGACGACCGCGCGGCCCGATCCCTGCGCCGGGTTCAAGGCCCCCTCCAGCGCCGGCTGAATGGGCGGGCACCGCGCCATACCGGCGCGTATGTCGGCCCGCGCCGGGCGAATGGCTTAAAATGCGCGGCTGCGGCGGGCGGCTTGCCCCTGCCGCAGCCCAACATTTTCCGTTTCCTCCCAACTGCCAGCGGTTCCGCCCCGTGCGGCGCCGGCCGGAGCTTTGCCATGATCTTCGAGACGCTCGACACCTACGGCCATGAACAGGTCGTGTTCTGCCACAACAAGGACGCCGGCCTGAAGGCGATCATCGCCATCCATAACACGGTGCTGGGCCCGGCGCTGGGCGGCACCCGCATGTGGCCCTACAAGAGCGAGCAGGAAGCCCTCAACGACGTGCTGCGGCTGTCGCGCGGCATGACCTACAAGAACGCCGTGGCCGGCCTGAACATCGGCGGCGGCAAGGCGGTGATCATCGGCAATCCGGCCACCGACAAGTCCGAGGCGCTGTTCCGCGCGTTCGGGCAGTTCGTGGAGTCGCTGGGCGGCCGCTACATCACCGCCGAGGACGTCGGCATCGATGTCAACGACATGGAATACGTCTACCGTGAGACCGAGTACGTGACCGGCGTGCACCAGGTGCACGGCGGCTCCGGCGACCCCTCGCCGTTCACCGCCTACGGCACCCTGCAGGGCCTGATGGCGACCCTCAACAGGAAGTTCGGCAACGAGGACGTGGGCAAATACGTGTACGCCGTGCAGGGCCTGGGCCACGTCGGCATGGAATACGTGAAGCTGCTGAAGGAGCGCGGCGCCAAGATCTTCGTCACCGACATCAACCAGGCGCTGGTGGACAAGGCCGTGTCCGAATACGGCGCCGAGGCGGTGGGGCTGGACGAGATCTACGACGTGCCGGCCGACGTGTACTCGCCGTGCGCGCTCGGCGGCACCGTCAACGAGCAGACCCTGCCGCGCCTGAAGTGCAAGGTGATCTGCGGTGCGGCCAACAACCAGCTGGCCAGCAACGAGATCGGCGACGAGGTGGTCAAGCGCGGCATCCTGTACGCACCGGACTACGCGGTGAACGCCGGCGGCGTGATGAACGTGGCGCTGGAACTCGACGGCTACAACCGCGAGCGCGCCATGCGCATGATGCGCACGATCTACCACAATCTGGCGCGTATCTACGAGATCGCCGACCGCGACGGCATCCCCACCTACAAGGCCGCCGACCGCCTGGCCGAGGAGCGCATCGAGAAGATCGGCAGGCTGAAGCTGCCGCTGGGCCGTGGCCGCACCCGCTTCCAGGGGCGCGTGCGCTCCTGATGCCGCCCGGGCCTTCCCTCGCGGGGTGAAGGCCCGGGCGCGGATGGCGCGCCCGCGCGCGCCGTCCGCATCCCGCGTCTCCTGATCGACCACCGTCCCCACCCGCCTTCTCCCCTTGCCGGGGAGGGCCCGATCCAGCAAGGCCCACACTCCATGCGCCCATTCCCCCTCGGCGACGACATCGACGCCCTGCGCGAAGCGGTCCGCCGCTTCGCCGATACCGAAATCGCCCCGCGCGCCGCGCAGGTGGACGCGGACAACTGGTTCCCGCAGGACCTGTGGCCGAAGCTGGGAGAAATGGGGCTGCTGGGGTTGACCATCCCTGCCGAGTTCGGCGGTAGCGGCATGGGCTACCTCGCCCACCTGGTGGCGATGGAAGAGATCAGCCGCGCCTCCGGCTCGATCGGCCTCAGCTACGGCGCGCATTCCAACCTCTGCGTCTCCAATCTGTACGCCAATGGCAACGCCGCGCAGCGCGCCAGGTACCTGCCCAAGCTGTGCAGCGGCGAATGGAAGGGCGCGCTGGCGATGAGCGAGCCCGGCGCCGGCTCCGACGTGGTCGGCTCGATGGCCTGCCGCGCCGAGCTCAAGGGCGACGTGTGGGTGGCCAACGGCAACAAGATGTGGATCACCAACGGCCCCGAGGCCGACGTGCTGATCGTGTACATGCGCACCGCCAGCCGCGAACTGGGCAGCAAGTGCATGACCGCCTTCATCGTCGAAAAAGACATGCCGGGCTTTTCCACCGCGCAGAAACTGGACAAGCTGGGCATGCGCGGCAGCAATACCTGCGAGCTGGTGTTCGAGGACTGCGAGATCCCGCAGGAGAACGTGCTGGGCGAGGTCAACAACGGCGTCAAGGTGCTGATGAGCGGGCTGAACACCGAGCGCCTGGTGTTGACCGGCGGCCCGATCGGCCTGATGCAGGCGGCGCTGGACATCGCCCTGCCCTATGTGCGCGAGCGCCGCCAGTTCGGCCAGCCGATCGGCACCTTCGAGCTGATGCAGGCCAAGATCGCCGACATGTACACCGCGCTGCAGTCCAGCCGCGCCTTCGCCTACCAGGTGGCGCGTGACTACGACGCCGGCCACAAGAGCCGGATCGACGCCGCGTCCTGCCTGCTGCATGCCAGCGAAGCGGCGGTGCAGGTGGCGCTGGAGGCCATCCAGTCGCTGGGCGGGAACGGCTACATCAACGAATATCCGACCGGCCGCATCCTGCGCGACGCCAAGCTGTATGCCATCGGCGCCGGCACCAACGAGATCCGCCGGATGCTGATCGGCCGCGAGCTGTTCGCCGGCAACCACTGACGGCCCAGACGGCCACGGAAGTGCCCTGCGAAGCCCGCCCCTCCGGCGGGCTTCGTGCTTCCTGCGCCCACCCGGCCAATGTCCCGGCCACCCCCGGCGGGTGATCGGATCATGACCAAGGTTTCATCCACGGTGCATGCGCGATTCACCGGCGCGGGCAGAAACTGGGCACGTGGAACCGCTGCCGGCATGGCCCGGCCCCACATCCCCAACAAACCTCGATGGAGAACGCCATGAAGACCCGTCTTGCCCCGATTACCCGCACCCTGCTGCTGGGCACCCTGGCCCTGGCCAGTGCCTCTGCCCTGGCCGCCCGACCCGCGCCCCAGCAGGCCACGCAGAAGAAGGCCAATGCCGAGCAGACCGTCGCCCGCCAGGCCGAAACCGCCGCCGCCGCCAATGCCGTGGCCGCCGACCTCAACGCCGCCGCTGCCGGCAACGACATGGCCGCCGCCGCGCGCGAAGCCAACCGCGCGGTGAAGGACGCACGCCTGGCCAAGCATGCCAAGAACGCGCATGTCCGCCACGCCGACCGCCGCAAGGAAGCGGCCAACGCTGTGGCCGCCGACCTCAACGCTGTCGCTGCCGGCAACGACATGGCCGCCGCCGCGCGCGAAGCCGACCGCGCCGCCGGCGACATGCAGTTGGCGGCGGAGGCCAAGCAGGGCTACGTGCAGACCGCGCAGACCACGTTCACTACGCCCGACGGCCAGCAGGTGACGGTGCGCTCCATCATCCCGATCGCAGGCAAGAACTGAGCGCAGAAACGGCAGCCCGCATGCCGGGATGCGAAGCATCCCGGCATGCGCCTCGCTCAGAAACGATAACCCGCCTGCAGCTGGGCCATGCCGGCCTGGCGCAGGCCATCGTCACGCTGCCCCAGATCGAAGCGCAGCAGGCCGTGGCGGCCGAATTGTGCACCCAGCCCGAGCCCGAACAGGCGCGCCTGCGGCGCCAGCGTCATGCCCTGCAGCGGCGCCCACTGCGCAAGGCCGGTGAAACTGGCATCGAACCCCGTCCCGGCGCTCGCCAGCGTGCGCCGCCACTCCATCCGCGCGTCCAGCGTCCACTGCACGTCGCCGCTGCGCCAGCCGCGCTCGGCGCGCAGCCCGGCGCCGGCCTGCCAGCGGCGACTGTCCCAGGCCCGCGCCTGCAGGCCGAAGCCGGTGGCACTGGCTTCCGCGAACCCGTCGTTGGCCACCTGCACGTAATCGATGGTCAGGTACGGACGCAACACCAGTGGCCCGGCCTGCAGCCGGCGGGCCAGTTCGAACGCCAGCCCGAAGTAGTCGCCGGACAGGCGGCTGCCGACGTGATCCTGCGCTCCGCCCAGCAGCAGGCTGCGCTGCATCTGGCGCTGGAAGCTGCCGCTGGCCAGCTGCGCCCGCGCCTGCCACGGCCCGCGCCAGGCCGCTGCGTACAGCTGCACCTCGCGCTGCACGCCGGCGCTGCGGTCGCCCAGTGCGCCCAGCCAGCTGGTCTGCTGCTGGCGATCGATCGCCAGCCCCAGCAGCGCCGACTCGCCTAGCCGCCAGTCATGGCCGACCAGCGTGCCACGGGTGTCCAGCGCCACCGTGTCGAACCCGGCCTGCGCCAGCTGGCCACCACCGGCGAGATCACGATACCAGCCGCCGCTGCGGGCCGGGGCCAGCGCCAGTGCGTCCAGCCGCTGCCCGAGCGCGCGCCGGCCGGCGTCGATGCCCTCCAGGGTCAGCGCCAGCGAGGCGCCGTGCAGCTGGCCGGACAGGCTGCGCAGCGACAGCGAGGCCTGCTCGGCGCTGGCCGTCTGCTGGAACGCCCCTGCCGCGTCGATGAAGGCCGCGCCAATGCCGCCGGGCGCGCTCCCGCCGAGTTGCGCATCGATCGCCTGCATCGCGGACTCCACCCGCACCGCGCTGGCCAGGCTCACCCCGTCCAGCCCCAGCGCCGCCACCGCCTTGCTGACGTCGATCCGGTTGATGCTCAGAAACACATGACTGGGGTCGTAGCCGAGGCTGGCGTCGAGAAACACGTTCGGCGCCGCCTTCAGGCTGGCGAAGGTGCCGCTGATGCCGCCGTTCGCGGTCAGCAGGGTTTCCTTGGCGCTGGTGGTGTAGCCGGTCTTCACGCCGAGGACGGACAGCGTGCCGGCCAGGCTGGCGCTGCCTCCTACCTGCAGCGGGCTGCCCAGCCACACTCCGAGATTGCCGCTGGCCGACTGCTGGAAGTTGCCGGCGATGGTGGCCGGATTGCTGGCACCGACCAGGAACCGGCCGCTGTTGGCGACGTTGCCGCCGAACGCCCCGCTGGCCCACACGGTGGCGCCATCGGCCACCGCGAGATTGCCGCGCAGCCCCTTGCGCACGTCCAGCCCGCCGGCATCGACGCGGGTGTCGCCGCTGAACTTGCCCGCCTCAGCCAGCGTGAGGATGCCGCTGCCACCCTTGATCAGCCCGCCGCTGCCGACGATCTCGTTGCGCCAGACCGAATTGCCGGAGAACGCCACGCTGAAATCGCCCCAGGCGAAGTTGCTGGGCCCCATCGCCGCGCGGGTCACATCCAGCAGGCCCCAGCCGAACACCGGGTCCACCCCGGGCGCGCCGAGGTCCTTGGCCCCGCCCAGGATCAGCTGCCGCACCTGGTCGTTGTTGAGATAGGGAAACGCCGACCACACCACCGCGGCCGCACCGGCCACCTGGGGCGCAGCGAATGAGGTGCCGCCGCCCTGGTACAGCGCGTAGCTGGCATCCCCCACCTTGGCCTGCGGGTCGATGAACACCACATTGCCCGGCGCCACCAGGCAATAGTTCATGGCACTGCCGCACTGCTGCGAATACGAGGTGAGCTGGGTCGGGTTGCCGGGGTCGAGCGCGCCCACCGTCAGCCAGCCCTTTTCCAGCTGCGCATCGTTGGCCAGGGTGGGCAGGCGGGCATTGTCGGACGGTTCGCCGGCATAGCGCGGATCGCCACCGCTGTTGCCATTGGCGAACACGATGATGCCGCCACGGTTGACCACGAAATCGCGCCAGGCGTTGGCCAGCTCGGTGGTCAGCGCCGGGTCGTTCCAGTACAGCCCGCCCCAGGAGTTGTTGATGATCTTCGCGCCGGCATTCGCCAGTTCGGTATTGATGGCCTGGAAGAAATCGCCGTAGCCCTGGCCGGCGTGGATCTCGTTGCCGGCGCCCGACCCGTCATCCGGCGGCGGAGAATCGCTGATGATGCGCGAGGACACGATGTTCGCGCTCTGCGCCACCCCGCCACCCCAGTTGCCGATGCCCTTGCCGGCAGCCATCTCCGCGACCACCGTGCCGTGCCCGACCACGTCGTCCACGCTGGTGTCGTTGGTGTTCGGATCGACGTGGATGAAGCTGGCCGTCACCCGCCCGGTAAGGGCCGGGTTCTGCCGGTTCACCCCGGTATCGACCAGCCCGATGGTGATGCCCTGCCCCTTCAACCCAGCGCCCAGGGCGCCGGCGGCATTCGTCAGCACCAGATGCTGGCTGTACTGCGGCAGGCTGGCCGGCCCGGCCAGGGTGGGAATGGCCGGTGGGTTCACCACCAGGCTGCTGTCGATGGCGACGGTCGGGTGAAGCCGATGCCGCCAGGCGTGGTCGGCGGCGACGGCGGTGGCGAGGACCGCACCCCGCTGCCACCACCGCCGCAGGCGGCCAGCAGCAGCGCGATCGCGCAAGGCAGGAGCGCCACGGCGGGGCGGCGCGCAGGAAAGGTCTGGATGATCGTCATTTGCAAGCTCCCCGGAAGCCGGCACCCCCATTGGCACCGCACATCCAATGGCGGATGTTTTAATCCGGGCACCCCGGCGCGCGCAACGCCACGACACCATGTGGCAATGCAGCATGCAAGCGCGATTCGCGCCATAATCGGGCTTTCCCGGCCCCCACGGCCGCACGCCTACCGGAGTTTGCCATGCGCGACGTCGTCATCGTCGGTGCCAAGCGCACCGCCATCGGTTCCTTCCTCGGCCAGTTCACCGGCACCCCCACCCCGGCGCTGGGCAGCGCCGCCATCGCCGCCGCGCTCGCGCAGGCCGGCCTGCCGGCGGGCAAGGTGGACGAGGTGATCATGGGCTGCGTGCTGCCGGCCGGCCTCGGCCAGGCCCCGGCGCGCCAGGCCTCGCGCCTGGCCGGCATCCCGGATGCGGCCGGCTGCACCACCATCAACAAGGTCTGCGGCTCCGGCATGAAGGCGATGATGCTGGCGCACGACATCATCCAGGCCGGCTCCGCGCAGGCGGTGGTCGCCGGCGGCATGGAGTCGATGACCAACGCCCCGCACCTGCTCAACGGCGCGCGCACCGGCATCCGCTACGGCAGCGCCGAATTCCTCGATCACATGGCCTACGACGGCCTGACCAACCCCTACGATGGCAAGGCGATGGGCGTGTTCGGCGACATGGCCTGCGGCAAGTACGGCTACGACCGCGCGACCATCGACGCCTACTCCGCGGAAAGCGCGCGCCGGGCGCAGGCGGCCCAGGCCAGCGGCGCGTTCGACGCCGAGATCGCGCCGGTGACGGTCAAGACCCGCAAGGGCGAGGTGGTGGTGACCAAGGACGAGGAGCCGGGCAAGATCGACCCGGCCAAGATTCCCGACCTGCGCCCGGCGTTCGGCAAGGACGGCGTGCTGACCGCCGCCTCGTCCTCCAAGATCTCCGATGGCGCGGCCGCGCTGGTGGTGATGTCCGCCGAGGCCGCGACCGCCGCCGGCGCCAGGCCGCTGGCCCGCATCGTCGCCCATGCCACCCATTCGCAGGCGCCGGAATGGTTCACCACCGCCCCGGTGGCCGCGCTCAAGAACGTGCTGGACAAGGCCGGCTGGAGCGTGGCCGACGTGGATCTGTTCGAAGTGAACGAGGCGTTTGCCTGCGTGGCGATGGCACCGATGACCGACCTCGGCATCCCGCACGAAAAGCTCAACGTCAACGGCGGCGCGCTGGCGCTGGGCCACCCGATCGGCGCCTCCGGTGCGCGTCTGCTGGTGACCCTGCTGCACGCCCTGCAGGCCCGCGGCGGCAAGCGCGGCGTCGCCTCGCTGTGCATCGGCGGCGGCGAGGCCACCGCCGTGGCGATCGAACTGGCGTGACCGGCGCCGCGCGAAGAACGGCTGAACGGGAAATTTTCGGTCAACCGCTTGACACGCGACACCAGCACGTCATCATGGTAGGGCACGCGCTTGTTGCGTTGCCCAATTTCAGACGAGGAACCCGCATCATGTCGATCAACAAGATCCTGCTGGCGATGGCACTGGGCCTGGCCCTGACTGCCTGCAGCAAGTCCGAGCCCGCCGCCGATGCCGCTGCCGCCGGCAACGAGGCCCCGGCCGCCGAGCAGGCTGCTGCCGACAGCGCCACCGCCCAGGCGGCCGACGCCACTGCCGAAGCCCCGGCCACCGACGCGGCTGCCCCGGCGGCGGAAGCGGCCCCGGCCGACGCTGCCGCTGCCCCGGCGGACGCCCAGAAGGCGGCCGACGAGGCGGAGAAGGCCGCGACCTCGGCGGAAGCTAAGAAGTAATCCGGCGGCGGAGCGATTTGCCGGCGTATTGCTGCTAGAATCCGGAAAGGCCGTCGGTGTTCCGACGGCTTTTTCGTGCCCCGGGCGACCGGGAAAGACGTAAGTCAGTGAACGACCCACCGGTGCAAGCCGGTACGCTAAGCGCACTGGCGTTGCCTGAAGTTCCACCCTTACCTGTTCCATCAGTCAACCCTCTGGAGATTTCCATGAACAACAAGCTTTTCGTGCTCCTCGCCGCTGGCGTCCTGGCCCTGTCGGCCTGCAAGAAGGAAGAGGCTGCTCCGGCCGCCGACGCCGCTGCCCCGGCCGCTGAGGCCCCCGCCGCTCCGGCCGCCGACGCCGCTGCCGCTCCGGCCGCCGACGCCGCTGCCCCGGCTGCTGAGGCCCCGGCCGCCCCGGCCGCCGACGCCGCTGCTCCGGCCGCTGCTCCGGCCGACGCCGCTGCCGCTCCGGCCGCCGACGCCGCTGCCGCTCCGGCCGCCGAGGGCGAGAAGAAGTAATCTTCTTCTGGCAAGCGTTCGACGCGAGCAGGGCCCGCTTCGGCGGGCCCTGTTTTTTGCGCACGCAGGACAACAACACGAAACGGCGGCGCGGGCGCGAAAAAAACCCCGCGCGAGGCGGGGTTCGGAATGCGGCGATGGGCTTGGATCAGGCCGGCTTGACGCCTGCCGCCTGCGCGCCTTTCGGGCCCTGCTGGACTTCGTAACTGACGCGCTGGCCTTCCTGCAGGCTACGGAAGCCCTTGGCGTCGATCGCGGAGAAATGCACGAATACGTCGGCGCTGCCGTCCTCGGGGGCGATGAAGCCAAAGCCCTTGGCGTCGTTGAACCACTTCACGGTGCCGTACTGCATGATGCGAAGACCTCTTGCGGATGCGGGTGGTGATGGAACCGGATGGTGGGGGGCGCACCGCCTTGCGGCGGCACCGCGCGAGTATGCCCGAACCGACTGCCCGCGCAAGCCGCGCACACGCCGCGGCATCGCCCTCACTTCGCCAGCAACGAACGCAGCAGCGGCGGCACCCCGGCCATCGCCGCCGCCACGTTGTCCAGCACGTCCTGCAAGGTGATCACCTCGTCCACGTCCGGCCCGGCACCGGCGGCCCAGTTGGCGACGATCGCCAGGCACGCATAGTCCAGCCCCAGCTCGCGCGCCAGCCCGGCCTCCGGCATCCCGGTCATGCCGACCAGGTCGCAGCCGTCGCGGCGCATCCGCGCGACCTCGGCGCGCGTCTCCAGGCGCGGGCCCTGGGTCGCTCCATAGCAGCCGCCATCGACTACGCTCACCCCGGCACGTGCGGCAGCGCGCAGCACCGCCTGTCGCAGCGCAAGGGTGTAGGGATCGCCGAAATCCACGTGCAGCACCTCGCTGCCCGGCTCCTCGCAGAAGGTGGAAATGCGACCCCAGGTGTAGTCGATGAGCTGGTCCGGACAGGCCAGCACGCGCGGCCCGTAGCCTTCGGTGATGCCGCCGACGGTGTTCAGCGCCAGCACCCGCTGCGCGCCCAGCGCCTTCAGCGCGGCGAGGTTGGCGCGGTAGTTGATGCGGTGCGGCGGCAGCGAGTGGCCTTCGCCATGCCGGGCCAGGAAGGCCACCCGCCGGCCGGCATACTGCCCCACCCGCACCGGGCCCGACGGCGCGCCGTAAGGCGTCACCGGCTGGTGGGTCTCGACGTCGGCCAGTTCGCCCAGCGCATACACGCCGGTACCGCCGATCACGGCGAGGTCGATGGTCATTGCACTTGCTCCTCCCGTTCACCTCACATGCGCGGCGTGCGTACGCCGGCAGGGCTTTGACGGACTTTCGGCGACAGGGATGTCGCCGAAAAGCCTACATGGACGTATCCACGGCGTGTCCGGCAAAGTCCTGCCGGCGCACGCATGACGCATCAGTCTCCCAGCGCATAGATCGCCGGCAGGTTGCGCCCCTGTTCGTGGAAGTCCATGCCGTAGCCGAACACGTAGGCATCGGGCACCCGCACACCCACGTGGTCGGCGGCGATGCCCTCCACGCAGCGGCCGTGCACCTTCTCGGCCAGCACCGCCACCCGCACCTCGATCGCGCCCTGGTCCTCGCACCAGTGCTTGACCGCCAGCAGGGTGTGGCCCTCGTCGAGGATGTCGTCCGCCAGCAGCACCTTGCGCCCCCGCATCGGGGTCGCCGGACGGTGCAGCCAGGCCAGGCCCGAGCCGCTGGTCTGGCCGCGGTAGCGGGTCGCGTGCAGGTAATCGAACTCGAGGTCGAGGCCGCGCTCGCCGAGCGCGAACGCCAGCTGCGCCGCGAACGGCAGCCCGCCGTTCATCACCGTGAGGTACAACGGCACCTCGCCATCGGCGTAGGCGGCGCGGATCTCGCCGGCCATGCGCACGATCTCGGCCTCCAGCGCCGCGCGATCGAACAGCCGATGGGCGGAGGCCAGCGCCTCGGCCAGGGTTGGAACCGTCATGCCACATCTCCCGAATGCACCGCGCCCGACAGGACGCCCGTCTCCAATGCCGGTGTCTGCAGTGCGCGCAGGCGCGCCTGCGCCTCGTCGCGACGCGCCTGCGCCAGCAAGCCATCCCAACCCAGCGCACCGCGCCCGATCAGCGCCGTCAGCGCCAGGGTATTGCTGCGCCGCCCCTCCAGCGCGGCCAGCGCCGCCTCGGCCTGCTGCGGCTGGCACACCAGCACCACATCGCAGCCGGCATCCAGATGGGCGTGGATGCGCGCCGGCAGGTCGCCCACGGCATCCGCGGCAGCCATGCCGAGGTCGTCGGAGAACACCACCCCGCGGAAGCCCAGCTCGCCGCGCAGCACGCCGTTGATCCAGCGCGGCGCGCATCCGGCCGGCTGCGGCGCAACCTGCGGATACACCACGTGCGCCATCATCACCGCATCCGCGCCGGCCGCGATCCCGGCGGCGAACGGCACCAGGTCGTGCGCGCGGAGTTCCTCCAGCGAGCGCGGGTCGATGGCCGCATCGAAGTGGGTGTCCTCCTGCACCGAGCCGTGCCCGGGGAAATGCTTGAGAGTGGCCGCCATCCCGGCTTCGTGCATGCCGGCCACATAGCTGCGCGCGAATGCCGCCACCACCGCCGGATCGGCGGCGAACGCGCGGTCGCCGATCGCGCGGTTGCCGCGCGCCAGATCCACGACCGGGGCGAAGCTGAGGTCGATCCCGCTGGCGCGCAGTTCGCTGGCCATCAGCCAGGCATGCTCGCGCGCCAGCGCCAGCGCGGCATCGGGATCGCGCCGGTACAGCGCCTCGAACCCATGCAGGGCCGGCAGCGCGCTGTAGCCCTCGCGGAAGCGCTGCACCCGCCCGCCTTCCTGGTCCACGCACACCAGCAGCGGCCGCGGCGCGGCCTCGCGGATCGCCTGCGCCAGCTCCGTCACCTGCGCGCGCGAGGCAAAATTGCGGGAAAACAAGGTCACCCCGGCACAGGCCGCGTGCGCCAGCAGGTCGCGCTCGCGCGCGGTGAGCGCGTGCCCGGCGAGGCCGATCAAGAGCATGTCGCCGTCTCCTGCAAGTCCAGTGCGCGCCGCTCGTCCTCGCGCCATTGCGAATACGGGCGCGCGGCCAGCGCCAGATTGTAGTAGCGCTGCGCATGGGTCGCCTCGACGCCGGCCCAGTCCGGTTTGGCCAGCGGCGCATCCACCGCCTCCAGCTCGACCTCCGCCACCACCAGCCCGGCGTTCGCGCCGAGGAATTCGTCCACCTCCCACAGCCGCCCGGCGTGCTCGACATAGTGGCGATTCTTTTCGACCAGGCCGCCGACACACAGCGCCAGCAGCGCGCGCGCATCCTCGACCGGGATCGGGTAGTCGAACTCCTGCCGGCGCGGGCCGGCCTCGCGCGACTTGATGTTGAGGAAGGCCGCATCGCCCTCGATGCGCACCCGCACCGAGGCCTGCATCGCGCCCGATTCCACCTGCGCCAGGTCGTTGAGGTAGCCCTGCGCCATCGGCACCACCCTGTGCGCGGCGGCGCGCCAGGCGTCGCTGCACGGCAGGAACTTGCGTTCGATCTCGATGCCCACGGCCTACCCCTTCTTCGGCGGATCGAACACCGCGATCGACTCGACGTGCGCGGTATGCGGGAACATGTCCATCACGCCCGCCTCGCGCAGCCTCCAGCCGGCCTCATGCACCAGATATCCGGCATCCCGCGCCAGCGAGCCCGGATGGCAGCTGACGTACACGATGCGCTTGAGGCCTTTCAGCGGCAGCTGCCTGAGCACCTCGATCGCGCCGGCGCGCGCCGGGTCCAGCAGCAGCCGGTCGAAGCCGGCCTTGAGCCACGGCTGGCCGGCCAGGTCCTGCGCGAGGTCTGCCGCATGGAACTGCACATTGCGCAGGCCGTTGCGCTCGGCGTTGGCGCGCGCGCGTGCCACCAGCCCGGCGTCGCCCTCGACCCCGACCACCGTGCCGTCGCCAACCACCCGCGCCAGCGGCAGGGTGAAGTTGCCCAGCCCGCAGAACAGGTCCAGTACGCGCTCGCCGGGCTGCACCTCCAGCAGTTCCAGCGCGCGCGCGATCATCGCCTCGTTCAGACGCGCGTTGACCTGGATGAAGTCCAGCGGGCGGAACTGCAGGGTGATGTCCCACGGCGGCAGGCGGAACGCCAGCGCCGCGCCCTCGCCCAGCGGATGCACCGACTCCACCCCGCCCGGCTGCAGGTAGATGGCGAAGCCTTGCTGCTCGCCGAATGCTGACAGCTTGGCCTTGTCGCCCCCGACAGCGGCTGCAGGTGGCGGAACACCAGCGCGGTGGCGGCATCGCCGGCGATGAACTCGATCTGCGGGATGTCGCACCGCGCGTCCAGCCCGTCCACCAGCATGCCCAGCGCCTGCAGCTTGAAGCCCAGCTGCGGCACCACGACATGGCATTCGGACAGGTCGGCCACGAAGCGCG
This sequence comes from Thermomonas sp. S9, assembly GCF_024704365.1. GTDB lineage: Bacteria > Pseudomonadota > Gammaproteobacteria > Xanthomonadales > Xanthomonadaceae > Thermomonas. Next base: position 1,960,859 of record NZ_JAJDFY010000001.1, read on the forward strand.
GGTCCTGCTCGCGGAAGCCGACCAGGGTCTTGTCCTTCTTCTCCACCCGGCGCACCGAGAACCGCCCCTTGCGGCGGTAGCCCCAGGCCTCGCCGCGCAGCGGCGGCAGCACGGCGGCCGGCGCCACGTGGCCGATCCGCTGCAGGTTGTCCAGCAGCACCTGCTGCTTGTATTCGATCTGGCGGTCCTCGGCCAGGTGCTGCAGCACGCAGCCGCCGCAGGTGCCGAAGTGCGGACAGCGCGGCAACACCCGATCCGGCGAAGCGATCAGCACCTCGCGCGTGCGCGCCGCGTCGAAATGCCGGCTGCGCGCGGTCTGCTCGGCCAGCACGGTCTCGCCCGGCAGCGCGCCGGACACGAACACGGTCTTGCCGGCCTGCGCATGACCGTCCGGCCAGCGCGCCACGCCGCGGCCGTCATGGCTGAGGTCGAGGATGGAGAGGGTCTTGGGGGATTGATCGAGGCGGGCCAAGGCAAGCGCTGTCCTGCGGATGGCCCGCCATTGTCGCAGACCCGGCACGGGCCCGGCGCGGGCTGCCCCGGCACAGGCGGTATCCTTGTCGCATTCCCGCCACCCGCACACCCCATGCCCGCGCTGACCTCGCAACTCGACCCCCGCTCGCAGGACTTCCAGGACAACGCCGCCTTCCACCGCGAACTGGTGGTCGAACTCGAGCGCCGGCTGGCGCGGGTGGCCGACGGCGGCGGCGAGAAGGCGCGGGCCAAGCACACCGAGCGCGGCAAGCTGCTGGCGCGCGAGCGCATCGAGGCCCTGCTCGATCCCGGCTCGCCGTTCCTGGAGATCGCCCCGCTGGCCGCCGAAGGGATGTACGAGGACCAAGCCCCCGGCGCCGGCATCGTGTGCGGCATCGGCCGGGTGCTGGGGATCGAGGTGATGGTGGTGGCCAACGATGCCACCGTGAAGGGCGGCACCTATTTCCCGATGACGGTGAAAAAGCACCTGCGCGCGCAGGAGATCGCGCGCGAGAACCGCCTGCCCTGCGTCTATCTGGTGGATTCCGGCGGGGCCTTCCTGCCGCTGCAGGACGAGGTATTCCCGGACAAGGAGCACTTCGGCCGGATCTTCTACAACCAGGCGCGGATGAGCGCGGAGAACATCCCGCAGATCGCGGTGGTGATGGGCTCCTGCACCGCCGGCGGCGCCTACGTGCCGGCGATGTGCGACGAATCCGTCATCGTCAAGGAACAGGGCACCATCTTCCTCGGTGGCCCGCCGCTGGTGAAGGCCGCGACCGGGGAAGTGGTGGATGCCGAAACCCTGGGCGGCGCCGAGGTCCATACCACCATCTCCGGCGTAGCCGACCATTTCGCCGAGGATGACCACCATGCGCTGCAGATCGCGCGCGGCATCATTGGCTCGCTCAACCGGAAGAAGGGACTGCCGGTGGCGACCCGGCCCGTGCGCGAACCGCTGTATCCGGCCGAAGAGCTGTACGGCATCGTGCCGAAGGACGCGCGCCGGCCGTTCGACATCCGCGAGGTGATCGCGCACATCGTGGATGGCAGCGAGCTGCAGGAGTTCAAGGCGCGCTACGGCAAGACCCTGGTGACCGGCTTCGCCCACCTGCACGGCTATCCGGTGGGGATCATCGCCAACAACGGCATCCTGTTCCCGGAAAGCGCGCTCAAGGGCGCGCACTTCATCGAGCTGTGCAACCAGCGCGGCATCCCGCTGGTGTTCCTGCAGAACATCACCGGCTTCATGGTCGGCAAGAAGTACGAGCAGGCCGGAATTGCGAAAGACGGCGCCAAGATGGTGACCGCGGTGGCCTGCAGCCACGTGCCCAAGTTCACGGTGGTGATCGGCGGCAGCTTCGGCGCCGGCAACTACGCCATGTGCGGCCGCGCCTACGGCGCGCGCTTCCTGTGGATGTGGCCGAATGCGCGCATTTCCGTGATGGGCGGCGAACAGGCGGCCAGCGTGCTGGCGACGGTCAGGCGCGACGGCATCGAGGCCCGCGGCGGCACCTGGACACCGGAGGAGGAAGAAGCGTTCAAGGCGCCGATCCGCCAGCAGTACGAGGACCAGGGCAATCCCTACTACGCCACCGCGCGGCTGTGGGACGACGGCATCATCGATCCGGCCGACACCCGCCGCGTGCTGGGGCTGGGGCTGTCGGCGACACTCAACGCACCGATCGAGGAACGCACCCGGTTCGGCGTATTCCGAATGTGACGAAACTCGCATTCACGCGAAAATCCGACACGGGGCGCGCATTCATGCCGCAAACCGTCACCCGGTGGTGATAGCCTCGACCATTCTTCCCGTGGAGAGCCGCCGATGGCCATCTGGAAAGACCCCGCGCCCGCGTCCAAACCCGAACCCGCCCGCTTCGATCCGCCCACCCATCTGCCCGATCTCGCCGCCGCGCAGGCCGCGCCGGTACGCGCGGTGGAAACGCCCGCGCGCGAATCGGTGATCGCCGCCGACTTGTCGATCGAAGGCAAGATCGAAGGCGCCGGCCACGTCCGCATCGCCGGCAAGTTCAAGGGCGATGTCAAGGTGCAGGGCAACCTGGCCATCGACCAGGGCGCCAAGGTGTCCGGCAGCGTCACCGCCGGCAAGGTGACCCTGGCCGGCGAACTGGACGGCAACATCACCTCCGCCCAGCACGTGGAGCTGCTGGCCAGCGGCGCGCTCAGCGGCGACCTCAAGGCCAGCTCGCTCACCGTCGCCGCCGGCAGCCGCATCCGCGGCCACGTGGAATGCGGCTGGGAGAAGGACGCCAAGGCCGCGAAACCGGAGCCCGGCGCGGCCGCATGAGCGCCGTCCGCCCGGGCGAGGCCGGCGCCACCCGCGCCTGCCCGCACTGCAAGGCCACCATCCTGGAAAGCTCGGCGGTCTGCCCGGCCTGCCGCGGCCACCTGCGGTTCGATGCCACCGCCACCGATGCGGCCCAGCGCTTCGTGCCGCTGCACGTGGAAGGCACCCTGCGCGGCGACGACCACGGCAGTTTCGAGTACACGATGGTGGTGGTGATCCGCAACGAACGCGGCGAGGAAGTCGGCCGCCACGTCGCTGGAGTGGGTGCGGTCTTCCCCGGCGAGGCGCGCAGTTTCAGCGTGGCGGTGGAAGCGCTGCCGGTGCCGGCGGGCAGACGCCGGCGCCACTGAGCCGCAGCATTTTCCGCAACTTTTTTTCACGTTACGCCGATTAGAGTCGGGCTGCCGCTTCCGCGGCCACCGGCTCGCGGCTGCTCACCGCAACACGCCCGACCGCAGTGCAACTTCAACCCTCAGGAGTCCATGAGATGACCACGAAGCTGTATGTCGCCCTGGTGAAGCTGCCACGCTGGCGCTGACCGCCTGCAAGAACGACACCCAGGCTGCACAGGATGCCGCCGCCGATGCCAACGCGGCGATGCACGATGCCGCCGACGCCACCAAGGCCGCCGCCGACGCCACTGCAAATGCCGCCGACAAGGCGATGGATGCCACCGCTGCGGCTACCGGCGAGGCCGCCGGCGAAGCGAGCAACGCCATGCACGATGCCGCCGATGCCACCAAGTCTGCGGCCGACACTGCCGCTACCAAGGCCGCCGATGCCACCGCGGACGCCGCGCAGGCCACCGCGGATGCCGCCCAGAAGATGGCGGACAAGGCCAAGGCCGCGGCCGATCAGGCCAAGAAGAACTGACCAGGCGCCCGTTGCCGCTGCAACACCCCGCGAGGCCCGCTTTGCGGGCCTCGTGCTTTGCCGGGTGCCGGAAAAAAACAACCCCCGCCGACCAGTCGCCGGCGGGGGGTGGCGTATCCCAGGGACGCCAGTGCGTGGATCAGAATTTGTAGCTGGCCCCCAACAGCAGGGTGCGGCCCCACTTGATGTATTCCAGCGGACGGTCCTTGCTGCCGGCATAGGTGCGGTAGGCCGCATCGCCCAGGTTGTTGGCCTGCAGCAGCAGGGTCAGCCCGCCGAAGCCGCTGTCCTGACTGAAGGTGTAGCTGAGCTGCGCGTCGGTGATGTTCTCGCCGACCACGTAGCGCAGCGTGCGGTTGCCGGCGAAATTGCCGATCTCGCCGATGAAGTCCGAGCGGCGGCGGTTGTTGATCCGGAACTCGAAGCCGTTGCGCTCGTAATAGGCGGTGAGGTTGTAGACCTGCTTGGACAGGCCCGGCAGGGAAATCGGCCCGTTGCCGACGCTGCTGCTGCTTTCCGGATCGCGGATCTTGATGCTGCTGTCGGTGAAGCTGGCGCTGGCGATCACACCGAACCCGCGCAGGCGCTCGCCGAACACCATGTCCAGCGGCATCGAGGCGGTCAGTTCGAGGCCCTGCAGCCTGCCGCCCTTGCCGTTGAACGGCGCCGTCATGGTTCCGGTGGTCTGCACCGGCACGGTCATCCCCGGCGGCGGCACCCAGCCCTTCAGCAGCTCGGTGAAGTCGTAGCCATCGCGGGTCTGGGTATAGATGTAGCTGGTCAGCTGCTTGTAGAAGTAGGCGGCGGCGATATAGGCCTTGTTGCCGAAGTACTTCTCCCAGGAGATGTCGAACGCGTTGGCGCGCCACGGATCCAGCAGCGGGTTGCCGCCGCTAGCGCCGGGCCTGCCGGTGGCGGTATCCACGCCGAACTCGACCGAGGCACGCAGCTGGTCCACGCGCGCCCGCGCCACCTGGCGGGCCAGCGCCACGCGCAGGGTCTGGTCGTCGGCCAGCGAGAACGCCAGGTTCAGGCTGGGCAACACGTCGGTGTAGGTCTTGCCGTTGCGGTAGGGGGCGGATCTCCTGGCCGGACGGCTGCGAGCTGTCCCACACCCGCGAGGCCGAGGACTGATCGGTGCGCTGGACCTGCACGCCGATATTGCCGCGTACCGGTACCGAGCCCCACGTCGTGTCGATATTGCCCTGCACGTAGGCGGTGCCGATCTTTTCGAACACCTTCCACGCCTTCGGGATGAGATAGGGTGCCGCAGAGTCGCTGGGACTGAAGGTCATGTAGCGCGCCACCGCGCCCGGTACGTTCCACGAAGGAATGAAACCAACGCCGGCAAACCCCAGGTCCACCAGCCCGTACTGCAGGTCGGAGGCGATCGGGGTGACGCCCTGGCTGCCGAGCAGGATGGGCGCTTCGGGCTGGGTCTTGTCCTTGCTGCGATCGGCGTAGTTCACGCCCACGTCGATCCCGGAGAACACCGTGTCCATCGCGCGCGGCGCCGGCAGCGAGGCCACCAGGCGACCGCTCTTGAGCTCGTCCACCACCTTCGGCACCTTGCCGTAGCCGGAGCCGTAGATGGTGTTGGCCAGGTACAGATTGGCCGGATTGGAGTAATCGCGCCCCGGATGCAGCTGCGAGAAGCCGTTCGAGGTGAAGGAGAGCTGCACCGAATCCAGCTGCGGCGCCGGCAGCAGCTGGGTGTTGTTCTCCAGGTTCAGCTCGTCGCGCTTGGCGCGCGACCAGCTGGCATCGGCGGTCAGCTTGACGCCGTTGCCGAAGAAGAACTCGTTGCGCCAGCCGGCCGCATCGATCCTGTCCTTGCGGTCGTTGTACATTCCGCGCACCAGCGGATAGACGTTCTGCGCGGTGCCGCCGGTGAAGGTGCCGTTGCCGTTGATCTGCGCATTGACCACGTTCAGGCGGCCATACCCGCCGTTGTAGTCGCCGATATGCACCTCGAACTGGTTGGCGGTGTCTTCCTGGTGCGCCTGTGAATGAAACAGGTCCAGGGTGCTGGCCCAGGCATCGGACGGGCGGTACTCCAGGGTCGCCATCACGCCGTCGCGCTTGGTGTAGCCGGTGCGGCGCAGCGCCTTGATCCCGTCGGAGTAGTAGGTCCCGGCGGGTACGCCCGGCCGCCAGTTGGCACCGATTGCCTGCCACGGCTCGTACAGGCCGACCTGGTTCTCCTGGATCGGCGTATCGGAATGCGAGTAGCCGATCGAAAAGCCCAGCGTGCGGTCGGCGGACTGGCCGATGTAGCTCACGTTGAAGCGGTTGCCCGCCGATCCCTGGTTGGCGGCGGCCCCTAGCGAGTTCTGCTGCCAGCGGCCGCTGAGCGCGATCACCGGCTTGTCGTAATCCAGCGGGCGCACGGTGCGCATGTCGATGGTGCCGGACAGGCCCTGCCCCACCAGCGAGGCATCCGGGGTCTTGTAGATGGTGACGCCGGCCATCAGTTCGGACGGATACTGGTCGAACTCGACGCTGCGGTTGTCGCCGGTGCTGACCATCTCGCGGCCGTTGAGCAGCGTGGTGGCGAAGTCGGGCGAGAGCCCGCGCACGCTGACCACCTGCGCGCGGCCGGCCACGCGCTGTGCGGTGACACCCGGCAGGCGGGCGATGGACTCGGCGATGCTCACGTCCGGCAGCTTGCCGATGTCTTCCGCCGATACCGCCTCGACGATCGAGGTGGCGTCCTTCTTGATGTCGATGGCGCGCTCGATGCCGCCGCGGATGCCGGTGACGACGACCTTGTCGAGGGTCTTGGCGTCATCGGCCTTTTCTTGGCCGCCGCCTCCTGCTCGCCCTGCTCGGTCTTGCCGGCGGATTGCGCATGCGCCTGCACCGCCAGCATCAGCGCGGCCGAGGCCAGCGCCACGCTCAACAGATTCCGCTTCAACTGCACCATGGTCCCCTCCAGAAATGGTTTTGTGAGGTTCGGGCGATCTGCGCCGCCCGCGTTTCATGCCTGCATGCCGCGTGAATGCATGAACATTGCGATGGTGTGGCAGCGCCCGCGCAAACGAAAGCGCCTGCATACGTATTCATGGCCGGCTGCAATGCAAATCACGCAATGCCTTGCCCATGCGGGTTTTCTCCGGCATGCCGCGCCGCGATGAATGCGCGCCGGGCGCATTTGCAGGGACTCCGGCGGACATCTGCCCACTGCCGGCTCCGTTGCGCGATGCGGATCAGCCGTCCAGCGGCACCAGCCGGATCGCCGCGCCGCCGCCACCGGCCAGCCACAAGGACAGCACGTCGCCGCGGGCGACAGTCTTGTCGTCGCGCGCGAAGCGGAAGCGCGCCGCCCCTTGCAAGGAAGCGCCCTCGCCATCGCGGTAGATCTCCGCGCGGTAGCGCCTGCCCGGGTCGAGGAAGTCCAGCGCCAGCGCCAGCGTGCGCGGGTGGCGGTCGTTCATCACGCCCACGAACCACAGCGGCGCACCGCGCTGCTTGCGCGCGATGGCGACATACTCGCCCACCTCGCCGGCCAGCACCCGGCTCTCGTCCCAGTCCACCGCCACGTCCTTGATGAACTGGAAGGCGTCGGGATGCTGCGCGTAGTGCTCGGGCAGGTCGGCCACCATCTGGATCGGGCTGTAGATGCCGACGTACAGCGCCAGCTGGCGCGCCAGCGTGCTCTGAATCTCCTGGCCGTCGCGGCCGGTCAGGCTGACGATCCCCGGCGTGTAATCCATCGGCCCGGCCAGCAGGCGGGTGAACACCAGGGTCACCTCGTGCTCCGGCGGGTTCGGCGGGCGGCCCCAGGCGTTGTACTCCATGCCGCGCGCGCCCTCGCGCGCGACCCAGTTCGGATAGGTGCGGCGCAGGCCGGTGTCCTTGATCGGCTCGTGTGCGTCGATGGCGATGTGGTGGCGGGCGGCATCGCGTACCACCCGCAGGTGGTGGTTGCTCATCCATTGCCCTTCGTGCCATTCGCGCAGCACCGGGCCACCCGGCGCGTCCTGGCGCTCGATCTGGCCGGCATCGCACACGTAGCCGGTCTTCACCACGTCGATCCCCAGCCGCTGGAACAGCGCGAACGCGCTGTCCATCTGGCGCTCGTAGTGGCTCACCGCGCAGGCGGTCTCGTGGTGGCCGATCAGGTGCACGCCGCGCGATGCGGCATACGCGGCCAGGCCCTTGAGGTCGTAATCGGGCGTCGGCGTGCGGAAGTCGAAGTTCCAGCCGTTGGCGAACCAGTCGCCGTCCCAGCCCACGTTCCAGCCCTCCACAAGCACTCCGCGGAAGCCGTTGGCGGCGGCGAAGTCGATCATGCGGCGGGTGTTGGCGGTGGTCGCGCCGTGCTCGGGGCCGGTCGCCCAGCTCTGCTGGTTCAGGTGCAGCGACCACCACACGCCGACGAATTTCGAGGGCTTGAACCAGCCCACGTCGCCCAGCCGGTTGGGTTCGTTGAGGTTGAGGATCAGGTTGGACTCCACCAGCCCGCCGGCGCGCTCGCTGATCGTGATCGTGCGCCAGGGCGTGGCGAACGGGGTCGTGCGCACCACCGGCACCGGGCTGCCCGGGGTCAGCGCGGCACGCAACTCGCCATCGCCGCCGCGCACCAGGTTCATGCCGGCGTAGTCCACCAGCGCCGCCTCGTGAAGGCTCAGGTACAGGCCATCGTCGGTGCGCAGGGTCAGCGGGGTCTGCGCCAGGCCCACCTCGGCCAGCGGGGTCTTCCGGTACAGGTATTCCTCGCGGTTCCATTCCAGCGCCGGGATCCACCACGCGGTGGCCGGGCGCGCGATGGCGAACTCGGTGAGCTCCTGCACGATCTGCGCCTGCCGCAGCGCGGGCTGGCGCGGGATGTCGTAGCGGAAGCCGACGCCGTCGTCGAACACCCGGAACACCATGTCGAAGCGGCGGTGGTCGCCGTCCTTCTCGACGAAATGCGCGCGCAGCTCGTTGTGGTGGTCGCGCACGAACCGGCGCTCGCCCCAGGGCTGCTCCCAAGTGGTGTCCACCTGGGTACTGGCCTGCCCGTCCAAGCGCAGGTTGCGCAACAGCTGGCGGCCATTGCGGAAGATGAAGCCCAGCCGCGAATCGCGGATCACCGGCTTGCCGTCGCGCGACACCCGGTAGGCCAGGCGCCCTTCGCCATTGAGGTCCAGTTGGACCTCGATGCGGCCGTCGGGCGAGGCCACGCGGGCCACGGTCTCGGCCTGCGCCAGCGGCGAGAGCAGCAGCAATGCCGCCAGCAGCGGCGTCCCCGCCGCCGTCGCGAACGCAGCGCGCTGATGTCGGCGCAAGAATGATGGCAGCCGCAGGGACGCAACACGGAGGCAACGACGAAGGGCGACGGCCATCGGCTTCACTCCAGCGCGGCGAACGCAACGCCGCGCGGCGGCAGGTGCAGGATGCCGTCCCGCAGGTGGCCCGCCTCCGGGCCGGGAACCGCAAGCAGCTCGCCGGCGGCGAATGCCGGCCACGCCACCGGCGTGGACGACAGGTTGAACACTGCCAGCAGGCGCTGGCCGGCGTGCTCGCGCACGAACGCCAGCAACGGCGGCGGCGCGTCCAGGAAGCGGATCCCGCCTTCCACCAGTGCGGGCTGCTGGCGGCGCCAGTGCAGGAAGGCGCGGGTGGCGTGCAGCACCGAGCGCGGGTCCTGTTCCTGCGCGGCCACGCTACGCGCGCGGTGGGCCGCGGGAATCGGCAGCCACGGCGTGCCGGTGGTGAAGCCGGCCTGCGCGCTGGCATCCCACGGCAGCGGCGTGCGGCAGCCGTCGCGGCCCTTGAAGTTCGGCCAGAACGCCTTGCCGTAGGGGTCCTGCAGCGCCTCGAACGGTACTTCGGCCTCGGGCAGGCCCAGCTCCTCGCCCTGGTACAGGCAGACGCTGCCACGCAGCGCGCACACCAACGCCACCAGCTGCTTGGCCAGGGCGTCATCCGCATCGACACCGCCCCAGCGCGTCACCGCGCGCTGCACGTCGTGGTTGGAGATCGCCCAGCACGGCCAGCCCGCGCCCAGCTTCGCTTCCAGCGCTTCCACCGTGGCCCGGATATAGGCCGGGCTGGCGTCCTCGGTCAGCAGCTCGAAGCTGTAGCCCATGTGCAGCCGGCCGGGCGCGCAGTACTCGGCCATGGTCGCCAGCGAATCCTCGGAGGAAATCTCGCCCAGCGCGCCCACGTCCGGGTAGCGGTCCATCAGCGCGCGCAGCTCGTGCAGGAAGCCGAGGTTTTCCGGCTGGGTGTTGTTGTACCAGTGGTACTGGAAGGCGTACGGGTTGTCGGGGCTGAACCCGCGCCCGGTGCGCAGCGCCGCCGGCTTGGGCGGGTTGTCGCGCAGCTGCGCATCGTGGAAGCAGAAGTTGATCGCGTCCAGGCGCAGGCCGTCCACACCGCGGTCGAGCCAGAACTTCACGTTGTCCAGCTGCGCCGCGCGCACTGCGGGATTGTGGAAGTTGAGGTCCGGCTGCGATGCGAGGAAGTTGTGCAGGTAGTACTGCCCGCGCCGCGGCTCCCACTGCCAGGCCACGCCGCCGAAGATCGACAGCCAGTTGTTGGGCGGCGTGCCGTCGGGCTTCGGATCCGCCCACACGAACCAGTCGGCCTTGGGGTTGTCGCGGCTCTGGCGGCTTTCCTGGAACCAGGGGTGCGCGATCGAGCAGTGGCTGAGGACCTGATCGATCATCACCTTCAGGCCCAACGCGTGGGCCTTGGCCAGCACGCGGTCGAAATCGGCCAGGGTGCCGAACAGCGGATCGACATTGCGGTAGTCGGCGATGTCGTAGCCGAAGTCGGCCATCGGCGAGGTGAAGAACGGCGAGATCCAGATCGCGTCCACCCCGAGGCTGGCGATGTGGTCCAGGCGCGCCAGCAGCCCCGGCAGGTCGCCCACGCCATCGCCGTTGCTGTCGCTGAAGCTGCGCGGGTAGACCTGATAGATCACCGCGCCGCGCCACCCGTTGCCTGCTGCCATCCCTGCCACCCGTGCTGTCGTCGCCTGCGACTATGCCGGCTGCCGCGTGAGGATGCGGAAAGCCGGCGCGCTGAATACGTTTACACGGCGAAGCACGCCATGCCTGCGCTATATGTACGCAGGATGTACGCAGGCCGCGCACGGGTGGCCGGAATCGCCACCGCCATCGGGGATGCCATGCACGCTGCCATCGCAAGGGACAAACCGCCGCTTTCGTTCTGGCAGATCTGGAACATGTGCTTTGGCTTTCTCGGCATCCAGTTCGGGTTCGCGCTGCAGAACGCCAACGTCAGCCGCATCTTCCAGACCCTGGGCGCGGACATGGACGCGCTGCCGGGGCTGTGGATCGCCGCGCCGCTGACGGGGCTGCTGGTGCAGCCGGTGATCGGCTATCTGTCCGACCGCACCTGGACCGGGCTCGGCCGCCGCCGCCCCTACTTCCTGGCCGGCGCCCTGCTGGCCTCGCTGGCGCTGGTGCTCATGCCGGCCTCGCCAGCCCTGTGGGTGGCCGCCGGCCTGCTGTGGGTGCTGGACGCTTCGATCAACGTCTCGATGGAACCCTTCCGCGCCTTCGTCGGCGACCAGCTGCCGATGTCACAGCGCGCCAAGGGCTATGCGATGCAGAGCTTCTTCATCGGCATCGGCTCGGTGACCGCCAGCCTGCTGCCGTGGCTGCTGGAGAAATGGGGTGTGACCAACACCGCCGGGCCCGGCGAAGTGCCGGACACCGTGCGCTATGCCTTCTATACCGGCGCAGGCGTGCTGCTGGGCGCAATCGCCTGGACAGTACTGCGCACCCGCGAATACCCGCCCGGGCAGCTTGCCGCGTTCGACCAGGCCGCTCCGTTGGACCGCACGCTGCTGGATCGCACGCGCGCCGCCCGTTTCGGCCTGCTGTGGTTGCTGCTGGGTGCGCTGGGCCTGGCCGGCGTGGCCTGGCAGGACCTGCCGCGCGAGCTGTACCTGCTGGGCGCACTGCTGGCCGCCTACGGCGTGGCGCTGCTGGCGCTGACCGTGGTCGGCCGCGACAGCGGCTTCGCCCAGGTGATGGGCGACATCTACGCCATGCCGCTGGCGATGCGGCGGCTGGCAGTGGTCCAGTTCTTCTCGTGGTTCGCGCTGTTCGCGATGTGGATCTACACCACCGCCACCGTCACCCGCGTGTATTACGGCAGCAGCGACACTGCCTCGGCCGCCTACAACACCGGCGCCAACTGGGTGGGCGTCCTGTTCGCGGCCTACAACGGCTTCGCCGCGCTGGCCGCGATCGCGATTCCGTGGATGGCGCGCCGCTTCGGCCTGCGCGGCAGCCATCTGCTCAATCTCATCCTGGGCGGGATCGGACTGGCTTCGATTCCGTTCCTGCCCGACGCGAACTGGCTGCTGCTGTCGATGGTCGGCATCGGCATCGCCTGGGCCTCGATCCTGTCGCTGCCCTACACGCTGCTGTCCGACAGCGTGCCCGCCGCCAAGATGGGCGTGTACATGGGCATCTTCAATTTTTTCATCGTCATCCCGCAACTGGTGGCGGTGGCCACGCTGGGCTATATCCTCAAGCACCTGTTCGCCGACGACCCGGCGAAGATCCTGGTGCTGGGCGGTGCCAGCATGCTCGTCGCCGGGCTGTGCGCGCTGCGCGTGCCCGAACCTGCCGCCCACGCCTGAGACAGAGACCGACCATGCATCCGCTCCGCACCGCCATTGCATCCTGCCTGCTGGCCGTCACCACCAGTGTCTGCGCGGGCCACACGCCCGCACCAGCGGCCTCCGCGACCGACTACTACGGCACGCTGGAGCCGTTCGCGCGCGAGGCGGTGTATTTCGTGATGACCGACCGCTTCGTCAACGGCGATCCCGGCAACGACCACCGCGACCAGGGTGGCAAGTACCGCACCTTCGACATCCCGGAGCCTCCTTGCGCAGGCGTATCCGGGAACGTCGGCTATCTCGGCGGCGACTTCAAGGGCCTGGCCGATCATCTGGACTACATCCGCGGCATGGGGTTCACCGCGGTGTGGATCACCCCGATCGTGGACAACCCCGACCAGCACTTCACCGGCGGGAAACCGGCGACCTGCGGCAGCGTTCTGACCGATCACGGCATGGCCGGCTACCACGGCTACTGGGGGGTGAACTTCTACAAGGTGGACGAGCACCTGCCCAGCCCCGGCATGGACTTCCAGGACCTGGCCGCGGCGATGCATGCCAAAGGCATGAAGCTGGTGCTGGACATCGTGGCCAACCACGGCTCGCCGGCCTGGGGCATGGCCTTCGACCAGCCCAAGTTCGGCAAGGTGTACGATCGCGACGGCCATTTGATCGCCGACCACCAGAACCTGCCGCCGCAGAAGCTCGACCCGGCGCACAACCCGCTGCACCGCTTCTACAACACGCGCGGTCCAGTCGAGGACGGCAAGGGGTCGATCTTCGACGGCAACCTGGCCCAGCTCTCGGATTTCAACGAGAACAATCCGGCGGTGCTGGAGTACCTGGCCGGTGCCTACGCGCAGTGGATCGAGCAGGGCGCGGACGCCTTCCGCATCGACACCATCGCCTGGATGCCGGACAGCTTCTGGGAGAAGTTCACCCAGCGCATCCGCGCCAGGCATCCGGGCTTCTTCATGTTCGGCGAGGATTTCAACTTCGACGCCAACGCCATCGCCCACCACACCCTGCCCGGCCACGGCCAGACCAGCGTGCTCGACTTCCCGTTGCAGCAGGCGATGCGGGAAGTGTTCGGCCGCCAGCAGGCCGGATTCGAACGGCTCGCCCCGGCGCTGCATCTTACGGGCGGGCCCTACGCCAACCCCTACGAGCTGGCCATCTTCTACGACAATCACGACATGGCGCGGCTGGACGCCAGCGACGCCGGCTTCATCGACGCCCACAACTGGCTGTTCACCGCGCGCGGCATCCCGGTGGTCTATTACGGCTCGGAGATGGGCTTCATGCGCGGGCGCCCGGAACACAACGGCAACCGCAACTACTTCGGGGTGGAAGGCATCCGCGCCGCGCAGGCCAGCCCGATCTTTGCTGCGCTCACCCGCATCGCCAACGTGCGCAAGGCCTCGCCCGCTCTGCAGCATGGACTGCAGCTGAATCTCGAACTGGCCGGCGCCCGCGCCGCGTTCTACCGCGTGTACCAGCACGCCGGGCAACACCAGATCGCGCTGGTGCTGCTGAACAAGGGCGATGCGCCGGAACGCTTCCACATCGACCGTCTTCTGCAGCCTGGCCATTGGGTCTCCGCGCTGGACGGCAGCACCCGCGACATCGCCGCTGGCGACGCGCTCACAGCCGAAGTGCCGGCGCACGGCGTGCAGGTGTTCCTGCTGGATGCGCAGGCGACGCAGCCCGCGCTGGTGGCCGCATTGGACGAGGCGATGGCTGGCGCGCGGCGGCCGCGCTGAGGCTCAGCCGCCGCTGGAGGCGCGGACCTCGAGGACCGGTTCCAGCATCACGCTGTGGGCCGGCTGGTCGCGCACCTGCTTGAGCAGGGTCTCCACCAGCAGCCCGCCGGCGCGCGAGGTGTCCTGCACCACGGTGGTCAGCGGTGGATCAGCGAAGCGCGCCATCGGGGTGCCGTCGAAACCGACCACCGCTACGTCCTGCGGCACCCGTAAACCGGCCTCTTTCAGCGCATGCAGCGCGCCGATCGCGATCAGGTCGCTGGCAGCGAACAGCGCGTCGAACGCCTGTCCGCGTGCCAGCAGGGCGCGGGTGGCGGCGTAACCGGCTTCCTCGGTGCTGTCGGCATCCACCTGCAGCGCGCGCAGCATGCACAAGCCGGCTTCGCGTAGCGCGGCATCGCACCCCTGGTAGCGGGCGAAGAACTCCGGGAACCGCGAGGACGCATGCCCGATGAAGGCGATCCGGCGGCGGCCGCACTCCAGCAGGTGGCGGCCGGCCAGCATCCCCCGGCGGCGTTGTCGCAGCCGATCGAGATCCCCGGCTGGTCGGGCTGCACCTGGCCCCAGCGCACGAAATGGGTGCCCTGCTCCACCAGCTTTTCCAGCGTGCTCTCGTAGGCCAGGTAGTCGCCGTAGCCAAGCAGGATCAGCCCGTCGGCCTTCATGCTGTCCTCGTAATCGGCATGCCAGTCGTCCGAGAGCTGCTGGAACGACACCAGCAGGTCGTGCCCGTGGCGCGCGCAGGCGCGGGTGATCGAGCCCAGCATGGACAGAAAGAACGGGTTGATGTGGGAATCGTCGGGCGTCGGATCCTCGAACAGCAGCAGCGCCAGGGTGCCGGCGCGTTGGGTGCGCAGGCTGGAGGCGTGCCGGTCCACCTTGTAGTTCAACTCGCGCACCGCCTGTTCCACCCGGCGGCGGGTCTCGGCGTTCACCAGCGGGCTGCCGGCCAGCACGCGCGAGACGGTGGCCTGCGAGACCCCGGCCCGGTGCGCGATGTCCAGCGATGTCACCCGGGTCTTCTTGCGGGAGCGACGCGGCTCGGTCATCCCCGGAGTTTAACCAATGCGCCCCGCTGGCCGCCCCCGCTGCGCGCCGGCGTTGGCCGGCAGGCACCGGCGCGCACACGGTGCCGCCATGTCGCCGCAATCAATAGCAATAAACTATTGATTTCATTTAAAAATGAAACTTCACCTATCGATTGATGCGCACTACAGTCACGAAGTCGGCCGACGCTGGATTCCCGGTGCACCCAGGCCCACACCACCCAACCGACCATCGACCAACGGAGAGGACCATGGCTATGAACGAATCCAAGCACGGCGGCAAATGCCCGGTGATGCACGGCGCGATGACCGCCGCGGGCACCAGCAACACCAGCTGGTGGCCGAACGCGCTGAACCTGGACATCCTCCACCAGCACGACAGCAAGACCAACCCGCTGGACAAGGGGTTCAACTACCGGGAAGCGGTGAAGACGCTGGATGTGGCGGCGCTGAAGCGCGACCTGCGCGCGCTGATGACCGACAGCCAGGACTGGTGGCCGGCCGACTGGGGCCACTACGGCGGCCTGATGGTCCGCATGGCCTGGCACGCGGCCGGCACCTACCGCGTGGCCGACGGTCGCGGCGGCGGCGGCACCGGCAACCAGCGCTTCGCCCCGCTCAACAGCTGGCCGGACAACGTCGGCCTGGACAAGGCGCGGCGCCTGCTGTGGCCGATCAAGAAGAAGTACGGCAACAAGCTCAGCTGGGCCGACCTGATCATCCTGGCCGGCAACGTGGCCTATGAGTCGATGGGGCTGAAGACCTACGGCTTCGCCTTCGGCCGCGAGGACATCTGGCACCCTGAAAAAGACATCTACTGGGGCTCCGAGAAGGAATGGCTCGGCCGCGACCGCTACGCGAGCGACGATCAGCCGGAGTCACTGGAGAACCCGCTGGCCGCGGTGCAGATGGGCCTGATCTACGTCAATCCGGAAGGCGTGGGCGGCAAGCCCGATCCGGCCAGGACCGCACTGGAAGTGCGCGAGACGTTCAAGCGCATGGCCATGGACGACGAGGAAACCGCCGCCCTGACCGCCGGCGGCCACACCGTGGGCAAGATGCATGGCAACGGTCGCGCCGAACGCCTGGGTCCCGTGCCTGAAGCGGCCGACGTGGACAGTTCCAGGGGCTGGGCTGGGCCAACCCGGACATGCAGGGCAAGGCCGCCAATGCCATGTCGTCGGGTATCGAGGGCGCCTGGACCACGCATCCCACCCAGTTCGACATGGGCTACTTCGAGATGCTGTTCAACCACGAATGGGAGCTGCGCAAATCGCCCGCCGGCGCCTGGCAGTGGGAGCCGGTCGATATCAAGGAAGAGGACAAGCCGCTGGATGCCAGCGACCCGAGCAAACGCCACAACCCGGCGATGACCGATGCCGACATGGCGTTGAAGGTGGACCCCATCTACAACGCGATCTGCCGCAAGTTCATGGCCGATCCGGAGTACTTCAAGGACACCTTCGCGCGCGCCTGGTTCAAGCTGACCCACCGCGACATGGGGCCGAAGACACGCTACATCGGCCCGGAAGTGCCGCAGGAAGACCTGATCTGGCAGGACCCGGTGCCGGCCGGCCGCAAGGATTACGACGTGGCCGCGGTGAAGGCGAAGATCGCCGCCAGCGGGCTGTCGGTATCCGATCTGGTCAGCACCGCCTGGGACAGCGCGCGCACCTTCCGCCAGTCCGACTACCGCGGCGGCGCCAACGGCGCGCGCATCCGCCTGGCCCCGCAGAAGGACTGGGAAGGCAACGAGCCGGCGCGGCTGGCGCGGGTGCTGGCGGTGCTGGAACCGATCGCGCGTGAAACCGGCGCCTCCCTGGCCGACGTGATCGTGCTGGGCGGCAACGTCGGTCTGGAACAGGCGATCAAGGCCGCCGGCTTCGACGTGCCGGTGCCGTTCGCGCCCGGTCGCGGCGATGCCAGCCAGGCGCAGACCGACGTGGACTCCTTCGCCTATCTGGAACCGGTGGCGGACGGCTACCGCAACTGGCTGAAGAAGGACTATGCGGTGAGTCCGGAGGAACTGCTGCTGGATCGCACCCAGCTGATGGGTCTGACCGCGCCCGAGATGACGGTGCTGGTCGGCGGCATGCGCGTGCTGGGCACCAACCACGGTGGCACCAACCACGGCGTGTTCACCGACCGTGTCGGCGCGCTGACCAACGACTTCTTCGTCCATCTCACCGACATGGCCTACAGCTGGGTCAAGGCCGGTGACCACTACGAACTTCGCAACCGCAAGACCGGCGCAACGAAGTGGACCGCCACCCGGGTGGATCTGGTGTTCGGCTCCAACTCGATCCTGCGCGCCTACGCCGAGGTGTATGCCCAGGACGACAACCGCGAGAAGTTCGTGCGCGACTTCGTGGCGGCCTGGACCAAGGTCATGAACGCCGACCGCTTCGACCTGCACGCCTGATCCCCTCGCAGGCAGTCATGGCAACGGCCGCGCAAGCGGCCGTTGCCATTTGCCAGTCACGGCGCGCCAATCAATTCAGCCCCAAGCCGCCAGCGCCTGCGCGAGGTCGTCCCACAAGTCCTCGACGTCCTCGATGCCCACCGACAACCGCAGCAGGCCGGGGGTGATCCCGGTGGCCACCCTCACCGCGTCGTCCACCATGCGGTGGGTCAGGCCGGCCGGATGCTGGATCAGGGTGTCCACCGAACCGAGGCTGACCGCCGGCGTCATCACCTTCACCGCGGCCATCGCGGCCGCCGCCGCGGCGTGGCCGCCATGCAGTTCGAATGCCAGCAGACAGCCGGGGCCACGCATCTGCGGGCCGAGCAAATGCGCGCCGTGCGCGCCGGCCAGGCCGGGATAGAACACCCGCGCCACCGCCGGATGCTGCTGCAGCCGTTGCGCCAGCACCTGCGCGTTCGCCTGCGCCGCCTCCACCCGCAGTTTCAGGGTCGGCAGCCCGCGATGCAGCAGGTAGGCGGCCAGCGGATGCAGCAGCGCGCCGGTGGCCGCACGCACGGTGCGCAACGGCGCCGCATGGGCCTCGCCGCAGCAGATGACCCCGGCGATCACGTCGCCATGACCGCCGAGGAACTTGGTCGCGCTGTGCAGCACGTAGGTAGCGCCAAGCTCGGCCGGGCGCTGCAGCACCGGGGTGGCGAAGGTGGAATCCACCAGCACCGGCACGTCGCCGGCGGCCGCCACCACCGCGCGGATGTCCACCAGCTGCAGGGTCGGGTTGGCCGGGGTTTCGATCACCACCAGCGTGGTGTCGGCGCGGCGCCTGATGGCGATCTCGCTGGCCTGCACGAACTCGGCCTCGAGCCCGCACAGGCCGCTGGCCAGCAGGTGGTCGGAGGTGCCATACAGCGGTCGCACCACCAGCACGTGCCGGCCGTGCTGCGCGCGCGCCAGCAGCACCGCGGTCATCGCCGCCATCCCGGAGGCGTAGGCGACGCAGGCCTCGGTGCCCTCGAGCGCGGCGATCGCGGCCTCGGCGCGGGCCACGGTGGGGTTGCGCAGGCGCGCATAGATCGGGTTGGCGGCCGTCGCGCCGCCGCCGACCAGCGCATCGAAACTGGCGCTGCCCACCGCGAGGTCGGCGATCGGATAGGTGGTGGACAGGTCCAGCGGCGGGGCGTGCACGCACAGGGTGTCGAAGTCGTCGCGGCCGGCGTGGACGGCGGTGGTCTGGAAACGGTGCATGGCGGCCTCTCGTGCGATGGGTTGCCGCTATCCTAGAATCGACTTCGGTCATGATTACCGCAGCCGAACGATATTTCGATTTTCCGGAGAATCCGCATGCTCGACCGAATCGACTACGCGCTGCTGCGGCTGCTGCGGAAGAATGCGCGCCTGCCCAACAAGGATCTGGCTGAAAAAGACCGGGATCGCGCCGTCCACCGCACTGGAACGGGTGCGGCGGATGCGCGAGGCGAGGATCCTGCTGGGCTACCATGCCGAGATCGCACCCGAGGCCATCGGCATCGGTCTGCAGGCGATGGTGTCAGTGCGCCTGGCGCGCCATTCGCGGGCGCTGGTGGACGGCTTCCATCGCCATCTGCTGGGCCTGCCGGAAGTGCTGGCCTGCTACCACGTGGCCGGTGCCGACGACTTCCTCGCCCACGTCGGGGTGCGCGACAGCGAGCACCTGCGCCAGTTCACCCTGACTGCCTTCACCGAACGCGAGGAAGTGGCGCACATCGAGACGCGGCTGATCTTCGAGTTCCAGCGCAACGTGGACCTGCCGGCGTTGCCGCCGGCCACCGGCTGATCGCCACTGGAATCACTACTGGAACAGGCGGTAGGTGCGGGTGGAGACCTCGCTGATCCAGCGGTAGTAGCTGACGCGCCAGCGCCGGCCCACGTTCGGCTCCCACGGGTCGTACACCATCAACGTGGTGCCGCGCCCGCTGGGATCGTTGTCGCCGCGCACACCCACCACCAGGGTCATGTGCCCGGGACTGCCCTCGAAGCCGCCGGGAACGCGCTTGAGGTAGCCGCCCGCGTTCCACAGGGTATCCACCATCACCGGCCCCTGCCGCACCATCGCGGCGAACGCCTGCGGGGTCCACGACGCCGGGGGATAGAAGCGCAGCCCGTGCGCGCGCGCGTAGCGTTCGGTCAGCGGCAGCCAGTTGGCGAGATCGGAGGCGTTGTGCAGCCCGCCCGCGTCGTCCCACATGTCGGATGGCGTGGCGGCCTTGACTGCAGCCACACTGCTGCGCTTGAGCATCGCGGTGGACGCCGCCCAGCAGGTGGTATTGGTCGGCTGCGGGATGAATGGCCGCAGGTGCTGTACCGGCGGATAGGCCTCGGCATCGAACAGCGCGTTCTGGGTGCAGGGGCCGGCCTCGCCGTCCACCACCAGCCAGGCCTGGTCCTGGTAGCGGCGCACCGCCTCCTGCGTGCGCGGCCCGTAGCGGCCATCCGGCTGCAGGCTGCAGCCGGGCAGTTTGCGATTCAGCGCCTCCTGCAGGCGCCGCACCTCGGGCCCGCTGGCCCCGTTCCTGAGCACCGTCATCGGCTTCTCCACCGGCAATCTCGCGATGCCGCGCAGGATGCGGGGGCGTGGGCGCCGCCGCCATTCCCGAAACGGCCTATGCGCCCCTTGCGTTCGGCATATCGGCATGGGGAAGGCCGCTTGGCCGCGCGCGGTGACGGCGGCAGGCGGGCTACAGCGCGTCGATATCGCCCAGCGCGCGGATCAGGCGGCGGGCGCGCTTGTCCGGCTTGGTCCCGGGCGGCTGGAAGCCGGCGCGCTCGGCCGCATGCTGCGCGCGCGCGAGCTGGCGTGCCTGGCGCGAGGCCTCGGATTCGCGGTACAGGGCCTGGGCGACGCTGGCCGGGCCGCGCGTATCGCTGAGCGCCAGCACTTCGATCTCGAACCGCTCCTCCGCGCGCTGCACGATGAGCGCATCGCCCACCCGCACGCCGCGCGCGGGCTTGGCGCGCTGCCCGCCGACCTCCACCTTGCCGGTTTCGATGGCGTGCTTGGCCAGCGCGCGGGTCTTGAAGAAGCGCGCAGCCCACAGCCACAGGTCGAGGCGGACGCTGGCGGTATCGTCTGGGATCGGCATGCGGGGCGTTCCTGCGCGCCGGAAACGCAGACGGCCACCCGAAGGTGGCCGTCGCGGGGCGCCGTGAGGGTCGCGGAAACCGCCTTACTCGGCGGCGGAAGCGGCAGCGGCGGCCTTGGCCTTGGCGTTGCCGGCCAGGTCTTCCTTGATGCGCGCCTTCTTGCCTTCCAGGCCACGCAGGTAGTACAGCTTGCTGGCACGCACGTCGCCGCGGCGCTTCACCTCCACCGAGTCGATCGCGGCGCTGTGGGTCTGGAACACGCGCTCGACGCCGTAGCCGTGGGAAATCTTGCGCACGGTGAACGCGGAGTTCAGGCCGGCGTTCTTCTTGCCGATCACCACGCCCTCGTAGGCCTGCACGCGCTCGCGGTTGCCTTCCTTCACCTTGACGTTGACGATGACGGTGTCGCCGGGGCCGAAGTCGGGCAGCTTGCGCGCCCCCTGGGCGGCTTCGAAGTCCTGGACGAGAGTGTGGATCGAGGGCTTGTTCATGGGATCAACCTGTTGAATGTGTTGCGTGCACGGCACGCGCCTGTTGGAGTCGTTGTTGCGCGAGTGCACGTGGACCCGCGTCATGGCACTGGTGTGGCGGATGAATCTGTAGCAGCTGGAGCTAGGTCCAGCCGCGCATTATAGCGGGAAATTCCGTTGCGTGTCGCGCGCTTGCAGGCCCCGGCACGCGCCCGGCTCAGGCATCTCCGTCCGGCGGCTCACCGGCCGCCGCCAGCCACTGCGCCCGGAAGGCCTCCAGCAGGGCGCGGTCGGCCTTCGACAGCGCGGCCTCGTCCAGCAGGTCGGGGCGGCGCAGCCAGGTGCGGCCCAGCGCCTGCTGCCGGCGCCAGCGCGCGATTTCGGCGTGATTGCCGGACAGCAGCACCTCCGGCACCCGCCCCAGCGGGTGTTCCACCGGACGGGTGTAATGCGGGCAGTCCAGCAACCCGTCGCCCTCGAAGCTGTCCTGGGCCGCGGAGTCGGCATCGCCCAGCGCGCCCTCCAGCAGCCGCGCCACCGCATCGACCACCACCGCCGCACCCAGCTCACCGCCGGACAGCACGTAGTCGCCGATCGACACCTCCTCGTCCACCTCGGCCTGCAGCAGGCGCTCGTCCACGCCCTCGTAGCGGCCACACAGCAGGATCAGGCGCGGCAGCGCCGCCAGCGCGCGCACCTTGCGCTGGTCGAGCCGGCGGCCCTGCGGACTGAGGTACACCACCCGCGCCGGCGCCGGATCGGCCGCGCGCGCGGCAGCGATCGCGGCGCGCAGCGGATCGATCAGCATCACCATGCCCGGTCCGCCGCCGAACGGGCGGTCGTCCACCCGGCGGTAGCCGCCCTCGGCGAAGTCCCGCGGGTTCCAGCCGTGGATCGCCAGCAGCCCGCGCTCGCCGGCACGCCCGACCACGCCGTGCGCGGCGAGCTGGGCGACGAACTCGGGGAACAGGCTGATGATGTCGAAGCGCATGCCGGCAGGCCGCCTAGAAATCCGCGTCCCAGTCCACCGTCACCAGGCCGGAGGCGAAATCGATGCTGCGGATGAAATCCGGTTGCACGAACGGGATCATGCGCTCGCGCTCGCCCTGCGCCACCAGCACGTGGTTGGCGCCGTTGTCGAACAGGTAGGCCACGTGCCCGAAGTCCGCGCCTTCGACATTGACCACGCGCAGGCCCTCCAGATCCACCCAGTAGTACTCGCCGGGGGCCGGCGGCGGCAGCGCGCTGCGCGGCACCAGCACCTCGGTCCCGCGCAGGGCGTCGGCGGCATCGCGGTCGGCGATCCCCGGCAGGGAAGCGATCAGGCCCTTGGCGCCGGCACGCACTTTTGCACCCTCGCACACACGCTCGCCGCCGCGCGCATCGCGCAGGGTCCACGGCTGATAGCGGGCAATGGCGCGGGCCGGTTCGGTGTAGCTTTCCAGCTTGACCTCGCCACGCACGCCGAACGCACCGTGCAGTCGGCCCACGGCGATCATCCGCTGACCGGCTGACGGTGCGCTCATCGGGATCGTCGCATCCGGCGACGCCGCCGCACGGGCGTCGCTGCGGTGGATCAAGCCGCTTTGGCGGCCGCCTTGTACAGGTCGGCGACCTTGTCGGTCAGCTGGGCGCCGTTGTCCACCCAGTACTTCAGGCGCTCCAGGTTCAGCTCGACGCGCTTCTCCTGGCCCTGCGCCACCGGGTTGTAAAAGCCCAGGCGCTCGATGTTGCGGCCGTCGCGGGCGCTGCGGCTGTCGGTGACGATGATGTGGTAGAAGGGACGCTTCTTCGCGCCACCACGGGTGAGACGGATCTTGACCATAGCGTTTCGGTGTTGCCCAGCGGCCGGGATGGCCGGGTAAGCGGAGCATGATAACCGGTTTTCCATCCCAAACCAAGGCTCACAAGGCCGGCTGACGCCGCGGGATGGCGCGATCAGGCGCGCGCGAACACCAGCGCGGCGTTGGTGCCGCCGAACCCGAAGCTGTTCGACATCACCACGTCCAGGTGCGCATCGCGGCTCTCGCGCACGATCGGGAAGCCCTCCGCCTGCGGATCGAGGATCTCGATGTTGGCCGAGCCGGCGATGAAGCCGTCGCGCAGCATCAGCAGGCTGTAGATCGCCTCGTGCACGCTGGCCGCGCCCAGCGAATGGCCGCTCAGCGCCTTGGTGGACGACAGCAGCGGCACGGCATCGCCGAACACCTCGCGCACCGCTTTGAGCTCGACGATGTCGCCCAACGGGGTCGAGGTGCCGTGGGTATTGAGGTAATCCACCGGGCGATCGACGTGGGCCAGCGCCATCTGCATGCAGCGCACCGCGCCTTCCCCGCTGGGCGCGACCATGTCGGCGCCATCGCTGGTGACGCCGTAGCCGACCAGCTCGGCGTGGATGCGCGCGCCGCGCGCCACCGCGTGGTCCCAGTCCTCCAGCACCAGCATGCCGCCGCCGCTGCCGATCACGAAGCCGTCGCGGCCGGCGTCGTACGGGCGCGAGGCGCGCTCGGGCGTCGCGTTGTAGCCGGTGGACAGCGCGCCCATGGCGTCGAACATCACCGTCATCGTCCAGTCCAGGTCCTCGCCGCCGCCGGCGAACACGATGTCCTGCACGCCATGACGGATCAGGTCCGCGGCCGCACCGATGCAGTGCGCGGAGGTCGCGCAGGCGGCGCTGATCGAATAGCTGACGCCCTTGATGTGGAAGGCGGTGGCCAGGTTGGCCGAGACCGTGGAGCACATCGTGCGCGGCACCATGTACGGGCCGACCTTGCGCGCACCGCGGGTGCGGGCGATGTCGGCGGTCTCCACCTGCCAGCGGCTGGAGCCGCCGCCGGAGCCGGCGATCAGGCCGGTGCGCGGATGGCTCACCTGCCCCTCCTCCAGCCCCGCATCGGCGATCGCATCGCGCAGGGCCAGGTAGCTGTAGGCGGCGGCATCGCTCATGAAGCGCTTCAGTTTGCGGTCGATCGCGGCCTCGAGGTCGAGCTGGACCGCGCCGCCCACCTGGCTGCGCAGGCCGCGCTCGACCGCATCGGGCAGCGTGCGGATGCCGGAGATTCCCTCGCGCAGCGCGCGCGCGACGGTATCCAGGTCGTTGCCGAGGCAGGACGTGATGCCCATGCCGGTGATCGCGACGCGACGCATGTCAGAGGCTTTCCGTGGAGGTGAACAGGCCGACCCGCAGGTCCTTGGCGGTGTAGATCTCGCGGCCATCCACCAGCGTGCGCGCATCCGCCTGCGCCACCACCAGCTTGCGGTTGATGACGCGGGTGATGTCGATCTCGTAGCTCACCACCTGCGCAGTGGGCAGCACCTGGCCGCTGAACTTGACCTCGCCGCAACCGAGCGCGCGCCCGCGCCCCGGCGCGCCCAGCCAGGTCAGGTAGAAGCCGACCAGCTGCCACATCGCATCCAGCCCGAGGCAGCCCGGCATCACCGGGTCGCCGAGGAAATGGCACCGGAAGAACCAGAGGTCCGGGCGGATGTCCAGCTCGGCGCGGACGAAGCCCTTGCCATGCGCGCCGCCGTGGTCGTTGATCTCGACGATGCGGTCGAACATCAGCATCGGGTCGGCCGGCAGGCGGGCAACGCTGTTGGGGAACAACTCGCCGCGGGCGCTGGCCAGCAGCTGCTCGCGGGTGAAGGAAGACGCGCGGGTCATGGACCGGCCCAAGGGGAAAGGGTGTCGATTCTAAACACCGCCCCGCCACATACCTAGACGTATGCGCCCGCGCGCGGCGCTGGACGCCGGCACCGGCATCGAGACCGGCACTGAAATCGTGTGCACCGCAATCCCACCGCCGAAGCGTATTAAGCTCGGACCCCCAAGGCTGGAACCGATGTCCGTGACGCTTGCCACGCCCGCTTCGCTGTTGACCGTGTTCGGCGCCACCGGCGACCTCGCGCGGCGCATGCTGCTGCCCTCGCTGTACAGCCTGCAGGCCGAACGCCTGCTGCCGGAGGGCATGCGCATCCTCGGCACCGCGCGCAGCGAGCTGGACCGCGCGGGCTTCGCGCAGCTGGTGGCCGACAGCATCCAGCAGCGCATCCCGGGGCACGAACGCCGCGAGGACGCCCTGCGCGGCCTGCTGGAGCGGCTGGACTACCTGCCCGCCAGCGCCGACGACGATGCCTCGATGGCGGCGCTGGCCACGCGCGTGCAGGCCCTGCGCGCGGGCGACGTGCTCTACCACATGAGCACCGCGCCGAAGTTCTACGGCCCCGCCTGCCAGGCGCTGGCCGCACACGGCGTCGCCGGCCCCGGCACCCGGGTGATGCTGGAAAAACCCATCGGCAGGGACCTGGCCAGCGCGATCGCGATCAACGACGCGGTCGCGCGCGCATTCGACGAGGCGCGCGTATACCGGGTCGACCACTACCTCGGCAAGGAGGGCGTGCAGAACCTGATCGCGCTGCGCTTCGGCAATGCGCTGTTCGAGCCGCTATGGAACGCCCGTCATATCGAACAGGTGCAGATCACGGTGGCGGAGACCGTCGGCGTGGAAGGCCGCGGCGACTATTACGACGAGGCCGGCGCGCTGCGCGACATGCTGCAGAACCACCTGCTGCAGCTGCTGTGCCTGGTCGCGATGGAGCCGCCGGCGCGGTTCGATCCGAGCGCAGTGCGCAACGAGAAGATCAAGGTGCTGCGCTCGCTGCGGCCGATCGACGCCGGCAACGTCGCCACCGAATCGGTGGCCGGCCAGTACACCGCCGGCGCGATCGACGGCGTGGCGGTGCCCGGCTACGCGGACGAGCTGGGCCGCCCCAGCCGCACCGAGACCTTCGTGGCGCTCCGCGCGCAGGTGGACAACTGGCGCTGGTCGGGGGTGCCGTTCTACCTGCGCACCGGCAAGCGCCTGGCCGCGCGCAGCACCGAGATCTTCATCCAGTTCCGCAAGGTGCCCTACTCGATCTTCGGCGGGCGCGCCGCCGCCGACATGCGCCCGAACGGGCTGCTGATCCGGCTGCAGCCGGAGGAACGCATCGAGCTGCAGCTGATGAGCAAGACCCCGGGCCTGGACCGCAGTGGCCTGCGCCTGTCGCAGGTCGCGCTGGACCTGGATTTCCACCAGGAGTTTTCCAGCGCGCGCCGGCGCATCGCCTACGAGCGCCTCTACCTCGATGCGATCGAGGGCAACGGCACCCTGTTCGTGCGCCGCGACGAGACCGAGGCCGCCTGGCAGTGGGTGGACGCGATCGCCGCCGGCTGGCGCAATACCGGCATGCTGCCGCGCCCCTATCCCGCCGGCACCTGGGGGCCGGGCGCCGCGATCTCGCTGGTGGACCGCTCGGGCCACGGCTGGCGCGAATGAGCGGACGCGCGGCGATGGCAGGCATCGAGCACCTCTATCCCGACACCCCCGCGCTGGTCGCCGGGGTCGCCGCTGCATTCACGCAGGCCTGCCGCGACGCCATCGCCCGCCGCGGCCACGCCTGGCTGGCGCTGGCCGGCGGGCGCACGCCGCTGCCGGTGTATGCGCAGCTGGCGCAGGCGCTCCGCGGCGCGCGGATCGACGCCGTGCCCACCGACGAGCGCTGCGTCCCGCACGACCACCCGGCCTGCAACCTGCGCCAACTGCGCGTGGCTTTCCCCGCCGCGCTCCCGCTCACCGCCGCGGATGGCGCCATCGACGCCTCGCTGGCACAGGCGCGCGCACTGCTCGCCGCGCATCCTGCGCCGTTCGATGCGGTGCTGCTCGGGATGGGCGCGGACGGCCACATCGCCTCGCTGTTCCCGGGCGCCGCCAACCTGGCCGACGGCCTGGCGCTGGACAGCGGCGTGGACGCCATCGCCACCCTGCCCGACCCGCTGCCGCCGGAGGCGCCGTTCGCGCGCATCAGCCTGACCCTGCCGCGCCTGCTGCGCGCAGACGGCGTGCACCTGGTCGTGACCGGCCACGACAAGCGGGCGGTGCTGGACCAGGCCCGCCGCGATCCGCATGCGCCTTTCCCGGTCGCCGCGCTGCTGCATGCCGGCGCGCCGATCCACCTCCACTGGAGCCCCTGATGACCCCCCACTGCACCCCGTCGTCGAACGCGTGACCGCCCGCATCGCCGGGCGCAGCCGCGCCACCCGCGCCGAGTATCTGGCGCAGATGGAGGCGGCGCGCGCCCAGGGCCCTTACCGCCACCGGCTTTCCTGCGGCAACCTCGCGCACGCCTTCGCGGCGGCCGGCGAGGACAAGCCGGCCCTGCGCGCCGGCCGCGGCCCCCACATCGGGATCGTCACCGCCTACAACGACATGCTCAGCGCGCACCAGCCGCTGGAACACTACCCGGCGCTGATCCGGATGGCCGCGCGCAACGCCGGCGGCAGCGCGCAGGTGGCCGGCGGAGTGCCGGCGATGTGCGACGGCATCACCCAGGGCCGCGCCGGCATGGAGCTGTCGCTGTTCTCGCGCGACGTGATCGCCATGGCCACCGCGGTGGCGCTGTCGCACGACTGTTTCGACGCCGTGCTGTGCCTGGGCGTGTGCGACAAGATCGTGCCGGGCCTGCTGATCGGTGCGCTCCGCTTCGGCCACCTGCCGGTGATCTTCGTGCCGGCCGGTCCGATGCCTTCGGGCATTCCCAACAAGCAGAAGGCGGAAGTGCGCCAGCGCTATGCGCTCGGGCAGGCCAGCCGCGAGGAGCTGCTGGACGCCGAGGCTGCCTCCTACCACGCGCCCGGCACCTGCACCTTCTACGGCACCGCCAACTCCAACCAGATGCTGATGGAAGTGATGGGCCTGCACCTGCCCGGCAGCGCCTTCGTGCCGCCGAACACGCCGCTGCGCGATGCGCTGACCGTGGCCGCCACCGAACAGGCGCTGCGCATCACCGCGCTGGGGCAGGAGTACCGGCCGCTGGCGCACACCATCGACGAAAAGGCCATCGTCAACGCACTGGTCGGGCTGGCCGCCACCGGCGGGTCCACCAACCACACCCTGCATCTGGTCGCCATCGCGCGCGCGGCCGGGCTGCTGATCGACTGGGACGATTTCGACGCGCTTTCACGCGCCACCCCGCTGCTGGCGCGCATCTATCCCAACGGCGCGGCCGACGTGAACCAGTTCGAAGCCGCCGGCGGCATCGGCTTCGTCATTTCCCAGCTGCTCGACGCCGGGCTGCTGCACGAGGACATCGCCTGCGTGCACGGCGGCAGCCTGCGCCGACAGGCGATGCAGCCGTATCTGGAGGACCTGGCCCTGCGCTGGCGCGCCTCTCCCGCGCAATCGCGCGACCCCGACATCGTGCGCCCGGCCGCCGCGCCGTTCGACGCCGAGGGCGGGCTGCGCCGGCTGCAGGGCAACCTCGGGCGCGCGGTGGTCAAGATTTCCGCGGTCGCGCCGGAATTCCGCCGCATCCAGGCCCCGGCGCGCATCTTCGACTCCCAGGACGCCCTGCTGGCCGCCTTCCAGGCCGGCGCACTGGAGGGCGATTTCGTCGCGGTGGTGCGCGGCCAGGGCCCGCGTGCCAACGGCATGCCCGAGCTGCACAAGCTCACCCCGACCCTGGCGGCGCTGCAGGATCGTGGCCAGCGCGTGGCCCTGCTCACCGACGGGCGCATGTCCGGCGCCTCGGGCAAGGTGCTGGCGGCGATCCATCTCACCCCGGAGGCCGCCGACGGCGGGCCGCTGGCGAAGCTGCGCGAGGGCGACCCGGTGCGCATCGACGCCGAGGCCGGAACCCTGGAGGCGCTGGTCGATGCCGGCGAGTGGCAGGCGCGCGCGCCCGCCGCGCTGGCGCTGGACGGCAACCGCCGCGGCGTCGGCCGCGAGCTGTTCGGGCTGCTGCGCGGCCACGTCGGCCCCGCCGAGGAGGGCGCCTGCAGCCTGTTCGGAGCCGACGCATGAGCGCGGATTCGCTGGCCCTGGTGGGCGATATCGGCGGCACCAACGCGCGCTTCGCGCTGGTGGATCTGGCGGCGCCGGCCATCGAACTGCACGCCTCGAAATCACTGCCGAACGCCGGGTTCGCCAGCCTGCAGCACGCGATCGAACACTACCTGGCCGAGGTGCGGGAAGCCCCGGCGCGCGCCGCGCTGGCGGTGGCCTGTCCGGTGGGCAGCGACGAGATCCGGCTGACCAACCGCGCCTGGTCGTTCTCGCGCTCCGAGCTGCAGGCCGCGCTGGGGCTGGTCGAGCTGCGCATGCTCAACGATTTCGGCGCGGTCGCCTGGGCGGTGCCGGCATTGTCGGACGAGCATCTGGTGACCCTGCATGGCGATGCGCGTGCACCGCTACGTGGGCCGATCAGCGTGCTCGGCCCCGGCACCGGGCTGGGCGTGGCGCTGCTGGTGGGCGATCCCGCGCGCGGCTGGCAGGTGGTGGAAACCGAGGGCGGCCACGTCGGCTTCGCCCCGATCGGCGACGAGGAACGCGTGATCGCCGCCTGGCGACCGCCCAGCACGGACGCACCTCCACCGAGCGCCTGCTGTGCGGGAAGGGCCTGTCCGAGATCGACCTGGTGCTGCGCGGCGCGGCGGTGCTGCCCGCGGTGCATCTGCTGCCGGGCGAAAGCAGCCTGCAGCGCCCGGCCCTGCGCGATCCGGCGGAGATCGTGGCGGCTGCGCTGGACGGCCACGACCAGGCCGCGCGGCGCGCGCTGGCGCGCTTCTGCGCGGTGCTGGGCAGCGTGGCCGGCGACTGCGCGCTGATCCACGGCGCGCGCCGGGTGGTGATCGCCGGCGGCATCGTGCCGCGTTTCTTGCCGTTCCTGCGCAGCAGCGCCTTCCGCGAACGCTTCCTCGCCAAGGGCCGCATGGCCACCCTGCTGGAATCGGTGCCGATCCAGGTCATCACCCATCCCCATCCCGGCCTGCTCGGCGCCGCCTGCGCGCTGCGCGCCCCGGAGTCCTAGCCATGTTCGATCCCGTCCAACTGCGCGAGCGCATCGATGCCGTGTTCGCACGCGCGCCGGTGATCCCGGTGATCACCCTGCAGCGGCTGGAGGATGCCCTGCCGCTGGGCCGCGCGCTGGTCGAGAACGGCCTGCCGGTGCTGGAGGTGACCCTGCGCACGGCGTGCGCGCTGGAGGCCATCGCCCTGCTCGCGCGCGAACTCCCCAAGGCCTGCGTCGGCGCCGGCACGGTGCTGTCGTCCGCGGATCTGACGCGCGTGGCGCAAGCCGGCGCCGCCTTCGCGATCTCGCCTGGCGCCACCAACGCGCTATATGCGGCCGGCAAAGACTGCGGCATTCCGCTGATCCCCGGCATCGCCACCGCCAGCGAGCTGATGCGCGGGCTGGAACATGGCTGGCAGCGCTTCAAGTTCTTCCCGGCCGAGGCCAGCGGCGGCGTGGCCGCGCTCAAGGGCCTGGGCGGGCCGCTGCCGCAGGCGCGCTTTTGCCCCACCGGTGGGATCGACGCGGCCAGGGCCCCGACCTATCTCGCGCTGCCCAACGTGGCCTGCGTGGGCGGTTCGTGGATGCTGCCGGACGACGCCCTGCGTACGCGTGACTGGGCGCGCATCGGCCAGCTCGCGCGCGCCGCGGCTGGCCTGCGCGGCTGAGGGGCGGGCACGCTCAGTCGCAGCCGCTGCAGCCGCCGCACTCCTTGCCGCCGCCCTGCACCGGCGGCGCGATCCGGCGCGCCAGCGCATGCATCCACTTCGGCCGCCCCGGACGCGCCAGCGGCAGCGCCAACATCAGCCGCAGGCGGCGGGTGGCATTCGGAAACTGCTTGCGCATGACCACCGCCGCGCTGGCCAGCACCGCCAGCGCGACCAGCAGGTATTGCAGCCATAGCGGCAACGCGATCATCCCGCCCCCAGCATCAGCGCGATGCGATAGGTCAGCAACGACGCCAGGTACGCCAGCGCGAACAGATAGCCGGCCGCAAACGCGGTCTGCCGCCAGGAATGCGTCTCGCGGCGGATCGTCACCAGCGTCGACAGGCACTGCGGCGCGTAGATGTACCAGACCAGCAGCGACAGCCCGGTGGCCAGCGACCATTGCGACTGGATCAACGGGGCCAGCGCCTGCGCGGCGGCATCGTCGCTGCCGGCCGACAGCGCATACACGGTCGCCAGCGAGGACACCACCACCTCGCGCGCGGCCAGCCCGGGGATCAGCGCGATGCAGATCTGCCAGTTGAAGCCGATCGGCGCGAACACATACGTCAGCGCATGCCCGATGCGGCCGGCCAGGCTGTAGTCGATCGCCGGCCCCGTGGCACCCGGCGGCGGCGCGGGGAAACTCAAGAGAAACCAGAGCAGGACGGTCAGCGCCAGGATGATGCCGCCCACCCGCTTCAGGAAGATCAGCGCGCGCTCCCACAGCCCGATCAGCAAATCGCGCGGGTGCGGCAGGCGATAGGACGGCAGCTCCATCAGCAGCGGATGCTCGCCGGCATCGCGGCGCCATGTCTTCATCGCGAAGGACACCAGCAGCGCGCTGAGGATGCCCGCCATGTACAGCGCAAACAGCACCAGCCCCTGCAGGTTCAGACCTGTGAACACCTCCCGCCGCGGCACGAACGCGCCGATCAGCAGGGTGTAGATGGGCAGTCGCGCCGAGCAGGTCATCAGCGGCGCCACCAGGATCGTGGTCAGACGGTCGCGCGGATCCTGGATCGAGCGCGTGGCCATGATGCCGGGCACCGCGCAGGCGAAGCTGGACAGCAGCGGGATGAAGCTGCGTCCGGACAGGCCCGCCGCCGCCATCGGCCGGTCCAGCAGGAACGCCGCGCGCGGCAGGTAGCCGGATTCCTCCAGCGCCAGGATGAACAGGAACAGGATCAGGATCTGCGGCAGGAACACGATCACGCTACCGGCGCCGGCGATCACGCCGTCCACCAGCAGGCTGCGCAGCGGCCCCTCCGGCAGGACCTGGCCGACATGCAGGCCGACCCAGGCCGTGGCCGCCTCGATCCCGTCCATCAGCGGCGCGGCCCAGGCATACACCGCCTGGAAAATCAGGAACATCACCAGCGCCAGCACCAGCCCTCCGATCACCGGGTGCAGCAGCCAGCGGTCGAGCGCATCGTCGATCGCCGCCGTCCGTCGCGGCATGCGCACCGCCAGATCCAGCAGGCGGCGCACCTCGGCATGCAGCGCCGCGTCTTCGGGCAGCTGGTGCGCGGCCGGCGCCGCCGCCGGTACCTGCTGCAAGGCCTGCACCAGCGCCTGCGCGCCATCGCGGCGAACCGCCACGGTTTCCACCACCGGCACGCCGAGCTCCCGCGCCAGCGTCGCCACATCGATATGGATACCGCGGCGGCGCGCCACGTCCATCATGTTCAGCGCCACCAGCATCGGCCGCCCCAGCGCGCGCAGCTCCAGCACGAAGCGCAGATGCAGGCGCAGGTTAGTGGCATCGACCACGCACACCAAGAGATCCGGCGCCGGCTCGCCCGGGTAGAAACCGCGGATCAAATCGCGCGTCACCGCCTCGTCCAGGCTGGCCGCATGCAGGCTGTAGGCGCCCGGCAAGTCCAGCACCGAGCAGCGCCGCCCGGACGGCAGCGTGAACCAGCCCTCCTTGCGCTCGACGGTGACGCCGGCATAGTTGGCCACCTTCTGGCGGCTGCCGGTGAGCAGATTGAACAGCGCGGTCTTGCCGCAGTTGGGATTACCGGCCAGGGCGATGCGCGCAGGAGGGGCCAGCGGGCTCATGCCCCGGCTCCGCTGCCGCTGCGCAGGCGCACCCGCGCCGCCTCGATCCGGCGCAGTGCAAAACGGGTGAAGCCCACCTGCACCAGCAGCGGCTCGCGGCCCAGCGGCCCGGCGGCCACCACCTCCACCGGCTCGCCGGCGACGAACCCCAGCTCGCGCAGACGGCGCGCCACCGGGTCGTTGGGCGTACGCGCATCGACCGCAGCAACGACTGCGGCCTGCCGCAGCGGAAGTTCGGAGAGCACCATATGGGCATCACACAAATAGGAATTGTTCGCAATTCTAGCACCACGCCCCGGCGCGGCATTGATCCTGCTCAAGCCCCGCGCCGGCGGCGTTTATCATTCGTCATGGATTTCCAGGATGCCTGCCCCATGCCTATTGCCCTGCGTGTGCACCGCGACGGCCCGCTCGCCCGCCTGTGCCTGGCCCGCCCCGGCGTGCGCAATGCCTTCGACGCCGCCCTGATCGCGGAGCTGACCGCCACGCTGGAGGCGCTGGGCGGGGATCCCGGCGTGCGCATGGTGGTGCTGGAAGGCGAAGGCCCCGCGTTCTCGGCCGGGGCCGACCTGAACTGGATGCGCGCCATGGCCGCCGCCAGCGAAGAGGAAAACCGCCAGGATTCGCTCGCCCTCGCGCGCCTGATGCGCACCCTGGACGAACTGCCGAAGCCGACCATCGCCCGCGTCCACGGCGATGCCTACGGCGGCGGCGTGGGCCTGGTGGCCTGCTGCGACATCGCCATCGGCGTTCCCACGGCCAGGTTCGGCCTGACCGAGAGCAGGCTGGGCCTGCTGCCGGCGGTGATCTCGCCGTATGTCATCGCCGCGATCGGCGCGCGCCAGGCCCGCCGCTATTTCGCCAGCGCCGAAGTCTTCGATGCCGCCGAGGCGCTGCGCCTCGGTCTGCTGCATCAGGTGGTCGAGCCGGGGCAGCTGGACGCTGCGGTGCAACGGCAGGTGGACCTGCTGCTGAAGGCCGGACCGGCGGCGAGCGCTGGCGCGAAGGCGCTGGTGCGCGCCGTCACGGCGCATGCGGACGCCGCCCGCCACGATGCCGACAACGCCGCCCTGATCGCCCGCCTGCGCGTTTCGCCGGAAGGCCAGGAAGGCATCGCCGCTTTCCTCGAAAAACGCCCGCCGAACTGGATGCCACGCTGATGTTCGATCGCCTCCTCATCGCCAACCGCGGCGAAATCGCCTGCCGCGTGATCCGCACCGCGCGCAAGCTCGGCATCCGCACCATCGCGGTGTTCTCCGAGGCCGACATCGACGCCCAGCACGTGCGCCTGGCCGACGAAGCGCACTGCATCGGCGGGCCGCGCCCGCAGGACAGCTACCTGCGCGGCGACGCCATCCTGGAGGTCGCGAAGAAGACCGGCGCGCAGGCCATCCACCCGGGCTACGGCTTCCTATCCGAGAACGCCGACTTCGCCGACGCGGTGCAGGCCGCCGGGCTGGTGTTCGTGGGCCCGTCCGGCGCCTCCATGCGCAAGATGGGCAGCAAGGCCGGCGCCAAGGACCTGATGGCCGCCGCCGGCGTGCCGGTGGTGCCGGGCTACACCGGCGAGGACCAGTCGCCCGGACGGTTGCAGCGCGAGGCCGACCGCATCGGCTATCCGCTGATGATCAAGGCCGCGCACGGCGGCGGCGGCAAGGGCATGCGCATCGTGCGCGAATCCGGCGAGTTCGCCGCGCACCTGGAAAGCTGCCAGCGCGAGGCCAAGAACGCCTTCGGCCGCGACCGCGTGCTGCTGGAGCGCTACATCGAGCAGCCGCGCCATATCGAGATCCAGGTGTTCGCCGACCATCACGGGCATGCGCTGCATCTGGGCGAGCGCGAATGCTCGGCGCAGCGCCGCTACCAGAAGGTGCTGGAGGAATCGCCCTCGCCGTTCGTCACCCCCGAGCTGCGCGCCGCGATGGGCGCCGCGGCGGTGCAGGCCGCGCGCGCGATCGACTATGCCAACGCCGGCACGGTGGAGTTCATCGTGGCCCCAAGCGGCGAGTTCTACTTCATGGAGATCAATACCCGCCTGCAGGTCGAGCATCCGGTGACCGAGCTGGTCACCGGGCTGGACCTGGTGGAGTGGCAGCTGCGGATCGCCGCCGGCCAGCCGCTGCCGCTGACGCAGGAGGCCATCGCCCAGCGCGGCCACGCGATCGAGGTGCGGCTGTACGCGGAAGACCCGGATGCCGGCTTCCTGCCCGGCTCCGGCACCCTCACCCGGCTGCGCTTGCCGCCGCCATCGCGGCATGTGCGGATCGACGCCGGCGTGGTCGAGGGCGACACCGTCACCATCTTCTACGACCCGATGATCGCCAAGCTGATCGTGTGGGACGAGGACCGCCCGCGCGCGCTGGCGCGCCTGCGCGAGGCGCTGGCGGCGTGCGCGATCGACGGGCCGAAGTCGAACGTGGCGTTCCTGGAGCGGCTGGTGCGGCACCCGGCGGTGGTGGAAGGCCGCATCGACACCGGCTATCTCGACCGCCATCTCGACGAATTCCTCGCCCCGGCCGTCCCGGAAACGGCCGCGGTGCTCGCCGCCGCCTGCGCCTGCCTGCTGGCGCAGGAAGCGGCGGCAGGCGCGGCCGCCGCCGCCTCGCCCGACCCGACCTCGCCGTGGGCGCTGGCCGACGGCTGGCGCCTGGGCCATGCCGGCGCGCGCCGGCTGCACCTGCGGCACGGCGAGGCCAGGATCGAACTGCGCGCGCACGGCCATGCCGGCCAGTACCGCCTGCTGCACGCCGGGCAACCCCACGCCATCGACGGCGCGCGCTGGCAGGACGGTGTGCTGAGCCTGCGGATCGACGGCGCGATGCGCCGCGTCCGCGCCGCCGTCGATCTCGCCGCCGGCCTGGTGCAGGTGCACGATGGCCAGTCCCGGCTGTCGCTGCGCATCGACAGCGGCCATCGCAGCGGCGCCGCCGATGCCTCCAGCGGCGATCACCGCATCCGCGCGCCGATGCCCGGCCGGGTGGTGCTGGTGCAGGCCGCTGCCGGGCAGGCCGTGCAGGCCGGCGAGGTGGTGCTGGTGCTGGAGGCGATGAAGATGGAACTGGCCCTGAAAGCCCCGCGCGCCGGCAGGCTGGCGGAAATCCGCGCCGCCGCCGGCGATTTCGTCGAGGCCGATGCCGTGCTGGCCGTACTGGAGGATTGACGCCATGTCCACAGCCGCCACCGCATCCGCTGCCATGCCCGCCGCTGTCCGCATCGTGGAAGTCGGCCCGCGCGATGGGCTGCAGAACGAAAAAACCGACATCGGCACCGCCGCCAAGATCGAACTGATCGACCGTCTGTCGCGCACCGGCCTGCGCAGCATCGAAGCCACCGCATTCGTCAGCCCCAAGTGGGTGCCGCAGATGGCCGATGCCGCCGACGTATTGGCCGGCATCACCCGCGCGCCCGGCGTGTCCTACCCGGTGCTGGTGCCGAATCTGCAGGGCTATGAGCGCGCCCGCGCCGCCGGCGCGCAGGAGGTGGCGGTGTTCACCGCGGCCTCCGAGGCGTTCAACCGCAGGAATACCAATGCCGGGGTCGAGGAATCACTGCAGCGCTTCCAGCCTGTGCTGGAGCGCGCCCGCGCCGATGGCGTCAAGGTCCGCGGCTATGTCTCCACCGTGCTCGGCTGCCCGTACCAGGGCGAGGTACCGCTGGCCGACGTGGTGCGCGTGGCGCGCGCCCTGTATCAGATGGGTTGCTACGAAATCTCGCTCGGCGACACCATCGGCGTCGGCACCCCGGGCAAGGCGCGGGCGATGCTGCGCGCGGTTGCCGGCGAGGTGCCGATGGGCGCGCTCGCCATCCATTTCCACGACACCTACGGGCAGGCGCTGGCGAACGTGCTGGCCTGCCTGGAGGAAGGCGTGGCGGTGGTGGACAGCGCGGTGGCCGGCGCCGGCGGCTGCCCGTATGCGAAAGGCGCCAGCGGCAACCTGGCCAGCGAGGACCTGGTGTACATGCTGCACGGGCTGGGCATCAAGACCGGCATCGACCTCGACCTGCTGGCCGAAACCGGGCGCTGGCTGGCCGGCCTGCTCGGACGCGAGACCGGCAGCAAGGTCGGCCGCGCGCTGTCCTCCTGATCCTCTCTCCTGCTGCCTGCCCGCTCCCACATGCATCCATTTCGCCTGCGCCCGATCCAGCCCAGTGACGATGCGGCCATCGCCACCATCATCCGCAGCGTGATGCCCGAGTTCGGCGCGGTGGGCAGCGGCTTTGCCATCGCCGACCCCGAAGTGGACTGGATGAGCCGCGCCTACGCCGCGCCGCGGCATGCCTATTTCGTGGTCGAGCGCGGCGGGCGCGTGGTCGGCGGCGGCGGTATCGCGCCCCTGGCCGGCGGCGATCCCGATACCTGCGAATTGCGCAAGATGTATTTCCTGCCCGAGGCGCGCGGGCTTGGCGCCGGCACGGCGCTGATGGCGCGCTGCCTGGACGCCGCGCGCGGCTTCGGCTTCACCCGCTGCTACCTGGAAACCCTGACCGGCATGGACGCGGCGATGCGCCTGTACGAACGCAGCGGCTTCCGCCGTCTCGATGCCCCGCTGGGCGCCACCGGGCACGGCGGCTGCAACCGCTTCTACCTGCTGGACCTCGCTTCGGCATAGCCCGCGTCGGGTCTGCCGCCGGGAGGCTGTGCAGAGTGCGCCATGGATGGCGCATGTCGGCGACATCGAACAGGATGTTCGCATCGAGCCGCAAGCAGTCCCCGGCGGCAGACCCGGCACTCATCGCAATTGGCTAAAATCGCGGTTTTCCGCCCGCAGGATTCCCCCATGCAACTCGCTTCCGTTCGCGCCGTGGTCACCGGCGGCGTCTCCGGCCTCGGCCTGGCCGTGGCCCGGCATCTGGTCGCCCACGGCGGCAAGGCCGCCCTGTTCGACCTCAACGACGAGAAGGGCGCGGCCGCGGTCGCCGAACTCGGCGAGGCCAACGCCCGCTACTTCAACACCAACGTCACCGACGAAGCCCAGGTCGCGGCCAACGTCGGCGCGGCGCAGGCCTTCCTCGGCGGGCTGAACGCCTGCATCAACTGCGCCGGCATCCTCGGCGCCGGCCGCGTGCTGGGCAAGACCGGGCCGATGCCGCTCGCGCACTTCCAGACCACGGTAATGGTGAACCTGGTCGGCAGTTTCAACGTGGCGAAGGCCTGCGCCGACAGGATGCAGCACAACGACGCCGGCCCCGACGGCGAACGCGGCGTGATCGTCAATACCGCCTCGGTCGCCGCCTACGAAGGCCAGATCGGGCAGGCCGCCTACTCGGCATCGAAGGGCGGCGTGGTCGGCATGACGTTGCCGATGGCGCGCGAGCTGGCGCGCTTCGGCATCCGCGTCAACACCGTCGCTCCGGGCGTGTTCTGGACCCCGATGGTGGACGGCATGCCGGAGGAGGTGCAGAAATCGCTGGCCGCCACCATCCCATTCCCGTCGCGCCTGGGCAAGCCGGAGGAGTTCGCGGACCTGGTCGGCCACATTCTGACCAACGCCTACCTCAACGGCGAAACCATCCGCCTGGATGGCGCCACCCGGCTGGCGCCGAAGTAAGCCGCCCATACGTATCGCTCCGCTCACCACCGGCCAATCACCCATGAAGGCTTACGACATCAAGAAGGGCAACGTCGTCGAACACAACGGCGGCGTGTACCAGATCCGCGACATCGAGCGCAGCAGCCCGCAGGGGCGCGGCGGCAACGTGCGCTACCGCTTCACCATGTATGCCATCCCCGGCGGCAACAAGCTGGATGCCAGCTTCGACGGCGACGACGACCTGCGCGAAGTGGACATGAGCCGCCGCCAGTGCACCTATTCCTACAAGGACGGCGACGCCTTCGTGTTCCTCGATGACGAGGACTACACCCCGTACACCCTGGATGCCGACGCGGTGGGCGACGCCGCCGGCTACATCGTGGACGATCTCGCCGGCATCTACGTGCAGCTGATCGAGGACGCCCCGGTGGCGATCCAGCTGCCGCAGTCGGTGGCGATCGAGGTGGTGGACACCCCGCCGGAGCTGAAGGGCGGCACCGCCACCAAGCGCCCGAAGCCGGCCAGGCTGTCCACCGGCATCGAGATCATGGTGCCGGAGTACATCGGCATCGGCGAGAAGGTGTGGGTCAACACCACCACCGGCGAGTTCGCCGGGCGCGCGGAGTGATGCTATGCCGTCATCCCCGCCAAAGCGGGGATCCGGTCGTTCTGGTTCCCGCGGAACATGGCGCTGGATACACGGGCATCCGTCAGTGAACGATGTCCTCTTTCGCGGTAATGACGAGCGAAAAAGCATGAGCGAAGCCCTCGCTCCCGTCGCCCTCGCCGGCCACGGCATCCGCCTGGAGCCGCTGGCGCGCACGCACATCCCCGCGCTGCAGGACGCGGTGGACGACGGCGACGTCGGCGCGCTGGCCTACGCCAGCGTGCCGCCGCGCGAGGGCATGGCGGCATGGGTCGAGCACGCGCTGGCGATGCGCGAAGCGGGGCGCGAGCTGCCGTTCGCCATCCTCGCCGGCGGCCGCGTGGTCGGCAGCACGCGCTTCTACGACATCGACCTGTCGGTGCCGACGCTGGCGATCGGCTACACCTTCCACGCCGCCTCGATCTGGCGCACCCATGTCAACACCGCAGGCAAGCGGTTGCTGCTGGGCCACGCCTTTGACACCCTCGGCGCGCAGTCGGTGCATTTCCACACCAGCCACCTCAACCTGCGCTCGCAGGCGGCGATCGAGCGGCTGGGCGCACGCAAGGACGGGATCCTGCGCGCGCACAAGCGGCACAAGGACGGCAGCCTGCGCGACACCTACGTGTATTCGATCCTCGCCGCCGAATGGCCGGCGATCCGTGCCCGGCTGGACGCACGCCTGGCCAGGGGCTGAGCTCAGAATGGCCGCTCAGTCCAGCAATTTGCCTGGATTCATGATCCCCTTCGGATCCAGCGCCGCCTTGATGCCGCGCATCGCCGCGATTTCCGCCGCACTGCGCGTGCACCACAGGTAGGGCTTCTTCACCAGGCCGATGCCGTGCTCGGCGGAGATGCTGCCGCCATGCCGCTGCAACAGCTCGGCCAGCAATCGGGTCACGCGCTCGCAGTCGGCCACGAACTCCGCCTGCGCGGCGGCCTCCGGCTTGAGGATGTTGATGTGCAGGTTGCCGTCGCCGATGTGGCCGAACCAGACCACCTCGAACTGCGGGTACTCGCGCGCCAGCAGCGCCTGCGCCTCGGCCAGGAACGCCGGCATCGCCGCGACCCGCACCGACACGTCGTTCTTGTACGGCAGGTATTTCGCCAGACTTTCGGTGATGCCCTCGCGCAGGCGCCACAGCTGGGCCGCCTGCGCCTGGCTACCAGCGATCACGCCGTCGCTGGCCAGCCCCTGCGCGAGGCACTGCTCGAATGCGGCTAGCGCCGCGGCCTCGCTGGCCTCGTCCGCGGCGAACTCGGTGACGACGTAGAACGGGTGGACCGTATCGAACGGCGCCTGCGCGCCGTGGGCCAGCACGTGCCGCAGCGCGACGTCGGTGAAGAATTCGAACGCCTGCAGCGGCAGGCGGTGGCGGAAGGCCGAAAACACCTGCATCAGGGCGTCGAAGCCGGGCAGCGCCAGCAGCATCACCCGGGTCGGCGGCGGCGGGTCGGTGAGCCGCAAGGTCGCCTCCACCACGATCCCCAGGGTGCCCTCCGCACCGATCATGAGGTGGCGCAGGTCATAGCCGCTGGAATTCTTCACCAGGGCGCGGCCGAGCTCCAGCACCTCGCCACTGGCCACCACCACTTTCAGGCCGGCGATCCAGTCGCGGGTGTTGCCATAGCGCACCACCCGGATGCCGCCGGCATTGGTCGAAATAGTGCCGCCGATGGTGCACGAGCCGCGCGCGGCGAAATCCACCGGGTACTGCAGGCCCTGCGCGCGCGCCGCCTCCTGCGCCAGCTGCAGCGGAATGCCGGCCTGCACGGTGAGGGTGCGGTCCACCGGGTCGAAGCCCAGCACCTGGTTCATGCGTTCGAGGCTGACCACCAGCTCGCCGCTGGCGGCAACCGCGCCCCCCGACAGCCCGGTGCGCCCGCCCGAGGGCACTAGCGCCACGCCTTCGGCGTTCGCCCAGCGCACGATTGCCTGCACCTGCTCCACGCTGGCCGGCTGCGCGATGGCCAGCGGTGCCGGCGTCCAGCGCCGGGTCCAGTCGCGGCCATAGTGCGCCAGGTCGGCGGGATCGGTGAGCAGGCGCAGCGCAGGCGCGGCGGCACGCAGCGAGGCAAGGCGGGCGTCGGTCATGGCGGGCGCGAAGCCGTGTGGACGAGGCCGGACCATAGCATGCCGCAGCGCAACAACGCGGCCGGTTTCTGGCTATAGTCGGCGCTCGTTTCCCCATCGCTCCGCCCGCACCCCGCCATGCCGCCGAAGAGCAAAACCTCGTTCCCGAAACAGGACATCCGCGTGCTGCTACTGGAGGGCATCAGCGCCAGCGCGGTGGAGGCCTTCCGCGCGGCCGGCTACACCCAGATCGAAACCCATTCCAAGGCGCTGCCAGCCGACAAGCTCAAGGAGCGTATCGCCCATGCGCACATCCTCGGCATCCGCTCACGCACGCAGCTGACCGCCGAGGTACTGGCCGAGGCCAGGCGCCTGATCGCGATCGGCTGTTTCTGCATCGGCACCAACCAGGTGGACCTGGACGCGGCCGAACTGGCCGGCATCCCGGTGTTCAACGCGCCCTACTCCAACACCCGCAGCGTGGCCGAACTGGTGGTGGCGCAGGCGGTGATGCTGATGCGCGGGATCCCGCAGAAGAACGCGCAGTGCCACCGCGGGATCTGGGACAAATCCGCTTCCGGCAGCCACGAGGTGCGCGGCAAGACGCTGGGGATCATCGGCTACGGCCACATCGGCACCCAGGTCGGTGTGCTGGCGGAAGCGCTCGGAATGCGGGTGATCTTCCATGACATCCAGACCAAGCTGGCGCTGGGCAACGCGCAGCCGGCCGCGGGGCTGGATGATCTGCTCACGCAGGCAGACGTGGTGACGCTGCACGTGCCGGAGACCCCGGCGACGCAGTGGATGATCGACTCCGAAAAGCTGGACCTGATGAAGCCGGGCGCGCATCTGATCAACGCTTCGCGCGGCAGCGTGGTGGTGATCGACGCGCTGGTCGCGGCGCTGGGCGCGGGCCACCTGGCCGGGGCCGCGGTGGACGTGTTCCCGGCCGAGCCGGAGGCCAACGGGCCCGGCTTCGAGTCGCGCCTGCGCGGCTTCGACAACGTGCTGCTCACTCCGCACGTGGGCGGCAGCACGCTGGAGGCGCAGGACAACATCGGCACCGAGGTCGCCGCCAAGCTGATCCGCTACAGCGACAACGGCAGCACCCTGTCGGCGGTGAACTTCCCAGAAGTGGCGCTGCCCGAGCACGCCGGCAGCCGGCGGTTGCTGCACATCCACCGCAACGTGCCGGGCATGCTCTCGCAGGTCAACGAGGTGTTCGGCCGGCATGCGATCAACATCGACGGCCAGTTCCTGCGCACCCACCCGAAGGTGGGCTACGTGGTGATCGACGTGGCCGCCAGCAAGGCGCAGGCCAGCGCGCTGCGCGAGGAGCTGGCGGCGATTCCCGGCACCCTGCGCACGCGCGTGCTGTACTGACCGCTACCGCGCGTCCTGCCGTCGCGCTCTCCACTTGCCCGCCATGCGCCGCAGCGAGGTATCCGCCGCCGGATCGATCGCCAGTGCATCGATACCGCGCCAGGCCAGATCCAGCGACTCGGGGCTGACCACGAAGTCCTCGCGCTCGCCAGCATGCGCCACATAGCGCACGTCGTAATGCCAGTGACCCGGCACGCCCTTGTGCTCGGGGATCCAGTGGCGATCCAGATCGAAAATGTCCGGGGCGATGTGTAATCCCGCAAGCCCCGACTCCTCCTCGGCCTCGCGCAGCGCCACCTGCACCAGGTCGTGTTCGCCATCCGCATGCCCACCGAGCTGCAGCCACATGCCCAGCTTGCGGTGGTGGGTCAGCAGCACGCGCTCACCAGTGCGATCCACCAGCCAGCACGAGGCGGTGAAATGCCCGGCCAGGCGCTCGCGCCGGAACGGATCCCCGGTATCCGCCAGCAGTTCGCGGAACAGCGCCACCGTCTCCTGCTCGCCGGGATGGCGAGAGGCGTAATCGTCCAGTGCGGCAGAAAACCCGGCATCTTCGGCGCGCATCGCTCTCTCCCTGAAAATGAATGCGCCGCATTATCCCGCGCCCTGACCGCCGGCGCTTGTGCCGGCGCCCCTTCAGCGTATAAGGTCGGCGGCTTGTGACTGCCCGCGCGG
This sequence comes from Thermomonas sp. S9, assembly GCF_024704365.1. GTDB lineage: Bacteria > Pseudomonadota > Gammaproteobacteria > Xanthomonadales > Xanthomonadaceae > Thermomonas. The sequence goes on from NZ_JAJDFY010000001.1 coordinate 2,003,840, forward strand.
CGGTCATCCATGCACCAGCCAGAGAGGGGAGCCACCTGATGCTGTTCCAGCGAGTCAAACCGCTCGACAAGATCCTCGAGACCGCCGAAAAGAAATCCCTCACCCGCCAGCTCGGCGCCTTCCAGCTGACCATGCTCGGCATCGGCGCGATCATCGGCACCGGCATCTTCGTGCTCACCGCCGCGGCGGCACAGAAGGCCGGCCCCGGCATGATGTGGAGCTTCGTGATCGCCGGCGCGGTGTGCGCGGTCGCGGCGCTGTGCTACTCGGAAATCGCGGCGATGGTGCCGGTGTCCGGTTCCGCCTACACCTACACCTACGCGGTGATGGGCGAGCTGCTGGCGTGGATGGTGGGCTGGGCGCTGATCCTGGAATACGCGGTCGCTGCCTCCGCGGTCTCGGTCGGCTGGTCCGGCTATTTCATGGGGCTGGTGAAAAGCGCGACCGGGTTCGAACTGCCCGCCGCGCTGGCCGCGGGCCCGGCGTGGTCGTTCGCCAACGGCATCCCGCACGTCGATTTCAGCCACGGCATGTTCAACCTGCCGGCGGTGGTGATCGCGCTGGCGGTCACCGGCCTGCTGGTGATCGGCACCACCGAGAGCGCGCGCGTCAACGCGATCCTGGTGGCGATCAAGATCACCGCGCTGACCGCGTTCATCGCGCTGACCCTGCCGGTCATCAACGGTGCCCACTTCGAGCCGTTCGCGCCCAACGGGTGGTTCGGCAACGGCAACGGCGCGGGGCTGGGGATCGTCGGCGCCGCCGCCTCGATCTTCTTCGCCTACGTCGGGTTCGACGCGGTCTCCACCGCGGCCGAGGAAACCAGGAACCCGCAGCGCAACGTGCCGATCGGCCTGATCGGCAGCCTGGCGGTGTGCACCATCTTCTACCTGCTGGTGGCCGCCGGTGCGGTGGGCGCGATCGGCGCCCAGCCGACCGCCCCCGGCGTGCAGCCCGGCACGCCGGAGTTCGTCGCCCAGTGCCAGGCGCTGCTGGCACAGGGCCAGCAGCCGCTGGTCTGCTCCAACGAGGCGCTGGCGCACGTGCTGCGCATGCTGAACCACCCGCGCGTGGGCGACATGGTGGGTCTGGCCGCCAACCTGGCGCTGCCTTCGGTGATCCTGATGATGCTCTACGGGCAGACCCGCATCTTCTTCGTGATGGCGCGCGACGGCCTGCTGCCCGAGGCCCTGTCGGACGTGCATCCCAAGTGGAAGACCCCGCACAAGGTCACCCTCATCACCGGCGTGTTCGTGGCGATCGCCGCGGCGCTGTTCCCGGTGGGCCAGCTGGCCGACATCTCCAACTCCGGCACCCTGTTCGCCTTCTTCATGGTGGCACTGGCAGTGCTGATGCTGCGGGTCAAGGATCCGGGCCGCCACCGTCCTTTCCGCACCCCGCTGGTGTGGATCGTGGCGCCGCTGGCCGCGGCCGGCACCGTGTTCCTGTTCGTCAACCTGCCGTTCGAGGCGAAGATGGTGCTGCCGGTCTGGGGTGGCATCGGGCTGGTGCTGTACTTCCTCTACGGCTTCCGCAAGAGCCACCTCGGCCGCGGCGTGGTGGAGGTGCACGAGGGCGATGCCGGCATCCCGCCGAAGCCGGTGCCGCCGATCGAGGACTGAACCGTCCTGCCAGCCAGGCAGTCCGGCAGCCACCAAAACGAACGGCGCCCTGCGGCGCCGTTCGCTTATGCAGGAAGCGCGGCGAAAACACCGCAAGCGGCGAAGGATGCCGCCGCCGTGCTCAGACCTTCTTCGCCCAGGCGCTGCACCAGCCCTTGGCCGCCACACTGTTCTTCGGGAACAGCTGGCAGGGGCCATAGGCCGCACCAGCGGCGCCTTTGTAGAAATTGCAGTTGGCGCAGTGGCTGCCCGGCTTGAACGCCGGATGCTTGACTGCGGCGGCATCCTCGGTATAGGCCAGCGCCTTGGCGGCAGGGTCGGCCGGGGTCAGCTTCGGCAGGTCGGCCGCCTGCGCCGAGAGGGTGCGCAGCACCAGCGGGGCCGCGGCGGCAGCAGCAGCGAGTGTCACGAAACGGCGGCGGGAACGATCGAACGTCATGGCGAGCCTCGAGGCGTGGCGGGATATGCGGGCAGCTTACGCCAGCGGGAGGCGCCGGCACTGATCCTGGTCAAACCGCGGCGATGGCCTCCTGCATTATCCTATTTCACTTACCTGCCCTGCCCCCTGCATGCACGACCACGAACGCGCCGCCCGCCAGTCGCTGATCGACCACTGCCGGGCGATGAACGCCAGCGGGCTGTCGCTGCACAAGTCCGGCAACGCCAGCCTGCGCTGGGGCAAGGGGCTGCTGATCACGCCCACCGGACGCGCCTATGACCGCCTGCTGCCGGAGGACATCGTGTATCTCGACGCGGATGGCACCTGCCCGCCTGGGCAGTTGCTCCCGTCCAGCGAATGGCGCTTTCACGTCGATATCCTGAACGCGTTTCCGGACATGAACGCGGTGGTGCACGTGCATTCCACCCATGCCACCGCGCTGGCCTGCCTGGGCGAGGGGATCCCGGCCTTCCATTACATGGTCGCGGTGGCCGGCGGCGACCGCATCCCCTGCGCCGAGTACGCCACCTTCGGCACCGCCGCGCTGTCGGACAACGTGCTGCGCGCGCTGGATGGCGGCCTGCGCGCCTGCCTGATGGCCAACCACGGCCAGGTGGCGACCGGCAAGACCCTGGCCGACGCCTATGCCCTGGCGGAAGAAGTCGAAAACCTGGCCCGCCAGTACCTGCTGGCGCGCAGCCTGGGCCCGACGCGCAACCTGCCGCCGGAGGAAATGGCCGTGGTGCTGGAGAAGTTCAAGTACTACGGCCAGCAGCGCACGCCAGAACGCGGCTGACCGTCCTGCTGCCGAATCGTCATATGGATGCGGCACCGCAGCCGCTACACTGCGCGCATGGATACCCCCGCCTTCGACCACACCCTGTTCGCCGGCTGCGCCGCGCAGATCATCCAGCACACCCGCGAGCTGGCCGCGCGCGGCTGGACCCCGGCCACCGCCGGCAATTTCTCGATCCGGATGAGCCCGGAGCACGCGGCCATCACCATTTCCGGCAAGGACAAGGGGCGCCTGACCGAGGCCGACATCATGGTGGTGGACATGGCCAACAATCCGGTCGCCACCCACCACCGGCCATCGGCGGAAGCCGCGCTGCACACGCACCTGTACCGCAAGTTCCCGGACGTGGGCGCGGTGCTGCATACCCACTCGCCCACCCAGACCATCGCCGGCCTGCTGTACGCCGACCAGGGCCGGGTGCGCCTGCACGGCTACGAGCTGTTCAAGGCCCTGCGCGGGCACACCACCCACGAGGCCGAGGTGGACCTGCCGGTGGTGCCGAACGCGCAGGACATGGACGTGCTGACCGCCAGCGTGGACGCCGTGCTGGAGCATCCCGGCACCTGGGGCTACCTGATCGCCGGCCACGGTCTGTACGCCTGGGGCCGCGACATCAACGAGGCGCGCCGGCATCTGGACGCGTTCGAGTTCATGCTCGGCTGCGAGCTGGAAATGCGCCGCCTGGGCGCACGCTGATTTGCGGAGGACGATGGCGATGAGCCGTTTGCGCATCTTCGACGAACACACCCCCGACTCCCCGCTGCTGGCCACCACCGCGTTCGAGGCCATGGCGGCCGAGCTGGCCCGCATCGGGGTGCAGCTGGAGCGCTGGCAGCCGGCGCGTGCGGTGCGGCCGGGCGATCCGCCCGAAACGATCATGGCCGCCTACCGCACCGACATCGACCGCTTGGTCGCCGCACGCGGCTTCCAGAGCGTGGACGTGGTCAGCATCGCCCCGGACAATCCGCAGAAGGACGCGCTGCGCGCCAAGTTCCTCGACGAGCACTTCCACAAGGAAGACGAAGTGCGCTTCTTCGTGGCCGGCAGCGGGCTGTTCACCCTGCACGTGGGCGACAGGGTGTACGAGGTGCTGTGCGAGGCCGGCGACCTGATCGCGGTGCCGGACGGCATGACCCACTGGTTCGACATGGGCCCGATGCCCAGCTTCGTGGCGATCCGCTTCTTCACCACCCCGGACGGCTGGGTCGGCCACTTCACCGGCACCGACATCGCGCAGCGGTTCCCGCGCTACGAAGTGGGACAAGCGGCGTGACGACGGCCATCCTCACCGACATCGAAGGGACCACCTCCAGCATCTCCTTCGTGCGCGAGGTGCTGTTTCCGTATGCGCGCGACCGCCTGCCGGAGTTCATCCGCGCGCACGGGCGTACGCCGGAGGTACGCCGCTGGCTGGACGCGGTGGCCATCGAGATCGCCGCCGGCGCCTGCGACGATGGCGTGATCGCCGAGACGATGCAGGGCTGGATCGACCAGGACCGCAAGCACACCGCGCTGAAGGCGCTGCAGGGGATGATCTGGGAGGCCGGGTACCGCGAGGGCGATTTCACCGCCCCGCTCTACCCCGACGTGCTGCCCGCGCTGCAGGCCTGGCACGCGGCCGGGCACCGGCTGGCGGTGTATTCCTCCGGTTCGGTGCCAGCACAGAAGCTGCTGTTTTCGCATACCGAGGCCGGCGATCTCACCCCGCTGTTTTCCGGCTTTTTCGACACCGAGATTGGCGGCAAGCGCGAGGCCGCCAGCTACCGCGCGATCGCGGACCGTCTCGGGCAGGCGCCGGAGACGGTCCTGTTCCTGTCCGACGTGGTGGAGGAGCTGGACGCCGCGCGCGCGGCCGGGCTGCGCACCACCCTGCTCGACCGCGCGCAGGACTACCCGCAACCGCGGCTGGGCGAAGCCATCCACGGGCACCCGCGCGCGGAATCGTTCGCGCAGATCGCGCCCTGAGGCAGGCCGCCGGTGCCGCGGCCGTTCCCGTTCGCGGCACGCCTGTCGAACCACGCATGGGCCATCACGCGCCACCCAACCTCCACAGGCGCATGACGAACCGCGGGCCTTTACATCCCGTTCGTGGTGAGCCTGTCGAACCACGGCCGGGGATGCGAACGAAGCGCGAACGCCGCGCGCCGGCGGGAAATGGGCTCGCCTACGGGGCGGCCTCGTCGAGGCGATAGGTCGTGCTGGCCTGCACCACCCCGCGCCAGCGGTCGAACGCGCGCACATCGACGCGGTGCTCGCCCGCCGCCAGCGTGGTCGGCAGTGCGCCGCGCCAGAGGTGCATCGAAATCTCCGCTTCCGGCGAACGGTCGTAGCCGCGCAGCGCGGCCGCCTCGTCGTCGCGCCGGTTCTCCGCCTGCAACCGCGGATCCGGCAGCAGTACTTTCTTCATCGGCCGCCAGCCGCCGCCGTCCACGCGGTACTCGACGCGGGTGGCGTCATCGCCCATGTACACGTTGGCGAACACGCCCCAGGCCGGATACGCGCCGCGTCGCAGCACCTTCGGTGCCCACAGGCCGATCTGGGCATCCTCGGGATCGCGCGCGGCGTGCCAGGCCAGCGCGTAGTCGCCGCCCGGCTTCAGGGTGAGCACCGCGTAGCCGTTCGGCGTGCCGTCGGCCATGGTCGCGTCCGGGATTCCGGCGGCGTCCTTCACGCCCGACCAGTACGCGCCGCAGGCCGCGCCCAGGTTGAACTCGTGCAGCGGCGCCGCGCCCTGCCAGCCGTCGGCCGCGGTGTGCCAGTAGTGGCGCTGGGTGTGGGTGTGTGCGCTCAGCACCAGCACGTGCGGGAACGGCGCCAGCAGCGCGAACAGGCGGGCGCGGTCGGCGTCGCGGAAGTTCTTCTTGCCGGGCTGGTCGAACAGCGGGATGTGCATCGCCAGCACCAGCAGCCGGTCCTTGGGCAGGGTCGGCAGCCAGCGTTCGAGGAATGCGAACTGATCCTCGCGCAGGCCGCCGATATAGGCCGGCGACTGGCCGGGCAGCGGGATCACGTCGTCCAGCACCACCACGTTCGCCAGCGCCGCCTGGCGCGCCTGGGTGTCCGGGCCGATCGCCGCGCGGAATGCGGCGCTGGCCGCCTGGCCCGCCGCAAGGTCCAGGTCGTGATTGCCCGGCGCGTACATCCACGGCACCCCGAGCGACTCGGTGACCCGGCGCACCGCCGGCAGCAGCGCCGGCACATCGTCCACCAGATCGCCCAGGGTCAACCCCAAGCGTGCCGGCACCCGCCCCTGCAGGGGCTGCACGATATCGCGCCGGAAATAGCCCACGTCGGCGTCCGATTTCACCTGCGGATCGCCGAACACCAGCACCTGCGCGGCCGCCCCGGCCAGCGTCGCGGGCGCGCGGTGATAGTCGATGCAGCCCGGGCCGCGCCCGCCATCCGCGGCCGGCAGCGGCAGCGGGGCTTCCACAGCCACCGGAACGCAGACGGACGCGCCAGCGCCGGCCTGCAAGGCCGCCGCGGGAGGCAGAACCGCCGCCAGCGGCAGCAGGCAACACAGCAGGAGACTCTTGCGCATGGCCCATTATGCGCAGGCCGCCGACGGCCGGCCAGCCGCGCCGCTGCAGCTCACGCCCGCCCTGCCCTAGAATGCCGGCATGGGGATGCAGCGGGGGACAGGGCGCCGGCGCGCCCGCACGTCGTGGCTGGCCGCGCTGGCGCTGCTGGTGCTGCACATCTGCGCGTTCGCCAGCGCGGCGACCGCGCAGGCACCGCTGCGGCTGACGCCCGGTGATTCCAGCTTTCCGCTTTCACCCAGCCTGACCTACTGGCACGACGCCCAGGCCAGCGCCGGCGTCACCCAGGCCTTCCAGCGCGCCGAGGCCGGGCAGTTCGCACCGCTACCAGACGGCAACCCGGCATTTGGCTTCCAGACCGGCGCCTACTGGTTCTACCTGCCGATCGAAAACGCGCAGCCCGACGAGACCCGCTGGCTGCTGGTGCAGGAATACGCCCTCAGCGACAGCCTCGACCTGTTCCTGCGCTATCCCGACGGCCACATCGAGCACCAGGCGGGCGGCGATCACGTGCCGTTCGAGGACCGCTTCATCCGCTACCGCTACCCGAACTTCCGCCTCGACCTGCCGCCCGGCCAACGGGTGGAGCTACTGTTCCGCGTGCAGAGCGAGAGCTCGATGCAGGTGCCGCTGGTGCTGTACACGCCGAAGGCCTTCGCCGAGCTGATGCGCGACGCGCAGTTCTCGACCGGCCTGTACTACGGCATCGTGCTGGCGCTGCTGTGCTACAACTTCGTGCTGTGGGTGATGCTGCGCGATGCCGGCTACTTCTGGTATCTGCTGCACACCGCTGCGTTCGGGCTGGTGCTGTTCACCCTCAACGGCTACGGCTTCGAATACTTCTGGCCGAACTGGCCATGGATGGCCGACGCTGCGGTGCCGCTGTCGATCTGCCTGGCGCTGATCGGCATGCAGCAGTTCTCGCGCAGCTTCCTCGACCTGCGCGAGCGCTGGCCGGTCGGCAACCGGGTAAGCCTGGCCCTGATCGGCTTGTTCGTGCTGCTCGGAATCGCTTCGGTCTGGCTGCCCTACAGCACCTCGACACCACTTGCCTCGCGCATGGTCCTGCTCGGCGTGCTGTGGATCATCGTCTCCGCCATCGTGATGCTGCGCCGTGGCTACCGCCCCGCGCGCCTGTTCCTGCTCGCCTGGTCGCTGTTTCTGGCCGGCACCGCGGCCTTCACCCTGCTGGCGTTCGGGATCCTCCCGCGCAACTTCTGGACTCACAACGGCGTGCAGATCGGCTCGGCGCTGGAGATGCTGCTGCTCTCGCTGGCGCTGGGCTCGCGCTATGCAGGCCTGCGCAATGAGAACATCCGGATCGTGCAGGAAACCAACGAGAAGCTGGAACGCAGCGTCATCGACCGCACCCGCCAGCTGCGCACGGCGATGGCGCAACTTGGCGAAGCCAACGTGCAGCTGCGCGAGTACAGCCGGCGCGACCCGCTCACCGGCGTGTTCAACCGTCGCCACTTCCACGAGGCCCTGCGCGAGGCAATGCAGGCGCGCGGCATCGACGGCAAGCCGCTGGCGCTGCTGCTGCTGGATCTTGACCACTTCAAGCAGATCAACGACGCATACGGCCATCTGGCCGGCGACGACTGCCTGAACGCGGTGGCACGCTGCCTGGAGGAGGTCGCGCAGCCGCGCGGCGGGCTGGCGGCGCGCTTCGGCGGCGAGGAGTTCGTGCTGGTGCTGCCGGGGGCCGATGCGCAAGCCGCGCTGCAGGCGGCGGAAGCGGTGCGCCTGCGCATCCAGCAGCAGTGCGTCGAAAGCCAGGGCCACAGCATCCGGCTGAGTGCCAGCATCGGCGTGCATACCATCGATGGCGGGCAAAACGTGTCGCCGGAGGATGCGATCCGGCTGGCCGACGAGGCGCTGTACCGCGCCAAGCACGAGGGCCGCAACTGCGTGCGGCACTCCATCAGCGTGGCCTGAGCCGGCTCAGTTCCGCCGCGCGGCGAGCACGCGCCGGACATCGTCCAGCCCCAGCCCGCGCGCGCGCAGCAACACCAGCAGGTGATACAGCAGGTCCGAAGCCTCGCCCAGCAGCGCGTCGTCGTCCTGCGCCACCGCGGCCAGCGCGGTTTCCACGCCCTCTTCGCCCACCTTCTGCGCGATCCGGCGGATGCCGGCCTCGAACAGCCGGGTGGTGTAGCTGCCCTGCGGACGCTCCTGCGCGCGGCGGGCGATGAGGGCGTCCAGCGCGGACAGCACGTCGCCCGGCGCTTCGGGGAAGCAGCTGGCGCGCCCGAGGTGGCAGGTCGGGCCATGCGGGCGGGCCTGCACCAGCAGCGTATCGGCATCGCAATCGGCGTCCACCGACACCAGCGCCAGCACGTGGCCGGAGGATTCGCCCTTGGTCCACAGCCGCTGCCTGCTACGGCTGTAGAACGTCACCCGGCCGCTGGCCAGCGTGGCCAGCAATGCCGCGCGGTCCATGTAGCCCAGCATCAGCACGCGCAGGGTGTCGGCATCCTGCACGATGGCCGGCAGCAGGCCGCCCTGCCTGTCCCAGGCCAGCGCGTCGATGTCGAATCCGGTCTTGCTCACAGCCGCACCTCGATCCCCTGTCCGCGCAGGAATTGCTTGAGCGCGGGAATCTCCACCGCGCCGGAATGGAACACGCTGGCCGCCAGTGCGGCATCCACGTCCGCCTCGCGGAAAGCCTGCGCGAAGTGCGCGGGCGCGCCGGCCCCGCCGGAGGCCACCAGCGGCACGTGGCAGACGGCGCGCGCCGCCTTGAGCTGCGCGACGTCGTAGCCGGCGCGCACACCGTCGCTGCCCATGCAGTTCAGCACGATCTCGCCGGCGCCCAGCCGCTGCGCTTCCTCGATCCAGTCCAGCGTGCGCTTGCCGGGCGCGCGCATCGCACCGGGGCTGCCGGTATGGCTGCGCACGCGCCATTCGCCGTCGGCCTCGCGCACCGAGTCGATGCCGACCACCACGCACTGCACGCCGAAGGCCCCGGCCAATTCGGCGACCAGTGCCGGCCGCTCCAGCGCCGGGGTGTTGACGGAAATCTTGTCGGCGCCAGCGTGCAGCACCGCGCGCGCGTCCTCCACGCTGCGGATGCCACCGGCGACGCAGAACGGAATGTCGATCAGCCGCGCCACCCGCTCCACCCAGCCGCGGTCCACGCTTCGCCCTTCGGGGCTGGCGGCGATGTCGTAGAACACCAGCTCGTCGGCGCCGGCATCGCGGTAGCGCAGCGCCAGTTCCACGATATCGCCCATGTCCACGTGGTCGCGGAAGCGCACGCCCTTGACCACGCGGCCGTCGCGCACGTCCAGGCAGGGAATCAGCCGTCGGCTCAGCATGCCAGCGCCTCCGAAAGCACCAGCCGCCCGTCCAGCAACGCCTTGCCCAGCACCGCGCCGGCGCAGCCGGCGGCGCGCGCCGCGGCCACGTCGGCCACGTCGCGCACCCCGCCGCTGGCCTGCACGCGCACGCCCGGATGGGTCGCGCACAGGCGACGGTAGAGGTCGATGTTCGGCCCCGCCAGCATGCCGTCGCGGGCGATGTCGGTGCACAGCAGATGCACCAGCCCGGCATCCGCATAGCGCGCCAACAGGCCGTCCAGCGTCTCGGCGGCGACCTGCGTCCAGCCGTGCACCGGCAGGCGCCACGTGCCCGCCTCGTCCTGCCGCGCATCCAGCGCAACGGTGATCCGCTCGCTGCCGAACGTGGCCAGCCAGCCCATCACGGTGTCGGGTGCGGTCACTGCGAGCGAGCCCACCACCACGCGCGCCGCGCCGGCCTCCAGCAGCGCGACCACGTCGGCCTCGCTGCGCACGCCGCCGCCGGTCTGTACCTGCAACCCGGTGTGCGTGCGCACCTCGCGCAGCAGCGGCAGCAGGGTGTAGCCGCCGGCCTTGGCGGCGTCCAGGTCGACCAGGTGCAGCCACCCCGCGCCGGCTCCGGCGTAGCGCAACGCGAACGCCAGCGGATCGTCGCCGTAGCGGGTTTCGTCCGCGTAGTCGCCCTGGCGCAGGCGCACCACCCTGCCGGCGCGGATGTCGAGGGCGGGATAGACGGTGAAGCTCATGCGGGCGTCCAGCGCAGGAAGTTGGCGAGCAGGCGCGCGCCGACACTGGCGGAGCGCTCGGGGTGGAACTGGGCGCCGGCGACGGCGCCACGCGCGACCATCGCGGCGAAACGCTCGCCGTGGGTGCACGCGGCGATGCAGTCGGCGGTCACCGGCGCGGCATAACCGTGCACGAAATAGGCGCTGGCACCCGCCGCGATGCCGTCCAGCAGCGGCGAATCCACGCACGGCTCCAGCGTGTTCCAGCCCATGTGCGGCACGCGCAGGCCGGGACCGCCCTGCAGCCTGCGCACGAGGCCGGGCAACAGGCCGAGGCAGGCCACATCGCCCTCCTCCGAGCCGTCGAACAGCAACTGCATGCCAAGGCAGATGCCCAGCAGCGGCACCTCCAACTGCGGCAGCACCTCGGCGAAACCGCGCTGATGCAGCAGCGCCATCGCCGGTGCCGCAGCGCCGACGCCCGGCAGCAGCACGCGCGGCATGCCGCGCAGGCCGTCGGCATCGCGCACGATGTACGGGCGTGCGCCCAGCCGCTCCAGCGCGTAGCAGACGGAGCCGAAGTTGGCCCCGCCGGCATCGATGACCGCCACCTCCATCACAGCACGCCCTTGGTGGACGGCAGCTCCGCGCCCTCGCGGCGGATCGCCTGGCGCAGCGCGCGCGCCACCACCTTGAAGCAGGCCTCCACCTGGTGGTGGTCGTTCTCGCCCTGCACCTGCAGGTGTAGGTTGAGGCCGGCTGCATCGCACAGCGAGCGGAAGAAATGCGGCACCAGCTCGGTTGGCAGGTCGCCCACGCGCTCGCGATGGAAGGCACCGGTGAACACGAAGTACGGCCGTCCGCTGAAATCCAGCGCGGCGCTGGCCAGGGTCTCGTCCATCGGCAGGGTGAAGCCGTAGCGGCCGATCCCGCGCTTGTCGCCCAGCGCCTCGCGCAGCGCCTGACCCAGGGCCAGCGCGGTGTCCTCGACGGTGTGGTGCTCGTCGATGTGCAAATCGCCCTCGGCGCGGATCGTGAGCGCCAGCCCGCCGTGCTTGCCGAGCTGGTCGAGCATGTGGTCGAAGAAGGCAAGGCCGGTCGTGACCTGCGGCTCGGCGGCGCGGTCCAGATCCAGCTCGACGCGGATCTTCGTTTCCTTCGTGTTGCGCACCACCGTCGCCTGTCGCGGCGCATCCGCCAGCGCGTGGGCGATGCCGGCCCAGTCCCACTCCCCGCCGAACTGTGGGGTGGCCAACTGGAAGCCGCGGATGCGCAGGTTGTCGGCGAACTGCAGGTCGGTCGGTCGGTCGCCCACCATCGCGCTGCGCGCCCAGTCGATGCTGCGATCCTGCAGGTAGGCGGTCATCATGCCGATGCCGGGCTTGCGGTTGGGGCTGTTGTCGGCCGGCAGGCTGCAGTCGATCAGCTCATCCCGGAACACGATGCCCTGGCTTTCGAACACCTGCCGCATCAGCGCGTGCGGGCCGTCGAAGGCAGCGCGCGGGAAGGCGGCGCTACCGAGGCCGTCCTGGTTGCTGACGATGACGAACTCGTAGCCGGCATCGCGCAGCTTCAGCAGCGCCGGAATGACGCCGCGCACGAAGCGCAGTTTTTCAAAGGCATCGATCTGGAAATCGGCCGGCTCCTCGATCAGGGTGCCGTCGCGGTCCACGAACAGGATCGGACGCAGGCTCATGCTGCCGCCTCCACGCGCCGTGTCGCGAGCACGGCCAGCACCCGCCGGCACTCCTCCATGGTGCCCACGCTGATGCGCAGGGCATCGCCCAGCTGCGGCAGCGCGCGCATGTCGCGCACCACCACCCCGGCGGCCAGCAGGGCGTTGAACGCATCTTGTGCATCGGCAAAGCGCACCAGCAGGAAATTGCCCGCCGAGGGATAGACCCGGCGCACGGCCGGCAGCGCGCGCAGGCCATCGGCCAGCCGCGCGCGCGCCTCGCGCACGGCCTGCATGCGACTACGGGTCAGCGCCAGCGCCTGCGGCGCGAGCGCCGCCAGCGCCGCCTGCGCCACCGGCTGCGGCACCGGATACGGGGCCTGGCAGCGGCGTAGCGCCTCGATCAGCGCGGGAGTGCCAATCACGCAGCCCACCCGCGCCGCGGCCAGCGCGTGCGCCTTGGACAGGGTGCGCAGCACCGCGATGTTGTCGTGCCCGGCCAGCAGCGTGCTGGCGGACGGCGCATCCGCATATTCGAGATAGGCCTCGTCCACCACCACCAGGCAGCGGCCGCGCAGGCGCGCGGCCAGCGCGGCGATGGCATCGAGGGCAAGTAGTTCACCGGACGGATTGCCGGGCGTGCACAGAAACAGCAAGCTCGCACCGCGCTCCAGCGCGGCATCGCCCAGCGCCGGAAGATCGGCGCACAGCCCGGCCTCGCCATCGCGCAGCGGCACCTCGATGACCTCCGCCCCTGCAGGCGCGCGCACACCGCGTACATGCCGAATACCGGCGGTGCGATGACGATGCGGCCGCGTCCTGGCGCACAGAACGCGCGCACCAGAAGATCGATCGCCTCGTCGCTGCCGCGGCCGATCAGCAACTGTGCCGGGGCCACGCCATAGAGCTGGGCCAGGCGCTCGCGCAGCGCCTGCGGCTGCGGCGCCGGATAGCGGCGCAGGGCCGCGTCCGGATCGGACGCATTGGCCCAGGCGGATTCGTTGGCATTGAGCCAGACCGAGCCGGACAGCGCCTCGCTGCGCGCCGACCTGTAGCCGCCGAAGTCGCGCAGGTCCTCGCGCAGCAGCGCGTTCACCGTGGTGCTCATGCCGCGTGCTCCAATCGCAGTTCGACCGCGTGCGCGTGCGCCTGCAGACCCTCGGCATGCGCGAGGATGGCCGCGCACGGCCCGGCGCTGGCGATCCCGGCGCGGCTGGCTTCCTGCACGGCGATGGCTTTCTGGAAACTGGCCACGGACAGTCCGCTCCACGCGCGCGCCGCGCCGCCGGTGGGCAGCACGTGGTTGCTGCCGCTGCAGTAGTCGCCCAGCGCCTCCGGCGTCCAGTCGCCGAGGAAGATGCTGCCGGCACTGTCGACGCGGTCCAGCCACGCGCGCGGCTCGCGCAGCGCCAGGATCAGGTGTTCCGGTGCGTAGACATTGCTGATGGCGATGGCCTGTTCGATGTCGCGCACCCGCACCAGCCGCGACGCCTCCAGCGCACGCCGGGCGATGTCGGCGCGCGGCAGCCGCGCCAGCTGGGCCTCGACCTCCGTGGCCACGGCGTCCAGCAGCGTGGTGCTATCGGTCAACAGCAGCACCTGCGAATCGGGCCCGTGTTCGGCCTGCGACAGCAGGTCGGCGGCGACGAACGCGGGGTTGGCGCCGCTATCTGCGATCACCAGCACTTCCGACGGGCCGGCCGGCATGTCGATGGCGATGCCGCCCGGGCGCTGCGCGGCCTGCCGCTTGGCTTCGTCCACCCACGCATTGCCCGGGCCGAACAGCTTGTCGCAGCGCGGCACGCGGGCGGTGCCGAGGGCCATCGCCGCGATCGCCTGGGCGCCGCCGAGCTTGAACACGCGCACGCCCGGCGCCTGCCGCGCCGCCAGCAGCACCGCCGGATCGGCGCTGCCGTCCGCGCGCGGCGGCGTGCACAGGATGACCTCGGCGCAGCCGGCCAGCCGCGCCGGCACGCACAGCATCAGCGCGGTCGAGGGCAGCGGCGCGCTGCCCGCGGGCACGTACAGCCCCACCCGGCGGATGGGCCGCTGCACGCGCTGGCAGGTCAGGCCCGGCGCGGTTTCCACTGCGTAAGGCGGCGCGATGCCGGCCTGGTGGAAGGCCTCGATCCGCGCGGCCGCCTCGGCGATCGCCGCCTGCACCTCGGCCGGCACCGCCTCGGCGGCGCGGGCGAACTCACCCGCATCTACTTCGAACTCCTCGAGCATCACGCCGTCGAACCGCGAGGTGAAGTCGCGCAAGGCATCGTCGCCGCGATCCGCAACCGCCTCGAAGATCGCCTGCACGCCGCTGCGCACGGCATCGGACACCGCCTGCACCGGCCGCTGCAGCATCGCCGCGCGCGCAGGGTCATCCAGCTGGTTCCAGTCGATGCGCTTCATGCCAGCATCCGCTCCACCGGCAGCACCATCAGCCCGCGCGCACCGGCGTGCTTGAGGTCTTCCAGCCGCTGCCAGGTCATCGCACCGTGGCACAGCGCCTGCAGCGCCAGCATGTCGGCGCCGTCCACCGGGCACATCGTCGGCGGCTCGGCGTCCGGCAGCAGCTGCAGCACCTGCGGCAGCGCCTCGCGCGGGGCCTGGAACAGCAGCAGCTTGCTGTCGCGGATGCGCAGCACGCCGTCCATGCGCCGCAGCAGCAGGTCCGCCAGCTCGGCGCGCACGTCGGAAAACGGCTGTACCGGCCCGGCCAGCACCGCTTCGCTCTGCAGGATGTCCAGCACCGGCTTGAGCTGGTTGGCGGCCAGGGGTAGCACCGCTGGACACCAGGTCGCAGATGACATCGGCCTGGCCGAGGCGCGGTGCGATTTCCACCGAGCCGTTGAGCACCACGATATCGGCCTCCACCTGCTGCGCCCGCAGCCAGGCGCGCAGCTGGTTGGGATAGGTGGTGGCGATGCGCTTGCCGGCCAGCTGCGCCGGCCCCTGCCAGTCCCAGCCGTCGGGCACCGCGATCGACAGCCGGCAGGTGCCGAAGCCGAGCGCGCGCCATTCGCGGAACGCCGGTGGCAATCCGGTTTCGCTGCGCTCGCCCGCCTGTTCCAGCAGGACGTTGCGGCCGACCACGCCGAGATCGCACACCCCGTCGGTGATCAGCCCGGGGATGTCATCGTCGCGTACCAGCAGCAGGTCGATCGGCAGCGATTCGCCATAGCAGAACAGGCGGTCACGGCTTTCGCGCCAGCTCAGGCCGGCAGAGGCCAACAGGGCGCGGGCCGGTTCACTGAGGCGGCCGGATTTCTGGATGGCGATGCGCAAACGGTCGCGCACCGCCGATGTGGCGGGAGGGCTCATGGCGGGGCTGTTCAGTGAGAGTCGTGAGGAAGCCCGAGACGGCGGGCGGCGGTTCGGTAGCCGCCGGTACCGCGCTCCAGGCAGCGGGCGACGCGGCCGATGGTAGTGACGCTGACCTTGGTGCGTTCGTGGATCTCGCGATACGGCATACCCTGCAGCAGCTGCGGCACCACCCGCCAGCGGTCGCCCATCGCCTCCAGCTCGGCTGGCGTGCACAGGTCATCCAGGAACGCGCGCACCTCGGCTGCGCCCTGCAGCGAGGCCAGCGCATAGGCCAGCGCGTCGATGGCGACGGCGGCATCGTAGGGCGGCAGGGGCTCGGGGCGTTGCTTCATCGGAAGGCCATCGAAAGGTCTGGACTGCGGGATCCCGCCGGGTTGGGATGGGTTTGGGCTGTTGCGCCGGGCTTGCTTCGGGCTTGCTCCGGGCAGGAAAATCGAATGCACTAATGTATTAACGCACTAACACATTAATTGACGAAAAAGGGCGCGTCAACCGCGCCCTGCTCGTTCCGTGCGTCCGGCTGGGGTGGCGTTCAGCCGGCAGCGCCCCTTGCACGCCCCTGCCGGCCGAACCGAAGGCCTATCCCTCCGCCAGCGCGCGCCGCGCGGCGGCCAGCAGGCTGCCGTCGGCCACCATCGCCACCGCCGCCGCGACCTCGCCGTCCAGCGCGCGGTCGCGCTCCAGATACGGAATGCGCACGCGCAGCGCCGCATGCGCCGCGGCCACGGCCCGCCCCGGACGGAACTCGGCGGCGTCGGCCAACTGCGCGCGCAGCGCCTCCACTTCCTGTAGAAACACCGATCGCTCCGGCGATTCCGGCGGCGGCCCGCCCTGCACCTTGCCGGCAAAGCCTTCGGCATCGACCCGGCGCGCCAGCGCGCGTGCGGCGTTGATCATGTCGCGCCGCAGGTCCAGCGCCTGTGCGGCGGTATACAGCTCCAGCGCGAGCACCTTGCCGAGGTCGCTGGCCATCGCCAGCACGTGGCGCGCCTCGTTGGCGCCCATCGAGACGTGGTCCTCGGCGTTCGCGGAGGTCGGGATGGAATAGACCGCGGCCGGCATCGCCCGGCTGGCGAGGTCGTTGACGATCGCCGCCGCGGTGTACTGCACGATCATGTGGCCCGACTCGGTGCCATCCTCATTACCGATCAAAAACGGCGGCAGGCCGTCGCTGGTCGCCGGGTCCACCAGCTTGTTGAGACGGCGCTCGCTGATCGAGGCCAGCACCGGGATGGCCGCCTTCAGGTAGCTCATCGCCAGCGCCAGTGGCATGCCGTGGAAGTGGCCGG
Source organism: Thermomonas sp. S9 (assembly GCF_024704365.1). Classification (GTDB taxonomy): domain Bacteria; phylum Pseudomonadota; class Gammaproteobacteria; order Xanthomonadales; family Xanthomonadaceae; genus Thermomonas. The sequence goes on from NZ_JAJDFY010000001.1 coordinate 2,020,545, forward strand.
CGGAAATCACCTGCTCTTCCACATGCGCGGCATCGGCCTTGTCGGGGAACACCAGCGGGTTGTCGGTGACCGCGTTCAGCTCGATGTCCAGCACGCGCTTGGCCTGCTCCAGCGCATCGCGCACCGCACCGTGCACCTGCGGGATGCAGCGCAGCGAATAGCTGTCCTGCGGCTGGTGCTTCTTGCCACCGCGGAACGGCAGGAAGCGCTGATAGAACTTTTCGCGCCCATGACGCTGATTGAGCGGCACCCAGTCCCAGCTCAATATCGAAGCCCAGCGCCTGCGCGTCCGGGGTATCCCAACTGGACGGCTGCCACGACCGGAACTTCGGCACCAGGTGATAGGCAATCCCGGCCAGCGTGGAGCCATCCAGCAGGCGCCGCAGGTTTGCCGCGGTCGCCACCTGGCCCGGATGTGGACGCAGCGCGTGGACCTCCGGCGCGAACGCGCCGAGGCGGCCGGCGAAGGCGTCCAGCGTCATCGCCGCGGCCAGATCGGCGACGTCCAGCAACTCCTCCAGGCGCTGCACCGCCAGCACGCCGGTCGCCAGCATCTGCGCGGTGCCGTTGTTCAGCGCCAGGCCCTCCTTGTAGGACAGCGTGGCCGGCGCCAGGCCCTTGCGCGCCAGCGCATCCGCGCCGGGCAGGCGCTGGCCGTCCACGAAGGCCTCGCCGCCGCCCAGCAGCACGATGGCCAGGTGTGACAGCGGCGCCAGATCACCGGAAGCGCCCACTGAGCCCAGCTGCGGCACTACCGGCACGATCCCGGCATTGAGCATCGCCGCCAGCGCCTGCAGGGTCTGCACGCGGATCCCGGAATGCCCGCGCAGCAGCGTGTTGATGCGGATGCACAGCATCGCCCGCACCACCTCCGGCGCGAACGGCTCGCCGACGCAGACCGCGTGGGTGACGATCAGGTTGCGCTGCAGTTCGATGTGCGGCGACTCGCCCGAGGGCGTTGCACCCGGCAACTCATCGCGCAGGCGATGCGCGCCCAGCAGCTTGTCGGCATTGCTGCCGAAGCCGGTGGAGACGCCGTAGATCGGCTCCTGCCTCTCCACCTGCGCGGCGAGAAAGTCGGCGGCATGCGCCACCCGCGCCAGCGCATCGGCGTCCAGCGTAACGCTTGCACCGCGCGCCACCGCCACCAGCTGCGCGCGCGTCAGCGAGCACCCATCGAGGCGGATCGCCGCCGTCATCGCGCACTCCCCGCGCCGCTGCGCAGCTGCTCGCGCTCCACCAGCAGCGCCGCCGCCAGTTCCGCCTCGACGACCTCGAACTGCTCGCCGCGGCGCAGATCCTTCACCGCCACCGCCCCGCGCGCCGCCTCGTCCTCGCCACGCAGCACCACGAAGCGGATGCCGGCCTTGTCCGCGTACTCCAGCTGCTTCTTCAGCTTGCGCGGCTCCAGCTGGGTCTCCACGTTCAACCCCGCCGCCCGCAAGCGCTGCGACAGCGCCAGCGCGTGTTCCAGCCCGGCGTCGTCCAGCAGCGCCACCAGCACGTCCACCGAACTGTCGGCGGTCTGCACCAGCCCGGCGTCCTGCAACTGGAAGAACAGCCGGGTCAGGCCGATGGAGATGCCCACGCCCGGCAGCTTCGACTTGGTGTAGTGCCCGGCCAGGTTTTCGTAGCGCCCGCCCGAGCAGATCGAGCCGATCTGCGGACAGGCATCCAGCGTGGTCTCATAGACCACGCCGGTGTAGTAGTCCAGCCCGCGCGCGATCGACAGGTTCAACGCGTAGCGCGACTCCGCCACGCCCAACGCGCGGATCTGCTGGAGAATCGCACGCAGCTCGGCGCGTCCCTCTTCGAACAGCGGCGAGCCCGACCCGAGTGCGTCCAGCTTGGCCAGCGCGTCGGCATGGCCCTGCGAGCGCACCTGCGAGAACGCCATCAGGCGGTCGATGACATCGGGGGCCAAACCGAAGCCCTCGCCCGCCAGGGTCGCGCGCACGGCATCGCCGCCGCGCTTGTCCAGCTTGTCCAGCTCGCGCAGCACCCGCATCTGCGCCTCACCGATGATGCCCAGGCCTTCGAAATAGCCGCGCAGTAGCTTGCGGTGATTGAGCTGGATGGTGAACTCGCCGATCGCCAGGCGCTCGAACACGGCCGCGATCACCGCCGGCAGCTCGGCATCGAAGCGCGGCGACAGCGTGTCCTTGCCGATCACGTCGATGTCGCACTGGTAGAACTCGCGGAAACGCCCGCGCTGGGCGCGCTCGCCGCGGTACACGCGCTGCATCTGGTAGCGCCGGAACGGAAACGCGAGGTCATGCTCGTGCTCTGCGACATAGCGCGCCAGCGGCACGGTCAGGTCGAAGCGCAGCGCCAGCTCGGGCAGGCCCTCGCCGCCCTTCTCCAGCGCGCCGGTGGACTGCACGAAATAGACCTGCCGCTCGGTCTCGCCGCCGGACTTGGTCAGCAGCACCTCCGACAGTTCCATCACCGGCGTTTCCACCGGCAGGAAGCCGAAACGCTCGAAGGTCTGGCGGATGATGTCCAGCATGCGCTGGAACGCGATCTGGTCGCGCGGCAGCAGTTCCATCACCCCGGCGGGGGTACGCGGCTTGATCAAGGCAAAGCTCCGGGCGTCGTGGAAAGCCGTTAGTTTAGCGGGCACGGCCGCCTTGCCACGGCCGCCGATGCCGACAGGCGCCGGAAAAATCGCCCACCCCCTTGCCGTCGACGCGGCATGCCCCTAAAATGCGCGGCTCTGCCGTCGGGGTGTAGCTCAGCCTGGTAGAGCGCTACGTTCGGGACGTAGAAGTCGCAGGTTCAAATCCTGTCTCCCCGACCAATTCCCATCCCGGATGGGGTGCAAGAAACCGCCGCGAGGCGGTTTTTTCATGCCCGCAGGCATGGCCTGCCTCCCGGCCGGCACAGGACCGCAGTGACCCGCCACCGCCTGATTTTGCGTTGCCTGAAGGCAACCGCAGCGCAGGCATCCCCGTGCAGGCATCCCTCCCGTTCCTCCCCGGCTGTACCGCGCCTCGCTGCTGCGCCAGTGGACCTTGCGGGTGGTGGTGCCACTGGCGCTGGCCACGCTGATCGCATTCGCGCTGCTGGCGTATGCGGCGTGGCCGGAGGGTGCGCCGCCGCTGGCGCTCTGGCGCGGCGGGCTGTTGCTGCTGGCGGCCCTGGCCTGGGTGGTGGCCCTGAGCTGGGGCATCGCGGTGCGGGTGGCCAAACCGCTGGCGGAACTGACCGAGGCCGTCGAGCGCCTCGGTCGCGGCGAGCGGGTGTTCCTGCAACCGGTCTCCCAGGGCGGCGCCATCGCGCGTCTGCAAATCGGCATCAACCAGGCATCACAGACGCTCGCCAATGCCCGCAACCGGATGCAGAGCGAGTTGGGACGCACCAGCATCGAACTGGCCGACAAGCACGCCAAGCTGGAAGCCGCCAGCCGTGCACGCTCCCGGCTGCTGGCGGCCGCCAGCCATGACCTGCGCCAGCCGCTGTACGCGCTGACGCTGTTCTCCTCCACCCTGCGCGCCGGCGAGACCGATCCCACGCGCCTGGAACGGATCCGCCACATCGAAGAATGCGCGGCCTCGCTGGACCAGCTGTTCTCGGAACTGCTGGACCTGTCCCGGCTGGAAGCCGGCAGCATGCGCGCACAGCCGGCCGCCGTGCGGCTGGACGAGGTCTTCGACGAAGCCAGCCGCAACTTCCGCATGCTGGCGGAAGCGCGCGGCCTGCGGCTGGTGGTGCGCAAGACCGATGCCTGGGTGTACTGCGACCGCACCATGCTGGCGCGCATCCTCAACAACCTGATCAGCAACGCGCTGCGCTACACCGACAGCGGCGGCGTGCTGGTGGGCGTGCGCCACCAGGCCAGCAGACAGGTCCGCATCGATGTCTGGGACACCGGCTGCGGGATCGCCCCGGAGCATCAGCAGCAGGTGTTCGAGGAGTTCTACCAGGTGCGGGCGCCGGTGGGGCGCACCGGCGAGGGCGCGCGCGGACTGGGGCTGGGGCTGGCGACCGTGCGCCGTCTGGTGGATCTCATCGGCGGCCGTATCGCGCTGGCTTCCCGGCCCGGCAAAGGCACCCGGGTCGCGCTCTGGCTGGACGCCTGCACTCCGGCGCAGCGCACCCCCGCGCCGGCACTGGATGCCCCGCTCGACATCAGCGGCCTGCGCGTGCTGGCGATCGATGACGAGCCGGGCATCCTGCAAGGCCTGCGCACCCTGCTCGCGGAATGGGGCTGCGACGTGCGCGCGGCCGCCAGTCCGGCCGAGGCGCTGGAGCAGCTGCACGGCTGGTTCGGGCCGCCTGACCTGGTGATCAGCGACCTCCATCTGGGCGATGGCCCGGACGGACTGGAAGCCTTGCATGCGATCGCCCGCCAACTCGGCGAAGACCCGCACTGCCCCGGCTTCGCCCGCCTGCTGGTGACCGGCGAAACCCGGCGCGACCGGGTGGACGCGATCGCCGCCCGCCAGGTCCCGGTGCTGTTCAAGCCGGTCCCGCCGCAGCGCCTGCGCGAAGCCATGCTGGCCGCGGTGCTGGCGGTACGCGCACGTCGCGACACGCCCCCAATGGAGCACGCATGAGCCAGACCTTCAGCTACGACGCGGTGGAATACCCGGCGCACGTCTACCCTCAGCTGCATCCATCGCGGCTGGCGGCGATCGCCCGTCTGCACGGCGTGGAGGCGGCATCCCCGGCCGGCTGCCGGCTGCTGGAAATCGGCTGCGGCGACGGGCTGCAGCTGCTCACGCTGGCGCTGGCCTATCCACGCGCGCGCTTCGTGGGGATCGACCTGTCGACCACGGCCATCACCCGCGGCGAGGCGCTGCGCCAGGCGCTGGGGCTGGACAACCTGCAGCTCGTGGCAGGCGATCTGCTGGCCTGGTCGCCTGCGCCGCCCGGGTTCGACTACATCATCGCCCACGGCTTCTATTCCTGGGTGCCGGATGCCGTGCGCCAGCACCTGCTGGAATTATGTCGCGACCATCTCGCCCCCGCCGGCATCGCCTGCATCAGCTACAACGCCCTGCCCGGCTGCCACCTGCGGCGGATGCTGTGGGACGTGCTGAAGTTCCACGCCGGCACCGACTCCGATCCGGCCACACGCATTGCCCGCGCGAAGGAGTGCCTGGAGCTGCTGCAAGCCGGTCTGCCGGCAGACAACCGCTATGCCACCGCGCTGGCCGGCGAGATCGAGGAGTTGCAGGACCGGCTCAACCCCAGCGTGCTGTTCCATGACGATCTGGCCGAACTCAACCAGCCCTTCACCCTGGATGCGTTCATGCGCGAAGCGCGCGCGCACGGGCTGGAGTTCGTGGCGGAAGCCTCGTACCACGAGATGTCGCTGCGCAACGCCGGCGAAGCCGTGCGCCCACTGCTGGAAACCCTGGCCGCCGACGACGTGGTCAGCAAGGAGCAGTACCTGGATTTCCTCACCGGGCGCCGCTTCCGCCAGACCCTGCTATGCCGGAACGAAGCAAGACCCACCCCTCATCCGCACGCCGCCGCAGTGGGGCGGCTGGAACTGGTCTCGGCGCTGATGCCGGATGCGGCCACGCCGGATGCGCAGGGCGCGCTGCGCTTCTCGCGTCCCGGCAGCGGCGGCGTGCGCACCGACCATCCGGTGATGCAGGCCCTGCTGGCATTGGCCGGCCCGCGGCATCCGCAGCCGCTTCCGCTACCGGCGCTGCTGGACGAGGCGCGCGCGGCCGCCGGCAGCTCAGCAGCCGCGTGAAGCCGACCTGGAAACCGCCTGCCGCTTCCTGTTGCGCGCGTTCGAAGTCGGAATCGTGGAGCTGCATTGCGATGCGCCGAGGTTCGCCGCGGACGCCGGCCCGCGCCCGCTGGCCAGTCCGCTGGCGCGCCTGCAGGCACAGGCCGGAGCGAGCCTGGTGGCCAGCCTGCGCCCGAGCATGGTCGGCCTGGACGATGCCTATAGCCGCGCGCTGCTGACCATGCTGGATGGACGGCACGACCGCGCCGCACTGCTGGAGGCGCTGCGCCCGCTGCTCGAGGCGAACATCGGCAGCGGCCGCGAAGGGCAGCCCCGGCATGCGCAGGAACTGGAAACCACCCTGCAGGGCATGGCGTCGCTGGGCCTGCTGTGCGCGGGCGCCTGATCGGAAGCGACGGCCCTTGCGCTCAACGCACGATGTAGGTCTGGGTATTGAGCTGCAGCACGGCGTCGAACTGGACCTTCTCGTTGTCCTCGCCCAACTCCATCAACGCATCCACCCGGAAGCGCAGGGCGCGGTCCAGCTCCTTCTGCGGCTCCAGGGTCACACGCACCCGGGTCAGGCGCGATTCGTGCAGGGCAATCGCCTGCTCCAGCGCGCGCCGGATGCGATCGCGGTCATGCGGGCTGAGCAGGCTGTAGGACGAAAAATCCGGAATGCCGAAGGTCAGCGATGAGGCGCGGCATTCCTTGAAGGCCTCCGGGATCAGCCGCGCCCCTTCCGAGCGCGTGTTCAGCAGCGCCTCGAGGTCGCGCGAGACCTCGTTGCGCATCTCCAGCATCGATGGCCGGCGCCCCCGTCTTCCGGGAGGGCGTCGGCCACCAGCCGGTTCATCAAGCCGCGCATGGCCCGCGCCCCGACCCCGGCTCAACCGGCCGCCGCGTCACGCGGCGGTGTTCTTGGCGCGGTCCACGGTGACCACGGTATTGCCTTCCAGGCTGCCCTTGTCGCCCTGCTTCTTGTACTCCCACTTGAACTTGGTGGGCGACAGGGTGAGGGTCTCGTAGAACTCGCCATCCTGGCCGCCGCTGACGGCAAGCCCGGTGACATAGATTTTCTCGAAGTCGTAGGTCTGGTAGTCCTGCTGGCCGGCCGAGCCGCCGGCCTTGCGGAAGATCACCTTGCCCTTGGCGATGTGCTCGCCGGTCGCGGCGAACTTGGCCAGCACCGGCGAGGCCAGGTCCACCTTCTTGGTGACGGTGAAGTCGCTGAATACCGCCTTGCCCACGCCGCCGCCGCCACCCGTGGCCATGTTGGAGGCGCTGTGCACGCCCCACTGGAAGCTGTGGATCTCGATCTTGTCCTTGTGCTTGGCGTCGGTGGACTCGCCTTTCACGCCGTCGAGCTCCAGGAACCCGTCAACTGTTGCCATGGCTGTTTCTCCTGACTATGGGAATGGAATGGGAAAATGGGAAATAGATCAGCTGGCTCCACCGTTGGAACCGTGTCAGCGCGCCGACTTGGGCAGCTCGGCCACCAGCCGCAGGGAGACACTCAGTTCGTCGAGCTGGTAGTGCGGGCGCAGGAAGGCGACCGACTTGTAGGCGCCCGGCTTGCCCGGCACCTCGACTACCTCGATCCGCGCCTCGCGCAGCGGATACATCGCCTTGGACTCCTGCGAGGCGTTGTCATCCAGCAGCACGTACTGCGAGATCCAGTTGTTGAGGAACAGCTCGACGCTGGACTTGCTGGCGAAGCTGCCGATCTTGTCGCGCATCATCGACTTCAGGTAGTGCGCGATGCGGCTCACCGCGAAGATGTACTGCAGCTGCGAGGACAGCCGCGCATTGGCGTTGGCGGCGTCGGTGTTGTACTCCTTGGCCTTCTGCACCGACTGGGTGGAGAAGAACGCCGCGTAATCGGTGCCCTTGCAGTGCACCAGCGGGATCAGCCCGAGGTCGGCCAGCTCCTTTTCGCGGCGATCGGTGATCGCGATCTCGGTGGGGCACTTCAGCGCCACCTCGCCATCGTCGGTGGCGAAGGTGTGGGTGGGCAGGCCCTCGACCAGGCCGCCGCCCTCCACGCCGCGGATGGCCGCACACCAACCGTACTTGGCGAACGCATCGGTCACCTTGCTGCCGAGGGCATAGGCGGCGTTCATCCACAGGTATTTGTTGTGCTCGGTGCCGTCGGTGCGCTCGACGAAATTGAACGCCTCCACCGGCGCAGTATCCGGGCCGTACGGCAGGCGCCCCAGCACGTGCGGCAGGGTGAGGCCGACGTAGCGGGAGTCCTCGGAGGCACGGAAGCTCTTCCACTTCGCGTACTCCACGGTGTCGAAGATCTTGGCCAGGTCGCGCGGGCCGGAAAGCTCGGTGAAGTCGTCGAAACCGAGCAGCTCGGGCGAAGCCGCGCTCAGGAACGGCGCGTGTGCAGCCGAACACACGTGTGAGATCTCCTCGAGCAGGTACATGTCCTCGGGATGGCGGCCGAATTCGAAATCCCCGATCAGGGTCGCGAAGGGCGCACCGCCGAAGGTGCCGTACTCTTCTTCGTAGAGCTTCTTGAACAGCGTGCTCTGGTCGAAATCGGCGGCGTTCTTGAAGTCCTTGACCAGCTCTTTCTTGGTGGTGTTGAAGACCTTGATCTTCAGGTTGGTGCTGGTCTCGGAGTTCTCCACCAGGTACTTCAGGCCGCGCCAGCTGCCTTCCAGCTGCTGGAACTCGGGCGCGTGCATCACCGCCGAGAGCTGCTCGGACAGTACCCGGTCGATCTCGGCGATGCGCGCATCCAGCGCGCCGATGGCGTCCTTGGAGACGGTCATCGCGCCTTCGCTGACCTGCGCCACCAGCTCCGCGATCAGGTCACGGGCGCGCGTGCGCTCGCTATCCGAACGCGCGATCTTGCTCTGGGTGAGGATCTGGTCCAGCAGGCCGCCCTCGGTGGCGTCCGCGGTTGCGGCCGTAGCCGCCAGGGTTTCGGTATTGGCCATGTGTGCTGATCTCGCTGGCTGGTCGTGGTCGGATGCCCTGGCGGGCGTTCACTCGTCGGACTTCGCCCCGACTTCCCTGCCCAGCTGGGCGATCTTGTCGGTGTTCTGCAGGACTTCGTTGAGCAGATCCTCGAACTTGTCGTTGCCGGCGGCCTTGTTGCGCAGGTCGGCCAGCTTCTGGCGCGCCTCCAGCAGCTTGCGCAGCGGCTCGATCTGGTTCACCACGCGCTCGGGCGCGAAGTCCTCCAGGCTGCGGAAGGTCAGCTCCACGCCGAGCTTGGAGCCGTCATCGGCCAGCTTGTTGTCCACCTGCACCTGCACCCTCGGCTTCATGCCCTTGAGCACGTCGTCGAAGTTGTCCTTGTCCACGTTGACGAACTTGCGGTCCTTCAGCTTGCCCAGCGGTTCCGCCGGCTGCCCGCTGAAGTTGCCGACCACGCCGGCTACGAACGGGAGTTCCTTCTTCTCGATGGCATCGCCCACCTCGACGTCGTAGGTGAGCTGCACGCGCGGGGCGCGCACGCGATCGAGCTTGTGCTGGGTGCTTTCCTTCTTGGCCATGGGAGTCCCCGGACGCGTTGGTGGGTGCGGTTGACAGAACCGGAGCGACGCCGCGTGGGCAGGTCTTTCCGGAATGTGCCAGCGAGTCTAGGAAGCCGCCTGCGGTCGCAACATCCCTCGGACGGCCAGACTTCGGCATATGCCGTTCGGCGTGGAACGCCGCCTGCAGCCTCCCGTTGCCGCCCCTGGCAAAGGCCTCACTCGCTCGGCGACAGGCCCACGCGCTCGCGGATCGAGGACAGCGTGCTCTGGTCGCGCACCACTTCCTCCAGCTCACTGCTCCAGCGGCATGTTGGCCCAGGCCACCGCGCGCTCCAGCAGGTAGGCCACCGGGCTGTGCGGCTCGGTGCGGCGGAAGAACCCGGCGATCTCGCCAAGCGCGCGCAACGCGGCATCCTTGGACGCCAGGCTGGAGGCGTTCAGATCGAGCGCCGCGCCTCCCGATGCGGCGGCGCCCACCAGGCCGCCCGCTTCGCCTGCGGCGGACTCGCCACCGGCGGCCGTGGCAAGCCCGCCCAGGCCCTTGGCGCTGGCCAGCCGCGTATAGACGGTCTGGATCTTCTTCAGCGCATCCTCGATCGCGGCCAGGCTGGGCGCCTCGCGCCCGAGCCGGGCATCGCTGGCAGCGGCCAGCCGCGCGAAGGCCTCGCGCGCCGCCTGCGCCTGCTCCAGGCGCTCGCGCAGCATCGCCTCCGGCACCGCCTGCAGGCGCGCGTCGAAGGTCTCGCCGTTGATTCGGCCCTCGTCCAGCGCGGTCTGGTAAGCCTCGGCGTTCTGCCGGCCGAGGTTGTCCACCTCGCGCGAATCGATCCAGCCGGCCAGGGTCAGCGGCGCCTGCGGATCGTCGTTGAGGCGGACACCCAGCAGCGCCTTGCTGCCCCAGACCGCGAACCAGGCCAGTTTTCCGGCGCGCTCCTCCATATCGCCGTCCTCGGCGCGCGGATACAGGCCGTCCCAATACGTCTCCAGCAAACCGGTGAGCAGGTCGAAGCCGTCGCGTGCGCCCTCCAGCCCATGCCGGGCGATCAGCGCCTCGCCCAGCCAGACCGCGGCCTGCAGGTCCTTGCTGACCCGCCGCAACACGTCCTCGGCCAACGACTGGGCCTCGCGCCAATCGGCGACTTTCAGTTCGGTCTGCCAATCGCCCTGGGCCAGGTTGGGGTCGTCCGCGCGGCGCGCCTCGCGGATGCGGTCGAACAGGTCGGAGAAGCTGGCATCGCTGCCGGCCGGATCGCTCCCCGGGATGGGCGCAAGCAGTTCATTCACATCGATGGCCATGGGGCCTCCGCTGGGTTGGGTTCAATCGAGGATCACGGCGGGCACTTCCGCGCGCGCGCTGCTGGCGCCGAGGTAGCGCTGCATTTCGTCGGACAGCTCCACCTTCAGGAACACCCGCGCGCCACGGAAGCCCAGCTGGGCCAGGCGCTGGCGCAGCGGTGCCCACTGCGCGGGGCTGTAGCTGGACTGGAAATCCTCCAGCGCATAGGCATGCGACCCGCCCGCGAAATCCTTGATGAGCGCGACGAATCCGTCTGCGCCGGCGTAAGTGCGCACCAGCGCGACCTCCTCCGGGCTGGCGGGCGCCGGATGCATCTGGCTGGTGGCGGGATCGAATTCCTGGGTTGCCTGGACCTCATTCTCGGGCACGGCGACCGGGATGCGGATACGCGCCTGCAGACAGCTGGAGGGTGACCAGAACACCTGCGCAGTGGCATCCGCCAGCGACGGGCCGGCGGAACTGGCGCGGTACACGCGTTCGCGGCATTCCACCTCGAACACGGTGCCGGATTCGCCTTCGTTCAATGCCCCCAGCTGGCTGGGCTGCAGCAAGGTGAAGCTGCCGGCCAGAAACGGGGCGACGTTGCCCAGTACTGGCTGGAACCGGCGCTCCGCCGCCACCATCCCCTGGTAGGCCGGCGACAACGGCATCGCCACGCCGGCGACTTTCAGCGGCAGCCGCTCCTTTTCGCTGATGAAAGGCTTGAGCCAGTCGTTGACGAAGGCCGCCAGCTTGCCCTGCGGGCCATACAGTGCGTCCACCTGCTGCTCCGGCGGCAACGACGCCAGCGGCGTCACCACGCTCTCGCGCCAGCGCGCCTGCACGTACTGCCCGGCGCGATGCACGGTGAGGAACAGCAGCAGGCGCGACGGTCCCTGCACCACCGACCAGGCGGCCAGGTCATCGCCCTTGAACGCGGTGGCATAGCGCTCGGGCGGCTTGTCCACCGCCTCCAGCAGGTGGGTGTAATCGCTGGCCGGCGGCTTCTCGGCCTTGCCCTTGCCGGCGAACAGATCGGAGGCGAGCTGGTACACATCCTCGCCGGATCCCTCCGCCTGCAGCCGCAGGTAGGCGCGCGCATAGTCCGGCTGCTGGCGTGCCAGCACGTCGAACTGGGTCTCACGCATCGCCAGCAGCCACACCGGCGGCGGGATGCGCTCGCCACCGAAACGAAACCCATCGGCCACGAAGCGGCCGAACGGCCGCCAGGAAGAAAGCCAGCCGGCCTTCATCTGCGCCCAGGTCGCGGCCCAACGCGCAGCGAGCGGCCAGTCGAACGGCAGCTCGTACAGGTTGCGCTGGATGGATGCGAAAAAAAGCGCGTACGGGTCCTCCTTGCCCCCGCGCGGGCCAGCAGGTCGCCATAGCGGCCGCGCCACAGCCCCAGGCCGCCGCCGAAGCGCGCCTGGAAGCGCGCCCACTGCGAGAAATAGTCGTGGAAGTAGGCATCGCGCAGATCGTCGATGCGGGACGCGCGGTCCGGCACCTGCCGGCGCAGGGTGGCCAGCATCGGCTGCACCACGCCGTCCCAGGCGTCGCGGGTATAGGCGCGGGAAATGCCGGCCATCGGCGCACCGTCGGTCCCCACCACCGCGCCCTGCGGCAGCCAGAAGGTCGCCAGATCGATGCCGTTGCCGCGCGCGTCGGCCCATTGCCGCAGGTCGGCGGCGCGCGGGGTATAGCTGGCCAGCAGCTTGTTCAGCAGGCCTTCCAGGCGGGCCCGCTCGGCCTCACGGACGTTTTTTTTGCCACCGCAGGTAGCCGAGGTAGGTGGCGAACAGGGCGTCGGCATTGTCGCGGTCGCGCCGGGTGTCGTTGTTGGCGCTGACGAACGGCGCGAACAGCCGCGAGCGCGCATCGAAACTGACGTTGTTGGGAAGCTCGCGCGCGCGGCAGTCGCTGCCGCTTCCGGCGCATTCCTCCAGCAGGCGCAGGCGCTGGCTCAGCGCCAGCAGATGCTCGATCCCGGCCCGGCGCTGGTCGATGTCGGTTGCCAGCATCTGGTCTTCGGGGGCCAGGATCAGGTTGGCGAAATCCTCCACCACCCGCTGCTTGAGGCGGTCGATGTCGGCATCGGCGCGGCGCACGCCGAAGCTCAGCCAGGTCTCGCCCTGAGCGGCTTCCAGCTCCTCGATGGTGCGCCCGCAGCTGGCCACCCATTCGATACGCCCGGTGGAGGTGCGGTCGGCCACGTCGGCGCAGGCGCTGCGGGTCTGTGCCAGCAAGGCGGCGTCGTCACGGTGCGCGACCTTCAATCCGTAGGCGAACGAGGCGGACAGGCCCAGCATCGCCAGCACCCCGGCCCCGGCGATCGCCAGCCGGCCGGCATTTCCGCGAAAGCTGCTGCCGGCCAGCGGCTGGTCACTGGGCAGGAACCGGGTGAACAGGTCGGCCACGAACGCGCCACCACGGTTTGCCGCGTCCGCGGCGCCGGCGAAGTACAGGCCACGCCAGCGCGGCGTGCGCTGGAACGGGTTGTCCTCCAGCATCAGCCCCACGAACTGCGCCAGCCCGCTGCGCGCCTGGCGCAGGGATTCGATGAACTCGAATACCGCGTGCCGCTGCGCCGGCGTGTGCTGGGCGCGCAGCAAGGTCATGCGCAGCGCGTGCAGGCGATCCTCGATCGGCTGCATTACTTCATCGATGCGCCCGCTGCTGGCCGCGCTGACGACCTCGTTCTCCGCGAACCGGTGCCCCAGCGCCTGCGCGAATGCCTCTTGTGGCAGGCTGGCGCGCAGCTGGGCATAGCCCGGCAGCCGGTCCAGGCCGCTGACCACGAAATACACCGGCATCTGCACCTGCAGATGCTCCATCGCCTCGTCCACCAGCCGGCGCAGGCGGGTGGCAGTGTCTTTCAATGCCTCCGCCGGGCCGAGCAGGGTCTGCGCCGCCACCGCCACCACGATCCCGTTCAGCGGCAGCTTCTCGCGCTCGTCGGCCAGCTTCATCAGGGCCTGATACCAGAGCCCGCGATCCAGGCGCGCGCCGGCATCGCACACCACCCGCGGATGCATTTCGATCGCGATCATCGACTTGAAGAACCACCAGCGCCAGACCGCATCAGCCTCCATCCCGGCCTTGTCGGGCGCAGGAAACGGCGATACCTCACTGCCGGCGCGCAGCAGCCCGGCCACATCGGCCATGGCATCGCCCACGAACAGCACCCACGGGATGCGGTACAGCGGATTGCGACCCTGCGCAATCTCCGGCGATCGCGCGATGGTGCGCTTGGCCTCGTCGATGGCGGCGGTCATCTTCGCCACCGGCTCGCGCTCTTCCTCCGGATTGCCCGGCCCGAGATCGCCGATGCGTTTGCGGGTGCGCCCCTTCAGCGATGCCTTGCGCTGGCCGGCCATGAACCACCACAGCACCACCGCCGCCACCACGCATAGCCCCAGCACCTGCCAGAACCGCATCGGCAGCTGAGGCAGGATCGCCAGCGCCAGGAACACCAGCCCGGCCAGCACCAAGGCCAACAAAAGCGTCACCACGATCCAGCGCAGCCACGGCGTGCGCGCGGCATCCGCGCCACGCGAATACAGGGAACCGATCCGCGAGAACACGCTGGCGATCGACGAGAACAGGTTTTCCACGAAGCTCAGCGGGCTCATCGGGCGGGCTCCTGCGGCGGCGTGCCGGCATCCGGAGCGGCGCAGGCGGCCAGTGCCTGCTGCTTGCGCGCCGGGTCGGTTTCCGGCTCGGTCTGCATGAACAGATGGGCGGCCAGCAGCTGCGGGTTGTTACGGTTCTCCTCCAGCATCCGGCGCAACTTCGGCAGGTATTCCTGCGCAGTCTGGATTTCTGGCAAGGCTTCCGGATACAGCGGTCGCGGCGAGGCGATCACGGTGATCAGCTCCTGCCCGAACGGCGGGCAGATCGTCCAGGTCCTGTTCGGCGTGGCACCGACCTCGAACTGCTCCAGCGCATGCAGCAGCCGCCCGCTATTGGGCTCACCGGCATTCGGGTAGATATGCGCCACATCACCATTGACGGTGTAGTAATCGACGTACAGATAACCGTCGTAGTTGGGCTGCTGCAGCTTCACGATCACGTTCTCGCCTTCCAGGAATCGATCGGAATGGCCGACACTGGGGGTGATGGCGAGGTGCTGCCCGCTGTCGTCATTGCGCGCCTTGTACGGCGCCAGCAGCTGCACCACCTCGCAATGCGGCCAGATGCGCAGCTGCAGCTGGGCATCCACCGACTTCACCCCCTCGATCGCCGCCAGCTGCTGGCGGATCGCCGCCATGTCCTCGCTGCTCTTGGCGTAACCGCGTACCTTCACCGCCCCGCGGTCTTCATCCACGTCGGCGGCCAGCTCGGCGCAATCGGCATTGAACTTCGTCACCACCTGCTGCACCGGCACCGACAGCAGCGGCTTGGGCGCGGCCAGCAGGATCCACAGCAGATAGCCCAGCGGAATCAGCAGCGCCACCAACGCCCCGATGCCCAGCAGCGCGCGGTCCCATTGCCGCGGCAGCTTCGGCCCCGGCGGATCGGGCACGCCGTAGGGCTGCGGGGTGATCTTTTCCTCGCGCAGGGTATGCACCGGCGCCGGCGCCACCGGGAGCTGGCGGGCATGCAGCTCTTTCAGCTTGCCCAGCTCGCCGGTGTCCCCGGTCTCGTAGTAGTACTGCCCGACGAACCCGCATAGCAGGGCGTGGTAATACACCTCGCGCACCTCGTCCTGCTCCTGCTTGAGTGCGGACAGATGCGTGAAAAACTCGTTGCCGGCATTGTTGGTGGTGTACATCGCCACCTGCAGCGGCGGCACCCCGCTGGTCAGCCAGACCGGGTTGCGGGCCATGACCTCGTCGATCCAGGCCACCACCGCGAACGCCGCATCGTCCACCTGCTCGGGACGTTTTCCGTCAGCCAATGCCGCGGCACGCGCACGCTCGATCAGCTCGCGCGCGCGCGATGACGGTCGTGGCGGCATCGCTGGCCTGGCCGGCGGCGACCTTTTCATCCAGCGCCAGTCCAAACGCGAACACCGGCGAGAAATGGTGTAGCAGGCGGGCCATGGATCACTCCTGTCCCGCAACCGGGTACAGCTTGACGACGGTGGAATCCGGCGGCAGGTCGGAGAACACCGCGATGTTGCGGGCATTCTTGATCATCTGCCAGAACGGATGGGTGGTATCGACCAGGAAGTAGGTGGTGTTGGGGCTTCTTTGTGGAAGCTCCTCGGGCGGCACCGGCAGCAGGTCGATCTTCAGCCCGAACAGCGCCGCCGACAGCAGGCGCGGCATCTCGTCCAGCGAGGCGATCTTGCCGGTGCGCGAGAGCCGGGCGAACAGGTCGGCGCCCTTCAGTTCGGATTCGAATGCGAGGTAGAAGCGCGTCTTGTCGCTGTCGAACAGATTGGCCGGCAGGTCGGCGCGATAGAAACGGCCGTCGTGGGCCAGGGTGATGCCGACCTCGGCCCCGACCGTGAGCGCCTTGATCAGCGCTTCGGCGCGATCGAATCCGAGCCGGAAGCAGCGCCGCAGGTCCTCGTGGTCGTAGGCGGGCAGCTCGCTGTCGCGCGGATTGCCGGCCAATTCGCCGAAGTAGCCGATGTCCTCGGAAAAGACCGAGAACTCCGCCACCAGCCGGCGCAGGTCCTGGTACATCGCATAGGCACCGACCGTCCCCAGCCGCGCATGCTCCTGGAACAGCGGGATGTAGCGGGCGAAGGTCTGCATCATCGCCACCCGCATCACTTCCTGCGCACTGGTGGAGGCCGCGCGGATGCCGCGCTGGCGCTTGATCGCGGCGAAATCCTGGCCGCGCGAGATCAAGAGATCGCGCAGCGCGCGGGTCCAGCGCGCCAGATTGTGCGAGGCCGTCATCGCGGTGACCGGCGGGATGTAATCGGCGGAGAGCTTGAACTTGCCCGGCCCGGCCGGCAGCAGCTCGGCGAACTTGTAGCCATCGGCGCCGCGCACGATCGCCTCGGCGTTCTCGTCCTGGCCGGTGACGATGTTGCCCTGGTACAGCAGGAAATCGACGTCAGCCTCCGGCGCCTGCGGATCGAACGGGTCGGCCAGGCTCTCGCTGACCAGCGCGTGCCGTGCCTGCATCCGCCCGGACTCGGTCCGCCCCAGCCCCTGCAGGGTGCGCTCGGGGTCGAACACCAGCTCACAGCGGGATCGGATCGTTGCTGGTCGTGCGCAGTTCGGCAATGTTGCGCTGGGGCACGCGCATGTTCCCCGCGCCGCCATCGGCGCTGCCGCCGTGCAGGCGTTCCCCCTGACGCGTCACCAGCACGCACTGCTCGACATCCACCACCCCGCTGGCGAGCGCGTCCTCGCGGATGCGCAGCGCCTCGAACCCCCACGGGAACGGCGTCATCCGCAGGTGCAGCGCATGCCGGCACGCCTGGCCCCAGGCGTCCTGCGCCTGCAAATGCTGCGGGCTCAAGAACGCCCCCTGCCCCCAATGGACCTGCCGGTCGCCGCGCATCCCGAATGCCATCCGTCCTGCTCCCTCGTGATCCCATCCTTTCCCACCAACGCGAAGCGGCGCCTATAGCGGCATCGCCTCGACCGTGTACCCATCCCGCCGCAGGCGCGCGATCAGACCGTCCGGCCCGACCAGATGCACCGCACCCACCGCCACGAACCCGCCGCCGTCCTGGAACAGGGTCTCCAGCGGCCCGATCCAGCGCGCATTGCGCTCCTCCAGCAGACACAGGCGCGCGCGCTGCTCCACGGCGCGCGCGGCATCGTCCAGCCCCTCCATGCGGTCGATGCTGGCCAGCCAGGCATCCAGATTGCGGCTGCGATAGAACGCCATCGCCTCGGCCGATTCGATCCGCAACACCCACGACTTGCGCAGGCGCTCCACCAGTACCTGCGCATGTTCCTCCGCGGGCACGCAGTCGAGCGCCTGCAGCTGCTGCTCCAGCGTCTCCAGATGCAGCATGCGCTTGCCGGCGGCGGCCGCCATGCGCTGCAGGCGGGCGTCCATGCTGGCCTCGCCGGCGTTCTCGCCGCGCGCCTCCAGCAACGCCAGCACCGCCCACGGCTTCATCCGCTGCAGGTCCTGGCGCGGCACCGCCGGCAGCAGCGCCTGCGCCAGCACCAGCGCATCCTTGCCGACCATCGCCTCCAGCGGCGTTCCTGCCGGCAGCCAGCGGTAGCCGTCGTATTCCGGCCGCCACGGCGAATCCACGTCCACCTCGTTGGCGAAGGCCTCGGCGCCCTCCAGCAGCGGTGCGAGCGCGGCGTAATCGATGCCCTGCTCCTGCGGCGTGCCGAAATGGATGGTGCCCAGCAGGTAGCTGGGCGCAGGCGGTGGCGCAAGCGGGGCCCCCGTCGCCGGGTCGGCCGGCAGGGGCATGGCCTGCGGCGGCGTCACCTTGAACAGCACGCCGCGCTCGCGCGCCGCCGGAAGCAAGGTTGATGGCGACGACGGCGGCGCCTGCACCTCCGGCACTGCGTCCGCTTGCACCTGCGCCGGCGCGGGCACCGGCGGCCGTGGCGCCTGCTGTACCGTTTCCCGCGCCGCCTGCTGCACCGCGTCCTGCGCTGCATCCTGCGCCGATGCCGGGCCGCAGGCGAATGCCACGCCGGCGAGAACGTACGTGGCGGCGCGCATGCGAAGGGCTGCGGTCATCGTCATGGAAGCATCGGGCGGGCGCTGCCGGAGTGGCATGCGTGGCGGCATTCTTGGCTGCGACCCGACGCGCGGCCATATGGCGTAGGAGCTATGCCGTAGGGACGAGGCCGATGGATTGCTGTCCGCTCGCAGCGGCTTCTATCGTGGAATGCATGGAACGAGGACGGATGGCCGCCGGCCATTCGCGGGGAACGCCACGCCGCCGCAGTGCGCGGCGCTTGCACGCAGGTGGCCATGTGAAAGTACTGCTGGCGGACGACCATCGCCTGATCATCGAAGGTGTCAAGCTCAAGCTGGCAGAGCTCGATCCGCATGTAGACGTGGTCGTGGCGATGTCGCTGGACGAACTGCAGAATGCGCTGGCGGAACACCGCGACAGCCTGGATCTGGCCCTGCTCGACATCGGCATGCCCGGCACCCGCGGATACGAGCACATTGCGCGGTTGCGCGCGGAAGCGGAAATGCTGCCGATCGTCGTGCTGTCCGGCAGCGAGGACCTCGGCGTGATGCGCACGCTGATGGAACTCGGCGTGCAGGGCTTCATCCCCAAGGCCTACTCCCCGGACGTGATGCTCTCGGCGATCCGGCTGGTGCTGGCCGGCGGCATCTACGTGCCACCGCTGCTGCTGGCCAGCGCGCAGGCGCAGGGCTGGCAGCCAGGCGATCTGCGCCTGCAGGCGGCGACCAGCGATACCGCTGCCCCCGCGGCAGCCGGCACGCCTTCGCTGGACGGCCTGCGCCGGCTGCTGACCGAACGCCAGATCGACGTGATGCGGCTGCTGTCGCAGGGCAAGCCAAACAAGCTGATCGCGCGTGACCTCGGCATCAGCGAGGGCACGGTCAAGATCCACCTGGCGGCGATCTTCCGCGCGCTGAACGTGCGCAACCGGGTGGAAGCGGTGGTGGCCTCACGCCGGCTGCAGGGGCTCTGAACACCCGCCGGCGCCAGCCTGGGCTCGCGCGCCGGCCGCCATAGTGCATCCGCCGTATTGCCGCTCCGCAGACGCCGGCGCAGCCTGTGCGCAATCACGTGGCACCCGCCGCGGAGGTTCCCCATGACCGGTCCAGCGCCATCCCGCTCCCCCGCACCCGCCGCGAACACCTGTGCCGCCTGCTGCTGGCCGGCGGCATCGCCCTGGCCACCCTGGCCTCCGCGCAAAGCACCCAGCCAGCGCCGGAAGCTGCCACCAATCCCGCGCTCGGGCCCGCCTTCGCCACCCGCAACGCCGCCTACGTACCGGTGCTGCTGGAGGAAATTCCGGGCTGGGACGAAGAGAACCTGAGCCAGCTGCAGGCCAACTTCAACACCAACTGCAAGGCCATGCAGAAGCGCAGCGCCTGGGCGCCCCTGTGCACCCGGCTGGCGCGCCTGCCGAGGGACGACGCCGCACTGCGCCAGTTTCTGCAGGAAGAGTTCTACGCCTACCAGATGCTCACCTCCACCCGCAGCGCCACCGGCAAGCTGACCGGCTATTTCGAGCCGTTGATCGCCGGCTCGCTGCGCCGCGAAGGCGCCTACCGCTACCCGGTGTATGGCATTCCCTCCGACATGTACATGGTGGATGCGCGCACCGTGGCCGGTCAGTCCACGCGCTTGCTCAAGGCCGCCGATGGCGTGCTGGCGGGCGCCGAGGCGGGCGATCCCGGCGCGCGCGAATACCGGATCGAACTGGCCGGGGCGGTCCCGAACCCGCGCGACAAGCGCTATCGGGTACGCATCGAAGGCGGCGCGGTGAAGCCCTACTACACCCGCCAGCAGATCGACGCCAACGGCATCGATGCGCCGGTGCTGGCCTGGGTGGCCGACCCTTACAAGCTGTATTCGATGCAGATTCAGGGCTCGGGCAAGATCCAGCTGAAGGACGGCGGATTGATCCGCCTGGCCTACGCCGAGCAGAACGGGCAGCCGTTCATGCCCAACGCCACCCGCGGCGATACCGATGCGATGCTGCTGGCGATCAAGGCGCGCGGGCTGGACGCGCCGCTGGAAGTCGAGGTCCCGGGCGGCACCCGCGGCATGAAGCAGCCCGGAAGCAACGCCGCGGTGGACGCGGAAGTGGCGCGCATCGTGGCCGCGCTGCAGGGAGGCCGCACCGCGCCGCCCGTGACGGCGGCCGCCACGACTTCCGGCAGACCATCCGCGCCGCGCCCCAAGCATGCCGCCGCAAAGCCCAGGCCGGCGGCCGGCGTGGCGGGCGTGCCGCGGGTCAATTCGGCCGACGTCGAGACGATGATCCAGTTGCTGCTGCATGCCCCGGTGGCGAACGAGACCTATGTCGCCCCAATCGAGGCAGACACGGGCGCAACCGCCGATGCACGGCCAAAACAGCCTGCCGGCGCACCCATGCCTGCAAGCGCGGGCGGCGGCTCCGGCAGCGCGCGGCTGGATTTTTCCGAGTATGCCGGCAGCGCGGGCAAGCCGGCCGGGCAGGCCGTGGGCAGCGGCACCAGCGTCCCCGCGACCGGCATTCCGGATCCCAGCTACGTGTTCTTCCGCCGCATCCCCGATGGTCCGGAAGGCCCGATCGGAGCGCTCGGCGTGCCGCTCAGCGCCGGACGTTCGATCGCGGTCGATCCGCGCGCCACCCCGCTCGGCGCCCCGGTGTTCATCGAAGGCACCCAGCCCGGCAGTGACGCACCGATGCGGCGGCTGGTGTTCGCACAGGACACTGGCGGCGCGATCCGCGGCAGCGTGCGCGGCGACTTCTTCTGGGGCTTCGGCGACAAGGCCGGGAAGATGGCGCTGGCCACCAACCAGCCGGTGCGGATGTGGTTGCTGCTGCCGAAGGCGGTCGCCGGCAGCGCCGCCGCCAGCGGCATCAAGACCCGCGGGCATGCCGCCCTGCGCGACTGCGCGGTGCCCGACGACGAGCTGTGCGTGGAGGAATGACGGTGCGCCGCCGGAGGGCATAGGCCATCCGGCGAATGGGCGCAGCCACGGGGGCTGCCTAGCCTGTGCCCTGGTCCGGCGCGCGCGGTGCGCGATCCGGCATCTGCCGCGGATGCGCCATGCTCGACGAGCTGCTGCCGTACTACGAGAACGAACTGACCTACCTGCGGCGGCTGTCGAAGGAATTCGCCGCGCGCTACCCCAAGATCGCCGGCCGCCTGCAGATGGAAGGCGAGGTCTGCGAAGACCCGCACGTGGAGCGGATGATCGAGTCGTTCTCGTTCCTCACCGCGCGCATCCACAAGAAGCTGGACGACGAGTTCCCGCAGATCACCGAGGCGATGCTGTCGGTGCTGTATCCGCACTTCCTGCGCCCGGTGCCGTCGATGTCGATCGCCCAGCTGCAGCTGGCGCCCGGCGCCGATATCGCCGGCATGCAGGAGCTGCCGCGCCACAGCGAGCTGCTGACCCGCCCGGTGCAGGGCCTGCCGGTGCGCTACCGCACCGCCTATCCGGTGCAGGTCTGGCCGATCCGGATCGCCGCCGCGCGGCTGGAAGCCACCGAGCGCTCCGCGTTCGCGGTGACCCGCAGCGACACCGTCGCCACCTTGCGCCTGCGGATCGAGGCCAGCGGGCAGACCCCGCTGTCGAAACTCCCGATCGAGCGCCTGCGCCTGTACCTGGATGGCGAAAGCCCGCTGGTGCATGCGCTGCACGAGCTGCTGCTGAATTCGGTGGCCGGCATCACCCTGCGCGCGCCCGAGGGCGCGCCGCCGGTGGCCCCGCTGCGGCTGCCGGCCGATGCCCTGCGCCCGGTCGGGTTCGAGGACGAGGACGCGCTGCTGGACTATGACCCGCGCTCGTTCCTCGGCTACCGGCTGCTGCAGGAATACTTCGTGCTTCCGGAGAAGTTCCTGTTCGTGGATCTCACCGACCTGGACCTCTCGCGCTTCGAGCGCACCGCGGAAGTGGCCATCGAGTTCCGCCCGTTCGGTCGCCCGGAGCGCCTGCAGCGGCTCGAGCAAACGGTCGATGCCGATACCTTCCGCCTGTTCTGCACCCCGGTGGTGAACCTGTTCCGGCAACAGGGCGAGCCGATCCGGGTATCGCAGGAACGCCACGAGTACCCGGTGATCCCGGACGTGCGCCGCCCGCTGGGGATGGAGGTGTATTCGGTGGACTGGGTACGCAAGTTCAGCCGCACGCCCGGCGGCAGCGACTCGGTGGAGTTCCATCCCGCCTATTCGGTGCGCCACGGCTTGCACGACGACGGCAGCGGCCATTTCTGGTACCTGCAGCGGCGTCCGTCGCTGCTGCCCAACGACGATGGCTCGGACGTGATGCTGAGCCTGGTGGACCGCGACATGAACCCGCGCGCGCCCGGGGTGGACACGCTGTCCATCGGACTGACCTGCACCAACCGCGACCTGCCCTCGCAATTGCCGTTCGGCGGCGAGGACAGCCTGCTGCAGCCGGAACAGGGCGGCGTGATCGCCAGCGCGCGCCTGCTGAAGAAGCCCAGCGCCACCTGGCGCGCGCCGATGCGCCAGGCCAACCAGTGGCGCCTGATCTCGCACCTGGCGCTCAACCACCTGTCGATCGTGGAAGGCGGGCGCGAAGCGCTGCTGGAGATCCTCAACCTCTACAACTTCGCGGACAGCGGCACCCTGCGCAAGCAGATCGCCGGCATCACCGACGTGCGCGGCGAGCCGTCGGTGACCCGGATCGGGCGCGCCCCGCGCCAGGCCTTCGTGCGCGGCACCGAGATCACGCTGACGTTCGACGAAAACCAGTACGTCGGCTCCGGCGTGTACCTGATGGCCTGCGTGCTGGACCGCTTCTTCGGCCTGTACTGCACCGCCAATTCCTATACCCGGCTGAGCGTGCGCAGCGAGCAGCGCGAGGATTGGCTGGTGCGCTTCCCGCCACGCAGCGGGAGCCTGCCGCTGGTATGAGCGAAGCACGCGCCACCGCCATCGATCCAGACCC
Organism: Thermomonas sp. S9; assembly: GCF_024704365.1. Lineage (GTDB taxonomy): Bacteria > Pseudomonadota > Gammaproteobacteria > Xanthomonadales > Xanthomonadaceae > Thermomonas. The sequence goes on from NZ_JAJDFY010000001.1 coordinate 2,043,512, forward strand.
GATGCAGCCGGCGCTGGAGCGCCTGCATGCGCAGCCCGGCCGCTTCGGCTTCTTCCAGGCGGTACGCCTGCTGTACGGCGCGCATGGCTTCGATGGCCGCGGCAGCGGCGCGCGTCCCGGTCCGCTGCGCTTCACCACGCCGGCCTCGCTGGCGTTCCCGCCCTCCGAGCTGGCCGCGATCGTCGACGCCGACGGCCACCAGCAGGTGTGCGTGAACTTCCTCGGCCTCACCGGCCCCTCCGGCGTACTGCCGCGGCATTACACCGAACTTCTGATCGCGCGCCGCCTCAACCGCGACCGCGCCGCGCAGGATTTCCTGGATCTGTTCAACCACCGTCTGGTGGCGCTGTTCTGGCTGGCCTGGGCCAAGCACCGCCCCGAAATCGGGCGCCAGTTCGGGTTCCACAACGCGGTGCTGCGCTACCTGGAGCACATCGTCGGCCTCGGTACGCCGGCCCTGCAGGCACGGCTGCATCCTTCCCCGCGCACCGCCCGACAGGGGCGGCCGCTGCCGGGCGCGGCGATGCTGTACTTCTCCGGGCTGATCGCACAGCGCCCGCACGGCGAACATGCGATCGCGCAGGTCGTCTCCGCGGTCGTGGAGGCACCGGTGCAAGCCAGCGGTTGCGTGGGCACCTGGCAGCACATCGCGCCGGAGGCGCGCACCCGGCTCGGCCAGGCCAACCACGCGCTGGGCGCCGGCGGCGTGCTGGGCGCGCGCTACTGGGACCGCCAGACCACCCTGCGTCTCAGCATCGGCCCCCTATCGCGCGCACGCTTCAATGCTCTGCTGCCGCGCGGACCGCGCCTGGCCGACGTGATCGAACTGTGCCGCTTCCTGACCGGGCTGGCGCTGGACCTGCGCGTGCGGCTGTTGCTGCATCCCGACCAGGTGCCGCCGCTGCACCTGGGTGCGCGTGGCGATGACCGCCCGCAGCTGGGCTGGAACACCTGGCTGCGCGGGCGCCGCAGCCGTACCCCCACCACCGATACCGAATTCCACTTTTCCGCTATGGGAGGCCAGTCATGGCATTGAACCTGCGCGCGCTGATCGCGCGATTGAACCCCACCGTGCGCGGCGCGATGGAGGGCGCGGCCGGCCTGTGCATGTCGCGCGGGCAGTACGAAGTCGAGATCGAGCATCTGCTGCTCAAGCTGCTGGAGGTGGAGAACTCCGACCTGCGCCGCATCCTGCGCCAGTTCGAGATCGCGCCGGAAGCGCTGGAGCGCGAGCTGGGCAAGGCGCTGGACGGCTTCAAGACCGGCAACCAGCGCACCCCGGCGCTGTCCGCGCTGATCCCGCGACTGTTCGAGACCGCCTGGGGCTGGGCTTCGATCGAATACGGCGAAGCGCGCATCCGCAGCGGGCACGTGCTGATCGCCCTGCTGGCGGATTCCGAGCTGCGCCGGCTGGTCGCCGCCAGCGCGCGGTCGCTGGAGAAAATCACCCTGGAAACCCTGCAGAAGAACCTGCACGCCCTGACCGATGGGTCCAGCGAGGCGCGCGAGGCGCGCGCGCTGGGCGATGCCGTGGCATCCGCCAGTGGTGAAGGTGGTCTTCCCGGGCAGGCGCCGGGCGGCGGGCGCCCCAGCAAAACGCCAAACCTCGACCAGTACTGCATCAACCTCACCCAACGCGCGCGCGAGGGCAAGCTGGACCCGGTGCTGGGCCGCGATGCCGAGATCCGGCTGATGGTGGACGTGCTCACCCGCCGCCGCCAGAACAACCCGATCCTCACCGGCGAGGCCGGCGTCGGCAAGACCGCGGTGGTGGAAGGCCTGGCGCTGCGGATCGCCGCCGACGACGTGCCGCCGCAGCTGAAGGGCGTGGAGCTGCTCTCGCTCGACCTCGGCCTGCTGCAGGCCGGTGCCAGCGTCAAGGGCGAGTTCGAGAACCGGCTCAAGGGCGTGATCGAGGAGGTCAAGTCCAGCCCGGTGCCGATCATCATGTTCATCGACGAGGCGCACACCCTGATCGGCGCCGGCGGCACTGCTGGCCAGAACGATGCCGCCAATCTGCTCAAGCCGGCGCTGGCGCGCGGCGAGATGCGCACGATCGCGGCCACCACCTGGAGCGAATACAAGAAGTACTTCGAGAAGGACCCGGCGCTGACCCGCCGCTTCCAGGTGGTGAAGGTGGACGAGCCGGACGATGCCAGGGCGGTGGCGATGCTGCGCGGGGTCGGGCGCGCGATGGCGGCGCACCACAAGGTGCGCATCCTCGACGAGGCGATCGTGGAGGCGGTCAAGCTCAGCTCGCGCTTCATCCCCGGCCGCCAGCTGCCGGACAAGGCGGTGAGCGTGCTCGACACCGCCTGCGCCAAGGTCGCGATCGGCCAGAACGCGACCCCGGCGCGGATCGAGGACGCGCGCAAGCGGCTGGAGGTGCTGCGCACCGAGCAGGCCCAGCTGGAACAGGAGCAGGCCGGCGGCGCCGACCACGGCAAGCGCCTGTCGGAGATCGCCGCCGAGATCGGGGCCACTTCCACCGCGCTGGCGGCGGACGAGGCGCGATTCGCGCGTGAGCAGGAACTGGTGGCGCGCTACACCGCCGCGCTCGACCGCATCGAGGCGCTTGCCGCCGACGATCCCGCGCGCGCCGAAGTGCGTGCCGAGCTCGACGCCCTGCGCGCCGAGCTCAGGGCCGTGCAGGGCTTCGAGCCGATGGTGCTGCCGGTGGTGGATGCCGCCGCGGTGGCGCAGATCATCGCCGGCTGGACCGGGATCCCGGTCGGGCGCATGGTGGCCGATGAAATCCAGACCGTGCTGCGCCTGAAAGAGACGCTGGAGGAACGGGTGATCGGCCAGAGCCACGCGCTGGAGGCGATCGCCCAGCGCGTGCGCACCTCGCGCGCCAACCTGGAAGACCCCGACAAGCCCAAGGGCGTGTTCTTGCTGGTCGGCACCTCCGGCGTGGGCAAGACCGAGACCGCGATCGCACTGGCCGACGCCCTGTACGGCGGCGAGCGCAGCATGATCACGATCAACATGAGCGAGTACCAGGAGGCACACACGGTCTCCAGCCTCAAGGGCAGCCCCCCGGCTACGTCGGCTACGGCGAGGGCGGCGTGCTGACCGAGGCGGTGCGCCGGCGCCCGTACTCGGTGGTGCTGCTGGACGAGATCGAGAAGGCGCACCCGGATGTGCTGGAACTGTTCTTCCAGGTATTCGACAAGGGCCGCATGGAGGACGGCGAGGGCCGCGAGATCGACTTCCGCAACACCCTCATCATCCTCACCTCGAATGCCGGTACCGACCTGGTGATGCAGGCCTGCCGCGGCGACGGGGAATTGCCGAGCGTGGAATCGCTCAACGAGCTGCTGAAACCCGAGCTCAACCGGGTGTTCAAGCCGGCCTTCCTCGGCCGCACCGCGGTCGTCCCCTACTACCCGCTGCGCGACGAGAACCTGCGCAAGATCGTGCGCCTGAAGCTGGACAAGATCGGCCGCCGCATCCGCGCCAACCACGGCGCCACTTTCGAGTACGACGATGCGGTGGTGGACGCGATCACGGCGCGCTGCACCGAGGTCGACTCCGGCGCGCGCAACATCGACAACATCCTCACCGGTACCGTGCTGCCGGAAGTCTCCGGGCACGTGCTGGAACGGATGGCCGAGGGCGGCACGATCAGCGCGATCCGGCTGGGCGCCGGCACCGATGGCCGTTTCACTTATGCGGTGTCCTGAGCTCGTGGATAGGCCCTTCGCGCTAGCCGGGACGGATGCCCGGCAGCGCGGAATAGCGCTTCGGGGGAATGTCGCAACGCGCGGCCACCTCCGAGGATAGGCAACGCAACCCGCCGGTTTCGACCATGTCCGGACTCTCCACCGCCAACCGCATGTTCTTCCTCAGCCTGCCCGGATACGGGGAGGATGCGCTGCTGGTCGAGGAGATGCAGGGTGACGAATCGGTGTCGGCCCTGTTCCGGTTCCGGCTGTCGCTGCTGTCCTACGACCCGGAGATCGATCCGGAGAAAATTGTCGGCAAGGGTGGCGTGCTGCGGATCGAAACCGCGGACGACGAACGCCACTGGAATGGCTACGTCTCACGCTTTTCCCACACCGGCATCGTGCAGGCCTCCGACAGCGGCCGCCAGGATCTGTACGGCTACGAATGCGATTTGGTGCCGTGGTTCTGGTTCCTCACCCAGCACGAGGACTGCCGCATCTTCCAGGGCAAGTCGGTGCCCGACATCGTCGAGACCATTTTCGCCGAGTTCCACTACAGCGACTACCGGCTGGAACTGGATGGCCAGTACCCGCAGCTGGATTACTGCACGCAGTACAACGAGACCAGCTTCGCCTTCATCTCGCGCCTGCTGGAGCGGGAAGGCATCCATTACTACTTCCGCCACGACGACCACGACGAGAGCCGGCACCTGCTGGTACTGACCGACAACAAGCACGGCAACCGTCCGCTGCAGCCGGAGCGGGTCGCGTTCCGCAGCGACGCCCAGGCCAACGAGATCGATGCCGTCCTGGACATCGCCTGCGACCGCCAGATGCGCACCCGCAAGGCCACCCTGGCCGACTGGGACTACCTGAAAGTCGGCGTGCTGAGCGAGGAAACCCCGAGCGTGCTCCGGCTCGGCACCGACATCGACCTGGAGCGCTACCGCTATCCCGGCGGCTTCGATGCCCAGGGCGGCACCCCCGCGGGCAGCCACCTGGCCGACATCGTGATGGAGGCCGAGGAATCCAGCCACCTGCGCTACCGCGGGCGCAGCAGCGTGCGCGCCCTCACGCCCGGGCACGTGTTCACGCTCGAGGATCATCCGCAGGACGAATTCAACCGCGAGTTCCTGGTGCTGTCGGTGCACCACCATGGCCGCAACAATCTGCTGCGCGAGGGCGGCGAGGCGCACTACGAGAACCAGTTCACCCTGCAGCCGCATACCGGCGTGTACCGCGCGCCGCAGACCACCCCCACGCGCGCTGGTGCGCGGCCCGCAGACGGCGATCGTGGTCGGCCCATCCGGCAACGAGGTCTATACCGATGCCCACGGCCGCATCAAGGTGCGTTTCCACTGGGACCGCAAGGTGCCCGGGCGCAGCACCAATACCCAGGACGACAAGGCCTCGTGCTGGATCCGGGTGGCGCAGCTCTGGGCCGGCAACGGCTACGGCACCATGTTCGTGCCGCGGGTGGGAATGGAAGTGGTGGTCGATTTCCTCGAAGGCGATCCCGACCGCCCGCTGGTGGTGGGCTGCGTCTACAACGGCAAGGCGGTGCCCCCGCTGAGCCTGCCGGACGAAGCCACGCGCTCGACCATCAAGACCCTGTCCTCGAAGGGCGGTGGCGGTTTCAACGAGCTGCGCTTCGAGGACAAGAAAGGCAGCGAGGAAATCTTCCTGCACGCGCAGAAGGATCTGCAACTGCGCACCGGCAACAACCGCACGGAGGCGGTCGCCGCCCATTCCTCCCTGAGCGTGGGCAAGAACCGTCTGGAAAGCATCGGCGAAAACGCAGACCTTTCGATCGGCAAGAACCAGACGCTGTCGATCGGCAGCCACCGCGCCCAGACCATCGCCCAGGACGACTACCTCACCGTCGGCACCGCCCAGCACACGAGCGTCGGCACCGACATGGCGGTGACCACCGGCACCAACTTCGAGGTGAATGCGGGCGTCAATGCCGCCCTGACCGCAGGCGTCAACATCGATCTCAAAGCCGGCGTCAATCTGGCCGCCGAAGCGGGCGCCATCCTCAGCCTGAAGGCCGGCGGCAGCTCGATCGTGCTCGGCCCTGCCGGCATTTTCATCACCGGCAGCATGGTGATGATCAACTCTGGCGGCAGCCCGCTATCGGCACAGAAAGCCAAGAAAGCCGAGAAGGCGGACAAGCCGAAGGCGCCGGACGAGGCCGCCAAGTCCAGCGCCGGCAAGGTCAACGACCCCACCCAGCAACTGCAGGCCAAGGCGCTGCGCAGCGCTGCGCGCCAGGGCCAACCCTTCTGCGCCGAATGCGAAGCGGCGCGGCGCGCACTGGCCGCCCTGCGCGGCGGCTGAATGCAGCATCGCTCGTCTCGACAGGATTCCACATGTCCGCCTTGCTCCAGCTTCTGCGTACTGAACGGATGGATGGAAACTCCATCGTGCCGCGGGGGGTGGCCGATGGGTCGGCGGGGACGCCCCGGGGCGTTGCATCAGTCAGGACTCTTTACGTGATCGGCCAGGGACAGTACGAACAGCTGCAACGGATGGTATTCAGCCAGGCAAGCCAATGCCCGGTCTTCGCGGTGCTCGACGGCGCCATCGTCGACGACCTGCCACCGCTGCTGCAGCGGCACGCGCCGGATGCGATGTGCCTGTTCTCGGGCGATCTCGACCCGATGCTGGCGGCGGCCGCACCCTACCTGCTCCCGCTCGCCCCCGACAGCGGCGGCGCGCAGCTGGCCCTGCGCGACGGCTGGAACGCGCACTGGGGCATCGTGCTGGTGGCCGACCCCGGCACCCAGGCGCATGCGCTGCGCGCGCACCTGCGCCGGATCCTGCGCGTGGTCACCCCGGGCGGCGACTCCATGCTGTTCCGCTTCTACGATCCGCGCGCCTTCCGCAGCGTGGTTCCCAGCTTCGACGCGGAGCAGCGCAAGGCGTTCTTCGGCCCGATCCGCGGCTGCTACGTCGAAAGCCGCGACGGCCAGGGCGTGCTGTACTTCGCGCGCGACGGCGAGGCAGCCCCGCGGGTGCTGCCGCTGGCGGCGGCGGCCTGAGGCACGCGGCCATGCTCCAGCTCGACCGCAAGCAGATGGCGACGGTGGGCGAAACCCAGCTGCGCAGCAACCTGGCCGATTTCCTCAACCGCCACCTCGGCGGCAAGGCCCCGCTGCCGCTGGACGAGCTGGACGCCGAGCTCGACGCCGTGATCGCGCACTGCCGCAAGGCCGGCCTGCGCAGCCAGCGCGCGGTGGCGGCCTATGCCCTGGCCTGCTCGCTGTTCGGCAACGAGCGCGTCGCCAGCGATCCTTCGATCATCGGCATCCTGGCCGATCGCAGCAGTCCGCAGCTCGACCGCGCCCTGCTGATCGAAATGTGGACCGCCGCCGCCTATGGCGACTTCCGCCGGCGGCAGGGAGGCTGAGCCATGTTCGAATCCCTCACCGAAGGCATGTCCGGGATCGGCGCGACCGCCGGCCAGGCGGTGCAGCAGGCGCAGCAGGCCGCCGCCATGGCGGCGCAGCAGGCCGCCACCGCCGCACAGGGCGCGATCGCCGAGGCCCAGACCGCCGTTTCCAATGCCACCACGGCGGCGGCCGGCGCGGCCAACAATGCGGTCGCGCAGGCCCAGCACGCTGCTGGACAGGCCATGACCCAGGCCGGGGCCGCCGCCCAGGGGGCACTGGCGCAGGCCCACCAGGCGCTGGACGGCGCCCGCAATGCCGCCAACGACATGGCGCAGAACGCGCTGGGGCAGGCCAATGCCGCATTGACCCAAGCCCGCACCCAGGCCGGCGCCGCCGCCCAGCAGGCGCTGGACCAGGCCCAGGCCGCGGTGGATACCGCCCAGCAGCAGGCCAGAACCATGGTGCAAGGCGCACTGGAGGCCGCCAACCAGGCGCTGGATCAAGCCATGAACACCGCAGAGCAGGCCGCGCAGGACGCGATCGAACGCGCCATGGGGATGGTGGACAACGCCATGGCCCTGGTCGAAGACGGCATTGGGCGCGCGCTGGATGCCGCCAATAACGCCATCGACCAGGCCCAATCACGGCTGCGCAATGCGACCACCGACGCCCTGCAGCAGGCGCGCGCCGCCACCCTCGACCGCGCGCGCGATGCGCTCGGCCCGGTACAGGGCGCACTGGACGCCCTGCCCGAGGCCTTTCCCGACCTGCCGACCGAGTTCCCGGCCTCCGAATGTCCCTACGTGCGCGCACTGCAGGACGAACTCGCGCGCCGCGCGGCCCAGGCCCGCAATGCGCTTGGCAATGCCGCCAACGCCGTGCAGGGCGTGGCCGGTCCGCTGCTGGACCAGGCCGGCGACCTGCTCGATCGCGCCAACGGCCTGGCCGACCAGGCCCTGGCCGCGATGGATGCCGCGATGGACGCGCTGGACCAGGCGCAGGCCATGGCCAACGACGCTGCCCGGCAGGCGCTGGACACCGCCAAGGGCGCGGTGCAGCAGGCCCAGCAGGCGGTGCGTGACCAGGCCGGCAATGCGATCGCGCAGGCCCGCCAGACCGTAGGCGCGGCACGCGATCAGGCGCAGCAGGCGGTGGAAGGCGGCATCGACCAGGCCATGGCGGCAGTGGATGGCCTGCAGCAGCAGGCCGGCGACGCCGCCCAGCAGGCGCTGGATACCGCACAGCAGGCCGCGGAACAGGCACAGCAGCAGGCCAGCGCGGCCGCGCAGCAGGTGCTGACGCAGGCCAATCAGGCCGCGCAACAGGCGCAGCAGGCGCTGTCCGGCGCGGCCCAGGGTGCCCTCGACAGCGCCCAGCAGGCCGCGCAGCAGGCCGCCAGCATGGCCGGCGATGCGGCGCAGGGCGCCATCGCGGATGCGCAGGGAGCCATCACCCAGGCCTCCTCCGCCGTCGCGGAAGCCGCCGGCAGCGCGGTGGCGGGCGCGCAGTCGGCCATGGCGGGCGCCGCGCAGGCACTGGGCAACGCCGCCGCCTCGCTCGGGAATCTATAGCCGCTGCAAGGCGATATGCCGCAAGCGCTGTACGCGCGCACATCGCCGCGCGCTGGCACTGATCCGTGCCGGCCAGCCCGCGCAAACGGCATCTCACTTACACGCACACGCCGTACTCGCCTGCAGCCGGCAGCGCCCGCCTCCGATGCAGGGCTGTTTCATCACGATCCACTCGCGCAAGTTGGCGATGCCCGCTGGCACGCCGGCTACGGAATCATCTCCGTCATCTGCCCCGGCATCACTACCGTGATCACCCCGCCCCAGGCGCATTGGCAGGTGCAGGTATTGTCCAGCGCGGGGATGCCGCCGATCAGCACGGTGGTCGCACCCGGCTTCCAAGGCGTGGTGGCCGGGATGCAGGGCTGCGGCGTCAATACGCCCATGGCGGCGGCCGTGGCCGCCGCGACCTGCGGGTTGCTGGGTGTGGTGCACATGCCGAACGGCATGATGTTCTTCATCGGCACGCAATCCATGATGGTTGCGGCCGGCTGCGAACCGGACAGCACCCTGTTTTCCGGCGTCACCACCAAGGTGGACGGCGCCACCCCGAAGGGGCACATCAGGCTGGCGCCGTTGACCACCTGGATCGGCATGGCCTTAGCTCCCGTTTTCGCGATGCCGATGCCGCGGCTACCGTGTGATGGGCGGCCGCGGCGCGCGCCCGGCTCAGCCGCCGGTGGCCAGGATTTCCACCCGACGGTTTTCCGCGGCGTAAGGATCGGCCGGGTTCAGCAGCTCGCTCTTGCCCTTGCCCACCGCGCGCAGGCGCGAGGCCGACACGCCCTTGTCGATCAGGTAGCGGCGCACGGCTTCGGCACGGCGGTCGGACAGCGCCTTGTTGTAGGCGGCCGAACCTTTCCCGTCGGTATGCCCGATCACGGTGAAATTGCGGTTCTGCAGCTGCGGCGAGGTCAACGCCGCCGCCAGATTGGCCATGGTCTGCTCGGAGCTGCCGGAGATCCGGTCGGAATTGAAGTCGAAGTTGATCTGCATGTTGATCGACGCCGGCTTGGCCGGCTTGGTGACCGTCGGCGCGGGCGCGGCGGTGGCCATCGCGGCGGCACCCGGGCGCAGCGCGCGGGTCTGGCCCGGCGCCTGCTCGGCGTTGTCGGCTTTCAGGCTGTCGATGATCGAATTCACCGAAGGATTGCCCTGCTGCGGCGGCGCATCCTGCGCGAAGGCTCCGCCACCGGCGATGAGGGCAACCGCCAGCGCGCTGCGCAGGATCATCTTCATGTTCATCGTCTTTTCCTCGTGGCAATCAGGTGGCAATGGAAGCAATCGGGACTGCAGCGGTCGCGGCAGACGGGCCATGCCGGCATGCGCGACAACGCGGCATGCCTGCAGTCTGCGCCCCGCGGGTGGCGATTTCGATACGCCGTTCGGGCTAGGCCGGGTGGCTGCCCCGGCCACCCGGCACGCGCCTTCAGAAATCCCCGCAGCGGCTGCGCTGCTCGCTGTCGAAGCAGTTCACCAGGTTCGGGCGGGTGCGCACCTTCGACCATTCGTTGGCCAGCGTATCGCCGGTCGCCGCCAGCTTCTCGTCGGCCAACGACGCATTCACCGCGCACATCGGTGCGCCCGCGATGTTGCGGTCGTAAAGATAGGTGTTGGGCGGATCGCCCACGATGTCGATCGGACGGTCCGGCGCCAACGGCTCCAGCACCCGCAGCGCGGTGGTGTTGCCCGACGCCTGCACGATCACGTAGTTGCGCGGATTGCCGCTGCCCAGGATCGGGTAGAACCCCGGCGCAGCAAACGGCCCGGCCGGCGAATACCACGGCGATGTGGTGCCGAATACGCTTTGTACGGTATCGCCATTGCGGAACCCGGTGATGGTGCCGGTGAAGAGCGGATTCGGGAACCCGTAGAACCGCATGAACGGATCGGCCGTGAACACCAGGGTGGCCGGCGTGATGGCCAGCGTGCCGGGCAGCCACTGGATGGCATAGCCGGCCGGCGAAGTGAAGTTGCCGGTGATGGCGTAATTGCCAACGTCGCTGCCCGGCGTGGCCGCCGTGACCGGGCCGCCGGCGATGGCGTAGGCGGCCAGATCCCCCAGGATCAGGCCGGACACGCCATAGCCGAACACTGGATTGGCCAGTCCATACTCGCGCATCGCGTCATCGATGGTGATGAAGGCGGTGGGCTGCTGCACGTAGATGAAGTGGTTGTCGCCACCGGAAATGGTGACCCCGCAGGCGCCGAGGTAGGCGCAGCCGTAGTAGTTGGGCAGGTTGCCGCTGCCGGCCAGCCCGCCGCGGGTCTCGCCCACCCAGGTGCTGGCCCAGACCCGCCAGTGGCCGCTGGCGGCAAGACTCGCACCAGCCAGGTTCTGCAGGGTGCCGGCGGTCACCAGGTCGATGTCGGCACCGCTGATGCCGGCGTTCAGCACCAGGTCGCCGGCGAGATTGCGCACCAGCACGTTGCCGCCGGCGCCGATGCCCGTGTTGCCGACGCTCGCCAGGCTGCCGCTGCCGGCATCGAAGCCGGCCGCCGATACCGCGCCGACCGCCAGCCCGTTGGCGTCCTGGAACTGGAAGGCCCCGCCTGCGGAGCCGGCCAGCGAGGTACTGGCCAGATCGTTCAGGGCCGCGCCCAGCAGCACGTCGCCGCCGGCGCGCAGCAGCAGGCTGTGGGCGAGGATCGCGGCGCTGGCGGACTGGGTGATGCTGCCGCCGCCGAGCAGCGCCAGCGTGGCATTGCCGACGTCGATCCCGGCCTGCAGGTCGATCCCGCCGCTGCCACCCTCGTTCTGCAGGGTGAGATTGCCGGCGTGGGTGATCGCCTGCTGCACCTGGATCGCACCGATGTGCTGGTTGCTGCCGATCACCAGCTCCGGGGCCGCGACGCGGTCCAGTTCGGCATCGTCCAGCGCAAAGCCGTTGCCGCTGCCCAGCAGGATGCCGTCAGCGGTCCGGTCGTAGGCGAGTCCGCCTGCCTCCACCCCGCCCGGGCGCAGGTTGACGCCGGTGGTCGAACGCACGCTGCCATCGATGCGGATGGCATCGCTGCTGCCGTCGTTGCCGGCGCGCAGCACGACCAGCCCGCTGCCGGCATCCACCGTGGCCAGCGCGTCGATGCGCAGTCCGGCGCCGCTGCCCCCTTCGCCCGCCAGATCGATCTGCCCGCCATTGGTCACCAGGCTGGCGTATTGCCCGATCACCAGACCGTCGCTGTCGGCCCCGAGGCCGCGCGCATGCAGCGAAAGGTTGCCGGTGTCGGTGAGAATCTGCCCGCCATACAGCGCAAAACCGAGGTTGTAGCCGACGCTGGTCAGGTCGATGTCACCGCTGGTGGTCTGCAGCAGGCTGTCATTGGACATGCGCACCCCTTCCGCCTGTGGCCCCAGGCCGCGGACGTGGATGTCACCCGTATCGGCCAGCACCTGGATCGAATTCAGCCGCACGCCGCTGCCGTCGATGCCGCTGGTGCTGCCGTCGATGCGGATCGTGCCGCCCGCGCTGTCGAGGCGGTTGTTGCCGTAGCCGAACCCGATCAGGGCCACCCCGTTCACGTAGCCGGCGCCGGCCAGGTCGATGTCGCCACCGCCGCTGGCGATGCCGCCGCTGTAGCCGCTGCGGAACACCACGCCGCTGCCCTGCCCGCCCTGGCCATCGACGGCGATCGCACCGCCGCCGCTGTCCAGGCTGCCGACCAGCACGACGCCGTCGCCGCCGCTACCGATGCCGTGAACGCGGATGCCGCCGCCGTTGGCATACAGGCCATTGCCATAGGAACGCCAGAACACGCCGTCGCCGCCCCCCTCGCCATCGATCAGGAGATCGCCGCCACTGGTGATGACGCCCACGTCGTAGATCGCCACCCCATCGCCATTGCCGCTGGCGCGCCCGCGGATGTCCACGCCGCCGGCACGGAGGTCGATGAAGTCTCCGCGCATGTAAACGCCAGCCGCCGCCTGCGCGCCGCTGCCGGCGATCGTGACCTGTCCGCCTCCGGCATCGATCGGCACCTGCTCCAGCGACACCCCGGCATCGCCCGCGCCTGCCGCATCGCCCGTACTGGCGCCACGCAGCAGCACGGCGCCGCCACCGCTCGCGAGCGAGCTGCCATACAGCCGGATGCCGCTGGAAGCGCCGCTGGCAAAACCATTGACCGCATCCGACTGGCCGTACATCAGGATGTCGCCGCCATTGCTGTCCAGCGTGGCATTGCTGAAGTCGATCCAGCCATCGCCCGGATGCACGGCCCCGGCATCCGCGTTGAAGCGCATGTCCAGCGGCCCGGTGCGGCCGATGATGGAGAAATTGGCGCCCGTGATCGTGCGCTGTGCGTTCACCGTGAACGCCAGCGGGACGCTGCCGCCCGCGATGATCTGGGCGTCGTCGAACAGCACGCTGTCGGCCGAGTTGAGGGTGACGCGGGTGTTGTTGGCGAACGCCGCGTTGAGTTCGGCATCCTGCAGGTAGGTGCCGCCAGTGGCGCTGTCCAGCTCGCCGGAGTCGCTGCCGGCGATCACCGTCACGCCCGGCAGATTCAGCGTCCAGCTGCCGGCCGCCAGCGGCGAGCCCGCATCCACCCGCAGCCCGCGGAAATCGAAACTGTCGGCGCTGGTGCTGGTGGTGATCGTCCCGCCCGCGGTGACGCCGCGCGCGGCGAGCGTGCCGAACAGCGACATTCCGCCGCTGCCGCCCAGCAGGTCGATGCGGCCGCCGGCACCGCCTTTGCTGCTGGCGCTGATGCCGGCCTGCGCGCCCAGTTCGATCGTGGAAGCCGAGATCGACACCCGGCCGCCATTGCCTGGACTGGCATCCGCCACGATGGTCGAGAGCGAGTAGATCCGCGCCAGGTTGTCCACGGCGATGTCCACTATCCCGCCCGCCGTGCCCCCGGAAGCCTGGATCAGGCTGCCAGTGGAGCCGGAGCCCCCGGGATTCAGCGGATTGGGATCATCGTTGAACATCAGGAAATCGCTGCCGCGGATGCGCACGCTGCCGCCGGATGCACCGGGCTGGCCGGAGACATCGATCACGCCGACCCTGCCCACCGGCGACGGCAGCCCAAGCGCGACAAGGCCGCCTTCGGAGGTGAGCTCGACGCGGCCGTTGCGGCTGACCAGGCTCTGCGCGCGCAGCGTGCCGGCGTTGACGATGGTGCCGCCGGTGGCCGCCGCGGTCGCCGCGGTGCGCATCAGGATCTGCCCGCCGTCGGCCGTCACCGTGCCGAAGTTGGCAAGCTGCGGCAACACCGGCCCCGGGCAAGGCAGCGACGGACAGCCGGTCGCTCCCGGCCGGGCGATCCCCGGCCCCTGGATGGTGAGCATGGTCAGGCCATCGCCCTGGAAATCCAGGGTGATGCGCTCGGCCGAGCCGAACAGCACGCTGCCACCGGGTGCGCTGATGTTGCCGCTGTTGCTGACCTGGCGCCCCAGCAGGGCGACGGTGCCGGCTGCGGCAGTGGCGATCTGCGCGCCCTGGTCGACCTGGATGATCTGGTTGCCGCTGGCGGTCATCGGCTGGAAGGCGTAATGCCCGCTGGCGACGCCGGCCAGGAAATCGGCATCGCTGAGATCCAGCGTGGAGGCCACCAGCGCGCCCACGTTGACCTGCGCCGTCCCTGCAAAGGTGATTCCCGCCGGATTGATCAGGAACACATGGCCATTGGCGGTCAGGGTGCCGGCGATGGTGGAGGGCCCGGGACCGAAACCGTAGCCGATGACCCGGTTCAGGGTGACGCTGCTGGCGCCAAGCTGGTGGTCGAACACCACCCCGTAGCCGGGATCGATGTTGAAGCTGCCCCAGTCGATGATCGCGCCCTGAGCTGGTCTGGGTGATCGTCATCTGGGTGCCGGCCTGGTTGATGGTGGCCGAACCGGACGTCACGGTGCCTGCGTCCGGCAGGCTCTGCGCGAGCACCGCCGGTGTCGCCAGCGCGCCGACCAGCGCCACCGCCAGGCGCCTGCGGCGCAGGCTCATCAGCTGCTTGCGGGTCTTCATGTGCATGCGCATGGCCATCGTCTTCTCCCGGAACCTTCCCGACACCTTCGAAAAACCCCTTCACGCCATTGAACGCCGGGCAGCGTCGCGGACGACGCCTCCGGAGCCGCGGCTTCAAAACGCCTTCTGGATCGTCCAGAACACCCGCGGATTGCGGTCGCCGCCATCGGTGACGCCCGGCCCGGTCCCGCGCCAGGCCACGCTGAGATTGACGGTGACGTTGCCCGGCTTGCTCCAGTTCAGCCCGAGCCCATAGCCGCGCAGGCTGCGCGAAAGGTCCGGGTCGAACGGCCGCGCGCGGTGGAACTGGTCGCCCTGCGCGGCGTCATAGAACGCGAACAGCGTGGTCTGTGCGCTCAGCGGATGCCGCAGCTCGGCGGTGGCGATCCAGCCGTCGTCCACCAGCACCTCGCCGATGGCGTAGGCGCGCACCGCCTTGGGGCCACCCAGCGAGAGTTTTTCGTAGGCATCCAGATTCTTGTTGGCGCGCTGCAGCCCGAGCCCGAGGAACAGGCTGAGCCGTGGCGCCAGGTACTGCAGCCGGGCGGCCTGCAGGGTGAACTTGGTGAATTCGCCCTGGGTGCCATAGCCGAACGGCGGGCGGTCGAACAGCCGGCTCAATGGGTCGCGGATATCGAGCTTGCCGCGATAGAGCTGCGCATTGACGCTGGAGTACCCGCCGCCGCCCCAGCGGTCACGGCGCTCGAACGCCAACCCCAGGCTGATGCCGTGGATCCGCTTGCGGGTGGTGAATCCGACCGCCTCGAAGCGATCGGTCAGATGCTTGTCGTCGAGGGCACCACGCAGGAACAGGTTGGTGGTGCGCTGGCGGATCAGCGGGTAGCTGAACGACAGATCCGCCACATTGCCGACACCGGTCGGCTTCAGCGGGGCGAACGGCCCCCCAGCTCGTACTGCACCCGCGCCAGGCCACCACCGAGGCGCAGGCCGGAATAGCCGACGGGCGATTCGTAGGAGAGGCGCCCGAACGCGGTGTGCATGCCCTGCGCCATCATCAGCCGCAGGTCCAGGTTGTCGCCGCGCGCGAACGGGCTGGCCCAGCGCAGGCTGCCGGTCAAACGCACGCGCCCGGAATCGCGGGTGCCGTAATCATCCAGTTCCAGGCCGTATTTCAGACGGGGCTGCGCGCCCACGCGCACGCTCAGATCATTGCTACCCGATGCGTCGCCGACGCTGACCGCCGACTGCGGGCGGATACCCGGTAGGTCCGACAGCAGCAGCATCGCGCGCTCGTAGTCGCGGTTGTTGAGCGGCTTGCCGGGCTCCAGGATCGCCAGCGTGCGCGCCACCCGCTCGCGGGTGATCGGCGCCTCCGGCGCCACCTCGATGTCCACCGCGCCCAGCCGGCCTTCGACCACACTCAGGCGCACGCGCCCATCCACCACCTCCTGCACCGGAACGAACACCTGCGCGAGCGCGAAGCCATGCTGACGATAGACTGCCGCCGCGCGCGCGGCCAGTTGTTCGAGATCCGCCAGCGTCACCGGCTTGCCGATCCACCCGGCCACCGCGGCCTGCAGCTCCGCCTCCGGAACCCCGCTGACGCCGCTGAACTCGACCGCGCGCAGCACGAAGCTGGTCTGTGCCGCTGCGGCGATCGGAGGTTCTGGCAAGGACTGCGCCTGCTGCGGATCGGCCGCAGCGGGTACGGACGCGGGAACCGCGGCGGATTTCTCGCCGGAGGGCGTATCCGGCAGCACAGTGCCCGCCCGGGCCTGCGCCGCGGCCATGCCGCCCAGTGCCACCGCCAGTGCCAGCAGATTTCGGTTGATGCCCGGCATCGTCATGCTCCTCGCGGCACGCCGCGTCGCTCTCCATGCGCTCACGGCGCCACCTGCAGCCGCCAGTTGCCGATCAGGTTGAACGGCGCCCAGTAATACGGATGCGCGGTCTCGGGATTGGCCAGCACCGCGCGTTGGGCATCGCGCATCGCGTCCTGCACCGGCTCGCCCTTGGCGAGGTCGGCGTACAGCGTGGTCATCAGCTGTTCGGTGGCGGCATCCGACACCGGCCACAGCGAGGCCAGCAGGGTCGAGGTGCCGGCCGACAGGAACGAGCGGGTGAACCCCAGCACCTCATCGCCGTTCTCCACCCGCCCCAGCCCGGATTCACAGGCCGACAGCGCCACCATCGCCACCCCGCCCAGCTTCATGCCCATCACGTCCTTCGCCTCCAGGTAGTTGGGCTGGCCGTTCTCGTCCGCCAGCAGCACCTTGGAATGCAGGGGATCGAGGGTGTCGGCCATCGCATGCGCGGCCACGTGCACCAGCGGCGAGGACGGGGCGTCCTTCAGGAAGTTGTCCTTGTTGGCCTGCTCGCGGAAATACAGCCGCGCCCCGGGGAACTGGCGGGCCAGCGCCTGCACCTCGCGTTCGGCGCCGGGCAACGGATCGGCCACGTCCGGATTGATCGCGGGATTGCCGAACGCCAGCAGCCGGGCCGAGGCGGTCGGCGTGCGCTGGGCCAGCCGTGCGGCGATGCTGATCGATGGCGCGATCGAGATCGGGTTGCGCTCGATCAGGTACTGCCCGTCCAGCCGCAGGGCCTGGAACGGCAGGTAATGCAGCGGCCCGTGCGGGACGATCACCAGCCGCTTGCCGGCCGGCACCTGCAGCGGCGCCAGCAGCAGCTGGCCGATCTTGTCGCTGACCGCCTGTGCATTGGGGCTGATCCGGATCAGCGCATCGCGGTAGGCGTCCACCAGCCGCGCCAGGTCGGCGCGCGGCAGCGCCACCGGGAACGTCACCTCGCGCACGCCGTCGCGGGTCAGCACCCAGGCCAGCAGGCGGTCCGGCAGGGTGTGGTAGGCCACCACCACCTCGTCCGGCCGCAGCATCGCGCGCAGGGTGTCGGCATCCAGCGCGGCCGCCTCGCCGCGATCGATCTGGGCGCGCCCGGCCACCGCGTCCAGCAGCGCGCGGGCGCGGCTGCGCTCGCTGATGTCGAACGCCTGCGCCGGCTGCCCGAGTCTGCTGTGCAAGGCGATCGCGCGCTCGAACACCGACTGCAGGTCGGAGAACAGGCCCATCTTGAACTCGTCGCTGCGGAACTGTGCGCGCGCCTTGTCGAATTCATCGATCGCCTGGTCCAGCGCCTGCGCGGCCGCGGCGTCCTGACCCAGGGCCTGCTCGCTGCGCGCCATGCCGTCCAGCGCCCACGCCCGATAGAACCCCTCGTCGCCGGAGACCGGCGCTTGCGCCAGCTCGCGGTACACCGCCAATGCCTCGGCCGGCTTGCCTTCGGCCAGCAGCAGCCGGCCGCGGGTGCGCTGCAGCTGCGCGCGCTGGGCCGCGTCCGGCGGCGGCGGCAGGGCGTCCAGGGTGGCGCGCGCGCGCCAGGTCGCCGGCGAGGATCAGGGCATTGGCCAGCGAGGCCTGCACCAGCGGCGCGAACCGCGGCGAGCTGTCCCGCAGCGCCTGCTCGTAGGCGGCGATCGCCTCGGGATAGCGGCCCTGGCGGGTGCGCACGTCGCCCAGCACCTTGCGCGCCGGGCCGTTCACCAGCGGCGGTTCCAGCCCGGGATATTTCAGTGCCAGGTTGGCGAACTGCTCGGCCCGCTCGAGCTGGCCCGCGTAGTTGAAGGCGATGGCGAGGTCGCGGTAGGCCTTGCCGAGCAAATCCAGATTGCCGGTCTGCAGGGCCACGTGCAGGGCCTTGCTGGCCGCGCGTGCGCTCTCGCGGAACTCGCCCCGCTCGGCCAGCTCCACCGCCTGGCTGCAATAGGCGTAGCCATCCAGCTTGACCGGCTCGCGCGCATACAGCGCCGCGCCTTCGGCCGCCAGCGACAGCGCGGTGTCGGCATCGTCCAGCCGGCCGATGGCGGCCAGCACTTCGCGCGCCTCGCGGGTCGCATCGGCGGCAGGCGCGGCCGAGGGCTGCGACGGCGGCGTCTGAATGGCCTGTACCGGCACGCCGACGGCGGCCAGCGCCGCGGCCGGTGCGCAGCCGGCCTGCACCGGCGGCAGCGCCAGGCCGAGCCACAGCAGACCCAGCAGAAGGCAGGGCGTTCGGGGCATAGGGACCACTCCCGGCAGATGGCAGGCCCGGCCTGCACGATCACGGGAGTCTAGGAAGCCATCGCCATCCGGCCTATTCGCGATAAGGCATAGCGCGAACTGGGTATGCCCGGCTGTCCGCCGGCTGCGACGGATGCCGTATCCGCAGCCTGCATCCGCCGCCCTTCGCCTGGTTGCCGGCGGCCTTCGAATCCATGGATCGCGGGATTACAAAAGCCGCGCCCACCGGCAATAATGCGGGTTCCCCTGCCTGCCCCGCCTCGCCCGCGCATGCTCATCCTCGTTGGCTTCGCCGTCGTCCTGCTCAGCGTGGTCGGCGGTTTCGTCGGATCGCACGGAAGACTGGCCGCCCTGTGGCAGCCGTTCGAATTCGTGATCATCGGCGGCGCCGCGATCGGCGCGTTCCTGGTCGGCACTCCGGTCAAGACCGTGAAGGAGACCGTGGCCGCCATCGTGGGGGTATTCAAGGGGCCGCGCTACAAGAGCGCTGATTACCTGAACGCGCTGAGCCTGCTGTACGAGCTGCTGAACCGCGCGCGCAAGGAAGGTTTCATGGCGCTGGAAAGCCACGTGGAAAATCCGGCGGGAAGCGCGCTGTTCTCCGCGTACCCGGACATCCAGAAAGACCATCACCTGATGGATTTCATCACCGACTGCCTGCGGTTGATGATCGGCTCCAACATCGAGCCGCACGAGCTCGAGCCGCTGCTGGAGCTGGAGCTGGAAAAACACCACCACGAGGCACTGGCGCCGGCGCACGCGCTGACGCGGGTGGCCGACAGCCTGCCCGGCTTCGGCATCGTGGCCGCGGTGCTGGGCATCGTCATCACCATGGGCTCGATCGGCGGCGACATCGCGCAGGTCGGCGCGCACGTCGCCGGCGCGCTGGTGGGCACCTTCCTCGGCATCCTGCTGGCCTACGGCTTCGTGGGGCCGCTGGCCTTCGCCATCGAGGCCCGCGCCGAGCAGGATTCGCGCATCTACGAGTCGGTGAAGACCGCCCTGCTGGCCAGCCTGCGCGGCTACCCGCCGAAGATCGCGCTGGAATTCGCGCGCAAGACCGTGCCCACCGACCTGCGCCCGGGCTTCCTCGAGTTCGAGCAGCACCTGAAGACGCTGAAATAAACGATGGCGGCCAAGGGCGAGAAATCCACGGTCATCGTGCGCCGGATCAAGAAGGTCCAGGGCGGCGGCCACCACGGCGGCTCCTGGAAGGTGGCCTATGCCGACTTCGTGACCGCGATGATGGCGTTCTTCCTGGTGATGTGGCTGGTGGGCGCGCTCACCACCAAGCAGCGCGAGGCGATCTCCGACTACTTCAAGAACCCCAGCCCCGTGGCCGGCGAGAGCACGGTCAGGGCGCAGGGCCAGAACAGGCCCGGCGGCGCCAGCACCTCGATGATCAAGCTCGGCGGCACCATGGAGCTGCCCAAGAACGACGGCAAGCAGCTGACCCGCGCGCCGCGCCAGGACGATCCGAACGCCTCCGGCAAGCTGCAGGAGCAGAAGCGGCTGGAAGAGCTGATGAAGGAGCTGCAGGAAGCCATTTCGAAAAGCCAGGCGCTGGAGCCGTTCAAGGACCAGCTGCTGCTGGACATCACGCCCGAAGGCCTGCGCATCCAGATCGTGGACAAACAGAACCGGCCGATGTTCGACCTCGGCAGCGCCAAACTGATGCCTTATACCGTGGGCATCCTGCATGAGATCGGAAACTTCGTGAACCGCGTGCCCAACCGGATCACCATCGCCGGGCATACCGATACCGCCACCTATTCCAACCGCATCGGCTACAGCAACTGGGAGCTCAGCGCCGATCGCGCCAACGCCGCCCGCCGCGCGCTGCTGGAAGGCGGCATGCAGCCGGACAAGGTGGTGCGCGTGGTGGGGTTCGGTTCCTCGGTGCTCTTCGACAAGAAAAACCCGCTGAACCCGATCAACCGCCGCATCAGCATCGTCGTCATGACCAAGGCCGCGGAAGACGAGGCGCTGGGCAATACCGCTGCATTGCCGGTCTCGGTAGAAAATCCGGTACCGGCGCTCCCGGGCGCGGCATCCCCGGCCGCGGCTCCCGTGTCCGCCGCCAGCACCCCGTGAGGGAGTGCCGTAAATCAGCGACGCGACCCGGCTGACGGTGCCGCCGTATGGCGGCTCCCCCATCAGCCCAGCGCGTCCCACCGCTGCCGCAGTTCGTGCAGGCGGAGATCGGCGGCCGCGCCGGGCGAGGTGCGCGCGGCCAGCGAACCTTCCGGCGTGCGCCCCTGCCCGGCGGCCGCAGCATCCGCAGCCGCGGCCTTGTAGGCCACGCGGAACGGCACCCCGGCGATCGCCGCCTCCACTGCCACGTCGGTGGCGTACATACCGCCATCGATCGCCGCCCGCATCCGCGCCGGCTGCCATTCGAGATTGGCCAGCAGGTCCGGCAGCAGTTCCAGCGCCGCCAGCCCGCGGCCGAAGCCGTGCACGATCGCGCCCTTGGACGCCTGCAGGTCGCGGTGGTAGCCCGATGGCAACGACAGCAGCTGCTCGATCTCGGTGCGCGCCGCCGCCACGCTGGCATGGGTGGCGCGCAGCAGCTCGATCACGTCCGGGTTGCGCTTGTTGGGCATGATCGAGCTGCCGGTGGTGTACTGCGCTGGCAGGGCGACGAAGCCGAACTCGGCGCTGGTGAACAGCGACAGGTCCCAGGCGATCCGGCGCAGGTCGAGGGTGGCGCTGCCGAGCGCCTCCAGCGCCGCCAGCTCGAACTTGCCGCGCGAAAGCTGCGCATACACCGGCGACACCTGCATGCGCGCGAAGCCCAGCGCGCGGGTGGTGTGCTCGCGGTCCAGCCGCAGGTTGACGCCGTAGCCGGCGGCGGTGCCCAGCGGATTGCAGTCCACCAGCGCCAGGGTGTCGCGCGCGCGCACTGCATCGTCGATGAAGGCCTCGGCCCAGCCCGCCCACCACATGCCGGCAGAGGAGACGACCGCGCGCTGGAGGTGGGTATAGCCCGGCAGCGGCAGCGACTGTTCCGCCTCGGCGCGGTCCAGCGCGATCTTCGCGATGCTCCCCGCCACCGCCGCCAGCCGTGCCAGCTGCGCCTTCAGCCACAGCCGGGTGGCCACCAGCACCTGGTCGTTGCGGCTGCGCCCGGCGTGGATCTTGCGGCCGGCATCGCCCAGGCGCTCGGTCAGGCGCGCCTCGATCGCGGAGTGGCCGTCCTCGAAGCGCGCGTCCAGCACGAACGCACCGCTGCGAAAATCCTCGGCCAGCGTGGCCAGCTCGCGCTTGAGGTCGCCCAGCTCGACCGCGGTGAGCATGCCGATGCGCTGCAGCCCTTCGGCATGCGCGGCGCTGGCGGCGATGTCGTGCAGGAAGAACTCGCGGTCCAGCAGCACGTCGTCGCCGGCCAGGAAGGCCTGGATGCCGGCATCCACCTGCACGCCGGGTTTTTGCCACAGCAAATCGCTCATGCCGCCTCCGGGGCCAGGGGAATGCCCGTCCGTTCGTCGAACCCGAACGCCAGGTTGAGGTTCTGCAGCGCCTGCGTCGCCGCGCCCTTGAGCAGATTGTCCTCGGTCGCCACCACCACCAGCCGGCGGCCGTCGGCGGACAGCGCGAACCCGCCCAGCTCGACGTGCTGCGCGCCGGCGATGCGGCTGACCCACGGCGCCGGCTCCTGCACCCGCACCAGGCGCTCGCCGGCATAGCGGCCGCGGTAGCGCGCCAGCACCTCGGCGCGCTCGAACGCGATCGCCAGGTGCAGGTTGCAGGTGACGGTGAGTCCGCGGAAATGCGGCGCCACGTGCGGCATGAATTCCACCGGATGCCCCAGCGCGTGCGCGACCTCGCGCTCGTGCAGATGCCCGGTCAGCGCGTACGGCATCAGGTTGTCGCGCAGCAGCGCCGGGTCGTTGCGCTCGGACGGCGTGGTGCCGGCGCCGGAATACCCGGACACGCCGAAGCACTGCACCGGCCCGTCCAGCACGCCCAGCATCGGCGCGATCGCCAGCTGCATCGCGGTGGCGTAGCAGCCGGGATTGCTGATCCGGCGCTGGCCAGCGTAGCGGGCACGGGTCAGCTCCGGCAGGCCGTAGTACCAGTCGGGATCGAAGCGGTAGTCCGCCGACAGGTCCAGCAGCACCGCATCCGCGCCGGCGGCGTCGAACTGCTGCACGATCTGCCCGGCCTTGCCGTTGGGCAGCGCCAGCACCACCGCGTCCGCGCCCAGCTCGGGCAGGGATTCGTAGGCGGGTGAGGTGTAGTGCAGCCCGCCGCGGTAGCCGGGCACGTGGTCGGCCAGCGCGCGCCCCGCCAGCTCGCGCGAGGTGACGTAGGCCAGTTCGAAGGCCGGATGCCGGGCCAACAGGCCGATCAGCTCCGCGCCCACGTGGCCGCGCGCCCCCACGATCCCGATCCGCAAGGTTTTCATGCCTGGCCCTCCAGCACCGCATCCTTCAAGGTGGCGGGCCGCTGCGCGCAATGCGCCACGTAGCGTGCGATGCGGTCGAAGCCGGCCTGCCCGTACCAGTACACCTTCCACTTCGCCTGTTTGATGCAGCCGTCGGATTCGGCATCGTAGAACGCATTCACCGGATTGCCGTGGCGCGAACGCCAGAACAGCGCCGGGGTCTGCGCGCGCATCACCTGCCACACCGCGCGGCCCAGCCCCTCGCCCTGCGCCTCGTCCAGCACCGCGAACTTGTCCAGATACAGGCCCGCGTCCTCGCAGGTGAGGATCACCGCCGCGCGGTAGTGCTCGCTGACGTAGGCACGATGCAGCGCGGTGGTCTCGAAGTAGTCGGGCAGCAGCTTGCGCCCGAACGCGGATTCGATCAGCGCGCGCAGGCGCGGCAGGTCGAAATCGCCCCACGCCTCGCCCTGCAGCACGCGCTCGCCGCGCCGCACCAGCGTGCCCGAGCCCTTGTGCGTGAACAGCTCCTTGGCCAGTTCCGCCGGGCGCGTGATCGACACCGACGAGGCCTGCGGCAGGCCGTCCAGCAGATCCTTGATCTGCGCGAGCTTCACCCGCATGCCACCGTCGATCCACGGCTGCTGCATCAGGTGGTCGTACTCGGTGGACAGGTTGATCGAATCGATCACCTTGCCGCCGGCATCCAGCAGCCCGCCGGTGCCGGTCAGGAACACGATCTTGTACGGCTGCAGCTGCCTGACCAGGGCATTGGCGGCGAAGTCGGCATTGATGTTGAGGATCTGTCCCCGCGCGTCTCGCCCAGCGAGGCGATCACCGGGATCGAGCCGGCCTGTAGGCTGGCCTGGATCGGCGCCAGCTCGACCCGCCTGACCTCGCCCACCAGCCCGTAGCGTTCGCGGTCGAGGTAGTCGGCCTCGAACACGCCGGATACGATCGATGTCGCGCGCGCGTCGCTTGCCTGCAGCGCTTCCACCAGCTTCAGGTTCTGCGCATGGAACACCCGGCGCACGATGGCCAGCGCCTGCGGCGAGGTGACGCGCAGGCCGTCGATGGTCTGCTTTTCGATGCCGGCGGCGGCCAGCTCCAGGTCCAGCTGCGGGCCGGCGCCGTGGATCACGATCGGGGTCAGGCCGACGTCCTGCAAAAAGGCCAGCGACGACACCAGCGCCTCCAGATCATCGCGCAGCACCGCGCCGCCGACCTTGACCACTGCGAATCGTGCGGCATCCAGCTGCGAGAACCGCTTGAGATACTGCTGGATCTCCTTGGCGCTGCCCATGCTGGACAGCAGGCGCACGATGGTTTGCCGCGTCTGCGGGTCGTGCACGGCGTGGGGATGGAGGATCGGCGTCACGGTGGCTTTAGTTCCCGAGGAGGCGGGTGATGGACTCGGCATAGCGCTGCAGCTGCTCCAGCGCCACCCACTCATCGGCGGCATGCGCCTGGGCGATGTCGCCGGGCCCATAGACAAGCGCGGTCAGGCCGGCCTGCGAGAACAGCGCGGCCTCGGTCCAGAAATCGACCGCCGGGCCGACCGCCAGGCCCAGGCGTTCGGCCAGCGCCTGCGCGGCTTGCCTGCGCGGCTCGGCATCGGCTGCTGGACCGGCCGGCAGCGGCGGGCCGCGGAAGGTTTCCTCGTAGCGTTCCAGCGCGCCGGGCGCGGCGCAGGCACCGAAGCGGAGGTGCAGCGCGTCGATGTCGTGCGACGGCAGCGGCCGGAACCCGAAGCGCACCTCCGCGCTCGGCGCGATCACGTTGGCCTTGATGCCCCCTTCGATCTTGCCGATGTTGAAGCGCAGGCCGGTCAGCCCGCCGAAGCGCGCACCGGACTCGGCTTCGACCAGTGCCAGCGCCGCGCAGCCCCAGCGCATCGCCTGGTGCAGCGCATTGGCCTGCAGCGCGTGGGCGCCGGAGGCGTGCCCGGCCTCGCCCCTGAACCTCAGCAGCACCGAACTGATACCGCGATGGGCCAGCACCGCCTGACAGCGGGTGGGCTCGGCGATGATCGCCTCGCTGAAGCCACGGTCCCCGGCGAGGAAGGCGGCGATGCAGCGCGCATCGTTGGCCTCCTCGTCGCTGGAGAACAGGAACGCGACATCGCCGGTGGTGGCGCTGGCCGCGGCCAGCAGGCCGGCCGCCGCGCCCTTGATGTCGCAGGCGCCCAGCCCGATCGCGCGCTCGCCGGTCACCCGCAGGCGCAGCGGATCGGCGCTCCAGGCATCCGAGGACGGCACCGTGTCCAGATGCACGTTGAACACCCGGGTCGGCGCGCCGCGCACGGCCAACAGCGACACCGCACCATCGCCGTGATCGGTCACCTCGCACTGAAAGCCCGGCAACTGGGCGCGAATGTAGTCGAAGATCCCGCAGGTGCCGATCCGGCGCGGCGGGTTGCGGGTGTCGAACGCCACCAGCGCGTCGAGGTGGCGCAGAACCACGTCGAGCATGTCAGCCACCGCCCTGCCCGCCAATCTTCCCGCCGTTGACCTCGGCCCACAGGGTGCTGCTCATGCCCAGCAGCTTGATGAAGCCTTCGGCCTCCTCCACGCCCCAGTCGGCCGACTGCGCGTATGTCGCGTTCCTGCTGGTGAGGATATGCGGCGAGCGCACCGCAACCGCATCGACGCGGCCACCACGGGTGCGCAGCAGCACTTCGCCATTGACCATGCGCTGGCTGGACGCCAGGAACGCTTCCAGGTCGGTCTTGAGCGGATCGTGATAGAACCCTTCATAGACCAGCTCCACCCACTTGCGCGCCACCTCGGGCTTGAAGCGGTTCTGCTGCTTGGTCAGCACCGCCTCCTCCAGCGCGCGGTGCGCGGTGAGCAGCGCGGCCAGGCCGGGGGCCTCGAACACGATCCGGCCCTTCAGCCCGATCGTGGTGTCGCCGGTGTACATCCCGCGACCGACCCCGTACTGGGCGAACATGGTGTTGAGCTTGGCCAGGAGCTTCTCGCCCGGAAGCCGCGTGCCGTCCAGCGCCACCGCCTCGCCATGCTCGAAGCGCAGCGCCACCTCCAGCGGCTCGAGCGGCCACTGCTCGCGGCGCGCGCACCAGCCGCGCGCGCCTTCGCCCGGCGCTTCCCAGGCGTCGATCTCGCCGCCGGACAGGGTCACGCCCAGCAGGTTTTCGTTGATGGTGTAGGCCTTCTGCCGGGTCAGCACGGAAAAGCCGCGTGCCTCCAGATAGGCCTGTTCATGGGCGCGGGTCTGCGGATGCGCCTTCTGGATCTCGCGGATCGGGGCCACGATGCGGTAATCGCCCTGCGCTTTCACCGCCAGGTCGAAGCGCACCTGGTCGTTGCCCATCCCGGTGCAGCCGTGCGCGACCGCATTGGTGCCCAGTTCGCGCGCGCGCGCCAGGGTGGCGTCCACGATCAGGTAGCGGTCGGACACCAGCAGCGGGTACTGGCCCTGGTACGGTTCGCCGGCCCACACGAACGGCTTGACGAAGCCGGCCCACAGCGCCGGGCCGCCGTCCACGGTGACGTGCGAGGCCACGCCCAGTTCGGCGGCGCGCGCCTCGATGGCGGCGCGTTCCTCGGCATCCACGCCGCCGGTGTCGGCGAACACAGTGTGGACGGTCCAACCCTGCTCCTGCAGGTAGGGCACGCAGAAACTGGTATCCAGGCCGCCGGAGAAGGCGAGGACGATGTCGCGGGAATCGTGGGGGAGCCGTCATGGGGGTGTCCGTAATGGAAAGCAGGGGGAAGGAAAAACGGGCGCGGCGGTCCGGCTCAGCGCAGCAGTGCGGCCATGATCGCCTTCTGCACGTGCAGGCGGTTCTCCGCCTCGTCGATGGCGATGCAGCGCGGGGAATCCATCACCGCATCGGTGGCCTTCACGTTGCGGCGCAGCGGCAGGCAGTGGCTGAACACGCCGTCGCGGGTCAGCGCCATCTTGGCTTCGTCCACGATGAAGTGCCTGTACTGGTCGCGGATCGGCTTTTCCTCCGCCCAATTGCCGAAATACGGCAGTGCGCCCCAGCTCTTGGCGTACACCACGTCGGCGCCCCGGTAGGCCGATGCGATGTCGTGACTGATGGTGAAGCTGCCGCCAGATTCCTCCACATTGGCCTGTGCCCAGGCCAGGTAGCGCTGGTCGAGGATGTAATCGGGCGTCGGGCACAGCAGGGTGACGTCCATCCCCATGCGGGTGGCGATGGTCAGCGCAGAATTGGCCACCGCCGTGTTCAGCGGCCTGGGATGGTAGGTCCAGGTCAGCACGAACTTCTTGCCGCGCAGGTCGCTGGCGCCGAAGTGCTCCTGCAGCGCCAGCACATGCGCCAGCTCCTGGCAGGGGTGGGTGATGGTCTCCATGTTGATGACCGGCACCGTCGAATACTTCGCGAAGGCCTTGAGCACGCGGTCCTCGCGGTCCTGCGCCCAATTCACGAACTTGGGGAACGCACGCACGCCGATCAGGTCCACGTAGCGCGCCAGCACCCGCGCCACTTCCGCGATGTGCTCCTCGGCCTCGCCGTCCATCACCGTGCCGAGGTCGAACTCGATCGGCCAGGCATCCTTGCCCGGCTGCAGCACCACCGCATGGCCGCCCAACTGGAACGCACCCAGCTCGAAGCTGGTGCGGGTGCGCATGGAGGGGTTGAAGAACACCAGCGCGATCGCGCGCCCCTTCATCGCATCGCCGAGCTTCTCGCGCTTGAACGCGGCGGCCTGCGCCAGCAGGGCGTCGAGGTCGGCGCGGCTCCAGTCCTGGGTATTGAGGAAATGCTTCATCGGAAAGCCCGCAGGCAGCAAGTGGGAAGGAAAACGAAGAAACCCGGCGCGGAGGCCGGGTTTCGGAAGCAAGGAAAAAAGACGCTCCGGATTACCCAGCAGTGGCAGGTTCCGGTCGGCGCGCGCGCGAGGTCATGCCGGAGGCCATCCGGGCAGAGTCAGCGTGGCGCGTGGCGAGGCGGGCGTTCATCGAGGCGCGCATGCTCGCACGCCAACGCGGCCGACGCAAGCCGCCGCTGCAGGCGGGCGCCAACGGGGCCTACTCGACTGGATGCGGCATGATCGAGATGCGGATGCGCAGGCGGTTGCCGGGGTCGCTGTCCATGCGGGTGCGGAACTTGCTGCCGCGGTACATGTAATCGACGTCATAGGCAATTGTGCGGCGGTATTCCTTGGTCACCGGCTCCATCCGGCAGGTCTCGCCCTCGCCTTCCTTGCCTGGCGAGAGGCGGTCGCGCACCGCGTTCATCACCCGCGCCAGGGTCGCGCTTTTGACCGGCCCGCGCGGATCGCAGACCTTTTCCATGCTGGTGGTGCGCAGGGTCTGGTACACCGGGCGCACCGACAGCACCTGGGCATAGTCGTAGCGCACGTTCTCCACCGGCACCACCGCCTCGCGCGGGGCGTCCTGCGCCGCCGCCAGCGCGCATGCGAGCAGCCCCGACGGCAGGGCAAGAAAAGGATGAAAGGGGCGCATCGGCATGCCCGGAGTGTATCGGCGGGCGCCCGGCACCGCATGAATCGCTGCTGTCGCGGCAGACGGCGAACTCATCCTGAGCGCCCCGCTACAATGGCGCCCCGCCTGCATCACGCCGCCATGGATCTGCACCTCTACAACAGCCTGACCCGCCGGGTCGAACCGTTCACGCCGCAGGATCCGGCCGGCCCGACCCTGTACCTGTGCGGGCCCACCGTCTACAACTACGTGCACATCGGCAATGCCCGCGGCCCGGTGGTGTTCGGGGTGCTGGCCGCGCTGCTGCGCCGCCGCTACGGCCACCTGCGCTACGCCCGCAACATCACCGACGTGGACGACAAGATCAACGCGGCGGCGAAGGAGCTTGGCGCGCCGATCCACGTCATCACCGACAAATACGCCGCCGCCTATCGGCAGGACATGGCGGCGCTGGGCGTGAGCGGCCCCTTCGCCCCGGACATCGAACCGGCGGCCACCGCGCACATGCCGCAGATGATCGCGATGATCGAGCGCCTGATCGCCGACGGCCATGCCTACGCGGCGGAGGCCCACGTGCTGTTCGCGGTGGCCAGCTTCCCCGGCTACGGCAGGCTGTCGCGCCGCGACCGCGAGGAAATGCTGGCGGGCGCGCGGGTGGATGTGGCGCCGTACAAGCGCGATCCCGGCGACTTCGTGCTGTGGAAGCCCTCCAGCGACGACCTGCCCGGCTGGGGCTCGCCCTGGGGCCGCGGCCGCCCGGGCTGGCACATCGAGTGCTCGGCGATGGCCGAGGCGCACCTGGGTGAGACCATCGACATCCACGCCGGCGGCGTGGACCTGCAGTTCCCCCACCACGAAAACGAGATCGCGCAGAGCGAATGCGCGCACGGCGGCAAGGTGTTCGCCCGGTTCTGGCTGCACAACGGCATGCTGAACTTCGGCGGCGCCAAGATGGCCAAGTCGGTGGGCAACATCCAGCGCGTGCACGAGTTGGTGCGCGCGCATCCGCCGGAAGCCCTGCGCTATGCCCTGCTCTCGGCGCACTACCGGCAGCCGCTGGAATGGTCGGAGGGCCTGATCGCGCAGTCGGTGCGCACCCTCGACCGGCTGTACGGCACCCTGCGCGACCTCGCGGACATTCCGGCCGCGCCCGCGATCCCGGACAGCATCGAGGCCGCACTGTGCGACGATCTCAACACCCCGGCGGCGCTGGCCGAGATCGCCCGCCTCGCCGGCGAGGCGCGCAAGGCCACGTCGAACGCGGAAAAAACCGCGTTGAAATCGCAGTTGCTGGGCGCGGGCGGCGCGCTCGGCCTGCTGCAGCAGGACCCGGCCGCGTGGTTCGCGCGCGGCGCGGGCAGCGACGACGACGCCCGCATCCAGGCGCTGATCGACGCACGCCTCGCCGCCAAGCAGGCGCGCGACTTCGCGCGCGCCGATGCGATCCGCCAGCAGCTGGCGGATGAAGGCATCCTGCTGGAGGACACGCCGCAGGGCGTCAGGTGGAAGCGCGCATGACCGACTCGCCTTTCCCGATTGAACCCACCGCCGCCGAGGCGCAGGCCGCGATCGCGGAGGAATTCGCGTTCTTCGGCGACTGGTCGGAGCGCTACCAGTACCTGATCGACCTCGGCCGCAAGCTGCCCCCGTTTCCGCAGCAGTGGAAAACCGAGGAGCACCGCCTGCACGGCTGCCAATCACTGGTGTGGATCGTGGCCGAGGGCGACGCCGGGCGGCTGGTGTTCCACGCCGCCAGCGATTCGGCCATCGTATCCGGGCTGGTGTACCTGGCGCTGCGGGTGTATTCGGGCCGCAGCGCGGCCGAGATCCTGGCGACGTCTCCCGACTACATCGCCACCATCGGCCTGGGCAAGCATCTGTCGCCCACCCGCAGCAATGGCCTCGCCGCTCTGCTCGCCTTCATCCGCGAACGCGCGCAGGCCGCCGCGACCGCATGAGCACCGGAGCCGGGCTCGCCGGCGAGCCCGCCCCGGACTCCTCGCCGCTGCGCAGCGTCGGCTTCCGCTGGCTGATGCTCTACCGCATCTGCACCCTGCTCTCCTACCAGGTGGCGGCGGTGGCGGTGGGCTGGCACATCTATCTGCTCACCCGCAATCCGCTGGCGCTGGGGCTGGTGGGGCTGGCGGAAGTGGTGCCGTATTTCTGCATCGCGCCGTTCTCCGGCTACCTGGTAGACCACCTGCCGCGCCGCAAGCTGGGCGCCGCCGCTTGCGCCCTGCTGGCGCTCAATGCCGGCGTGCTGGCCCTGACCGCCAGCGGCGTGCTGGCGCTGCGCGGCACCTGGCCGATTTACCTCGCGGTCGCGGTGGGCGGCATCGGCCGCTCTTTCCTCGGGCCGGTCTATAACGCGCTGTTCGCGCGGGTGCTGCGGCGGCAGCAGTTCGTGCGTGGGGCCAGCCTCGGCAGCGTGGTGTTCCAGACCGGGCTGGTGCTCGGCCCGGCCCTGGGCGGGGTGCTGGTGGGCGCGCTCGGCGCTGGCGCGGCCTTCGCCACCGGCACCGTGCTGGCGCTGTTGGCAAGCATCACCCTGCTGGCGATGCCGGTGACCGAACCACCGCGGCCGCTGCAGCGCGGCCCGATCTTCGCCAGCATCCAAGAGGGCGCGCGCTTCGTGGCCGGCAACCAGATGCTGCTGGGCGCGATGGCGCTGGACATGTTCTCGGTGCTGCTGGGCGGCGCGGTGTCGATGCTGCCGGCCTTCATCCAGGACATCCTGCACGCCGGGCCGGAAGCGCTGGGCGTGCTGCGCGCGGCGCCGGCGACAGGCTCGATCGCGATCGCGCTGTGGCTCACCCGCCACCCGTTGCAGCGCCATGCGGGGCGGGTACTGCTGCTGGCGGTGGCCGGCTTCGGCCTGTGCACGATCGCGTTCGCGCTGTCGCGGCAGCTGTGGCTGTCCACCGCGCTGCTGGTGCTGTACGGGATGTGCGACGGCATCTCGGTGGTGCTGCGTTCGACCATCATGCAGCTGGTGACGCCCGACGCCATGCGCGGGCGGGTGTCCGCGATCAACGGCCTGTTCATCAGCTCGTCGAACGAACTGGGCGCCTTCTATGACGGCGTGATGGCGCGCCTGCTGGGGCTGGTGCCGGCGATCATCGTGGGCGGCTGCGTCACCCTGGCGGTGGTCGCCACCACCGCGCGCCTGGCCCCGCGCCTGCGCCGGCTGGATCTGCGCGAGCTGCAATAGCAGCCCGGCATCGCCCGGATCGACCCGGCCCGCAAACAGCGACGGCGCCCGCAGGCGCCGTCGCTGGCATCGCACCGCACCTCAGGCAGATCAATCGCCCATCAGCTTCTGCGTATGCTCCCAGCGCTCCTGCGCATCGATCGTGCGCTCGGCGGTGAGGCGGGCCTCCATCCGCTCCAGGCCGATCTCCTCGCCGGTGTCCACGCAGTAGCCGTACTCGCCGTTGTCCATCCGCTTGAGGGTGGAATCGATCTTGCCGATCAGCTTGCGGTAGCGGTCGCGGGTCCGCAGCTCCAGCGAGTTCTCGGTCTCGCGGGTGGCGCGCTCGGCCTCGTCGCCGATGTCGCGCACTTCTTCCTTCAGGTTCTCGATGGTCTGCTTGGATTCCTCCACCAGCTCCGCGCGCCACTGCAGCAGGCGCTGCCGGAAGTACTCCAGCATCAGGGGATTCATGTACTCCTCGTCCGGCGAGGGCTTGTAGCCCGACGGGACGATCGGGCGCCCGGTGGCTTCGTCCACCTGGTATGGCACCACCTTGAACTTGTCCCTGGACACGGCCGGCCCCGAGGACGTCTTCTTCACTGCCACCATCACTTTCCCTTCCGGTTTCGTCTTCGGCACCGCCTGCTTCACGGGTGGTGGCGGCGCGGGTTTGCTTGCGTCCTTCCTCGGCGCGATCGGCGCGGGCTTGGCGACCGGCTTCTTCGCCGGCGCAGACTTCTTCGCCGCGGGCTTGGCGACGGCCTTCTTGACAGGCGCGACCGGCTTGGCCGCCGGCTTCTTCGCGATCGCGGCAGGCTTCTTCGCGGCGACTGCTTTCTTGGCCACCGGCTTGGCGGCGGGCTTCTTCGCGGGTGCCGGCTTCTTCGCTACGACGGCCTTCTTGGCCGGCGCCGCCTTCTTCACCGCGGCCTTCTTCGCGACCGGCTTGACGACGGGCTTCCTGGCGGGAGCCGGCTTCTTCGCCGAAGCGGCCTTGGCGGCCGGCTTGGTGGGCTTCTTGGCGGGTTTCTTCGCTGCCACGTCAGGTATTCCTCGTCGTTTTCCCTTGAGGCGGGAAGGCGCGCTGTTATACCCTGCCGGACGCAACGCGGCAACCGCGTCAGTCGCGCCGCCAATGCCCGCCACGGACACCGTGATTTCCCGACTCCTCATCGCCCTGCTGCGCGGCTACAAGCGCTGGATCAGCCCGTTGCTGGGGCCGCGCTGCCGCTTCGTCCCCACCTGCTCGGAATACGCGATGGAGGCGATCAACCGGTTCGGGCCGGTCAAGGGCAGCTACCTGGCCGCACGCCGCATCGCTCGCTGCCATCCGCTGCATCCGGGTGGGCACGACCCCGTACCGCCGGCATGAGCCTGCGCCCGCCGCCCCGCGGCACCATCGCGCTGACGCTGCTGGCCGCGCTCCCGCTGGCGGCCGCCCGGGTACCGTCGGAAGCGGCTACCGCCGCATCCAGTGCCATCACCGACGCCGCGCCGGGTGTGGTGTTTCCGGCCAGCGTGCCGCAGGGGGGCGATGGTGATCGGCAAGGTGCCCGCCGGCAGCGTGGTGTCCTACCGCGGCCGCAGCCTGCGCCCCACCGCCTACGGCAGCGTGGTGTTCGGAGTCGGTCGCGACGAGCCGGGCCCGCTGGAGCTGACGGTGCAGCCGCCCGGGGCACCGGCGCAGGCGGTGCGGATTGCGGTGACCCCGCGCGACTGGCCAGTGGAAATCGTGCGCGGCGCGCCGCCGGACACGGTGAATCCGCCGCCGGAGATCGCGCGCCGGATCGCGCAGGAGCAGGCCCGGGTGGTCGCCGCGCGCCAGCGCGATGGCGATGAAACCGGCTTCGCCCAGCGTTTTCAGTGGCCCGTGCAGGGCCGCCTCAGCGGGCGTTTCGGCAACCAGCGGATCTACGACGACAGCCCCGGCGCCCCGCATTCGGGCATGGACATCGCCGCCCCGGCCGGCACCCCGGTGCGGGCGCCGGCCAGCGGCGTGGTGACCTTTGCCGCGCCCGATCTGTATCTCACCGGCGGCACCCTGCTGCTGGACCACGGCCACGGCATCAGCAGCAATTTCCTGCACCTGTCGCGGATCGATGTGCGGGTGGGCGAGGTGGTCCGCCAGGGCCAGGTGATCGGCGCGGTCGGCGCCACCGGACGCGCCACCGGGCCGCACCTGCATTGGGGGATGAACTGGTTCGACACCCGCATCGACCCGCTGCTGGTGCTCGAACGCGGGCGCTAGCCGCAATCGCCAACGCGCGCTCCGGCACCACGGCGCGCGGCGGCGCGGCAGCGTGGGCGGAGTCTCGCAGGCGCATCTACCGGCGACGCGATCAACCGTTGCGGCCGCTGACGCTGGCCACCGCATCGTGCGGGTGCAGACTCTCCAGATGCGCCACGCGCGCGCTCCAGGCGGCGATGCGGGCATCGGTGGTGAGCACCGCGGCCACCCGGCGCGCGGCGTCCTCGCAGAACATCAGGTTGGCGGCATTGGCCTGCGCGAAGGCCTGCTCGTCCTCGCGCTTGACCGCGGTCTGTACCGGCGTGCCCAGCGCGGTCTCCAGCGCATCCACCAGCGCGACCAGCGGCAACCCGTCGAAGGCCGGTTTCAGCTCCACCCGCACCTCGGCGCGGCTGCGCTGGGCATGCGGGGTGGCGGCCAGCCCGCGCGGGCTTTGCAGCCAGTCGCGCACGGCCGCGGCCGGGACCGCGCCGGCCGCGGCGAAATCGGCGGCGAAGCGCTGCGCATTGGCCTGCCGCGACAGCGCGGCGGATGCCGGGCAGGTGCTGGAATACTCCAGTGCGAATGCCAGCACCAGGCGCAGGTGGCCGTCGGCCAGTTCGGCCTCGACCTCGACCGGATAGCGCTTCCAGCCGGCATTGCCGCTGCGCAGCGCCTGCCGCAACAGCAGCTGGTCATAGCGCAGGCGCAGGCGGGCACGGCTGGCCAGGCCGTTCTGCGAGGCGATGCAGGCCTCCAGCAGGCGCCGCAGCGCCGGCGCGCTCAGCGCCTCGTTGGCCAGGCCCTGCTGCAGCTGCAGGTACAGGCGCGACATATGGATGCCGCGGGCGTCCGGATCGCGCAGGTTTACTGCGATATCCACGCTGGCCGGCACCGTCATCACCTGCCCCCCTCGTCCTGCAGCCGGATCGGCAGGGCCATGCCGTCCATTCCCACCCAGTCCAGCGCGCGCGCCTGCGCGGCGGTGTCGAAGGCCACATCGGGCAGGATCGGCGAGGTCAGCGGCTTGTGCATCGCGGCATTGTACCGGGCCGGGCGTGAGTGTCCCTGCAACGCTGTGGTTCAGCCGCGCGCGGCGCGCCAGGCCGACAGCAGCGCCACCGGCGCGGGGATCGGCGGCCTGCGCCCGGCCGCGATCCGCCGCAGGCGGGCGCGCACCAGCGCGGCGTGGATGCGCTCGGCGCGCGCGCCGGCGCGCAGCGCAGGCAGGGCGAGCAGGTCCGGGATTGCCGTTCCATCCGCCGGCACCCCGCGCTGCGGCAGCCACAGCCCCCATTCCGCCAGCAGCGCCTCGGCCATGGCCTCGGCAGAGCGCCGTCCTCGACGTCGAACAGGCGGGCGGACAGCGACGCCAGCGCCGCCGCCAAGGGCGCCAAGCCCTCCAGGGTGGTGGCGCGGTCGCCCTCCGGCGCCCGCCGCAGGCGCAGCGCCGGGACCGCCGCGGCCAGCGCCACCCAGTCCAACGGCTGTTTCTGCAGCGCCAGCCCCAGCGGATGCCGGCGCGCGCCGCGCGCCCAGCCGCGCAACTCCTCCTCCCACCAGCCCAGCTTGGCGGCGCCCGGGGTGGGATCGGAACCGCCCCAGGCGGCGTCGAGCAGCTCCGCGCGCAGCGCCAATGAGCCTGCGCCAGTGGCCGCTGCGCCGATGGCAGAAAGGCTTCGGCGATGCCCCATTCCGGCCAGCGCGCGCGCCATTTTTCGAGGAAGGCCTCGAGCGCGGCGGCGTCGCTCACGGCACGACCTGCAGCGGCAGCGGCCAGCGCAGCAAATCGCGCGGAGCCTGCACCAGGACGTCGCCGCCCCAGGCCGCCGGATCCTCGCCCGGCACGCGATAGCCCCACAGCGCGACCAGTGCGGGCATCCCCGCCGCGCGCGCGGCCTGGATGTCGCGCGCGTCGTCGCCGACATAGGCGCAGTCCGCGACCGCCACGCCCAGCGCCTGCGCCGCATGCAGCAGCGGCAGCGGATGCGGCTTGCGCTCGGCCAGGGTGTCGCCGCCGACCAGCACCGCGCAACGATCTTCCCAGCCCAGCCCCGGCAGCACCTGACGCGCCAGGTATTCGGGCTTGTTGGTGACGATGCCCCAGCGGCTGCCGGCGGCCTCGATCGCCTCCAGCAGCGCGGGCACGCCGTCGAACAGCCGGCTGTGCCGGCCCAGCTCCTGCGCGTAGGTGTCGAGGAACTCGCGCACCAGCTCCGCGGGC
Organism: Thermomonas sp. S9; assembly: GCF_024704365.1. Classification (GTDB taxonomy): domain Bacteria; phylum Pseudomonadota; class Gammaproteobacteria; order Xanthomonadales; family Xanthomonadaceae; genus Thermomonas. The sequence continues at coordinate 2,079,613 of NZ_JAJDFY010000001.1, forward strand.
ACCTCGCCGCCGAGTTCCGGGAAGGCCACCGCGCTCATCGCGCGCGAACCCCGGGACACGTGCGGGCGCAACGCCTGAAGCGCCATCGGCCCCTGCCCGCGCGCGGCACGCATGCGGTTGACGGTGGCCAGCATGTCCGGCGCGCTGTCCAGCAGGGTGCCGTCCAGGTCGAACAGCACCAGCTTCGGAAACCGTGTCGTACTCATTCCGGCTTGCGCGCGCAGGCGAGGTAATTGACGTCGGTGCGGTGCACGATGCGCGCCGCGTTGCGCCACGGCTCGTACAGCAGGCCGCTGACATCCTCCAGCACCAGCCCGGCATCGCGCAGCAGGCGCGCCAGTTCCGAGGGCTTGATGAAGTCGCGGTACTGGTGGGTGCCGGTGGGCAGCAGGCGCGCGATGTATTCCGCGCCGACGATCGCCAGCGCGAATGCGGCCGGCGTGCGGTTCAGGGTGGACAGCAGCAGGCGCCCGCCGGGCTTGAGCAGCACCGCGCAGGCGCGCACCACCGAGCCGGGATCCGGCACGTGCTCCAGCATCTCCATGCAGGTCACCGCGTCGAACGTGCCCGGCAGCTCCCCGGCCAGCGCCTCCACCGTCGCTTGCCGGTAATCGACCTTCACGCCCGATTCCAGCCCGTGCAGGCGCGCGACCTTCAGCAGGGCCGGGGCGAGGTCGATCGCGGTCACCCGCGCGCCGGCCGCCGCCAGCGCCTCGCTCAGCAGGCCGCCGCCGCAACCCACGTCCAGCACCGCCGCATCGCGCAGGGTGACGTGCTGCGCCACGTAGCCCAGCCGCGCGGGGTTCAGCGCGTGCAGCGCCTTCTGCGGGCCGTCCGGGTCCCACCAGCGCTGCGCGAGGGCGTCGAACTTGTCGAGCTCGGCCTGGGCGAAATTGCCGGACGCGGCGCTCATGCGCGCACCTCCGCGATGCGGGCCCGCCACTGGCGGGCGTTGGCGACGATGGCATCGACCTCCATATCGACCAGCACACGCCCGCGCAGCTTCATCTGACCGGCGATCCACACGTCCGTCACCTGCTGGCGGCCGGCGGCGTACACCAGCTGCGACACCACGTGGTGCAGCGGCTGGGCCTCAAGCGCGGACAGGTCCACGCAGGCGAGGTCGGCCTCCTTGCCGGGCTCGATCGAACCGATGCGGTCGCCGAACCCCAGCGCCCTGGCGCCGCCGAGCGTGGCCGCGTGCAGCGCCTCGAACGCCGAGAAGCCGGCGGCGTCGTTGGCCACCGCCTTGCCCAGCAGCGCCGCGGTGCGGGTCTCGCCGAACATGTCGAGGTCGTTGTTGCTGGCGCAGCCGTCGGTGCCGATGGCCAGGTTCACGCCGGCCGCCAACAGCGCGCAGGCCGGGCAGAAGCCCGAAGCCAGCTTGAGGTTGGATTCCGGGCAGTGCACCACGCTCACGCCGCGTTCGGCGCACAGGTGAATCTCGGCCTCGGTGAGCTGGGTCATGTGCACCGCGATCAGGCGGTCGTTCACCAGCCCCAGCCGGTCCAGCCGCGCCAGCGGGCGCTGGCCGTGCAGCTTGATCGAGTCCGCCACTTCCTGCGCGGTCTCGTGGGTGTGCAGGTGCACCGGCACGTCGAGCTGGTCGGCCAGCATCCGCACCCGCTCGAAATTGGCGTCGCTGACGGTGTACGGCGCGTGCGGCGCGAACGCAGTGGCAATCAACGGGTCGCTCCGCCAAAGATCATGCACCTCGATGGCGCGGTCGAAATATTCATCCGCGGTCCTGGCCCAGGCCGTCGGGAAATCGATCACCGGCAGCCCCACCCGCGCACGGAAGCCGTGCTTGCGGTACACCGCCGCCTGCACGTCGGGGAAGAAGTAGTTCTCGTTGGCACAGGTGGTGCCGCCGCGCAGCATCTCCGCGATCGCCAGCGCCACGCCGTCGGCCACGAACTCGGGGCCGATCACCGCTGCCTCCACCGGCCAGATGTGCTCGCGCAGCCGGGTCATCAGCGGCAGGTCGTCGGCCACCCCGCGCAGCAGCGTCATCGGGTTGTGGGTGTGGGCGTTGACCAGGCCGGGGATCAGCGCGGCGTCCGGGCGCGGGACGGTCTCCTTCGCGACGAAGCGCGCGCGCGCCTCGTCGGTGGGCAGCACCGCCAGGATGCGCCCCCGGAAACGGCGACGGCGTGGCCTTCGAGGACCACGCCGTGCGGGACGACCGGCACCACCCAGCCGGCTTCGATGAGAAGGTCGCAAGGCTGCGGTGCGGGCTCGGTCATGTCGTTCCTTCCAAAAACGGCACCCGCCCGCGCCCGGCGCGGACGGGTGGGTGCATCACTTCACGCGCGACACGTACTCGCCGCTGCGGGTATCGACCTTGATCACCTCGTCCTGGCCGACGAACAGCGGCACACGCACCACCGCGCCGGTCTCCAGGGTGGCCGGCTTGCCGCCACCGCCGGAGGTGTCGCCACGCACGCCGGGGTCGGTCTCGACGATCTTCAGCTCGACGAAGTTCGGCGGCGTCACCTGGATCGGGCTGCCGTTGAACAGGGTCACCACGCACAGTTCCTCGCCCTTCAGCCACTTGGCGGCGTCACCGACGCCGGCCTTGTCGGCCTGCACCTGCTCGAAGGTCTCCTGATTCATGAAGTGCCAGTACTCGCCGTCGCTGTACAGGTACTGCATGTCGGTATCGACCACGTCGGCGGCCTCCACCGAGTCGGTGGACTTCATGGTGAGTTCCTGCACGCGGCCGGAACGGATCATGCGGTAGCGCACGCGGGTGAAGGCCTGGCCCTTGCCGGGCTTCACGTAATCGGTTTCGGTGATGATGCAGGGCTCGTTGTTGACGAGGATCTTCTGCCCGGACTTGACATCGTTCATGCCGAGGGAGGCCATGGGTACTCCTTGGGGCCACCCGGCGCGGGCGGCTAAACTGTGGGTTTTACGAGGGTTCCGGCTGGGCCGGAACGGTGTGCTTGCAGCCCGACATGATACCCGCAGCCCCCATCCCAATGCAGCAGCCCCCCGCCCCGCGCTGGCAGATGCTGTGGCGCGAGGCCGTGCGCGACCCGCGCGAGCTGCTCACGCTGCTGGGCCTGGATGCGCTCGCCTCCAGCCTGTCCGAAGCGGCAGCCAGGCAGTTCCGCTGCGCGTTCCGCGCGGCTTCGTGGCCCGGATGCGCCCCGGCGACCCGCACGACCCGCTGCTGCGCCAGGTGCTGCCGGTGCTGGACGAGGAGCGCGTGGTGCCCGGCTTCCGACTGGACGCGGTGGGCGATACTGGCGCGCCGCGGCGGCGGCGTCATCCACAAATACAACGGCCGCGCCCTGCTGATCGCCACCGGCAGCTGCGCGGTGCACTGCCGCTACTGCTTCCGCCGCCACTACCCATATGCCGGGGACACCGCCGCCGCGGCCGGCTGGCGCGATGCGGTGGCGCTGGTCGCCGCCGACCCGTCGCTCCACGAGGTCATCCTCTCCGGCGGCGACCCGCTGTCGCTGGCCGACCACAAGCTGATGGCGCTGACCGACGCCCTGCGCGCGATCCCGCATATCCGCCGCCTGCGCCTGCACACCCGGCTGCCGGTGGTGCTGCCGGAGCGGGTGGATGCCGGCCTGCTGGCCTGGCTGGGCGGCCTGCCCTGGCCGGTGGTGGTGGTGCTGCACGCCAACCATGCCAACGAGTTCGACCCGGCGGTGGACGCTGCGCTGGCGCGCCTGCGCGCAGCCGGAGCCAGCCTGCTCAACCAGGCCGTACTGCTGCGCGGGGTGAACGACGACGTGGAGGCGCTGGCCGAGCTGTGCGAACGCGGCTTCGCCGCCGGCGTGCTGCCCTATTACCTGCACCAGCTGGACCGGGTGGCCGGCGCGGCCCATTTCGAGGTGGACGATGCCCACGCACTGGCCCTGCACGCGGCGCTGGCGGCGCGGCTGCCCGGCTACCTGGTGCCGCGCCTGGTGCGCGAAATCGCCGGCCAGCCCGGCAAGACGCCGCTCACCGGGCTTTGACCGGCATCACGTTCGTGGGTACGGTAGCCTGCTATCTATCCCCCGACACGATGGCACCGGAACACCCATGGCGATTGGCAAGGACACCGCACTGCGCTTGATGCTCGTGGCCGACCTGGTGAACGAGGCCGAGGCCATGGTCAGCCGCCTGCGCAACGCCGGCACCGCGGTGCGCCCGCTGCGCCCGGAGTCGCTGGACGAACTGCTGGCGATGCTGGCGCAGCAGCCGGTGGACATGGTGCTGGCCGACTACGCCTCGGCCCTGCTGCCGTTCGAGCAAGTGGCCAAGGCGGTGGCCGGCGGCGGCCGCGACGTGCCGCTGCTGGCGGTGCTGGACGGGATCAACGACGACATCCTCGAACAGGTGCAGACGCTGGGCGCACACGCAGTGGCACTGCGCGACCGCCCGCAGCAGTTCCTGAAAGCGGTGCATGCCGAATGGGAGGCGCTGGAATCTCGCCGGTCGCAGCGCCGGCTGGAAGCGCAGATGCGCGAGACCCAGCGCCGCTGCGACATGCTGATCGACTCCTCGCGCGAGCCGATCGCCTATATCCACGAAGGCATGCACATCCGCGCCAACCAGGCCTATCTGGAAATGTTCGGCTATGACTCCTTCGAGGACATCGAGGGCATGTCGCTGCTGGACCTGGTGGCGCCGCAGGACGTGCCCGAGTTCAAGGCCCTGCTCAAGCGCCTGTCCAAGGGCGAGGAAGCGCCGCCGCGCTACGAGCTGACCGCGCGCGATGCCGAGGGCCAGGACTTCCCGGCGGTGATGGAGTTCAGCCCGGCGCAGTACCAGGGCGAGGCCTGCCTGCAGGTGATCTTCCGCCACCAGGCCAGCGAGGTGGACCCGGAGCTGGCGCGCCAGGTGGAAGAGCTCAAGCAGCGCGACCCGGCCACCGGCCTGCTCAACCGCCCCACCTTCCTCGGCCTGCTGGATGCCGCGGTGGCCGAGGCCGCCGCCAGCGGCGCCGCGCACGGCCTGCTGCTGGTGGAACCCGACCATTACATGCAACTGCTCGACGTGATCGGGCTGGATGCCGCCGACGACCTGATGGCCGCATTGGGCCAGCGCCTGACCCAGGCCGCGCCGGAGGCGCTGGTGGCCCGCTTCGGCGAGCATCAGCTGGCGGTGCTGGCGCGCAACAGCGACTACCACGCCACCAGCGCGCTGGCCGAACGCCTGCGCGCGGGCATCGCGGACGCGGTGCTGGCGGTCGGCAACAATTCGCTCAACGCCACCGCCAGCTTCGGCGGGGTGCAGATCGGCGAGAAGATCGCCAGCACCAGCCAGGTGCTGGCCAAGGCCACCCACCACCTGGCCGCCGCGGTCGGCGTCGGCGGCAACCGGGTGGAACTGTACGACCCCAGCGCGTTGGACCGCGCCGAGCAGGAACGGATCGCCGCGTGGGTGGAGCGCATCCGCGGTGCGCTCGCCGGGGACGGTTTCCAGCTCGGCTTCCAGCCCGTCGTCTCGCTGCAGGGCGAGAACGAGGAGGCCTACGAGATGTTCCTGCGCCTGCTCGGCAGCGACGGCGTGCCGGTGGAGACCGACACCTTCCTGCCGATCGCCGAGGAGCACGGCCTGCTGGGCGAGATCGACCGCTGGGCGGTGGCGCGCGCGATCACCGTGATCGGCGAGCGCCTGCGCGCCGGCAAGCGCACCAGCCTGCTGCTGTCGGTCTCGCAGGAAGCGGTGCTGGACCCGGCGATGCCGGGCTTCATCCACGAGCAGCTGGCGCAGGCCGGGGTGCCGGGCGAGCTGCTGATACTGGCGGTGCCCGAGACCAAGGTGTTCGTGAACCTCAACGGGGCGCAGGCGTTCGCCAAGGCGCTGTCCGCCTCCGGCGTGTACCTGGCGCTGGAGCGTTTCGGCGCCGGCCTCAACTCGCTGCAGATCCTGCAGCACGTCAATCCGGCCCTGCTCAAGATCGACCCGCAGTTCATGGAGGACCTGGCCAGAAATGGCGCCTCCCAGGCCAAGCTGCGCGAGATCGCGCTCAAGGCGCGCGAGCACGGTATCCGCACCATCGCCCCGCAGGTGCAGGACGCCGCCAGCATGACCCTGCTGTTCTCCACCGGGATCAGCTATGTGCAGGGTGATTTCCTGGCCCCGGTCGGGCGCGAGATGAACTACGACTTCAGCGCCTGAGGCCGGGCCACACTCGCCCCGGGCCGCATCGCCCCCGCATGACGCAAACGCGAACGCCCGCCGGAAGGCGGGCGTTCTTGCGTGGGCTGTACGGCGGCGCCGACCGCGCGATCAGGCAGTCAGCCCCTCGCGCAGGGCCTCCGGCGCGGCATTGCGCAGCGCGGCGATGCGCTCCTCCAGCGGCGGGTGGCTCATCAGCAGGCGCTGCAGGCCGCTGCCGACCCCGCCGCTGATGCCGAACGCCGCGACCTGCTTGGGCAGGGTGCTGGCGCCGTGCATCTGCGCCAGCCGCTCCAGCGCGGCGATCATCTTGCCGCGCCCGGCCAGGGCGGCGCCGCCGGCATCGGCGCGGAACTCGCGGTAGCGCGAGAACCACATCGCGATCATCGAGGCGAACAGGCCGAACACCAGCTCCAGCACGAACACGATGATGTAGTAGCCAAAGCCGGGACCGTCGCTACTGCGGTTGCCGCTGATCGCGCCGTCCACCACCCGCCCGACCACGCGTGCCAGCACGATCACGAAGGTGTTCAGCACGCCCTGCAGCAGGGCCATGGTGACCATGTCGCCGTTGGCGACGTGGCGACCTCGTGGCCCAGCACCGCCTCCGCTTCGTCGCGGTTCATCGCCCGCAGCAGGCCGGTGGAGACCGCCACCAGCGCGTTGTTGCGGTTGGCGCCGGTGGCGAAGGCGTTGATCTCGGGAGCGTCGTAGATGGCGACCTCGGGCATGCCGATGCCGGCCTGCTGGGCCTGCCGGCGCACGGTGGCCAGCAGCCACTGCTCGGCCTCGTTGCGGGGTTGCTCGATCACCTGCGCGCCGGTGGCGCGCTTGGCCACCCACTTCGACATCAGCAGCGAGATGATCGAACCGCCGAAGCCGAACAGCGCGGCCATCACCACCAGCCCGCCGAACTGCTGCGGATTCACGCCGAGGATGGACATCACGATGCTGACCAGCAGCAGCACCGCAAGGTTGGTGGCCAGGAACAGGAACATGCGCTTGAACATGGGTCGACTCCTGCGCGCCCGACGCGCGCGTGTTTGCGGTAGTGTGGCCCATCGTCGCGGATTTCAATCCGGCATCCTGAACGCCATGTTCAACTTTCCCGCCCGCGCGCCCATCCGCGGCCGCTTCGCGCCCTCGCCCACCGGCCCGCTGCACGCCGGATCGCTGCTGGCGGCGCTGGGAAGCTGGCTGTTCGCGCGCCACGCCGGCGGGCAATGGCAGGTGCGGATCGAGGACCTCGATCCGCCGCGCGAGCTGCCCGGCGCGGCGCAGGCGCAGCTGGCCACCCTGGCCGCGTTCGGCCTGCATCCCGATGGCGAGGTGGCCTTCCAGAGCCGGCGCGGCGCGCTGTACCAGGCCGCGCTGGAGCGCCTGCTGGCGGCCGGGCTGGCATTCGAATGCCACTGCAGCCGCCGCGCGCTGGCCGCGGCCGGCGGCATCCACCGCCGCTGCGTGGTCGGCCGTCCGCGCCCCGATCCCGCGATCCGGCTGCGGGTGGAAGACGGCTGCACGATCGCCTTCGAGGATGCCGTGCACGGGCACATCGCGCAGCGGGTGGACCGCGACGTCGGCGATTTCGTCCTGCGCCGCAGCGACGGCCTGTGGGCCTACCAGCTGGCGGTGGTGGTGGACGATGCCGCGCAGGGCATCACCCAGGTGGTGCGCGGCGCCGACCTGCTCGACTCCACCCCGCGCCAGATCCTGCTGCAGCGGGCGCTGGGCCTGGCCACCCCGGCCTATGCGCACCTGCCGCTGGTGCTGGATGCGGACGGACGCAAGCTGTCGAAATCGGAGGGCGCCCTGGCGGCGGCCGAAGACGACCCGCTGCCGCTCCTTGCCCGGCTGTGGCGGATGCTCGGGCAGGCCCCGCTGGCGCCGGCCGGGATGCGCGGGCCGGAGGAGTTCCTGCAGGCCGCGCGGCAGGCATTCCGGCCGGAGCGGGTGCCGCGCCGGCTGCCGGCGCTGGCTCCTGCGGCGCACAACGCAAATGCCATCCAACACGCCTAGAATCGACCCCACCCTTCCATCCGCATTCGCACTCGCAAGGAGCACGGCATGACGTCCAGGGTTGCATTGGTCACCGGTGGCACCGGCGGCATCGGCACCGCCATCGTGAAGCGGCTGGCCGCGATGGGGCACCGCGTGGCCACCAACTACCGCAACGAGGAAAAGGCGCGCGCCTGGCAGCAGAAGATGCACGACGCGGGCTGCGAGGTGTTCATCGCCCGCGGCGACGTCACTTCGCCGGAGGAAGCGGCGGCGATGGTGCGCGAAGTCGAGCAGGCGCTGGGGCCGATCGACATCCTGGTCAACAACGCCGGCATCACCCGCGACGGCACCTTCCACCGGATGAAGGCCGACCAGTGGATGGAGGTGATCAACACCAACCTCAATTCCTGTTTCAACGTCACCCGCCCGGTGATCGAGGGCATGCGCGAGCGCAAGTGGGGCCGGATCATCCAGATCAGCTCGATCAACGGCCTGAAGGGCCAGTACGGCCAGGCCAACTACGCGGCGTCCAAGGCCGGCATGCACGGCTTCACCATCTCGCTGGCGCGCGAAAACGCCCGCAACGGCATCACCGTGAACACCATCTCGCCCGGCTACATCGCCACCGACATGGTGATGGCCGTGCCGGAGGAGGTGCGCGCCAAGATCATCGCCGACATCCCCACCGGCCGCCTCGGCACCCCGGAGGAAATCGCCCACGGCGTGGCCTTCCTGGTGGACGAGCAGGCCGGCTGGATCACCGGCTCCAATCTCGACATCAACGGCGGTCACCACATGGGCTGGTAAGGTTCTCGGCGCCCACCGCCCGTTTCCCCATCCTAAGAAGGAGGCTGCATGTCCACTCCCGCTCCCGAGACCCCCGCCCGCAAGTCCAACGCCGGCCGCTATCTGTTCCTGCTGGTGCTGGGTCTGGTGATCGGCGCCGTGGCCACGGTGATGATCCTGCGCGCGATCAACGCCCGCAAGAATCACTTCCCCGAGGCGCTGATGGAAGTCCAGGCCTGGCACATGGGCCAGCTGAAGGCCGCGCTGGAACAGAACCGCTGCACCGCCACCGACGTGCTGCCGCACCTGCAGGCGCTGCGCACGATGGGCACCGACCTCGAGGCCGCCTTCCCCGACCTGCGCGACGACGAGCGCTTCCGCACCGCCGCTGCCGGCATGCGCGCCGCCGCCGACAAGGCCATCTCGGCGCCGCCGCTGAGCTGCGAAAGCCTGGCCGGCACCATGAAGTCGCTGGGCGACGGCTGCCAAACCTGCCACCGCGACTTCAAGAACTGAGCGCATGCCCGGCGCACCGCGGACCGTGATCCGGCCGCCCTATCGCCCGGCCACGCGCCCGACCACGCCAGCGGCATGAGCCTGCCCGTCGCGCTCTATCTGCTGGCGGCCGTGCTGGTGCTGGCGGGCCTGGCCGGCACCCTGCTGCCGGTGCTGCCCGGCGCGCCGCTGGTGTTCGCCGGGCTGCTGCTGGCGGCCTGGGCCGACGGGTTCCGGCATGTCGGGCTGTGGCCGCTGCTGGCGCTGGGCGGACTGACCCTACTGTCATTGCTGGTGGACCTGTGGGCCACCGCGCACGGCGCGCGCCGGGTCGGGGCCAGCCGGCTGGCCATGCTGGGCGCCACCCTCGGCACCGTGGTCGGGCTGTTCTTCGGCCTGCCCGGACTGCTGCTGGGGCCATTCGCTGGGGCGCTGGGCGGCGAATTGCTGCACCGGCGCAGCCTGCACCCGCAGCATCTCGGCGCGGCCGGCAAGGTCGGCGCCGGCACCTGGCTGGGGCTGGCGCTGGGCGCCGCGCTCAAGCTGGCGCTGGCCTTCGCGATGCTGGGCGTGTTCGCGCTGGCGTGGTGGTTCTAGTGGTGGTTCTAGGCCGCCGGCGCGCGCTCAATCTCCGTACAGCAACCAGTTGCGGGCCAGCGCCACGTCGGTGAAGGTGCGTCCGTGGATGCCATGCTCGCGGCACAGGATCTCGCCGTATTCGTTGCCGGGCAGATCGTCCAGCAGCTCGACGAAGGCCAGCCGGATCCCGGCCATTCCCGCCTCCACCATCACCCGGATCACCTGCTCGATCTCGGCCATGTCCACCGACTCGTGCAGTTCTTCCTCCACCAGCAGGCGGTCGATGCCGGCCTCGCGGCAGGCCTGCCCGAGCAAGGCCCAGTAGGCGGACGAGACCTGCAGCGAATCGGTGCCGTCATACACCCGCGCGTGCAGATAGCCGGCTTCGCGGACGAGGCGGAGCTTGAAGCCCTCGCCCTGGATCAGCTGCACCGCATTCAAGCCAGCACATCCAGCGGGATCCTGCCGATCTTCTCGCGCCACTGGCGCGGCCCCGTCTCGTGCACCGAGGTGCCGCGGCTGTCCACCGCCACCGTCACCGGCATGTCCTTGACCTCGAACTCGTAGATCGCCTCCATGCCGAGATCCTCGAATGCCACCACCCGCGCGGCGCGGATGGCCTTCGAGACCAGATAGGCGGCCCCGCCCACCGCCATCAGATAGACGGATTGGTGCTTGCGGATCGCCTCGATCGCCGCCGGCCCGCGCTCGGCCTTGCCGACCATGCCCAGCAGCCCGGTTGCGCTGAGCACCTGCTCGGTGAACTTGTCCATGCGGGTGGCCGTGGTGGGGCCGGCCGGGCCGACCACCTCGTCGCGCACCGGATCGACCGGACCGACGTAGTAGATGAAACGCCCCTTGAAATCGACCGGCAGCGGCTCGCCGCGGTTGAGCATGTCCACGATGCGCTTGTGCGCGGCGTCGCGCCCGGTCAGCAGCTTGCCGCTGAGCAGCAGCACCTCGCCTGGCTGGAAGCGGGCGACTTCCTCGCGGGTGAGGGTGTCCAGGTTCACCCGGCGCGCGCTGGCCGGGCTGTAGGTCAGCGTCGGCCAGTGCTCCAGCGACGGCGAGCCGAGCGCCACCGGGCCGGAACCGTCGAGCGTGAAGTGCGCGTGGCGGGTGGCGGCGCAGTTGGGGATCATCGCCACCGGCAGGTTGGCGGCGTGGGTCGGGTAATCCTTGATCTTCACATCGAGCACCGTGGTGAGCCCGCCCAGGCCCTGGGCGCCTATCCCTAGCGCGTTGACCTTCTCGTACAGCTCGATGCGCAGCTCTTCGATGCGGTTGCTGGGGCCGCGGGCGATCAGCGCCTGGATGTCGATGGGCTCCATCAGCGACTCCTTCGCCAGCAGCATCGCCTTCTCGGCGGTGCCGCCGATGCCGATGCCGAGCATGCCCGGCGGGCACCAGCCGGCGCCCATGGTCGGCACGGTCTTGAGCACCCAGTCCACGATCGAATCGGACGGATTGAGCATCACGAACTTGCTCTTGGCCTCCGAGCCGCCGCCCTTGGCCGCGACGATCACGTCGAGGCGTGTCACCCGGCACGATCGAGACGTTGATCACCGCGGGCGTGTTGTCTTTCGTGTTCAGCCGCTTGCCCGCCGGGTCGGCCAGCACGCTGGCCCGAAGCTTGTTGTCCGGATGGTTGTAGGCGCGGCGCACGCCCTCGTTGACGGCATCCTCCAGCGAGCCGGTGAAGCCCTCCCAGCGCACGTCCATTCCCACCTTCAGGAACACCGTGACGATACCGGTGTCCTGACAGATCGGCCGATGCCCCTCCGCGCACATGCGCGAGTTGATCAGGATCTGCGCCATCGCATCCCTGGCCGCGGGGGATTCCTCGCGCTCCCAGGCGGCGGCGAGGCTCTGGATGTAATCGACCGGATGGTAGTAGCTGATGTACTGCAGCGCGTCGGCTATCGACTGGATGAGATCGTCCTGCTGGATCGTGGTCACGGCGAAGGCAATGCGAGGAAAGCGGCATTATAGCCGCCCCGCCCTTTCGCCCGCGGCGGACGGCGGCGCGCGACTGCGGGATGATGGCCACATCCCCGCCCATCTGGAGGCCGCCATGTTCCGCCGCGCCCCGCCCGCCCTCCTGTGCCTGGCTCTGGCCGCCTGCGCCAGACCGGCCGCGCCGGCTCCCCGCCCTGACCGAGGCCACGCCGGAAGGCCCGCTGCGGATCGAGACCCTGGCCTGCGGCCTCGAGCACCTGGGCGGTGGCCCTGCTGCCCGATGGCACGTTTCTCGTCAGCGAACGCCCCGGCCGTCTGCGCCGGATCGCCGCCACTGGCCAGGTGTCGCCACCGCTGGCAGGGGTACCGTCCGTGCATGCCCGCGGCCAGGGCGGCCTGCTCGACGTGGTGCTCGACCCGGAGTTCGCGCACAACCGCAGGCTCTGGCTCAGCTATGCCGAACCGGGGCCGGACGACACCGCCGGCACCGCGGTCGCAACCGCCCGGCTGGACGGCGAAAGGCTGTCCGGGCTGCGTGTGATCTACCGCCAGCAACCCAAGCTGGGGGGCGACCAGCACTTCGGCGCGCGCATCGCCTTCGACGGGCAGGGCCATGTCTTCATCAGCCAGGGCGAGCGCAACCAGAAAGCGCTGGCCCAGGATCTGTCGGTCCTGCAAGGCAAACTTGTGCGCCTGAACCTGGATGGCAGCCTCCCGCCCGACAATCCGTTCGCAGGCCGCGCCGACCGCGCCCGGAAATCTTCAGCTACGGCCACCGCAACAGCCAGGGGCTGGCGGTCGATCCGCGCACCGGGCGACTGTGGGAAAGCGAGCATGGCCCGCGCGGCGGCGATGAGCTGAACCGCCCCGAGGCCGGCAAGAACTACGGCTGGCCGCTGATCAGCGACGGCGTGGATTATTCGACCGGCCTGCCCTACCCGGAAACCCGCGGACGCAGGCGCCCGGCATGGAGCGCCCGTACCACGTCTGGGCCCAATCGCCGGCGCTTTCGGGGCTGGCGTTCTACACCGGGCACCCGCAGTCCGCCTGGAGCGACAGCCTGCTATTGGGGGCCCTGGCCGGGCAGCGCCTGATCCGGCTGCGCCTGGACGGCGAGCGCATCCTCGGCGAAGAGCGCCTGCTGACCGGCCTGCACCGGCGCATCCGCGACGTACGCGTGGGCGACGACGGCCGGGTCTATGTACTGACCGATGCCGCCGACGGCTGCCTGTTGCGGCTGACGCCGCCGGCCGCGTCAAAATAGCGCAGGCGGCGGGCCCGGGTAGCGCAGCACGCCATCGACCATCACCGCATCGGGATTGAGCAGGTGCGGCTGGACGTTGCCGGGCCCCAGCAGGTGCAGGACGGTCCAGCCGCGGGCGACGAAATCGTCGGAAATCAACCGCCGATGGCACCGCCACCACACCGCCTCGGCGCACATCACGCAGGTCGGCGCCCGCAGCGCGGTCGCCATCAGCGCGTCACGCGCGGCGATGTAATCGGGATCGGCGAGGTGGTCGGCGTAGGCGCGGAACGCCTCGACCCGCCATGCAGTGTTGGGGGAATCCCGCGCAGGTTTGCGCCGCCCGCCCAGCGCCGGCAGCGGCCAGTAACGGATGCCGGCCGCTGCCAGCGCCGGCGGCATGGCATCGCGGGAGAACCGAGGATTGCGGCGCGAGCCGGCGAACCGGCGCACATCCGCCAGCACGGCGATGCCGGCTTCGCCCAGCATGCCCACGAACACGTCCCATGGGCGGGTGGAATGGCCGATGGTCCAGAGCGTGCCGGTGGCGTCCATGCCGGCATCATGCCACCGCTCCCATCCACGCCTGGTTTGCTCCGGATCAAACACCGTGCTGCGCCGCCGCGTAAAATGGGCGGCTACTCGGAACAAACCCCACGCGCATGGCCTCGCCCTTCGGCACCGAGACGGTGCTCGATGTCCGCCACTGGACGGACGCCTACTTCAGCTTCACCACCACCCGCGACGATGGCTTCCGCTTCGACAACGGCCAGTTCGTGATGATCGGCCTGGAGGTGGACGGCAAGCCGCTGATGCGGGCCTATTCCATCGCCAGCGCAAACTGGGAAGAAGAGCTGGAGTTTTTCAGCATCAAGGTGCCCGATGGCCCGCTGACCTCCCGCCTGCAGCACATCAAGCCCGGCGATACCCTGCTGATCGGCCGCAAGCCCACCGGCACGCTGCTGATCAGCGACCTGCATCCCGGGCGCAACCTGTACCTGCTGGGCACCGGCACCGGGCTGGCGCCGTGGTGTCGGTGATCAAGGACCCAGCCACCTACGAACGCTTCGAGAAGGTGATCGTGGCGCATGGCGTGCGCACCGAGCAGGACCTGGCCTACCGCGACTACCTCAGCCGCGGCCTGCAGTGCCATGAATACCTGGGCGAGGAGATCCGCGCCAGGCTGCTGTATTACCCGGCGGTCAGCCGCGAGGACTTCTACTGGCAGGGCCGCCTGCAGCGCGGGCGCATCACCGAGCTGCTCGACAGCGGCCGGATCGCGGCCGATCTCGGCCTGCCCGCGCTCGACCCCGCCTTCGACCGCGCCATGATCTGCGGCAGCCCGCAGATGCTGGCCGACTTCCGCGCCATCCTCGACCGCCGCGGCTTCACGGCCTCGCCGCGGATCGGCAGCCCCGGCGAATACGTGTTCGAACGCGCCTTCGTGGAGAAGTGACCGCCGCGCTGGCGCATCGCCGGCTCAGGCTCCGCCGTAGCGCAGCCACAGCCGCGCCTCCGGCTCGTTGGCGAACGTGCGCACCCGATAGCCGCGCTCCTGCGCCAGCAGCTGTGCGTATTCGATCCGCGCCACCTGGTCCAGACGCGCCTCGACATAGGCGATCTGCACCGCCTCCAGCCCCAGCCCGGCCAGGCTGTCGAAGAAGCGCAGCAGCTCGGCATCGCTCATGACCTCACCCGGCAGCTCGTCCAGCACCAGCAGCTGCCCGGCGCCGACCTCACGCACGGTCCGCGCGATCTGCCGCCAGTATTCGGTCGTCACGGCCAGGTTGGCCTCGGCGATACCATGCCGCGCAGGTGCACCGTCAGCAGCGGCGGCTGGAACTCGAACTCCAGCCGGTAGCCGTTGCCGTCGGTGCGCCAGGTGCTCATCCCAGGGCCGCCTCGATCTCCGCCGCCAGCGATTCCGGCGCATCGGTCGGGGCGTAGCGGCGCAGCACGCGGCCGTCGCGCCCGACCAGGAACTTGGTGAAGTTCCACTTGATCGCATCGATCCCGAGCAGCCCGCCCTTCTCGGCCTTCAGCCATTTCCAGAGCGGGTGGGCATTGCCGCCGTTGACTTCGACCTTGGCGAACATCGGGAAGCTGACATCGTAGGTCAGCGAGCAGAAGCGGCGGATCTCCTCGGCATCGCCCGGCTCCTGGTGACCGAACTGGTCGCACGGAAAGCCCAGCACCACCAGCCCGCGCGGCCCGTACTTCCGCCACAGCGCCTCCAGCCCCTGGTACTGCGGGGTGAAGCCGCACTTGCTGGCGACATTGACGATCAGCAGCACCTTGCCGCGCCATTGCGCCAACGGCTGCGCCTGGCCGTCCAGATCGACGGCCTCGAACTCGAATGCGGTCGGCATGATCCGACTCCGTTGTGACCCCTTCCACCATTGTGCGCGCAATCGCAGGCCGATGCAGCCCCGCGTGCGATCGCTGCCCCAGGCCGGCCATTGCCGCATCGACTAGAATGCGGGTTCACCGATGCCCACGACCAGAAGCCCATGACCCGTCCGATCGCCTGCGCACTCGCGCTCGCAGTGGCCGCCGCGATGGCCACGCCCGCAAGATCCCGCCCTCGCCGCCCAGAAGACCGTCCAGCACAAGAAGAAGCCGGAGGCCCCGATGCCCGCCATCGCCTACAGCGGCCCGTTCGCCGCGCCCAGCCCGCTGCCGATGCACTACCCGCAGTTCGACAAGATCAAGGACAGCGACTTCGCGCCCGCGTTCGACGCCGGCATGGCGATCCAACTGCGCGAAGTGGCGGCGATCGCCGATAACCCGGCGCCGCCCACCTTCGAGAACACCATCGTGGCGATGGAGAAGAGCGGCCAGGTGCTGAACCGGGCCACCAGCGTGTTCTTCAACCTGGTCGCCACCGACAAGAACGATGCGCGCGAGAAGCTCGAGACCGAGTACGCGCCGAAGTTCTCCGCGCACGCCGACGCCATTGCGCTGAACCCCAAGCTGTTCGCGCGGATCAAGACCCTGTACGACGCGCGCGACAGTCTCGGCCTGGACGCGGTGGACCGTCGCCTGCTGGAGAAGCGCTACCAGGACTTCGTGCGCGCCGGCGCCGCGCTGGACGAAACCCAGAAGGCGCGCATCCGCGCGATCAACACCGATCTATCCACCCTGGACACCCGCTTCAACCAGAACGTGCTGGCCGAGGTGAACGCCTCCGCGGTGGTGGTGGACGACCGCGCCCAGCTGGCCGGGATGAGCGAGGAGCAGATCGCGGCCGCCGCCGAAGCCGCCAAGGCGCGCAACCTGCCGGGCAAGTACGTGATCGCCCTGCTCAACACCACCGGCCAGCCGGTGGAGGCGCAACTGCAGGACCGCGCGCTGCGCCAGCGCATCTTTGATGCCTCGGTGGCGCGCGGCAGCCGCGGCAACCAGTGGGACAACACCGGCGTGGTGGCGCAGGTGCTGAAACTGCGCGCCGAGCGCGCGCGCCTGCTGGGCTACGACACCTACGCCAACTACGTGCTGGCCGACGAAACCGCCGGCAACCAGGACAACGTCAACGCGATGCTGCGCCAGCTGGCGCCGAAGGCGGTGGCCAATGCCCGTCGCGAGGGCGCCGACCTGCAGGCGATGATCGACGCCGGGCAGAAGGCCGCCGGCCAGCCCGGCTTCGCCCTGCAGCCGTGGGACTGGGCCTATTACAGCGAGAAGGTGCGCAAGGCCCGCTACAGCTTCGACGAAAGCCAGCTCAAGCCCTATTTCGAAATGCGCAGCGTGCTGGAAAACGGCGTGTTCTACGCCGCCAACAAGCTGTACGGGCTGACGTTCAAGGAACGCACCGACCTGCCCAAGTACCGTGCCGACACCTGGACCTACGAGGTGTTCGACCGCGACGGCAAGCCGCTGGCGATCTTCATCTGGGACCCGTACGCGCGCGCCTCCAAGCGCGGCGGCGCATGGATGAACACCTACGTCGCGCAGTCGAAGCTGCTGGGCGAACAGCCGGTGGTCGCCAACCACCTGAACATCCCCAAGCCGTCGGAAGGCAAGCCCACCCTGCTCACCTGGGACGAGGTCACCACCGCCTTCCACGAGTTCGGCCATGCCCTGCACGGCTTCTTCCAGGATGTGCGCTACCCGTATTTCTCGATGAACGTGCCGCGCGACTTCGTGGAATACCCATCGCAGGTAAACGAGATGTGGGCCGACTGGCCGGAGGTACTGGCGCACTACGCCCGCCACTACCAGACCGGCGCGCCGATGCCGAAGGAACTGCTGGACAAGGTGATCGCCGCGTCCAAGTTCAACCAGGGCTTCGCCACCACCGAGTACCTGGAGGCCGCGATGCTCGACCAGCGCTGGCACCAGCTGCCGCTGGAGCAGATCCCAGACGCCTCCGGGGTGATGGCGTTCGAGGCCAGCGCGCTCAAGGCCGACGGCTTCGACTACGCGCCGGTGCCGCCGCGCTATCGCACGCCCTACTTCAGCCACATCATGGGCGGCTACGCAGCCGGCTACTACGCCTACATCTGGTCGGAAGTGCTGGCGGCCAACACCAGCAAGTGGATCCGCGAGCATGGCGGCCTGACCCGCGAGAACGGCGACCGCGTGCGCGAGAAGGTGCTGGCGCCGGGCGGCGAGATCGCGCCGGATCGTCTGTTCCCGAACCTGGCCGGCCATGAGCCCACGATCGAACCGCTATTGGAACAGCGCGGACTGGATAACAAGTAAGTCACCCGTCAGCACGACACCACGAACGCCGCCTGCGGGCGGCGTTCGCGTATCCGCATCGGCAAAGCACGGCGTGGCGGTGCAAACGTGGCCGCCGGCACCCGCCCGTCAGCGATGCAGGCCGAGCGGATCGGCCTGCGGGCGCGATCCCGGTGCCGGCAACGAGGTGGCGCCCGGCTCCCGCCGCAGCGCGTGGCGCGCCGCATCGAGCGCGTCCGGCGCCAGCGCCTCGCGCGCCGCGAACGCCCCGCCGATCTGGGTGGCGATCACCACGCCATCGCGCAGCAGCAGCCGCGCGCCCGGCTGGCGCGGCACCTTCTCGCCCGGCAGCAACAGCCCGGCGAGGTTCAGCGGGTCGGCCGCGGACACCACCAGCAGCCCGCCGTCGGGCGCACGCGCGCACCGCACGCAGCCCGGCCAGCGCCTCCGGCAGCGCGAACTGCGGCCCGGCCACCCCGGCGATGAAGCGCCCGCCGCGGATCTCGCCGCGCGCCTCCAGCCGCTGATACTCGCGCAGCAACGCGCGCCACGGCGGCGGCGCCACGGCGCCTCGCGCGCCAGCAGCGGCCAGCACACCACGCCCCAGCGCGCGAGCAGGACGCGCGCCAGATGCTCGCAGTCGGCCTGTGCCTGCTGCGGGTCCAGATCCTGCAGCCCGCCCAGCGCCGGCGCGACCCGCGCCCAGCGGCCGGCGTCGGCGATCCCGCGCAGCGCGGCGCGACGGCCGTGGCGGGCGAAGCGCGGCGCGCGCCGGCTGGCCGGCAGCAGCAGCGCGCGCAGGCCGGCGAAGCTGTCGCAGCCCGCCCGCCCGCGCGCTACCAGTTCGCCCAGCGCCTCCTCCAGCTCGGTCTCCAGCAGGCCGCAGGCCTGCCGCAGCTCGTCGAAGAACAGCGCCCCATGCGCCTGCAGCGCCGCCTCCACCCGCTGCGCGCGCGAGGATGGCGGCGATTCCGGCTCCGGCTGGCCCGCGGCCAGCCGGCTCCAGCGCGCCAGCTGCGGGCGCGGCAGCAGCACCAGCGGCGCCGCCCGCACCAGCGCCTCGCCGCCGGCGCGCAGCCGCGCCCAGGCGATCCGCCCGCTGCCGCACAGCGCATCCAGCCAGGCCAGGTCATAGCCCTGCACCCGCGCCGGCAGCAGTTCGGCCTCCCACGCCAACACCGGCGCCTCGAAGCCTTCCAGTTGCCCCAGCACCCGCGCCAGCGCCTCCGGCCCGCGCAGGCGGGTGGCAGGTGTCAGGCACTGCCAGTCGCACAAAAGCGCACGTAGTCGCGCACCGCGACCGGCTCGATCTCGCGCCGCAGCCGCGCCACGGTATGGCGGTGGATGCGCGCCAGCAAAGTGCGCTCGCACCACTGCTCGGCCCGTGCCTGCGGCGCGAAGCGGCCGCGCAGGGCGTAGCCCTCCTGTTCCAGCGCCAGCAGCGCCAGCTCCACCTCGGCCACCGGCACCGCCAGGCCCGCCGCCAGTTCCTGCGCGTCGGTCACCGCCAGCGCCGACAGCCGCGCGCGCACCAGCTCGCGCAGCGCGTCCGCATGCGGCCAGTCGCGCGCCAGCGCGGGCGGCAGCGCCAGCGGCGGCGTGCAGGCGGCCTCCGGATGCAGCGCGCGCAGCAGCGGCAGGCGCTCGGCGGCCACCCAGCGCACGCCGCCCGGGGTCGCCAGTGCGGCCGCCCGCCCCTGCGCGGCCAGCGCCTGCAGCAGCGACGGCCAGCCGCTGGCCTCGGCCTCGTCCGCAGTGAGCACGCCCAGATCGCCCAGCGCCGCATGCAGTTCATCCGCATGCGCGGCCTGCGGCCAGGCGTCCTCGCGCGCAGCGGCGATCGCGCCTTCGTCCAGCCGGCCCAGATCGTCCACTTGCTCGGGCAGGCCGAACCGGCGCACGGCCACCGCGCGGGTGCGGCGCTCCTCCAGCGGGGCATCGTCGAGGAAGGCGTACGGACGCGCGCCCAGCACCTCGGCGGCGAATGGCGACGGGCCGGTGAGGTCACGCGCGGTGACCTGCACCCGGCCTTCCTCCAATGCGCGCAGCAGGGCCAGCCAGCCGTCCACGTCCATCGCCTCACGCAGGCAGTCGTCCAGGGTCTGCGCCACCAGCGGATGGTCGGGCACCTGGCGCTCACCGACGATGTTCTCCAGACACGCCACCTGATCGGGAAAGACCGTGGCCATCAGGTCCTCGGCCTTCATCCGCTGCAGCTGCGGCATCACCCGGCGGCCGCCGGAAACGCGCGGCAACACCAGCGCGGTCGCGGCATTCCAGCGGAAACGCGCGGGGAACAGCGGCGCATCCAGCAGCGCCTGCACCAGCACCTCGCGCGCGCTGGAGGAATGCAGGTAGCCGATCACTTCGATCAGCGGGAAGCTGTGGCTGGTGGACAGCGACAGCAGGATGCAGTCCTCGGTCGCCGCCGCCTGCAGCTCGAAGTTGAACTTGCGGCAGAAGCGCTTGCGCAGGGCCAGGCCCCAGGCCTTGTTGATGCGGCTGCCGTAGGGCGAATGGATGATCAGCTGGGTGCCGCCGGATTCGTCGAAGAAGCGCTCCAGCGCGATATGCCCGCGGGTCGGCAGCATCCCGAACCCGGCCAGCTGCGCCGCCGCGTAATCGGCGATCTGCTGCGCCGCCTCCAATGGCAGGCCGATGTCATCGCGCAGCCAGGCCGCCGCCTCCGCCGCGCCGCCCTGCTCCAGCCGGGCCTGCAGGCCGGCGCGCAGGCGCGACAGCGCGATCGACAGCTCGTCCGTGCGCCCGGGCGCCTCGCCGACCCAAAACGGAATGCTCGGCGGCTGGCCCTGCGCATCCTCCACCCGCAGCACGCCGGCCTCGACCCGCAGCACGCGGTAGCTGGCGTTGCCGAGCTGGAACACGTCGCCGCCGAGGCTCTCGATCGCGAAATCCTCGGTGACACTGCCGATGGTGAGGCCCTGCGGCTCCAGCACCACGCTGTAGTCGCCGAGGTCGGGGATGGTGCCGCCGGACTGGGTGGCGACCAGGCGCGCGCCCTTGCGCGCACGCAGCACGCGCTGCACGGCGTCGCGGTGCAGGTAGCGCGCGCGCGGGCCGTAGCGGCTGGCGAAGCCTTCGTCCAGCATGCGCACGACCGCGTCGAAGCGTTCGCGCGCAAGCTCCGCATACGGATACGCGCTGCGCAGGCAGGCATACAGCGCGTCCTCGTCCCAGTCGCGCGCGGCCACCTCGGCCACGATCTGCTGCGCCAGCACGTCCAGCGGCACCCGCGGCATGCGCAGCGCATCCAGCTCGCCGCGCCGCACCGCGTCCAGCAGCGCCGCGCATTCCAGCAGCTCGTCGCGGCTGGTCGGGAACAGGCGGCCCTTGGGCACGCCGCCGACGTGGTGGCCGGAGCGTCCGACCCGCTGCAGGAAGGCGGCGATGCTGCGCGGCGAGCCGATCTGGCAAACCAGCTCGACCTCGCCGATGTCGATGCCCAGCTCCAGCGAGGCGGTCGCCACCAGCACCTTCAGCTCGCCGCGCTTGAGCCGCTGCTCGGCGTCCAGCCGCAGCTCTTTGCGAGCGAGCCGTGGTGCGCGGCCACCTGCTGCTCGCCCAGCAGTTCCGCCAGATGCCGGGCAGTGCGCTCGGCCATGCGCCGGGTGTTGACGAACACCAGGGTGGTGGCGTGCGCGCTAGCGAAGCGCGGCGATGCGCGCGTACACCTGCGCCCACTGCGGATGCGACATCACCGGCTCCAGCGGCGTGGGCGGCAGCTCCAGCGCCAGATCGCGCGGGCGGTCGTGGCCGATGTCGATGATGGTCGGCAGCGGCGCCGCCCCGGCCAGGAAGCGCGCCACCGCCTGCACCGGCTTCTGGGTGGCCGACAGCCCGATCCGCTGCACGCGGCGGCCGGTGAGCGCGTCCAGCCGCGCCAGCGACAGCGCCAGGTGGCTGCCGCGCTTGCTCTGTACCAGGGCGTGGATTTCGTCCACGATCAGCGTGCGCACCCCGCCCAGCATGGCCCGGCCCGAGGCCGAGTTGAGCAGGATGTACAGCGACTCCGGGGTCGTCACCAGCACGTGCGGCGGATGCCGGCGCAGCGCCGTACGCTCGCCGGCCGGGGTGTCGCCGGTGCGCACCGCGGTGCGGATCGGCACCTCCGGCAGGCCCAGCCGCGCCAGCTCCCCGGCGATCCCGGCCAGCGGCGCCTCCAGGTTGAGGTGGATGTCGTTGGACAGCGCCTTCAGCGGCGAGACGTACAGCACGCAGGTGGCGTCCGGCAGCCCGTGCGCGAGGCCCTCGCGCACCAGGCCGTCCAGCGCCGCGAGGAAGCCGGTCAGGGTCTTGCCGGCGCCGGTCGGGGCCGCCACCAGCACGTCGCCGCCGGCACGGATCGCGGGCCATGCCTGCTGCTGCGCCAGGGTCGGCGCGGGGAAGCGGCGCGCGAACCAGCCGGCCACCGCCGGGTGGAACGCCGCGAGCACGGGGTGAACGGCCATGCGCGGATTATCCGCTGCACCGGCGGCAGGCGCCTGAACGGGATGCACGTAGGCAATGCGCAACTGGGCGGGCATCGGCGCAGCCTGCACGCCGGCCGTCGCAACGCCTGCGACGGCGTGCCGCTCAGCCCGCGCGGAACAGCGGCCGGTAGGCCGGGGCCACCAGCGGCAGCACTATCTTGGCCGGCACGTCCACGGTCTGGGTACCCTCCACGTATGGGGCCACCTGGTAGGGCGGGAACACGAAGCGCAGGGCACGGATGCTGCCATCGGCATTCATCACCGGCTCGAACCGTGCGAAATGCGCGGGCTTGGGTGCGGTGCCCTCGTCGATCATGCCGCCGCGCATCTGCAGCTGCTCGGCGTACACGTCGGACTCCAGATGGTCGTCATCGAGATCGCGCTGCACCCGCGCCTTCAGCTGTGCGCGCACATAGTCGGACACCGGCACCCAGTTGGCCGCTTCCGGGATCAGCTGCTCGGCCGCGAGCATCTGCTGCAGTTGCGGCAAGCCAGACGAAGCGCTGCTCCAGCGGCACGCCGTGGGCCCCGCCGAGGTAGCTGCTGCCGGTCGCGGCCACCGCCACCACCCGCGGCGTCTCCGCGACCATGCTGAACTGCAGGCTGAGGTCGTACGGGACCGCGGGCTTGCGCCCCTTCAGTTCGCCCACCGCCTGCATCAGCTGATCCTGCACCGCCGCGGCGTAATCCTGCAGCGCGCGCGCCAGCGGCGGATAGCGCACCGCCGCCTGCGGATAGCTGATGCCGATGATGTAGGCCGGCGTGGTTTCGGTGACATCCTTCAGCGCGGGCGGCCCGGCCTCGGCAACCGGTTCTGCGGGCGCAGGCGGCACGGAAACAGGGACCTCCGCCTCGCGGCCGCGCTGGCAACCGACCGCCCCCACCAGCGCGAGGCTGGCCACGAGCGCGGTGCGGACGAGATGCAGACAACAGGGACGCATGGGCACGAGGCGATGGACAGGGCGTGGATTTGCGCAGATTCTGGCATGTCGCGCCGAAGAAAAAGCCCGGCTTGCGCCGGGCTTTTCTGCGCGATGCGCGGGCGGCTTACAGCGCCTGCACTTCGTCGGCCTGCAGGCCCTTCTGGCCCTGCACGACCTTGAAGGAGACCTTCTGGCCTTCCTGCAGGGACTTGAAGCCGGTGCCCACGATCGAGCGGAAGTGGACGAAGACGTCCGGGCCGGATTCCGGGGTGATGAAGCCGAAGCCCTTGGCGTCGTTGAACCACTTGACGGTACCGGTCTGACGATCCGACATGTTGCTACTCCTGGATAACAGTTAGAAATGGAAACACGGCAGGCAAGCCAACCGCGACTGTCGAGCAAGGGGTAACGCACACGATGTAGCGGATCGCAACGGATCTACCGCATCGGGTCACGATGTACCGTGATCCCGCTTGAAACAGTGAGCGCACATTAACCTGTTTTTGACGACAAATGTGCAACCCGGGCAAGTTTTTTTCGCGCGCGGGCGCCGCGACTGCCCGGCGCTCACCAGTCGGCATGCCCGGGCAGCAGGCCGCGCAGCTCGGCGTCGGTCAGGTTGCGCCACTGGCCCGGCTTGAGATGGCCCAGCCTGACGTTGCCGATCCGGGCCCGGTGCAGTTGCTTCACGCGGTAGCCGAAATGCGCCGCCATCAGCCGGATCTGCCGGTTCAGGCCCTGCACCAGCACGATCCGGAACCCGAACCGCCCCAGCTTGCCGGTCTTGCAGGGCAGCGTGGGCACCCCGTGCACCGGCACCCCGCCGCGCGCCATCCCGCGCAGGAACTCATCGGTCACCGGGTGGTTCACCGCCACCAGGTATTCCTTCTCCAGCTTGTTCTCGGCACGCAGGATGCGGTTGACGATGTCGCCGTTGCTGGTCAGCAGGATCAACCCTTCCGAGTCCTTGTCCAGCCGCCCGATCGGGAAGATGCGCTGCTCGTGGCCGACGAAATCGACGATGTTGCCCTTCACGTCGGTCTCGGTAGTGCAGGTGATGCCCACCGGCTTGTTCAGCGCGATATAGACGTGCCGGCGCTTGCCCGCGGCGGCGGTGCGCGCGGCCAGCAGGTTGCCGTCGATGCGCACCTCGTCGCCCGCTCCCAGCTCCGCGCCGATGCGGGCGCGCAGGCCATTGACGGTGACGCGCCCCTCGGCGATCAGGCGGTCGGCCTCGCGGCGGGAGCAGAAGCCGGTGTCGGCGATATGACGGTTCAGGCGCATGGGGCGGCATTCTACTGGCAGCGGGCGGCGCGCCCGCCCCTTCCGCGCACCCGCCATCGCCGCTACCCTCGCCGCATCATCGTGCGGGAATCGCTACCGTCACCACCATGAATGCCGCCGCCGACCCACTGGCCGCGCTGTGGCGCCCGCCCGCCCTGATGGGCGTGGTGCTGGGCGGCGAAGCCCTGGCCGCCATCCTCGCACTCGCGCCCACCCACGGTGGCGAGCGCCTGGTCCACTTCGGGCTGGCCTCGCTCGGCATCCAGTGGGTGGCCCTGGGGACGCTGTGCGCGCTTTATTTGCTGCGGCGGCCGTTGGGGCGCCTGCCGCCGCCGCGGCTGGCGTGGGCCTGCCTGGCCCTGTTCCTGCTGATGAGCCTGCTGGTCGCCGCGGCGGCCTGGAGCGTACTTGTGATGACCGCCAACGCCGAAGGCACGCGCACCGGCTTCATCTTGCGCATGCTGGGGCTGGCGCTGGTGGTGGGCCTGATCGGGCTGCTCAGCTACCAGAACTACTGGCGTTCGCGGCAGTGGGCGGTGCGTGCGAAACAGCTGGAACTGGAAGCCCTGCAGGCACGCATCCACCCGCACTTCCTGTTCAACACGCTCAACACCGGCGCGGCGCTGGTGCACGCGCAGCCGGACGCGGCCGAACGCGTGCTGCTGGATCTGGCCGACCTGTTCCGCTGCGCCCTGCGCGGACCGCAAGAGATCCCGCTGGCGGAGGAGCTGGCGCTGACCCGGCGCTACCTGGACATCGAGGCCCTGCGCCTCGGCCCGCGGCTGCAGCTGGATTGGCAGGTACCGGCACCGCTGCCGGCGGTGCAGGTGCCGTCGCTGTCGATCCAGCCGCTGGCCGAGAACGCGATCCGCCACGGCATCGAGCGCCTGCCGCAGGGCGGCCGGGTCGAGGTGCAGGTGCGGATCGACGGCGGCTGGATCGAAATCCGCATCGCCAACGACCGTCCTGACGGCGAAAGCGGCCCGCGCGGACATGCGGTCGGGCTTGCCTCCGCGCGCGAGCGGGTGCAGGCGATGACCGCGGACCGCGGCCGGGTGGACGCCGGGATCGAAGACGGACGCTACGTCGCGCGCATGCGCCTGCCGGCCTGAGCCACCGCCGCAGTGCGGCGGTGGTCGCGAGGACGGCGGCGGATCAGGCCACCACCCTGTAGCAGGGCTGGTAGTCGCCGGCGATCTTCATCCGCCGCTGCTGGACGAAGGCGCGCAGCAGCGCGTCCAGCGCCTGCATGATGTCGGCATCGCCGTGGATTTCGAACGGCCCGTGCGCCTCGATCCGGCGCATGCCGTCCTCCTTCACGTTGCCGGCCACGATCCCGGAGAACGCGCGCCGCAGGTCGGCCGCCAGCGCGTGCGGCTTGCGCCCGTGGTGCAGGTCCAGCCCCGCCATCAGCGCATGGGTCGGGACGAACGGCTGCTGGAACGCCAGCGGCACGTGCAGCCCCCAGTTGAAGAAGAACGAATCCTGCTGGGCGATGCGCTGCTCCTTCACCTTGCGGATGCCCGCCTCCATGCGCCTGGCGACCAGCGCCGGATCGGCGATGATGATCTCGTAGCGCGCCGCCGCGGCATCGCCCAGGGTCAGGCGGATGAATTTGTCGATCTGCTCGAAATACGGCGCCGCGCCGGTGGGGCCGGTGAGGATCAGCGGGAAATGCAGGTTGGCATTTTCCTCGCGCAGCAGGATGCCGAGCAGGTACAGGATTTCCTCGCAGGTGCCGACGCCGCCAGGGAACACGATGATGCCGTGCCCAATCCGAACGAATGCCTCCAGGCGTTTTTCGATGTCCGGCATGATCACCAGGTGGTTGACGATCGGGTTGGGCGATTCGGCCGCGATGATCCCCGGCTCGGTGATGCCGATGTAACGGCTGCGCCGGCGACGCTGCTTGGCATGCGCGATGGTGGCGCCTTTCATCGGCCCCTTCATCGCACCCGGGCCGCACCCGGTGCAGATGTCCAGCCCGCGCAAGCCCAACTCGTAGCCGACCTGCTTGGTGTACTTGTATTCCTCCTGGCCGATCGAGTGGCCGCCCCAGCACACCACCAGATTCGGGTCGCCCGGTTGCAGCACGCGCGCGTTGCGCAGCAGGCGGAACACCGCGTCGGTGATGTCGGCCGACGTCTGCGGCTGGCAGTCGCCATTGAGGTCGATCGCCGTGAAGGCGATGTCGCGCACCACCGCGAACAGCAGCTCGGCCACGCCCGCGATGATCTGGCCGTCCACGAACGCCATCGCCGGGGCGTGGGTCAGCTCGATGCGCACGCCGCGGTCCTGCTGCCGCACCTGGATGTCGAACTCCGGATACAGCTCCTGCGCGGCGCGCGGGTCGTCGGAGGCGCTGCCCGAGGTCAGCACCGCCAGCGCGCAGCGGCGCAGCAGGTCGTGCAGGCCGCCGGAGGATGCATCGCGCAGGCGCGCCACTTCCTCGCGACTGAGGACATCGAGGCCGCCGCGTGGATAGATGTGGGTGGAAACGGTGGGAAGGGTGGACGCCGCTGCAGTGGCGGCATTGCTGGGATCGGAATGGATGTTCATGTAGTGCTTGTCGTTCATGCGGCCACTTTAGCGCAGTTGCCGGCGCCCGGACGCGGGGCGAGGCGCACAAAAAAAGACGCCCGGGAGGCCCCCGGGCGTCTGCATGGCGCACAGTCCAGATCGCGGGATCAGAACTTGTACTTGATGGTCAGCAGGGCCTGCCAGCGCGAGATCACGCGCGCCGGGTTCGAGTAGGTGTCATACACGCCGAAGCTCTGCCAGGCGGGGCTGGTCGGGGTACCAATGTCGTACACGTACTGGCAGTTGGTCGGGCAGGTGCCGGTGACGTCGGTGACATAGGCCAGGCGACGGGTGCCGAAGAAGCCCAGGCCATTCTGCTGGCCCCAGTTCTTGTTGAGCAGGTTCAGGAAGTTGTAGACGTCTAGGCGCACCACGAACTTGTTGCCCTTGAAGAAGCCGGGCAGCTCCTGCTGGAAGCCCACGTCGAGCTGGTTGATCCAGGGCTGGTGCGACTTGTTGCGTTCTGCGATCTGGCCACGACGGGAGTTCAGGTACGGATCGCTGCTGATGAGCGCCTGGAACGCATCGATCTGCGCCTGGGTGGTCCCCGGCTTGTAGGTGACCTTGGGATCGTTCAGGGTCGGGATATACGCCAGGTCGACGTTGCTGATGCCATCGCCGTTCACGTCGTTACCGAAAGTCCAGCTGTACGGCAGGCCGCTGCGACCGTTGTAGTACACCGAGATCGTGGTCTTGTAGTCACCGAAGAAGGCATGGTCCCAGTTCAGCGACGCCTTGACCGACAGCGGAACCTCGAAGCGCGAGGTCGCCTCGACCGAATCGTTCGGGTTCACCCGCGCCACGTAGTTGTAGTTCGAGAACGCCTGCGAGGCGGTGCCCGGCATGACCTCGGTGCTGCGGGTCTGGGTGATGCTGAAGCTGCCGCGGAAGCCGTTGTCCATCACCTTCGACAGGGTCAGGGTCAGCGAGTCGGTATGACCCTTGTCGGTGTTGGTCAGCAGGGTCGAACGGGTGTTGATCTCGGCGTAGGCGCCGTTGTTGGTGCCCGAGCCGATCGACGTGGTGCTGGAGTTCGGATAGGTCTTCCAGTAGGAATCACGCCCATCCGGCAACGCCCCATTGGGCACGCCCACGTTCGGAATCAGGTAATTGATCGCGTCCTTGGCCTGGAGGTGCTGGTAGTCGAGGCTGGCGGTGATGCCCCACAGCCAGGGCAACTCGGCATCGAAGCCCAGGCTGAACTTCCAGGCCGTGGGCAGCTTGAAGTTCGGGTCCACCACGTCGATCTGGCAGACCGCATTGGTCGCGCACACCCCGGAAGCCACCGCGGTCGGGCCCGGCTGGTTGTTCGGGTCCGGGCTGAACGGGTCCGCGCTCGGATTGGTGCCGCTGTACTGCTTGGACGAGACCACGCCGTTGTTGGTGTACGGGTTGGTCATCCACACGTAGGGCGGCACGGTCTGGAACAGGCCGGCGCCACCGCGCAGCTGCATCCTGTTCTCGGTCGGGAAGGTGTAGTTGAACGCGAAGCGCGGCTCGATCACCTTGTTCTTCGATCCGAGCGTGGTGTTGCTGGGATAGCCGAAGCGGCTCTCCCACACCGGCGCGCCCGGGGTGGCGCCCGGCGCGGTGTTGGTGCTGCTCTCCACCGCAACCGGCGGCGCGTGGTCGGCCTTCGGGATGTTGATACGCACGCCGAACACCAGCGACAGGTTGTCGGTCACCTGCCAGGTGTCCTGCAGGAACGGACTGATCTGGGTGTACTTCCAGGTGCCGGCACTGTCGGCCAGGGTCACGCCGGTCGGCAGGTAGTTCTTGACGAACGAGTAGTAGTCCTTGGCCAGGATCTCGTCGACCACCGAGCCGTTGTTGTTCTTGTCGTAGAAGCTGTAGGACCCGTGCAGCAGCTGGCCGAACACGTTGGCCACCTTGTTGCTCAGGAAGTCCACGCCACCCTTGATCACGTGGTCGCCGGCGTAATAGGTGCCGGAGAAGGTACCGCTGATGCGCTTGCTGTCGATCGAGTTCTCGTGGCGGAAACGATCCTCGCCACCGATCACGCGCGGCGCGGAGCCGCTGACCGCGCTGGAATTGGACGCATTGCTGCACTGGCTGGCGGTGGCGGTGAAGCAGGCATAGACCTCGGGCTGGTTGATCGCCGCGCCGTTGTTGGCCTGATAGTGCTGGTAGCCCAGCTTCAACTCGGTGCTGAAGTTCTCGGTCCAGTCGCTGAACAGCTGCACCGAGTAGTTGTCGGTCTTGTTGGCGATGGTGTACCAGTTGCTGGGCAGGATGGCGATGTAGTCGCGCGCATACGAGCTGTACGGGGTGGGCCGCTTCTCGTCGGTGCGCTGGAAGGTGAAGCTGGCGCGGTGGTTGTCGTTGATGTTCCAGTCCAGCTTGGCCAGGGTGCGCTTGTTGTCCAGCGCCGCGGCGACGTCGCCGTAAGTGCCCACCTTGAGGCCGATGGCATCGAACGCCGCGGCCACGTCGGCCACCTGCTGCGTCGTCAGCTTGCCGCTGGTGACGGCATCGGTTCCCACGCCGGCCAGGCCGCTGATCTTCTGCTCCTCGAAAGAAGTGAAGAAGAACAGCTTGTCCTTGATGATCGGGCCGCCGAAAGTGAAGCCGGTGGTCTCGTTCTTGTCGAAGCCCTTGTAGGCAGGGCCGCCGCGACGGCCCACCATGCTGCTGGCATCGGTCAGCGCGTAGTACAGCGAGCCATGGAACTGATTGGTACCGGACTTGGTGACGGCGTTGATGCTGGCACCGACGGAATCGTTGGTGACGTCGAAGCCGGTGATCTTGATGTCATACGCAGCGATCGTATCCGGCGAGATCGGCGAGCCGGTGAAGCCCAGGCCGTTGGCGTTCAGGCCGAACGGGTCGTTCACCGACAGGCCGTCCACACTGATGCTGTTGTAGCGGTTGTTCTGGCCGCTGACCGAGATCGAGCCGTCGTTCTGGTCAGTGACGGTGACGCGCGGATCCAGGCGCGCGATGTCGTCCAGCGAACGGTTGCCGCTGACCGCGGTCTCCAGCTGGCGACCGCTGATCGAGGTGCTGATGCCACGGTTGTTGGGGTCGAACAGGTAGCTGCTCGCATCGCCCACCACGACCACCTTGTCCAGATCCTTCGACACCGGCGCCAGCGAGGCATTGACGGTACTGACCTGGTTCAGCTCCAGATACACCCCATCCTCGGTCTTGGTGCCCTCGCCCGGCTTGCTGATGGTGATCTTGTACGGGCCGCCCACGCGCAGGCCGCGGGCGTTGTAGCGGCCGTTGGCGTCGGTGGTGGCGCGGCTGACCGTGCCGGATTCCACGTGCACGATGGTGACCTCGGCGCCGGCCACGGGCTGGCCGTTGGCGCCGGTCACCTGGCCGGCGAGGCCGGACGAGGTGCTCTGCGCGAACACGGGAGCCGCGGCGAGCGCGACCATCAGGCCCAGCGACAGCTTCGACAGCCGGACGCGGTTCAGGTGGTTCATGGTATGACCTCTAAACGGTTGTAAGAAAAAGACAGCAGACGAATCGGCACAGGCACCGGCGCGCCCGCTCCCTGCGGTCACCGGCCCGTCTTGGTGGGGTTCCCGGGTGCCGTACTGCGGCGTCCGGGATCACCAAAGTTTAACATGCTAAGGGCCCGTTATGACGCCGCCATGACAGGCCCATGCGCCTGTCATCCTTCCCCCATCACCAGCCCCTCAGGCCGCGGCGCGCAGGTAGCTGGAAATCCCGTCCAGGAACATCTGCACCGACAGCGCGACGATCACCATGCCCATCAGGCGCTCCAGCGCGGTCAGCGCGCGGGTGCCCAGCAGCTTCTTCAGCCAGGTGGCGAAAAACAGGATGATGGCGGTGGCCCCCCAGGCCAGGGTCAGGGCCAGCATCCAGTCGCCCATCCGGCCCGGCTCCTGGCTGCCCAGCAGCATGACCGCCGCCATCCCGGAGGGGCCGGCGATCATCGGGATCGCCAGCGGCACGATGAAGGGCTCGCCGCCCGGCACCTCGCCCATCACCCCGTCCGCGGTCGGGAAGATCATCCGCAAGCCGATCAGGAACAGCACGATGCCGCCGGCGATCGACACCGACTCCTGACGCAGGTGCATCAGCTCCAGCGCGTACTGGCCGCCCCACAGGAACAACATCAGCACGATGAGCGCGATCAGCAGCTCGCGCAGCAGGACCCTGCGCTGGCGCTCCGCCGGCACGCCCTTGAACAGGCTGAGCAGGACCGGGATGTTGCCCAGCGGGTCCAGGATGAAGAACAGCAGGACGGCGGCGGAAAGGACGGTCATGCCGCGGCCACCTCGCGCACCCGCCCGCGCCAAGCCGCGCCGGCCGGGGACAGCAGCTCCACGCAGGCGGCGGCGTGACTCGGCGGGCGGACGCGCTTCGCGATCGGCATTGGCCTGGTAGGCGCGCGCCCGCAGACCGGTGCGCAGCGGCCCCGGGCGCAGCCCGCTGATGCGCGGCCCGGCCTCGCCCAGTTCGGCCTGCAGCATGCCGATCAATGCCGCCTGCCCGGCCTGCGCCAGGCCATATCCGCCCCAGAAGGCGCCGCTGGTGCGCGCCGGGTCGTCCAGCACGAAGACCGCCGCCCCGGCATCGGCCTTCGCCAGCAGCGGCAGGCAGGCCTGGGTCAGCCACCAGCGGGCGGTCAGATCGACATGGAGGGCGCGCGCGAAATCGGCCGGATCGGTATGCAGCAGTGGTGTCAGCCCCTTGAACTCGGCGGCGCAGTGCAGCAACCCGTCGAGCCGGCCGAACTCGCGCTCCAGGGTCTGCGCCAGCTGGTCGTAATCGTCGGGCGAGGCGCCTTCCAGATCCAGCGGATACAGCGCGGGCTCCGGCCCGGCCGCCCGCACCGCGTCATACACGCGGTTGAGCGCGGCAATCCGACGCCCGAGCAGGACCACGGTCGCCCCGGCCCCGGCGCAGGCCACGGCCGCGGCGGCGCCCAGCCCGCCGGCGGCGCCACTCACCAGGACGATGCGATCCTGCAGCGCGCCCGGCACGCTCAGGCCTTCCGCGCGTCGGCCACCAGCCGCGCCAGCTCGCCGGATTCGGCCAACTCCACGGTGATGTCGCAACCGCCGATCAGCTCGCCGTTGATGAACAGCTGCGGGAAGGTCGGCCAGTCGGAATAGCGCGGCAGATTGGCGCGAATCTCCGGCTCCTCCAGCACGTTCACGGCATGCAGGTCGGTGGCGCCGGCCGCCTTCAGCGCCTGCACCGCGCGGCTGGAGAACCCGCACATCGGGAACTGCGGGGTGCCCTTCATGAACAGCACGATGGGATGATTTTCGATGATCGCGCGGATGCGCTCTTCCACGGACATGGACGACATGCGGGTGAACTCCTGCAACGGTGCGGCCTGCCGGTTTCACCTCTCGGCAACGGGCGCGGCGGATACAATGTGCCATTGTAAGTCGTTCGCGCGGCCGTGGCCGCGCCCCACCCAACCCCCAGGAGTCCGCCGTGGCCATCGAACTGCCCGCCCTGCCCTACGACCGCACCGCGCTCGGCCGCACATCTCGGCCGAGACCATCGACTACCACTACGGCAAGCACCACCAGGCCTACGTCACCAACCTCAACGGCATGATCGCCGGCACCGAGTTTGCGGACATGCCGCTGGAGGACATCATCCGCAAGTCGCAGGGCGGCATGTTCAACAACGCAGCGCAGGTGTGGAACCACAGCTTCTACTGGAACTGCCTGAAGCCGGCCGGCGGCGGCGAACCCACCGGCAAGCTGGCCGAGGCGATCAACGCCGCGTTCGGCAGCTTCGCCGCGTTCAAGGAGGCCTTTACCAAGACCGCTATCGGCACCTTCGGTTCCGGCTGGGCCTGGCTGGTGCAGCGCCCGGACGGCGCGCTGGCGCTGGTCAGCACCTCCAACGCGGCCACTCCGCTGACCGGCGAGGACACCCCGCTGCTCACCTGCGACGTGTGGGAGCACGCCTATTACATCGACTACCGCAATGCCCGCCCGAAGTACATGGACGCGTTCTGGAACCTGGTGAACTGGGATTTCGTGGCGGCCCAGATGAAGTAAGCCGTCCAGGCATTCCATGTGTAGAAACGGCCGGGGCGACCCGGCCGTTTGCGTTTGCGCGATTCCCTACGGCGTGACGGCCTCACGCCGTCAGCCGTGCGACCACCGGGGCCACCTGCGCCTGCCGGCCCAGCGCCTCACCGACACGCCGCAGCGATGCCGCCAGCGCCGCCGGGTGCTCGGCGCGCAGGGTGGCGTGGCCGACCTTGCGGCCCGCGCGCGGCTGCTTGCCGTAATCGTGCCAGTGGCCGCCCGCCTCGCGCAGCACCGGGCCGGCGTCTGGCATCGCGCCGATCCAGTTGAGCATGCAGGCATGACCGACCATGCGGGTATCGCCCAGCGGCAGGCCCAGCACCGCGCGCAGGTGGTTCTGGAACTGGCTGGTCTCGCTGCCCTCGATGGTCCAGTGCCCGGAGTTGTGCACGCGCGGCGCCATCTCGTTGGCCAGCAGCTCGCCGTCGCGGCAGAACAGCTCCAGCGCGAACACGCCGACGTAGTCCAGCGCCTCGGCCAGCTTGCGCGCATGGGACAAGGCGGTATCGCGCTGCGCGCCGTCCACCGGCGCGGGCGCCAGGCTGGCCGAGAGCACGCCATCGACATGCCAGTTCTCGGTCAGCGGCCAGGCGCGGAACTCGCCGTCGCGGCCGCGCACGGCCACCACCGACAGCTCGCGCTGGAAGGCGACGAAGCCTTCGAGGATCAGCCCCACCTTCGCCGCCTGCGCGCCCAGCGCGTCCCAGGCAGCCTCCACGTCGGCCGGGGTCTTGATGCGGAACTGGCCCTTGCCGTCGTAGCCCAGCCGGCGCGTCTTGAGGATGCAGGGCGTGCCGAGCGCGGCCACCGCGGCGTCCAGCGCGGCGCGGTCGGGCACGTCCGCGAACGGCGGCACCGGGATGCCCAGCTCGCGGAACAGGGTCTTCTCGGCCAGCCGGTCCTGCGCGGTGGCGAGCGCGCGCGGGGTCGGGAACACCGGCACCTTGCCGGTGAGCCACTCCGCGGACTCGGCCGGCACGTTCTCGAAATCGAAGGTCGCCACGTCGATCCGCGAGGCGAACTCCTCCAGCGCGGCGCGGTCGGTGTAATCGCCCACCACCATCGGCGCGAACTGCCCGGCGCAGGCGTCGCTGGCGCTGTCGAGGACGAGGAAGCGCAGGCCCAGCGGCGCGCCGGCCAGGGCCAGCATGCGCGCCAGCTGGCCGCCGCCGAGGATACCGACGGTGGTCATCGCGGCCTCACCGCTCATGCGCGCGGGTCGTCGTTGTTCACGACGTCCTCGGTCTGCTTGGCGCGGAAGGCGGCCAGCGCCGCGCCGATGGCGGGAAACTCGGCGGCCAGCATCGCCGCCGCGAACAGCGCGGCATTGGCGGCGCCGGCATGGCCGATGGCGAAGGTGGCCACGGGAATACCGGCCGGCATCTGCACGATCGACAGCAGCGAATCCATCCCGTTCAGCGCCTTGCTTTGCACCGGCACGCCCAGCACCGGCAGCGCGGTCTTGGCCGCCAACATGCCCGGCAGGTGCGCGGCACCGCCGGCGCCGGCGATGATCGCGCGCAGGCCACGTGCGGCCGCGCCCTCGGCGTAGGAGAACAGCACGTCCGGCGTGCGGTGCGCGGACACCACCTTCACCTCGTGCGGCACGCCCAGCGCCTCCAGCCGCGCGGCGGCGTGCTGCATGGTGTCCCAGTCCGAGCGCGAGCCCATGACGATGCCGACCAGCGGGGCGGCGGTGTTGACGGCAGGCATGACCATTCCCGATCGCGTAAGCGCGTAAAGACGTATTCTAACGGCCCCCGTCCACCATTGCCTTTCGCCGATGGACCGCAAGCTGCTCGATCTCCTCGCCTGCCCGGCCACCCGTCAACCGCTGTCGCTGCTGGAAGCCGACGGGCTGGACGCGCTCAACCGCGCGATCGCCGCCGGCCAGGTGACGCGCAGCGACGGCACGCCCCAGCGCGAGCCGCTGCGCGAGGCGCTGGTGACCCGCGACCGCAAGACCGCCTACCGCATCGACGACGGCATCCCGGTGCTGCTGGTGGAGGAGGCGATCGCCACCGCGCAGGCGGACGGATTCCCCGCGGCATGAGCGCGCCGGTCGCGCCGCCCGATGCGGCCGTGGTGGCGGCCAACGTGGCCGCCGCGCTGGCCGAGGACATCGGCCCCGGCGACGCCACTGCCCTGCTGCTGGACGATGCCGCGGACGAGGCCTACCTGCTGTGCAAGGAGGACTGCGTGGTGGCCGGGCGGCCGTGGTTCGACGCCTGCCACCGCGCGCTGGATCCCGCCGTGCGCATCGACTGGCGCTGCGCGGAAGGCGACCGCATCGCCAAGGGCACCGTCATCGCCACCCTGCAGGGCCACCGCCGCGCGCTGGTCAGCGCCGAGCGCGCCTCGCTCAATTTCCTGCAGACGCTCAGCGGCACCGCCACCACCACCGCGCGCCACGTGGACGCGGTGCGTGGCACCGGCGCGGCCATCCTCGACACCCGCAAGACCCTGCCGGGCCTGCGCGTGGCGCAGAAGTACGCGGTGCGGGTCGGCGGCGGCACGAACCACCGCATGGCGCTGTACGACGCAGT
Organism: Thermomonas sp. S9; assembly: GCF_024704365.1. GTDB lineage: Bacteria > Pseudomonadota > Gammaproteobacteria > Xanthomonadales > Xanthomonadaceae > Thermomonas. The sequence continues at coordinate 2,115,367 of NZ_JAJDFY010000001.1, forward strand.
GATGCTCAAGGAGAACCACATCCGCGCCTTCGGCTCGGTGGCCGCGGCCATCGCGCGCGCGCGCGCTGCACCCGGCGCTGCCGCTGATCGTGGAAGTCGAGACGCTGGACGAACTGCGGCAGGCGCTGGGCACCGGCTGCACCCGTATCCTGATCGACGATTTCGACGCCGCAACCCGCCGCGAGGCGGTGCGGATCGCCAAGGGCGCGCCCTACCACGGACGCATCCCGCTGGAGGTCTCGGGCGGGGTGGACATGGCCAGCCTGCGCGCGATCGCCGAGGACGGGGTGGACTGCATCTCGATCGGCGGCCTCACCAAGCACGTCCACGCCATCGATTTCTCGTTGAAACTCGGCCCCCGCCCCCAGCTTGACGCGATGCCCACCCTGCTCGTCCTGATGCTCGTCGGCGCCGCCGGCTTCTTCTTTTCACGGCGTCCCGCGCGGCCGCCGAGCGCGCCGCCGAAATCGGCCGCGACGCCTGCGCGGCGGCCGGGGTGCAATGGCTGGACCAGTCGGTACACGCCGCCGGCATCCGCCTGCGCCGGCGCGAGGACGGCTGGCTGGGGCTGGAACGCAGCTTCCGCTTCGAATACTCCGAAGACGGGCAGGACCGCCACGTGGGGCAGATCGTGCTGCTGGGCGGCAAACTGGTGCGCTTCAGCGGCCCGACCCGCGCCGCGCAGGCGGTGGTGCGCACGCTGCCCTCGGACTGAAGGCGCACCCCACCGGGGCGCCTGCGGCGGCGCAAGCCCGGCCGCGAAGCGCGCGGCGCTTGCCTACTTCACGATGCGCAGGTGGCCACGACGCGGCGGCGGGCGGTCGTCGTCGCCATCGCCCGAAGTCGCCTCCGCATCGGATTCGGACTCATCGACCACTTCGGGATCATAATCGGCGTGCAGGGCGCCCAGACCCTCGTGCTCCGCGTCCGCCTCTTGCGCCGCCGCAGGCGGCAACAGATCCTGCGGCAACGCCATGCCCTGGCCGGTTTCGCGCGCGTAGATGGCGATCACCGCCGGCAGCGGCACCACCACGTTGTGGCTGACGCCGCCGAAGCGCGCCGAGAACCGCAGCGCGTCGTTGTCCATCTGCAGATGTCCCACCGCGCGCGCGGCGATGTTCAGCACCACCTGCCCGTCCTTGACCGTGTGCGGCGGCACCCGCACGCCCGGCACGCGCGCATCCACCAGCACGTGCGGGGTCATGTCGTTGTCGGCGATCCATTCGTACAGCGCGCGCAGCAGATAGGGGCGCTGCGAGCTCATCACCGGCATCGGGGGCTGCTTCTCCATGCTCAGGCAGGAAGCGCGCGCAGCTGCTTTCCTGCGGCGTCAGGCTGCGCTCGAAGCCGGGATTGCGGAAGATGCGGTTGCCGTAGTCCTCGATCGCCTTGCCGTCCTTCGGCAGCGGGATGCCCAGGGCGTCCAGCCGCCAGATGATCGGGGCCATCGCGCAGTCGGCCAGGCTCATCTCGCCGTTGAGGAAGAACTTGCTGGCCTTGAACAGCGGCAGCGCGGCGGTCAGCAGCTCCTTCAGGCGCTTGCGCCCGGCTTCGGCCTGCTGCTTGCTGCCGAGCTGGATGGCCTGCACCTGCGGCACCCAGTCGTGCTCGATGCGCAGCATGGCCAGGCGCAGGCGCGCCCGCGACAGCGGGTCCACCGGCATCAGCGGCGGGTGCGGGTAGCGCTCGTCGAGATATTCGCTGACCACGCTGGCGGCGTACAGCACCAGGTCGCGCTCCACCAGGGTCGGCACCGAGTGGTAGGGATTGAGGTCGATCAGGTCCTCGGGCGGGTTCTGCGGGTCCACCGGGATCAGGTCGTAGGCCACGCCCTTCGCCGCCAGCACCAGGCGCACGCGGTGGCACAGCACGTCATCGACAGCGGAAAACAGGGTCAAGGCGTTTCGCATGCGCGGACTCACAGCCATCATCAGGATCACTCCCACGCCCGGCCGATGCCGGACGCACCTGCGCCACCCGCACGCTGCGGACAGCCGTCAAGCGTCGTTCCCTGCGGCGGGCGTCCCTGCCACTGGCGCCGCGTCAGTGAACGTCCCGCCAGTATTCATGCTTCAACAGCCACGCCATCAGGGCGAAAAACACCAGGAACAGCACCGCCCAGACGCCCACGCTCTGGCGCTTCAGCGCGACCGGCTCGCCGGCGTACTCGAGGAACGCGGTGATGTCGCGCACGGTGCGGTCGAACTGCGCCGGGGTCTGGGTACCGGCCTGGCTGATGGTGAAGCCCTCCACCGGAAGCTCACCGCCTTCAGTCTTCTTGCCGTACACCGGCTGCTGGATGCCCTGCAGCTCCCACAGCGGGTTCGGCATCGAGGCATTCGGGAACAGGGTGTTGTTCCAGCCCACCGGGCGGCTTTCGTCCACGTAGAAGGACTTGAGGTAGGTGTAGATCCAGTCGCTGCCGCGCACGCGCGCGATCAGCGACAGATCCGGCGGGACCTTGCCGAAGGCGGCCTTGGCCAGTTCCGGCGGCATCGCCGACAGCACGTGGTCGCCGATCTTGCCGCCGCTGAAGTTCAGGTTCTGCATCACCTGGTCTTCGGTCAGGCCCAGGTCCTCGCCGATGCGTGCATAGCGCACGTATTTGAGCGAGTGGCAGCCGCTGCAGTAGTTCATGAACAGGGCCGCACCGCGCTGCAGCGATGCCTTGTCGTTGAGGTCGACGCCCGACTGCTGGAGATCGCCGCCTTCGCTGGCGAAGGCAGTGGCGGACAGCAGCAGGCCAGCCGCGAACAGGGCCGCGCGCGCCAGCAGGCCGCGCTTGTTGTCGGAGAAATCAGTCATGCATCGTCACCCGTTCCGGCACCGGCCTGGTCTTGTCCAGCTTGGACCACACCGGCATGGTGATGAAAAAAGCGAAATAGAGGAAGGTCAGCACGCGGCCGATGATGGTCTCCACCGGATCCGTGCCGGGACCCGCGCCGATCTTGGCCAGCCACAGGAAGCAGACCGCAAACATCAGCAGCATGGCCCAGCTGAGCCAACCACGGTAGCGGTAGGACTTGACCGGCGACCTGTCCAGCCACGGCACCAGGAACAGGCACACGATCGCGCCGAACATCACCAGCACGCCCCACAGCTTGATGCCGAAGAACGAGGGCACCACCCGCAGCATCGCGTAGTAGGGGGTGAAGTACCACACCGGCTTGATGTGCGCCGGGGTCACCAGCGGGTTGGCCTCGGTGAAGTTGTCATGCTCCAGGAACCAGCCCCCGAAGGTCGGCGCAAAGAAGATGATGAACGCCGCGATGATGAGGAAGCAACCGACGTAGAACAGGTCCTTGACCGTGTAGTACGGATGGAACGGGATGCCGTCCGCCGGCGCGGTCTCCGACCAGCGGTTGCCCTTGGGGCCCTTCTTGATCTCGACGCCGTCCGGGTTGTTCGAGCCGACCTCGTGCAGCGCGAAGATGTGCAGCACCACCAGCAGCAGCAGGACCAGCGGCAGCGCGATCACGTGCAGCGCGAAGAAGCGGTTCAGGGTGGCATCGCCCGGATTGAAATCGCCCATGATCCACTCGGTCAGCCCGCCGCCGATCACCGGGATCGCGCCGAACAGCGAGATGATCACCTTGGCGCCCCAGTAGGACATCTGGCCCCAGGGCAGCACGTAGCCCATGAAGGCCTCGGCCATCAGCACCAGGTAGATCACCATGCCCAGCAGCCACACCAGTTCGCGCGGTTTGCGGTAGCTGCCGTACATCAGCCCGCGGAACATGTGCAGATAGATGACGATGAAGAACAGCGAGGCGCCGGTGCTGTGCATGTAGCGGATCAGCCAGCCCCACTCCACGTCGCGCATGATGTACTCGACGGAGTCGAACGCCTCGGCGGCGCTGGGCTTGTACTGCATGGTCAGGAAGATGCCGGTCAGGATCTGGTTGGCCAGCACCACGATCGACAGCACGCCGAAGATGTACCAGATGTTGAAGTTCTTCGGCGCGTAGTATTCGCTCATGTGCTTGCGGTACGCCGGCATCAAGCCGGGCGCGCGCGCATTGATCCAGTCCATCAGGCCGTCGGCGGTGCGGGTGAGGATGTTCGCCATGGCTTACGCAGCTCCCTTCGGACCGACGCCGATGACGACGATGTTGTCGCCTTCGAAGTGATAGGGCGGCACCGGCAGGTTCAGCGGCGCCGGCTGCGCCTTGAACACACGCCCGGCCAGGTCATAGCGGGACTTGTGGCAGGGGCAGAAATAGCCGCCCTTCCAGTCCGGATCGAACGGCTCGGGCTTGACCTCGGGCTTGAACTCCGGCGCACAGCCCAGGTGGGTGCAGACGCCCACCAGCACCGCGATCTCGGGCTTGATCGAACGGGTTTCGTTCTTGGCGTAGGCCGGCTGGGTGGACGCATCCGAGTGCGGGTCGGCCACCAGCGGATCCATCTCCGGCAGGGTCGCGAGCATGGCCTTGGAGCGCTTGGCGATATAGATCGGCTGGCCGCGCCAGTTCAGGACCAGCTGCTGGCCGTCCTCCAGCGCGCCGATGTCCTGGCTGACCGGAGCCCCGGCAAAGCGCGCACGCGCGCTGGGGTTCCAGGACTTGATGAACGGCACCGCCGCGAACCCGGCACCCACCGCCCCCACCACCGCGGTCGTCGCGGTGAGGAACCGGCGTCGCCCGGTGTTGACCTCTTCGTTCGCCATCCCGCACTCCGTAAAGAAAACTGGATATGCCCCTGGCTGGCAGCCCAAAGGCCGTCAACCAAAAAAGACACTGAAGTGTATATGAACGCTTAACGCGCCGACAATCCGCCCCGCAACGGCGCTCCCGCGCCCGCCAGGGCCCCGCGGTAGCGCTCCGCCAGCACCCCCACCCGCTGCACGTAGCGCTGGGTTTCGCCGTAGGGCGGCACCCCGCCGTACTTGTCCACCGCGCCCTCGCCGGCGTTGTAGCCGGCCGCGGCCAGGGCCAGGTTGCCGTTGAACCGCTTCAGCAGCCAGGCCAGGTACTGCACCCCGCCGCGGATGTTCTGGCCGGCGTCGAAGGCATCCAGCACCCCGAACCGGCGGGCGGTGGCCGGCATCAGCTGCATCAGGCCCTGGGCCCCGACCCGCGAGATCGCATTGGGATTGAACGCGGATTCGGCATGGATGATGGCGCGCACGACCGCCTCCTCCACTCCCGACTCGCGCGCGGCGGCGGCGATTTCGTCGCTGTAGGCGGTGGTGTTGAGGCGCACCGCGCGGAAGTCCACCCCCGGCAGCGCGCCGCAGGCGTAGCAGCGCTCCATATAAGAGTATTGGATGGTGCGGACGGCGGACATCGGCACCCCGACCGGGCGCGCGCTGGTGTAGGTGCGCACACCGTCCTTGCCGACATAGCTGTACACCTGCCCGCGCACCAGCCGCGGCCCCGGGACCGACGCGGGTGTCGCCGCGGGCGGAGGCGCTGCCGATACCGTGGAAGCCGGGACAGAGGGCCGCGCACCCGGCGGGCGCGCCACCTCGGCCAGCGGCGGCGCGGTTGCAGGCGTTGCGGACGGCGCGCGCGCCGGGGCCCGTGACGCGCCCGGACGGTAGCTGCCGAGCAGGCGGCACTGCGCGCCCGGGGGACGCTTGTTGACGTAGCTCACCGCGCCATCGCCGCCCACGCAGCGATAGACATTCCCCGCCAGCGCCGGCGCCCCCGGCGCCAGCAGCAGCAGCAAGATGGCCGCCCGTCCCCTCATGCGGCGGAGTCTCGCCCCGCGCGCCGCGCTTGGCAAGCGTCCGCGCCCACGACCGGCCCCTGCCGCTAGAATGGCCGCCCCACCCCCATCCGGCCCGGACTCATCGCCGCGCCCCGGAGCCCGCCATGACCGACCTGCCCCCCCTGCCCGCCCCGCCACCTGCCGCACCCGCCGCCGGCACCGGCCCGAAGCTGTTCATCCAGACCCACGGCTGCCAGATGAACGAGTACGACTCGGCGCGGATGGCCGATGTGCTGCGTGCCGAAGAGGGCATGCAGCTGACCACGAACGCCGATGAAGCCGACGTGATCCTGATCAATACCTGCTCGATCCGAGAAAAAGCGCAGGAAAAAGTGTTCAGCCAGCTGGGCCGCTGGAAGCAGCTCAAGCAGGGCGGCCGCCCGGTCATCATCGGCGTCGGCGGCTGCGTGGCCAGCCAGGAGGGCGCCGCGATCCTGGAGCGCGCACCTTTTGTTGACCTGGTGTTCGGCCCGCAGACCCTGCACCGGCTGCCGGAGCTGATCCGCGCCCGCCGCGAGCAGGACGCGCCGCAGGTGGACATCAGCTTTCCCGAAATCGAGAAGTTCGACCGCCTGCCGGAACCGCGCGCGGAAGGCCCCACCGCCTTCGTCTCGATCATGGAGGGCTGCTCCAAGTACTGCACCTACTGCGTGGTGCCCTACACCCGCGGCGAGGAAATCAGCCGCCCGTTCGAGTCGGTGCTGACCGAGGTGGCCGAGCTGGCCGCCCAGGGCGTGCGTGAAGTCAACCTGCTGGGGCAGAACGTGAACGCCTACCGCGGCGCGCTGGGTGAGGATGGCGCCACCGCCGACCTGGCGCTGCTGATCCGCGCGATCGCCGAAATCGACGGCATCGGCCGCATCCGCTTCACCACCTCGCACCCGCTGGAGTTCAGCGACTCGCTGATCGAGGCCTACCGCGACGTGCCCAAGCTGGCCAATTACCTGCACCTGCCGGTGCAATCCGGCAGCGACCGCATCCTGGCCGCGATGAAGCGCGGCTACACCGCGCTGGAGTTCAAGCAGAAGATCCGCAAGCTGCGCGCGGTGCGCCCGGACATCTCGATCAGCTCGGACTTCATCGTCGGCTTCCCCGGCGAGACCGCCGCCGATTTCGAGAAGACCATGAAGCTGATCGAGGACGTGGGCTTCGACCAGAGCTTCTCCTTCATCTATTCGCGCCGCCCCGGCACCCCGGCCGCCGACCTCGAGGACACCACCAGCCGCGAGGAGAAGCACGCCCGGCTGGACCGCCTGCAGAAGCACATCACCGCGCACGCGGCGGGCATCTCGCGGGCGATGGTGGGCCGCGTGCAGACGGTACTGGTGGAAGGCCCATCGAAGAAGAATCCGGACGAGTTGACCGGCAAGACCGAGAACATGCGCTCGGTGAACTTCCCGGCGCCGAAGCGACTGGTCGGCCAGTTCGTGGACGTGCTCATCACCGAGGCGCTGTCCAATTCACTGCGCGGGCGGGTGCTGACCCGCGACGCGGCCTGAGCCGGGCCCGGCCATGCACCATCGCGACTTCGTGCTGGAACCCGACGACGCCGAGCGCCTGGCCAACCTGGCCGGCCCGTTCGACGCCCACCTGCGCCTGGCCGAGCTGCGCCTGGGCGTGCAGATCGCCAACCGCGGCAACGTGTTCCGGGTGAGCGCCGAGGATGCCGCCGCCGCCGGGCGCGCCGAGGCCTTCCTGCGCCGGCTGTATGACGATACCGCCGGCGAAGCCCTGGACGAGCACGCCGTGCACCTGCGCCTGGGCGCGTTCGCGGAGCAGGCCGCGCCCGCCGACGGCCATGCCGGGCAGGAGGTGGCGGTACGCATCAAGCGCGGCACCCTGCGCGGGCGCGGGCCCAACCAGCGCAAGTACCTGCAGGCGATCGCCAGCCACGACATCAATTTCGGCGTCGGCCCGGCCGGCACCGGCAAGACCTACCTCGCCGTGGCGATGGCGGTGGACGCGCTGAACCAGTCGCGGGTGCAGCGGGTGGTGCTGGTGCGCCCGGCGGTGGAGGCCGGCGAGAAGCTCGGCTTCCTGCCCGGCGATCTCACCCAGAAGGTCGACCCCTACCTGCGCCCGCTGTACGACGCGCTGTACGAAATGCTGGGCGTGGAGAAGGTGGCGCGCCTGCTGGAACGCAACGTGATCGAGATCGCACCGCTGGCCTATATGCGCGGGCGCACCCTGAACGATGCGTTCGTGATCCTCGACGAGGCGCAGAACACCAGCATCGAGCAGATGAAGATGTTCCTGACCCGGCTGGGCTTCGGCAGCACCGCCGTCATCACCGGCGACATGACCCAGATCGACCTGCCCAGGCACCAGAAGTCCGGCCTGAAGGACGCGGTGGAGGTGCTGCGCGGGGTCGAGGGCGTGAGCTTCACCTTCTTCGAGGCGCGCGACGTGGTCCGGCACCCGCTGGTGGCGCGCATCGTGAACGCCTACGAGGCGCGCGACGCCGCGGCCGAGGGGTAAGATGCGCGCATGACCCAGGGCCCGGTCCGCCTCGATGTCGCCGTCGGCTACGCGGTGCCGCGCGCCGGCGTGCCGGCCGCCGCCAGTTTCCGCAAGTGGGCGGCCGCCGCGCTGGCCGGGCGCATCCGCGAGGCCGATCTGGCGATCCGCCTGGTCGGCACCCGCGAAGGGCGCGCGCTGAACCGCCATTACCGCGGCCGCGACTACGCCACCAACGTTCTCAGCTTCCCGGCGGAACTGCCGGAAGGGCTGCCCAAGAACGTGCGCCTGCCGCTGCTCGGCGACCTGGTGCTGTGCGCGCCGGTGGTGGCCCGCGAGGCCAAGGAACAGGGCAAGCCGCTGAACGCGCACTACGCCCACCTCACCGTGCACGGCTGCCTGCACCTGCTGGGCTGGAACCACGAGGATGCGCGCGAGGCCGAGGCGATGGAGCAGCTGGAGCGCGGGATCCTGGCCGCGCTGGGACTGCCCGACCCCTATCTGGACGCCTGAACACCCGCCCCGCGGATTCGCTAGACTTTCCCCGTTTTCTTTCCCCCGCCACACGCAAAGGCCCCCACGCCCCATGTCCGAGGACGACAGTCGACGCCCAGCCGACGCCGACGAGAAACCCGCCGAGAAACCCCACCGCTCCTGGCTGGACCGCATCAGCGCCGCCCTGTCCGGCGAGCCGACCAGCCGCGAGGACCTGATCGAACTGCTGCGCGACGTGCAGGCCGACGGGCTGATCGGGCCCGACACCCTGCGCATGATGGAGGGCGCGGTGAACATCGCCGACATGACCGTGGGCGACGTGATGGTGTCGCGCGCGCAGATGGTGGCACTGCCGGCGGACGGCAAACTGCTGGACCTGATGAAGCAGGTGGTGGAATCCGGCCACTCGCGCTTCCCGGTGCACGGCGAGGACAAGGACGAGATCCTCGGCATCCTGCTGGCCAAGGACCTCCTGCGCGGGGTGGTGGCCGACAACGGCCCGGCCAGCATCCACGCGCTGCTGCGCCCGGCGGTGCTGATCCCGGAGTCGAAGAACCTCAACGTGCTGCTGCGCGAGTTCCGGCAGTCGCGCAACCACATGGCGATCGTGATCGACGAATACGGCGGCGTGGCCGGGCTGGTGACGATCGAGGACGTGCTGGAGCAGATCGTCGGCGACATCGACGACGAGCATGACGACGCCGCCGACGAAGGCGTGCTGATCGCGGCCCAGGCCGACGGCCAGTTCGTGGTGGACGCACTCACCCCGATCGCCGATTTCAACGAGCGCTTCGGCGCCGATTTCGACGACGACGAATACGACACCATCGGCGGGCTGGTGACCGCCGCGATCGGCCACCTGCCGGAAGCCGGCGAGGAGCTCTCGCTCGGGCGCTTCACCTTCCGGGTGGCGCGCGCCGACGCGCGCCGGCTGCATGCGCTGCACGTGAGCGTGCATGCCGAGGGCTGAGCGCGCGCGCGCGGCAATCCGGCTGGCGCTGGCCCTGCTGCTGGGCCTGCTGGCGGGGCTGGTCCAGGCCGCGCCGCAGGCAGCGTTCACCGCACCGTCGCCGCCGCGGATCGGGGTGGTGACGATGGGCCCGGGCGAGGTGTTCTGGGAACGCTTCGGGCACGACGCCATCGTGGTGGAAGACCCGGTCACCGGTGCGCGCACCAGCTACAACTTCGGCTTCTTCGACCTCGACGAGCCCGGCTTTCTCGGCCGCTTCGTCAAGGGCGACATGCGCTACCGGCTGGTGGCGCTGCCGCTGGACGAGGACATGGCCTATTACCGCGCGGTCGGGCGCGGCGCACGGGTGCAGTGGCGGACCTGGCGCCGGCGCAGGCGCGGGCGCTGGCAGCGGCGCTGGCCGAGAACGCACGCCCCGAGAACGCGCGCTACCGCTACGACTACTTCACCGACAACTGCGCCACCCGCGTGCGCGACGCGCTCGACCGCGCGCTCGGCGGCCACCTGCGCAAGCAGCTGGAAGGCCGCTCCAGCGGCGATACCTACCGCAGCGAGGCGCTGCGGCTGGCCTCGCCGGAGGCGTGGATGTGGCTGGCCTTCGACATCGGCCTGGGGCCCTACGCCGACCGCCCGCTGAGCCGCTGGCAGGAGGATTTCCTGCCGCGCCGGCTGGCCGACGACCTGCGCCGGGTCAGCGGCACCGGCGGGCGCCCGCTGGTGGCCGCGGAAGTGGAACTGCTACCGCAGCGGCTGCCGCCGGAACCGGCCGAGCAGGAACCGGCGCTGTGGCCCTGGCTGCTGGCCGGGGTGCTGGCCGCGGTCGGCATCCTGTGGCTGCGCACGACCCGGCCGCGGCTGCTGGCTGGGCTGGCGCTGGGCTTCTGGCTGGTGTGCGGCCTGCTCGGGCTGGTGCTGGCGCTGGGCTGGGCGTTCACCGACCATCAGGCGATGTGGGCCAACCGCAACCTGCTGCTGTTCAACCCGCTGTGCCTGCTGCTGGTGCCCGGCGCGGTCGCCCTGCTGCGTAAGCGTGCGCCCTCGCCGCGCTTTTTCGCCCTGCTGGTGGCGGTGGCGGTGCTGGCCCTGCTGGTCTGCCTGCCGCTGTGGCTGCAGCTGTATCCGCAGCGCAACGGCCACTGGATTGCCCTGCTGCTGCCGATCCATGCGGCGCTGGCGCGGGCCTGGCGCGCGTTGCCGGCGGCTTGATGGCCGCCTTCCGCGCGGGCAGGATGCACCCATGAGCCGACTGCCCGACTCCCAGCGCCAGGCGATCATCAACTGCGCGGTGTACGACCGCACAGGCCACCGGCGCGACATCCCGATCGAGCAGATCAGCGAGGAGCTGGCGCAGGACGATGGCCGCTTCGTCTGGATCGGCCTGTACGAGCCGGACGAAGCCGTGCTGGATGTATTGCAGGAGGAATTCGGCCTGCACGACCTGGCGGTGGAGGATGCGCACAAGGCGCACCAGCGACCGAAGATCGAAACCTACGGGCAAAGCCTGTTCATCGCCGTACACACCGCCCAGCGCGTCCACGGCGAGGTGCGCTTCGGCGAAACCCAGGTGTTCGCCGGCCCGCACTACCTGGTGACCGTGCGCCACGGCGCCTCGCTCAGCTACGCCCCGGTGCGCCAGCGGCTGGAGCGCGAGCCGGACCTGCTGGCGCTGGGCCCCAGCATCGCCCTGCACGGGGTGCTGGATTTCGTGGTGGACAACTACCAGCCGATCGTCGCCGACTACGAGGACGAGCTCGATACCCTCGAACAGGACGTGTTCGCGGAAAGCTACCGCCGCGCCACCCTGCAGCGCCTGTACCACCTGCGCAAGGACCTGACCCGGATGCGGCTAGCGGTGCTGCCGATGCAGGACATCCTGGCCCAGCTGAACCGCGCGACGGCGTTCCCGATCCCGGACGCGGTCAAGCCCTATTTCCGCGACGTCCACGACCACGCCGCACGCGAAGGCGACACCATCGACACCCTGCGCGAGATGGCGGCGGCGGCGATGAGCACCAACCTGGCGCTGGTGACGGTGGCGCAGGGCGAGGTGGTGAAGAAGCTGGCCGGCTGGGCCGGGCTGCTGGCCGCGCCGACCCTGATCGCCAGCTGGTACGGCATGAACTTCGCGCACATGCCGGAACTGCAGGGGCGCTACAGCTACGCCATCCTCACCGGTGTGGTGGCACTGGTGTGCATCGCGCTGTACGCCTACCTGCGCCGCATCCGCTGGCTGTAGCGCACCGCACGCGGCACGCCCTCAACGCAGCCAGAACACCACCCACGCCAGCGCGGCCAGGGCCGCGGCCGCCGCCACCCACCACCACAGCGGCATGCGGAAACCCGCCGCGCGTGGCGCCAGTTGCTGCAGTTCGGACCGGGTGGAATCCAGCAGCCGGAAGCGCACCGTGTCGAAGCCGATCTCGTCGCCGGCCACGGCCAGCCCCTGCAGGATGCGGCGACCGTTGAGGAAGGTGCCGTTGGTGGAACCGGCATCCTCGATCTGCACCCCGTCCGCCACCGGCACCAGCCGCGCATGCTGGCGCGACAGGCCCGCGTCCTCGATCTGCAGCGTGCACTCCGGCGCGCGGCCGACGGTGGCGACGCCCACCAGCGGATGGCTGCGCCCCAGCATCGAACCGGACACCCCGCGCAGGACGAAGCGTGGCAGCACCGGACGCACCCGGGTCAGACCGGCATCTTCCACCGACCCCTGCGAATCCACGGCCGGCGCCGCCTCGCGGTTTCTGGCCACCACGGGGGCCGGCATCGCCGCCAGCCGCACCTGCACGCCCGCGATGTCGAGCTGATCGCCCGGGCGCAGCGCGATCAGCCCCTGCACCGGGCGCGCGTTGACGCTGACCGCGGCATCCGGCATGACCTGCAACAACACCCGCCCACCGGTCATCTGCAGCGCGCAGTGCTGTGGCAATACGCCCGGCTGCTCCAGCACGATTCCGGAACCCGGATCGCTGCCAATGGTGGTGACATCGGACTCCAACAAGCACGGTGCGTGCTCGCCACCCGGAAACACCAGCTTCATATCATCAATCTCCCCTCGCTACCTCTTAGGCACTGCCCGGCCAGCTTTCCCGACTGCCGGCATGGAGTTGTCAAAACCTCACTGACCGATATGGCGCCGCAGCCAGGCATTCACTGCCTCGTGCCACTGCACGCTGTTCTGCGGCTTGAGTACCCAGTGGTTCTCGTCCGGGAAGTACAGGAACTGCGACTCCACGCCCTTGCGCTGGGCCGCGGTGAAGGCGGCGATGCCCTGCTCCACCGGAATCCGGAAATCCTGCTGGCCGTGCACGATCAGGATCGGTACCCGCCAGTCCTTGACGTGGTTGGCCGGGTTGAATTTCTGGTAGCCGGCCGGGTTGTCGTAGGGCGTACCGCCATTCTCCCACTCGCTGAACCACAGCTCCTCGGTGGCGTAGCCCATCATGAAATTGTCGAACACGCCGTCGTGGGCGACGATGCACTTCCACGGCGCATTCCACACCCCGGCGATCCAGTAGGCCATGAAGCCGCCGTAGCTGGCGCCCAGTGCGCAGGCCTTGTCGCCATCGAGGAAGGGGTAGGTCTTGAGCGCGTAGTCCCAGCCCTTTTGCAGGTCTTCCAGCGGGCGGTCGCCCCAGTGGCCGGAGATGGAATCGGTGAAGGCCTGGCCGTAGCCGGTGCTGCCGTGGAAGTCGATCATCACCACCGCATAGCCCTGCCCCGCATAGGTCTGCGGGTTCCAGCGGTAGCTCCAGCCGTTGCCGAAGCTGCCCTGCGGGCCGCCGTGGATCAAAAACGCCACCGGGTACTTCTTGCCCGGCTGGTAGTTCCACGGCTTGACCACATAGCCGTACACGGTTTCGTCGTTCCAGCCACGGAACTTGAATTGCTCGTACTGGCCCCAGGCCACGTCCGGCAGCATCTGCGCCGCGCCCGGGGTGATCTGGCGCAGCGGCGCCTTGCCATCGGGGCTGGTGGTGTAGAGCACGTCACCCGTGACCAGCGAATTGCGCGCCAGCGCCAGGGTCGGCCCGGCGAGGTCGAACGCCGACACGCTGCCGTCCTTCACCACCGTCTCCACCTCGCCGTTGGCCAGCGCGACACGGAACAGCGGGTGCTGGCCCAGCTCCTCGGCGGTGGTGTAGAGCCACTTGCCGTCGGCGGACAGGCGGATGCCGTCGGCCGAGGCATCCCAGCGCGATGCGATTTCCCTCGTCTTGCCGGAGGCGAGGTCCATCGCCATCAGCGCGAAGCGGTCGGCCTCGAAGCCGGGGCGCTTCATCGCGCGGTAGTACAGGGTCTTGCCGTCGGCACTGAACACCGGGGTGGCGTCCCAGGCCTTGTTGGCGGCGGTGAGGTTGCGCGCGCCGCTGCCGTCGGCATTCACCAGCCAGATGTCGAAATTGGTGCTCCACGGCTCCTCGCGGTTGGCCTGGCGCACGCTCATCGCCACGGCCTTGCCGTCCGGCGACCACGCGAAGTCGGACAGATCACCGAACGGCTTGGACGGGATGTCGCCGTGGATGCCACCGCTGAGCAGGGTGGCCGAGGCCAGCATGCCTTCGCCGCCGAGCGGGGCGGCGAACACGCGGTTCAGACGGCCGTCGTTCCAGGCATCCCAGTGGCGGATGAACAGGCGGTCGAACACCTTGCCGGTGACTTTCGCCGCCGCGGCCTCGTCCAGCTTCTTCTTCGTGCAATCGAGATCCGCCTTGCAGTCCGGGAACACCGCCAGCGCCAGCGCCACCTGGCCACCGTCGGGTGAGAGCTGGTAGCCGTCCACGTCGATCGGGAAATCGGTCAGGCGCCGCGGCTCGCCGCCGGCCAGCGGCATCGCGTACAGCTGCATGGACCCCGACTTGGCGCTGAGGAAATACAGGGTCTTGCCATCCGGGGAGAACGCCGGCGAATTCACGCTCCAGCCTTGCGGCGATACCTGCTTCGGCGGCGCGATGTCGCGCGTGACCAGGTTGCGCATCCACAGCGTGGTGGTGGACTTGTTGGTGGCCTTGTCCACGGTGCGCCTGGCGAACACCAGCACGCGCCCGTCCGGCGACAGGGTGGGCGCGGAGTAGCGGTCCATATAGGCCAGCTCCTGCACGGTGAAGCCGTGCCTGGCGGCCGGCGGCGCGTCGGCGGCGAGCGCCGGCAGCGACAGGGCGAGGGCGAGCGGAAGCAGGGCGAGGCGAAGGTTCATGGCAGTAGCTCCGTGCTGCGAAAGATGAAGCCGCCCACGCAGGCGCAGGCGGCGAAGAATCAGGCGTTCGGGTTGGCCTTGGCGCCGGTGCGGTACAGCAGCCAGGCCACCACCGCCAGCACCGCCAGGCCCACGTACTTGCCGAACTGCAGCGAGGGCGGCAGCGCGATCACGTCGGCGCGACCGGAGGCCACGATCGGGATCGCGATCAGGATGCCCATCAGCGCCTCGCCGGTGATCAGGCCCGCCGCGAACAGCGTGCCGGGGCGGTGCAGGCGGTCGCGCGCGGCCTCGTCGTGGCTGCCGGCCAGGCCGTGGCGCTTTTCCACCAGGTAGGCCAGCAGGCCGCCGAGGAAGATCGGCACCATCAGTTCCAGCGGCAGGTAGATACCGATCGCCGCGGCCAGCACCGGCACCCGGAAAGTCTTGCCGGCGGCCTTCAGCCATTCGTCGATGACGATGATCACCGCGCCCACGCCGGCGCCGATGGCGATGATCGTCCATGGCAGGTCCTTGCCGCCGAACATGCCGCCCGCGACCGAGGCCATCAGGGTGGCCTGCGGCGCGGCCAGCGAATTGGGATGCTGCGGGGTGGGCGCGCCGATGCCGTAAGCCTGCGCCAGCAGGTTCAGCACCGGCGCCATGATCAGCGCGCAGGAGAACGCGCCGATGCCCAGCATCAGCTGCTGCTTCCACGGGGTCGCGCCGACCAGGTAGCCGGCCTTGAGGTCCTGCAGGTTGTCGCCGCCGACCGCCGCGGCGCAGCACACCACCGCGCCGATCATGATCGCGGCCACCGCGCCCAGCGGCGCGCCGCCCACACCCACCGCGGCCCGCCCCGCCTCGCCCAGCAGCACCATCAGCACCACCGAGGCGAACAGGATGGTGGCGATGGTGATGCCCGACACCGGGTTGTTGGACGAGCCGACCAGGCCGGCGAGGTAGGCCGAGACCGACACGAACAGGAAGCCGGCCACGATCATGATGATGGCCATCGGGATGCTGACGTGCCACATGCCCACGATCGCCTGGTACAGCAGCAGCAGCGGCACCACGAAGGCCACCAGCGCCACCAGCATCCACTTCATCGGCAGGTCGCGCTCGGTCTCGGCCACCACCTCGCCGCTGCCCTTGCGCGCCGCGGCCACGCCGCTACGCACGCCGGACAGCAGCGAGTTGCGCAGCGAGAACAGCGTCCACGCGCCGCCGATCAGCATCGCGCCGACGCCGAGGTAGCGGATCTTGGCCGACCAGATCGCGCCGGCGATGTCTTCCGGGCCGGCGCCCGCGATGCTGCTCGCCAGCGCCGGATCGGAGCCGAGGAAGAACATGTGGTAGATCGGGATGGCGATGTGCCAGGACAGGATCGAGCCGGACACGACCACGATCCCGATATTGAGACCGACGATGTAGCCCACGCCCAGCAGCGCCGGCGACAGGTTGGTGCCCATGTAGCCGAGGTACTTGCCGAAGAATCCGGCACCGGCGGCGGTGTCCGGGATCAGGCGCATGCCGCTGGCGGCGGCGGCCTTGATCACCCCGCCGACCGCGGCCGAGAACGCCAGGATCTTCAGCCCCGGCCCCGGGTTCTCGCCCGCCTTCAGCACTTCGGCGGCGGCCTTGCCTTCGGGGAACGGCAGCGGCTCTTCCACGATCATCGAACGCCGCAGCGGTACCGAGAACAGCACGCCGAGCAGGCCGCCGAGGCCGGCGATCGCCAGCACCCACGAGTATTTGAAGTCCTGCCAGTAGCCCAGGATGATCAGCGCCGGGATGGTGAAGATCACGCCGGCGGCGATCGACGAACCGGCGGAGGCCCCGGTCTGGACGATGTTGTTCTCCAGGATGCTGCCACCGCCCAGCAGGCGCAGCACGCCCATCGACACCACCGCCGCCGGGATCGCGGTGGCGATGGTCAACCCGGCGAACAGCCCAAGGTAGGCGTTGGCGGCGGACAGGATCACCGCCAGGATGATCGCCAGCGCCACCGCGCGGAAGGTCAGCTGCGGAACCGGCTGAATGGGGGTCGACATCGGGTGCCCTCGTCAGGATGCAATCGGCGAAACCTAGCCGCTGCACGGGAGCAAGTCCAGTGCGGAAGGCGCGGCGATGGCGCAGGGACGCGGTGCCGCATCACCCCAGGCCCCCCGATACTCGCTCGGCTGGGGCGATACCGCTCCGCATCCCCCATACTTTCTCCGCCTCTCCGGGGATACACATGCAGACCATCACCCAGGCCGGTCCGGCCGCAGGCGACGACTTCCTCGGCCACCCCAAGGGCGTCTACGTCTGTTTTTTCACCGAGATGTGGGAGCGCTTCTCCTTCTACGGGATGAAGGCGCTGCTGCTGCTCTACCTCACCAAGTACCACCTGTTCGGCGACAAGGCCGGCCTGGACCTGCTCGGCGCCTACGGCGGGCTGGTGTACTGCCTCCCGGTGATCGGCGGGCTGCTGGCCGACCGCTGGCTGGGCATGCGCAAGGCGGTGACCTTCGGCGGCGTGCTGCTGGTGCTGGGTCATGTCGGCATGGCGTTCGAGGGCCATGCGGCGACGCTGCAGGCCGGCACGCCGGTGCGCGACGAGGGCGCGCTGAAGGTGATGTACCTGTCGCTGGCGCTGATCATCATGGGCGTGGGCTTCCTCAAGCCGAACATCTCCACCATCGTCGGCCAGCTGTACGCCGACAACGACCCGCGCCGCGACTCGGGTTTCTCGCTGTTCTACGCCGGCATCAATCTCGGCTCGCTGTTCGCCTCGCTGGTGTGCGGCTACGTGGGCGAGACCTGGGGCTGGAAATACGGCTTCGGCGCGGCCGGCATCGGCATGCTGGCGGGCCTGGCCATGTTCCTGTGGGGGCAGAAGTACCTGCACGGCCATGCCGAACCCGCCGACCCGGCCGCGCTACGCCAGCGCGTCGCCGGCCTGCCGCGCGAATGGCTGATCTACGCGCTGGCGGTGCTCGGCGTGCTGCCGGTGGCCTGGCTGATGTGGGCGGCGGCCAACGGCGCGTTCGCGCTCGGCGGCGAAGTCTCGCTGGCGCTGCTGCTGATGCTGGTGGTGCTGGGCGCGGTGCTGCTGTGGTTCGCCTGGTTCACCGGCACCCGCTGCACGCCCGTCGAGCGCCAGCAGATGATCGCGCTGATGGTGCTGATCTTCATGGCGCTGGTGTTCTTCACCCTGTACGAGCAGACCTACGGCTCGTGGGTGACCTTCACCGACCGCCTGCTGACCAAGGACATCGTGCCGGCGCTGGTGGTGCGCGCGGGCACGCCGTGGCCGTGGTCCGCGCTGTCGCTGCTGCTGGCACCGCTGGCATTCTTCGTGGCCGCGCGGATGTCCGACCGCGACCCCGCCTCCCGTGCGCCGCGCGTGCTGTTCCTCGCGGTGAGTGCGCTGATCCTGGTGCTGCTGGTGCGCGACTGCGTGGCGCTGCCGCAGACCGCCGGCTCCCTGACCTACCTCGGCGCGTTCTTCCTGGTCGCACTGGCGCCGCTGTTCACGGCGCTGTGGGGCTGGCTGGACACACACGGCGCCGATCCGAGCAAGCCGGCGAAATCGGCATTCGGCCTGCTGTTCGCCGGACTCTCGTTCATCCCGCTGGCGCTGGCCGCGCAGCAGGTCGGCGCGACCGGCGCGATGGCCAGCGTGTGGTGGCTGGTGCTGGCCTACCTGATCCTCGAGATCGGCGAGATGTGCCTGTCGCCGGTGGGGCTGTCGGCGGTGACCCAGCTGGCGGTGCCGCGCGTGGTCAGCCTGATGATGGGCACCTGGTTTTTGGCCACCGCGTTCTCGGAGACGCTGGCCGCGCTGCTGGGCAAGCTGGCCGCGATCGAGGTGCCGCAGGGCGAGGCGCTGGACCTCGCCGCGGCGGCCCCGAAATACGCGCACCTGTTCTGGCTGCTGACCTGGATCGGGATCGGCTGCGCGGCGGCCGCTTTCCTCGCCGCGCCATGGCTGCGGCGCATGATGCACGGGGTGAAGTGAACCTGAATCCCGCCCCCGGCCCGCGCGGAAGGCGCTGCTACACTCCCCCGCCTGATCGCAAGGAGACCCGCCGCATGCCGACGCCACGCCCGCTTGCCCTCGCCCTGCTCGCCGCGCTCGCCGCCAGCCTCGCCTCCCCGCAGGGCCTGGCCGCCAGAAAGAAGCCGGTGGTGCACAAGAAGGCGGCTGCCGTGGCCTCCGCGGCCTGCACTGACCTCTACGCCGAGGCCAACAAGGGCTGGCTGGCCTCCAACCCGATGCCGGAAGCGGGCGCCATCTCCGCACTGGGCCAGCTCGGCGTGCGCGCCGAGCAGCAGCAGCGCGACCTGCTGGATACCTTCATGCGCGCTCCACAGAACACGGTGCAGAAGCTGCTGGGCGACTTCTGGGCCAGCGGCCTGGACGAGGCCGCGGTGGAAGCCGACGGCGCCACGCCGGTGGCGCCGCTGCTGCAGCGGATCGACGCCATCCGCAGCAGCAGGGACATCGCGCCGGCGGTGGCGGCGCTGCACCAGGTGGGCATCCCGGTCCTGTTCGGCTTCAGCGCCGACGTGGACCTGCGCGATCTCGACCGTCACCTCGGCTATTTCACCCAGGGCGGCCTCGGCCTGCCCGACCCGGCCTACTACACCCGCCGCGACGCCGACACCCAGGCGCTGCTGGCGCGCTATGCCGATTACATGCGCAAGATCCTGGCCTTGACCGGGGTGCCGGCCAAGGACATCGAGGCCCAGACCGCGCTGGCGCTGGACGTGGAAAAACGCATCGCCGCCGCCGAACGCCCGCTGGCAGACCTGCGCGATCCGCGCAAGAATTTCGCCCCTGTGGCCACCGCCGGCCTCGGCAAGCAGTACCGCAACCTGCAGCTGGACGCCTTCCTGAAGGCGCAGGGCGTGAGCGACGACACCGTATCGCTGGCCGACCCGGCGCTGTTCGCCAGGCTCGATGCGCTGGTGGGTACGCTCAAGCCGGCGCAGTGGCAGGCCTACCTGCGCTGGCGGGTGGGCGATGCGATGGCGCCCTATCTGTCGAAGTCGTGGCGAGATGCTGCATTCGAGTTCCGCGGCAAGGTGCTGCTGGGCCAGGCCGAGCCCGCGCCGCGCTGGAAGCAGGTGTTGGACGCCATCAACCTGGCCGCCGGCCCGATGCTGGGCCGCGAGTACACCGCCGCCTACCTGCCCGACGCCACCCGCCAGCAGGCCGGGCAGATCGCCACCCAGGTGCGCGCGGCGCTCCAGCAGGAGATCGAACGCGGCGACCTTCTGCAGGGCGCGGCCAAGGCCGAGGCGCTGAAGAAGCTGGACGGACTGAAGGTGGAGA
Organism: Thermomonas sp. S9; assembly: GCF_024704365.1. Lineage (GTDB taxonomy): Bacteria > Pseudomonadota > Gammaproteobacteria > Xanthomonadales > Xanthomonadaceae > Thermomonas. The sequence goes on from NZ_JAJDFY010000001.1 coordinate 2,135,506, forward strand.
TCGGCGCGCCGCGGCGCGACCTCGACTACAGCGTGCAGCCGATGGGCCGCGGCAGCTTCGGCAGCAATATGCTGATCGCCTCCACCTGGCGCCACCGCCAGGAGATGCGCCGGATCGGCAAGGGCAATGCCGAGCGCCGCTGGGACGTGCTGCCGCAGCAGCCGGCGCTGGCCTACGACCTCGCCCACAACCGCCTGATCGTGACCGCGGCGATGCTGCAGATTCCGGTGTTGGACCCGGCGATGCCGCTGGGCAACCAGTACGGCGCGTTCGGCGCGCTGGTCGGGCACGAGCTCAGCCATGCGGTGGACGGCCTCGGCCGCCACGTAGACGCCGACGGCAACGTGCGCGACTGGTGGACACCGGAGGATGCCGCGCGCTGGGAGGCGATGGCCAACCGGGTCGGCCGCTTCTACGCCGGGCTGCCCTACCCCGGGCTGGCCGGCACCAAGGTCGATGGCACGCTGACCCGCGACGAGGACGTGGCCGACCTGGCCGGGGTGACGCTGGCGCACGCCGCGCTCGCGGCCGCCAAGCCCGAACTGGACGCGCAGACCGAAAAGGGCTTCTACACCGGCTGGGCGCAGCTGTGGGCGCAGCAGGTGACCCCCGACGAAGCGCGCCTGCGCGCGCGCCAGGACGTGCGCGCACCCGGCCTGTGGCGCGCCAATGCCCCGGCGATGCAGCGGCCGGATTTCGGCAAGGCCTTCGGCTGCAAGGCCGGCGCGCCGATGCTGGTCAAGGACGCCGAGCGCATCCAGCCCTACTGACGGGCCCTCTCCCACTTCCCCGCTACGGCCAGCCCGCCTCTGCGGGCCAGCGGCGCGCGCCGACCTCAGCGCACGATGCGGATGTGCGGGCCGCCGCGCCCCCGCCGAACGGCGGCTGCCCGCGCCAGTAGCGGATCAGCAGCCAGCCGAACAGCATCCCGCCCAGGTGCGCGAAATGGGCCACCCCCGGCTGCAGGCCGGTGACCCCCAGGCCCAGTTCGAACAGGCCGTACACGATCACCAGCGTGCGCGCCCGCATCGGGATCGGCGGAAACAGCAGCATCACGCGCTGGTTGGGGAACAGCATCCCATACGCCAGCAGCAGCCCGAACACGCCGCCGGAGGCGCCGATGGTGGGATATGGATCGGCCCCATGCGCCAGCGCATAGGAGCCCACCGCCAGTTGGCACAGCCCGGCGCCGATCACGCTGACGAAGTAGTACGCCAGGAACCGGCGCTCGCCCCAGACATATTCCAGCGGCGCGCCGAACATCACCAGCGCCAGCATGTTGAACGCGATGTGCAGCAGCCCGCCGTGCAGGAAGGCGTAGGTCACCAGCTGCCAGGGCATGAACGCCGGCGCCAGCAGCTCGGGATCGTAGGCCGCATCGCCCCACGGCCACAGCATGAAATCGAGCATGCGCTGGTCGCCCAGCAGTGACTGCAGGGTGAAGCCCACCAGGTTGGCGATCAGCAGGGCCTTGGTGACCCTGGGGAGGTTGAACGGCATCCGTGCATCATCCGGTTTCGTTGCGGCGCATCATAGCCGCTCAGCGTGGCCGCCAGAGCGCCGCATCGAGGTCGTCTTCAGCCGGCGGCAGGCGCACCCGGCCGCGCTGCACCGGCACCCCCTCGGCCTGCAGGCGCCGGCACTGCTCGCGGAACCCGTCCGAATCCGGCGGGAACGCGATCCGCCCGTCGGCGCGCAGCACCCGGTGCCAGGGCAGACCCGGATCCTCATTACGCGCCAGCAGCCGCGCCACCAGCCGCGCGCGCCCCGGCAACCCGGCGCGGCGGGCAATCGTCCCGTAGCTGGCCACCTGCCCGCGCGGCAGGGCGCGAATGGCCGCCAGAATGCGCTGGTCGGACGCGGCGGCCGAAACGGGCGGATCGAAGCATGGCATGTTCCGCGCTAGCATAGCCGCTGGTCCATCCGCAGTCCCGCTGTCATGCAGAACTTCGAGCAGATCCGCCGCCACCTGATCAACGCCGGCTACCGCCTGAGCGTGCAGGAACCCTTCCTGGCCTGCGTGGAACTGTCGCTGGCGCAGGGCAAGCGGCATCAGGCCATCTTCCTGGCCGAGCTGCAGGACGACGACGGCCGCAACTACCTGCGGGTCAGCACCGCGGTGGCCCCGGTCGTCGGGCTGGATGCGCGGCGCGCGCTGCGCTTCAACTTCGAAAGCCGGGTCGGCTACCTGGCGATCAGCGAACTCGACGGTGTGCCCTTCCTGCACCTGTGCGAGAACCGCCCCTACGAGTGCCTGACCGCGGCCGAGGTCGATCGCCTGGTGCTGGAGATCGGCGGCACCGGCGACGAGATGGAACACCGGATGTCGGCCGGCGGCGACCTGCTGTAGCCCTCTACGCATCGGCCGGGAGGCGCGCCGCCGGATCAAGCCCAGCCCAGCACATCCAGCAGCCGGAACAGGGCGTAGGCGACGCCGCCGGCGGCGGGGATGGTCAGAATCCACGCCCAGACGATGCGTTCGACCACGGTGAGCCTGAGCGCGCGCGGATTCTTGGCGAACCCCACGCCCATGATCGCGGTGGAAATCGAATGCGTGGTGGACACCGGCATGCCGTAATGCGCCGCCAGAGTCAGGATGGTGGCCGAGCTGGTCTCCGCCGCGAACCCGTTGATCGGATGCAGGCGTACCATCTTGTGGCCGAGGGTCTTGATGATTCGCCAGCCGCCGGAGGCGGTGCCGAGCGCCATCACCAGCGCACAGGTGACGATGATCCAGTCCGCAATCCCCTGCGGATCGGTGCTGGACGGATGCAGGAAGGACAGCCAGCCCGGCAGATCGTCCAGCGCGCCGGTGGACTGCGCGCCGAACAGGGTCAGCGCGATGATGCCCATGGTCTTCTGTGCGTCGTTCTGGCCGTGCGCATAGCCCATGTAGGCCGCCGACAGGATCTGCACCTTGCCGAAGAAGCGGTTCACGAAATGCGGCCGCGCCAGCCGGCGCAGGATGCCCCCGCGCGCGCCATCCCGGCGATCAGCGCCCACAGCAGCAGCATCACCAGCACGCCCAGCAGGAACCCGGCCACCGGCGAGCTGACCATCGGCACCAGCACCTTCCACAGCAGGCCCTTGTTCTTGGTCCAGTCGCCCACCGTCTGCGACCAGATCAGTGCATCCATGTCGTTATGGGCCGCGGCCAGCGCGGCGCCGCACAGGCCACCGATCAGGGCATGCGAGGACGAGGACGGCAGGCCCTTCCACCAGGTGATCAGGTTCCAGGTGATGCCGCCCAGCAGCGCGCACAGGATCATCTGCGAGGACACCTGCACCACGTCGGTATCCACCAGGCCGGAGGCGATGGTCTTGGCCACCGCGGTCCCCATCAGCGCGCCCACCAGGTTCATCGCCGCGGCCAGCATTACCGCCTGCCACGGCGAGAGCACCTTGGTGGCGACCACGGTGGCGATCGAGTTTGCAGTGTCGTGAAAGCCGTTGATGAACTCGAACACGAGCGCGGCCACGACCACCACCAGCACGAGGGTCAGCATGGCGCAGCCCCGTCAGCTGTTCTTGAGCACGATCTGGTAGGCCACCACACCCGCCTCGCGGCAGCGGTCGATGGCCTTCTCCAGGATCTCGAAGAACTCCTTGAGCAGGAACATCTGCAGGCTGTCGAGCCGGCCGGAGTAGATCTCGCGGTACAGCTCCAGCATCAGGCGATCGGCCTCGTTCTCGATCGCCCGCAGCTTCTCGTTGAGCGCGCTCATGCGGTCGAGGTTCATCCGGCGCAGGTCGCCCACCATCTCCACCACTACCGCGGCGGCCTGCTCCAGCATCGCCGCGCGCGGCGCGAAATCGATGTGTCCCAGGTGCTGGATGGCCAGCGCATAGCGATCGGCGAACTTCTCGATCTGCTTGGGAATCTTGAACAGCGCCGAGCCCAGCGCCTCGATGTCCTCGCGCTCGATCGGGGTGATGTAGCTGTCCACCAGCGCCCGGCCGATCTTGTCGGCCACCGCGCGCTCGCGCTGGCGCGCCAGCTTGAAGGCGTCCAGCGCCGGCTGGCGATCGGCCGCCTTCATCATCGCGTGCAGCGCCCTGGCGCTGTCGTGGGCGGTGGCCGCGGCATCGTCCAGCAGCGCATAGAACTGCATGCCGGAGCCGAAAATGGTTTGCAGCGAGAACATAGGCGGGACCGCGGGTTCGAATGGCAAAGTGGCGGAATTATGACATTTCCGCGACATCCGAAACACGCCGCCCCGCGCGGCGCCCGCGCCGGCTCAGGCCGGGGTGCCGAACCGCCCCAGGTGCGCCCCCGCCAGCAGGTGCAGATGGATCTGGAACACGGTCTGGCCGGCGTCGTGGTTGCAGTTCATCACGATCCGGTAGCCCGACTCGGCGAACCCCCGGGCCTTGGCGTAGCGCGCCGCGGCGGTGGCCAGCCGGCCGATCACGACCGCGTCCTCCTCCGGCACGTCGTTCAGGGTGGCATAGTCGCGCTTGGGCACGAACAGCACGTGCACCGGCGCCTGCGGCGCGATGTCGCGGAAGGCGATCAGATGCTCGTCCTCGTACACGATGTCGGCGGGGACCTCGCGCCGCAGGATCTTGTGGAAGATGGTGTCGGGCATGGCGGAGCGTGAGTGGAACGGGTCGAGGAACGAGTGTAGGCCAGGCCCGCGCCGCCCTCCACCTTCCAGCCGTTTTCCGTCGCTCACTCCTGCATTTCGCTGCGGCTGCCGAAGGCGTGCGACAGGGTGCCGCGGTCCACGTATTCCAGTTCGCCGCCCAGCGGCACGCCGTGCGCCAACCGGCTGGGACGCACGCCGCGCGCGCGCGCCAGCTGCGCCAGATAGTGCGCGGTGGCCTCGCCTTCCACGGTGGGATTGGTGGCGACGATCAGCTCGCGCACCCCACCTTCCTCCAGCCGCTGCGCGAGCAGGTCCAGCCCCAGTTCCGCCGGGCCGATTCCGTCCAGCGGGCTCAGCCGCCCCTGCAGTACGAAATACAGCCCGCGGTAGCCGGTGGCCTGCTCGATCGCCAGGCGGTCGGCCGGGGTTTCCACCGCGCACAGCAGGTGGGCGTCACGCGCGGGGCTGGCGCAAATCGCGCAGACCTCGGCCTCGCTGAAATCGCGGCAGCGCCGGCAGTGCCCCACCCGCTCCATCGCCGCCGCCAGCGCCGCGGCCAGGCGGCGCCCGCCTTCGCGCTGGCGCTCCAGCAGGTGGTAGGCCATCCGCTGCGCGGATTTGTGGCCCACCCCCGGCAGCACGCGCAGGGCGTCGATCAGTTGTTCGAGCAGGGAGGCTGTCATTGCATTCGGGCGTCCGTCCCGCACCGGCGGGAGAGACGGCGGATGGTTCAGAACGGCAGCTTCATGCCCGGCGGCAGCGGCATGCCGGCGGTGGCGGCGGCCATCTTCTCCTGGCTGGCGGCGTTGATCTTGTTGACGGCGTCGTTGAACGCGGCGGCGATGAGGTCCTCGGCCATCTCCGGGTCGGCCAGCGCGGCCGGGTCGATGCGTACCTTGCGGCAGTCCATGCGGCCGCCCAGGGTCACGCTGACCATGCCGCCGCCGGCATTGCCGGTGACTTCCAGCGCGGCCACCTCCTCCTGCGCGCGCTGCATGTTCTCCTGCATCTTCTGCGCCTGCTGCATCAGCTGTGCGATGTTTCCACGCATATCGTGTTTCCGTGTCTGTGTGGTCGTGGGATGTGAATACCGGAATCAGGTGTCCAGCGGACGGATCGAATCCGGCAGGATCTGCGCGCCGTGTGCCTGCACCAGCCGCTGGATCGCCGGATCGGCGGCGAAGCCGGTCTCCGCGTCGGCCTGGCGGACGTCGCGTTCGCGCGCATTGCGCGCCTGCGCGGTCTCGCCGCGCGCAGCAACGACTTCGAAGCGCACGTGCACCGGGCCGCCCAGCCGCTGGCTGAGCACATCGTCCAACTGCAGCACCAGGCGCGGCGACTTCAGGTGTTCCTGCTCCGGGGCCAGCGCCAGCCGCAGCGGACCGTCGGCATGCCCGAGGAAGGCCGCGTGCTCGGCCAGCACCTTCACCGGCCCCTTCAACTCTCCGCTGGCCACCAGCTCGCGCACCAGCTGCGCCAGTGCTCGGAGTCGGTCACCAGCAGGGCGCTGGCGGCCGCACCGGCAGCCGCCATCGCCATTGGCGGCAGCGGCGTCGACGGCGCGGCAGAGGATTCCGGCGCAGGCGACGACGGCTGCGCGCGGGTCGCCGGCAGCGGACTGGCCGGTACCTGCGATCGCACGGGCGCGGAGGCGGATGCCTCCATCGCCGGCGGAGACACCGGCGCCGGTACACTGGCGGGCACCTGCTCCAGCTGCGCGCGCGCGCGCGCGGCGGCCTCGGCGCGGGCCTGCCCGGCGGGCGCGGGGGCGTCCGCGCGCGGCTGGCCACCAGCCTCGGGGCGGAAGGCCAGCATCCGCAGCAGGGTCATCTCGAAGCCGCTGCGCGGGCTGGGCGCCAGTTCCAGGTCGCGGCGGCCGTGCAGCGCCATCTGGTACCACAGCTGCACCAGCTCCGGGCGCAGGCGCGCGGCCAGGCCTTCGACATCGATGGCATCGCGGCCGACATCGACCGACGGCACCAGCTGCTTGACCTGGATGCGATGCAGCGCGTGGGCGAAGGCATCGAGGAGGCTGCCCCAGTCCGGCGCGAACTCCGCCAGCTGCGCCACTTCGACCAGCAGCCGCGCGCCATCGGCATCCGCCAGCGCCGCCAGCAGCGCCTGCACCCGGGTGCGATCGACCGTGCCCAGCATGCTCGCTACCGTCGCCCCCTCCAGACGACCGCCGGCATAGGCAATCGCCTGATCCAGCAGCGACAGCCCATCGCGCAGGCTGCCATCGGCCGCGCGCGCCAGCTGCCCGATCGCATCGTCGTCGGCCTCGATCCCTTCCGCCGCCAGGATCTTGCGCAGCTGGCCGGCAATCTGCCCCTCGTCCAGCCGCTTGAGGTTGAACTGCAGGCAACGGCTGAGCACCGTCACCAGCAGTTTCTCCGGGTCGGTGGTGGCGAACAGGAACTTGACGTGATCAGGCGGCTCTTCCAGCGTCTTCAGCAGCGCGTTGAAGGCCGGCTTGGACAGCATGTGCACTTCGTCGATCAGGTACACCTTGTACTTGCCGCGGCTGGGCATGTACTGCGCGTTTTCGATCAGCTCGCGGACATTGTCCACGCCGGTGTTGGAAGCGGCGTCGATCTCCAGCAGGTCGATGTAGCGGCCGGCGTCGATGGCCAGGCAGGTCTCGCACTCGCCACAGGGGTCGGCGCTGGTGCCGCGCTCGCAGTTCAGGCTCTTGGCGAAGATGCGCGCGATGGTGGTCTTGCCCACCCCGCGGGTGCCGGTGAACAGGAACGCATGGTGGACGCGGCCGGTCTGAAGCGCATTGGTCAGCGCGCGCACCACGTGTTCCTGGCCGACCAGCTCGGCGAAACGCTTGGGGCGCCACTTGCGGGCGAGCACGAGGTAGGACATGCCGGCATTGTGGCATGGACCGGCGCGCCGTCGGTGACGGCGCCCGCGCGTGTTGTGGAAGCGCCCTGCCGCCGCTAGAATGCGCGATCCCGGAGAGGTGTCCGAGTGGTTGAAGGAGCACGCCTGGAAAGTGTGTAGGCGGCTAAACCCCGCCTCGGGGGTTCGAATCCCCCTCTCTCCGCCAGTTCGATGCATCCTGATCGATGCATGAAGTTCCACGGGCCGCGTCTGTCGCGGCCCGCGTCCATGGTGGCCCCGTCGGCCCCTCGCGACGCTAGGTCGAAAACCCCGCCAGGGCCGGAAGGCAGCAACGGTATCGACTGACGCGGGCGCCGAGGCCAGCCGGCGGGGCCACCGCCTTTCGGGCCTTCCGCGGCTGCCTTCCGCCCTTGGGCCGTTGCCTTTTCGGGCCTGGCCCGTCGCCACCCAGCACGCCATGCCATCCGGGCACGCGCCTGCCCCCGGCACCCCCGACCTCAGTAGCCGCGCTCCCAGGCCGCCGTATAGGCCGCGCGCAGGCGGGCGAAGTCGGCTTCGACGGCCTCCGCGCTGCGCGCGCCACGGCGCTTGTGCAGCGAGCGCAGCAGGCGCTGCAGGTTCGCCTCGCGCCAGCCGGTGGCAGGGATGCGCAGGTGCGAGCGGTCGAAATCGATCATCCAGCCGCGCCCCTGGCCATCGAACAGGAGGTTGTGCGCGTTGAGGTCGGCGTGGTCCAGGCCGGCGCGGTGGAAGCGCGCGATGAGCTGCCCGGCGGCCTCCCACGGTGCCGCTTCATCCGCGGCCAGCGCGGCCAGCGAGCGCACGTCGCGCAATCGCTGCATCAGGATCGCGGCCTGGTAATGCAGGCCCTCGCGCCGGTACCAGGCTGCGAACGGCAGCGGCACCGGCAGCTTCTTCGCGCGCAGCGTGCGCAGCAGGCGGAACTCGGCGAAGCTGCGCACGCGCTGGATGCCGCGCCAGAGATGGCGGTCATGGCTGAATTTCGCCATCAGGCCACCGCGCAGGTAATGCCGCAGCAGCGCATCGCCCTGCCCGGAATCGATGAACCAGGCGCCACCGCGCCCACCCTCTCCCACCGGCTGCGCCGCCATGCCCCAGTGGCCGGGATCGAACCACTCCGGCTCCGGTTGCCGCACCTGGGTGCGGTCGAACAGAATCGCGCCGTAGCCGCGCGCGTCGCGGAACGGCGTCAGGTGCTCGTTGGCGTCGAAACCGGTCATTTTTGCGAGTGTAGCAACCACGTGCCCCAAGTCCCCGCCCCGCGCTCGATCTGCCTACTGCGCCTGTCCGCGCTGGGCGATGTCACCCACGTGCTGCCGCTGGTGCATACCCTGCAAACCGGGCTTCCGAATGTGGCGCTGACCTGGATCATCGGCCGCGGCGAACACCGCCTGCTGGAGGGCCTGCCGGGCGTGCGCTTCGTGGAATACGACAAGAAGACCGGACTGGCCGGCATGCGCGCCCTGCGCCGCGAGTTGGGCCAACGCTTCGACGTGCTGCTGCAGCTGCAGGTCTCGGCGCGCGCCAACCTGCTGTCGGCGTTCGTGCCGGCGCAGCGCAGGATTGGCTACGACAAGTCGCGCAGCAAGGAAGGCCACGGTCTGTTCATCAACGAACGCATTCCCGACTGCGGCAATGTCCACGTGCTGGACGCCATCGGCAGCTTCTGCGAGCCGCTGGGGTTGGTACGCGCCGAGGTGGCCTGGAATCTGCCGGTGCCGGACGCGGCCCATGCCTGGGCGCGCGCGCAGTGGCCCGACGACGGCCGCCGCACGCTGATGATCTCGCCCTGCTCCAGTCACCCCTTGCGCAACTGGCGCGCCGAGCGCTACGCCGCGCTGGCCGACCACGCCGCCGCGCAGGGCTGGCGGATCGTGCTGTGCGGCGGCCGCAGCGAGCTGGAGCGTGGTACCGGTGACGCCATCCTCGCCGCGATGGCCACGCGCGACAGCGTGCTGGATCTGATCGGCAAGGACACCCTCAAGCAGCTGCCGGCCCTGCTCGCGCGTGCGGACCTGTTGGTGACGCCGGACTCGGGCCCGATGCACATCGCCAACGCGATGGGCACCAGGGTGCTGGGCCTGCACGCCGCCACCAACCCGCAGCGCAGCGGCCCGTATTCCGACCGCAGATTCTGCGTGGACCGCTACGACGAGGCCGCGCGGAAATACCGCGGCAAGCCGGCGTCGGAACTCAAATGGGGTACGAAGATCGAGGCCGAGGGCGTGATGGACCTCATCGCCGTCGAGGACGCCGTGGCAGCGTTCGAGCGCTTCCGCGCCAGCCTCGGCTGAGCCTCAAACGCCCTGCCCGCTGCCGTAATCCTGGTAGGACTTCTCCTCGACGTAGGCCGAGCCCAGCGCGAGGTTGATGTCCTTCTTCACCCGCGCGCGGGTATCGTTCTCGAAATACACGCTGCGCGCCAGGCGGATGAACTCCGCGTCGAACGCCTGCGCCTTTTCCTTCAGGCGGATGTCGTCCTCGATCACCCACAGCCGCTCGTTGACGGCCTTCAGCTCGGCGCGCAGGGCGGCGATATCCTGCCGCGAGGCTGGGTGCGCGGCCCAGGTCGCTTCCAGCGCCGCCAGCTCGTTGCGCACATTGGCCAGCTTGGCCGGGTCGCTCATGCGCTCGGACTTGATCTGCAGGATGGCGATCTTGTCGAGCAGCTCGCCGAAGGAAACGGGGACGTGGATCTCGGACATGGACACGGGCAGGGAACGACGGGCGGCCAGTGTACCCGCCTTGCCGCCGGGCCACGCGCCCCGTATCATCCACGGCCCCACTTCCGGAGAGGTGGCAGAGCGGTTGAATGTACCTGACTCGAAATCAGGCGTAGGTTTATAGCCTACCGAGGGTTCGAATCCCTCCCTCTCCGCCAGACATGACAGCGCCCCCACCAGGGGGCGTTTTCATGTCCGGACCTCGACCGCAGGCATCTGCTGGCACTGCCTTCCCCTCCCGCCGCGCGCGGCCCCACTTCCGGCACAGGCAGGCGCCGCGGCCGGCCACCACCATCGGAAACCGGCCCCGCTGTCCGCCTTGCCCTGCAGTCCGGTCCGCGCGCATGATTCCGTTGGCCACCATGAACCCCGGACGCCAGCCGCACGCATGATCGAATTCGGACACCTGACCCATGTCGGCCTGCGGCGCGCGCTGAACGAAGACACCTATTATGGCGACAGTGCACTCGGCCTGTGGCTGGTGGCGGACGGCATGGGCGGACACGAGTACGGCGAGGTCGCCAGCGCACTGGCGCGCGAGGTGATCGTGCGCGAGGTGCGCGCCGGGCGCAGCCTGGCCAGCGCCATCGTCACCGCCGACGAGGAAATCATCCGCTGCTCCAAGCGCCGCGGCGACAGCCTGCCGATGGGCACCACCGTGGTGGCGGCGCGGGTGGACGGCAACCGCTTCGAAGTGGCCTGGGTGGGCGACAGCCGGGTGTACCTGTGGCGGGACGGCAGTCTCACCCAGATCTCGCACGACCACAGCTACGTGCAGGAGCTGATCGCGCAGGGTGCGATCAGCGCCGACCAGGCGCGCAATCACCCGCACCGCAACGTGGTGACCCAGGCGCTGGGCGTCACCGCGCCGGACCAGCTGAACGTGGAAACCCTCTCCGGCGAGCTGCGCCCCGGCATGCAGCTGCTGCTGTGCAGCGACGGGCTGACCGAGGAAGTGGACGACCGCCAGATCGCGCAGGTGCTGGCCCACCGCGAATGCAGCGCGCAGGAATGCGTGGACGGGCTGGTGGCGGCCGCGCTGGACGGTGGCGGCTCCGACAACATCACCGTGGTGCTGGTGCGCCGGCACTGAGCATCCCCCGCCGCTGCCCCGCGAACCGGATCACCGGCAACAACGGTCGCCGCGTCAACCCGCTTCCGCCTCCAGCTCGCGCCACAGGCAACGGCCGGCCTTCTTTTCCAGCGCCGCCAGGCGCGCCGCGTGCGCCTCGGCTTCCTCCGTCTGCACGCGCACCCGCACCCGCGGCGGGGCCTCCAGCGCGTCCAGCAGGACGGTCGCCTCCACCGCGGCTGCCGCGGCCTCCTCGCCGAAGCCGATCTCGCGCTGGCCGGAGGTCATCGCCAGATACACGTCTGCCAGGATCTGGGCGTCGAGCAGGGCGCCGTGCAGCTGGCGCTGCGAGTTGTCCACGCCCAGCCGCTTGCACAGCGCATCCAGCGAATTGCGCTGGCCCGGGAAGCGCTGGCGCGCCATCGCCAGGGTGTCTTCGATGGTGCAGCGGTCCTCGATCCGGCCGGTGCCGGGAATCCGCGCCAGCTCGGCATTGAGGAAGCCGAGGTCGAACGCGGCGTTGTGGATGATGAGCTCCGCGCCGTCGATGAAGGCCAGGAACTCTTCTGCCACCTCGGCGAAGCGCGGCTTGTCGGCGAGGAACTCGAGGGTCAGCCCGGTCACCTCCTGCGCGCCCGGCTCGAACTCGCGGTCCGGGTGCAGGTAGCGGTGGAAGGTGCGCCCGGTCGACCGCCGCTCCAGCAGCTCCACGCAGCCGATTTCGACCACCCGGTTGCCTTTCTGCCATTCCAGGCCGGTGGTTTCGGTATCGAGGACGATCTGTCGCATCAGTTGCCAGACTCCTGGGACGGCCTGAATTTCAATGCCTGCGCGCGCGCCAGCCGATCCACACGCTCGTTCTCGGGATGCCCGGCGTGGCCCTTGACCCAGCGCCAGTCCACCGCGTGCCGGGCCGCCGCGGCGTGCAGGCGTTCCCACAGGTCGCGGTTCTTGACCGGCTCGCCGCCCGCGGTCTTCCAGCCGCGCCGCAGCCAGCCGGGCATCCATTCGGTCATGCCCTGGCGCACGTATTGCGAGTCGGTCGTGAGGACCACGTCGCACGGCTCCTTGAGGGCCTCCAGCGCGGCGATCGCAGCCATCAGCTCCATCCGGTTGTTGGTGGTGGCCGGCTCGCCGCCGGCCAGCTCGCGCTCGACTCCGCGCCAGTGCAGCAGCGCCGCCCAGCCGCCCGGCCCGGGATTGCCCAGGCAGGCGCCATCGGTATGTGCCTGCACCTGCTTGCGGGCGCTCATGCCGACGGCTCCGCCTGCCAGCGCAACGCGCGCCGCCGGCGCAGCGGAGTCAGCGCGCGCACCCGCTTCTCGGCGCGCAGCAGGTAGCCGGCGCGCAGGCCCGCGCCTTCCTGCTCGCCCGCCGCGGCCGCGACCGCCCACACCGGGCCCAGCCCCAGCGTGACCACATCCGGCGCCAGCCCGGCCGCGCGCAGGCGGCGGCGCCAGCCGATCGGTTCGCGCGCCGCCAGCCCCTGCCCGCGCCACTGCCAGCGGTAGGGCGAGAGCGGGTTCAGCGCAAACAGCCATAGCCAGCCGCCGGGCACCAGCACCCGCGCGCACTCCTCCAGCAGCGGCAAGGCGGCATCGGCCGGCTTCGCATCCAGCACATGCTGCACGACCACCACCGCGCAGGCCTCGCTGGCCAGCGGCAGCGGCAGCCCGCAACGCAGGGCCCCATCGAAGCCGCTGCCGCGGCAGCGCAGGCGCAATGCCAGCGCCCCGCCTTCGACATCCAGCAGATCGACCGCCGGCGGCGCCAGCCACAGCGCGGCCTGGCCTGGGCGCTGGCGCAGCGCATCGCCCACCACGGCGGCCTCGCTGGCCAGCAGCGCCAGCCCGGCCGGAGTGGCGTACCAGGCATCGGCACCTGCGGCATTGGGTTGACGCGCTGGAAGCATGAACGGCATGGTGGCGATTCTGCGGGAAAGCCCGCTCCCCGTCACGACTGGACAAATGCTGCTGCAGTGCCTGCCCGCGTTCGACGACAACTACATCTGGCTGCTGCGCAATGCCGGCGCACGCGCGCTGGTGGTCGATCCGGGCGACGCCGCACCGGTTCTCGCGGTGCTGGGCGATGCGCCGCCGCTGGCCATCCTGCTGACCCACCACCACGGCGACCACATCGGCGGCGTCGCCGACCTGCTGGCGCGCTGGCCGGGCACGCCGGTGTTTGCCCCGCACGATGACCGTATCCCGCAGGCCAGCCGACGCGTGGCTGACGGCGAACAACTGGCGATCGGCGACTGGCGCTTCGCGGTGCTGGCCGTGCCGGGACACACCCGCAGCCATGTCGCCTACCACGGCGAGGGCCTGCTGTTCTGTGGCGACACCCTGTTCAGCCTGGGCTGCGGGCGCCTGTTCGAAGGTACGCCCGCGCAGATGCAGGCCTCGCTGGCGCGGCTGGCCACGCTGCCCGGCGATACCCGGGTGTGCTGCGCCCACGAATACACGCTGGGCAACGCCGCGTTTGCGCTCACGGTCGATCCTGACAATCCCGCGCTGCGGGAGCGCGTGGCCGCGGTACGCGCCCAGCGCGCCGCCGGCCGCCCCACCCTGCCGACAACGCTTGCTGGGGAACGCGCCTGCAACCCGTTCCTGCGCTGCGACGCACCCACCGTACGCGCCGCCGCCGAAGCGCATGCCGGCCACGCGCTGCCCGATGCCGTCGCGGTCTTCGGCGCGCTGCGCGCGTGGAAGGACGGCTTCCGCGCCTGAGCCGCCCCCGCTCCGTACGGCTGCGCACACTGGCCGCAGCCGGGCGCGCAAGGCACACTTAGCGCATTCACCTCGGTGCGCCACGCGCGCACACCGGACTATCCAAGGAGACACCATGGGATTCCTGCAAGGCAAGCGTGCGCTGGTGACCGGCATCGCCAGCCAGCGTTCGATCGCCACCGGCATCGCCGACGCCTTTCACCGCGAGGGCGCCGAGCTGGCGCTCACCTATCAGAACGACAAGCTCAAGTCGCGGGTCGAGGACGCCGCCGCCGGGTACGGCAGCAAGATCGTGCTGCCGCTGGACGTGGCCTCGGACGAACAGATCGACGCCTGCTTCGCCGAGCTGGGCCGGCACTGGAGCGACGGCTTCGACATCCTCGTGCACTGCATCGCGTTCGCCCCGCGCGAGGCGATCGAAGGCGATTTCCTCGACGGCATCACCCGCGAGCGCTACCACATCGCGCATGACATCAGCGCCTACTCGCTGGCCGCGCTGGGCAAGGCCGCGCGTCCGCTGATGAAGGGCCGCAACGGCAGCATCCTGACCCTGTCCTACCTCGGCGCCGAGCGTGCGCTGGCCAACTACAACACGATGGGCGTGGCCAAGGCCTCGCTGGAAGCCACCGTGCGCTACATGGCAATGGCGCTGGGTCCGGAGGGCACCCGCGTGAACGCGATCTCGGCCGGCCCGATCCGCACCCTGGCCGCCAGCGGCGTGGCCAACTTCCGCAAGATGCTCAGCCAGTTCGAGGCGGTGGCGCCGCTGCGCCGTGCGGTGACCATCGAGGATGTGGGCAATACCGCCGCCTTCCTGTGCTCCGATCTCGCCCGCGGCATTACCGGCGAAGTGACCTACGTGGATGCCGGCTACAACATCATGGGCATGAGCGGGATCGAGTGACCGCGCCCGCCCCGGCATCCCGCCCATGACGCAGAACGCCCGGCATTGCCGGGCGTTCTGCGTTGGAGTCACCCGTTGCGGATAGCGGGCTTACAGCCGGTCTTCCGCGATCTTGATGACGTAGTGCTTGCGCACGGCCTGGATGAAGGCCTCCTGCGCCTGCACGCCGATCGAGGCGGCCACCTGCGTGCGCAGCTGCGCGCGCTCCTGCGGGGTCACCTGGCCGATGTCGCCATCGCGCGCCGCGCGCACCGCGAACACCACCAGCTGGCCGCCGGCGCGGGTCTTGCCCAGCACCGGTGTGTCCTTCTGCGGGCGCGGCACGTTGAAGAACGCGTCCACCAGCGGCTGCGGCGGCACCGGCGCGGGGCTGCGGCGCGGCAAGTCGTCAAGTCTGGCCACCGCCAGCCCGGCGGCGGCGGCCGCCGCGTCCAGGCCCTGCGCGCGCGCAGCCTTGAGCAGCGCCTCGGCCGCGGCGTCCGCCGCCTTGCGCTCGCGGTCGGCGCGGATCGAGGCCACCACCGCGGCGCGCACCTGCGCCAACGGCTGCACCTGCTCGGGCTGGTGCTCGATCACCCGGATCAGCACCGTGCGCAGCGGTCCGAGTTCGATCGGATCGCTGGCGGTGCCGTCCTGCACCAGCGCATCCGAGAACGCGGCGCGCAGCACTTTGGGCTCGCTGGCGATGCCCGGCGCACCGGCGCGGCTGAACACCGGCGTGGTCTGCACCTGCAACCCCAGTGCCCTGGCCGCCGGCGCCAGCGAGGTCGGGTTCTTGAACACCGCGTCCACCAGCTTGCCGGTCAGCTCGTTGAAGGCCTGCTCGCGACCGCCTTCCTGCAGTTCTTTCTCGAGCTCGGGCCGCACGTCCTCGAACGAGCGCTGCGTGCCCGGCTGGATCTGGTTCAGTTTGATGATGTGCCAGCCGAAGTCGGTCTTGACCGGCCCGCGCACCTCGCCCGCCTGCATCGCGAACGCGGCATCGTCGAACGCACCGGGCATGCCGCTGCCCTTGGTGATCCAGCCAAGATCACCGCCGGCGGCCTTGGAGCCGGTGTCGTCGGAATTGGCCCGCGCCAGCGCTGCGAAATCGGCGCCCGGCGCACGCGCCTCGGCGGCGAGTTTGGCGGCACGCGCCTCGGCGGCCTTCTTCTCGGCCGCGCCGGCGCTCGCCGGCACCTGCACCAGGATGTGCGACACCTCGCGCTTCTCGGGGCTGGAGAACTTGGCGATCTGGTCCTGGTAGCGCTTGCGCAACGCCGCCTCGTCAGCCGCCGGCGCCGGCAGCGTGTTGCCATCCACCTCGACGTATTCCAGACGCACCGTCTCCGGGCTGCGGTACTCGTCCTTGTGGGCCTTGTACCAGGCTTCGATCTCGGCATCCGTCACCGGCGCGGTATCCGCCGCCGGGGCCGGGATGGCGACGAAGGACACGTCGCGGTGTTCGCCCAGCAGGCGCATCAGGCGATCCAGTTCGAGGTCGGTGACGAAGGCCGAACGCGCGATGCGCGCCGGGATCAGGTTGGTGGCCAGGTCCTCGCGCACCTTCTCCTCGAACGCGCGCGGCGTCAGCGGCGGGTTCTGCGCGGCCAGCAGCATCTGGTAGCGGTCGACGTTGAACGCGCCATCGACCTGGAATTCCGGGATCTGGCGGATGTTGCGGGCCACTTCCGCGTCGCTGACGACGATTCCGTCGTTACGCGCCGTCATCCGCATCAGGCGCTCGTCGATCAGCGCATCCAGCACGCGGCGTTTGTTCTCCACCGACTCGAACGCCTTGGCGTCGAAGTTCTCGCCCTGCGCATTGCGCATGTTGAGGCGCGCGTTCTCCAGGCGCTCCTTGAACTCTTGCGCGTCGATGTCCTCGATCTGCCACAGGTAGGTGACCGGCCAGACCTGGGGCGCGGATTTCCACCACGACGGCGGCTGCGCGATCCGGGCGACGTAGGTCTCCACCCGCTGCGACATGTACGACTCCACCCCGAAGAAGGCGAACGGGATGGTCACGATCGTGAGGATGGTGCCGGCAATCCAGCCGGTGGTCTTGTCGCGGAGTTTCTGCAGCATGGGCGGACCAGGGATGAGGCGTAGCCGGCAAGTTTACCCGAGCCGCGCGCGCCCGGCCGTGCGTGGCCCAGGCCGAAAAACAAAAAACCCCGCATCGTTGCGGGGCTTTCGCTTTGACTGGCGGAGTGGACGGGACTCGAACCCGCGACCTCCGGCGTGACAGGCCAGCATTCTAACCGACTGAACTACCACTCCGCTGTGAGCCCGCAAGTATACCGACCTTTCGCGCGGGCGCAACTCTTTTTGCATTCACCTTCGCTTCCGGACCGCATCCTGCGATCGCCCGCGACGGGCGCGGCCGGACTGGTGGGCACTGAGGGGATCGAACCCCCGACCCGCTCCTTGTAAGGGAGCCGCTCTACCGCTGAGCTAAGTGCCCGGGCCGCGCATTATCGCCGCGCGGGTGCCGCAACGGAACACCCGCAACGAAAAAAGCCCGGCACAAGGCCGGGCTTTCCGATCACCGGCGCGAGCCGGCGGGCGATCAGTTGACCGCGTCCTTCAGCGCCTTGCCGGCCTTGAACGCCGGGTTCTTGGAGGCCTTGATCTTGATGGTGTCGCCGGTGCGCGGGTTGCGGCCGGTGCGGGCACCACGCTTGCGCACCGAGAAGGTGCCGAAGCCCACGAGGGTCACGGTGTCGCCCTTCTTCAGGGCCTTGGTGATGGCGGCAACCATCGCATCGACGGCACGGCCGGCGTCGGCCTTGGTGAGTTCGGCATGGTCGGCGACGGCTTCGATGAATTCGGCTTTGTTCATTTGCTTGTTGGCTCCGTTGCGGAAAGTGACGCGGAGAATGCGCTGGCCAGGTCCGGCGGCGCTCCCCTGCCGTGGACCCGGGCTTGCCGCGGCGCCGGCCCAGCCGCCGCGGTTGCCAACCTTATACCAGCGCCATTTCCGGTTCGCAACACGGAAAGCCAATGCTGGCGCGGGTTTCAGCGCTCCGGCGCAAAAATCCGCAACCGCGCCGGCCGTTTCCGCCGCTTTCAGTGCTTGAGCGGGACGCGACCGGCGCCACGGCCGCGTGGCCGCGGCTTGGCCACCGCCGTCGCCGGCGCCTTGCGCGACGGCTTCCTGCCATCGCCCTTGCGCGCCGGCAAGGGGCGCTCCAGGGCCAGGTCCAGTACCTCGTCGATCCACTTCACCGGCACGATCTGCAGGTGGCGGGTGACGGCAGCCGGCAGCTCCGCGATGTCCTTGCGGTTCTCCTCGGGGATGATCACGGTCTTGATCCCGCCGCGCAGCGCGGCCAGCAGCTTCTCCTTCAGCCCGCCGATCGCGGTGACCTTGCCGCGCAGCGTGATCTCGCCGGTCATCGCCACGTCGTGCCGCACCGGCACCTTGGTCAGCATCGACACCAGCGCGGTGGCCATCGCGATGCCGGCGCTGGGGCCGTCCTTGGGCGTGGCGCCGTCGGGCACGTGCACGTGCACGTCGTGCTTCTGCAGGAAGTCCAGCGGGATGCCGAGCTGCTCGGCGCGCGCGCGCACCACGCTCAGCGCGGCCGAGGCGGACTCCTTCATCACGTCGCCCAGCTGGCCGGTGAGCAGCAGCGCACCCTTGCCCGGCACCAGCGTGGATTCGATCTGCAGCAGGTCGCCGCCGACCTCGGTCCACGCCAGCCCGGTCACCAGGCCGACCTCGTTCTCGGCCTCGGCGCGGCCGAAGTCGAAGCGGTGCACGCCGAGGTACTTCTCGAGGTTGCGCGCGTTGACCGCGACCGTCTTCGGCTTCGCGGCCTTGCCCTTCTTCGCCGGCAGCGGCCCCTTCAGCGCGATCTCCTTGACCACCTTGCGCGCGATCTTGGCGATCTCGCGGCTCGAGGTTGCGCACGCCGGATTCGCGCGTGTAGTAGCGGATGATGTCGAGAATGGCCGATTCGGCGATCTCCAGCTCACCCTCGCGCAGGCCGTTGGCCTTGAGCTGCTTCGGCACCAGGTAGCGGGTGGCGATGTTGAGCTTCTCCTCCTCGGTGTAGCCGGGGATGCGGATCACCTCCATGCGGTCCAGCAGCGGGCCGGGGATGTTCAGCGAGTTGGAGGTCGCCACGAACATCACCTCGGACAGGTCGAGATCGACTTCCAGATAATGGTCGTTGAACGTGTGGTTCTGCTCGGGGTCGAGTACCTCCAGCAGCGCCGAGGACGGGTCGCCGCGGAAGTCCATCGACATCTTGTCGATCTCGTCCAGCATGAACAGCGGATTCTTGGTGCCAACCTTGTTCAGGCTCTGCACGATCCGCCCCGGCATCGAGCCGACGTAGGTGCGGCGGTGGCCGCGGATCTCGGCCTCGTCGCGCACGCCGCCCAGCGCCATCCGCACGAACTTGCGGTTGGTGGCCCTGGCGATGCTCTGCCCGAGCGAGGTCTTGCCCACGCCCGGCGGGCCGACCAGGCACAGGATCGGGCCCTTCATCTTGCTCACCCGCGACTGCACGGCGAGATATTCGAGGATGCGGTCCTTGACCTTCTCCAACCCGTAGTGGTCGGCATCCAGGGTTTCCTGGGCCGCCTTCAGGTCCTTGCGCACCCGGCTGCGCGCCGACCACGGCACGCCCAGCAGCCAGTCGAGGTAGTTGCGCACCACCCCGGCCTCGGCCGACATCGGCGACATCTGCTTGAGCTTGGCCAGTTCGGCGCGGGCCTTGGCCTCCACCGCCTTGGGCATGCCGGCCTTGGCGATCTTCTTGGCGATCTCCTCGAGGTCGTTGGGCGCGTCGTCCAGCTCGCCCAGCTCCTTCTGGATCGCCTTCATCTGCTCGTTGAGGTAGTACTCGCGCTGGCTCTTCTCCATCTGCGACTTGACCCGGCCGCGGATGCGCTTCTCCATCTGCTGCACGTCGATCTCGCCATCGACCAGGCCCACCAGCAGCTCCATGCGCTCGCCGGTATCCAGCGTTTCCAGCAGCTTCTGCTTGTCCACCAGGCGCACGCCCAGGTGCGCGGCGACGGTGTCGGCCAGGCGATCCGGCTCGTCGATCCCGGCCAGGGTCTGCAGCAGTTCCGGCGGCAGCTTGCGGTTGGTCTTGATGTACTGCTCGAACAGCGACAGCAGGGTGCGCGCGATCGCCTGCAGCTCGCGCGGCTCGCGGGTGGAGCCGGACTCGGCCTCCACCGCCTCGGCGAACAGCGCGCCGTCGCGGGCATGCACGTTGGCCACCTGCGCGCGCGACAGGCCCTCCACCAGCACCTTGATGGTGCCGTCCGGCAGCTTCAGCAGCTGCAGCACCTGCGCCAGGGTGCCGACCGCGTGCAGATCGCCCGCCCCGGGGTCATCGGTGTCCGGGGTCTTCTGCGCCACCAGCAGGATGTGCCTGTCGCCCTCCATCGCCAGGTCGAGGGCATGGATGGATTTCTCGCGCCCCACGAACAGCGGGATGACCATGTGCGGGAACACCACCACGTCGCGCAGGGGCAGCACGGGCAGCAGGCGGGAGGCGGTCTGGGCGGAATCGGGCGAGGCGGCCATGGGGGGGAGGCTCCGGGAATCTTCATGGGCGGCAACGGCTGCCGCCGTGCTGCGTTTATGGGGCTGGCCGGCGCCGGTTGCAAGCACCGCCGGTCGTCGCCGGGCAGGATGATGGGGCGGCGGCCTGGAAAGCCCGTCCCGCAACGGCGGAGGCCGCCTGGTGGCGGCCTCCGGAAGGCGTGGGCGAGGCTTGGGGCCGTCAGTCGGCCGCGGCCGCCTTGGCCGGCGCCGGCACGTTCTGGTAGATCAGGTACGGCTCGGACTTGTGCTCGATCACCGACTCGTCCACCACCACCTTGCTGACGTTCTGCAGCGACGGCAGCTCGTACATGGTGTCCAGCAGCACCGATTCGACGATGGTGCGCAGGCCGCGCGCGCCGGTCTTGCGCTTGAGCGCCTTGCGCGCGATCGCCGCCAGCGCGTCCGGACGGATCTCCAGCTCCACGCCTTCCATTTCGAACAGGCGCTTGAACTGCTTGGTGATGGCGTTCTTCGGCTCGGTCAGGATCTTGATCAGGGCCGGCTCGTCCAGCTCCTCGAGGGTGGCGACCACCGGCAGGCGGCCGACGAACTCGGGGATCAGGCCGAACTTGATGAGGTCCTCCGGCTCCACCTGGGCCAGCACCTGGCCAACGTCGGCCTTGCGCTCGCTGCTCTTGACCTTGGCGCCGAAGCCGATGCCGCCGGACTCGCTGGAGCGCTGCTGGATCACCTTGTCCAGCCCGGCGAACGCGCCGCCGCAGATGAACAGGATGTTGCGGGTATCGACCTGCAGGAACTCCTGCTGCGGGTGCTTGCGCCCGCCCTGTGGCGGCACGCTGGCGACGGTGCCCTCGATCAGCTTCAGCAGCGCCTGCTGCACGCCTTCGCCGGACACGTCGCGGGTGATCGACGGGTTCTCCGACTTGCGGCTGATCTTGTCGATCTCGTCGATGTAGACGATGCCCTGCTGCGCCTTCTCGACGTCGTAGTCGCACTTCTGCAGCAGCTTCTGGATGATGTTCTCCACGTCCTCGCCGACGTAGCCGGCTTCGGTCAGCGTGGTCGCATCGGCCATGGTGAACGGCACGTTGAGCATGCGCGCCAGCGTCTCTGCCAGCAGCGTCTTGCCCGAGCCGGTCGGGCCCACCAGCAGGATGTTGGACTTCGCCAGCTCGACGTCGTCCGACTTCTGGCGGCTCTCGATCCGCTTGTAGTGGTTGTACACCGCCACCGCCAGCGTCTTCTTGGCGCGCTGCTGGCCGATCACGTACTGGTCGAGGACCTCGAGGATCTCGCGCGGCTTGGGCAGCGCGCTGCGGCCGGCCTGGGCCTTCTCCTCCAGCTCCTCGCGGATGATGTCGTTGCACAGCTCCACGCATTCATCGCAAATGAACACGCTGGGGCCTGCGATCAGCTTGCGCACTTCGTGCTGGCTCTTCCCGCAGAAAGAGCAGTACAGGATCTTGCCGCTGTCGCTGGGACTGCGTCCCTGACGGTCTTCGCTCATTCGCCACTCACTCGCCGCACTGCTGCGGCCTTGGTCCGAGGATAACACAGCGCCCCGCCGGACCAGGCAGGGGGCCACATGGGGGAATCACGACCCGCACGATACCGGTATCGGCCGCGTCGCGCACGGCTGCAGGGGCCCGCGGCGATCGCCGCGGCCCGGCCCGGATCAGGAGGCCTGGATCGACTCGTCCGGCCGGCGCGCCAGCACCTCGTCCACCAGCCCGTAATCGCGGGCGGCGGTGGCGCTCTTGAAGTTGTCGCGGTCGGTGTCGCGGGCGATGGTCTCGATCGGCTGGCCGGTATGGTGGGCCAGGATCTCGTTCAGGCGTTCGCGCATGGCCAGGATCTCGCGCGCCTGGATATCGATGTCGGTGGCCTGGCCCTGGGCGCCGCCCAGCGGCTGGTGGATCATCACCCGCGAGTTCGGCAGCGCATAGCGCTTGCCCTTGGCGCCGGCCGCCAGCAGCACCGCGCCCATCGACGCGGCCTGGCCGACGCAGATGGTGCTCACGTCGGGCTTGATGTACTGCATGGTGTCGTAGATCGCCATGCCGGCCGTCACGATACCGCCCGGGGAGTTGATGTACAGGCTGATGTCCTTCTCGGGGTTCTCGGCCTCGAGGAACAGCATCTGCGCCACCACCACGTTCGCCACGTGATCGTCGATCCCGCCGACCAGGAAGATCACCCGCTCCTTCAGCAGGCGCGAATAGATGTCGTACGCGCGCTCGCCGCGGCTGGTCTGCTCGACCACCATCGGGACGAGGTTGAGGTTCTTGATCGGGTCCATGGCGTCTCGCTCTTCGGGGTCTGGGGGCCCCGCCGCGCGCGGCGGCGGAGTGGATGGCGGCCGATTACTGGCGATCGCGTCCTGGAAGCTGAGCGCCTGCTCGGTGTGCCGGGCGCGCTCGGCGATCCAGTCGATCACCTGCTCCTCCATCACGCGGGTCTGCAGGCCCTGCATCAACTGGGGATCGTTGCGGTACAACGCAATGACCTGCTCCGGCTGCTCGTAGGTGGAGGCGATCAGGCGCAGGGTTTCGTTCAGGCGCGCCGGGTCCAGGCGCAGCTCGTTGCGACGTGCGATCTCGCCCACCAGCAGCCCCACCAGCACGCGCTTGCGGGCGGCTTCCTGGAACGCCTCCGGGGCCGCCTCCAGAACCTGGCCGCGGCGGCGGGCGTCCTCGGTGGCGCTGGCCAGCAGCGCGCGCGCCTCGGTCTCGACCAGACGCGGCGGCAGCTCCACGTCCTTGTACGCGGCCACCAGCTGCTCGCCCACCTCGCGGCGCAGGCGGTTCATCAGCGCGCCCTTCAGCTCGCGGCTCGAGATTGCTGCGGATGTCGGCCTTGAACTGCTCCAGGTCGCCGCTCTTGACCCCGAAACTGCGGATGAAGGCGGCATCCACCTCCGGCAGCACCTGCTCGGCCACGCGCACCAGCTTGAAGGTGGAGGTGACGGTCTTGCCGGCGAACTGCGGCACGTGCCAGTCGGCCGGCAGGGTGACGTCGATCGTCTTTTCCTCGCCGGCGCGCATGCCGACGATGGCCGACTCGACCTCGGGATAGATCGCGGCCGAGCCCAGCACGGTGGAACTCTTCTCGACCCCCTCGGCCGGGGTGCGCACGCCGTCCACCGTACTGCTGATCTCGAGGTCGACCAGATCGCCGGCCTTGGCTTCGCGCTCCACCACCCGCCAGCTGGCGCGCTGCTGGCGCAGGTTCTCGAGCATCCGATCGATATCGGCATCGGTCACCTCGGCGGTGTGCCGGATCACTTCCAGCTTGCTCATGTCGAGCTCGCCGAACTCCGGCACCAGCTCGACCGACGCCACGTACTTCAGCTCGCCCTCGCTGGCGTCCTCGCCCGGGGTCACCTGCGGCAGCCCGGCCACGCGCAGCGCGTGCTCGCGCACCGCCTGGTCCAGGCCCTGGCGCAGCAGGCCGTCGACGACCTCCGCGCGGACCTGCCCGCCGAAGCGCTGCTCGACCACCTTGGCCGGAACCTTGCCGGGACGGAAGCCCTTGATGCGGACGTTCTGCGCGATCTCGCGCAGGCGGCTACCGACCTGGCTCTCGACGTCGCCCGCAGGCAGGCTGAGGATGACGCGGCGCTCGAGGTTGCCGGTGGATTCGACCGAGACTTGCATGATGCGATGGCTCCTGGACGGGTTCGCGCGAACCCGGTTGCGACGATTGGTGATTGGACACTGGCGCGGCTACGGGCCGCGCGGAACGCGCTAGTTTCGCCGATTTCCCGGGCCGGTGCCAGCGACCCGCGGCGGCGGCGGGCGCGCATGCGTTGACATGCGCGCGCCGCCGCCGGACAATGCGCGGCCTTTCGTTGCGCAGGCGCGCCGCGGGAGGCAGGCGACCGCAGCTGTCGGGCGATCGCCGGAGTGCTTGGGTTCTGCCGGCGGGGTATAGCGCAGTCTGGTAGCGCGCCTGCTTTGGGAGCAGGATGTCGGGGGTTCGAATCCCTCTACCCCGACCACCTCCGGCCGCTCCCGCCGTACGATTCCGGAGCGGGCGCCCGTAGCTCAACCGGATAGAGCACCGGCCTTCTAAGCCGGTGGTTGCAGGTTCGATTCCTGCCGGGCGCGCCAAGGTGTCGAAACCGCTTGCATCGAAACCGTTGTCCCCGTGGTGGCTGTAGCTCAGTTGGTTAGAGTCCTGGATTGTGATTCCAGTTGTCGTGGGTTCGAGTCCCATCAGCCACCCCACCCTTTCGCAGGAACGCGCTTCCGCAGGAACGCGCAGGAACGGCATCCGCAGGGCTTGCAGCACGCCGGATGTCTGCTACAATTTTCATCCCGGGGCCGTTAGCTCAGTTGGTAGAGCAGTTGACTCTTAATCAATAGGTCCAAGGTTCGAATCCTTGACGGCCCACCAAACCCGAGACGCCCGGCCCCGCCGGGCGTTTTCTTTGCGAGGATGTGCCGGCGACGACGCGAAAGTGGCGGAATTGGTAGACGCCCTGGATTTAGGTTCCAGTGCCGCAAGGCGTGCGGGTTCGAGTCCCGCCTTTCGCACCACCTGCTTTGCACCACCCGTGCCGGTGGTTGCCGGTGACGGCGCCGGCGCGGCGGGCTATCCTGCGGGTACGGCAACCGGCCGGATCGCAACAGGATGGACGCCATGCGCAGCGGCAACCCCGCCCTTTCCGACAACACTTTCCTCGACCTCGGCAGCGGCACCCTGGTGCAGGGCGACGCCGGGGCGATGACGCTCAACGGCACCGTCAACAAGACCGCGCTGCTGCTGGTGCTGGCGCTGGCCGGCGCGCTGCTGAGCTGGTCGCAGTTCAACACCGCGATGGCGGCCGGCAATCCGGGCGCGATCCTGCCCTACGTCTGGGGCGGCGCGATCGGCGGGTTCGTGGTCGCGCTGGTGACGATCTTCAAAAAGACGTGGGCGCCGTTCACCGCGCCGCTGTACGCGGTGCTGGAGGGCCTGTTCCTGGGCGCCGCCTCGGCGATGTTCGAGCTGCGCTATCCCGGCATCGTGATGCAGGCGGTCGGGCTGACCTTCGGCACCCTCGCCGCGCTGCTGCTGGCCTATCGCAGCGGGCTGGTGAAGGCGACCGAGAACTTCAAGCTCGGCGTGGTCGCCGCCACCGGCGGGATCGCCCTGCTCTACCTCGCGCAGCTGGGCATGAACCTGTTCGGGTTCTCCGGGATGGGCTTCATCAACGGCAGCAGCCCCTCGGCATCGCGTTCAGCCTGGTGGTCGTGGTGGTGGCCGCGCTCAACCTGGTGCTGGATTTCGACTTCATCGAGCAGGGCGTGGAACAGGGCGCGCCCAAGTACATGGAGTGGTACGCCGCGTTCGGCCTGCTGGTGACGCTGGTGTGGCTGTACCTGGAGCTGCTGCGGCTGCTGTCGAAGCTGCAGTCGCGCAACTGAAGGGGCTGGCGCTTCGCAACGAAGGCTCGAAGTCTCCAATGAAGAAGGGCGCCGCAGGGCGCCCTTCTTCGTTCCCACGGCCGTACCGCTCAGAGACGGCTGGCGATGGCCTTGGCGAACGCCAGCGTATTGCCCTCGCCGCCCAGGTCGGGGGTCAGCGAGTCCTTCGCCTCCAGCGTGGCGATGATCGCGCCGCGCAGGCGCTGCGCCTGGTCCGGCTTGCCAAGGTGGTCGAGCATCTGCGCCGCGCCCAGCAGCAGCGCGCACGGGTTGGCGATGCCCTTGCCGGCGATGTCGGGCGCGGAGCCGTGCACCGCCTCGAAGATCGCCGCCTCCGTGCCGATGTTGGCACCCGGGGCCAGCCCCAGGCCGCCGACCAGGCCGGCGCACAGGTCGGAGATGATGTCGCCGAACAGATTGGTGGTGACGATGATGTCGAACTGCTCCGGACGCATCACCAGCTGCATGCAGGCGTTGTCCACGATCATCTCGTTGCACTCGATGTCGGGGTACTGCGCGGCCACTTCGCGCGCGGTCTTCAGGAACAGGCCCGAGGTGGACTTCAGGATGTTCGCCTTGTGCACCACCGTCACCTTCCTGCGGCCGGTGGTCCGCGCCAGCTCGAAGGCGTAGCGCGCGATCCGCTCGGACCCCTTGCGGGTCACCTTCTGGGTCAGCACCGCGGTCTCGCCGTCGGCCGAGACTTCCTGGCCTTCGCCGATGTAGGCGCCCTCGGTGTTCTCGCGCACCGTGATCAGGTCCACCTTGCCGGGGAAGCGCGCCCTGGTGTTGGGGAAGGTGCGCGCCGGGCGCACGTTGGCGTACAGGTCGAAGCGCCTGCGCAGCTCGACGTTGATCGAGGAGAACCCACCGCCGACCGGGGTGGTCAGCGGCGACTTCAGCGCGACCTTGTTCCTGCGGATGGAGTCCAGGGTGGCCTCCGGCAGCAGCGCGCCGTGCTTCTCCAGCGCCACCATGCCGGCATCCTCGAATTCGTAGGCAAGGCCCAGCTGCATCGCGTCCAGCACGTGCAGGGTGGCGTCCATGATTTCCGGGCCGATGCCGTCGCCGCGGATGACCGTGATCGTTGTCATTTTCCAGTGTCCAGACAGGCCGCCGCCACGCGTCGTGCGTGGCGGCGAGTGGGGTTCGATGACTGGACATTATGGCAGATGGCGCGCCGGGGTATGCCGGCGGGTCGGCGCGCGCGCTTTAGCCGTGCTCGTGCGCGCCCGGCGCGGCGGCCTGGCCCTGCTCCAGCTGGTCGAGGAAATCCACCGCCCGACGCAGGTGCGGGATCACGATCGAACCGCCCACCACCAGGCCGACCGAGAACGCCTCGAACAGCTCCTCGCGGCTGACCCCGGCATCCTTGCACTGCGCCACGTGGTAGCTGATGCAGTCGTCGCAACGCAGCACCAGCGAGGCCACCAACCCGCACAGCTCCTTGGTCTTCACGTCCAGCGCGCCGGCCTGGTAGGTCTGGGTATCGAGCGCGAAGAACCGGCGGACGACCTGGTTGGGTTCGTCCAGGATGCGCCTGTTCATGCGCTGGCGGAATTCGGTGAAGGCCCGCACCCGGTCGTCGCCGCCGCTCATGCGCCCTCTCCCTGCAGCAGCGGCTCCAGCTTGCCGGCGCGGTGCAGCGCCATCATGTCGTCGTAGCCGCCGACGTGGACGTCGCCGATGAAGATCTGCGGCACGCTGGTGCGCCGGGTCAGCGCCACCATCTTTTCGCGCGCGGCCGGATTGGTGTCGACCCGCACCTCGTTCCAGCTCAGGCTTTTGCTCTTGAGGAAGTTCTTGGCCGCCACGCAATACGGGCATACCTCGGTGCTGTAGAGGGTGATCGGCGGGGGGCTGGGGTCGCTCACGGGGGTCTCCTGAACCGAAAGGGTGGATTCTGGTCGAATATGGGGCAGCGTGGCCAGTTTCCCAGCCGCTCAAGCCGCATTCACCCGGTTGCCACCACAACGCTGCATTCTGCCCGCATGAATCTCCGCCTGCCCACCGCCGCCCTGCTGTTCGCCCTGACCGCCAGCGCCGGGCTGGCCACCGCGCAGGAGCGCAGCCTGCCCGATATCGGCTCTTCCGCCGGAAGCGTGCTCTCGCCGGCCAAGCAGGCCGAATACGGCGCGATGGTGCTGGCCCAGCTGCGCCACGAGGGCTATGTGCTGGACGATCCGCTGCTGGACGGCTGGCTGAATGATGTCGGCCAGCGCCTGGTCGCCGCCAGCGACCGCCCGCAGCAGCCATTCACCTTCTTCCTGCTGCGCGACCGCCAGATCAACGCCTTCGCCACCCTCGGCGGCTACGTGGCAGTGAACTCCGGGCTGGTGCTGGCCGCCGCGCGCGAGGACGAGCTGGCCGGCGTGCTGGCGCACGAGATCTCGCACGTCACCCAGCAGCACGTGCTGCGCGGCGCCGAAAAGGCCCAGCGCGAGAGCCTGCCGATCCTGCTGGCCACCCTCGGCGCGATCGTGGCCGCGCAGAAGGCCGGCGGCACCTCCAGCGGCGATGCCTCCTCGGCCGCGCTGATCACCGGCATGGGCCTGCTGCAGCAGCGCCAGATCGACTACACCCGCGACAACGAGTCAGAGGCCGACCGCATCGGCATCCGCCTGCTGGCCAACGCCGGCTACGACCCCGAGGCGATGGCCGATTTCTTCCAGACCCTGCAGGGCGTGGTGCGTCTGAACCAGGGCGACGAGCGCTCGGCGCTGCCCGGCTACCTGCAAACCCACCCGCTGACCCTGGCGCGCATCAGCGAGGCGCGCCAGCGCGCCGACAAGCTGGTGGCGTCGCGCTTGCCGCTGCCCACCGCCAGCGGCGGCGGCAACCCGCTACTGCCGGCCAACCTGCAACTGGCCTCCGCCAGCCACCAGGCGCGCGGCGACACCGGTGATTTTCCCTGGGCCCAGGAGCGGCTGCGCGTGCTCAGCGCCCTGACCCCGGCCCAGGCGATCCGCGAATACCAGCAGATGCAAGCCAAGCAGGCGCTCAGCGAGCCCCAGCGCTACGGGCTGGCGCTGGCCCACCTGCTGGCCGGCCAGAACGGGGAGGCCCTGCAGGCGCTGGCGCCGCTGGCGCAGGCGCATCCCGGCAATCTGTGGCTGCAGATCGCCGCCGGCCAGGCCGAGGCGCGCAGCGGCCGCATCGCCGAGGCCGACCGCCGGTTCGACACCCTGCTCGCGCGCATGCCCACCCATCGCGCGCTGGTGCTGGCCTATGCACGGCTGCTGACCGAACGCGGCACCCGCGAGGCCGGCCAGCGCGCGGTGACGGTCCTGCGCCCGCTGCTGGGCACCAGCAACGCCGACCTGCCGCTGCAGCAGATCTACGCGCGCGCCAACGAGATCGCCGGCGACCCGGTGCGCGCGGGCGAGGCCTGGGCCGAGGCGGCCTACCTGTCCGGGCGCCCGGAGCAGGCGCTGGTGCAGCTGGACAACCTCAAGAAGCGCGGCGACCTGGATTACTACGCGCGCGCGCGGATCGACGCGCGCATCGCGGCGATCACCCCCACCGTGCTGGAACTGCGCCGGCAGGGCATCCGCGACGAGGCGGTGGGCGGCCGGCTGGGGCTGTACGCCAGATGACAACGTCACGAAACTGTCACCCAACCGTCGTGTAATGCGACGGCGCCCCCTCCGACGGCGCCACCACCGGACGCCATGCAGAAACACATCCTGATCGTCGAAGACGAGCCCGCGATCCGCGACATGCTGGCCTATGCCCTGCGCAAGGGCGATTACGCGCCGCTGCTGGCGGGGATGCGCGCGAGGCGCAGGAGCGCATCGCCGAGCGCGTGCCCGACCTGATCCTGCTGGACTGGATGCTGCCCGGCACCAGCGGGCTGGAATTGGCGCGGCGCTGGCGGCGCGAGGCCCTGACCCGCGACATCCCGATCATCATGCTGACCGCGCGCGGCGAGGAAAACGACCGCGTCGGCGGGCCGAGGCCGGGGTGGACGACTACGTGGTCAAGCCGTTCTCGGCGCGCGAACTGCTGGCGCGCATCCGCGCCGTGCTGCGGCGCTCGCGCGAGGACGACGACGACGGCAGCGTGCAGGTCGGCGCGCTGCGCATCGACGGCGCCGCTCACCGGGTGTTCGCCGACATCGACGGCACCGCGCACCCGATCCAGATGGGCCCCACCGAATACCGCCTGCTGCACTTCTTCATGACCCACGCCGAGCGCGTGTACACCCGCACCCAGCTGCTGGACCACGTCTGGG
The DNA here is from genome assembly GCF_024704365.1 of Thermomonas sp. S9. Taxonomy (GTDB): domain Bacteria; phylum Pseudomonadota; class Gammaproteobacteria; order Xanthomonadales; family Xanthomonadaceae; genus Thermomonas. Next base: position 2,165,554 of record NZ_JAJDFY010000001.1, read on the forward strand.
GCGGCAGCGTGTACGTGGAGGAACGCACCGTGGACGTGCACATCCGGCGCCTGCGCAAGACCCTGGAGCCGCACGCGCTGGACGCGATGGTGCAGACCGTGCGCGGCGCCGGCTACCGCTTCTCGACCGCGGTGTGAGCGCGCCTACGCCGGTGCGCCCCGGCCCGCCGCGGGCCGCGGGACAAACCCGGATGCAATCCCGGATACTGGCCTGATGCCGTCGATCCCCCGCCACGCCTGGTTGCGTACCCTCTTCCAGCTGCTGCTGGTGCTGGCCGCCGGGCTGCTGGCCGGGCTGGCGCTGGGCCAGCCGTGGCCGGCACTGGCGATCACCGCGCTGGGCGTGGTTGGCTGGCATTACTGGCGACTGCACCGGCTGCTGCGGCGGCTGGCCGCGCGCCAGCGTCTGGTGCCGCACGGCGGCGGGGTCTGGAGCGGGCTGGATGCCCTGCTCTACCGCGGCCAGACCGAGATGCGCGCGCGCAAGCGGCGGTTGCTGGCGATGCTGCGTGCCTACCGCGCGGTGGCCGCGGCGCTGCCGGACGCGGTGGTGCTGGTGGAGCGCAACAGCCAGCGCATCCTGTGGTTCAACGAGGCCGCCACCCCGCTGCTGGGGCTACGCTACCCGCGCCACCACGGCGCGCCGCTGGCGGACGCCCTGCGCCCGCTGCCGATGGCGCAGTGGCTGGCCGCCGGACGCAACGCGGAACCGATGGAGGACGTCGCCTCCCCGGCCGACCCCGGCATGCGCCTGAGCCTGCGCCTGCTGCCCTATTCCGACGACCTGTGGCTGCTGCTGGCGCGCGATGTCAGCAAGCTGCTGCGGCTGGAACACATGCGTCGCGACTTCGTGGCCAATGTCTCGCACGAGTTGCGCACCCCGCTGACCGTGATCCACGGCTATCTGGAGATGCTGGACGCGGACGACAACCCGGAATGGGCCGGGCTGCTGGACGAGATGCGCCGGCAGTCGCAGCGGATGGCGCGACTGGTCGAGGACCTGCTCACCCTGTCGCGACTGGAGGCGCGCGACCAGCTGGCCGAGGAGCACGTGGCGATGGCGCCGATGCTGGCCAACCTGCGGCGCGAGGCGGAGGCGCTCAGCGGCGGCCGCCACCGCATCCGGGTCGAGGACGAGGCCCAGGTGGACCTGCGCGGCGCCAGCAAGGAGCTGCACAGCGCGTTCGGCAACCTGGTCAGCAACGCCGTGCGCTACACCCCGGACGGCGGCGAGATCATGGTGCGCTTCAGCTGCGATGCCGACGGTGGCGCGGTGCTGGCGGTGCATGACACCGGCTACGGCATCCCCGCCGCGCACCTGCCGCGCCTGACCGAACGCTTCTACCGGGTGTCCACCAGCCGCTCGCGCGAGAGCGGCGGCACCGGGCTGGGGCTGGCCATCGTCAAGCACGTGCTGGGCCTGCACGGCGCGCAGCTGAGCATTGCCAGCGACGTGGGGGCCGGGAGTATCTTCAGCTGCCGGTTCGGCCGCGACCGCGTGCTGCCCCGCGCCCCCCACCTTTCCAGCCCGTCCACGCCATGAACGCAGAATCCGACCACGCCCGCCTGCGCGATCCCGCGCTGTACGCCAACCGCGAGCTGTCGCAGCTGGACTTCAACTTCCGGGTGCTGGCGCAGGCGCAGGACCCGGCGGTGCCGCTGCTGGAGCGCCTGCGCTATCTGTGCATTTCCTGCACCAACCTCGACGAGTTCTTCGAGATCCGCGGCGGCGCGGTGCGCCACGCGGTGGAGCTGAACCTGCCGGCCGGGATGGACGGGCTCGACCCCGCCCGACTGCTGGACAAGATCCACGAGCGCGCGGCCGCGCTGGTGGAGGCACAGTACCGCTGCTTCTACGACGAACTGCGCCCGGCGCTGGCCGACGAGGGCATCCGGCTGCTGCAGCGCGAGCAGTGGACGCCGGCCCAGCGCGAGTGGCTGCGCCGGTATTTCGTCGAGGAGATCATGCCAGTGCTGTCGCCGCTGGGGCTGGATCCGGCGCATCCGTTTCCGAAGATCCTCAACAAGTCGCTGAATGTGGTGGTGCTGCTGGAGGGCCGCGATGCGTTCGGGCGCGAGGGCATCTTGCGATCGTGCGCGCGCCGCGCTCGCTGCCGCGCATCATCCGGGTGCCGGGGCTGGAGGACGACACCGATGCCGGCCTCGACTTCGTGTTCCTCAGCTCGGTGCTGTCGGCCTTCGTGGACGAGCTGTTCCCGGGGATGACGGTCAAGGGCGCCTACCAGTTCCGGGTGACCCGCAACTCCGAGCTGATCGTGGACGAGGACGACGTGGACAATCTCGCCCTGGCCCTGCGCGACGAGCTGCTGGGCCGCGGCTACCTGCGCGCGGTGCGGCTGGAGATCGACGAGCGCTGCCCGCAGGACATCGTGGACGACCTGCTGGCCAATTTCGACCTGCCGCCGAACGCGGTGTACAAGATCAACGGCCCGGTCAACCTGAACCGGGTGATCCAGGTCTATGACCTGGTCAAGCGCCCGGATCTGAAGTTTCCATCGTTCTCCCCGCGCCTACCGCGCGAGATCGAGGGGATGTTCGATGCGATCCGCCAGGGCGACCTGCTGCTGCACCACCCATTCGACGCCTTCACCCCGCTGCTGGAGCTGATCCGCCAGGCCGCCGAGGACCCGGACGTGCTGGCGATCAAGCAGACCCTGTACCGCACCGGCAAGGATTCGCCGATCGTCGAGCATCTGATCCAGGCCGCGCGCAACGGCAAGGACGTGACGGTGGTGGTGGAGCTGCGCGCGCGCTTCGACGAGGAGGCCAACCTGGGCCTGGCCGACCGCCTGCAGGATGCCGGCGTGCAGGTGGTGTACGGCGTGGTGGGCTACAAGACCCACGCCAAGATGCTGCTGATCGTGCGCCGCGAGGGCAACGCCCTGCGCCGCTACGTGCACCTGGGCACCGGCAACTACCACAGCGGCACCGCGCGCGCCTACACCGACTTCAGCCTGATGACCGCCGACCCGGACATCGGCCACGACGTCCACCTGATCTTCCAGCAGCTGTCCGGGCTGGCCGCTCCACTGAAACTGAAACGGCTGCTGCAGTCGCCCTTCACCCTGCACCAGGGCGTGCTGGACCGGATCGCGCGCGAGGCCGCGCATGCGCGCGCCGGCAAGCCGGGGGCGGATCGTGGCGAAGATGAACGCGCTCAACGAGGCCCGCGTGGTGCGCGCGCTGTACGAGGCCTCGCAGGCCGGGGTCGAGATCGACCTGATCGTGCGCGGCGCCTGCGCCCTGCGCCCGGGCATCCCCGGCGTGTCCGAGCACATCCGGGTGCGCTCGGTGGTCGGGCGCTTCCTCGAACACCATCGCGTCTGGTGGTTCGGCAATGCCGGCCAGCCCGAGCTGTTCTGTTCTTCGGCCGACTGGCGGAACGCAACCTGCTGCGGCGGGTGGAGATCGCATTCCCGGTGCTGGACCCGCTGCTGGCGCACCGCGTGCATCGCGAGGGCCTGCTGAACTACCTGGCCGACAACCAGAACGCCTGGCAGCTGCATGCCGACGGCCACTACGAGCGCTGCCTGCCGGCCACCGGCGAGGCCGCGTTCTCGGCCCAGCTGTCGCTGCTGGAAGACCTCTACGCGTGACCGCGCGCAGCGGCGCGCGCCGGCGATCGGCCATAATGCCGGACATGGACGATCTCCCCTTCGCCCCGGCATGAGCACGGTCTCGCCCCGGCCGGGCGCTTCCCTCCGCGACGGCGACCTGGTGGCCGCGCTGGACCTCGGCTCCAACAGCTTCCACATCGTGGTGGCGCAGCGCGTGCTGGGCCAGCTGCGGGTGGTGGATCGCCTGCGCGAGACGGTGCGGATGGCCGAGGGCCTGAACGCGCTGGGCGGACTGGCGCCGGAGGTGCGCGAGCGCGCGCTGGCCTGCCTGGCCCGGTTCGGCCAGCGGGTGGCCGACATCCCGCGCCGGCACGTGCGCGCGGTGGCCACCAACACGGTGCGCCAGCTGCGCGACCCGGAAGCCTTCCTGCGCCCGGCCGAAGCCGCGCTGGGACATCCGATCGACGTGATTTCCGGGCGCGAGGAAGCCCGCCTGGTGTACCTGGGCGTGGCCCACGAGCAGCCGCCCGAACCCGACCAGAAGCGGCTGGTGATCGACATCGGCGGCGGCTCCACCGAATGCATCATCGGCCGCGGCTTCACGCCGCTGGAGCGCGAGAGCCTGCAGGTGGGCTGTATTGCCAGTACCCGCCGCTTCTTCGGCAGCGGCAAGCTCGGGCGCAAGCGCTGGCAGGCGGCGCTGACCGAGGTCGAACTGCAGTTCCAGCAGTTCGCCGCGCCTTACCGCAGCCTCGGCTGGGACGAGGCGATCGGCACCTCCGGCACCCACAAGGCGATCGGCAACATCTGCGCGGCGATGAAACTGGGCAAGGGCAGCATCACCCGCGAGGGCCTGGCGCAGGTGCGCGAGCGCCTGCTGCAGGCCGGCCGGATCGAGGACATCGACCTGCCCGGGCTGTCCGACGACCGCCGCCCGATCATCGCCGGCGGCGTGCTGGTGCTGGAGGCCGCGTTCGCGGTGCTCGGGCTGGAGCAGCTGCAGGTGAGCAAGGCCGCGCTGCGCGAGGGCGTGCTGTACGACCTGCTGGGCCGCGGCGGCGCCGACGATCCGCGCGAGCTGTCGGTGGCCGCGCTGATGCAGCGCTACGGGGTGGACGCGGCGCAGGCGCAGCGGGTGGAATCCACCGCCCTGCAGCTGTTCGACCAGGTCGCCGCGGACTGGGGCCTGGGCAGCGAGGACCGCGCCATGCTCTCGCGCGCCGCGCGCCTGCACGAGCTGGGGCTGGCGATCGCGCACAGCGGCTACCACGTGCATGGCGCCTACGTGCTGCAGCACTCCGACATCGCCGGCTTCTCGCAGCAGGGCCAGCGCTTCCTCGCCGCGCTGGTGCGCAGCCATCGCCGCAGCGTGGCGAAGTCCGCGTTCGAATCGATCCCCGACCGCCTGCTCGGCAACGCGCGCCGCTGTGCCGCGCTGCTGCGGCTGGCGGTGCTGCTGCACCGCGCGCGCAAGGACGAGCTGCCGCCCGGGCTGCGCCTGCGCGCGGACGGCGAGCGCCTGGAACTGGCGCTGGACCGGCGTTGGCTGCACGCGCGCCCGCTGCTGCGCGCCGACCTCGAGGCCGAACCCGACGATATGCTCGGTCTGGGCCTGCAGCTGCACATCGCGCAGGACTGAGCGGCGCGCCATCCCGCGCGTCATCCGGCGCACCCCGCCGGCATCGCGCCGGTATCCGCAAACGTGCGGGGCCGACGCGAGGCCGGCCCGTCGCCGGCAGGCGCGGCGCATGATGCCGGTTGCCGGAAGCGGCCCCTCGCGGCCTAGGGAACCTCTGATCAACTCAGAGGTTCCCGCCGGCCATGGAGGGCCGGCCACGCATCCATCATGCAAGTGATCGATGCGTGTGAGCCGAGTCCGGGCCTGTACCGGACTCGGCGTGGGCTGACAACGCCTGGATGGCGTTGTTCAGACCTTCCCTAGCGGCTTTCCGGCGGCAGCGGCTTGCGCGGCAGCGGCTGCGGGCGGGTCGCGGCGTTGTACACGAATGAAGCCACGATCGCGGCGGCCTGCTTGAGGTCGTCGGCCACCGCATGGTCCTGCACGTCCAGGTCGCTGTGATGGACGTGGCTGAAATAGTCCAGCTGGTCCTGCACGAACTGGAAGCCGGGTACGCCGACCGCATCGAAGCTGACGTGGTCGGTGCTGCCGGTGTTGCGCTGGGTGACGATGGTCGCGCCGACGTCGTGCCAGGGCTTGAGCCACTCGGCGAAGATCGGCGCCGCGGCCAGGTTCTCCTGCGCATAGATGCCGCGGATGCGGCCGCTGCCGTTGTCGAGGTTGAAATAAGCCGAAATCTTGGCGTACTCGGGCATCCGCACCAGCTTGCCGCGCTGGCTGCGCATGAACGCCGGCAGCGCCTTCTGGGCCGGATCGGACGGCTCTTCGAACTTGGCGAAATGGCGGGCGACATAGGCCTGCGAGCCCAGCAGGCCCTGCTCCTCGCCGGTCCACAGCGCCACCCGGATGGTGCGGTCCGGGCGCGCGCCCACCGCCTTGAGGATGCGCATCGCCTCCATCATCACCGCCACCCCGGCGGCGTTGTCGTTGGCGCCGGCGCCGGCGTGCCAGGAATCCATGTGCGCGCCCAGCATCACCACCTCGTCCTTGTGCGGGCCGCCCCCGGGGATCTCGGCGAGGGTGTTGTAGCCGGGCTGGTTGGTCTCGTCCAGGAAGCGCGAATCCACGTCCAGCCGCAGCCTGACCGGCTCTTTGCGATCGAGCGCGCGCATCACCGTGTTGTAGTGCTCGGCCATCATCACCAGCGCCGGCACGCCCACCGCCTCGCCGGCCTTGCGCGAGCCGCCGCCCATCACCCGCACGATGCCGTCGTTCCAGCTGCTGATCGAGACCGTGGCCAGCACGCCCTCGTCGGCCAGGTAGCGGTTGAGCAGCGGCATCAACTCCATCCGTGCACGCATGCGCGCCAGGGCGTCGGGATCGAGCGCGCGCGGCTTGGGCAGCGGGAAGGTGAGCAGCTCGTCGAGGTCGGCCGCCTCATAGCGCTGGAAGTCGGGCTTCTCGCTGGGCTTGTACGGGCGCAGCGCATCGAGGAACACGATCTTCCCGCGCAGCTTGCCCTTCCACTGCTCGAGATCAGCCTTGGACTCCAGCCGGGCGTACATCGCCTCGCCCTCGATCGCCCCCGGCGTGCCCGGCGTCCACGCCTTCGGCAGGGCGTGCAGCGGCATCGCGCGCGGGCCGAGCATCTCGACGTTCGCGCGGGTGAACTGCCAGCCGCGGCCGAGGTCCTCGACCGCCTCGTCGTGCACATTCGCCAGGCCCCATTCGCTGAACTTGGCGCGGGTCCAGCGGTTGGCCTCGGCCATCGCCGGGGAATTGGTCAGGCGCGGCCCGATCACGTCGGTGAGGTGGTTGAGGGTGTCCATCACCTGCGAACGCTGGAACGCCTCCTGGCGGATGCGCGCGGTCATGTCCAGATCCACCTGCTCCTGCGCGTACGCGCGCTGGGCGGAGGCGCCCTGCGCGCCCGCCAACCCCGCCGCCAGCAGGGCGCAGGCCCGTATCCATCGTTTCATCGTGTTCCCCGGTTCGTGGCAAAGCCCCGAGTCTGCCAGCGCGCGCCGGCCGCGCTCACGGGCCGATGGTCATGCCCCGGGCGCCTGCTGCAGCCGTGCCCGCCGCAGCCGCGGCTGCCACTGGCCCGGCCAGTCGCGGTCGTTGGCCACCTGCGCCTGCGCGCGGCTGGCCTCGAGCCGCGCGAAATCCAGCGTCGCCAGCGCCCAGGCCTCGGCGTCGCCGGCCTGCGCATCGGCGCCGTCCGCGGTCTGCGCCAGCACGCCGTCGGCCGGCAGCCCTGCGTCCATCGGCGCCAGCAGCGCGGCGCGGCCGGTGTTCACGTCCAGCGCCGGGCTCCAGTCGGCGCGGCCGGCGGTCACCGCCTGCGCCACGTAGATCCGGTTCTCCAGCGCGCGCGCCAGGCAACCGACCCGCACGCGCGTCGCGCCGGCCGCGGTATCGGTGCAGCTGGGCACCAGCAAGAGCTGCATGCCGGCCTCGCGCTGGGCGCGCACCGGCAGCGGGAACTCGCTGTCGTAGCAGACCGCGATCCCCACCCGCACGCCGTCCAGCATCATCACGTGCAGGGCATCGCCAGGCTCGATCACCCGCGCCTGGCGTTCGAAGCCGGTCAGCTGCAGCTTGTCCTGCCACAGATGCGCGCCGTCGGCGCTGAACAGGTCGCTGCGGTTGCGGTAGCGCCCCGGCGCGACTTCCAGCAGGAAGCTGCCAGCGACGATGTGCATCTGCAGGCGCTGCGCAAGCCCCGTGAACAGCGCGATCCAGTCGCCGCGCAGCGCCTGCAGCGCGGCCAGCGAGGCGTGCAGGTCGACGTGGACCGCCGGCGGGAATACCGCCGCCAGCTCCAGCGCCAGATACTCCGGCAGCACCGCCAGCCGCGCGCCCTGCGCCTGCGCCCCGCCCAGCAGCGCCTCGATGCGGGCGGCGAAGGTGGCGAAGTCGGCCGGCCTTCCGACCGCGTAGCGGCAGGCCGCGACCTTCATGCCGCCTCCAGCGGGCGCAGCCAGAAGGTCAGCGCATGCCCGATCTCGCCCGTGCCGACCTCGTTCCAATGCAGGTGCATGGTCATGCCCGGCTGGCGCACGTAACCGCGCTTGGCCCAGAACGCCTCGTTGCCGCGGTGGCCCACTGGCCGGCGCGGATCGTCCGGATCCCGATCGACCGCCGCGAACGCGGTCCAGTCGAACCCGCCGAGCGCGCGCGCATGCGCCTCGCGCGCGTCGAAGAATGCATGCCCGATGCCGCGCCCGCGGTAGGCCGGCAGCAGCACCGACTCGCCGCAGTAGAACACCCGCGCCACGTCCATTCCGCGCGCCTGGAACGGTGCCTGGAACGCGGCGCCATCCTCCGCCAGCGGCAGGCCGGTGCTGGCGCCGACCACGCGCTCGCCGTCCACGGCCAGCACCACCACGCTGCGCGGACAGTCGGCGTAGGCGCGCAGGTACTCGCGCTCGTAGCCGACGTCGCCGTCGTAAAGATAGGGCCAGTCGCGGAACACCGCGATCCGCAGCGCGGCGATGACCTCAAGATGCGGCACGATCGCCGCGCCAGTCAGGGTGTGCAGGGTGATCGCTGCAGGCATCCGCGGATTGTAGCGATGCGCGGTGCGACAATGCCGGCATGAACTACCGCCACGCCTTCCACGCCGGCAACCATGCGGACGTGCTCAAGCACGTCGTATTGCTGGCGCTGTGCGATGCCCTGACCGCCAAGCCGGCGCCCTGCTTCGCGCTGGACACCCACGCCGGGCGCGGCCTGTACAAACTGGACGGCGAGGCCGCGCAGAAGACCGGCGAGGCGCAGGACGGCATCGCCCGGCTGCTGGCGAAAGGCCCGCGCGACCCCGCGGTGCAGCGCTACCTGGCGGCGGTGCGCGCCTGCCGCGCCCGGCACGGCGCGCAGGCCTATCCCGGCTCGCCCTGGCTGCTGGCGCACGCCCTGCGTGCCGACGACCGCCTCGCCGCCTGCGAGCTGCATCCCGAGGAAGCGCACGTGCTGCGCGTGCATTTTGCCGAGGATTCGCGCATCGCCGTGCACGAACGCGACGGCTACGCGGCGCTCAAGGCGCTGCTGCCGCCGAAGCACGGCGCCACCAAGTTCGCGCGCGGGCTGGTGCTGATCGACCCGCCGTTCGAAGCGCAGCTGGCCGAGTTCGACGCCGCCCTGGCCGCGCTGGCCGAAGGCCTGGCGCGCTGGCCGCGGGGCATGTTCGCGCTGTGGTACCCGATCAAGCAGGGCCGCGCGCTGCAGCCATTCCGCCGCGCCGCCGCCAGGCTGCCGGCCAGATCCGCGCTGCTGCTGGAACTGCGGGTGCGGCCGGACGATTCCCCACTGCGGATGAACGGCAGCGGCCTGCTGCTGCTGAACCCGCCGTGGCAGTTCGACGCCGCGATGCGCCCCGCCCTGGACGCCCTGCGCCGCGCGCTGGGCGAGCCCGGCGCCAGCACCCAGGTCACCTGGCTGAAACCACCGCCCTGAGCGCGCGGGCTGCGGGCATGCCAGACTTGTGCATTCACATTTCCCCTTCGCAATCCGCCCATGCCTTCCAGTTTCTTCGCCCTGTTCGACGACATCGCCAGCCTGCTGGACGATATCGCCGCGATGACCAAGGTCGCCGGCGGCAAGACCGCGGGCGTACTGGGCGACGACCTGGCGCTCAACGCGCAGCAGGTGACTGGCCTTCGCGCCGAACGCGAGCTGCCGGTGGTGTGGGCGGTGGCCAAGGGCTCGCTGGCCAACAAGGCGATCCTGGTGCCGGCGGCGCTGGGCATCGCGGCGCTGGAGGGCTGGCTGGCCACGCGCGGGCTGGGCATCCCGCTGATCCTGCCGCTATTGATGCTGGGCGGCGCCTATCTCTGCTACGAAGGCGCCGAGAAACTGGCCCACAAGCTGCTGCACGGGGGCGAAGACGCGCGTCACCACGACGCCCTCATGCACGCGGTCGCGGATACCACCGTAGACCTGGTGGCCCTCGAGCGCGACAAGATCCGCGGCGCCATCCGCACCGATTTCGTGCTCTCGGCCGAGATCATCGTGATCGCGCTCGGCACGGTTGCCGGCAAGCCGTTGAGCGTGCAGATCGGCGTCCTGGTGGCGATCGCGCTGGTGATGACGGTGGGCGTGTATGGACTCGTAGGCGCGATCGTCAAGCTCGACGACGTGGGCCTGCACCTGATCCGGCCCGGCGGCGGGCGGGCGCGCGCGGTACTGGGCCGCGGCATCCTCGCGTTCGCCCCGCGCCTGCTCAAAGCCCTGTCGGTGGCTGGCACCGCGGCGATGTTCCTGGTCGGCGGCGGCATCCTGGTACACGGCATCGGCCCGCTGCACCATGCCCTGCAGGGCCTGGCGACGGTGCCGCCGGGCTGGCTGTGGACGTCCCTGGCCAATGCCGCCTTCGGGGTGGTGGCCGGCGCGGTGGTGCTGGCGGCGGCGACGCTGCTGGCCCGCCTGCGCGGCCCGCGCGCCCCGGCCGGTGCCTGACCCGCCGCGCAGACACGCGCCGTTCATTTTTTAACCCCCTGCACGCGATGATGCCGCCATGGCCCGCCGCAACCGCATGCCCCCCTGGCACGAACATGTCCGTCTCCAGAATGGACGCGAGCTGCTGATCCGCCCGATCCGGCCGGAGGATGCCGGCCCGATGCAGGCCGCCTTCACCCTGCTGGAACCGGACGAGATCCGCCAGCGCTTCCTGCATCCGATGAAGGAGCTGAGCAGCACGCAGGCCGAGCAGCTCACCCGGCCCGACCCGCGCCGCGACTTCGCGCTGGTGGCCGCCGAGCCGCTGCCGCCGGGCGAGGCGCTGGTGGGCGCGGTGGCGCGTATCTCCATCCACGACGACGGCAAGGACGCGGAGTTCGCGATCCTGGTCAGCCACTACATCAACGGCATGGGCCTGGGCCGCCACCTGATGCGGCGGCTGGTGCGCTGGGCCAAGGGCCGCAAGGTGCAGCGGGTGTACGGCCACGTGCTGGAGAGCAACCTGCCGATGCAGGCGCTGGCGGCCTCGCTGGGCTTCCGCCGCGAAGCCACCCCGGAGGCCGGGCTGGTGCGGGTGGTGCTGGACCTGCCGCCGCCCAAGCCCAAGGCCCGCCGGTGCCGTCGATGCCGCAGGCCGCGAACGGCGCCAAGGCCTGACCACCGCAGGCTGCACGCGCCGGCAACGGCGCAGCCGATACAAGCAGCCGATACAATCGGCCGCACAACCCGTTCTTCCTCCGAAGCGCTGGCGCATCGCGTCCGGCGCGTTCGTTTTTTTCGACAGCGTTCCCGACTGCATCCTGAAATGACGTCCCGCATGGCCGATTTCCCCCTGTCCATTCCGGTTCCCCTGCCCCGCCCCGGCCAGCTGCGCGCCTGGTGGCGCGCGCCGGCCAGCGGCACCGCGCTGGCGTTGGCCGCGCTGGCGGCGGCTCGCCAGCATCCCGGCCCGCTGCTGCTGGTGGCGCGCGACAACCACACCGCGCACCAGCTGGAAGCCGACCTGCGCGCCCTGACCGGCGGCGACCCGGCGTTGCCGGTGCTGGGCTTCCCGGACTGGGAAACCCTGCCCTACGACCGCTTCAGCCCGCACCCGGACATCACCAGCCAGCGCCTGGCCACGCTGGCGCGCCTGCCCACGCTGACGCGCGGAATGGTCGTGGTGCCGGCCGCAACCCTGATGCAGCGGCTGGCGCCGCGCAGCCACGTGCTGGGCAACCGCTTCAGCGTCCGCACCGGCCAGCGGCTGGACTTGGACGCCGAGAAGCGCCGGCTGGAATCGGCCGGCTACCGCAACGTGCCGCAGGTGTTCGACCCCGGTGATTTCGCCGTGCGCGGCGGCCTGCTGGACGTGTACCCGATGGGCGCGGAGGCACCGTTCCGGGTGGAGCTGCTGGACGACGAGATCGACAGCATCCGCGCCTTCGACCCGGAATCGCAGCGCTCGCTGGAGCGCATCGCCGCCATTGAGCTGCTGCCCGGCCGCGAGGTGCCGATGGACGCGGCGCACGTGCAGCAGGCGCTGGACGCGCTGCGCGAGCGTTTCGACATCGACACCCGGCGCAGCGCACTGGTGCAGGACCTGAAGGCGGGGTTGGCCCCGGCCGGCATCGAGTACTACCTGCCGCTGTTTTTCGAGGCGCGCGACGGCGACGCCAGCACCGAGACACTGTTCGACTACCTGTCCGGCGCCACCCTGCCCCTGCTTTGCGACGGCGCGCTGGATGCCGCCGAGCAGGCGTGGACGCAGGTGGGGCTGCGCTACGAGCAGCTGCGCCACGACATCGAACGGCCGCTGCTGCCACCGGACGCGCTGTGGCTGCCGCCCGACGCGCTGCGCGAGCGGCTGAACCGCAGCGCGCGCATCGAAGTCTGCGGCGATGCGCATCCGCGCCACGGCGAGGCGCACGTGCTGCCGGTACAGCCGGCCCCGGCGCTGCCGGTGGCGGCGAAGGAGCAGCCCGCAGGACAGGCCCTGCGCGACTTTCTGGCGCACTATCCGGGCCGCGTGCTGGTGGCCGCGGATTCGCCGGGCCGGCGCGAGGCGCTGCTGGAAGTGCTGCAGGCGGCGACACTCACACCGGCAGTGCTGGACGGCTGGCCCGCGTTCGCCGGCGGCAACGCGCGGTTCGGCATCGCAGTGGCACCGTTCGACGACGGCTTTGCGCTCGATGACCCGACGCTGTGCGTCCTGACCGAACGCCAGCTGTTCCCGGAACGCGCCGCCCAGCCGCGCCGCCGCAAGCGGGCCGGACGCGAGCCGGAAGCGATCATCCGCGACCTCGGCGAGCTGACCCTGGGCGCGCCGATCGTCCATGAAGACCACGGCGTGGGCCGCTACCGCGGGCTGGTGGCGATGGACGTGGGCGGCATGCCCGGCGAGTTCCTGGACATCGAATACGCCAAGGGCGACCGCCTGTATGTGCCGGTGGCGCAGCTGGACCGCATCAGCCGCTACTCCGGCGCCAACCCCGACACCGCGCCGCTGCACAACCTGGGCGGCGAGCAGTGGACGAAGGCGAAGAAGAAGGCAGCGGAGAAAGTCCGCGACGTGGCCGCCGAACTGCTGGAGATCCAGGCCAAGCGCCAGGCGCGACAGGGGCTGGCGATCCAGATCGACCGGGCGATGTACGAACCCTTTGCCGCCAGCTTCCCGTTCGAGGAAACCCCGGACCAGCTGGCCGCCATCGAAGCCGTGCTGCGCGACCTGCAATCCAGCCTGCCGATGGACCGCGTGGTCTGCGGCGACGTCGGCTTCGGCAAGACCGAGGTGGCGGTGCGCGCCGCGTTTGCCACCGCCAGCGCCGGCAAGCAGGTGGCGGTGCTGGTACCCACCACGCTGTTGGCCGAGCAGCACTACCGCAACTTCCGCGACCGCTTCGCCGACTGGCCGCTGCGGGTGGAGGTGCTGTCGCGCTTCAAGTCGAAGAAGGAGATCGAGGCGGAGCTGGGCAAGCTGGCCGAAGGCAAGCTGGACGTGATCGTGGGCACCCACCGCCTGCTGCAGCCGGACGTGAAGTTCGCCGACCTGGGCCTGGTGATCGTGGACGAGGAGCAGCGCTTCGGCGTGCGCCAGAAAGAGGCGCTGAAGAAGCTGCGCGCCAACGTGCACCTGCTGACGCTGACCGCTACGCCGATCCCGCGCACGCTGAACATGGCGATGAGCGGCCTGCGCGATCTGTCCATCATCGCCACCCCGCCGGCCAACCGGCTGGCGGTGCAGACCTTCGTGCACGCCTGGGACGAGGCGCTGCTGCGCGAGGCGTTCGCACGCGAGCTGGGCCGCGGCGGCCAGGTGTACTTCCTGCACAACGACGTGGAGAGCATCGGGCGCATGCACGACCAGCTGCAGGCGCTGGTGCCGGAGGCGCGCATCGGCGTCGCCCACGGCCAGATGCCGGAGCGCGAACTGGAACGGGTGATGCTGGATTTCCACAAGCAGCGCTTCAACGTGCTGCTATGCACCACCATCATCGAATCCGGGATCGACATCCCCAACGCCAACACCATCATCATCCACCGCGCCGACAAGTTCGGCCTGGCCCAGCTGCACCAGCTGCGCGGGCGCGTGGGCCGCAGCCACCACCGCGCCTACGCCTACCTGCTGATCCCCGACCGCCGCAGCATCACCGAGGATGCGCGCAAGCGGCTGGACGCGATCAGCGCGATGGACGAGCTGGGCGCCGGCTTCACCCTGGCCACCCACGATCTGGAAATCCGCGGCGCGGGCGAACTGCTGGGCGAGGGCCAGAGCGGGCAGATGGCCGAGGTCGGCTTCAGCCTGTACACCGAGCTGCTGGAGCGCGCGGTGCGCAGCATCAGGCAGGGCAAGCTGCCGGATGTGGACGACGTGGACCGCCACGGTGCCGAGGTCGATCTGCACATCCCCGCCCTGATCCCGGACGACTACCTGCCCGACCCGCACACCCGCCTGACCCTGTACAAGCGCATCAGCGCCGCGCGCGACGAAGCCGCGCTGCGCGAGCTGCAGGTGGAGATGATCGACCGCTTCGGCCTGCTGCCTGACCCCGCCAGGCACCTGTTCGCGGTGGCCGAGCTGAAGCTGGCCGCGACCCGGCTGGGCATTCGCAAGCTCGACCTCGGCGCCAGCGGCGGCCGCCTGCAGTTCGTGGAGAAGCCCAACGTCGACCCGATGGCGGTGATCCGCCTGATCCAGGGCCAGCTCAAAGCACTACCGCATGGACGGCCCCGACAAGCTGCGCATCACCCTCGACCTGGCGGAGCCGGCAGTCCGCCTGCACACCGCACGCGGCTTGCTGACCGCGCTGCATCCGGGTCAGTAGCCGCTCGTGGTGAGCCCCCGCTCGCTCGTGGTGAGCCTGTCGAACCACGGACGGGCGGGCTTGCCCCGTTCATCCTTCGACAGGCTCAGGACGAACGGGGGAAAGTTCCGCATTCGTCGTGAGCCACCATCCCGTTTGTGGCAAGCCCCATCCCCGTTCGTGGTGAGCCTGTCGAACCACGGACGGAACGCGGCGTCCGTGCCCCTCCGCCATCGCCCCACCCCTACAATCCACGCATGAACACCCCCGTGCCCGACTGGACCGGCGACACCACCGCGCTGCGCGCGCAGCAGGAGGCGCTGGCGCGCCAGGTGCGGCTGCGCGATGACTTCCACAAACCGCTGCGCACCGTGGCCGGGTTCGACGTCGGCTTCGAGGACGACGGCGCCACCACCCGCGCCGCCGCGGTACTGCTGGACGCCAGCACGCTCACCGTGCTCGACCGCCAGGTCGCGCGCCTGCCCACGCGCATGCCCTACGTGCCCGGCCTGCTGAGTTTCCGCGAACTGCCGGCGCTGCTGGCCGCGCTGGCGCAGTTGCCGCAGGCGCCAGACCTGGCCTTCATCGACGGCCAGGGCATCGCCCATCCGCGCCGGCTGGGCGTGGCCGCGCATTTCGGCGTCCTCAGCGGCCTGCCCAGCATCGGCGTGGCCAAATCGGTGCTGGTGGGCGAATCCCGCATGGCCCTGCACGACATGCGCGGCGCGTTCACCCCGCTGCGCGATGGCCGTGAGCAAATCGGCTGGCTGCTGCGCAGCAAACCCGGCTGCCTGCCGCTGGTGGTCTCGCCGGGCCATCGGGTGGCGATGGCGTCGGCGCCGGAACTGGTGATGCGCTTCACCACCACGTATCGCCTGCCCGAGCCCACCCGGCTGGCCGATCGCCTGGCCTCGCGCCGCGACGAGACCCGCCTCTGACATACCTGCACCGCGGCATCGCCAAGCGTGCTATACCGTCCCCAGCCCTTCCCGCCGCATCATCAGGAAGCCGCCATGCGCCCGCTTTCGCTCCTGCTTCCGCTGGCCCTGCTGGCCGGCTGTGCCGCCACCCCGGCCGCATCCTCCCATCCCGAGGCGCCCATGCCCCCGCCGACCGCACCCACCCCGCCCGCGCCCCCGCCGGCCCCGGCCGCTCGCACCCTCGTCCTCGGCATCGGCGAAGCGGCCACGCTGGCGGACGGCAGCCGCCTCACCTACCTGCGCCTGGTCAACGACTCGCGCTGCCCGCCCGGGGTGCAGTGCATCTGGGCCGGCGATGCCGAAATCGCGCTGCGCTGGCAGCCGGCGCGCGGCCCCGCGCAGGACGCCAGCCTGCACACCAACCCGCTGCCGAACCGTGGGGCCAGCACGGTCATCTTCGGCCCCTGGCAGGTCCGCCTGGACGCACTGGAACGCGGCATCGCGCCGAACGCCACCCTGCAGGTCACCGCCGCCGGCGGCTGAAGCGGTCACGCGGCATCGAGCGGGCTGCGCACCCCGCGCCCGCCGCGATTCAGCACGTGGGTGTAGATCTGGGTAGTGGTCACGTCCTTGTGGCCCAGCAGCTCCTGCACCGTGCGAATGTCATAGCCGGCTTCCAGCAGATGCGTGGCGAAGGAATGGCGCAGGGTATGCGGGCTGACCGGCTTGGCAAGCCCCGCCCCTGCGCCGCCGCCCGCACCGCGCGCTGCAACACTTTTTCATCCAGATGATGGCGGCGCTCGCTGCCATCGCGCGGGTCCACGCTGCGTCGCGAGGCCGGGAACAGATACTGCCAGGCGAGTTCGCGCGCGGCATTGGGATACTTGCGTGCCAGCGCATGCGGCAGCCACACCGCGCCGAATCCGTCGGCCAGATCGCGCGCATGCAGCACCCGCACATCGTCGCGCTGGCGCCGCAGGGGCTCGCTCAGGGCCGAGGGCAGCACGGTGCGCCGGTCCTTGCCGCCCTTGCCATCGCGCACGGTGATTTCATGACGCTCGAAGTCCACGTCCTTCACCCTCAGGCGCAGACATTCCATCAGCCGCAGGCCACTGCCATACAGCAGGCTCGCCATCAGCCACTCGCGCCCCGACAGGCGCTGCAACAAACGCGCCACCTCGCCGCGCGCCAGTACCACCGGCACCCGCTGCGGCCGCTTGGCGCGCACCACGTTCTCCATCCATGGCAGGTCGATCGCCAGCACCTCGCGGTACAGGAACAGCAGCGCCGAAAGCGCCTGATTCTGGGTGCTGGCCGCCACCTTGTCCTGCGTGGCCAGCCGGGACAGAAACGCCTCGACCACTGCCCCGTTCAAATCCCGCGGATGGCGTCTGCCATTGGCCAGAATGAACCGGCGAATCCAGTACAAATACGCCTGTTCCGTACGCAAACTGTAGTGCTTCAAGCGCAATCGCGCGCGAACTTCGTCGAACAGGCGCGGCGGCGAACCGGCCCCGGCACTGCCATTACGCGGGGTTTCTTTGCCGTGATACACCATCGCAGGGCCTCCTGTGTGCCAAACACCCTCAATGATCCCGGCCTGGGCGCAGCGCACCATCGGCAAGTGCAGCGTTTCGTGGTAGGAGTCTTGCTTGACAGCCCCTCAGAGGCTGGGACGATCCGTGCTACACCCCAGCTTGGGGTCTACTAGTAGTTAGGTCTCTATGAGAACTTTGTCGAATCTCAATGGATGGCAAAGGATCGGAGTTATCCTAGTTGCTGCGTGGATCGTTCTTGTCCTCACATTTGTCGCTCGTGAGAAACAAGAAATCCCGTATCTCCCATTCGAAATAGTTAACATCAAGATTCTCCCACCAAAGAATCAACCAAAGCCGCTGGCAACACCCACGAACCAGCTACGGCACAAAGAACAAAGCAATAATCTAGCCAAGAATCCATTCAGCGCTTCGGCGCTAGGCGAAACGTCGGACTCAACTGATGGGATTGAGGACTTCTTACCGAGGCGTGTTTCTTCAATCAATTGGCTTGAGCTCGCTGCTTGTATCATTCTCCCTCCGCTCGCTGCATGGCTTTTGATTCGCATGTTGCTAGTAGTGTTCAAATGGGTCGCTCGCGGGTTCTCCCGGAGAGAGACCTAACAATTCATTCAAGCCGACGCCGCTTCGCGGCACGGCTTAACTCAGGTGTTAGCCCGCACACAAGCGCTATGGTGATCGTGCACAAGTCCAAGACTGATCTGTGGCTTCTCGCGGTCCTCATCGCCGCGATGGGCGCTTCCGCCTTCGCAAGCGCGATGGTTCTCCTCGCTAGTCCTCCAAGTACTTGGTGGCTGCTTGTGATTACCTTGGGCATCGGCGTTGGTCTGCCTCTGTGGCTTCTCCTGGCCACTGACTACACCTTGGCATCTGGCCAGCTTCTAGTCCGGAGCGGCCCGTTCCGGTGGCAAATCCCGGTCGCCTCTATCAGGTCCATCACCCCCACCAGGAACCCGCTTTCTAGCCCAGCCTTGTCGCTGGATCGGTTGCGGATCGAGTATGGTCACGGTGCCTTCATCATGGTGTCCCCTCGTGACAAGGATCGGTTTCTCCGTGATATTTCGTCCATGCAGTCAGGTGCGGGCTAACAACTCGTTCAAGCCGACGCCGCTTCGCGGCGCGGCTTAACTCAGGTGTTAGGCGCTTGAGTGTGATCGCTACGAATCTGGGGTAAGAAACATGGGTAGCTTTAGCATCTGGCACTGGATCATCGTCCTAATAATCCTCTCGGTGCCAGTCTTCATCGGTGTTGCGTTATGGCTGGTCATTCGAGCGATCTCAAGATCTTCGGCAACCTCAAAGGCCCCTGTTTCGACAGCTGCGCCATTCGCCCAACACTCGTCTGCGGAAGCACGGCTCCAGGAGCTTGCTTTGCTGCACTCCAAGGGATTGCTTACCGATGCGGAGTACGAGCAACAAAGGGCATCAATAATCCGCGGCGTGTAGTATCGCGCCTAACTAATCATTCAAGCCGACGCCTTCGGCGCGGCTTAACTCAAGTGTTAGGTGTCATGGGACAAACCTCATCGCCAAGTACCCTTAAGACAGACTTGGCTGTACTCGGGCTCCTTACGGCTTTCGTTGTAGCTGCGTTCGTCTTTAGAGATGGACTGGGCATTCTCGTATTCGTTGCCCTCGTTCTTGCTCTGCTGACGCAGCTACTTCGGGTTGCAGTTTTGCGCGGACGCACTGAGACCCTCAAGAAGCTTTGGGGCGCGGTCAAGGACGCGTTCTGGGGCATCGGCTGATGCAGCACAGGCCTCAAGGATCATCGCCCATGACACCTAACAATTCGTCCAAGCCGACGCCGCTTCGCGGCGCGGCTTAACTCAGGTGTTAGCCGTCATGCGCAACATCCTCGCAATCGCAGTGCTGAGCTTACTTTCCGGCTGCGCATTCGCACCGCCACCAGGCTCATTCGACGTGCGCTCATCAACCAATGAACGGATCATCGGCCATTGCGTAACCGATCCTGCCTCAGTTGAGGCAACGGCTTACGGTGAGCGTATTCAAGACCTCCCAAAGACACGAGCCGAAAATTCACCAGTTCCGGGATTTCGTGCCCTCATGGTGCAGCAGCCTGACTATCAGTACATTTTGTATGCCCCCGTAACTGCAAGCACCGATCCATATCACATCGTTTGCCCATCCTCAGGAGACAGATCAAGCTGCATACTTGCTGGGTCCTACGCGGATGGACATTTTGAGGCCCACATAGCTTTGAAATCATCATCACAGGTTCGCGCAGCCGCAAATGCCGCACTCGCGGCGTGTAAGCAATGACGGCTAACAATTCATTCAAGCCGACTCCGCTTCGCTGCGCGGCTTAATTCAGGTGTTGGGCCTCATGGAGCACGAAGATCGCGTCTCGGAGATTCTGCAGAGCCGCTGCGGCGAGCTCACTGTTGGCGTGCTGCAAGATGGGCGGCGGCTCCAGATCCACAATGTCGCCTGGGGCCGTGACATGGGGGCAACTTGCGACCACATCACCACCAATATCTCGCCCACGCCATCCGAGGCTTGCCAGGTAGACTACTTCCACACAAGTGAGGTCTTGCGGCTTGAGGACTCATCCGGTGGTGTGCTGTACGAGCATCGCGGGCCATGAGGCCTAACAATTCATTCAAGCCGACGCCGCTTCGCGGCGCGGCTTAATTCAGGCGTTAGGGCGCCAGAAAGATGCTTTCGCAGCTGCGCCACGCAGGTTGCAGGGGCAACTCGCCAACCGGCTCATCCGCTCGGCGCCTGGCGTTCGACGCCCATCTCGTTCACCGACTCGTGCCGGCCCCAGTCTCGGTGTGCGCCCGCAGTTCCTCGCGGCAGCAGGCACGCAAGCACTCTCGCCGGTTGCAGCGTTTCCTCGCGGCAGCATCGCAAGGCGCGCCAGCGGCTCGGCTTCCGGACCGCACCGGCACTTGCGGGCGGCGGTGTGCAGTGCGCTCGCGCGCCCAACCGCCCTCGCTTTCTGCTACCTTGCGCCCTAACTGTTCGTCCAAGCCGACGCCACTTCGTGGCGCGGCTTAACTCAGGTGTTAGGGCGCCAGAAAGCTGTTTTCGCAGCTGCGCCACGCAGGCTGCAGGGGCAACTCGCCAACCGGCTCATCCGCTCGGCGCCTGGCGTTCGACGCCCATCTCGTTCACCGACTCGTGCCGGCCCCAGTCTCGGTGCGCGCCCGCAGTTCCTCGCGGCAGCAGGCACGCAAGCACTCTCGCCGGTTGCAGCGTTTCCTCGCGGCAGCATCGCAAGGCGCGCCAGCGGCTCGGCTTCCGGACCACACCGGCACTTGCGGGCAGCGGTGCAGTGCGCTCGCGCGCCCAACCGCCCTCGCTTTCTGCTACCTTGCGCCCTAACTGTTCGTCCAAGCCGACGCCACTTCGTGGCGCGGCTTAACTCAGGTGTTAGGCCCTACGTGCAACAACTGCCGTCCTTGCGAGAAATGCTCGTCCGCTGCAACGACGCGGTCCAAGAGATGGCGAGCGCCCAGTCTCTGGAAGCGTTCGAGTCGGCGTGGATCGAGTACCTGCACCGCTTGGAACGCTTTTGGAACAAGTCGCTATCGCACTTTGGTAAGAGCCCTAAGTGGGCGGGCTGGTCGGGCCGCTACCAGACCGAGCGGCGTAAAGATCAACTCCTCGCCTACCTCACCAATGCACGCGGGGCGGATGAACACACTGTCGCGCCAATCACCGAGCGGTCCGCCGGCGGCGTGGGCATCAATGCCGCCGAAGGCAACTCGCTGTACATCGAACGCATGGAAGTCCGCAACGGCGAAATCTTCATTCAGTCGCCCCAAGCAATAAAAGTCACCTTCTTTCCCGATCGCGTTCGGCTATTGCCGGTCACAAACCGTGGCCGTACATATCCCGTGCCCGTGTCGCACCTCGGCCAGTCGCTGGACCCAAATGATGTAGTCCAGGTTGCTAGAGTTGGGCTCGGCTACTACGAAAATTTCTTGGCGACCGCGGAAGGCTTCTTGTGTCAGCCGCGGTAGGGCCTAACAATTCGTCCAAGCCGACGCCGCTTCGCGGCGCGGCTTAACTCAGGTGTTCGGCGTCTTGGGAGAGCCCACGTATAGTATTGGAGAAATTGGAAAAGTAGCCCATATGCTAATGACTGTTGCACATCATCACCAAAACCATCTTCCTTCATCGGTTGCTAGGCTAGAAAACCCGCAAACCGATATTCCTCGTATTGCCAAGGACAAAAAACTCCTGGCAGAAATCGAGGCTGCCGTTCAGCAAATTCCAACCGAGCATCGTCTAGTTCAGGGCGATGCTCGCAAATTGTCATTTATTGAAGATGAATCCGTTCATCTGGTAGTTACATCACCACCCTATTGGACGCTGAAGAAATACAGGAATCACGAAAATCAGCTCGGAGAAATAGAAGATTACGAAAGATTCCTTCGCGAGCTAGATAACGTATGGGAGCACTGCTATCGAGTTTTGGTCCCTGGTGGGCGTCTGATCTGCGTGGTTGGCGATGTCTGTCTATCTCGTCGAAAGAACGACGGAAGACATACTGTTGTTCCCCTCCATGCGTCCATACAGGAACATTGCCGAAAAATTGGCTATGACAATCTCGCACCAATTATCTGGTACAAGATAGCCAATGCAGTTTTTGAGGCATCTGGAAACGGAGCCGGGTTCTTGGGCAAGCCCTATGAACCCAACGCGGTAATCAAAAACGACATCGAGTTCATACTTATGGAGCGTAAGCCAGGCGGTTATCGCAAACCGACTGTCGCGACTCGCGTGCTCTCTGTGATATCCGACGAAAACCACAAGCAGTGGTTTCAATCAATCTGGTCTGGTGTCACCGGTGCATCCACTCGCAATCACCCCGCACCTTATCCTGAAGAACTCGCGGAACGGCTCGTTCGCATGTTCTCTTTCGTGGGAGATACTGTGTTAGACCCGTTCATGGGAACGGGCACTACGACCGTAGCAGCCGCAAAATGGGGCCGCAATTCAATTGGGGTTGAAATTGACCCACACTATTTCGAGATGGCTGAGAAACGAATCCGACACGCAACCGCGTCGTTGTTCGCTCACGCCGAAATAAAAACCGAAGTAAAAGGGAAAGGCAATGGATTATAGCGAGCGTGTTGCGAAGGCTGTTCGATATTTCTGGAAGGTAAGAACTCAACAGCACGAAAAACAGGGAACTACCACCGGAAAGAAAGACGCAGGAAATCGAAGCGCAGTTACGGGCGGAAAGCACCTTGATGGTTTCATCAAGCTATTGATGGAGTTGCTTTTTGAGGCCGGGCTGCCGGAGACCTCGGTACACACTGCGGCAACGACCTTACCCGGTTATTTTCGACCAACCAAGAATTGGGACTTGGTTGTGGTCGTCGATGGTGTTCTTTTAGCATCAATTGAGTTTAAGGCACATATCGGTCCGTCATTTGGCAACAACTTCAATAATCGCGTTGAGGAGGCTTTGGGAAATTCCACTGACCTTCTTACCGCGTATCGCGAGGGAAAATTCAAGCCGTCGCAACGGCCTTGGCTCGGTTGGTTGATGTTGTTAGAAGAAACCCCCGAAATCTACTGCGCCGGTTCGCGTAGATGAGCCGCATTTCGAGGTTTTCGAGGAATTCAAGAAAACTTCGTATGCGAAGCGATACGAGCTTTTCTGTGAACGTCTAATGCGAGAGCGTTTGTACGATGGAACGTGTCTCATCCTGTCCGACAAAGCTGGTGGCCTGAAAGGTGACTTCAAAGAGCCAAACCCGGAATTCAGCTTTGCCACGTTTGCGACTTCGTTAAGTGCTCACGCAATGGCTTATGCCAAGTTGCGCAAGAAATAAGACGCCGAACAAGGCGCTCCACCGGACGGCAATTACGCTGCGCTCCATTGCCGCCGGTGAGCTTCGTCGTTAGGCGGCACAGCATGAACTTCCGCACTTCAGGATTTGAACTCCGACTTTTCAGACTGGCTCTACCCATTTCGCTGCTCGCTAGCGGCTGCACTCACCAATCAGTCAAACCTGAGTTGGAGCCAAGGAAGTTCTCGCGAGAGATTGGACTTGCCGGCTGTGAGGTTTCCGTGCCACTGAGCCGCGATGAGACACTAGACTTTGCCCGTAGGCTTGGCGCTCCCGATCTGGCAGCCTCACCTGAATGGACCGAGGCAATTGCACTCACTGGGCCGGGAGATCACGTGCGTCACGTCTATTGCCCCAAGAACACCGACAACTTCTTTGGCGTCTTCCGTGGCAAATCCATCTTGTTCAAGTTCGGTAGCTTTATCTATGACTAACACGCGAGTGCCGCCTAACAATTCATTCAAGCCGAACCCGCTTCGCGGGTCGGCTTAATTCAGGCGTTAGGGCGCCAGAAAGCTGTTTTCGCAGCTGCGCCACGCAGGCTGCAGGGGCAACTCGCCAACCGGCTCATCCGCTCGGCGCCTGGCGTTCGACGCCCATCTCGTTCACCGACTCGTGCCGGCCCCAGTCTCGGTGCGCGCCCGCAGTTCCTCGCGGCAGCAGGCACGCAAGCACTCTCGCCGGTTGCAGCGTTTCCTCGCGGCAGCATCGCAAGGCGCGCCAGCGGCTCGGCTTCCGGACCACACCGGCACTTGCGGGCAGCGGTGCAGTGCGCTCGCGCGCCCAACCGCCCTCGCTTTCTGCTACCTTGCGCCCTAACTGTTCGTCCAAGCCGACGCCACTTCGTGGCGCGGCTTAACTCAGGTGTTAGGGCTCACTGCAAACTATCAGGGGAAACGCCGTGTCTGAAGATCGAAAGCAATCCACGTTCGTCACCGTCGTCGCCTGGATCTTCATTGCCCTCTCGGGCTTCGGCACTGCGATTTCCATTCTGCAAAACATCATGGTTCAAACCGTGTTTCGCAGCCCCGAAGTGTCCCAAGCCATGCAGGCGCCGCCGCCGGGAGCTCCGCCCTTTGCAGCTTTTATGGCCACCCACTTTCAATGGTTCTTCCTAGCGTTCTTGCTGATCTCTGCCTTCATGCTGGCCAGCTCCATCGGCATGCTTAGGCGCCGCAATTGGGCCCGCCTGAGCTTCATCGGCCTCCTCTCGCTCGCGATTCTTTGGCAGGTTGGAGGCCTCGCCCTTCAGTTCTCCATGTTCTCGTCCATGCGGGAGCAGTTTTCGGCGGCGGGCCAAGGCGGGCCGGATATGGGGCCCTTCTTTATTGCCATGGCAGTGGTTAGCGTTCTTTTCGCAGTCGGCTTCTCGGTGCTGTTCGGGTGGATCATCAAGCGACTCCTGTCGCCGGCAGTGGTCGCGGAGTTCATCCGGTGAGCCCTAACAATTCGTCCAAGCCGACGCCGCTTCGCGGCGCGGCTTAACTCAAGTGTTAGGCGGCAGGAACAAGCTATGCGCAATGTGATGTTTTCTCTTCTTACCTTCTTGGCGCTCGCCGTTGCCGCTCCGGCTTTGGCCGCTGAGGAGCGCCCGCCTCCGCTAAATTGCGAAGCCGGCCCGGCCAAGAAAACATACGGCGGCAATCCTTGGCTGGTGTACGCCTGCGACGACGGTCGCTCCGCCGTCGTGGTCGCGGATCAGGGCAACCCGGCCATGCCCTTATATTTCATCTTTTACGTGAAGCCAGACGGCGCCGTGCGGCTTTACGGCGAAGGCACCGGGGCCAAGTCGGCCACGCAGCCAGCCTTCGATGATCTGAGTAAGCTTGATCAGGCCGCCGTCGCCGCTCTCGTGGCCGAAGCTCGCGCAGCCAAGGCGGGGCCATGAGTGGCCAGCCGCCTAACAATTCGTCCAAGCCGACGCCACTTCGTGGCGCGGCTTAACTCAAGTGTTAGCGCCCTTGGGACTGATCTCTCGCTTCCGGCAAGCTTTCTCACACCAGTCGCAAGGCTGGTGGGATTCGTTCGCTGTCTCGCTTGGGGAAGATGAGTTCACTGTCACCGAGTGCAAGCGCGGCAAGCCCGCAGCCGTCACTAAGGTGTCCTGGCTGCAAATCGCTAGCGTCTGCTTCGTGGATGGCGGCCAAGGCAGCGATTGCTTTTATGTGTTTTCCGCCAACGGGGAAGAACTGGCGATGGTCCCCGCTCAGGGACCGGGTGGCCAAGCGTTCTGGGATGAGCTCAAGTGGCGTAACCTGTTCCCCGAAGACATCTCTGGGCTGGCTGTCCGGTCCGCCAATCAAGGTGCCCAGCTGTGGTGGCCACCACGGCACGGGCGCTAACAATTCGTCCAAGCCGACGCCGCTTCGCGGCGCGGCTTAACTCAGATGTTAGGCGGCAGGAACAAGCTATGCGCAATGTGATGTTTTCTCTTCTTACCTTCTTGGCGCTCGCCGTTGCCGCTCCGGCTTTGGCCGCTGAGGAGCGCCCGCCTCCGCTAAATTGCGAAGCCGGCCCGGCCAAGAAAACATACGGCGGCAATCCTTGGCCGGTGTACGCCTGCGACGACGGTCGCTCCGCCGTCGTGGTCGCGGATCAGGGCAACCCGGCCATGCCCTTATATTTCATCTTTTACGTGAAGCCAGACGGCGCCGTGCGGCTTTACGGCGAAGGCACCGGGGCCAAGTCGGCCACGCAGCCAGCCTTCGATGATCTGAGTAAGCTTGATCAGGCCGCCGTCGCCGCTCTCGTGGCCGAAGCTCGCGCAGCCAAGGCGGGGCCATGAGTGGCCAGCCGCCTAACAATTCGTCAAGCCGACGCCACTTCGTGGCGCGGCTTAACTCAAGTGTTAGGGCGCCAGAAAGCTGTTTTCGCAGCTGCGCCACGCAGGCTGCAGGGGCAACTCGCCAACCGGCTCATCCGCTCGGCGCCTGGCGTTCGACGCCCATCTCGTTCACCGACTCGTGCCGGCCCCAGTCTCGGTGCGCGCCCGTAGTTCCTCGCGGCAGCAGGCACGCAAGCACTCTCGCCGGTTGCAGCGTTTCCTCGCGGCAGCATCGCAAGGCGCGCCAGCGGCTCGGCTTCCGGACCGCACCGGCACTTGCGGGCGGCGGTGTGCAGTGCGCTCGCGCGCCCAACCGCCTTTGCTTTCTGCTACCTTGCGCCCTAACTGTTCGTCCAAGCCGACGCCACTTCGTGGCGCGGCTTAACTCAGGTGTTAGGTTGCTCAACCCATGGTGCCGATGCCTGATTTCTGGCGAGAACACAAGACTCGATTACGCGGCTACATTGCCAAACGCGTGCGAGAGCGCGATGCTGTGGACGACATCCTCCAGGATGTGCTCCTCAAAGCACATACGAGCCTGCATACCGTTAAATCTCACGGTAGTATCGCAGCCTGGTTGTTCCGTATTGCCGCCAACGCCATAACCGACCACTACCGGTCGCAGAAACCGTGGGATGAGCTTCCTGATGAACTCGCGGCGCCCGAGCCAGAACGTGATTTTGTCGCAGAGTTAGCGAGCTGCCTTCGGCCATTGATCGCAGACCTGCCAGAGACTTACCAATCAGCCCTTGTACTATCGGAACTCGAGGGACTGCCCCAGAAAGAGGTGGCCAATCGTCTGGGCATTTCCCTCTCTGGGGCAAAATCCAGAATACAACGCGGCAGGGAGAAGTTGCGCCAGCGTTTGCTCGACTGCTGCGACATCGAAACCGGACGAGGCAGCATCATCGGCTACGAGCCGCGCGGCAAGCACTGTGATGGCGGTTGCGACTGACATGAATGGTTGCGTCTTTTTCGCCAGGTCTCCGTCTATAGGGGTACGACGCAACGAGCGTCGCAACCTTGAACGATAGGAGAGATTTATGGATGTTTTGAAAAATGACGAGATCCGTCAGGCAGTACGTCAACGATACGGCCGTGTGGCTGAGAGTGGCGGTGCAAGCTGCGGATGCGGGCCGACATGCTGCGGCACACCCACAGCAAGTGCGGAGACCCTGTCCCAAGGGCTCGGGTACACGGCGGATGATGTCAGTACTGTGCCTGAGGGCGCGAACATGGGGCTGGGTTGCGGAAACCCGCAGGCCATCGCCGCGCTGAGAACGGGCGAGGTTGTTCTCGACCTTGGCAGCGGCGGTGGTTTCGACTGTTTCCTCGCCGCGCGGCGGGTCGGCGAGACCGGCCAGGTCATCGGCGTGGATATGACCCCAGAAATGATTTCCAAGGCCCGTGCCAACGCGGAGAAGGGTGGCTACCGGAACGTCGAATTCCGCCTGGGTGAAATCGAGAATTTGCCGATCGCGGATGGGGCTGTGGATGTCATCATCTCGAACTGCGTCATCAACCTGTCGCCGGATAAGCCCCGCGTGTTCGCGGAAGCGAATCGCGCCCTGAAGCCGGGCGGCCGGCTGGCCATTTCGGATGTTGTTGCCTTCGCTGAGTTGCCGGAAGAGGTCAAACGCGATATGGCGCTCTACACCGGTTGCATGGCGGGCGCTTCACTGGTGTCGGAAGTTGAAGCAATGCTAGAGGCAAGTGGATTCACGGATATTCGTGTAGCCCCCAAAGATGAGAGTAAGTCGTCCACCCTGAAATATTCATAACCATCTGATTTATCGTGACATTTCCTTGATTTTGGGGTACAATTTCCCGCGCTCTATCGACGTTTGGCGCTGATTTTCTGGGAGTTCGAGATGGCTTACTGTCCTGCCACCGAGGATTTTTTCCGGCTGCGCCTGGACCAGATGATCGACCTGCGCCACCCGCTGGCGGTGCTGGCCTCGCGCATGCCGTGGCAGGAGATTGAAGCGGCGGTTGCCCACCGTTTCGCACGAAAGGCGCGCGCGGGAGCGGCTCTGCCCGAGCTGGATTTGTTCGGGCAGACGCTGGTGCGCACCCCAAGGCCGTCCAACGCCGGTCGCCCGCGCGTGCCGCTGCGCATCATGGTGAGCCTGTTGTACCCTCAAACACGCCTTCAACGAGTCTGATGAGGGGGTGGTGGAGCGCTGGGCCGAGACCCCCCACCTGGCAGTATTTCTCTGGGCAGGCGTACTTTGAGCACCGGCTGCCCTGCGATGCGACGACCTTGGTCAAGTTTCGCCAACTCCTGGGCGAAGAAGGGGTGGAGGAACTTTTAGCGCAGACCATCAACGTGGCGGCGGCGCTTGGGCTCATCGAGCGCAAGGACTTGAGGTGCGTGGCGGTGGACAGCACCGTGCAAGAGAAGGCCATCACCTACCCCACCGACAGCCGGCTGCTGGAGACGGCGCGCACCAAGCTCGTGCAGGCGGCCAAGGACCTGGGGATCAAACTCAAGCAGACTTTTCAGCGTGAAGGCCAAGCCCTGGCGCGCCAGGCGGGGCGCTATGCGCACGCACGGCAGTTCAAACGCCTGCGCCGGGCGATTGCGCGGCAGCGCACGATCGTGGCGCGCTTGGCGCGCGAGATCGAGCGCAAGGTTGCGCACGCCGGGCAGGCCCTGTGGCAGTCGCTGCGCGAGGCGCTCGACAAGGCGCGACGCATCGTGGCGCAGAGCGCCCAGCGTGGCCGTGTCGATGGCGAGCCCAAGCTCTACAGCTGGCACGCCCCGGAGGTCGAATGCATCAACAAAGGCAAGGCGCGCAGGCCATACGAGTTCGGGGTCAAAGTGGGCGTGGCCAGCACCCTCGAGGGTAACCTCATCGTCGGTGCCCGCGCCTTCCACGGCAACCCCTACGACGGTCACACCCTTGCCGAGCAGATCGAGCAGGCCACGATCCTGATGCAGGACACGGGCGTCAAGCCGGAGACGGCCTTCGTCGATCTGGGCTACCGCGGGGTGGATGCCGACAACCCCGAGGTGTGCCTCGTGCATCGGGGCAAGATGCGGCGCCTGAGCGCCAAAGCGCGCCGGCAGCTCAAACGCCGCCAGGCGATCGAGCCCATCATCGGGCATCTGAAACAAGACCACCGCATGGGGCGCTGTCACCTCAAGGGTGAGATGGGCGATCGGCTGCATGCGGTGCTGTGTGCTGCAGGCTACAACATCCGGTGGCTGCTGCGCATGATCGTCAAGAAGGGCATCACCTTCTTGGCCCAGCTTTTGTTGCGCCTGCGCATGGCGTGGGCTTTGCGTGCCGTTGGGGCTGGATGGTCGCCAAGATCCCGGCCGATGGGAACGCAACCCTCTTCAATCCAGCTGGGCGTGGCTTGAAATGAATTTTTCAGGGGCGACTAAGTCTTTTATCCGAGACTGGGCACCGGGAACCGACATCACTGAATATGTTGTTTCAGCAACTATTGAAGGCGTCAAACCCGCAACCTAACAATTGCATCAACTCGGACTGCCCAAATCTGCGCCGCTTCGCTACGCAGCTTTGGGCAGCCGGTTATGCAAAACGTTAGGGCGCCAGAAAGATGCTTTCGCAGCTGCGCCACGCAGGTTGCAGGGGCAACTCGCCAACCGGCCCATCCGCTCGGCGCCTGGCGTTCGGTGCCAGCCTCGCTCACCTCTTGGTGCCGGCCTCAGCCTCGGCGTGCGCCCGCAGTTCCTCGCGGCAGCAGGCACGCAAGCACTCTCGCCGGTTGCAGCGTTTCCTCGCGGCAGCATCGCGGTGCGCGCCAGCGGCTCGGCTTCCGGACCGCACCGGCACTTGCGGGCGGCGGTGTGCAGTGCGCTCGCGCGCCCAACCGCCCTCGCTTTCTGCTACCTTGCGCCCTAACTGTTCGTCAAGCCGACGCCACTTCGTGGCGCGGCTTAACTCAGGTGTTAGCGCCCTTGGGACTGATCTCTCGCTTCCGGCAAGCTTTCTCACACCAGTCGCAAGGCTGGTGGGATTCGTTCGCTGTCTCGCTTGGGGAAGATGAGTTCACTGTCACCGAGTGCAAGCGCGGCAAGCCCGCAGCCGTCACTAAGGTGTCCTGGCTGTAAATCGCTAGCGTCTGCTTCGTGGATGGCGGCCAAGGCAGCGATTGCTTTTATGTGTTTTCCGCCAACGGGGAAGAACTGGCGATGGTCCCCGCTCAGGGACCGGGTGGCCAAGCGTTCTGGGATGAGCTCAAGCGGCGTAACCTGTTCCCCGAAGACATCTCTGGGCTGGCTGTCCGGTCCGCCAATCAAGGTGCCCAGCTGTGGTGGCCACCACGGCACGGGCGCTAACAATTCGTCCAAGCCGACGCCGCTTCGCGGCGCGGCTTAACTCAGGTGTTAGGGCGCCAGAAAGATGCTTTCGCAGCTGCGCCACGCAGGTTGCAGGGGCAACTCGCCAACCGGCTCATCCGCTCGGCGCCTGGCGTTCGACGCCCATCTCGCTCACCTCTTGGTGCCGGCCTCAGCCTCGGCGTGCGCCCGCAGTTCCTCGCGGCAGCAGACACGCAAGCACTCTCGCCGGTTGCAGCGTTTCCTCGCGGCAGCATCGCAAGGCGCGCCAGCGGCTCGGCTTCCGGACCGCACCGGCACCTGCGGGCGGCGGTGTGCAGTGCGCTCGCGCGCCCAACCGCCCTCGCTTTCTGCTACCTTGCGCCCTAACTGTTCGTCCAAGCCGACGCCACTTCGTGGCGCGGCTTAACTCAGGTGTTAGGGCTCACTGCAAACTATCAGGGGAAACGCCGTGTCTGAAGATCGAAAGCAATCCACGTTCGTCACCGTCGTCGCCTGGATCTTCATTGCCCTCTCGGGCTTCGGCACTGCGATTTCCATTCTGCAAAACATCATGGTTCAAACCGTGTTTCGCAGCCCCGAAGTGTCCCAAGCCATGCAGGCGCCGCCGCCGGGAGCTCCGCCCTTTGCAGCTTTTATGGCCACCCACTTTCAATGGTTCTTCCTAGCGTTCTTGCTGATCTCTGCCTTCATGCTGGCCAGCTCCATCGGCATGCTTAGGCGCCGCAATTGGGCCCGCCTGAGCTTCATCGGCCTCCTCTCGCTCGCGATTCTTTGGCAGGTTGGAGGCCTCGCCCTTCAGTTCTCCATGTTCTCGTCCATGCGGGAGCAGTTTTCGGCGGCGGGCCAAGGCGGGCCGGATATGGGGCCCTTCTTTATTGCCATGGCAGTGGTTAGCGTTCTTTTCGCAGTCGGCTTCTCGGTGCTGTTCGGGTGGATCATCAAGCGACTCCTGTCGCCGGCAGTGGTCGCGGAGTTCATCCGGTGAGCCCTAACAATTCGTCCAAGCCGACGCCGCTTCGCGGCGCGGCTTAACTCAGGTGTTAGGGCGCACATGAAACATCCCTGGATACTGAGCCTTTTCTTCCTCGCAACGTCGCAAGTTTCTGCGCGGTCCGTTGAGGTCTGCCCGGCGCTCCCTCCGGAATCCGGTCTGGAGTGGACCTACAGCGAGGGCCCTGATTTTGATGTCTGCCGCGCCTCCGCCCTCGGCTCCGAGGACCTGGCCTTTGGCATCTATCTCGGCAACCACCCAAGTTTTCACCCTGAGCGCACCAGTCGCATTGGCAAAGGCACGGTCGCGGGCCGTCGTGTGGCTTGGTATCGCCAAGATCCGGGCGACTCCGGCTCCGCCTTTTCGCGCCAAACCCTTCTGACGCTTGATCGCAAATGGGGTTACGTGGCACACATCTGGGTTGCGGCTGATACCGAGCAAGAGTTGCATGATCGGTTGTCCGTTTTAGAGCGCATCGTGTTCAAGGTTCCATGACTGTGCGCCCTAACAATTCATTCAAGCCGACACCGCTTCGTGGCTAGTCTGGGCCTTTGGCGCTACGCTAAGGCCCATCCTGCGCCACTCCGCGGCGCGGCTTAATTCAGGCGTTAGGGCGCCAGAAAGATGCTTTCGCAGCTGCGCCACGCAGGTTGCAGGGGCAACTCGCCAACCGGCTCATCCGCTCGGCGCCTGGCGTTCGACGCCCATCTCGTTCACCGACTCATGCCGGCCCCAGTCTCGGTGCGCGCCCGCAGTTCCTCGCGGCAGCAGGCACGCAAGCACTCTCGCCGGTTGCAGCGTTTCCTCGCGGCAGCATCGCAAGGCGCGCCAGCGGCTCGGCTTCCGGACCGCACCGGCACTTGCGGGCGGCGGTGTGCAGTGCGCTCGCGCGCCCAACCGCCCTCGCTTTCTGCTACCTTGCGCCCTAACTGTTCGTCAAGCCGACGCCACTTCGTGGCGCGGCTTAACTCAGGTGTTAGGGGGAATTATGAGTACGCGCATCCTTGCAATATTTCTGCTGGCCATAGCTCAGCTATTTCCGGCATCCGCTTCTGCTGGCGAAGAGGTTTGTTCTGTGGTTTCTGGCGCGGCCATCATTGCTCAAGATGACGAGAACACATTTCTCGGTAAGATCACGAACGCATATGACAGCAATTCCATATTTAACGATTACGGAACCCATGGAAGCAAATACAGCAGTAGTTCCATCTGGAATTCTTATGGGGCGTTTGGAAGTGAATACAGCTCATATTCGCCTTTCAACAAATATACCTCCACGCCACCGATGATTATCAAAAACAGGAAAATCATAGGATATCTATCGGCGAATAAGAGCTTAGGTTCTGCAATCTCGCCAAATTTGCTGAAGGCGCTCTGCAAGGATGAGCTTTGAACGCATTCCCCCTAACACGGCATTCGAGAGGGACGCGCCAAAAGCGGCGCGCCCCTCAATTTGAACGTTAGCTGGCAATGAGTAGAACATCGCTCCTGATGGGAGTTGCCGCTTACGCAGTTCTTTGCGTCCCGAGCCTTCTACTTGCGGGCAAGTCTGGCGACTTCGCACTCATGTGGATCTCTTTCATGTTCTGCGCAGTGATCGTGAGCGTAGGATTTTCAGCGGTCGCATTCTCGCTCGCCCGCGAGGATATGAGCACGGGACAGAAGAACTCGCTAAAAGGTCGAGTCCAGCTTGCCGTTCTAGGCTTTCCCGCATTTTCGGTCGGCATAGCCATCATCGCAGCAGTTGTCATCATCGGTGTACGGCTTGCCAGCTAACAATTCATTCAAGCCGACGCCGCTTCGCGGCGCGGCTTAACTCAGGTGTTAGCGCCAAGAAGGTTCGTCGCAAAATGGATTTAGCGCTCTTCGACTTCGATGGCACGATCACAGATCGCGAGACGATGCCCGACTTTATGGTCGCAGCAGTTCGCCCCATGCGTTTGGTCGCAGGGAAAGTCCTTCTTCTTCCATTGATCGTTGGCTATAAGCTCCGCATCGTGCCAGGCACGATGATTAGAGCGGCCATTTGTTGGTTCGGTTTCAAGGGCGTTCCTGTTGCGGAGCTTGAGAGCCACGCTGCAGAGTTTGCCCGCTCGGTGCTTCCTTCTACCGTCAGACCGGAAGCTCTAGAGCGCATCGCTTGGCATAAGGCGAGAGGCGATCGCGTTGTTGTGGTCTCGGGTGGCCTTGACCTGTATCTCAAGCATTGGACAAAGGCGCACGGTTTAGAGCTCATTTGCTCGTCACTTCAGGAGCGCTCGGGCGTCTTTACAGGGTTCTATCTGGGTCGCCAGTGTGTGAGGGCAGAGAAGGTGCGCCGCGTAAAGGCGCTTCATTCCATGCAGCAGTTCGGCAAGGTCTTTGCCTACGGAGACACTCCCGAGGACTATGAGCTCTTGGCGTTTGCCGACGAGGCATACTATCGCGGGGCGCCTTGGGCTCGCGTGTAATGGAGTCGGCGCTAACAACTCACTCAAGCGGACCAATCAATCGCTTCGCGATTGATATGGCCGCTTTCCCGGTGTCTATCGATCGGTATTTTTGAGCCGTCCCTGTTTCTCAGACAGCCGCCACGCCGGAGCTGATGCGCTCCGCCAGGCGGCCGTGGCGCCGCAGCGCGGTGGACAGGGCCTTCGCTACGACATCCGGCATCGCCCACAGTTCGAGTGAGACGCGCGCGCGCGACAGGCCGGTGTAGAGCATCTGGCGCACCAGCAGGGGCGAGCCGGGATCGGGCGGGAGCAGCACGGCCACGCGTCCGTACTCGGAGCCCTGGCTTTTGTGCACGGTCAGCGCGAATGCGTCCTCGTGCGGCGGCAGGGTATTGGGATCGAACAGGCGCACGCCCGCGCCGGTGGTGCCGCCGGCGACAGAGGACACCTCCGGCATACGCTCGAACGCAACCTGCAGCAGCGGCCTGCCGTCGCCGGTTTCCACCAGCACGCACACGCCGACATCGCCGTTGTAGAGCCGCGCGGCGTGGTCGTTGCGGGTCACCATCACGCAGCGACCCGGATACCACGCACCGCCCGGCCATGCGGACAGCGCGTCCCACGCGCGTAGGCGCGCCGCGATCGCGGCGGCGGCCTGGGTCGCGCCGAACGGGCCTTCGCGCAGTGCGCACAGCAGCTGCTGCCGGCGCGGCACTGCGAGCCGTGCCGCCAATGCGATCTGGTCGTGCGCAGCCACCGGCATGGTGATGGCGACCGATTCCAGCGCGGCCTGCAGATCGCGCGTCCAGGCGGACAGGCGGCGGCGCAGGCTGGCCGCGTCGGGGATCGCGTGCACGGTCGCGGCGCCAGTGGCGGCAGCGAGGGCGGCATCGAACGCGGCGGCATCGCCGGCGCGTACGGCTTCGTTGATCGGCACCAGCGCGCCATCGGCGCGGAAGCAATGCGACAGCCGCACCAGGTCGCCGCGCGGATCGGCTTCGAGGGCCTGCACTATGTCCATCATCACCGAGCCGGTACCGACCGAGGTGAGCTGGTCGGCATCGCCCACCAGCACCAGCACCGCGTCCTCGCGCAAAGCGGACAGCAAGGCGCGCAGCAGGCCAAGGTCGAGCATGGAAGCCTCGTCGATCACGACGATGTCGGCCGGCAGTGGTTCATCGGCGTGGAAGGCATAGCCGCCATGACGCCCGCGGCTTCCCAGCAGGCGATGCACGGTGGCGGCATCGGCGGCCAGCACCGCCTCCAGGTGCGGCGACCACTCCGCCCCAATCGGCTGTGCGCCAGCGTGCAGGTGCTCGGTCCCTTGCCGTAGCGATTCGGCCAGCCGCTGCGCGGCCTTGCCGGTGGGCGCGGCGATCCGCAACCGGGGCAGGCCGCCGGTGGTGGCGGCGTGCTCGCGCGACAGCCCCAGCAGCATGCGCAGCACGGTCGTCGTCTTGCCGGTGCCGGGGCCGCCGGTCAGCACCATCAGGCGGCGGCCGATGGCCTGGCGCACGGCGGCGCGCTGGCGCTCCTCGGCGTCCTGCCAGCTGCCGTTGAACAGCGCGCGCAGGTCGTCGTCGTCGATCGGGCAGCGCGGCGCCCGGGCGCCGTCGCGGCGGGTGCGCAGTGCCCGCGCCACCTCCACTTCTGCGCGATGGTTGCGCAGCAGGTAGAAGTGCTCGCCATCCAGCACGAACGGCCGCCCCTCCGCCGCATCACCCGCCCGCACCGCGGCCACCAACGGGCTGCGCGCGAGCGCATCGCACTGCCGGTCATCCAGCACCCGTCGCCCGCTGCCGTCGCAATATGCCAGCGGCAGTGCGCTATGGCCCTGCCCTTCGGCGTGGCTGGCCCAGGCCGCCGCGCAGGCGGTCACTTCGTCGCCACCATGCGCCATCACCCAGCGCCAGACCGCGCGGTCGAGGTCGCGCCACTCGTCGGGACCGTGCGCCATCTTTTGCCTTCGGGCGAAACCGAATGCCTCGCCGGCGGTGTACGCGCTCATGCAGCCTCCTCCAGATCCAGCCCCAGCACACCCTGCACGGCATCCAGCAGATCGTCGGTAAACCGGTGATGCCAGACGCCGCAGGGAGTCCCGTCCGGTAGCCGCAGGCCGACCGCGCGGATGAACAGGTACCAGCAGTCGCCGAGATGCTGGTGGCGTCGGTACACGGCGCCCAGGCGCTCGCGCAGATAGCGCTCGACCGCAACCGTATAAAGCAGCGCCTGCAGGCGGTAGCCGGTGGCCAGCATCGTCGCCTCGAGTGCCGCAGGGGCGTAGTCCTGCAGGCCTCCTTGCGGTCCCGCGGCGAGCTGGTTGCCCTTGTAGTCCAGCACATGGAAGCGGCCGCCGTGGGCGAACACGAGGTCGATCTTGCCGTTCATCAGGCCGGCCAGCGTCTGGTCGCGGAGCGGCACCAGGCCCGGCTCGCCATGGGCCTCGCAGGCCTTGCGCAAGGCGCGCAGCGAGGCGCCATCGAGCAGGTAGTTGAACTCGAGCTCCGCCCGCATGTCGGCAGCCGCAAGGTCGCACAGGCGCGGGCCGCCCTCCCCTGCCAGTGGCGTCTCCAGCACCGCCTGCAGGCGCCGCGCCAACGGCGCCACCAACGCCTCCAGCGTGCCTTCGCGCGGGCGCACGCCATGCGCGCGCAGGGCGGCCAGCACGGCTTCCTGGGAGATCGGCTGGCCGGGGATGCGATGCTCGAACAGCGCGTGCACGGCATTGCCGAAGTCGGCGCCGGCGACGCCCGCCAGTGCATCGAGTTCGGCATGGCGGGTTGCTTCGACGGCAGCCACTCCGACACTTGGCACAGCCTCCACGCTGTTGCCCGCGCTATCGGGGCCACCTCCCACGGCGGCGGCTTCATCCGCCTGCACTTCGTCCTCCGCCGCGCCGTCCTCCAGCCCCAGGCGATGCCCACCGCCGCCACTGAGCGTGGTGAAGCTGTGCCGCATCGGCAACGGCCCAGGCGCCGCCGCGGGCAAGGGGCGGGCGCTGCGCGCACCCGCCGCCTCCCCGCCGCCCCGCCAGGCAAGGCCGCGATGCGGGTTCCAGCCGTCGATGACGCAGATGCAGTCCGCCCCGTCGGCCGGGAACACGGACAGTTCAAGGTCGTTCAATGGCACATCCTTTGCGCTCGCGCGGCGAATGGCATCGGCGGCTCCATCGCCCGTTGGCAGTACGAACACGTGGCAGGCATGGATGGCGCGGGTCAGCGCCACGTACAGGATGCGATGGCGCTCCTCGAGCTCCTGCTGTTTGACGATGTCCTTGGCCGGACCTTCGACGAGGTACTTGCCGCTGCCATCCGGGCCCGCGAGGAAGTGCGGGCTGCGTTCGGCGAGCTTCGATCGCGCGTGCTTCCACATCAGCGGCAGGAACACCACGCCGAACTCCAGCCCCTTGCTGGCGTGCAGGGTCATCAGCTTGACGCGCGCGGCATCCGACTCCAGCCGCAACGCGCGCGTATCGGCGGCATCGCTGCCTTCGCCACCATCAGCCATCTGGTCGGCGAACCATGCCAGCAGCTGCTCGCCACCGCCGCCTTCGTCCCAGGCTTCCTGCAACAGCTCGCCGAGATGGCGCAGGTCGGTGAGGATGCGCTCGCCTTCCACCGCGTCCAGCAGGCGTGCGGCATGCTGCTCCAACAAAGCCACCACCAGCGCCAGCGGACCGCCGCGCTCCAGGATGGCGCGCAGGGCATGTAAGCGGTTGGCGTGACTGTCCCAGTCCGCCCCGTCGTGGCGCAACGCCTGCAAGGCGCCCAGACTTGCGCCGCACAGGCGCGTGGCCAGCGCAGCTCGCAGCGTGCGCGGATCTTCAGGATGCAGCACCGCATGCAGGATCAGCCGCAACTCGCGGGCGGTGGCAGTCTCGAACACGCTCTTCTGCGAACCGGTCACGCAGGGCACGCCGCGCGCCTTGAGCATCACCGCCAGTTTCGCAAGCTGCGCATTGCTGGGCAGCAGCACGGCGATGTCGCCGGGCCGGAGCCGGTCTTCGCCGATGCGGTAGCCGTCTTCCGACAGCGCCCACGCGATCTGCCCCGCGCATACCTGCAGCGCGTGCGCTTCGAGATCGTGGCTGTCGTCGTCTGCCGCAAGCCGGTGCAGCACCAGCGGGCGGCTGACGGGTTTGCTGTCGCGCCCGGCGCACAGCGGCTGGGCGTCGCGGCGGCTGCTCGGCTCAACGCGCTGATAGCGGATGGTGGTCGTCGCCTGCTTCGGCGCCAGCTCGGCGCGCGTGTTCGCGTAGAACTGGTTGACCGCCTCGACATAGCGCCGGCTGGAGCGATGGTTGGTCTCCAGCGTGAGCCGGTCTTCGACGGGGACGGCCTGCTTGGCCCGCTGATAGGTCGCAACGTCGCCGCCGCGGAAGCGGTAGATCGCCTGCTTGGGATCGCCGATCATCACCAGCCGCCCGCGCGGCGCGCCATCGGCAGCGCTATAGATCGCATCGAGGATGCCGAACTGCACCGGGTCGGTGTCCTGGAACTCGTCCACCAGCGCCACCGGCCAGGCGGCAAACAGCGCATCCGCCAGCGTCCGCTGCCCATCGCGGGGGGCCAGCGCGTCGCGCACCGTGACCAGCAGCTGGTCGAAGCTGGACTGGTTGGCGGCGTCCAGGCGTGCCTGCAGGGCGGCGCGGCACCAGCGCTGGGCGGCGGCGAGGAAGCGGCGCAGGGGAACATGGCTGGCGCGATCGAGCTGGATCGGCGAGAGCACGCCGGCGAGCGCGACCGAACTGGCGACCAGCCGCTGCACGCGCGGATCGTCCATCCCCGCCTTGTTCACGCCCTTGGATTCACCGGCCTCCGTCAGCGCCTTCTGATGCGCTAGCAGCACATCCCCCAGATCACCGCCATCGCCGGCAAGTGCGCCCGCCAGCGCCCGCCAGGCTTTCTCCAACCCGCCGCCGGCGCGCAGCAACTTGGGCGTAGCCAGCACCGCCTGCACCTCTGCCCGCCAAGCAGGCACATCGCCGAGGACGCGCGCCACTGCCTTGCGCACCTCCTCGGCCGGCAGCGGCTCCAGTTCGACATCCGCCTGCAGCAACACCGGCGCGTATTTCTTCAACGTGCTGATGGTGATGTCGGCCGCGCGTGCCAGCGCCACCAGCTCGTCCGACTCCCCGCCTTGGGCGATCACCCGCCACAGATCGGCAACCAGCGCGGCTTCCAGCGTCTTGCCATCGACCATCTCGCGGCCGCGGAACAGCGCGCCAGCAGCGAACGGATGGTTGGCCAGGATGCGCGTGCACAGCGCGTGCAGGGTGGAAATCGGCGCGGCATCGAACTCGGCCAATGCGGCCTGCAGGCGCTGCACGTCCTTCCCGAGCGCGGCCGGCTGGGCGCGCCAGCGCCGGCGGATCCAGCCGCAGTCCGACTGCCTGCCCTCGTCGCTGGCGATGCCGTCGCGGTGCTTGGCGGCCTCGGCCAGCGCCCACAGCAGCTTGCCGCGCAGGCGCTCGCGCAGTTCGGCGGCGGCGGCGTTGGTGAAGGTGCTGACGACGATCTGGCGCGGCGAAAGCTGCCGCTCCAGCAGCAGGCGCAGGTAGAGCGCGGCGATGGTCCAGGTCTTGCCGGTGCCGGCGCTGGCCTCCACCAGGCTGCGGCCGCCGTCCTGCAAGGGCAAGGCGGTCCAGTCCATGGGCTGGCTCATGCGGCTTCCTCGCTGGCGGCGGCAGGAGGGGTGTCGCTGTCGCCCAGCATGATCAGGGTGTGGATGGCCTGCGCGTCCTGCAGCAGCGCGCGCAGGGCGCGGCCATCCGGGTCGGTATCGGGATCGCCGAAGACCAGGTCGCCTTCCAGTAGCTGCGCATAGCCGGGGGCGTAATCGCGCTCGCCGACGCTTTGGCCTGGCTCGCTCACCCACTCGCCGCGCACCGCCTTGGCGATCGCGGCCTCACGCGACCGCTGCGCCGCCACGTCCGCCCCCGCGAAAGCTTCGGCGGCGCCACCGGCTTCTTTCCCCATCCCGGCCTCACCCTGTTCGCCCTTGGCTTTTTTCGGCGCGGCTTGCAGCGCCTGCAAGGCGGCCCATCCGGACTTCGGATGGAACCAGGAAAGCCCTCGGTGGCCGTTGCGCAGCAATTCGACCAGGGCGCGCAGACGGCGCCGCAGGTCGGCATCCAGGGCGGCACGCTCTGCCGTGCCGGCAGTGCAGTAGCGCAAGTCCCAGGCATTCACCTGCGCGGCCAGATCCGGTTCCCCGTCTGCCAGCATGGTCAGCCGAACCGGTATCGGCGTGTCGCCGGCCGCGGCGTGCAGGCGCAGCAATGCCCAGTGCAGGAAGGCGGGAACGCGCTCCTTGAAGTTCAGGTTCTTCGGGGCCTTGAGGTGTTTTTTTCATTCTTCGGATCGGGGTACGCAAACACCACCTGCAGCCCGCCCGCCGATCCCGCAAGCGGGAACACATTGCGCAGCAACCCGGCCATGCGCTGCGGCCCATCGTCGCCGGCACCATCGTCGCCGGGCAGTCGCAAAGGCACGTCCACCCGCACCGCTTGTCCACCGCGCTGACCGCGCGCATCGAAACGGCCGCAGGCATCGGCCTGGCTCCACAGGGCGTCCACCGCGGCAGCCTCCTTCGCCCAGGCCGCATCGCCGGCCGCGCCCAGCGGCAGCAGCCCGCCCAGGCCCACCCACGCCGGCGGCTGGCGGTCCCATCCCCACGCAGGATCGCCGCATTTGCGCGGCAGCACCTGCTGCAGGAACACCGTGCGCGCCACCGAGTGGATCCGCGGAATCGCGTCCATCGGCTCGTCTTCCGCCAGCCGCACGTCGTCGTCCAGCGCATCCAGCGACAGCTGCAGATGCTCCTTCAACAGCGCCTTGGCAGGGTCCTTGAAGAAACCCTCCAGCATGGCCAACGGCAGCGGCTCTGGCAGTGATTCCGGCGCGGGGAGATCGCCGTCGCGCAGGCGCGGCAGCATCCCCCTGCCCGCGCCGCGCATGCCCGCGAATGCCGAGGAATAGGAAAACAGCGCCGGATGAGCTGCCATCGAAATAACGCGCGTCGAACGGTTGCAGCGGGTGGCGCACCAGCCACGGCCGTGGCGCCTTTTCGTCGTCGGGCGCGTTGCCGCAGGCGCGGTCGAGCTCGGCCAGCAGCTCCGCCAGCGGTGCGGCAGGATTGCGGTGCTTGCCGTCGCGCACGCCCTGGCCGATGTACGACAGGTGCAGGCGCTGGCGCGCGGACATCACGGTTTCCAGAAACAGATAGCGGTCGTCGCCCGGCACGTCGCGGTCACCGAGGCGGCGCAGGCGCGCCATCAGGTCGATGCCGCCATCGGATGGCTGGCGCGGAAACGCGCCTTCGTCCAGCCCCAGCACGCAGACCATGGCGAACGGGATCGCACGCTGCGGGACCATGCCGCAGAAAGTGATGCCGCCCAGCAGAAAGCGCTGGCGCTCCGGCGCGGCGGCCAGTGCGTCCTGCAGCAGTTCGCGCACCACCGTCAGCCGCAGCATCGGGTCCTCGCCGTTGCGCGCCGGTTCCGCCGCGAGCTGGGCGATCGCGCGATGCACCACCGACAGCGCGGCGCGGGCGTCGGCATCGCTGCGGTCGATGCGCAGCAGCGCATCCACGCGCTCACGCAGCACCGTCGCCCACTGGCTTGCAGGCTGCTCGATCTGGGCCAGGTCGCGCCATGCCTGCAGCTCGCACAGCAGGCGGTCCAGGCTGCCCAGCGCCGCGGCGGACGGGCCTTCGATGCCGGCCAACGGCAGCAATGCGGTGCCATCGGGCAGCGTGACCGGCGGCGGATCGATCCCGCCCGGCACGTCGGCCATCAGGTACCCGGCCAGCAGCCGGTCCATCGCCCAGGCGAAGCTGTGCTCGGCGCGCGCCGGCAGCGCCAGCGCCTGCTTGTGCGCAGCGTCCAGCGCCCAGGCCACGCGGCTGTTGCGCAACCATTCCACCAGGATTTCGGCATCCCCCGCATCCAGCCCCAGGGCCGCCCGCACTTCCGCCACGCCCAGCAGGTCCACCACCTCGGGCGCGGTGATGCGCGATGCGCCCAGCCCGAGCAGGGTGGCGAACACGGCGAACAGCCGATGGCTGCGGGCGACGGGCACGTCGGCGAGGTGGTAGGGCAACAGGCGCTCGCGCGCAGAGCCGGGCTCGCCGAACACCGCCGGGATCAGTGGCAAATAGGCCTGGATGTCGGGCGCCATCACCGCGATGTCGCCGGGACGCACGCCCTCCTTGCCAACGGCATCCAGCAGCGCATCGCGCAGCACCTCCAGCTCGCGCAGGCGGGTGTGGCAGGCGTGGAGGCGCAGGCTGGCATCGGCGGCAGCCACCGGATCGGCCGCGTCCTCCCGCATCAGCTCGGGCTGCAGCCGGCGGATGCTTTCCTGCAGCCGCTCGAGACGGTTGCCCGGCGCGGCATCACCGGCATCACGCCAGTGGCGGATATCCTCGCGCAGCCCATCGTCCACCAGTGCGGCAAAGAAGTGCTGGCCCAGGCGCCCCCAGCGCGCCAGCAGCGGGTGGCCCTGCTCGCGCCAGTCGAGCGCATCGGGATCGTCGAAGCGCGCCTGTTCGTCATCGCGGAAGGCTTCCCAACCGGATACATCGGGCTTGCGCCAGTCGCCCTGCCCAGTGGCCCGCTGCAGGCCGCCCCAGTATTCGCGGCAGGGATCGGGCACGTACAGGAACACCGGCGCGCGGCGCGCATACGCCCGCAGCACCGACAATTCCGCCGGCGGCAGGTGCGACAGCCCGAACACATGCAGCGGCGCGCGCTGGCCGGCCTCTGCCTGCAGCCCGGCGACGAGCGCCTGCACCAGGCGCGCGCGGTGCTCGCCCAGCGCGCCGGCCACGGCCTGCCACAGCGGCGCCAGGCATTCGGCTTCCAGCGCACGCAGCGCAGGATCGGGGCGCTGCGCGGTGGCGAAGACATGCTTGCCCGCTTCCCAGGCCAGCAGCCAGTCGCCGCGGTACACCAGGTATTGCGAGTACACCCGCGCCAGCCGGTCGGCCAGCTGGAAGCGGCGCAATGCGCGCTCATCCTCGCTGGCCGCGCCCGCGAGGTAGTCGCGCACGCGCGGATCGCAGACGCCGTGCCGCGCGGGCGCGCCCAGCAGCGCGTGCAGAGTCCAGCGCAGGTGCCCGCGGCGGTAGTGCGGCAGCGCCACCGCGCGCTCACCGAGCAGCTGCGTCGACAGCCCGTCCAGCCAGCTGCTGGGCAGCTGCACGTCGAGATTGGCGACGATCCGCCCTGCGCCGCGCCTGCGCGCCAGCGCGCCGGACAGCCACTGCTGCATGCCCGGATGCGCGGCGATCACCACCTGCGGGGCCAGCGGGTGCGCCGGGCGCGTCTGTGCCAGCAAGGCTTCCAGCGGCTCCAGCAGCGCCTCCAGGCGGCTCGCACGCAGCAGGATCAGGCCCGTTGACGTTTCGACGTTGTGCACTCGCATCCTCCCTGCGACCGGGGTCCCATTCCAGCGCACCCGCGTCGCATCCGCTGCGACGTCACCCGGTGCGGGCCGCCGGGACGCGGATCAGTCGCCTCCGCGCACCAGCCACAGGGCGATCAGGCCCAGCATCAGCACCATCCCGCCGACCCGGCGCACCTGCTCGTCGGACAGTTCCAGCATGCGCGCGGCGGTACGCTTCCAGGCACCCGGAGCGGCAAACAGGAACAAGCCCTCGATCACCGCCACCAGGCACAGTGCGGCCCACAGGTCGGCCATCGGTCAGCGGTCGCTGCGCAGGTACTGCAGGAAGGGGTCGTTGCGGTCCAGCACGATCACGCTGTCGCCGCCGGAGAAGGCCTTGCGGTAGGCCTCCAGGCTGCGCTGGAAGGCGTAGAAGCCCGGGTCGCGGCTGGCCGCCTCGGCGTAGATGCGCGCCGCCTCGGCATCGCCCTCGCCGCGCAGCTTCTGCGCGTCGCGCTCCGCCTCGGCCAGGATCACCTGCTGGTCGCGGTCGGCGCCGGCGCGGATCTCGTTGGCCTGCTCCTCGCCTTCGGCGCGCAGGCGGCTGGCCACCTGCTGGCGCTGCGCGCGCATACGGTTGTACACGTCCTCGATCACCCGGCTGTCGGTGGGCAGGTCGAGCTGCTTGATGCGCAGGTCGAGGATGCGGATGCCGAGAGTGGCGGCGCCCTTGTTGATCACCGCCAGCTGGCTCTTGACGATCTCGCTGCGATCGCCGGACACCACCTGCTGCAGGGTGCGCGCATTGATTTCGTTGCGCAGCGCATCCTTGATGATCGGCGCCATGCGGTCCACCGCAGCCGATTCGTCACCGCCAGTGGCGCGGTAGAACGCGCGCGGATCCTCGATCTTGCCGATCGCGAAGAAGTCCACGCTGACATCCTTGCGCTCGGAGGTCAGATAGCGCTCGGGCTCGGCTGGCAGCACCTGCAGGCGCTGGTCGAACACCCGCACGCTCTCCACCAGCGGCCACTTGAAGTGCAGGCCGGGACCGATGCCCACGCGCGACACCCGGCCCAGGTTGAGCACGATCGCGGAGTGGCCTTCGTTGACCACGAACACCGACCCCATCAGCAACAGCAGCGCGGCGACCACCGCCGCCATCCATGCCGGGAATTTCATCGCACCACCTCCTCACGGCCGGCCGGGCGGCCAGTGCGCGCCGGGCGCGCCGGGTCGCCGGGACTGGCCTGCACGGTCGGCGACAGCAGCTCCGGCGCCAGCACCGGCGCGGAAGACGCCGCGGGCGCGGGCTTGCCGGCGTCCTGCATCGGCACGTAGATCAGCTGGCGGCTGTCGCCGCCGACCACCTTGCGGTTCTTCGCCAGCACGTCCTGCACGGTTTCCAGCCACAGGCGCTTGCGGGTCACCTCGGGGGCGCCCTTGTACTGCGCCACCAGCAGGCTGAAGCGTTCGGCGTCGCCGGTGGCGCGCGCGATCTCGGCGGTCTTGTAGCCTTCCGCCACGGTGCGCACGCGCGCCGCCTGGCCGCGCGCCTCGGGCACGATCTTGGCCGCGTAGGCGCGCGCTTCGGAGATCAGGCGCTCCTTGTCCTGCTGCGCGCTGTTGACGTCGTCGAAGGCCGGCTTGACCTGCTGCGGCGGGCGCGCATCGGGCAGGTTGAGCTCGGTCACCACCAGCCCGGTGCGGTAGGCGTCCAGCGACTTCTGCAGGCGCTCGCGCGCCGCCACCGCCAGCTGCTCGCGCGCGCCCAGCACGGTGTCGAGGTCGGAGCGGCCGACCT
The DNA here is from genome assembly GCF_024704365.1 of Thermomonas sp. S9. GTDB lineage: Bacteria > Pseudomonadota > Gammaproteobacteria > Xanthomonadales > Xanthomonadaceae > Thermomonas. The sequence continues at coordinate 2,210,521 of NZ_JAJDFY010000001.1, forward strand.
GCTCGCGCACGGTGCTCAGCGCGGCCTGCTTCAGCACCTCGTCGGCGTTGCGGGTGCCGAACAGGTACAGCGTGGGATCGGCCACCCGGTACTGCACGTTGACCGAGACCTCGACGATGTTCTCGTCGCGGGTCAGAACCGGCACCCGGTCTTCGTAGTTCTTGATCTGGGTGGCGTTGACCTTGATCACGCGCTCGACCGGCCACGGCAGCTTGAGGTTGGGGCCGGGCTGCATGATGCGGTCGAAGCGGCCGAAGCGCAGCACCACGCCACGCTGCTGCTCGGCAATCAGGACGAAGCAGTTGAACACCAGCCACAGCGCCAGCAGCAGGGCGACCCAGCGCAGCGGATTGCCGCCGCCCAGGTTGGGCAGGCCGTCGAGGATGCGGCCGATACCGCCTCCGGGCCTGCCGCCACCACCGCCACCGGGCCGGTTCCAGGCCATCCAGAGTGCCTTGGGCCCGCGCGGGCCATCGCGTCGTGTCGTCATGCCGGGGATTCTACGGGATGCTTCGGCGCCGTGGCCGGCAGGAGGGGTTGCAGCGGGGCGCCGTCGGGCTGCGCGGCCAGGCGCGCGGCCTCGACGAGCGGCAGGTCGATCCGCAGCAGCCAGCCGTCGTCTGCGTGCTGCTCACCGCGCACCGCGCCCAGTGCGTGCAGGCGCGCGCGCAGGCGGCCGGCGCTGGTCGGCAGCCGCGCCAGCCCGGCCACCCGGCGCAGCCCCAGGCGCTCGCCCAGCGCCTCGCGCAGCAGGTCCAGGCCGAGTCCGTCACGGGCCGACAGCCACACCGCACCGCACGCCCCGCCGTCGGTATCGCAGCGCGGCTGTGCGCCTTCGATGCGGTCGATCTTGTTGAACACCCGCAGCTGCGGCAGGCCGCCGGCGCCGATCTCGTGCAGTACCGCGTCCACCTGTGCGCTGCGCTCATCGCGCAGCGGATCACTGGCATCGATGACGTGCAGCAGCAGATCGGCCTCGCGCGCCTCACTCAGGGTGGAACGGAACGCGGCCACCAGCGCGTGCGGCAGGTCGCGCACGAAGCCGACGGTGTCGGCCAGCATCACGCCGCCACCCGGCGGCGTCGCATCCGCCTTGGCTGATGCGGCAGGGGAAACGCTGATCCGGCGCACGGTGGGGTCGAGGGTGGCGAACAACTGGTCGGCGGCGTAGGCCTCTGCCCCGGTCAGCGCGTTGAACAGGGTGGACTTGCCGGCGTTGGTATAGCCCACCAGCGCCACCCGCGGCAGCTCGCTGCGCACGCGCGCGCGGCGCATCTGGGTGTGCTGCACCTCCACCTTCTGCAGCCGCTTCTGCAGCATCTCCACGCGCTTCTGCAGCAGGCGGCGGTCGGTTTCCAGCTGGGTTTCGCCGGGGCCGCGCAGGCCGATGGCACCGCCGCGCTGGCGCTCCAGGTGGGTCCAGCCGCGCACCAGCCGGGTGGCCAGGTGGCGCAGCTGGGCCAGTTCCACCTGCAGCTTGCCCTCGTGGCTGCGCGCGCGCTGGGCGAAGATGTCCAGGATCAACCCGGTGCGGTCCACCACCCGACGCTGCAGCGCCTTTTCGAGGTTGCGCTCCTGCACCGGGGTGAGCGCGTGGTTGACCAGCACCAGGTCGGCACCGGTGGCCTCGCAGGCCGCCTTCACCTCGTCCAGCTTGCCGCTGCCGATCAGGATCGAGGGATTGGGCTTGTCGATCCGCGCGGTCAACATGGCGACCACGTCCGCGCCGGCCGAGCGCGCCAGCTCGGCGAATTCCTCCAGCACGCCCTCGGCGGGCGGGCCGCCGGCATGGGGCTGGATCAGCAGGGCGTTCTCGCCGCCGCGCGAACGTTCGAACAATTGGGTGGGCATCGCGCCTTAGGTGGGGCGCCGGGGCCGGGATTGCAAGCCCGCGCCGGGCTCATTCCGCCTCGGCATGCGCCGCCGGGGCCGCGCCCTCGTCCGCCTCCTGCGCGCCGGCCGCCCCCAGGCGCACATTGCGCGCCGGCACCACGGTCGAAATGGCGTGCTTGTAAACCATCTGGCTGACGGTGTTGCGCAGCAGGACCACGAACTGGTCGAACGATTCGATCGTCCCCTGCAACTTGATGCCGTTGACCAGGTAGATCGAGACCGGCACGCGCTCGCGGCGCAACGCGTTCAGGAACGGGTCCTGCAAGGACTGCGACTTCGACATGGATTCCCCGTGGCTGTCGTGTGTTGTTGTTGGTATGCCGTGAGCCGATGCCCGCGATGCCCGTGGGCATTCCCCGACCCCGCGCTCGTCCGCCAGCGGCGGGCCGGCCGATGGTAGCGCAGTCCGCCGCCGCCGCCCACCCGCGGCGCGCTCATCCTGCGCGCGGGCCGAGGAAGGCGTCCACCGCCGTATCCAGCGCTGCGGCCTGGCCCGCGGGATCGAACCAGCGCGCGTCCAGCTCCCCGCGCAGCCAGGTGGTCTGGCGCTTGGCCAGCTGGCGGGTGGCGGCGATGGCGCGCGCGCGGAACTCGGCAGGCGAAGAGGCGCCGTCCAGGTGCTCCCACGCCTGGCGGTAGCCCACCGCGCGCAGCGCCGGCAGCGCCAGCGGATCGGGATGCGCAGCCAGCGCCGGCAGCGCCCGCAGCCGGTGCACTTCGTCGAGGAAGCCGGCAGCCAGCATCGTGTCGAAGCGGGCCTCGATGCGCGCATGCAGGAGTGCCCGCTGCGGCGGCGCCAGCACCAGCTTCAGCACCCGCAGCGGCAGCCGCGCCGTGCGCGCGTTGTGCTGCCAGTCGCTGATCGGGCGGCCGCTCAGCCGATAGACCTCCAGCGCGCGCTGGATGCGCTGCGCGTCGGTGGCGTGGATGCGCGCGGCGGCCTCCGGATCGACCCGCGCCAGCTCCGCATGCAGCACCGCCCAGCCGCGTTCGGCGGCCTCCGCGGCCAATGCGGCACGCACGTCGGGATCGGCCTGCGGCATCTCCGACAGCCCGTCCAGCAGGGCGCGGAAATACAGCCCGGTGCCACCGGCCAGCACTGGCAGCCGCCCGCGCGCGAGGATGCCGTCGATCGCCGCGCGCGCCTGCTGCGCGAATTCCGCCGCCGAGAACGGCTGCCAGGGATCGCATACGTCGATCAAGTGGTGCGGCACCCGGGCGCGTTCCTCAGGCGTGGGTTTCGCCGCCCCGATCTCCAGCCCGCGATAGACCAGCGCGGAATCGACGCTGACGATTTCGCCGCCCAGCCGCTGCGCCAGCGCGATGGCATACGCGCTCTTGCCCGACGCGGTCGGGCCCATCAGCGCGACCGCAGGCGGGCGGCGATCCGCCGGCATGCGCATCTCACTCACGCATCGCGGCCCTGGCGCAGCAGGCTGTGGCGGCGCGCATACAGCAGGTACACCAGCAGGCCGACGCCGTTCCAGGCCAGGCACCACAGCTGGGTGCGCAGCGGCAGGCTGAGGAACAGGTAGCTGCAGCCGAGGATCGCCAGCGGCCCGACCAGCCATGCCCACGGGGTGCGGAACACGCGCGGGCGCGCCGGATCGCGCAGGCGCAGCACCAGCAGGCACACCGCGACCGCAGTGAAGGCGATCAGGGTGCCGGCATTGGCCAGCGCGGCGATCTCGTCCAGCCGCGCCACCCCGGCCAGGGCGGCGGTCAGCAGCGCGGTGAACACGGTGATCGCCACCGGAGTGCCGCGCGGCCCGACCTTCGACAGCCCGCGCGGCAGCAGCCCGTCGCGCGACATCACGAAGAAGATCCGGCTCTGGCCGTAGAAGAACGCCAACAGCACGGTCGGCAGCGCCACGATCGCGACGATCCCGATCGCCAGCGCCGCATTCGGATGGCCCAGCTCGCGCAGGATCAACGCCAGTGGCTCGGCGCTCTTGCCGAACACGGTGAACGACATCGCGCCCACCGCCGCCAGTGCCACCAGCAGGTAGATCAGGGTGCAGCCGACCATCGAGCCGACGATCCCGATCGACAGGTTGCGGCCCGGGTCCTTGGTCTCCTCGGCGGCGGTGGAGATGGCGTCGAAGCCGTAGAAGGCGAAGAAGATGATCGCCGCCGCCGCCATCACCCCGCGCTCGACGCCGTCCGCATCCACCGACTTGGAAAAGCCGTAGGGCATGAACGGATGCAGGTTGGCCGGATCGAACGCCGGCAGCGCCGCCGCCACGAACACCGCCAGCGCCAGCAGCTTGAGCACCACCAGCAGCGCGTTCACGGTGGCGCTCTCGCGGGTGCCAATGATCAGCGCTCCGGCCACGACAAAAACGATTCCGATCGCCGGCAGGTTGATCAGCCCGCCCGCCACGTGCGGGCCTGCGGCCAGTGCCGGTGGCAGCATCACCGCCCAGCCGGTGTGCTGCTGCACCCAGCCGAGGAACCCGACGAAATAGCCGGACCAGCCCACCGCCACCGTGCTCACCACCAGGGTGTATTCCAGCACCAGGCTCCAGCCCACCACCCAGGCGATCAGCTCGCCCAGCACCACGTAGCTGTAGGTGTAGGCGCTGCCCGCAGCCGGCATCAGGGTGGCCAGCTCGGCATAGGCCAGCGCCGCGCAGGCGCACACCAGACCGGCGATGACGAACGACAGCAGCACCGCGGGGCCGGCCTTGTCGGCGCCGACCCCGATCAGGGTGTAGATGCCGGTGCCCACGATCGCGCCGATCCCCAGCGCCACCAGATGCGGCCAGCCCAGGGTCGGCACCAGCCGCCGCCCGGCCTCGTGCACCGTCACCTGGTCGATGTCCTTGCGTCGCAGCCATGCCGCCATGGCGCTCCTCCCGTTCGTGGCAAACGCCGCGCAGTGTGCCGCATCGGCACGGGCTTGGCGATCCGCGTCGGCCGGCATGGCGCTGCGCACGGCGCTAAGATGCGGATGGGCACCGCGCCGTGGAGGCGGCCATGCCGCGCTGGAAACGCTACGGCTTTCTGCTCGTGTTCGGGGTGCCGGCCCTGCTGCCGCTGGCCGCATGAGCGGGCGCGCGCAGCGGGCATCCGGAGCTCATGGCCTGGCTGCCGCTGCTGGTGCTGTTCGTGCTACTGCCGCTGGCCGACTACGCCGTCGGGCACGACCCGCACAACCCGGCGCCGGACGAGGTGCCGACGCTGGCACGCGACCCCTGGTTCCGCGCCCTCACCCTGCTGGCGGTGCCGGTGCAGTACGTCACCCTGGGCGGGTCGCTGCGGCACTGGACCGGTGCCGGCTTCGGGATCGGCGGCCAGCTGGGCTGGCTGCTGTCGCTGGGCATCGTCGGCGGCATCATGGCCATCAACGTCGCCCACGAGCTGATCCACAAGGACACCCGGCTGGAGCGCCTCGCCGGCGGGCTGCTGCTGGCCAGCGTGGGCTATCACGGCTTCAAGGTCGAGCACATCCGCGGCCACCACGTGCATGTCTCCACGCCGCGAGACGCCTCCAGCGCGCGCTTCGGGCAATCGCTATGGCAGTTCCTGCCGCGGGCGCTGGCACGCAACACCGCCAATGCCTGGCGGCTGGAAGCCCAGCGCCTGCGCCGGCAGGGCCTGCCGTGGTGGCACTGGCGCAACGAACTGCTCGGCTGGAGCGCGCTGTGGCTGGTGCTTGGCGCTGCGTGCGGGATGTGGCTGGGCTGGCCCGGGCTGATCGGTTTCCTGCTGCAGGGGCTGATCGCCGCCTCGGCGCTGGAAATCATCAACTACATCGAACACTACGGCCTGGAACGCCGCCGCCTGCCCGATGGCCGCTACGAGCGCACCACCCATCTGCACAGCTGGAACGCGGATTTCGCGCTGACCAATCTGCTGCTGTTCCAGCTGCAGCGGCATTCCGACCACCACGCCCACGCCAGCCGCCGCTATCCGGTGCTGCTGCACCACCCCGACAGCCCGCAGCTGCCGGCCGGCTACGCCACCATGTTCGTGCTCGCGCTGGTGCCGCCGCTGTGGTTCCGGGTGATGCACCCGCGCCTGCAGCGCTGGCAGGCCGGCGAAGGGGCCGCATCGTGAGCCGCGCACCCGCTTGCGTGGCGCCTCTGGCATCCGCAGGATGGCGACCCCACTCGCGCCGACCGACGCCCTTCCGATGACCCTGTTGCGCCGCTGCTGGTGGATCGCCGCGCTGCTGCTGGCCGGCTGTGCGCAGTTGCCGACCCGTCCGGACGTGCCGGAACAGCGCGCGATCGCTGTCGCGGACGGCACCCGTCTCGATGCCGAGGTCGCGCCGGCGGCCGCACGCCACCCCGGCGAATCCGGGTTCCGGCTGGTGGCCGACGGGCTGGAAGCCTTCGCGCTGCGCGGCTACACCAGCCGCGCCGCCGGCCGCAGCCTCGACATCCAGAGTTACATCTGGCACGACGACCTCACCGGCCGCCTGCTCGCCGCCGAGGTGCTGGACGCCGCCGACCGTGGCGTGCGCGTGCGCGTGCTGCTCGACGACCTCGACGCCCGCGCCAAGAGCCAGGTGCTGCTGGCGCTGGACCACCACCCCAACATCAGCATCCGCGTGTACAACCCGTTCGCGACCCGCGACGGCATGCTCGGCACCGCGCTGGAATTCGCCGGCTCGTTCAAGCGGGTCAACCGACGCGCGCACAACAAGTCTTGGATCGTCGATGGCAGGGTCGCGATCACCGGCGGCCGCAACGTCGGCAACGAATACTTCATGGCCAGCCCCGAGGCGAACTTCCAGGACCTTGACCTGCTGGTCGCCGGCCCTGCGGTGGATGCGCTGGAGGCTGCGTTCGACGGCTACTGGAACTCGACCATGGCCTAGCCGATCCGCACGGTCGATCCGGACATGCCCGCCACCCTGACGCTGGATACAGTCCGCGCCAACCTGCGCAAGCCCGCCCGCGACGCCGGCGAGTCCGAGTGGATCGCCGTGCTGGGTGATTCCGATGCGCTCGCCCGCATCCGCAAGGTTACCTCGGCATGCGCTGGACGCGGGAGTGGCGCCTGCTGCATGACGCCCCCGACAAGCTGGCGACGCCGATCCCGGAAGCACGCCCGTCGCCGGTACTCGCCGGCTTGCGCGACGCGATGGAAGCCGGCGCGGGCGACATCGCCATCATCTCGCCCTACTTCGTGCCCGGGGACGGCGGGACCGAGGCGCTGCTCGCCGGCGCGCGCAACGACCGCCCGATCCGCATCCTCACCAACTCGCTGGCCTCCAACGACGTGGCCGCGGTGCACGGCGGCTACGTGCGCGCCCGCGAGCCGCTGGTCCGCGGCGGCGTCCGGCTCTGGGAACTCAAGCCGCGCCAGGACCAGGCTTCCGGCAGCCTGTTCGGCTCCTCCGGCGCGCGCCTGCACGGCAAGGCCGCGATGATCGACCGCCGCACCCTCTTCGTCGGCTCGCTCAACCTCGACCCGCGCTCGATCCAGCTCAACTCCGAACAGGGGCTGCTGGTCACCGACGAGGCACTCGCCGGCCAGCTGCTCGGCCTGTTCGAGACCATGACCAGCCCGGCGCATGCCTGGGCGATCGAATGGGACGCCGCGCGCCAGCGCTTGCTGTGGCGCGATGCCGGCGGCACCCGCGACCGCGAACCCGACGCCAGTTTCGGCCGCCGCGCGGTGGCCCGCCTCGCCTACTGGCTACCGGTCGACCCTCTGCTCTGAGCCCGGCTCAGCGCGCATCGAGGTAGGCCTTCAGCGCCGCGACCTCGGCATCGGTCATGACCGAGAAGCGGTATGCGGCGACCTTGCTCATGCGCCCGGTCTTCGACTTGCCCCCGGCGGCGACTTCGCCGGTGCGCATCAGCCGGCGGAAGGCCTCCGGCGTGTAGGCCTTGGCCACGACCAGCGAGGGCGCGTCGTCTCCCCCGAATCCGTTGAGGTCCCAGCCATGGCACTCGCTGCAGCTGGTGTAGGCGAGGTGCTTGCCCAGCGCCAGCGGTTCGGTGGGCGGCGTCGCCGGCGGCACCACGCCCGCGTCCGGCAGCATGTCGATGGAGTACGGATGGGTGCCGGCGGCGAACTGCTTCGCCGCGTCGGGGGTCAGCGTGGTCTCCGCCAGCCCCGGATGGTCCACCGCCGGGATCGCACGCAGCCAGGCGGTGATGTCGCGCACTTCGCGATCGCTCAGGTGCTGCAGCATCTTGATCGGCATGCCGACCGGCACGTGGCCGTCGTGAGTCTTGCCTTGCCGCAGCAGCAGGGCCAGCGCGCGGTCGTCGTAGTGCGCGCGGCGTTCGGTGAGGTTCGGCGCGACGATGCGGTCGCCCTGGGGCGTCCGGATGTCCATCCCGCCGCCCTTGCCGCCTTCGGCATGGCACCCGTCGCAGCCCACGCGCCTGGCCACGCGCGCGCCCTCGACCGGGTCGCCCGGCGGCACCGAGGCCGCGGCGACGGCCGGGACCGCAGTGTCCTGCGGCGGCGCCTTGGCGCATGCCGCGACCGACAGCAGCACGAACAGGTACAGGTGGCGCATCGCAGCTCCTCCCTCGTCATGGGGAAGAACGCAGCGAGGCGGCCAGGGCGGCCGGCCGGCCTCAGTCCTCCGGCCAGCGGATCTCCGGCTTCGGCGCAGGCGCCCGTGGCGCGGGCACCGCCGCGACCGCCCGCCACACCTTCAGCGCGTCCACGGTGGGCGCCACGTCATGCGTGCGCACCAGCATGGCGCCGTGCTGGGCCGCGATCAGGTGCGCGGCGAGCGAGCCGGCCGTCCGCGCGCGCGGGTCCTCGCGCCCGGTCAGCTCGCCGATGCTGCGCTTGCGCGACAGCCCGGCCAGCACCGGCACGCCGAGCTCGGTGAAGCGCCGCAGCTGCGCCAGCAATTGCAGGTTGTGGGCGGTGGTCTTGCCGAAGCCGAAGCCGGGATCGACCACCAGGTTCCGGCGCGCGATCCCGGCCATCTCGCAGGCGAAGATGCGCTCGGCCAGGAAACGGTGCACCTCGCCCACCACGTCGTCGTAATGCGGGGCGTCCTGCATGTCGCGCGGCTGCCCCTGCATGTGCATCAGCACCACCGGCACGCCCAGTTCCGCGGCCGCCTCCAGCGCGCCCTCGCCGCGCAGGGCCTGCACGTCGTTGATCATCCCGGCCCCGGCCGCCACCGCCGCGCGCATCACCTCGGCATGCCGGGTATCGATGCTGATCGGCACGTCCACCCGCGCCGCGAGCCCCGCGATCACCGGCAGCACCCGCCGCAGCTCCTCCTCCACCGGAACTGGCGCGGCGCCGGGCCGGGTGGATTCGCCGCCGACATCCAGAATGTCCGCGCCCTCCTCCACCAGGCGCAGGCCGTGCGCGATCGCTGCCTCCGGGTCGGCATGCGCGCCGCCGTCGGAGAACGAATCCGGGGTGACGTTGACGATGCCCATCACCCGCGGGCGATCGAGCGTGAGCAGGCGTCCGTGGCAATCGAGCTGCGGGCTGGTATCGAACATGGGAGGCGGAAAACGCGAAAGGCCAGAGTGGACTCTGGCCTTTCCGCGGCGCGCCGGCAAGCGGTGTCTTCAGACCTGCGGCGCAGGCTCCACGGCCACCGGGCGACCGGTGGCGGAATCGTCGTTGCCACCACCATGGCCGGGACGCGGCCCGGTCCAGCCGGCAGGCGGGTTCGGCTTGCGCCCTTCCATGATCGCCTTGACCTGCTCGGCGTCGATCGTCTCCCATTCCAGCAGGGCGGCGGTCATCGCCTCCACGATGTCGCGCTTGCTCTCCAGGATCGCGCGCGCGACCGCGTACTGCTCGTCGAGGATGCGCCGGATCTCGGCGTCCACCTTCTGCTGGGTGGCCTCGGAGATGGTCTTGTTGTGCAGGCCGTAGCCGCCCTCGTCGTCGGCGTACACCATGATGCCGAGCGCGTCCGACATGCCGTAGCGGGTCACCATGTCGCGCACCATCCTGGTCGCGCGCTCGAAGTCGTTGGAGGCGCCGGTGGACACCTGGCCCACGAACAGCTCCTCCGCGACGCGGCCGCCGAACAGGATGGCGATTTCCTCCAGCATGCGGTCCTTGTACTTGCTCAGCGCGTCGTGCTCGGGCAGCTGCCAGGTGACGCCCAGCGCCCAGCCGCGCGGCATGATCGTGACCTTGTGCACCGGATCGGCCTTGGGCAGCGACATCGCCACCACCGCGTGGCCGGACTCGTGGTACGCGGTGGCGCGGCGCTCCTCCTCGCGCATCACCATGCTGCGGCGCTCGGGCCCCATGTAGATCTTGTCCTTGGCGTCCTCGAAGTCGCGCATGTCCACCTGCTGCTTGCTGCGGCGGGCGGCGAACAGCGCGGCCTCGTTGACCAGGTTGGCGAGGTCGGCGCCGGAGAAGCCCGGGGTGCCGCGCGCCAGCACGTCGGCGCGCACGTCGTCGGCCAGCGGCACGCGGCGCATGTGCACCTTGAGGATCTGCTCGCGGCCCTTGATGTCGGGCAGGCCCACCATCACCTGGCGGTCGAAGCGGCCGGGGCGCAGCAGGGCCTTGTCGAGCACGTCGGGGCGGTTGGTGGCGGCAATGACAATGACGCCCTCCCCGCCCTCGAAGCCGTCCATCTCCACCAGCATCTGGTTGAGGGTCTGCTCGCGCTCGTCGTGGCCGCCGCCCATGCCGGAGCCGCGATGGCGGCCGACCGCGTCGATCTCATCGATGAAGATGATGCACGGGGCGTGCTTCTTGGCCTGCTCGAACATATCGCGCACGCGGCTGGCGCCGACACCGACGAACATCTCGACAAAGTCGGAACCGGAGATGCTGAAGAACGGCACCTTGGCCTCGCCGGCGATCGCCTTGGCCAGCAGGGTCTTGCCGGTGCCGGGCGGGCCGACCATCAGTACGCCGCGCGGGATCTTGCCGCCCAGCTTGGTGAAGCGCGAGGGATCGCGCAGGAACTCGACCAGCTCGCCCACCTCCTCCTTGGCCTCGTCGCAGCCAGCGACGTCGGCGAAGGTCACCTTCACCTGGTCATCGGACAGCAGCTTGGCGCGCGAACGGCCGAATGACATCGCGCCCTTGCCGCCACCGCCGCCCTGCATCTGCCGCATCATGAACAGCCAGAAGCCGATGATCAGCAGCACCGGCAGGAAGTTCAGCACCAGCGACCAGAACGAGACGCCGGACTCCGGCGGCGCCTGGTTGATCTCGACCTTGTGCTGGATGAGATCGTTGATGAGGTCCTTGTCGCGCACCGGGGCGGTGGTGGTGCCCTTCTCGCCATTGCTGCGGGTGAAGGTGATGGTGCGCTCGTTGCTGGCGATATCGACCTTGGTGATGCGGTCGTTCTCGACATCCTGCACGAACTGCGAATACATCACCTCATGCGTGCCGGCGAGCTTGGGCGAAAAGCTCTGGAACACCACCATCAGCACGGCGGCCACCACTACCCAGAGCAGCAGGTTCTTCGCGAGATCGTTCATGGTGTTTCTGGCCTTCCTTCCGTTTTCCCATCACTTCATCTGCGCAAGCTTGCCGGTGGCCAGCGCGTACACCTCGGGCGAGCGCCTGCGCGACGCCGCCGGTTTGCGGATGGCCACCCTGGCATAGCGCCGCCGCAGCTCCCGCAGGTAATCGTCCGAGCCCGCTCCCTGGAACAGCTTGATCAGAAACGTACCACCGGTGCGGAGCTGGCCGTCGGCGAACTCCATGGCCAACTCGGCCAGGTGCATCGCGCGCGGCTGGTCCACCGCCTCTACCCCGCTTTTATTGGGGGCCATGTCGGATAACACAAGGTCCACCGCATCGCCACCCAGCAGGGCCAGCAACTGCGATAGGACGGCATCGTCCCTGAAGTCACCGTGAAGGAACTCGACCCCGGCCAGCGCCGGCATCTCCAGGATGTCGCTGGCGATCACCCGGCCGCGGCGGGCGCCGGGCGGCAGCGCCTGCTCCATGCGGTCCAGTTCCTGGCGCACCCACTGCGACCAGCCGCCGGGCGCGGCGCCCAGATCCACCACCACCATCCCGGGCCTGAGCAGGCGGTCGCGCTCGGCCAGTTCCTCCAGCTTGTAGGCCGCCCGCGAGCGCATGCCCTCGGCCTGCGCCTTCTTCACGAAGGGATCGGAGAAATGCTCCTTGAGCCAGCGCTGGCTGGATTTGCTGCGGGTCGCCATGGCCGCCGACGGCGCGGGGGGAAGATGCCGCATGATACCCTGCACGCCCCTGATTATCCGCCCGCGTGCCGCATGCCGATCGCCCTGACCAATGCCCAGATCCGTTTCCTGCGCGGGCAGGCGCACGACCTGAAGGCGATGCTGCAGGTCGGCGGCAAGGGCATCAGCGAGGCGCTGGTGGCGGAGGTGTCGCAGGCACTGGAGCATCACGAGCTGATCAAGGTGAAGGTGGCGGGCGAGGACCGCGAGGCGCGCGACGCCATGATCGCCGACCTGGCCGCGTGCACCGACGCGGTGCTGGTGCAGCGGATCGGACACACCGCGGTGCTGTACCGGCCAAGCAAGGACAAGCGGCAGATCGTGCTGCCGCGCGCCTGAGCCATGCAGCTGAACCTGGAACGCCCGGACTACCAGTATTTCCTGCGCGGTGCCGACGGCACCGGCGCGCTGGTCGACCAGCGGCGGCTGAGCGCAAGTTTCATCATTGCGCCGGAGGCGTTGATTGAGGACTGGCCGGTGCGCGACGCCCGCGCGCTGGCGCCGGCCGACCTCGACCCGATCCTCGCCCTGGCCCCGGAGCTGGTGGTGCTGGGCACCGGCGCCACCCAAGTGTTCCCGCCCCCGGCGGTGCTGGCCGCCTGCCTGCAGCGCGGGGTCGGCCTCGAAGTCATGTCCAACGCCGCCGCCGCGCGCACCTATTCGGTGCTGGCCGGGGAAGGCCGGCGGGTGGTGGCTGGCTTTCTGTTCCCCTGAAAGTTGCCAGGCCGTTGGAGCGCGGCTAATGTTCACTCGATTACGGGATATCCGCGGGCGACGCGCCAGCCGCGCCGCCCGCATTGCTTTGCTGGAGCCACTCACGCCATGAGCACCACCGACCAACGCCCTGCCCTGCTGCTGTCTCGCATCGACGTGGAGCGCATCGAGGAACTGCTGGATCAACCACGGTACCGCAGCCTGGACACCGCGCCACTGCGCGAGGAGCTGGAGCGCGCCGAACTGGTCGAACCCGGCGACATGCCCAACGACGTCATTACGATGAATTCCACCGCGCTGGTGCAGGTGATCGACGACCAGCAGCATGTGCGCGAATACGAGCTGACCCTGGTTTATCCACGCGATGCCGACGGCAACGGCGAGAAGGTCTCGATCCTTGCTCCGGTGGGCAGCGCGCTGCTGGGCCTGCGGGTGGGCGACAGCATCGACTGGCCGCTGCCGGGCGGCCGCAGCGCGCGCCTGCACGTGCTTTCGATCCGCTACCAGCCGGAAGCGGCCGGCGAACTGCACCGCTGAGCCGGTGCGCTCAGGTGACCCCCACCTTCGACGCGCCCAGCCGCCCCAGCTCGCCGAGCATGTCCCACGACTTCAGCCCGCGTCCGCCGAGGTGGTGCAGCAGCACCGCGCGCAGCGGCAGGCGCAGGCTGGCCAGGTCCTCCGCTTCGGGCAAGGCATCGGCGGCCAGCGCCAGCAGCGCCCGCCCAGTGGCGGTGTCGCGGCGCTCGCCGGCGCGCTCGCTACGCAATCGGCGCGGCCCCTCCTCGGGATCGAGGCGGTAGCGCGCGGCAGGATCGACCCGGGCACCCTCGGCCTCCAGCGCGAACGCCAGGCCCACGCCCAGCGCCTCCAGCAGGTCGCGCTCGAACCGGCGCAGGGTCCACGCCAGCCCCTCGCCCGCACGCAGGCGTTCCCGCACCTGCGCATAGGCCGCATGCAGCTCCGGCTGCGGCACGTGGCGCGGGGCCAGGCGCAGGCACAGCTCGTTGACGTAGAACGCCGCCAGTGCCGCATCCCCGTGCAGCAGCGGCGCCGCATCCATCGCCTCCGCCGCAGAGAGCTGCGCCAGTTCGCCCTTTTGCACGGCATCGAAGCGGATCGCCTGTAGCGGCTGCAGCGCCGCCCGTAGCACGTGCCGCTTCGGCCCCTGCACCCCGCGCGCGACCAGCCCGATCCGGCCGTGGTCGGCGCTCAGCACCTCGACCAGCAGGCTGGTCTCGCGCCACGGGCGGGCGTGCAGGACGAAGGCGGGTTCGGCGGCGTAGCGCATCGCGCAATTGTAGGAGCGCCAGACGCCTCCCCGGCGGAGGGCGTGGCGCGGCGCCCTGCAGCCCCGCCTGGATCAGTCGTGGTAGCCCAGCGCGCGCAGCGCCGCTTCGTCGTCGCTCCAGCCCTCGCGCACGCGCACCCAGGTCTGCAGGAAGACCTTGGCGCCGAACAGGCGCTCCATCTGCTCGCGCGCGCGGGTGCCGATGGCCCGCAGGCGCTCGCCGCCCTTGCCGATCACGATCGCCTTCTGGCCTTCGCGCTCGACCCAGATCACCGCATCGATACGGTACATCACCCCGGCCTGCGGCGAGGGTTCCTCCTCGAACTTCTCGACTTCCACGGTGGTGGCATAAGGCAGTTCGGCGCCGAGCTGGCGCATCAGCTGCTCGCGCACCAGCTCGCCGGCGAGGAAGCGCTGGCTCTTGTCGGTGATCGCGTCCTCACCGAAGGCGGGCTCACCCTCGGGCATCAGCGCCAGCAGGCTGGCGACCAGCGGCTCCAGCCCGCTGCGCTTGAGCGCGGACAGCGGGTGCACGGCGGCGAACGCGCGCCCATCCGCCACCTTGGCGATGAACGGCAGCAGCGCAGTCTTGTCCTTGAACTTGTCCACCTGGTTGACCACCAGCACCACCGGCAGGCCGGCATCGCGCAGGGCCTCGAAGGCAAGGCTGTCCTCGTGCTCCCAGCGCCCGGCCTCGACCACCAGCAGCGCGGCATCCACGCCCTCCAGCGCGCCGCGTGCGGCGCGGTTCAGCATCCGGTGCATGGCCTTGCCGGAGCGCTTGCCCTGCTCGGCGTGGATGCCGGGGGTGTCCACCAGCTGCAGCTGGCCACCGGGGAAGGTGGCGATGCCCAGCAGGCGGTGGCGGGTGGTCTGCGGACGGTTGGAGGTGATGCTGACCTTGGCCCCGACCAGGGCGTTGACCAGGGTGGATTTGCCGACGTTGGGGCGGCCGATCACGGCGACGGCACCGCTGCGGGAGGGGGGTCTTCATGCCTGTTCGATGCCCTTGAGCGCGGCCTCGGCCGCCTGCTGTTCCGCCGCGCGCCGCGAGCTGCCCTCGCCCTCGGTGCGCAGCGCGGGCACGGCCAGGGTGCAGCTGACCCGGAACACCCGCGCGTGGTCCTCGCCACCCTCGTGCAGCAGCGCATAGGCCGGCAGCGGGTGCTGACGCGCCTGCAGCCATTCCTGCAGGCGGGTTTTGGCGTCCTTGCCGACTTTGTTCGGCGGCGGCAGGGCGGCGATCAGCGGCGCGAACCACGGCAGTACCACCGCGCGGCAGGCCTCGAAGCCGGCGTCCAGGTAGATCGCCGCCACCAGCGCCTCCAGCGCATCCGCGAGGATGGAATCGCGGCGATGGCCGCCGGTCTTCATCTCGCCTGGCCCGAGCCGCAGCCGCGAACCAATCTCCAGGCCGCGGGCGATGCCGGCCAGCGCGGATTCGCGCACCAGCTCGGCGCGGGCGCGGGTCAGCGCGCCCTCATCGGCCTTCGGCCAGTGCCGGTACAGCGCCTCGGCGATGATCTGGTTGACCAGCGCATCGCCCAGAAATTCGAGCCGCTCGTTGTTGGGGTTGCCCACGCTGCGGTGGGTCAACGCCTGCGCCAGCAGCTCCGGAGCCGCGAAGGCATGCCCCGCGAACACCCGCGCTGGTTCAGTTGGCACCTGCGCCACGCGGCAGCACCTGCTCGGCGTGGAACTTGGCGACCACGTCGAGGTTGGCCATCAGCGGCTCGCGCCGCTCGTAGTCCACGACCATTTTCAACCCGCCGTCGGTCGAGTCGAACTTCAGCGCGTCCATTTTCTTGACGTGGTCGGCGTAGCTCATCTCCAGCCGGCGCTGGTACATCTGCCGGATCTTGTCCTTGGGCGCGTCGGCCAGCGTGCTGTCGTTGGCCAGCCCTTTGAGCGCCTGCTTCACCGAGTAGAACTCGATGTACATGGGCACGATGGTCATTGCGATGTAGGCGAAGAAGATCACCACACACAGGGTGATCAGGAAGCCCAACATGGTCATACCGCGCTGCGACTGCTTCATCCCACTCTCCCCTTTCGGTTGAACTGCCTGGTCGGTTGCCTGGTGAACGTCTGCCATTTTCAGGGAATACGGCGCCCGATGCGGGAAACGTCCACCCAGTGTTCGGCGCTGGTATCGAAGTTCATCCACACCAGCATGGCCTTGCCGCGCAGGTTGGACTCCGGCAGGAACCCCCAGAACCGGCTGTCCTCGCTGTTGCCGCGGTTGTCGCCCATGACGAAATAATGCCCCGCCGGCACCGTCCAGTCACCTTCCGCGACGCTGAACTCGCGCTCCAGCACCTGGTGCGGGCGCCCGGGCAGCTCTTCGGTCAGCAGGGTGTCGCCGGTCTCGCCGATGCCCTGGCCGACGCCGGTATAGATCCCGTCCACCCGGTACGGCAGCACCCGGCCGTTGATGCTCACCTTGTGGTCGTGGTAGCCGATGGTGTCGCCGGGCAGGCCGATCACCCGCTTGATCCAGTCCTCGCGCGGGTGGTGCGGCGGGCGGAACACCACCACGTCGCCGCGCTGCGGCTCGCCGATGGCGAGGAACTTGTGATTGGTGATCGGCCAGCGCAGGCCGTAAGAGAACTTGTTGACCAGGATGAAATCACCGATCAGCAGGGTCGGCATCATCGAGCTGGACGGGATCCGGAACGGCTCGGCCACGAAGCTGCGCAGGCCCAGCACCAGCGCCAGGATCGGGAAGAACGACTTGGCGTAATCGACCAGCAGCGGGTCCTTGGGCTCGTCCAGCGCACCAGACGCGGCGGCCGCGCGGCGCCTGGCGAAGAACAGCCGGTCGAGCAGCCAGATCAGGCCGCTGAGCAGGGTCAGGACCACCAGGATCGTCTCGAACCACACCATCATGCGATGTTCTCCATCGGTTTCAGCCCCGCCCCCGGAAGAGGGATTGGAAGCGAGGGTTCGGCGCAGGAGTGGGGCCGCGCAGCGGCCCGCACCCTCATCCGCCCTTCGGGCACCTTCTCCCCCGAGGGAGAAGAAAAACGATTACTTGTTGTCCACCTGCAACACGGCGAGGAAGGCCTCCTGCGGGATCTCCACCCGCCCGACCTGCTTCATCCGCTTCTTGCCTTCCTTCTGCTTCTCCAGCAGCTTCTTCTTGCGGGTGGCGTCGCCGCCGTAGCACTTGGCCAGCACGTTCTTGCGCAGCGCCTTGACCGTGGTGCGGGCGATGATCTGGCCGCCGATCGCGGCCTGGATGGCCACGTCGAACATCTGCCGCGGGATCAGGTCCTTCATCTTCTCGCACAGCTCGCGCCCGCGGCGGTCGGCATGGCTGCGGTGCACGATGATGGACAGCGCGTCCACCCGGTCGCCGTTGATCAGGGTGTCCACCCGCACGAACGGGCCGGCCTGGAAGCGCAGGAAGTGATAGTCCAGCGAGGCATAGCCGCGGCTCACCGACTTCAGCTTGTCGAAGAAATCCAGCACCACCTCGGCCATCGGCAGCTCGTAGCTCACCTGCACCTGGCTGGCCATGTAGGTGATGCCCAGCTGCACGCCGCGCTTGTCCTCGCACAGCTTGATGATGTTGCCGATGTAGTCCGGCGGGGTGAGGATGTTGGCGCGGATGATCGGTTCGCGGATCTCCTCGATCTGGTTCACCGGCGGCAGCTTGGCCGGGTTGTCGATCGGGATCACGGCGCCGTCGGTCTTGAGCACCTCGTACACCACCGTCGGCGCAGTGGTGATGAGATTGAGGTCGTACTCGCGCTCCAGGCGCTCCTGCACGATCTCCATGTGCAGCATGCCGAGGAAGCCGCAGCGGAAGCCGAAGCCCATCGCCTCCGAGCTTTCCGGCTCGAAGCGCAGCGCGGCGTCGTTCAGGCGCAGCTTCTCCAGCGCCTCGCGCAGCGCCGGGTAGTCCTCGGCATCCACCGGGAACAGGCCGGCGAACACCCGCGGCTGCATCTCCTGGAAGCCTGGCAGCGGCGCCGGCGCCGGGTCGCCCGCCAGGGTGAGCGTGTCGCCCACCGGCGCGCCGTGCACGTCCTTGATCGAGGCGGTGATCCAGCCCACCTCGCCGGCCTTCAGG
The DNA here is from genome assembly GCF_024704365.1 of Thermomonas sp. S9. Lineage (GTDB taxonomy): Bacteria > Pseudomonadota > Gammaproteobacteria > Xanthomonadales > Xanthomonadaceae > Thermomonas. The sequence goes on from NZ_JAJDFY010000001.1 coordinate 2,228,636, forward strand.
CTCGGCAGCACCTTGCGCTTGGGGGTGAACACGCCGACCGCGTCGACCTGGTGGGTGCGGCCGGTGCTCATCACCAGCATCTTGTCGCCGGGCTTCAGTTCGCCCTGCATCACCCGCACCAGCGAGACCACGCCGAGGTAGTTGTCGAACCAGGAATCGATGATCAGCGCCTGCAGCTTGTCGGTGTCGCGCGGCTTCGGCGGCGGGATGCGCTGGACGATGGCTTCCAGCACGTCGCCGACGTTGAGGCCGGTCTTGGCGCTGATGGCCACCGCATCGGCGGCGTCGATGCCGATCACGGCCTCGATCTCCTCCTTCACCTTGTCGATGTCGGCGGTGGGCAGGTCGATCTTGTTCAGCACCGGCACCACTTCCAGCCCCTGCTCCACCGCGGTGTAGCAGTTGGCCACCGACTGCGCCTCCACGCCCTGCGCCGCGTCCACCACCAGCAGCGCGCCCTCGCAGGCGGCCAGCGAGCGGCTGACCTCGTAGCTGAAGTCCACGTGGCCGGGGGTGTCGATGAAGTTCAGGAAGTAGGTGTTGCCGTCCTTCGCGGTGTACGGCAGCGACACCGACTGCGCCTTGATGGTGATCCCGCGCTCGCGTTCGATCGGATTGTTGTCGAGCACCTGTGCCTCCATCTCGCGCTCGCTCAGCCCACCGCACAGCTGGATGATGCGGTCGGCCAGGGTCGACTTGCCGTGATCGACATGGGCGATGATGGAGAAGTTGCGGATGAACCGCATCGGGTCGTGCTGCATGGAAGCTCTGCGGTGGCGGCGACGGACGCGGGGTGCGGCCGCTCGTGTGACAAGCCGCGCATTATCGCACAGGCCATCCCGCCTCCCGGCGGGAGGCGGGGGTGCCAGCCGGCCCAAGCAGGCGCGTCACTCCGGCTTCGGGTTGACCGCCACGTAGCGGGTGCCGCCGCCGCGACGCACCAGCAGCATCACCGGCTTGTCGGTGCCGGCCGCGCGCAGCTGGGCATCCAGCGCGGCCGCGCTGCCAACGTCATTACGGCCGACCGCCAGCACCACGTCGCCCGGCTGCAGGCCGGCATCGCGCGCAGCATCGCTGGTGATCCGCGCGATCAGCACGCCTTCCTTGCTTTGCAGGCCCAGCCGCTGGCGCTGCTCGGCGGTCAGATCCTGGCCGACGATGCCCAGCGCATTGCCTTCCGCGCGCGCCGGGGCCTGGCCCGCACCGCCCGGCATTCCGCCGACCGCGGCGGTGGCCTCGTCCAGCGCGTTCAAGGTCGCCACCAGCGTGCGCGGCTTGCCGTCGCGCACCACCTCCAGCGTCACCCGGGTGCCGGGCGCCATCGCGCCGATGATCGGCGGCAGGTCGCTGGAGTCGTAGATCGGCTGGCCATTTACGCTGCGGATCACGTCCTGCCGCAGCAGCCCGGCGCGCGCGGCCGGGCTGCCGGGCTCCACCGCGGCCACCAACGCGCCGCTGGGCTCGCCCAGACCCAGCGCTTTGGCGGTATCGCGATCCAACCCCTGCACCTGCACGCCGAGCTGGCCGCGCACCACCTTGCCGGTGGCCTTGAGCTGCTGCACCGCATTCATCGCCACGTCGATCGGGATGGCGAAGCTCACGCCCATGTAGCCGCCGGAGTTGCTGAAGATCTGCGAGTTGATCCCCACCACCTGGCCGCGGGTGTCCAGCAGCGGGCCGCCGGAATTGCCGCGGTTGATCGCCACGTCGGTCTGGATGAAGGGGACGTAGCGCTGGTCGGCGCCGGGATTGGCGCGGCCCACGGCGCTGACGATGCCCGCCGTGACCGAATGATCCAGCCCGAACGGCGAGCCGATCGCCACCACCCACTGCCCGGGCTTGAGCGTGCGCGAATCGCCGATCCGCATCACCGGCAGGTTCCTGGCGTCGATCTTGAGCAGGGCCACGTCCGACTGCGGGTCGCTGCCTACGACCTTCGCGGTGAACTCGCGGCGGTCGGACAGCTTCACCGTCACCTTGTCGGCGCCGTCGATCACGTGGTGGTTGGTCAGCACGTAGCCATCGCTGGAGATGATGAAGCCGGTGCCCAGCGACACCCCGCGCGGGCGCATGCCGGGCATGCCGGGCATCCCTGGCATGCCCGGCATCGGGGTCAGGCCGGGCCCGAAGAAGCGGCGGAAGAACTCCGGGATCTGGTCGTCGCCGCCGTCGTCCTCGCCATCCTGTGGCATCTGCTGCAGGCGCCGCGCCTGCGGCTTGCTGCCGATCTCGGCCTGCACGCTCACCACCGCCGGGCCGGTTTGCTCCACCAGGCGGGTGAAATCCGGCAGGTTGCCGACCAGGTCCGGAGCCGGCGCGGACGGCGCAGTGGCGGTCGGCGTTTGCGCGCTGGCGGTGTTCTGGCCGCTGCAGGCGCCGACACCGGCCACGGCGAGGGCGGCCACCAGCAGCACGGGGCGCAGGCGGATCAATCGATTTGCAGACATGGACGGGGAACTCCTCGTTCGCGTGGATCGGGACAGTGGGAAAGAAAGGGCCACGGGCCTGCGCGGCGGCGCACCGGCCAGCCGGGGCGCGGCTCAAGGCTGCGCCGGTTCGGCCTGCGGTGGCGTCTGCGCCGGCTGCAGGAAGCTCGGGGCGGCAGCGCCGGGAACGGGTTGAACGGTGCCGGGGCGGCCTGCATGTGCTCGCCGAAGCCCACCGTCAGGCCGCTGTCACCGCCGTACTGCGGCAGGATCCGGCGCGGCCAGGGGCGGCTGCCGGCGGCATCGGCCGGGGCGGCCGGCAGCGCCTGCGCCAGTTCGATCACCGGTGGCGCGCTGGCCGGCGCGGCGACCTGCAGCGGATGCGCGCGCTCGCGGCGCGCGGCCTGGGTGCCGGCCGCCGCCGCGAGGGCCAGGCCGGCGGCAGCCACGGCTGGCGCCCGGGGAGTGGCCTGCTCGACGGCGGGCGTGACGGACGCCATCGTGGGCGCGACCGCAGCCGGTGCGCGCGGCACCGGCGCGCTTGGTACCGGCGCGGCCGCCGCCAGCGACGGCGCCGCTGCAGGCGCGGAACTCTCCGGGGTATCCACCGGCTGCGGCCAGCGCACCACCGCCAGCAGTGCGAGCGCCGCGGCCAGCGCCGCACCGCCGCCCCAGTACCAGCGCCGGGCGCGTGCGGGCGCCGCATCCAGGGCCAGCCCCGGGCCCTGCAGCGCCGCCGCTACCCGCAGCGCGAAATCCGCCGGCAGGTGGCGGGCCGGGGCAAGGCCGCGCATCACGTCGCTGGCGATGCGCCAGCGCTCCCAGCTGCCGGCCAGCTCGGCATCGTGCTGCAGGCGGCGCAGCAGGAAGCGGGTCTGGTCCTCCGGCAGCATGCCGTCCATCAGCGCGGACAGCTGCTCGCGGCTGGACAGCTGGGTCAGGCCGATGCAGTGGCGGTCGGTGTCGGGGGTGGTCTCCATGGGTGTATCCGGGGATGTCATGACGCTTTGGAGCGCTTCGAGGTTTGGTCGTGGTCCAGCAGCGGGCGCATGCGCGCGTCAATCGCCTCGCGCGCCCGGAAGATGCGCGAGCGCACCGTGCCGATCGGGCAGCCCATGCGGTCGGCGATCTCGTCGTAGCTCATGCCCTCCACTTCGCGCAGGGTGATCGCCTCGCGCAGGTCGGATGGCAGCGCTTCGACCGCATCCAGCACGGTTTGTTCCAGCTGCTGGCGCATCAGCTCGCGTTCGGGGGTGTCGTTATCACGCAAGCGCAGGCCGGATTCGAACTGCTCGGCATCCCCGGCATCGATGTCCTCGCCGGGCGGCCGCCGGCCATGCGCGGCCAGGTGGTTCATCGCGGTGTTCACCGCGATCCGGTGCAGCCAGGTGGAGAACTGGGCATCGCCGCGGAACCGGCCGATGGCACGGTAGGCGCGGATGAAGGTGTCCTGGGCCACGTCCTGCACCTCGGCCCAGTCGCGCACGTAGCGCGCAATCACCGCTGCGACGCGGTGCTGGTACTTGCGCACCAGCAGGTCGAAGGCGGCCGTATCGCCGCGCTGCACGCGCGCCACCAGGTCCTGATCCAGCGCTTGCGACACCCGATCCTCCGTCATTTGCGCCGCGGCCTCGCTGTTGGCCCGGTGCTTCCGGGCGGTGTGACAGGGGATGGCCGGAAAAGTTCCGCGGCCCCGCCCGGGGATGAAGGCGATTAGACACGTATTCAAGTTCGCACCGGCTACGATACCGCCTTCCCTCCCGATACGGATGGCATGCGCATGGCCGACTCCTCCGCACACGGTTTCGACGGGCTGCACCTGTCGCACTGGCGCCCGCAGCGCCGCGACGACGGCGTGCTGGTACTGTATTTCGACCGCACCGATGCCGCGGTCAACGCGTTCTCGCAGGATGCGCTGATCGAGCTGGGCAGCGCGCTGGAACGGATCGCGCTGGACCCGCCGAAGGCACTGGTGATCGCCTCCGGCAAGGCCAGTGGCTTCATCGCCGGGGCCGACCTCAAGGAGTTCCAGGAATACGACCGCCGCGGCACCGTCAACGACGCCATCCGCCGCGGCCAGGACACCTTCCAGCAGCTGGCCGGCCTGCCCTGCCCCAGCGCCGCCGCGATCCACGGCTTCTGCATGGGCGGCGGCACCGAGCTGGCGCTGGCCTGCCGCTACCGCGTCGCCAGCAGCGACGCCTCCACCCGCATCGGCCTGCCGGAAGTGCAGCTGGGCATCTTCCCCGGCTGGGGCGGCAGCGCCCGCCTGCCGCGTCTGGCCGGCGCCCCGGCGGCGATGGACATGATGCTCACCGGCCGCGCGCTCTCGGCCCAGGCCGCGCGCGTGATCGGACTGGTGGACGCCATCGCCGAGCCGGCGGTGCTGGTGGATGCCGCCGCTGCGCTGGCGCTGAAAGGCACGACGCGCCCGCTCAAGCAGCGCGCGCTGGGCTGGCTGACCAATACCTGGCCTGCGCGCAAGCTGCTGGCGCCGCAGATGCGCAAGCAGGTCGCGCGCAAGGCACCCAAGGCGTTCTACCCGGCCCCTTATGCGCTGATTTCCACCTGGGAACGCAGCGGCGGCAAGCCGATCCAGGCGCGCCTGGACGCCGAACGCCGTGCGGTGGTGAAGCTGGCCGGCACCCCGACCGCGCGCAACCTGATCCGCATCTTCTTCCTCACCGAACGGCTGAAGGCGCTGGGCAAGGGCGAATCCGGCATCACGCGCGTGCACGTGGTGGGCGCCGGCGTGATGGGTGGCGATATCGCCGCGTTCGCCGCCTACAAGGGCTTTACGGTGACGCTGCAGGACCGCGAGCAGCGCTTCATCGACGGCGCGCTGCAACGCGCGCAGGCGCTCTTTGAAAAGAAAGTGAAGGACGCAAGCCAGCGCCCGCAGGTGGCGGCGCGGCTCAAATCCGATCTCGACGGCGCGGGCGTGCCCGAGGCCGACCTCGTCATCGAAGCCATCATCGAAAACCCCGAGGCCAAGCGCGACCTGTACCAGTCGGTCGAACCGCGCATGAAGGGCGACGCGCTGCTGGCCACCAACACCTCGTCGATCCCGCTGGACGCACTGCGCCCGCATATCGCGCGCCCGGCGCAGTTCGCCGGCCTGCACTACTTCAACCCGGTGGCGCAGATGCCGCTGGTGGAGATCATCCGCCACGCCGGCATGGCGGCCGAGACCGAGCGCCGGCTGGCCGCGTTCTGCAAGGCGCTGGGCAAGTTCCCGGTGCCGGTGGCCGGCACGCCGGGCTTCCTGGTCAACCGCGTGCTGTTCCCGTACATGCTGGAAGCCGCCACCGCCTACGCCGAAGGCATCCCCGGCCCGGCCATCGACAGAGCGGCGACGCGCTTCGGCATGCCGATGGGGCCGATCGAACTGCTCGACACCGTGGGGTTGGACGTGGCCGCGAGCGTCGGCAAGGAACTGGCGCCCTTCCTCGGCTATCGAGGTGCCGGCGGCGCTGACGACGGTGGAGGCCGGCAAGCGCGGCAAGAAGGACGGCCAGGGCATCTACAAATGGGAGAACGGCAAGGCCATCAAACCCGAACTGCCGGCCGGCTTCGTTGCGCCGGACGACCTGGAAGACCGCCTCATCCTGCCGCTGCTCAATGAAGCCGTGGCCTGCCTGCACGATGGCGTGGTGGAAGATGCCGACCTGCTGGACGCCGGCGTGATCTTCGGCACCGGCTTCGCGCCGTTCCGCGGCGGCCCGATCCAACACATCCGCGCCACCGGCGCCGACGCCCTGCTGGCGCGGCTGGAAGCGCTGCGCGCGAAGTACGGTGAGCGCTTCGCGCCGCGCCCAGGCTGGGACGACCCGGTGCTGCGCGCGCCGGTGGCATGAGCGTCACACTGGCACCTGCAGGCGTATCGATGGAACCACCATGCACCCCGACACCCGCACCTACAACGCTGTGCAATCGCCGGGCGACAAGGCGATCTGCGACCGGCTGGCCGACGCGATCGAGCGCGCGTTGCCGGATGCCGAAAACAAGGTCTGGCATGGACATCCGGTCTGGTTCCTCGCCGGCAATCCGGTGGTCGGCTACAGCAAGCTGAAATCCTGCATCCGCCTACTGTTCTGGAGCGGGCAATCCTTCGAGGAGGCCGGACTTCGCCCCGAGGGCAAGTTCAAGGCGGCAGAAGTCCGCTATGCCACGGCGGACGACCTCGATGCCGCTACCTTGCACCGCTGGCTGGGCAAGGCTCGCGCCATCCAGTGGGACTACAAGAACCTGGTCACACGCAAAGGACGTCTGGAGCGACTGAAGTAGCCCGCTAGCGTGCAGGCTGCTTCGCCAGTGCCCCGAACTCCGGCCCGGCCAGCCTCAGGTTCCCGCGCAGATAAGCGCGCAGGCGCGGCTCCGGCGGTGCAGGCACCGGACCGCCCAGGTGTTTCTGCAAGATCGTTTCCATCGCGAACAGGTAGGCCTCACGCGGAATGGAATCGCGCGGCGAATGCCCACCGTTGGGCTCCACCAGCAGCGTGACCGGATTGCCCAGCGTTTTCAGCGTGGCGACGTAATCGATCACGCTGCGAATCGCCACCGTGCGGTCGGCGCCACCAGCCATCACCAGCAGCGGGCGCCGCATCTTCGATGCATTCACCAGCGGCGACTGCGCATGCAGGCGCGCGAAGACCGCGGGATCGGTCGCATCCAGCGACAGCGCGTGCAGCGTCTGTTTCAGCGAGCGATCGGGAAGATCACCCTGCTCGCCGGCGTCGACCAGCCAGCGCATTCCCCAGCCCAGATCCGGCGGCGGCGAACCGGCCACGCCAACCTTGAACAGTTGGGGCTGGAAGGTCAGGCCCAGCAGCGCGGAGTAACCACCGAAGGAATGGCCGACGATACCGACGCGCGCCGCATCGCCAATGCCCTGCGCCAGCAACCAGCGCACCCCTCCACGATGTCCTGCTGCACGCGGCCGTTGCCGTAGTCACCGTTCGAGGCGAAGGTGTAGGCACGGCCGTGGCCGGTGGAACCGCGGAAGTTCGACTGGAACACCACGTAGCCGCGATTGGCGAGGAACTGCGCGATGCCATCGTAGCCGGCGCGGAAGTGGTTGATCGGCCCGCCGTGCACCTGGGCGATGAGCGGGGCGTGCGCTGGATCCACGCCAGGCGGCAGCAGCAGGAACCCGTGCACGCGCAGACCGTCGGAGGCGCGATAGGACACCGCGATCTTCCGCGCAAACTGCGCTTCCGGCGGTGCCTGCGCGGCAACCAGCCGATCGTGGAGGATGCGCCGCAGGCCGCCACTGCGCGGATCGAACAGATACCAGCGCGGATCGCGCAACGTCGGCGCACGTTCCGCCACCAGCCACGGCGACATCGCGGCGCTGCCGACCTGCACTGCGATATCGCGGCCTGGCAGGCGCCGCTTGATGGCCGCCACGATCGGAGCCGCGACACCGATGCCATAGGTCGCGGCCACGGTACTGCGATAGCTTGCCGCCAATGGCTGCGCGGTGCGTGGATCAAGTACGACTTCGTCGAGGTCCGCCTCGTGGCGCGGGTCCTCGTGCAGGGTGTGCAGACGATCGCCGGCATCCATCCGCAGGACGCGGCGGAAGTTCCCATCCAACCCATCACTGGCGGGATTCCCCGCCAACAGCAGGCTTCCGTCCGGCAACGCGGCCAGCAGGTCGACGCGCTCCATCGGCTGCAGGCGCAGCGCCGCGCGCAGCGTGCCGTCAGGCCGCACGCGGTACAGAGCGTCGTGATCGCCCTCGAAGCGCGTCAACGCAACGATACGGCCACGCGCATCCAGCGCGACATCATGGACCCAGCGCGTATCCTCGTGCAGCAGGACACGCTTGCCATGTGTGTCCAGGCGGACGATGCGCCAGCGCTCGCCCCTGCCCGCCGCGACCCGCTCACGCAGCAGGACCGCTGCGGGTTGCGAGGGATCCCGCTTCATCACCCCGCGCCGCTCGGTACCGCCCAGCGGCATGCGCATGCCGGCGCGGCCATCGGTGCCGACGGCGGCGATGACACGCGGCCCGGCCAGGAACAGCCAGCGCCCGTCGCGCGACCACAGGATCCGGTCGGCCCGGGTGCTGCCAACGAGCATCCGGGCCGTGCCACCGGCGGTGGGCAACATCCACAACGCGTTCGCATCCTTCTGTTCGCGCAGGTAGGCGACGTAGTCGCCTGCGGGCGACAATCGCGCGTCCACCAGGATGCGATTTTCGAGGAAGGCACTCCGCGGCAGTACCGGTGCGCGCGGCAACCTGCGTTGGCCGGCTTCGAGCGCACGCAGATTGTTGGCGTCCTGTGCCAGCAGAATGCGCGGCGCGAAGGGGATCGCACACAGAGCGAGCGCGGCGCAGATGTGGCGGAACGGGGTGGCCATCGTCGATCCTCCATCCGCGCTCATGCCGACACCGGCTGCAGGGCCGGCGCGACGGACTCGCGGCGCGGATACAGCAACCACAGACTGGCGAGTGCGGGCAGGCCGACCACGCCGCACAGCAGTACCCACGCCCAGCGGCCGCGCGGCGAATGCGGCTGCCTGCCGCTCAACCAGGCCGCACCCAGCAGGGACAGCAGGCAGCAAAAGCCGGCAAGCCACCGCACCGGTGCCGGCATCGGCTCGGGTCTGGCGCGCAGCGGGTCTTTCGCCGCAAACAGGTTCTGTGCGCCGAGGCATAGCGCCCGCAGCATGGGCGATAGCCAGGTGTTGCGATTGGTGTAGATGGATGGCAGGTCGATGGACAGCGCGCGGCGTGCGATTTCACGCGCATGACCGCTACCATCCACGCGCAGCACCTGCTGGTACGGATGCTGCAGTTCGCCGCTCCACACGCCCCAGGTGTAGGCGTAGGACACCAGGTAACCGTCCAGCAGCTCGACCACGTCCATCCGGCCGAGATTGCCGACCGGCCCCGGCAGCGCCACCCGCATCAGCGGCCGCAGCAGATCCAGCCCGTTCATCGCCTCGCGGCCTGGATAGAAGTACGCCGCGCGGTCGCTGAGGACCAGGATGTTGTCGCCGGCCGGCATGGGCGGACCGGCCATCACCTCGTCCCGTGGCAAGCGCACGCGTTCGTAGATGCGCTGCTGCGCGCCGTCGAACTGGTAGGCGGCATGGGCGTTGAACAGATAGCCGCCGGCGTATTCCATGGCCGGCGCCGGGAACACCGCCTGCGTCTCGCCTGCGCCAAGCTCCCCGCGCGGGCGCTTGTCCAGGGTGCCGTAGCCCTGGTAGCGCATGCGGTCATGAGCTGAATACCCAGCGGACGTTGTGCTCGCCGTCCTCCAGCTCGAGCGGCGACAGGTTGGTCAGGCTGCCGCGCACCGGCAGGCTGCGCAACGGATAGACCGTATAGACGTCGGACAAGGCGACCTGCTCGCGCCACTGCGCGGCCTCGGGGTCGCGGCTCCCGGCGATGCCGAGCAGCAGCATGTCCTTGCCTTCGGCGCGGTCCGCTTCGATGGACCCGCCCTTCGGCGGCGTGGGCATATTGAGCGGATGGGTGCCACTGGCGGTCCAGGCCAGCTCGACGCCGAAGCCCAGCACCCAGGCCAGGAAATACGCCCCCACCTGCACCGGCAATGCCACGGCCAGTACGGCCAGCGGATTGTGGGGCGGGGCGGCGGGATCCGGCTTGAACGCGATCGCCAGCAGCATCGCTAGGAACGCGATGGCCACGGCCTGCACGCCCAGCATGGCGACCCCCGAGGCCTGCGAATACAGGAACAGGTTCGGCACCAGAAACGCCGCGAACGAATAGCGTCGGTTGGCAACCATCGCGTACGCGCCGGCGAGGTAGCCGGACACCGCGATCAACCACGCCGCCACCGGCAGCGGCCAGTGGCGCGTATCGACCACCCGCGCGGTCAGGCTGTCCTGGTAGGCGGCGACCAGCAGGATCGGCACCGCCACCGCCAGCAACAGCAGCAGCGTGGCGGCGCCGGTCAACGCGCCCGCCACCTGCAGCCGATGCATCGGCCGGTGCAGCAGATTGAGCCACTGGTTGGGCTTGCGGTAGCTGCCCATCTGGTACATCCCCAGCAGGGCGCCCGCCGCGGCATACACCGCGCCGAACACCTGGTAGACGACGATGGGCTGCTGCGCGAGGTCGACCATGCGGCTGAGGAAGCCCAGCACGGCCAAATTCGCAAAACAGGCTGCGGCGGCCCAAAGCCGGAAGCGCAGCAGTTCGCCCTTGAAGAGATCGATCATGTTGGTGTCCTCATGCCCTTGCCGGGCGTCTTGCGCGTCAGGCGTTGGCCGGCGCGGCGTGGTTCTTGGCCAGGAAGGCGTTGACGGCGCGGTCCAGGCCCACCGGCATCGACTGCACGTTGCGCGCCGTTGGTGCGAAGGAATTGCTCGAACCCGGCGCCCTGGTCCAGCACCAGGTAGTGATGCAGCCCATCCAGCCGCTGCACCTCCAGCAGGCCCGGCACGGTGCGCGGATCGGGCCCCTTGAACGGCACGTCGGCCACCCAGTGACTGACCCGTGCGGTGAAGTCCTCCGGCGCCGACATGTGCACCAGCCGGCCGCGTTCGAGGATGATCAGGTTGTCGGCGACGCGCTCGATCTCCTCCATCTGGTGCGAGCAATAGACCACCGTGCAGGCGTCGGCGGCATTGCTGTAGAGCAGCGATTCGAGGAAGGCGCGCTTGGCGACCACGTCCAGGCCCAGCGTCGGCTCGTCCAGCACCAACAGTTCAGGCGTCTGCGCCAGCGCCAGCGCGAGGTTGAAACCGGCGCGCTCGCCGCGCGAAAGCTGGCCGACCCTCTGCTCCGGCAGCACGTGGTAATGGCCGATCACGCCATCGAACGCCTGCTGGTTCCAGCGTCCGTACTGGTGCTTCTGCATCGCCATCACCTGCGATACACGCATCCAGGTCGGCAGCGTGTGTTCCTCGTTGACGAAGCCGATCCGGGCACGGTCCTGCGGGGCCAGCGCCTGGCTGTCCTTGCCGAGGATGCGCGCCTCGCCCGCGCTGGGCGGCATGAAGCCGAGCAGGATGCGGAACAGTGTGGATTTGCCGGCGCCGTTGGCGCCGACGATGGCATGGATGCGGCCGCGCGGGATGGCAAGGTCCAGTCGGTCCAGCGCCAGCTTGCGGCCGTAGCGCTTGCTCAGCGCGCGGGTCTCGATCACGTGGTCAGGAAGGGGCATGGCAAGGGTCTCGTTGCTGCCGCCGCAGGCGTTGGGCGGCTGTGGCGGGGTGGACGGCAGGCATCGCGTGGTCGCGGCGCCCGGGATGAAGGGGAGGGGCGCGGCGCTCAGGCCGTCTTGCGCGGGGCGAGCTGGTCGAACGCCAGGCCGACGCTGGCTTGCACCTCGTCGGGTGGGAGGCCCAACGGCACGACGTCGTTGACGAAACGACCGACGGCGTCGTCCAGCCGACGCCGGCGCTCGGCGTCGGACAGGCGCTGGCGCGGTGCGGCCACGAACAGGCCGGTGCCCTGCCGGGCGTCCAGCCAGCCTTCGGTGGTCAGTTCGGCATAGGCCTTGGCCACGGTGTTCGGGTTGACCATCAGCTGCTGGGCCAGCCCGCGCACGCTGGGCAATTGGTCTCCATGGGCGAGCTCGCCGGTGGCGATCTTGAGGCGTACGCCATCGACGATCTGGCGGCCGATCGGGCGCGGGTCGCCGGTAGCGACCTGGAGCATCAGGGGACGGGGATGTGCCATCGGTGCCTGCCTCGGCTGTACTAGTTGCGCTAGTACGGTGCGGACGGCAGGCCAGCGTCAACGCGGCGGCGACGAAGCAGGGGTTCGGTGCGACGAAACCCGGGGACCGGGGATCAAAACCGGAGGCGGCATCCGATGGACGCGGCCCGGTGCGCAGGAGGCGGGGCGTGCCCGCCGGGGTTACATCGTCTGGGTCGGCTGGTCCGCGTTGAGCGTGCCGGCCAGGGTGGTCTCGATCTTGCTGCGCACCGCCTCGCCTTCGGCGGAGTCGGCGAACTGCACGCCGATCCCGGCCGTGCGGTTGCCCTGCGCGCCGGTCGGCGTCACCCACACCACCCGGCCAGCCACCGGCAGGCGCTCGGAGGAATCCGGCAGGGTCAGCAGCAGGAAGACCTCGTCGCCGATGAAGTAGCGGCGGGTGGTCGGCACGAAGATGGCACCGTGGCGGATGAAAGGCATGTAGGCGTTGTACAGGCCCGCCTTGTCCTTGATCGCCAGCGACAGGATGCCCTGCCGTGCCCCGCCCATTGGATTGCTCATCCCGACTCCCCGTGTGTTTGCCGTGTGCGTCCTGCCGTGTGCGTGGACCGGCCCGCACCGGCCGTCGCCATTCTCAACCGTCCGGGCCGTCCGCCACAACCAGGGTGGCCCGGCCGCGCGTGGATCATCCGCCGGCGGCGCGCGCCGGCAACCACGGCAGCAGCGCCTCCAGCACCGCCAGGTCGGCGCGCACGGTCGTGCGCAGCAGGCCGCGCGCGCGGTTGGCGGCTTCGAAGCAGAGCGCCAGCCCGCGCACCGTGGATGCCTGCGGCTGCTCCGTCGCCGCGTGCAGGGCGTGCTCGGCCAGATGCCGCAGGCGCTCCTCCGCGCGCCCATCGGCCACCCAGCGCTGGGCGATGTCGGACGGCACCGCGCGCCCGCGGCCGAGCGCGGCAACCGCCTCCACGACTTCACGGCGCAGGGCCAGCCCGTCGCCCGCGGCCCAGGCGTCGGCCAACCCCGGATGCCCGCGCGCGGCGTCCAGCGCCTCCTCCGCCAGTTCCGCGGCATGCCCGCGCGCGCGCAGCCAGGCCAGCGTCTCGGCGCGCGGCGGCAGACGCAGCTCCAGCCGCTGGCAGCGGCTGCGGATGGTGGCCGGCAGCTGCGCCGGGCTGGAGGCCAGCAGCCACAGGTAGCGCCCCGGCTGCGGCTCTTCCAGGGTCTTCAGGATCGCGTTCCAGGCGCTCCAGTTCACCGCATCGGCAGGATCGACGATCACCACCTGCGCGCCGCCCAGCTGCGCGGTCAGCCCCATCGCCGTGGTCAGCGCGCGGATCTGGTCGATCACGATCTCCGTGCGCGGCTTGCCGGTCTTCTGGTTGATCTCGTAGCCGAGGAACAGCAGGTCCGGATGCGCGCTGTGGCCCCAGGGATGCGCCAGGCTGCCGTCCGGCCGCAGCTCCGCCACCTCCATCTGCGAGCGCGCGAAAAACAGCGCGCAGCTGCGGCAGCTGCCGCAGGGCTCGCCGCCCGCGCGCGGCGCCAGGCACAGCACGCGCCGGGCCAGGTGCTCGGCCAGCAGGCGCTTGCCGATCAGGGCCGGGCCGGTGATCAGGGTGGCGTGCCCGAAATGCCCGGCCGTCAGCGCCTCGGCGGCCTGGCCGTAGGCGCGCTGCTGCCACGGCGCCAGCGCAGGCAGTGCGCTCATGACCCCAACCCCCGCCGGTACGCTTCCAGGGCTTTCCGCGCACGTGCCGCGACCGTGGCCGGGTCGGCACTGGCATCGATCACCCGGATCCGCTGCGGCTGCTGGGCGGCACGCCGCAGGAACCCGGCGCGCACCCGCTCGAAAAACTCGTCGCGCTCGCGTTCGATCCGGTCCGGGGAGGCGCCGCCCAGCAGGTCGCGGCCGCGGGTGCGCTCGCGCGCATCCGCCACGCCGAGATCCAGCAGCAGGGTCAGGCCGGGCTCGATCCCGACCGCGCGCTGCTCCAGTTCGGCGATGAACCCGACCTCGATGCCGCGCGCCACGCCCTGGTAGGCATAGCTGGAATCGGTGAAGCGGTCGCTGACCACCCACGCGCCGCGTGCCAGCGCCGGCAGCACCACCTGCTGCACGTGCTGCGCGCGCGCGGCGAACATCAGCAGCAGTTCGGTGTGCGCGTGCACCGGCTCGTCGCCGTGCGCGAGCAGCAACTCGCGGATGCGCTCGGCCAGCGGCGTGCCGCCCGGCTCGCGGGTGCTGATTACCTCGAAACCATCGGCCAGCAGCGCCTCACGCAGGGCGCGCAGCACCGTGCTCTTGCCGGCGCCCTCGCCGCCCTCGATGGTCACCAGCCGCGGTTCGCGTCGCAGGCCCGTGCTCACCGCCGCACCGCCTCCTGCGCCGTGGCCTGGCGCTGCGCACGCAGGCGCTGCAGGTAGGCGGCCACCGCGGCATTGTGTTCGTCCAGGCTGCGGCTGAACACGTGGCGCCCGCTGCCGTCGCCGACCGCCACGAAGTACAGCGCATCGCCTGGCTCCGGATGGGTGGCCGCATGCAGCGCGGCCTTGCCGGGCATGGCGATCGGCGTGGGCGGCAGGCCATCGCGGATATAGGTGTTGTAGGGCGTGTCGGCGGCTAGGTCCGCGCGGCGGATGTTGCCGGCGTAGCGCTCGCCCAGGCCGTAGATCACGGTGGGGTCGGTCTGCAGGCGCATCCCCGCCTGCAGGCGGCGCACGAACACGCCGGCGATGCGCGGGCGCTCGTCGGCCACGCCGGTTTCCTTCTCCACGATCGAGGCCAGCACCAGCGCCTCGTCCGCACTGCGCAGCGGCAGGCCGGATGCGCGCGCCTGCCAGGCCGCCTCCAGCGCCTTGTCCATCGCCGCATGCGCACGCCGCAGCAGGTCGAGATCGGAATCGCCGCGCACCCAGGCATAGGTCTCGGGCAGGAAGCGCCCTTCCGGGTGCTGTCCGGGGTACCCGAGCTCTGCCATCAGCGCGGCAGCGTCCATCCCGGCCGTCTTTTGCTGCAGCTGCGGGACTTTGGCGAGCGCGGCGCGCAGATCGCGGAAGGTCCAGCCTTCCACGATGGTGAACCGCCGCTGCAGCACCTTGCCGTCGCGCATCGCCAGCAGCAGTTGCCGCGGAGTGATGCCGGCCGGCAGCGCGTACTCGCCAGCCCGGATACGCCCGGCGGCACCGGTCTGGCGCGCCAGCAGCCGCCAGTACAGCGCTGGCCCGGTCGTGATTCCTGCGCGCGCAGGGCGCGCAGGATCGCCGGCAGCGCATCGCCGCGCGCGACCACCACGCTGGCCTGCGCGCCAACCCCGGCCAGCGGGGTGTCGGCGAAGCGTTGGTAGCGCGGCCATTGCCAGGCCAGCGCGGCCAGCGCCAGCAGCACGAGCAGCAACAGGCCGCGGCGGATGCTCATGGCCGGGCCTCGCCGGGCTCGCCGGCCTCGCTGGAAAGGGAAAACATCGGATACGCCATCGCCAGTCGTGCCTGCAGTTCGGTGGTGGCCGGGTGCGCGTGCCAGCGGTGCGCGCCCAGCGCCGCGACCGGCAGGATACCGCGCACCGCGTTGCACAGGGCCAGTGTCTCGGCGGAGGCCACCTCCTCCATCGCCAGCTCTGCCTCCTCCAGCAGGCCCTGCGCCAGCGTTTCAGCCGCGCAGCACGCCGGCCACGCCGCAGCGCGCCACCGAAGGGTGCGCCAGCGGCGGCCGTCGAACGCCAGCAGGTTGGCGGCGGTGGCGCACACCGGGCGCCCGTCGGTATCGCGCATCAGGCCTTCCTCGCAGCCGGCGCGCTCCACCTCGGCGCGCGCCAGCACCTGCTCCAGCCGATTGCAGTGCTTGATCCCGGCCAGCGCCGGCTGGATCGCCAGGCGGGTCTCGCAGGGATGCAGGCGCAGCGCCGCGGGCGTCGCCGGCAGCGGGTGCAGCGCCAGCATCCATGTCGGCGGCGCCTCCACCGGGGGCGCATAGCCGCGCCCGCCCTCGCCGCGGGTCAGCAGCAGCTTGAGCACGCCGGCCTCGACGCCCGCGATCAGCCCGGCGATGCGCGCCTCGATGAACGCCGGCGCCGGCACCGCAATCCCAAGCCGGGCCGCGCCCGCGCGTAGCCGCGCCAAATGCCGCGGCCACAGCGGCACGCCGCCACGATGGATCCGCATGGTCTCGAACACGCCGTCGCCGTAGTTGAGACCGCGGTTGGCGAGGGGAGGGCTTCTACCCGCTCGCGACCGATGTATGCAGCGGACGTCATGGGATTCGACTCACCAAGCGAGTATCGGGGAGCGACTGAGTCGAATCCCGTGACGTCCGCGCGCGCCTGGTCTCCATCGCGATCACTCCACCCCCAGCGCGCGCAGCATGCCACGCGC
This sequence comes from Thermomonas sp. S9, assembly GCF_024704365.1. GTDB lineage: Bacteria > Pseudomonadota > Gammaproteobacteria > Xanthomonadales > Xanthomonadaceae > Thermomonas. Next base: position 2,245,076 of record NZ_JAJDFY010000001.1, read on the forward strand.
CTTCGCCCGGGTTTCGTCCAGCTCGCGCTGCGGGTCGGAGTCGATCACGATGCCGGCGCCGGTGCGGAAGCGCAGCGTGCCGCCTTCAACCTCCGCGCTGCGGATCAGGATGTTGAGGTCGAGATCGCCCTCATGGCCCAGCCAGCCCATCGCACCGGTATAGGCACCGCGGCCGCTGCCCTCCAGCTCGGCGATGATCTGCATGCAGCGCACCTTGGGGCAGCCCGTGATCGTGCCGCCGGGGAACACCGCGGCGATCGCCTGCCCCGGGGTCACCCCGGCGCGCAGCATGCCGCGCACATTGCTGACGATGTGATGCACGTGGGCGTAGCTTTCCACCGTCATCAGCTCGTCCACCCGCACGCTGCCGGGCGCGCACACGCGGCCGAGGTCGTTGCGTTCGAGGTCCAGCAGCATCACGTGTTCGGCGCGCTCCTTCGGATGCCCGACCAGCTCGCGGATGCGCGCCGCGTCGTCGTCGCCCGTAAAGCGCGCGCGGGTGCCGGCGATCGGCCGCGTCTGGGCCACGCCAGCACGCAGCGACAGCAGCCGCTCCGGCGAGGCGCTGACCACGCTGCCCCACGGGCTGCGGAAGATGCCGGCGAACGGCGCCGGATTGTGCCTGCGCAGGCGGGCGAACAGCGCGGCCGGATCCAGCGCGCGGTCGAACGCCACCCGCCAGCCGCGCGACAGGTTGGCCTGGAACACGTCGCCGGCGGCCAGATAGTCCAGCACCCGCGCCACGCCGTCGAGATAGCGCGGCGGCGGGTCTTCCTCGATGGCGATGGGCGGCATCCATGCCGCCAGCGGCGGCAGCGCGCCGGCGCGTCCCGCGTCATCGACGATGCGTTGCGCCAGGCCTGCTCACCGGCTTCCGCAACGGCCACGCAGTCGCCCGTGGTACGGTCGCGCAGCAGTGCCGCCGGGCAGCGCAGCGCGACCGCGACCGGCAGACTGCCCGCAGCCGCCGGCAGCCGCAGGACAGGCTCCACCTGCGCGGCCAGCTCGTAGCCCAGCAGCAGCGCCCAGCCACCGCGGAACGGCCGCGCGGGGCCTGTTGAATCGCCGCCTGCCGCAGCGCGCGCGTCCTGCCAGTGCGCATCCAGCACGCCGAGGAATGTGCCGGCGAGCGGCGCGCCGGCGAGCGTGCGCACGCACCCGTCGCGGTGCAGGACGAAGCCTTCACCGGCGTGCGCCAGCAGCAGGTCATGCCGGCCCAGCGCGCCGCCGCTGCTGGACTCCAGCAGCACCGGGTAGCGTGCCGGATCGAGCCGGTGCAGTGCGAGTAGATCAGTATCGGCGGGCAGGGCGCGCGCAGTCATCGTGGGGAAGGCACCCACCCAAACCCTCCCGTCAATGAGGGAGGGAATGGAGATCAGATCCGCTTGAACACCAGCGTGCTGTTGGTGCCGCCAAAACCAAAGCCATTCGACACCACCACATTCACCCGCGCCTGACGCGCCGTATTCGGCACGTAATCCAGATCACACCCCTCACCCGGGTTCTCCAGATTGATGGTCGGGGGAATGATGCCGGTCTCCAGCGCCTTGATCGTGTAGATCGCCTCCACGCCGCCGGCCGCGCCCAGCAGGTGGCCGGTCATCGACTTGGTGGAGCTCACCAGCGTCCGGTAAGCGTGATCGCCCAGCGCGCGCTTGATCGCCTGCGTCTCGGCCACGTCGCCCAGCGGGGTACTGGTGCCGTGCGCGTTGATGTAGCCCACGTCCTCCGGATTCACCCCGGCATCGCGCAGCGCCATCGTCATGCAGCGCGCCGGGCCTTCGCCGTTCTCGCTGGGCGCGGTCATGTGGAAGGCGTCGGAGGTCGCGCCGAAACCGGCCAGCTCGCAGTAGATGCGCGCGCCGCGGGCCCTGGCATGCTCGTATTCCTCCAGCACCAGGATGCCGGCGCCGTCACCCAGCACGAAGCCGTCGCGGCCGGCGTCCCACGGCCGCGAGGCGCGGGTGGGATCGTCGTTGCGGGTGCTCATCGCCTTCATCGCGCAAAAACCGCCCATCGAAGTCGGCGAACTGCCGCGCTCGGCACCACCGGCAAACATCACGTCGGCATCGCCGTACTGGATCATGCGCATCGCCACGCCGATGCTGTGGTTGGAGGTGGCACAGGCGGAAACCGCGGAGAAGGTCGGGCCCTTGATCCCGGTGATCAGCGACAGCTGGCCCGGGAGCATGTTGATGATGGTGCTGGGGATGTAGAACGGGCTGATCTTGCGCACCCCGCCCTCGTGCAGCTTGACCGCGGTTTCCTCGATCCCCCAGATACCGCCGATGCCGGCGCCGATCAGCGCGCCGATGCGCTCGGCATTGGCCTCGGTGACCTCCAGCCCGGCATCGTCCTTCGCCATCAGCGCGGCGGCGATGCCGTAGTGGATGAAGTGGTCCATCTTCTTCGCGTCCTTCGGGTTCACCCAGCGGGTGACGTCGAAGTCGCGGATCTCGCCGGCGATGCGGGTGGGAAAGGCGCTGGCGTCGAAGCCCTCCACCATGCCGATCCCGGAGCGGCCATGGGTGATCCCGTCCCAGTTGCTGGCCAGGTCATGGCCTAGCGGCGAGACGATGCCCATGCCTGTCACTACCACGCGGCGCTTGCCCATCATCCTGTCCTCCACACGCTCGTTACGTTCGATGCAAACACAGGGGCCGCATGCGCGGCCCCGTGGGTCCCACGGCCACGCGCCGGCAGGCGGCGCGTCCGCGGGCGTGCCGGGTGGGCGCCGGCACGCGGCCGGGCGTCCGCCCAGGAAAGACCATCACGCCTTGACGTGAGCCTTGATGTAGTCGATCGCCTGCTGCACCGAGGTGATCTTCTCGGCGTCCTCGTCCGGGATCTCGCACTCGAACTCTTCCTCGAGCCGCCATCACCAGCTCCACGGTATCCAGCGAGTCTGCGCCCAGGTCGTCCACGAACGACGCGCTGTTGGTGACGTCCTCTTCCTTGACGCCCAGTTGTTCGACGACGATCTTCTTGACGCGTTCTTCGATGGTGCTCATGTTGCGTTGCTCCTCATGGGGCTGTTCGGGCCGTAATGGCTTAGTTTAAGGGAAAAACCGGGCGCTGCATGACCGTGCCGGGGCGCCCGCGGGGGATGCGTGGAAAGCCGCCCGGGCGGCGCTCACGGCATGTACATGCCGCCGTTGACGTGCAGGGTCTCGCCGGTGATGTAGCTGGCGTCGGGCCCGGCGAGGAAGGCCACCGCGCGTGCGATGTCGGCCGGCTCGCCGAGGCGGCCCAGCGCGATCTGCGCCAGCATCGCCTCCTTCGCCGCCTCCGGCAGGTTGGCGGTCATGTCGGTGGCGATGAAGCCCGGCGCAACCACGTTCACGGTGATCCCGCGGGAACCGATTTCCTTGGCCAGCGACTTGCTGAACGCGATGATGCCGGCCTTGGCCGCGGCGTAGTTGGCCTGCCCGGCGTTGCCGGTGACGCCGATCACCGAGGCGATATTGACGATGCGGCCCTTGCGCGCCTTCATCATCCCGCGCATCACCGCCTTGCTGGCGCGGTAGACGCTGGTGAGATTGGTGTCGAGGATGGCCTGCCAGTCCTCGTCCTTCATCCGCATCAACAGGTTGTCGCGGGTGATGCCGGCGTTGTTGACCAGGATCGAGAGGCCACCGAACTCCGACGACACCGCATCGACCAGCGCCTCGATCGCGCCTGCTTCGTTGACGTTGAGCCGGCGGCCGTGGCCACCGGCGGCGGCCAGCCGCTCGCCGATCGCCTGCGCGCCGGCGTCCGAGGTGGCGGTGCCGATCACGGTCGCGCCCCGCGCGGCCAGCTCGTCGGCGATCGCGGCCCCGATGCCGCGCGATGCGCCGGTCACCAGCGCGATTTCACCCTTCAACGGCAACCCACTCATGCGTTCCACTCCTCGATGGCGCCGGCGAACTCCGCCGGGGTGCCCAACGCGCGCGCGTCGAGCGACTTGTCGATGCGCTTGACCAGGCCAGCCAGCACCTTGCCCGGGCCGCATTCGCCGATCCGGGTGACGCCGCGCGCGGCCAACGCCTGCACGCAGTCGGTCCACTGCACCGGTAGATACAGCTGGCGCACCAGCGCGTCGCGGATGCCATCCAGGGTGGCGTGCGCCTGGGCATCCACGTTCTGCACGACGGGCAGCGCCGGCAGCATCCACTGCAGGCCCGCCATCGTTTCGGCCAGCCGGTTCGCGGCCTCGCGCATCAGCGGGGTGTGCGACGGCACGCTCACGGCCAGCTTGACCGCCTTGCGCACGCCCTTTTCCTGCAGCAGCGCCAGCGCGCGGTCCACCGCCGCGGCGTCGCCGCCGATCACGATCTGGCCCGGCGAGTTGTAGTTGGCCGGCACCACCACCTGCGCGCCGGAGGCCTCCGCGCACACGGCCTCGACCAGCGCGTCCTCGGCGCCGAGCACCGCGGCCATCGCGCCGCTGCCGGCGGGCGCGGCGTCCTGCATCAGCCGGCCGCGAATGCGCACCAGGTGCGCGCCGTCGCGCAGCGACAGCGCACCGGCGGCGACCAGCGCGGTGTATTCGCCCAGGCTATGCCCGGCCAGCACGGCCGGCGGCGCGCCGTTTTGGGCCTGCCACAGGCGCCACACCGCGATACCCGCCGCCAGCAGCGCCGGCTGGGTAAACTCGGTGCGGTTGAGCATCTCCTCCGGGCCGCCCTGCGAGAGCGCCCACAGATCGACGCCCGCGCCCTCGGAGGCTTCCTCGAACGTGGCCTTCACCGACGGATGCAGCTCGGACAGCTCGGCCAGCATGCCGATGGATTGCGAGCCTTGGCCGGGGAATACCAGAGCAAGCGGCGATATGGACATGGGCGACTCGTTCACGCGGTGGATTCAGGCCGGACGCGAACGGCGCCGGCGGCGGGCCGGGCATGATACGGGCAATCGCTCCGGCCCGTCTGTACCGGGGCGTATGCATGTGCACGAAAGCACATCCACGGAATCGTGCGCGGCGCGACCGCAATCGCGCCGTCACCCGCACGCCGGATCGCGGCCTCAGTAGCGCAGCAGGGCCGAGCCCCAGGTGAAGCCGCCGCCGAAGGCTTCCAGCAGCAGCAGCTGGCCGCGCTGCACGCGGCCCGAGCGCACCGCCTCGTCCAGCGCCAGCGGCACCGACCCCGAGGAGGTGTTGCCGTGGCGATCCACGGTGACCACCACGCGGTCCATCGGCATCTCCAGCCGCTTGGCGGTGGCCTCGATGATGCGCAGATTGGCCTGGTGCGGCACCAGCCAGTCGATCGCGGTGCGCTCCAGCCCGTTGGATTCCAGCGCCTCCTCGACCACCGCATCCAGCGCCTTCACCGCGTGCTTGAACACTTCGTTGCCGGTCATCATCACGCGCACCCCGGCGTTGTCCTCGCCGGGCTTGAATCCGGCGGACACGCCCACCGGGCTCCACAGCAGCTCCTTCTTGCTGCCGTCGGCGTGCATGTGGGTGCTGAGGATGCCGGTCTCGGCATCGGCCTTGAGCACCGCCGCGCCGGCGCCGTCGCCGAACAGCACGCAGGTGCCGCGGTCACTCCAGTCCAGCATGCGGGTGAGGGTCTCGGCGCCGATCACCAGCGCCGTCTTCGCCGCGCCAGAGCGGATGAACTTGTCGGCGATGGTCAGCGCGTAGATGAAGCCGGAGCACGCCGCGTTGACGTCGAATGCCGGGCAGCCGGCGATGCCCAGCCTGTGCTGGATCAGGCAGGCGGTGGACGGGAAGATGAGGTCGGGCGTGGTGGTGCCGACCACGAGCAGGTCGATCTCGTCGGCGCCGACGCCGGCGGCCTCCAGCGCGCGCAGCGCCGCCTGGTAGCCGAGGTCGGAGGTGGTCTCGCCCTCCGCCGCGACGTGGCGTTCGCGGATGCCGGTACGCGCGGCGATCCACTCGTCGCTGGTGTCCACCATCTTCGCCAGGTCGTCGTTGGTCAGCACTTTCTCCGGCAGGTAGCTGCCGGTGCCGGCGATACGGGCGAAAATGCGGTGTTCGGTCTGGCTCATGCGCTGGAGTTCTCCCTGGCGATTGGACAAGGGTAGCCGATCGCCGGATGTGGGCGGCGCGCGCAAAACGCGACGGCAAAAAACGCCAACGGCCGCACCATCGGGTGCGGCCGGGCGGCGTCAGCGCCGGCGGCCTTGCGGCCGGCGATCACTCTTCGTCGACGACCTTGGTCTTCGGGGCCACGACCTGTTTGCCGCGGTAGTAGCCGTCGGCGGTGACGTGGTGGCGCAGGTGGGTCTCGCCGCTGGTCGGATCGGTGGCCAGCTGCTTGGCGGACAGGGCGTCGTGCGCGCGGCGCATGCCGCGGCGGGACGGGGAAACGCGGGACTTCTGAACGGCCATGGGACAACTCCAAAAAACGATACGTGATGCTGGATGCGACGATCGGCGGTGAACCGCGGATTATCGCACTATTCCTTCTTCCACCCCGACAGCGCCGCGAACGGACTGGCCTGGGCCACCTCTTCGGCGGTCGGCGCGAACTCGCGCTCCACCGCCTCGGCATCGGGCGACACCGGCACCACCGGCAACGCCAGAATCAACTCGTCCTCGACCAGGTCGGCCGGCCGCAGCAGGCCATCCGGCGCCACCAGCAGCGCCTCGTAGCCGGCCGGCAGGGCCGCTTCGTCGGCCTCGTCACGGATCAGGCCCAGCCGCTGCTGCAGGCGCACCGGCAGCAGGAAGCGCTGCAGACTGCGCTGGCATTCCAGCGGCAGGGCGGCCTCGATCCGCAGCTCGGCGTATGGCAGCTGCATCGGGTCGGTGCCGAACGCCAGCACGAAGCGGGCCTCGCCATCGCCGTCGAGCAGGCTGCCGCGCAGGCGCGACATCGCCGCCAGCGGCACCCGGCCTTCGAACTCGCGCCGGGCCGCCACCATGCGCCAGGCATCCAGAACCTCGGGAATGCGGCTGGCGGATGGCTCGGACATAAGACGCGGCATCCTACGGATTCGGGGCTTTTCTGTCAAATCAACACGATAGCCGGAGCCTGCCGCGCAGCGCCGGGTTTGCGCCCTCCGGCGTCCTCGCGCAGACTGTGCCGATGCCGCCCGGACTGATCCTGCTCCTCGTGTTCGCCGCCTTCGCCGCGGCCAGCCTGTGGCTGGCGCTGCGCGTGTACCGCCGCAGTCGCCACCGCCAGCTCGCCATCGGCCGCGTGCTGGACGCCGCCGACGCGCTGGAGGAGCGCCTGCGCGCGGCGCGCAGCGAGCTGGAGACGGTCGCCGCCGACGCCGACAACCCGGTGCTGGGCGCGATGCAGGAACTGCTGCGCCAGCGCCTGTGGCTGCAGCAGTATGCGCAGTCGGCCAGCCTGGAGTCGCTGCAGCAGATGCGCGAATCGCTGGACGCGGCGCGCAGCCGGATCGACACGCAGCTGCGGCGGGTGGACCGCGCCCGTGCGGAGGCATCGCCATGAGCCGGCTGGTGCTGGCCTCGACCTCGCGCTACCGGCGCGAGCTGCTGCAGCGGTTGCGGCTGCCGTTCGACAGCGCGCGCCCGGAGGTGGACGAAGCCGCCCGGCCCGGCGAGGCGCCGCACGCGCTGGCGCAGCGGCTGGCGCAGGCGAAGGCAGAGGCGATCGCGCAAACGTTGCATGGCGCGGATGCCTGGGTGCTGGGCTCCGATCAGGTCGCCGATCTGGACGGCACGCCGCTGGGCAAGCCCGGCGGCCGCGCGGCCGCGCTGGCGCAGCTGCGCGCGATGGCCGGCCGCAGCGTGCGCTTCCATACCGCGGTCTGCCTGGCGCACCCGGACGGCCGCCGCCTGCACGACGTGGATCTGACCGCAGTGCGGCTGCGCGCGCTGGAGGATGCCGAGATCGCGCGCTACGTGGACGCCGAGCAGCCCTACGACTGCGCCGGCAGCTTCAAATCGGAAGGATTGGGGATCGTGCTGTTCGAGGCGATCGACAGCCGCGACCCGACCGCGCTCATCGGGCTGCCGCTGATCGCGACCGCCCGCCTGCTGCGGCAGGCGGGCTTCCCGCTACCGTAGCCGGCGCCGCCGCGCAGGCGGGCAAGGGCGCACCATCGGCCGCTGCGAACAGCAGCCAGAAGCGCTTGCCGCCGCCATCCACCTGCAGCACCTGCGCCGCCGGCAGCCCGCCCAGCTGGGCGCACAGCCAGCGCCGGTATTCCGCCTCGCCGTCGAAGCCGGCGTGCTCGGGGCTGGCCACCAGCAGCCACGGCCGCGGCAGCGCGCGCGGCGACTCCATCAGTAAACCCCACAGCGCCAGCTGCGCCTGGCGCCCGTGCTTGCGGTTGAGCGGATGGTCGAGCACGCGGATGTCGGGATCGCCGAGGGCGAAGCCCAGCTCCGCGCCGAGCTTGAAGTCGGCAGCCAGCAGACGGGTACCGGGCGGCACCTCCGCCAGCCGCGCCCGCACCCGCTGCGCCAGCGCCTGCCAGTCCGAGAAATTGGCCGGATACAGCCCGTGCGCCGCGGCCCAGGCGCGCCCCTGCGGCAGCGCCGCCATCAGGCAATAGCCCAGCGCCAGCGCCTGCCCGAGGCCGAGCACAGCCCAGGTCGCGCGCCGCCAGGTGCGCGCCCAGCCGGCCAGCGCCGCCGGTACCAGCGGCAGCAGCGCCACATGCCCGGGCAGCGGCCAGTGGAAGCTCACCCGCTGGCGGTCGGCGAAGAACCCCAGCAGGAAGAACCCCCCGCCAGCAGCACCCCGCACAGCGCCAGGCAACGCGCGGCCGGGCGCGGATCGCGCAGCCCGCGCCAGGCCGCCAGCAGCAGCGCCAGCAAAAGCAGCGGCGTGGCCAGCAGCGACTGCAGCGCGCCCAGGCGCAGGCCCTGCCAGTCGAACGCCCACGGGTTGCGTTCGATCAGCTGGAAACGCAGCCCGGCCTCGGCATGCTGCGCGTTCCACTGCAGCAGCGGCAGCTCAGGCCAGCACGCCCAGCGCCAGCGCCGCCCACTGCCACGGCCGGACCAGCGCGCGCCGCCCTCGCGCAGCAGCAGCAGGGCCGCCCCGCCGGCCAGCAGCACCGCTGCGAAGCGGTAATGGGTCAGCCCGCCGATCACCAGCCCCAGCGCCAGTTCCGCCGCCGCCGCGGCCTGCACCCGGCGCAGCGCGCACAGGCAGGCATCCAGGCACAGCAGGCTGGCCAGCAGCAGCGGCACGTCGGGCAGCGCCAGCAGGCCCAGGGTGCCGCCCAGCGGCAGCAGCAGGAGCAGCAGGCCCGCACGCCAGCCGCTGGCAGGATCGAACTCGCGCGCGGTCATCCGCACCAGCAGCCACGGCAGCAGCGCGCCAATCAGCAGGAACGGCAGCCGCAGCCCCAGCGCGGTCGGCCCGAACAGCGCCACCCCCAGCCGCGCCAGCCACGCGGTCAGCGCCGGCAGGTCGGAATAGGCCCAGGCCAGGTGCTGGCCTTCCTGCCAGTAGAAGGCCTCGTCCACGAACAGCGGCAGCCGCGCCGCCAGCATCAGCTTGAGCGCGCACAGCAGCAGCCAGATCCCGATGAACCAGGATCGCGCCGGGTCCGCGCGCCCTGCCGCATCCACTGCCGCGCCTGCCGTCGTATTCATTGATGCGATTCCCGCCGCGTTCGCCACAACGTGCATGCCCGGGCGTCCTCGCTACACTCATCCCTTCCCCCGAGACCCATGCCTACGACATGTCCGCGATCCCGGCTCCGGCGCAGATGCTACCCGATGCCCTGCGGCAGGCCCTGCGCGAAGCGCAGGCGCAGGTCAACCAACTGGTGCTGGGCAAGCCGCAGCAGGTGCGGCTGGCGTTCGTGGCCCTGCTGGCGGACGGGCACCTGCTGATCGAGGACCTGCCCGGCCTCGGCAAGACCACCCTGGCGCACGCGCTGGCCGCCACCCTCGGGCTGGAGTTCGCGCGCGTGCAGTTCACCTCCGACCTGCTGCCCTCCGACATCCTCGGGGTCTCGGTGTACGAGGCACAGGCGCGCCGCTTCGAATTCCATCCCGGCCCGGTGTTCACCCACGTGCTGCTGGCGGACGAGATCAACCGCGCCCCGCCGCGCACCCAGAGCGCGCTGCTGGAGGCGATGGCCGAGCACCAGGTCAGTCTGGACGGCCAGACCCGCGTGTTGCCGGACCCGTTCTTCGTCATCGCCACCCAGAACCCGGTGGATCTGTCCGGCACCTATCCGTTGCCGGATTCGCAGCTGGATCGCTTCCTGCTGCGGCTGGCGCTGGGCTACCCAGACGATGCCACCGAACGCGCCCTGCTGGCCGGGGCCGACCGCCGCGACCTGATCGCCGCGGCGCGCCCGCTACTGGACGCCTCGCGCATCCTCGCCCTGCGCCGCGCGGTGCTGGAGGTGCATGCCGGCGATGCCCTGCTGGACTACGTGCAGGCGCTGCTGGCGCGCAGCCGCCAGCAGCCCGGCGTGCGGGTGGGACTGTCGCCGCGCGCCGGGCTGGCCCTGCTGCGCGCGGCGCGCGCCCACGCCCTGCTGCTGGGGCGCGCGCACGTGGTGCCCGAGGACGTGCAGGCGCTGTTCCCGGCGGTGGCCGAGCACCGGCTGGTGGCGGAGGCCGATGCGTCCGTCGCCCAGCTCGCCAGGGCCATCCTGCACGCGGTCGCGGTGGACTGAAGCATGCGGGCGGCGCTGCGCCAGCGCATCCGCGGCTGGACCCGCCCGCGCGCGCCGGAGGGACTGCCGGCGCAGCTGGACCGACGCCGCATCTACGTGCTGCCCACCGCCAGCGGGCTGTTCTTCGCCGCCCTGCTCGGCGCGATGCTGCTGGGCGCACTCAACTTCAACAACAATCCCGGCCTGCTGCTGGCGCTGCTGCTGGCGGGCGCGGCGCATACCAGCCTGGTGGCCGCGCATTTGCAGCTGTCCGGGCTGCGGATCGAGGCCGTCTCCGCCGAACCGTTGGCGGCCGGAGGCACGCTGCACCTGCGCATCGCCCTGGGCTGCACGGATACCCGCGTGCGCCGCGGCCTGCGCATCGCCTGTGGTGAACAGGCGGCCACCACTCTCCCACTGCTGGACGCCCGCGGCGCCACCGCCGAACTGCGCCTGCCCGCGCCGCGCCGCGGCCTGTGGCCGCTGCCGCGCCTGATCCTCTCCAGCGTGCAGCCGCTGGGCCTGGCCCGCGCCTGGGCCTATGTCTGGCCGGCGCAGTCGCTGCTGGTGTATGCCGCGCCGGAGCCGCAGGCCCCGCCGCTGCCGGCGGCCGTCGGTGTCCAGGGCCGCGCCCGGCCCAGCCGCAGCGGCGAGGACCCGCACCACCTGCGCGACTACCGCAGCGGCGACGCGCTGCGGGCGGTGGCCTGGAAAGCCTCGGCGCGGCACGCCAGCCTGCTGGTGCGCGAGGACGAACAGCAGCAGGCCGGCGAGTTGCGCCTGGACTGGCAGCAGACCGCCGGCTTGCCCTACGAGCAGCGCATCAGCCGGCTGGCGCGCTGGGTGGACGAGGCCGAACGCGAGGGCCGCCGCTACGCGCTGGCGCTGCCGGGGCAGCCAGCGATCGCCACCGGCCACGGCGATGCCCACCGCCACCGCTGCCAGCGCGCGCTGGCCCTGCTGCCGCGGGAGCCGGCGCATGCCTGAGCCTGCGCGCTCGCCGCCGATGCCGCCGGCCAGCCTGCTGCAGGTGCGGCTGGCGGCGCTGGCCTGCCTGCTGCCGCTGCTGCTGCAGTTGCCGCCGACGCTGGGGCTGGGGCTTGGGATCGGCGCCGTGGCGGTCCTGGCGGCGTCGTGGCGGCAGCCGCTGCCGGCGGTGTTGCGCTGGCTGCTGGGCGGCACCGCACTGCTGGCGGTAGCGGCGGTGCTGCCCGGAGTCGGACGCGATACCGCCTGCGCGCTGCTGGCGGCGATGCTGGCGCTGAAGCCCGCGGAAACCTACAGCCTGCGCGACGGCCGCAGCCTGCTGGGGTTCGCCCTGTTCGCCCCATTCGCCACCTTCCTGCTGGATCAGGGTCCGCTGAGCCTGCTGCTGGCGCTGGCCGGGGTGCTGCTGGCGCTGCTGGCGCTGCAGCAGCTGGCCGCCGACGAAGCCGGGCTGCCGCCGCGCCCGCCGCGGCCGGCGCTGGCCGGAGTGCTGCGCCTGGCCGCACTGGGTCTGCCGCTGGCGCTGGCGGCGTTCTGGCTGTTCCCGCGCCTGCCCTCTCCGCTGTGGGGGCTGCCGCAGCGCAACGCGGCGGTGCCGGGGCTGTCGGACACCATGACTCCGGGCGGTTTTTTCGAGCTGCTGCTGGACGACAGCCCGGCCGCGCGCGTGCAGTTCTTCGGCGCCGCGCCGGCGCCACAGCAGATGTACTGGCGCGGGCCGGTATTGTGGGATTTCGATGGCCGCACCTGGCGCCAGGCGCGCGACCTGCTGGCGCAGCCACCGGCGCCCGTCCAGGCCAGCGGGCCGGTCTGGGACTACCGGATCGATCTGGAACCCACCGAGGACCGCCAGCTGGTGGCACTGGACGTGCCGCTGCAGCTGCCGGAAGGTGCGCGCCTCGACCACGACCTCGCCCCGCAGGCGGAGACGCCGCAATACAACGTCTCGCGCTGGCGGATGCGCTCGGCCGCGGCGGTGGTGTTCGAGCCGGAACTGCCGCCGGCGCTGCGCGCGCGCGCTGGCGCTGCCCGCCGGCTACAACCCGCGCACGCTGGCGCTGGGGCGGCAGTGGCGGCAGCAGGCCGGACGCGACCCGCAGGGGCGCAGCGACGCGGCGATCGTGGCGCGCGCGCTGGCGATGATCCGGCGCGATTTCGCTTACACCCTCGACGTGCCGCCGGCCAGACGCAACGAGGTGGACGATTTCCTGTTCGACCGCCGCGCAGGCTATTGCGAGCATTTCAGCTCCGCCTTCGTGGTGCTGATGCGCGCCGCCGGCATTCCGGCGCGGGTGGTGACCGGCTACGCCGGGGCCTACCGCAATCCGGTCGGCGGCTACTGGCTGGTGCGCAAGTCCGACGCGCATGCCTGGGCCGAAGTCTGGCTGCCCGCGCGCGGTTGGATGCGGGTGGACCCGACCGCGGCGGTCGCACCCGAGCGGGTGTACGACACCCTCGCCGACCGCCGCCCCGGGCGGATCGCCGGGTTCGACGGCCTGGCGCCGATGTTCGATGCCGCCGACTGGCTGCGCCGCGGCTGGAACGACTTCGTGCTCGGATTCAACGCGCAGCGCCAGCAGGCACTGCTGAAACCGCTGGGCCTGGCACGGCTGGGGGCGTCCGGGCTAGCCGCGCTGTTCGCCGCGGTCGCGCTGCTGGCGCTGGGCTGGATGGCGTGGCGGATCGCGCGCGGCGAGCGCACGCGCGACCCGCTGCTGCGCGCCTGGCGCGCGCTGGAAGCGCGCTACCGCCGGCGCGGGCTGGGGCGCGCGCCGCACGAACCGGCGCAGGTCTGGGCCGCGCGGGTGGGCGCGGACGTGCCGCACGCGGGCGTGCCGCTGGCGGAACTGGCGCGGCGCTTCTCGGATGCCCGCTATGGCGCGCCCCCCGTGCCTGCGGCGCTGCGCGCGCTGCTGCGCGATCTGCGCCGGCACCGGCCCTGAGCCGGCGTGCCTGGAGCGCCTGCTATGATGCCGGTGCGCCGCGGCGCGACCCATGGACATGCCTTCTTGCCCATCGCCGCAACACCCGCTCCCCGCCCCTGACGCTGCGGCCGTCCGCCGCATGCCGGGCCGTCCTGCCTGCCTTCCCTCCCCCGCACCCGGTGACCGCCTGTGCTGGAACTGCTGCTGATCGTCCTCGCCCTGATCCTGCTCAACGGCTTCTTCGCGCTGTCGGAGATGGCGGTGGTGACCTCGCGCAAGGCGCGCCTGAAGCAGCGTGCCGAGGACAGCCGCGGCGCGCGCAAGGCGCTGGAGCTGGCCGAGCATCCGGAGCAGTTCCTGTCCACCGTGCAGGTGGGCCTGACCCTGATCACCGTGCTCACCGGCATGCTCGGCGGCGAAGCCCTGGGCCAGCTGATCGGCCAGTGGCTGGCGCGCCGGCTGCCGGTGCTCGGGGAGTCGGCCGCGCCACTGGGCACCGTGCTGGCGGTCAGCCTGATCACCTACCTCAGCATCGTGCTGGGCGAGCTGGTGCCAAAGCGGCTGGCGCTGCTGGCGCCGGAGCGGGTGGCGGCCGCGGTGGCGGTGCCGATGCACGCGCTGTCGCGCCTGGCCAGCCCGGCGGTGTGGCTGCTCAGCGCCACCGTGCGTGGCCTGCTGCGCCTGCTGCGGATGAGCGGCAGCGACGGCTCGCGGGTCACCGAGGAGGAGATCCAGCTGCTGGTCAGCGAAGGCCACGAGCAGGGTGTGATCGACAGCGACGAGCGCAACATGCTCAACCGCGTGATGCGCCTGGGCGACCGTACTGCCGACAGCCTGATGACTCCGCGCACGAAGATCGCCTGGCTGGACGCCTCCGCCTCGCTGGCCGAGAACCTGGCGACGATGCAGGAACACGCGTATTCGCGCTACCCGGTCTATCGCGGCAACGACAGCGACGTGGCCGGTATCCTCGAGGTCAAGACCTTGCTGGACGAACTCGGAAAACCGCAGCCGGACCTGTTCGCGGGACTGCGCCCGGCCCTGTTCGTGTCCGAATCCACCCAGGCCATGAAGCTGCTGGAGATCCTGCGCGAGGAGCAGCAATCACTGGCGCTGGTGGTGGACGAGTACGGCGACATCCAGGGTCTGGTGACGGTCAGCGACATCGTGGACGCGGTGATCGGGCGCCTGCAGTCGGGTGCCGAGGCCAGTCCCGGCGAGGCGCTGGTGGTGGCGCGCGAGGACGGCTCGCTGCTGGTGGACGGCGGCCTGCACGTGGAGGAACTGCGCGAGCTCACCGGCGAACGCCTGACCGATGCCGACGAGCTGGAATACCGCACCGTGGCCGGGCTGGCGATCGCCCGCTTCGGGCGCATCCCGCACGTGGGCGAATATTTCCTGCTGGGTCCGTGGCGGATCGAGGTGGTGGACCTCGATGGCCCGCGGATCGACAAGCTGCTGCTGCAGAAGCTCGAACCGCCCGCCGCCGGTGAGGGCTGAGCCCGCGTTCTTCCGGCCTCAGCGCAGCAGGTCGAGGAAGGCCTGCGGCTCCAGCGGGTGCCCCAGCCAGTAGCCCTGGACCAGGTCGCAGTCGCGGTCACGCAGCAGCTGGTACTGGCCCTGCCGCTCCACTCCTTCGGCCACCACCACCACGCCCATCGAATGCGCCATCGCGATGATCGCGCTGGTCAGCGCCAGGTCGTCGGGGTCGCGCAGCAGGTCGGTGATGAAGCTGCGGTCGATCTTCAGCCCGTCCACCTGCACCCGGCGCAGATGGCTCAGGCTGGAATAGCCGGTGCCGAAATCGTCCAGCCACACCCGCACCCCGAGCTGGCGCAGCTTGCCCAGCAGCTCGGTGACGTAGGCCTCGTCGCTGATCACCGCGGTCTCGGTGAGCTCCAGGTGCAGCCGCTCCGGCGCCAGCCCGCTGCTGTCCAGTGCATCGGCCACCTGTTGCAGCAGTTCGCCGCTGCGCAGCTGGCGCGCGGAGACGTTCACCGCCACGAATGGCGCCTCGCCCGCATCCGCCGGCACCGGCCAGGCGGCGGCCTCCGCGCAGGCGGTCTGCAGCGCCATCAGCCCGATCGCCTCGATCAGGCCGCTCTGCTCGGCCACGTCCACGAATACCGAGGGCGCCACCGCGCCGTATTCCGGATGGTTCCAGCGCAGCAGCGCCTCCGCGCCCACCAGCACACGGTCCTGGGTGCGGTAGATCGGCTGGTAGGCCAGGCTGAGTTCGCCGCGCGTCCACGCACCGCGCAGCTCCTGCTCCATCCGCACCCGGCGCTCCACCGCCTGGTCCATCGCGCGGCTATAGAAGCGGTAGCAGTTCTTGCCCGCCACCTTCGCCTGGTACATCGCGATGTCGCCGTTCTTCATCAGCAGCGAGGCGCTGCTGGCATCGTCCGGGAAGATCGCCACCCCGACCGAGCCGCCCAGCAGCACCTGCCGGCCGTGCAGCAGCATCGGCTCGCTGAGTGCCTTCACCAGCGCCTCGGCCAGGCGGATCGCCTTGCCGCGGATGCCGGCGTCGAGGTCGGCTTCGCCCAGCTGCAGCAGGATCACGAATTCATCGCCACCGAAGCGCGCGACCACCGACTCGGTGCCGTCCACCGAGGCCACCGCCTGCTCGATCCGCGCCGCCACCTGCAGCAGCACCTCGTCGCCGGCCTCGTGGCCGAGGGTGTCATTGATCCGCTTGAAGTCGTCGAGGTCGGCGAACAGCAGCGCCAGCTGCGAGCTGGTGCCCTGGGTCTGGCGCAGGCGCTGTTCCAGGGTCTCGCGGAACGCCAGCCGGTTGGACAGCCCGGTGAGGGCATCGCTGTAGGCGACCCGGCGGATGTCGCGGTCGTGCCTGGCCACGCTGTCGCGCATGCGCCCGAACGCGCGGATCAGATCGCCAAGCTCGTCGCTGCGCGCGCTTTCCGGCACCGGGGTGCTGAAATCGCCGGCCTCGATCTGGCGCGCGGCTTCGCCCAGCAGGCGGATCGGGCGCACCAGCAGGCGCTGCACCACGGCCGCGCCGACCAGCGCCAGCACCGTCAGCGCCGCGAACATCAGCAGCAGCCAGCTCATGCTGCGCTGGTTGACCGCGTTGAACTGTTCGCGCAGCGACGACAGCGCGCCCGATTCGGCGCGCGCCACCGCCGCCATCGAATAGCCGATACGCACCCCGCCCAGGCGCTCGTCGCCGATCGTGATCGGCTGCGACACGTCCAGCAGTTCGGCGGAGAGGTGGGTGTGCGGGCCGGTGGCCGCCACCACCTCGGCCGCCAGCGGGTCGTCCATCGGCCGCCCGTAAGCGGCGATGTCGCCGGAGCCATCGTGCAGGATGCGGCCTTCAGGGTCGTACACCAGCACGTAGTCCCCTCCGGCGCGCGCAGGGCGTTGCGCGCGAGGATGCCGACCGCGTCGAGGTCGAAGTAGTACAGCGGGTTGGCCAGCGCATCCGCCAGCTGCCGCGCCTGCGCCTCGCCGGCCAGCCGCATCTGCTCGGCCAGCAGGGCATGCGTGCTCTGGCGCGCGATCTCGATCGCCTCCTCCTGGCTGCGCTGCTCGCGGAACCACAGCAGCGTCATCAGCAGCAGCACCAGCGCCAGCCCCGACAGGATGGCAATCTGGAACCGCGATTGCAGGCTCAGGCCAGCGCGCCTCACTCGACCTCCGCGCGCACGCGCCGAACCCCGCGCCCCAGCCATTCCAGCGAGCGCCGGTCCTCGGCGCTGATCGGCAGCAGCCGCGCGGTGCCGAGGAAGCGGCGCAGGGCCTCGCCCGCCTCCGGGTCCTGCGCGGCCTCCTGCAGCACCTCGTTGAGGCGTGCCTCCACCGCCGGATCCAGCCCGGTGCGGGCCAGCATCAGCGCGCGCGGCACGTCCTCGGTGCGCCCGATCACGCGAAAGTCCTGGGCGAACGCGGGCGGCATCCGCGCCGGGTTCAGCCAGTCGAGATTGCTCAGCACGCCCGCGTCCACCAGGCGCTTGTGCACCCAGGTGGTGATGTTCAGCTCGGTGCGCGCGAACACGTAGCCCACCCGGTCCGGCGCCGGCTTGTCCATCGGCGACAGCAGCAGCTCCAGCGACTGGCCCTGCGCCAGCAAGGTCGCCGCCGGCAGATAGTAGGCGCTGGTGGAATACGGGCTCTGGAAGGCGATGCTGTGCCCCACCAGCTCCTGCAGCGACTGGATCGGGCTGTCGCGGCGCACGAAGAACACGCTGTGGTAGCGCTGCGCGCCGTCGCGCTCGGTGATCAGGAAGGCATGCGCCACCCCGCGCTGCTCCAGCAGGGCGGCGTTGCCGGCGGTCTCGTTGATCCAGTCCACCCGCCCGCGCCGCAGATAGCTGGTCATCTGCTGCAGATCCTTCGCCATCAGGATGCGGCCGCTGCGGATGCCAACCGGAGCCATGCGCGGAATCACATAGTCCAGCAGCGGCTTGAGCTGGTCGTAGTGGGCCTTGGGGTCATCGCTGACCCGGCCCAGCACCAGCACGCCGTCATCGCTTTCCGGGGCGACCGCCGGTGCTGCCATCGAAGGCAGACCGGCGGGCAGCAGGCAGCTCAGGCACAACAACGCGAACGCTGGCGCGAATCGGCGCATGGCGTGCGGCTGTCCCCCTGGCGTTCGGATGGCGATCAGGCTACCCGATTTTGCGCCGCCCGCGGACTGTCCGGCCAGGCGCGCCATGCGCTGGGCATCGGCCAGCACCCCGCGCAGCAGGCGCACCTCGGCGCTATCCAGATTCGCGCGCAGGAACAGCCGGCGCAGCTTGCGCATCGCCGATTCCGGAGCGCGGCCTTTGTGGAAATCGATCTGGTCCAGGGTCTGCTCGAGCTGGCCGAAAAACCCCTCCAACTCGGCATGCGAAGCCGCCCCTTCCGAGGGTGGCGGCGTGCGCGCCTCGCCCGCGGGCAATCTGCTGTCCCCCAACATGGCGCAGCGCAGCTCGTAGCTCAGCACCTGCACCGCCGCCGCCAGATTCAGCGAGGGGAAGGCCGGATCCGAGGGGATGTGGATCGCGGCGTGGCACAGCTGCAGTTCCTCGTTGTCCAGCCCGGTGCGCTCGCGTCCGAACACCAGCGCCACCGGCCCGCTGGCGGTGGCCGCCACGGCGCGGGTCGCGGCTTCGCGCGGATGCAGCGGCTCCAGCTGCACGCGCCGGCTACGCGCGGTGGCGCCCAGCACCCAGCGGCAGTCGGACACCGCCTCGGCCAGGCTGGCGAACACCGGCGCGGACGCGACCAGATCATCGGCACCTGCCGCCATGGCCTGGGTGTCGCGGTCGGGCGCCTTTTCCGGTGCCACCAGCACCAGCTGCGACAGGCCCATGGCCTTCATCGCGCGCGCCGCGGAGCCGATGTTGCCGGGATGCTGGGTGCCGACCAGCACGATGCGCAGGCGACGCGCGGCTTCGTTTAGTGTCGATGTTGCATTCATGCGCGAATGGTAAACTGCGCGGCCCCGACCCTGCGCCGGGACTGTTCTTTGCCGCCGCCGCCCCTTCCCTCACATCCGTCGAGGCGTCTTGCCATGCAAAAACCTGCCGTCAACGTCATGGTCAAGGCGGCCCGCGCGGCCGGCGGCGTGCTCCTGCGCAACATGAACCGGCTCGATGCGATCAACGTGATCGAGAAGGACCGCCTGGACTACGCCAGCGAAGTGGACGAGCAGGCCGAGCAGGCCGCGGTCAAGGAACTGCGCCGCGCCTATCCGGATGCCGGGTTTCTGGGCGAGGAAAGCGGCGGCCACGGCGGCCGGGGCGGCGCGCTGTTCGTGATCGACCCGCTCGACGGCACCAGCAACTACCTGCACGGACTGCCGCACTGGTGCGTCTCGATCGCGCTGGTCGAGCACGGCGAGCCGCAGCACGCGGTGGTGTTCGACCCGCTGCGCAACGAACTGTTCACCGCCAGCCGCGGCAGCGGCGCGGTACTCAACGACCGCCGCATCCGCGTTTCCGAGCGCAAGGATCTGTCCGGCGCACTGCTGGCCACCGGCTTTCCGCCGCGCGAGCGCGAGCGCGCGCCGGCGCAGCTGGAATGCGTGCGCGAACTGCTGCGCAGCATCGAGGACATCCGCCGCACCGGCTCGGCCGCGCTGGATCTGGCCTATGTCGCCTGCGGCCGCTTCGACGGCTATTTCGAATCCGGGGTGAAGCCGTGGGACATCGCCGCCGGGGTGCTGCTGGTGCGCGAGGCCGGCGGCCGCGTGTGCGACTTCCGCGGCGCCCAGACCGGCCCGCTGGACAGCCGCGGCCTCCACGGTCGCGCGCTACTGGCCGGCAACCAGAAGCTCAGCGCGGAGCTGCAGAAGGCCATCGTGCAGTCCGGCTACGCCGCCGCGGTCGGCTGAGCGCCACGCCACCCCGCTACCGGCCCCGTCGCCGGGGCGTGCACGCAAAAGGCCGCGCACTGCGCGGCCTTTTGGGTTGCGTGCCTGCGACGGGCCGCCGCGGTCAGGGCCGGCGCGCCAGCTCGGCGTGGTCCTTGGCCTTCGGCATCAGGTCCTGCTTGGAGACCTTGAACGGGCCGATGGTCAGCATCGGCACCGCCACGATCACCGAGGAGACCACCACGATCACCGCACCGATCATGTGGGTCTCGGCCAGCCCCTGCATCGAGCTGCCGCCGTACAGGTACAGCGCCAGCGCCGACAGGAAGAACATCACCGCGGTGATGACTGTGCGCGACAGGGTCTGGTTGATCGAGCGGTTCAGCACTTCCAGCGGCTCCACCCGCAGGCTGCGGAAGTTCTCGCGCACGCGGTCGAACACCACGATGATGTCGTTGATCGCAAAGCCCATCACCGACAGCAGGCCGGCCAGCACGGTCAGGTCGAACTCGCGGCCCACCAGCGACATGTAGGCAATGGTGAGAATCAGGTCGAAGAACGCAGTGATGCTGGCCACCATCGCGAACTTGAACTCGAAGCGCGCGGCGATGTACACCAGGAACCCGACCAGCATGAAGAGGGTCGCATACACGCCATTCATGGCCAGGTCGCGGCCGACCTGCGGACCGACGAACTCGCCCGGCTGCACGGTGGCGGGATTCTCCGGCGTGTTGACCGCGGCCAGCACCTGGTCGGCAATCTTCTGCGCGGCGTCGGCGGCGTTGTTGTGCTCGGCGTCCGGTTGCAGGCGCACCATCACGTCGCTGCCGCCACCCACGGTCTGCACCTGGGCGTTATGCAGGCCCGCCGCGGACAGGCGCGCGCGCACCTGCTCCACATCCACCGGATGCGCGAAATGGGTGCGCACCATGGTGCCGCCGGTGAACTCCAGCGCGTAGTTGAAGCCCTTCAGGCCGATGATGGCGACCGAGGCAACCAGCAGCACCAGCATCAGCGCCAGCACCGGATGGCGGTGGCGCATGAAATCGATCTTGGTGTCGTTCGGGACGATGTGCAGCGGAAACAGTTTCATGGA
Organism: Thermomonas sp. S9; assembly: GCF_024704365.1. GTDB lineage: Bacteria > Pseudomonadota > Gammaproteobacteria > Xanthomonadales > Xanthomonadaceae > Thermomonas. Next base: position 2,265,963 of record NZ_JAJDFY010000001.1, read on the forward strand.
TGGATTCTCTCTTCCCGTCAGATCGCCACGGACTGCAGCTTCTTGCGGCGGCCGTAGATCAGGGTGGCCAGCGCGCGCGACACGGTGATCGCGGTGAACATCGAGGCGAAGATGCCGATGATCATGGTCAGCGCGAAGCCCTTCAGCGGGCCGGTACCGAACGCGTACAGCGCGATGCCCACGATCAGGCCGGTCAGGTTGGCGTCCATGATGGTGTGCGAGGCGCGGTCGTAGCCCATCGCAATCGCGGCCTTCGGCGGGATCCCAAGTCGCAGTTCCTCGCGGATGCGCTCGTTGATCAGCACGTTGGCGTCCACCGACAGGCCGACCGACAGCGCCAGGCCGGCGAAACCCGGCAGGGTCATGGTGGCACCGAACTTCGACATCACCGCGACCACGATCACCAGGTTGAACAGCAGCGCGACCGATGTGATCAGGCCGAACATGCGGTAATAGATGCCGAAGAACACCAGGGTGAACAGGAACGAGAACACCACCGCCTTGATGCCGCGGGCCACGTTCTCCGCGCCCAGGCTGGGGCCGATCACGTATTCCTCGACGAAGTCCATCGGTGCCGCCAGCGAGCCGGCGCGCAGCAGCTTGGACAGGTTCTCGGCCTCGGTGCGCTCCAGGCCGGTGGTCTGGAACTGCTTGCCGAACACGCCCTGGATATTGGCCACGGAGATCACTTCCTCCTTGACCTTGAAGCTGCGCACTTCCTTGCCGTCCACCATCGTGACCTGCGGGATGCGCTCGGTGTACACCACCGCCATCGGCTTGCCGACGTTGGCACTGGTGAAGTCGAACATGCGCTGGCCGCCGACGCCGTTGAGGGTGACGCTGACCGCCGGCATGCCGTTCTGGTCGGTGGACACGGTGGCCGCCACCATCTGGTCACCGGTGGCGATCACGCGCTTGTTGAGCAGGATCGGGCGCCCGGCGCGGTCGCGGTAGAGCTTGGCCTCGGGCGGGATGCGGCCGGTATCGGCGGCTTCCTGCGCATTGCCTTCCACCACCGCGCGGTATTCCAGGGTAGCGGTGGCGCCGATCATGCGCTTGGCCTCGGCGGTGTCCTGCACGCCGGGCAGCTCGACCACGATGCGGTCGTCGCCCTGGCGCTGGATGATCGGCTCGGCCACGCCCAGTTCGTTGACGCGGTTGCGCAGGGTGGTCAGGTTCTGCTCGATCGCGCTGGAGGCGATCTGCTGCATCTCGGCCTGCGGCACGCCGACCACGATCCCGCCGGGATCGCTGGAATAGGTCAGGGTCGGCTGCGCCTTCACCAGCGCGGCGCGCGCCTTGGCGGCGTCCTCGGGGTTGGCCAGCACCACGCGCAGCGAATCGTTGCCGCTGCGCTCCACCGAGCGGTAGGCCACGCGGGCGTCGCGCAGGGTGGTGCGGATGTCGTCGGCGAACGCGTCGAAGCGCTTGTCGATCGCCGCCTTCTTGTCCACCTGCAGCGCGAAGTGCACGCCGCCCACCAGGTCCAGGCCCAGCACCATTGGATGCCCACCCAGGCGGCTGAGCCAGGCCGGCACCGTGGAGGCCAGGTTCAGCGCCACCGTATAGCCGTCGCCCACCTGCTCGCGGATCGCGTTGTTGGCGACGCTCTGGTCGCTGAGCGAGTTCAGGCGCACTACCAGGTTGTCGCCCTCCTTCGCGATCGCCTTCGGCGTCACCTTGGCGTTGGCCAGGATCTGCACCACCTTCGCCTTCAGGGCGTCGTCGATCTGCGCACCGCGGTTGGCGGTGATCTGCACGGACGGGTCCTTCTGGTAGATGTTGGGCAGCGCGTACAGCACGCTCAGCGCCAGCACCAGGAGGATGACGAAGTACTTCCAACGCGGGAATTCAAGCATTGCTCAGATCCTGCTCGACGCCGGCGGGGCGCCGGGTCTGGACGGACGGGAGGATGGCGGCTCAGGCCGACTTCAGCGTGCCCTTGGGCAGCACGCTGGCGATCGCGCCGCGCTGCACGCGCAGCTCGACGCCGCTGGCGACCTCGATGGTGACGAACACCTCGCCGATGGCGACTACGCTGCCGGCGATGCCGCCGTTGGTGATCACCTCGTCGCCCTTGGCCAGCTTGTCCAGCATCGCCTTGTGCTCCTTCTGCCGCTTCATCTGCGGGCGGATCATCAGGAAGTACATGATCACGATCAGCACGATCGGGAACAGCAGGGTGGACAGCAACCCGCCCTGCGCGGGGCGGCGCCGCCGGCGGCCTGGGCATGGGCGGCGGGGATGATCAGGTCGAGCAGGGTATCGAGCGGGTTCATCGGGAATCCGTGTCAGCGAAAACGAAGGGGTATGGCCAGCGGCTGGGGCGAGGCCAGCGGGGGATTATGCCACGACTGCCGCGCCCGCCCCGGCGCACGCGGCGGCCGGCCGCAGCCTCATGGCCGGCGCGCGGCGTAGAAGGACTCGCGGAAGTCGGCGAAAGTTCCCGCCGCGATCGCATCGCGCATCTGCGCCATCAGCCGCTGGTAATAGCGCAGGTTGTGCAGGGTCCCCAGGATCGGCCCCAGCATTTCATTGCAGCGGTCCAGATGGCGCAGGTAGCTGCGCGAAAATCCGCCCGCGCAGGCCACGCAGTCGCAACCTTCCTCGATCGGCCGCAGGTCGTGCTCGTACTGGCTGTTGCGCACGCGTACCACCCCGGTCGCGGTGAAGAAGTGGCCGTTGCGGGCGTTGCGGGTAGGCATCACGCAGTCGAACATGTCGATCCCGCGCGCCACCGCCTCCACCAGGTCCTCCGGCCGGCCCACGCCCATCAGGTAGCGTGGGCGGTCGGCCGGCAGCTGCGGGCAGGTGTGGTCGAGCATGGCGTTGCGCTCGCCCTCGCTTTCGCCCACCGCCAGCCCGCCGACCGCGTAGCCGTCGAAGCCGATCTGCTTGAGCCCTTCCGCCGAGCGCGTGCGCAGGTCGTGGTGCACGCCGCCCTGGACGATGCCGAACAGCGCCGCGTCGTTGCCCGCGTGCGCACGCTTGCTGCACTCCGCCCAGCGCAGCGACAGCTCCATCGACTTCTCGACCGCCCGCCGGTGCACCGGCTGGCCGTGCCTGTCGTGCACCGGCGGGCACTCGTCGAAGATCATCACGATGTCGCTGCCCAGCACCTTCTGGATGTGCATGGACTCCTCGGGCCCGAGGAACACCTTGCGGCCGTCGGTGGGCGCGGCGAAGGTGACACCGGCCTCGGTGATCTTGCGCCGGTGCGCCAGCGAGAACACCTGGAAGCCACCGGAGTCGGTCAGGATCGGCCCGTCCCAGCGGGCGAAGCCGTGCAGGCCGCCGTGTGCCGCGATCACCTCCAGCCCCGGCCGCAGGAACAGGTGGAAGGTGTTGCCGAGGATGATCTGCGCGCCGAGATCGCGCAGCTGCTGCGGCAGTACGCCCTTCACCGAGCCGTAGGTGCCCACCGGCATGAACGCCGGGGTCTCGATGACGCCGCGCGGAAAGGTGATGCGCCCGCGGCGTGCCGCGCCGTCGGTCTTCAGCAGCTGGAACTGCATGCGGCTCATGCTCCCGCCTCCTGCGGCCATAGCAGCATGGCATCGCCATAGCTGAAGAAGCGGTAGCGCTGACGCACCGCGTGTTCGTAGGCGGCGAAGATGCGCGCCTTGCCGGCGAACGCGGACACCAGCATCAGCAGCGTGCTCTCCGGCAGGTGGAAGTTGGTCAGCAACGCGTCGATGCTGCGGATGCGGTAGCCGGGAAAGATGAAAATGCTGGTGTCGCCGGCGAACGGCTGCAGCGCATCGCCCACCATCGCGCTCTCCAGCGCGCGCACCACGGTGGTGCCCACCGCGATGACCCGGCCACCGGCCGCGCGGGTGCGGCGCACCTGGGCCACCAGCTCGGCACCGACGTTGATCCACTCGCTGTGCATGCGGTGGGCGTGCACGTCGTCCACCCGCACCGGCTGGAAGGTGCCGGCGCCGACGTGCAGGGTGATGTGGCCGATCCCGATCCCGCGCGCACGCAGCGCCTCCAGCAGCGGCGCGTCGAAATGCAGGCCGGCGGTGGGCGCGGCCACCGCGCCGGCCTCGCGCGCAAAGACGGTCTGGTAACGCTCGGCATCGGCCTTGTCGGGCGAGCGCTCGATATAAGGCGGCAGCGGCAGCTGGCCGGCGTGCTGCAGCCAGTCCGCCAGCGCGCCGTCCACGTGGAAGCGCAGCGTCCAGAAGCCGTCATCGCCGCGGGCGAGCACCTCGGCCTCGCCGCCGGCATCCAGCAGGATCCGGCTGCCGACCTGCGGCGGCTTGCTCACGCCCAGCTGCGCGCGCGCGGCGTTGTCCGGCAGCAACCGCTCGATCAGGATCTCCACCCGCCCGCCGGTGGGCTTGGCGCCGAACAGCCGCGCCGGGATCACCCGGGTGTCGTTGAACACCAGCAGGTCTCCGGGCTCCAGCAGCACCGGCAAGTCGCGCACATGCAGATCTTCGAAGGGCACCATGTCCGGCGGTACGTGCAGCAGGCGGCTGGCCGAGCGCTCCGGCAGCGGTGCCTGCGCGATCAGCTCGGGCGGCAGGTCGTAATGGAAATCGGAGGTCTTCAAGGGCGTGCGGAGGCGGTTTTGAACCGCGCATTGTAGGGCGGCCCCGCGGGCGCTGCCCGCCACCTTGCATCTGGAAGTCTCAGCGCTCGAACTTGGTCGAGAGGATGATCGAGGTATTGGTGCGCTCCACCCCGTCGATCGCACCGATGCGGTCGGTCAGCACGTCCATCTCGCCCACGGTGGCGGTGACCGCCAGCGCGATCAGGTCGTTGTCGCCGCTGATCGAATACAACACCCGCACCTCGTGCATGCCCTGCAGCGCCTTCACCACCGCCGCCATCTGCTTCGGGCGCAGGGTGATGAGGATGTGCGCGCGGATGCGGTTGCGCTCCAGTTCGTCGTCGATGCGCACGGTGTAGCCGCGGATCACCCCCTGCTGCTCCAGGCGGGCGATCCGGTTCTGCACGGTGGTGCGCGACAGCCCCAGGCGGCGGGCGATGTCGGCGGTGGCGGCGCGGGCGTCCTCGCGGAGCAGGGACAGCAGCTGTTCGTCGGCGGCGGAGATTCGCATATCGACGAAGCATAACGTCGATTCGCCCAAAATGCTCGTCATTCAAGGCGAATCCACCCTACCGAATGACGGGCATCCCCGGATAATGAAGCTTTGGCCGGCCGCCGCCCGCGGCCATGGCCCCAGACGGGAGACGCACCATGAGCCTGATCGACACCCTCGCCCCGCTGCGCGCCCACGGCGGCCTGCGCACCACCGGGCTGGACGATGCCACCGTGCTCGCCTTCGCCGCGCGCGATCCGCAGCTGGGCGAGGCCATCGCCGCCGCCGCCGCGGAATACGCCAGCGTGCGTGCCGAGTTCCCCGATCTGCTGAAGCTGGACGAGGACGCCCAGCGCGCCAAGGTGCAGGAAGGCTTCGTCAACTTCTACTCGCAGGACAACGCCAACCCCTACGTGGCGCTGGCCGCGCGCGGCCCGTGGATCGTCACCCTGAAGGGCGCGGTGCTGTACGACACTGGCGGCTACGGCATGCTCGGCCTCGGCCACGCGCCGGCGGCGGTGCTGGAGGCGATGGCGCGGCCGCAGGCGATGGCCAACATCATGACCCCGCACGTGGCGCAGCTGCGCTTCTCCAACGCCATGCGCCGCGAGATCGGGCAAACGCGCGCTTCCAAGGATGGCGGCGGCTGCCCGTACGCGGCCTTCATGTGCCTGAACTCCGGTTCGGAATCGGTGTCGCTGGCGGCCCGCATCGTGGATGCCAACGCCAAGCTCATGACCGACCCCGGCGCCCGCCACGCCGGCAAGACCATCAAGCGGCTGGTGGTGAAGGGCGCCTTCCACGGCCGCACCGAGCGCCCGGCGCTGTATTCCGACTCCACCCGCAAGACCTACCTGCAGCACCTGGCCAGCTTCCGCGGCGAGGATTCGGTGATCGCGGTGCCGCCGTACGACATCGACGCCCTGCGCAAGGTGTTCGCCGAGGCCGATGCCCACGGCTGGTTCATCGAGGCGATGTTCCTGGAGCCGGTGATGGGCGAAGGCGACCCCGGCCGCAGCGTGCCGGTGGGCTTCTACAACGCCGCGCGCGCCCTCACCCGCGCCCACGGCAGCCTGCTGTTGGTGGATTCGATCCAGGCCGGCCTGCGCGCCACCGGCTACCTGTCGATCGTGGACTACCCCGGCTTCGAGGGCATCGAAGCGCCGGACATGGAGACCTACTCCAAGGCGCTCAACGCCGGCCAGTACCCGCTGTCGGTGCTGGCCGTCACCGAGCACGCCGCCGGCCTCTACCAGCGCGGCCTGTACGGCAACACCATGACCGCCAACCCGCGCGCGCTGGAGGTGGCCTGCACCGTACTGGCGCAGCTCACCCCCGCCCTGCGCGAGAACATCCGCGCCCGCGGCCAGCAGGCCCTGGCCCTGCTGGAGGCGCTGAAGGCCGAGCTGGGCGGACCGATCACCAAGGTGCAGGGCACCGGGCTGCTGTTCTCCTGCGAACTCACCCGCGAGTTCAAGGGCTACGGCACCGGCTCCACCGAGGAATGGCTGCGCGAGCACGGCATCGGCGTGATCCACGGCGGCGAGAACTCGCTGCGCTTCACCCCGCACTTCGCGATCAGCGAGGACGAGCTGAAGCTGGTGGTGGCGATGGTCAAGCGCGCCATCCTGGAAGGCCCGCGCGTGGCGCAGGCCGCCGCGGCCTGACGCGCCCGTCCCTGCGCACTGCCCTTGCGGGGCGGCCTGAAGGCCGCCCCGTCTGTTTTTGCACGGGCCGTCTCGGCTACGCTGGCGGCATGAACACCGTCGTCGTCGATCATCCGCTGGTCCGCCACAAGCTCGGCAAGCTGCGCGACATCCGCACCGATCCGGTTCACTTCCGCCAGCTGGCCGGCGAGATCGCCGGGCTGCTGGCGTTCGAGGCCACCCGCGACCTGCCCGCCGAGCAGGTGACGGTGCAGACCTGGGCCGGCCCGCTGCAGGTGGAGCACGTGCGCGGCGATCATCTGACCCTGGTGCCGATCCTGCGCGCCGGCCTCGGCTTCCTGCCCGGCGTGCAGGCGCTGCTGCCGGCCGCCCCGGTGAGCGTGGTCGGCCTGCGCCGCAACGAGACCACCCACCGCCCGGAAGGCTATTACCAGCGCCTGGCCGACCGCATGCACGAACGCACCGCGCTGCTGATCGACCCGATGCTGGCCACTGGCGGCAGCGCGATCGCCGCCATCCAGCTGCTGAAGGACGCGGGCTGCCGGCGGATCAAGGCGATCTTCCTGGTCGCCGCGCCGGAAGGCCTGCACGCGCTGGAAACCGCCCATCCCGAGATCGAGGTGTACGTCGCCGCGATCGATGAGCGCCTGGACGAGAACGCCTACATCCGCCCCGGGCTCGGCGACGCCGGCGACCGCCTGTTCGGCACGCCGGTGGATTGAGCCAGGATCACACCAGCGCCAGCCACACCCCGGCGAGGGCCATCAGCAGCAGGACCAGCCAGGTCAGGGCCGTGCCCCAGAAGCGGCCGAACGAATAGCCGCCGGTGCGCGACAGGCCCGCCGCGTGCAACGCGCGCGCCAGCAGCAGCGCGCCGCCCAGGCCCCACAGCCACGGCGCGGGCAGGCCGGAAAGCTCCAGCAGCGCGAGCAGCAGCAGGGCGACCGGCACGTGCTCGACGAAGTTGGCGTGCACCCGGATACGGCGCAGCAGTTCGGGATCGCCGCCATCGCCGAGACCGATCTTGCGCGCGTGGCGAATCTGCGAGATGCGCGCCAAGAGCACCAGCATCAGCAGCACGTGCAGGGCGGTGATGAGCAGGGTGATCTTCGGCATCGCAAGGCTCCTCAGGCCGCCAGCGGACGGGCGTGCAGTTCGGCGTGTTCGTGCACGGTGGAAAAGCGGCCCGTGTCGTCGCGCGCCACCTGCGCCAACGCGCAACCGGGGTCGTGGGTGAAGAACAGGTGGACGTTGCGCGCCAGCTTGTCTTCGAGGAAGGCGCGCTTCTCGTCGATCAGCAGCTCGGGGTTGCGGTCGTAGCCCATGGTGATCGGCACGTGCACCCACGGCCGGCCGGGGATGAGATCGGCGCAGAACACCACGCCGCCGCGCGGCTGGCCGGCCACCGTCTCCGGCCCGACGATCTCGGCCAGCAGCAGCCCCGGCGTGTGTCCGTCGCTGTGGTGGAAGCGCACGGCATCGCCCAGCGCGGCGCAGTGGTCGCCGTCCACCAGTTCCAGCCGGCCGCTCGCCTCCAGCAGCGCGGGCAGTTCGGGGATGAAGCTGGCGCGGTCGCGCGGGTGCGGGTGCAGCGCGCGCTGCCAGTGGGCCTTGCCGACCACGAAGATGGCGTTCGGGAACAGCAGCTCCGGCGCACGCCCTTCGGCCCACGGCGCCAGCAACCCGCCGGCGTGGTCGAAGTGCAGATGGCTGAGCACCACCACGTCGATGTCTGCGTGCGAGAACCCGGCTGCGGCCAGCGAATCCAGCAGGACGTGGCGGTCTTCCAGCACGCCGTAGCGCGCGCGCAGCGGCGGCGGGAAGAACGCGCCGATGCCGGTCTCGAACAGCACCGTCTTGCCGCTGAGCGGGCTGGCCAGCAGCGCGCGGCAGGCCAGGTCGATGCGGTTGTCGGCGTCCACCGCCATCCAGCGCGCCCACAGCGCCTTGGGCGCGTTGCCGAACATCGCGCCGCCGTCGAGTTTCTGCGAATTGCCCAGCAGGGACCAGAGCTTCATGGAAATGCCTCCTGCGCAGTGACGTGGAGATACGCGCACCGGTCAGGGCTGCGCCAGCACCGTGGCCTTGCCTTCGGGATTGCGCGGATCGCTGCCGCCACGCAGCGCATTGGCGCGCCGGTCCCATTCCACCGTCTGCAGGTTGCCCCAGACGTGACTGGAACCACGCCCGCCCGCGGCTTCATCGGGCGGCAGATCGATGCGATGCCCCATCGCCTGCAAGGCCTGCGCGGCTTGCGCGGAGATCGCGCCGGGCTCGGCGTCGATCACGTCCGGCAGCCACTGGTGGTGGTAGCGCGGCAGCGCGGCGACCTGCTGGGCGTCCAGCCCGGCGTCGTAGCCGAGGATGCCCAGCAGCACCATCGTGATGATGCGGCTGCCACCCGGGGTGCCCAGCGCCACCACCTTGTCGCGCGATTCCATGAAGGTGGGCGTCATCGAGCTGAGCATGCGCTTGCCCGGCTTGGGCGCGTTTGCCTCATAGCCCATCACCCCGAACGCATTGGGCGTGCCGGGCTTGAGCGCGAAATCGTCCATCTCGTCGTTCAGCAGCACGCCGGTGCCGGGCGGGATCAGGCCGGAGCCGAACAGCAGATTCACGGTCTGGGTGGCGGCCACCCGGTTGCCGTCGGCGTCGATGATCGAGAAGTGGGTGGTCTCCTCGTCCTCCAGCGGGGTCGGCTGGCCCGAGAGCAGATCGCTGGGCGTGGCCTTGTCGGGGTCGATGCCCGCGCGCAGGCCGGCGGCGTAGTCGGGCGACAGCAGCAGCCGCTGCGGGATCTTCACGAAATCCGGATCGCCCAGGTAGAAGGTGCGGTCGCGGAACGCGCGCCGCATCGACTCCACCACCATGTGCACGCGCTCGGCCTCGGGCATGGCCTCAAGGTCGTAGGGCGCGAGGATCTGCAGCATCTGCGCCAGCGCGATCCCGCCCGAGGACGGCAGCGGCGCGGTGGTGATGGTCCAGTCGTGGTAGCGGAAATGGATCGGCTCGCGTTCGCGCACGCGGTAGCCGGCCAGTTCGTCCAGCGTCCACTGCCCGCCCGCGGCATTCACGCCCGCCACCAGGTGCCTGGCGGTGGTGCCGCGGTAGAAGCCGTCGAAGCCCTGCGCGGCGAGGCGCTCGAGCGTGGCGGCGAGGTCCGGCTGGCGGAACACCTGGCCCTCGCGGATCGGCTTGCCATTCGGCGAGAACACCGCGCGGGTGCCGGGATAGCGGTCCATCACCTGGCGCTTGGCCGCGTAGCCGCGGGCCATGCGTGCATACACCGGGAACCCCTCGCGGGCGATGCGGATCGCGGGGGCCAGGCTCTGCCGCAGCGGCAGGCGGCCGTATTTCTCGGCCACGTGCACCAGCAGCGCCGGCAGGCCAGGGATGCCGGCCGACCACGGGCCGTTCTGCGCGCGCTGCGGGTCGAGGTCGCCCCTGGCGTCGAGGAACTTGTCCGGGGTGGCCGCGGCCGGGGCGGTCTCGCGCCCGTCCACGAACACGTCGCGGCCGGTCTTGCCATCGTGCAGCAGCCACATGCCGCCGCCGCCGAGGCCGGAGCTGATCGGCTCCACTACCGACAGCACGCCGGACACCGCCACCGCGGCATCGAACGCATTGCCGCCCTGGCGCAGGATCTCGATTCCGGCCTCGGTGGCGAGGTGGTGGGCCGAGGCCACCGCGGCGCCGGGCGGATGCGCGGCGGGCGCAGCCGGGCCGGCGGCAGCCGCCAGCGGAAGCAGGAAAGCCAGCAACAGCCAGGCGATGCGGTTCATGCATTCACTCCTTGCGCAGCGACGGCAAGATGGCAGCCGGGCAGCGTGCACCAGCGTCGGTCCTGCGCCCGGCGCAGGACCGGCCCGCGGCGGGCGGCCTCTGCCGACTTTACTTGGCTTCTTCGAAGATGTAGCTGACGCCGGCCGGCTCGACCGCGGCCTTCACCCGCTCGCCCAGGATCGGGGTGCCGATGAAGACCACCTTGACGCCCTTCATGCTGCCCTGCGGCACGCCCTTGAAAGCGGCCTCGATCATCTCGACTTCCTTCTCCGGCGCTGGCGAGGCGAACACCAGCATCACGCCTTCGGTCATGCCGCGGCCAAGATCGGTCTGCAGCTTCTCCAGCTGGCGCTGGTACTTGCCGTCGAAGTCCTCGCTATCGGCCTTCGGCAGAAAGTACACGAACGGGCTGCTGGTGATGCCGCCCATGTGCGGGGTGATCTTGTATTCCAGATAGGGCTTCCAGTCCTTCTGCTCGCTGCTGGTAGGCAGCGGCGGCGCGGCCTGCGCCTGCGTCTGCGGGGCTTCTTCCTTCTTGCAGGCGGTGAACGGCAGCACCAGGCAGGCGACGACGAGCAAACGGGTCAACAGGTTCATGGGTTTTCCCCGGGCTTGGCAGTGGATGTGGATGCAGCGGTGGCGGCGTTCCGGCTCATGCCGTCCGTCCCCGCCAGTGGGCTTCGAGCGCCGAGGCGACCGCAGGCGGGACGAAGCCGGAGACATCGCCGCCGAGGCGCGAAATCTCGCGCACCAGCGATGATGAAATGAAGCCGTATTGCTCGGCCGGGGTCAGGAACAGGGTCTCGACCTCCGGGATCAGGTGGCGGTTCATGCTCGCCATCTGGAATTCGTATTCGAAGTCCGACACCGCGCGCAGGCCGCGCAGCAGCACGCCGGCGCCGATGTCGCGCACGAAGTGCGCCAGCAGGCAGTCGAAGCCGCGCACCTCCACGTTGGCGTGGTGGCCCAGCGCCTGCCGCGCCAGCCCCACCCGCAGTTCCAGCGGCAGCGCCGGCCCTTTCGAGGGGCTGGCCGCCACCCCGACCACCAGGCGCTCGAACAGCGGTGCGGCCCGGTCCACCAGGTCCAGGTGGCCATTGGTGATCGGATCGAAGGTGCCGGGATAGACCGCGGTGCGTGCCGCCACGCTCATGTCGTCGTCGAACCGCTTCTGCTTCAGGATTGCCCCAGTGTACCGCGCCGGTACAGGGCATAGCGCACCTGGCGGGTGTGGTTTTCGCGATGCAGTGCCCACTCTGCGGGCACCTGCGGCACGCGATCCGCCGGGCTTTCCACATATAACCAGGCCCGCGCCGCCAGCCGCGCCGGCAGTAGTTCCAGCACCGCCGGCCACAGCCCGGCGGCGAACGGCGGGTCCACGAAAGCGATGTCGAACGGGGGCTCGGCATGCGTGCGCAGGAACGCCAGCGCATCGCCCTGATGCACCGCCACCCGGTGCTGCCGGTCCAGTCGCGCGGCGGCAGCCGCCAGGATTTGCGCCAGCGGCGGATCGGCCTCCACCAGCTGCACCCGTGCGGCCCCGCGCGAGGCCGCCTCCAGCCCCAGCGCGCCGCTGCCGGCGAACAGGTCCAGCACGCGCGCGCCCGGCAGCACCGGCTGCAGCTCAGTTGAACAGGGTCTCGCGCACGCGGTCGGAAGTGGGCCGCAGGCCTGGGCGATCCGGCACCGGCAGGCGCGTGCCGCGCCATTGCCCGGCGATGATGCGGACGCTGCCGGGCCGCGCCACGGAAGGGTTTGCGCGGGCGCGGCTCATCGGGAAGAGGCAAGGGCGGGTGCTACCATGCGCGCCATTCTCCGCTATTCCCCGGCCTCATGGTCAGCTGGTTCCGCCGCAAGCAACCCGACCCGCAAACGCCTCCACCGGAGACGCCCGCGCCGCCCGCCGTTCCGCCCCCGGGCGAAGTTCCCGCCCCCGCCGCGCCCGCTGCCGGGGCCGACCTGCCCGTCCCTGCCACCGCCGGCAAGTCCGGCTGGCGTCAGCGCCTGCGCGGCAGCGCCTTCGCCCGCACCTTCAGCAGCCTGTTCTCGCGCAACCCGCGTCTGGACGACGACCTGCTGGACGAGATCGAGGCCGCCCTGCTCACCGCCGATGTCGGCGTGACCGCCAGCAGCGCGCTGGTGGAAGGCCTGCGCAAGCGGATGCAGGCGCGCGAGTTCGCCGACGCCGCCACCCTGCGCTCCGCGCTGCGCGCCGAGCTGGTGGCGCTGCTCGCGCCGGTGGCGCGGCCGCTGCAGATCGACCCGGCGAAGAAGCCCTTCGTGCTGCTCGCGGTCGGCGTCAACGGCGCCGGCAAGACCACCACCATCGGCAAGCTCGCGCGCCGCTACAAGGACGAGGGCCGCAGCCTGATGCTGGCCGCCGGCGACACCTTCCGCGCCGCCGCGGTCGCGCAGCTGCAGGCCTGGGGCGAGCGCAACGGGGTGGCGGTGGTGGCGCAGGGCCAGAACGCGGATGCCGCCTCGGTCGCGTTCGATGCCCTGCAGGCCGCCAGGGCGCGCGGCATCGACGTGCTGATCGCCGACACCGCCGGCCGCCTGCATACCCAGGGCGGGCTGATGGATGAGCTGGCGAAGGTCGCGCGCATGCTGCGCAAGCTCGACCCGGAAGCGCCGCACGAGGTGCTGATGGTGATCGACGGCACCACCGGCCAGAATGCGATCCACCAGGTGCGCAAGTTCAGCGAGAAACTGCCGGTCACCGGCCTGGTGGTGACCAAGCTGGACGGCACCGCCAAGGGCGGCGTGGTGTTCGCGCTGGCGCGCGAGTTCGGCATCCCGATCCGCTATGCCGGCATCGGCGAGCGCCCGGAGGACCTGCGCGTGTTCGATGCCGAGGCGTTCGTGGACGCGCTGCTGCCGGAGTCGCTGGGCGGGTGAGCGCGGCGCTGCCCGCCGGCCCGCGCCCGCGCCGGTGGCGGCGGCTGGCAGCGCTGGCCATCGCGCTGGCGCTGGCCCTGCTGGTGCTGCTGACGGCCTGGCTGGCCCCGGCCCCGCGCGCCGGGCGTGCCCTGCTGGCGCTGGCCGGCCATGCACTGGCGCTCGAACTGCAGGCCGACGGCGTCGACTACCACCTGCGCGGCACCCCGCAGCTGGAGCTGCGCGGGCTCGTCGCGCGCCAGCCCGGCGCCCCGCGCGCCCTGCTGCGCGCGCGCCGCGTGTTCGTCGCGCTGCCATGGCACACCCTGCGCACCCGCGGCGCCGACCTCACCGTGCAGCGGATCGAGCTGGACGGCCCGGTGCTGGACCTGCCCGCGCTGCAGCATTGGCTGGCCAGCCGCCCCCCAGCGAAATCCGGCTGCCGACCCTGATCGCTGGCCTGCGCGTGATTGATGGGCGGATCGACAACGACGACTGGCGGATCGAGGCGCTGGCCATCGACCTGCCCGCGCTGCATCCGCGCCAGGTGCTGCGCCTGGACGTGCGCGGCCGCTACGTCGCCGGCACGCTCACCCTGCCGGCCGCGCTCGCGCTTTCGCTCGACACCCCGCAGCGGCTGCTGGAACGGCAACCGGCGCAGCTCTCCGCGCGCGGCCGCCTGGAGTTTTCGGGCAAGGGCTGGCGGATGCCGGCACAGGTGTTCCTGGCCGGGCCACTGCGGATCGGGCGCGACTCGGCGCTGATGCAGCCGGTGCGGCTGGGGCTGGACGCGCGCTACCAGTCGGCCGGCGGCAGCACCGCGTTCCGGCTCGGGCTGGCCGCGCCGATGGCCTTCGACGATGCCAGCTGGCGGTTCGTGCCGGTGAGCGTAGTGCTGGAGGGCGATCCGCAGGTGCCATGGGCCAGCGCGCGCGGCAGCCTCAGCCTCGGCGCGCGCCTGCGCCTGCGGCTGGCCGGCGAGATCGCCGCCTGGCCGGCCGGCTGGCCGCTGCTGCCGGCACCGCTGGCGGCGTCGCGCACGCCGCTGGCCTTCAGCCTCGCCTACGCCGGCACGCCGGATGCCTCCGGCCCGGCCCGCCTCACCCTGCGCCGCGACGCCACCGCGCTGGAGGCGCGTTTCCGCCTGCCCGAAGTGCTGGCTTGGCTGGACGCCGGCGGCAGTGGCTCGCCGCTGCCGCCGCTGGCCGGCACCCTGACCACCCCGCATCTGGTGCTGGACGGGGTGACGCTGGACGGCGTGCAGCTGCGGCTCGACGACGCGCCATGAGCGCCGCGCCCGCCATCGCCGCGCGCCTGCTGGCGTGGTTCGACCGCCACGGCCGCCACGACCTGCCCTGGCAGCACCCGCGCACGCCGTACCGGGTGTGGCTGAGCGAGATCATGCTGCAGCAGACCCAGGTGGCGGTGGTGGAGGGCTATTTCGAACGCTTCGTCGCCGCCCTGCCCGACCTGCCGACACTGGCGCGCGCGCCGCAGGACAACGTCCTCGCGCTGTGGTCGGGCCTGGGCTATTACGCCCGTGCCCGCCACCTGCACGCCGCGGCGAAGCTGTGCCTGGAGCGCCACGGCGGCGAGCTGCCGCGCAGCCTCGACGCGCTCGTCGCGCTGCCCGGCATCGGCCGCAGCACCGCCGGGGCGATCCTCGCACAGGCCTGGGGCGATCCCGCGCCGATCCTCGACGGCAATGTCAAGCGCGTGCTGTGCCGGGTGTTCGGCATCGAAGGCTGGCCGGGCCGGCCGGCGGTGGAAAAGCGCCTGTGGGCGATCGCCGAGACGCTGCTTCCCCCACGCGGCTGGCCGACTGGTCCCAGGCGCAGATGGATTTCGGCGCCACGTTGTGCACCCGCGCCAATCCCGCCTGCGCGATTTGTCCCTTGCAGGACGTTTGCATTGCGCGGCGCGAGGGCCGCGTGCAGGAACTGCCCGCGCCAAAACCGGGCAAGCCGTTGCCGCAGCGCGAGGCCCACCTGCTGCTGGCCGAGGATGGCGACGGCCGCGTGCTGCTGCAGCGGCGCCCCCACCGGGGTCTGGGCCGGGCTGTGGTCGCTGCCGCAGCTGGGCGACGCCGCGCAGGCGCGCGCCTGGTTCCGCGACCATCTGCGCGGCGATGCCACTGCGGCGCAGCCGCTGCAACCGATCGAACACGCCTTCAGCCACTACCGCCTGCGCCTGCACCCGCTGCACGTGCGCGCCGACGGCCTCAAGCCGCGCATCGCCGATAATGACGACCTGCGCTGGGCGCGCCGCGCGGAGCTCTCCGCGATCGGCCTGCCCGCCCCCATTCGCAAACTGCTGCAGGAGCCAACCGCATGACCCGCCAAGTACATTGCGTAGTGGACGGTATCGACACCGACGGCCTGGACTTCCCGCCGTGGCCCGGCGAGCTCGGCAAGCGCGTGTTCGACAACGTCGGCAAGCCGGCCTGGCAACGCTGGCTGGCGCATCAGACCATGCTGATCAACGAGAACCGGCTGTCGCCGCTGAACCCGCAGCACCGCGCCTTCCTCGAAGGCGAGATGGCCAAGTTCCTGTTCGGCGGCGGCGCCGAGAAGCCCGCCGGCTACGTGCCGGCGGACTGACGGCACCCGGGCGCGGGGGGTTACGGCTGCGCGCCCTGCTTGGGATCGGCCGGCCGCTCCACCGGGGCATCGATCTTGTTGGCATCGCGCTCGGCCTTGCGGATCGCCTTCATGTCGAGCGGCTGGATCGACTTGATCGTGCAGGGGATGTCCGGCATCAGCGGCCCCACCCCGCGCGGGATCACCCGATCGAAGCCGGCCCAGACCTGGCCGACGCTGCGGCTGAGGCTGATCATCGGCGCGAAACTGAGGTTGGGACACGGCCCGTACAGCTTGAGCAGGTAGGCGCGGCCCGGGCCCGACCACACCGCCAGCGCGCTGTCGCCTAGCGGCGTCCAGCCGTCCATCGGCATGGTGTACATGAAGCTCGAGACCGGCGCACCGGCATGCTGCTCGTACAATGCCAGCTTCTCCGCATCGCTCATGTGCGGCCCGCTGGCGCAGCCGGCCAGCATGGCCGCCGCCAGCGTCGACGCTGCCAGCCATCGCGTGTTCGCGTTCATCACGGTGTCCTCTCTTGCGTTGCAACGCGCCCCGACGGGCGCGCATTCATCCTGCTCCGGCGACGTGCGGCATGCGTAAAGCCAGCGTGAAAAACTCCACCTGCGCTGGCCACCGCCAGCGCGCGTTCAGCGCCAGCCTGACTTGCGTCGCCCGCCGGGCGTCCGTATGATGCGCGGCTCGCACGCCCATGGCCGGGTAGCTCAGTTGGTAGAGCAGGGGATTGAAAATCCCCGTGTCGGGGGTTCGATTCCCTCCCCGGCCACCAATACCTAACGCCCAACCCTCATCGGTTGGGCGTTTTCATTTGCGGGTTCCGCGACACCATGCGGGGTTTGGCGGCGTTCCGCGTGTGCCACGCGGTAGTGGCAGGGTGGCCGGAAGTCGCCCGGTTCGACTCTCTTCTGCTCTCAGTTCTCTCAAAACCCGCGCCAACTTCTTCGCCGGAGCGCACGCAGACGGGCTTGCGCATCAACGACTTGTGCGTGCGTCACCGCGATCGGTTGTCCATCGTGCTTGGATGGGCAACGCATCAAGCCTACGCGGGAGTCGATGCTGCAGCACAGGGCATGGCGTACAGGCCCGCGCGCTTCTGCGTGACCACGAGCGTTCGATAAGCAAAGAGCGGCCCTTCGGCCTCGGGCTTGCCCTTGTCGCGCGCCTTGACCTTGAACACGTCGATGGGCTTGTCACTGTCTAGCCCGGCGCGCCGCATGATCTGTTCGGCGGTGCGGGGCTCCCCTTGAACGACCACAGTGCGTCGAAGACCGCAGCCTGAGCCTCGGTCAGCCGGATCGGGCCGTGCGGCCCCTCGGGCAGCGTGACCCAGCGGAAATCCGCCGAGAAAGGCCCCTTCACCGGCGTCCTTGGATCGCTGGCCTGCGGTGCTGGCGGCTCTCCCGTCGGGGCGATGAACGAGATGCCGCCTCCGTAGAAGGCGAAGCGATCCTCCAGAGCCAACCACTCCACGGCCGGGCCGAAGGGCGCCCCGCGCGTCTCGCGCGGCTTCGGCGTGATGACGCGGATCGGCCCGCCTGCGACCCGCACCCGCTCCAGCAGGGCCGGCTCGCGCCATAGCCGGATCAGATCGCGCGCCAGCAGGACTGGCGAGCACCGGGAATCGCCAAGGCGCCACACGCCATCGCCGAGGGCGTCGATGCCGTCGCGGCTCTCGATCGAAAGCGCCAGCCGCAGCTTTCGGCGCAGCCACTCCTCGTCCAGCGCCAACGCGGCCATGTCGTCGGCCTCGACGGCCACCGGCCCGCACTCGGGGCAATGGCAGGTACGCCCCTGGTGCCCGTCGCCCCAGACCTGCGCCCGCTGCTGGTGACAGTAGGGGCACAGCACGAATCGCTGGTCCAGGGCCGTGGGCTTCACCGCCTGCCCGAGGGCCGGCAAGGCGGCGATCTCGCGGGGAGAGAGCGCCGCTCGAAGGATGGGCGTGCCGCCCGCGAACAAGCGGCACACCAAGGCCCAGGCGTCGTGCGTGGCCACCGATCAGTCCTCGCCAATCGTGGAGGGATGCGGCTCAGGATTGGCAGTTCCCGCTTCCGGCGTCCTCCGCCCCTCGATTTCCTTGGACACGCTCTTGCGGGATCCTAACCCCAAGAGGAGAGTCCGAGATGAAGCACAAGAAGGTCGAGTTGGTGAAGGAGCGCGGCCGCTGGTCGGCGAAGTCCAAGCGTGATGCGGTGCTGAGGCTGCTGCGCGGCGAGGACTTGGACACGGTGTCGCGGGAGTCGAAGGTCACGGCGGCGAAGCTGACCGAGTGGCGCGAGGCGTTTCTCGCATCGGGCATGGCGGGCCTGAAGGCACGCGAGACCGACGCGCGGGACGAGGAAATCGAACGGCTCAAGGCGGTGCTGGGCGAGATGACGATGCGCTGCGAACTGCAGCGCGACGCGATCCGGAGGTTGAAAGCCGGCCTCCCTTTGGACGAGACGAGGTTGCCGAAATGAGCGCGGCGACGTCGGAGGGGACGGGCCGGGTGTACGGGGTCAGGCGCGTGTGCTCGGCGTGGGAGCTTGCCCGCTCGACGTGGTATGCCCAGGCTGCGGCCACGCGGCCGGACCGTGCCCCGCCGGCCAAGCGCGGCCCGAAGACGGCGCTCAGTGACGAGGCGCTGGTGGCGGCGATCCGGGCCGTGCTGGCGGTGAGCCCGTTCACCGGCGAGGGCTACCGCAAGGTGTGGGCGAAGCTGCGGGCCGAGGGCATCCGTAGCGGCAAGTCGCGGGTGCTGCGGCTGATGGGCGCGCACGGCCTGCTGGCGCCGCAACGCGGCGGCGGCCCGCGGGGACCGCGGGCGCACGAGGGGACGATTCTCACCGAGGCGCCGGACCTGATGTGGGGGACGGACTTCTCGACGACGGTCACGCTGCGGGAGGGTACGGCGGCGGTGTTCATCGCGGTCGACCATTGCACGGCGGAGCTGGTGGGCGTGCATGCGGCGGCCCGTGCGACGCGCTGGGAGGCACTGGAGCCGATCCGGCAGGCGGTGCGGGAGCGCTTCGGGCGGATCGGCGCGAAGGTCGCCAGCGGGCTGCGGTTGCGCCATGACCACGGGACGCAGTACATGGCCGACGATTTCCAGCAGGAGCTCGCGTTCCTGGGGATTGCGTCGAGCCCGTCGTTTGTCCGCGCCCCGGAGGGCAACGGGTGCGCCGAGCGGATGATCCGCACGCTGAAGGAGCAGTTGCTGTGGGTGCGGACGTTCGAGACCGTGGAGGAGCTGCGCCAGGCGCTGCTGGCGTGGCAGAAGGTGTACAACGAGCACTGGATGGTGGGCCGGCACGGCCACCGCAGCCCGGCACAGGTGCGCCGGGATCACCACGCCGCGATGCAGCGCATGGCGGCGTGAATTACGCCCTCAGGCGTGTCCAGGAAATCGGGAGCGGTTCAGGCGGCGCTTCCCGGACGTTCAGCGTCTGGCCGGGCTGCAAGATGCCCAGCGAGACCAGGTAGCCCTCCAACTGCGCCTGCAACGCGGCATCGAACTTGTGCAGGTTCAGCCGCCCGCGACGCGTCACCTCGACCGTGACGACCTTGGAACGAGCCTTTCCGGGTTCGGGCGGGTAGTACAGGTTGATGCGTGCCGCCGTGATCAACCAGCCGCGCTCCAGCGGGTCCTCACCGGGGAACTCCTCGCGCAGCAGTTCGGTGACGCAGCGCTGCTCGCTCGACGCCATCGCCGTGCAATCGAGCTTCAGTGCCGTGCTCGGGCTCAACACCGAGAGGGACTTGACCTGCAGCGCCACGAAGCCGTCCGCCACGGCCTGCGGCACATCGAAGCCGAGGCGCAAGACCGACAGGTCCAGCGTCGGCGGCTTGATGCGGTGCGCGTCCACCTTGACGCCCAACAGGTGCTCGGCGAAGGCGTCCACGAGCATCTGGTGGTACTTGGCGCCACCGCGCACGAGGGTGCGAACGACCCCGGTGGCCGCCGCATACTCCAGCACCATGTGGATGTTCGGGTTGCCGACGCGACGGGTGAGATGGGCGCCCTCGAACTCCAGGCGCAGCATGGCCAGGTCCTTGACGTGCACTGTCAGCAGGAACACGCCGGGGCGGCGTTCCACCAGGTAAGCCACGCTGCCGTCGCCGCACTGCAGTTCGCGCTGATAGAAGGCCGAGATGGCCTGGCGCAGCGCGATCAGCGCGGCATCCGAGGTGTTCGGCCGGCGCTTCACGCCGAGGTCGTGCTGCTGGGCCTGCGATCCGTGGCGCTCCAGGTAGTCGAACTCACAGGCCCGCTCGAACAGCGCCGGGTGGTTGGCATACAGCTCAGAAGGAGCGGTGGGCGTCGCTCCGGCATCCCACCAGGCCCAGCAGCGCGGCGCCGTCCCCGGCGGCGGCCTGGAACATCGCCTGCTTGCCGGCCGGGTCGGCCAACTGGACGCTGGCCATGAGGTTGCCGATCAGACGGTCGCGGGCGGCGACGTCGGGCCAGGCGCGAACGGCCTCCACCAGCGCCTGTGAGGTGCGCGGCGTGTCCTCCCAGTCGAAATCGTCGGCCACGGGCAGGCCGTGCGAGGCCAGGAAAGTGCTGAGCGTCGTGTCCACCGGCAGTTCGAGCAGCACGTCGACGAAGGTCTTCTTCATCTTCTCGGTCCTTTCCGCAAGAGGTGTCGAGGGCTGCGGACCGATGGGGCGGGCACGCGGGCCGGCGACGGGGTTACCGAACGGGCATCTCGCCAGAGTAAAGCAGCGAGATACAGCGCGATTGTGTCCCGCCCCATTCCGCCTGTCAATCATCGTGGCACGTCTGGCGCTTTTTGGTATCTCGTGGCTATACTCACGGTCTGATTTTCCTACACTGACAGTGGATTCGAGACGGGGCATCGCCATGGCTTCGGCGTTTGGATCTCGCCTGCGGCGATTCCGCGAGGCGAAGAAATTGACCTTGCAGCAAGTCGCCGACGCGGTCGGCTGCACCAAGGCCTACATCTGGGAACTGGAGATGAAGGAGGGTCAACGCCCCTCGGCCGAGCGCGTGCAGGCGCTGGCCAAGGTGCTGGGCGTCACGATGGAGGACATCATGGGCGAGCCCATGCCCCAGGTCCCCGAGGCCAGCCCCGAGGATGTGGCCTTCTTCCGTGCCTATGCCGGCATGACCGAAGCTGAGAAGGACCGGGTGCGCCAAGCGCTGAAGATCATCTTCCCGGACAAGGATCTGCCGGAAAGCAAAAGGTGAACACGCCCCCGGCCCTCAACGGCGCGATCGCCGCCAACAAAGTCCACCACTGGTTGCGGGCTTGGTACGGCGCGGACGTGCCCGAGGCCATCGATCTCGATGTCGTGCGGCAGATGCTGCCGACCACGCCCTACGGCAAAGGGGTTCGGGAAATTCGTCCCCCGGTGCAGTTCAACGACGATGCCTTCGAGGGCCTGCTGGCGCGGGACCCCGGTGACCCTCAGGTCTGGGGTATCGCCTACAACGGCACGGTCAGCCCGCAGCGCCAGCGATTCACCATCGCTCACGAGCTCGGGCACTTCGTCCTGCACCGCGACCGGCAGCCGCGTTTCAACTGTGACAAGGAAAGCGTCCACTCCGGCCACGAGACGATGCGCCTGATCGAGCGCGAGGCCGACGATTTCGCCGGCAACTTGCTGATGCCCGGTGATCGGCTGCGCGAGTGGATCTCGAACCGACGCATCGATCTGCACGTCCTCAGCGCCATTGCCGAGCGCTTCCAGGTGTCGTTCGAGGCGCTGTGCATCCGCTTCATCAAGTTCACCCCGCAGCGCGCCATCTTGGTCTACTGGGACAACGGCTACGCGAAGTACGAATGGCGCAGCAGCAGCGCCGTGAGAACCCGGGCGCGCATCCGGCGCACCGGCGATCCGCAAGAGCCCTTACCCGGCACGCTCGCCGCCGACGCGAGCGTCGAGCAGGCATGGGACGGCGTCGAGATGTCCGCCGCGATCTGGTGCCCCGAGGAGGCACCCTACATGAAGCTGCGCGAGTTCAAGCACAGCTACGCCTCGAGAGATCGCGTCCTGACCCTGCTGCTGTTGGAAAGTGCCGAGCCGCGCGCTTGGGATCGATCCTGGCAGGACGGCGAAAGCTTCGACAGCGATGACCGGTTCGTCTCGACAGGCCAGCACCAGGTGCGATGACGCAGGGCGCCGTAGCCCGCGCATCCCCGCCAGAACCCGTTACGCGAAGCCCCTTGATTCCTAGCATGGTCGGCGTTTTCCATCGAAACGCCGACCATGCACGAACCCGAACCCTTCGTCCTGGCTCCCGAGGCCGATCGGCCTCGGCACGCGCACCAAGAGGTCGTCGATCTGCTGGCCTGCGCCCTCCTGCGGCTGCGCGCGCCCCTTTCCGCCATCTGGCCATCCCGCCACCGACAGCGACTCGGTTGGCCTTGGCTTCTGCGGGCCACAGCGCGTGAATGCGAACCCCGATCACGCACGAGGAGTTCGCCGATGACGACACACGCAAGCCCCGCAGACCCGGCCACCGTCGCCGCCCGCGTCGCGCAGCTGCCCCACCTGTCGATGGACAGCCTCTGGGCGCTGTGGGACGAGTACTTCGAGGAGCGGCCCAAGCATCACCACCGCACGTGGCTGGAAAGCCGGCTCGCCTACAGGATCCAGGAGCGCGCCTTCGGCGGGTTGAAACCCGCGACCCGCCGCAAGCTCGAGGAGATCGGTGAGACGGGCATCCTGCCGCGCCAACTGCGCCGCGACGCGAGTCGGTTGCTGCCGGGCACGGTGCTCACGCGGATCTTCGACGACGTTGAGCACCGGGTGCTGGTGCGCGGGCCCAATGACTTCGAGTATCAGGGGCAGCGGTTCAAGAGCCTGACGGCGATTGCCCGCCACATCACCGGCACGCCTTGGTCGGGCCCCGCGTTCTTCGGCCTCAAGACCAAGCACGGCCAGAAGGAGCCGGCATGAGATCACGATGGCCCGCATCCCCGTCGACCATGCCGACGCCTGGTCCCGTCACGCCATCGAGGCGCTGCGCGGTCTACACCCGCAAGTCCACCGACGAGGGACTGGACCAGGAGTACAACAGCCTGGAGGCCCAACGCGACGCGGGGCTGGCCTTCATCGCCAGCCAACGCCACGAGGGCTGGATCGCCGTCGAGGAGGGTTATGACGACGGCGGCTACTCCGGCGGCAATCTGGACCGCCCCGCACTGCGCCGACTGCTGGCCGACATCGAGGCCGGCAGGATCGACATCGTGGTCGTCTACAAGATCGATCGCCTCACGCGCAGCCTGCCGGACTTCGCCAAGCTGGTGGAGGTGTTCGACCGCAACGGCGTCTCCTTCGTCTCGGTCACGCAGCAGTTCAACACCACCACCTCGATGGGGCGGCTCACGCTCAACATCCTGCTGTCCTTCGCGCAGTTCGAGCGCGAGGTCACCGGCGAGCGCATCCGCGACAAGATCGCCGCCTCCAAGGCCAAGGGCATGTGGATGGGTGGCATGCCGCCGCTGGGCTACGACGTCGTCGATCGCAAGCTCGTCGTCAACGAACGCGAGGCCGCACTCGTGCGTGACATCTTCCGCCGCTACGCCGAGCATGGCTCGGCTGCGCGGCTGGTGCGAGAGATGGCGGTCCAGGGGCACACCACCAAGGCCTGGGTGACCCAAGGCGGGCGCCGGCGCACGGGCCGACCCATCGACCAGCAATACATCTTCGCGTTGCTGCGCAACCGCATCTACCTCGGTGAGATCCGCAACCACGGCACGTGGTATCCCGGCCAACACGAAGCGATCGTGCCACGAGACCTGTGGGACGCCGCGCACGCTTTCATCGCGCGCCGCAAGCAGGCGCCGCGTGAACACCGGGCCCAACACCCGGCGCTGCTCGCGGGGCTGCTGTTCGCGCCCGACGGCCAGCGCATGCTGCACACCTTCGTCAAGAAAAAGAGCGGGCGCACCTACCGCTACTACGTCCCCTACCTGCACAAGCGTCGTAACGCGGGCGCGAGCCTGGCGCCGGACGCCCCAGACGTCGGCCATCTGCCCGCGGCCGAGATCGAGAACGCGGTGCTGACGCAGATCCACGCGGCGCTCTCGGCGCCGGAGGTGCTGATCGGCACCTGGCGGGCGTGCCAGCGCCACCCGGCCGGTGCCGCCCTCGACGAAGCGCAGGTGGTGGTGGCGATGCGGCGCATCGGCGACGTGTGGGCGCAGTTGTTCCCGGCCGAGCAGCAACGCATCGCGCGGCTGCTGATCGAGCGGGTGCAACTGCATGAGCACGGACTCGACATCCTCTGGCGCGAGGATGGCTGGTTGGGATTGGGGCCCGAGATCGGCGCGCATCCCTTGGTCGACGAGTGCCGCGCGAGCGCCGAGGAGGCCTTGGCATGACCCGGTCGCCTCCCGATCCGACTCCGAACTCCCGCCGCCGCGCGATCCGGGTCGAGGTCGGCCACGACGCGCGCAGCTACGTCAGCGACGGGCAGCGGGTGACCCTGGTGCCCCTGACGATCAAGCGCCGGCAGAACCGCAAGCTCCTGATCCCGCCGACGCCCGAGTCCGCAGCCTCAGCCGCGGGAGGACTGGACGCGTCGATGATCAAGACGCTCGGCAAGGCCTTCTACTGGAAGCGGCTGCTCGAGGAGGGGCGCTATCCCACGACGACCGACCTGGCCCGCTCCCTGAAGTTGGAGCCCGGCTGGGTGGCCGAGGTGCTGCGCCTGACCCTCTTGGCCCCCGACATCGTCGAGGCCATCCTCGATGGCCGGCAGCCGCGACACCTGAACCTGCAGACGCTGCGCGGCCGGCACGATTCTCTGCCACGGGATTGGGCCGATCAGCGCAGGCTGCTGGGTTTTCCGCCACCGGCCCAGTGACCGGCCGCTGACCATCCCCCCTGTCCCCAAGAACGGCGAGCCGCGTGCTCGCCGTTTTGGCATGGACGCGTGCGGATTGGCGAACCCGAAGTTTGCGCGTGGTTCGCCATTCGGTCCCTCCAAGGTTCGCCACCCGAAGCCTGCAATGACACCTGTTCCTCAACAGCGTCATAGGAGGCTTCCATGCCGACAACGGCAAGCACCATCCCCCGGTCGCCGGTCGATGCGATCAACAGCCTGTCTCCCGGCGACCGTCGGGTCCTCAACGAGAACGAGCTCGCGCAGCGCTGGGGCCTGAGCCCCAAGACCCTGCAGCGCTGGCGCAGCGAAGGGCGGGGCCCGCGCTACCTGAAGCTGTCCAAGCGCGTCAGCTACCCCCTGGAGTCGGTCATCGAGTTCGAGCGTGGCGCCCTGCACGACTCGACCTCCGAGCGCGCGGCGCGCTGAAGGGGGATGCGATGAGCGATTTGACCCTCTACCCCGCCGACATCGCCGCGATGTCCGTCGGCCAGCTGGCTCAACTTCCGCCCGCCCAGAAGGCGGAGATCAGCCGCCACCTGGACGAAGCGCTCGCCTGGCTCAAGCAGGCCCGCGCCAAGTTCGACGCTGCGCTGGAGGCCGCCTACGGCGAGCAGGCCCGTGCTGCCCGCCTCGAGGCGGGCAAGGACTTCGGCGTCGTGCACCTGAAGGACGGGCTGCTTCGCGTGACGGTCGAGGTCCCGAAGCGCGTGTCCTGGGACCAGGCGCAACTGGCCGCCATCGCCCGGCGCATCGCCGCCGCCGGCGAGAAGGTCGAGGACTACCTGGACGTCGAGTACTCCGTCTCGGAATCGCGCTTTTCCAACTGGCCGCCGGCACTGCGCGCCGGGTTCGAGGCCGCCCGCACCGTCAAGCCCGGCAAGCCCACGTTCCGGCTGGCCCTCGTCTCGGAGGAGTGATCCATGAGCACCGAACTGATCCCGTTTGATTTCGAAGGCCGTCCGGTCCGGGTCGTCACGGATGCCCAAGGCGAACCGTGGTTCGTCGCGGCGGATGTGTGCGCGGTTCTTGAACTGCCGAACACCACCCGCGCCCTGGCGCGACTGGACCCTGACGAGCAAGCCCTGATCTCAATTCAGGGCATCTCGCGCGGCAATGACCAGGTCAACGTCGTCAACGAGCCCGGCCTCTACAGCCTGGTGCTGGGTAGCCGCAAGCGCGAGGCCAAGCACTTCAAGCGCTGGGTGACACACGAGGTGCTGCCGGCGATCCGCAAGACGGGCAGCTACACGGCGCCAAGTGCACGCCCGACCCTGCCGGCACCCACCCAGGACCGCGTCGCCGCTCTGCTGCTGATCGGCGAGGCCGTGGCCAAGGTGCCGGGGGTCAAACCCGGCATCGCGATGGCGGCCACGCTCACCTGCATCCAGGAGAACACGGGCCTGGCGGTCGAGACGCTGCGCCGCGCCCTTCCTGCCAGGGACACTGCCGCGAACGAGGCGATCTGCTCGCTCAACGCCACCCAGCTCGGCAGGCTGCTCGGCCTGTCGGCCAAGGCCACCAACCAGCGTCTGGCCGCGCACGGCCTGCAGTTGCGCAACGAACGCGACGAGTGGGAACTGACCGAGGCCGGCGAGGCCTGGGCCGAGGCGATGCCGTACTCCCGCAACGGGCACAGCGGCTACCAGATCCTCTGGAACCCTCTGGTGGCCGAGCGGCTGAAGGAGGTGGCGTGATGGCCCTTCCCATCATCACCGCCGATGAGCGCCTCGCCGAGAAGCAGGGCGTCAAGCTCGTGCTGCTGGGCAAGAGCGGCATCGGCAAGACCAGCCAGTTGAAGACCCTGCCCGAAGCCTCGACCCTGTTCGTCGACCTCGAGGCTGGCGACTTGGCCGTCAAGGACTGGCGCGGCGACTGCGTGCGCCCGAGCACCTGGCCGGAGTTCCGCGATCTCGTGGTGTTCCTCGCCGGCCCGAACCCGGCGCTGCCCGTGGACGCACCGTTCTCCGAGGCGCACTACCGGCATGTGTGCGAGCGCTACGGCGATCCCGGTCAACTCGCCAAGTACGACACCTACTTCGTCGACTCGATCACCGTGCTCGCGCGCCTCGCCCTGATCTGGGCCAAGACCCAGCCGCAGGCCTACAGCGAGCGCACCGGCAAGCCCGACACCCGGGGCGCCTACGGCCTGCTCGGCTCGGAACTGATCGGGGCGCTGACCCATCTGCAGCACGCGCGCGGCAAGCACGTGGTGTTCGTGGCCATCCTCGACGAGCGCCTGGACGACTTCAACCGCAAGGTCTTCGTGCCGCAGATCGAGGGCGCCAAGACCGCGGCGGAACTGCCCGGCATCGTCGATGAAGTCGTCACCTTGGCCGAGATCAAGGCCGAGGACGGCAATCCGTACCGCGCCTTCGTCACCCACACCGTCAACCCCTACGGCTATCCGGCCAAGGACCGCAGCGGCCAGCCTCGAGTTGCTGGAGCCGCCGAACCTGCGCGCGCTGATCGACAAGTGCGCCGCCGCCACTCGAATCCCGACATCCAAGGAGTAAGCCATGACCGATTGGTGCGATTTCAACGACGCGCAGCAGCAGCCCAGCTTCGACCTGATCCCCAAGGGCACGCTCGCCCGCGTGCGCATGACGCTCAAGCCCGGGGGCTTTGACGACCCGGCCCAGGGTTGGACCGGCGGCTACGCCACGCAGAGCAACGAGTCCGGCTCGGTGTATCTGGCGGCCGAGTTCGTCGTGCTGGAGGGCGAGTACGCCCGGCGCAAGCTCTGGAGCAACATCGGCCTGCATTCCCCGAAGGGCCCGGCCTGGGGCCAGATGGGGCGCAGCTTCGTGCGCGCCGTGCTCAATTCCGCCCGCAATGTCCATCCCCAGGACATGAGCCCGCAGGCCGCCGCCGCGCGGCGCATCCAGGGCTTCCACGAGCTCGACGGCATCGAGTTCCTCGCCCGCATCGACGTCGAGAAGGACGGCCGCGGCGAGTTGAAGAACGTCGTCAAGAGCGCCGTCGAGCCCGACCACCCGGACTACGCCCGGCTGATGGGGCTGCCGCCGAAGAACCCCGGCAGTGGTTCCACCGGCGCGCCCGCCGCAGCAACCCCGCCGCGCACGACGCCGCCCGTCAACCCGCAACGCCCCGCCATGCCGGGCAAGCCCGCCTGGGCGCAGTGAGAGGAGGGTCAGTGAAGTGTTGGGTCTGCAAACGACAGGCGCGCGGCTACGGCCACTCGGACCTTCGGCATCCGGTGGGCGATGCCCGGCGCTATCCGATCGACTGGGTGTTCTGCTCGCGGCGTTGCCAGGAGGCGTTTCACGCGCTCTACGGCCACTGGCTGCGCGTGCAGGAAGGACGCTCGCCCAAGACGGAGGTGGCCATGATCGACCCGTCTGACGTCGAACTGGCCGCGATGAAGAAGTGCCTCAAGGCCTTCGGCGAGGTCGCGGGCGAGATCGGCTTTGCCAAGCCGCTGGGCGAGTATTCCGAGGCTGAGGCGATGCAGGTGATCGACGCCATCGTCACCTGCTACACGGAGGCGATGGTCGAGCACCACGAGGCGACCAAGTATCCGCCGGTGCGGGGCTTGAAAGACCCGGTGTCCGACCCCTTCGCCGACCTCGAGGACGATCTGCCGTGGGAGGAGCCGAAGGCTCAAGCGCAGACGGCACGCACGGCAGCACCCAAGGAGGCGCGGCGATGATGGACTTCAACGCCTCCAAGAGCCTGTCGGGTCAGCTCACGGCGCTGATCGATGCCGGGCTGCAGCAGTCTCGCGCGGCGCAGCCTCGCCGCACCTACCTCGGCGCCTCGCGCCTCGGGGTCGCCTGCGAGCGCGCGCTGCAGTACGAGGTCGCCGACGCCCCGGTCGATCCGGGTCGCGAGACCGACGGCCGCCTGCTGCGCGTCTTCGAGCGCGGGCGCGTCTCTGAGGACTGCATGGTCGGATGGCTGCGCGCGGCGGGCTTCGATCTGCGCACGCGTAACGACGCGGGGGAGCAATTCGGCTTCTCGGCGCTGGACGGGCGCCTGCAGGGCCACGTCGATGGCGTGCTCGTCGCCGGGCCCGACCTGGGGTTCGGTTGCGGCTACCCGGCGCTGTGGGAGAACAAGTGCCTGGGCGCCAAATCGTGGCGCGAGTTGGAGAGACATCGCCTCGCGGTCGCCAAGCCCGTCTACGCCGCCCAGGTCGCGCTCTACCAAGCCTATCTCGAACTGCACGCGCACCCGGCCCTGTTCACGGCGGTGAACGCCGACACCATGGAGATCCACGCCGAGCTGGTGCCGTTCGATGCGGCGTTGGCGCAGCGCATGTCCGACCGGGCCGTGAAGGTCATCACGGCCACCGAGGCGGGCGAACTGCTGCCGCGCTCGTTCTCCGATCCCACCCATGTCGAGTGCCGGATGTGTCCGTGGCAGGACCGGTGCTGGAGGGCCGCGGCATGAACGAGACACCGCTGCACCCGGTGCTCGGGGAGCGCCTGATCGACGCACGCGAGGCGGCACTGGCGCTCAATCTGCCGCACTACTGGCTCACGCACGCGAAGGAGCGCCGACGTCTCGGCCTGCCGCACTACCGGGTGGGCAAGCTGCTGCGTTTCAAGCTCTCCGAACTGATGGCGTGGATGGAGGAACGTCAAGCCCTGCTCACGGCCGACGCAGGGCACGAGGAGGAGTCGGATGCTGGACTTCAATGACACCGCACCCGCGCCCGAGATCCCGGCGTCCGAACGCCGCGAGGCCGTGCGCGCCGCGCTGCTCGCGAGGCTGGAGTCGGTGCTGTTCACCCTGTTCCCCGCTGGAAAGAAGCGACGCGGCAAGTTCGTCATCGGCGACGTGCTCGGCAGCCCGGGGGACAGCCTGGAAGTCGTGCTCGACGGCGACAAGGCGGGACTGTGGACCGACCGGGCCACCGGTGAGGGCGGTGACGTCTTCGACCTCATCGCCGCTCACCATGGCCTCGATACGCACACCGAGTTCCATCGGGTGCTCGAAGCCGCCGCGGACCTGACGGGGCGCGCTCGACCGGTCGCGCCGCGCGGACGGAAGAAGGACGCTGCGGTCGACGACCTGGGTCCCGCCACCGCCAAGTGGGACTACCTCGACGCGCAGGGGCGGCTCATCGCCGTCGTCTACCGCTACGACCCGCCCGGGCGCAAGAAGGAGTTCCGGCCCTGGGACGCCAAACGGCGCAAGATGGCCCCCGCCCGAGCCGCGGCCGCTGTACAACCAGCCGGGGATCCAGGACGCCGCCCAGGTCGTGCTGGTCGAGGGCGAGAAATGCGCCCAGGCCTTGATCGACGCCGGCGTGTGCGCCACCACCGCGATGCACGGGGCGAATGCGCCCGTGGACAAGACCGATTGGTCGCCGCTGGCGGGCAAGGCCGTCTTGGTCTGGCCTGACCGCGACAAGCCGGGCTGGGAGTACGCCGTGCAGGCGGCCCAGGCGATTCTGTCGGCGGGCGCGAAGACCTGCCACATCCTGTACCCGCCCGAGGAAGCGGCGGACGGCTGGGACGCGGCGGACGCCGTGATGGAGGGCTTCGATGTCGCGGCCTTCCTCGCCCACGGTCCGCGTGTGCAGGTGCATGACATTGCGGACCCCGGCGAGCCGGTGATCGGCGCGGATGAATCGGTGTGGGGCACCGAAGATGCCCTGGCGCTGGCCTTCACCCGGCGCTACCACCGCGACTGGCGCTACGTGGCGGCCTGGGGCCGCTGGTTGGTGTGGGACGGTCGGCGCTGGCGCAACGAGGAGACGCTGGCGGCCACCGACTTGATCCGCGGTGTCTGCCGACACGCGGCCCTCCAGGCCGACAACCCCAAGCTGGCGGCCAAGCTGGCCACCTCCGGCACCGTCGGCGGCGTCGAACGCCTGGCTCGCGCAGACCGACGTCATGCCGCGACCACCGCCGAGTGGGACGCCGATCCCTGGCTGCTCAACACCCCAGGCGGCGTGGTCGACCTCAGGACGGGGCGCATGCGCGCACACGACCGCGCCGACCGCATGACCAAGATCACCACCGCCACGCCCGGCGGCGACTGCCCGACCTGGCGGCGCTTCCTTGCCGAAGTCACCGGCGGCGACGCGGACCTGCAAGCCTATTTGCAGCGCGTCAGCGGCTACTGCCTGACCGGCTCGACCCAGGAGCATGCGCTGTTCTTCCTCTATGGCACCGGCGCCAACGGCAAGTCGGTGTTCGTGAACACCCTGGCCACGATCCTCGGCGACTACGCCGCCAGCGCGCCGATGGACACCTTCATGGAGACGCGCAGCGACCGGCATCCAACCGACATGGCGGGCCTGCGCGGGGCGCGCTTCGTCTCCTCCATCGAGACCGAGCAAGGGCGGCGCTGGGCCGAATCCAAGGTCAAGAGCCTCACGGGCGGCGACAAGATCTCCGCGCGCTTCATGCGGCAGGACTTCTTCGAGTTCTGGCCGCAGTTCAAGCTTTTCGTCGCCGGCAACCACAAGCCCGCCATCCGCAACATCGACGAGGCGATGAAGCGGCGGCTGCACCTGATCCCCTTCACGATCACCGTGCCGCCCGAGCGGCGCGACAAACACCTGCAGCAGAAGTTGCTGGCCGAGCGGGACGGCATCCTGGCCTGGGCGCTGGAAGGGTGCCTGGCCTGGCAGCGCCTGGGCCGGCTCGATCCGCCGCCGCAGGTCGTGGCCGCCACCGAGGAGTACTTCGAAGCCGAGGACGCGCTGGGCCGCTGGCTGGAGGAGCGCTGCGTGCGCGAGGCCAATGCCAAGTCACTGACCGCCGAACTGTTCACCGACTGGAAGCAGTGGGCGGAGGCCGCCGGCGAGTTCGTCGGCTCACAGCGCCGCTTCTCCGACCTCTTGATCACCCGCGGCGTCGAGAAATGGCGCAACGCCGCCGGCATCCGGGGCTTCCGTGGCGTGGGTCTCAAGCACCCGATGCAGCCCGCCTACACCCCCTATGCCGACGACTGAACACCCGTGACCACCGACAGGACTGACGCATCTGACGCTGTCCATCGTAAGTCTCTACGCGCGCGCGCGTGCGCGCGCCTCACGGGAACTATCGATATCGTGCGTCGGATGCGTCAGTCCCCACCGAACGAGGACTGACACCATGCACACCACGATCCTGGCCCTCGACCTGGGCACCACCACCGGCTGGGCGCTGCGCGACCGCACCGGCCGCATCACCAGCGGCAGCCAATCCTTCAAGCCGCAGCGCTTCGAAGGCGGCGGCATGCGTTTCCTGCGCTTCAAGACGTGGCTTGCCGAACTGAAGATGCATGCCGACGGGATCGACGCGCTGG
Organism: Thermomonas sp. S9; assembly: GCF_024704365.1. Lineage (GTDB taxonomy): Bacteria > Pseudomonadota > Gammaproteobacteria > Xanthomonadales > Xanthomonadaceae > Thermomonas. Next base: position 2,298,049 of record NZ_JAJDFY010000001.1, read on the forward strand.
TCTTCGAGGAAGTGCGCCGCCACGCCTCCACCGATGCCGCGCACGCCTACGGCGGGTTCCTGGCCACGCTCACGGCCTGGTGCGAGCACCACGGCATCCCCTACCAGGGCGTGCCGGTGGGCACGATCAAGAAGCACGCCACCGGCAAAGGCAACGCCCGCAAGGACGCGGTGATGGCGGCCGTGCGTGCGCGCGGCTACCTGCCCACCGACGACAACGAAGCCGACGCCCTGGCGCTGTTGCACTGGGCCATCCAGCAGCACGACGCGGCGCAGGAGGACTGAGATGATTGTTCCGACCCCTCGCTACCGCTGCCCGCTGGGGCGCCTGCAGCCCGAGCCGATGGACGTGGAGGCCGTCAAGCGCCGCGGCTGGCGCGAGCAACGCCTGCTCGTCGTCTCCCTCGAGGACGACCGGCTCGACTGGATGGAACGCGAGCTGATCCGCCGAATCGGCGAGCGGCTCTACGGTGCACGGGAGGCGCGCCATGGCTGAGTGGACCGTCGAGCGTGTGGCCGAGCGCTTCCGGGAGGCGGCCATCACCGCCCACCGCCTGCCGCCCGTGCGCGTGCAGGGCTACTTCAACACCTGGCCCGCGATCCGGCGCATGCCCTGGGAGACGCTGGGGGCTGAGCCGACGATCCGGCGCTTCCCGCCCAGCCCCGAGGCCATCGAGCGCATGCTCGAGACCATGCGCTGGGTCTTGTGGCTGGAGGAAGAGGAACGGCATCTCGTGTGGATGCGTGCCGAGCGCCACCGCTGGCGCGACATCTGCGCCCGCTTCGGCTGCGATCGGAGCACGGCGTGGCGGCGGTGGCAGCGGGCGCTCTCGATCGTGGCGGACGCGCTCAACGGCAACCGAGAAGCGGACCGCCTGCCCAGCCGTTCGCTTGACAAGACGGGGTTGCAGGAATCCAATAACAGTTATTAACTGTTAGGATGCAAGCCCATGCCGACGAGTGTCGCCCTCAGCCCCCATTTCGAGGCGTTCATCAAGGAGCAAGTCGCCTCCGGTCGCTACAACAACGCCAGCGAGGTCGTTCGCGCAGGCCTGCGTTTGCTGGAAGAGCAAGCCCAGCGTCACGCCCTGCAGCTGGAAGAGCTGCGCGCGGCCATCACGGCCGGTCGATCCAGTGGTCCGGGGCAGCCGGCCGAAGAGGTCTTTGATCGTCTGGAGGCGAAGTATCGGGGTCAGGCGAAGCGCCGGACGACATGAACCGGCTCGTCATCACCCCGCTGGCCGCAAGCGACATCGAGGAAATCGGCGACTACATCGCCCAGGACAATCCGAGCCGGGCCGTCAGCTTCATGGCAGAACTTCGCGTGCAATGCAGGAAGATCGCCGCGGCACCCCAGGCGTACCGGCTTCGCCCCGAGCTCGGCGAAGGCATTCGATCCTGCGCCCACGGCAACTACGTGATCTTCTTCTGCGCGTACGACGATGAAGTGAGCATCGTGCGCGTCTTGCACGGCGCGCGCGATATCGGCGCCCAGTTCGGTGGCTAGCACCGGTCAAGTGGGCGTCTTGGATGGCCATGAAGAATCGCCCCGACCGGATCCTCGAGGCCGTCCACGAGACGGCGCGCGACCTGCATCGCCTAGGCTTCATCGACAAGCGCAAGATGCGCAAGTACGACGCGCTGTGCCTGGAGCCGGTGCATGAATACGACGCTGAGAAAGTGCGCGCCCTGCGCGAACGCCTGCACTTGAGTCAGGCCGTGCTGGCCTCGGTCCTCAACACCAGCGTCTCGACCGTGCGCAAGTGGGAAGTGGGCGACAAGAAGCCCAGCGGTCCCTCGCAGAAGCTGCTCGACCTCATCGAACGCAAGGGGCTGGAGGCCGTGCTCTGAAGTCGCGGGGCACGAGCGCATGCCACCACGCCTGCGTGTTTTGGCGTGATTTGGCGGGTGGGGTCGTGCATCCGGATGCGTCTGCGGCGAAATGCGACGTTGGCCACTGCAACAGATCCGCCGGTCCGGGGGTAGCATTTCGGCTAACTTCTGGACAGCGGCGTCGGTCGAGGAAGCCGCCCAGCCATCCACGGGTCCTTCCTGGGCACCGAGCCATGCGGGGGGCGCGAGCGCGGCGCTTCGCCACCGTCAGGATGCAAACCGAGGTTTGCAGGGTTTGCGGTTTGCAGCCCTCCAGCCCGAGACCTTCTCCCCGACACCCCCAGCCCGCCCACGGTCCGCCGTCGGCGGGCTTCTTCGTTTCCGAGGCACCGATTCTGGACACGCTCGCCGTCACGTACCGCAAGGTCGAGACGCTGATCCCCCTACGCCCGCAACAGCCGCACGCATTCCGAGGCGCAGATCGCCAAGATCGCCGCATCCATCGTCGAGTTCGGCTGGACCAATCCGATCCTGGTGGATGGCGAGAACGGCATCATCGCCGGCCACGGGCGTCTGGCGGCGGCGCGCAAGCTCGGGCTCGAGAAGGTGCCGGTCATCGAACTGGCGCACCTGACCCCGGCGCAGAAGCGTGCGCTGGTGCTGGCCGACAACCGGCTGGCGCTGGAGGCCGGCTGGGACGATGCGATGTTGGCGCTGGAGTTCGCCGAACTGGCCGACGCCGGCTTCGATCTGGACCTGACCGGCTTCTCGGCCTCCGAGATCGAAGGCCTGCTCGACGCCATCGAGGAGACGGAACCGTCCGCCGATGAGGACGAGCGTGCGCCGGAAGGCGACGCGGACGAGGACGACGTCACGCCGCCCACGGTTGCGGTCACGCGGCCCGGCGACTTGTGGCTGCTGGGCGAACACCGGCTGCTCTGCGCCGACAGCAGCGACGCGGCCGCCGTCGCGCGCCTCCTCGAGGGCGAGCGGGCGCACCTGCTCTTCACCAGCCCACCGTATGCCAACCAGCGCGACTACACCACCGGCGGCATCGCGGACTGGGACGCGTTGATGCAGGGCGTGTTCGGCGCTGCCCGCGCGGCACTGCGCGAGGACGCGCAACTCCTGGTCAACCTCGGGCTCGTGCATCGCGACAACGAGTGGCAGCCGTACTGGGACGGCTGGATCGCATGGATGCGCACGCAGGGCTTTCGGCGCTTTGGCTGGTACGTCTGGGACCAGTCGGTGACCGTGCCCGGCGACTGGGCCGGGCGGCTGGCGCCCCGGCACGAGTTCGTCTTCCACTTCAACCGACGCTCGCGCAAGCCGAACAAGATCGTGCCCTGCAAGTGGGCCGGGCACGAGACGCACCTGCGCACCGACGGATCGTCCACCGCGATGCGCGGCAAGGACGGCAAGGTCGGCGCCTGGAACCATGCCGGACAGCCCACGCAGGCGTTCCGCATCCCAGACTCGGTCGTCGAGGTGACGCGCCAGCGCGGCCGCATCGGTGAAGGCATCGATCATCCGGCGGTGTTCCCGCTGGGCCTGCCGAAGTTCTTCATCGAGGCCTACACCGACGCGGGCGAGATCGTCTTCGAGCCGTTCGCGGGCTCCGGCACCACGCTGCTGGCCGGCCAACTCACCGGCCGCCCGGTACGCGCCATCGAACTCGCTCCAGAGTACGTGGACGTCGCGCTGCGCCGCTGGCTGCAGCACCACCCGGGCACGGTGCCTGTGCTGGAGGGCAGCGGCCGGACCTTCGCCGAGGTCTCGGCCGAGCGCTTGGGCGAGACGGCGGAGGTCACTGCATGAGCTGGCTGGCCGATCGCATCGAGCACTGGCCGATCGACAAGCTGCTGCCCTACGTGCGCAATGCCCGCCAGCACTCGGACGAGCAGATCGCCCAGATCGCGGCCTCCATCGCGGAGTTCGGCTTCGTCAATCCCATTCTCACCGGCGCCGACGGTGTGCTGGTCGCGGGCCATGGGCGGCTTGCCGCGGCGCGTAAGCTGGGTCTGGCCACCGTGCCGGTGGTGGTGCTCGATCACCTCACGCCGACCCAGCGCCGCGCCCTGGTGCTCGCGGACAACCGGCTCGCGGAACTCGCGACCTGGGACGATGCCCTGCTGCGCATCGAACTGGAGGCGCTGCAGGACGATGGCTTCGATCTCGATCTCACCGGATTCGACGCCGATGCACTGGCAGAACTGCTGGCCGATGAGGAACCACAGATCGAGGGCCGGACGGAGGACGATGCCATCCCGGAGATGCCGGAAGAGCCGGTGTCTCGGCCGGGCGACGTCTGGCGGCTCGGGCCGCACCGCCTGGTCTGCGGGGACGCGACCACCGCCGAGTCCTATGCGCGCCTGTTTCCGGACGGCGAGCGGGCGGATATGGTCTTCACCGATCCGCCCTACAACGTGAACTACGCCAACAGCGCGAAGGACAAGCTGCGCGGCAAACACCGCCCCATCCTCAACGATGCGCTGGGCGAAGGCTTCTACGATTTCCTCTTTGATGCGCTGGCGCTGATCATGGCGCACACCCGAGGCGCGATCTACGTGGCGATGTCGTCGAGTGAGCTCGACACCCTGCAGGCGGCCTTCCGCGCCGCCGGCGGGCACTGGTCGACCTTCATCATCTGGGCCAAGAACACCTTCACGCTGGGCCGCTCGGACTACCAGCGCCAGTACGAGCCGATCCTCTACGGCTGGCCCGAAGGCGCGACGCGCCACTGGTGCGGCGACCGCGACCAGGGCGACGTCTGGCAGATCAAGAAGCCAGCGAAGAACGATCTGCACCCGACCATGAAGCCGGTGGATCTGGTCGAGCGGGCCATCCGCAACTCCAGCCGCCCCGGCGACGTGGTGCTCGACCCCTTCGGCGGCTCGGGCACGACCTTGATCGCCGCCGAGAAGGCCGGGCGCGTGGCGCGGCTGATCGAGCTCGACCCGAAGTATGCGGACGTGATCGTGCGGCGCTGGCAGGACTGGACGGGCCAGCAAGCCACCCGCGAGGCGGATGGCCTGGCCTTCGATCAGGCGGCGAGCGACTCGTCGGCGATCGCGCAGTGAATCACGAACCCGGTCAGATTGGGCAGCCCGCGCGGGATGTGCTGCCCCATCGCGACTCAGGCAAGCCGGTAGACGCGCTCGCCGCCCGGGGATTTCTCGGAGACGATCGTCAGGCCCAGTTTCTTTTTCAGCGCCCCGGCCAAGGTGCCGCGCACCGTGTGCGCCTGCCAGCCGGTGCTGTCCATGATCTGGCGGAGGGTGGCGCCTTCGGGACGCTGCAGCATCGCGATCACCTGCGCCTGCTTGCTGTGGGCGCGGGGGCGGCGGGGCTCGGCGCTGCGATGCGCATCCTGCGCCCAGGCCGCTTCGGCGGCGTTCACCGCCGCCTCCAGGTCGGCCTCGTCGCGCGCCGTCTGCGCCTGCTCGGCCCGGGCGATCACCGCATCGAGTTTCGCAACGAAGGACTGGCGCGGGGCGGTGCGGGCACCCGGGCGCGGCACGCCCAAGGCCTCGTAGCCTGCGTCGGCAACGACCCAGACCTCGCCCTGGCGGGCGATCAGGGCGCGGTTGGCCAGGCCGTCGAGCACCTTGCGGCGGGCACCGCCTTGGATGTGCTCGGGGAACCAGTCGATTCGGCCGTCGGTGTGCTCGAGCCGCATGGGCCAGGATCGCGTGCTGGGCGGGGGTCAGGGTGATGGTGCTCATGGTCTGCTCCTGGATAGGGATGGATCGGCGCGAGTCAGTCTTCCCACAGGTGCTCGCCATCGAGGCTGATCCACAGGCGCGCATCGCGCGCGGTGGCCATCTCGCGCACCGCCAAGCCGGTTTTGAGGTGGGTGCCGGTCTTGCCGGTGAAGTCGTAACGCTGGCCGTCGTGCATCACGGTCGCTGGGCCTTGCTCGTCGAACTCGACGCGGATCAGGCGGGTGCCGAGGGCGTTGCCGTTGGTGTCGGTGACCTGGGGTTGGCGGATGCGCAGGGTCATGGTCTGCTCCTTGGTGCGTGGTGATCGGGTGAGGTGATGAACGCGCTGTTCGCCCGTGAAGCCAAGCGTTTTCTGCGGGTGTTGGCCAAGAACTGACGATGACTTGATCGAAGAGGGCCATGGGCATCTCGATTCGCGCCTACGCCCGCCACCGTGGGGTATCGGACACCGCCGTGCACAAGGCCATCCGCACCGGGCGCATCACGCCCGAGGCGGACGGCACCATCGACCCAGACCGGGCCGACCGCGACTGGACCCGGAACTCCGAGCCGCCGAAGGCGGGAACGGGCTCCCGGACCGTGAAGGTGCGTGTGGCGGAGGATCCGGCCCCCAACCTCGCCACCGGCCTGCCCGCAGGCGGCACCACGCTCGTGCAGGCGCGCACGGTCAACGAGGTGGTCAAGGCGCAGACCAACAAGGTGCGGCTGGCCCGCCTCAAGGGCGAACTGGTCGATCGCCACCAGGCCATCGCGCATGTGTTCAAGCTCGCCCGCACCGAACGCGACGCCTGGCTCAACTGGCCGGCGCGGATCTCGGCGCAGATGGCGGCCCGGCTCGGCGTGGAGGCTCACACCCTGCACGTGGCCCTGGATGCCGCCGTGCGCGAGCACCTCGCCGAGCTCGGGGAACTCAAGGTTCGGGTCGATTGATGGACGAGTTCGCCTATGAGGGCTGGGACGTCATCGAGCGCGCTTGGCGCGAGGGCCTCACGCCGGACCCGCTGCTCACCGTCTCCGAATGGGCCGACCGTCACCGGGTGCTGTCGAGCAAGGCCTCGAGCGAGCCGGGGCGCTGGCGCACCAGCCGCACGCCGTATCTGAAGGCGATCATGGACTGCCTGTCGCCGACCTCGCCCGTCGAGCGCGTGGTGTTCATGAAGGGCGCGCAGGTGGGCGCGACCGAGACCGGCTCGAACTGGATCGGCTACGTGATCCACCACGCCCCCGGGCCGATGATGGCGGTGTGGCCCACCGTGGAGATGGCCAAGCGCAACTCCAAGCAGCGCATCGACCCGCTGATCGAGGAGTCGCCGGTGCTCTGCGAACTCATCGCCCCGGCGAGAAGCCGCGACTCGGGCAACACCATCCTCGCCAAGGAGTTTCGTGGCGGCGTGCTGGTGATGACCGGCGCGAACAGCGCGGTGGGCCTGCGCTCGATGCCGGTGCGCTATCTCTTTCTCGACGAGGTGGACGCCTACCCGCTCGATGTCGAGGGGGAGGGCGATGCGATCTCGCTCGCTGAGGCGCGCACGCGCACCTTTGCGCGGCGCAAGATCTTCATCGTCTCGACGCCGACGATCGCGGGCGCCTCGGCCATCGAGCGTGAGTACGAGGCCAGCGACCAGCGCCGCTACTTCGTGCCCTGCCCGCATTGCTCGCACCGGCAGTGGCTGCGCTTCGAGCAACTGCGTTGGGAGAAGGGCCGGCCCGAGACGGCGGCGTACGTCTGCGAATCATGCGAGACGGCGATCGCCGAGCACCACAAGACCTGGATGCTGGAGCACGGCGAGTGGCGCGCGACGGCGGAAGGCTCGGGCAAGACGGCGGGGTTTCATCTGTCGTCGCTGTACAGCCCGCTGGGCTGGCGCGCCTGGCGCGAGATCGCCGCCGCGTGGGAAGCCGCCGTCAGTAAAGAGTCGGGATCGGCCGCTGCCATCAAGACTTTCAAGAACACCGAGCTCGGCGAGACCTGGGTCGAGGAGGGCGAAGCGCCCGACTGGCAACGCCTGCTGGAGCGCCGCGAGGACTATGCCATCGGCACCATTCCCGCCGGCGGGCTCTTGCTCACTGCCGGCGCCGACGTGCAGAAGGACCGCATCGAGGTCTCGGTCTGGGCCTTCGGGCGTGGCAAGGAGGCCTGGCTCATCGAGCACCGGGTGCTGATGGGCGACACCGCACGGGATGCGGTGTGGAAGGCGCTGGGCGGGATGCTCGCCGAGACCTGGACCCATGCCTCGGGCGCGGCCATGCCGCTGGCCCGCTTGGCGCTGGACACCGGCTTTGCGACACAGGAGGCCTACGCCTTCGTGCGCGCCTGCCGCGACGCGCGGGTGATGGCGGTCAAGGGCGTGCGGACGGGTTCGATGGGGGGCGCAGCCCTGATCGGCACACCGACGGCGGTCGATGTCTCGCAGGCGGGCAAGAAGCTGCGCCGGGGCATCAAGGTGTATGCGGTCGCGGTGGGGCTCGCCAAACTCGAGTTCTACAACCACCTGCGCCAGAGCGCGGAGGTGGCCGACGACGGCGTGACGGTGACCTACCCGGCCGGATTCGTCCACCTGCCCAAGATCGACGCCGAGTTCATCCAGCAACTGTGCGCCGAGCAGCTCGTCACCCGGCGTGATCGCCACGGCTTTGCGGTGCGCGAGTGGCAGAAGATGCGCGAGCGCAACGAGGCGCTGGACTGCTACGTGTATGCCCGTGCTGCTGCTGCGGCCGCAGGGCTCGACCGCTTCGAGGAACGCCACTGGCGCGAACTGGAGCGGCAACTGGGGCTGGCCAGTCCGCCAGCCCTTGAAACACCTACTGAATCGATCACCGAGGCCACCCATCGAGGTGGCCTGGGTGTTTCTGGCAACCGCAACACCGGCCGGCGCGTGATCAAGAGCCGCTGGCTGTCCTGACGAGGAGACGCTATGTCACTGACCACCCGCATCGAGAGCCTGGTCATCCGCGTCGCGCAGGAGTTCAACGACGTCCGCGCGAAGGCCGGGAACCTCGCCCACCTCACCACCACCGACAAGTCGAGCCTGGTGGCGGCCATCAACGAGCTGAAGGCCGCGGTGGTGGCCTCGGGAGCGATCGACGACGCCCAGGTCGCCACGAGCAGCACCTACTCCTCGCACAAGATCGTCACGCTGCTCGACACCCTCAAGGCCGAGATCCTGGGCGGGGCCGATGCCGCCTACGACACGCTGCTGGAGATCCAGCAGCTGCTGCAAGACGGCACCAGCGGTCTGGACGCGCTGCTTGCCGCGGTCAACCACCGCGTGCGCTTCGACGCGGCGCAGACCCTGACGGCCGCCGAGCAATCCCAGGCGCGCAGCAACATCGGCGCCGTGGCCGCGGCCGACGTGGGCGACACCGACACCGACTTCGTCGCGATCTTCGAAGGGGGCGCTGCTCTGATGAGTCTGGCTGCGCGCATCGCCGCCTTGGCCAGCCGCATCGGGCGGGAGGTCAAGGTCAAGGTCGGCGCCGACCACCCGGGTCTGGCGCGCGCCTGGGTGTGTTTCGGCTATGTCGGCAACCAGGTCGTCGTGCGCGCTGCGCACAACGTCGCCTCGGTCACGCGGCTCGCCCCAGGGCGCTACCGCGTGAGCTTCGCCAGCCCGCTGCCGGACGCGAACTACTGCTGGGTGGGCGTCGCACGCAGCAACACCAACACGGGCACGCAGCGGCTGCTGATCGTGCGCGCGACCGCCGACGAGAAGACGCCGACGCACGTCGATGTGGGCTGCGCGACCACCGCCGCGTCCTTCGCCGACTCCGCCGAGATCAACCTCGTGGTCTACCGCTGATGGCCTACACCCAATCCGACCTCGAGGCCCTGCAAGCCGCACTCGCCAAGGGCGAGAAGCGCGTGAGCTTCGGCGACAAGACGGTCGAGTACCGCAGCGTGGAGGAACTGCAAGCTGCTATTCGCCAGGTGAAACGCGACCTCTTCGAGCAGGCCGTGGCCACGGGGCTGTGGCCCGGCGCACCGCGGCAGATCCGCCTTCACACGACCAAGGGGACGTGATGGGTTGGCGCACCTCACGAACGCCAGCAAGCTGGCTCAGCACCCTCAAGCGCCGGCTGCTTGGCTCGAGCCCCACCTACGACGGCGTGGGCGGCGGCCGTAGGGCCGTGGCCTGGCAGGTCGGCAATCCCGGGGCGGTCGCGGCACTCGCCTACACCCAGGGCGAGCTGCGCGCCAAGAGCCGCGATCTCGCCCGGCGCAACGCCTGGGCCGCGGCGGGCATCGAGGCGTTCGTCGCCAACGCCATCGGCACCGGCATCAAACCGCAGAGCATGGTGACTGATGCGGCCGTGCGCGAGGCCATCCACGCGCTGTGGTGGGACTGGGTGGAGGAGGCCGACGCCGCAGGACTCACCGACTTCTACGGCCTGCAGGCGCTCGCCTGCCGCGCGATGCTCGAAGGCGGCGAGGCGCTGGTGCGCCTGCGCTGGCGCCGCCCCGAGGACGGTCTGCCGGTGGGCCTGCAGCTGCAGGTGCTGGAGCCCGAGCACCTGCCGATCACCCTGAACCGGGACCTGCCCTCGGGCCACGTCATCCGCGCCGGCATCGAGTTCGACCGGCTCGGGCGGCGCGTGGCCTATCACCTGACCCGCGCGCATCCGGGCGACGGGAGCCTGGCGCCGATGTCGGGCACGGGCGGCATGGAGACCGTGCGCGTGCCGGCGGACGAGGTCATCCACCTGTTCCGCCCGCTGCGCCCGGGGCAGATCCGCGGCGAGCCGTGGCTCGCGCGGGCGCTGGTGAAGCTGCACGAACTCGACCAGTACGACGACGCGGAACTGGTGCGCAAGAAGACCGCGGCGATGTTCGCCGGCTTCATCACGCGGCTCGCCCCCGAGGACACCCTGATGGGCGAAGGGCTGCCGGACGCGCAGGGCGCGGCGCTCGCCGGGCTGGAACCCGGCACCTTGCAGATCCTGGAGCCGGGCGAGGACATCAAGTTCTCGGCGCCTGCCGACGTGGGCGCGAGCTACGGCGAGTTCATGCGCCAGCAGTTCCGGGCCGTGGCCGCCGCCATGGGCATCACCTACGAGATGCTCACCGGTGATCTCACCCAGGTGAACTACTCCAGCATCCGCGCCGGGCTGCTGGAGTTCCGCCGCCGCTGCGAGGCCATCCAGCACGGGGTGATCGTGCACCAGCTCTGTCGCCCGGTGTGGCGCGCCTGGATGGAGCAGGCCGTGCTCGAAGGGGCGCTGATTCTCCCCGGCTACGCCCGCCGCCGGCGCGCGTACCAGTCCGCCAAGTGGATCCCGCAGGGCTGGCAGTGGGTCGATCCGCTCAAGGAGTTCAACGCGCTCAAGCTCGCGATCCGCGCCGGGCTGATGAGCCGCTCGGAGGCGATTTCGGCCTACGGCTACGACGCCGAAGACATCGACCGCGAGATCGCGGCGGACAACGCCCGCGCAGATGAACTGGGGCTGGTGTTCGACTCGGATCCGCGGCACGACCAAGCATTGAGGCCGGTGCCGACACCTGCGCCCGACACCGAACTTCAGGACTGAACCGATGCTGCCCCATCTCGCCTCCCGGCTCTTTGGCACGCCCTTGCTCGTCCAGCGCGCCAAGCTCGACGTGATCCTCGCGGTGCTCTCCGAGCGCCTGCATCTGGCCGCGCCGGACGTCGCACTCGCGCCGCCGCTGCCGAGAAGCCCGAACCCTGCGGCACATCCACAGACGTCGATCGCCGTGATCCCGGTCCACGGCACCCTGGTCAAGCGCACCCTGGGGCTGGAAGCGGCCTCGGGGCTGGTGAGCTACGCCGACATCGGCGCGCGGCTGGAGGCGGCACTTGGCGACCCGACGGTCGCCGGCATCGTGCTCGACATCGACTCACCCGGGGGTGAGACGGGCGGCTGCTTCGAGCTCGCCCGCCGCGTGCGCGAGGCGGCCGGCCTCAAGCCCATCTGGGCCGTAGCCAACGACGCCGCCTTCTCCGCGGCCTACGCGATCGGCTGCGCCGCCGAGCGGCTCTACGTCACCGAGACCGGCGGCGTGGGCTCGATCGGGGTGATCGCGCTGCACGTCGACCAGTCGGTCAAGGACGCCCGGGACGGCTTGCGCTACACCGCGATCACCGCGGGCGAGCGCAAGAACGACTACTCGCCGCACGAGCCGCTACACGATGCCGCCCGCGCGGCGCTGCAGGCCGAGGTGGACCGGCTGCACGCGCTCTTCGTCGCGCACGTGGCGGCGATGCGCGGCCTGCCCGAGGACGCGGTGCGCGCGACCGAGGCCGCGCTCTTCTTCGGCCCGCAGGCCGTGGAGACGGGGCTGGCCGATGGCGTGGCGACGCTCGCCGCCGTGCTCGCCGAGTTCGACCGACATCTTGCGGCCACGCGGCGTCCGTCTTCCCCGCCGCGCCAAGCCCCGACCGGGAAGGCGACCGTTTTCCGAGGAACCCCCACCATGACCGATACCCCGTCCGAAACGCTCGGCGTGGATGAGGCCGCCACCCTGGTGGCCGAGGCCCGCCGCGAAGTGGCGCAGTCCGCGCAAGCGATCGCGCAACTGTGCCTGATCGCCGGCTGCCCCGAGCGCGCCGCCGAGTTCATCGCCGCAGGCCGAAGCGAAGCCGAGGTGCGCCGCGCCCTGATCGAAGCGCGCGCCGCCCACAGCATGGAGTCGGCCGTGCGCTCGACCCACGCGCCCCAGGACTGGGCCACCCCCGGCGCCGATCCGGCCGCCTCGCCCGTGGTCGCCGCCGTGAAGAAACTCGTGACCCGGGAGTGAACCATGCCCACGCTCACCCAAGCCCCCACCCTCGGCGACCTGCTGAAGTACGAGGCGCCGAATCTGTACTCGCGCGAGCAGGTGACCGTGGCCGCCGGGCAGAACCTGCCGCTCGGCGCCGTGGTCGGCCGCGAGACGGCCACGGCCAAGCTCAAGGCCCTCGACCCCGCGGCCGGCGACGGCAGCGATGTCGCCGTGGGCGTGCTCGCGCTGGCCGTGGATGCGACGCTGATCGACCGGGAGGACGCGATCCTGATCGCCCGCCACGCCATCGTCGCGCGAAACGCACTGGTCTGGCCCGCGGGGATCACCACCGCGCAGCAGCTCGCTGCGATCGCCCAGCTCGAAGCGCGAGGCATCGTGGTGCGCGACAGCGCCTGACCGACACCCGATCCCGACCCACTCGAGCGACCCGCCACCCGGCGGGTTTTGCGTTTCTGGAGACCCCGATGCTCAACCCCTTCGACTCCCCCGGCTTCTCGATGGCGAGCCTGACCGCCGCCATCAACCTGATCCCCAACCGCTACGGGCGGCTGGAAGCCTTGAACCTGTTTCCGGCCAAGCCCGTGCGCACGCGCCAGGTCGTCATCGAGGAGTACGCCGGGCGCCTGAACCTGCTGCCCACCCGACCGCCCGGCTCGCCGGGCACGGTGGGCGAGCGCGGCCAGCGCCGGCTGCGCTCCTTCGTCATCCCGCACATCCCGCACGACGACGTGGTGCTGCCCGAGGAGGTCCAGGGCATCCGCGCCTTCGGCTCGGAGACGGAAATGGAGGCCGTCGCGGGCGTGCTGGCGCGGCATCTGGAGACCATGCGCAACAAGCATGCGATCACCCTCGAACACCTGCGCATGGGGGCGCTCAAGGGCCAGATCCTGGACGCCGACGGCAGCACGATCTACGACCTGTTCGACGAGTTCGATCTCAGGCCCACCACCATCGCCTTCGATCTGGCCAATGCCGCGAGCGACGTCAAGGGCCACTGCTACGAGGTGCTGGCCCACATCGAGGAGAACCTGAAGGGCGAGTTCATGACCGGCGTGCACGTCCTCTGTTCGCCCGAGTTTTTCCGGGCGCTCACCGGCCACAAGTCGGTCAAGGAGGCCTATACGCAGTGGCAACAGGGCGCGATCCTGATCAACGACGTGCGCGCGGGCTTCGTCTTCGCCGGCATCACCTTCGAGGAGTACCGCGGCCAGGCCACCGACGCCCACGGCAACGCGCGCCGCTTCATCGCCGCGGGCGAGGCCCACGCCTTTCCGCTGGGGACGGTGGACACCTTCGCCACTTACTTCGCCCCGGCCGACTTCAACGAGACCGTGAACACCTTGGGCCAGCCGCTCTACGCGAAGCAAGAGCCGCGCAAGTTCGAGCGGGGGACCGATCTGCACACCCAGAGCAACCCGCTGCCGATGTGCCACCGGCCCGGCGTGCTGGTGAAGCTCACCGTCTGAGGGTGCCTGTCCGATGGTCCGTGTGGAGGATCTGTACGACGCCGCCGAGCGCGCGGGACTCTTGACGCCCGTCGTGGTGGGCACCGCCACCGTGCACTGTGCGTTCCGTGCGCCGGACGAGACGGTGCTCGACGGCCTGGCGCTCTCGCGCGACTTCGAGATCGAGTATGCGGCCTCGCGCCTCGCGCTCGCCCCGGGCGACATGGTCACCATCGCCGGCGAGCCCTACCGCGTGCGCGAGGTAAGGGCGTTCGGCGACGGCCGCGAGTGCCGGGCGAGGCTCGCGAGGCTGCCATGAACTCGGTGCGCGAGCGCCTGCTGCGCCTCCTGATCGATCGGCTCACGGCGGCCCTGGCCCCGGCACCCGTGCTGCGCCAGCCGGCCACACCGCTGCCCCGCGAGGCCGGCCCTGTGTTGCTCGTCTTCGTCGAGGGCGACGCCCTCACCGCGCATGCCAACCGGCTGGCGGACCGGGCGCTCACCGTGCGCCTGGTCGCGCTCGCGCGCGGCGCGGACGCCTTCGACGCGGCCGACCGGCTGATCGTCGCCGCCCACGCCGCCGTGCTCGCGGACCCGAACCTGGGCGGCCTGGCGCTCGCGGTGCGCGAGCTCGACGCCGACTGGGACGCCGACGACCTCGATGCCGGCACGGTGATGCTGCCGGCGCGCTACGAGATCCGCTACCGCACCGCCCTGACCGACCTCACGACCCCGGGATGACCCCCATGCCCATCGAACTGCTCCGACCCCACACCCACGCCGGTCGGCGCCTGCCCGCGGGCGCGCGGCTGGACCTGCCCGAGGCCAGCGCCCGCTGGCTGATCGCCCAGGGCGCGGCCCGGCTCGTCACGCCGGACTCCCCGGCGCCGGCCGCATCCCTCAAACCCTCGCGCCGTGACGGTCCCGCCGCCGCGGCCCCGTCCACGCCCACCCCCACGGGAGACTGACCATGGCTTACTTCTGGCTTCGGCCGCTTCGCTTAACGCCCGCTACGCGGGCATTAGCCTTCGCCGCAACGCGCCGACACGGCGCGTTGTCCGGACACATCGCCGATCGCTGAGGAGGCACGGCAATGGCTTACTTTTCTGGACAGGGACGCGTTTACATCGGCGCGCGCGACTCGGCAGGCAACCCCGCCGGCCTCACCTTCGTCGGCAACGTGCCGGAACTGAAGGTGTCGCTGTCGGTGGAGACGCTGGAACACCAGGAGGCGCAGTCCGGCCAGCGCCTCACCGACCTGCAGCTCATCAAGACCAAGAAGGGCGAGTTCGCCTGCACGCTGGAGGAGCTCAGCAGCGGCAACCTCGCGCTCGCCCTCTACGGCCACTCGACCACGGTAGCACCGGGCACGGTCACGGGTGAGGCGCTGCCCAACCCGGTGACCGCGGGCCACCTCTATCCGCTCGCACACCAGAACGTCTCGGCGGTGCAGATCCAGGATTCCGACAGCCCGCCCAAGCCCCTGCCGGCGGCGCAGGTCCAGGTGCACGCCCGGCACGGCTCGGTGCTGATCCTCGACGCCACGACCGGCGGCCCCTATGTCGAGCCCTTCACCGTCGATTACGCCTATGGCGCCGCGCAGAGCACGGCGATGTTCACCCGGCCGCTGCCCGAGCGCTGGATCCGCTTCGAGGGCCTGAACACCGCCGACGCCAACCGCGAGGTGGTGATCGACCTCTATCGCGTGGCGATCAACCCGGCCAAGGAGTTGTCGATCATCACCGACGAACTGCTGAAGTTCGAACTCTCCGGCCAGGTGCTGGCGGACCTCTCCAAGCCCGCCGACGGCGAACTCGGCCAGTTCGGCCGCCTGGTGCTGCTGTGAAGGAGGGTGCGATGAAGGAGGGTGCGATGACCCCAGGCAGCGACGACTTCACGACCTTCCCGCCCGTGCCCCAGGTGGTCACGGTGGCCGGCACCGCGCTGGAACTCACGCCGATCCGGCTGGGCGAGTTACCCCGGATCCTCGCCGCGGTGCGGCCCATCGCCGCCGACCTCTCGACCGAGCCGGATTGGCTCGCGCTGCTCGCCCGGCACGGCGAGGCGGTGCTGGAGCTGCTCACGCTCGCCACCCGGCGCGACCGCGCCTGGATCGAGGGGCTGGCGCTCGACGAGGCCGTCACCTTGGCCACTGCCGTGTTCGAGGTGAACGCGGATTTTTTTCGTGCGGCGGGTGGCGCCGAGCATCGCGCGCTCGGGCGAGCGGCTGGCGCCGATCCTCTCGGCTGGGACGATGCCGTCGCCCGGCTCGTCGCCTGCGGTCACCGCCCCGCCGAGGTGATGGGCTACACGCTCACGCAAGTGCGCGGCTTGCTGGCCGCCCACGAGCGACAGGAGCGCCGGCAGCACGCCTTGCGGCTGGCCTTGCACGCGGTGGCGGCCCAGGGCGACCGCTCGGCCATCGAGCGGCTGCAGCGCGAGTTGTGGGAGGACGTGCGGCCATGAAACTGACGCTCACCACCGAGGGACTGCTCGATCCAAGGAAGCTCTCGGCCTGGAGCGTGGAGCGTCGGCGGGCGATCCATGCCGCCGTCGCCAAAGGGATGGTCTCGGGCGGCCGTGACGTGCGCGAGGCCGCCCGCGCCCAGATGCGCAGCGCCTTCCAGGTCCGGCGCGCGAGCTTCGTCGCCTCGCTGCAGGCCAAGGTGTTCGACCGCAAGCCCGATCGCCTGCCCGCGCTGTGGGTGGGCAGCCGCATCCCTGGCTGGGCATCCACACCCAGGGTGGCACGGTCGCGGGCCGGATGCTGATCCCGCTGCTGCCGGGACGGATCGGCCCCAAGCGCTTCCGTCAGGTCATCGACGGCCTGATGCGCTCGGGCAACGCCTTCTTCGTCGAGAAGAACGGCCGCGTGCTGCTGATGGCCGAGAACATCCGGGAGAACACCGCACAGCTCAACCGCTTCAAGCGCGCCGAGCGCGAGCGCAGCGGCGTCAAGCGCCTGCAGCGCGGCCAGGAGATCCCCATCGCCGTGCTGGTGCGGCGGGTGGATCTGAAGCGCCGGTTCGATCTCGCAGCAGGCGTGCAAGGCGCCTTGCCCAAGCTCGCTGCCGCGATCGGGCGTGAATTGGACAAACTCTAATGGCAACCGAGCGAGCCCAGATCCTCATCCGCGCCGTCGACGAGACGCGCGCGGCCTTCGGCTCGATCCAGCGCAACCTCGGCGGCCTGGCCGACGCCGCACGCCGGGTCAACGGCGTGCTGGCCGGGCTCGGCGTGGCCTTGTCGGCGGCGGGCTTGGCCGCGATGGTCAGGTCGGCGCTGGAGTCGGCCGATGCGCTGAACAAGCTCTCGCAGCGGGTGGGCATCACGGTGGAGGCTCTGTCCACCCTGGTGCCGGCGGCGGAACTGTCCGGGGTCTCGGCGCAGACCTTCGAGACCGGGCTCAAGAAGCTCGCCACCACGATGTTCGAGGCGGCCACGGGCTCGGAGGAGTCCGCCCGGCGCCTCAAAGCGCTGGGCGTGGAGTTCAAGAACCAGGACGGCACGCTGCGCGCGACCGATGCGGTGCTGCTCGATCTGGCCGACCGTTTCCAGGCCATGCCCGACGGGGCGCAAGAAGTCGGCGCTGGCGGTGCAGCTCTTCGGCAAGAGCGGCGCGGAGCTCATCCCCTTCCTGAACCAGGGACGCGAAGGCATCGCGGCATTGACCGGCGAGATGGAAGCGCTCGGCGTGCAGATCGGCGGCGACACCGCGGCGCAGGCCGAGGTGTTCAACGACTCGCTGGCCAAGCTGCGGCTGGCTGCGACGAGTCTGGCCAACCGGGTGATCGAGGCCTTCCTGCCGGCCCTGAACGAGATGGCCGGCGGCATGGTCGAGTCGGCCAAGCAGGGCGGTGCCTTGCGCGCGATCCTGGACGGCGTGGTGCTGGTGCTCAAGACCCTGGCGCTGGGTGCCGCCACGGTCGGCAAGGCCTTCGTCGCACTCGGCGAGGCGATCGGCGCTGGTGTCGCGGCGGCGGTCGAGGCCCTGCGCGGCAACACCGCCGGGGCCAAGGCCATCATCGCCGAACTCAAGGGCAGCCTCGTGCGGCGCCTGGACGAGTTGGCCGAGTTCCGGGACAGCCTGTTCGACCCCAAGCCCATCGAGGTGCGCTCGCCCAAGGTGCAGGCCGACCCGGCGTTGCTGCAACGGCTCACGACTCCGGGCCAGGCCCGCGAGGCCGCCAGCGCCCTGGCGGCCCTGCGCAAGGCGCAGATGGACGCCGAGTTCGCCCTGCTCAAAGACGGCCTCGAGCGCCAACAGCGCGCGCTCGATCAAGCACTGGAAGACCGGCTGCTGTCGGTGCGCGACTACCACGGCCGCAAGACTGCGCTGGAGCAGCGCGAACTCGACGCCGAGATCGCCCGTCGCCGGCTGGCACTCGCAGCTAGCCAAGCCGTCGCGACCAACCCGCGCGCATCAGAATCGGACCGCCTGCGAGCCAAAGCGGAGATCGCCAAGCTCGAGGCCGACCTCATCGTCCTCAACGACCGCCGCGCCGACATCGAGGTCGCCAACGCCCGCGCCGCCGCCCGGGCCGAGCGGGAACTGGCCGAGGCCCTGGCCCAGGCGCGCGAGGAACTCGCCCAGCTCACCGGCACCGACACGGCGGAAGACCGGCGCGCCGCGATCGAGCGCAGCGTCCGGGATCTTCGCGCACGCCTGGCGGCCGAGAACGACGCCGCGGGCGTGGCGCTGATCGACCGGCTCATCGACGTGAAGGCCGCCCAGGCCAACCTCGCCCGGCTGGAACAGGAGTGGCGGCTCGTCACCGAGCGGCTGCGCAATGCCCAGGAGGCGATCCAGATCCAGCAGCAGGCCGGGCTGCTCACCGAAGCCCAGGCGCGCAGGCAGATCGTCGCCTTGCAGCAGCAATCTGCGGCCGAGATGCAGCGCCTGCTGCCCGCGATGCAGCAGGCCGCGCAGGCGATCGGACCGGATGCGGTCAATCGCGTGGCCGCCTGGCGCAACGAACTGGAGCGCACGCGGCTGGTCACCGACGAACTCGCGCCGCTGTGGAACCGCATCGGCGAGGGCTTCGGCACCGCCTTGCAGGGCATGGTCACCGGTGCGCAAAGCTTTCGTGAGGCCTTGTCCAACCTGTTCCGCCAGGTGGCCGACGCCTTCCTGCAACAGATGGTGATCCAGCCCTTCCAGCAGTGGGTGGCGATGCAGGCGCGCATGCTCGCGCTCAAGCTCGGCTTCCTCCAGCAGGAGCAGGCCATCGAGCAAGCGGCGGCGGCCCAGTCGGTGGCGCAGAAGTCTGCCGAGACCACCGCCAAGGTGTCGATGGACGCAGCCCAGGCCGGCGCGGGCGCGGCGGCCTCGCAGGCCTCCATCCCCATCGCCGGGCCGGCGCTGGCCATCGCCGCGATGGCGGCGATGGTGGCGGCCGTCATGGCCTTGCTGGGCGGGATCAAGAAGTTCGCGGCCGGCGGCTTCGTCACGGGTCCCGGCACGGCGACCTCGGATTCGATCCCGGCGCGGCTGTCGGCCGGCGAATACGTGGTGCGTGCGGCGGCGGTCCGGCGTGTCGGCGTGGCCTTCCTCGATGCCCTCAACGGCCTGCACGCCCCTCCGGTGTGGGACGGACGGCGTCTGGCCTTCGCCGCCGGGGGACTCGTGCCCCAGGTCCAGGTGCAGCCGGCCGCGCCGCCGGTCAGCCAGGCCGTGCGCATCGTCAACGCCATCGACCCGGGCGTCACCCACGACCACCTGCAGACCCCCGCCGGCGAGCGGGTGATCCTCAACATCATCGGGCGCAACGCGCGCGCGGTGCGCGCGGCGCTCCAGGGGTAAGCCATGGCCTTGATCTTCATCGACGGTTTCGATCACGACGACCCGCAGGCACTCGACCCCTTCGGCGATCCGTGGCTCGCGCGCGGCAAGGCGGCGTATCTGTCGCCGCAGGCCACGCGCATCCAGGGCCGGCGACCCTCGTCCTACGCCTTGCGTCTGCCGGCCGGTGCCGGCGGCGGGTATGTGAAGAACCTGGAGACCGGGCGCACCAGCCTCATCGTGGGCGCGGCGCTGCGCGTGGCGCCGTTCGAGAACACCGGCGAGGAGCCGGTGCTGCTCGGCGTGCGCGACACCACCGCGCAGGTGGCCCACCTCGTGCGCATCGGCGAGGACGGGCGCCTGAAGCTCTACCGGCGGACGGGATCGGGAACGAGCGGCTGGGACCAGTGGATCTCGACCTCGGTCACGACGGCGGCCGTGCGGGGGTGGCACTACGTCGAACTGCAGGTCGTTCAGGGCACGAGCAACGGCACGTTGAACGTGCGCCTCAACGGCGTGCTCGCGATCACCCTGTCGGCGCAGAACACCACGCAGGGCGGCGGGCCGCTGCTCACCGCCTTCGCAGGCAGCGTGCCGGGCCAACCCTGCCCGGTCACCGTCGATGTGGACGACCTGTACCTGGCCGACACCTCGGGCACGATCAACAACACCTTCCTCGGCGACGTGCGGGTCGATGCCTTGAAGCCGCAAGCGCCTGGGGCGCTGAACCAATGGACGGTCGAGCCCGTGGGGCTGCCCGCTTGGGCTGCGGTGAGCGACGGCGATGAGACGACGGCGCTGCGCGCGGCCACGGCGGGCCTGCGCCAGACCTTCGACGTCGAGGCGCTGCCCGCGATGACCACCCCGGCGATCCACGGCGTGCAGGTGACCCTGCTCGCGCGCAAGACCGATGCGGGCACCGGCCGCGTGCGCGGGATCGTGGCCAGCGGTGCGCAGACCGCCGTGAGCGCCGACCTCGTCCTGCAAGAGCAACTGGCCTGGCACACGGCGCTGTTCGAGCGCAACCCGAACGGGAACGTGCAGTGGACGGAGGGCGCCTTCAACGCGGCCGAGTTCGGGCTGGAGTCGGCATGACCGAGCGTGTGTTGACCGAGGCTCTGGCAGAGGCCGCCGCCCAACCCGCTGCGATGGCGCAGGTGGTCGAACAGCGTGCCGAGGCGATCTCGCGCGCGGCCTTCGGAGCGCTGGCCGCCACGGCGCTGGCCGAGACCTCGGCCCAGCCGCTACCGGCCACTCATCTCTCGACGCTGTGGGCCGAGACGCTGGCGGAGCACGCACCGCCGCTGCACGCCGCCGCCTTGCTCGTCGAGGTGCTGCGCCGCGACACCGCCGCGGCGGCGATGGTCACAGAAGCGATGGAGGCCTTCGGCGAGACGCCCTGGCCCGAGGCTCCACGCGGGGTGTTCGCCTTCCGCCACGACTGGGCCGAGCCCCTGGTCGAGCGCCTGCAATGGGCCACCGGCGTGGTGCGGCTCGCCTCGGGCAACGAGGCGCGGCAAGGGCTGCGGCGCGTGCCGCGGCGCTTCCTGACCTACCACGTGGGCCACGCTCGCGCGAGCGACGCACTGGTGGCCGAGTGGCTGGCCGACCATCTGGGCAGGACTGCGTGGTGGCCGCTGCCGCAACATGCGGTGCGGCTGGGTGCTGCCGCTGAGACCGGGGCCTTCGCGCTGGACATCCTTGCACCAGCCGGCCACGGTTTCGCGCCTGCTTCCTACCGGCTGGAAGAGGGCGGGCTGCAGCGCGAGGACGCGCCGTTGCGCGCCATCGTGTTCACGCAGACGGGCTGGCAGGTGCTGACGCTCACCGAGGTGGAGCCGGACCGACTGTGGCTCGCCGAGCCGCTGACCAGGCCTGTCCACGCAGGCGCGCTCGTGATGCCTTTGGTGGATGGCGTGGCGACGGATCCTGCCGAGTTCGCACAGTGGGTGCCAGGCGTCAATGCAGGCAGCGTCACTGCTCAGGTGGCCTTCGAGCCGCTGCCCGACGAAGGGCTGCTCGACGACCCCTGGCTCGACGGCCTGCCCGTCTGGCCCGATGGCAACTGGCGCGACGACCCCACCCATACGGCGGATGGCGCGGTCACGCGGCAGGACCTCTCGCCCGCCGACCCCTGGGTGCGCCGTGACGACCCGTGGCCGACGAGCACCTTCCAGCGCCGCTATCTCGCCACGGGGCGCGAGGACATCGCCCGCTGGCGCGCGCGGCTCGCCCGCGCCCAGGGGCGGCTCGGCGCCTGCTGGCTGCCCGACGGTCTGGCCCCTGTGCTGCGCGTGCAGGCCGAGGTCGAGGCCGGGTACCTGCGCGTGGACGCCCAGGCCGGAGCCGCCTTCTGGCACCGACCGGCCGCCGCGCTGATCCTGCACCCCGACGGCACGCGCCAGGCCGTCCTCACCGGCGCGTTCCATCAAGACGCCGGCGGCGTGCTCGTCTTGCGCTCGGGCCTCGATGCCGCGGTGCCCGCCGGCAGCCGCGTCCTGCGTCTGGCCCGCTGCCGGCTCGACCACGACGCCGTCGATCTGTACTGGCACACCCCCGAGCTGGTCGAGATCCCCCTGACCCTGCGCCGGCTGCCCGAGCCGCGCGGCAACGATCGCATCACCTACACCCCGTCCTGACCATGAGCGAGGGCCCCCTGTTCGAGGTCGAGCTCTACGCCTTCGAGGGCACGAGCGGCAGCTTCCGGCTCACCCCGCACGAGTTCGACGTGGAGATCGGCGGGGAGCGCTACGAGCGCTGCCCCTCGAGCGCAGCGCGCTCGCGCTCGGCGCCGAAGCGGCCAAGTCAGCGCTGGAGTTGAAGCTGCCGCCCGACCACGCGCTCGTGCGGCATCTGCTGCAGGCGACCCTCACCGGCGAGGCGACCGCGGTGCGACTGCGGATCGCCCGACGTGAGGCCTGGGGCGAGTATTGGTGGCTTTCCGGCACGCGCTGGATGGGCCGCGTGCTCGGGGTGGAGGTGGCCGATGACTCTGCGCGCATCCGCTGCGAGTCCGCCCAGGTGAGCTTGAAGCGCATTGGTCTGCGGCGGCTCTACAGCCGCGCCTGCTCGCACGTGCTGTATTCGGCCGCGTGCGGGGCGACGCCGATCTCGGGCAGCGCCGAAGTGATCCGCTCCGAAGGCCGCCAGGTGGAACTGGCGAGCCTGCCGCCCGAGGTGGCCGGCATGCTCGCCGGCGGCTGGTTGCAGACGCCGGCAGGCGCGCGCCACATGATCGTCAGCGAATCATATGCGGGCGTGGAACTGCTCTATCCGGTGGGGCTTGCGCCGCAGACGCCGGTCGAGCTCGTGGCCGGCTGCGATCACAGCATGCCCACCTGCGCCGCGCGCTTCGACAACCTCGCCAACTACGGCGGCTTCCCCTTCATTCCGACGAAGAACCCGTTCTCGACGGGCGTCTTCTGAACGCACAGATCCTCCCATGTGGTACCTGGTCGTCATCGTCGTGGCGGCGCTGGTCTCCGTCGCCCTCGCGCCCAAGCCGCCCGCCCCGAAACCCGCCGAACTCTCCGACCTCGACGCGCCCACGGCCGAGGAGGGCCGACCGATCCCGGTCGTCTTCGGCGCGGTGCTGCTGCGCGGGGCGAACGTCGTGTGGTACGGCGACCTGGAGGCCGAACCGATCAAGAAGAAGGGCGGCAAGAAATGAGCAAGGACGTGACCGTCACCATCGCCCACGTGCGCGCCGCAGGCCTGTGCGTGCACGGCACGCGCACCTGGTTCGCGCGCCAAGGCCTGGACTTCCGCGCCTTCCTCGCCCGGGGGCTGCCCGCCTCCGTGCTGCTGGCCACCGGCGACGCGATGGCCGCACGCGTGGTCGAGGTCGCGCAGGCCTGCCATGAGGAGCCGCGCTGATGGGCGGCCGCCGCAAGAAGCAGACCGTCGGCTACCGCTACCGCATCGGCATGCACCTGGTGCTGTGCCAGGGGCCGGTGGATGCGGTGCAGGAGATCCAGGTCGGCGATCGCAGCGCCTGGGGCGATGCGAGCCGCGCGCCGCTGGCGAGCGGCCATGGGCTGGGGCGGCTCTCGATCCACAAGCCCACGCTCTTCGGCGGCGACGAACGCGAAGGCGGCGTGGTGGGTGAGGTGGATGTGCTCAGCGGCGATGCGACGCAAGGCCGCAACGACTACCTGATGAACCGCCTGGGCGCGGCCATCCCGGCGTTTCGCGGGGTGCTGTCGATCGTGGCGCGCAAGATCCTGTTCGCCGCCAACAACCCCTACCTCAAGCCCTGGGCGGTGCGGGTGCGGCGCTTCACGGCGGGCTGGCACGACGAACCCTGGATGCCCTGGAACGCCGAGGTGCGGACCTGGGATGCCGACACCGGCACCTCTCTCACCGTCGGCATGAACCCGGCCCACATCCTGGTGCAGTGCCTCACCGACCCGCACTGGGGCATGGGCTATCCGCCGTCCACCCTCGGCGCGAGCTTCTGGAACGCGGCCTGGGCGCTCGAAAGCGAAGGCTTCGGCCTGAACCTGGTCTGGACGCGCCAGCAACCGATCGAGGCCTTCATCGCCCAGGTGCTCGACCACGTCGGCGGCCTCCTCTACCTCGACCCGGAGCAGGGCACCTTCGAGCTCAAGCTGCTGCGCGACGATTACTGGATCGACGGGCTGCCCGTGCTCGGCCCCGACGAGATCGTGCGCATCGAGCGCTTCGAGCGCGCGCAGTGGGCGGAACTCCCCAACGAAATCACCGTGGTCTACACCGACTGGGCGACGGCCAAGGAGTCCACCGTCTCGGTGCAAAACCTCGCCGCGATCCAGCTGCAAGGCGGGGTGATCAACCAGCGGCGCGACTATCCGGGCGTGAACCACGGGCCGCTGGCCGCGCGGCTCGCGCTGCGCGACCTGCGCGCACTCGGCTCGCCCCTGGCGCGCATGACCCTGACCATCGTCCCCGGCGCCCTGGAGCGTCCGCCCCTGCCGGGGGACGTGTTCCTGCTGCATTGGCCACGCCTGGGCATCGAGCGCATGGTGGTGCGCGTGACCGGCATCGACACCGGCACGCTGGGCGCCGCCGAATGGCGCATCGAGGCCGTGGAGGACGTCTTCGGCATGGGCCAGACCGTGCTCGCCCCCACCCCGCCGCGCCTCGAGGAGCCGCCGTTGGAACCGCTGCCGCCGGCCCTGGTGCTGGCGGTCGAGGTGCCGTACTGGGAACTCGCGCGGCGGCTGTCGCGGGCCGATCTCGCCACCCTCACCGACACGGACACCTACGTGGGGGCCCTGGCCTGCGCGGGCGGCACGGGGCAGTTGAACTGGCAGCTCGCCACGGGAGCAGCGAACGGTGAGCTCCGAGGCGGTGGCCCCGGAGGATTACGCGCCTTTGCTCGCGCTCGGCCAAGCGCTGCCGGCCACCGAAGCCGATGCGTTGGCCGTGCCGGTGACGGCGCTGGCCCAGCCCGAGCGCCTGGCGGTCGGCGACTACGCCTATCTCGTCGATGCGCTGGGTGCGATCCGCGAAGCGGTGGCCGTCCTCGCCTTCGATGCCACCGCGGGCACGGTGGATCTCGCCCGCGGGGTGCTCGACACCACGCCGCAGGCCCACGCGGCCGGCACGCGACTGGTGGGCGTGGGCGAATGGCTGGCCGCCGAGACCATCGAGCGCGCGCCGGGCGAGTCGGTGTTCGTCGCCGCCATCCCGCGCACGGCCAGCGCCGAAGGGGAT
Source organism: Thermomonas sp. S9 (assembly GCF_024704365.1). Lineage (GTDB taxonomy): Bacteria > Pseudomonadota > Gammaproteobacteria > Xanthomonadales > Xanthomonadaceae > Thermomonas. The sequence goes on from NZ_JAJDFY010000001.1 coordinate 2,323,269, forward strand.
GCGGTGCTGGCTGCCAACGGTGCGCCCCTCGTGCTCGCGGGCCGCCAGGCGCGGCCGTACCCACCGGGGCGAGTGCGGCTCAACGGCCAGCGCGAGCCCGCCGTGGTCGCCGGCGACCTGATCCTGACTTGGGCACACCGCGACCGCCTACTCCAGACCGCCTACCTCGTGCGGCAGGACGAGGGCGACATCGGCCCCGAGCCGGGCACGACCTACCGCGTGCGCCTCCGTGACCGCAACGGCACCCTCGTGCGCAGCGAGACCGGCCTCACCGGCAACACCTGGACCTGGGACGTGGCCAGTGCCGCCCTGGACGCCGGCGTCGCGGGCGACCGCGTCACCGTCGAGATCGAGGCCGAGCGCGACGGGCTCGTGAGTTGGCAGGCGCAGGTGCGCAGCGTCGAGCGCGCGGGCTACGGCCTGCGCTGGGGGCAGCACTGGGGCGGGGTGTCGCCATGATCGCCGGGCCGTCCCAAGATCATGGCGCGCCCCCTCGGGGGGCCGCCGCCCAGCGGCGGGGGGCAGCTATGAGTCCGCCGCGCATCGACGTGCATCTGCTCACCCTCGACGAGCCCGGGCACTGGCGCGAGGAATGCCTCGCGAGCCTCGCCGGCGCGCCGATCCGCCTGCACCGGCTGCCCGGCATCCCGGGGCGTGTCGGGAAGGCGCGAGCGGCGGGCTTCGCGCGAGGGACCTTGGCGCTCGTGTCCTTCGTCGATCCCGACGACCGCTACGAGGCCCGCGCCTTCGCGCACCTGGCCGATGCGCTCGATGCCTGTCCCTCCGCGGTGCTCGCCTACACCGACGAGGCACTGATCGACGAGCACGGCCGAGTCATCGGCGTGCGGCGACTGGCCTACAGCGCCTTCCAACACGCCCATTCGGCCAGCCACGTCCACGGCCTGATCGTGATGCGCCGCAGCGCCGTCGAGCCGGTGCTGACACGCATCGCCGATCTCGACGCCGGCGCCGACTGGCTGCTCACCCGCCTCGTGGCCAGTCGGGGCGACGTGCTGCACCTGCCCCTCGTCGGCCGTCACTGGCGGCAGCACCCGAACCAGCACCACCGCCGCGCGCGCAGCACGGCTTTGGGGTCACTGCCGAGTCTTGCGATACCGTGAGGAGATGAACCCATGCCACAGCTCGATCCGAACCTGGGCCTCGCCTACGGCTGGACGCTGGGCGAGTCCGGCTGGCACGCCGGGATGGACGCGAACCTGAAGCGCCTGGGCGCCGTCGTGGGCCTGTCGGTGACGAGCCGCAGCACGACCACGCCGCCTGCCAGCCCCGCCGAAGGGGATCGCTACATCGTGCCGGCTGGCGCCACCGGCGCCTGGGCCGGCAGGACCGACCAGATCGCGGTGCGGATCAATGGTGCCTGGGAGTACCACGCCCCGAAGGTCGGCTGGCTGGCCTTTATTGCCGCCGAGGACAGGCTCGCCGTCTACAAGGCTGGCGGCTGGAGCGCCGGCGTTCCCGTCTGACCCGCACCCCGATCCGTCACCCCCGAACCCGCCCGCGTGGCGGGTTCGTCGTTTTTGGCTCCGGCATCACGTGGCTGCGCCACGTGAGCCTACGCCGCAACTTCGTTGTGTGGAGACCCCCGATGACCACCGATGCCAATCCCACCCTCGCGGAGAACATGCTGCTCCTGCGCCGCGAGGACTTCGACGACCTGCTCGACCGCGCCGCCGAGCGCGGAGCCGAGCGTGTACTCGCCCACCTCGGCCTGGAGAACGGCCACGCCGCCCGCGACATCCGCGAACTGCGCGATCTGCTGGAGGCGTGGCGTGACGCACGCCGTACGGCGTGGCAGACCACCATCAAGTTGCTGACGACCGCCATCCTCGCCGCCCTGCTGGTCGGGGCCGCCATCAAGCTGAAGCTGATGGGAGGTGGCCAATGATCGAGACCCTGCTCGGCGGCCTCCTGGGCGGAGCCTTCCGTCTGGCACCGGAGATCCTGAAGTGGCTGGACCGCAAGGGCGAGCGCAGCCACGAACTGGCGATGCAGGACAAGGCGCTTGAGTTCGAGAAGCTGCGCGGCGCCCAGCGCATGGCCGAGATCGGTGCCGGGGCCGATGCCGCGTGGAACACCGGCGCCATCGAGGCCCTGCGGGAGTCGATCGCTGCCCAAGGTCAGCGGTCCCGGGTCCGATGGGCCGATGCGCTGTCGGTCAGCGTGCGCCCGGTGATCACCTACTGGTTCATGGCGCTGTATTGCGCGGCCAAGACGGCGGCGTTCGTGGCTGCCATCAACGGCGGCAGCGACTGGGGCGCCGCGGTCCTGCACGCCTGGACCGAGGCCGACCAGGCCCTGTGGGCCGGGGTGCTGAACTTCTGGTTCCTTGGTCGCGTGTTTGACCGGGTGCGGCCGTGATCGCGGTTCCGCAAGCGGCTATCGATCTGGCCAAGCGCTTCGAAGGCTTTCACCGCGTTCCAAAGCACGATCCCAACCGGGCCTATCCGTACATCTGCCCGGCCGGCTATCCGACGATCGGCTACGGGCATCTGTGCGATCCGAAGCACCCGCCGATCACGGAGGTCGAGGCCGAGGCCTACCTCGCCCAGGATCTGAGGGTGGCGCTCGCCGCCACGCTGCGCTACTGCCCTGTGCTGGCCGCGGAGTCGGAGGGGAGGCTGATCGCGATAACCGACTTCGCCTTCAACTTGGGAGCGGGCCGTCTGCAAACGTCGACCCTACGCCGTCGGGTCAACCAGCGGGATTGGTCAGCCGCCGCCGCTGAACTTCGCCGGTGGGTGTACGGCGGTGGGAGGGTGTTGCCAGGACTTGTTGCTCGACGGGAAGCCGAGGCGCGTCTTCTCGTGCACGGGTAACAGATCCGGGAGCATGGCCGTGTATGCACTACGTGCATTGGCATGATAGATTATGCTCTTAACGCATCAACGGCTAAGGCAATGGCGATCACCAGCGTTGGAGAACTGGTCAGAGCTGCTCGCAACGGGCGCAGCCAGAAGGAGTTCGCTGCCTTCCTGGGCGTGAAACAGTCCTCCGTGAGCCGCTACGAGAGCGGGAAGGCAAGCCCGCCGATCCGAGTGATCGAGCAATGCATGCAGCTGGTGCATGCGGCAAAGGCGGAAGACGCCCCCACCGCCGACCAACTGGCAGAACGCATTCGCGCCGCCCTGGCGGACCCCGACCTGCGGCAGGCGCGCTTGGCGCTATCTCGGTTGGTGGATGCCTTTGTGTCCGAACACGCGCAGACTCGCGTTACGCGTGCTGCGCCTCAATGATCACTGGAGGCTGACGTGGCGACTCAATCGACCATCGAGTGGACTGAGCAGACGTGGAACCCGACCACCGGTTGCACCAAGGTTTCACCGGGGTGCAAGAACTGCTACGCGGAAGTGATGGCGCGCAGGCTCCACGCCATGGGCGCGCCCGGCTACGAGAACGGGTTCAAGCTCACGTTGCATGAGAGCCGGCTCGAACAGCCACTGCTGCGCAAAAAGCCGACAACGTACTTCGTCAACAGCATGAGCGATCTGTTCCACGAGGCCGTTCCGGACGCCTTCCTGGATCGTGTGTTCTCGATCATCGAGCGCACCCCTCACCACACGTACCAGATCCTCACCAAGCGCGCGGAACGGTTACCGGAGTACTTTGCTCGCCGTGCCTGCCCGAGAAATGTTTGGCTTGGAGTGTCGGTCGAAGACAAGAAGTACGGCGTTCCGCGCATCGCACACCTGCGCAAGGTAGATGCGCATATTCGATTCTTGTCCGTCGAGCCGCTGCTGGAAGACCTCGGGCGGATTGACCTGCGCGACATTCACTGGGTCATCGTCGGTGGCGAGTCCGGGCACAAAGCCCGGCCAATGCGAGAAGAATGGGTGGCGAACCTACAGGCCCAGGCCGAGGCCGCTGGTGCGGCATTCTTTTTCAAACAATGGGGCGGCTGGGGTGCCGACGGTGTCAAGCGCCACAAGAAGGCGAACGGCCGCATCTTCCGGGGCCGCACGTGGGACGAGTACCCGGAAGCGATGACTTGCGCTTAGGGAAGGTCTGAACAACCCGCTCTGCCGCCCGGATTGCGGCATCGTGGCGCCGGCCTGGCGTCGCTTTCGAGCCGGATTTCGCCCGTGCAGGGCGGTTTTTGGCGGGTTTCCCCGCCTTACGGACGCACTGCTCCCGTCGTCGGCAACAAACGCCGGCGCGCCATCCACAGGTTCGACAGCGCGAACAGCGTCAGCACCTGCGCCGCGTTCTTCGCCAGGCCGCGGTAGCGCACCTTCGTGTAGCCGAACTGCCGCTTGATCACCCGGAACGGGTGCTCCACCTTCGCCCGCAGACTGGCCTTGTAGCGCTCCCACCGCTCGGCGTAGCGCCGCTCGCGCTCGTTCTTCATCGCACGCAGCTTCGACGGCTTCTCCGCGATCAGGAATCCGGCGTCCACGTCCTGCAGCTCCTCGCGCTTCTCGGCACCCGTGTAGCCGCTGTCGCCGCACACCGTGTCTTCCCGGCCGTGCAGCAGCTTGTACACCTGCGTCACGTCGGCCACGTTCGCCGCCGTGCATTCCACGTGGTGCACCAGACCGGACGCGTCATCCACGCCGATGTGCGCCTTCATCCCGAAGAACCACTGGTTGCCCTTCTTGGTCTGGTGCATCGCCGGATCGCGCTCGCCCGCCTTGTTCTTGGTCGAGCTCGGCGCACTGATGATCGTGGCATCCACGATCGTGCCACTGCGCAGGCTCAGGCCCTTGCGCTGAAGATGGGCGTTGACCTGCTCGAAGAGCTTCTCGGCCAGCCCGTGCGTCTCCAACAGCCGGCGGAAGTTGAGGATCGTCGTCTCGTCCGGGATGTCGGCAAGCCCGCCCAACTGCGCGAAGCGGCGCATCACCGGCGTGTCGTACAAGGCTTCTTCCATCGCCGGGTCGCTGAGCGCATACCACTGCTGCAGGAAGTGGATGCGCAGCATCGTCGCCAACGGATAGGGCTGGCGACCGGGACGGCCCATCTTCGGGTAGTGCGGCTCGATCAGACCCAGCAGCGCCTGCCACGGCACCACCTGCTCCATCTCCGCCAAAAACACCTCGCGCCGCGTGCGCTTGCGGCTCCCCAGACCCTCGGCATCACCGAACGACAGCTGCATCGCACTCACCCCGATCACGGTGAGGCATTGTCGCGCAATCGGGCGGAGTTGTTCAGACCTTCCTTAGAAGTCGAACTTACCCTGGCCTTCCACATTGGACGCGGTTGCCCAGAACTTGTGTGCGAGCTCGTGTTTCGCTGCTAGCAACAGCCAATATAGAGGCTGATTCTTCCCGCCCTTGAGCAGCCTCATCTCGGTGGATGGCCACACCCCGAGGTCTGCGACCTTTCCTCGCCAATACTGGAGGACCTGCTGCCGCAATGCTTGCTGCGATTGGCCTCGGGCCACCTTGTCCCGCCATCCCGGCGCAAAGGAATCGAAGGCAGATTCATCGGCAATCGCGTAGGAAACCGCATTCCGCTGCAAGTCCATTTGACTGACGTGAATCAGCATGTCGATTCGCTTCAGGCTGGCTAACGCGACGATGATGTCGAAGCTCAGGTTGGCCAGGTCAAACGGATCAAGGAAAGCCAGATTCAGAGCATGGGTGGTGTTAGGCTGCGTGACGATTTCTTTCACAGCTTGCGCGGCAGCCCCATCAATTTCAATGACCGGTGCATTCAACCGTCGCAGTCGTTCGGCGGCCGCCCGCCGCCGTTGTGCATCGAGGTCGGCAATGTAGATCTGCGTGAAGGGTGCTCCGCCTTCACAGCTTTTCTTCCACGCGGCAACAACGCCACCGTCAATCCACTCCCCAGTCTCCCTGACCTGGCACCTGCCTGGCCCGCAGAAGAGGTCGATATACGTAGCGCCCCCGTTTTTAGTTGTCGGGTCCCGGATGATTCCTAACCTGTTTTGAGAACAGATGCGGATGGGAGCGGCGCCATCGTTTCATGGCCTGGAGGGGCGTGAGGTGTTCCAGAGCCTTCTGGGGCAGGTGCTCGTTGTACAGCCACACGTAGCGGTGCAGCGTGGTGGCCAGGTCCTGGGCGCTGTTGAAGTGGTGCGAGCGCAGCACCTGCTCAAGCCGCCCGTTGAATCGCTCGACCATGCCGTTGGTCTGCGGCGACTTCGGCCGGGTCAAGCGATGCTCGATGCCCAGGGCTTCACACAGGGCGTCGAACGCATGCTGCCCCGAGGCGTCCTTGGCTTTGGAGCCGAACTGGCGGTCGGTGAACTCCTTGCCGTTGTCGGTGAGCAGGGTGTGTATACGAAACGGCGCGGCCTTGTGCAGCGCGTTGAGGAAGGCTTTGGCTGCCGCCGCCGTCTTGTGGCTCTTGATGGCGATGAACACCCAGCGTGTGGCCCGGTCGATGGCCACGAACACATAGCGCCGGGCCGTCTCGTCGGCCATCTGCGGCAGGTACTTCACGTCCAGGTGCACATAGCCCGGCTCGTAGGCCTTGAAGGGCTTGGGCGAGCGCGCAGGGACCTGCGGGGTCGGCAGGCGCGAATGGCCTCGTCGGCGCAGCAGGCGGTCCAGCGCCGAGCGGCTCATGCCAGGTTCGATGAACTCGCGCACCACCGCCAGCAGATCGTCCAGCGACAGCCGCAGTTGCGTGCGCAAGTAGATCACCAGCTCCTCCTGGGCGGCATTGAGTGTGGTCTGCAAGCGGTGCGGGGTGTGGCTGGCGTCATGCACGCTGTCGCGCTTGCGCCAGCGCCGGATCGTCTGGCGGCTCACGCCGTATTGGCGAGCCAGCTCGTACTCACTGGCCGAGGACTGTTGGATGGCCGCGCGCACGGCCGGCGTGGTGGTGGCGTTCTTGTGCAAGGTGATCAGCATGCCACCCCTCCCCGGACGGATGATCCTGCCATCACGGCCCGCAGCACCTCGCGGCCCATCAGCAGGCCTCGTCGATTATGCAGCAACCAATCATCCGGGACCCGACATTTAGTGCCCCCCTTTCGATCACCGATGTACTTTGCTCGCGCAGCGCGGGAGATATCGATGTACCGGCAAAGGTAGTCATGCTTCTCTTTGGCCCAGCTGCCCACCTCCTCAGCCGGCATCCCGTCGTCACCTTCGATCAACTTTCCCATTGATGATCACCTCGTCCCCTCTGGTTCTTCGATCTGGACCTGCTCTTACGGTGTCGGTCGATCTACGGTCTTGGGCCTGCTGGCTGCAGGGGCATCACATCCCAATCTTGACGTTGTACCCAAGCGCTCGCAGTCCCTTACTCGTACGCATGTTCCTCGGCGGATACTCGTCAGGCCTGGCCCAGCCGACGATCTCGCCAAGACTGCTCAGACCGATATGAGGGATTGCCCAGTCGTCACTGCGAATGGCATTCCAAATGCGCTCTGCCACATGGCCACTTCCCCACACAACGTAGTTCAGCAGATCGAGCATCGTCTTGCCTTCGCGCGAGCGTTGCTTCCACAGCCACTCGCCGAACTTCTGCACCTTGTCATCACCCGCCTGAGGTTTGTCAGGCAAACCCAAGTGCTCGTTCTCCTGTTTGATCGCGTGGTCTCGGATCGCGTGCACCCGAGATATAGCGTCAACGAACTCTTCCTCAGTCAAATTCAGAATGCGTTCGCGCGCGAGCAGCTCACGAAGTCGCGGCGACCACTCGTAAATCGTACGCTCTTCGAAAGAGTGATCGAATTCGGCGGCATGCCACCATTCCAAGGCCTCCCGCAGCGCCAGTTCGGGGTTCCTCGAGTTCCGTGCGAAGAACTCCTCGTAAGGATGGCGGTTTCCGTCCTTGACCTGCTTGTAGTAATACGCGTGAAGGAACTGGTCCGCCTGCACCCCGGGGGGCACAGAGTCATCGATCCAGCCTGGCTTCACGCCCGGAGCAGATACACGGGCTGCAATGGAACGCATCAGCTGCAGGGTATCGTTCCACTCCTGCTCGAACTTCCGGAAGCGCTTCTCCGTTGACCGCTTCTTCTCAACGAACACGAGACCGCGATTCTTGTCTAGCAAGCGCTTCTTGTCGAACTGCTGTTCCAGTTCATAGTCCTGTTTCGAAAGCTGCAGTCGTCGATCAGCGAGCTGCCGCTGCTCCAGGTAAATCTCTTCTCTGAGTGGAACAGATCTGTCGTCCACCTCCTCGAAGAAGTGCAGCAGCTCGCGTTCCATGCCCGTTTCGGCGAGCTCGTCGTGTGGCAGAAAGACGCCGGCTTCGATGTTTGAAATCCAAGCCCTGTCCGACAGATTGGCTGACCCGATGTAGGCCCCCGCGTCCACCCACCAGATGACCTTGGAGTGGAGGATGTCAGGCACCAGTTTGCAGTGATAGTTGGGGCTGGCCTTGTCCAGGAACCACTTCAACACGGCGGGGTCGACAGGAACCGTATGGTCGTAACGTCCGTAGAACTCCAGCGGCTTCAGGTGCCGCGCGCAAGCTTCGAACAACTGCATGTTGTCGCGGTTGGCGTAGGCAACCGCTGCACGAACTACGCGTGCAGGGTTCGATAACCTCGCCGAGCAAGTTCTGTAGCAATTGCTTGTTGAGGGGGCCAGCAATGAAGCGCATATGCCGCGATGCCTTGTCCTTATTCAGCCTTCCATCCCGCCTTGACCTCGGCCAACACCGCGTTGACCCGGTCGACAACGGATTGATCAACTGGGCTGCCATCACCGATCTCCACGGTCACGCGGATGCGCAGCGGATGCCCGGCCGTCGCTTCGCGCAATGCGTCTATGTGGTCAGCAAGGTCCTGAACCTCGTGCGTCTGAAGCTCCGCAGTCGCGGTTTTCGACCCGTAGTGCTTTGGCGGAGCCGGCTCCTTGGCCTCGCTCTTGCGCGCCACGATCTTGACCGCCGCCGCACCGCCCAGATCGCAGGGCCAGGGGCCCGAGTCAAGGGACCGCTCGATCAGTCCCAGCCGGAAGGCTTCATCGAGTGCCGCAGCAACGCGCGTCCATGGCAGCACCTTGCCACCCTTCGACGAGAGCGCTGCATGAATGAGATGGGCGTTGGTCGCATCGCTTTGCCACGCCGTGGGCAGCTGCGCAGGCAGCACATCAACGGCTGAAAGCAGCGGTGGCGGCGAGAACAGCTGAGCCGCCTCATTGATGAACCCTGCAGGAACGTCTTCACCCAGCACGCTGACCGTTCCGTTGAGCAACCAAATCCGGCCGCTTTTGACCGCACCGGCAAGGGCGTCAAGGATGGCCTGCTGAGTCGCTTCGGGGATCAGCAGGTTCTCGGAGTAGCCGCCCTTGTCGACCTCGACGAAGTGCTTACCGGAGAAGTAGGCCGAAAGATCCGCCAGGGTGAGAGGCTCCTTGTTCCAAAGGCCAGGCAGCCGCCCAGGGGCCAGCAGTTGCGGATCCAGCTCGGACAGTGCGGCCGCATCTGACAGCACCACCTCAAGGCTGGAGTCGTTGATGGCGTTCTCGTCCGGGCGGGACATCCAGAAGGTGCGCGTCGATTTGTCGGCGCGCGTCACTCGCAGTACGAACTCGCCCCTCTCGCAGCCTGCCAGCAGGGTTTCCAGGATGGCGCGGCGGTTCAGCATCTTGGGCAACTTGGCCGTGGCCGCAAAAGCGCCGACCAGATCCTTCACAAAGCGCGCATTGTCCCCATCCGTCCACAAATCGAACGGCCCGCCAGGCAGCAGCGCCTCGGAATTGACTGCCGTGCTCTCGATGCGTAGCCGCTTGTCCGCCACCATCTTGGGGAACAAGGGTTCGTTATCGACATTGATGCGGTAGGCAGCCACTTCGTTACCGTCGTTGACCGTGACGGCGATGCAGTAGGCCATGACGATCTGCGACCCCATCTCCCCACGGGCCGCGCGAATATTGCCTTCCAGGCGCGTCGTCGCTGCGGTGTCGATGTCGCTGCGCTCCTTGAGCATCTCGCGCACTTTCTCCCAGCCCAGCAGGTCACGCACCTTTTCACGGGCCACCTCAATGCCATCTTTGGACGGCACCGCCAGAACGACGGCATTGCGGTTGCGCGCACGCGGCTTGTCCGGCCCCGTCGTCTCGTCAATGAAGCGCCTGGCCTCGGCGCTCGGCTTGCCATTGCACGCGGCCTTGGGGCCGAGCACGGCATAGTGGAAGTCTTCGTCGTCTTCGATGTCGGCTGGACGCGCTGGCAGCACGTGGACTTTAGCGCCCAGCGTGCGAGCACCTTCAGTGAGCTGTTTTGCCTTGGCGATTTCGGCCTCCAGGACTTCTTCCACGGCCGTCGAACTTACGTTCTGGCGCGCGTCGTGATGCATCTGCTTCAGATTCGGCTTGGAGCCCAGGCGCCACACCTTGGGCAACCCGCCTTCACGGTCGCCGGTGAACGTGTCATCGAGATACCAAGAGGCGTCTGACCAACGCCCCAGCCCCTTCTCCAGCTCGATGCGGTCCGGTGATCCCACGCCAATCAAAACCTTCAGCTCGCGCGTGGTTGCGCGCTGGCCAATGGGCTGAGAGTGGAGGAACGTCGCCATCACCGCTTGCTCGATCTCTCGGTGCTGGACACCGAGCAGACCTTCCTGCGCCTTGCGCGCATGGGCGAGCTCGGCCTCCAGGATGGCCGTCCAGTTCTGCCGGCGACCTTCGTACTGCTCAAGCTGCGCCACGTTGGCCAACTCACATGCGGCTACGCTCAAGCCGTCCGCGCCCGGATCGACCAGGAAGATCTGCGGGCCGATCAGCGGCTGTTGGTCCCACTTGACCGCGTCGCGCAAGGCAGAGGCGAGCGTCTTGAGAATACCGCGCGTCTGTTGAAAGCCTTCCAACTGGGTCCACTTCTGGTAGAGGGTTTCGATCAGTGCCGGGTGAAAGGGGTAGGCGTCGGCGTAGCGCTTTTCCTCCGCGGCGCGGTTCTTGGCTGTGTAGTCATCGATGGCCTGAATGCCATTCAGCGCCGCGACCACCTGCGCGCCCCAAAGAGAACGATCGGTGTAGCTTTCGAGCTTCAAGAGACGGCGCCGCAGAATCTCCGGCACGTCCTGGCTTTCGACCGGCTGGATACCCTCGTCAGCCACGCGCTTGAACTCGTCGTAGAGTTCCTTGCTGATCTGTTTGCCGAGTTCGTCCATCTTGCCGGGGTCGGACGCCAGCAATGAGGCCACCAAACAGCATTGCGGCACCTTGGCTACCGCCTGCGTCAGGCTGTGCATGAACTCGCGCATACGACCGATCCACTTCGGATCGGTATCGGCCATCACGCGCACGAACCACAGCACCTCGTCAAACAGGATCAGCACGCCATCGCTGTCCCTGTGGCCGAGCTTGAGCAGATCCTCCATCACGCCGGTGGCCGGCGGGGTGGTGCGCTCCGTGCCGTCATCCTTCAAGAGCTTCATGCCCTCGCTGCCCGCCAGCTGCCAGGCGATCGCACTCCAGGGCATCTTGACCGTTGCCAGGCTTCCGTCGGGCGCAACGACTTCCATGCCCTTTTCGGCGTCCAGACGGTCGAACACCACAGCCGCTACGCGGGCCTTTGGCAGCCCGCCTTCGAGTGCACAGTGCGCCTTGAATTGCTGCACCGCTGGAATGTCAGGCAGTCTCGCAGGATCGCGCACCAAGTGCACCAGCGTGATCAAGGAGTGGGTCTTGCCGCCGCCGAAGGTCATGTGCAACTGGCGCACGGCCTTCTCGGACTTGCCTGCCAGGCGGTGGGTGACGTCACGCGCCAGATCGCGCAGCTTGACGGTGGGGTACGTGAGCGCGAAGAACTCCTTCGCATCGTGGTAGACGCCCGGGTTGCGCCCCATCACCACGTCGTACAGGTCTGCCGCAAACTGCTTTTGCGACAGTTCCTGCTTGGTGATGTCGTCGCGCAGCTGCACGACCTGGTGCCAGGGCTTGGTGGTGGTCTTGGCCATTGTTGTTCTCCTGATCCCGATTCTCTTTACTCCAGCCCGAGCGGCACTTGCGCGGTGCTGCCTACAGAGCGCAGATAGTTCTGCAAGCGCTCCAGGATCGAGCACTCGTCCGTGCAGCCTTCAGCGCGGCTCTTCTCGATCAAGGCTTGGATCAGCTGCGCGAAGACCTGGCTGCGGCGCAGCGCGCGGCTGTCCAGGTAGTCGTTGACCTTGACGACATCGCCGGCCACCCACAGCTGCATCAGCTTGTGCACCTGGTCGATCAGCGGAATCGCGCGTCCGCTCGCGGTTTCCACACCCAGCGAGCGGTGCTTGCGGGCGCGCCAGTCCTTGAGCTTGTACTTACCGCCACCGCCGGCGGCAGTGGTTTCCTCCGCGTCACTGGCCTCGTCATCGTCCTCGGTCTCATCATCATCGTCGACCGCTTGCGCGCCGCCGGTCTTTGCCAGCAGGTCGTACTGGTCGACCAACTCACGCTCGGAGAGGCCACAAGACACGGCGTAGAGGATGCACGGGCCAGCCGGCGCTTCCTTGAGGCCGAAGTCATTGCGATGCAGCAGGTAATAGGTGGTCACGTCGTCGAGCGGATGGTCGCCGGGCGTGGGCTCCGATTGGCCATGCGAGAGCACACGGCCGACGACGAAATCCACCACGATGCGGCGTACGTGGCCGAGAAACTCGCTCACCGTCATGAGGCTTCCTGGCTCGGACGCCTTTTTCACCGCCGGGTAGCGGCTGTAGGCCTCCAGCGCCGGTCCTGTAGCGGCCCAAATGAAGTCCGGGCCACGAATGCCGGCGTCCCAGAAGTCGCGCAACCGGGTGGTGATGCTCGACTCCATCTCCTTGAGCACCTGGGTATCCCAGCCGGCACGAGCAAGCGGGTCGCGCTTCTTGCAGACCAGCCAGACGGACGAGGCCAGCGCGGCTGAACCTTGGGCGCGCATACGGGCCGCCTGTTCGGTCTGGATGGGCCAGGACCCGTCAACGACGAAGCCAGCCTTGATGATTGCCGAGACCAGGGTTTCCCACGCATCGGGCTGCTTGTGCGCAAACACAATGACGAGCCGACCCCCCGGCCTGAGTGCCGTATGGCACGCCTTGAAGGCCCGGGCCATGCCCTCTTCGTAGTTGCGCTTGGACGCCTCACGGTTCCCGCCAAAGCGAGATGCGTCGTCGATCAGCTCACCATCGTTGACGTCACTGCGCCATTTGGGGCCGAGAGGCGATGCAAAGGCCTGCGCGTAGGCGGTTGAGAGATCTGCCAGTTGACGCCGATCCCAGACGTAGAAGTAGTCCATCAGGTCTGAGTACGGGATGGCGTCGTAATACGGGGGGTCGGTGACGATAACGTCGTAGGCCCCTGCTTCCGGGCACTTGATGGCGCTCTGGTTGAGCACCTTCGGCACCGGGGCGACCGGGTTGGTGGCCCGCAGAATCGTCTCGATGGACTCCGCAACAGCATCCAGACACATCCACCAGCCGCCACGTACGTCGTTGATGGGCGCGGCCTCACTGAAGTCCCAGTTCATCGGGAGCGCGAAGCGAACAAAGGTGTGGCCGATCGCCTCGACGCTGGTGATCCACGCGAGGATGCTGGAGTTGAAGTCGAGCATGCGGTCGAAACCGCACTGCAGAAGCGCGGACAGGGCCTCGACCTCGGTAGCCCCATAGCCTGACGTCGAGACCGCATGCCGAGCTCGGCGAATAGCCTTGACGAAACACCCCAGCGCCAGCAACTGCCGCGCCGTGAACAGCTTGTGCCATTGGTCGATGCCGTAACCGTCAACGGAAAAGGCACGAGCAGCGCCCGATCCCCCCCTGGGCGTCGGCTCCGTCGGCAACCCGAACGGCACCTCGGCAAACACACGCCCCAACTCGGCCTCGGCCTCTGCGGCCATCGCGATCTCGTGTGCGGTAGGGAGGCGGTACTCCTTGCCGCCGGGGCCATCGACCACCACCGCGGTCATGACCGCACTCAGACGTCCGGCACGGCCCTCCAGCCGCAGATCCTCCATGGTCATGATGGTGCCGCAGCAGGGGCAAGTGACCCCCGCGCGGCTCATGGTGCCGGCGCCAAGTTGCTTGTCGTGCACGCGCTTTTGCGCGGCGTTGCCGCCTTTGACGGGCGGGTTGGCGTCGATGCCGAACTCAACGCCGCTCTTGTCCTCGCGCGGCTGCATGGTGAGCAGCACGCGCTTGTTGTCCTTCTTGGCCAGCCAGCGGGTCTTGAGCAGCGGCACCGTGGCGCGGCAGGCCTTGCAGCTCACCGTGCGCGCCCACAGGTAGGCGACGGTCGGCTTGGCCACCCAGCGCGGGTTGGCAGGGTTGTCCAGATAGGCAGCATCGAAGCCGGCGTTGAGCACATCGATCTGCGGCTCGCCGTCGTCGTTGACCTGCACCAACTTCAGGGTCTCGTTGGTATCGAGTTCGACTCGGGCGTAGGGCTTGAGACTGCAATACTCGGCGTAGGTCGGATAGAAGCGCGCCAGGTCCTTGCGCGCTTCCTTGAGCACCCAACGGCCCCAAGCACGCACGTGCCAAGCCAGATCGGCGTTCAGTTCATCAGCCTCGATGTCAGGCAGGCCAAACAAGTCCTTATTCTCGTTGCGGGCGGTTTGCACCTGACCCGCGATCTGTCGGGCACGCCGCTCTGCATCCTTGACCTTGAGGCCGCGAGCCTTGAAGTACTCGGTGAGAAAGGCCACATCTTGGAGCGCAAAATCCGGCAGCCGGCGCCTCTGTCCAGCGAGCTTCTGCGGATACTCCAAGGTGCACTTGAGGATGAACCAGGCCACTGGGTTGATGTCGATGGCGGTCACCTCGCAGCCGAGCCGCATCGCCTCCAGCGGAATGGCCCCGCCGCCGGCAAACGGGTCCAGCACCCGGGGCGCGCGGTCGCCATAGGCCTTGCGGATTTCCTGCCGGAACCACTCCATGTCCGGACTCGTTTCCCGACCCCAGCGCAGCACGCCGCCTTCGGTTTCCCAGGCTTCGATCTCCTCGATCCGGCCATTGGGCATCTTCTTCTTCTTGGTGGTCTTCTTCAGCACACCGCCCAGGCGCTTGAGCAGCTCGTCGCGCTTTTCCTTGTCCCCTGGGTCGGGCAGCAGCGTGGCGATCAGCGCCGCGCGGCAAGCGGCCAGAGGCCGGCGCGCGGGCCAGATGTGCAGCGTGGAGATGTGGCCATGGCGCACGTTCTTCTCGTGCACCGAGTCGATGGAGGTCTGCTTGAGCGGGAAGGCGACCTCGATCAGGCGTTTGTCGTTCATTATTCTTCCTTCTTCAACGCAGCATCGAAGTCCAGCAGACCCTTCGCTACGCGTTGCAACGTGATTTCGCCTCGGGTTTCTCTCCCGCGGCCGGTAAAGTAGTCGCCACTCAGGCGCAGCCCATTCGGGCCAGTTGAGATCGCCAGCATGCAGACGCCACGATGTGTTTGCATCGTTGGCGTGGCGAGATTTCTGGGCTCGCACACATATTCGTACTTCAGTCCGACATCTCCCGGCTGCTCTTCGTAGAGCGCCGCCATCGTTGTGCGCGAGCGCGAGTGCTCGGTTTCGAGCTCGATGGCCATGCGGGTCCACGTCTGGCGCACGCGCACGACGCAAGGCACACTGGTTCCGCCGTTGTGCGAGGTGGTGATGGTCCCGACCCAGGTGCCGTTGAGATTCTTCAACGTAGACAGCCAGCGCCAGCCCCAGCGCTCATACAAAAGCACCATCCCGCCGTAGATCGCGCCTGCCGAGAGTGCGGCTGCATCGATATACCCGGCCACGGGTGGCAGCATGGCCATCTCATGCAGAAGGCTGGCCGCACCAATGGCCAGAGCACCGAAAGCGAAATACACCTTCGGTCCTCGGAAAGGGTTGTCAGATGCGTATCCGTGCACCGGCTATCTCCACTGGTTCCACATCTGGATCAAACCAGCAATGAAGGCGCGGGCGTTTGCCTCGGTCCACCGTCCGTCACTGAACAGGCGCTGGATGCCGTTCTGGCAGACGAAGTTCGTGAGGTCTGCGCTACTCAGGCAGTTCACGACGTTGACGAAGGTGCTCCCGTAGCTGCTACCGAACTGTTGGTCGGGCACGTTGTAGAGCAGGCACTCGATGGCATGGGACGATGCCGTCCCGCTCCGGATCAGGCCGTTGTCTTCCATCCAACCGCGGGCGTTCTTGAAGATGCGGACGGTCGGCTTGTACCAGTTGCTCGTTCTGCCGTGCTTGGCCACCCCGTTCTCATAAGACTGAGTCGGAAAACTGGTGACCTCGTGATTACGTTGAACATCCCTCAGCCAGATCCCAGACGCGTGGTCAACTGCACCTGATTGAGTCTTGTAATACAGCCGATACTCCAAGCAGGGAACGACATCGGCCGGAATGTTGTTGGTCGTCCTCGGAATCTTGATGCTCTTCCCGCCTTCGGTGATGTTGTGATTCGGGAAGGCACGCCGGATGGCGCTGGAGACGTCGCGCCTGAAATCGGCAAGCGTATACGTCGCCGGGCTGCTATGCCCTTCAACGATGCCTTTGGTGTAAGCATCCAATAGGCTGTAGTCAGGCATGTAGGTCTCGTTGAGCCTGACCACCACATCCACGTCGCTGTCGCCACGGATGTTCGTACTGTTGCGGTATGAGCCCTGAAGGAACACGTCGAAGTTCCGGACCGACAGCGTGGTATCAGCTTGCAACGCATCTCGGATTCGCTGGTAGATCGCGGATGCGGACGTCACTGCACCCTGATGCGACCAGGTTTCCAATTGGCTTTCGGGAATTGCCATGCTTGCTCCTTACTCCGACGCGCTGCGAACGATGTCGCTGTATCCGATCACCACGCTGCCACGCGCCTTGGCGATCAGCTTGGCAAAGGGATCCTGCACTCGCAGCAGGCGGGGCTGGGCGCCACCGCAATCGAACACGGCGTACAGCCAGTAGCGTTCACGCAGGATGCAGGCGCGTGCCCATTCGTTCTCGGTCAGCTCGATCTCGCCGACGCCTACACGCCCTTTGACTTCGATGCCACGCTCCTCGCCAGTCCGTTTGGACAGCAGGTCAAAGCCTGGGTAGTCCGTGAGCCCGGCCAGACGGGCTTTGTCGGGCGTTGACACGTCGCGCACGTCCGCGCCCTGCGCCGATTCAAAGGCGATCGCCACTTCCATGGCGATGCGCTCGACCTCGGCGTCGCGCGCCTTGATGTCTTCGGGATCGGTAGAGGGCTGCACCAGCGCGGAGGCCAGGATTTCCACGCGGCCAGGCTGGATCAGGTCCACCTCGCGGCGCGCTTGAAGCAAGGCCTGCTCACGGCGCTGCGCGAGGCTGCTCTGTTGCACCTTGATCCGCTCCAGCTCTGCATGGGCGCCCCGGTTGCCGTCACGGGCCTTCTCGGTGAAGCGCTTGCGCGCGGCGGCCAGCTCCGACTCCTGGTAGTCGAACGCCCGTTGCAGGTACTCCTGGGTCTCCGCGAGGCGCTGGGTCGCTTTCATGCGCTGTAGCTCGGCCAGCTGGCCGACGACCTCGCGCTGGATGTGTTCCTGCGCGGCCAGCCGCCACGTGTCGCTTTGGGCGAGAAACACCACGCTGCCAGGACTTGGTTTGTCGGTGGGTTTGAGGAGCAGCAGGTGCTCGACAGGCGCTTCGATCAGGCGGCCATCGGCGTATTGCTTGAGGCCGACGAGGCGTTGTTCGATGACCTCAGGTTGGAGAAACGCGGGCAAGCCGGGATCCACGCCGCGCTCCACGCTGACGCGGGCGACATGGAACAGGTAGGGTGCGGTGGCGCTGACGTCGGTGAAGATGGCGCCACGCAAGGCATCGTGACGGGCGCGCTCGATGGCTATGGCCGAGAGACGCTCGAAGACGGGCTCACCCGGATGCAGAAAAACGGCATCACGCCCATCGTCCGGACGGTAGACGGTAAACCGGTTGCGCGCCGACTCGGGGTAGGTCTCGAGCACCGGGAGGAGGCTGTCGAGCACCCCCGCTTGCGCGGCCGGATGAAGAAGGCACCATCGAGATCGCCGACAAGGTCGATGCCAATGACCGGCGCGGCGTGCTCGAGATACCGGCGGACGTACCCCGGCAAAAGGCGGCGCATCTCCTCGATGGCCATGGCCTCGCGAAGTTGGGGCAGGTCGATGCGGACGTCGCCGCCCTTGCCGTAGAGGGACGCCTCGCGGGCCTCGATGGCCTTGATCTGCTCCGGCGTGAGCTGGCCGGCGAGTTCGAGCGCCTTCTTGTCCGCCTCGTCATCCGACTCGATGGCCCGCTGGATGTACTCGGTGATGGCCATACCCTCGAAGATGCGGCCGACCACATCGAACACCTTTTCCGAACCGAGCTGCTTGCGGATTTCCTCCAGCTTGTCCAGCAAAGTCTTGATGACCCGTCCTTCTCGCGTCTTGCCCGCAACGAGGTTGATGATGGCAACGCGGTCTCGCTTCTGGCCATAGCGGTGAATCCGCCCCATGCGCTGTTCCAGCCGCGCCGGGTTCCAGGGCACGTCGTAGTTGATCAGGATCCAGCAGAACTGCAGGTTGATGCCCTCGGCTGCCGCGTCGGTGCCGATGAAGAAGCGGGCTCCTTTGCCATCGGCGTCATGAGGTCGCCGGAAGCGCTCGACTTGAGCGTCGCGCTCCTCGAAACCCAGACCGCCGTGGATGTAGGCCACCTGGTCGGCGTAGCCCATGCCTTCGAGGCGCCGGGCGAGAAGCTCGAGCGTGTCGCGGTGCTCGGTGTAGATGATGACCTTCTGGTCGCGATATTGCGGCGAGCGCAGCAGCTCCGCCATCCGTTCGAACTTCGACTCTTGGCCGCTCGCGTGAACGGCCTCGGCGAGTGCGATCAGCTCCTGCACCTGGTTGCGCTCGTCGATGAGCTCCGCGAGGCTGGTGGCGATGAAGGCGCCCAGCGCCTCCGCCTCGCTCTCCTCGTGCTCTTCGACGCCTGCCGATTCGGTTTCCTCATCAGCGGTCTTCGCGGCCAGCACGTCCACCAGCCGCCCCTCGCGGACCTTGCGGTTCAGGCGCTCTTGCTGGCTGCGCAGCTCTTCCTCAGGCACCCGACCGGATTGGATGTCATCGATCAAAGCGTCGAGCTTCGCCAGGCGGTTGCGGAAGGAGCAGAGCAGCGCCCAGGTGCTGCTGGCCATGCGCCGCTGGAACACCGTCATGGCGAACCGCGCGGCCTGGCGGTTCAACAGCCGCGCCTGGTTGTAGTAATGGCGGATGTACGCGGTCGTGCGGTCGTAAAGCACCTGCTCGCTGATCTGGCCTTGGGTGAGGTCGTAGCTCACTGTGTCGCAAAGGCGCTCGGGATAGAGCGGCTTGCCACGGAGGTCGACCATCTCCTCCTTGACCCGGCGGATGAAGTAGCGCTCGCGCGACTCGCGCGGAAACTTGGCGAAGGCGGTCTCGGTACTGAACAACTCCGGCTCCAGCAGCCGCCACAGGCAGTAATACGGGTACTCTTTGCCCATGTGGGGCGTGGCGGTGAGTAGCAGCAGGTGGTGCGCCGCCCACGGCATGCGCCACTCCTCGGGTAGTTCGCGCACCCCGGCGATGGCCTCGGCCAGCCGATACCGGTCGGTCGCCCTGAACGTCCCATCCAAGTCGCGGTTCGCCGAGAGCTTGTGCGCCTCGTCGAACACCACCAAGTCATAGGGCACGACTTGAGGGTCGCGCAGCGCGTTGAACAGGCGCGGTGCGCGGAGGCTGTCAATGCTGACCACAACGAGCTCGCTGCCAGCCCCGACGAACGGATTGCCGTCTTTGGCATCGTTGCCGGTCACGATCTTGAACGGCAACTGGAACAGCTTACGCAGTTCGCGGTACCAGTTGCCCACCAGACCGGCTGGCGCCACCACCATGACGCGGCGGATCGTCCTGCGTGACAGACTCTCGCGGACGTAGAGCCCGGTCATGATCGTCTTGCCGGCGCCGGCGTCATCGGCCAACAGGAAGCGCAGACGGTGCTGGGGCAGCATGCGTTGGTAGACCGCGATCCGCTGGTGCGGCAGCGGGTCGATTTCGCTGATCTCGGTCGCGAATGCCGGGTTGAACAGATGTCCGTAGGACAGCCGCTCGCCCTCGACGAGCACGCGCAACGCATTCGCGTCCCCGAGAAAATCAAGTCGGGGTGACGCATCGTCCGTGTCAGGAGGTGTCGCACTCCTGCTGGGCTTCCCCGACCCCGCTGAATGACCACCTGACCGACCCGCAAGCTCCCGCAACTTGGCCAGCCCCATCGCGGAGGGCTTGGACTGCCCGTTCTCCCACCGATTCAGGGTGACGAACGAGACGCCCAGCAGATCTGCGAACTGCTGTTGCGTGAGGTCCAGGGTCCTCCGGAGATGGCGGATCTGCTCGGGATTCATGTTGCGCTCGTGTGTTCCATGGTTGGCTTTATATCACACGATATATCGCCAACGCAAGGCCACGCGACTTGGCTTTCAACACCGGCAGCGGCCTGATGAGGGTCTCGTCTGCATTCGGGATCATCCACCATGACCAATGCCCATCGGTTGACAGCGGCCCAGTACGAAGCGGTCCGACTGGCAGCATCGCGCCTGAGCCGGGCGCTCGAACCGTTGCCTTCGTACATCAGGGGAGCTGCCAGGCAGTCGATGCTGACGGCGCTGGTCGCCAGCGGCTACGTCAGCAAGTGCTACTTTCCGGGGCATGTCGAATACGTGCTGACGGACTCGGGGCTGGCCTGCCCGGCCGGAGTCGACGCTGCCGCGGTGCAAAGAGCGCCTGGCGAAACCTCCGCTGCCGCGCCCGATTCCGCGGTGTCACCCGCTCAGTACGGATAGTGGTTAGACGTGGCGATAGACTCCGCCACACTTCCTACCATTTCCTACCAAATCCGCTGACGCGCGCAGACTTCCTCGGGAACCATCAGAAGCGGAACGGCAGGCGACGCACGTAGAGCCGAACCGTCACGCACCGCCTGACGGTTCCCCGGCGAATTCAAGCCCCGCCCCCTGACGCGAGCCGGCGAAGGCGCTCCGACTCGGCACGGGCTTCGCCCAGCAATTGGCCCCAGTCCGACGGTGGGCGGCCGCCGTCGAGCATCCTGCGGAACACCTGGTAGGCGTCGTCGGCGCTGTCGTAGGCCCGCTTGGTGTCCTCGTCGTTGACCCAGGCGCAGACGATCACCTTCGCCTGGGCGTGGTAGCGGAAGAACAGCCGGTACTGCTGGAAGAACTTGGCCCGGAACCAGTGCTTGTGCTCGTCCCCGAGCGTGTTGCCCTGGCGGTACTCCGGCCGGGCGGGGTCCTGAGGGATGACCTCGAACGCCAGCTTGGCGATGGCCGCCAGGCGCTTGGTGGCGTTCTTCTTGGCGTAGCCGGTCGGGTCCTTGCGCCTGAGCGCCTCGACCTGCGCGGTCAGGGCGTCAAGCTGGTCGAGGAAGATCGGGTGAGCGAAGAGGGCCCAGCCGTTGACGACCAACGGGGCGCCGCTCATTCATCATCCGCCGACAGCGGAGCCTCGAGATCGACCTCGACACCGCCGACCAGCGCCTGGATGCGCTGCGCGAGGCCGGCATCCACGGCTTGGAGCCGTTCGGGATGCTCGGCCATGTCGCGGGCCAGGAAGCCGAGGAACGGCACCAGCGCCGGGTCGTCGCCATCGCCGGGGGCCGCGCGCGTGAGCACGACCTCACCGTTCGGGCGGATGGTGTAGTGGATCTTGTCGCGTTTGCCCAGCCGAAGCGCGCGGCGCACGGTTTCCGGCACCGTCGTCTGATAGCGATCGGTCAGCGTCGATTCGGCTTCGAGGGTGGCGGGCATGGGCGGCTCTCTGGCTGCGAGCTTCGTGGCAAGAATAATGCGATTGCATTGTCTTGTCAATGCAACTGCATTGCAGCGCCGAGCGCCGCGATCACTTGTCAAGCGCGACTCGTCAAGTGCCTGCGGGGCACGAGGCGGGCGATCTCCCAACGGAAGATCTCCTCCACGTCGAAGCGGATCACCTTGCCGCCACCGAGGGTGTAGTGCGGGACACCCAGCGCCTCGCGCTCGGATCGGTGCGTGAACCAGTAGCTCGGCAGATCGGTCACCTGCCTGATCTCGTGTTCGGTGAGTAGCAGTTTCTCCCTCGGCCGAGCCCAGGAGGTGGCCGCTTGTTCGATGGCCTCTTCCCGCGCCTTGGGGTGCGACACGGACAGATCGCTCGTCCCGTCTGATCGACGGCGGATTTGCGCATGGCGCTCGAACCGCTCGACCTCGCATACCAGATAGCGCGGGTGCTTGCCGATCCGCCACGCCGGTGGGCCGATGCCTTCGGCACTCCAGCGCTGCAGGGCCTTCGGCGAGAGGTTCCACCGATGGAGCAAGGTCGCTTCGCTCAGGATCGGGTACTGGATGTCGATGATCCGGGAATCGGGTTCGGGTTCACGCGTGGCGGGGCGACTGCGGCGACGCGCTTGGCCGACCCATGCATCAGCCTCGTGATTCATCGTCGGCCTCCCCCAAGGCTGCTTCTGCGGCCTGCAGACTGCCGTACTGCGCGATCAGCGCGAATGCTTCCTTCAATGTGTAGCGCATCGGCTCGGGTTGAGGCGGCTCAGGGTCGGGCGCCGGCTCAGGTGCTGGTGCCGAACTCGGCAGTGGCGGCAGTTCGTCGCGGACGGGTTCACCTTGTCGCTGTGCCTGCTCGTAGTCCAGGATGTCGGCGAGGCGGTAGCGCACGACTTTCGACAGCTTGATGTACCGGGGTCCCCGGTTCTCGCTGCGCCAGCGCTGCAAGGTCTTGATGCTGATGGCCCATCGTTGGGCCAGCTCGATTTCGGTGAAGGCGGGGTCGTTCGACATGGTCTGCTCCGCTCGGGCTGCGGCAGGCCATTACGGCGCTGTTCGCGCAACCAGCTCAAGGCGACATGGCGGGTGTGGCCGTGTGCGGGCGAGTTCAGGGAGGCCGATCGGGGAGGTCGAGGAAACCCGGCGGAGTAAGCGATCAAGGAATGCGTCCCGACCATCCTCCACCCGGCCCGCCGTTCATGGAGAGGCACGCAGTTCCCACGGATCATTGGTTCATTTCGCGGCGATACTCCACCACCACCCTTCCACGCCCAACCGTTCTCGGTTGGGCGTTTTCGTTTCTGGGTTCCGCAGACGACGCGGGGCTGCGGGCTGTTTTGCGTGTGCCTCGCGGCGAAGCCGCGCCGCCCGAAAGTCGCCCAGTTCGACTCTCTTTTGCCCTCTCTTCTCTCAAAACCCGCGCCAACTTCTCGCGGGAAGCGCACGCAGACGGCCTTGCGCGTCAACGACTTGCACGTGTGTCACGGGCGTCGGTTGTCCATCGTGCTTGGATGGGCAGCACACCCGTTTCACTGCGACGCATGGTCTCGCCATGAGGTCCGTGATTGCCCAGGGACGCATGAGTCGACCCTGGGCACCTAAACCGCACAGCGCTGACTGCGTTCAGATTCCGATCAGCCGGTATCCCACCTGGAGTTCGGTGATCAAGTAGCGGGGGCGGGCAGGATCGTCTTCCAGCTTTTGGCGCAGGTTGGCCATGTGGACTCTCAGGTAGTGAGTGCGGTTGGCGTAACCAGGCCCCCAGACATCGTGGAGCAGTTGGCGATAGGTCAACACCGCGCCCTTGGCCTTCAGCAGCGCTGCCAGCAGCCGATACTCGGTCGGCGTCAAATGCACCATCTCGTCGCGTTTCCGGACTTCGTGCCGGGCGAGGTCCACTTCGATGTCGCCAAAGCGCACGATGACGTCCGCAGCTGCCGATGATCGCCGGCGCAGCAGCGCACGCAGCCGGGCCAGCAGCTCGTCCACGCCGAAAGGCTTGGTCAGATAGTCGTCGGCGCCCGCATCCAGGGCCGCGACTTTTTCACGCTCCTGGTCGCGGGCCGAGAGCACCAGGATGGGCAGATCCGACCAGCCGCGCACCTCCGCGATCAGGCGCTTGCCGTCGCCGTCGGGCAGGCCCAGATCGACGATGATGAGATCGGGCCGGCGCGTGGCGGCGTCGATCAGACCGCGCTTGACACCCTCGGCCTCGGTGACGGCAAAACCCGCATCTTCGAGCGCGACGCGCACGAAGCGGCGGATCTGGACGTCGTCCTCGATCATCAAGATGTGAGCCGCGCTCATACGGCCGCTTCCTCTGGCGGCAAAACGCCCTTGGGAAAACGCAGCGTGAAGATCGTGCCGTGTGGCGGCTTCTGGAGGACATCGATTTTGCCGCCATGCATCTGCGCGATCCGTTCGACCAGCGCCAATCCCAGCCCCATCCCGAGTACGCTGGATTCAGGTTCACCGCGACGGAAGGGCTCGAACAGGATGCGCGGATCCGCGACGGGCAGCCCCGGACCGTCATCGGCGACTTCGATGATGACCTCACTGCCTTCGAGCCTGACGCGAAGCTCGACGGTCGTGCCTTCAGGCGTGTACTTGAAGGCATTGTCCAACAGATTGACCAGCGCGCGTTCGAGCAACAGGCCGTCCACCTCGATCAGCGGCATGTCGGGGGGCAGATGAAGCTGGAAGCGATGCGTCCCCTGCGCGACTTCGACCTGCCGCAGTGCGCTGCCGACGATTTCCTCCAGTGAATGCCACTGCTTTTCCAGGCGGGCCATGCCGGATTGCAGCTTGGCCAGTTGCAACAGGTTGTCGAGAAGCCGCTGCATGGCGCGCGCCTGCGCAACGATCTGCCGCAGCAGTTCTTCGATGGCGCTGCCGCCTGCTCGCTGCGCTGCGACCTCCGCAGCGCCCAAAATCCCCGTCAACGGCGTGCGCAGATCGTGCGAGAGGGTGAGCAACAAGGTGTTGCGCATGCGCTCCCCTTCCATTTGTACGAGGGCGTCGCGGGCCACCTCCACGAAATGTACCCGCTCCAACGCGACTGCGATCTGCCCTGCGCACGCCTCCAGGGCATCAAGGTCCTCGGGCCGTTGCCAAGGCAATGTGCCGGCATGCTTGGGCTCGACGATCAAGACCCCGCGCACGCGCATCGGTGCCTTCAGCGGCAGATAACGGCCGGTCGTAGCGCTGAGCGTACCCGTGCCCGCACCTGCCGTTTCGCCGCGATCGAGAACCCATTGGGCGATGCTGAGGTCCACTGCCGCGGAGCCGCCTGCGCGATCATGGATCCGGTCATCGGCATCGGGAATCGCCAGGGCGATGTTCACCTCGAACCGGGACTCCAAGACTTGTACTGCGATTTCGACGATCTGCTCGACTGTCAACGCTCCAGACAGTGCATTCGACAAGCCCATCAGCAAGCCACTGCGCCGCTCGCGCTGGCGCATGGCGATCACGGCGAAGCGCAATCGCGCCGTGAGCTGGCCGATGATCAAAGCCACTGCCAGCATCAGCATGAACGTGAACAGATACTGGCTGTCGCTGACGGCAAATGACCATTGCGGCGGAACGAAAAAGAAGTCGAAGCACAGTACCGCCAGCAGTGCGGCCCAAGCGCCGGCACGGCGCCCCCAACGCAGGGAAACCAGCACCACCGCCAGCAGGAACAGCATGACGATGTTGGACAGATCAAATACGTGCGAGAGAAGCCAAGCGATCAGTGTGGTCGTCGCGCACACTGTGCTGGCCCACAGGTACGGGTGACGTGGGCGCAGTGCATCCTCGACCCGAACACGCCGCGGGGATCGCGCCTGGACCGGCAGGCCGATGAGAGAAATCTCGATGTCGGGTGCGCGGCGGCGGATGCGCTCCACCATGGGTGGATTCAACAGGCGCTTCCAGCCCGGCCGCGGTCGCCAGCCAAGTATTACCCGGTTGGCATTGCGCTCGCGTGCCAGTTCGACCAGGGTGTCCGCCACGTCGTCACCCGCCACGGTCGATACTTCGGCCCCCAGCCGCCGCGCCTGCGATAGCAACGCCATCACCTGCTCGCGTTTGTTTTTTTCGGTCTGTGCCGCGGTTCGATCCACATGAACCACGATCCAGTCCGCTTCCAGCCGTGTCGCCAGACGCGCCGCCGAGCGCAACAGTGGTTCGTCGTCGCCATCGCCAACAGCGACCAGCAGCCGCTCGCGCGCGGGCCAGACGGCTTCGATCGCCTTCTGGCTGCGGTAGGCACGCATCTGCGCGTCTACGCGTTCGGCTACGCGCCGTAGGGCAAGCTCACGCAGAGCGATCAGATTGCCCGGGCGGAAGAATCGGTCGATGGCCGTCCGTGCAGCCTCGCCCATATACACCTTTCCGGCATGCAGCCGCTTGATCAGATCTTCGGCAGACAGATCGATCAGGGTGACTTCGTCGGCGCGATCGAACACATGATCGGGCACGGTCTCGCGCACCCGGATGCCGGTGATGGCGGCCACCACATCGTGCAGGCTTTCCAGATGCTGCACGTTGAGCGTGGTGTAGACGTCGAAACCGGCATCTAGGAGTTCTGTCACGTCCTGCCAACGCTTGGCGTGACGGCTGCCGGGAACGTTGCTATGAGCCAGTTCGTCGATGGCAATCAGCGCCGCGTCCGAGGCCAGTGCGGCATCGAGGTCGAACTCGGACAGGGTGCGTCCTCGGTAGTCGATCGATCGCGACGGCAGTCGGGGCAAACCCTGCAACAGCGCCTCGGTATCACTGCGGCCATGAGTCTCGACCACGCCGAGCAAAACGGCCACGCCCTCACGCCGGCGTTCGTGCAGCGCCTGCAACATGGCATAGGTCTTGCCCACGCCCGGACAGGCGCCGAAGAAGATCTTCAATCGGCCGCGCCGCCGCTGCGTTTCCTCCGCCTGGACGGCAGCAAGCAGCCGATCTGGATCGGGGCGCAGGTCATCGCCAGCGGTGTTCACGTGCGACGTCGCCCAGGGTTGTCGAGTGGAAGGCGCATACGCATGAACTCAGAAACTGCGTGCGATCCAGACGGTCGCCCGCGATCGGCCCATTTCTATCCCATTGCGATCGGTCCACAGCGCATGGTCGGCATTGGTGCCGGTATATTGCACGCCAACACTCATGCCTTTCCAGAGCGCACCGGATCTTCCCAGGTCATAGCTCAGGGCAAGCTTCCAGTCCTCGTAGCCAAAATCGCGTGCGTTGCCGCGGAAACGCTGTCTTCCCCAGTGCAACGCAGCACTCAGCCCCGTATCCGCCAGCGGTATGCTGACACCGATATCGAGAAATAGGTACTGCCTGCTGGCGCAGCGAAGCCGAAGGTGTCACCCAGGCTGTAGGAGAGCTTTGCGGTCAGCCATCTCCACCCCCGCCCGCGTAGATTTCGTTGGTATCGGCGGCTACCACGCCGGTCGGACGCTTACCGGGATAATTGTAACGAATCACGCCGAGGTCGTAACTGAAGCCATTGCCGATATTTCCGCGCCAGCCGCCATACGTGTCGAGTTCCAGGCTACCCGTGCGGTAGCCTTGATAATCCTGGAGCCAGTCGACGTTGGACCCCCAGAACCCTGCATACACGCCGCTGGGGTGGGAGAATTCGACGCCCCCCTGAAGCGCTGGTTTGTGCGCGGTTTGCGTCATGCCACGGAAAACGTACTGGCTGTAGAAGCCCAGGTTGCCGCTGGCGGTCACCTCGGGCACATCCTCGGCGAGCACAGGTGTGCAGAGGCCGAAGAGCGCACAGGTCATGACGGCGGCTGCCGCCTTGTCGAAGGTTCTGGACATGGTGTCTTCCCCGAAACGAGGCCGAACAATCGCGCTCAACGCGCGCCACCGGCGGACTGCCTTGCGAGGCGATCGAGCGCAAGGTTGAGTTCGAGCACATTGACCAGGGGTGTGCCCAACACGCCAAGCAGTGGCGTTTCGGTATGTGCACGGATCAACTCTTCGATCTGCTGCACGGGGAGACCGCGCGCCTTGGCGATGCGCTTGGCCTGCCACAGCGCGGCCTCGGGCGAGATGTCAGGGTCGAGACCGCTGGGCGACGCGGTCACCAGGTCCATCGGCACCGGCCCCTGCGCATCGGGGTTGGCCGCGCGCAGCGCCTGCATGCGCTCCTCGACCGCCTTGATCAACGCCGGGTTGCTCGGCCCCAGGTTGCTGCCGCCCGAGGCCTGGGCGTTGTACGGGAGGGGGCCGTCGCCGAGGGGCGACCCCAAAAGTACTTCGGATCATCGAAACTTTGGCCGATCAGGCGGCTGCCAATGACTTTGCCGTCCTGCTCGATCAGGCTGCCGTTGGCTTGCCAAGGCAGGGCAACCTGGGCGATGCCGGTGAGCGCGAGCGGATAGATCAGCCCGGTGACCACGGCCAGCAGCGCAAAGCTCACCAGCGCCGGGCGCGCAAGCGATTTGAGGTCGTTCATTTCAAAGCTCCTTCACTCAAGCCACGCCCAAGGCGACCAGCAGCATGTCGATCAGCTTGATGCCGATGAACGGCGCGATCAGCCCGCCCAAGCCATAGATCAGCAAGTGACGGCGCAAGAGGCGTTCGGCCGATTCCGCGCGCCAACGCACGCCCTTGAGCGCCAGCGGGATCAGCACGACGATGATCAAGGCGTTGAAAATCACCGCAGACAAAATGGCCGACTGCGGGCTGTGCAAGCCCATGACGTCGAGTGCGGCAAGCTGCGGGTAGGTGGCGACGAAGGCCGCCGGGATGATGGCGAAGTACTTGGCCACGTCGTTGGCGATCGAAAAGGTCGTCAGCGCCCCGCGGGTCATCAGCATCTGCTTGCCGACCTCCACCACTTCCAGCAGCTTGGTCGGGTTGGAGTCCAGATCGATCATGTTGCCCGCTTCCTTGGCCGCCTGCGTGCCGGCGTTCATCGCCACCGCGACGTCGGCCTGCGCCAGCGCCGGGGCGTCGTTGGTGCCGTCGCCGGTCATCGCCACGAGGTGGCCCTCGGCCTGGTATCTGCGGATCAGCGCGAGCTTGTCCTCGGGCGTGGCTTCGGCGAGAAAATCATCCACCCCGGCCTCGGCGGCGATCGCGGCGGCGGTGAGCCGGTTGTCGCCGGTGACCATCACCGTCTTGATCCCCATGCGCCGCAGCTCGGCGAAGCGCTCGCGGATGCCGCCCTTGACGATGTCCTTGAGCTCCACCACGCCGAGCACGCGTCTGCCTTCGGCCACCAAAAGCGGCGTTCCGCCTTGGCGCGCGATGGCCTCGGCACGTTCGCGCACCGGGCCTGGTAATTCGCCGCCCGCTTCGCGCACAAAGCGCTCGATGGCATCGACCGCGCCTTTGCGGATGCTGCGGCCATCCACATCGACGCCGCTCATGCGGGTGCGCGCGGAAAACGCGACGAACTGCACGCCGTGGGTGTCGCGCCCGCGCAGATTGAAGCGCTGCTTGGCCAGCACGACGATCGAACGCCCTTCGGGGGTTTCATCGGCAAGCGACGCCAGCTGCGCGGCGTCGGCGAGTTCCTGCTCGCTCACTCCCGGGGCCGGATGGAAGGCCACCGCCTGGCGGTTGCCGAGCGTGATGGTGCCGGTCTTGTCCAAGAGCAGCACATCCACGTCGCCGGCGGCCTCCACCGCACGGCCGGAGGTGGCAATCACATTGGCGCGCAGCATGCGGCTCATCCCGGCGATGCCGATCGCCGCCAGCAACGCGCCGATGGTGGTCGGGATCAGGCAGACCAGGAGCGCGATCAGCACCGTGACCGACACCTGCTGTCCCTGCTGCGCCGCCTGCGCGCTGTATTGCGAGAACGGCAACAGGGTGACGCAGACGATCAGAAACACCAGGGTCAACGCCACCAGCAGGATGGTCAGCGCGATCTCGTTGGGCGTGCGCCGGCGCTTGGCGCTCTCGACCATCGAGATCATCCTGTCGAGAAACGTCTGCCCCGGCTGCACCGTGATGCGTACCACGATCCAGTCGGAGATCACCTTGGTACCGCCCGTCACCGCCGAACGGTCGCCGCCGGACTCGCGGATCACCGGCGCGGACTCGCCGGTGATGGCCGATTCATCAACCGAAGCCACCCCCTCGATCACCTCGCCATCAGCAGGGATCACGTCTCCGGCCTCGACCAGCACCACCTTGCCTGCGGCCAGCTCGTCGCTGGGCACCGGAATCCACGAAGCGCCGTGGTGCGGCTCCTGCAATACCTTGGCATAGACGCGTTTTTTCGCCGCGCGCAGCGCCGCGGCCTGCGCCTTGCCGCGGCCCTCGGCCAGCGCCTCGGCGAGATTGGCAAACCACACGGTCAGCCACAGCCAGGCCGCGACCCAAAGGGTGAAACCCACCGGCGCGGTCAGCCGGCCGAAGGCCGCCAGGATGCCGATCAGGGTGACCAGGGCCGCGCCGACCCAGACCACGAACATCACCGGATTGCGCCATTGCGCCCAGGGAGCAAGGCGCTTGAGCGACTCGAGCAGTGCGGGCTTGAGCAGCGCCGGGTCGAGCATCGAAGGCGCGCGATGCGTCATCGTCGTCATAGGAATCTCCTTCACCGAACGCCGAACAGTGCGAGGTGTTCGGCCACGGGGCCCAGCGCCAGCGCGGGCACGTAGTTGAGCGCCCCCACGAGCAGCACCGTGCCGACCAGCAGCACCACGAACAACGGACCATGGGTCGGCAGCGTGCCGGGCGAGGCCGTCAGCCGCGGCTTGGCGGCCAGACTGCCGGCGAGCGCCAGCACCGGCACGATCACCAGGAAGCGGCCAAACCACATCGCCGCCGCCAACAGCACGTTGTAGAAGGGTGTGTTGGCCGCGAGCCCCGCGAAGGCCGAGCCGTTGTTGTTGGCTGCCGAGGTGAGCGCGTACAGCGCCTCGGAAAAGCCATGCGCGCCCGGGTTGAGCAAACCGGCCAGTCCCGGTTCGAGGCGCACCGCGAGCGCCGTGCCGCCCAGCACCAGCGCGGGCACGACGATCACCGCGATCGCGACCATTTTCATTTCATACGCGCCGATCTTCTTGCCCAGGTACTCCGGCGTGCGGCCCACCATCAGCCCGGCGATGAACACGGCGACCACGGCAAAGAGCAGCATGCCGCACAGCCCCGAGCCCACACCTCCGAACACCACCTCGCCCAATTGCATCAGGAACATGGGCACGAAGCCGGCCATCGGCATGAGACTGTCGTGCATGGCGTTGACCGCGCCGCAACTCGTCGCGGTGGTCACCGTGGCAAACAGCATCGTGCCGACGACGCCAAAGCGCGTTTCCAACCCCTCTAGGCTCGGTCCGTGCAGCCCCAGCCGCACGAGCAGCGGGTTGGGCGTGCTCTGCGCCATCACGCCCACCGCATACAAGCCGATGAACAGCACGAGCATGGCGCCGAGCAGCGCCGCGCCCTGCCGCCAATCCCCCACCCAGCGACCGAACAAAAAAACCAGCGCCGCCGGAATGAGCAGGATGGCCAGAGGCTCGAAGAAATTGGTCAGCGCGGTCGGGTTCTCGAAGGGGTGCGCCGAGTTGGCATTGAAAAACCCGCCACCGTTGGTGCCGAGCAGCTTGATCGCCTCCTGCGAGGCCACCGGACCGAGCGGGATCGCCTGCGTGGTGGCGGTCTGTGTCACCGTCTGCGTACCTTGCTGCACGGTGTAGGTCACCGGGTCGAGCAGCTGCGCCGTGTGCGTGCCGGCCAGCGTCTGCGGCACGCCCTGCCAGACGAAAACCAGCGCAAACACCACCGACAGCGGCAGCAGCACCAAGAGCGTCGCCCGCGTGAGATCCAGCCACGCATTGCCCAGGCCGGGGCTGTCTGAATTTTTGTGTGTGAGGCGGTTTTCTGAATCTGCCTTCGTGCCGCTCAGCGCGGCGCGAGGGTGAAGCGGTCGCCGTACAGTATCGCGAACTGGTTCATCGCGGACTTCCACTCCTTGCTCGCCCGCTTCCAGT
This sequence comes from Thermomonas sp. S9, assembly GCF_024704365.1. GTDB lineage: Bacteria > Pseudomonadota > Gammaproteobacteria > Xanthomonadales > Xanthomonadaceae > Thermomonas. The sequence continues at coordinate 2,354,847 of NZ_JAJDFY010000001.1, forward strand.
CGGCGGTGATGTTGCGCAGGGCCAGCCAGATCAGTTTGGTCGCGGCCTCGTCGCTCGGGAAATGCCCGCGGCTCTTGATGATCTTGCGCAGCCGCGAATGGACGCTCTCGATGGCGTTGGTGGTGTAGATGATCCGCCGCACCTCGGGGGGGAACGCGAAGAACGGGATCACCCGGCTCCACGCTCGCCGCCAGGCCGCGACGACGGTCGGGAAGCGCTGCCCCCAAGGGCCTTGCTCGAACGCGTCCAGTTCGGCTTCTGCGGCTTCCGCGCTGGGCGCGGTGTAGATCGGCTTGATCGCCGCGGCCAGCGCCTTGCGGTCCTTCCAGCTGGCAAAGTCGAGGCTGTTGCGGATCAGGTGCACGATGCAGGTCTGCAGCGTCGTGGCCGGGAACACCGCTTCCAGCGCTTCGGGCAGGCCCTTCAGCCCATCGGCCACGCCGATCAGGATGTCCTGCGTGCCGCGGGTCTTCAGGTCGTTGAAGACCTTCATCCAGAACTTCGCGCCTTCGGTGTTCTCGATCCACAGCCCGAGGATGTCGCGGGTGCCGTCCGGCAGCACGCCCAAGGCCAAGTACACCGCCTTGTTGCGCACCACGCCGTCCTCGCGGATCTTCACTCGTAGCGCGTCGAAGAACACCACCGGGTACATCGGCTCCAGCGGCCGGGTCTGCCATGCGCCCACCTCGGCCATCACCTCGTCGGTGACCGCGCTGATGAACTCTGGCGACACGTCGACGGCATACATCTCGGCCAGATGCCCTTGGATCTCGCGCACCGACATGCCGCGGGCGTACATCGAGATGATCCGGTCATCAAAGCCGGCGAAGCGGCGCTCGTGCTTCGGGATCAGCTGCGGCGCGAAGCTGCCGGCACGATCACGGGGCACGTCGATCCGGAGCGGCCCCTCGTCGGTCAGCACGGTCTTGCCGCTGCGGCCGTTGCGGTGGTTGCCGCGACCGCCCTCGGGGCTGGCCAGGTGCACGCCCAGCTCGGCGCCCAGGGCGCGCTCGATCACGGCCTTCTTCAGCTTCTGAAACACGGCCTCGACGCCGGCAGCGTCCACCGGGCCGGGGATCAGCTTCTCAAGCAGTTCGTCGGGAAGAATGGCGTCCGGCTTCGCGACTGGGGGGGGTTTCTTGCGTGGCATGGGGGCTCCTGAACATCGTCATGGTAGGCCCCTCACACAAAAATCCTGACACCCTCCCCAGGCCCTGCGCCGAGTGCCGCACCAGGCCGCGGATCAGCGCCAGCGCCACGGCGATGCCGGTGGCTGCCGACAGAAAGTTCTGCACGGCAAGCCCGAGCATTTGAGTCAGATGGCTGACCGTGCTCTCACCCGAGTAGCTTTGCCAATTGGTATTGGTCACGAACGACACGGCGGTGTTGAGCGCGAGATCCGGCGCCACCGCGCCCATACCCGTCGGGTTCAACGGCAGCACGCCTTGCAGGCGCTGCAAGGCATAGAGAAAGAGCAGCCCGATGACGTTGAACAGCACGATGGCCAGGGCATAGCGTCGCCAGCCCATGTCCTCGTCGGCGCGGCTGCCTACAAGCCGCAGCCAGCCCACTTCGATATGGCCGAGCAGCCGCCAGCGCTGCGCCAGCCGGCCGCTGAACACCGCATCGCACCAGCGCGCGAGCACCCAGCCCAGCGCCAACAGGACGCCGAGAAACAGCGCCAACATCGCCCAAGGGATTGCATCGGGGTTCATTCCATGCCCTCCACCCACAACAGCGCATAGATCAGATACAGCAGCAAGCCGGCGGCGAGCAGCGCAGCCAGCCCTATCAACCACATCGGTTCCATACCGCCTCCTCAGCCGCGTTTGAGCCGGTCACAGCCGGCGATGGCGCTCCACACGAGCACGACGAAACCTGTGGCCCAGGCCAGATAGATCAGATCCATCGATTGCCTCCTGATCAAAACTTCTGAGGCAGGCATCGTCCTGAAACCGATATCAAGACGGCATTCGATTGATGGCGTCCATATCAAGATCGCATCAAGATCGAGCGTCAGCGGTGAACGCGCCGCGCGGTTACCCCCCCATCAGAAATGTTTATTTCTGCATCTCGCAAATGCGTGCAATCATGCGCACATTTCACTCTGCACTGCATCAACCGCCAGATCGATGAAGCCGCGGAGATATAACCGAATTTGGTGCACGACCCTGAGTTGAGGAGAGGCGACGTACCGGGTTGGAATGGGCTTGTCACGAGTCCAACCCAACCACGAGGTACGCCACCGTGAGCAACGATAATGTCGTTTCCCTGCACCAGCCAGCACGCTTCCACGATGCCCTGACGGCGCTCCTGCGCGAGCAGGCCCAGCAACGCATTCAGCGCGCCGTGATGGACGAGTTCGCCCGCTTCCTGGAGGTCGAGGGCAGTACTCGCCCCGACGGCCGCCGCGAACTGGTCCGCGCCGGTTTCCTGCCCCAGCGCGAGATCCTCACCGGTCTCAGCCCGGTGCCGGTCAAGGTGCCAAAGGTGCGCGACCGCGCCGGCCGTGGCCGGGTGTTCCGATCGGAGCTCGTGCCGCCCTACGTGCGCAAGGCGGCGTCGGTTTTCCATCGTGCTCGGGTGACCAAGGCATTGGGTCGGCCATCGACGCTGACAACCCTGCAAGTCTCGCGCTGCGTTCAGCGTGGCCAGCCGTAGGCCCAGAACGGATCGTCAGCGCCGGGTGCTTGCAGCCGCTGCCAGCCCGGCGCATCGAAGAAGGCCTCGGCGCCGTCGGCCAGCACATGGGCCAGCTGTCGAAGCGGTTGTCGGGGCCCGGCGCCGTGTCCGTGCACGGCAGGCCGCGACTCACAGGTACGACGTGACCGCTGGCGCCGCATCCCAGCGGTCGTGCGCCCCGTCCACATAGGTCACCGGCAGCGCGGCGAGCCGCTCGGGCGCCAGCCCATCGAGACAGCTCACGCTCACCGCGATGCCGCTGCCGTCGGCGGCCATGCCAAACGGCTTGACACCGCAGACGCTGCAGAAGCGGTGCCGGATGCGCTGGGCCGCGAAGCGGTAGTCGGACAGCGTGTCCTCCCCCGCAAGCAGGCGGAAGCGGTCGGCCGGCACGAACGCCAGCCAAAAGCGCGATCGGGCGCAGATGGAGCAGTTGCAGCGAACGGTGCCGGCGTCCAGGTCGATATCGGCTTCGAACCGGACGGCTCCGCAGTGGCATCGCCCACGGTAGGTTTCGAGTGACATCAGTATCTCCCTCTTAGATGGATCGCGTCGCACTCAGGCGCGCACGTAGCGTAGGTGGGTGGCCGTCGCGTCGTGCAGCACGCGGTCGATGCGAAAGCCGGGCAGGGGCTCGGCCAGGTTTTCGAACAGGCGCCGGCCGCCGCCGAACAGCACCGGGGCCAGCGCGATCTCCAGTTCGTCGACGACGCCCAGGTTCAGGTATTGCTGGATCACGTCGGCGCCGCCGGAAATGCGGATGTCGCGCTTGCCCGCCGCTTCGCGCGCGAGCGCCAGCGCGCGCTCGGGGCCGTCGCTGACGAAGTGGAAGACCGTGCCGCCGGGCCGCACCCAGGGCTCGCGCGGCTGATGCGTGAGCACGTAGACCGGGGTGTGGAAGGGGGCCTCCTCCGGCTAGCCCAACTCACCCCCGTCGAACATGCGCCGGCCCATGATGTGCGCGCCGGTGCGCTCGAAGGTCTGGCGCACCAGATCGTTCACCGGCCCGGTCTCGCCGCCTTCACCGAACTTCAGCTTCTCGCGCAGGTAGCGCTGCTCCAGTGCCCAGGCCATGAGCGCGCCCCATTTGGCGCCCCAGTCCTTGTAGCCGGGGTCGGCGAAGTGCGCCATGTCCATGCCGTCGGGCGCCATGTAGCCGTCCAGCGAGAGGGCGATGTTGACAAAAACTTTGCTCATGTCTGCGTTCTCCTCAGCATCCTCCCGTCCCGCAGGGGCGCGGCGCAGTCGCCTGGCGATCGTAGAGCACGCTCTCGAAGCGGGTCACCCCCGTCCAGGAAGAGACGGCCGCCCTTGACCAGAGCCCGGGCGATGCGATCGAGCGCCGCGCGCTCCAACTCCGGATGCCGCCCGTCGAGCGCGCCGACTCGCACCGCGAATGCGATGTCATAGGGTTGCTCGCCTTCCTGGAGCTCGAAGTCCTCGACGGCGACCCGACGAAAGCGCAAGCGACCGGCCGCGATCTCGGCGCCCGAGCCGGCCACGGCTTGCGCAATGGCCTTGGCCGACCGGTCGATGCCCAGCACATGGCCGCCGCCGATGCGGCGTGCGACCGCACGCGCGGCCACACCCGGGCCGCACCCGATCTCCAGCACACGCAGGCCGGGGCGCAAGGGCAGCGCCTCGACGATCGCAGTGAGCCTGGGAGAGATCTCAGTGGCCATTCGTTTCTTGCGGCTGGTAGTGCTGCGCATACTGCGCCGGCGGCAGAATCACCGGTGCGCCCGCGCCGTCATCGCACGGACCGGCTTGCGGGGTTGGCCTGCCCTCTGCCCGCAGTGCCGCGCGCGACCAGCTCGGCATGGTGCCGCAAGGCGCGCAGATGGGCAGCCCATCCGGCGCGGTGCGCCTCGGCGAGCGACTCCCCTCCGTTCCCAGTCGCGCCCAGCCCGCATGGCAAAGACGCAGCCGGGTCGATGTGCCACGGGATTCGAGCGCAATCGAAACCTCGGTTGCTTCAGGCCAGTCGTCGTCGCGCCACGAGAGATCGAGCCGGTGCGGCGGTTCGATGCGCAGCACGGCGCCGCGCGTGGTCACCATTCTGTCGCCATCGCGCCAGGTCTCGACAAAGCCGCCACCGGCGCGCGCGTCCAGCCGCATGTGCGCGCCGAACCAGCACGCCACCGCCTCGGCATCGGTCAGGCAGGCCCAGACGGTCCCGATCGGCGCGGCGATGTCCTCATTCAGGTCGATCGTCATCCCCGCCCCCGCTGCGCCTTGCCGTCAACGAAGGTTTCGCGCCTCTCGACCGAGCCGCCGCGGGCCAGCCGCAGCCACTCGCCGTGTTTCACACCGTCGATGGACGCGGCAGTCTCAGGCATCGACGATCACTTCGAAGCCGCCGAAGATCATGCGCTTGGCGTCGAAGGGCATCTCCGCCATGTTGCCCTGGGCGCGCGGGTCGGCGGCCACCTTGGCCATGCCGGCATCGCGCGTGGCTTTGTCGGGCCAGGTGATCCAGGCGAACACCACGGTTTCATCGGGCTTCAACAGCACCGCCGAGCGCATCGAATTGAGCTTGCCCTCGGGCACGTCGTCGCCCCAGGCCTCGACCAGACTCAGCGCGCCGTGTTCGCGGAACACCGGGGCCACAGCCAGCGCGTGCTGGCGATAGGCCTCGCGGTTGGCGGTGGGCACCGCGAGCAGGAATCCGTCCACGTACATGGCCGTGCTCCTTCATCCTCGCCGCGCCGCGTCGATGGCGGCATGGTCGATCTTCTTCATCGTCATCATGGCGGCGAAGGCGCGCGCGGCCTCGGCGCCGCCCGCGGCCAGCGCTTCGGTCAGCGTGCGCGGGGTGATCTGCCAGTTCACGCCCCAGCGGTCCTTGCACCAGCCGCATTCGCTCTCCGCGCCGCCGTTGCCGACCAGGGCGTTCCAGTAGCGGTCGGTCTCCTCCTGCGTGTCGGTGGCGATCTGGAACGAAAAGGCTTCCGTGTGCGGGAAGATCGGGCCGCCGTTGAGACCGATGCAGGGGATGCCGCAGACGGTGAAGCCCACCACCAGCACATCGCCCGCCTTGCCCGAGGGGTAATCGGCCGGCGCCCGGCTGACCGAGGTCACCGCGCTGTCGGGAAAGACCGAGGCATAGAAGCGCGCGGCGGCTTCGGCCTCGCGGTCGTACCAAATGCAGACGGTGTTCTTCGGGGTCGGCATGCCATCCTCCTAAGGAGCCAGGGCTCGGCGGGTGTTGCGGCGGCGGGACGCGCGGATCATGGACCCGTGGACCATTCAAGTTGATATCAACATAATAGCGACTGTGCGCGACTCCTTCCCCCCATGTCAAGACGCTCGAAGTGGCCCAAGCGTGTCTGTGTCTGCACGCGCAGCGGGCGGCACGCGTGCTCGCCCGCCACTTCGACGAGGTGTTTCGTCCGCTCAATCTGACCAACGGGCAGTTCTCTTTGCTGATGGCGCTGAATCGTCCGCACGCGCCCACCGTGGGCGAACTCGCTCCCTTCCTGGCCATGGATCGCACCACGCTGACGGCGCTGATCAAGCCGCTGGAGCGCCGGGGGGCTGCTGGCGGTGATCGCCGATGCTCACGATCGCCGCAAGCGCCGCGTGCGCCTGACGGCTGCGGGGCATGCGCTGCTCAAGCGCGCCTACCCGCTGTGGTGCGACGCGCATGGCGCCCTCGAACGCCGGTTCGCGGATGCGCCCGCGCTGCGGGACCTGCTGCGCCGCGTGACATCACTGCCGCAGACGTGACGCGCTGATTGGCAGGTGCAAGGCCAGAACACGATCGAAGATCTGGCCTGGCCCGCCAAAACTCCAGAAAGCCCACCACCACCGATCGGTTTTTTCATCCACGCGCCCCTGATCTCGGGACTCCCCCGCGCACGGAGAGCGCACTTGCCCCGCCACCCCGGCAGGGGGTAAGGTCGTGGCGGGAGATGGCATACCTCCCCGTGTCCAACCGCCGCAAGGCTGATGATGCCTACCGAACGCGCATGACCCGATGCGGTCTCGCGGCCCGAGCCATCCGCCCGACTGGGGCAGCCGCCATCCCGCGCATGCGCGAGACAGCCACCTCCAGAGAGGTCTTGCCATGTCCGGTTTGCTGCATCCCCGCAATTCCCATCCTGCCTCCAGCGCGCCTGCGCGATCACCGCAGGCCGGCAGCCGCAGGGCGCAGCGGCTGCGCGAGGCCGCCGGGCGCCTGCTGGCCGCTGCCGACGTGCGCATCGACGGCACCCGCGACTGTGATCTCCAGGTGCACGACGAACGCGTGTTCGAACGCGTGTTCGCGCACGGCTCGCTGGGCTTCGGCGAGTCCTACATGGACGGCGACTGGAGCGCACGCGACCTGCCCGGCCTGCTGACCAGGCTGCTGCGCGCGCGCCTGGACGAGCGCGTGCGCACCTTCGGCACCCTGCTGCTATGGGCGCAGGCGCGCTTTCTCAATCTGCAGCGGGGCAGGCGCGCCTACGTGGTCGGCCAGCGCCATTACGATCTCGGCAACGACCTGTTCGCCGCCATGCTGGGCAGGCGCCTGGTGTACAGCTGCGGCTACTGGGCCGAGGCCAGCGACCTTGACGCCGCGCAGGAGGCCAAGCTGGACCTGGTCTGCCGCAAGCTGCGCCTGCGCCCGGGCCTGCGCGTACTCGACATCGGCTGCGGCTGGGGCGAGGCGCTGAAGTTCGCGGCCGAGCGCTACGGCGTGCGCGGGGTCGGCATCACCATCTCCCGCGAGCAGGCCGACCATGCAAGCGCGTTGTGCGCGGGGCTGCCGGTGGAGATCCGCCTGCAGGACTACCGGGAGCTGCGCGAACCGTTCGACGCGGTGTTCTCGATCGGCATGTTCGAGCACGTCGGCGCGCGCAACTACCGCACCTACTTCGACGTGGTGCGGCGCTGCCTCGCCCCGGGCGGGCTGTCGCTGCTGCACACCATCGGCAGCAACCAGCCGCCGAACCGGCCGGACCCGTGGATCGCGCGCTACATCTTCCCGAACTCGCAGGTGCCCTCGATGCGCCAGGCCGCCGCCGCGCTGGAAAGCCGCTTCGTGGTCGAGGACTGGCACAACTTCGGCGCCGACTACGACCGCACCCTGCAGGCCTGGATGGCGAATTTCGAGGCGGCCTGGCCGCGGCTGTCACAGCGCTACGACGAGCGCTTCCGGCGCATGTGGTGGTTCTATCTCTCGGCCTCGGCCGCTGCATTCCGCACCCGCCGCAACCAGCTGTGGCAGCTGACGCTCTCGGCCGAAGGCGTGCCCGGCGGCTACCGCGTGCCGCGCTGACGGCGGCGGCGGCGATCCGGATAATCGCGCCAGCGGCAGCCGCCGCGATCTTCCGCGACGCCCGCCCATGACCGCTCCCCCGCATCTCGCGCACGGCTGGAACGCCACCCCGATGGCGCCCGACTGGCCGCCGCTGCGGGCCGACGAGGCCGCGGCGGTGCTGGCGCGCTACCCCTCGCTGTCGCCGCCGCTGCAGCTGCGCTGGCACAGCCCGCGGCCGTTCTCGGCCGCGGCGCGGGTGGCCTGCGCGCAAAGCGAGGTCTTCCTCAAGCGCCACCACGCGGGTGTGCGCAGCGCCGCGCAGCTGGCGGAGGAGCACGCCTTCATCGCGCACCTGCGCGCGCATGGCCTGCCGGTGCCGCGGGTGCTCACCGATGCCAACGGCCACAGCGCGATCGCGCTGGGCGAATGGACCTACGAGGTGCACGCGCTGGCCGAAGGCCTGGACCTGTACCGCGACGCGCCGTCGTGGACGCCGCCGCTGTCGGCCGCGCATGCGCGCAGCGCGGGGCGCATGCTGGCCCGCCTGCATCTGGCCGCGCGCGATTACGCCGCGCCTGCGCGCAGCACCGCGCTGCTGGTGACCGGCGATGCGGTTCTGCGCGCCAGCGATCCGCTGGCGGCCATCGCCCAGTCCTGCGCGCAGCGCCCGGGCCTGGCCGCCGCACTGGCCACCCGCGACTGGGCGCAGGAACTTGCGCCGCTGCTGCCCGCGCTGGGCGCGCTGCAGCCGCGCCTTGCGGCACTGCCGACGTGCTGGACGCACGGTGACTGGCATGTCTCCAACCTGCTCTGGGACGGCCCCGGCGCGCGGGCCGGGGTGGCGGCGATCCTCGATTTCGGCCTGTGCGCGCCGACCTTCGCCCTGCTCGACCTGGCCACCGCGATCGAGCGCAATGCCATCGCCTGGCTGGATCCCGATCCAGCCACCCGTGCCGTGTTCCCGGAAATCGCCCGCGCTCTGTTGGCCGGCTATGCCGAACTGCTGCCCCTGAGCAGGGCCGATACCGACCTGCTGGCCGACCTGCTGCCGCTGGCGCACCTGGATTTCGCGCTGTCGGAACTGGAGTACTTCCACGCCGTGCTGCGCCAACCGGCGATGGCCGCGGTGGCCTGGCGCGATTTCCTGCTGGGCCATTTCGCCTGGCTTGCACAGCCGCGGGCGCAGGCGCTGCTGCAGGCGATCCGGGGCGCGGGATGAGGGCGTGCTGGCCGGCGCGGGCCGGGTTGTGCTTCAATGTCGGCTAGAAGCGGGGGTGCCCGGCGCAGGCCGGGCTGAGAGAGTCCCTTGGAACCTGATCCGGTTCGCACCGGCGTAGGGAGCTTGATCGAGGCGGCGTGCCCCTGCGGGCGCCCGCCTGCCGTCGCTTCGTCCCTTCCTCGACGATGACGACGCTGATGACACTCCGGCTTTCTCCTCTTCTTCTCGCCCTGCTGCCGCTGCTGGCCCAGGCCGCGGCCACTGACGACACCGCCCCGCAGCGCGACCGCATCACCCGCCTGCCGGCCGTGCAGGTGCACGGCGCAACCCCCTCCTCCGATTCCAGCCTGCAGGGCTGGGGCACGGGGCGCGCGCAGGACATCCCGGCCAGCCTGGAGGTGATTGGCCGCGACCAGATCGATACCCGCCAGATCCGCAGCCTGAGCGAACTGGCGCGCGAGGACGCCGCGCTCGGCGACAGCTACGCGCCGGTCGGCTATTACCAGAACCTCAACATCCGCGGCTATCCGCTGGACCTGGGCAGCGGCTATCGCTTCAACGGCCTGGCGATGACCGGCGAGCAGGCCATCGCGCTGGAAGACAAGCAGCAGGTGGAGATCCTCAAAGGACTGGCCGGGATCGATGCCGGCGTGCTGGAGCCCGGGGGATTGATCAACTTCGTCAGCAAGCGCCCGGCCGATGTGCGCACGCTCACGCTCGGCACCGACTCCCACGGTTCGCGCTATGTCGCGCTGGATGCGGGCCAATGGCTGACGCCGGACTTCGGGGTGCGCACCAACCTGGCCTGGGACGACATGCACTCTTACGTGCACCACGCCGACGGCCATCGCGCGCTGGCCGCGCTCGCCGCCGACTGGGTACCGACCGAAGCGACCCGGGTGGAGCTGGACGTAAGCGACCAGCGCAGCGCGCAGCGCTCGGCCTCTGGCTACCAGCTGCTGGGCGGCACGCGCCTGCCGCCGCATCCGGACCCGACCCGGATGCTGGGCTATCAACCCTGGCAGCGGCCGGTGCGCATCCATTCGACCAATGCCAGCGCGCGCCTGCGCCATGCGCTGGGCGAAGCGTGGACGCTGCGCCTGGCCGCCGGCCGCAGCCGCAGCGCCATCGACGACAACGTCGCCTTCGCCTACGGCTGCTACTACGTGGCCGCCTGCGCCAGCCTGCCCGGCAATCATTTCGGGCCGAACGGCGAGTACGACATCTACGACTACCGCAGCCCCGACGACACCCGCCTCAGTGGCAGCGCGCGCGCCAGTATCGAAGGCCGCTTCGCCACCGGCACGCTGCAGCACGTATTGACCCTGGGCGCGGACTGGCGCCACCGCAGCATCACCCGCCGCGCCAGCGTCAACGAGTACGTCGGCAGCGCCAACATCGACGACCGCGACCCGCCGGTGTACGCGCCTTCACCCGAGCAGCCCGGCCCGCGCGTGCGGCGCCTGGACAGCCGCCAACGGGCGGCCTTCGCGCTCGACCGGATCGCGCTGGGCGCGCACTGGCAGCTGCTGGCCGGGGTGCAGGCCGCGCGCCTGGACGAAACCGCGCGCGACAAGCACGCCGCTGTCACCCGCACCACCCGCCTGCGCCGCACCCTGCCGCAGGCGGCGCTGATCTTCCAGCCGCAGGCGGCGCTCAGCCTGTATGCCAGCTACAGCGAAGGGCTGGCGCTGGGCAAGGAAGCGCCGTTCTGGACCAGCAACGACGGCGAGGTGCTGGGCCCGCGCCTGTCGCGCCAGCTCGAAACCGGCGTGAAGTACCGCTGGCAGGAGCGCGTGGACTTGCAGGCCGCCCTGTTCCGCATGCGCCAGCCCTATCAGTTCGCGCAGCCGGATACCAGCAGCGCCGGCTACAGCTTCGTCGAGCGCGGCCAGGAAACCCGCACCGGGATCGAGCTGTCGGCCCACGGCGCGCTGACCGAGGCCCTGCGCCTGGATGCCAGCGTGGCGCTGCTGCGTGCACGTGCGAGCGGCACCGGGACCCCGGCTTACGAAGGACATCAGCTGGCCAACGTGCCGGCCTGGCGCAGCAGCGTGCAGCTGGACTATCGCCTGCCGTGGTGGCCGCAGGTCGGCGTGCAGGGCGGCTGGCGGCACGCCGCCCGCAATCCCGCCACCGCCGATGGCAGCGTGCGCGCACCGGCCTATGACGTGTTCGACGCCGGCCTGCGCTGGCAGGGCCAATGGGGCGCGCATCCGCTCAGCGTGCAGTTGGGCATCGACAACCTGTTCGACCGCCGCTACTGGCGCGACGTGGGCAGCGCCTACGGCGATACCTACCTGTTCCCCGGCGCGCCGCGGCTGGCGCGGCTGAGCCTGCGCGTGGGGCTGTGATGCCGCTGCACGAGCTCGCCGCGGCGGCGCTGAGCGCCGCTGCGGTGTGGCTGACCACCCGCCGCAACCCGTGGTGCTATCCGGTCGGCCTGGCTTCGGTGGCGGTGTACCTGTGGGTGTACCTCGACGCGCGCCTGTATTCGGAAGTGCTGCTGCAGCTGTTCTGGATCGCCATGCTGATCACCGGCTGGCGGCGCTGGCTGCGGCACCTGGACGCGAGCGGCCATGTGCAGATCGCCGCACTGCCAGCCGCCGCGGCATGGCGGCACCTGCTCGCCGGGATCGCCGGCGGGCTGGCACTGGGTGCGTTCATGCACACCTACACCAACGCCGCGCTGCCGTGGCTGGACGCGATGCTCACTGCGCTCAGCCTGGTCGGCCAGTTCTGGCAGAACCGCCGCCACATCGCCGCCTGGTGGATGTGGATCGCGGTGGACGCGGTGTACGTCGGCATGTTCACCAGCAAGCACCTGTACGTGACCGCCGCGCTGTACGCCGGCTTCGTGGTCCTCGCCGTGCAGGGCCTGCGCGCCTGGCGGCGGGCGCGGCCCGCGGCCTAGACCACCTGCGCGCAGCGCGAGAAACGGCCCGCTGAAACGAAGAAACCCCGCTGCGGCGGGGTTTCTTCGTTTCCTTCTTGGTGCCCAAGGGGGGACTCGAACCCCCACGACTTGCGTCGCTACCACCTCAAGGTAGTGCGTCTACCAATTCCGCCACCTGGGCAATGCGTGGATTCTAGAACCTGCTGCCGCCGGCGTCACTTGCCGGGGGGCGGGCGCGGCCGGCGGCTCCGCCGGCGCCGGGGCCGCGGCGGCGGGCTGCACCGGCGCGGGGGGGATCTGGGCGGCGGGCACCCGCGCGGCAGGCGCGGCCGGGGCGGTGGGCACCGGCTGCTGCGCCATCAGGCCCAGGTCCGGCTTGGCCGGGCCGCCCCTGCCCTGCTTGCTGGCGTACATGGCCATGCCCATGCTCACGGTGAAGAACACGATGGCCAGCCACTTGGTGGTCTTGCTCAGGAAGTTGGACGCGCCGCGCGCGCCGAACACCGTGGCCGAGGCACCACCGCCGAAGCCGGAGCCGGACTGCGCGCCTGCGCCCTGCTGGAGCAGCACGAAGGCGATGATGGCGATGGCCACCAGCACGTAGAGGATGTTGACGAGTTGCAGCAGCATGTCGCGCGTTCTCAGGTGAGGTCGGCCGCCGCCTGCGCGATGGCCAGGAAATCCGCGGCCACCAGCGAGGCGCCGCCGATCAGCCCGCCGTCCACATCGGCCTGCGCGAACAGGCTGGCCGCGTTGTCGGGCTTGACGCTTCCGCCGTACAGCAGCGGCAGCAAGCGAGCGATTTTAGCATCGAACTTCGCCACTTCGCCACGGATGAAGGCATGCACCGCCTGCGCCTGCTCCGGACTGGCGGTGCGCCCGGTGCCGATCGCCCACACCGGCTCGTAGGCCACCACCGCGCGCGCGAACGCCGCCGCGCCGGCGCGCTCCAGCACCGGGAGCAGCTGGCCGGCCACCACCGCCTCGGTCTGCCCGGCCTCGCGCTCCTCCAGGCGCTCACCCACGCACAACACCGGCACCAGCCCGGCCGCCTGCGCGGCGACGAACTTTTCGGCCACCAGCGCGCTGCTCTCGGCGTGGTACTGGCGGCGCTCGGAATGACCCACCAGCACGTAGCGGGCGCCGACGTCGGCCAGCATCGCAGCGGCCACCTCGCCGGTATAGGCGCCCTTGTCGTGGGCGCTGCAGTCCTGCGCGCCCAGCGCGATGCCGGCTTCCGCGCACGCCCCGGCCAGGCCGTCCAGGTAGGGGAACGGCGGCAGCACCGCCAGCTCCACCCCGGCGGGGCGGGCCGCGCCCAGCTCCGCGACCAGCGCCGCCGCGAACGCGCGGCTACCGTGCAGTTTCCAGTTCCCGGCGACGATCTTGCGGCGCATGCAGTGCTCCCCGTGCGAAGGGCCGCAAGTTTAGCAATTGCGCCCGCCGCCGCCGTATAGTCCGCGACATGAACCGCCCCGCCCCGATGATGCGCATCCTGCCCTACCGCAAGCCCACCGAGGGCCGCGACTACTGGGTGTTCGACGACGTGCTGCCCAACGCCATGGCCGTGCGCGAGCGCTGCCTGGCGAAACAGGACTGGGCGCTGGGGTTCCCGCATACCGGTGAAAGCTGGCCGGGCCGGCGGGCGATCCCGGCGCTGGAGCCAGACGAGCTCACGCAGGTGGAAGAGCGCGTGCGCGCCGCCACCGGCGCCAGACGGCTGTGGGTGCAGCCGGCACCCGACGGCAAGACTCTGAACCACAACTGCGTGCAGGTGGTGGGCGCCCGCGAGGCGCAGGCGCGCCCGCATGCCGACTCGCGCTCGCTGTGCCGCTATGCCGCGGTGCTGTACCTGCTGCCGGATGCCCCCGCCGACAGCGGCACCGGCTTCTACCGCCAGCGGCTGCCCAGCGGCCAGCTCGGCGGCAATACCGTCACCAAACCGCACGACAACCTGGTGGACGCGCTCGGCACCCGCTTCGTGCCGCCGGACAGCTTCGTGGAGGACGTGCGCGTGCCCAACCGCTTCAACCGCCTGCTGGTGTACAGCGCCGCGCTGATCCACAGCGCCACCGCCTACTGCGGCAGCGTGCTGGAAGATTCGCGCATGGCCGCGGTGTTTTTCTGGATGGCCTGAGCCCGGCACGCAAGCCGACGCCGGGCGTGCGAAGGCCGCCTCGCGGCGGCCTTCCCGCGCTCACTTCAGCTTGATCTCGCGCAGGCGCTCTTCCAGATAGCCCTGGGCGGTGATCGGCTGCGGATAGCGGCTGGGATTGCCGGCGCTGACGCAGTTGGGCAGCACGTCGATCACGAAATCCGGGTTCGGGTGCAGGAAGAACGGCGTGGAGTAGCGCGGCTGGCGCGCCTTCTCGCCCGGCGGGTTCACCACCCGGTGGGTGGTGGACGGCAGCACATGGTTGGTCAGGCGCTGCAGCATGTCACCGATGTTGACCACGATGGTGTCGGCGTCCGCGGTGAACGGCACCCACTCGCCCTTGCGCGAGAGCACCTCCAGCCCTTCCGCGCTGGCCCCGACCAGCAGGGTGATCAGGTTGATGTCCTCGTGCGCGCCGGCGCGCACGTTCGGGATCTCATCCGCGGTGATCGGCGGATAGTGGATCGGGCGCAGGATCGAATTGCCATTGTCGATCTTGTCCGCGAAGTAGTCCCCGGGCAGCCCGAGGTTCAGCGCCAGGGCGGAGAGCACCCGCGATCCCAGCGCGTCCAGCGCGTCGTACAGCGCCAGCGCGCGCGCGCGGAACTCCGGCACTTCCGCCGGCCACAGGTTGGGCGGCATCACGTCGGCGTATTTCTCGTCGCGCCGCTCGCGGCCGACGTGCCAGAACTCCTTGAGGTCGAAGTACTTGGCGCCCTTCGCGGTCTCCACTCCGAACGGGGTGTAGCCGCGCGCGCCGCCGCCGCCGGGCACGTGGTACTGCTTCTTGGCCTCCTCCGGCAGGGCGAAGAACGCGACGAAGGCGTCGTAAGCACCGTCGATCACCTCCTGCGGGATGCCGTGGCCGCGGATGCCGGCGAAGCCCCACTCGCGGTAGGCGTTGCCCAGCTCGGCCACGAAGGCCTCGCGGTCGGTGTCGAAGCGGCGGATGTCGAGGGTCGGGATCTGCGGCTGGCTCATGGGACGGCTCGGGAATAATGAGGAGTTCCGCGCAGTATGCCGTCGCCGGCGCGCGCGGGGATTGATCGGGATCAGGCCGCGGCCGCACGCACGGCGGCGGCCAGGGCCTGCACGGTGGATTCGACCAGCGCGGGGTCGTCGGCTTCGACCGTCACCCGCACCACCGGCTCGGTGCCGGACGGTCGCAGGAAGGCGCGACCGCGCCCTTCCACCGCGCGCTGCGCCTGCGCCAGCGCGGCCTGCACTGGCTCCGCCTCGGCCGGCTTGCGGCCCGCCTCGAAGCGCACGTTGACGGTCCTCTGCGGCAGCTTGCGCAGGCCCTGCACCGCCTCGGCCAGGCCGATGCCGCGCCGGCGCAACACCTCCAGCACCTGCAGCGCGCTGACGATGCCGTCACCCGTGCTGGTGCGGTCCAGGCACAGGAGATGGCCGCTGGCCTCGCCGCCGAGCACCCCGCCGTGCGCCAGCAGCTGCTGGTGCACATAGCGGTCGCCGACCCTGGCGCGCACGAAGCCGATCCCGCGCGCGGCCAGGGCCTGCTCCAGGCCGTAGTTGCTCATCAGGGTGCCGACCACCGGCCCGCGCAGGCGACCGCTGGCCTGCCAGTCGCAGGCCAGCACATACAGCAGATCGTCGCCATCGCGCACGTTGCCCTGCGCATCCACGAACAGCACGCGGTCGCCGTCGCCGTCGAACGCGATGCCGAGCTCGACGCCGCTCTCGCGCACCCGCGCAGCCAGCGCCTCGGGATGGGTGGAGCCCACGCCCTCGTTGATGTTGACCCCGTTCGGTTCGACCCCGATCGCCTCCACCCGCGCATCCAGTTCGCGCAGCACCAGCGGCGCCAGCTGGTAGGTGGCGCCATTGGCGCAGTCCACCACGATGCGCATGCCGCCGAGCTGGAAGCCCTTGGGCACCGAGTTCTTGCAGGCCTCGACGTAGCGCCCGACGGTGTCGCGGGTGCGCACCGCCTTGCCCAGGCGCTCGGACGGCACGGTGCGGAACGGCTGCTCCAGCGCGGCCTCGATCGCCAGCTCGGTGGCGTCGTCGAGCTTCTCGCCCTGGGCCGAGAAAAACTTGATGCCGTTGTCGTGGTGCGGGTTGTGCGAGGCGGAGATCACGATCCCGCCGTCGGCGCGCATGGAGTGGGTGAGGTGCGCCACCGCCGGGGTCGGCATCGGCCCCATCAGCTGCACGTCCACGCCGGCCGCCACCAGCCCCGCTTCCAGCGCGGCCTCGAACATGTAGTTGGAGATGCGGGTGTCCTTGCCGATCACCACCATCGGCTTGCGCCATTCCTGGCGATCGCGCGCGGCGGCGGCCAGCGCATGCCCGTACGCATTGCCCAGGCGCAGCACGAAATCGGCCGAGATCGCGCCCTCGCCCACCCGCCCGCGGATGCCGTCGGTGCCGAAATAGCGGCGCCCGCTCATGCTGCCTCCGTGGCGTCCACCGGCACCGGCTGCTTCATCAACAGCGCCAGCAGGTGCGCCAGCCGCTGCCGCATCTCGCGGCGGTCCACGATCTGATCGACGGTGCCATGCTGGAGCAGGAACTCGCTGCGCTGGAAGCCTTCCGGCAGCTTCTCGCGCACGGTCTGTTCGATCACCCGCTGCCCGGCGAAGCCGATCAGCGCGCCCGGCTCGGCCAGGTTGAGGTCGCCCAGCATGGCGAAGCTGGCGGACACCCCGCCGGTGGTCGGGTGGGTGAGCACCGAGATATACGGCAGCCCGGCCGCGCGCAGGCGACCCAGCGCGGCCGAGGTCTTGGCCATCTGCATCAGCGAGAACAGGCTCTCCTGCATGCGCGCGCCGCCGCTGGCGGAGAAGCACACGAACGGGCAGCGCAGCGCCAGCGCGCGCTCGGCCGCCAGGGCGAAGCGCTCGCCCACGACCGAGCCCATCGAGCCGCCCATGAAGGCGAAATCGAACGCGGCGGCCACCAGGTCGCGGCCCATCAGCCGGCCCTCCAGCGCCACCAGCGCGTCGCGCTCGCCGGTGGACTTCTGCGCGGCCTTGATGCGCTCGGAATACTTCTTCTGGTCCTTGAACTTGAGGACATCGGTCGGCCCGAGCTCGGCGCCGATTTCGCGCCCCTGCCCGCCATCCAGCAGCGCCGCCAGCCGCACCCGCGCGCGGATCGGCATGTGGAAGGCGCACTTCGGGCAGACCTCGAGGTTCTCCTCCAGTTCCGGCCGGTACAGCGCGGCGCCGCAGCGCTCGCACTTCTCCCACAGGCCCTCGGGCACGCTGCGCTTGCGCTCGCCGCCCACCTCGGTGCGGATGCCGGTGCCCGGCATCAGTTTCTTAAGCCAGCTCATTGGTCTTGATCACCGCAGATTGCATTGCAGGCAGGATTGCCCGGCCCGCCCCGGCACCCGCCGGGACGGCCCGATCCCGCTACTTTACTCCCCGGCCCAGCGCCTGGCCCGGCCCGCTTCAGGCCGCGGCCGCGACCCCGTCCAGCGCCGCCCGCAGCGGATGCAGGAAGACACCGGCGCGCGCGGCGGCGGCATCCGCATCCGGGCCGCCGTCCAGCGCCGCCACCAGGGCGCTGCCGACCACCACACCATCGGCGTGCGCGGCCATCGCCGCGGCGCTGTCGGCATCACGGATGCCGAACCCGGCGAACACCGGGATGCGCGTCATCGCCCGCACCTGCGCCAGGTGGCGCGCGGCCTCCTCCACGTCGAGCCGGGCGGCGCCGGTGACGCCGGCATAGCTGACGTAGTACAGGTACCCGTCGGCCTGCGCGCACAGCCGCTGCAGGCGTGCCTGCGGGGTGGTCGGCGAGGCCAGCGAGATCAGCGCCAGGCCGTGCTGGGCGAACGCGGCCTGGTACACCCCCGCCTCTTCCGGCGGCAGGTCCACCAGCAGCATGCCATCCACCCCGGCCTGCGCGGCTTCGGCGGCGAACGCGGCCGCGCCGCGCACCTCGACCGGGTTCAGGTAGCCCATCAGCACCACGGGCGTGTCCGCATCCGTCGCCCGGAACGCGCGCACGCAGTCCAGCACGTAGGTCATGCCGGCGCCGCGCGCCAGCGCGCGCTCGGAGCTGCGCTGGATCACCGGGCCATCCGCCATCGGGTCGGAGAACGGCACCCCCAGCTCGATCAGGTCCGCGCCGGCCTGCGCCAGCGCGTGCATGACCGGCACGGTCGCCGCCAGCGCCGGATCGCCGGCGGTGACGAACGGCACCAGCCCCTTGCGCCCGGCCGCACGCAATGCGTCCAGCCGCTGCTGCAGACGGGTCATTCGTTGGCCGCGGCCGCCGTGGCGGTGTCGGCATTCTTCAGGCGGCCGATCTTGACGCCGGCGGCCTTGTACTCCTCGGCCAGCTCGGAATCGCCCACGTCGATGCCGCGCTCTTCGCCCATGCCGTCCAGGTGCTCGTTCAGCATGCGGCGGTACATGGTGGTCATGTAGTCCAGGAACGGTACGCGCTCCTCGGCGGCGGCGATCGGCTTGACGCTGGTCAGGAACACGTGCGCGTTGAAGCGCGCGCTGGCGAACAGGGCGGCCAGGCTGATGTTCTTCTCGCCGTACTTCTGGGACTGCTTGTGGGTCAGCTCCAGGTATTCGTTGACGCACTCGAAGAACTGCGGCGGGAACGGGGTGCCCGTCTGCGGATCGACCGGGTTCTGGGCCTGCGGGGTGGTTTCGTCGGCCATGGCCGGACTCCTCTACTGGATGATGAACGAAGGGACAAGCCGGCCATTTTGGCCCAAACCGGGCCCGCAGGCCAAATCGCCCCTTCCGGGCCGCTATAGCGACAACCCCTCGCGCGCGGCGATGGTGTGCACGTCCTTGTCGCCGCGGCCGGACAGATTGCACAGCACCAGCGCATCCTTCGGCAGCTCGCGCGCCAGCTTGATCGCCTGCGCCACCGCGTGAGCTGGACTCCAGCGCCGGCAGGATGCCCTCGCTGCGGGTGAGGCGATGGAAGGCGTCCAGCGCCTCGGCATCGGTGATGCCCACGTACTCGGCGCGGCCGCTGTCCTTGAGGAAGGCGTGTTCGGGACCGACGCCCGGATAGTCCAGCCCGGCGGAGATCGAATGGGTCTCGATGATCTGGCCGTCGTCGTCGCAGATCACATAGGTGCGGTTGCCGTGCAGCACACCGACCCGGCCCGCGGCCAGCGATGCGGCGTGGCGGCCGGTCTCGATGCCGTCACCGGCCGCCTCGGCGCCGACGATGCGCACGGACGGGTCGTTGAGGAAGGCGTGGAACAGGCCGATGGCATTGCTGCCGCCGCCCACGCAGGCGGTGATCGCGTCCGGCAGGCGCCCGTACTCGGCCAGCATCTGCGCCCGCGCCTCGCGCCCGGCCACCGCGTTGAAGTCGCGCACCATGCGCGGGTACGGGTCGGGGCCGGCGACCGTGCCGATGATGTAGAAGGTGTCGTGGACATGGGTGACCCAGTCGCGCATCGCCTCGTTCAGCGCGTCCTTCAGCGTGGCCGAGCCGCTGGTGACCGGCACCACCGTCGCGCCCAGCAGCTTCATCCGGTACACGTTGATCTTCTGCCGCTCGATGTCGGTGGCGCCCATGTACACCACGCACTCCAGTCCCAGCCGGGTGGCCACGGTGGCGCTGGCCACGCCATGCTGGCCGGCGCCGGTCTCCGCGATGATCCGCTTCTTGCCCATGCGCGCGGCCAGCAGCGCCTGGCCGATGGTGTTGTTGATCTTGTGCGCGCCGGTGTGGTTGAGGTCCTCGCGCTTGAGCAGGATCTGCGCGCCGCCGACCTCGCGGCTCAGGCGCTGGGCGTGGTAGATCGGGCTGGGGCGGCCCACGTAATGCTTGAGGTCCTGCTCGAACGCGGCGAGGAAGGCCGGATCGGCGCGCGCGGCGTCGTAGGCGGCGGCCAGCTCCTGCAAGGGGCCGATCAGGGTCTCGGCGACGAAGCGGCCGCCGTGGCGGCCGAAGTGGCCGTCGGCATCGGGAAAGGCGTGGAAATCGATGACCGCGGCGGCGGCCTGGGGGCGGGAAGCGTTCACGCGGAAGTCTCCGGGGTCGGAACGCGCGGGGCGCGGGGCCACGGCGCGGGTCGAAACGAGGGGGAGTGGCGCCCGGGGGCGCGCAGGCACGACGCGTCGCGCGGCGTTATCGGACCGCCGCCGCAGGCACGCGGCGCCAGCGCCGCAGGGAGCGGCCGAAAGGAGCGCGGGGGGCGGTTGGAAGGCTTCATGGCGTGGCCATAGCCTACCCGATCCGGGGCGTGGTTTGCCCGTCGCAGTCCGCCTCGCGCACGGCCTCCACGAACCGCCGCATGCGCGCGCCGTCCTTGATGCCGGGCGCCAGCTCGATGCCGCCAGCCACGTCCACGCCCCACGGCCGCACGGCGCGGACCGCATCGCCCACGTTGTCCGGATCCAGTCCGCCGGCCAGCAGCCACGCGCCGTCGAGGGCGGCGGGGATCGCCCCGGCATCCAGCCGCTGCCCGCTGCCGCCCGGCTGCCCCGGCGCGTGGCCGTCCAGCACGAAGCCAGCGGCATGCGGCCAGCGCGCGCGCAGGGTCGCGCCGTCCACGGCCACGCCGCCCAGGCCCAGGCCCTTGAAATACGGCAGCCCGAAGCGGCGGCAGAACGCATCGTCCTCGCTGCCGTGGAACTGCAGCAACGTCGGCCGCAGCTGCGCGATGGCGGCGCGGACCTCGGCCTCGGAATTGTCCATGAACAGCGCCACCAGCTCCACCATCGGCGCCAGCGCCGCGCGCAGGGCCGGCGCCAGCGCCGGATCCACCCGGCGGCGGCTGCGCGCGGCGAAGATCACCCCCACCGCGTCCACGCCCAGCTCGCCGGCCAGGCGCACATCGCCCGGGCGGGTGAAACCGCAGAACTTGATGCGGGTGCGCAACGGCGTGGCGCGGGCCAGGTCATTCATCGCCGCAGGCCTCCTCCGGCAAGCCCCAGTGGCGCGGGTACTTCGGGCCGAGGAACAGCAGCCCGGCGGCCGGCGCGGTAGGGCCAGCGACGGTGCGATCGCGGCCGTCCAGCAGCTCGGCGATCCACTCCGGCGGGCGCTCGCCGCGCCCCACCACCAACAGCGAGCCGACGATGTTGCGTACCATGTGGTGCAGGAAGGCGTTGGCCTGCACCTCCACCACCACTTCGTCGCCGGTGCGGATCACGCAAATCTCCTGCAGGTTGCGGCGGGCGTGCGTAGCCTGGCACTGCACGCTGCGGAAGGCCGAGAAATCCCGTTCCCCGCGCAGCGCCTGCGCCGCATGGTGCATGGCCGCCGCATCCAGCGGCATCCGTTCCCAGCCCAGGTACTGGCGCTCCAGCCCGGGCCGCGCGCTGCGGTTGAGGATGCGGTAGCGGTAGCGGCGGGCGACGGCGGAGAAGCGCGCACTGAAACCGGCCGCCACCGGCACGCACCAGCGCACCGCCATCGTCGGCGGCAGGTTGGCGGTGGCGCCCAGCACCCAGCCGCGCGCATCGCGCGTGGCCTCGGTATCGAAATGCACCACCTGGCAGCGCGCGTGCACGCCGGCATCGGTACGACCCGCGCAGATGGTATCGATGCGGCTATTGGCGACCTTCGACAGCGCGATCTCCAGCGCGGTCTGCAGGCTGCCGTCCGGCTCCAGCGCGCCGGCCTGGCTCAGCCGCTGCCACCCCGAAAACCCGCTGCCGTCATACTCGACGCCCAGTGCCAGCCGCATCGCGCCCCGGCCTGCCTCAACCCACCAGCTTGCTGAGCATGCGCGCGGCTTCGTCGCTGACCGCCTCATCCTTGTCGTCCAGCAGTTCCAGCAGCAGCTGCTGGGCCGAATGCTCGTCGCCCATGTCCAGGAATGCGCGCACCAGCTTGAAGCGCTGTTCCGGGGTGGCGTGCGCGGGCACCCCGCCCGCGGCCTCCACCGCCGCAGGGGCCGCCGCCGGAGTCGGCGCGGGGGAGGCCGGGGCCACATCCGGCCCGGCCTTGACCCAGCCCGAATGCCATTGCGGCGCATCCGCGCGCGGCACAGCGGGCACTGCCGGCGGCAGGCTGGCCAGATCCACGGTGACCTCGGCAGCATGCGGCGTGACAGGAGGCGCCGGGTCTTGCGCCGTCACGGACGCCTCCGTGCCTGCCGGTTCCTGCTGCGCCGGCATCTCCGCATCGGCGGCTTCATCCGCAGCCACCGCGGCGTCCGCAGGGGCGGCATCGGCCGCGTCTTCCATCGGCGCCGTCCCGGCAGCGGCGGTCACGGCGGTCATGCTGGCCGCCAGCGCCTCGCTGTCGAACACCCGCCGGCGCGGCGGCGCGGCCGGCTTGCGGCGGCTGGCCAGCCACCACGCCAGCACCGCCAGCACCACGACGCCCAGTCCGCCCCCGACATAGGGCAGCACGCCGGATTTGCTCTCCGCCGCCGGCGCGCTGGCTGGCTGCGCGGCGGCAGCGGGCTTGGCAGCCGCCGGGGCCGCCTGCGCGGCGGCCTTGCTGGCCTGCGCCAACCGCGCCTGGGCGGCCGCCAGTTCGCTGTCCTTCAGCGCGATCAGCTTCTGCTGCTCGTCCTTCAGCTTTTCCAGCGCGGCCACGCGCTCCTTCAACTCGCCGATCTCGGCGCTCTTGGCCGCGATGTCCTCATCGCGCTGACGCAATTCCTGCTGCAGCATGCTGCCCTCGCCACCGGCGCTGGTGCCGGACTGGATTCCCTGGCCTTGCCCGGTGCGGCCGGCGGCAGGATCTGCAACCGGGCCTCGCCGCGCGCGGCGGTGGTGGATGTGGACGCCGGCGCGCGCGCAGCGGGCGCCGGCGGGGAGGCGGCCGCGGGAGCCGCCGGCGTTGCGACGCTTGCAGCCGCGGCGGCGCTTGCCTCCGGCTGGCGCACGGCGCGGTGCGCCTGCCACCATTGCCGCATCTGCTGACCCACGATTTGGGCTGCCTCGGCGGCATCGATGGCGGCCACGTCCTCGCGGCGGGGCACGCGCAGCACCGCGCCCTGACGCAGGCGGTTGACGTCATCACCAAGGAAGGCGTCGGGATTGGCGCGCAGCAGGGCCAGCAGGGCCTGGTCGAGACTGCCGCCCTGGCGCAGGCCGAGCTTGACGGCGATCTTCGACAGGGTCTCGCCGGCCTTCACCGGGCCATATTCCATGGCGGACGCGGCGGTGGCCGCGGCGCGGGGCGCGGCTGGCGCGGCCGGCAGCGGGGCCGCCGCGATCGCACGGGATGCCGAAGGCTCGGGCGCCGGCATCGTCGGGGCCGGGGCCGGCGGAGTCGCCGCTGCGGGCGCAGGTGCCGGCGCGCTGGCGGCAACCGTCGGGGCCGCGACCGCAGGCGCGGGGCGCTGCACCAGGTTCTCGGCCGGCGGCTGCGGCAGCTGCACCGGTGCCTGCACCACGCTGGCCGCGGCGTTCGGCACATCGATCGGCGCGGAGTACTCGCGCACCAGGCGGCCACTGCCCCAGTCGACCTCGATCAGGAAGTTCAGCACGCCCTGGTCCACCGGCTTGAGGGTGGTGACCCGGATCACCGGGCGCCCCTTGCTGTCACTGCCCAGACTGAACTGCAGGTCGGCGGCGACTCCCGAGGGCGGCGACAGCCCCACCCGACGGAAGGTCTCCGGCGAGGCCAGCCGCGCCTGCAGCGCGGCCAGCTCGCCCGGGGTAGTGGAAATGATCGGGATTTCGGCCAGCAGCGGCTGGTTGCGCCGCGACTTGACCTCGATCTGGCCCAGGCCCAGCGCCCACGCCTGGCCGGCAGCCAGCAGCAGCGCGGCAGCCACCGCGGTTCTCAAGGTCCGGTTCACGTGCGCTCCATCCCCATGTAAGCGTTGCGACTCTAGCCGTGCGCGGCCTTCGCCGGCAAGCCCTCGGCCAGCAGCAGCTCGGCGATCTGCACCGCGTTGAGCGCCGCGCCCTTGCGGATGTTGTCGGCCACCACCCACAGATTCAGCCCGCGCGGATGCGACAGGTCCTCGCGGATGCGGCCCACGAACACCGGGTCCCTGCCCGAGGCGTGGGTCACCGGGGTGGGATAGCCGCCGGCCTTGCGCTCGTCCACCACCTCCACGCCCGGCGCCTGCGCCAGCAGCGCGCGCGCCTCCCCGGCGGTGATCTTCTTCCTGGTCTCGATGTGCACCGCCTCGGAGTGGCCGAAGAACACCGGCACCCGCACCGCGGTGGGGTTCACCTGGAGCGAGGCATCGCCGAGGATCTTCCGGGTCTCCCACACCAGCTTCATCTCTTCCTTGGTGTAGCCGTTGGGCTGGAACTCGTCGATGTGCGGGATCAGGTTGAACGCGATCTGCACCGGGAACTTCGCCGGCGCCGGGTCCTGGAAGCTGAGCAGGGCCGCGGTCTGCCGGCCCAGCTCCTCCAGCGCACGGCGCCCCGCCCCGGACACCGACTGGTAGGTGGCCACGTTGATGCGCTCGATGCCGTATTCCCGATGGATCGGCGCCAGCACCGGCATCAGCTGCATGGTCGAGCAGTTGGGGTTGGCGATGATCCCGCGCGGGCGGTGGCGCGCCGCCTCCGGGTTCACCTCGCTGACCACCAGCGGCACGTCGTCGTCGTAGCGGAAGGTGGAGGAATTGTCGATCACCACCGCGCCGGCGGCGGCGAACTTCGGCGCGTATTCCTTGGAGATGGCGCCGCCCGCGGAGAACAGCGCGATGTCGATGGAGGCCGGATCGAACGTGGCCAGGTCCTGCACCACCAGCTCGTCGTCGCCGAACGCCACCACGCTGCCGGCCGAACGCTCGCTGGCCAGCGCCACCACCGCGCTTACCGGGAACCGGCGGTCGGCCAGGATCGCCAGCATCACCTCGCCCACCGCGCCGGTCGCGCCGACCACGGCCACCTTGTACTGCTTGCTCATCGTTGCTTGCCTCTGGAATCTGGATGCGGCGCCGGGTGGCGCCCGCGGGGGAATGGATTGGCCTGCGTGTCCCGCTGCGGCGCGCTGCTGCCCGTGGGGGCAAAGCCGGCGGCGCGCCGCTAACGTTTCGGGGCCGTGGCCGGGACACGCGGCGACACCTCGCCCACGTCGCCGCACTGCGCGCGGTGGCGCAGCGCCTGGTCCATCAGCACCAGCGCCAGCATCGCCTCGCAAATGGGCGTCGCGCGGATGCCCACGCAGGGTCGTGGCGGCCGGTGGTGACGATGTCCACCACGTGACCGTCCACGTCCAGCCCCTGCACCGGCAGGCGCAGGCTGGAGGTCGGCTTGAACGCCACCGCCACCGACACCTGCTGCCCGGTGGAAATGCCGCCCAGGATGCCGCCGGCGTGATTGGATAGAAAGCCCTCCGGCGTCATCACGTCGCGGTGCACGCTGCCCTTCTGCGCCACGGAGGCGAAGCCGTCACCGATCTCCACGCCCTTGACCGCGTTGATCGACATCATCGCCGCCGCCAGCTCGGCATCGAGCTTGCCGTAGACCGGCTCGCCCCAGCCCGGCGGCACGCCGTCGGCCACCACCAAGAGCTTCGCGCCCACCGAATCGCCGGACTTGCGCAGCGCGTCCATATATCTCTCGAGCTCCGGCACCTGCTCCGCGCAGGGCCAGAAGAACGGATTGCCTTCGACCGCACTCCAATCGTGCGCATGCGGCACGATCTCGCCGAGCTGGACCATGCAGCCGCGTACCGTGACCCCGCGCTGCGCCAGCCACTTCTTGGCGATGACGGCGGCGGCCACGCGCATCGTCGTCTCGCGCGCGCTCGAACGCCCGCCGCCGCGCGGATCGCGGATGCCGTACTTCTGCCAGTAGGTGTAGTCGGCATGGCCGGGGCGGAACTGCGCAGCAATCTTCGCGTAGTCCTTGCTGCGCGCATCCACGTTGCGGATCAACAGCGCAATCGGCGTGCCGGTGGTGACGCCCTCATACACGCCGGACAGGATTTCGACCTCGTCCGCCTCATGCCGCGCCGAAGTGTGACGCGTCTTGCCGGTGGCGCGGCGGGAAAGATCATGCGCGAAGTCCGCAGGCTGGATCGCGATCCCCGGCGGGCAGCCGTCGATCACGCAGCCGATCGCCGGCCCGTGCGACTCGCCGAAGGTGGTGACGCGCAGCAGGTGGCCAAAGGTGTTCATTGCCTCAGAGCAGCCGCCCGGTTGTCGCCGCCGGGGCCTTGTGGCCTTCGCGGGCATCCGCCAGTCGGGCGATGCTGGCGTGGTGCTCGATCAGGTCGGCGCATTCGGCCACGAAGATGCCCATCTGCCCCACCTTGAACTCCACCCAGGCCAGCGGCAGTTCCGGCAGCAGCTTGACCAGCGCGCGCTCGGCCTCGCCCACCTCACAGATCAGCAGGCCATCCTCGGTGAGGTGCAGCGGGGCGTCGCGCAGGATCTTCAGGGCCAGGTCCAGGCCGTCGTCGCCGGCGCGCAGGC
The DNA here is from genome assembly GCF_024704365.1 of Thermomonas sp. S9. GTDB lineage: Bacteria > Pseudomonadota > Gammaproteobacteria > Xanthomonadales > Xanthomonadaceae > Thermomonas. The sequence goes on from NZ_JAJDFY010000001.1 coordinate 2,381,354, forward strand.
CCAGCTCGGGCTCGTGCGCGTATTCGCGCGGCAGGGCGTCGGTTTCGCCGTTGGTGACGTACGGCGGGTTGGTGACGATCAGGTCGTAGCGCTCACCCTGCAACGCGGAGAACAGATCGGACTTCAGAAAGCGCACGTTCTCCACGTGCAGCCGCGCCTCGTTCTCGCGCGCCAGCGCCAGCGCGTCGTCGCTGATGTCCGCACCGTCCACGTGCCAGTCCGGGTTGTAGTGCGCCATCGCGATCGCAATGCAGCCGGAGCCGGTGCACAGGTCCAGCGCGCGGCGCACCTCGCGGTCGCCCAGCTCAGGGCTGGAAGCCGGATTCGATCAGCTCGGCGATCGGCGAGCGCGGCACCAGCGCGCGCGGATCGCATTTGAAGCTGAGCCCCGCGAACCACGCCTCGCCGGTGAGGTAGCAGGCGGGGATGCGCTCCTCGATCCGGCGCAGGAACAGGCCCAGCACATCTTCCTTTTCGGCCTCGGTGATGCGGGCGTTGCCGTAGGCAGGCGGCAGGTCGTGCGGCAGGTGCAGGGCGTGCAGGGTGAGCTGGGTAGCCTCGTCCAGCGCGTTGTCGTAGCTGTGGCCGAAGGTCAGGCCCGCCGCGTTGAACCGGCTGGCGCCGTAGCGGATCAGGTCGATGATGGTCTGCAGTTCCTGAGACATGGGCGAAGGCGCGCGGGCAAAGGATTTGAAGTATAGCGGCGGTGCCCCGCTATCATGGGCATTCACCGCCTGCTGTTGCCATCCCATGTCCAAACGTTTCATCCCCCTGCTGGTCGTCGCCGTGGTCGCCGCCGCGCTCGGTCTGTGGGCCGCGCAGCGCCTGCTCGCCCCGGCATCTCCCGCGACGCCCGCCCTGCCCGCCCCGCGCGCGCTCACCCTGTTTCCCACTCCACGCGCCCTGCCCGACTTCCGTCTGCAGCAGGCCGACGGCACCGCGCTGACGCCGGACACGCTGAAAGGCCACTGGACGCTGGTGTTTCTGGGTTATACCCACTGCCCCGACGTGTGCCCGACCACCCTGGCGGAAATCGCCGGCGCGCAGAAGCAGTGGGCCGCGCTGCCGGAGGCCAGCCGCCCGCGGGTGCTGTTCGTCTCCGCCGATCCCGAGCGCGACACCCCCGAGACCGTCGCCCGCTACGCCCACGCCTTCCACCCCGACACCCTGGCCGCCACCGCGCCACTGCCGCAGCTTCAGGCCTTCGCCCGCGCGCTGTCGCTGGTGTTCATGAAGACACCCGGCCCCAGCGGCGATCCGGCCGACTACAGCATCGACCACAGCGCCGCCTTCGTGCTGCTGGACCCTTCGGTGCGCATGGCCGGCGTGGTGCAGCCGCCGTTCGACGTGAAGGGCATCGCGGCCGATCTGGAAGCGCTGACCACCCCCGCCCGATGAGCCCCGTCACCGCCCTCACCTACGTGCTGCCGCACCGCCTGTTGTCCTCACTGGCGCGGCGCCTGGCCTATTCCACCAACCGCGCGGTCAAGCAGTGGCTGATCGACACCGTGACCCGCAAGTTCGGCGTGGACCTGAGCGAAGCGGCACAGCCCGACCCCACCGCCTACCCCAGCTTCAATGCCTTCTTCACCCGCGCGCTGAAGCCCGGCGCGCGCACGCCGGACCCCGATCCGCGCGCCTTGCTGATGCCGGCCGACGGCCGCATCAGCCAGTGCGGGCCGATCGTGGACGGCCGCATCTTCCAGGCCAAGGGCCAGGGCTTCACCGCCGCCGAACTGCTGGGCAGCGAGCAGGATGCCGCCCCCTTCCGCGACGGCCGCTTCGCCACCGTGTACCTGTCGCCGCGCGACTACCACCGCGTGCACATGCCGTGGACCGGCACCCTGCGCGAAACCGTGCACGTGCCCGGCCGCCTGTTCTCGGTGGGCGTGGACGCCGTGGCCAGCGTGCCGCGCCTGTTCGCCCGCAACGAGCGCCTGGTCTGCCACTTCGACACCGACTTCGGCCCCATGGTGCAGGTGATGGTGGGCGCGCTGCTGGTTTCCGGCGTGGAAACCGTGTGGGGCGGCGTGGAAATCCCCGCCTACGGCGACGCCATCACCCGCAAGGACTACCGCGGCCGCGGCATCACCCTGCAGCGCTTCGCCGAGATGGCCCGCTTCAACTACGGCAGCACCGTCATCGTGCTGCTGCCCAAGGGCGCGGCCACGCTGGATCCGGCGCTGCATGCCGAATCCCCGGTGCAGCTGGGGCAGCGGCTGGCGCTGCGGGTGTGACGACGACGCTTGACCGATTGGAACCCGGATCAAGACAAGGCCACAGCAATGCGGGTTCCACGCGCTGCGTTTGCCTGTCGCCAGCCTGAGCCTGCAAGCCTTCAGCGCGCGGGCCGGTCGGCGCAGGCGATACAGTGGGTAGCCAGCGGGTCGGCCTCGAGGCGGCGTGGGTCGATCGGCGCGCCGCAGGCCAGGCAGTCGCCGTATTCGCCCTGTTCCATGCGCCGCAGCGCCACGGCGATCTGCTGCAGCTGGCGCTGCCGGCGCTGCTCGGTGGCCAACGCCATCTGCTGCCCTTGCAGGGCATCCATGCGCGACAACCGGCCGACGCTGGCCTGATCGAGCTCCACCGTCTGCCCGGCGACAGCGGAAGCCTCTGCAATTGCCAGCAACTGTTCGCGCAGGGTCAGCAGGCGGGCATGCAGCGCCTGCCACTCCGGCGCGACGCGGGAATCAGCCACGGCAGCCCTCAAGCTTCAACGTCTGCCCCGGCCTGATCGCGTACCTGGGCTTCTTCAGCTTGTTGGCCCTGGCCAGGTCGCCGAGATCGCACTGCAGTTTGCGGGCGATGCCGTGCAGGGTATCCCCGCGCTTGACCTTGTACGTACGCACCGGGACCGGCTTGCGCTCGGCCGGCGCAGGTGCGGGCGAGGCCTCGCTGGCGGACGGCCCATTGACCGGCGTGGGCTCGCCCACCCGCACCAGCGCGGATTGCACGTTGCTGGCCACCAGCTGCTGGGCCAGCTCCAGGCGCTTGCCGCGGGTGCAGTTGAAGCGGTACAGCCAGGCGATGCGGGTGGTGGCGTTGAGCGCGGTGCCGGCCGGCAGCATCACGTCCGGACTCCAGCGCGGATTGAGGTTGCGCAGCGGGCGCAGGTAGCCATCGCGCGAGCCCCAGTTGCCGAGGCAGATGGTGAGCTCGTACAGCGAGGCCGGCTGCGCCAGGGTGATGGTGGACGGGCGCGCGCTGACCTTGGGCCAGCGGATGCCGTAGTCCTTCGGGTGCAGGAACAGCCATGCCGCGGCGATCACCATCGGCACGTAGTCCTTGGTCTCGGCCGGGAACTGGCTGTACACGTCGATGTCCCAGAAGCTGCGGCCGCCGGTGGCCTGATACACGCGCAGGGCGCGCCCTTCGCCGCCGTTGTAGCCGGCCAACGACAGCTCGATGCTGTTGCCAAGCTGGGCCATGCGCTCGCTCAGGTACTGCGCGGCGGCATCGGCGGCGGCGCGCGGGTCGTAGCGGGTGTCGAAGCCGCTGCCGTCGTCGCCCAGGCCGAAGCGGCGGCCGGTGGCCGGCATGAACTGCAGCGGGCCGACCGCGCCGGCGCGCGAGCCGGCGTGCACCTTGCCGTTCGATTCCTTGGCCAGGATGCCGAACAGCAGCGCCTCCGGCAGGCCGTAGCGGCGGAACGCGGGCGACATCAGGTGCTGCATGTAGCGGTAGTTCTCGTAGCTGTCCATCAGCTGCGGGCGCAGGTCGGTGAGCCAGCGGCGGATGCCGGCCTGCACCGCGGGGTTGAACTGCACCATTTGCACGAAGCGCTGGCCGTCCTCGCTCAGCAGCGCCGCCGCGCTGGCGGAATCGGGCACCTCGGCGGCGGTGAAATCGCGCTCGTCCAGCGGGTCGCCGCCGTCATCGCCTGCAGCGGCATCGTCGAAGCGCGGGGTGTCCTGCAGCAGGCGCTCGTAGGTGGCCAGCATCTGCTCCACCGCGCAGCCGCGCTGCTTGCCGCAGGCCTCCACCACGACCTTCATCTCGGCCAGCGCGGCGGTGGTGGCCTTGGCGGCGGCGTCCTCGTCCTCGGCCTGCATGGCATCGCGATAGCGCTGCTCGGCAGCATTCATGCGCTGCTGCAGCGCCGCCACCGCGGCCTGGTCGCGGCGCGACTCGGCCACACTGCCGCCGCCGCGCTCGCGCCGCGCCTCGTCGGCATGGGCAGGCAGGCTGAGAGCCACCAGCAGCGGCAGCAGGAAAGCGGCGATGGAACGGACGTGCATCGGCGGGCATCGGCAGTGCGTGGGGGCAGGCAGGGTAGCCGCGGCAGCCGCGCAGGGGGCAAGGCGCACGGCGTGAATGCGCGGGCTTGGCGCTAGAATCTGGCGCACCCGTGAATGGAGCACGCGCATGGATCCCATCCTGGTCGGCAAGGCCATCACCACCGGGGAGGGCGGCCCGGTGTTCCTGCAGCCGGCCTTCGGCAACCGCCACGGGCTGGTGGCCGGCGCCACCGGCACCGGCAAGACGGTGACCCTGATGACGCTGGCGGAAGGCTTCAGCCGGCTGGGGGTGCCGGTGTTCCTGGCCGACGTGAAGGGCGACGTGGCCGGGCTGGCGGTGCCGGGCACGCCCAGCGAGAAGCTGCAGGCGCGCATCGCCCAGCTGGGCATCGCGGACTACCGCAACGAAGCCGCGCCGGTGGTGTTCTGGGACCTGTGGGGCAAGGCAGGGCACCCGGTGCGCGCCACCATCAGCGAAATGGGCCCCACCCTGCTCGGCCGCATCCTCGAGCTCAACGACACCCAGGCCGGGGTGCTGGACATCGTGTTCAAGCTGGCCGACGACCGCGGCCTGCTGCTGCTCGACCTGCCCGACCTGCGCGCGCTGCTGGCCCTGATCGCGGAGGAGCGCAAGGACATCAGCACCGCGTACGGGCTGGTCAGCACGCAGTCGATCGGCGCGATCCAGCGCGCACTGCTGCGGCTCGAACAGGAAGGCGCCGATGCCTTCTTCGGCGAGCCGGCGCTGGAACTGGCCGACCTGATGCGCACCACGCCGGACGGACGCGGGGTGGTCAACATCCTCGCCGCCGACCAGCTGATCCTGAAGCCGCGGCTGTATTCCAGCTTCCTGCTGTGGCTGCTCTCCGAGCTGTTCGAGACGCTGCCGGAGGTGGGCGATCTGGACAAGCCCAGGCTCGTGTTCGTGTTCGACGAGGCGCACCTGCTGTTCGACGATGCGCCGGCCGCGCTCCAGCAACGGATCGAGCAGGTGGTGCGGCTGATCCGCTCCAAGGGCGTGGGCGTGTACTTCTGCTCGCAGTTCCCGGACGACGTGCCGGCGAACGTGCTCGGCCAGCTCGGCAACCGCTTCCAGCACGCGCTGCGCGCCTACACCCCGCGCGACCAGAAGGCGGTGAAGACCGCGGCGGAAACCTTCGTCAGCAATCCGAATCTGGACGTGGCGCAGGCGATCGGCCAGCTCGGCGTGGGCGAGGCGCTGGTCTCCACCCTGCAGGGCAAGGGCGTGCCGATGCCGGTGGAGCGCACCCTGATCGCGCCGCCGCGCTGCCGGATGGGCGCCATCACCGAGGCCGAGCGCACGCAGGTGCGCGCCGGCAGCCCGGTGGGCGGCAAGTACGACGCCCGCATCGACCGCGAATCCGCGGCGGAGCGGCTGGCGGAGAAGGCGCAGACGCGCGCCGAGCAGGCGCAGGCACCGGCCGCCAGGACCGCGGAATCGGAGCCGGCCGGCGACGGCAACGGCTTCGGCCAGGCGGTGAAGGAGGCGCTGTTCGGCACCAGGCGCCGGCAGGGCATGATCGAAACCATGGCCAAGCAGACCGCGCGCACGATCGGCAGCCAGGTGGGCCGGCAGATCCTGCGCGGCCTGCTGGGCGGCATGTTCGGCGGCCGCAGGTGAGGGCCGCATGGGCCGCTGGCGTCCCCTGCCGAGAAGAGCACGGCACTCATCACCCGCGCCGGCCACGACCGCCTGAAGGCGGAGCTGGACGAACTCTGGCGCGTGCGCCGCCCGGAGGTGGTCAAAGCGCTGGCCGCCGCCGCCGCCGAGGGCGACCGTTCGGAAAACGCCGAATACACCTACCGCAAGAAGCAGCTGGGCGAGATCGACCGCCGCGTGCGCTACCTCAGCAAACGGCTGGAAGCGCTGAAGGTGGTGGACGCCGCGCCCGCTGACCGCGAGGCGGTGTTCTTCGGCGCCGCGGTGGAGCTGGAGAATGTGGCCAGCGGCGAATGCGTCTGCTACCGCATCGTCGGCCCGGACGAAACCGACGCCGCGCGCGGCTGGATCAGCATCGACGCCCCGCTGGCGCGCGCGCTGCTGAAAAAGCGGATCGACGACGAGGTGCAGGTGCAGCTGCCCGGCGGCCTGGTGCGCTACGTGATCGTGGACGTGCGCTACCCGGACTGAACCGCCGCGCATCCCGCGCCCGCGGCATTTCCTCGGCGCATACGCCCCGCGCCTGCGCGGCGCCCCCACCCGTTCGTCCTGAGAGCCTGTCGAAGGATGAACGGGGCCGTGGGCCCGTCCGTGGTTCGACAGGCTCACCACGAACGGGAATGGGCTGGCTCACCACGAACGGGAATGGGCACGCTCACCGCGAGCGGGGACGGCGAGGTTCTCCGCGCGGCGAGCGGTTGCCTCAGGCGCGCAGGGCGTCGAACTCGGGATGGCGGCCCATCCAGGCGTCGGCGTAGGAGCACTGCGGGTCCACCTTCCAGCCTTGCGCGCGCGCATGCTCCAGCGCGGCCTGCACCAGCGCGCCGGCGATGCCGCGGCCGCCGATCTCCGGGGGCACGATGGTGTGGGTGATGGCCATCACCGCGCCGGCTGGATCGAGGACGTAGTCCACCCAGGCCGCGTGGCCATCCACTTCGGTGCTGAAACGCTGACGGGCGGGATCGTGCTGGATCGTGTGCATGGTGGTCTCCGGGAATGGATCAAGAACCCAGCAGGCGGCGGACGAAATGCGCCCCCACCGCCGGCTGCAGCAGCAGGGTGAACAGCACGCCGTAGGCGGCGCCCCACAGGTGCGCGCTGTGGTTGACGTTGCCCTGGCCGCGCCGGTCCATCCACAGGCTGTAGCCGACGTACAGCACGGCGAACAGGAACGCCGGCACCGGCAGCGGGATCGGGAAGATGATCAGCCTGCTCCAGGGGTCGAACAGGATCGCCGCGAACAGCACCGCCGACACCCCGCCGGACGCGCCCAGGCTGCGGTAGTTCGGGTCGCGCTGGTGCGCAAGATACGTGGGCAGGATCGCCACCACGATCGCCGACAGGTAGAACAGCACGAAGCCGGCGCTGCCGATCCAGGCGGCGAACACGCGCTCGACCATGCTGCCGAACGACCACAGGGTGATCATGTTGAACAGCAGATGCGCCCAGTCTGCGTGCACGAAGCCATAGGTGAGCAGGCGCTCGTACTGGCGCTGTCGCACCAGCGCCGGCGGCCACAGCAGCAGGCGGTCGAGCAGGCGCACGTCGCCGAACGCGCGCCAGCTCACCAGTACGGTGACGAGCACGATGACAAGGGTGACCGACATCGCTCAGCGCCTCCGGCTCAGGCCCACTCGGTGAGACCTTCGCGCGCATACAGCTGCGCGAACGACGGCCGCGCCTTCAGACGCTGCGCAAGCTGCGCCAGCTGCGGCCACTCGGTGGCCGGGCGCGGCATGTTGCGCGACCAGCGCATCAGCATCACCAGGTAGAAATCAGGAACGCTGACGGCCTCGCCCAACAGGTGCGGGCCGTGTGCGGCCAGGTGCGCGTCGATCCGACCCCACTGCGCCTCGATGCGCGCGGCGCAGTGGCGGCGCACCGCCTCGGCCTGCGCCTCGCCCGCCGGCTCGTGCGGGTACCACCACTGCCGGAACAGCGGCTGCACCACGTTGGCGAGATTGAACATCCACTGCAGGTAATCGGCGCGGCGCGGATCATCCATGGCCGGGGCCAGGCCGGCCTGCGGGTGGCGCTCGGCCAGCAGCATCGCCAGTGCGGCCGCCTCGTACTGCGGCTTGCCGTCCAGCACCAGGGTGGGCACCACGCCGTTCGGGTTCAGCGCCAGGTACTCGGGCGATTTCTGCTCGCGGGCGGCAGTATCCACCAGGCGCAATTCGTGCGGCAGGCCGGTTTCGAGCAGCAACCAATGCACGAGGAAGCTAGCGGCGCCGGGGGCGTAGTACAGGACGTTGGACATGGTGGGCTCGTGGGATGGGCGCGGGAGGAATGCCCGGATTTTCCCACAGCCGTCGCGCCGCGCCCCGTGCCCCTGGGCAGGGGGCAAGCGCGGACTGTGCTGGGCTACCATCGCGCGGCCCCATCGGAGACTGCCCATGCCCCGCGCGATCCGCCGCCATTTCCTCGCCCTGGCCCTGCTCACCGCCTGCCTGCCGGGTCTGGCCGCCCGCCCGGCGCTGTCCACCGTGGCCGAACGCAGCGGCTACCAGCAGACCGGCCGCTATGACGAGGTGATCGCGCTGTGCGCTGCCTTCCAGCAGGCCTTCCCGAAGGCGGTGCGCTGCTTCGACTTCGGCACCACCCCGCAGGGGCGGCCGATGAAGGCGCTGGCGATCTCCACCGGCGGCGCGCTGACCGCGGAAGACGCGCGCGCGCGCGGGCTGCCGGTGGTGCTGGTGCAGGGCGGCATCCACGCCGGCGAGATCGACGGCAAGGACGCCGGCTTCGCACTCGCGCGCGACCTGCTGCAGGGCAAGCTGGACACGCCGGGCCAGCGCATCCTCGACCGCGTGGTGCTGCTGCTGGTGCCGGTGTTCAACGTGGACGGGCACGAGAACTTCCGCGCCTGGAACCGCCCGAACCAGCGCGGGCCGGAGCAGATGGGCTTTCGGGTCACCGCCCAGCGCCTCAACCTCAACCGCGACTACGTGAAAGCCGACGCGCCGGAGATGCAGGCGATGCTGGGGCTCATCAACCAGTGGGACCCGCTGCTCACGCTTGATCTGCACGTCACCGACGGCGCCAAGTTCCGCCACGACATCTCCGTCACCGGCGAGCCGGTGAACGTGGGCGACGAGGCGCTACGCGCGGCCGGGCGCGCGCTCAAGGACGGCATCATCAACCGCCTGAAGGCGCAGGGCGCGCTGCCGGTGGGCTTCTATCCCAGCTTCGTGCGCGGGGACGACCCGTCCAGCGGCTTCGTGGAAAGCGCCTATCCGCCGCGCTTCTCCAGCGGCTATTTCCCGCTGCGCAACCGCCTGGTGATACTGGTGGAAACCCATTCCTGGAAGCCCTATCCGGCGCGCGTGCGCGCCACCTACCACGCGGTGCTGGACGCCCTGCAGCTGGTGGCGGAGAACGGCGCGCAATGGAGTGCGCTGGCCGCGCAGGCCGATGCCCGCGCCCGCCAGCTGGGCGGCACCCCGGTGGCGCTGGACTACCGCACCACCGAGGACAAGCGGGTGATCGATTTCCTCGGCTATGCCTACCAGCGCGTGCATTCGGACATCTCCGGCGACGAGATGACGGTGTACGACGAAACCACGCCGCAGCTGTGGATGCTGCCGCTGCGCGACACCATCGTGCCCGCGCTCAGCGTGATCGCACCGCAGGCCGGCTATCTGGTGCCGGCCGAATACGCCGCACAGGTGGGCGCGCTGCTGCGCCTGCACGGGATCGATTTCCGCACCCTCTCAGGCCCGCTGGCGCAGGCGCCGGTGCAGGCCTTCACCGCCGACCAGGTGACGTTCTCCACCACGCCGATGGAAGGCCACCAGCGCGCCACCCTGTCCGGGGCGTGGGCACCATCCAGCGTCGATATTGGTGCTGGCGCGCTGTTCGTGCCGATCGCGCAGCCGAAGGCGCGCCTGCTGATGGCGATCCCGGAGCCGCAGGCCCCGGATTCGATGGCGGCCTGGGGGCTGTTCAACAACAGCTTCGAGCGCAAGGAATACATGGAAGGCTACGTCGCCGAGGAGCAGGCGCGGCGGATGCTGGCGCGCGACCCGGCGCTGAAGGCCGCGTTCGCGCAGAAGCTGAAGGACGACCCCGAGTTCGCCAGGAGCCCGCGCGCGCGGCTGGACTTCTTCTACCGCCGCCACCCGGCCTGGGACGTGGGCTACGACCGTTATCCGGTGCTGCGCACCGACCGCGTGCCGGAGTGACCGCGATGCCGGCGCATGACGGCGGTCGCTTGCCTGCACCCGCAACGCGCGCCATGCTGCCGGGCATGTCCGGTATCCCGTCCTCCCAGTGCGGCTGAATTCCCCCGTCGCCTGGCTGCTGCTGGCCGTCCTGGTGGGGCTGGCCTGGCGGCATGGGCTGCCCGCCGCGGGCAACACGCCCATCGCCGCGTCCGCGGCATCCGCCGATCGCACCGACGGCTGCGCCCTGCCCGCTTTCCTGCCGGCGGAGGCGCGCGCCACCGTCGCCCTGATCCAGCGCGGCGGGCCGTTCCCGCATCCGCAGGACGGCAGTGTGTTCGGCAATTACGAAGGCCACCTGCCGCGCCAGCCGCGCGGCTGGTACCACGAATACACCGTGCCCACGCCCGGCGCGCGCAACCGCGGCATGCGCCGGATCGTCACCGGCGGTACCCCGCCGCGCGAGTGGTATTACAGCGACGACCACTACGCGAGCTTCCGCCGCTTCGACGTGCCCTGACTCCGCGCGCAAGGACCGCCCATGACCGACGACGACGCCTTCTCCCTCGCCCTGGACGACCCGCGCCAGGCCGGCGTGTTCTTCGTCACCGGCGATGATCTGGATGCACTGGCGGCCTCGGCGCTGGATGCCGACCTGCTGCTGCGGCGGATCGACCTGCGCGACTGCAACGGCAAGGACGCGCTGCTGGCGCGCCTGCAGGACGCGCTGGCGATGCCGCCCGGCGGCCACAACTGGGACGCCCTCAGCGACCGCCTGCGCGACCTGTCGTGGCTGCCGGCATCCGGCTATGCGCTGCTGCTGGCCAACGCCGGCGACCTGCGCGATGCCGACGAAACCAGCTTCGACACCCTGCTGGACATCCTCGACGTGACGACGGTGGACTGGCAGCAGCGCAACGTGCCGTTCTGGGCCTTCCTGGCCCTGCCGGAGAGCGACTTCCCGCCACTCGCGTGAGGTGCGCGCTAGCATATCGGCATGGACCTGCCTTCCGCTGCGGCGCTGCGCCGCGCCACCCTCGATGACATCCCAGCGCTGGTGGACCTGGTGACCCGCGCCTACCGCGGCGACGCCAGCCGCGCCGGCTGGACCACCGAAGCCGACCTGCTGGACGGCAATCGGATCGACCCGGAGGTGCTGGCCGCCGACCTCGCGCGCCCGCGCAGCGTGGTGCCGGTGCTGGAACAGGACGGCCGCCTGCTGGCCTGCGCCCACGTGGCCGAGGACGACGGCGCCGGCTACTTCGGGATGTTCGCGGTGGACCCGGTCCTGCAGCGCGGCGGCATCGGCAAGCAGGTGCTGGCCGAGTGCGAGCGCATCGCCCGCGACGAATGGGGCCTGCCGGTCATGCGTATGACCGTGATCGACGTACGCGCGGAACTGATCGCCTTCTACGAACGCCGCGGCTACCGCCGCACCGGCGTGTTCAAGCCGTTCCCCTACGGGGATACGCGCTTCGGTCTGCCCAAGCGGCAAGACCTGCGCTTCGAGGTGCTGGAAAAGCCGCTGCGCGCTGGGGCGATGGCATGAGTGCGCCGTGGACGTACGTGTGCAGCACCGCCGAGCTGCTGCCCGGCGAAATGAAGACCGTTTTCGACGAGAACACCGGCACCGCGATCGTCGTGTTCAATCTCGATGGGGATCTGTACGCGCTGGAAGACCGCTGCTCGCACGAGGACTTCGAGCTGTCCGCCGGGCATTTCGACGCCACCAGCGGCGACGTGGAATGCGTGCTGCACGGCGCCCGCTTCGACGTGCGCGACGGCCGCGCCCTATGCGCGCCCGCCTACGAACCGGTGGCCAGGTTCCCGGTGAAGGTGGAAAACGGCGGCGTGTACGTGCGCGACGACCGTTGAGCCTCCGGCCCGCGCGGCGGGCGGCCCCCTCCGTTTCCATCCCCCTGCAGCCGCGTGCGGGGCGGCGCACGCATCCCCTGATCCATCGCCAGACCCGGCCTCGGCCGCTGGGCGTGCTGCATTCCGACTTGTTGTAAATGCGAATTGTTCGCATTATTATGCGCGCACCGCGTCCCCCGCGACGCCCCCCCCACCCCAAAAAACATATCCCCGAGGATCCGATGACCACGCACCGCCCCCTGCACCACCTCCCGCTTGCCGCCCTGGCGCTTGCCATCGGCGTCGCCCTGGCGCCCGCCGTCCGCGCGGCGGACACCCCGGCCGACCCGGAAAAGCGCGACCCGGCCAAGGACGTCGATGCGGTGATCGTGGTCGGCCAGCGCTACCTGCCGGAGTACCAGGCGCGCACCACCCGCGGCGCGACCAAGACCGACACCCCGCTACTGGACGTGCCGCAGGCGGTCACCGTGGTGACCGACAAGCTGGTGGCCGACCAGGGCGTGACCAGCCTCAACGAGACCTTCCGCTACATGCCCGGGGTTGGCACCGCCCAGGGCGAGGGCAACCGCGACACCCCGGTGATGCGCGGCATCAGCTCCACCGGCGACTTCTACGTGGACGGCATCCGCGACGACGTGCAGTACTTCCGCGACACCTACAACCTGGAGCGGGTGGAGGCGCTGAAAGGCCCGGAGCGCGATGATCTTCGGGCGTGGCGGCAGCGGCGGCGTGATCAACCGCATCACCAAGCTGGCCGACGGCATGAACCACCGCAGCGCCACCCTGCAGCTCGGCTCGAACCTGCGCCGGCGCGCGACCGTGGATTTCGGCCAGGGCTTCGGCGAGAGCGCCGGTTTCCGGGTCAACGCGATGGCCGAAGACTCCGGCAGCTTCCGCGACGACGTGTACCTCAAGCGCCACGGGATCAACCCGTCGCTGAACTTCGATTTCGGCGCTGCGACCTCCGTGGTGCTGGCCTACGAGCGCTTCCACGACGACCGCACCGCCGACCGCGGCGTGCCCTCCTACCAGGGCCGCCCGCTGCGCACCGACCCGTCCACCTTCTTCGGCAACCCGCGCCTGAGCCGCACCGAGGCCGACGTGGACGCCTTCGATGCCACCGTCGAGCACGCCTTCAGCGACACCCTGCGCCTGCGCAACCATCTGCGCTGGGCCGATTACGACAAGTACTACCAGAACGTGTTTCCACGCGCAGTGGATGCCACCGGTACGCTGGTGACCCTGGCCGCCTATCGCAACGCCACCCGCCGCCGCAACCTGTTCAACCAGACCGACCTCGTGTGGAAAGTGGACAGCGGCGCGCTGCGGCATACCGTGCTGGCGGGAACCGAGCTGGGGCGGCAGGTGACCGACAACTTCCGCCAGACCGGCTACTTCGCGCCGGGGACTGACGTGGTCCCGGTCGCCAACCCGAACGTGGACGTGGCGGTGACCTTCCAGCAGAGCGCGACCGACGCCGACAACCACGGCATCGCGCGCACCGCGGCCGTGTACCTGCAGGACCAGATCGAGTTCTCGCCGCAGTGGCAGGCGATCGTTGGCCTGCGCTACGACGCCTTCCGGATGGACCTGCGCAACAACCGCAACGGGCAACGGTTGCGCAGCGACGACGGCATGCTGTCGCCGCGCGCGGGGCTGATCTACAAGCCGCGCGCGGATGTCTCGCTCTACGCCAGCGTCAGCACCGCGTTCCAGCCGCGCGCCGGCGACCAGCTGGCCTCGCTCACCGCCAGCAACGCCGCGCTGAAGCCGGAGCGCTTCTACAACCGCGAGCTGGGCGCGAAGTGGGATATCCGCCGCGACCTGCAGGCCAGCATCGCCGTGTACCGGCTGAACCGCAGCAACGTGGCCGTCACCGATCCGAACGACGCCACCCGCCTGATCCTGGTCGACGGCCAGTACAGCTCAGGGCGTCGAGCTGGGCCTGGCCGGCCGCATCACCGAGCACTGGCAGGTGATGGGCGGCTACGCCTGGCAGGACGGCGAGATCACCGCCACCCAATCGGCCAGCGCGGTCAAGGGCAACCGCCTGGCACAGCTGCCACGCCATTCCGCCTCGCTGTGGAACCGCTACGACTTCGACGAGCGCCTGGGCGTCGGCCTCGGGCTGATCCATCGCGGCGCGATCTTCGCCAACGTGGACGATGCGGTGACGCTGCCCGCCTTCACCCGGGTGGACGCCGCGCTGTACTGGACGCTCTCGCCCAGGTTCCAGGTGCAGCTCAACGTCGAGAACCTGGGCAATGTGCGCTACTTCGCCAGCGCGCACAGCAACACCAACATCAGCCCGGGCGCGCCGCGCAGCGCGTGGGTGACGCTCAACGTCCGCTACTGAGCGCCTGCGCATGGAGCCTTCGCGCCTACCCCGCCGCGGCAACGCGCTGTACCGCGGCATCCGCCAGCTGCATCTGTGGATCGGCGCCTGGGGCGCGCTGGCGGCGATCCTCTACGGCGCCACCGGGCTGGTGCTGAACCACCGCATGGGCGACGGCGCCTGGCCGCAGGGCGACAGCCGGGACACCGCGCGCATCACGCTGGCGATCCCGGCGAGCGCCCGCGCCACCCCGGAGCAGCTGTCGCTGTGGCTGCGGGACACCCGCGGACTGGATGCGCAGCTGATCCGCAAGGGTGGGCCCGGCGCCTCCGGCGATGGCAAGCCAGCGCCAAAGTGGTCGCTCAGCGGCGGCACGGCGCGCACGTCGTGGACGCTGGAGTACGCGCCGGGCAGCGACCACGCCCTGCTCAAGCACAGCCAGCACTCGCCGCTGGCGGCGCTGAACCGCCTGCACAAGGCCGTCGGCGGCGGGCTGCCCTGGCGCCTGCTGGCCGACAGCTTCGCCATCGGCATGCTGCTGCTCGGGCTGTCCGGGATCTGGATGTGGGCGCGCGGGCGCCGCCTGCGCACACTGGTGTTCAGCGTGATGGGGCTGTCGACCCTGGCCTTCGCGGCGGCGCTGGCCTTCGCGCTCGGCTAGCGCCCGCGCCGCCGCGCTGGCGTACTCACCGCGCCAGGGCGTCGGCGGCGGCGAGGATGTCCTCGTCCTTCGGGATCACCAGGAAGGCCGCGCCCGCCAGCGGGGTGTAGGTATCCGCGCCGACCACGCGCTTGAGCGGCTTGCCGCCGAAGCCGGCTTCGGTGATCGCGGTGATCACGCCCTCGCCGATGCCGGCGCTGAAGCGGCCTTCATCGACGATCAGGATGCGCTCGCATTCGCCGGCGTGCCTGGCGATCGCCGCGTGGTTGAGCGGCACCAGCCAGCGCAGGTCCACCACGCGCACCTTCCAGCCGTGCTGCTTCTCGATCCCGCGCGCGGCGCGCAGGCTCATCGGCACGCCGTTGCCGAAGGTGAAGATCACGCAGTCGGTGGCGTCCGCCTCGTAGACGCGTTCCTCGCCCAGCACCAGCGCCTGCTCGGGCGGCGGGTAGGCGGTCAGCCACTGGCCGTCGCCCGCTTCAAACAGATCCTTGGTCATGTACAGGGCAATCGGTTCGAGGAAGGCGGTGACGCGGCCGTCCACCTTCGCCAGCGCCACCAGCGTGCGCAGCATCATCGCGGCGTCGTCACCACGCGACGGGCAGCCGACCACCAGGCCCGGGATATCGCGCAACGCGGTGACCGAGTTGTCGTTGTGGAAGTGCCCGCCGAAGCCGCGCTGGTAGCCCAGGCCGGCGATGCGCACCACCATCGGGTTGCGGAACTGGTCGTTGCTGAAAAACTGCAGCGAGCAGGCCTCGCCGCGCAGCTGGTCGATGGCATTGTGCAGGTAGGCCAGGTACTGGATCTCGGGGATCGGCAGCAGGCCCATGTTGGCGAAGCCCTGCGCCATGCCCAGGATCATGGTCTCGTCCAGCAGCGTGTTGAACACGCGCTTGCTGCCGAAGGCCTTGTACAGCCCCTTGGTGACCGTGTACACGCCGCCCTTCTGCGCCACGTCCTCGCCGAACAGCAGCGTCTCCGGATACTTGGCCAGCAGATCGTGCAGGGCCTGGTTGATCTGGATGGCCAGATGCCTCGGCGCCTGCTTCTCGGGCAGCCTGTCCTCGCCGCCGAACGCCTTGACGCGGGCCTCATGCGACGGCGCGCGGCTGGCCTCGGCCTGCACCTCGTCCGGCGTGTACGGCGCCAGCGGGCGCATCACGTGCTCCAGCGTCTCGATGCGCGGGCGGCGATCGGCCTCCTCGGCGGCGGCGAAGCACTTGCGACGGGTGTCCTCGTACAGCGCCAGGATCTCGTCCTGCGTCATCAGCCCCGACTCCAGCGCGATCGCCGCACTGCGCAGCAAGGGGTCGCTGGCTTCGACCGCGCACAGCTCCTCGATGCTGCGCCACTCGATCTCGAAGTCGGTGCCGGCGTGGCCCATGACGCGGGTGGTGCGCAGGTGCAGGAAGGTCGGCCGGCGGGTACGGCGGCAGTGCTCCACCGCGCGCAGCACGTCGCCGTAGCCAGCGGCGAGGTCGAGACCGTCAGCGAAGAAATAGTCGAGGTCGGGGCGCTGGCGGAAGCTCTCGCCGATCCAGCCGCTCGGGGTCTTCACCGAGATGCCGATGCCGTTGTCCTCGCACACGAACAGCACCGGCGCCGGCAGCTTCTGATAGGCCGTCCAGCTGGCCGCGTTGAACGCGGTCTGCGCGGTGGCGTGGTTGGCGGAGGCGTCGCCGAACGAGCAGATGGCGATGGAATCCTCCGGCACCGGCAGGCCCGCGCCGAGGCGCTTGGCGGCTTCGATCGCCACCGCGGTGCCCAGCGCCTTCGGCAGGTGCGAGGCAATCGTCGAGGTCTGCGGCAGCACCCACAGCGGCTTGCTGCCCCAGACCTTGTGGCGGCCGCCGCTGGCCGGATCTTCCGCGCTGGCGGCAAAGCTCAGCGCCGAATCCATGATCGGGTCCATCCCCGGCAGCTTGCGGAAGCGCTCGGCCATGAAGCCGCCGCTGCGGTAGTGCAAAAACGCCGGATCGGTATGCCGGGTGGCGCGCGCCACCATCGCATTGCCTTCGTGGCCGCTCGAACCGATGGTGTAGAAGACCTTGTTCTGCACGCGCAGCACGCGCGCCATCAGGTCCAGGTGGCGCGAGATCAGCTGCGATTCGAACAGCTCGCGGAAGCCGCGCGCATCCAGCGCGCTGCCGTCGAGGATCGCCTCATCCGGTGCCGGCTTGGGCTGGGCGTGCCCGGTCCAGCCGCGCACGAACTCCTGGAAGTTGACGTCGCAGATCTCGGCGCGGTTGAGGCCCTTCATGCGGGCAGGAATGGGGTGCGGAACGGGCGCGAACATGCGGGCCTCGCGGACGGGCAGAGGGAGTCGGCCGCAGGCGCGCGGCCGATCGAAATCAAAACGCGTTGATGCCGGTCAACTCGCGGCCGACCACCAGCTGGTGCACGGTCTCGGTGCCCTCATAGGTGATGACCGACTCCAGGTTCAACGCATGCCGGATCGGGCAGTGCTCGGTGGTGATCCCGGCGCCGCCCAGCAGGTCGCGCGCCTCGCGGGCGATGTCGAGCGCCATGCGCACGTTGTTCCACTTGGCCAGCGAGACCTGGGTCGGCTGCATGGTGCCAGCGTCCTTCAGCCGCCCCAGCTGCAGCGACAGCAGCTGGGCCAGGGTGATGCGGCGGGCCATGTCGGCCAGCTTCAGCTGCGCGGCCTGGGTGGCGGCCACCGGGCGCCCGAACAGGATGCGCTCCTTGCTGTAGCGCAGCGCCTCGTCGAGGCAGGCGATGGCGGCGCCGATCGGGCCCCAGGTGATGCCGTAGCGGGCCTGCGTGAGGCACCCCAGCGGGCCCTTCAATCCCTTCACGTTGGGCAGGCGGTTGGCCTCCGGCACGCGCACGTTATCGAAGTACAGCGCGCTGGTGACCGAGGCGCGCAGGCTCATCTTGTGCTTGATTTCCTGCGCGGCAAAACCGGGCATCCCTTTCTCGACGATGAAACCCTGGATGCCCTCGTCGGTCTGCGCCCACACGATGGCGATATCGGCCAGATTGCCATTGGTGATCCACATCTTGGCGCCATTGAGCACCCAGTCGCCGCCATCGCGGCGCGCGTTGGTCTTCATGTTGGCCGGGTCGGAGCCGCCGTGCGGCTCGGTCAGGCCGAAGCAGCCGATCACCTCGCCCGCCGCCATGCCGGGCAGCCAGCGCTGGCGCTGCTCCTCGCTGCCGTAGGCGTAGATCGGGTACATGCACAGCGAGCTCTGCACCGAGACGAAGCTGCGGATGCCGGAATCACCGCGCTCCAGCTCCTGGCAGATCAGGCCGTAGCTGACCGAGTTCAGGCCGGCGCAGCCGTACTTCTCCGGCAGCGAGGACCCCAGCAGGCCGAGCGCGGCGATCTCGGGCACCAGCTCCTTCGGGAAGCGGCCGGCGTCGAAGCACTCGCCGATGATCGGCAGCACCTTCTCGTCGGTAAAGCGCGCCACGGTGTCCTGCACCGCACGCTCTTCTTCGCTGAGCATGGAACGGACGTCGTACAGGTCGTAGGGGTGCAGGGCCATGGCGGGTTGACGGTCAGGATGGACGAACCGCCATTGTAATCTTGCGGCCCGTACAGCCGGTACGTGCGATCCGACCAGGTTTTCCCTGCGGATCGTCGATCCCGCCGTCCCCCGCGCGCGTTTCGCCAATCCATGCAAAACGGGGCCGGAGATCACTCCGGCCCCGCGTGCAATCCGCCTGCGGATGTGGCGTCAGCGCATCGTCGCGCCGTCGGCGGCGGCGGTCTGGGTCACCACGCGACCGTCGATCACCGGCAGCTGCGCGCCAGGCTTGCTGTCCATGCGCACGGTGTGCTGCTCGCCGTTGTAGCGGTAGGTGACGTCATAGCCCACCGTCTTGCTGCCGTCGCCCAGCGCGACCCGGCTGCCGGGCTTGCTGTCCATGCGCATCGTGCCGGTGCTGCCATCGGGCCTACGGTAGGTGACGTTCCAGCCGACCGTGCGCTCGCTGGTGGAGGTGCCGGTGACGGTGTGGCACTGGCGCTCGGTGCGGTTCACCACCTTGCCGCCTTCGTGGCGCCTGTCGATCTCACGCCCGGCATAGCCACCCGCCACGGCGCCGGCGACGGTCGCCAGCTTGCGGCCGTCGCCCTTGCCGATCTGGTTGCCAACCAGGCCACCGATCAGGGCGCCAGCCACGGTACCGCCGACGTTGCCATCGCGCTCGGGCAGGCGCTCCTGCACCACCACGTCCTCGCACACTTCGCGCGGGGTATTGACGGTATTGGTCTCGCGGATCGGCTCGCTGCGCACCACGCTGGCGTACAGCGGCGCGCTGGCGGTCACCGGCTTGACGTCCAGCACGTCGGCATAGTCCAGGCGCGGCGCGGCGGAGGCCGGGATGGCATTGCCGGCCGGCAGCGGCTCGCCGTTGGCGCCCGTCTGCGGCAGGGCGGCGGGCGCGGCGGCCGCGGCCTCCTGGGCCTGCGGCTTGCGGCTGTTCATGTAACCGGCGACGGCGACACCGCCGACCACCAGGGCGGCCGCGACGGCGATGGCAAGGGTGGTGTTGTTGGACATGTTCGGCTCCCGCATGAGTTGAAGTGGAAAACCCCCTGAGGCGTGGCCGATTGCAGCACGGCGAATCTGAATCGGCCCCGAGCAACCAGTATGCGCGCTCACGCGCCGGCAGGATGCGTTCAGCTTGATAAGCGCCGCATTCAGCATGCCCCGTGCTAGCGTGTCCACATGCGCAATCTACTCCTCGCCCCGTTGCTGCGTTGGCTGGGAAGGCTGAGCTTCCCGCGCCTGTTCCTCGTCAGCGCGCTGCTGTTCCTGCTCGACCTGGCCGTGCCGGATTTCATTCCGTTCGCCGACGAGCTGCTGCTGGGCCTGCTCACCCTGCTGCTGGCGCGCTGGAAGAATCCCGCCGCGACGGGCAAGGTGCCGGCCGCTGGTGATGCCGGACGCTGAACATGTGGCTGGTCGATAGCCACAGCCATTTCGACGCGCCCGAGTTCGACGCCGACCGCGACGCCGCCTGGCAGCGCGCGCGCGCGGCCGGGGTGGAGGTGCAGATCGTGCCGGCGGTCGCCGCCGACGGCTGGGACACGCTGCACGCGGTGTGCGCGTCCCGCCCCGGCCTGTTTGCGGCCTACGGGCTGCATCCGATGTACCTGGACCGGCACCGCCCCGAGCACCTGCCGCGATTGCACGACTGGATCGCGCGCGAACGACCGGTCGCGGTGGGCGAATGCGGGCTGGATTTCTTCGTGCCCGGCCTGGACGCGCAGGCGCAGCAGCTCTATTTCGAGGGCCAGCTGCGGCTGGCGCGCGAGTTCGACCTGCCGGTGATCGTGCACGCGCGGCGCGCGATGGACGCGGTGATCGCCGCGCTGCGCCGCATCGGCGGGCTGCGCGGAGTGGTGCACAGCTTTTCCGGCAGCCCCGAGCAGGCCGCGCAGCTGCACCGGCTCGGCTTCCTGCTCGGCATCGGCGGGCCGGTGACCTACGAGCGCGCGCAGCGCCTGCGCCGGATCGTGGCGACGATGCCGCTGGAGCAGCTGCTGCTGGAAACCGACAGCCCCGACCAGCCGGGCGTCGCGCACCGCGGCCAGCGCAACGAGCCGGCCTATCTGCCAGAGGTGCTGGAAGTGGTGGCGCAGCTGCGCGGAATGGCGCCGGAGGCGGTAGCGAAAGCCATCCGCGACAACGCCGCGCGCCTGTTCAACCTGCCCGTCAACCTGCCCGCTTCGGCTTGAGCAGCAGCTCGATCGCCTTGCCCACCGCCGCGAACGCGAACGCGCCGGTGACATGGGTGGCCGCGCCCAGCCCGGCGCCGCAATCGAGCTTCAGCGCCTCCTCCTTGCCCAGCTGCGGGCGCACGCCGCACACGCTGCCATCGGCCTGCGGGTAGCGCACGTTCTCCAGCGAATACACCGCCGGTACCCCGAAATAGCGGTCGTGGTTCTTGGGGAAGTTGAACTCGCCGCGCAGCTTCTTGCGGATCAGCGAGAGCATGGCGTCGTGCTCGGTGCGCGAAAGGTCGCGCACGCGGATCTGGGTGACGTCGCTGCGCCCGCCGGCCGCGCCGACGGTGATGATCGGCTGCTTGCGCCGGCGGCAATAGGCAATCGCCTCGACCTTGGTGCGGAAGCTGTCGCAGGCATCCAGCACCAGCGCGCCCGGCGCCTGCAGCAGCTCGGCCATGTTCGCCGGCGTCAGGAAGCGCGACTCCAGCTGCAGCCGGATGCGGGGATTGATCGCGCGGCAGCGCTCGGCCATCGCTTCGATCTTCATCCGCCCGTACTGGCCATCCAGCGCCGGCAGCTGGCGGTTGGTATTGCTGACGCACAGCTCGTCGGCGTCGATCAGGGTCAACGCGCCGACGCCGCTGCGCGCCAGCGCCTCCACCGCCCACGAACCCACGCCGCCGATGCCGACCACGGTGACGTGGCAGGCGGCCAGGCGCGCCAGCGCGCCACGCCCGTACAGGCGGTCGATCCCGGAAAAACGCTGCGTCAGTTCCGCATCCATCGGCATATAGTCTAGTGGCCATGTTGCAAGCCGTGCTGCGCTGCGCGATGCTGCGCCCAGCGCCGCCTTAGAGTTCCTGCTCCATGTCCGCGACCCGCATCATCAAGAAGTACCCCAACCGCCGGCTGTACGACACCGAGATCTCCAGCTACATCACGATCGAGGACGTGCGCCAGCTGATCGTCGATGGCGAGGAATTCGAGGTCCGCGACGCCAAGACCGGCGAGGACCTCACCCGCCAGGTACTGCTGCAGATCATCGCCGAGCATGAGCAGGACGGCCAGCCAATGCTGTCCACCCAGCTGCTCAGCCAGCTGATCCGCTTCTACGGCGACTCGCTGCAGGGCTTCATGGGCAACTACCTGGAGCGCTCGATGCAACTGTTCCTCGAGCAGCAGAACCAGTTCCGGCAACAGATGGGCGGCCTGCTGGGGCAGACGCCCTGGACCCTGCTGAACCAGCTCACCGAGCGCAACCTGGCGCTGTGGAAGGACTTCCAGAGCAATCTCGGCAACGGCCTCGGCACGCCCACCCATCCGCGCGAGAAGGACGCGCGCAAGCCACGCTGAGCAGCCATCAAATCTGCCGCACCAAACGGAACCCCACCCGCGCGCTGGCCACGTCCACCCCGCCGGCGGTGCGCCAGGCCGAGCGCACCTGCGCCGGCGCACTGGACCATGCACCGCCGCGATACATGCGCACGCGGCAGCCCGGATTCACCCAGGCCGCGCCATTGCCTGGCGCGCGTCGATAACCCTTGTGCCAGCAATCGGCGACCCATTCGCTGACGTTGCCATCCAGGTCATACAGCCCGAACGCATTGGCGCGGAAACGGCCCACCGGCGCCGGGCCCCACCAACCGTCGCCGTAGCCGGGAAACGCATTGCTCCAGCGCCGCCCCTGCGGTGACACATCGCGGCTGCCGGCCAGATTCGCCTGCCCCGGCGGTGGCGGCCCATCGCCCCAGGGCCAGCGCCCGCTGCCGCCGGCACGCAACGCGTACTCGAACTCGGCCTCGCTGGGCAGACGGTAATGCGCGCCGGTCTGCGCGCTCAGCTCAGGCGGCGTAGGCCTCGGCATCGCGCGCGGTGACGTGCAGCACCGGCATGTCATCGCCGGCGGGGCGACCATCGTAGGCGCTGCGCCAGTCCACTCCGCTGGCGCGCACGAAGTTGCCGCTGCGCCCGTCGTACACGATCGAATGCCCGCGCCGGGTGGCGCGGGTGACATAGCCGGTGGCCTGCACGAAGCGGCGGAACTCGCCGACCGTGATCTCATGCCGGCTCATGGCAAAACCGCGGTCGAAATGCACCGCATGCCGCGGCTGCTCGTCCGGCGATGCGTCTGGATCGCCCGACATCGCCCCCATCATGAAATCGCCGTGCGGCACCACCACCAGCGACGGCCCGCGGCTGCCATCGGCCAGCGCATCGCTGAATACCTGTCCGGGCCGGAACAGGCCGTAGCGGCTGACCTGGTCGATACGCTCGCGCAGCGCCACGCTGACCGGATCGCCCGGCGCGGCGATGCGCAGGATCTCGGCCAGACGTTCGCGCGCCAGGCGCAGGTCGGCATCGCCCAGCGCCATCATCCCTCGTCACCCAGGCGGCGGATGCGGTCGGCGCGCGCGGCCTCGATGCTGGCACGCGCCGCAGCAATCACTTCGTCATCGTCGCGTGTGCGCTGCGCGCGCGCCAGCATGGCATACGCAGCATCGAAATCGCCCTGCCGCGCCAGCGCCAACGCCTGCGCGATCAGGCGTGCCTGCACCGTGGCGATCCCCTGCTGCACCCGCGCCAGCGCCGGCCACAGCGCCTGCGCCTTGCGGTAGTGCGCCAGCGCCCCCTGCTCCGGGGTATCCAGCAACCCGGCCCGCAGCGCGCGATCCCCCGCCTCGACCTCATCGAACGCCTGCCCGGCGCGGTCCACCGCCTGCAGGTAGCGCACTACCTCCGGATGCTCCGGCCACAACGCGCGCAACACGCTGCCATGGCGCTGGGCAAAGCGCAGCGACGCCAGATCATCGCCACCGGCCAGGGCGATCCATGCCTGCGCCAGCAGCGCCGCCTGCGCCTTTGCGAGCAGCTGCGCATCCTGCGCGTTGCCCGGTTCGCGCTTTTGCAACGCCAGCAGGATCGGGATGGCGGAACTTGCGGTCTCGAACAGATCGCCGCGCGCCAGCGCCCGCCGCGCCTGCGCACGCGCGCGTGCGGGGTCGTCGATCCGCACATCAGGCAATGACCAGCTAAGCACTTCGGCCAATGCATCATCGCCTTCGATGCGCACCTGGGCTGGCGCGCGCGAAGTCCGCCCGTCGGCAATGGCCTCGCGGCGGCGCTCCGACTGTTGCGCCGCATTCGAAGCGGACGGTGACGGCTGGCATCCCGACGCCGCCACCATCACCCCCGTGATGACCAAGACTGCTGCGCGCACGCCTCTGCTCCCTGCTGCCGGCGACGCGCCGGCCACGCTGCGGGTGAACGTAGGCCATGCGCACGCGCCCGGCAACCGCATAATGCACGCATGACGCACTGGATCGACACCCCCGACGCGCTGCGCGCGCGTCTTGCCCGTCCGCCCGCCACGATCGGGCTGGATACCGAATTCATCCGCGAACGCACCTACTGGCCGCAGCTGGCGCTGGTGCAGATCGCGCTGGATGCAGACGACATCCTGCTGGTGGATCCCCTGGTTCCCGGCATGTGCGAGGCGCTGGCCCCGCTGCTGGCCGATCCGGCGGTGCTCAAGCTGATGCACAGCCCGAGCGAGGATTTGGTCGCGTTCAAGCACACCTGCAAGATGCTGCCGGCGCCGCTGTTCGACACCCAGGCCGCCGCCGCCCTGTGCGGACTGGGCGCGGGCCTCGGCTACCAGAAACTGGTGCAGGCGCTCACCGGCACCGCGCTGACCAAGGGCGAAACCCGCTCCGACTGGCTACGGCGGCCGCTGTCGCCGGCCCAGCTCGACTACGCCGCCGACGACGTGCGCCACCTGCATGCCCTGCATCAGACGCTGGACGCACGCCTGCAGGCGCTCGGGCGCGCGGCCTGGCTGGCCCAGGACAGCGCCCGCCAGCTGGTCGATGCGCACAGCGACGCGGGCGACCGCTGGCCGCACCTGGCCCTGCGCAGCGCGCAGTTCCTGGATGCCGATGGCCAGCGCCGCCTGCTGCGGCTGCTGCGCTGGCGCGAGGCCCAGGCCCGTACCAGCGACCGCCCGCGCAGCTGGATCCTCGACAATGACCTGGCGGTGACGCTGGCGCGCCAGGCCCCTACCGACCCGCAGGCCCTGCAGGCGGTGCTGGGGGCCACGCCCAAGGCCCCGCGCGACCTGCGCGATGCGCTGTGGCAGGCCCTGGTCACCCCGCTGGCGGATGAAGCGCAAGCCCCGCTGGCGCGCGGCGACGACCGCGACAAACGGCAATTGCGTGCGCTGCAGGACGTGGTGACGGCGGTCGCGGCAGAGCTGGGCCTGCCGGAAAGTGTGCTGGCCCCGCGCCGCCTGCTGGAAGGCCTGCAGGACGGCAGCGGCTGGACCGGCGCGCTGGCCGGCTGGCGTCGGGCCGTGCTGGAACCGCGGCTGGCGCCGCTGCTGGGGGACTAGCTAGTTGGCAGCGCCCGATGGCATCCGTATAATCGCGCTTCCCTCCGTGGGGCCATAGCTCAGCTGGGAGAGCGCGTCGTTCGCAATGACGAGGTCGGGAGTTCGATCCTCCCTGGCTCCACCACCTTCCAACGCCCGACCGGCAACGGTCGGGCGTTTTCGTTCGTGAGCCTCACCGGCATGAAGACCTTTCTGCTGTTCCTGGCCACCGCCGTGGCCGAGATCGTCGGCTGCTATCTGCCGTGGCTGTGGCTGAAGCAGCAGGGCCCGGCCTGGCTGCTGCTGCCGGCGGCGCTGAGCCTGGCGCTGTTCGTATGGCTGCTGACCCTGCACGATGCGGCATCGGGGAGGGTGTATGCCGCCTACGGTGGGATGTACATCAGCGTCGCGATCGCCTGGCTATGGGTAGTGGACGGCGTCCGCCCCAACGGCTGGGACGTGCTCGGGGTCGCGCTGGCGCTGGCGGGCATGGCGGTGATCGCGTTCCAGCCGCGCTGAGCGACCGCAGGCCAGCGCTTTTGCCGGCGCCAGAAATCCATCTGAAAACGCATCGGGCCGCCCGGCTGCGACCCGGAGCGGCCCGATACTGGATTATGCAGACACTGCGGCGCTCATCTGGTGCCGGAGATAGGAATCGAACCTACGACCCCATCATTACGAATGACGTGCTCTACCAACTGAGCTACTCCGGCGAGGCCGGCAAGTTTAGCCGCTGGCAGGTCATTGCGCCAGTTGCCGCAGTTCCTTGGGCAGGGCGAACACCATGTCCTCCGGGTCGCCGTGGAGCTCACGCACATCGGCCGCGCCCAGCGCGCGCAGGCGCTCCAGCACGCCGCGCACCAGCACCTCCGGGGCGGAGGCGCCGGCAGTGACACCGACCCGCCGGCGCCCGGCGATCCAGGCCGGGTCAATCTGCCCGGCGTCGTCGATCAGCCAGGCCACGGCGCCCTCGCGCTCGGCCAACTCGCGCAGGCGGTTGGAGTTGGATGAGTTCGGGGAGCCCACCACCAGCACCGCGTCGCAGCCGTCGCGCACCAGCGCGCGCACGGCGTCCTGGCGGTTCTGGGTGGCATAGCAGATGTCGTCGTGCTTGGGCCCCTGGATGGCCGGATACTTCGCCTTCAGCGCCGCGATGATGTCACGGGTGTCGTCCACGCTGAGCGTGGTCTGGGTGGTGTAGGCGCAGTTGTCCGGCTGCTCCAGTTCCAGCGCAGCGACATCCTCGATGTCCTCGACCAGGTGAATGCGCCCGTTTCCGCCGTCGCCACTCCACTGGCCCATGGTGCCCTCCACCTCGGGGTGGCCGGCATGCCCGATCAGCACCATGTCGCGGCCGCGCCGGCTCTGGCGGCTGACCTCCAGGTGCACCTTGGTCACCAGCGGGCAGGTGGCGTCGAACACCTTCAGCCCGCGCCGCTCGGCCTCCGCGCGCACCGCCTGCGAGACCCCGTGCGCGCTGAACACCACGGTGGCGCCGTCCGGCACCTCGTCCAGTTCCTCCACGAACACCGCGCCGCGCGCCCTGAGGTCGTCCACCACGAACTTGTTGTGCACAACCTCGTGGCGCACGTAGATCGGCGCGCCGAAGACTTCCAGCGTGCGCTTGACGATCTCGATGGCACGATCGACGCCGGCGCAGAAACCGCGCGGATTGGCAAGCAGGACATCCATGCCGGCAGTTTACTCCTTCGCCTGCGCCCGGCCGCCCCGCAGGCCGGCCAGGGCCAGGCCGATCGCACCGCACACCACCGCGCTGTCGGCCACGTTGAATGCCGGCCAGTAGTGCTGGCCGACGTGCCACTGGATGAAATCCACCACGTGGCCATGCACGAAGCGGTCGATCACGTTGCCCAGCGCGCCGCCGATCACCAGCGCCAGCGGCAGCGCCTGCTTCCAGTCCGCACGCGGCAACCGCGCGAGCATCCATGCCATCAGCGCGCTGATCGCCAGCGCCAGCCCCACGAAGAAATACTTCTGCCAGCCGCCGGCATCGGCCAGGAAGCTGAAGGCCGCGCCGGTGTTGTAGGTGCGGTACCAGTTCCAGAACCCGTCGATCACCGGCACCGCGGTGTATTCGGGCAGCGTCTTCAGCACCCAGGCCTTCGACCACTGGTCCAGCACCAGCACCAGTGCGGAGACGCCCAGCCATGGCAGCGCGGTCGGCTTCATCCCGGCCATCAGAAGTACACCCGGGTTTCGCCAGCGCCGTCCACGTTCTCGACGCAGCGGCCACACAGCAGCGGATGCGCGGCATGCGCGCCCACGTCCTCGCGGTGGTGCCAGCAGCGCACGCATTTTGGTTTAGATGTGGCGCGCGCCGACACCGCGATGGCGGCGGCCGCCTCCGCGTCCGGCACCACCGCGACATCGCCGCTGATGAAGAAGAAACGCAGCTCATCGACCAGCGGCGCCAGCCAGTTCTGGTCGGCCACCCCGCAGCGCAGGGCGATCTCCGCCTCCAGCGCCGCGCCGATCTCGCCGGCGGCACGCATCGGCTCCAGCGCCTTGGCCACCTGCTCGCGCAGCGCCAGCAGCGCCTCCATGTCGCGCGCCGAGAGCGCGGCATCCTCCGGCAGCGGGGCCAGGCCGTCGTACCAGGTTTCCAGCAGGACGTTGCCGGCGCGCGCGCCGGGCAGGTGGCCCCACATCTCGTCGGCGGTGAAGCTCAGCACCGGTGCGATCCAGCGCACGAAGGCCTCGGCGATGCGGTACATCGCGCTCTGCGCGCTGCGGCGGCCGGGCGAATCCTCCTGCATGGTGTACAGGCGATCCTTGGTGACATCCAGATACAACGAGCCAAGATCTACGCTGCAGAAATTCATCAGCGCCTGTACCACCGCGGCGAAGTCGTATTCGGCATAGGCGCGCGCGATCTGCTCCTGCACCTGCCAGGCGCGATGCACGATCCAGCGATCGAGCGCCACCATGCCATCCAGCGGCCGCAGATGGCGCGCCGGATCGAAGCCGTGCAGGTTGCCGAGCAGGAAGCGCGCGGTGTTGCGGATGCGGCGGTAGGCGTCGGCGTTGCGCTTGAGGATCTCCTGCGACAGCGTCATCTCGTTGCTGTAGTCGGCGCTGGCGATCCACAGGCGCAGGATGTCCGCGCCCAGGGTCTTCATGATCTCCTGCGGCTCGATCCCGTTGCCCAGCGACTTCGACATCTTGCGGCCGTGCGCGTCCACGGTGAAGCCGTGGGTGAGGCACTGCCGGTAGGGCGCGGCCTTGTCGATCGCAACGCCAGTGAGCAGGCTGCTCTGGAACCAGCCGCGGTGCTGGTCGGAGCCTTCGATGTAGAGGTCGGCCGGCTTGCCCAGCCCGCGCGCGACCAGCACCGCCTCGTGGGTGATGCCGGAATCGAACCACACGTCGAGGATGTCGGTGATCTTCTCGTAATCGCCCGCCTCCTCGCCCAGCAGCGCGGCCGGCTCCAGCGCATACCAGGCGTCGATCCCGGCCTGCTCCACGCGCTCGGCCACCTGCCGCATCAGCTCCACGCTGCGCGGGTGGATCGCGCCGGTCTGGCGGTGCACGAACAGCGCGATCGGCACGCCCCAGGTGCGCTGGCGCGAGATGGTCCAGTCCGGGCGCCCTTCCACCATGCCCGCGATCCGCGCCTGGCCCCAGGTGGGGTACCACTGCACGGTCTCGATCGCGGCCAGCGCGTCGCGGCGCAGGTGCGCCTGCTCCATCGAGATGAACCACTGCGGAGTGGCGCGGAAGGCGATCGGCGTCTTGTGCCGCCAGCAATGCGGGTAGCTGTGGGTCAGCCTGGCGAAGGCCAGCAGGCGGCCGCTATCGCGCAGCGCCTCCACCAGCAGGTCGTTGGCCTTCCATACGTGGACGCCGGCCAACACCGTTTCGCCGGCGGGCGCGGTGCCCGGCAGGTACACGCCGCGGCCGTCCACCGGATTGAGCGTGGCGGCGTCGTATTGCTCGACCAGGCCGTACTTCTGCGACACCGCGAAGTCTTCCTGGCCGTGGCCGGGCGCGGTATGCACGGCGCCGGTGCCCTCCTCGGCGCTGACGTGGTCGCCGAGCAGCACCGGGATGTCGCGGTTCGGATAGAACGGATGCGCGAACCGCAGGCCTTCCAGCGCCTCGCCGCGCGCGCGGCCGCGCACGAAGACCTCGGCCACGCCGTAGCGCTGCAGCGCCTTCTCGGCCAGCGCCTCGGCCAGCACCAGCCAGCGGCGGGTGCCGTCGGCGCTCGCCGGGCCTTCCACCAGCACG
Organism: Thermomonas sp. S9; assembly: GCF_024704365.1. Lineage (GTDB taxonomy): Bacteria > Pseudomonadota > Gammaproteobacteria > Xanthomonadales > Xanthomonadaceae > Thermomonas. The sequence continues at coordinate 2,410,634 of NZ_JAJDFY010000001.1, forward strand.
TAGTCCAGCTCCGGACCCAGCGCGATCGCCAGCGAGGCCGGCAAGGTCCACGGCGTGGTGGTCCAGATCGGGAGGGCCACCTCCACGCCTTCCGGCAGCTCGCAGCCGAAGACGCGGCTGACCTGCTGTGGGTTGCGCGCGGCGTAGGCCACGTCGATCGCGGGCGAGACCTTGTCGTGGTATTCGATCTCGGCCTCGGCCAGCGCGCTGCCGCAGTCGAAGCACCAGTACACCGGCTTCACCCCGCGCAGCAGGTGGCCGTTCTCCACCACCTTGGCCAGCGCACGGATCTCGTCGGCCTCGAACTTGAAATCGAGGGTGCGGTAGGGGTTGTCCCAGTCGCCGAGCACGCCCAGGCGCTTGAAGTCGCGGCGCTGCACCTCGATCTGCTCGCTGGCGTATTCGCGGCACTTCTGGCGAAACTCGGTGGCGTCCAGCTTGGTGCCGACCTTGCCCCATTTCTTCTCGACGGCGATCTCGATCGGCAGGCCGTGGCAGTCCCAGCCCGGGATATAGGGCGCATCGAACCCTGCCAGTGTCTTCGATTTGACGATGATGTCCTTGAGGATCTTGTTGACCGCATGGCCGAGGTGGATGGCCCCGTTCGCGTACGGCGGACCGTCGTGCAGCACGAAGCGCGGGCGTCCCGCGGCCACCTTGCGGATCTGCGCGTACAGGCCTTCGGCCTCCCAGCGCGCCAGGATCTCCGGCTCGCGCCTGGGCAGGTCGCCGCGCATCGGAAAATCGGTTTCCGGCAGCAGGATGGTGGCCTTGTAGGGGTTTTCGGTCTTGTCGGTCACGCTGACGCCTGTGTGGTCGGGACTGGGGTGGGGGAATCCGCATGCGGGCGTGCGGTCGCCTGTCCGGGGCCGGACCCGGCGAGGATCGCACGCGCGCGGGCCTCGTCGCGCTGCATCTGTGCCACCAGCGCGGGCAGGTCCGGGAATTTTTCCTCGTCGCGCAGGTGGGCGACGAACTCGACCTCGATCCGCTGCCCGTACAGGCTGCCTTCGAAATCGAACAGATGCGCTTCCAGCAGCGGCTCCACACCATCGACCGTGGGGCGGGTGCCGAAGCTGGCGACCGCCGGCCATGGCGCCGCCCCGACCCCGTGCACCCAGGTCGCATACACCCCGCGCAGCGCCGGCACCTTGCCGCCGTAGCGCAGGTTGGCGGTGGGGTAGCCGAGGGTGCGGCCAAGCTGGCGCCCGCGCACCACCCGCCCGGCAACCGCATACGGACGGCCCAGCAGGCGCGCGGCCTGCGCGAAGTCGCCTGCCGCCAGCGCGGCGCGGATGCGGGTGCTCGATACCCGCTCGCCGTCCAGCTGGACCGGCTCGATCTGCTGCGCGGTGAATCCAAGGCTTGCGCCCATCGCCTGCAGCAGCGCGAGGTCACCGGCGCGGCCCTGGCCGAAGCGGAACGCCGGGCCGACCCAGACCTCGCGCGCACCCAACTGCGCGGCCAGCACCGTGCGCGCGAACTCCGCGGCCGGCATCGCCGCCAGGCGCGCATCGAAGCGCAGCAGACCCACGCCATCGCAGCCCAGCGCCCACAGGCCTTCGGCCTTGGCCCGCGGCAGCATCAGCCGCGGCGGCGGGGCCGCACGCGCAACGCGCGCAAAGAACTCGCGCGGCAGTGGCTCGAATCCCAGCGCCACCGCTGGCACGCCCAGCACACGCGCACGCGCGACCGCGCGGCCCACCAGCGCGCGATGGCCGAGGTGGAGGCCGTCGAAGGCGCCGATGCAGACCACGCTGCCCTGCGGGCACAGCGCCCGCCCGTGCCCCGCGGCGGGGCCGGCATCGCGGAAGAAGAAGCTCATGGCAGGCCCGCAGTATAGCGGCGGCGGGCGGCGCGATGCCCGCCGGCGCGCGCGTTCAGGCGTTCAGTGCTGTTCGCGGAAATCACGCACCCGGAACCCCAGCGCCAGCATCGCCAGCGCGTACACCCCGGCTCCGCCGCCGACCAGCAGCGCCAGCCAGCCCAGGCGCAGCCACTTGTCCACCGCGGTGAAGTCCGGCGCCAGCTGCAGCCCGGCCAGCAGCGCCGCAGCCATCGCCGCGTTCGCCAGCGCCAGCCGCAGCAGGTAGCGGCCCCAACCCGGCTGCAGGTCGAACACGTTGGCCTTGCGCAGCCAGCGCCACAGCAGCAAGAGGTTCAGATAGCTGGACAGGGCGGAGGCGATGCCGAGTGCGAAATGCAGGCCCGGCACCCGCGCCAGGGTCGCCATCACCCCGCCGGTCTTGGCCGCCTCCGGCACCCACAGCCAGTACATCAGGGCCAGGATGCCCACGTTGAACGCCATGTTGGCGACCATCGCCACCAGCCCCGCACGCACCGGGGTGCGGGTGTCCTGGCGCGCGTAGAACGCCGGCAGCACCGTCTTCACCAGCGCGAACGCCGGCAGCCCGAAGCTGAGGCCGAACACCGACAGCGCGGTCATGCGCGCCGCCTCGGCGGTGAACCTGCCGTACTGGAAGATGGTGGACACCAGCGGCAGCGCCAGCAGCATCAACCCCAGCATCGCCGGCAGGATGATCGCCAGGGTGGTGCGCAGGCCCCAGTCCAGCGACTTCGAGAACCCCGCGCGGTCGGTGTTGACATGGTGGCGCGCCAGGGTCGGCAGGATCACCGTGCCCAGCGCGATCCCGAACACGCCCAGCGGGAACTCCAGGAAGCGGTCGGCGGTGGACAGCCAGCTCTGCGAGCCGTGCACCAGCATCGCCGCGATGAAGGTGTCGAACAGCAGGTTGACCTGCGCCACCGACGAGCCCAGCAGGGTCGGCACCATCAGCCGCACCACCTTGCGCACGTCCGGGTGGCGCCAGCCCCAGCGCGGCAGCGCCAGCAGGTCCAGCCGCGCCAGCGCCGGCAGCAGGAACAGCAGCTGCAGCACGCCAGCGGCCAGGATCGCCCAGCCCATCGCCATGATCGGGGGATGCGCCAGGCGCGAACCCCACAGCGCGCCGGCGATCATGCACAGGTTGAGGATGATCGGCACGAACGCCGGCAGGCCGAAACGGTGGTAGCTGTTCAGCGCGCCGCCGGCCAGCGCGGTCAGCGAGACGAACAGCAGGAACGGGAAGGTCAGCCGCAGCAGGTCGGCGATCAGCGCATTCTGGCCGGGGGCCGGGTCGGCCTGGGTGAACACGTCGGCCAGTTGCGGCGCCAGCAGCATGCCCAGTGCGGTCACCACCAGCAGCACTCCGCCCAGGGTGCCGGCCGCGCGCGCCACCAGCGCCTTGAGGTCGGCGTGCGGGCGGGTTTCCTTGACCTCGGTGAACACCGGCACGAACGCGGTGGAGAACGAGCCTTCCGCGAACAGCCGGCGCATGAAGTTGGGGATCCGGAACGCCACCCAGAACGCATCGGTCATCCAGGTGGCGCCGAAGGTGGCATTGAACACCTGGTCGCGCACCAGCCCGAACACCCGGCTGAGCATGGTCATGCCACCGAACGACAGCACTCCGCGCGCCATGCTGCGGTGCCGCGCCCCGCCCTGTCCGCCGCCCGCGCTCACGCCGGCACCGCCGTCTGGCGCGCGCGGCCGCGCAGGTTGACCCAAGCCATTGAATCATCCATAATTGGCGGTCTTTCCGAACCCCTCGCTTGCCGGCCATTGTGCCAGCCGGCGAACCCCGCAGCCAAAACTCCAGACTTCCCAGGATTTTCCCCGTGGCCAACATCAAGTCCGCCAAGAAGCGCGCCAAGCAGACCGTCGTGCGCAATGCCCGCAACGTGGCCCAGCGCTCGCAGCTGCGCACCGCCGTCAAGAAGGTGATCAAGGCGATCGACGCCAACGACGCCTCCGCCGCCCGCGAGGCCTTTGCCGTGGCCCAGCCGCTGCTGGACCGCTTCGCCGCCCGCGGCCTGATCCACAAGAACAAGGCTGCCCGCCACAAGGCCCGCCTGACCGCGCGTATCAAGGCGCTGCAGGCCGCCTGAGGCCGCATCCGCGGATTCGGCGAAAACCCCCGCGCAAGCGGGGTTTTTCATGCCCGTTTCCCGGGCCGGGCGACGCTCACGCATCGGCGTGCCCGTGCCCCTTGCCGGCCGGCGCGCCGGCGCCCTCGCCCGCCTCGGCCCGCTCCTCGCGCAGGCGGTCGAAGAAGGCCTGCACCGCCAGCATGATCGGCCAGGTGCCCTCGCGCCCGATGGCCGACACCAGGAACCACGGCGCCTCCCAGCCCAGCTCGGCCACGATGGCCTCGGCCGCGGCGTGCGCCTCGTCCTCGAACATCAGGTCGGCCTTGTTCAGCACCAGCCAGCGCGGCTTCTCCAGCATCGCCGGGTCGTACTTGCGCAGCTCGTGCTCGATCGCGCGCACCTGCTCCACCGGCGAGGGCATGTGCGTGCCGCCGCCCAGCGCATCCATCGGCGAGATGTCCACCAGGTGCAGCAGCAGACGGGTGCGCTGGACGTGGCGCAGGAACAGACTGCCCAGCCCGGCGCCGTCGGCCGCGCCCTCGATCAGGCCGGGGATGTCGGCGATCACGAAGCTGCGGCCCGGTTCCACGCTGACCACCCCGAGATTCGGGTACAGCGTGGTGAAGGGATAGTCCGCCACCTTCGGGGTCGCCGCCGAGACCGCGCGCACGAAGGTGGACTTGCCGGCATTGGGGAAGCCGAGCAGGCCGACGTCGGCCAGCAGCCTGAGCTCCAGCCGCAAGGTGCGGCTCTCACCCTCCTCGCCCGGCGTCGCCTTGCGCGGGGCGCGGTTGATCGAACTCTTGAAGTGCATGTTGCCGAGCCCACCCTTGCCGCCCTTGGCCACCAGCAGGCGCTGGCCGTGCACAGTGAGGTCGCCGATCACCTCGTCGGTCTCGACGTTGTGCACCACGGTGCCCACCGGCACCGTGATCACGATGTCCTCGCCGGCCTTGCCGTACATCTGCCGGCCCATGCCGTTCTCGCCGCGCTGCGCCTTGAACCTGGTCTGGTGGCGGAAATCCACCAAAGTGTTGAGGTTCTCGTCGGCCTGCAGCCAGACGTCGCCGCCATCGCCGCCGTCGCCGCCGTCCGGGCCGCCCAGCGGGATGAACTTCTCGCGGCGGAACCCGATGCAGCCGTTGCCGCCATTACCGGCGGTGACCGTGATTTCAGCTTCGTCGACGAGTTTCATGCGGGGATTGTGCCGTGTTGGTGGGGATTCGGCGAAGCGGCGCTCCGCCTGCAAACGAAAAGCCCCGCCGGGGCGGGGCTTTTCGCGATCGCGTGCCGGCGCGCCTTACTGGGCGGCGCTGACGATGCTGACCGTGCGGCGCTTCTTCGGGCCCTTGGTGGAGAACTCCACGGTGCCATCGACCAGCGCGAACAGGGTGTGGTCGCGGCCGAGGCCCACGCCGGTGCCCGGGTGGAACTGGGTGCCGCGCTGGCGGACGATGATGTTGCCGGCTTCGACGGCCTGGCCGCCGTACAGCTTCACGCCCAGGTACTTCGGTTCGAGTCGCGGCCGTTGCGGGTCGAACCACCAGCCTTTTTGTGTGCCATGACTGCGTCTCCTTACTTGCTGCCGCCGGCGATGCCGGTGATCTGGATTTCGGTGTAGTGCTGCCGGTGGCCCATCTGCTTGCGATGGTGCTTGCGGCGGCGGAACTTGACGATGCGCACCTTGTCGGCGCGGCCGTGGCCGACGACCTTCGCGGTGACGGAAGCGCCCTTCAGCGCGTCGCCCAGCTTGATGCCGTCGGCGTCGCCCAGCATCAGGACGTTGTCCAGGGTGATCTCGCTGCCGGCTTCGGCTTCGAGCTTCTCGACGCGGAGCGTTTCGCCCTGCATCACGCGGTATTGCTTACCGCCGGTGACCAGTACTGCGTACATGTTGGAGTCTCTCGGTTCTGTCGTTCTTCTAGGCGCCCCGCCACGTCACGGCGGCGGGGCCTGCCGCCATCGTGGGCGGACAGGAGCGGAATTGTAGGGGATTCAGCGGGTTAGGGTCAACCCGCCCACCGGCCGGGCGGAATGCGGCCCCTCCGGGCGCCCCGCCCGACGGCGGCGCGCTGCATCCGGACGGCCCCATCGCCCGTCTCATCCCGGGCGACGCACGACACCGAAACTGGCAATCCCGCGATTTGCCCCCGAATCGCCCGCTCGCTACGCTTCCCGATTGGCCGGCGCATGCCGGCCTCCCCCACCCGGCAGGACATCCCGATGGCCCTGGACTACATCCGCCTCCGCGGCGCACGGACGCACAACCTCAAGAACATCGACCTCGACCTGCCACGCGACCGGCTGATCGTAATCACCGGCCTGTCCGGCTCCGGCAAGTCGTCGCTGGCGTTCGACACCATCTACGCCGAGGGGCCAGCGCCGCTACGTGGAATCGCTCTCCGCCTACGCGCGGCAGTTCCTGAGTGTGATGGACAAGCCCGATCTCGACCACATCGAGGGCCTGTCCCCGGCGATCTCGATCGAGCAGAAGTCCACCAGCCACAACCCGCGCTCGACGGTCGGCACCATCACCGAGATCCACGACTACCTGCGCCTGCTGTACGCACGCGTCGGTACGCCGCGCTGCCCGGACCACGGCTTCCCGCTGGAGGCGCAGACCGTCAGCCAGATGGTCGATCAGGTGCTGGCGATGGAGGCCGACCCGGCGCTGGCCGAGCAGCGCTGGATGCTGCTGGCGCCGGCGGTGCGCGAGCGCAAGGGCGAACATGCGCAGGTGTTCGACCAGCTGCGCGCGCAAGGGTTCGTGCGGGTGCGGGTGGACGGCGTACTGCACGAGATCGACGCGGTGCCGCCGCTGGCGCCGCGGGCAAAGCACACCATCGAGGCGGTGATCGACCGCTTCCGCCCGCGCGCCGACCTCCGCCAGCGCCTGGCCGAATCGTTCGAGACCGCGCTCAAGCTGGGCGACGGCATGACCATCGTGCAGTCGATGGACGACGTGCATGGAAGCACGAGTGCCGCGGGAGGCAGGATGCCGGAAGCGGCCGCCGCGCCGCTGCTGTTCTCCTCGCGCTACGCCTGCCCGGTGTGCGACTACTCGCTGCCGGAGCTCGAACCGCGGCTGTTCTCGTTCAACTCGCCGGTGGGTGCCTGCCCCGGCTGCGACGGCCTCGGAGTGGCGCAGTTCTTCGACCCGGCCAAGGTGGTGGCGCATCCCGAACTGTCGCTGGCGGCCGGGGCGATGCGCGGCTGGGACCGCCGCAATACCTACTACTTCTCGATGATCGCCTCGCTGGCGCGGCACTACGGCTTCGACGTGGACACCCCGTGGCAGCAGCTGCCGGCGCGCATCCGCGACATCCTCCTGAACGGCAGCGGCCGCGAGGAGATCAACCTCGCCTACATCGGCGAGAGCGGCCGCCGGGTGCAGCGCCGGCATCCGTTCGAGGGCATCCTGCCGAACCTTCAGCGCCGCTACCGCGAGACCGAGAGCGCCGCGGTGCGCGAGGAGCTGGCCAAGTACATCAGCGAGCGCGCCTGCCCCGAGTGCGGCGGCGCGCGCCTGAACCGGCAGGCGCGCAACGTGTTCGTGGCCGACCGCCCGCTGCACGAGATCGCGGTGCTGCCGATCGATGCCTGCCTGGATTTCTTCGAACACCTCTCGCTCCCGGGCTGGCGTGGTGAGATCGCCACCAAGATCGTGAAGGAGATCCGCGAACGGCTGGGCTTCCTGGTGGATGTCGGACTGGACTACCTGAGCCTGGACCGGCAGGCGGATACGCTCTCCGGCGGCGAGGCCCAGCGCATCCGCCTGGCCAGCCAGATCGGCGCCGGCCTGGTGGGCGTGATGTACGTGCTGGACGAGCCCTCGATCGGCCTGCACCAGCGCGACAACGAGCGCCTGCTGGCGACCCTGACCCGCCTGCGCGACCTCGGCAACACGGTGATCGTGGTCGAGCACGACGAGGATGCGATCCGGCTGGCCGACCACATCGTGGACATCGGCCCCGGTGCCGGCGTGCACGGCGGCGAGGTGGTGGCACAGGGCAGCCTGTCCGACATCCTGCGGGCGCCGCGCTCACTGACCGGGCAATACCTGTCGGGCCAGCGCCGGATCGAGGTCCCCGCGCAGCGCCACGCGCCGAACCGCAAGCGCCTGCTGAGGCTCAAGGGCGCCAGCGGCAACAACCTGCAGGATGTGGATCTGGAGATCCCGGCCGGGCTGCTGACCTGCGTCACCGGCGTCTCCGGCTCCGGCAAGTCCACCCTGATCAACGACACCCTGTACGCACTGGCCGCCAATGAGATCAACGGTGCCGCGCATACCCCGGCGCCCTACCGCGAGGTCCAGGGGCTGGACCTGTTCGACAAGGTGGTGGACATCGACCAGTCGCCAATCGGGCGCACGCCGCGCAGCAATCCCGCCACTTACACCGGCCTGTTCACCCCGCTGCGCGAGCTGTTCGCGCAGGTGCCGGAGGCGCGCGCGCGCGGCTACTCGCCGGGCCGCTTCAGCTTCAACGTGCGCGGCGGCCGCTGCGAGGCCTGCCAGGGCGACGGCCTGATCAAGGTCGAGATGCACTTCCTGCCCGACGTGTACGTACCTTGCGACGTCTGCCAGGGCAAGCGCTACAACCGCGAGACGCTGGAGATCCTGTACAAGGGCTACAGCATCCACGATGTGCTGAAGATGACGGTCGAGGACGCGCTGGAGCTGTTCGCGCCGGTGCCGGCGATCGCGCGCAAGCTGGAAACCCTGGTGGACGTGGGCCTGTCCTACATCAAGCTGGGCCAGAGCGCGACCACCCTGTCCGGCGGCGAGGCGCAGCGGGTGAAGCTGTCGAAGGAGCTCTCGCGCCGCGACACCGGCCGCACCCTGTACATCCTCGACGAGCCCACCACCGGCCTGCACTTCCACGACATCGAGGCGCTGCTGGCGGTCCTGCACCGGCTGCGCGACGACGGCAACACGGTGGTGGTGATCGAGCACAACCTGGACGTGATCAAGACCGCCGACTGGATCATCGACCTCGGCCCGGAGGGTGGCCACCGCGGCGGCCAGATCATCGCCACCGGCACCCCGGAAGAAGTCGCCGCCAATCCGGCCTCGCACACCGGGCGCTTTCTTGCGCCTTTGCTCGAACGCGATCGGGCAAGCTCGGGTGCCCGCCATCGCAAGAAAGCCTCGCCATGACTGCACCGCACGCCCCATTCCGCACCCCGGTCACGCTGCGCTGGAGCGACCTGGATGCCCTCAACCACGTCAACAACGCGCGCTACCTGACCTTCCTGGAGCAGGCGCGCATCGAGTGGCTGCAAGGCATCGGCGACGCCTGGGTCAGCGACGAGGCCGGGCCGGTGGTCGCCTCCGCCACCCTCAACTTCAAGGCGCCGATCACCTACCCAGCGGATATTTTCGTGGAACTGTTCGCGGAGAAGCTGGGCACCAGCAGCGTGGTGATCGGCCACCGCATCGTCGCGGCAGATGGCACGCTGCACTGTGACGGCCAGGTCGTGGTGGTATGGATCGACCGCCGCAGCGGGCGCCCCACGCCGCTGCCGGACGGCGTGCGCCGCGCCGCCGAGACCCTGCTTCCGGCCTGACCGCCCGCGGCCCTTCCCGCCCACCGACGGAGCACCGCCATGTCCCTGATCACCACCCGCGTCCACGGCGACATCCACGAACTGCAGCTGGCGCGGCCGCCGGTCAACGCGCTGGATCCGGCGCTGTGCCTGGCGCTGGCGCACGCGCTGGAACACGCGCTGACGCAGGGCACGCGCGGAATCGTGCTGGCGGGCGGACCCAAGGTGTTCTCGGCCGGGCTGGACGTGCCCTATCTGCTGTCGCTGGGCGACGACCAGGACGCCCTGCTGCAGGCCTGGTCGGCGTTCTTCCGTGCACGCGCGCGCTGGCCGCCTGCCCGGTGCCGGTGGCGGCGGCGATGGCCGGCCATGCCCCGGCCGGTGGCTGCGTGCTGGCGCTGTGCTGCGACTACCGGGTGCTGGCCGACGGCCCCTACCGGATCGGCCTGAACGAAACCCAGGTCGGCCTGGTCGCGCCGGAAGGCATCCAGGCCCTGCTGGCGCGCGTGGTCGGCGCACACCGCGCCGAACGCCTGCTGGTGGAGGGCACGATGCCGGAGGCGCGCGAGGCGCTGCGGATCGGGCTGGTGGACGAACTTGCCGACATCGACGACGTTTCCGCGCGTGCGCGCGCCTGGCTGGAGCCGTTGCTGCAATTACCACCGATGCCGATGCGCGAGACCCGCGCGATCGCCCGCCGCGACGTGGTGGCGGCACTGGCGCCGGAGCGCATCGACCTGGAGCGATTCGTCGAACAGTGGAGCCACCCGACACCCAGGCCGCACTGCGCGCGATGCTGGCGCGGATCGGCAAGTGATCGCTGTGATCCGGCCCAAAGCCGGAGCGCATCAAGCACGAGGCGCAGTGCTGGGCCACAGGCGTCTGCTGGGGCCGATCGGGGACATCCCGCCGGCGGAAGCAGAAGCCGTTTACTATCAGCAGCAGCGTGAACTCGCCATGGCGGCGTGACTCACGCCAACGAGTCTCCGGGATTCCCTGGGCGGTTCAGCCACAGCCCCGATTCGGCATCGTAGTACTGCCCCGGGAACCCCAGGTTCAGCCCGCCGAAGGTGTCGCGCGTCACGCGGCGGCCAAATGCGCTATTCGCCGCCTTCCACACCCCCTGCTGGCCGGCATCGGTGACCAGCTGCGGTCTCCCCAGGTGGTCATTGTGCAGGTAATAGAGCTGATCATTGCGAACCAGGGCGATGGGCTCGCTGCCGCTATAGACGTAGCTGGTCCACACGCCGTCGGTGTATTCCGCCAGCAGCCGGTTGAAGCCGGCATACACATACCGACTCTGGTGGCTGGCGTTGCGCTTGCCCATCCGCGAGGGTGTCAGGATTTTTGTGTGAGGGGCCTACCATGACGATGTTCAGGAGCCCCCATGCCACGCAAGAAACCCCCCAGTCGCGAAGCCGGACGCCATTCTTCCCGACGAACTGCTTGAGAAGCTGATCCCCGGCCCGGTGGACGCTGCCGGCGTCGAGGCCGTGTTTCAGAAGCTGAAGAAGGCCGTGATCGAGCGCGCCCTGGGCGCCGAGCTGGGCGTGCACCTGGCCAGCCCCGAGGGCGGTCGCGGCAACCACCGCAACGGCCGCAGCGGCAAGACCGTGCTGACCGACGAGGGGCCGCTCCGGATCGACGTGCCCCGTGATCGTGCCGGCAGCTTCGCGCCGCAGCTGATCCCGAAGCACGAGCGCCGCTTCGCCGGCTTTGATGACCGGATCATCTCGATGTACGCCCGCGGCATGTCGGTGCGCGAGATCCAAGGGCATCTGGCCGAGATGTATGCCGTCGACGTGTCGCCAGAGTTCATCAGCGCGGTCACCGACGAGGTGATGGCCGAGGTGGGCGCATGGCAGACCCGGCCGCTGGAGCCGATGTACCCGGTGGTGTTCTTCGACGCGCTACGAGTGAAGATCCGCGAGGACGGCGTGGTGCGCAACAAGGCGGTGTACTTGGCCTTGGGCGTGCTGCCGGACGGCACCCGCGACATCCTCGGGCTGTGGATCGAGAACACCGAAGGCGCGAAGTTCTGGATGAAGGTCTTCAACGACCTGAAGACCCGCGGCACGCAGGACATCCTGATCGGCGTGGCCGATGGGCTGAAGGGCCTGCCCGAAGCGCTGGAAGCGGTGTTCCCGGCCACGACGCTGCAGACCTGCATCGTGCACCTGATCCGCAACAGCCTCGACTTTGCCAGCTGGAAGGACCGCAAGGCGCTGGCCGCGGCGATCAAGCCGATCTACACCGCGCCCAGCGCGGGAAGCCGCAGAAGCCGAACTGGACGCGTTCGAGCAAGGCCCTTGGGGGCAGCGCTTCCCGACCGTCGTCGCGGCCTGGCGGCGAGCGTGGAGCCGGGTGATCCCGTTCTTCGCGTTCCCCCCGAGGTGCGGCGGATCATCTACACCACCAACGCCATCGAGAGCGTCCATTCGCGGCTGCGCAAGATCATCAAGAGCCGCGGGCATTTCCCGAGCGACGAGGCCGCGACCAAACTGATCTGGCTGGCCCTGCGCAACATCACCGCCGACTGGAAGCGGGCGAGCAAGGAGTGGAAGTCCGCGATGAACCAGTTCGCGATACTGTACGGCGACCGCTTCACCCTCGCGCCGCGCTGAGCGGCACGAAGGCAGATTCAGAAAACCGCCTCACACACAAAAATTCAGACAGCCCCTACGGCGACCGCTTCACCCTCGCGCCGCGCTGAGCGGCACGAAGGCAGATTCAGAAAACCGCCTCACACAAAAATTCAGACAGCCCCCCATCCGCTGCTCCAGGGCGTTCACCGTGTACGTCGTGGTCAGCCCCTGCGCGGTGTGGCCGGCCAGGCGCCCGAACCCATCATACGCCAGCGTGTGCTCCACGCCCGCCGCGCCTGGCTTCCCAAACCCTTGGCGTCATCGAATGTCAGATGCATCGATCCTCATCTCTATCGCCATTGCGCTATTTTCACCGACAGCGGGGGAGTTGTTCAGACTTCTCTTATTCCAATAGCCGTTGCTTTTAGGCAGCACGAACTTTACGTTCGCCTGTCCCCACACGTACTCACCAAGACAACTTTTCGGCGAACATTTCATGGAAAAGTTGATCGTACTCCCATCATTCAGGCGAGGCGAGAACAGCAAAACCCCGGCGCTTTCCTTCACCTTGGCAAGGTGAAGCTCATTGATGCCATCTTCGGCTATCTGCACCGATGCAACCAAACCTCCATCTACAGGAATGATCGTTATCTCGAGACCATTTAGGTCGCCGCTCTCTTCGTTATACGCCAACGTCGAATAGGTTCCGACGCTACTCTCGGCAGCCGCACATGCGACTACCGAGAACAACAAGGTGCCACAGATATCACTGACCACACGTGCATCCATCAGCGGCTCCATTGGCAAAATCTTTTTGAGCTTGTTTGATCAATGCCTGGCGATTGCCAGTGGCTTGAAAGAAGCCGGCGCCTGCGCGGCGGGCCTTGGAATGCCGTGGAATATTGCGAACGCCCGACTCCCTCTGCGCGAGCGATGCGCGCAGGCTCCTAGGAAACACGGACGGGCGGAACCTAACATCGCCAAATGACGCGCGCAATCCGGCATGGGCGGCGGCCGCGCGGTGGCCGCGCCGCGCAGGCTAGAGGATCTCGCGCACCCGTTCCGGCGGGCGGCACAGGCGCACGCCCTTGGGCGTGAACACGAACGGGCGCTCGATCAGGCGCGGATGCGCCACCATCGCCTGCAGCAGCGCCTCGTCCTCCAGCCCCGAATCGTCTAACCCGAGCGCGGCGTACTCCGGCTCGCCCGTGCGCAGCGCCTTGCGCACCGCCAGCCCGGCGCCGGCAATCGCCTGTCGCAGCTGCGCGACGGTCGGCGGCTGCGCCACGTAATCGACGATCCGCGGTTCGATGCCCGCCTCGCGCAGCAGCGCCAGCGCGCCGCGCGACTTGCTGCAGGTCGGACGGTGCCAGATCACCACGTCTTGCATGCCAGCCCTCCTCACGGCCCGGTCGCGACCGGGCGCGCCGGATCGGTGATCCAGCCGCTCCAGGAACCGGTGAACAGCCTGGCCCCGCGCAGGCCGGCGCGCTCCATCGCCAGCAGGTTGTGGCAGGCCGTGACGCCGGAGCCGCACATCGCCACCACCTCGGACGGATCGCGCCCGCCGAGCAGGTCGCGGAACTCGGCGGCCAGCTGCATCGCCGGCTTGAACTGGCCGTTGTGCAGGTTCTGCGCGTAGGGCCGGTTGAGCGCGCCCGGCACGTGCCCGGCCACCCGGTCCAGCGGCTCCTGCTCGCCGCGGAAGCGCTCCGGCGCGCGCGCGTCGATCAGCAGCCCGCCGGCCGCCAGATGCGCTTCCACTGCCGGCGCATCCAGCAGTCGCGTGGTATCGAATGTGCCGGTGTAGCGCGCCGGCTGCGGCTGCGGCAGCGCGCTGGACGCCGGCAGCCCGAGTGCGACCCAGCGCGACAGGCCGCCGTCCAGCACCGCCACCTTCTCGTGCCCGAGCACGCGCAGCAAAAACCACAGCCGCGCGGCGATCGCGCCGTCGCCATCGTCGTAGGCCACCACCTGGGTGGACGGACTGATGCCCCACTGCTGCAGCCGCTGCAGGAAGACGTCGCACTGCGGCCAGGGATGGCGGCCCTCGCCCGTGCGGCTCATGTCGGACAGGTCGCGCTCCAGGTGCGCATACACCGCGCCCGGGAGGTGCGAGCGCCGCCAGGCCTGCTCGCCGGCCGTGGGATCGGCCAGGCTGAAACGGCAGTCCACGACCGCCAGATCCCCGCGACTGAGCGCCAGCGCCAGGATGTCGGGTTGTACCAGGGTCGTCCAGCCAGCCATCACACGCTCCCTTGCTCCACGCCTGCAGTGTCGTCCACGTTCGCCAGCCGCTGGCGAAGGTTGAACAGGATCGAGGCGGTGGCGCCCCAGATCCGCTGCTGCGGATAATCGTACTGGAACACGTGCCGGGTGCGTCCGCCGAACTGCAGTTCGACGGACTTCAGCCGGGCCGGATCCAGCAGCAGCTGCAACGGCACCTCGAACACGTCGGCCACCTCGTCCGGCTGCGGGCGCGGCTGGAAATCGGCGGCCAGAAGCGCCAGCACCGGCTGTACGCGGAAGCCGGTGAGCGTGGCCAGCGGATCGAGGTAGCCCAACGCGCGCGCCTGCGCCGGCTCCAGCCCGACTTCCTCGTGCGCCTCGCGCAGGGCGGTGGCCACCGGGCCGGGATCGGCCGGATCCACATTGCCGCCGGGAAAGCTGACCTGCCCGGCGTACTGGCGCAGGCGCTCGTTGCGGCGGGTCAGCAGCACGGTGGCGCCGGGCGCGCGCGGGATCACCCCCACCAGCACCGCCGCCGGACGCGGCACCGCAGGCAGCGGCAGCCCGTCCAGCTCCGCCAGGTTCCAGGGCGCCCCCTGCGGCGGACTGGCCAGCGGGTATGCCGCCCGCTGCAGCCGGGCCGCCAGCAGGTCGGCCTGCATCAGCGGGGCTCCCGGCGCACGGCGCGGGCGGGCAGCACCTCGTCCATGGAATGCAGGCGCTGTGCCTCGCTCATGCCAGCCCAGGCGGCGATCTCCTCGCCGCTGCGATGGCAGCCTTCGCACAGACCCTGCGCATCCAGCCGGCAGATGCCGATGCAGGGGCTGAGCATGGCGACAGGGATGGAGATCGTGGCGGACGGGATCATCGCGTGGAATGGTAATGCCGGAAACGCGAAGCGCCGGTCAGGACCGGCGCTTCGGGGACCGCGGCAGGCGCGATCAGGCCGTCACTTCACCGCGCCCAGCTCGACCTGCAGGGCGATCGCCTGCTGTGCGAGCTGCTCGTTCTGGCCGCCGCCCATCTTGCCCGGCGGGATCACCACCTCGTACACCGCGCCCTGCTGCATCAGCGGCAGGGTCTCCTTCAGCGCCGGGATCGGCGCATCGCCGACCTTGAACGGCGGCGGGGTCTGCACGCTGCTCAGCGGCATGCCGACGGCGGCGAGGAAGCTGCGGAACGCGATCTGCACCTCGCTGCTGGCGGTCGGCTTGGCGCCGGTGCCGGCCTTGGCCACGCGGTACATGATGCCGCTGGGCAGGGTGATCACGCCCTGCTGGGCCTTGTACTTGTTCACGAAATCGGCCGACTGCGCCTGGTTGTCGGCCAGCGCCTTGCGGAACGCCGCCTCGGCTTTCTGCTGCATGCGCTGCTGGAAGCCGGCGTAGGCCGTGCCCAGCTGCTGTTCGGTGTAGGCCGGCTGCTTCTTGCCGAAAGCGTCCTGCAGGCCGCGCACCACGGTGGCGATGTCGATCGGCTCGCCGGTATTGGCCAGTTCCTGGCCCAGCTGCCAGCCGAAGGCATAGCTGGCGTGGAACTTGTCCACCGTCGGAGCGCCGGCGGGCTTGGCCGCGGGGGGTCGCCGGCTTGGCCGGCGCCGGGGCCGGCTTGGTCTGCGCCGAGGCGATGCCGGCGGTCAGGGTCAGGGCCGCCAGGCTGGCAGCAATCGCACGCAACTTCATCCACAACCTCGTTGGTCAGATCGGACCGGCGGGCGGCCCGCGGGGAATCCGGCACGCGGCCGGGGAGTCGTCGTCCGGCCAATCCGCGCCGGCATGACAGGGTAGGATACTGGCCGCGGTGCATGCCTGCCACCGCGGCCCGGCAGTGTGACACGTCACGCCGGGCAAAGTTCCATCCCATCCGGACTATCCCCCATGACCGAGCCCCTGCTGCTGATCGACACCGCCGATGGCATCCGCACCCTCCGCATCAACCGCCCGGACAAGCTGAACGCCCTCAATGCCGGGGTGATCGACGCCCTTGATGCCGCCTTCGCCGATGCCGGCCGCGATCCCGATGTGCGGGTGGTGGTGCTCACCGGCGCCGGCCCCAAGGCCTTCGTGGCGGGCGCCGACATCGCCGAGATGCACGCGCTCTCGCCGGCTCACGGCCGCGACTTCTCCCTGCGCGGCAGCCGCATGATGCGCCGGATCGAGAGACTGCCCAAGCCCGTGATCGCGATGATCAACGGTTTCGCCCTCGGCGGCGGGCTGGAGCTGGCGATGAGCTGCCATCTGCGGATCGCGGCGGACACCGCCAAGCTCGGTCAGCCCGAGATCAACCTGGGCCTGATCCCCGGCTTCGGCGGCAGCCAGCGCCTGCTGCGCCTGTGCGGACGCGCCGCCACCCTGGAACTGTGCCTGACCGGCGCGCCGATCACGGCCGAGCGCGCGCTGCAACTGGGGATCGTCAACCGGGTGGTGCCCGCTGCCGAGCTCGAAGCGGAAACCGGCCGGCTCGCCGCGCAACTGGCCACGGCCGCCCCGCTGGCGCTGCGCGGCCTGCTGGACTGCGTGAACATCGGCGGCGAATGCGGGCTGGAAGAAGGCCTGGAGTACGAATCGGCCCAGTTCGGCCTGATGTTCGCCACCCACGACATGCGCGAAGGCACCGCTGCGTTCCTGGACAAGCGCAAGCCCGCCTTCACCGGCACGTGACCGCCGCGGCGATGGCCGGTTTCTGCCCCGATTGCCGCTGCACCGCGCCGGAGGGCGCGCAGGCGCATGCGATCCTGGCCGCGCTGGCGGGCGACGACCTCGACGCGGCGCTGCGCCTGGGGCTGCTCGAAACCGCAGCGTGCCCGGCCTGCGCAACCGGCCTGCCGGCAGCGGCTGCAGGACGCGCGCACGGCCCGCCTGCGCGCATTGGCCGCGCGCGAGCGCCATCGCGCCCGGCAGGCGCGGCTGGCGCGCCTGCGTGAACGGCGCGCCGCCGCCCGCGCCGCGCCCGTTCATCCATCGCCCGCCGTGGCGCCGACGCTACCGCCCGCGGCCGCCGCCGCGCTGGCGCGGGCGCTGGAAAAAGCCCGCGCGCGCCGCTCATGAGCGACCGTCCCCGCCGCCAGGCGGCACG
The DNA here is from genome assembly GCF_024704365.1 of Thermomonas sp. S9. GTDB lineage: Bacteria > Pseudomonadota > Gammaproteobacteria > Xanthomonadales > Xanthomonadaceae > Thermomonas. Next base: position 2,428,000 of record NZ_JAJDFY010000001.1, read on the forward strand.
CGGCAGCCGCCTCACCCGCGACGAAATCCGCGAACTGTTCAGCCGCCTGCGCGCGGCCAACCCGCAGCCGACCACCGAGCTCGAATACACGACCCCGTTCGAACTACTGGTGGCGGTGGTGCTCTCCGCGCAGGCCACCGACGTGGGCGTGAACAAGGCCACCCGCCGCCTGTTCCCGGTGGCCAACACGCCGCAGGCGATCCTGGCGCTGGGCGAAGACGGGCTGAAGGGCTACATCAATACGATCGGCCTGTACAACGCCAAGGCCGCCAACCTCATCGCCCTGTGCCGGCAGCTGCTGGAGCAGCACGGCGGCGAGGTGCCGCGCACCCGCGAAGCGCTGGAAGCGCTGCCCGGCGTGGGCCGCAAGACCGCCAACGTGGTGCTGAACACGGCCTTCGGCGAACCGACCATCGCGGTGGACACCCACATCTTCCGGGTCGCCAACCGCACCGGGCTGGCGCCCGGCAAGACCGTGCGCGCGGTCGAGGACAAGCTGGTGAAGCTGGTGCCGGCCGAGTTCGCACGCGACGCCCACCACTGGCTGATCCTGCACGGCCGTTATGTGTGCAAGGCGCGCCGGCCGGATTGCCTGCACTGCCCGCTCCACGACCTGTGCCGCTGGCCCGACAAGGGCCCGTCGAGCTGGGCGAACTGACGCCGCATCCATCCGCTGGACAGGAGTCGCTACATGAAAAAAGCGGCGGACCGAAGTCCGCCGCCGGTGCCACTTCGTCTGGCAGTTGTCGTCGATCAGAAGCGGAACTCGCCCCACACGCCGAACTCGTCGGTCTTGAGGTCCTTGGTCAGCAGCGCATTCTTCTGGTCGGTGTGCTTGTACACGGTGGCCAGCTTCACGCCCTTGGTGATCGGGAACTCGACGCCCAGGTTGTAGTAGGTGTCGCGCAGGGTCGGGTCGAGGGTCTTGCTGAGGTCGGTGCGGTCGTAGCGGCCGAACAGGTTGATGCCGTCGCCGCCGAGGCCGATGCTGCCCCAGGCCGACCAGCCGCTGGCCTTGTCGGTGGCCACGGTCAGCACGTTGTTCCAGTTCTTGGCCTGGAAATACTCCACGCCGAAGCGGGTGGTGCCGGCGGCGTAGGCGGCCAGGAAGTCCACGCGCTCGGCGTTGTGCAGGCTGTTCACGGTCTGGGTTTCCTTGCCCAGGGTGCCGTTGTAGAAGCCCACCGCGAGCACGGTGCTGCTGGTCGGCGAGTAGCTCAGGCGGCCTTCGAAGTCCAGGCCCTTGCTGCGGCTGGGGTTCTTGTAGCCGTTGCCGTTGAGCGCGGCCACCGCGTATTCCACCGCGCCACCGGCGACCTTGCCGCCGGCGTGCAGGCCCCAGTCGGCCGAGGTGCCGAACTTCAGGCGGTCGATGAGGGTGTTCTCGACGTAGCGCATGCCATACCAGTTCTCCGCGAACGGCACCCACGGCAGGTCGGCGCTACCGGCGCGCAGCACGAAGGCGTTGCTGAGCTTGTACTGCACGTAGGCTTTCTTCAGGTAGACCTCGGTGGAGGCGATCGCCGAGGAGTACTGGAAGTCGGTGGTCAGGTTCATCGACCACTGGTCGTTGAACTTGTGGTCCACGCCCAGGTAGAAGCGCTTGATGTCGAACGCGAAGCCCGACTTGTTGGTCTTGACGCCCTTGTTCTGGTCGTCGATGTTGGTCAGGTCGTAGTACAGGCGGCCGCTGATGCTGGTGTCGTTCACCAGCTTGGCCAGCTTGTCCACCTTGCCCTTGGTGGCCTCGGCGTCCTCGATCGCCTTGGCCTGGGTGACGTTCACGTCGGACTGCGCATCGGACTGCGCCTGCAGCGCCTCGACCTGCGCCTGCAACGCGGCGATCTGCGCCCTCAGCTCGGCGATGTCCTGGGCGCTGGGCGCACTCTGCGCGGCGGCATTGAAGCTGGTGCTGGCGATGGCCAAGGCGACGGCGGCGGCCAGATGGGTGGGGCGCATGGGAAAGACTCCAGATGGTGGATGACGGAATGGAAAAAGAAGCAGGCAGGCGTTCTAGGCACTGCACGCGCACGGCCGCGGCCGGTACTCGTGCCGGGGGCTATTCCACTGCGGATTCATTGCAGGTTTATGTCGGACTCACGTTTTTTTCACGCTCGGCATGGTCATGCCGACCAGCGGCAGCCCGTCACGTGATCGTCATATTTCAGACGCACGCCTGTCACCGCACGGGGATGCAATACGCGGCGAGCGGCCTGGCCGCCCATCGACCCCATTCACCAGGAGTGTTCCGTGCTCAAGTCCCTCAAGTCCCGCCTCGTCGTGCTCGCCCTGGCGACCAGCCTCGCCGGCTCCGCGTTCGCGGCCGACATCACCGGCGCCGGCTCGACCTTCGTGTATCCGATCCTGTCCAAGTGGTCGGCCGACTACAACGCCAAGACCGGCAACAAGATCAACTACCAGTCGATCGGTTCCGGCGGCGGCATCGCCCAGATCAAGGCCGCCACCGTGGACTTCGGCGCCTCCGACAAGCCGCTTCCGTCCGAGGAACTCAAGCAGGCCGGCCTGGCGCAGTTCCCGCTGGTGATCGGCGGCATCGTACCGGTGGTGAACGTGCCGGGCGTGGCCCCGGGCGCGATGAAGATGGACGGCGCGCTGCTGGCCGACATCTACCTGGGCAAGATCACCAAGTGGAACGACCCGCGCATCGCCGCGCTCAATCCGGGCCTGAAGCTGCCGGATCTGAAGATCACCGTGGTGCACCGCTCCGACGGCTCCGGCACCACCTTCAACTTCACCAATTACCTGTCCAAGATCAGCCCGGAATGGAAGCAGAAGGTCGGCGAGGGCACCTCGGTGCCGTGGCCGGCCGGCGTCGGCGGCAAGGGCAACGAGGGCGTGGCGGCCTACACCCGCCAGATCCGCGGCGGCATCGGCTACGTGGAGTACGCCTACGCCCTGCAGAACAAGCTGACCTATGCGCTGATGAAGAATGCCGCCGGCAACTTCGTGCGCCCCAGCGACGAGACCTTCCAGGCCGCCGCCGCCAGCGCCAATTGGGGGGCCGCCAAGGACTTCAACCTGGTCATGACCAATGCGCCGGGCGCCAATGCCTGGCCGATCGCGGCCACCGTCTTCGTGATGATGTACAAGAAGCCCAAGGATGCCGCGCGCACCCGCCAGGCGCTGAACTTCTTCAGGTGGGCGCTGGAAAACGGCCAGCCGCAGGCGACCTCGCTCGATTACGTGCCGCTGCCGGCCCCGCTGGTGCAGCAGATCGAGACCTACTGGGCGCAGAACATCGCCAGCAAGTAATCCTGCCTGCGGGTTGAGAAGAAGGCGGGCCCTTGGGGCCCGCCTTTTTCATCTTCGCGCATGTCACGAAGTCGTCATAAAAACATCGTTTCATAGCCGCTGCACATTGATCCTGTCGCCCCCACCCCGCCGCACGCCTTGATCCCGGCCCGACCGCCGGGGTCTCCACCCCCTGCCGCGCCACCGGCGGAGCCCTAGTCCCTGCGATGAACGTCACCTCCGACAGCCTTGCCCAGACCCAGCGCGAACGCGCCGATCTGCGCACCGACACCCGTTTCCGCTGGCTGGTCACCGCCGCCGGCATGGTCGTATTGATCGCCCTGACCGCCGCCGCGCTGTCGATGCTGTGGGGTGGCCGCGCGGCTTTCCACAAGTTCGGCCTTGCGTTCTTCTGGACCGAACAGTGGGATGCGGTGCAGCAGCAGTTCGGCGCGCTGGTGCCGATCTACGGCACCGTGGTCACCTCCGCCATCGCCATGCTGATCGCGGTGCCGGTCAGTTTCGGCATCGCCTTCTTCCTGACCGAAATCGCCCCACGCTGGCTGCGCGCGCCGATCGGCGCCGCCATCGAGCTGCTGGCCGGCATTCCGTCCATCATCTACGGCATGTGGGGTCTGTTCGTGCTGGCGCCGCTGCTGGGCGAGCATGTGTTCCCGTGGGTGGACGAGCATCTCGGCCAGCTGCCCGGCATCGGAGTGCTGTTCAGCGGCCCGCCGCTGGGGCTGGGCATGGGCACCGCGGGGCTGGTGCTGGCCATCATGGTCATCCCGTTCGTTTCCTCGGTGATGCGCGAGGTGTTCCTCACCGTGCCGGGCCCGCTCAAGGAATCGGCCTCCGCGCTCGGCGCGACCCGCTGGGAAGTGGTATGGGACGTGGTGCTGCCCTATACCCGCTCGGCGGTGATCGGCGGCATCTTCCTCGGCCTGGGTCGCGCGCTGGGCGAGACCATGGCGGTGACCTTCGTGCTCGGCAACGCGCACGCGCTCACCTTCTCGCTGCTGGAGCCGGGCAACTCGATCGCGGCCACCATCGCCAACGAGTTCACCGAAGCCGATTCCAAGATGTACCTGTCGGCGCTGATCGCCCTCGGCTTCGTCTTGTTCATGCTGACCTTCGTCGTGCTCACGCTGGCACGCCTGATGCTGCGGCGGCTCAACCGCCAGGAGGGCCACTGATGCGTCCGTCCCTGCACGGCTGGCGCGCGTTCAAGAACATCCTCGCCCAGGGGCTGGCGACCGCCGCCGCCCTGTTCGGCCTGTTCTGGCTGGTCTGGATCATGTGGACCACGCTGCGCAACGGCATCAGCGCGATCAGTCCGGCGCTGTTCACCCAGATGACGCCTCCGCCCGGCGAGGAAGGCGGCGGCCTGCTCAATGCCTTTTTCGGCAGCGCGGTGATCAGCCTGATGGGCATCGCCATCGGCGCGCCGATCGGCGTGCTGGCCGGCACGTACCTCGCCGAATACGCCAGCCGGCATTGGCTGGGCGAGACCGTGCGCTTCGTCAACGACATCCTGCTGTCGGCGCCGTCGATCGTGCTCGGCCTGTTCGTGTACACCCTGGTGGTGGCGCAGATGGGCCACTTCTCGGCGCTGGCGGGCGGCATCGCGCTGGCCTTCATCGTGCTGCCGGTGGTGGTGCGCACCACCGACGAGATGCTGCGCCTGGTGCCGGTGCAGATGCGCGAGGCCGCGCTCTCGCTGGGCGTGCCGCAGTGGAAGATGATCCTGCAGGTGCTCTACCGCAGCGCCCTGCCCGGGATCGTCACCGGCATCCTGCTGGCGCTGGCGCGCATCAGCGGCGAAACCGCGCCGCTGCTGTTCACCGCGCTCAACAACCAGTACTGGACCACCAACCTGCTGGCGCCGATGGCCAATGTGCCGGTGGTGATCTTCCAGTTCGCGATGAGCCCCTACGACGGCTGGCACGCGCTGGCCTGGGCCGGCGCCTTCATCCTCACCCTGTTCGTGCTGGCGATCAGCCTGATCGCGCGGGCGATCGTGCTGCGCAACAAAATGACCCATGACTGACCTGCGGACCATCCCGATGCCTTCCTCGCACGCCGCGGCCATGCCCGCCAACCACACCGCCGGGGGCGCCGCTGCCGCCGCCCAAGATCGCCGCGCGCAGCCTGAACTTCTTGGTACGACAAGTTCCACGCGGTCAAGAACATCAACCTCGACGTGCCGGAGAAGCACGTCACCGCGCTGATCGGGCCGTCCGGCTGCGGCAAATCCACCCTGCTGCGCGTGTTCAACCGCATCTACGCGCTCTACCCCAAGCTGCGCGCCGAAGGCGAGGTGCTGCTGGACGGCGACAACGTGCTGGATCCGAAGTACCCGATCAACCGCCTGCGCAGCAAGGTCGGCATGGTGTTCCAGAAGCCGGTGCCGTTCCCGATGACGATCTACGAGAACGTCGCCTATGCCATCCGCCATCACGAGCGGCTGTCGCGCTCGGAGCTGGACGACCGGGTGGAGCAGGCGCTGCGCCAGGCCGCGCTGTGGGACGAGGTGAAGGACAAGCTGAAGGCCAGCGGCCTGGGCCTGTCCGGCGGCCAGCAGCAGCGCCTGTGCATCGCGCGCGCGGTCGCCCTGCGCCCGGAGGTGCTGCTGCTGGACGAGCCGACTTCGGCGCTGGATCCGATCTCCACCAGCCGCATCGAACAGCTGGTGGAAGAACTCAAGCAGACCTTTACGATCATGATCGTCACCCACAACATGCAGCAGGCGGCGCGCGTGTCCGATTTCACCGCGTTCATGTACCTGGGCGACCTGATCGAGCATGGCCCGACCACCCAGATTTTCTCGAATCCTGCCAAGCAGCAGACCGAGGACTACATCACCGGGCGCTTCGGCTGAGCCACGCCGCCCACCGCGCCCGACGGCGCGCCGCCCAGCGCGGGACAGGAGCAAACGCATGAACGAGCAAAGCAGCCATATCGTCCGCAGCTACGACCAGGAGCAGGCCGCCCTGCTCGATGATCTGATCCGGATGGGCAACATGGCGGTCGCCCAGCTGGAGGCGGCGCTGGACGTGGTGGAACGCCGCGACGGCAACGCCGCCGAGCGGGTGATCGCCAACGACGAGGCGATCGACACCCTGGAGCAGCAGGTCAACCACGACGTGATCCACCTGATCCGGCGCGGCCCGCTGGCCACCGACCTGCGCATCATCCTCGCCGCGCTGCGCGTGGCCTCCGACATCGAGCGCATCGGCGACTATGCGGCCAACATCGCCAAGCGCTCGCTGGCGCTGAACCTGGCCCCGCCGCTGCCGCACACCCGCGGCCTGGGGGCGCTCGGCAAGCTGGCGGCACAGCAGGTACGCGACGTGCTCGCGGCCTACCGCGACCGCGACGGTGAAGCCGCCCTGCGCGTACGCGACCGCGATGCCGAACTGGACACCCTCTACACCGGGCTGTTCCGCGAGCTTTTGACCTACATGATGGAAGACCCGCGCGCGATCACACCGTGCACGCACCTGCTGTTCATGGCCAAGAACATCGAGCGCATCGGCGACCACGCCACCAACATCGCCGAGAACATCTGGTTCCTGGTCCACGGCGAAAACCCGCTGCCGGAACGCGAGAAGCGCGACGAAAGCAACACCACCGTGGCCTGATGCGCCCTGCCGGCGGCGCGCTGGCCACAGGCCGCCGCCACGGGTAGGATCGGGTTCCCGACCCACCTCCGCCAGGAGCCCGCCATGTCCCAGATCCGCAAACCGCTGTCCGTGCTGCTCGGCGCCGCCGTCGCCACCGGCACCCTCGCCACCGGCAGCCTGTTCTCGATGGACGCGCTCGCCCACGGCTACATGCAGGACGCCGCCAGGGCCGGCAGCGGCAAGGCCGCCGAAGGCAAGTGCGGCGGCGAAGGCAAGTGCGGCGCCGGCAAGATGGCGGTCGCCAAGGCCAGCCACGAAGGCGGCTGCGGCATGGCGAAGATGGACACCGACAAGGATGGCCGCATCTCGCGCACCGAGTTCACCGCCGCGCACCCCGATCGGACAGCCATGTTCGCCGAGATCGACCGCGATGGCGACGGCTTCATCAGCCAGGCCGAGATGGACGCCCACCACGCCGCCATGCAGAAAGACGCCAAGCCGGCCGCCAAGGCCGCCAGCGAGGGCAAGTGCGGGGAAGGCAAATGCGGCGAGGGCAAGTGCGGCAGCATGTGAGCCGGCATGCCCGCTGCCCTGCCTGCCCGTAGCGCCGGCCTCGGCCTGCGCCGCGCCCTGCTGGACGAGCTGCTCGCGGCGCCCGTGGGCGCCTTCGATTTCCTGGAATGCGCCCCCGACAACTGGATCGGCGTCGGCGGCGCGCTGGGCGAGCGGCTGGCGCAGCTCTCGACGCGCCATCCGCTGAGCTGCCACGGCCTGTCGCTCTCGCTGGGCGGGCCGGATCCGCTGGACCTGGACCTGCTGCGCCAGACCCGCGCCTTCCTCGACCGCCATCGCGCGGTGCTCTACAGCGAGCACCTGAGCTATTGCGCCGCCGGCGGCCAGCTGTACGACCTGCTGCCGCTGCCGCACACCGGGGACGCCGTGCGCCACGTCGCCGCGCGCATCCGCCAGGCACAGGACGCGCTCGGACGCCGGATCGCGGTCGAGAACGTGAGCACCTATGCGGTCCCGGCCGCAGAGATGGACGAAGCCGCGTTCGTGCGCGCGGTGCTGGACGAAGCCGACTGCGACCTGCTGCTGGACGTGAACAACGTGTACGTGAACGCCGCCAACCACGGCTTCGACGCGCGCGCGTACATCGCCGCGATGCCTTCGCCGCGGATCGTCGCGTATCACATCGCCGGCCATTACGACGAGCCCGACGGGCTCAAGATCGACACCCACGGCGCGGCGGTGAAGGACGCGGTGTGGGCGCTGCTCGACTTCGCCTATGCCACCCACGGCGTGCGCCCCACCCTGCTGGAGCGCGACTTCCACTTCCCGCCGCTGCCCGTGCTGCTGGACGAAGTGGCGCAGATCCGCGCGCTGCAGGCGGCGGCATGAGCGCGCTGCACGCACAGCTGCACGCGCTGGCCGCGCACGTGCGCGACCCCGCCGCGCATCCCGGCCCGGCGGGAATCCCCGAGCGCCGCCTGCGGGTGTACCGCGAGCTGGTGCGCAACAACCTCGATGCCCTGCTGGGCGGCACCTTCCCGGTGCTGCGCGACACCCTGGGGCAGGCGGGCTGGAATGCGCTGCGGGATCGCTTCCTCGCCGTCCACCGCAGCTCAGACGCCGCTGTTCCCTCGGCTGGGGCTGGAGTTCGTTGCCTTCCTCGCGAACGTCGAGGATCCGTCGCGGCCCTGGCTGGCGGAGCTGGCCGACTACGAATGGGCCGAGCTCGGCCTGCAGCTGGCGGAGACCGCCGCCCCGCCGCACGACCGCGCGGCCGACCTGCTCGAAGGCATCCCGACGCTGTCGCCGCTGGCCTGGCCGCGCGCCTACCGCTGGTCGGTGCATCGCATCGGCCCCGGCTTCCAGCCCGCCGTCCCGCCGGCGCAGCCCACGCTGCTGCTGCTGCGCCGCGACGCCGACGGGCGCGTGCATTTCTCGCAGCTCTCGCCGCTGCTGTACCGGCTGCTGGAACTGGCGGACGGCAACACCGCCCGCAGCGCCCGCGCGCTGCTTTCGCAGCTGGCCGCGGACGCCGGCCAGCACGACAGCGCCGCTTTCCTGCGCGAGGCTCTGCCGATGCTGGCGCGGCTGCGCGAGGAAGGCGTGCTGGCGTGGCGCGCCGCTGCCGGCTGAAACCGGGCGGCCCGCGGCGCGCAAGGTTGGGAAACTGTATCCCCGCGGCAACCGCGGCGCGTACTACCCTTGGGCAGCATGGATGGCGTTCCACCCACCCATCCCCAAGGAGCTTCCCATGCACCCCCTGTCCCGCACCGCCCTGCTCGCCGTCCTGACCACCCTCGCCTTGGCCGCCGTCGCCGGCACTCCGCCTGCCGCCAGGACCTCCGGCATCAGCCTGGAGCAGGCCCGCACGATCGCGCTCAAGGCCGCGCCCGGCAAGATCGTCAAGGAAGAGCGCGAGAAGGAGAATGGCGCCCTGCGCTATTCCTTCGACATCCAGCAAGACGGCAAGATCCACGAAATCGGCGTGGACGTGGTCACCGGCAAGATCGTCGAGGACAAGTTCGAAGACCCGGCCAACCGCGACTGACCCTACCGCCGTGCTGCGCATCCTGCTCGCCGAGGACGACGCCGAAACCCGCCAGTTCGTGGAACGCGGGTTGCGCGAGCACGGCCACAACGTCCTCGCCGCCGAGCGCGGCGAGGATGCCCTGCATCTTGGCCTGACCGAGGCGCTGGACGTGATCGTGCTCGACCGCATGCTGCCGGGGCTGGACGGCCTGTCCGTACTCAAGCGCCTGCGCGCGGCCGATGTCGGCACGCCGGTGCTGATGCTGACCGCACTCGGGCGGATCGAAGACCGCGTGAGCGGCCTGCAGGCCGGCGCCGACGACTACCTGGTCAAGCCGTTCGCCTTCAGCGAGCTGGCCGCGCGGGTGCAGGCGCTGGCGCGCCGGCGCGCGCCCGCCAGCGTCGCCACCGTGCTGCAGGCGGGCGGGATCGAGATGGACCTGCTGCGGCGCGAGGTGCGCCGCGCGGGCCGCCCGATCGCCCTGCAACCGCGCGAGTTCCGGCTGCTGGAGGAACTGCTGCGCAATGCCGGCGAAGTCGTGACCCGCAGCATGCTGCTGGAGCGGGTATGGGACTTCCACTTCGACCCGCAGACCAAGATCGTGGAAACCCATATGAGCCGCCTGCGCGCCAAACTCAACGACGGTTTCACCGAGGATGCGGTCGAAACCGTGCGCGGCGCCGGCTACCGGGTGCGCACATGAGCGACACGCGCCTGCTTCCACGCAGCGCGGCGCGCCGGATCGCGCTGGTCGGGCTGCTGATCTACGCGCTGGCGCTGCTGCCGCTGGGCGCGGCGATCTACTACGCCACCCACGCCGCGCTGCGCCGGCAGATCGAGGCCAACCTGGTGCAGCTGTCCGACACCCTGCAAACCGACTACCGCAACGACGGCGCGCGCGGGTTGCTGCAAATGATGGCGCGCCTGCACGGCAGCGGCCCGATCCCGCAGGGCGCCGCGCTGTTCGCGCCCGACGGGCGCCGCCTCGGCGGCAACATCGACACCACCCTGCCGGCGGCGTCCGGCTGGCAGCGCATCCTGCTGCGCGATCCGCGCGAAGGCCCGGATCCGGCGCTGGCGCTGGTGCGCGTGCTGCCGGACGGCAACCGCCTGGTGGTGGCGGCCGACCTGGAGGCGCTGGAAGCCATCGGCCGCACCCTGCTCGGCATGTTCGCGCTGGCCGCGCTGGCGCTGCTGGTGCTGGGCGCGCTCGCGGCCTGGGCCCTGACCCGCTACCTCGGCCACCGGTTGGCACCGATCCAGGCCACCGCGGATGCGGTGATGCGCGGCCAACTGGAGCAGCGCGCGCGGGTCGGCGCCGGGGGCGACGAATTCGACCGCGTGGCCGCCTCGCTGAACGCGATGCTCGACCGCATCGCCGCGCTGGTCGACCACCTGCGCCAGGTCAGCGCCGATCTCGCGCATGACCTGCGCACCCCGCTGATGCGCCTGCGCAACCAGCTGGAAACCCTGCCGCAGGAGGCCGACCCCGAACGCCGGCAGGCGCTGCTCGCGGCCGCGCAGGCGCGCACCGACGAGGTGCTGGGTCTGTTCGATGCGATCCTGCGCATCGCCGAGGTCGATGCCGGCGAACTGGCCAGGGGCTTTGGCGTGCTCGATCTGAGCGCGCTGCTGAACGATCTGGCCGAGAGCCTGCAGCCGCTGGCCGAGGATACGGGCCATCCTTTCAGCTACGCGATCGCGCCCGGACTGACGGTGCACGGCGATCGCCAGCTGCTGGCGCAGGCGGTGCTCAACCTGGTCGAGAACGCCCTGCGCCATACCTCGCCCGGTTGCCGGGTGGAGCTGCGCGCCGGGATCGCCGCCGATGCCGGCAGTGGCGCCATCGTGATTTGCGTGCGCGATGACGGCCCCGGCATCCCCGCCGTCGACCGCGAGCGCGTACGCCAGCGTTTCGTGCGGCTGGAAGCCTCGCGCCACACGCCCGGCCACGGCCTGGGCCTGAGCCTGGTGGAAGCCATCGCGCAGGCGCACGCCGGCCGACTGCAGCTGGAAGACGCCGCCCCCGGCCTGCGCGCCTGCCTGGTCCTGCCGCCCCCTCACGACGCCATGGAGCCCCGTCCATGATCCGATCCGTCCGGCCCCTGTCCGCGCTGACGCTCGCGCTGTTGCTGGCCGGCTGCGCCAGCTACGCACCGCAGCCGCTGGCGCAGGATCCGGCCGTGCTGGCACCGCCGCTGGCCAGCGTGCTTCAGGCGCGCGCGGAAGCGATCCAGCGCCCGTGGCTGGCCCCGGTGCGGATCGACCTGCAATCGCCGCTGGACGACGCCGCGGTGGCGGCGCTGGCGGTGGTCAATGGCCCCGATCTCATCGCCCTGCGTACGCGCGCCGGGGTCGCGGATGCGCAGGCCTTCGCGGCCGGACTGCTGCCCGACCCCACCTTCAGCCTGGGTGCCGACAAGGTGCTGCGCGGGCCGGACACCCTGCTCAACCTGAGCGCCGCGCTCGGCTTCGACCTCAACGCCCTGCGCACGCGCGCCCTCACCCGCGCCCAGGCCATTGCGCAGGCGCGCAGCGTGCGCCTGGACCTGGCCTGGGCGGAATGGCAGGCGGCCGGCCAGGCGCGCCTGCAGGCGGCGCGCATCCGCGCCTATCAGCGCCAGCTGCCGCTGCTGCGCGACAGCGCAAGGGCCGCCGCGCAGCTGGCCGACGCCAGCCTGCGCGCCGCCACGCGTGGCGACGCGGCGGCCGACGCGGCGCAGGCGCAGCGGCTGGCCGCACTGGATGCGCAGACCCGCCTGCGCACCCTGGAACAGAACCTGCGCGATGCCCGGCAAACGCTGAACCGCCTGCTCGGCCTGCCGCCGGATATCGAGCTGGCGCTGGTGGATGCGCCGACACCGGACATCGCGCCGCCACCGCTGAATGCCCTGTTCGCGCAGGCACGCGCGCAGCGCAGCGACCTGGCCGCGCTGCGCGCCGGCTACGCTGCGCAGGAAGCCGCGCTGCATCGGGCCATCCTGCAGCAGTTCCCCAGCCTCAACCTGACCCTGACCGGCAACCGCGATTCCGCCGGCAACCTGCTGCTCGGGCCGGCGCTCGATTTCACCCTGCCGCTGTGGAACCGCAACCGCGGCAACATCGCGGTGGAGACCGCCACCCGCGCCAGCCTGCGTGCGGAATACGAGGCGCGCCTGTTCCAGACCCGCGCCGATCTGGAAGGCGCGCGCCAGGCCCTGCTGCTGGCGCTGCGCCAGCGCGCGGCGGCGCAGGCGGATGCGCCCGCACTGCGGCAGCAGGCCGCCGCGGCGCAGGCCGCCGCCGCACGCGGCGACCTCTCGCAGGCGGCCGCGGAAACGCTGCAACAGGCCTGGCGCGACCGCCAGCTGCTGCTGGCGCAACTGGACCAGACCATCGCCGAACAACGCATCGCGCTGCAGCTGCTGGTCGGCGCTCCGATCGAGGACACCCCATGACCTACTACCGCCCCACCGTCCTTCTGCTCTGCCTGCTGCTGGCGGCCTGCGGCCGCTCCGGCGATGCCGGCGATGCCGCGCCCGCCACCGGTACCGCGTCCGCGCTGGTCACCCTGGCCACCGCCGAGCGCGGCGCGGTAGCGCAGACCATCACCGTCTACGGCCAGGTCGAGGCCGGCAGCGACAGCCAGCGCATGCTGGCCGCGCCGGTGGAGGCCGTGGTGGCGGCGATCGCGGCGCCGGCCGGCAGTCGCGTGCGCGCAGGGCAGCCGATCGTGCGCCTGCAGCCGAGCCCGGCCACCCGCGCGCAGTGGCAGTCTGCCGTGGCCGAGGCGCAGGCCGCCCGCGAGGCCCTGGCGCGCGCGCAGCGGCTGCGCGCGGACGGCCTGGCCAGCCAGGCCGAGGTCGAGGCCGCGCAGGCGCGCCTGACCACCGCCGAGGCCCAGCGCAGCACGCTGCAGGCGCGGCTGGCCCAGCTCGACCTGCGCGCGCCCGCCGCCGGCGACGTGCAGCGGGTGCTGGTCAATGTCGGCGACCTGCTCGCCCCCGGCACGCCGGTGGCCAGCCTGGCGGTTTCCGGCGCCGGGGTGGCGCGGTTCGGGATCGACCCGACGCAGATCGGCAGCCTGCAGGTGGGCGCCCCGGTGCAGGTGCAGCCGCTGGACGGCCGCCCGCCGCTGGCGGCCAGCGTGCGCAGCCTCAGCCGTGCGATCGATCCGCAGACCCGGCTGGCGACATTTCTGGTGGACATCCCCGCCCGCGACGCTCCCAGTCCGGGCCAGCCGCTCACCGCGCAGGTCGCGGTGGTCCGCGACCGCGATGCGGTGGTGGTGCCCTACGCCGCACTGCTGGACGACGCTGGCCAGCCCTATGTATACGTGGTGAACGACGGCACTGCGCATCGCCGCGACGTGCGGGTGGGGCCGACCGACGGCTGCCGGGCGGCGATCCTGTCCGGGGTGCGCGCCGGCGAGCAGGTGGTGGTGGCCGGCGGCACCGCGCTGGAAGACGGCCTGAAGGTGCGCACGCGATGAGCAGCGCGCTCACCCGCCACGCGCGCAGCCTGTGGCTGGCGCTGCTGCTGCTCACCCTGGGCGGGGTGGTCGGCGCGCTGCGGATGCCGGTCAGCCTGTTCCCGCACATCGACTATCCGCGCGTGCTGGTGGCGATCGACGCCGGCGAACGCGACCCGGCGCAGATGGAGGCCGAGATCACCCGCCCGATGGAGATCGCCCTGCGCGCGGTGCCCGGGGTCCGCCACATCCGCTCCACCACCAGCCGCGGTTCGGCCGAGATCGCGCTGAACTTCCCCTGGGGCCAGGACATGGCGCAGGCCACCCTGGCCACCCAGGGCGCATTGGCCACGGTCGCGGCGGAGATCCCGCCCGGCACCCGCTTCGAGGTGCGCCGCTCCGACCCCAGCCTGTTCCCGGTGCTGGGCCTGGCGCTGACCTCCGACAGCCTCGACGTGCAGGCGCTGCGCCAGCTGGCGGAGCTGAAGATCCGCCCGGCGCTGACCGCGGTGGACGGCGTGGCCGGGGTGGACGTGCTCGGCGGCGCCGCGCGCGAGTTCGCGGTGGACATCGACCCGGCGCGGCTGACCGCGCTCGGGCTGTCGATCGACGACGTGGCGCGCGCGCTGGCGCAGGCCAACCTGGTGCGCGGGGTCGGCCGCCTGCAGGACCGCCATCGCCTGTATCTGGTACTGGTCGAACACCGCACGGCCACGCCCGCGGCGCTGGCACGGATTCCGGTCAAATCCGGCGACAGCGCCGGCGCCGGGCTGGTGACGCTGGGCGATGTCGCGCAGATCCGCCCCGCCAGCGCCCCCAACTACACCCTGGTCAACAGCGACGGCCACCGCGCGGTCCTGGTCAACGTGCGCCAGGGCCTGGGCGGCGACACTGTGCGCATCGTGCAGCAGGCGCAGGCGCGGCTGGCCGGGCTCGGGCTGCCGCCGAGCGTCAAGGTGACCCCGTTCTACGACCAGTCGGAGCTGGTGGTGGGCGCCGCCGGCGCGGTGCGCGACGCGATCCTGCTCGGCGCCCTGCTGGCCGGGCTGGTGCTGTGGCTGTTCCTGCGCTCGTGGCGGCTGGTGGCGATCACCGCGGCGGTGCTGCCGGCGGTACTGGCCGCTACCAGCCTGCTGCTGTACGCGCTGGGCATGCACTTCGACATGATGACCCTGGGCGGCATGGCCGCCGCGGTCGGCCTGATCGTGGACGATGCGGTGGTGATGCTGGAGCACGTGATGCGGCGGATGCAGGAAGGCCGCGCGCGCACGCCGCCGGGCATCCTCGCCGCCGCCGCGGAGATGACCCGGCCGCTGCTGGGCTCCACCGGCGCCACCATCGTGGTGTTCCTGCCGCTGGCCTTCATCGCCGGCGTCAGCGGTGGCTTCTTCAAGGCACTGGCGGTGACCATGGTCGCCGCGCTGGTGATCTCGCTGCTGTATGCGCGCCTCTTGATCCCGCTGCTGTGCGCGCACTGGCTGCGCCCGCGCGATGCCGAGCTGGCCGAACGTGCCGGCGGCTGGCTGGGCTGGCTGCTGCACCACTACCACCGGGCCATCCGGGCGGTGATGGCGCAGCCGGCGCGCATCGCCGGCGCCGTGGTGCTGGTGCTGGCCATTGCCGGCGGGCTGGCCTGGTACAAGGTGCCGTCCGGCTTCATGCCGAAGATGGACGAGGGCGGCTTCATCCTCGATTACAAGGCCCAGCCTGGCGCCGCACTGGCCGACACCGACCGCCTGCTGCGCCAGGTCGAGGCGCTCATCCGGGCTACGCCCGAGGTCGCCAGCTATTCGCGCCGCACCGGCCTGCAGCTGGGTGGCGGGCTGACCGAGGCGGACGAAGGCGACTACTTCATCCGCCTCAAGGGCGGCCGCCGGCGCCCGATCGAGGCGGTGATGGCCGACCTGCGCCAGCGCATCGCAGACCAGGTGCCGGGGCTGCAGGTGGAGACCGCGCAGCTGATGGAGGACCTGATCGGCGATCTGACTGCGGTGCCGCAGCCGATCGAGATCAAGCTGTTCGGCGACGATCCGGCGCAGCTGGAGCCGGCCGCGCGCCGGGTGGCCGGCGCGATCGCGCGCATCCCCGGCGTGGTGGAGGTGGTGGACGGCCTGCGCGTGGCCGGCGACGCCATCGCGGTCCGGGTGGATGCCGGGCGCGCGCGTCTGCACGGGCTGGACCCGGCGCAGGTGGCGGACCAGGTGGAGGCGCTGGTCGGCGGCAACGTGGCGACCCGGGTCCGTGTCGGCGAGCAGATGCTGGACGTGCGCGTGCGCGCCCCGGCCGACCTGCGCGCGCGCGCGGCCGAGCTGGCGCAGCTGCCGCTGGTGGCGCCCGACGGGCATGCGCTGCGCGTGGGCCAGATCGCGCAGGTCACGGTGGTGGCCGGGCAGAAGCAGCGCACGCGCGAGGACCTGGCGCCCTTCATCGACGTCACTGCGCGCCTGGAAGGCCGCGACCTCGGTTCGGCAATGGCCGACGTGCGCCGCGCCGTGGCCGCGCTGCAGCTGCCGGCGGCGATCCGGGTCGAATACGGCGGACTGTATGCGCAGCAGCGGCAGAGCTTCGCGGACATGACGATGGTGTTCAGCGCCGCGCTGCTGCTGGCCGCGCTGCTGCTCACCTTCCTGTTCGAGCGCATCGCCTGGACCCTGGCGGCGATGCTGACCGTGCTGCTGAGCGCGGCGGCGGTGTTCATCGGCCTGTGGCTGACCGGGATCGAGCTGGACGTGTCGGCACTGATGGGCCTGACCATGGTGGTCGGCATGGTGACCGAGCTGATCGTGTTCTATTTCTCCGAGCTGCCGGCGGGCCAGCCGGCCAGCGCACATGCCCTGGCCGAGGCCGGCGAGAAGCGCCTGCGCCCGATCCTGATGTCGGCGCTGATCGCGATCCTCACCTTGAGCCCGCTGGCGCTGGGCATCAGCCGCGGCGCCGGGCTGCAGCAGCCGCTGGCCACCGCCATCATCTTCGGCCTGATCGCGGCGGTACCGCTGGTGCTGTTGCTGCTGCCGGCACTGGTCCGCGTGCTGCAGGGGCGCCCGCGCACACCGCCGGCGCCGGCATCGGCGCCCCCCGGATGAGTCAACCGACGAGCCGCAGCGCGCTGCCGCTGCGGTACAGGATGTAGGCGGCGACCACGAACACGATGCCGGCGAAGATCCGCGCCAGGGTATTGCGCTGGCTAGCCAGGCGCAGCGACAGCCGGGTGCCGGCCATCCCGCCCAGCAGGCCACCGGCGATGAACAGCCCGGCCACCGGCCAGTTCACCATCCCCGACGCCGCGTAGTTCAGCGCGGTGGCGAGGCCGAAGGTGCCGACCGCCAGCAGCGAGGAGCCGACCGCGTTGGCCATCGACATGCCGGTGGCCAGGATCAGCGCCGGCACGATCAGAAAGCCGCCACCGATGCCGAAGAAACCGGACGCCGCGCCGGCGACCAGCGCGGCCGCCCCGGTGCGCAGGCAGTTGCGCAGGCTGGTGACCTGCCGCGCGGCGTCGCGTTCGCGCCGCGGGCGCAGCATGGCAATGCCGACCACGACCATGATCAGCCCGAACAGGAACAGCAGCTGCTGCCCGTCGATCGCCTTGCCGAGACTGGAACCCAGCAGCGCGCCGAGGGGTGCCGACCAGCGCGAACACGATCGCGCAGGCCCAGCACACGTTGCTTCGCCGTGCATGCCCGGCGAAATTGAGATAGGCGTTGGCCGACACCGCCAGCGCGCTGGTACCGATCGCCACGTGCGGCTGGGCGATGCCGACCACGTACAGCAGCAGCGGGGTGGCGAGGATCGAACCGCCGCCGCCGATCAGGCCGAGCACGAACCCGACCGCCGCGCCGGAGCCGAGCGAGGACAGCGTCTGCCAGAGATCCAGCATGGCGCGTTAGCCCGGCAGCTGCCGGGCCATCTGGTAGGCCAGCGCGCAGCGGTTGCCGGAGGCGCAGTAGGCCAGCGCCTTGCCCGGTGCCTGTGCCAGCACCTGCTTGAGCTGGGCGGCCTGGGCCGGGGTCACCGCTCCAGAACGGACTGGGATGAAGTGGGTCTGCAGGCCGTGCTTCTTCGCCTCCACCTCGACCAGGGCCCAGGCGGGCTGGCCGAACATCTCGCCGTCCGGGCGCATGCAGATGAGGGTGGTGTAGCCGGCGGCGGCGATCGCGGCAACCTCGCGCGGATCCAGCTGCGGGCAGACGTGGTAATCGGAAGTGAGGGGAGTGATCGCGGGCATGGGCTATCTCCAGCAAGAAGGCAGATGGAAACCGACGGAGCCGGTGAATGGGGGAGCCGGGAGAAGACCGGCTCCGTCGGCAAAGGGCGTTCAAAGCGCGTCGATCGGCAGTTTGAGGAAGTGGCGGCCATCGTCATCCGGCGGCGGCAGATGGCCGGCGCGCATGTTCACCTGCAGCGAGGGCAGGATCAGGCGCGGCATGCCGAGGGTGGCGTCGCGTGCCCGGCGCATCGCGACGAAGCCGTCCTCGTCGCTGCCGTCGGCGACATGGATGTTGGCGCGCCGCTCCTCGGCGACGGAGGTCTCCCAGCGGATCTCGCGCCCGCCGGGGCCGTAGTCGTGGCACATGAACAAGCGCGTGTGCGGCGGCAGCGCCAGGATGCGCCGTGCCGAGCGGTACAGCGTGCGCGCATCGCCGCCGGGGAAGTCGGCGCGCGCGGTGCCGGCATCCGGCATGAACAGGGTATCGCCGACGAACGCGGCATCGCCCACCACGTGGGTCATGCATGCCGGGGTATGCCCGGGGGTGTGCAGGGCGAAGGCCTCCAGCGTGCCGATGGTGTAGCGCTCGCCATCGGCGAACAGGCGGTCGAACTGGCTGCCGTCGCGCTGGAACTCGGTGCCCTCGTTGAACACCTTGCCGAAGGTGCGCTGCACCTCCACGATCTTTTCGCCGATCCCGATCCTGCCGCCCAGCTGCTGCTGCAGCCACGGCGCGGCGGACAGGTGGTCGGCATGGACGTGGGTTTCGATCGCCATTCGACCTGCAAGCCCTGCGCGCGCACGTGGTCCACGATGCGCTGCGCCGAGGCGTAGCCGATCCGGCCGGCGGCAGGGTCGAAGTCCAGCACCGGGTCGATGATCGCGCAGGCCGTGCTGGCCGGATCGCGCACCACGTAGCTGATGGTGTTGGTGGCCGGATCGAGGAAGGCGGTCACGTCCGGACGGGCATCGGAAACGGGCGGCAGCGGTGCGCTGTGCATGGCGGTCTCCTCGGTGGCGGGTTGGACTTCCGGTGCGATGGCACCATCGCCGGTCTCCATGCGGGACACTGTAGGCCCGTCCCGCGCACATGGGAAACGAATTATTCCGTCCTGTGTGATCGCCCCGCTCGATGACGCTTCCGCTACCATGGCAGCGTCCCGGCCCTCCGCATGCCCGCCATGTCCGCCCTGCCCAACCTGCGCCACCTGCGCTACCTGGTCGCCCTGCACGACCACCTGCACTTCGGGCGCGCGGCCGCGGCCTGCTGCGTCACCCAGTCCACCCTGAGCGCCGGCATCCGCGAGCTGGAAGCGCAGCTCGGTGCGCAGGTGGCCGAACGCAGCAAGCGCCACGTGGTGATCACCCCGCTCGGGCACCGGCTGGTGACGCGCGCACGCCTGCTGCTGCGCGAGGCCGAGGCGCTGGTGGCGATGGCGGCCGAGGACGGCAACCCGATGGCCGGCACGATCGACCTCGGCGTGCTGCCCACCATTGGCCCGTTCCTGCTGCCGCGGCTGATCCCCGCGCTCGGCCGGCAGTTCCCGCAGCTGCGGCTGGCCCTGCGCGAGGACAAGACGGGCAACCTGCTGGACCAGTTGGCCGAGGGCCGGCTCGACCTGGTGCTGATGGCCTTCCCCTACGACACCCCGGGCATGGAAACCCGGATGCTGTTCGACGATGCCTACCGCTTCGCCACCCGCGACGACGACGCGCCGCGCCCGGTGAAGGGCAGGCGCTTCGACCTGCAGGCGCAGATCGACGAGCGCAACCTGCTGCTGCTGGAGCACGACCACTGCCTGCACAGCCACGCCCTGCCCGCCCTGCAGCATGCGGCGGAGGTGGGGCGCGTCAACTTTTCCTCGACCAGCCTGCACACCCTGGTGGCGATGGTGTCGGAAGGCATGGGCGCGACCTTCCTGCCGGACCTGGCCATCACCGGCGGCATCCTCAAGGGCACCCGGGTGGTGGTACAACCGCTGGGCGATGCCGCCAACGCGCGCACCATCGGACTGTGCTGGCGGCGCAACGCGGCGCGGCGCGAGACCTTCCTGGAACTGGGCCGTTTCCTGCGCGCCTGGGCGGCACGCCACGTGAAGCCGTGGACGCCCGCCTGAGCCGGCGCGCGCGGCGGCTCTGCTAGGCTTTGCGGATGACGGACCTGATGGATGCCCCCGCGGATGCGCCCGCCTTCGCGCCGATGGCGCAGCGTTTCCGCGGCTACCTGCCGGTGGTGGTGGACGTGGAGACCGGCGGCTTCGACTGCCAGCGCCACGCGCTGCTGGAGATCGCGGCGGTGCCGATCGAACTGGATGCCGCCGGCCGCTACGTGCCGGGCGAGGTCGCGCACGCGCACATCGCGCCCGCACCCGGCACCACGATCGACCCGAAATCGCTGGAAGTGACCGGCATCCGCATCGGCCACCGCTGCGCGGCGAGGTGGACGAGCGCACCGGGCTGGACGCGGTGTTCGTGCCGGTGCGCGCGGCGGTGAAGAAATACGGCTGCCAGCGCGCGATCCTGGTCGGCCACAACGCGCATTTCGACCTCGGCTTCCTCAACGCGGCGGTGGCGCGGGTGCAGCACAAGCGCAACCCGTTCCATCCGTTCAGCGTGTTCGACACGGTGACTCTGGCCGGCCTGGCCTATGGCCAGACCGTGCTGGCACGCGCGGCGATCGCCGCGGGGCTGGGCTGGGATCCCAAGGAAGCGCATTCGGCGGTGTACGACGCGCTGCAGACGGCGCGCCTGTTCTGCGCGATCGCCAACGCCTGGCCGCTGCCGCCCGCCGCGGACGCCGACGCCGCCTGAACGCAGACTTCGGTCAGGTGCCGGCGCCCTTGCGGGCGCCGCCGAGCGTGCGCGCGATGCCGTACACGCTGATCGCCACCCAGGTCGCCTCCAGCAGGAACACCGAGATGTTGAAGCTGCCCCACAGCGAGGCCAGCACCCCGGCCGCGCCCAGCAGGTTCATCAGCTGGTAGGGCAGGCGGTTGCCGTGCAGGCGGCCGGCCTGCAGCAGGAAATACGAGAGCACGATCAACGCCGTGCCGGCCAGCCCCACCCAGTCGTACCAGTGCAGGTTCATCCGCGTCTCCTTGCCCGGCTCACGCCAGCCGCTGGCGCACGGCCTCGAACAGCGCAACGCCGCTGGCCACCGAGACGTTCAGGCTTTCGAAGCCACCCGGCATCGGGATTTTCACCAATCCGTCGCAGTGCTCGCGGGTGAGCCGGCGCAGGCCCTCGCCCTCGCTGCCCAGCACCAGCGCCACGTTGCCGGTGAGGTCGATGGCGTACAGCGAGGCCTCGGCCTCGCCCGCCAGCCCGTAGATCCACACGCCGGCCTTCTGCAGCTCGCGCAGCGTGCGCGAGAGATTGGTGACGCTGAAGACCGGCAGCGTGTCCGCCGCACCGGCCGAGGTCTTGCGCACGGTGGCGTTGAGCTGCACCGCCTTGTCCTTGGGGATGACCACCGCGGTCGCGCCCGCCGCCGCCGCACTGCGCAGGCAGGCACCCAGGTTGTGCGGGTCCTGCACGCCGTCCAGCACCAGCAGCAGGGCCTTGCCTGCGGCCGCCTCGATCAATGCCGGCAATTCATGCTCGTCCCAGGTCCTGGCTGCCGCATAACGCGCCGCCGCGCCCTGGTGGCGCACGCCGCCGGCCACGCCGTCCAGCGCCTGCTGGGCGACCCGGCGCACGTCGATGTCCTGGCGCCGCGCCTGCTGCTCGATCTCGAGGAGGCGCGGGTTCTTGCCGCTGGCGTCCAGCAGCACTTCGCGCACGTGCTCGGCGTCGTGCGCCAGCGCGGACGCGACCGCATTGATGCCGACGATCCATTGGGAGGATTTGCTCATGCGGCTATTGTGCCGCGCCGCGGCGCCGCGCGCCGGGAAACCTGCGCCCGCGGCGAAAGGGAGGGCGCCCTGGCTAGTACGCCTGCTTCTGCCGCTTCGCCGGCTTGCCGCGTTCCGGCAGCGGCGGCAGGCTGGCGTCGTCCTCGGCCAGGCGGAAGTCGATCTTGCGCTCCTCCACGCTGGCCTTGAGCACCACGATGCGGACGCGGTCGCCGAGTCGGAACGCGCGGCCGCGGCGCTCGCCGGTGAGGGTCTTGCGCACTGCGTCGAAGTGGTAGAAGTCGCGCGGCAACTGGGTGACGTGGATCAGGCCGTTGACCTTGGACTCGTCCAGCTCCACGAACAGGCCGAAGCTGGTGACACCGCTGATGGTGCCGTCGAACTCCTTGCCGACGTGGCGTTCCATCCACGCCGCGCGGTAGCGCTCGTCCACCTCGCGCTGGGCCTCGTCGGCGCGGCGGGAGCGCTCCGAGCACTGCAGCGCCAGCGCCGCCATCGCGTGCGGCGAATAGTCGTAGGTCTCCGGCCGACCGCCGCGCAGCGCGTGCTTGATCGCACGGTGCACCAGCAGGTCGGCATAGCGCCGGATCGGCGAGGTGAAGTGCGCATAGGCCTCCAGCGCCAGCCCGAAGTGGCCGATGTTGTCGGGCGCGTACACCGCCAGCGCCTGGCTGCGCAGGATCACCGATTCCAGCAGCGCCGCGTCCGGGCGCTCGCGCACTTTCTCCAGCAGGTGGCGGAAGTCCTTCGGCCGCACCTTGCCCCACGGCGGCAGGCGTAGCTGAAACTCCTTGAGGAACTCCTCGAGGTCGGCGTACTTCGACTCTGGCGGCTTGTCGTGATCGCGGAACGGCGCCGGCACGCCGCAGGCCAGCAGGAACTTCGCAGCCTCGACATTCGCCGCGATCATGCATTCCTCGATCAGCTTGTGGGCGTCGTTGCGCTGGAGCATGCCGGCCTGCGCCACCGCGCCCTGCGCATCCAGCACGAAGCGCACCTCGCCGGTCTCGAACTCGATCGCACCGCGCCTGGCGCGCGCCTTCTCCAGCACCTTGAACAGCCGGTGCAGATGGCGCACCTGCGGCAGCAGCGGACCGATCTTGGCCAGCGCGGCAGCGCGGTCGTCCTCGGGGATGCCCTCGCCCACCGCGTTCCACACGTCGCTGTAGGTCAGCCGCGCGTGCGAGTGCATCACCGCCTCGTGGAAGCTGGAGCGGGCGACCACGCCGTCGCGACCGATCTCCATCGCACACACGAAACACAGCCGGTCCACCTGCGGATTGAGCGAGCAGATGCCGTTGCTCAGGGTCTCCGGCAGCATCGGCACCACGAAACCGGGGAAGTACACCGAGGTCGCGCGCGCCTGCGCCTCCGCGTCCAGCGGCGTGCCGGGGCGCACGTAATGCGAGACATCGGCGATGGCGACGATCAGGCGGAATCCGTCGCGGGTCGGCTCGCACCAGACCGCATCGTCGAAGTCCCTGGCGTCCTCGCCGTCGATCGTCACCAGCGGCACCGCGCGCAGATCCATGCGCCCGGCGATGTCGCCCGGCGTCACCTCCAGCGGTATCGCGGCGGCCTGCATCAGCACCTCGGGCGGGAACTCGTGCGGGATGTCGTGGCCGTGGATCGCCGCCTCCACCGCCTGCGACGCGGTGAGCCGGTCGCCCAGCACCGCCAGCACGCGTCCGATCGGCGGCCGGTGCACTTCCGGCGCCTGCACGACCTCGGCCACCACCAGCTGCCCCGGGCGCGCGCCGTTGCGCGCGTCCTGCGGGATCAGCAGATTGCGCTGGATGCGCTGGTCGTCCGGCACCACGTAAGCGATGCCCAGCTCCTCGGTATAGCGGCCCAGCAACCGGGTCAGGCGGCGCTCCAGCACCTCGACGATGGTCGCCTCGCCGCGGCCGCGGCGATCCATCCCGGTGATGCTGACCAGCACGCGATCGCCATGGGTGACCTTGCGCATCTCGTACGGCGGCAGGAACAGATCGTCGCCGCCCTTCTCCGGGCGCAGGAAGCCGAAACCGTCGGGATTGGCGATCACCGTGCCCGGGATCAGCTCGGCCTGCGCCGCCGGCACATAGCCGCCGCGGCGGTTCTGCAGCAGCTGGCCGTCGCGCAGCATCGCGGCCAGGCGCTTCTGCAGCGCCTCGAAGCGATCCGGCGCCTGCAGCCCGAGCACGCGCGCCAGCTCGGTGTCGTCCAGCGGGCCCTCGTGTGCGGCCAGCACCTGCAGGATCATCTCGCGGCTGGCGATCGGCTGCGCGTAGCGCTGCGCCTCGCGCTGGGCATGGGGATCGGATGCCGGCACCGGCGTGCGCCGGCCGGCCGGGGGCGGTTCGGGCATCCACGGCGGCCGCGCGCCGGAGGGGCCGTCCTTGCGTACCGGGGTGCGCCGCCTGCCGCTTGCGGACGGGGTGTCGGCGGCCTTGCCGGGGGTCTTGCCGCGGCCACCGCCGCGCTTGCCTGGGGGTTTGCTCATCCCGCGATGGTACAGGCAGGCAGGTGAAGCGCCGCCCGTCGGTGAAAATATCTGTTGACAGCCCGCGGGCATCTCCGGAAAATGCGCGGCTCACCACCGGCCCAGGTGGCGGAATTGGTAGACGCACTAGTTTCAGGTACTAGCGGGTAAAACCGTGGAGGTTCGAGTCCTCTCCTGGGCACCACGTGAAGCATGAAAAGCCCGCGCACGCGGGTTTTTCCGTTTCTGGCCCAGCACGCCTAGCCCCGCACGACCACACGGCGACGGCGGCATCCGGTGGCGTCGTGCATCGCGTGCCGCGCGGCCAGCGGCGTGCAGGCTCAGACCCCGGCGGCGTGCCGCCACAGCGCGCGCATCAATGGCGGCAGGCGTCCGGCCAGGCCCAGGGCATGCCCGCGCAGCAGGGTCGGCAGCAGCGCGTCGTTGCTGAACACCCGGTTGATCGCCTCGAACGCATACGCGCCGAGTGCGTTCTCGCTGCGGCGGGTGCGCGCCCAGCGCGCCAGCCGCGCCGGCGCGGCGATGTCCGTGCCCTGCGCCTGCGCCGCGCGCACCAGCGCGCGCAGCGCGGCCACGTCGCGCAGACCATGGTTCACGCCCTGCCCGGCCAGCGGATGCATGACGTGTGCGGCATCGCCCACCAGCAGCACCCGCCCGGCGACCTGGGTGGCCGCCAGTTGGCGCCGCAGCGGGAACGCGGCGCGCTCCGAGTGCAGGGTGAAATCGCCAAGCACGCCGCCGAACGCGGTGGACAGCGCACGCTCGAACTCCGCCGGCGGTGCTTGCAACAGGCGCTGCGCCTCGGCCTCCGGCAAGGTCCACACGATCGAGCCCAGATGCCCCGTCAGCGCCGGATCGCCGTCCGCGGCGAACGGCAGCAGCGCGACCGGGCCACTCGGCAGAAACCGCTGCCAGCAGGTATCGCGGTGCGGCGCGCTGCTGGCCACGAACGCCACCAGCCCGCGCTGGTGGTAATCGTGCGACGGGGCCGCGATGCCGGCCAGCCGACGCAGTGCGGACTGCCCGCCGTCGGCCGCGACCGCCAGGTGCGCCTCCAGCTGCAGGCCGTCCTCCAGGCGCAGGCGCACGCGATCGGCGTCCTGCTCCAGGCCCTCCACCCGCGCCGGGCAGTGCAGACGCACGCCGGCCGCCGGCAGCGCCCGCCACAGCGCCTCCACCAGCAGGGCGTTCTCGACGATCCAGCCCAGCTGCGCCTGCCCCAGCGCGTCGGCATCGAATACCAGCGGATCGCCGCCACCGGCATCCCACACCCGCATACCGCGATAGGGCTGCACGCGGGATGCGCGAACTTTCTCCCACACCCCCAGGCCACGCAGCAGCTCCGCATTGTCGGGAGCGAAGGCATACACCCGCAGATCGCGCGCCTCGCGCTGCCACGGCGCGGGCGGGCGCGCCTCCACCAACGCCACCTGCAGGCCCGCGCGCGCCAGCGCCAGCGCCGCCGCCGCGCCCACCACGCCACCACCGGCGACCACGGCATCCAGCCTCCCGCGCCGGCTCATGCGGCCTCCCCGCGGCACAGCGCCGGCACGTCGCCGCGATAGCCCATCGCGCCGCCGACCAGCCAGCCCTGCAACCACGCCAGACCGGACACGGCCAGCAATCCCGTGCTGCGCAGCGGGCGCAGCAGCGCGGCCTCGCTGGCGGTCAGCCGCGCCAGCCCATCCGAGAACGCCAGCGTACGCGCGCGATCCTCGGCGCGGCGCCCGGCATGCCGCTGCAGCACCACGTCAGCGCCGGGATCGTCGCCCTCGGCGGCGATGCATTCGGCCAGGGTGAGCGCATCGCGCAGACCAAGATTGAAGCCCTGCGCGCCGACCGGGTGGATCGCCTGCGCGGCGTTGCCGACCAGCACCGCGCGCGGCGCGGTGAGCGCATCGGCCACGCAACGCCGGATCGGATAGGCGCTGCGCGGCCCGACCGCGAGCAGGCGCCCGGCGCGCCAGCCGAAGCATTCCTGCACGCGGGCGAGGAAGGCGGCATCGTCGAGCGCGGCCACGGCCTCGGCCTGCGCGCGCGGCACGCCATGCACCAGCCCGTAATGGCCGTCGCCGCGCGGCAGCAGCGCGGTCGGGCCGTGGTCGGTCAGGCGCTCGTACGCCGTGCCATCCGGCGCGCGCTGGGTGCGCAGGCGGGCCACGAACAGGGTCTGGCCGTAATCGTGCTGGCGGGCGCCGATGCCGAGCGCCGCGCGCACCTCGCTCTGCGCGCCATCGGCGGCGACCAGCAGCCGCGCAGCGAGGACGCGCTCGCCGCCAGGCTCCGCGACGCGGATCCGCCGCAGACCAGGATCCCCCACCTCCAGCCCGCAAAAGCGCGCCGGGCGATAGCGGGTCAGGTGGCGCAACTGCAGCAGCCGCGCCTCCAGCGCCTCGCCGAAATCGCGCGCCACCACCACCCGCCCGAACACCTCGCGCCCATAGTCCCGCGCCTCCAGCAGGAGGCGCCCGAAATCACCGCGACGACTGACGTGGATGCGCCGGATCGGCCCGGTGGGCGCGCGCAGCAGGGGCAGCACGCCCAGCGCCTGCAGCGCGTTGAGGGTGGCCTCGGCGAAGCTGAGGTTGCGCTGGTCGAACACCGGCGGCAGCGCCCCGGCAGGCGCCGCCTCGACCAGGCCGACGTCCAGGCCCTGGGCATCGAGGGCGATGGCGAGGCTGGCGCCGACCAGCCCGCCGCCGACGATCAGGACGTCGTGCACCGGGCCGCGCGTGGGGGCGTGGGAAGACATTGCGTTATGCTAACGGCTTCACCGTACCGCCGTGCGCATGCCCATGAACCGCCCCGCTTCCCTGCTTCCCGCCGGCCCGCTGCTGCTGGCCGTGCTGATCTTCGCCGCCGCGCTGAGCCGGGTGCTGCCGCATCCGCCGAATTTCTCGCCGGTGGAAGCGGTGGCGCTGTTCGGCGGCGCCTATTTCGCCCGCCGCGGCTGGGCGCTGGCGGTGCCGCTGCTGGCGATGTTCGCCTCCGACCTGGTGCTGGGCCTGGTCAACGGCGGCCTCTACTGGAACTACTTCGCCAGCGCCGGCTACCTGCTGGTGTATGCCTGCATCGCGCTGACCACCGTGCTCGGCTTCGGCCTGCGCGGCAAAGTGAGCGGCGGCCGCGTGCTCGGCTATGCGCTGGCCGGTTCGCTGCTGTTCTTCGTGCTGACCAACGCCGGAGTGTGGGCGTTCGGCACGCTGTACCCGCACACCGCCGCCGGCCTGGTGGCCGCGCTGGTCGCCGGCATCCCGTTCTTCCAGTGGACCGTGCTCGGCACCCTGTTCTATTCCGCGCTGCTGTTCGGCGGCTTCGAACTGCTGCGCCGCCGGCTGCCGGCCCTGCGCGCACAGACCGCCTGATGGGCAACCGCCTCAGCAAGATCTACACCCGCACCGGCGACGACGGCAGCACCGGCCTCGGCGACGGCTCGCGGGTGGGCAAGGACTCCGCACGGGTGGAGGCCTACGGCACGGTGGACGAGGCCAATTCCTGCATCGGCCTGCTGCTGGCGGCGGACCTGCCGGATGCCGTGCGCGGCCTGCTGGTGCGCATCCAGCACCAGCTGTTCGACCTCGGCGGCGAGCTGTGCATCCCCGGCCATGCCGCCATTTCCGATGCCGACATCGCGGCGCTGGAAGCGCAGCTTGACCACTTCAACGCAGACCTGCCGGCGCTGAAGGAGTTCATCCTGCCCGGCGGCGGCGAGGCCGCGGCGCGCTGCCACGTGGCGCGCACGGTGGTGCGCCGCGCCGAGCGCGCGACGGTGGCGCTGGCGCGGCAGGAGGATATCCGGCCGCAGGCGGTGCACTACCTCAACCGCCTGTCTGACCTGCTGTTCGTGCTGGCGCGGGTGCTGGCGCGCGCGGCCGGCCACGGCGAAGTGCTGTGGCAGCACGAGCGCCGCAGGTGACTGCAGGCGTGCATCTGCAGGCCTTCACCCACGCCGCCTGCCTTGCGCATGACACCGGGCCCGGCCATGCCGAGCGTCCCGGGCGCCTGCGCGCGGTGCTGGAGGCGCTGGAGCGCGCGCATCCCGATCTCGACTGGCAGCAGGCGCCGCGCGCCAGCCGCGGCCAGCTGCTGCGGGTGCACGACGAGGCCCTGCTGAAGACGGTGCTGGACCACCAGCCGCGCGAACGGGTGATGCTGGACCCCGACACCGTGCTCTCCCCGCCTCCGCCGAGGCCGCGCTGCGCGCCGCCGGCGCCGGGGTGGCGGCGGTGGATGCGGTGCTGTCCGGGCAGGCCCGGCGCGCCTTCTGCGCGGTGCGGCCGCCCGGCCACCACGCCACCGCCAGCGCCGCGATGGGCTTTTGCCTGCTCAACAACGTCGCGGTCGCGGCGCGTCATGCACTCGACGCGCACGGTCTGGAGCGGGTGGCGATCGCCGATTTCGACGTGCACCACGGCAACGGCACCCAGGCCATCTTCGCGGACGACACCCGGGTGCGCTTCGCCAGCTCGCACCAGTGGCCGCTGTACCCGGATTCCGGCGCGCGCAGCGAAACCGGCTGCGGCAACGTCTTCAACGCCCCGCTGCCGGAAGGCACCGACGGCGCCGCATTTCTGGCTGCCTGGGAGGATGAGCTCCTGCCGTTCCTGGACGCATTCCGGCCGCAGCTGGTGTTGGTCTCGGCCGGTTTCGACGGTCACCGCCGCGACCCGCTGGCCGGCCTGCAACTGGAAGCCGAGGACTACGCGCACCTGACCGCCCGCCTGGTGGCGCTGGCCGACCGCCATTGCGACGGCCGGCTGGTGTCGATGCTGGAAGGCGGCTATGAGCTGCAGGCGCTGGCGGAATCCTGCGTTGCCCATGTAGACGCCCTGCGCGCCTGAAGCCCGCACGCCGCCCCCGGTTTGCCGGACTGGTTTGCCGGCTTGGACGGCTTGCGGCAAGCTTGATTCTCGTTTCCCCGCCCTCCGGATTCTTCGTGCGCCCGATCCTGCGCCTGCTGCCGCTTCCGCTCTGCCTCGCCGCCGCGCTGTCCGCGCAGGCGGGCGAACGCCCGATGCCGCAGAACTGGGCGCTGTGCCCGGTGGGGGATGTGGTGCCGGCGTTCGCGGACTTCCCGCGTGCGCCGGAGGGGCTGCACATCGACCCGCTGGACAAGACCACCGCGCCGGACGCGGCGGACGGCAAGCACGCCCCGATCGACATCGAGGGCGACCACCTGGACGGTACCGATGCCAACCCGGTGTTCCAGGGCAACGTCACCATGCGCCGCGGCAACCAGTTCATGGGCGCCGACCAGCTCACCTTCGACAAGGCCGAAGGCCGCTACAAGGCCGAGGGCAGCGTGCGCTTCCAGGCCAACGGCCTGCGCCTGCGCGCGGCGCGTGCCGAAGGCGACCAGACCTCCGACACCCACACCATGCAGGACCTGCAGTACCAGCTGCTGTCGCGGCGCGGCAACGGCAAGGCCGACAGCCTGAGCCTGGCCGGCGAGGAGGGCAGCCTGCGCGGTGCCACCTACTCCACCTGCCCGCCGCAGGCGCGGCACTGGGAGCTGGACGCACGCCGGATCGACATCGACAACCAGACCGGCTGGGCCCGGGCCTACGGCGCCAGCCTGCATGTGGGCAAGGTGCCGGTGCTGTATTTCCCGTTCTTCATGTTCCCCACCGACGATCGCCGCCGCAGCGGGCTGCTGCTGCCGTCGATCTCCAATTCCAGCCGCAATGGCCTGGACTGGGCGCAACCGGTGTACCTGAACCTGGCGCCGAATTACGACGCCACCCTCACCCCGCGCATCATGACCTCACGCGGCGCGCTGCTGGGCGGGCAGTTCCGCTACCTGCAGGAAAGCGGGCGCGGCACGCTCAACGGCTGGTGGATGCCGCACGACCGCCTGCGCGACCGCGACCGCGGGAGCATCGACTTCAAGGGTGTACAGAACGTCTCCGAGCACTGGCAGGCGCGCGCCGATCTCGTCTGGATCAGCGACCCGCGCTATCTGGAAGACTTCAGCAGCAGCCTGGACGGACTTTCGCGCGCGACCACCTTCAGCAACCTCGGGCTGTATGGCCTCGGCCAGGGCTGGACCGCCGGGGTGACCGCCGACCACTGGCAGCTGGCCGACTACACCCTCACCCGCAGCGTGCTGCCCTACGACCGCCTGCCGCGCGCCTTCCTGTACTGGCAGCGCAGCGCGGGCATGGCACTGACCTACGGCGTGGATGCCGAGGCGGTGCGCTTCCAGCACCCGGTGTACGCTGCCGGCTCCCGCTTCGACGCCAAGCCCTGGATCAGCGCCCCACTGCAGGGCGATGCCTGGTTCCTGCGCCCCACCCTGGCCTGGCGCTACACCACCTATGTGCTGGATCCGGCGCTGGCGCAGAGCCTCGGCAGCGGCAAGACGCCCTCGCGCGCGCAGTCCATCTTCAGCCTCGATGGCGGGCTGTTCTTCGACCGCGAGATCCGGGTCAAGGGCCGCGACTACCTGCAGAGCATCGAGCCGCGCCTGTTCTACCTGAACGTGCCCTACGTGGACCAGTCCGGGATGCCGGTGTTCGACACCCAGCCGCTGACCTTCAGCTGGGAGCAGCTGTTCCGCGACAACCGCTATTCCGGCGGCGACCGCCAGGCCGACGCCAACCAGCTCACGCTGGCGGTCAGCACCCGCATGATCCGCCAGTCCGACGGCTTCGAACGGTTCTCCGCCAGCATCGGCCAGATCCGCTACTTCCGCGAATCACTGGTACGCCTGCCGGGCGAGCCGATCACCGAGAAGGGCAACTCCGC
This sequence comes from Thermomonas sp. S9, assembly GCF_024704365.1. Lineage (GTDB taxonomy): Bacteria > Pseudomonadota > Gammaproteobacteria > Xanthomonadales > Xanthomonadaceae > Thermomonas. The sequence continues at coordinate 2,459,163 of NZ_JAJDFY010000001.1, forward strand.
CTGGGTGGTGGACGCCAATTACGCGCCCACCGACCGTTGGACCATCGGCGCCTCCTATCAGCGCGACCCCAAGTTCAAGCGCACCGATCTGGCCAGCCTGCGCGCGCGCTACCTGTTCCCGGACGACGGGATCGTCAACATCAACTACCGCTACCGCCGCGCGCAGCTGGAGCAGGTGGACTTCTCCTTCCTGTACCCGATCAACCCCAGCTGGAGCGTGGTCGGCCGCGAGTACTACTCGCTGCGCGACCGCAAGACGCTGGAAGGCGTGGCCGGGGTGCAGTGGGACAGCTGTTGTGTCGCGGTTCGGCTTGTGGCCCGCCGCTACGTGCAGAATCGGGCCGGTCAGCTGGGCAACACCCTGATGTTCGAGATCGAGCTCAAAGGGCTGGGTTCGGCCGGCCAGGACATCCAGACCACCTTGCGCCGCTCCATCCTCGGCTACAATCGCGACGACCTTTATCTGGTGCCGCCGCAGACTGCCACGGGCCAGCCTTCCAAGCCCGCCCCCGCGAACGCCAATCCATGATGCCCAACTCCCGCCTGCGCGCCTCCCGATTCCTCGCTTCCCTGCTGCTGCCGGCCCTGCTGCTGGCCGGGCACGCGGGCGCACAGCAGGCCGCCGCGCCACTGCAGCCGGTGGAGCAGATCGCGGCGGTGGTCAACGACGACGTGATCCTGCGCAGCGAGCTGGAGCGTGCGATCGCCAACATCCGCGCCCAGTACAAGGGGCGCGAGGATCAGCTTCCGCCGGACAACGTGCTCGAACGCCAGGTACTGGAGCGCCTGATCCTGATGCGGTTGCAGCTGGCGCGCGCCGCCGATGCGGGCATCACCGCCACCGATTCGGACATCGAGCGCGCGGTGCAGGGCGTGGCCCAGCAGAACGGCCTGAGCGTGGACCAGCTGCGCGCGCGCATCGCCCAGGACGGCATGAGCTTCGCCGACTTCCGCAACAGCCTGCGCGACGAGATCGTGATCCAGAAACTGCGCCAGAGCTTCGCCCAGGGCCGCGTCAACGTCAGCGAGGCGGAGGTGGACGCGGCGATGGCCAGCGCCGCCGCAACCGCGACCCAGCAATACCACCTGGCGCATATCCTGGTGGCCACGCCGGAGGCCGCCAGCCCCGAGCAGATCGCCACCGCGCAGAAGAAGATCGAGGGCGTGAAGGCCCTGATCGACAAGGGCGAGATGAGCTTCTCCGCCGCCGCCGTGCGCTATTCCGACAGCCCCAATGCGCTGGAAGGCGGTGACCTCGGCTGGCGCAGCCTGAACGAGATTCCGCCGGCGTTTGCCGCCGCCATCCAGCAGATGCACGACGGCGAAATCCTCGGCCCGATCCGCGGCCCCAGCGGCTTCCAGCTGCTGCAGCTGGTGGGCACCCGCACCCAGGCGCCCGGCAGCGGCGACAAGGTCACCCAGTTCTCCGCGCGCCAGATCCTGGTCAAGGTGGACGACAAGACCAGCGATGCCGCGGCCCGGGCCAAGGCCGACGCCCTGGCCGCCAGGCTGGCCGGCGGCGCCGATTTCGCCAAGCTGGCCAGCGAAAACTCCGACGATGCCACCACCCGTCGCCGCGGCGGCGATCTCGGCTGGTTCACCGCCGATACCTACGGCACTGCCTTCGGCCTGCAGGTGGCCGCACTGGCGGACGGCCAGACCTCGGCTCCGTTCAAGACCGATGCCGGCTGGGTGATCGTGCAGCGCGTCGGCACCCGCGAGATCGCGGCCGGCGACGAGAACATGCGCGCCCAGGTGCGCGAGACCATCGGCCGCCGCAAGCTGGAGGACGAGTGGAACCGCTTCCTGCGCGAACTGCGCGGCGAGGCCTACGTGGACGTGCGCGACGCCCAGGGCCACTCCACCGCACCGGCACTGCCGGAAACGCCGAAGGAGCAGCGCAAGGCCAAGCCCACCCGCGAGATGCAGGATGCGGGCGCCGCCGGCACCTTCATGCCGGGCAGCGGCACGCCCTGAGGGCGCGATGCGCCCGCGGCTGGCCCTGATCCCCGGCGAACCGGCAGGCGTCGGCCCCGAACTCGTCGTGCGCGCCGCCCAGCGCGACTGGGACGCGGAGCTGGTCGCCTACGGCGACGCCGCCACCCTGCAGCGCGCCGCCGCTGCGCTCGGCCTGCCGCTGTACCTGCACCCCGCGGGCAGCCCGCCGGCGCAGGCGCGCAGCCTGGCGCTGGTGGACATCCCGCATCCGCGCGCCGCGCCCTGGGGACGACCGGACCCCGCCAATGCCCGCAGCGTGGTCGCCGCGCTCACCCGCGCCGCGCGGGACTGCCTGGCCGGCTCCCTGCACGGCATGGTCACCGGCCCGGTGCACAAGGCGGTGATCAACCAAAGCGGCCTCCCCTTCACCGGCACCACTGGCCTGCTGGCCGAACAGACCGGCTGCGAAGTGGTGATGATGCTGGCCAATCCGGCGATGCGGGTGGCCCTGCAAACCGTGCATCTGCCGCTGCGGGCGGTGCCCGACGCGATCACGCCGGAGGCGCTGGCGCGCACGCTGCGCATCGTCGAGGGCGCGCTGCGCACGCAGTTCGGGATTGCCGCGCCAGTGATCGCGGTGCTGGGCCTGAACCCGCACGCCGGCGAGGACGGCCACCTCGGCCGCGAAGAGCTGGACGTGATTGCACCCGCGCTGGAGGCGCTGCGCGGCGAAGGCCTGCGCCTGCTCGGCCCGCTGCCGGCCGATACCGCCTTCCTGCCGGAGAAACTGCACAACGTGGACGCGGTGCTGGCGATGTACCACGACCAGGGCCTGCCGGTGCTCAAGCACGCCGACTTCGCGCATGCGGTGAACATCACCTTGGGCCTGCCCTTCCCGCGGGTGGCGGTGGACCACGGCACCGCGCTCGACCTGGCCGGGCGCGGCCTCGCCGACCCGTCCAGCCTGTTCGCCGCGATCACCACCTGCGCGCGGCTGGCCATCGGCAGGCGCGCGTGATGGAAACGGTTTCCTTCGACGACTTTTTGAAGGTCGAGCTGCGCGTCGGGCGCGTGCTCTCCGCGGAACCGTTCGCGCAGGCGCGCAAGCCTGCCTACGTCCTGCATATCGACTTCGGGCCGGAGCTTGGTGTCCGCAAGTCCAGCGCACAGATCACCGCCCACTACCAGCCCGAGGCGCTGGTCGGCCGACTGGTCGTCGCCGTGGTGAACTTCCCGAAGAAACAGATCGGCCCGCTGATGTCCGAATGCCTGGTGACCGGCTTCCACGATGCCGATGGCGCGGTGGTACTGTGCGTGCCGGACAAGGACGTCCCGTTGGGAACACGCCTGCTATGACGACCGGCTTCACCGAACCGGCCAAGAAGCATCTCGGCCAGAACTTCCTGCACGAGAAAGGCGTGATCGCGAAGATCGTGCAGGCGATCGACCCGCAGCCGGGCGACGTGCTGGTGGAGATCGGACCCGGCCAGGGCGCACTGACCTTCCCGTTGCTGGAGCGCCACGGCGAGCTGACCGCGATCGAATTCGACCGCGACCTGCACGCGCCCCTGCAGGCTGCGGCGCGCGCGCACGGCACGCTGCACCTGATCGCAGGCGACGTGCTGGGCGTGGACTTCAGCGCGCTGGCCGCGCACGCCGGCGACGCCCGCGGGCAGATCCGGCTGGTCGGCAACCTGCCCTACAACCTGTCCTCGCCGATCCTGTTCCATGCGCTGGAGCACGCCGGCGCGATCCGTGACATGCACTTCATGCTGCAGAAGGAGGTGGTGGAGCGCATGGCCGCCGCGCCCGGCAGCAAGGTCTATGGCCGCCTGAGCGTGATGCTGCAGGCCTATTGCACCGTGACGCCGCTGTTCACGGTGCCGCCTGGCGCGTTCCGGCCGGCACCCAAGGTGGACTCGGCGGTGGTGCACCTGGTGCCGAAACCGGCCAGTGCGATCGCCGTGCGCGATCACGCTGCGTTTGCCGATGTCGTGCGCGCCGCGTTCGGCCAGCGCCGCAAGACCCTGCGCAACGCGCTGTCCGGCAGCGCGACACCGGAACAGATCACCGCCGCCGGGCTGCGACCCGACGCGCGCGCCGAGCAGATCGCCGTCGCCGGTTTCGTGCGGCTGGCCAATCTCGTCGCCGCCCGCGGCGGCTGAGCCCCACTATCCACGGTACGGCGGCCTGCGTCACCACGCCGGGCACACGGCCATTCAGATCAAGATGCCTCCGGCAGCCAGGCGGCCACCCAGTCCTCGATCGCGGCGCGCTGGCGGGCGCGCAACAGCGCCGGCGCGGCCGCGCGCAGGCGACCGAGATCGCACTGACGGATCGCCTGCCGCACCTCCAGCAGGGTTGCCGGGTGCAGGCTCAACTCGGTCAGCCCCAGCGCCAGCAGCAGCGGCACCAGCCGCGGATCGGCAACCATTTCGCCACAGACCGTGACCGGGCGGCCGCGGCGCTGGCCGATCCGGACCACGTCGCGCAGCACCCGCAGCACCGCCGGGTGCAGCGGGGTGTAGAGCTCGCCCAGTGCTTCGTGGGTGCGATCGGCCGCCAGCAGGTACTGCACCAGGTCGTTGGTGCCGATCGACAGGAAATCGCACTGCGCCACGAAAGACACCAGCGCCAGGGCCGCGGCCGGGACTTCGATCATCGCGCCCAGTGGCACCTGCGGTGCGGTCTCCAGCCCCTGCGCGCGCAGCTCGCGCAGGACTTCGTCCAGCATCCGCCGCACCGCGCGCAGTTCCTCGCCGCCGCTGATCATCGGTACCAGCACCCGCACCGGGCCATAGCCGGAGGCGCGCGCGATCGCGCGCAGCTGGGTGCGCAGCAGCTCCTGCCGCGCGAGCGATAGCCGCACTCCGCGCAGGCCCAGCGCCGGGTTGGGCTCGTCGCGCAGGGCCAGGCCGGTCTTGTCGGCCTTGTCGGCACCGAGGTCCAGGGTGCGGATGGTGACGGTGCGCCCGGTCATCGCCAGCACCGCATCGCGGTAGGCGCGGAACTGCGCCTCCTCGTCGGGCAGCACGCTGCTGCCCAGGAACAGGAACTCGGTGCGGTACAGGCCGACACCCGCGGCGCCCAGCGCATGCGCCTCGGTGACGTCGTCGCGCGATTCCGCGTTCGCCCACAGCTTGATGTCGATGCCGTCCAGGGTGCGGGTGGGCTCGCGCCGCAGGCGGTTGAGCTGGCGCCGCTCGCGGCGCGCCTCGGTCATCCGGCGGTGGTGGGCGCGCAGGTCGGCGGCGTCCGGCTCCAGCACCACCAGCCCGCTGCCGCCGTCGATCGCCAGCACGTCGCCGTCGTTGACCTTCTGCAGCGCCTGCGCGGCACCCACCACCAGCGGCAGGTGCAGGCTGCGCGCGAGGATCGCGCTGTGCGACAGCAGGCTGCCGCCGGCGGTGACCACCCCGACCACGCCCTGCGCCTGCAGCTGCGCCAGCTCCGCCGGCGCCACGTTGTCGGTCACCAGAATCTCGCCGGACACCCCCTGCAGCTCGGCGCGACCGCTGTGCAGGGCGGCGTGCAGGCGGCCGATCACCTGGTCGATATCGTCGATCCGGCTGCGCAGATAGGCATCGTCCATGCCCTCGAACACCGCGGCGATGCGGTCGCGCTGCAGGCGCAGCGCGTAGTCGGCCGAATACAGCCCGGTGCGGATCAGTTCGTCGATCCCCGACAGCAGCTCGGGATCGTCCAGCAGCAGCGCGTGCAGGTCGAGGAACTCGCCGATCTCGTGCGCCAGCGCGCCGTGCAGGCGCTCGCGCAGCTGGCGCATCTCCGCACGCACGCTGTCCACCGCGGCATGGAAGCGCGCCCGTTCGGCGTCCACCTCGGCGGCGGTGATGCGCGCCTCGTCGATGTCCAGCGCGTGCGGCAACCGCACGCGGGCCCGTCCAAGCGCGCTACCGCGGGCGGCGGCGATGCCGGACAGAACCTGGCGCATCAGCTGTCCTCGTCGAAGCGGCGCTCGAACAGCGCCGCCACCGCGTCGGCGGCGGCCTGCTCGTCCTCGCCGTCCACCCGCAGCACCACCTCCGAGCCCGGTCCGGCGGCCAGCAGCATCACGCCCATGATGCTCTTGGCGTTGACCTCGCGCCCGCGCGCCTCCAGCGTGGCCTGGCAGCGGAACGCGGACAGCAGCTGCACCAGCTTGGCGGTGGCGCGCGCATGCAGGCCGAGGCGGTTGCTGACCTTGAGTTCGCGCCGGATCATGCGCCGCCTCCGCGGGTGCCGCGCGGGTGGATGGGGTCAGATGTCATCAATGATGGCTCCGCTGCGGGCACCGGCGGCGGCCACCGCCGGCAGGTCGGCCAGTTCCAGCTCCGCGTAGTTCATCACCCGCAGCAGCATCGGCAGGCTGAGCGCGGACACCCGGCGTGCCGGCGTGCCCAGGCGCGCCAGGCGCGCCGCGAGGTTGGCGGGCGTGGCGCCGTACAGGTCGGTCAGGATCAGCACGCCCTCGCCGCCATCCACCCGGCGCATCGCCGCGCTGGCCTGCGGCAGCAGGGCCTCCGGTTCGCCGTCGAACGGCACCTCGAACGCCTCGCACGCCAGCGGCAGCCTGCCCAGCAGGCGCGCGGCCACCGCCAGCAGGGGCTGGCCGATGCCTTCATGGGTGACGAGGAGGATCCCGACGCTCATCCGCGCAACTTAGCAGACCGCGATGACGGCGGGGAAGCGCATCCGTCCGTGGCGACGCGTGATCGCAACGGGCCGCGTGTCAATCCAGCTCGCGGTGGTGGGTGGCGACCTCGCGCCAGCCATGCTCGCGACTGTGCCGGGCCAGGCGCTCGGCCAGGTACACCGAGCGGTGGCGGCCGCCGCTGCAGCCGAACGCCACGGTGACATAGCTGCGGGTATCGGTGCTGAGCCTGGGCAGCCAGGTGTCCAGGAACGTCTGCACCTGCGCGACGTAGGTCGCCACCTCCGGCTGCGCGTCGAGGTAATCGCGCACGGCCTCGTCGCGTCCGGACAGCGGGCGCAACCGTGCGTCCCAGTGCGGGTTCGGCAGCACCCGCGCATCGAACACGAAATCGGCATCGCCCGGTACCCCGTGGCGGTAGGCGAACGACTCGAACAGCAGCGCCAGCCCCGCGCTCTCCAGCCCGAATTCGGAGAGGATGCGGCGACGCATCTGGTGGACGTTGAGCTCGCTGGTGTCGATCAGGATGTCCGCGATCTGGCGCAGCGGGCGCAGCGCCTGGCGGTCCAGCGAGATCGCGTCCGCCAGCGGCAGCCCCAGATGGCTGAGCGGGTGCCGGCGGCGGGTGTCGGCATAGCGGCGCAAGATGACGTCGCTGCGCGCTTCGAGGAACAGCAGGCGCGGATTCACGCCCATCGCGCCCACCTGCGACAGGATGCCCGGCACCTCGGCCAGATCACCCAGGCTGCGCGCATCGATCACCACCGCCACCTTCTCCGGAGCAGAATCCCCGGCCCGCATGCGGCGCACGAACTCCGGCAGCAGTTCGGCAGGCAGGTTGTCCACGCAGTAGTAGCCGAGATCCTCCAGCGTATGCAGCGCCCCGGACTTGCCGGAGCCGGACATGCCGCTGACCACCACCAGCGCGGGAGCCACCGGTGTGCTCATGGGCTGGCGTGCTCGATGGAAGTGGCTGTGCCGGGCCATGAACGCCGCGGCCGGGTCGATGCCCTTGCTGCGCAGGATGTGCATGCGGGTGGCGGCCTCGGTAAGCACCGCCAGATTGCGGCCGGGCATCACCGGGATGGTGATCATCGGCACGTCCAGGTCGAGCACGCGGCGGCTGCCGAGGTCGCCGGTCAGGCGCTCCATGCCGCTGGGGTCGGGCTCCAGCGACGGCCGCGACAGGTGCACGATCATGCGCAGGTACTTGTTCCGCTTGACCGCGGTATCGCCGAACATCTGGCGGATGTTGAGCACGCCCAGCCCGCGCAGCTCCAGCATGTCCTGCAGCAGTTCCGGGCAGGTGCCGTCGAGCACGTCGGGGGGCGATCTGGGTGAACTCGGGCGCGTCGTCCGCCACCAGGCGGTGGCCGCGGGTGATGAGCTCCAGCGCCAGTTCGCTCTTGCCCGAGCCGGACTCCCCGGTGATAAGCACGCCGATCGAATAGATCTCCATGAACACGCCGTGCAGGGTCACGCGCGGCGCCAGCTTGCGCGCCAGCACGTACTGCAGGTGATTGAGCAGTTCGTGTCCCCGCCGCGGCGAGACCCACAGCGGGGTATCGGATTCCTCGGCCGCCAGCCGCAGATCCTCGGGACACGCCTGATTCTTGCTCAGGACCAGCGCCAGCGGCCGGAACCCGATGATTTTCTGGATGGTCTCCCAGCGCTGGCGGGCGTCCAGCCCGTCCAGCCATTCCAGCTCCTCGGTGCCGAGGATCTGCACCTTGTTGGGATAGATGGCATTGAGGTAGCCCGCCAGCGACGGCCGGCGGGCCACGGTCTGCACCGCCTCCAGTACCCGCTCGCCGCCGCGCTCGCGGCCGGCCACCCAGCGCAGGCCCAGACGCTCCTGCTGGAGCTCGAACAGCTCGGCGGCGGTGATGCGGGCGGTGGTCACGGCGGGCAGGTCAGCCGGCGAGGTCGCGCGGCAGACTTTCGCCGCGATGGTGATCGACCATCTTGTCCTTCTGCTTCAGCAGCAGGCGGTCGAGCTTGTCGGCCAGCAGGTCGATCGCCGCGTACATGTCGGCCGCGTTGGCATCGGCATGCAGGATCTTGCCGGGCAGGTTCACGGTGGCCTCGGCCCGGTGGTCGGGCTTCTCCAGCCCGAGCTGGACGCGGATCTGGCAGGGATGCTCGAAATGCCGCCCCAACCGCTCGAAGCGGGTCTCCACGTACTTGCTCAGGGCGGGGGTGACGTCCATTTGCTGGCCGTAGGTTTCGATCTGCATCTTGACCTCCTTCTGCACGATGGGCCGCGCGCGGGGGTGCTCGCGGCAAGGCGGCGGGCGTGGCCCCTGCGGCGGCGTGTTGCCGCCCGGCGAGCCCCCATCCGCGCCTCCGGCTCCCAACCTATCGGCCCGGTGGGCATCCGGCAAGGGCCACGCGCGATCACGTTGGCGGCGGTTCGTGCAGGCCGCGCCGGAGCAGCCTCACAGGCGGAAGTCGTCGCCCAGATACACCCGGCGCACGTCGGCGTTCTGCAGCACCGCTTCGGGCGTACCCTGCGCCAGCACCCCGCCGTCGGCCAGGATGTAGGCGCGGTCGCAGATGCCCAGCGTCTCGCGCACGTTGTGGTCGGTGATCAGCACGCCAATTCCGCGCGCCTTGAGGTGGCGCACGATGCGCTGGATCTCGTTGACCGAAATCGGATCGACGCCGGCGAACGGCTCGTCCAGCAGGATCATGCGCGGCTTGCCGGCGAGCGCACGCGCGATCTCCACCCGCCGCCGCTCGCCGCCGGACAGGCTGGCGCCCTGCTGCTCGGCCACGTGGCCGATCTGCAGCTCGTCCAGCAGCGCATCCAGCTCGTGCTCGCGGCCGTCCTCGTCGAGGTCGGGCCGCAGCTCCAGCACCAGCCGCAGGTTGTCGGCCACGCTCAGCTTGCGGAAGATCGAGGGCTCCTGCGGCAGGTAACCCAGGCCCAGCCGCGCACGCCGGTACATCGGCTCGCCGGTGATGTCGGCGCCGTCCAGCACGATCCGCCCGGCATCGGCCGAGACCAGGCCCACGATCATGTAGAAGCAGGTGGTCTTGCCGGCGCCGTTCGGGCCCAGCAGGCCGACCACCTCCCCGGGGTTGAGCGTCAGCCCGAAATCGCGCACCACCTCGCGCGACCGGTAGCGTTTGCGCAGTTCCTCGGCGACCAGCATCAGGGCGTGCCCTTGCCGGCGTCCGCCGGCGCGTCCTTGGGCAGGATGCGCATCTTGACCCGGCCGCCGTTGCCGCCGCTCTCCACCTGCCCGGTCTTGAGGTTGTAGACCACGCGCTGGCCGTTGAGGGTGCCGCGCTGCTGGCGGATCACCACGTTGCCGGTGAACACCATGACCTCGTTGCGCAGGTCGTAGTCGATGTTGTCGGAGGTGGCGTCGATGCGGTCGCCGTCATCCATTTCCTGCTGCAGACTGACCCCGCCGCTGAGCAGGGCGCGGCTGGGATTGCCGCCGGCCTGCTGGATCACCGCCTTTTCCGCCTTCACCCGCAGCGTGCCCTGCACCAGGGTGACGTTGCCGGTGAGGGTGCAGCTGGCGTTGTTGCCGGTGCCGCAGGTGCTGCGCGCGGACTCGATGTCCATCGGCTGGTTGCGGTCGGAGCTGCGCGCCGCCGCCGCGCCGCAGGCGACGGTCAGGGCCGCGGCCAGCAGGCCGGCCAGGAAGTCAGTGCTGCGGGACATAGCGGGTGCGAACCTGGGAAAGTAGCGAGACCTGCTGGCGGTCCAAATCCGCCTCCAGCCCCTTGCCCTGCATTGTAAGGCCGGGGCGGGTGATGGTGACATCGGCGCTGGTGCTGGCCAGATTGCGGTTCAGGTCCAGCGCCAGGCGGTCGGTTTCAATCCGGGTCGGCGGCGGTGCCTGCGGCGGGCTGGTCGCCAGCACCTCGTCGTGCAGCTCGATCCGGCTGCCGTCGGCCGGCACCCACCCGCGCCGGGCGCGCACGTCCCAGTAGCGCCCCTCGCGATCGGGCACCAGGAAGCGCGGGGTGGCCAGCGCCAGGGTACGGTCGGCGGGATTGCGTTGCAGCTCCGGGCCGAGCAGGGTGAACGCCTCCTTGCCCTGCCTGTCCAGCGAGACCACCTCGAAATCGCGCAGCACATAGTCCGGGCGCGCCAGCAGCACGCCGTCGTCGCCCGGATGCGCGCGCATCCAGATCGACCAGCCGCTGGCGATGGCGACTGCCAGCAGCACCAGGGTCAGCAGCCGGCGCAGCCTCACGGCGCGGGCTCCCGCGCCAGCAGCGCCTCCACCTTGCCCTGCGCCTGCAGCAGCAGGTCGCAGGCCTGGCGCACCGCGCCCTCGCCGCCGGCCAGCGGCGTGGTCCAGTGCACGTCCGCGCGCAACCACGGGTGCAGATTGGCCGGGGCGATGGCCAGGCCGACCGCGCGCAGCACCGGCAGGTCAGGCAGGTCGTCGCCCATGAACGCCACCTCCTCCAGGCCCAGGCCGCGTTCCGCGGCGATCCGGCGCAGGCAGCCGAGCTTGTCTTGCTCGCCCAGGTGCAGATGGCCGATGCCGAGCTCGCGTCCGCGCGCCAGGGTGGCCTCGCTGCGGCGCGCGCTGACCAGCGCGGTGGCGATCCCGGCGCGCCGCAGCAGGACCAGGCCGAGCCCGTCCTGCACGTGGAAGCGCTTGCTCTCGCCGCCGTGGGCGTCATAGTGCAGGCCACCGTCGGTCAGGGTGCCGTCCACGTCGAAGCCGATCAGGCGGATGCGCGCCGCCCGCGCCAGCAGTTCCGCCGAGTGGTCGAGGCCCATCATCACACCACCCGCGCGCGCAGCAGGTCGTGGATGTTCAGCGCGCCGACCAGGTGGCCGTCGCCATCGGTCACCAGCAGGCCCTGGATCTTGTGGGTTTCCATCAATTTGGCCGCCTCGGTTGCCAGCGCCTCGGGGCCGATGGTGCGCGGCGTGCGCGTCATCACCGCGTCGATGCGGGTGGCGCGCAGATCGATGCCGGGATCGTTCAGGCTGCGCCGCAGGTCGCCGTCGGTGTACAGGCCCAGCAGGCGGTCGTCGGCGTCCACCACCGCGGTCATGCCCAGCCGCTTGCGGCCCATCTCCAGCACCGCCTCGCTCAGGCTGGCGTCCGGCGGCACCCGCGGCACCGCCTCGCCCACGTGCATCACGTCGGAAATATGCAGCAGCAGGCGGCGCCCGAGCGCGCCGGCCGGGTGCGAGCGCGCGAAATCGTCGGCGGTGAAGCCGCGCGCCTCCAGCAGCGCCACCGCCAGTGCATCGCCCAGCGCCAGCGCGGCGGTGGTGCTGGAGGTCGGCGCCAGCTGCAGCGGGCAGGCCTCGACCGGCACGCCCACGTCGAGGTGAATGTCGGCCTCGCGCGCCAGGCTGGAGCCGGCGCGGCCGGTCATCGCGATGATGGAGTTGCCCTGCCGGCGCAGGGCCGGCAGCAGCAGCAGGATCTCGTCGCTCTCGCCCGAGTACGACAGCGCCAGCAGCACGTCGGCATCGGTCACCATGCCAAGATCGCCGTGCGCCGCCTCGCCCGGGTGCATGAAGAACGCCGGGGTGCCGGTGGAGGCCAGGGTCGCCGCGATCTTGCGCGCCACGTGCCCGGACTTGCCCATCCCGGTACACACCACCCGTCCGCGGCAGGCCAGCATGGCCTGGCAGGCGGCCTCGAATTCGCTGCCGATGCGGGCGGCCACCGCACCCAGCGCCTCGGCCTCGATGGCCAGCACGCGCCGGCCGCTGGCGGCGAACTGGAAGCTGTCCGGGCGATCGGTCATGGCGGGGAACTCGGCGCGATTCCGCTAAACTGGGCCGTTCAGTTTACGCGAGTTCCCCCTGCCCCCACATGAACGCCGAACGCATCCGCCAATTGATCGAAACCGGCCTGCCCGGCGCCCGCGTCGAGGTGCGTGGCGACGACGGCGTGCATTTCGAAGCCACCGTGGTCTGCGCCGCGTTCGCCGGCAAGCTGCCGCTGGCGCGCCACCGGATGGTGTACGCCACCCTGGGCGAGCGCATGGGCGGCGAAATCCACGCCCTGCAGCTGAAGACCCTGACCCCCGACGAGGCGGCCGCCTGATGCAGAAGATCGTGGTCGAAGGCGGCCCCCGCCTGGCGGGCGAAGTCCGCATCTCCGGCGCCAAGAACGCAGTGCTGCCAATCCTGTGCGCCACCCTGCTGGCCGACGCGCCGGTGCGGATCACCAACGTGCCGCGCCTGCACGATGTGCTCACCACCGCCAAGCTGCTGGCCGGGCTGGGCGCAGGCGTCGTCCACGAGGGCGATGCGATGACGGTGGATCCGCGCAGCGTCAACCGCCACGTGGCGCCGTACGAGCTGGTCAAGACCATGCGCGCCTCGGTGCTGGTGCTGGGGCCACTGCTGGCACGCTTCGGCGATGCCGAGGTGTCGCTGCCGGGCGGCTGCGCGATCGGCTCGCGCCCGGTGGACCTGCACATCAAGGGCCTGCAGGCGCTGGGCGCCGAGATCGTGGTGGAGCACGGCTTCATCAAGGCGCGCAGCGCCGGCCGCCTGAAGGGCGCGCGCCACGTGTTCGAACTGGTCAGCGTGGGCGCCACCGAGAACGTGCTGATGGCGGCCGCGCTGGCCGAGGGCACCACGGTGCTGGAAAACGCGGCGATGGAGCCGGAGATCGTGGACCTGGCCGACTGCCTGAACGCGATGGGCGCGCGCATCCGCGGGCACGGCACGCCGCGGATCGAGGTCGAGGGCGTGGCGCGCCTGCACGGCGGCGAGCACGCGGTGATCGCCGACCGCATCGAGACCGGCACCTTCCTGGTCGCCGCCGCCATGACCGGCGGCCGCATCACCGCCACCCACACGCGCCCGGACACGCTGGACGCCGTGCTCGGCAAGCTGCGCCAGGCCGGCGCGGAGATCGCCTGCGAGGGCGACCGCATCCACCTCGACATGCACGGCCAACGCCCGCGCGCGGTGGACATCACCACCGCGCCGCACCCGGCGTTTCCCACCGACATGCAGGCGCAGTTCATGGCGCTGGACTGCGTGGCCGAGGGTGTGGGCGTGGTGACCGAGACGATCTTCGAAAACCGCTTCATGCACGTCAACGAGCTGCTGCGCCTGGGCGCGGACATCCGGGTGGACGGGCATACCGCGGTGGTGCGCGGTGTGCCGCAACTCAGCGGCGCGCCAGTGATGGCCACCGACCTGCGCGCCTCGGCATCGCTGATCCTGGCCGGACTGGTGGCCGAGGGCGAGACCACCATCGACCGCATCTACCACCTCGACCGCGGCTACGAGAACATCGAGGCCAAGCTGTCCGCGCTGGGCGCGCGCATCCGCCGGGTGGACTGAAGGCCCGCCGGCCGCGCGCCTGCCTCAGCGCGGGCGCGGCCTGGCCGGGCGCGGCTTCGGCGCCGGTGCCGGCACGTCGCGGCCCGGTACCTGCACCACCCGCAGTTCGTCGGTATCCAGCTGCAGCGCGGTGAGCTTGCCGCTCCAGACCGCGCCGGTGTCGATCGCGTGCACGCCGTTGCCGATGAACAGCCCCAGCGTGCTCCAGTGCCCGCACACGATCTTGAGGTCGCGCGCGGCATGCCCCGGCACGCAGAACCACGGGTACAGGCCCGGCAGCTGGCTGCCCGGCGGGCCCTTCTGGTCGAACGCGATCCGCCCGCGCGGGCTGCAGTAGCGCATGCGGGTGAAGATGTTGATGATCGCGCGGTCGCGGTCGTTGCCCTTCAGGTGCGGCCCCCAGTCCGGGCCGTCGCCGTACATGTTGCGCAGCAGCCGCGGGTAGTGCTCGCCGCGCAGGCGCGCCTCCACCTCGCGCGCGTGCTTCTCGGCCATCTGGGTGGTCCACTTCGGGGCCAGCCCGGCATGCACCATCATCCAGCCCAGGCCGCGGTCCACGTGGCACAGTTCGCGCCCGCGCAGCCAGGCCAGCAGCTCAGGGGCGTCCGGCGCGGACAGCACGCCCTGCAGGTCGGGATTGACCCGGCGCTGCTCCTCGGGGGTGCGCTCGGACACCGCCAGCAGCGACAGGTCGTGATTGCCCAGCACCACCTCGCAGTGGTCGCGCAGCGAGTGCACCAGGCGCAGGGTCTCCACCGACTGCCCGCCGCGGTTCACCAGGTCGCCGCAGAACCACAGGCGGTCCACCGCCGGGTCGAAACGCAGCTTCTCCAGCAGGCGCTGGGTGACGTCGTAGCAACCCTGGAGGTCGCCGATTGCCCAGACGGCCATGCGTGCGGCCTCAGTGCAGGGTGCGCGGGACGGACAGCGTGAACGCCGGGATCGGCGCCGCGAAGCGGGTGCCATCATCCGCCAGCATGTCGTAGCTGCCGCGCATGGTGCCGATGTCGGTCTCCAGCACCGCGCCGGAGGTGTACTCGAAGCCCTCGCCGGGGCGTAGCCACGGCTGCTCGCCCACCACGCCCTCGCCCGTCACCTCGCGCACCTTGCCGTTACCGTCGGTGATCAGCCAGTGGCGCCCCAGCAACCGCGCCGGCACCTTGCCCTGGTTGCGGATGTGGATGGTGTAGGCGAACACGTAGCGCCCTTCCTCCGGGGCCGACTGGTCGTCCAGGAAGCGGGCGTCCACATCGATGTCGAACTGGTAATCGTTGCTGCTCATCGGCACATTCTAGCCGCGGCCGCCTGCACGCGGGGCGCGCGCGGCGGGCGCGCAGCCGCGCCGCATGCGCAGGACGCGGGCGCAGGGTGGGCAAGCCGGGGGGCCGCGGGCGATAATCCGCCGCACGTGTCTCGCCCGACCCGGCCCGCGCCCATCGCCGCGCGCCCGGTCCTCCCCTCCGCCCGGAATCCCGCATGGCCGAAGCCGTCCGCCACGACAAGACCGCGCGCCAGCTGCGCCTGCTCAGCGATGCGCTGGACAGCGGCCGCCTCGGGCCGGTGCGGCGGCTGGTCAACACGCTGTCGCCGGCGGAAATCGGCAACCTGCTGGAATCGCTGCCGCCGGGCAAGCGCTCGGTGGTGTGGGGGCTGGTGGACCCGGAGGATGACGGCGAGGTGCTGGTCCACGTCGGCGAAGAAGTCCGCGAGTCGCTGATCGCCGACATGGACGAGGACGAACTGGTGGCCGCAGCCTCCGACCTCGACATCGACGACCTCGCCGACCTGGTGGAAGACCTGCCGGACACGGTGATCGAGGAAGTCCTGAAGTCGATGGACCGCGAGAACCGCGAGCGCCTGGAACAGGTGCTGTCCTACGAGGAGGACACCGCCGGGCGCCTGATGAACCCGGACGTGGTGACCGTGCGCGCCGACACCACGGTGGACGTGGTGCTGCGCTACCTGCGCCTGCGCGGCGAGCTGCCCGACCACACCGACCACCTGTACGTGGTGAACCGCCGCCACCACCTGATCGGCTGGGTGGCGCTGCAGGACCTGGTGACCCACGATCCCGGCACCCCGATCAACCGCCTGATCGACGACGATCTCACCGCGATCCACGTCAACGAACCGGCCGACGCGGTGGCACGCAAGTTCTCCGACCACGACTGGATCTCCGCGCCGGTGGTGGACGAAAGCAACGTGCTGCTGGGCCGCATCACCATCGACGACGTGGTGGACATCATCCGCGAGCAGGCCGAGCACCAGGCGCTGTCCGCCGCCGGCCTGGACGAGGACGAGGACCTGTTCAGCCCGGTCTGGCGCGCCACCCGCCGGCGCATGCTGTGAGCTGGGCATCAACCTCGCCACCGCGTTCCTGGCCGCCAGCGTGGTGGGCCAGTTCGAGAACACCATCCATGTCCTCACCGCGCTCGCGGTGCTGATGCCGATCGTGGCCGGCATGGGCGGCAACGCCGGCACCCAGGTGCTGGCGCTGATGGTGCGCGGCATCGCGCTGGGCCAGGTGGGCGCCTCCAACATCCGCACCCTGCTGTGGAAGGAATCGCGGGTGGCGCTGCTCAACGGCCTCGGCCTCGGCCTGGTGCTGGCCCTGGTGGTGCTGCTGTGGTTCCACGACATCGGCCTGTCGCTGGTGATCGCCATCGCCCTCACCTGCAACCTGCTGTTCGCCGCCCTCGCCGGCGTGCTGGTGCCGGTGACCCTCAAGCGCATGGGCTACGACCCCGCGCTGGCCAGCAGCATCTTCCTCACCACCGTCACCGACGTGATGGGCTTCTTCACCTTCCTCGGTCTGGCCACACTGCTGCTGCTGCGCTGAAGGCAGCGCGCCGGATGCCAGCAGGCATGTCAGACCCCGGTGGCTGGCGTTGCGCTGGCCCATGCGCTGGCCAGGGCACCGCTATGGCCCAGGGCACCGCGTTTGATAGCGTTCGTTGCGGCGGACATCTGGTCTCTCCAGCGGCTTGGAACGGTGTGGTAAGCACCAAGTCTACCGAAGGCCAGGTGTCCACCCCTCTCAGGGGCTACTGAAGGGGCGGACTGTCGGGGAAATACTCAACGCAAACGATCCAGGGTTCCGCGCCGGCCTGTCAACCGAGCAGGGCCTCCAGCGCCGCCATGCGCACGGCGACGCCGTTGGCGACCTGGGCGAGGACGCGCGACTGCGGGCCGTCGGCGACGGCGTCGGTGATTTCCACGCCGCGGTTCATCGGGCCGGGGTGCATGACGATGGCGTCCGGCGCGGCGCGGCGCAGGCGGGCTTCGGTCAGGCCGTAGGCGCGGTGGTAGTCGTCCAGCGAGACGACGAGGCCTTCGGCCATGCGTTCGCGCTGCAGGCGCAGCATCATCACCGCGTCCACGCCGTCCAGCGCGGCGTCGAGGTCGTGGCGATGGCGCAGCCGGCCAGGGTGTCGTCGTCCGGCAGCAGGGCCGCCGGGCCGCATATGCGGATCTCGCCGCAGCCGAGGGCGCGCAGGGCGTGCAGGTCGCTGCGCGCGACCCGCGAGTGCCTCACGTCGCCGACGATCACCACTTTCAACTTGGAGAAATCCTCGCCCTTGGCCTGGCGCAGGGTGAGCATGTCCAGCAGGCCCTGGGTGGGATGGTGGCTGCGGCCGTCGCCGGCGTTGAGCACGGCCACCCCTGGCTGCGCCGCCTCGGCCAGCGCCGCCACCGCGCCGTCGGTCTTGTGGCGCACCACGAAGCCGCGCACGCCCATCGCCTGGATGGTGCGGAAGGTATCGAGGTCGGTCTCGCCCTTGGTAGTGGACGCGGTGGAGGCGTCGAAATTGAGCACGTGCGCGCCCAGCCGCTGCGCGGCGAGCTGGAAGCTGAGGCGGGTGCGGGTGGAGGGCTCGAAGAACAGCGTGCACACCGCCGCCCCGGCCAGCGCGGCGGGCGCCTGCGCGCCCTCGGCGAACATCTGCGCGCGGCGCAGCAGGGTGTCGATGCGCGCGGCCGGCAGGCGGGCGAGGTCGAGCAGGTGGCGGGGGCGGTCGGCGGCGGGCGAATGCATGCGGGCGCGTGGTCGGGGCTGCGGGGAGACGGAAAAATCAGGAAAGCGGGCGGGCATCGCGCGGGGCAGCCAGCCAGCGCTCGACGATCACCGCCGCGGCCACCGCGTCCAGCACCTCGGCATCGCGCCGCTTGCGGCGGCCATCGGCGCGGGCGGCGGCGAACCGGCGCGCGGCCTCCTGCGAGCTGTTGCGTTCATCGACCATCACCACCGGCAGCCCGCTGCGGCGCTGCAGCTCCTGCGCGAAGGCGCGCGCGGCCTTGCGGATCGGCTGGTCGCCGCCGTCCAGGGTCATCGGATCGCCGACCACCAGGCCGTCCGGGCGCCACTGCCGCAGCAGGCGTTCGGCCTGCGCCCAGTCCGGGCCGGCGGCATGCACGTCGATCACCGCGACCGCGCTGGCGTTACCGGTGAGGGCGTTGCCCACCGCCACGCCGATCCGGCGCATGCCGACGTCGAACCCCAGCACGGTGCCGTCGGCGCGGATGGCGGGCGCGGCGGTGGGCGGCGTGCTCATGCGTGCCCGCTGTGGCTGGCGTGGTTCAGCAGGTCGATGCCGATGCCGCCCGCGGCGGCCTGCCAGCGCTGCGCCAGCGGCAGCTGGAACAGCACGTCGGCGCGGTTGGGTGCCAGCAGCCAGCTGTCGTCCAGCAATTCCTGCTCCAGCTGGCCGGCACCCCAGCCGGCGCAGCCCAGGGCCAGCAGCGCCTGCGGCGGGCCTTCGCCGCGCGCCATCGCCTCCAGCACGTCGCGCGAGGTGGTCAGGTACAGGCCATCGCCCACCGCCAGGCTGGAATCGTAGGGCTGCCCGCCGTCGTGCAGGACGAAGCCACGCTCCGGGTGCACCGGGCCGCCGGCCAGCACCGCCTGCGCCTGCAGCGCGGAATCCTCGCTGGCGATGCCCATCTGCCGCAGCACCTCGCCCACGGTGTATTCGGAGGCGCGATTCACGACGATGCCCATCGCCCCGTCGGCATCGTGCTGGCAGATCAGGGTGACGCTGCGCTCGAAGTAGCGGTCGCGCAGCGAGGGCAGCGCGATCAGCAGGTGGTTGCCGAAGTTCTGGCGGGGCGGTTCCATGCGCGCATTCTAGCGCGCAGCTGGCGCCCGCCCGCGCCCGCGGGCCGCCTTCAGCGCCCGACTTCAGCCACCTCCACCCCGTCCAGACCCTGCGCCAGGGTGCGCACGTCGCCGCCCTGCGCCAGCTTGATGCGCAGGCGCACCTCGTTGGCGGAGTCGGCGTAGCGCAGCGCATCCTCGTAGCTGATCTCGCCGGCCTGGTACAGCTCGAACAGGCTCTGGTCGAAGGTCTTCATGCCCAGCTGCACGGATTCCTTCATCACTTCCTTCAGCTTGTGCACCTCGCCGTCGCGGATGTAGTCCTGCACCAGCGGGGTGCCGAGCAGGATCTCCATCGCCACCCGGCGCCCCTTGCCATCCGGGGTAGGAATCAGTTGTTGCGCGATCACGCCCTTGAGATTGAGCGAAAGATCCATCAGTAGCTGACTGCGACGGTCTTCCGGGAAGAAGTTGATGATGCGGTCCATCGCCTGGTTGGCGTTGTTGGCATGCAGGGTCGCCAGCACCAGGTGGCCGGTCTCGGCGAACGCGATCGCATGGTCCATGCCCTCGCGGGTGCGGATCTCGCCGATCATGATCACGTCGGGGGCCTGGCGCAGGGTGTTCTTCAGCGCGTTCTCCCAGTTGTCGGTGTCGATCCCGACCTCGCGCTGGGTGATGATGCAGCCGTCGTGCTTGTGCACGAACTCGATCGGATCCTCGATGGTGATGATGTGGCCGGTCGAGTTCTGGTTGCGGTAGCCGATCATCGCCGCCAGCGAAGTGGACTTGCCGGTGCCGGTGGCGCCCACGAACAGGATGATCCCGCGCTTGGTCATCGCCAGGGTCTTGATGATCGGCGGCAGGCTCAGTTCCTCCACCGTCGGGATGCGGGTCTCGATCCGGCGCAGCACCATGCCCACCTGGTTGCGCTGGTAGAAGCAGCTCACGCGGAAGCGGCCGACCCCGGCCACGCCGATCGCGAAGTTGCATTCGTGGGTCTTCTCGAACTCCTCGCGCTGCTGCGGCGTCATCACGTTGAGCACGAGGTCGCGGCTCTGCTGCGAGGTCAGCGGGTTCTGGGTGATCGGGCTGATCTTGCCGTTCACCTTCATCGACGGCGGCATGCCGGCGGTGATGAACAGGTCCGACGCCTTCTGGTGCGCCATCAGCTTGAGGAACGAGGTGAAATCGATGCTGCTCATCGGAATGCTCCTGCGCGGGGGCGCTTATTCGAACAACCGCTTGTCCTTGGCGTATTCGCGGGCCTGCTGGCGGCTGACCACGCTGCGCTTCACCAGCTCCTGCAGGTGCTGGTCCAGGGTCTGCATGCCCTGACCCTGGCCGGTCTGGATGGCCGAGTACATCTGCGCCACCTTGTCCTCGCGGATCAGGTTGCGGATCGCCGGGGTGCCAACCATGATCTCCCACGCCGCCGTGCGGCCGCCACCGATCTTCTTCAGCAGCGCCTGGCTGATGACCGCGCGCAGCGACTCCGACAGCATCGAGCGCACCATCGGCTTCTCGCCGGCCGGGAACACGTCGATGATGCGGTCGATGGTCTTGGCCGCCGAGCTGGTGTGCAGGGTGGCGAACACCAGGTGGCCGGTCTCGGCCGCGGTCAGCGCCAGGCGGATGGTCTCGAGGTCGCGCAGCTCGCCGACCAGGATGTAGTCCGGGTCCTCGCGCAGCGCCGAGCGCAGGGCCTCGTTGAAGCCGTGAGTGTCGCGGTGCACCTCGCGCTGGTTGATCAGGCACTTCTGCGAGGTGTGCACGAACTCGATCGGGTCCTCGACCGAGAGGATGTGCGCATATTCGTTCTTGTTGATGTGGTCGATCATCGCCGCCAGCGTGGTCGACTTGCCCGAGCCGGTCGGCCCGGTCACCAGGATCAGGCCCTGCGGCTGCTCGATCAGCTCCTTGAACACGCGCGGACAGCCAAGATCTTCGAGCGTCAGCACCTCGGAGGGAATGGTGCGGAACACCGCGCCGGCGCCGCGGTTCTGGTTGAAGGCGTTGACGCGGAAGCGCGCCAGCGAGGGGATCTCGAACGAGAAGTCCACCTCGAGGAATTCCTCGTAGTCGCGGCGCTGCTTGTCCGACATGATGTCGTAGATCAGCGCGTGCACCTGCTTGTGGTCCAGTGCGGGGATGTTGATCCGGCGCACGTCGCCGTCGACGCGGATCATCGGCGGCAGGCCTGCGGAAAGATGCAGGTCAGAAGCCTTGTTCTTGACCGAAAATGCCAGAAGTTCGGCGATATCCATGCGTAGCTCCCCAA
The DNA here is from genome assembly GCF_024704365.1 of Thermomonas sp. S9. Lineage (GTDB taxonomy): Bacteria > Pseudomonadota > Gammaproteobacteria > Xanthomonadales > Xanthomonadaceae > Thermomonas. Next base: position 2,480,431 of record NZ_JAJDFY010000001.1, read on the forward strand.
CGCGTCCTGATCGGTAGTCGCCGCCGTGCGGCCCAGCGCACGGTAGCATCGGTGGCACCCCGCAGGCAGTATGAGCACCATCCGCGCCCGCATTCAACCTCCGTGAGCACTTCCGCCGCCGTCCCGCCGCTGCAGGCGATCCTGTCTGCGATCGCCAACGCAAAACCCCGCCCTGGCAGGCCAGCCGCCCGCCTGCTGGCGGTGTCCAAGACCCGCGGTGCCGAGGCGGTGGCGGCGCTGGCGGCACAGGGCCAGCGCGCGTTCGGCGAGAACTACGTGCAGGAGGCCCTGCCCAAGATCGCCGCCCTGCGCGGGCAAGGGCTGGAATGGCATCTGATCGGCCACCTGCAGTCGAACAAGGCGCGCGAGGCCGCGCAGGCGTTCGACTGGGTGCAAAGCGTCGACCGCGCCAAGCTGGTCGAGGCACTGGCGCGCCACCGCCCGCCGGAGGCCGGTCCGCTGAACGTGCTGATCCAGGTGAACATCGACGATGAAGCCAGCAAATCCGGCTGCCGGCCACAGGACGTATCCGCGTTGGCGGAGGCGGTCGCTGCCCAGCCCCGGCTACGCCTGCGCGGGCTGATGGCGATCCCCGCCCCGGACCCCGACATCGCGCGCCGGCGCGCGGCGTTCCGCGCGATGTCCAGCCTGTTCGACGCCCTCGCCGCGCGCCACGCCGGGGTGGATACCCTGTCGATGGGGATGAGCGAGGACTACCTGGACGCGATCGCGGAAGGTGCGACCATGGTGCGCATCGGCAGCGCCCTGTTCGGGCCGCGCGCCCCCAAGAAGGAAACGAACGCATGACTTCGACGATCGCTTTCATCGGCGGCGGCAACATGGCGCGCAGCCTGATCGGCGGGCTGGTCGCACGCGGGCACGCGCCCGCCGCGATCCGCGTGGCCGAACCCGTGGCGGCGCTGCGCGAGGCGCTGCAGGCCGATTTCGGCGTGACGGCCTGCGAACATGGCGCGCAGGCGGTGGCCGGAGCGCGGACCTGGGTGCTGGCGGTCAAGCCGCAGGTGATGCGCGCGGTGTGCGAGGCACTGGCGCCGCAGGCGCAGGCGCAGCGGCCGCTGGTGGTGTCGATCGCCGCCGGCATCACCACCACGCAGTTGGAACGCTGGCTGGGCGGCGCCCTGCCGGTGGTGCGCGCGATGCCGAACACGCCCGCCCTGCTCGGCGCCGGCGTCACCGGCCTGTTCGCCAGCCCCCGCGTGGACGCCGCCGGCCGCACCTCGGCGCAGTCCCTGCTCGACGCCGTGGGCAAGACCGTGTGGATCGACAGTGAGGCGCTGATGGATGCCGTCACCGCGGTCTCCGGCAGCGGCCCGGCCTACGTCTTCCTGCTGGCCGAGGCGATGATCGACGCCGGCCTGCGCGAAGGCCTGCCACCCGACGCCGCGCGCGCCCTGGTGCTGCAGACCGTGCTGGGCGCGGCGCGCATGCTGACCGAATCGGATGCCGACGCCGCCGAACTGCGCCGCCGTGTCACCTCGCCCGGCGGCACCACCCAGGCCGCGGTCGAGACGTTCGAGGCCGGCGGCCTGCGGGCGCTGGTTGCCGATGCCATCCACGCCGCGCGCATGCGCGGCGCCGAGCTGTCCGCCGCCAACGATTGACAGGGGGTGCCATGCCGCGGTCGTGCCTCGTCCTCCTGATGCTGAGCCTGCTCATGACGACCGGCGGCTGCAGCCGCCCGGCCACGCCCGCACCTGCCGATGGGGTACTGGCCACCAGTGCCAATCTGGTGCGCGCCCGTGCGGACGATGCCGTGTTCCAGGCCTCCGCCATGGATGTCTCCCGCCTCGATCCGGCCATCGCCGCCCGCTACGGCCTGAATCCGGGCCGCGGCGGCGCCCTGCTGCTGGTGACTTTGCGCGACGCCAACGGCGATGCGCTGGCGCCCGACGACCTGGTCCTGACCGCCACCGCCAGCGTGCTGCCGGATCCGCCGCGGGCGCTGACGCTGCAGCCGATCCGGGTGGACGGCCTGACCGACTACATCGGGGTGTTCGCCGCGCGCGCCCCGGCCAGCGTGCAGTTCCACGTGAGCGCCACAAGCCACGGCCGCCGCGCGGAGCTGGACACCAGCGCGCAGCTGTATCCGCCCTGATCCGCACCCGGCCTTCCGCCTCCGTTTGCGGAATCGGCGTGGCGGGTCGGCTAGGATGAAAGGCCGGGGAGATCGACGACCGGGAGGAAACGCATGGGGCCGCGCCCGGCATCCATGACAGCGCCAGATTCCGATGCCGCGCTGCTGGCGCAGCTCGTCGCGGGCGATCAGCAGGCGCTGCGGCAGGTTCTGCACGCACACGGCCAGGCGATTTTCGCCTATGCGCTGCGGCGTCTTGGCTCCCCCGAAGAGGCCCAGGACGTGGTCAACGACACCCTGCTGGCGCTGTGGCGGCAGGCGGTGCGCGCGCAGGCGCAGGCGTCCTCGCTGCGCGCCTGGCTGCTGGGCATCGCACGGCACAAGATCGTGGATGTCCTGCGCACGCGCGGGCAGGCATGGCGGGAAGTCGCGGACGAGGAAGGCACGCTGCTTGCCAACGCGGCCGACCCGGACCCATCGCCCCTGGAACGGCTGTGCCTGGAATGCGACGAGGCTCGACTGGCCGCCGCGCTGGACCAGCTTCCGGAAGTGCAGCGCGAAGCGCTGTATCTGTTCACCTATGAGGGCCTGTCATTGGCCGAGATCGCGTCCATCCAGCAGACGCCGCTGGCTACCGCCGGCACCCGCGTGCATCAGGCGCGGCAGCGGTTGCGCCGCCATCTGAGCGCCACCGGACAGGCCCTGCGCTGAAAATCCCTCCTTCCCTCTCCGATTCGGATCACATGAACTCCCACGACTCCCCGCCTTTGCCCTCTGACGATGCGCTGGCGCAGCGCTTGCAGACGCATTGGCAGGCCAATACCCCGCCGCTGAATCAGGACGCTGCCTGGCATCGCTTGCAGGCGCAGCTCGCACCCGCGCCAGCGCACGCGCCTGTGCGGCACGGACTGCGGCTGATGACCCGACTGGCCGAATGGCGATCCTGGTGGATGCCAACCCTCACCTTCGCCACCGGTGGCGCCTGCGCAGCACTGGTGATGGCACTGCTCGCGCCGATGACATTGGCTCCGTCGCCCCCTTCCACGCCTTTCGTGGCCCTGTCCGGCCCGGCCACGCCGGTTCCGACGGCGGGCGCCCGCCTGCAGGTCGCCTTCGCCGCAGATGCGCGCCTGGCCGACATCAACGCCCTGCTACTGCAGCTCGACGCCAGCGTGGTGGCCGGGCCGAGCGCCCTGGGGCTGTACACCCTGCAAGTCGCGCCGGACACCGCCGCGCAGGCGCTGCAGAGACTGCAGAGCAGCCCGCTGGTGGACAGCGCGGCCCAGGCCCCGGCGATGTGATCGCATGCCGCGCGCCCGCCGTCTACGCATGCTGCATCGTCCCCTGGCCCTGCTGCTGACGCTGGCCAGCCTGCCGGCGCTGGCGCAGACCACGCCCGGCGCGCCTCCCAAGCCACCCGCGCACCCCCGACCTTCCCCAGGGCGGGCATCGCGGCAGCGCCGTGGGCGTCGGCGTCGGCGTCCAGGTCGACCTGACCCAACTGTTCCGCGCGGGGCGTCGCCTGCTGCAATCGGAACCGCCCCCTGCCTATGCGCCTGGCCGCGCGCTCGTCAGTTTCGAAACCGGCAGCGGGCTGTCGGCGCAGGCGCTGGCCGCGGAATCCGGCCTGCGGCTGATCGAGAGCACCACGCTGGACGCGCTGGGCCTGACCGTGGCAGAGCTGGAAGGCGCGCCCGCGCAGCTGCCGGACGCACTGCAGCGCCTGCGCACGGCGCATCCCGAACTCACCGCCGATCTCGCGCCGGTCTGGCGCGCGCAGGACGCTGCGCCGGCGCTGGCTTCATCCTGGCCCGGCGCGCGCGTCGGCCGTCTGTACGCCACCGACCTGCTGGGCATCCGCCAGCCGTTGCCGTTGCCACTGCCGGTGCGGGTGGCGATGCTGGATGGCGCGGTCGATCCGGCAATCGGGCTGGATCTGGCCGGCTTCGAGCAAGTCGAAATCGCCAGCAACGGGGATCCCGATCCCGGCCAGCACGGCACCGCCGTCGCCTGCCTGCTGGCCTGCCGGCCGCGCGGCCCGGCGAACGCCGCGTTCTTCGGCCCCAGCCCGGGGCTGGTCCTGCTCAATGCCGCCGTGCTCGGACGCGACGCTCAGGGCCGCCCGCAGGCGCGCGCGCTGGACGTGCTGCGCGGACTGGACTGGTCGCTGCGCCAGGGCGCGCAGATCCTCAACGTCAGCCTGGGCGCGGCGCCGGATGCGGTCACCGCGCGCGCCTTCGCGCTGGCCCGGCCCAGGCTGGGTGCGATCATCGCCGCCGCCGGCAATGGCGGCGCGGACGGCGGCCTGGTGTATCCGGCGGCGCTGCCGGGCGTGATCGCAGTGACCGCGGTGGACGCACGCCTGCGCCCCTACCGCGACGGTACCCGCGGCAGCTGGATCGCCCTGGCGGCGCCTGGTGTCGATGTGTGGACGCCGATGCGCAACGACGCCCACGGGCGCTACCTGACCGGCACCTCGTTCGCCGCCCCGTTCGTCACCGCCTGGGCCGCGCAGCGCCTGGCGCGTGGCCTGCCGGTCGATGCCCCTGCGCTGTGCGCCGGCGCGCGCGACGTTCCGCCCGCCGGACGTGATGTCCAGACCGGTTGCGGGCTGCTGCAGTGGGGCGATCTTCCGCGTTGACCTGGGCCATCCCGGCGCACCGGTCACTGGCAGCTGCCGCGCATCCTGAACGAAACGCCACCTGGAGGGCCGTGTGCAGCAGGCGCGAAAAAAACACCCGCCCTGCCCACGATCTTTCCCATCGTCGGTAGCGCGATCCGGCCTGCCGGCAGAGGCCATCGACCCACACTTTCCCTGGATATCGCCATGCGTCAGTCCACCCTCGTTACGCTGTTGCTCGGCGCCAGCTTCACGCTGACCGGCAACCTCGCCCTCGCACAATCCGCGTCCACACAGGACGAAGGCAGCGCATCCGCGCAGCGCATCACCATCAAGCAGAAGAGCAGCAACGTCAAAGGCGCCACCGATCCCCGGAGCCGCGAAAACGGCGCGTGTGATCGTCCGTATGTCTGGAGCACCCTGCAGCGCAAGTGCGTCCTGCCGATCAAGCACCAGGAGATGGGCATCGATGCTGCCGCCAGCACACGCGAGGCCGCACCGGGCAATCGGGATCGTGGCTCAGGCCTGCCAACTGGCAAGCGCGCCTACCCTGACCCTCTGCAGGCTCCGGCCGCGGATGGCCGCAGTCGCCCCGGCGCCAGTGGCGGCACCGAGCCGGGCGGGATCATGGGGCCGGCGGGTTCGCCGGTGCCCCCGATGGGCGGCATCAAGCCGCCGCCTGGCAGCGCATTGCCTTCCCGCTGCCCGGTGGGGTCGCACTGGGTCGGGCCCGACCCGCGCAGCAACAAGCAAGGCCATTGCGAGCGCGACAAGGTTCCGACTGAGTGAGCTTCGGGGAGGGGTGTGATGCCGGCGCCGGCCGTCATCGCACGCCACAACGGCGCCGGAACCGCGTCGTTCGGGGGCAGGGACGCCCCACCTTCTTCGGCGATGGCCGCTGTTGCAGCGGCCGGATGCCTGCCGCGATGGACCATCCCTGCGCCGAACGCGCAGGCCGGGCAGGGACGCCCACGCTTGCCCACCCCTGTTCCGGGTGTGCGCGATCACTTGATTTGAGACAGATGGGAAGACGCGGGATAAGGCGGGAAATTTCAATCGTGACAGTGAGTTAGGGAGTTTCACCTGTCTCAAATCAATGGAAGCGATCGGACGCTGAATGGGCGCTTCCGTGGTCGATTTCTCACCTGATTTGAGACAACTACAGCCGGCGAGGCGCGCGTTCGAACAGCATTGAAGGCTGTGCAATCGGAGCCGACGTGATCTTCTGAAATCCGCACAGCAGTTAGCTTTTATGAGGGTGCATGGCTTCCTTGTCGGTGCCTGAGGACGGAAGATGAATGGCCGTTCAGGGCGACCAAGCGCGTGAAACTTCCGCATCCGAAGCTTCACGTCGAAGTTTCACTCACCGCCGAAGTTTCACTCGGGGTGCCTCGCCCGAATCAGCCCTTCTGCCGCTTCCTGGCCACCGCCTGGTAGACCTGGTTGAGCTGGTCGTCGGTCAGCTCGGTCAGGCTGCTGGCCTTGAAGGCCCGATTCAGGTAGCCGGCCAGCCAGTCATCCAGGCCGCCCGCCTGGGTGTTGATCTTGATGTAGGCGTACTTGCGCTTGCGCCAGGTCTCGTTGTCGGAGATGGCCGCCGTCGGCATGGCGTTAAGCCGGCCCAGCCACTTCAGCAGGTAGGTTTCGGCCTTCTCGAATGTTGCCGCCGGGATCAGGCGGTAGCGGGTGACGCCGCAGTGACGGTTCAAGCTGCTCCAGACGGCCCGGTGGCCCTTGGGGCGCTGCTTCAGGCGCTGCTCGTGCTCCACGATGTCGTTGACAAGGGCCGTCAGCCGGGCGGCCTGCTGCTCGGTGATGTGCTCGTCGCCAGGTTTCACCTCGGCCTTGGTGGTAGTGACGTGCCGCTGGGTGGTGATCTGGGTGATGTTCGACCCCGCCTGCGGGAACTGGACGATGTTGGCCGCGCCGGAGACCGAGATCGCCGGGGACGCGGCTGCTTCCGCCTTCGCGGAATTCGTGGAGCGCACTCCGGTGAGGACGTACTGCACGTCGATGCCGTAGCCCGCGGCGACGGCCAGGAACTCGCCATTGATGCTGCGCTGGCCGGTCTCATAGAGGCGCAGGCCCTCGCGGGACATGCCCGTCTTCTGGGCAAGGTCGGCTTGCGTGTAGCCAATTCGTGCCCGCTCTTCCACCAGGCGTAGGGCGATATCTGCGCGATCCATAGCAACACCTGTTGACAGGCCAACAATCGTTGGCATAATCAACCTGACTAATCGGATTGCAGAGGGTAGCGCAATGGCGATCGTCCCGCCTCCCGGACGTGATTTGCTGCAGCAGGTCCGCGCCGGCTTCGTGATGCAGGGCACCAGCTACAGCCGCTGGTGCAGCGAGCGCGGCATCCTCCGCTCTAGCGCTACCCAGGCCCTGCTCGGGTCATGGAATGGTCCCAAGGCACAGCGCCTGCGCGCGGAGATCGTCCGCGCCAGCGGGCTGCAGTCGGAGGCAGCATGACTTCCGGGCATTGGGTGACGGCTGCGGCTCTCGTGGAAATCCCCGGCATGCCGCGCACGCTGCCTGCGTTGCGCAACATGGCAGTTCGGAAGGGCTGGATCTGCAGGCGGCGCGCCGGCCGCGGTGGCGGGTACGAGTACGCACTCGAAAGTCTCCCAGCGGACGTGCAGGCCCGCCTGATCCTCCACCTCACCCAGGAGTCCACCCATGCAAGCCATCTCCCATATCCTGGCCGGCCCGGTGCTGGTGGCCACGGTCCTGCGGACGGGCAACGGCCGGCCGGCGAGTCCGGTGCGCTTCCGCGTGTATTGGTCGCAGGTGGCGGAGCGGATGGGGGCGCCGATGCCGCCGCCACAGTTCGCAAGCCGCTACGAGGCCGAGGCGATGGCGGTGGGCTGGGCCACGCAGCGGACGGGGTACGCCCCGCGCGTGGAGCGCGCCCGGCGCTGACCGAGGAGGCCCGCGCGGCGCTATGGCGCTGGTTCGACGGCCGCCCGGAGCCGGTGAAGGCCGAGGCGCGGCGCCGTCTGCTGCCGGTGCAGACGGTGCGCCGCCTGATCGACAGCGGCCTGCGGGCGCGCCAGGCCATCCGCGAGGCGGCGGCGGCGCACGGCGTGGCGGAGGCCACCCTGCGCCGCTGGTGGTACGGCGGCGGCAGCTGCCCCGGCGTGGACCACGCCGCGCCGGCCGACTACCTGCCGCTGCTGGCGCCGCGCCACCAGGGCAGCGGGCATGAGGCCGAGATGAGCCCCGAGGCCTGGGAGGTCATCAAATCCGACTACCTGCGGCCCGAGCAGCCGGCGCTGTGGGCCTGCTATCGCCGTCTGCGCGAGGTGGCCCCGAACCACGGCTGGGTGGTGCCCAGCTACGCCACCATCGCGCGCCGGATCGAGGCGCTGCCGTGGCAGGTGCGGGTGCTGGCGCGCGAGGGGCGCGAGGCGCTGGCGCGGCGGCTGCCGCACATCACCCGCACGAAAGACCACCTGCACGCGCTGGAGGCGGTGAACGCCGACGGCCACGTGTTCGACCTGCGCGTGCAGCTGCCCAGCGGCGGCATCGGCCGCCCGGTGCTGGTGGCCTGGCAGGACATCTACAGCGGCAAGATTCTGGCCTGGCGGGTGGCGGAGACGCTCTCCGCTCACCTGGTGCAGACCACCTTCGGCGACCTGGTGGAACGCTACGGGATCCCCGCGCACGCCTATCTGGACAATGGCCGGGAGTTCGCCGCCAAGCTGCTGACCGGCGGCAGCAAGACCCGCTACCGCTTCCGCATCCGCGAGGAAGACCCGCTGGGGCTGTTCCCGCAGCTGGGCGTGCAGGTGCACTGGACCACACCGTACCACGGGCAGGCCAAGCCGATCGAACGCGCCTTCCGCGACCTGTGCGAGGGCATCAGCAAGCACCCGGCCGCCGCCGGCGCCTACACCGGCAACAGCCCGCTGGCCAAGCCGGCCAACTACGGCAGCCGCGCGCTGCGCTGGGAGGAGTTCACGGCGCTGGTGGAGGCCGGCATCGCCGCACACAACGCGCGCGGCGACCGCCGCACGGCCACCGCGCGCGGGCGCAGCTTCGATGCCACCTTCGCTGAGAGCTTCGCCGCCAGCGTGATCCGCCGCGCCAGCCCGGAGCAGCGCCGGCTGTGGCTGCTGGCGGCCGAGGGGCTGAAGGTGCGCCGCGAGGGGTATGTGGTGCTCGCCGGCAATGCCTACTTCGGCGAGGCGGTCAGCGCCCTGGCCGGCCAGCACGTGGTGGTGCGCTTCGACCCGGACCGGCTGGACCAGCCGGTGCACGTGTACACCCTGGACGGCGCCTACGTCGGCGCGGCCGAGCGCACCACAGCGCGGTTCGACGACATCGACACCGCGCGCGAGCACGCCCGCGCGCACCGGCAGCGCCAGCGCGCCGCGCGCGAGCTGCGCGACGCCACGGTGCGGATGGAGGCGCTGGAGGCCGTGGCCCGCCTGCCGGTGCCGGACAGCCCGCCTGGCGCGCCGCCGGCGCCGGCGGCCGTGCAGCTGGTGCACGGGCCGCGGCGTGGCCGCAGGGCGGCCGCGGCAGCGGCGCTGGACACGGCGGAGTACGTGGCCGCCGCCGACCGCGCGGTGCTGGCGGCGCTGGCCGCACGGCCGCGGCCACTGAAGGCGATCGACTGACGAAAAACACCCGCCCCGCAGCTCACGGGGCGGGCGGTGCAAACGGGCCTTGCAGGCCCCTCAAACCAGGAGAAAGGGTACATGAACGACAACGTGATTGCGATGCAGGTGGATGCGGACCCGGCCGAGGTGCTGGTCCGGGTGCGCGAGGAGAGATCGCGCGCCGCGGGCTGACCCAGGCACAGGTGGCGCGCGAGGCGGGCATCAGCGCCTCCAGCCTGACGCAGGTGCTGGGCGGCCATTACGCCGCCGACCCGCGCAAGCTCGTCACGCGGCTGGCGCAGTGGCTGGCGCGGCTGGCGCAGCAGCAGGCCATGCCGGCGATGCCGGCGGCGCCGGCCTGGGTGGCCACGCCCACCGCAGAGCGCATCCTGGCCGCGCTGGCCTATGCGCACATGGCCGGCGATATCGCGGTGATCTATGGCGGCGCCGGCGTGGGCAAGACCACCGCCGCGCGCGAGTATGCGCGGCGCTACCCGAACGTCTGGATCGCCACCATGACCCGGCCACCGCCGGGGTGACGACGGCGCTGGAGGAGGTGTGCCTGGCGCTGGGCTTCCGCGAGCTGCCCGGCGGCGGCGCGCGCATGCAGCGCGAGCTGATCGCCCGGCTGCAGGGCAGCGAGGGGCTGCTGGTGATCGACGAGGCGCAGCACCTGGGCGTGGCCGCGCTGGACGCCCTGCGCGCGCTGCACGACGCCACCGGCATCGGGCTGGCGCTGATGGGCAACGAATTGATCTACGCGCGGATGACCGGCGGCACCCGCGCGGTCTGGCTGGACCGGCTGTTTTCCCGCATCGGCCGCCGCCTGCGGGTGCAGCGGGTGGCGCGCGAGGATGTGGCGCGGCTGGCCGCGGCGCACGGGGTGGAGGATGCCGGCGCGGTGCGCCGGCTGGTGGAGATCGGTGCCCAGGCCGGCGCCCTGCGCGGCGTGGGCAAGGTGCTGCGGCTGGCGCGGATGATGGCCGCCGGTCAGGGCAGCGTGCTCGGCACTGCCCACATCGAGGCCGCCTGGACCGACCTCACCGGGGGGCGGCATGAACGCGGCCATCCACGTCGACCCCGCCCGCCTGTTCGTGACCCTGCGCGCCGCCGAGCTGTTCGCCGACCGCCACGGCCTCAGCCGCCCGCATGCCCGCGCGGTGGTCGCGCTGGCGCTGCTGCGCCAGGTCAGCCCGGCGCGCGCCCTCATGGAACTGCGACAGGAGGCGCGTCATGCACGCCTGGCTCGCTGACCTCACCCCGCCGACCGCCGCCGAACGGCTGGCCGACTACTACCGCCGCGCCATCGCCGCCGGCGCCTGGCAGCCGCTGGAGGCGCACGCGCGCGGCCAGCTGGCCGTGCGCCACCTGCGCCGCTGGTGCGGCACCGCCATGCCCGCCGACCAGGACGACGACGAACTGTCGCCGTGGCTGGGCGAGCGCTACCTCGATCTGCTGCACGACATGCACCGCCGGCTGTTCCCCGCCTACCCCTACCCGACACCACAGGAGCCCGACCATGAGCGCCCCCGCTGAATCCCTGACCCCGCTGGCCGAGAGCATGGCCCTGGAGGCGCAGGCCGCGTCCCTGCGCGCCGCACGCGACCGTCTGCGCGACGTGGCCAATGCCATCCAGCAGGACATCGAGACCATCAAGCGCGCGCACCTGCCGGCGCTGCGCGATGCGCTGGCCGCCTGCGCGCAGGCGGAGACCGACCTGCGCCAGACGGTGGAGGCCAGCCCCGCCGAGCTGTGGCGGCGCACCCGCACGCGCCTGGTGCACGGCATCCGCGTCGGCTGGACCAAGAGCCGCGGCAAGGTCGAGTGGGACGATGAAGCCAAGGTGATCGAGCGCATCCGCCGCCTGCTGCCCGCCGAGCAGGCCGCCCTGCTGATCCGCGTGCGCGAGGCCGTGCACAAGCCGGCGGTCTACGACCTCACCGCCGGCGACCTCAAGCGCCTGGGCATCCGCATCGAGGACGACTGCGACGTGGTGGTGGTCAAGGACGTGGCGGGTGAACTGGACCGCATGCTGGAGCGGCTGCTGGCCGACCTGAGCGAGGAGGCCGCGGCATGAACGGCATCTGGCACACCGTGAGCGCCACCGAGCCGACACCGCTGGACGACGTGCTGGTGGTGGTCGAGGACGACCTTGGCACGTGCGTCTGGATGGCCTGGCGCCGGCACACCGAGCCGGGCCGCTGGTGCTACAGCGGAGGTGACGACGAGATCAGCGGGCGGGTCACGCACTGGATGCCGGTGCCGGAGCCGCCCGAGGAGGTGCGCCATGCATGCGGCGCGGATCGCCGCGAGTGAGCGGCTGCAGCGGGTGGCGCGGCTGCTGGCCGACGGCCGCCCGCGCACCACGCTGGACATCGTGCGCGAGGCCAACGTCTGCGCGGTGAACAGCATCGTCGCCGAGCTGCGCGCCAACGGCCTGCGCATCGCCTGCCAGCGGCAGGGGGATACCTGGTGGTACTGGGTGGAACGGGAGGGGGCATGAACGTGATCGGGAAAATGGAGCGCGGCCTCGCGGATATGGACGACGCCGCGCGCGTACAGCAGCTGCTGGCAGAGGTAGCCATCGTGCTGAGCCTGCCGGATGAGTGCTGGGAGCAGTCGCCGGGCGGTCCATCGTGCCGCATCCGCCTGGCGCGCGCGCTCGCGCGCGTGCTGGAGGACACCTGGCGCGCGGATGCGCAGGAGGGGGACGATGCCAGTGCGCCCTGACCGCCGCCGCCTGCTGGCCGCCATCCACGCCGAGGCCAAGGCGCTGGGCCTGGACGAGGACACCCGCCGCGCCCTGCAGCAGCGGGTCGGCGGGCATGCCAGCTGCGCGGCGATGTCCGACCGCCAGCTGCGCGACGTGCTGGCCGAGCTGCGCCGGCTGGCCGGCAAGCCGGCGCAGCCGCCGCGCCACGCCGACGACCGCGCGCGCCTGCTGTGGCGGATCGAGCGCGACTGCGCCGCCGCCGGCTATCCGCATCCGGCCTATCCGCTGGGGATCAGCCGCAAGATGTTCGGCGCGCTCAGCCCGGCGCGCCTGGAGTGGCACGCCCCGCGCCAGCTGCGGGCGCTGATCGCCGCGCTCGCCTACGATGCCAAGCGCAGGCCGCGCCCGGCAGGCGGTGCCGCATGAGCCAGGTCATCGAGGACCTGCTCGCCGCCGGGGTCAGCGCCGACCAGGTGGAGCGGCTGGTGCGGCAGATGGGCGGGCTGTCCGTCTATCTGCCGCGCCAGTACGACCCCGACCGCAGCGCGGTCTGCCGCGAGCTGGCCGAGACCGCTGGCGATCTGGCCGCACGCACCCTGGTGCAGCTGTACGCCGGCTGCCGAATCGTGATCCCGATGGGGCGGCAGTTCATGCGCCAGCGGCTGGCCGCCCGCATCCACGCCCTGCGCGCCGCCGGGCAGTCGGTGCCGCAGATCGCGCGGGCGCTGCATGTGCACGTGCGCCAGGTGCAGCGCCTGCTGAGCGGCGGCGCGCCAGACGCGCCATGACCAGGACGCCCAGGGCGCCTGGATGAGACGATGACACCCCCGGCCATGCGCCGGGGTTTTTCGTGCGTGCCCGACCCGGGTCGGCCTGTTGCCGCGCGCCGCAGCGCACCACGCTTGCGGCATGTCGCTCCGCCCACGCCTGCTGCCGGCGTTCCTCACACTGTCCGCCGCCGCGCTGATCGGCGTGGCGGTACACGAGGGCTATCGTGAGGCCGCCTATCGCGATCCGGTGGGCATCCCCACCGCTGGATTCGGCTCCACCGTGCATGCGGATGGCGCCACTCCGGTGCAGCTGGGCGACCGCCTGCCGCCGGTGCGCGCCCTGATCACCCTGGGCGCGCATGTCGGGCGCACCGAGGCGGCGCTGCGGCAGTGCATCGGCCCGGTACCGCTCGCCCAGCACGAGTGGGATGCCTACGTGAGCCTGGCCTACAACGTGGGCGCAAACCGCATTTGCAGCAGCAACATCGTGCGTTTGCTGCACCAGACGCCGCCCGACTACGCCGGCGCCTGCCGCCAGATCGGGCGCTGGGTCTATGCCGGCGGGCGCCGGCTGCCGGGGCTGGAGGCGCGCCGCGCCGCCGAGATGCGCCTGTGCCTGGGCGAGGAGGCCGCACCGTGAGCCTGCCGCGCCTGCTCCCCGCCTGGCCGCTGGCCACCTATGCCGAGATCGCCGTTCTCGCCGCCGGGATCGGCGGCGGCCTGCTCGGCTGGACCGTGCGCGGCTGGCGCGATGCCGGGCAGCTCGCCGGCCTGCGCACGGAGCTGGCCCGCACCCAGGCAGGCGCCGAGCGCGTCCGCGCCGAGGCCATCGCCCGCGCCCGCGCGGCCGATGCCGCCGCCATCACTGACCTGCAGCAGCGGCTCACCCGTGCCGCTGCCACCACCGAGGACCTGCGCCATGCCCTTGCCACTGCTACGACTGGCCGCGTGTGCCTGTCTGCCGATGCTCGCCGCGTGCTCCACCGTGCGCCCGCCTTCGCCGCCGTGCCCGCGCCTGCCGCCGGCCCTGCTGCAACCGGCCCCGCCACTGCCGCCGATCCCGGCGAGCGCGCCAGCACCGATGCCGACATCGCCGGCTGGGCGCTCGATGCCGCCGCGCTCTACGAGCAGTGCCGCGCCCGCATCGACGCCATCCGCCAGTGGGACGAGCAAGTGAACGGGGGAGCGCATGGAAGGTGATGTGCTGATCGGCGCGATCAACTGGCCGGCCATGCTGGCCATCGGCGGCGCGCTGCTGGGCGGCATCTTCGCGCTGCTCAAGTGGTTCGCCGGGCGGCTGCTTGCCGACATCGAGGCGCGGCTGACCCGCATCGACGACCTCGAAAACCGCTTCGAGCGGCTGATGGCCGAACTGCCGCTGCACTACCAGCGCCGCGAAGACGCCATCCGCGAATTCACCGCCATCAACACCAAGCTCGACCGCCTGTACGAGCTGCTCGCCCGAGGGGGGAACAAATGACCGAACGCCGCATCGACGCCGCCATCGACATCGCCCGCGCCGAGCGCGAGGCGCTGCGCTGGATCATGCTCACCGCGCTGTGGCACGCGCGGCCCTACGGCACCACGGAGACGGTGCTGCTGTCCTGCGCGCATGAGATCCCCATCTACGCCACTTCCGACCTTGTACGCAGGGAGCTGGGGTGGCTTGCAAGCCACAGCCTCGCAGAAATCGAGCGCGACAAATCGCCGGTGTGGGCGGCGCGGCTGACCGCCCACGGCGAAGACGTGTACGACTACCGCGCCGACGCCCCGGCGGGGCTGGCGCGCCCGCCGAGGTGGTGAGATGGCCCGGCGCAGCAAGGTGGACAGGCTCCCGCAAGGCCTCAAGGCGCAGCTGGAACGGCTGCTGGCCGACCGTAGCCACGGCGGCTACGAGGCGCTGGCCGCCTGGCTCAAGGAACAGGGCTACGAGATCGGCAAGAGCAGCCTGCACCGCTACGACCGGCGCGTGCAGGCCGTGATGCTGCGCATCAAGGCCAGCACCGAGGCGGCGCGGCTGATCGCCCAGTCCAGCCCGGACGAGGCCGACGAGCACTCGGCCGCCGTGCTGCGCATGGTGCAGTCGGCGCTGTTCGACGCCATGAGCCGGGTGGCCGAGGCGTCGGAGGAATCCGACCCTGCCGAGCAGGTCAAGGTGCTCTCGCTCGCGGCGCGGGCGATCGCCGAGGCGAGCCGCGCATCCATCGGCCAGAAGAAATGGGCCGACGAGGTGCGGTTGAGGCTCGACGAGGTGGAGCGCGTCGCGCAGAAATCGGGCAAGCGGCTCGATGCCGAGACGTTCAAGACGATCCGGGAGTGGTTGTATGGGGGGTGATCGCGTCGTGCCGTTTTTGAAATACGCAGGCGGCAAGCGCTGGCTGGCGCGGCGGATCATCGAGCGTCTGCCGCCGCACGTGTTACGTGGAGCCCTTTGGCGGCATGGGCGCGGTGCTGCTGGCAAAGCCCAAGAGCAAGGTCGAGGTGTGGAACGACATCGACGGCGGCCTGGCCAACGTCATGCGCTGCGTTAAATACCACCCGGACGCGCTGGCCGATGAGCTGGGGATGATGCTCGTGCACCGCACAGAGAGGCTGCGGTGGTTGCACGAACATCCGGGCGAGACGGACATCCAGCGCGCCGCGCGCTGGATCATGGTGCGACATTCCGGGTTTCAGGGGGGCTGGCAAAGGGTTCTTTGTCGGCCGCGCGACTGGCATTAAACCGGTCGGCACGCTCATCGAGCAGATGCGGGCGGTGGCCCGCCGTCTGTCTGGTGTGACCATCGAGCATCTGCCGTGGCAGCGCGTGTTCGACCTCTACGACGTCCCGGAGACGACGTTTTTCTGCGACCCGCCCTATGCCGATGGCGACCAGTCGATCTACGACCATGCGTTTGCGGAGGTCGACCACCGCGCCCTGCGCGAGCGGCTGCGCGCCGTCAAGGGGGGATGGATCGCAACTTATGGCGATCACCCGCTGATCCGCGATCTGTATGCCGACTGCCGCATCGAGGAGGTGCGCCGTGTGCGCGCCATCAACCAGGCGGCGCGGCGCGAATACGTGGAGCTGATCATCACGCCATGACCGCCCCCATCCTCTACCCCTACCAGCGCCGCTATCTCGCGGACAAAAGCCGCTGGAAGGCGGCGTGCTGGAGCCGCCAGACCGGCAAGACCTTCACCACCACCCTGGAGGCGGTGCTGGACGTGCTCGAGTGCCGAGGCCGAGGGCCGTATTGCCCGCTGGACGATCCTGTCCATCTCGCGCGATCGGGCGCTGGATGCCATCCGCAACGGCGCGGCGCTGCACATGCGGGCGATTGGTGCGGCCTACAAGATGATCGAGGCTGAGGACATGGGCGCCGAGGAACAGGCCGCCAGCGTGCGCCTGCCGGGCGGCAGCTACATCCGGGCGATTGCCGCCCGGCCCGAGACGGCGCGCGGCATGAGCGACAACCTGATCCTCGACGAATTCGCCCACCACAAGGACAACCGCGCGCTGTGGCGCGCGCTGGTGCCGGTGGTGAGCCGACCCGACCTCAAGCTGCGGGTGATTTCCACACCCAACGGCGTGGGCGACATGTTCCACGAGATCATGACGGCAGACGACGGGCTGTTTTCCCGCCACATCGTGACCATCCATGACGCGGTGGCCGACGGCCTGCCGCGCAACATCGACGAGCTGAAAAAGGCCGCCCGCGACCCGGACACCTGGGCGCAGGAATACGAGTGCACCTTCCTGGATACCGCCGGGCGCGAGTGGCTCACCTACGAGGAGATCCTTGCCACCCTGGAAGCGCCGCCCCTGCCGCCCTACGACGGGCGGCCGGTGTATGTGGGCATGGACATCGCCGCGCGGGGCGACCTCTCCGTGATCGCCGTGCTCGGAGGACGTGGGCGGCGGGGTGCTCGCCCTGCGCGAGATGCAGGTCATGCGCGGGGAGAGCTTCGCCGCGCAGCTGGCGCGCCTGGACGCCGTGATGCGGCAATACCGCGTGGCGCGGGTGGCCATCGACCAGACCGGCATGGGCGAGATGCCGGTGCAGGAGGCGCAGCGGCGGCATGGGCAATACCGCGTTTCCGGTGTGATCTTCACGCAGGCTTCCAAGCTGGACATGGCCGTGGCGCTCAAAGACCGGATGCAGGCCAGGCGGCTGCTCATGCCTGATGTGCATGGCAATGCACGTGATGCATTGATCGACGACCTGCGCGCCGTGCGCATGGAGCCGGGCGCGGGCGGGGTGCCCAAGCTCATGGCCGAGCGCGACGGACGGGGCCATGCCGACCGTTTTGGCGCTGGCGCTGGCCGTGGCCGCCGCCGGCGAAGGCGTGCCGGTGTATCGGTATGAGAGCGTGGCGCGCAGGAGCTTCGCGCCGCGATTCGATGATCTTGACGGGCGCGGACGCGCCCAGGAGTGGGCCGGATGGTGACCGTGAGAAAACAGGATTTGACCGGCGAAATCGCCCGCCCGTCGCAGACGGGGCTGCGCTCTGTCTGGCAATGGCGGCCGCTGGCCAGCATGACCCCGGCCATGGTGGCAGACGTGCTGCGCCGGGCGGCGATGGGCGATGCGCATGACTTCCTGATCGCCGCCGACGACATCCGCGAAAAAGACTTGCACTACCGCGCCGTGCTGCAGACCCGCGCGCTGGCGGTGGCGGGCCTGCCGGTGGACATCCAGCCCTGGGACGACTCGGCCAAGGCCAAGCGCGCCGCAGATCTGGTGCAGGATGTGCTGCGAGATGGCGACTACAGCCGGATCATCGCGCACCTCATGGACGCGGTGGCCAAGGGCTATGCCGTGGCCGAGATCATCTGGGAGACCGCTGGCGGCGTGTGGTACCCGCGCGAGATCGTGCCGCGCGAGGCGCACTGGTTCGCCTTCGACCGCGATACCGGGCGGCTGTTGCGCCTGGTGGATGGCAGCGCGGAAGGGGCCGGGATCCCGCCCTACCGCATGATCGTCCATGCCCCGCCGCTTTCCGCCGGCATTCCGCTGCTGGGCGGGGTGGCGCGCAGCGCGCTGTGGGCCTGGGTGTTCAAATCGTATGCAATGCGCGATTGGGCCCGGTTCTGCGAGCTGTTCGGCCAGCCCATCCGGGTGGGCAAATACCACCAGGGCGCCAGCCCCGACGACGTGGCCGTGCTCAAACAGGCGGCCTTCAGCCTCGGCAGTGATGCCGCCGCCGTGATCCCGCAGGAGATGGCGCTGGAACTCATCGAGAGCGGCAGCAAGTCCGCCAGCGCCGACCTCTACCACACGCTGATCGACTACCTCGACCGTCAGGTCAGCAAGGCCGTGCTCGGCCAGACCATGACCACCGACGATGGATCGAGCCTGGCCCAGGCCAGGGTGCACGCCGAGGTGCGCGCCGACATCCTGCGGGCGGATGCGCGGGCCATGGCCGCCACGCTCACCCGCGACCTGATCGCGCCCATCGTGCGGCTTAACGTTGGCGAGGACGCGCCGCTGCCCATCCTCACCCTGCGCGTGGACGAGCCGGAGGACATGGCGGCGCTGGCCGATCAGGTCGTCAAGCTCACCCAGGCCGGGCTGCCGGTGCCGCAGTGGTGGGTGCGGGAGAAGTTCGGCATCCCGGCGGCGGCGGCGGGCGAGGCGGTGCTCGTTCCGGCTCAATCCGGTCAAACCGGGTTAAACCCGACTGGCGAACCATTGGCGAACCGAATGGCGAACCGCGCCGCAACTTCGGGCTCGCCAATGGCCGTGTCCGCATTCGAGGCGACGAAACACAGTGCCGACGGCGCGCCGGACGCGCTGGACGAGCTGGCGGGCGAAGCGCTCGCGGACTGGGAGGCGCAACTTGCGCCGGCCGCCGACAGCCTGCAAGCGCTGCTCGATGAGGCGGCTGCGCGCGGAGCAAGCGCCGCCGAGCTCATCGACATCCTGGCGCAGCATCTGCCCGAGATGAATATCGACGCACTGGCCGAGCGGCTGACGCGCGCGCAGTTCGCGGCGCGGCTGGCCGGTGTGCATGGCCTGCAAGCCGCGCGGGAGAGTGAGTGATGGACGAGGCCGACATCGCCGCCGAGCGCATCGAACGCGAGATGGCGAGCCTGCTCGCTCTGCGTCGCCACACCGGCCCTGCGCCTACCGGCGCATGCCTGTGGTGCGGCGAGCCGCTCGCGCCCAGCCTGAGATGGTGCAGCGCCGAATGCCGCGACGACTGGGAGCGCAAGCATGCCCGTGCGCATCGCCGCTGATCCGATTGACGCGCCCATCATGGCGCCTGCTGCGCCGGACGAGTTCGCGCGCGCATTCCTGCTGCCGCCAGAGGAGGCGGTGCGCTACATGCAAGGGCGCGACGCGGTGCGCATCACCTACGACTGGCACGAGCTGTGGCATGACGAGCATGCGCGCGCCTTCACGGTGAGCCGCCTGGCGCGCGCCGACCTGTTGCAGTCGCTCCATGAGCAGCTCGCCCGCTCGGTGGCGGGCGACCTGACCCGCCGCGACTGGATGCGCGACGCGCGCGCTGCTCGACAGGCGGGATGGTGGGGTGAGAAGACCGTCGTCGGGCCAGAAGGCGAGGCGCGCAAGACGCGCTTCAATCCCCGCCGCCTGCAACTCATCTACGACGTCAACACCCGCATGGCGCACGCCGCCGGGCGCTGGGAGCGCATCCAGGCGGCCAAGGCGAGCCACCCATATCTGCGCTATGTCACGCGCGCCGACGAGCGCGTGCGCCAGTCCCACCGCCCGTGGCACGGCGTGACGCTGCCGGTGGACGATCCGTGGTGGCGGACGCACTACCCGCCCTGCGGCTGGCGCTGCCGCTGCGTGGCGGTGCCGATGCGGCGCGAGGAGTATGAGGCGCGCGACGATCTGAAGAAGTCCGCGCCGCAGGAGCCGGATGTGCAATGGACCAACCCGCGCACCGGCGAAGTCCGGCGCGTTCCCTGGGCCATCGACCCAGGCTTCGGCTACAACGTGGGCGACGCCAGCCTGCGCTGGCGGGGACTGATCGATGCCGCGCGCGATAAGGTGGCAGGCTACGCCGCCGCCATCGGGGCGCATATGGCCGAGGACCTTGCGCCGCTCATCGAGCGCGACTGGCAAGCCTGGGTGGATGCGGCGCTGGCCGGCACGGAGCGCAACCGTCTGGGGTGGCTCGGGGTGATCTCCGCGCGCGATCTGGCGCATCTGGCGGCCGCCGGAATCGCACCGCAAAGCGCCGAGGTCATGGTGCGCCCCGGCCTGCTCTACGGACCGAAGGCCGGCCGTCATCGCGACGACGGCAACGCGCTCGCCGATGCGCAATGGCGCGAACTGCCCAGCCTGTGGCGGCAGGCCGTGGCGCTCGTGCTCGATCTCAAGAGCGGCAAGCCATTGTGGCTGCTGCCCGGCGCGGATGCACGCACGCCGCAGTTAGCGGTGGAGGTGGATTTCGTGACAGGCCGCCCCAAGCGCGTGACCAATGCGGCCAAGTCGGCCTACCTGCAATCGGTGGATGTGCTCAACCGGCGCCTGAAGGCCGGGGAGCTGCGCGTGTTGTGGGGGGCTGGTGATGCGCGGTGGGACTCGAACCCACACATTCTCCGCTGGCGCGGTCCCGTTACCTGTCAGGGCGCAACGCACCACCACCACGGCTCAGTATAGCCTACCCGCCCGCGCGTCAAAGCGCGCCGTCTGGCTGGCATGATGGAGGCGCCATGATCAGGATCGACATCGACGACCGCGAGGTGCGCCAGGCGCTCGAGCCGCCTCCAGCAGCGCGTCTCCGACCTGACGCCCGCGATGCGGGAGATCGCCATGGAGCTCGAGGCACGGGCGCTCAACCGCTTCGAGACCGAGCGCGACCCGGCGGGCCGCCCGTGGCAGCCCCTGTCGCCCGTGACGCTGGCCAGGAAAAAAGGGCGCGGCGGCATCCTCTACCAGACCGGCGACCTGCTGGACAGCGCAACGAGCCGCGCCGGGCGCGACGTCGCCGAGGTAGGCTTCGGCCTGCGCTATGCCGTCTTCCACGAGTACGGTACGAAGAAGATGCCAAGGCGTGGCCTGCTCATGGCCGACCCCGAGGCGCGCACCCTGGGCGAGGATGACAAGCGCGCCATCCTGAGATCATCGGCGAGCACCTTTCCGGCGGCTGAGACGCAAACCCGGCGCGGCGCTATCTGCCTATCACCGAGGCTGGCCGGATGGACGAGCAGGCGCGCGCGCTGGTGCTGGAGGCCGTCCGGGCATTCCTGGCCGACGCCTGACCGCCAACCGCGTAGAACGCGCTGTGCGCGCATTTCATGCGCCGCCGCTACCAACGTACCACCCGGATCGACTAAAACGCGCCAGCGCCCGTTTAAACGCACTTCAAACGCGGTCACGGGGTGGCGCCATGGCCGGCCGTTGCCCATGGCGCACGTGGCCTGACCGCAACCCCCGTTGGCGCCCCTTCAAAGGCCGCGCCTGCGGCCTTTGTCTTTGCGGGCCGACCCGGGTCGGCCTGTTGCAGGTCGCGGCGGCACCGGATTCTGGGCGCATGGCCACGCCGTCCCACGTCCGTCCCCGATCCCCTGCCCGTCTGCTGGCGCGGGACGTGCTGGCCATGTCGCTGCATGCAGACCCTGATCCCCAGGGTGGGGCGGTATCCCCGCCGGAGTGGGTGCATCTCATCCCGGCGGGGGTGTTTTCCGGGCGCGACGGCCGCGGCCCCTACACCCTCGACGCCGCCGCCGTGCTGGAGGCCTTCGCCCGCCACGGCGCCGACCTGCCGATCGACTACGAGCACCAGAGCCTGACGGCCACCGACAAGGCCGGCCCGGTGCCGGCCGCGGGCTGGATCACGGCGCTGGACATGCGCGAGGACGGCCTGTGGGCGCGCGTCACCTGGACGCCGCAGGCGGCCGCCCTGCTGGCCGCGCGCGAGTACCGCTACCTCTCGCCGGTGTTCATGCATCGCCAGGACGGCGCCATCGTCGAGCTGGTCGGCGCCGGCCTGACCCATACCCCCCAACCTGCACCTGCGCGCGGCCGCCGCGCGCCAACTGGAGGCTCATGCCGTGGATGAACTGCTGGAACGCCTGATCTACATGCTCAACCTGCCGGTCACGGCGACCGCCGACGAGGTGGCCGCCGAGCTGCAGAAGCTGATCGACCGCCTCACTGCCGCCGAGGCCGCCGCGCAGGCGGCGCAGTCCGCGCAGCCGGCCGCGCCGGACCCGGCGCAGTGGGTGCCCATGAGCCAGCACAAAAGGGTGGCCGAGGAGCTTTCGAAGCTCCAGATGGATGTCGCCGCGGAGAAGGCCGAGGCCGCAGTGAGCGCCGCCATGAGCGCGGGCAAGCTCGCCCCGGCACTGAAAGACTGGGCCATCGCCTACGCCAGCCGCGACCCGCAGGGCTTCGCCGCCTGGGCCAAGGCCGCGCCGGTGATCGTCGCCGCCGACAAGGATGCGCATTCCGTCGCCTCGGCTGCGAGCACGGATGCCGGGCTCACCGAGGAGGATCGCATCGCCTGCCAGCTGCTCGGCATGAGCGAGGCCGAGTTCGCCGCGCACAAGCAGGAGATCGCCCGTGCGTGAAATTCTGCGCGACAACGACGCAGGCCGCCGCCTGATTCTAGAGCGGCTCTACGTCGAGCGCATGGCCGCCAGCCAGCAGGAGGTGGGCGGCTTCATCCCGCGCCGCGCGCTGGCCGATCTGGCCGCGCATGTGGACTTCCTGCTCGCCACCCTGGCCGAGCAGGGGCTCGTGCGCCGCGACGGCGACCGCTACCGCATCACCGGCGCAGGCTGCGCCCATCTCGAATCCACCGCAAAGGAGTAAACAGGCATGGCCATCATCACCCCCGCGCTGATCACCAGTCTGCGCACCGGCTTCTCGAAAGCCTTCCAGGACGCGCTGGCCGCGACCCCCACCGATTGGGAGAAGATCGCAACCCGCGTTCCGTCTTCAAACACCTCGAACACCTACGGCTGGCTCAACCAGTTCCCGAAGCTGCGCGAATGGGTGGGCGACCGGGTGGCCAAGGACATGGCCTCCAGCGCCTACCAGGTGCAGAACAAGCTCTACGAGGGCACCGTCGCGGTCAAGCGCACCGACATCGAGGATGACAACGTCGGCGTCTATACGCCACTGTTCGCCGAGATGGGGCGCGCGGCGAAGGCGCACGCCGATGAACTGGTCTTCGCCCTGCTGGCCGCCGGCGAGACGACGCTGTGCTTCGATGGCCAGAACTTCTTCGACACCGACCACCCGGTCTATCCGAACGTGGACGGCACCGGCACGGCGGCGCTGGTTGCCAACCTGCAAGCCGGCACCGATCCTGCCTGGTATCTGCTCGACGCCAGCCGGGCGCTGAAGCCGCTGATCTTCCAGGAGCGCACCACGCCGGAGCTCGAGGCCATGACCAGCTCCCAGGACGAGGGCGTGTTCATGCGCGACGAGTACCGCTACGGCATCCGCTATCGCTGCAACGCCGGCTTTGGCTTCTGGCAGCTGGCCTACAAGAGCAAGGCCGCGCTCGATGCCGCCAACTTCAACGCCGCGATGGCCGCGATGATGGGCATCAAGGCCGACGGCGGCCGGCCGATGGGCGTCAAGCCCACGCATCTAGTGGTGCCGTCCACCCTGCGCGCGCAGGCGCTCTCGCTCATCGAGGCGCAGCAGATCACCGGCGGCGAGAGCAACCCGAATTACCGCGCGGTCGAGGTCATCGTCTCGCCGTGGCTGAGCTAAGGGGTGACGCATGGCCCGCGCCGATAAAACCGCCGCCCAGCCCGCCGCCTCCACCGTGCGCCTGATGGTGCGCACCGTGGCGGCGCTGGGCGATATGCCGCGCTACCGCGCCAATCTCGGCCCCTTCGGCCGCGAGCCGAAGCTCATCGAGGCCGAGCCCTGGCAGGCCGAGGCGCTGCGCGCAGATCCGATGCTGGCCGTGGCCGAGGTCAAGGATTAAGGCATGGCCTACGCCACGCTCGCCGACCTCATCACCCGCTACGGTGAGGATGAGATCGCCCAGCGCACCGACCGCACCGGCTCGGGCGTGGTCGATGCCGCCGTGGCCCAGCGTGCGCTCGACGACGCGCAGGCCGAGATCGACGGCTATATCGCCAGCCGCTACAAGCTGCCGCTGCCGACCGTGCCGGCAGCGCTCGCGCGCATTGCCTGCGACATCGCGCGCTACCGGCTGTGGGAGGACGTCGCCTCCGACGAGGTGCGCCGCCGCTACGAGGATGCGCGCAAGCTGCTGGAGGCGATCGCCAAGGGCATCGTGAGTCTGGGCCTGCCGGCCGTTCTTCCGCCCGCGAGCCAGCCGGCGCTGTCGCTCGCCGCCGCCAAGAGCGGGCCGGCGCCGGTGTTCGGACGCGACGGCATGGAGGGCTGGTGATGCTGGCCATCGAGCGCCTGATCCGCGACCGCCTGGCCGCCATCCCGGACGTGCCGGGCGGCGTGTCATCGGTCGCCGAGCTGTCCATGGAGGCCGTGGCAGGGCGGCGCTTCCCGGCCCTGTTCGTCGGTGCCGACGGCTACCGCGTCGAGGACGACAAATCGCCCGGCGCCATCGCCGTGGCCAGCCGCTGGCTGGTCATCGTGGCCGTGCGCCATGTGGGCGACGCCAGGGGCGGCTCGGCCGCGCGCGATGCGGCCTCCGATCTGGCGACCGAGGTCATGGCGCGCCTGTACCGCTGGCAGCCGCCAGGCCACAAGCCGCTGATGGCAGCCGCTCCACCGAAGCCGGACTACGCCACCGGCGTGCTGCTCTACCCGCTGGCATTCGAGGCCATCCACATCATCAACCGCAAGGAGTAAGTCATGAGCTACTTTTCCGGACAGGGGCGCGTCTATCTCGCCGCCCGCGATACCAACGGCAACCCGCTCGCCTTGCGCTGGGTGGGCAACGTGCCGGATCTGAAGGTCTCGCTCAACGTGGAGACCATCGAGCACAAGGAGTCCCACTCCGGCCAGCGGCTCACCGACTTGCAGCTGATCAAGAGCAAGGACGGGGAGTTTTCCTGCACGCTCGGAGGAGATTTCCACCGAGAACCTGGAGCTCTCGCTCTTCGGCCAGACCTCCAGCGTGACCGCCGGCACGGTGACCGACGAGACGCTGCCGACCGGCATCGTGGCGGGCGATGGTGCGGCTGCTGGCCAATCAGTTCGTGTCGGCGGTACTGGTCACGGATTCGGCGAGTACGCCGGCGACCCTCGCGGCCGGCACCGACTACAAGGTGCATGCCGCGCAGGGCGCGATCGAGTTCCTCAACGTCACCGGCTTCACCCAGCCGTTCAAGGTCGATTACAGCTTTGGTGCGGCCAAGCGCACGGCGATGTTCAAGTCGCCGCAGCCGGAGGTGTGGCTGCGCTTCGACGGCATCAACACGGCGGACGGCAACAAGCCTGTCGTCCTCGATCTCTACCGCGTGGCGCTCAACCCGACCAAGGACCTGTCGCTGATCTCGGATGAACTTCAGCGCTTCGAGCTCTCCGGCCGGGTGCTGGCGGATGTGAGCAAGGATGCCGCAGGCCCGCTCGGCCAGTTTGGCCGGTTGATCATGCAGGGATAAGCGATGGCGACGCTCAACGTCCCGCTGCCGGATAGCGGCTGGGTGCAGGTGGCGGCGGATACCGATGCGGGGTTCCTGGCGCAGGGCGGCGGATCGTATGCGCTCGAGGGCCACCACCGATGCGCCGACGCCGCCGTCCGTGCGCGGGTTCGTGCTGCCCGCCGCGCAGCTGGTCGGCCGTGGGCTGCTGGGGCCTGGGTATGTCTGGGTGCGGCAGTACCCCACCGACACCGGCTATGCGGTGACCCTGACGGTATCGAGGTGACCCATGGCCCTCTACGATCTGGCAGGCAGCCTGTACGGCCCCGGCAGCGCAGGCGGCGCCACCGGAGTCGGCGTGCCCGTGGGCGGCGTGATCGCCCATCCTGGTCCACAGCCATCGGGGTATGCGCCGATGGCCGGCCAGTATCTGGACCTTGCGCAGTATCCGGCGCTGACCGGGTGAACGATCCGCCCCTTGGCGCGGTGTTCACTACCCGCAGCGTGGGCGCGTCGATTTATTCCGTGATCAAGGCAGGGGCGCTATATGTGGCGACCGGGGGTGCCGGCGTCGTGCGCACCAGCGCGGACGTCGTGACCTGGACGACCCGCACATCGGGGACCAGCTATAACCTCTACGCCACGGCATGGTCGGGTGCGCTGCTGGTGGCGGTGGGCAACAATGGAACGCTCGTCACCAGCGCCGACGGCATCACCTGGACGGCGCGCAGCAGCGGCACGACACAGACGCTCTACAGCGTGACGTGGTCGTCGGCGCGTGGGCTGTTCGTGGCCGTGGGCAGCGCAGGAACGCTCATCACCAGCCCCGATGGCATCACCTGGACGGCGCGCAGCAGCGGCACGACGCAGACGCTCAACAGCGTGGTGTGGGTGGCGGGCCTGGGGCTGTTCGTGGCCGTGGGCAGCGCAGGAACGCTCATCACCAGCCCCGATGGCATCACCTGGACGGCGCGTAGCAGCGGCACGACGCAGACGCTGCAGGCCATCGCCTGGTCGGGGAGCGAGCTGATGGCGGTGGGGCAAAACGTGGCGTGTGTCAGCCCCGACGGCATCACCTGGACGGCGCGCAGTCATACGCTGGGGTACATGACCCTGCTGACCTATGCGGACGGGCGCTGGGTGGCTGGCGTCAGCATGGCGTACACCGCCAGCAGCGACAGCGGTATCACATGGTCACTGCCGATGTCGGTGGGCGGCACCGTCGCCTACCAGCCTCTCGTGGAGGAGGCGATGGTCTGGCTGCCGTCAGGCACATCGCTGATTGGACTGCCGCGCTCGCGGCCGGGCTACAGGTATCTGCCGGCGCTGTCTGCAGCGCCAGGCACCACGTATTACATGCGGGTGGCGTGATGGCTGTGTACAGCTACGATGATTATGGATTCCTGTCCGACCAGCCGATCGCGGGCCGCCAGACGCCCATCGCCCCACCACCGGCCCCGTGGCCGGACGGACAGCGCCCCAATTGGACCGGCGTGGAATGGACCATGCTCGCCTACCCGCCGCCGCCAGCGCCCGTCCCGGTGCCGGATGCCGTCACGCCGCGCCAGATCCGGCAGGCGCTGAACCGTGCTGGGCTGCGGGATGCGGTGGAGGCGGCGGTCGCCGCGGCAGGCCGCGACGTGCAGGACTGGTGGGAGTTCGCACTGACCATCGAGCGCGCGCACCCCATGGTGGAGGCTATGCTGCCAGCGCTCGGGCTGACGCCGGCGCAGGCGGATGACATCTTCAGGCTTGCGGGGACGCTATGAGCACACCCTTTGCAACGCGCGTCCAGCACCTGCTCATCGCGATGGATCAGCTGCTGTGGGTGGCGCTCACGCTGGGCGATGGTCTGCCGGACGAAACAGTCAGCGCGGCTGCCTGGCGGATGGAGCGCCAAAGGAAGCTCGCCGGCCGCATCCTGCGCCCGCTGATCGACATGATCTTCCGGCCGATCGAGCGTGACCATTGCCGCGCCAGCTTCGAGGCCGAGTGCCGGCGCAGCCAGCCACCACACATCTACGACACGGAGAGCACATTGCATGACTGACATCGCCCCCGTCACCGTCCGTGACCTGCCCGCGTTCCTGGCGGCCATCGAGCCGATCGCGCGCGAGCTTGCCAGCGGCGATATCGCTGGCGCGCTGCTGCGCCATGCCGATGCGGTGATCGAGGCCACCGCCATCGGCGCGGGCGTCGATCGTGCCTGGCTGGAGGCGCAGCAGACCGATGTGCTGGTGGAACTCGCGGCGAAGGTGCTGGAGGTGAACGCGGATTTTTTCGCGCACCGCGTGCTGCCGGCGCTCCATCAGGCCGCCGATCGCCTGGCGCTGATCGCCTCTGGTGGCACGTATGGATCGCCCGGCTCGTCGGAGCAGGCTTCGGCTACCGCGACGTAATGGCCATGCCGTGGCCGCAGGCGCGGGACTTTCTCGACGCGGCGGCCCGGCTGGAGCGCGAACGGCTGATGCAGTCGGCGGTGGCCGCCCGCGCGGCGCAGGCCGACGAGAAGGGGTGGAAGGCGTGGGTGAAGGAGATGTGCCGTGGCGAGTGAGCGCCTTCAGCGCGAGTTCGGCCAGAACAGCACGGTGCGAACGCGCTTGGCCCATCGCGCACCAAGCCCTTCGGCCACGCCCAGCACCACGCACAGCACCAGAAAGGCCGCCATCAGCACCAGCCACCACCGCGGCATGAGGAACACTGCCAGCACGGCAGTGAACGCCAGGCCGAGATAAAAGAAGTACCGCACGAAGAGCGCCAGGACGTCCGCCATGACCAGAGACCTCAAAGTCGCGCTGCGGATCACGGCCAGGCGATAGCACCCAGGGGGTGCTCGGCAAGACGCGCGCCGGTCTGGAGTCGATCTCGCGCCAGCTGGAGGTGGCGCGTAATGCGTTCGTGGCATTCCAGGGTGCACTGCAGCTCAGGGCCGGCATTGCCGGCCTGGCGGCGCTGGCCGACCAAGTGCAACAGGCCAATGCGCGGCTCAGACTTGCGACCAGTTCCGTGCAGGAGTTTGCCGCCGCGCAGGCGCTGGCCTATCGCGTGGCGGCCCAGACGGGCGCAGGCTATGAGGCGGTATCGACGCTCTATACCCGTCTGGCGCAGGCCGCCGGCGGCCTGGGCATCACCCAGGCGCAGGTGGCCAGGACCACGGAAGCCACGGCGCTGGCGCTCAAGGTGTCCGGGGCGTCGGCCGGGGAGTCCGCCGCGGTCATCACGCAGCTGTCGCAGGCCTTGGGCTCCGGCGTGCTGCGCGGCGATGAGTTCAACTCCATCATGGAGAACGGCGGGCGCCTGGCGCAAGCGCTGGCCGACGGTCTAGCCTGCCGGTGGGCCGGATGCGTGAACTCGCCGAAGCTGGCTTGCTGACCACGGATGTGGTCGTGCGCGCTCTGGAGTCTCAGTCCGGCAGGCTCAAGGCAGAGGCTGCCACGATGCCTGTGACCATCGGCCAGGCGCTCTCGCAGGTGCGCGATGAGTTCGGGCGGACGATCGACAGGATCAACCAGTCGGTGGGCGCGACGTCGGCTGTGTCCAGCGCGTTTACGGCGCTGGCCCGCCACATGAAGGACGTGATCGGGGGTGTCGCCGTTGCGGCGGTGGGTGCACTGACCGTGGCGACGTTTCGCGGCGGGCAGGAGGCCGTGGCGTATGTGCAGAAGCAGCTGGCCAAAATTGCCGCAGACCGGCAGGCGGCGATTGCGGCACAGGCGGTGGCCGCGAATGAAGTCGCCAAGGCGCAGGCCATGCTGGCCGCGGCGCAGGCGGCGGTGGCCTCATCCAGCGGCATGGCGCGTCTGACGGTCGTGCAGACGCAGTTGGTGCCGGCCCAGCAGAAGCTGGCGGCCGCGCAGAATGCCTTGAACGCGGCGCAGGCGGCCGGAACCGTGACCGCCCGCGCGCTCTCGGCGGCGATGGCGGCGATCGGCGGCCCTATCGGGTTGATCCTGACGCTGCTGACCGCCGGCGCCACCGCCTGGGTAATCTGGGGCGACAAGGCGGCCGAGGCTGGCGACAAGGCCAAGGCGGCCGCCGACAAGGCCCGCGATGCCATCGAGCAGGCCAATGCGGCGCGCGACCGCCTGGCGCGCGAGCAGCGCTTCGGCAGTGGCGATGCAGGCGCGCTGCGCGAGGGGATCGCGGCCGCTGGCGCGGAGATCGCCGCCAAGACCCAGGCGCTGATCGCCGCCCAACGCGACGCCGAGAGCGCACGACAGAGAATCCTCTACGCGCAAGAGCGGGACGGGCTGGCCGCCGTGGCGGCGTATCAGCGCCAGATCGACAAGATCAAGGCGCTACGCGCGGAGATCGCGGGCCTGCAGCGCGACCGCGAGGCCAACATCCAGGCGCTGGCCAGACTACCCGCCAGTGGGGAATCTGGGGGTATGACGGCGCTGGGCCGGGAGGTGATGGGCAAGCAATTCGACGCATTCCTCGAGCAGTACCGCGCCAAGATCGACCCGCTGGCCGCCGCGCTCAAGGACCTGCGCGAGCAGGCGCAGCGCGCCGGGGTCGCGCTCGACTCTCCGAAGTTCAAGGACGCCGAAGCGCTGGTCCGGAAGGCGTTTGCCAGGAAAAGCGCGGCCGATGGTGCCTCGCCTATGGCCGCGCGCGAGCAGTTCGATGCCGAACTGACGCTGCTCAAAGACGCATTGCAGCGCCAGCAACGCGCGCTCGACGCGGCGCTGCAAGACCGCCTGATCTCGCTGCGCGACTACTATGCGCGCAAGACGGCGCTGGAGCAGCAGGAAGTCGATGCCGAGATCGCCCGCAAGCAGCAGGAACTCGCCCGCAGCCGGCAGGTCGCCGCAGGCGCCGGCAACGAGAACGAGCGCCTGCGCGCACGCGGCGAGGTCGCGCGGATCGAGGCCGAGCTGATCGTCCTCAACAACAAGCGCGCCGACATCGAGCAGGCCAACGCTAGAGCCGCCGCCCAGGCCGAGCGCGAATTGGCCGATGCGCTGGCACAGGCACGCGAGGAACTCGCCCAGCTCACCGGCACCGACACGGCGGAAGACCTGCGCGCCGCGATCGAGCGCAGCTACCGGGATCTTCGCGCACGCCTGGCGGCCGAGAACGACGCCGCGGGCGTGGCGCTGATCGACCGGCTCATCGACGTCAAGGCCGCACAGGCCAACCTCGAGGCGATCGAAGCCCAGTGGCGGCAGGTCACGGAGCGGCTGCGCAACGCCCAGGAGGCGATCCAGATCCAGACCCAGGCCGGCTTGCTCACCGAAGCCCAGGCCCGGAAGCAGATCGTGGCCCTGCAGCAGCAATCGGCGGCCGAGATGCAGCGCCTGCTGCCCGCGATGCAGCAGGCCGCGCAGGCGATCGGCCCGGAGGCGGTGATCCGCGTGGCGGCCTTCCGCAACGAGCTGGAACGCACGCGGCTGGTCACCGATGAACTCGCGCCGGTGTGGAACCGCATCGGCGAGGCGTTCGGGCAGGCGGTGCAGGGGATCGTCAGCGGCGCGCAAAGCATGCGCGAGGCGCTCTCCAACATCTTCCGCGCCATTTCCGATGCGTTCTTGCAGGAGATGGTCATCAAGCCGTTCCAGGCGTGGGTGGCGGGGCAGGCGCGGATGCTGGCGGTCAAGCTTGGCTTGCTCCAGCAGGAGCAGGCCGCCGAGACCGCCGCGGCCGCGCAGTCGGTGGCCACCAAGCAGGCCGAGACGGCGGCCAAGGTCAGCGCCAGCGCCGCCGAAGCCGGCGCCGGGGCGGCCGCCTCGCAGGCGTCGATTCCGGTCGTGGGCCCGGGGCTGGCGATTGCCGCGATGGCGGCGATGGTCGCGGCCGTCATGGCGCTGCTGGGCAACATCAAGAAGTTCGCCGCCGGCGGCTATGTCACCGGCCCGGGGACCGGCACCTCCGATTCCATCCCCGCGCGGCTGTCGGCCGGCGAGTACGTGGTGCGGGCCGCGGCCGTGCAGCGCGTGGGCGTGGCGTTTCTGGACGCCATCAATGGCATGCAGGCTCCGCCCGCCTGGGACGGCCAGCGTTTGGCCTTCGCTGCCGGTGGACTGGTGCCATCCGTGCAGCCGCCGCCGGCCGCACCGCAGGTCAACACCGCCGTGCGCATCGTCAACGCCATCGACCCGGGCGTCACCCACGACCACCTGCAAACGCCCGCCGGCGAGCGGGTGATCCTCAACATCATCGGGCGCAACGCACGCGCGGTGCGCGCCGCCCTCCAGGGATAAGCCATGGCCTTGCTCTTCATCGACGGTTTCGACCACTACGACCCGCAGACGCTGGACCCCTTCGGCCAGCCGTGGCCGGCGCGCGGCAAGGCGGCGTATCTGTCGCCGCAGGCCACGCGCATCCCAGGCCGGCGACCCTCGTCCTATGCCTTGCGCCTGCCGGCCGGTGGCGGCGGCGGGTATGTGAAGAACCTGGAGACCGGGCGCACCAGCCTCATCGTGGGTGCGGCGCTGCGCGTGGCGCCGTTCGAGAACACCGGTGAGGAGCCGGTGCTGCTCGGCGTGCGCGACGCCTCCGCGCAGGTCGCCCACCTCGTCAAAATCGGCGAGGACGGGCGGCTGAAGCTCTACCGTCGGCAATCCGGCTATGACCAGTGGATCGCGACCTCGGTCGCGACCGCCCCGCGCGCGGCTGGCACTACGTCGAGCTGCAGGTCGTGCAGGGCACCAGCGACGGCGTGCTGTCGGTGCACCTCAACGGGATACTTGCCATCCAGCTCACCGCGCAGAACACGCTGCAAGGCGGCGGCCAGCTGCTCACCGCCTTCGTGGGTGCCGTGCCGGGGCAACCCTGTCCGATCACGGTCGATGTGGACGACCTGTACCTGGCCGACACCTCTGGCACGCTCAACACCACCTTCCTGGGCGATGTGCGGGTCGATGCGCTCGAGGCGCAGGCCGATGGGGTACTGAACCAGTGGACCGTCGAAGGGGCGGCCAGCGCCTGGCAGGCGGTCAGCGACGGCGATGAGGCCAGCGGCATCCGCGCGAACACCGCCGGCCTGCGCCAGACCTTCGACGTCGAAGCGCTGCCGGTGATGGCCACGCCCGCCCTCCACGGCGTGCAGGTGACGATGCTGGCGCGCAAGACCGATGCCGGCGCGGGGGCGGTCAAGGGGCTGGTGGACAGCGCTGGGCAGACCGCCGTGAGCACCGATGTCGTCCTGCAAGAGCAGCTGGCCTGGCACACGGCGCTGTTCGAACGCGATCCGAACGGCGATGTCCCCTGGACCGAAGCCGCCTTCAACGCGGCCGAGTTCGGCGTGGAGTCGGTATGACGGATCGGCGTCTCGCCACCGGACTGACCGAGACCGCCGCCGGCCCGCAGCCGGGCGCGGCGCTGGCCCTGCTGCGCGCCGAGGCGCTGGCGCGGCCGGATTCCGGGAGCGGCGTGACCCATCTGGCGCCGGAGACGCTCGCCCGGCCGGCGCCCGGGGTGGGGCTGGCCCGGGCCGTGATCGAGGTGCTGCGCCGCGACACCGCCGCCGCGGCGATGGTCGCCGGTGCGCTGGAGGCCTTCGGCGAAGCGCCGTGGCCGCAGGCTCCGCGCGGGGTCTTCGCCTTCCGCCACGACTGGGCCGAACCCCTGGTGGAACGGCTGGAGTGGCAGACGGCCGTCACCCGGCTGGCCAGCGGCAACGAGGCGCGGCAGGCGCTGCGCCTGGTGCCGCGGCGACTGCTGACCTACCACGTCGGCCACGGACGCGCCAGCGATGCGCTGGTCGCCGACTGGCTCGCCGACCACCTCGGGCACATGGCGCTGTGGCCGCTGCCGCATCGGGCGCTGACGCTCAGCCGCCCTGCAGCGCAGGGCGATGATGCACTCGCAGTCGCATCCGTCTCCATCGTCGCCTGGGAGCGCCCGGCGGCCGATCTGCACCTGACCTATGCCGGCGTGGAGGATTGGGGAGACGATGCATGGCGGGCGCTCGTGCTCGCGCCTGACGGCTGGCAGCTGGCTCCGCTCGACTCGGTCGAGGCTGGCACGCTCTGGCTCGCCGCCCCGCTGGCACGCGCGGTGCCGGTAGGCGCGGCCGTCATGCCGCTGGTGTGGGGCATGGCCAGCGAGGCGGCCGATCTGGCGCAATGGGTGCCCGGCGTGGCCGGCGGCCGCGTGACCGCCTCCCTCACGCCCGCGCCCCTGCCGGACATGGACCTGCCGGGCGACCCGCTGCTCGACGGACTGCCGGTGTGGCCCGAAGGCAACTGGCGCGACGACCCTTCCGTCACGGCGCAGGGCATGGTCACCCGGCAGGACCTCTCACCCGCCGACCCCTGGGTGCGGCGTGACGACCCGTGGCCGACGACGACCTTCCAGCGCCGCTATTTGGCCACAGGCCCGCAGAACATCGAGCGCTGGCGGGCGCGGCTGTACCGCGCCCAGGGGCGGCTCGGTGCCTGCTGGCTGCCCGATGGGCTGGCGCCGGTGCTGCGGGTGACGGCGGAGGCCGATCCCGGCGACGGCTTCCTGCGGGTGACGGGCGAGGACATTTCTGCGTTCTGGCACCGCCCGGCGGGCGCGCTGATCCTGCACCCGGACGGCAGCCGGCAGCATGTGCTGACCGCGACCTGCCACCGCGACCAGGGCGGCGTGCTGGTATTGCGCTCGGGCCTCGATGCCGCGGTGCCTGCCGGCAGCCGCGTGGTGCGCCTGGCGCGCTGCCGGCTCGACCACGACGCCGTCGATCTGTACTGGCACACCCCCGCGCTGGTCGAGATCCCCTGACCCTGCGCCAGCTGCCCGAGCCGCGCGGCCAGCAGCGGCCCCCCGCGAGGAATACTGATGGAGATCGACCTGTACGACGTCACCCTCGGCACGCGCGTGTTGCACCTGACGCCGCACGAGACGGTGGTGCAGCTGGACGGCCCGCGCTACCTGCCGCTGCCGATCCGGCGCAATGCGCTGGCGCTCGGGGCCGAGGCGGCCAAGGCGGCGCTGGAGCTGGACGTGCCGCCGGACTGCGAGCTGGTGCGCCAGCTGCTGGCCGCCGCCGTGACCGGCGAGACCTCCATGCTCCGGCTGCGGACCGCACAGCCGGATGCCTATGGTGGCTGGACATTCCTGACGCGCTGGATGGGCCGCGTGCTCGGGGTGGAGGTGGCCGACGACTCTGCGCGCATCCGCGGCGAGTCGGCGCAGGTGAGCCTGAAGCGCATCGGCTTGCGGCGCCTGTACAGCCGCGCCTGCGCGCACGTGCTGTACTCGGCCGCGTGCGGGGCGACGCCGATCGTGGCCAGCGCCGTGGTGAGCAACAGCGCAGGCCGCACCGTCGATCTCGCCGGCGGTGTCCCCGCGGCGGTGGCCGGCATGCTCTCCGGCGGCTGGCTGGAGACGGCCAGCGGCGTGCGCCACATGATCGTGAGCGAATCGACCGCGGGCGTGGAACTGCTGTATCCGGCACCGCTGGCGCCCGGCGACGGCATCACGCTGACGGCCGGTTGCGACCACAGCACGGCCACCTGCGCCGCGCGCTTTTCCAACCTCGACAACTACGGCGGCTTCCCCTTCATCCCGACCAAGAACCCGTTTGCGACCGGAGTGTTTTAACCATGTGGTACGTCGTCGCGATCGTCGTCACCGCACTGCTGTCGGTGGCCCTGATGCCCAAGCCGCCGGCCCCGAAGCCGGCCGCCCTGGAGGATTTCGAGGCGCCCACGGCCGAGGAGGGCCGGCCGATCCCGGTCGTCTTCGGCGCGGTGCTCATCCGTGGTGCCAACGTCGTCTGGTACGGGGACCTTGCGGCCGAACCGATCAAGAAGAAGAGCGGCAAGAAGTGAGCCAGGACGTGACCGTCACCATCGCCCACGTGCGCGCCGCCGGGATGTGCGTGCACGGCGCGCGCACCTGGTTCGCGCGTCACGGCCTGGACTTCCGCGCCTTCCTGCGCGAGGGCATCCCGGCACAGGTCATGCTGGCCACCGGCGATGCGATGGCACTGCGCGTGGTCGAAGTCGCCCGGCAGGGGCATGAGGAGCCGCACTGATGGGCGGCAAGAGCAAAAAGCAGACCGTCGGCTACCGCTACCGGATGGGCCTGCACCTGGTGCTGTGCCAGGGGCCGGTGGACGCGGTGCAGGAGATCCAGGTGGGCGACCGCACCGCCTGGGGCGATGCCAGCCGCGCACCGCTGCCGTCCGGCCACGGGCTCGGGCGCATCCGGATCGATGCGCCCAGGCTCTTCGGCGGCGACGAACGCGAAGGCGGGGTGGTGGGTGATGTGGACGTGATGGGCGGCGCGCCCACCCAGGGCCGCAACGACTACCTGATGGGCCGCCTCGGCGCGGCCATCCCGGCCTTCCGCGGCGTGCTGTCGCTGGTGGCGCGCAAGATCCTGCTGGCCACCAACAACCCGTATCTGAAGCCCTGGGCGGTGCGGGTGCGGCGCTTCACGGCGGGCTGGCACGATACGGGATGGGGGCTCACCGAGGCCGAGGTGAGAGCCTGGGATGCCGACACCGGGGCCTTTGTCACCGTCGGCATGAACCCGGCGCACATCCTGGTACAGTGCCTGACCGACCCGCACTGGGGCATGGGCTATCCGCTGAGTGCCATCGGCAATGGCTTTGGCCAGGCCGCATCGGTGCTGGCCAGTGAGCAGTTCGGGCTGAACCTGATCTGGACGCGCCAGCAGCCCATCGAGAGCTTCATCGCCCAGGTGCTCGACCACATCGGCGGCATCCTCTACGTCGATCCGGAGCGGGGCACGTTCGAACTGAAGCTGCTGCGCGACGATTACTGGATCGATGACCTGCCGCTGCTGGGCCCCGACGAGATCGTGCGCATGGAGCGCTTCGAGCGCGCGCAGTGGGGGGAGTTGCCCAACGAGATCACCGTGGTCTACACCGACTGGGCCACCGGCGGCGAGGCCACCGTCTCGGTGCAGAACCTCGCGGCCATCCAGCTGCAAGGCGGGGTGATCAACCAGCGCCGTGACTATCCGGGCGTCAACTTTGGTCCGCTGGCCGCGCGGTTGGCGCTGCGCGATCTGCGCACCCTCGGCTCGCCTTTGGCGCGCATGACGTTCACCATCGCCCCTTCCGCCCTGGAGCGCCCGCCCCTGCCGGGGGACGTGTTCCTGCTGCATTGGCCGCGTCTTGGCATCGAGCGCATGGTGGTGCGCGTGACCGGCATCGACACCGGCGCGCTGGGCGCCATCGAGTGGCGCATCGAGGCGGTGGAGGACGTCTTCGGCATGACCGACACCGTTCTGTCGCCCCCGCCGCCGCCGATCGAGGAGCCGCCGCTCGCGCCGCTGCCGCCCGCCCTGGTGCTGGCGGTCGAGGTGCCGTACTGGGAACTGGCGCGCAACCTGAGCCGGGCTGACCTGGCCCAGATCACCGACACCGACACCTATGTCGGCGCGCTGGCCGCTGCGGGCGGCCAAGGGCAACTCAACTGGCGGCTGGCCACCGGCCCCGGCAGCGCAAGCCTGGAGGCGGTGGCCACCGAGGATTACGC
Source organism: Thermomonas sp. S9 (assembly GCF_024704365.1). GTDB lineage: Bacteria > Pseudomonadota > Gammaproteobacteria > Xanthomonadales > Xanthomonadaceae > Thermomonas. The sequence continues at coordinate 2,517,176 of NZ_JAJDFY010000001.1, forward strand.
GCCGCTGCTGCGGCTGGAGGCCGCCTTGCCGGCGAGCGAGGCCGATGCGCTCACCGTGCCGGTGACGGCCCTGGCAAGCCCCGAGCGCCTGAGCATCGGCGACTACGCCTACCTGGTCGATGCCGCAGGCCAGATCCGCGAAGCCGTGGCGATCCTCGCCTTCGATGCCACCGCGGGCACAGTGGATCTCGCCCGCGGGGTGCTCGACACCACGCCGCAGATGCATCCGGCCGGCACGCGGCTGGTGGGCGTGGGCGAGTGGCTGGCCGCCGAGACCGCCGAGCGCGCGCCGGGCGAGTCGGTGTTCGTGGCCGCCATCCCGCGCACGACCGGCGCCGAAGGGGATGCGGTGCTGGCTGCCAACGGTGCGCCCCTCGTGCTCGCCGGCCGCCAGGCGCGGCCGTACCCGCCGGGGCGCGTCCGGCTCAACGGTCAGCAGGAACCCGCCGTGATCGCCGGCGACCTGATCCTGACCTGGGCGCACCGCGACCGCACCCAGCAGACCGCCTACCTCGTGCGGCAGGACGAGGGTGACATCGGCCCCGAGCCCGGCACCTCCTACACCGTGCGCCTGCGTGACCGCAACGGCACTCTGGTGCGCACGCAGAGCGGCCTCACCGGCAACACCTGGACCTGGGACGTGGCCAGCGCCGCCGTGGACGCGGGTGCCGAAGGAGACCTCATCACCATCGAGATCGAAGCCGAGCGCGAGGGGCTTGTGAGCTGGCAGGCGCAGGTGCGCAGCGTCGAGCGCGCCGGCTACGGCCTGCGCTGGGGCCAGTACTGGGGCGGTGGATAACCCCACCGCGAATCCGGTTTGAACGCACCGCAAGGAGACATGTCATGGCATTGACCGATCCGAATCTTGGCCTCGCCTACGGATGGACCCTGGGCGAATCCGGCTGGCACACCGGGATGGACGCCAACCTCAAGCGCCTGGGGGCCATCGTCGGCCTGTCCGTCAAAGACCGCGACCTGACCGCGCCGCCCGCCAGTCCGGCCGATGGCGACCGCTACATCATCCCTGCCGGCGCGACCGGCGCCTGGAGCGGCAAGGCCGACCAGATCGCGCTGTGGATCGACGGCGCCTGGGAGTACCACGCGCCCAAGGTCGGGTGGCTCGCCTACATCGAGGACGAGGCTGTGCTCTCGGTCTGTAAGGCGACCGGATGGAGCATAGGGGCCGCAATCTGACCAAAATGCGGGTGTACCCCTGTCTCAAATCAGGTGCAAAACTGTCTCAAATCAGGTGCGCAATTACACCGGGACGAGGCGCCGCCGGCGGACGCTCCCCCTCATGCCGGCACCGGCCGCCGCGCCCAGTCGCGCACGATGCGGGCGATATCCGCCACGCCATCGGTCAGCGCGGCCGGGCCCGGCTGCAGGATGCGGGGCGACTTGATCTCGAACAGCTGCCCGTCCCGCACGGCCGGGATCTCCGCCCAGCCGGGACGGGCAGCGACCTTTTCCGGACGGAAGCGCTTGCCGCACCAGCTGCCGAGGATGATGTCCGGCGCGCGCCGCACCACTTCGCCCGGATCCTCCAGGATGCGCGCCTTCGCCAGCGATTCCTGCGCGCGCTCCGGGAAGACGTCGTCGCCGCCGGCGATGCGGATCAGCTCGGCCACCCACTGGATGCCGGTGATCGGCGGCGCGTCCCATTCCTCGAAATACACCTTCGGCCGCCGCGGCAGCGCGGTGGCCTGCGCGGCGATCGCCTCCAGCCCGCGCTGCAGTTCGACTGCATAGGCATCGGCACGCGCCGCGGCACCGACCAGCGCGCCCAGCCGGCGCACGTAGTCGAGGATGCCGTCCACGCTGCGGTGGTTGCTGATCCACACCTCCACGCCGCGGCGGATCAGCGCCTGCGCGATGTCGGCCTGGATGTCGGAAAAGCCGATCGCAAAATCCGGGCGCAGCGCCAGGATCGCCTTGATCTTCGCACTGGTGAACGCGCTCACCTTCGGCTTCTCGCGGCGCGCGCGCGGCGGCCGCACGGTGAAGCCGCTGATGCCGACGATGCGGTTCTGCTCGCCCAGCGCGTACAGGACTTCGGTGGGCTCTTCGGTCAGGCAGACGATCCGGCGCGGCCCGCTCACGGCAGCGCCATCCAGCACTCGTCCACGAAGATCGCCGGCACCTCCCACGGATGATGGGGGCGGATACCCAGTTCGATCACCCGCGCCAGCCGCTGCGGATCGCGCGGCAGGGCGAACACCAGGCGCACGCTCGCCACCTTCGCCACTTCGCCAATGCTCCCGTATGCCGGATTGGCGCCCGGCAGCGGGCGGAACTGCTCCTCGCCCACGGCATCGATCCACAGCACGCGGTCGTAGTGGCCGGCCTGCAGCGGCTCCACCGCGCAAATTCCCTCCTGCACCGCCTGCACGTGCTCCGGCGGCACCTGCACGCTCACCCGGTAAGCCGGCTGCAGGGTCACGGGTAGAGCATCCGCTCGGACCAGGCACCGTCCGCACCGCGCGCGTGCAGATGGCGCTCGTGCAGGCGGTATTGCGCGCCGTACCAGAACTCCACCGCGTGCGGCACCACCCGGAAGCCCGTCCAGCGCGGCGGACGCGGCACCTCGCGACCCTCGAATTCGGCCTCGAACTTCGCCAACCGCGCCTCGAAGGTCTCACGTGCCTCCAGCGTCTCGGACTGCTTCGAGGCCCAGGCGCCCAGCTGGCTGCCGCGCGGCCGGGTGGCGAAATACGCATCGGCCTCGGCGTCCGACACCTGCTCCACCGCGCCCTCGATCCGCACCTGCACGCCATTGCGCACGCGCGGCCAGTGGAACAGCAGCGCCGCGCGCGGGTTGGCCTGCAGCTCGCGGCCCTTGCGGCCGTCGAGGTGGCTGTAGAACACGAACCCGCGCGTGTCGTGCGCCTTCAGCAGCACGACCCGCGCCGACGGCGCGCCGTCGGGCGTGGCGGTGGCCAGGGTCATTGCGGTGGGGTCGGGCTCCCCGGCCGCCGCGGCTTCGGCGAACAGGGCATCGAAGGTGTGCAGGATGGCGTCGGGCAGCGTGCTCATGCGCCCATTGTCGCGCAGCCGAACGCGCGCCGCACGGCTGCTAGCATGTGCAGCCATGCGCGCGCGTCCACACATTCTGCTGATCGGCCCGATGGGCGCCGGCAAGACCACCATCGGGCGCCTGCTCGCGGCGCGCCTGGCGCGCCCGTTTCTGGACCTGGATGCCGATATCGAAGCCGCGGCGGGCCGCTCGATCGCGGCCCTCTTCGCCGCCGAAGGCGAAGCCGGCTTCCGCCGCCGCGAGGCGCAGGCGCTGGCCACCGCGCTGACCGGAACGCCGGCGGTCATCGCCACCGGCGGCGGCGCGGTGCTCGACGCCGGCAACCGGGCGGCGATGCGCGCAGCCGGCACGGTGGTGTACCTGACCGTCGATCCGGTGATCCAGCTGGCGCGGCTCGGCGGCGACACCGGCCGGCCGCTGCTGCAGACCGCCGATCCGGCCGGCACGCTGGCCGCGCTGCAGGCGCAGCGCGAGCCGCTGTACCGCGACGCGGCGCACCTCGTGTTCGACGCCGGCGCCCCTCGCACCGGACGCGGCCGCCGCCGCGCTCGCCGCGCGCCTGGCACAATGCGAGGCGATGCCGGCATGAGCGCGCCGATGCGCACGGTCGAGGTCGGCGGCGCCGCGCCCTACCGCATCCACATCGGCGCCGGCCTGCTCGCCGACGGCGCACTGCTGGCGGACACGCTGCGCGGCCGCCACGCGCTCGTGGTCAGCGACAGCCACGTGGCGCCGCTGTATGCGCAGGCGGTGGAGGACGCGCTGCGCGCGGCGCGGCCGGACCTCAGGATCGGCCACCACGTGCTGCCCGCCGGCGAGGCGGAAAAGACGCTGGCCAACTTCGCCGCGGCGATCGACGCCCTGGCCGCGCTCGGCGCCACCCGCGACGCCTGCGTGTTCGCACTCGGCGGTGGGGTGGTCGGCGACCTGGCCGGCTTCGCCGCCGCCTGCTGGATGCGCGGGATCGACTGCGTACAGCTGCCCACCACGTTGCTGGCGATGGTGGATTCCTCGGTCGGCGGCAAGACCGCGGTGGACATCCCGCAGGGCAAGAACCTGGTCGGCGCCTTCCATCCGCCGCGCGCGGTGGTGGCCGATACCGCCACGCTGCGCACGCTGCCGCCGCGCGAACTGCGCGCGGGGCTGGCCGAGGTCATCAAGTACGGCGCGATCGTGGATGCGCCCTTCCTCGCCTGGCTCGACGCGCACGCCGGGGCGCTGCTGGACGGCGACGACATCGCGCTGGCCGAGGCCATCGCCCGCAGCTGCGCGCACAAGGCCGCGATCACCGAACGCGATCCGCACGAGCGCGGCGAACGCGCGCTGCTCAACTTCGGCCACACCTTCGCCCACGCCATCGAGGCCGAGCAGGGCTACGGGCGCGGCCTCAATCATGGCGAAGCGGTGGCGGTGGGGATGCTGCTGGCGGCGCGGCTGGCGGCCACGCTGGGGCTGGCCTCATGGGCCGATGCGGAGGCGCTGCGCATGCTGCTGCTGCGCTTCGACCTGCCGGTGGCGCTGCCTGCCGGGCTGGCGCCCGACGCGCTGCTGGCGCGCATGCGACTGGACAAGAAGGCGCAGGCCGACGGCCTGCGCTTCATCCTCTGGAACGGCCCCGGACTGGCGCACGTGGTATCCGGCGTGGATGAAGCCGCAGTACGGTCGGTGCTGGGTGAGGACTGAAGACCGCGCCGGCCGGGGACGCGCGGGTGCCGGTCCCGCACCTTACAATGCCGCCCCATGCGCCTGCTGCTGCAACAACGCCCCGACGGCCGCGAAGCCCCACGCTTCGTCCAGCTCCAGCTCCAGTCCGACCTGCTGGGCGGCTGGGAGCTGCTGCGCGAAAGCGGCCAGACCGGCGGCCGCAGCACCCTGCGGCGCACGCTCTATCCCGACCAGGCCAGCGCGCTGGCGGCGCTGGAGAAGGAGCGCGACGCCCAGCTGCGCAAGGGCTTCCAGCTGATGTTCGCGCAGGGCGCCGATGCACCGAAATGACCGCTGCGCGGTGGCGGCTGCCCGCCGTCCCACGCACCACCGGCCTGCGCCCGCGGGCCTGCCATTCCTTCCGGAGACCCATCCGTGTCCACGCCCCTGAAGAACGATCGTTTCCTGCGCGCGCTGCGGCGTGAGCCGGTGGACTGCACGCCGGTCTGGCTGATGCGCCAGGCCGGCCGCTACCTGCCGGAATACCGCGCCACCCGCAAGGCCGCCGGCAGCTTCCTGGCGATGGCCAAGACCCCGGAGCTGGCCTGCGAAGTGACCCTGCAGCCGCTGCGCCGGTTCCCGCTGGACGCGGCGATCCTGTTCTCCGACATCCTCACCGTGCCCGACGCGATGGGGTTGGGGCTGCATTTCGTCGAGGGCGAAGGCCCGAAGTTCGAGCGCCCGCTGCGCAGCGTCGCCGCGATCGACGCACTCGCGGTGCCCGACATGGAAACCGAACTGCGCTACGTGATGGACGCGGTGCGCCTGATCCGCCGCGAACTGGACGGCGCGGTGCCGCTGATCGGCTTCTCCGGCAGCCCGTGGACGCTGGCCTGCTACATGGTGGAAGGCGGCGGCAGCAAGGAGTGGGGCAAGGTCAAGGCGCTGGCGCTCAACGAACCCGCGGCGATGCACACGCTGCTGGGCACGATCACCGACGCGGTGATCGCCTACCTCACCGCGCAGCACGCCGCGGGCGCGCAAGCGCTGCAGGTGTTCGACACCTGGGGCGGCACCCTGGGCCCGGCGATGTACCGCGAGTTCTCGTTGCCCTACCTCACCCGCATCGCGGCGGCGCTGAAGGCGCTTGGGGTGCCGGTGATCCTGTTCGGCAAGGGCAACGCCCCGCACCTCGACGCGCTGTTCGCCAGCGGCGCGGATGCGATCGGCGTGGACTGGACGGTGACGCTGGAAGATGCCGCGCGCCGCAACGGTGGCCGGGTGGCGCTGCAGGGCAACATGGACCCGGCGATGCTGTACGGCAGCCCCGACGCGGTGCGCGCGCAGGCGCGCGCGGTGCTGGACAGCTACCGCGACGGCAACGGCGGCAGCCGCGAGGGCCACGTCTTCAACCTCGGCCACGGCATGGCGCCGGACATGAACCCCGACCACGTCGCCGCGCTGGTGGACGAGGTGCACGCCTACAGCGCGCGCTGACCTGCCCCAACACAGCCCTGCGTCGCGACGAGCGCGCGGCGCGACCAGGGCAGTGCAACCGAGCGAGTATCGGGGAGCGGCTTGCGCTGCCCCGGCCGCACCGCGTGCGCGGCCGCAACCAAGCCCGCTTGCCAGCGCAGGTGCACGCATCGCGTGCCCGACACCACGAAGCGCTATGACGCCTCCGCCATCAGCGCCGACAGCGCCCGCCCCAGCATCGCGCCGGTCACCGGCTTGCGCAGGAAGCCGTCGAACCCGGCGGCGCGCGCTTCCGCCTCGGCCTGCGCATCGGAGCGCGCGGTGACCGCCAGCAGCGGCGCACTGAAGCCCTGCGTGCGCAGCATCCGCGCCAGTGCCAGGCCGTCCATCCCTGGCAGGTCGAGATCCAGCAGCGCGGCATCGAAGCGGCAGGCCGCCGCCTCCGCCAGCGCGCCCAGCCCGTGCCCGACGTGTGCGACCGCATGCCCCTGCGCCTGCAGCAGGCCGGCGATCGCCTGCGCCACGATCGGGTCGTCCTCCACCAGCAGCAGTTGCAGATCGCGTACCGGCACCACGGGTTCCGCCGGCATTTCCTCCGCTGGCGCGGCGACCGCCGGTGCCAGCGGCAGTTCCACCACGAACCGCGTGCCCTGCCCGGGCGTGCTGTCCACGGTGATGCGGCCACCCATCGCCGCCGCCAGTTCCTGCGAGATCGCCAGCCCCAGCCCGCTGCCGCCGTAGCGCGCCGCGGTGCGCGCACCCTCGGCCTGCTCGAAACGGCGAAACAGGCGCTCGCGCTGCTCCGGGTTCAATCCCGGCCCGGTATCCGCCACCACGCAACGGATGCCCTGCGGCTGCAGCGCGGCCACCTCCAGCGTCACCTGCCCGGCCTCGGTGAACTTCACCGCGTTGCCGAGCAGATTGAGCAGGATCTGCTGCACGCGGGTGCGGTCGCCGCGCAGGCCCGCAGGCACGTCATCGCCGACATGCTCGATGAACGCCAGGCCCTTGCGCGCGGCCAGCGGCGCCATCAGCGCGCCGATTTCCTCCAGCAGCGGCCGCAGGGCGAAATCGGCGGGCGCCAGTTCCAGCTTGCCGGCCTCGATCCGCGCCAGGTCCAGGGCATCGTTGACCAGCCGCAGCAGATGCTCGCCGGCGCGCCGGATCGCCTGCACGTAGCCGCGCTGCAGTTCGTCCAGCGGCCCCTCCTGCAGCAGTTCGGCCATCCCCAGCACGCCGGTCATCGGCGTGCGCACCTCGTGGCCGAGGGTGGCCAGGAAACGCGACTTCGCCTGCGAAGCCTGCTCGGCCAGCATCCGCTTTTCCTCGGCCAGCTGCCAGGCATGCCGGCGCTTCAGACGCAGACGATAGGCGCGCGCGGCCAGCACCAGCACGATCAGTCCGGACAGTACGTACGCCGCCAGCGCCCAGCCAGTGCGCCACCACGGCGGCGGGATCTCGAAGGTCAGCCTCTGCTCGGCCGCCGGATTGCCGGCGGCGTCCTGCGCGCGCATGCGCAGCACGTAGCGGCCCGGCGTCAGCCCGGCGAATACCCGCTCGCCGCTGGCACCCAGCGCGACCCAGCCGCGGTCGAAGCCCTCCAGATGCGCCCAGTAGCGGTTCGCGGCCGAATCGTCGAAATCCAGCAGGCGCGCACGGATGCGCAGCTCACGATCCTGCTGCGCCAGCTGCACACCGGCGCGCGCCGGCAGTTCCTGCCAGCGTCCGTGCCGGCGCACCGCAATGCCGTCGAAACGCAGCCGCGGCCGCCGTGGCGGCGGGTCGCCCATCGCCGTGTCCACCATGCGCAGGCCGCCGTCGGCGGTGGCGGCCACCAGCAGGCCGTCGTCGCGCAGCAGGGCCGCGCGGTCGAGGTATTCCTCGCCGCCGGCATCGTCGCGCACGCCGGCGTGGGTCAGCCGCTGCTGGGACGGGTCCCAGCGGTACAGCCCGCGGCTGGTGGTGATCCAGACCCGGTGGCGGGCATCCACCAGCAGCGCGGCCGCCGCCACCGCAGGCATGCCGTGACGGGTGTCGATGCGGGCGACGCGCTGCCACTGTTCGCCCTGCCGGCGATAGCCTTCCAGCCTCGCCAGGCGCTGCAGCCACAGGGTATCGTCGCCATCGAACGCGAGCGCGTACACCCGGCCCTCACCCATCGCCGGCACCGGCAGGAAGCGGCCGGTCGCGGGCGCGAAGCGCAGCACGCCGGTGCTGGTGGCCAGCCATGGCGCGTCATCCGCCGCCAGCACCATGTCCTCGATGTCGGCCTCGCCCAGCCCGCTGTCGCCGTCGGCGCGCAGGTCGCGCAGAACCGCGCCGCTGGCCGGGTCGCGCTGCTGCACGCCGCCACCGATCGCCGCCAGCTCACAGGCTGCCGTCGCGCGCGGGCAGCACGAACCCGACCTGGCCGGGCGGCACCGGGGCCCTGGCGTCCTCGGCCGTCCACTCATCGACGGCATCGCCGGTGATCCGGATCAGGCCGCCGCGGTGGGCGATCCACAGCCGGCCTGCGGCATCCTCCGCAATGGCTGCCGGCTTGACGCTGCGCAGGCGCTCCAGCAGGTCATCGGTCAGCGGCGCGATGCGGCCGTCCGCGCCGAGGTGCTCGACCACGCCGCCCAGCCCGCCGAGCCATACGCCGCCGTCGCCCGCGCGCCCGAGTGCGCGGTACATCGCCCCGTGCAGGCCGTCCTCCGGGCCTTGGAACAGCGCCATCTGGCGCCAGTCCGAGCGCAGGTAGCCAAGGCCGCGCCCGAGCACCGGCACCCACAGCGCATCCCCTTTCTCTCCCAGCAGGGCGCTGATCGCGCGCGGAATGGCCGGCCCGCCCAGCGGCACCGGGACCGGCGCCTGTTCGCCCTGCTGGTACCACAGGCCGCGCTGGCTGCCGATCCAGTGGTCGCCCTGGGCATCGGTGACGATCGCCAGCAGCGCGTTCGGGCGCTGGAACATCGGCGCCCACGCCGGCTGCGTCCAGCGCCCGTCGGCATGCCGCCATACCCCGAGCGCACTGCCGACCCACAGCCCGTCCGGCTGCGCGGACAGGGCATACACCATGCCCGCGCCTTCCGCGCCGGGCAGCGGCACCGCCTCGAACCCCGCCCCGCGCTGGCGCGCCAGCCCCTTGGTGGTGCCCACCCACAGCCCGCCGTCGGCATCCACCGCCAGCGCCAGCACGGTCGGCGCAGGCAGGCCCTCCGCCACGCCGTAGTGGCGCATGCCGCCATCGGGCGCGACCCGGGTCAGGCCGCCGTCGTAGGTGCCCGCTTCACACCGCATCGCCCTGGCGCGCCATCGCCCACACGTCGTCGCTGCCGAGCTGCGGATGGGTGGCCTTGCGCAGCGCGCGGAAGTGCTGGCGCGCGGCATCCAGCACGCTGACGCCCTCGCCTTCCACCGCCACCCACACCCGGTCCTGCGCGTCCACCAGCAGCGCCTGCACGTTGTTGCCGGGCAGGCCGTCGGCCACGTCCGGGTCATGCCGCCAGACGCGCATGCCGACGCCATCGTGGCGGGCCAGGCCGTCGGCGGTGCCGATCCACAGATAGCCATCGGCATCGCGCGCCAGCGCCTTGATCTCGGTCGAGGGCAGGCCCTGCGCCGGGCCCACGATGCGAAAGCGCGGGCGCTCGGGCGCGGCGGCCCAGACGCAGGCGCAGGCCAGCCACAGCAGCAGTGCAAGGCGTCGACGCATGGCGTTCTCCCGGATGGGGCGATGCTGGCAACCCTGGGCCGCGCATGCAAGCGCGGCCGCTGCCGGCACCCGCTATCCCCCCGAGCCAGCGCCGCACCGCAACCGCATCGAACGGCCAGTCCAGCTCGCGCCCGCTGCGCGGCTGGCGCAGCACCGGCACCCGCAGACCGTAGCGCGCTTCCAGCGCCGGATCACCGTCGATGAACACGCTGGTGAACGCCGGCGCGCGCGCCGCCGCCAGCGCGGCCAGGGCCTGGTCGCACAGATGGCAGTCGTCGCGCTGGTAGAGGGTCAGGCCCATACGCCCGCGTCCTATCTCGCCTCGCCTGGCGCCTAGAATACGCAATCCCCCAGCCCGGCAGCGCGCATGGCCGTCTCCACCTTCGACCTCTACAAGATCGGCATCGGCCCGAGCTCCTCGCACACGGTCGGCCCAATGCGCGCGGCCGCGCGCTTCGTCAGCCACTGGCTGGAAGAGAACGGCGTGCTGGAGCGCACCGCGCGGGTGCGCGCGGAGGTGTTCGGTTCACTGGCGCTGACCGGCCGCGGCCACGGCACCGACAAGGCGATCCTGATGGGACTGGAAGGCCACTGGCCGAACGCGATCGATCCCGACCTGATCCCGGCCGCGCTGGAGCGCATCCGCACGAGCAAGCGCCTGCGACTGGGTGGCAAGCACGAGATCGCCTTCGACGAGAAGCGCGACCTGGTCATGAACAAGCGACAGAAACTGCCCTTCCATACCAACGGCATGCGCTTCACCGCGTTCGATGCCGACGGCGGCGAACTCGCCACCCGCGACTACTACTCGGTCGGCGGCGGCTTCGTGGTCAACCAGGACGAGGCCGCCGAAGACCGCATCGTCGCCGACACCACTCCGTTGCCGCATCCATTCGCAAGCGGCGCGGAGCTGCTGGCGCAGTGCCAGCGCAGCAACCTGACCATCGCCCAGCTAATGTTCGAGAACGAGCAGGCCTGGCGCAGCGCGGAAGAGATCCGCACCGGGCTGCGTGAAATCTGGCAGGCGATGCAGGACTGCGTGGCGCGCGGCATCCGCCACCCGGGCGAGTTGCCGGGCGGACTGCACGTACCGCGTCGCGCGCCGGCGCTGCAGGCCGAGCTGGCGGCCAGGCCCGAGGCCGCCATGCGCGATCCGCTCACCGTGCTCGACTGGGTCAACCTGTACGCGCTGGCGGTCAACGAGGAGAACGCCGCCGGCGGCCGCGTGGTGACCGCGCCCACCAACGGCGCAGCTGGCATTCTGCCGGCGGTGCTGCACTACTACCACCGCTTCTGCCCCGGCGCCAGCGAGCAGGGTGTGTTCGACTTCCTGCTCACCGCCGCCGCGATCGGCATCCTGTACAAGGAAAACGCCTCGATCAGCGGCGCCGAAGTCGGCTGCCAGGGCGAGGTCGGGGTGGCCTGCTCGATGGCCGCGGCCGGGCTCACCGCCGCGCTCGGCGGCACGCCGGCGCAGGTGGAGAACGCCGCCGAGATCGGCATGGAGCACAACCTCGGCCTGACCTGCGACCCGATCGGCGGGCTGGTGCAGATCCCCTGCATCGAGCGCAACGCGATGGGCGCGGTGAAGGCGATCAATGCCAGCCGCATGGCCCTGCGCGGCGACGGCAGCCACAAGGTGTCGCTGGACAAGGTCATCAAGACCATGCGCGACACCGGCCGCGACATGCAGGACAAGTACAAGGAAACCAGCCGCGGCGGGCTCGCGGTCAACGTCATCGAGTGCTGACTGCGCCATCGCGGTCAAGTCCGCAGCCTGCCGGCCGCTACCGGTTTCAGGGTAATCTGGCAACAACCCGCTTCGGGGAGAGACGGCGATCGACCGCGCATCCACCACCCGTCATTCGGGCTGGACGCAGCAGGCGGTGCGTCTGCTGCAGGGCCTCGTGCTGCTGTTCGGCCTGGGCATCGGTGCTCCGGTGCTCGCCCTGGATCCCGACAAGCCGTATCGCGACTTCGTGGTCGATACCTGGGACGTGGCCCAGGGACTGCCGCAGATCAGCGTGATGGCCATCGCCCAGGGGCCGGACGGGCAGCTCTGGCTGGCCACCCAGGCCGGGCTGGCGCGCTTCGACGGCGTGCGCTTCCATGCCTACCCGCGTACCCGCCGCCTGGGTCTGGACAACATGATTCAAACCCTGCTGCCGGATCGGCAGGGGCGCGTCTGGCTCGGCACCGCCAACGGGCTGCAGGTGCTGCTGCCCGACGGCCGGCTGCGCGTCCTGTCCACTGGACAGATTCCCGCCATGCGCCGCTTTCCGGTCCGGGCGCTCGCCCTGCAGGGGCAGAGCGTCTTGGTCGGCGGGCCGGATGGCCTGTATGTGGTCACGGGCGAGCGGCTGCGCCGCCTGCTGGCAGTGGGCGCCGAGGTCAGCGCGCTCTCAGTGGAGGCAGACGCGCTCTGGATCGGCAGCCGAGGCCGGGTGATCCGGCTCGACCACGGCGGTCGCCGCCAGGAGTATCCCTTCCCGGACGCACTGGCCACCGCTGCGCCGGTGGCGCTGGCACGCTTCGACGGCAGGCTGCTGGCGGCGACCCGCAGCGGCCTGCTGCGCCTGCGCGGCAATGGCCTCTGGGAAACCCTCCCCGAGCGCAGCAACGGAGAGCACCGCGCCATCGACGCCATGACGGTCACCCGCGACGGCACGCTCTGGCTGGCCACACCGCGCGCTCTGGAGCGTCTGGTGCCGGGCAGGCCAGCGGAGCGCATCAGCGACCGCCCCGGTAGCCGCAACCTGCGCGCGCTCTACGAGGATCGGGAAGGCAATCTGTGGACTGGCAGCCTGACCGATGGCCTGGCGCGCATCTGGAACGGGCGCACCCGCCGGCTCTCGATGGCCGAAGGGCTGCGCGTACCGCTGCTGTGGACGATCGTGCCCGCGCCCGACGGCAGCGTGCTGGTCGGCGGCAGTGACGGTGTGGCGCGCTGGGATGGTCTGCGCTTCACTCAGGTCGCGGCAGGCGCCACGCTTCCACATCCGGATGCCTACAGCCTGCTGGCCGAGCCAAATGCGCTCTGGGTCGGCACCCGCGCCGGTGTCGCCGTGCTGCCCCGCGGCCGGATGCACCCCGATACCCCACCATGGCTGACCCCGCTGGCAGGGACGCAGGTGCACGCGATCCTGCGCGCCCGCGATGGCGCGCTCTGGTTCGGCACCACCAACGGCGCCTTCCGGCTGGCCGCTGGCCGCCTGCAGCGCTATGGCGAGGCGCAAGGGCTGCGCGATCCGCGCGTGCGCATCCTGCTGCAGACCCGCACCGGACGCCTGCTGCTGGGCACGACCGATGGCCTGTACGAATGGCGCAACGGGCGCATCCTGCCATTCGGGCGACAGACCGGATTGCCTGCCGGGGTGGGCGTCACCGCGCTACTGGAGTTGAACGATGGCCGCCTGGTGCTGGGGGGCGATGGCCAGCTCTGGCTGTACGCCGACCGGCGCTGGCATGACCTCGCCCATGGCCGAGGGCTGCCGGGAAACGTCCCCACCCATCTGGCGGAAATCGGCAACGATCTGTGGGTGGCCGGCACCCAGGGGTGTACCGCCTGCCGCTGGCGGCACTCGCTCGCATGGGACAAGGTGCCGACACCCCGCTGCGCGCGCGCATCGTGGTCAACTCCGGCTTCGCCCAGCCCGGCGGGCAGCAGGACAAGTGCTGCAACGGCGTCGGCAACGGCCGCGGCCTGCTGCGCGACGGCCTGCTGTGGCTGCCCACCCGCGACGGCGTACTGCAAGTCAGCGCGCAGCCTGCACCCATCGGACCGCCCTGGCCGCTGCGCATCGAGGAGGTTCGCACCGGCCAGCAGGCATTCGCCACCAGCGCGGGCGCACTGAAGCTGCCGCTGGATGCGCGCAAGATCCAGATCCGCTTCAGCGCGCCGATGCTCGATCCCGCCCGCCAGCCGGATCTGCGCTATCGCCTGATCGGCCTCGAACGCAGCTGGACGCCGCTGGAATCTCCCACCCAGCGCCAGATCGACTACACCGGACTGGCCCCCGGGCAGTACACCCTCGAACTGGCCGATTTCGATCCGGACGCGCCGCTGTCCGGACCGGCGCGACTGGCCCTCACCGTGCCGGCGCACTTCTACGAAACGGGCGCGTTCCGCATCGCGCTCGGTCTGCTGGGTCTGCTGCTGATCTGGCTGGGCTATCTCTGGCTGCGATATCGGCATGCCCGCCAGCGCGCCGAGCTCGAACGCCTGGTGGAAGCGCGCACGCGCGAACTCCAGGCCGCCAACGCCCGCCTGGAACAGCTGAGCCTCACCGACCCGCTGACCGGTCTGCACAACCGTCGCTACCTCACCCAGCAGATGCCGCTGGATCTATCCTTCTATGCCCGCGAGGAAGCCTTCCGCGACGGCCGCGAGGCGCTGGTGCTGGCGCTGCTGGACGTGGATCACTTCAAGCGCATCAACGACACCTGGGGCCATACCGCCGGCGACCTGGTGCTGAAGCAGCTGGGCCGGCTGCTGAAAACGCTCATGCGCAGCGGCGACTACGCCGCGCGCTGGGGCGGCGAGGAGTTCCTGCTGATGATGCGGCCGCTGCCGCGCGGCCAGCTGGCCGAGATCGGCCAGCGCCTGTGCCGGCAGATCGCAGCGCATGTGTTCGACCTGGGTCATGGCCAGACGCACCGTCTGACCGTCTCGATCGGTCTGATCGAATGTCCGCTGTTCCCGGATCACCCGCAACTGCTGGCGTGGGAGCAGCTGGTGACGCTGGCCGACCGCGCCCTGTACGCCGCCAAGAACGCCGGCCGCAACCGCTGGATGGCCTACCGTCCGGCCGCAGACGTGGCGTTCCCGGACGACATCACCGTGATCACCGGTGACCCCGGCTGGCTGGTGGAAAACGGCCTGCTGGAACGGTTTGGCACGACCGCGCCGACGCCACCGCCCGCAGGCGATGGCCGGCCGCCGCCCAAGCCAGCCGCCCCTGCCGCCGATTGAAGGAGCCGCCCATGCGCGACCTGCCGGCAATGCTGTCCAGAGGCGCGCTGCTCGCCGCGCTGTACTTCGCCGGGGCGGCGATGACCATGCTCTACCTGCAGACGCCGGCCGACGTGGCGTTGTTCTGGCCCGCCGCCGGCATCGGCTACGCGATGGTGCTGCGCTTCGGCAAGCCCTATGTGCTGGCCATCGCCGCCGGGCAGGCGCTGCTGCACCTGCTGCTGGTGCCGGCGCCGCCGCTGTTCCTGCCGTTCTCGATCGGCAGCAATGCGCTCGCGACCTGGCTGGCCGCGCTGTACGTCGGCGCGCACACGCGCCAGCTGCGCCTGCGCACCAGCGACGGCTTCCTGCTGATGCGTGGCGCCGCCCTGCTGTGCCTGGTCAGCGCCGGGATCGGCAGCAGCGGAATGCTGGTCGCCGGCATGATCCCGGCGGCGGACTGGCCGCGGGCCTTCCTGCAATGGGCGCTGGGCGACCTGCTCGGCGCCGCCGCCACCACGACCAGCATGCTGCTGCTGTTCGGGGTGCCGCGCCAGGAACAGACTCGCCTGGCACCGCCCCTGGCCGGTCGGCGCGAGCGCCTGCTGTGGTCGCTGCTGATGGCCCTGGTGCTGGCTGGCGCAATCGCGGTCGCGCATCGCGGCAGCATGTATCCGCTGGCGATCGCCACCCTGCCGCTGGCCCTGCTGCTGTGGTCGGCGGCGCGCTTCCCGCCCACCTTCACCGCGGTCGCCACCACCGTGGTGACCATCACCCTGGCCCTGATCCTGGGGCTGGGCATCGGCCTGGACGGCGTCCAGCGCCCGGAGTCGCTGCAGGACACCGCACTGCTGATGAGCTCGCTGGTGGTGGTTTCCACCATCCCGATCCTGCTCGCGGCGTCCTACCGCGAGCGCTTCGTGGCGATGGCCGCGCTGCATGAGCGTGCGACGATCGATGCGTTGACCAACCTGCTCAACCGCGATGCCTTCGAGGAACACGCGCGCCTGCGCCTGGCCGCCAACGCCGGCCCGCTCAGCCTGCTCTACATCGACCTGGACAATTTCAAGCTGGTCAACGACGCCGCCAGCCATGCCGCCGGCGACGAGATGCTGCGGCACGTGGCGCGCCTGCTGCAGGCGGAATTCGCGGCCACCGATGCGCTGATCGCGCATAGCGGCGGCGACGAGTTCACCGTGCTGGCCACGCTGCCCGGCGAACAGGCCGTGGCCGCGGCGCGCCGCCTGCTGGACGCGATCGAGGCGATGCGGGTGGCCTGGCAGGGCGGCAACCTGCGGATCACCGCCAGCATCGGCCTGGCCGGCAGCCAGCCGCCGCACACCAGCTTCGACGAACTGCTGTCGCAGGTGGACGCCGCCTGCCACGAAGCCAAGGACCTTGGCGGCAACCGCGTGCTGGCGACCGCCGAGAACGCGGAAAGCCTGCGCAATCGCAGCCGCATGATGCGCAGCGCGCTGGATGCGCGCGAGGCGCTGGACCAGCGGCGGCTGGAGCTGTGGTGCCAGCCGATCGTCCCGCTGGCGCAACCGGCGCCACCGAACCGGGTGCATTTCGAAGTGCTGCTGCGCTGGCGCGATGGTGAAGGCCTGCTGCGCCCGCCGGCCAACCTGATCGCGGCCGCCGAACGCTTCCGGCTGGGCCCGCGCCTGGACCGCCACGTGCTGGATGCCACCCTGGCGTGGCTGGAATCGCATCCGGACGCGGCCGCGCGGGTCGCGCAGTGCAGCATCAATCTCGGCGCCGCGACCCTGGTGGACGAGGAATTCGGCGAGTATCTGACGGCACGCCTGCGCCGCAGCGCGCTGCGCGCCGGGCAGCTGTGCCTGGAAATCACCGAGACCAGCGTGGTGCGCGACATGACCCGCGCCCGCCGCTTCATCCGCCGCATGCGCAACCTCGGCTGCCGCTTCGCGCTGGACGATTTCGGCACCGGCTTCTGCTCCTTCAGCTATCTGCGCGATCTGCAGGTCGACTATCTGAAGATCGACGGCAGCTTCGTGTACGGGCTCGTAAACTCGCCGCTGTCGGAGGCGGTGGTGCGCTCGATCACCGAAATCGCCCACCTGCTCGATATCCGCGCGGTGGCCGAACACGCCGAGGATGCGGCGCAGGTCGAACGGCTGCGCGCGTTGAAGGTGGACTATGCCCAGGGGTTCGCGTTCCAGCGCCCGCTGCCGATCGCGGAGTTCTTCGGAGTGAAGTCGTAAGCACAGGCCGCCTGGATCGCCAGCGCATCGTCCAGCAGGGCGGCGGCGGTGACCTCGGCGCCGGCACCGGGCCCCTGCACCACCAGCGGCTGGTGCGGATAGCGGTCGCACCAGATCGCCACCCGGTTGTCGGTGCTGCTGCCGCCGGCCAGCGGATCGTCCGCGGCCAGCGCCTCCAGCCCGACCGTCGCGCGGCCATCGGCGTGCAGACGGGCGATGAAGCACAGCACCTGCCCGCTTTTGTAGGCCGCGGCATAACGCGCGCGCAGCGGTGCATCCAGCACCGGCAGGGCCGCGTCCAGCGCCGCGCGCGGCACGCCTGCCAGGGATTCCGGAACCAGCGACTGCACGCGCACGTCCGCCGCCTCCAGCGGCACGCCGGCGGCGCGCGCCAGGATCAACAGCTTGCGCCGCACGTCCTCGCCGGACAGATCCTCGCGCGGGTCCGGCTCGGTGTAGCCCGCCGCCTGCGCCTGACGCACGAAACCGGAGAACGGCCGCAGCCCGTCGTAGTGGTGGAACAGCCACGCCAGCGAGCCGGACAGCCCCCCGGCGATCGCGTGGATGCGGTCGCCGCCCGCCTGCAGCGCGCGCAGCGTGCGCAGCAGCGGCAGCCCGGCGCCGACCGTGGCGCTGTCACCATAGAACGCCCCGCCGGCCGCGGCCGCCTCCCGGATCGCCCGCCAGCGCGCCAGCGATGTCCCCTGTCCCAGCTTGCAGGCGGTCACCACGTGGAGGCCCTGCGCCAGCCAGTGCGGGTGCCGGTCCGCCACCGCGTCGGAGGCGGTGGCGTCGATCACGATGCGGGTGCCGGCGCCCGCCAGTGCGGCTTCCACCCGCTCCAGCCGGCTCGACTGCGGCGAGTCGCCCAGCAGCTGCTGCAGGTCAACACCCGACGCCAGCGGGGCGGCCTGCGCGGTGCGCGAATTGGCCACATATGCCAATTGCAGACGATGCCCCAGCACACCGTCCTTCCAACCCGCCAGCCGCGCCCACACCGCGCGCCCCACGGTGCCGCTGCCCAGCAGCGCCACCCGCGCTGGCACCGGCTCTGACAGCGGAAATGCGCCGGCACAGGCGTTCATCGCGCGGCGCGCCGTTCGACTGCACACGCCACCTGCGCGCGCCCGAGCGCGGCGGCGAGGTCGGCCACCAGGTCGTCGGCATGCTCGATGCCCACCGACAGCCGCAGCAGGCCATCGGAAATCCCGGCCTGCGCGCGCGCCTGCGCGCTCATCGCCGCATGGGTCATGGTGGCGGGATGCGCGACCAGGCTTTCCACCCCGCCCAGCGACTCGGCCAGGGTGAACCAGCGCAGGCCGTCGAGGAAGGCGCGCACCGCCGCCTCGCCGCCCTCCAGTTCCAGGCTCAGCATCGCCCCGAAGCCATATTGCTGGCGCGCCGCGATGGCATGGCCCGGATGCGCCGGCAGCCCCGGCCAGTGCAGCGCGCTCACAGCCGGGTGGCCGTCCAGCAGCGCCACCAGCGCCTGCGTGTTTTCTTGATGCACGCGCAGGCGCGCCTCCAGCGTGCGCAGCCCGCGCAGGGTCAGGAAGCTGTCGAACGGCGCGCCGGTCAGGCCCAGCGCGTTCGCCCACCACGCAAGTTCAGCATGCAGGCCGGCATCCTTCGCCACCACCGCGCCACCGACCACGTCGCTGTGGCCGTTGATGTACTTGGTGGTGGAATGCACCACCGCGTCCGCGCCGAAATCGGCGATCGGCCGCTGCAGCAGCGGCGACAGGAAAGTGTTGTCCACCACCACGCGCGCACCGGCCGCATGCGCAGCGGCGATCGTCGCGCGCAGGTCGGTGATGCGTAGCAGCGGGTTGGATGGCGTCTCGATCCAGACCAGCGCAGGCTGCCGTGCCAGCGCCTCGGCCAGCGCGCGCTGATCGGTGAGGTCGCAGGTCAACAGTTCGAACGCGCCCTTCGATGCCAGCGCGTTGAACAGCCGCCAGCTGCCGCCGTAGCAGTCATGCGGCACCACCAGCACGTCGCCCGGCCGCAGCAGCGCGTGCAGCACCACGGTCACCGCCGCCATGCCGGTGGCGGTGACGACGCCGCCCGCGCCGCCTTCCAGCGCGGCCAGCGCCTCACCCAGCAGGTCGCGGGTGGGGTTTCCGCTACGGGTGTAGTCGTAGGTGCGCTTGTCGTTGAAGCCGGCGAAGCTGAAGTTGCTCGACAACACCAGCGGCGGGGTGACCGCGCCGAAGGCGGTGTCGCGGTCGATGCCGGCGCGCACCGCGCGGGTGGAGGCGCGCGCCGGCGCGGCGGAAAGGGAATCGCTCATGCAAGGGCTCCGTGCGGCAGTGGGGCGGAATCGGGATCAGGGGCGCGCCGGCAGCGGCGCGGCCAGCTCGCTGGCCAGCAGCGCATCCATGCGCGCGGTGTCCTTCAGGAAGGCGTCGTGGCCGTACTCCGAACGCAGCACGCGCAACCGGCCGTGGCAGCCGAGGCCTTCCTGCAGCGCCACCGCATCCGCCAGCGGCACCAGGCGGTCGCCATCCACCGCAATCACCGACACCGGCAGCCGCACCTGCGCCGGGTCCACCCGGTGCAGGTCGATGGATTCGGACAGCCGCAGCCAGGCGGTGGCGGGCATGCGCGCGACGAACTTCGCGCCGGCCGCGTCCAGATAATCCTCGGCGGCCACCCGCACCTGCCCGTTGCACAGCACCGGCGGCGCGTCGAACCGCTCGGCGAACTCCTCCGGGGTGCGGTAGCTGAGCATGGCCAGCTGGCGCGCCAGCGACAGGCCTTGCTCATCCGCACATTGCAACTGCCCCAGCGCCACCACCTTGCGCTGCAGTGCGCGCCAGGCCGCGGCATACGGATGCGGGCGATGCGCGCCGCTAACGGCGATCAGGCGCCGCAGCCGCTGCGGATGGCGCACCGCCAATTGCAACCCGACCAGTGCGCCGTAGGAATAGCCGACGAAGACCGCCAGCTGCGCGATGCCCAGCGCATCCAGCAGCAGCGCCACCGCGTCGGCCTGGTCGGCGGTGTCGATCGGGGCGTCCAGCGCGCCGTCGGCACCGACGTAATCGAACGCGAGGATGCGCCAGCGCGCCGGGTCCAGCGCGCGCCCGGCGTCCAGCAGGCCCTGGGCCCAGCCCGGGGACGGGTCCAGCACGTTCGCCGCCACGTGCCGGTGCGCGGAAATCCCGCCCGCCACCAGCGCCACCGGCGCGTCCTCGGGGCCGGCCAGCTCGTACTGCAGGTGCAGCCGGCGGGTACCGGCATAGCGGGTGGCCAGCACCGCATCGATGCTGCCGCGGCCGGCGGGAATGGCCGGGCGCGGCGGCGCGTGGGCCGCCTCCGGCGCCGGGACGGGGCGGGAAGGGGCGACGGCGCTGCGTTCGGCGGGGGAAGGATGCATGGCGGACTCCGGGCGGTGGACGGGCCATCGGAGTCGCGCGGGGGTGCGGGAAGAGAGCCGACACGTCGGCGTCGCGCGCCGCGCGTGCGGCTTCGCAACCATCTTCCGGCAGACGCTCAGGTCCCCGCAGGATTTGGCACCTCGCGGCGGCTTGCGCCGCCCGCAGGTTGCCCCGGCATCAAAGGGCCTGTCCCTCCGCCGGTCTCGATGGATGCGCGCAGTCTGCGCAGCCGCCGGCGCCGTGTCAATCGCTTCATTCGGATAAAGCGATTCATATAACGCATCGTCATGTCCCTGGCTCCGGCATACTCGCGCCGATGCCGTCCCTGCCCCGCCCTCTGCGCGCACTCCTGGTGGCCAGCCTGCTGGCGCTGCTGCCGCCCGACGTGCCGGCGGCCGACCCGCCCGCCGCCGCGCCCGGCCCGAACCCGGCCTTGGCCAGCCTGCGGGTGGAGCCGAATGGCAGCGAATACCTGGTATGGGCAGACAACCATCTGGCCGGGCCGATCGAAGTGCGGCTGGACAGCGCCGGGCCGCCGCCGGCCTGGAGCCAGCCGCCGCTGCCGGCGCGCGCCGGGGTGCCCGCCGGCGGCAGCGCGCTGCTGGCGCACCTGCGCATGCCGCCAGGCAACGGGCTGCTGCGGCTGCGGCTGGAGGCCACGCCCGGCAGTTCCAACGCGCGTCCGCGCGACGTGGCCTACCTGTTGCCGCTGGCCGACCCGCAAGCGCGCATCGACCAGGGCTTCGAGGGCGGTTTCAGTCCACCAGGACCCGGAAAACCGCTACGCGATCGACTTCGCCACGCCCGAAGGCACCCCGGTGCTGGCCGCGCGCGGCGGGGTGGTGATGCAGGTGCAGGACGGTTTCAGCGGCCACGGCCTGGACCCGCACCGCGATGCCAGCCGCGCCAACCTCATCCGCATCCTGCACGACGACGGCAGCATGGGCCTGTATGCCCACCTGGCCAACGGCGGCGCGCGCGTGCGCGTCGGGCAACGGGTGGAGGCCGGCCAGCGCATCGGCCTGTCCGGCAATACCGGCTACAGCACCGCGCCGCACCTGCATTTCGCGGTGCAGGTCAACCGCGGCATGCAGCTGCTGTCGATCCCGTTCCGGCTGGCCGGGCCCGCGCAGGGCGCAAGCGCGCCAGATTGAAGCGATGCGGCCCCCGAATGCGCCGGGTCCGAACGGATGCGGCCTATGCCTCGTCCTCGGCGACCACCGTCGGCTGCACCCATTCGCGCCACTGCGGCAGCCGCTCCAGCATGCCCACCGAGCGCAGGTAGGCCTCGTCGGGCTCGCGCCCGGCCACCAGCGCGGTGGCCACGTGCACCGCACCGGCCACCCAGAACCCGGCGGCACGCAGGTGGCCGGGACGGTGCTGGTAGGCCACCGCCTCCACGATCGGCATCGGCAGCCCCCACAGGCCCATCAGATAGGCGCCCGCTTCGGCGTAATGCGGGCCTTCCTCGCCCGGCTCGCCCGAGGACACGCCCGGCAGCAGGCGCCCGACCTCGGCCAGCAGGCTGGCGGTGGCGGCCAGCTCGGCGCTGGGCCCGGGCAGCAGGCGGCGGGCCAGGTTCGACGCGCGCAGGGCGCGGTCCTGCATGGCCTCGCGCTCCTGGCTGCTGGCCAGCTTGGGGCCGCCGAAGGCCTCGATGGTGAGCACCATCCGCAGCAGGGTCTGGTGCCCCAGGCGGGTGACCGCACCGCGCATGTCGGTGATCTCGCGCCCACCGGAGAAGTACGCCGAGTTGCACAGGCGCAGCACCTTGGCGGCGATCGCCGGGTCCTGCGACAGGGTCTGGGCGATGGCGGCGTTGCTGGCGTCCGGGTCGCGCAGCAGGCGGGTCAGCTGCAGGTACAGCCGCGGCGGCGGCGGCAGCGAGTTGATCCGGCCGAGCACCCGCTTCAGGGCTTCATTGTCGAGCAGCTCGCGCAGGTCCACCACGCTTTCCACCGCGGCCACCAGCTCGGCCGCATCCAGCGGGCGCGCCAGCACCCGGTGGGCGCCATCCAGGCCCTGCGCGATGTCCACGCTGGCTTCGTCCGGGTTCTGGTCCAGCAGCAGGATGCGCACCGCCTGCGGGTACAGCGCGGCCACCCGCGCCAGCAGCTCGGGGCCGCCGATCGGACCGGGCCGCAGCCCGCACACGAACACGTCGAAGGCGGACATCGCCGGATCCACGGTGGTGCCGGCCGGCAGCCAGTCGATGGTCCAGTCCAGGCCGTAATCGGCCAGCAAGGCGTCGAACTCCGCGGCCCGACCCGCGTCTTCCCCGGCAATCACGATGCGCACTGCGTCACCCTTTCCCTTTGGCGTACCCGTTTGGCGTGCCCGTTTGGCGTACCCCTGCCGCGCCTGCCGACGGCCGGCATCCGCCCCACCGCGCAGCCACGCCGCCCAGAGTACACCGCCACACCGGCGGGAGCGACGGCCCGCGCCCGCGATCGCGGCGGCCGTCACATCCGGGGCCACGCGCGGGGGCCGGCTATAATTCCGCGATGACAGACGTTGCAACCGAAGCCGCGCGCCGGCGCACCTTCGCCATCATCTCCCACCCCGACGCGGGCAAGACCACCCTCACCGAGAAGCTGCTGCTGTTCGGCGGGGCGATCCAGATGGCCGGCAGCGTCAAGGGCCGCAAGGCCGCGCGCCACGCGACCTCCGACTGGATGGCGCTGGAGAAGGAGCGCGGCATCTCGGTCACCAGTTCGGTGATGCAGTTCCCGTATGCCGGGCGCATCGTCAACCTGCTGGACACCCCCGGCCATGCCGACTTCGGCGAGGACACCTACCGCGTGCTCACCGCGGTGGATTCGGCGCTGATGGTGATCGATGTGGCCAAGGGCGTGGAGGAACGCACCATCAAGCTGATGGAGGTCTGCCGCCTGCGCGATACGCCGATCATGACCTTCGTCAACAAGCTCGACCGCGAGGGCAAGGACCCGGTCGAACTGCTGGACGAGATCGAATCGGTGCTGGGCATCCAGTGCGCGCCGGTGACCTGGCCGATCGGCATGGGCAGCCGCCTGAAGGGCGTGGTGCACCTCATCACCGGCGAAGTGCACCTGTACGAGCCGGGCCGCAACTTCACCCGCCAGGATTCCACCATCTTCCCGTCGCTGGACGCGCCGGGCGTGGAGGAAGCGATCGGCGCGGAGCTGCTGGCCGAGCTGCGCGAGCAACTGGAACTGGTGCAGGGCGCCAGCCATCCGTTCGATGCCGAAGCCTACCTCGCCGGCCGGCAGTCGCCGGTGTTCTTCGGCTCGGGCGTGAACAACTTCGGCGTGCAGCCGCTGCTGGACTTCTTCGTCGAGCATGCGCCGGCGCCGCGTGCGCGCACCACCACCACCCGCGAGGTGCTGGCCGACGAACCCAAGCTCACCGGCTTTGTGTTCAAGATCCAGGCCAATATGGATCCGCAGCACCGCGACCGCGTGGCCTTCATGCGCATCTGCTCCGGCAAGTTCGTGCCGGGTATGAAGGTGTTGCACGTGCGCAGCGGCAAGGAGATGAAGCTGGCCAATGCGCTGACTTTCATGGCCTCCGACCGCGAGATCGCCGAAAGCGCCTATCCGGGCGATGTGATCGGCATCCACAACCACGGCACCATCTCGATCGGCGACACCTTCAGCGAAGGCGAGCCGCTCAGCTTCACCGGCATCCCCAGCTTCGCGCCGGAGCTGTTCCGGCGCGCGCGCCTGCGCGATCCGCTCAAGCTCAAGCAGTTGCAGAAGGGCCTGGCGCAGCTGTCCGAGGAAGGCGCGACCCAGTTCTTCAAGCCGCTGATGAGCAACGACCTGATCCTCGGCGCGGTCGGCATGCTGCAGTTCGACGTAGCCGCCTACCGCCTGAAGGACGAATACGGGGTCGAGGCCGCGTTCGAGCCGGTGCAGGTGGCCACCGCGCGCTGGATCCGCTGCGACGACGCCCGCGCGCTGGAGGAGTTCCGCGAGAAGAACGCGATGAACCTGGCGCTGGATGCCTCCGGTGCCCTGGTCTACCTCGCGCCCTCGCGGGTCAACCTGCAGCTGGCGCAGGAGCGCGCGCCCAAGGTGCAGTTCCTGGCCACCCGCGAACACGCGCAGGCGGTCGCGGTCTGAGCGCCCGCACCGCCACCCGCTCGTGGTGCTCCCACGCCGCGGTCCGTTCGCGGTGAACCTGCGTCGCAGTCCGTTCGTGGTGAGCCTGTCGAACCATGAACGGGCTGCGCCGTGCGGCCTATCGACGCCCGCACGGGCGCATCGCGGTCAGGACGCGATGTAGCGCTGCAACTGGTCGAGGGTCTGCTGCTGCTCCTCGATCACCGCCTTGACCAGGTCGCCGATCGACAGCACGCCCACCACGCGGCCGCCGTCCAGCACCGGCAGGTGGCGGATGCGGCGGTCGGTGACCAGCTGCATGCAGTGCTCCACCGTATCCGTCGGTGCCACCGTGCGCACCTGCGCGGTCATGATCTCGCGCACCGGGGTGTCCTTCGAGGCGCGCCCCTGCAGCACCACCTTGCGGGCGTAATCGCGCTCGGACACGATCCCCACCAGCGCGGGGCCCTCCATCACCAGCAGCGCGCCGATCTCGCGCTCCGCCATCCGACGCAGGGCCTCGATCACCGGAGCATCGGGGCCGATCGAGACGATCTCAGCCGGTTTCGCGTCCAACAGCTGCCGTACCGTGCGCATGGCCGACTCCTTGCGGTCTGGGGCGATGCGCCGAGGATACTCCGTCCGCCGGCCGCCAGACATCCACCAGGTACAGCGGCCGCTGCTTGGATTCCTCGTACAGCCGGCCGAGGTATTCGCCGATCATGCCCAGCGCCATCAGCTGCACCCCGCCCAGCAGCAGGATCACCGCCATCAGCGACGGCCAGCCGGCCACCCGGTCGCCCCACAGCAGCGCGCGCACGACCACCCAGGCGCTGAACCCGAACGCCAGCAGCGAGGTCATCAGCCCCACGTACGTCGCCAGCCGCAGCGGCGCGGTGGAAAAGCTGGTGATGCCCTGCAGCGCGAAGTTCCAAAGTCGCCAGAACCCGAACTTGCTGCGCCCGCCCACACGCGCACCGCGCTGGTAGGGAATCTCGGCCGCGTTGAATCCGATCCAGCCGAACAGGCCCTTCATGAAACGCTGGCGCTCGCGCAGCTGGCGCAGCGCGGCCAGCGCGCGCGGCGAGAGCAGGCGGAAATCGCCGGTATCGCGCGGCACCGGGGTGGCCGACAGGCGGCCGATCAGGCGGTAGAACAGGTGCGCGCTGGCGCGCTTGAGCCAGCCCTCGCCGGCGCGCGCCACGCGCACCCCGCGCACGTCGTCGAACCCTTCCCGCCACTTCCGCACGAATTGCGGCAGCAGCTCGGGCGGGTCCTGGCCGTCGGCATCCAGCACCAGCGCCGCGCCGCATTCGACGTGGTCCAGCCCGGCGGTGAGCGCCGCCTCCTTGCCGAAGTTGCGCGACAACCGCAGCAGCGCCACCCGGGCATCCTCGCGCGCATAGCCCTGCAGCAGCGCCCAGGTACCGTCGCGGCTGCCGTCATCCACGCACAGCAAGCGCGCGCGCAGCCCTCGCGCTCGGCCGCATCCAGCGCCGCGCGCAGGCGCGGCCACAGCGCGGGCAGGGCTTCGGCCTCGTCGTAGGCCGCCACCACCAGGGTCAGCTGGCGGTCTTCGGGCGGGATCTCGTGCATGCGCGCAGTATGCCAGCGCACCGCCCGCCGCCCGTCCTCATTCCGGCGCGCTCATTCCAGCGTGCGCAGGAACCCGGTGCCGCCAAGCGCCGCCATCTGGCCCTGGATCGCCTGCGCACGCCGCTGCACATACGGCCCGGGATGCGCCGCATCGTAGCGCTTGGGACTGGGCAGCACCGCCGCCAGCCGCGCCGCCTCGGCCGCCGACAGCGCCTGCGCATCCTTGCCGAAGAAGCGCCGCGCTGCCGCCTGCGCGCCATACACGCCATCACCGAACTCGGCAATGTTCACGTACATCTCCAGGATCCGGCGCTTCGGCCACAGGGTTTCGATCAGCACCGTGTACCAGACCTCCAGCCCCTTGCGCAGCCAGCGGGTGGGGCCGCTGCCCTGCCACAGGAACAGGTTCTTGGCGGTCTGCTGGCTGATGGTGCTGGCGCCGCGCAGGCGCCTGACCGGCGTGCCGCGCCGCTCGGCCCGCGCGAGCATGCGCTCGTTGTGCGCCTGCGCCTTCTCGATGGCGTCGAAGTCGAACCCGTGGTGGCGCGGGAAGTTCTGGTCCTCGGACGCGATCACCGCCAGCGGCAGCTGCGGCGAGATCCGCGCCAGCGGACGGAAGTCATAGCGCACGCGGTAGCCGGGGTCGCCCTCCAGCGCGGCCTGCCCCCAGCGCGCCAGCATGAACGCCGACAGCGGCGGGTCCACCACCCGCAGCAGCAGCACCTGGGCCACGCTCAGGGCGATGCCCAGCAGCGGCAGCTTCCACCACCAGCCGCGCAGGCGGCGTTTCCAGCCGCCGCTCATGCCGGCCGACCTTGCGATCGCGCCGCGCGCGCCCCATGTCGTTGCATCATTTCCCTCCCCGTCGGCGCCGCCATTATCCGCGCGCGCCCGCCACCACGGAACCGCCATGCCCCAGACCCAAGACACCCTGCTGCGCTTCCTGCTGCCCGACGCCGGCGTGCGCGGCGTCGCCGTCCACCTGGACGCGGCCTGGCAGGCGATCGCCGGCCGCAGCCACTACCCTGAGGCGGCCGCCACCCCTGCTGGGCGAGGCCGCCGCCGCCGCCGCCCTGTTCACCGGCCATGCCAAGGTGGACGGGCGGCTGTCGGTGCAGCTGCGCAGCCCCGGCGCGATCGGCACCCTGTTCGCCGAATGCACCGCCAGCGGCGGCCTGCGCGGGATCGTGCGCCTGCGCGAAGACGCCGGCGCACCGCCGCAGGATCTGCGCGCGCTGGGCGAGGGCGCACTGCTGGCGATCACCATCGAGAACCCCGCGCTGGGCGATGCCGAACCGATGCGCTACCAGGGCCTGGTCAGCCTGCAGGCCAGCCGCCTGGATGCCGCATTCGAAGGCTATTTCCAGCAGTCCGAGCAGCTCCCCACGCGCCTACTGCTGGCCTGCGACGGCACCCGCGCGGCCGGGCTGCTGCTGCAGAAGCTGCCCGGCGCGGAGGGCGACGAGGACGGCTTCCGCCGCGCCAGCGCCCTGTTCGACACGCTCGGCCGCGAGGAGCTGCTGGCGCTGCCGCCGGCCGAGGTCGTACACCGCCTGTTCCACGAGGAAACCCCGCAGCTGCTGGGCGAGAAGCCGCTGGCATTCGCCTGCTCGTGCTCGCGCGAGCGGGTGGAGGCGATGCTGGTCTCGCTGGGCAGCGAGGAGGCCGACGCCGCGGTCGCCGCCGGCGACGGCGAGGCCCGGGTCACCTGCGAGTTCTGCGGCCAGGACTACCGCTTCGATGCCGCGCAGATGGCGACCCTGTTCGCCCAGGCCGCAGCCGCCCACCCCAGCCCCGCGGCCCTGCAATAAGCCTGCGCCGGCCGCACCGCGGCGCGGATGTGACGGCGCGCACGGGGCGGCGTCCGGCCAGTTGTTAAAGAAACATAAACACGCTAACCTGCTTCCCTGCCCCTTTGCGGGAACTTTGCCGTCCGCGGTCAGTCCATCTTCTACGCCATGCCGTCGCGCCTTACGCCCATCGCCGCCGCCGTGCTCGCCCTGGCCTTCGCCAGCGGCGCGGCGCACGCGCAGGCGAAGCAGGACAAGCGCAGCGATACCCGCATGGTGCCGGTGCTGAACAAGGCCAACGGCAAGCTGGAGGCGGTGCTGATGCTGGAGCCGGCCGCGGGGGCCAACGGCAACCGCTGGCGGTTCGGCAACACCTCGCTGGAGGCCACGTTCGGCCTGCAGTCCGGCAATTCGCTGGCGCTGCTGTGCGACCGCCGCGGCGGCATGGCGCCGGCGATCGGCCAGCTCGCCAGCAACTGCGTGCTCGCCTCGCTGGAAGGCGACGGCAAGAACAACGGCATCAGCCGCCATGCCAGCGCCGGCCTCAACCTCGTGCGCCCCGGCGCCAAGGCCGGCCTGAGCGTGGGCAGCGGCCACGACACCCTGCCCGCCTGGCTGAGCCCGGGCACCCTGGGCGGGGCGCGCTATACCCAGAACGACGTCTCCCTGTTCGCCGAGAAGTCCCTCGGCGGCGAAGGCTTCGTCAGCGTCGGCGGCACCGTGGCGCGCGCGCGCCTGATCCCGGCGGCGGACGTGCCGCAGCTGGCCGACCAATGGAACACCCGCAGCCTGAGCATCGGCGGCGGCTACGGCAACTTCGGCGCCAGCATCATCGGCCGGATCGTGAACGTGCCCGGCGAGAGCGAGGTGTGGAAAGGCGTGGGCCTCGGCCTGACCTGGCGCACCCCGTGGAACGGCCAGCTCAGCGTGGGCGCGGACAACGTGATCACCCGCGGCAAGAACCCATTCGCCTCGAAGAACGGCGAAAGCGACGAAGGCACCGTGCCTTACGTGCGCTACCAGCAGGACCTCTGATCCCGACGCGCCAGATACAGACGCGTACAGTGCCCCACTGCAGAAAGCCGCATCACAACAAGATGCGGCTTTTGTGCTTTCAGGGCAGGAAGGCCAGACTGGCGTCGCCGGAGAAGGTCTGCATGCGCACCTCGCCCTTGCCGGCGCCGTAGCGGGCGCGCAGGCTGGAGCCGGGCCCGAAGCCCTCCTTCTTCGGCACCGCGCCCGGGGCGCTGAGCTTGCCGCTGAAGGTTTCCGCGGACAGGTTCGCGGAGAGCGTCGCCGGCAGC
The DNA here is from genome assembly GCF_024704365.1 of Thermomonas sp. S9. GTDB lineage: Bacteria > Pseudomonadota > Gammaproteobacteria > Xanthomonadales > Xanthomonadaceae > Thermomonas. The sequence goes on from NZ_JAJDFY010000001.1 coordinate 2,546,364, forward strand.
TGCAGGCGCAGCTCGCCGCTGACCGATTCCAGTCGGATCTCGCCATCCTCGGCCAGTGCCGCCTTCAGCTGCATGTCGCCGGACACGCTGCTGGCGGACAGCCGCCGCAGGCGCTCGCCGAGGGTGTCCAGGCGGATGTCGCCGGACACGCTTTCCAGCGAGACCTCGCCGTTCAGGCGCCCCTGCAGGACGAGGTCGCCACTGACGGTCTCGACCTTGAGCTGCGGCGTGTTCATCGCCAGCTGCACGTCGCCGCTGACCGCGCTGATCCGCGCGCGCTGGGGGGCGCCGTTGGCGCTGATGTCGCCGCTCACCGCCTGCAGCGACAGCTCGCGCGGGGCCACGCCGCTGACGCGGATGTCGGCGCTGACCGTGTTCACTTCGAGGTCGGCCAGCCGCGGCACCTGCAGCACCAGCTGGCTGGGCTCCGGGTTCTTGCTGCGCGGCGGGTACTGGATCTTGATCCGCAGCACCCGCGCATCGCCTTCCACCGAGAGCTTGTCCACGCCGGTGCCGAGGGTGCCGGACAGCTTCACCTCCGGGCGGTCCCAAGCGATCACTTCCACCCGGCCGCGGGCGTTTTCCACTTCCACCCGCCCGCGCGGGTCCAGCGGGCGGGTCTGGTCGATCGGGGTGCCGGCCAGCGCCGGCAGGCTGGTGGCCAGCAGGGCCAGCGACAGGAAGGGGGCGAACAGGCGCATGGTCGGTGTCCTCAGGCGTAAAGGGCGCGCCGCGCCAGGGCGATGCGGCGGGCGTAGGTCTGGCGCAGGCGTTCCAGCAGCAGGCGCGAATCCGGCTGCGCGCGCAGCGCCTGGCGGATCTGCTCGGCGCTGCGGTCGAGCGCCTGCATGCCCGGCTGCCAGCTGGCCGGGACCTGGCGCAGGCCGATCTCCGCGAGCGCGGCTTCGTAATGCCGGGTGAGCAATGCTGCCTCCGGTGGCAGCGTCGCGTGCGTGTCGGCGGCCACAGTGGCGGTCGACGCGGCGGCCGACGCGGCCTGCGTCGCCGATGGCGGCGAACCTGGCCCGACCGGCGCGCCCGGGCGCAGCTGCCAGGCCAGGCCGAGTGCCAGCGCCAGCGAAGCGGCCAGCGCCAGCGGCCACTGCCAGCCGCGCCGGTGCGGCGGCAGGCGGGTGGGTGGCGGCGTGGCAGCCGCCTGCGCCGGCAGGCGCGCGGCGATTTCCGGCCACAGGTCGCGCCCGGGCTCGATCTCCCGGCGCAGGCCGCGCAGGGCCAGGCGCAGGGCGGTGTCGTCGGTATCGTGCGGGTTGCTCATGTGCAATCTCCGATGCGCGCGCGCAACAGGCCGCGGGCGCGGTGCAACTGGGCCTTGGAGCTGCCCACCGCCATGCCGAGCTCGGCGGCGATCTCCTCGTGCTTCCATCCTTCCACGTCGTGCAGCACCAGCACCGCGCGGGCGCGCGGCGGCAGGCTGGCGACCGCACGGTCGAGGTCGCGCCCGAGCTGGGCGCGGCTGGCGGTGTCGGGCGTGGCCACCGCGTCCAGCGCCGCGTCGTCCTCGTGCCAGGGCCGGTTGCGGCGGCTGCGCAGCTCCATCAGCGCGGTGTTCACCGCCAGCCGGTGCAGCCAGGTGGACAGGGCGCTGTCGAAGCGGAACGTGGGCAGGGCCTGCCAGGCGCGCACGAAGGCTTCCTGGGTGAGATCCTCGGCGCGCGCGCCGGCCTGCCCGACCAGCCGCACGATCACCCCGTGCAGGCGCCGGTGGTGGCGGCGGTAGAGCTGCTCGAACGCGGCCACGTCGGCCTGCGCGGCGCGACGGGCGAGATCGGCGTCGTCATCCTCCAGCGGAGCTGGCGGCAGGGCCTGCGGCATCGGCATGGTGGACATCAGCATAGCCACTGGGATGCCGCGCCGGCGCAAAAGGTTTAGGGACGGTCTGAACAACGCCATCCAGGCGTTGTCAGCCCACGCCGAGTCCGGCACAGGTCCGGACTCGGCTCACACGCATCCATCACTTACGTGATGGATGCGTGGCCGGCCATCCATGGCCGGCAGGAACCTCTGAGTTGTTCAGAGGTTCCTTAGACCGCTCCGGCCGGGAACGTCCCGGCCGGGCGGTGGTCTGCGGCGGGCCGGCTCAGGCCAGCAGCGGGTTGGGCTTGTCCGCGTCCAGCTTGTACAGCTTGAGCGCGCGCGCCACGTCCTTGGCGGTCAGCTTGCCCTCGGCGGCCAGGGCCGCGACCGCGGCGTGGGCGACGTGGAAGCGGTCCACCTCGAAGTGCCGGCGCAGGTTCTCGCGGGTGTCGCTGCGGCCGTAGCCGTCGGTGCCCAGCACCGTATAGCGCATCGGCACGTACTCGCGGATCTGGTTGGCGAACGCGCGCACGTAGTCGGTGGCGGCGATCGCCGGGCCCTGGCGGCCTTCCAGCTGCTGGGTGACCCACGGCTTGCGCGGCGCCTTGGCCTCGGGATGGAAGCGGTTCCAGCGTTCGGCATCGATGCCGTCGCGCGCCAGCTCGGTGAAGCTGGGGCAGGACCAGATGTCGGCCTTGATGCCGAAGTCGGCGTCCAGCAGCGCGGCGGCGGCGATCACCTCGCGCAGGATGGTGCCGCTGCCGAGCAACTGCACGCGCAGCTCGCCCTTCTTCGGCTTGCCGGCGTCCTGCAGCAGGTACATGCCCTTGATGATCCCCTCCTCGCTGCCGGCCGGCATCTCGGGATGGGTGTAGTTCTCGTTCATCAGGGTCAGGTACCAGTACTCGTCGTGCTGTTCGGCCAGCATCCGCTGCATGCCGTGCTGCACCAGCACCACCACCTCGTAGGCGAAGGTCGGGTCGTAGCTGCGCACATTCGGGATCAGCGCGCTCTGCACGTGGGAATGCCCGTCCTCGTGCTGCAGGCCCTCGCCGTTCAGGGTGGTGCGGCCGGCGGTGCCGCCGAGCAGGAAGCCGCGCGCGCGCATGTCGCCGGCCTGCCAGGCGAAGTCGCCGATGCGCTGGAAGCCGAACATCGAGTAGTAGATGTAGAACGGCAGCATCTGCAGGTCGCTGGTGCTGTAGGCGGTGGCCAGCGCCATCCAGCTGGCGAACGCGCCGGCCTCGGTGATGCCTTCCTCCAGCACCTGCCCGGCCGCGTCCTCGCGGTAGAACATCAGCTGGTCGGCGTCCACCGGCTTGTACTTCTGGCCCTGCGGGGCGTAGATGCCGAGCTGGCGGAACAGGCCCTCCATGCCGAAGGTGCGCGCCTCGTCGGCCACGATCGGCACGCAGCGCGGGCCCACCTGCTTGTCGCGCAGGATGATGTTGAACATCTGCACGAACGCCATCGTGGTGCTGATCTCGCGCTCGCCGGTGGACTTCAGCAGGCGCTCGAAGGTGGCCAGCGGCGGCACTTCCAGCGGCTTGCTGGCCTTGCGCCGGCGCTGCGGCAGGTGGCCGCCGAGCGCGGCGCGGCGCTCGCGCATGTACTCCATCTCGGGCGACTTCGCGTCCGGGCGGTAGAACGGGATCGCGCCGTCCTTCAGCTGGGCGTCGCTGATCGGCAGCTGGAAGCGGTCGCGGAACGCGCGCACCGCATCGTCGTCCAGCTTCTTGGTCTGGTGGGTGGGGTTCAGCGCCTCGCCGGCCGCGCCCATGCCGTAGCCCTTGACCGTCTTCGCCAGCACCACGGTGGGCATACCCTTCGTGTTCACCGCGGCGTGGTAGGCGGCATACACCTTGTGCGGGTCGTGGCCGCCGCGGTTCAGGCGCCAGATGTCCTCGTCGCTCATGTTGGCGACCATCGCCAGCGTCTCCGGCGACTTGCCGAAGAAATGCTCGCGGGTATAGGCGCCACCGAAGGCCTTGCAGTTCTGGTACTCGCCGTCCACGGTCTCCATCATGATCCGGCGCAGCGCGCCGCTGGTGTCCTTGGCCAGCAGCGGGTCCCAGTAGCTGCCCCAGATGGTCTTGATGACGTTCCAGCCGGCACCGCGGAACTGGCCTTCCAGCTCCTGGATGATCTTGCCGTTGCCGCGCACCGGGCCGTCCAGCCGCTGCAGGTTGCAGTTGATGACGAACACCAGGTTGTCCAGGCCCTCGCGGCCGGCCACGCCGATCGCGCCCAGCGATTCGGGCTCGTCGGTCTCGCCGTCGCCGAGGAAGCACCAGACCTTGCGGTCGGTCTTGGGCATCAGGCCGCGCGCCTCCAGGTACTTCCAGCTGCGCGCCTGGTAGATCGCCGCCAGCGGGCCCAGGCCCATGCTGACGGTGGGGGTCTGCCAGAAGTCGGGCATCAGCCACGGGTGCGGGTAGCTGGAGATGCCGCGGCCATCGACCTCCATGCGGAAGTGGTCGAGCTGGGATTCGTCGATGCGGCCCTCGAGGAAGGCGCGGGCGTAGATGCCCGGCGCGCTGTGGCCCTGGATGTAGAGCAGGTCGCCCGGGTGGCCGTCGGACGGGGCGCGCCAGAAGTGGTTGAACCCGACGTCGTACAGGGTGGCGGAACTGGCGAAGCTGGCGATGTGGCCGCCCAGCGAGCCGGGCTTGCGGTTGGCGCGCACCACCATCGCCATCGCGTTCCAGCGGATGATCGAGCGGATCCGCCACTCCATGTGCGCATCGCCCGGCATCGGCGGCTCCAGGTGGGCCGGGATGGTGTTGACGTATTCGGTGGTGGGCGAGAACGGCAGGTGGGCGCCGGCGCGGCGGGTCAGCTCGACCATGCCTTCCAGCAGCTGGTGCGCGCGCTGCGGGCCGTCATGGTCGATCACCGCCTTCAGCGATTCGATCCACTCGCGCGACTCCTGCGGATCGGGGTCGTTCTGCAGCATCTCGTTGAGCCAGTTCATCGCGCGCGTCCTCGCCGGAAACCTAAGTCGAGGGCGCAGTCTAACAAGCCCGGCGCGGCGGAAGTTGCTGCATCGCAGCTCAAACCATGTTTTATCCGGGTTTTTCAAAATCGGCACGGATGCCACCTGCGAACACACGCGCCCGGCCCGCGGGCAGGCCGGAGCGGGCGCAGGGAACAGGCGTGGCCCGGACGGCACCGACACCGGGTGCCACCCACAGGGGCGGGATACCGCGCAGACCGGCGCAGCCTCAGCCGGCGCGGGCCTTCATCTCGGCGCGGATCTGCGCGTCCACTGCGGCGAGTGCGGTCATGTTGACCACCCGCCGCGAGGACGAGGCCGGGGTGAGGATGTGCGCCGGCTGGTCCAGGCCCATCAGGATCGGGCCGATCGCCACGCCGCCGGTGGCCACGCGGATCAGGTTGTAGCCGATGTTGGCGGCGTCCAGGTTCGGCATCACCAGCAGATTGGCGCGCCCCTTCAGAGTGGTGTTGGGGAACATGCGCTGGCGCAGCGCCTCGTCCCAGGCGGTGTCGGCCATCATCTCGCCGTCCACCTCCAGCTTGGGCGCGCGCTGGCGCAGGATCTGGTAGGCGCGCGCCATCTTCTGCGCGCTGGCGTCGGTATGGCTGCCGTAGTTGGAATGCGACAGCAGCGCCACCTTCGGCTCGATCCCGAACAGCTTCAGCCGATAGCTGGCCTGCAACGTGGCCTCCGCGATCTGCTCGGCGCTCGGGTCCACCTGCACATGGGTGTCCACGAAGAACCACGCGCCCTGGTCGTTGAGCACGCCGGTCATCGCGGCGGTGCCGGTGATGCCCGGCTCGAAGTCGAACACGCTGCGCAGGTAGCCCAGCTTCTTGTGGTAGCGGCCCACCAGGCCGGTGATCAGCGCATCCGCCTCGCCGCGCTCGACCATCAGCGCCGCGATCAGGGTCGGCCGCGAGCGCATCAGGTTCTTGGCCGCGTCCGGGGTGACCCCGCGGCGCTCGGTCAGGGCGTGGTACTGGCGCCAGTACTCGTCGAAGCGCGGGTCGTCGTTGATGTTGGTGAGCTCGAAATCGACCCCGGCGCGCATGCGCAGGCCGAGCTTGGCGATCCGGCTTTCGATCACCTCGGGCCGCCCGATCAGGATCGGGAAGGCCAGGCCCTCGTCGATCACCGTCTGCACCGCGCGCAGCACCACGAACTCCTCGCCCTCGGCATACACCACGCGCTTGCGGTCGGCGCGCGCACGCTCGTACACCGGCTTCATCATCAGGCTGGTGCGGTGGATGAACTGGCCCAGCTTCTCGCGGTAGGCGCCGATGTCGGCCAGCGGGCGGCTGGCCACGCCGGAGTCCATCGCTGCCTGCGCCACCGCCGGCGCCAGCATGGTCAGCAGGCGCGGGTCGAACGGGCGCGGGATCAGGTACTCGCGGCCGAAGGTGGGCACCTCGCCGCCGTAGGCCGCGCCGAGGTCGGACGACTCCATCCGCGCCAGCTGCGCGATCGCGCGCACGCAGGCCAGCTTCATCGCCTCGTTGATGGTGGTGGCCCCCACGTCGAGCGCGCCGCGGAAGATGTAGGGGAAGCACAGCGCGTTGTTGACCTGATTCGGGTAGTCGCTGCGGCCGGTGGCGATGATCGCGTCCGGGCGCACCGCGCGCGCCTCGTCCGGCAGGATCTCCGGGTACGGGTTGGCCAGCGCCAGGATGATCGGGTTCTCCGCCATCGTGGCCACCATCTCCGGCTTGAGGATGCCGCCCGCGGACAGGCCCAGGAAGATGTCGGCCCCGGCCACGATCTCGGCCAGGGTGCGCTTGTCGGTGTCGCGCGCGTAGCGCGCCTTGTCCGGATCGAGGTTGGCGCGCCCGGTGTGGATCACGCCATCGCGGTCGAACGCCAGGATGTTCTCCGGCTTCACCCCCAGCGCCACCAGCATGTCCAGGCAGGCGATGCCGGCCGCGCCGGCGCCGGTGGTGGCCAGCTTCACTTCGTCGATCTTCTTGCCCGCCACCTCCAGCGCGTTCAGCACCGCGGCACCGACGATGATCGCGGTGCCGTGCTGGTCGTCGTGGAACACCGGGATCTTCATGCGCTCGCGCAGCTTGCGCTCGACGATGAAGCATTCCGGCGCCTTGATGTCCTCGAGGTTGATGCCGCCGAAGGTCGGCTCCAGGCTGGCGATGATGTCCACCAGCTTGTCCGGGTCCTTCTCGGCGACCTCGATGTCGAACACGTCGATCCCGGCGAACTTCTGGAACAGCACGCCCTTGCCTTCCATGACGGGCTTGCCGGCCAGCGGACCGATGTCGCCCAGGCCCAGCACCGCGGTGCCGTTGGAGATCACCGCCACCAGGTTGCCGCGCGCGGTGTATTCGCTGGCCTTGGTGGGATCGGCGGCGATCTCCTCGCAGGCGAACGCCACCCCCGGCGAATACGCCAGGGCGAGGTCGCGCTGGGTCACCATCGGCTTGGTGGCGGTGACCCGGATCTTGCCCCTCGGCTCGTGCCGGTGGTAATCGAGTGCGGCCTGCTTCAGGTCGTCTTGGGCGGCGTGGTCGGACATCGAAGCGTGTTCCCTGCTTGCGGTTGCGTGGCGGCAATTGGGGGATGATACCGGCTTCCCTCCGCCCGGTTCCCCGCGTGCCGCCCGCCTCCGCGCCTTCCTCCACGCCTTCGCGCCTGCCCCTGCCCGCGGCATGGCCGCTGCTGCTGGCGATCGCGGTGCTGCTGCTGTCGTGGCCGCTGCTGCGCAATCCCGGCTATTTCAGCCATGACGAGCTGCAGTGGGCGGTATTCGCCACCGACGGCAGCGCCGCGCCCTGGCGCGACACCCACGCCTTCCAGTACCGCCCGCTGGCGTTTTCGACGTGGATGGCGCTGTCGCGCGCGCTGTTCGCCACCCCGATGCAGTTCCACCTGGTGCTGGCGGCCTGGGGCGCGGCCAACGCGGTGCTGCTGGCGCTGCTCGGGCGCGGCTTCGGGCTGCGCCGCTGGCCGGCCGCGCTGGCCGCGCTGGGCTTCGCGCTCGGCCCGTTCGCCGCCTACGTGCACGGCTGGGTCGGCTGCATCGCCGACCTGCTGTGGCTGTCCTGCGCCCTGCTGCTGGGGCTGGCGGTGCAGCGCGCGCGCCATCCGTGGCAGGCGGCACTGGCCGCCGCCGTGCTGACCGCCGCGGCCCTGCTGGCGAAGGAGGCGGCGCTGGCGATCCCGCCGCTGCTGTGGCTGGGCGGGTGGTGGCAGGGGCGGCCGCGGGCATGGCGGGCGGCGTGGCTCGCCGCCGCAGCGGTGGCGGCGGCCTGGCTGGCCTGGCGCTGGGATGCGCTGCTGCACGCCCCGCAGGCCGGCGCGCCCTACGCGCTCTCGGCCTGGCATGTGCCGCGCCGCTGGCTGGAGTACCAGCTGTTCCCGCCGCTGCTGCCCACCTTCGAAATCGGCAACAGCCTGCGCCGGCTGCCGCTGGCGCTCGCCGCCGCGCTGGTCTGGCTGGGCGTGCTGGCGGCGCTGTGGCGCGCCGGCCGGCGTTGGCCAGCGCTGTGGCTGCTCGGCGGGCTGGCCACCCTGCTGCCGGTGCTGCCGCTGGCCACCAGCGCCAACCAGTACGGCTACGGCTATTCGGCGCTGGCCGCGCTGGTGCTGGCCGGCGCGTGGCCGCGCACGTCGCGCGCCGGACGTGCGGCGATCGCGCTGCTGGCGGTGCTGGCGGCACTGCACGGGGCGCTGGTGATGCGCCAGATCCGGCAGGTGGGCCGCATCCAGGCCGTGTTCTCGCCGGCACTGGCCGCCGCCGTGGCCGCCCGCGGCGACGGCCCGCCGCTGCGGCTGCGCCCTGCCCCCGATGCGCCGGACTGGGTATTCCGCCGGCTCACCCACGAAATCCCGCGCTATGCGTGCGTGGCGATCGGCGAGCGCGTGCAACTGGTGGGCCTGGATGCCCCGGCCGAGTTCGAGATCACTCCCGACGGCCGGTTGCATCGGCTGGGCGGAGATTGAGTGAAATGCGGGCCTTGTGCGTTATGGGCGATCAGGAAGTGAACCTGAAAATTCATATCGCCGCCTCCTGGCGATGGCGGTACGTTCGTGGTTCCTACCCTACGAGCGTGCGCCACGCACCAGGAGACGACCATGGCACTGTATGCCGCTTGCGATCTGCATTCCAATAACACGGTGCTGGCGGTGGTCGATGACGTTGGCGCGCTGCGCTACCGCCAACGCCTGCCCAACGACCTGTCCCTGCTCGACGCCGCATTGACGCCCTTCCGCGAGGAGTTGGCGGGCGTGGCGGTCGAGTCGACCTACAACGCCTACTGGCGATCGATGGTCTGCAGGCGCAGGGGTATCCGATGCAGATGGTCAACACGCTGGCGGTGCCGCAGTACGCCGGGCTCAAGCACGGCGACGACGACAGCGATACCCGTCATCTGGCCGAGCTGATGCGGCTGAACCTGCTGCCGACGGCCTACATCTATCCACGTGAGCAGCGGCCATTACGTGACTTGCTGCGACGACGCATGTTGCTTGTGCAGCAGTCGGTTCGGCTGCTGCAGTCGGTGCAGGGCTATTGGGCCCGGGCCACCGGGCAGCGGCTGTCGGCGAACGGGTTCCGTCACCTCACGCGCCAGCAGTTGACCGATACCTTCCAGGATCCGACCGAACTGTTTGCCGTGGTCAGCCTGATCCAGATGTGGCGCGCGTTGCAGGCGAAGGTGGCCGAGATCGAGACCTGGTTGGCCGAAGACACGCGCCGTCGGCGGGAGTTGATCGCGCTGCGCACCGTGCCGGGCATCGGTGCCGTACTCGGGCTGACGATCTGAGCGGAAAGTGGCGAGATCACCCGCTTCGATGCGGTCGGCCAATACACCTCCTACTGCCGCCTGGTGCCGGCGCTGCGGTTCTCCAACGGCAAGAAGAAAGGTACCGGCAATCGTAAATGCGGCAACCGATACCTCGCCTGGGCTTGGATGGAGGCGGCCAACTTCGCGATCCGCTTCGATTCCGACATCAAGCGCTGGTACCAGCGCAATACGGCGAAGAAGCCGCGTCTGGTCGCGCTGAAGGCGGTAGCGCACAAGCTGGCCCGTGCCGGCTACCACCTGCTCCGCGACGGCGGCACGTTCGACGTCCATCGCGCCTTTGCCTAAACCTGCACGACCGCATCCTGGATCAGGGGTCTGGTGCAACCATCCAATCTGGAGAGGAGCGGTCGTGCAACCAATTCCCACCGCCCGTCGTCCGAGCCAAGCAAGGGTGGTCTTCAAGACCGCGACTCTGAGGCGATCATGCCTGTGGACGGCACGACGGCAGACCGAACGAGTGTTGGGCGCAAACCGCGTGGGCCGCGCAAGCGGCTAGATCCCGAAGGGTGACGGAGGCGGTGGTCCCGCCTCGACCACGAACACAACGGAAGCCGGTGGACAGGTCAAGGCGATACCTTCAGCCCGGGAGCGGGAGAATCTTTTTCGTGCCTGTTGACACGAGCGGCGAAATGGTGACCTCTGTTTTCCCCGTTATTCCGTATGTGCTTGTTTTCGTAATTGCAGATCATTATCAGACGGCATGACTCCCTCGTGAAGACGCGAACAAAGAATCTCCATCTGAGCTTGCTGCAATTCCCGATAAGGTTTGCTTTTCATGCGGACATCTGCGTCAGCCAGGTAGTGCCATAAGAAATGGGGAATATCTGAAGCCAATCCTCCCTGCTTAAGCAGTTCCTGCTCTACGCGAAACGCCATACTGTTCCATCTCTTAAGCTCAGCCTTGTTCGCAGGCTGGAATGTTGCCAGTGGGGCAAGAAGAGTGGCCAGCAGTCTAATTTTTTCTTCAATTTCCATTTCCGCCCCTGAGCCATCGAGGATCGAAGATGACTATATGACCGGCCTCACCTCTACCGAGCGGGCCAATATTCAAATGAAGAATTGGCGTACCTGATGACCCTTTGAGGGGATGAAAATCGAGCCTCACTCCCCACTGACTTTCTTTCCATCTTAACCCTGCCACCCTTCCATTTGCATGCCATACGCCTGCACTCGGTCCATCCACGGAAGTATTTTTAGCGACGTAGCGACCACTCACAACCGCACCAACTATCGCAACTCCGGCTAGCGCTCCATATCCTTGTGCCTCATAGACATCATCAAGCTGCTCCCTGGAAATTTCGCCATTTGAGTAGCTTTCCTGTGCAGCTATTGCGGCGCAATCGGCGCGACTTTCGCAGAATCTTGGGATATTAATTCGCCCTGACGTTCTTGTACGCTCCTGTCGATCGCGTTGGGCTCTTTCTTCTTGAGATCTTCGAGCTTCATCCATTCGACGCTCTTTGTCAGCGGGGTCTTCTCCTGCTGCAAGGCGTCCATCCGGATCGGTAAACCGATAAGGATTGTTGTTGGCATAAGGTCTGTGACCCGTCGCGGCTTTCCATCGCCGACGGTGCGCTGCCTTGATGCGGCGCGGTTCTGCGATGGCCAACAGCCCTGACACGCGGTTTCCGCCCCTCGTCGAAGTCCCTTGATGCGACTTTCGACCGGCAGCACGGCGGCGTCAAGCAGGGGTTCGCCGCGTCCCGATTATCCGGTTCGGCTTCAGCCGGGATCGTGTGTCGGCTCCGGCGACATTCGGGTCAGCAGGGGAAGGGGTAGGCCCGCTAACGGGGTGTCGGGGCGGAGCCCCGACGGCGACGCTCTTCCTCGCGCCCTGGCCGGCGCCGATCCGCGTTCCAGGGCGGCGATGTTCGGGGCGCGATGACACTTCCTCCCTGCTGACCGGCGCGTGGCCGATGACCTGGCCGAAGCGACGCGCTGCCTCCACGCGCAACGCGGCGAGCCACCCGAAGGAACACGGGAGCCCCGAAGCGGCTTCGGCTTGAACCGCGCAGCGGTTAAGCCGAGCCGCCCGCAGACGATCCGGTCGCAGGCGTGGGCGCGCAGCGCGCACGCAGCTGTGTGGGCGTGCGGCAGCACGCGCACACGCGACGCGAAGCGGCGCATCAACATGCCGTGGGCGGGTGTGCGCAGCACACGCGCCCACACCCACGGTTACTTGATCTGGCTCTTGCTCTTCCGGGGGCGCCAGACATGAACGCTTGTTACGCGAAGCGCCGCGCTGGCGCGGCGCTTGCCTGCGAACACGCCACGGCCCCTTGCAGCTATGCAAGCGCCGTGACAGCGCGGCGGTTTGCGTAACGCAGCGTTATGTTAAATCGCCGAAGGCGATTTACCCCGGACAAGTACCGCCCAGCGCGCCGCGCAGCGGGGCGCTGACCGACTCGATTTCCGTTCCGATTGCGGCCCTGTTCGGCGGAGCGACGCTGTTGCTGTTCGTGTCCGCTTGCCAGAAGGTTCGGCGCAGCGATCCGGCTTCGGCTTGAACCGCGCAGCGGTTAAGCCGAGCCGGCGCGGGTTCGCGTTGTGTTTACACATCCCGGCAACGGCCTATCCTGCAATAGACCGTGTTCAGGTCATCGCATCGGTGTTTCTTCGGTTGTGTTCCCGCCGCGTGCCCGCTAGCCCGCGTCCTCCAAGCCCTCACGCCCGCGGTCGTGCAACAACTGCGCCGCCGGGTGCGTGGCCGCGTGCACGGCTTTCAGCTTGCCGATCGACACGTGCGTGTACCGCTGCGTCGTGGTGATGTCGGCATGCCCCAGCATCTCCTGCACGTGGCGCACGTCCGCGCCGTTGTCCAGCATCGCCGTCGCCATCGTGTGCCGGAACAGGTGACATGCCCCTTCCTTCGTCACCCCGGCGGCGTCGAGGTACTGGCGGATGCGCCAACTCATCGAGTTCACCGACAAGCGGCTGCCCTGCGGGTTCAGGAACAAGGCCGGTTCGTTTGGATCGTCCAGCAAGGCCGGTCGCGCCTCGCGCTCGTACTTGTCCAGCCACGCCAGTGCCCGTTCGCCCAGCGGCACGAACCGGCCCTTGCCGCCCTTGCCACGCCGCACATGCAGCGTCCCGCGCTCGCGATCGATGTCGGCCCCGTTCAGCGCGCACAACTCGAACCGGCGCACGCCGGTCGCGTAGAACAGTTCCAGGATGGCCCGGTCGCGCAGCCCCTGCGCATAGGCCAGATCGGGCAGCGCCAGCACCGCCTCAACCTCGGCCAGCGTCATCGGATCGCGCAGCCCCTTCGGCACGCGCGGTAGATCGAGGTCGGCCGCCGGGTTCGATGGCAGGTGCCGATGCTTCACCATCCAGCCGAAGAACGTGTTCACCTGGCCCAGGATGTGGCTTTGACCGCTGGCCGACAGCGGCACGCCGTTGGCCCGCCGGTAACGGAACAGATGCGTCTGGAAGGCTTCCATGTGCGCATGCGTCACGTCGTGTGGCCGCTCGATGCCGCGCTCCACGCACCAGGCGTTGAAGTGCGCCAGTTGGGATTTGCGCTGCTTCAAGCCCGGCTCCCGGATCTGGCGCACCGCCAGCGCGTCCAGATAGCGGTGGATCCACGCCGCCACGCTGTCGGGGGTGCGGATCACCGCCAGTTCCTCCGACCGCGCCGTGGGCCGTCCGGGCATTCGCAGCGGCTTCATGGCGTCACCGCCGCGCCGTTGTGGCGGGTCGTCCTGCTACGTGCGTTTGCCGGTGCGGACGGTGCCGAACGGGCGCGGGCCGCTGTTTTCAAGGGGATTTCGGCGGATTCACCACCCCGCGAGGGGGCCGCAGGGTCCCCGCAAGGTGACCGCAAGGTCCCCGCAAGGTCGGGGGTCGCACCCCGCAAGGTCGGCGTTTGACCCCGCAAGGTCGGGCCCTCGCGCAGGCCCATCAGTTGCGGCGCATCGCGGTCGCTGGCCCCGTCAAAGATCAGGCTGTAGGTGTACAGGCTGCCGTTCTGGCCGCTGTGCAGGCGCACGTATTCCAGCGCCACCAGCCGTTCCAGGTGCACGCGCAGCTGCGTGTCCGACAACCCCAGCGCCCCACGCACGCCGCGCCGGGTGAAGCGCACCGCGGGCCGGTCGAGGCCCTGCAACGCCGCCTGCGCGCTCACCCACGCATCCAGCGCGGCCAGCACCCGCCGCGTCTGCGGCGGCAACTCGTCCAGCGACCGGCCCAGCACCGCATGCGCCAGCCGGTTCGCCAGCGCGATGTCCTCACGCGTGACCTCGATGTACTCGACCGCCGCACCGTCCACGTCGAGCGTGCGCACTTTCCGCTGGTGCTGGTGCAACAAGGCGATGGCGTCGATCAGCGCCAGGTACTTCACGTGATCGCGCCGCAACCGCACCCGATCCGAGGCGAAGGTCAGTTCCTCGGCGAACGGGTTGACCACGGCCAGCGGACGCAACAGCGTTTGCGCGGCGCGGTGCGCCGCCAGCACGTGATCGCCGCGCACCCGCGCCTGCAAGCCCGCCAACGTGCGCGCCTGCCGTTGCCGCTGCTGGATCGCGGCGGTCTGTTCGGCGGTCTCGTTGATCGTCAGCACCAGACAGCGGTTCAACAATTCCTCGTCGATGTCGATGGCCGTGGTGGTCAGGCACAGCATCACCGGGCCTTCCACCCGGTATTCCGCCGTCACCAGCTTCCCGGTCGCCGGGTCTTTCCCCGTGCTGGCGATGGTCAACTCGCCCTGCGACTGCAGCAGCTTCAACGCATAGGCGGCTTGGCGCACGCCTTCTTCCTCGGCAATCGCCAGCACCTTGTGCTTCAAGTCCTTCTCGCCCAGGTAGAACAGCGATTGCCCGGTCATCGCCGAGTAATGCACGCGCTGGCTCTCCGGCAACAACGACAGCAGTGCCTCCATCAGCGTCGATTTGCCCGCCGCACTGGTGGACTGGATCAGGATGGCCAGGGGCCGATCCAGCAGCCGCGACACCATCGCCAGATAGCCCACCAGCGCGTTCGTGTCCTCGCCGATCACGCCGATGGCGGCCACGTCGGCGACGATGCGTTCGACCAGGTTTGGAGCGCGCAGCAGGGCGAGGCCTGCGGCTTCCTCGGCCTCGGTCAGCGCCGGCAGCGCCGTCGTCGTGTCCGGCTGCAACGCGCCCCGGATCGCCGCCTCCTGCAGCGGCTCCAAGGCCAGCAGCAGCGCGGTCAGGTCGCCCGTGATCGTCGTCTCCGGCACGCCCAGCGCCAGCGCCGCCGCCTTCACGAACGCGCCACGGGCGCGGGCCTGATACAGGTCGAGCGTATCCAGATGCAGGTGATCGCCCGCCGACACCCGCAACGTCACCTTCAACACCTCGGCCGACAGGTTCCGCGCCAGCCCCCGCACCCGGTAGCTGCGCGGGCCGCGCGTAAAGCGGATGTCGTCCTCGCCGACCAGCTGGGCGGTGTCCGCTGCCGGCGCAGGCAGCGGGGCGGACAGGGCAGACGTTTCCGGGGTCACGGCCATCGCGGGGTCTCCAAAACGTGTCAAGAGGTTTTTGGAAGAAAAACCTCAAAACGAATATACTCCGTTTCGGAGATTGCAGGCAAGCACACCAAAAACCGGGCCTACCGTATGCACAACATCCACGCTCCCCACCCGCACGGCATGGCCATTTCCGACGACGAGCGCGCCTTCTTCATCGCCCTGGGCCAACGCATCGCCGCCCAGCGCAAGGCGCAGGGCATCACCCAGGTCGAACTGGCCGAGACGTTGGGCGTCTCGCAGCAGGCCATGAACTCGTTCGAGAAGGGCCGGCGGCGCGTGCCGGTGTCGCTGCTACCGGTGATCGCGCAAACCTTGCAGACCACGCTCGATGCACTGGTCGCGCAGGACGCCACACCGACCCCGACCGCCGCGCCGAAGAAGCGCGGGCCACAGAAGAAGATCAGGCAGCAGCTCGAACAGATCGAAGCCCTGCCGCCGGCCAAGCAGCGTGTCATCACCCAGTTGATCGACTCGGTGATCGCGGCGCATCAGTGACCATAAGCAACAAGCCCCGCCGGAGCGGGGCTTGTGGTCAATGAACGAGCAACTGCAACGTCATCGCTAATCCGACGTGTAGTACTCAACGATATATATGGCTGAGAACATGTCTCGGCTCACTGAGAACTTCACCGATTCATATCCTGCAACCTCGACCTCTTTCGTGAAACTCTCTGAGTGCCGAGAAGCCGCTATCGATTCCCTTAACCAATCGCGCAATTCCTTGTCTACAAGAGGGAGAGCGGCTTTTGTGACACCGGATGCCGAATCTTCTTCTTGTGGAACCACGATCAGCAATCGCTTACCGAGCCTAGAACAGGACCACGAGTTGACGTGAATGTATATGCCATTTTTAAGCATGTAACTGCTGAACTCACTCCCATGAGTTTCAGCAACCGTGCTCGCCGGCTTCACCTTCGCCTGCTCCTTGAATAAGCAATCCCCTCCTGCAGCCGATGCATTGGAGATGCTTAAAAGAGTGGCTGCCAAGATGATGCCTTCAGCGAGGCTCTTTTTTCTGCGGGATTTCCACATGGATAGCAGGGTCCTTGGGAGGTGTGAGTACGTTGCTTATTCTGGAGTCCGACTTGAACTCGTTGATCAAAGAAGATTGGCTTCCTTTCACGCTAGCCGGGCTTATATCTGCGGTATTCATCTTGGCCGGGTCTTGCGAGTGCTTGTACAAGTCCGGATTACCCTCCATCTGGTTGGTAATAACGCCAGCCATCTTCGCAATCGTATCGCCGCGGTTCAGACCTTCCTTCTTTGCGTCGGCGTAGCTTTGAATAACCTCTCTACCAGATGCGCCATACAACTTCATCTGATGTTTGACGCCGTACTTTTCAGTATTTTGATACATCACCCTAGCCTGATTCTCGGGTGACCTGTACGTGCTTGTTACCGTCATGCCGGAAACGCCCGCAGCGCGCATGTTCTGACGAAGAACCTCCTCACTGTAAGAGGAAAGCGGGATCGCCTTTGGGCCGTATTCGATTGATTGCCGCCCATCCGGGTCGAAGAAACGATAGGGGTTGTTATTGGCGTAAGGTCTGTGACCCGTCGCGGCTTTCCATCGCCGACGGTGCGCTGCCTTGATGCGGCGCGGTTCTGCGATGGCCAACAGCCCTGACACGCGGTTTCCGCCCCTCGTCGAAGTCCCTTGATGCGACTTTCGACCGGCAGCACGGCGGCGTCAAGCAGGGGTTCGCCGCGTCCCGATTATCCGGTTCGGCTTCAGCCGGGATCGTGTGTCGGCTCCGGCGACATTCGGGTCAGCAGGGGAAGGGGTAGGCCCGCTAACGGGGTGTCGGGGCGGAGCCCCGACGGCGACGCTCTTCCTCGCGCCCTGGCCGGCGCCGATCCGCGTTCCAGGGCGGCGATGTTCGGGGCGCGATGACACTTCCTCCCTGCTGACCGGCGCGTGGCCGATGACCTGGCCGAAGCGACGCGCTGCCTCCACGCGCAACGCGGCGAGCCACCCGAAGGAACACGGGAGCCCCGAAGCGGCTTCGGCTTGAACCGCGCAGCGGTTAAGCCGAGCCGCCCGCAGACGATCCGGTCGCAGGCGTGGGCGCGCAGCGCGCACGCAGCTGTGTGGGCGTGCGGCAGCACGCGCACACGCGACGCGAAGCGGCGCATCAACATGCCGTGGGCGGGTGTGCGCAGCACACGCGCCCACACCCACGGTTACTTGATCTGGCTCTTGCTCTTCCGGGGGCGCCAGACATGAACGCTTGTTACGCGAAGCGCCGCGCTGGCGCGGCGCTTGCCTGCGAACACGCCACGGCCCCTTGCAGCTATGCAAGCGCCGTGACAGCGCGGCGGTTTGCGTAACGCAGCGTTATGTTAAATCGCCGAAGGCGATTTACCCCCGGACAAGTACCGCCCAGCGCGCCGCGCAGCGGGGCGCTGACCGACTCGATTTCCGTTCCGATTGCGGCCCTGTTCGGCGGAGCGACGCTGTTGCTGTTCGTGTCCGCTTGCCAGAAGGTTCGGCGCAGCGATCCGGCTTCGGCTTGAACCGCGCAGCGGTTAAGCCGAGCCGGCGCGGGTTCGCGTTGTGTTTACACATCCCGGCAACGGCCTATCCTGCAATAGACCGTGTTCAGGTCATCGCATCGGTGTTTCTTCGGTTGTGTTCCCGCCGCGTGCCCGCTAGCCCGCGTCCTCCAAGCCCTCACGCCCGCGGTCGTGCAACAACTGCGCCGCCGGGTGCGTGGCCGCGTGCACGGCTTTCAGCTTGCCGATCGACACGTGCGTGTACCGCTGCGTCGTGGTGATGTCGGCATGCCCCAGCATCTCCTGCACGTGGCGCACGTCCGCGCCGTTGTCCAGCATCGCCGTCGCCATCGTGTGCCGGAACAGGTGACATGCCCCTTCCTTCGTCACCCCGGCGGCGTCGAGGTACTGGCGGATGCGCCAACTCATCGAGTTCACCGACAAGCGGCTGCCCTGCGGGTTCAGGAACAAGGCCGGTTCGTTTGGATCGTCCAGCAAGGCCGGTCGCGCCTCGCGCTCGTACTTGTCCAGCCACGCCAGTGCCCGTTCGCCCAGCGGCACGAACCGGCCCTTGCCGCCCTTGCCACGCCGCACATGCAGCGTCCCGCGCTCGCGATCGATGTCGGCCCCGTTCAGCGCGCACAACTCGAACCGGCGCACGCCGGTCGCGTAGAACAGTTCCAGGATGGCCCGGTCGCGCAGCCCCTGCGCATAGGCCAGATCGGGCAGCGCCAGCACCGCCTCAACCTCGGCCAGCGTCATCGGATCGCGCAGCCCCTTCGGCACGCGCGGTAGATCGAGGTCGGCCGCCGGGTTCGATGGCAGGTGCCGATGCTTCACCATCCAGCCGAAGAACGTGTTCACCTGGCCCAGGATGTGGCTTTGACCGCTGGCCGACAGCGGCACGCCGTTGGCCCGCCGGTAACGGAACAGATGCGTCTGGAAGGCTTCCATGTGCGCATGCGTCACGTCGTGTGGCCGCTCGATGCCGCGCTCCACGCACCAGGCGTTGAAGTGCGCCAGTTGGGATTTGCGCTGCTTCAAGCCCGGCTCCCGGATCTGGCGCACCGCCAGCGCGTCCAGATAGCGGTGGATCCACGCCGCCACGCTGTCGGGGGTGCGGATCACCGCCAGTTCCTCCGACCGCGCCGTGGGCCGTCCGGGCATTCGCAGCGGCTTCATGGCGTCACCGCCGCGCCGTTGTGGCGGGTCGTCCTGCTACGTGCGTTTGCCGGTGCGGACGGTGCCGAACGGGCGCGGGCCGCTGTTTTCAAGGGGATTTCGGCGGATTCACCACCCCGCGAGGGGGGCCGCAGGGTCCCCGCAAGGTGACCGCAAGGTCCCCGCAAGGTCGGGGGTCGCACCCCGCAAGGTCGGCGTTTGACCCCGCAAGGTCGGGCCCTCGCGCAGGCCCATCAGTTGCGGCGCATCGCGGTCGCTGGCCCCGTCAAAGATCAGGCTGTAGGTGTACAGGCTGCCGTTCTGGCCGCTGTGCAGGCGCACGTATTCCAGCGCCACCAGCCGTTCCAGGTGCACGCGCAGCTGCGTGTCCGACAACCCCAGCGCCCCACGCACGCCGCGCCGGGTGAAGCGCACCGCGGGCCGGTCGAGGCCCTGCAACGCCGCCTGCGCGCTCACCCACGCATCCAGCGCGGCCAGCACCCGCCGCGTCTGCGGCGGCAACTCGTCCAGCGACCGGCCCAGCACCGCATGCGCCAGCCGGTTCGCCAGCGCGATGTCCTCACGCGTGACCTCGATGTACTCGACCGCCGCACCGTCCACGTCGAGCGTGCGCACTTTCCGCTGGTGCTGGTGCAACAAGGCGATGGCGTCGATCAGCGCCAGGTACTTCACGTGATCGCGCCGCAACCGCACCCGATCCGAGGCGAAGGTCAGTTCCTCGGCGAACGGGTTGACCACGGCCAGCGGACGCAACAGCGTTTGCGCGGCGCGGTGCGCCGCCAGCACGTGATCGCCGCGCACCCGCGCCTGCAAGCCCGCCAACGTGCGCGCCTGCCGTTGCCGCTGCTGGATCGCGGCGGTCTGTTCGGCGGTCTCGTTGATCGTCAGCACCAGACAGCGGTTCAACAATTCCTCGTCGATGTCGATGGCCGTGGTGGTCAGGCACAGCATCACCGGGCCTTCCACCCGGTATTCCGCCGTCACCAGCTTCCCGGTCGCCGGGTCTTTCCCCGTGCTGGCGATGGTCAACTCGCCCTGCGACTGCAGCAGCTTCAACGCATAGGCGGCTTGGCGCACGCCTTCTTCCTCGGCAATCGCCAGCACCTTGTGCTTCAAGTCCTTCTCGCCCAGGTAGAACAGCGATTGCCCGGTCATCGCCGAGTAATGCACGCGCTGGCTCTCCGGCAACAACGACAGCAGTGCCTCCATCAGCGTCGATTTGCCCGCCGCACTGGTGGACTGGATCAGGATGGCCAGGGGCCGATCCAGCAGCCGCGACACCATCGCCAGATAGCCCACCAGCGCGTTCGTGTCCTCGCCGATCACGCCGATGGCGGCCACGTCGGCGACGATGCGTTCGACCAGGTTTGGAGCGCGCAGCAGGGCGAGGCCTGCGGCTTCCTCGGCCTCGGTCAGCGCCGGCAGCGCCGTCGTCGTGTCCGGCTGCAACGCGCCCCGGATCGCCGCCTCCTGCAGCGGCTCCAAGGCCAGCAGCAGCGCGGTCAGGTCGCCCGTGATCGTCGTCTCCGGCACGCCCAGCGCCAGCGCCGCCGCCTTCACGAACGCGCCACGGGCGCGGGCCTGATACAGGTCGAGCGTATCCAGATGCAGGTGATCGCCCGCCGACACCCGCAACGTCACCTTCAACACCTCGGCCGACAGGTTCCGCGCCAGCCCCCGCACCCGGTAGCTGCGCGGGCCGCGCGTAAAGCGGATGTCGTCCTCGCCGACCAGCTGGGCGGTGTCCGCTGCCGGCGCAGGCAGCGGGGCGGACAGGGCAGACGTTTCCGGGGTCACGGCCATCGCGGGGTCTCCAAAACGTGTCAAGAGGTTTTTGGAAGAAAAACCTCAAAACGAATATACTCCGTTTCGGAGATTGCAGGCAAGCACACCAAAAACCGGGCCTACCGTATGCACAACATCCACGCTCCCCACCCGCACGGCATGGCCATTTCCGACGACGAGCGCGCCTTCTTCATCGCCCTGGGCCAACGCATCGCCGCCCAGCGCAAGGCGCAGGGCATCACCCAGGTCGAACTGGCCGAGACGTTGGGCGTCTCGCAGCAGGCCATGAACTCGTTCGAGAAGGGCCGGCGGCGCGTGCCGGTGTCGCTGCTACCGGTGATCGCGCAAACCTTGCAGACCACGCTCGATGCACTGGTCGCGCAGGACGCCACACCGACCCCGACCGCCGCGCCGAAGAAGCGCGGGCCACAGAAGAAGATCAGGCAGCAGCTCGAACAGATCGAAGCCCTGCCGCCGGCCAAGCAGCGTGTCATCACCCAGTTGATCGACTCGGTGATCGCGGCGCATCAGTGACCATAAGCAACAAGCCCCGCCGGAGCGGGGCTTGTGGTCAATGAACGAGCAACTGCAACGTCATCGCTAATCCGACGTGTAGTACTCAACGATATATATGGCTGAGAACATGTCTCGGCTCACTGAGAACTTCACCGATTCATATCCTGCAACCTCGACCTCTTTCGTGAAACTCTCTGAGTGCCGAGAAGCCGCTATCGATTCCCTTAACCAATCGCGCAATTCCTTGTCTACAAGAGGGAGAGCGGCTTTTGTGACACCGGATGCCGAATCTTCTTCTTGTGGAACCACGATCAGCAATCGCTTACCGAGCCTAGAACAGGACCACGAGTTGACGTGAATGTATATGCCATTTTTAAGCATGTAACTGCTGAACTCACTCCCATGAGTTTCAGCAACCGTGCTCGCCGGCTTCACCTTCGCCTGCTCCTTGAATAAGCAATCCCCTCCTGCAGCCGATGCATTGGAGATGCTTAAAAGAGTGGCTGCCAAGATGATGCCTTCAGCGAGGCTCTTTTTTCTGCGGGATTTCCACATGGATAGCAGGGTCCTTGGGAGGTGTGAGTACGTTGCTTATTCTGGAGTCCGACTTGAACTCGTTGATCAAAGAAGATTGGCTTCCTTTCACGCTAGCCGGGCTTATATCTGCGGTATTCATCTTGGCCGGGTCTTGCGAGTGCTTGTACAAGTCCGGATTACCCTCCATCTGGTTGGTAATAACGCCAGCCATCTTCGCAATCGTATCGCCGCGGTTCAGACCTTCCTTCTTTGCGTCGGCGTAGCTTTGAATAACCTCTCTACCAGATGCGCCATACAACTTCATCTGATGTTTGACGCCGTACTTTTCAGTATTTTGATACATCACCCTAGCCTGATTCTCGGGTGACCTGTACGTGCTTGTTACCGTCATGCCGGAAACGCCCGCAGCGCGCATGTTCTGACGAAGAACCTCCTCACTGTAAGAGGAAAGCGGGATCGCCTTTGGGCCGTATTCGATTGATTGCCGCCCATCCGGGTCGAAGAAACGATAGGGGTTGTTATTGGCGTACCAGTACCGGTTGAAGTTCCCACCGACGCTCGTCGCACTGACGGGATCGGCGCTATCGAAGATTCCCAGCTGTGGATCATAATAGCGCTGCTGCATATACGTCAGCCCGGTCGCGCTGTCCATCACGTGCCCGGTGTACCCGGGGCGGTCGTCGTTGGCGCGGTTCAGCAGCAGGCCGTAGGGCTCGTACTCGCTGGTCTCGATGACCGCGCCGGCGGCATCGGTCTTGGCAATCGGGCTGCCCAGCGGGTCGGTGTGCAAAAAGCCCACGCTCGCATTGGCACCGGACAGCGGGCGGCGGTACTCCGCCACCAGGCTGCCTGCGAGGTACACGTTGACGCTGCGCGTGCCCGCCACCTCATCGCGCTGCCACAGCAAGCGCCCGTCCTGCGCGTAGAAGCTGTACCTGCGCTGCACCCCGCCCACGTCGCTGCGCACCCGCCGGCCCTGGGCGTCGTAGCGATACCCCCTGGCCAGCGGCGCGGCGCAGGCGGTTGCCGTCATCGAACCCGTACGTGCTGCCGTTCTTGAACGCCAGATTGCCCTGCGCGTCGTACCCCAGCGCCATCACCGCCGGGCTGCCGTTGCAGTCCGGACCGCTGCGCACGAACTCCAGCTGGTTGCGCGCGTTGTAGCAGTAATAGTGATCCCGCGGCTGGCGGCCGCCGGTCACCTGCACCCGCATCAGGTTGTCCTGCGCGTCATACGCATAGGCCGCCGCCCCGAACATCGGCGAGGTGGCCGTCACCAGCCGGTCCAGCCCGTCATACCCAAGACTGCGCGTCTGCCGACCGCCGGCCGTGCCGTCGGTGATCGCACTCACATTGCCGTTCCCGTCATACGCCAGCCCCAGGTCCAGCACCGCCCCGTCCGTGCTGCGCGCCGGCAGCTGGCGGGCATTTTGCGTCATCGTGTGCACGATCCCGTTGCCATAGGTGAACTGCGCCAGCGCGCCGTTGGGATAGTACCGCGCCGCGCTCACCGTCGGCTGCTCCGCCCCTCCGTCCAGCTGGGTGGTGATCGCCGTCACCTGGCCCAGCGCGTTGCGGGTATAGCGCACCGTCGCCGCGTCCGGGTAGGTCTCCACCACCACCTGCCCCTGCCGGTCATACCCGTACCCCAGCGTGCGCGCGGGCAGCAGCGTGTCCGGCGTCATCGTCTCCGCCGTCAGCAGACGCCGCCGGTTGTAGCTGTAGGTGTTGGTGACGCTGGACCCGGCATTGGCCGTGGTCACCACCGCCGGCAAACCGTCGGGCGTGTAGGTCCAGGTCTGGTCGCCATTGCCGTCAGGAAACTGCAACCCAACCAGCCGGTTGCGTGCATCGTAGCTGCGGTTCACCGTGCGCGTGGTCGGCGTGCCGCAGGCCGTGCCCGCCGGAAGCCCCGCCGCCGTGGACGTCAGATTGCCCGCCGCATCGTACGTATACAGTGTCGTCCCCGTCTCCGGTTCCTCGCTGCGGCATAGCTGCTGCTGGCTGTCATAACCATATGTCCGGACCGTGGACCCGCGGGCTATCGCCAGCGGCTTGCCGTACGGATCGCGGGTGATCGTCGTCAGCTGCCCCTCCGGTGCGCTGATCGCCACCGGCCAGTCCGTCGTCGGCTGGTCATAGGCCTGATAGCTGGTGACCGTCTGGAACCCCCGCGGATTGGTGACCCGGGTCTGGAACCCCTGCAAATACTCCGTGGTGGTCACCAACAGCCCCTGCTCGCTGTCCTGCGCCACCGATGTCACCCGCCCCAGGGCGTCGTATTCCGTCCATGTGCCGGTCGTCGGGGTGCTAGATGTGGATGGGTAGGACTGGAACACCACATGCCCGTCCACATCGTAAGCCATACGGGTAAACCGCTGCGTCCCCTGCACATCGGCAGCATCGTACTCACGCACCAGTAGCGGCCGCCACAGCGCATCGTAATACGTCGCCTTGACCGCATTGCCCGTGGCCTCGGTCAGGCGCCAGTGACCGGCCGCAATCCCGTATTCGTCGGCATTCACCTGCACGAAGCTGCGGCTGGTCGGCGCCCACGCCGTCGTATCGCAGACCCCCCGCCACCGCTTCCGAGGGATAGGTGATCGACGACACTCGCCCCATCGGGTCATAGCCATAGCAGGTCTTGCTTCCCGCCTCATTGGTGACCGACACAATCCAGCCATTGTCATCCACGACTGCCGACTGGGAGGTTCCGTCGGCATACTGGATCGACTGCGGGATACCCCGCTTCCAGCCGCCGAACGTCGTGACATTGCCACGGCCATCGCGCCATGTGGCCAACGTGCCGTCCGCGTTGTACGTCATCGCCGATTGCAGCTTACCGAACGCATACGTGGCCACCGGCAACGCCGTCGCGGGATCGTAGGCCGTCTGCGACATCACATCATCGCCGTCGCAACTGGCACTGGCCGGCACCGAAGCAATGCAGGTCACGCTGGCGGTTTGGCCGAGAACCCATTTGCTGGTGTTGTCGTGGTAGGAAATGAGTTCCGTGCGGCGGTAGGTTTGCGCCGCAGCAGTGCCACTGCACAGCCCGCCCGTGACTAGTAAACACGCAGAAAAAGCAATACCAGTCTTCTTCATGGCGTACTCGACTTGACGATTTTGGTCGGCCGGGCCAGTGTGTCAAAGCAGTACGGCATCCCACTGCAGTCGGCAGCCACTTGCCAAGTGAATGTTTGACCTTGCTGCACCACCGTCACTTGGCGCTGTGGACGCAAAAACCCGGTAATGTCGTAATCGCCCATGTGGCGAAGGCTCCGCCCGTTTGATGGGGCATAAGGTGCCGCTTCGGGATCAGCGTAGTCAATTGTCACTGTGCGCTCAGCTGCAGCGCCATTCCAGCCATATTCTGTCTTTAGCAGCAACCCTTCGTTGACTTTGTAGCGGTTGCCAAAAGTGTGCCGCGTCACATGACCGTCGGGATCCGTGACAGCAACCGTTCGCGTCGATGGCGAATCACTACTGCATGCGACACCTCCGCCAACTGTACCTTGCGGAATTATCCAACAGTTATTGGGTGGCCCATAACTGTAATTCCAGACTTGACCAGCCGCCAGCAACCCCGGACCAGTGATAGTTCTCGATATAACCGCAAAGCCGCCAAACAGATAAGGCTCCACCGGATATTCTTGATTATCAAGCAATTTAATACATTCGCGATAAACGCCCGATCTACCAAACAATACCTGCTGCATTGCTATGGTCAGGGTCGCTCCAGATGGAGCAGTAATGCTTCCCGTGTAGACAGACCGATTCGGAGTGCTAGCGCTATCGCACGAAGTGGACAGACCTGGACTTGCCAGACTGAGCCGAGCCAGCCGGTATACCCAGACAGAGCCATCAGGTAAAGTCAATGTGTCAGGACTGTCAGTCCAGCCAAGATCGGAAGTATACGAGTAGACCCAAGTGCGACTGCCATCCGTGATCTTACTGACGCGCGCACTTGTGCCGCTCAGATAAGTGAAGTCCAGATGACGCCCATCATCAGCCTCAATCCTCAGGAGTTGCCAGGGATTGGCCGGATTCCATATGTATCTGACACTGTTTCCAAAGCGATCCGTCACCCTTGTTGGATACAGCAAAATTTCTTTACGTGGCAGATTATAGCCTGCCGACAACTGCCGATTCCCGCCATTTCCAAAGTTATAGATGCTCGCACTTTCTTTTTCCACGAGCTGCCCAAATCCGGACGACCCAACCGCGCCGGCCGTCAACGACAAAACCGGATCAGGATATGATTTACTCAAAGTGCGCTCATAGCGGGACACGTATTGATTGAGAGTGTAAATAGTGCCTTTCGTATCTACAACTTCGAAACCTTCACCACCAACAGCGCTAGACTCACTCGTTTGCGCAAGCGGGACGCAGCGTATGGCATTGCCAGATTTGGTCACAACTGGATAAACTTTCCCATCATTCGGGGCAGGCGCACCCGCCCTTTCCAGCAATTCCTGCTCCCCTTCCCCGGGCAAATAAAGAAAGCTACCACTCCAATACTCGTCTGCGCTGAAAGAACCACCCTGAACGACGACATCGGGGGGCGCGGAAAACTGCGAACAACGCGCCCCCTCGCACCCCAACCCGGCCACCCAACGGATGCAGAAAATGTGCCATGGATATGAGGCAAATCAATATCCCAGTATCGAAACAGACCTTCACCATAAGCATCGCTAGGGCGATAACGACGGCCCACTCGCATATCAGGACCGATACCCGGCAATACCACATCGGTCTGTACGATCTCCAGACTTCCAGAATTCAAATCAACTCGATCCCCGAACTGATCCTGGGCTGCCTGAATGAGGCTCCTTTGCTGTATGTGCCGCCAGTATTCAGCGGGATATGTAGTAGTATCTCCCGCATGCGATAGTCCGGCAAAAGCAATCGCCGCCGCGATAAAAGTTCGCCTAGCCAAGGAATTCATAATCACATGTCCCATAAAAATTCCCACTCGATTCAAGCTGGCAGCCATAAACTTGAGGCTGCGTCCCCGCCAACCTGTTCAAGGAAACCTGAACTCCCCGCCAGCGACGGTAGCACAACGCGATCGGGATACCAATCGATGCCACTGAGATTCGGTGACGCCGAAGCGCTGGGGCTTCGCCAGCAGACACGGCGCAAGGTGTTTCTGATTGAGATCGAGCAGGTGGTGCTGTGGCATGCGCTGCTGGCGCCGATCGCGCCGCATTACCCTAAACATCGAGCACGCCGCCATCGGTGCCCAGCTGTTCCAGCCGGATGCGGCTGGCGAACGAGGAAAACGCGAGCATCCCCGCCAGGGCGCTGGCGCGCGCCACCCAGGCCGGAAGCCAGGTGGGTTCCAGCAGGTCGCCGCTGTCGAACAGCGGCTCGAAGCGCTGCACGTCGGCCAGGGTCATCTTGCCGGCGAACAGGCGCCGGCACAGGCGCAGGCGGCCCTGCTTGAGCGCCCAGCGGAAGAAGGTGTGCACGCCGATCAGCCCGCGCAGGTACACGGTGTCCTTGGTGAACGCCGCGCCGCCGGTGGTGGGCACGCCGCGGAACACGCGCTGGGCGGAGGTGAAGCTTTCCACCTCGCTCTGCCCGGATTCGAGGAAATAGCGGAACACCTGCACGAAGTCGGCGCCTTCCAGCGCCATTGCCACCGCCTCGATGCGCAGGCTGACGCGTTTGAGGCGTTCGATATCGATGCTGCCGGTGATCTGCTCGGCGAATACCGCCAACCCCTCCTGGGTGGCGGTGATCCGCGGCGAGGACAGCGCCAGGCTGGGCAGGTTGGGCTGGCGCTGGCCGTTCAGCGCGGTCAGCGAGTGCACGTAGGCCTCGTGTTGCAGCAGCTGCTGGTAGTCGTAGTCGGAGAACGCCGCGCCCGCGCGCAGGCGGATCCGGCTGGCGCCGGCGGCGGCCTTGGCGATCAGATCCGGGTCCAGCTCCACCGCGATCACGCGGCCGCCGAAGAACTCGTCCAGCGCGGACTGCAGGCGCAGTGCCAGGGCTTCGGCCGAGACCTCCACCTCCTGCGCGTCGGCTACCAGCTCGCGGTCGAGCTCGTCGGCCACGCGCAGGAAGTGGTTGGCCGCCTCGCGGGTGGTGGCGCCGCCCGGCAGCGCCTGGTCGGGGGGTGCCGAACAGGGCGATCGACAGGTCGGTCACCTGCGGCGTGCCTAGGTGCTCCAGCAGCTCGGCCGCCAGCACCCAGCCCTGCGCCGATTCGACCAGGTACTGGCCGAGCGGATGGGTGGGATCGGCGGCGGCGGCGATGGCCGACAGCTCGCGCCGTGCCTCTGCGAAATCCAGCCTCGGATACTGGTACCGCGGCAGCTGCGGGTTGCCGCGCGCCCACCCGGCGAGGAACGCCTGCTGCTCGCTGGCCGGCCAGCTGGCCAAGCTGAGCAGCCGGATCGGCTTGGCCGCCCGCGCCAGCCGCGCATCCAGCGCTGCGTGGTGGGCGATCGCGTCAGCGCCGGCCATGCGGGCGCTCCGGCGGCCGGCGCGCGGGCTTGCCCGGCGTGCGCGCCTCGGCTTTCTGCGCCAGCCGCTGCGCGAGGCGGTCGGCGGCGCCGGCCACTTCCGCCGACAGCTTGAGGAAATTCGCCACCCGGCGGCCGTCCAGCTCGCCGCGCTCGACCGCGGCGCGCACCGCGCAACCGGGTTCGCGCGCATGCCGGCAATCACGGAAGCGGCACTGCGCGGCCAGCGCCTCGATGTCGGAAAAGCTCTCGGCCACGGCCTCCTCGCCGGTCGGCTTGAGTTCGCGCATCCCCGGCGTGTCGATCAGGCAGGCGCCGGACGGCAGCGCGATCAGCGCACGATGGGTGGTGGTGTGGCGGCCGCGCGCATCGTGCGCGCGCACTGCGCCAGTCTTCATCTTCTCGATCCCGAGCAGGGTGTTGGTGAGGGTGGACTTGCCGGCCCCGGAACTGCCCACCAGCACCACGCTATGCCCGGGCTGCAGCCAGGGCTGCAGCAGCGCCGCGCTGGCCGGGTCCTTCGCGTTCAGCGCCAGCACCGGCACCTCCAGACCGCCGAGCTGGGCCCGCGCCGTCTCGGGATCGGCGGCGTCCTTGTCCGCCTTGGTCAGCACCACCACCGGCTGCACGCCGTGACCGGCCACCAGCAGCAGGTAGCGCTCGATCCGGCGCGGGTTGAAATCGGCATCCAGCCCGCAGACCACGAACGCGGTGTCGATGTTGGCGGCGATCACCTGCTGGCGGTAATGCTCGCCGGCGGCGCCGCGCTTGATCGCCGACCGCCGCGGCAGCAGCGCCACGATCCGCAGCGACTTCGGCGCATGGCCTTCCACCAGCACCCAGTCGCCCACCGCGGGGCGCTGCTCGGGCGCCAGCTCGCCCTTGCGGTAGCTGCCGGCGCGCTGCCATTCCGGCAGCGATTCGGCCGGCTGCGCCTGCTCCGGCGCCTCGGCCACCCGATAGCCGCTGCGGTGCTGCTCCACGATCCGCGCCGGGCGCGCCTGCGGGTGCGATGCCATCAATGCCGTCCAGTCTGGCGGCAGGGTGGCGGGCGTCCAGCGCCAGCCGATCGCGGAGAGCGCGGCAGGCGGCGTCATGCAGGGCGGGTTGCGGTCATCGCCGGATTCATCGCCGGATTCTAGGCCTTCCCTTCCACCGGCGGGAAACGCGACCCGGGCGGGGCGGCCGGCAGCAGCACCCCGGCAGGCGCGGCGCAGGCCGCCCGACCCCGTATTCCCGCGGGTTTTCCGCTAGGCTTTCCGCTCCATTCCCCGCCCGCACCGCCGATGTCGTCGTTCAACCCCCGCCACAAGATCGCCACCCGCACCCGCCTGACCGAGGTCCGCTACGAGATCCGCGGCGAACTGGCGCGCCGCGCGCGCGAGCTGGAGGCCCAGGGCCGCAAGCTGATCAAGCTCAACATCGGCAACCCCGGCGCGTTCGGGTTCCGCGCGCCGGAGCATTTGCAGCGCGCGATCGCCGATCACATCCAGCGCACCGACCCCTATACCCACCAGCAGGGCCTGCCCGAGGCGCGCGAGGCGATCGCGGCGTTCCACAAGGCGCGCGGCACGCCGAATGCCAGCCCGGAGCGGGTATTCGTGGGCAACGGCGTGTCCGAGCTGATCGACATCGCCCTGCGCGCGCTGCTGAACCCCGGTGAGGAAGTGCTGGTGCCCTCGCCCGACTACCCGCTGTGGAGCGCGGCCACCATCCTCAACGACGGCCGCCCGGTCTATTACAAGCTGGACCGCGACAACGGCTTTTTGCCCGATCCCGAGCAGATCGAGTCGCTGGTGTCCTCGCGCACCCGCGCGATCGTGCTGATCAACCCCAACAATCCCACCGGTGCCAGCTATCCGCGCGCGCTGCTGGAGCGGATCGTGGAAATCGCGCGCCGCTACCGCCTGCTGCTGCTGGTGGACGAGATCTACGACGGCATCCTGTACGACGACGCCACCTTCCAGCCGGTGGCGCCGCTGGCCGGCGACCTGCCCTGCCTGAGCTTCGGCGGGCTGTCGAAGGTGCACCGCGCCTGCGGCTGGCGCATCGGCTGGGCGGTGCTGTCCGGCGACGCCCTGGCCTGCGGCGATTTCCACCACGCGATGGACCTGCTGGGCGCGCTGCGCCTGTGCGCGAACGTGCCCGGGCAGTTCGCGATCGAGCAGGCGCTGCACGGGGCCGACACCATCGGCGCGCTGGTCCGTCCCGGCGGCCGGCTGTACGAGACCCGGCGCGCGCTGATCGAATCCTGCGCGGCCAGCGAGCACCTGGCGCTGGTGCCGCCGGCCGGCGCGCTGTACGGCTTTCCGCGGGTGGTGGGCGCGGCGGCGCGCGACTTCGACGATCACGCCTTCGCGCTGGAGATGCTGGAGCAGGAGGACGTGCTGATCGTGCCCGGCACCAGCTTCAACGTGCCCTACCGCGACCATTTCCGGGTCACCCTGCTGCCCGAGGCGGACGTGCTGCGCGAGGTGTTCGCGCGGATCGAGCGCGTGCTGGCGCGCCGCGCCGAGCAGGCCGAGCGCCCCAGCGCGGTGGCCTGAGCGGGCCTGAGCGGGCCTCGAGCCCCGGCGGGCGCCCCCGCCGGGGAATGTCGCCGGCTCAGTGGCCGGCGCTTTCCGCCTTCACCGGCACCAGCCGCAGGTCCTGGAAGTCGAAGCTGAAATCGGTCAGCGGCGACACCGGCTGCATGCGCAGTTCGCGGATGCGGCCGTCGGGATCCAGACTGAAGCTGGCAAAGGCATCCGCGTTCAGGCTGCGGTCGCGCCAGCGCACGATGAAGGTGTCGTGCTGCCAGTGCTGCAGATCGCCCAGCAGCTGCGCGGTCTTGCTGAACTGCATCTCCAGCCCGTTCTTGCCCTGGCGGATGCTGACATCGCCATACCACGGGTCGCGGTAGGTGCCGGCGTACTTCGCCAGCGGCAGCGACGGCGTGCTGGCGGCGTCGCGCGCGGCGACGTGCTTCTTCCAGTCCGCATCCGCATTGCCCTGGGCCTTGGCCTGCGCCGCCGCGTAGGCGTGCAGCCAGTCGTGGCCGTCCTGGCCCAGCAGCATGTCCAGCGCTTCAAAGGTGATCGCGTTGAACGCGGCCCCGACCTCGGCGCTGGTCAGCACCACGATGCCGACGCGCTCGTCCGGCAGCAGGGTCAGCCGCGACACCTGCCCCGGCCAGCCGCCGGTATGCCAGACCAGGCGATGGCCGGCGTAATCGGACAAATACCAGCCCTGCCCGTAGCCGAGGAAGTTCGGCACCGCCGGGGCCAGCGCGGGCACCGCCGGCTTGCCGACCGGGATCGGGGTCAGCATCGTCCACATCTCGCGCTGGCGCTCCTCGGAGAACAGCCGTTTGCCGCCGCTGCCCGGGATCTCGCCGCCGGCCAGCTGCAGGTTCATCCACTTGGCCAGGTCGTGCACGCTGGAATAGATGCCGCCGGCACCGGACACGTTGCGCCAGCTGGTCGGGCTCGCGATCGGCCGCAGGTCCTTGAAGTCGTACAGCGCGTTGCCCACCGCGACGTTGTCGCCGGGCACGAGGTCATCGCTGTTGTAGCGGGTCTCGGTCATCCCCAGCGGCTGCCAGATGCGGGTCTGCAGGAACTGCCTGTAGGGCATCCCGGACGCCTGCTCGATCACCAGCTGGGCCACCCCGAACAGGATGTTGTCGTAGGCGTACTGCTCGCGGAAGCCGCCGGTCAGCGGCACGTCCTTCAGGCGCTCGGCCACCTCGCGCGTCGTATAGGTGGTGGTGGGCCAGTACAGCAGATCGCCTGCCCCCAGGCTCAGGCCGCTGCGGTGCGCCAAGAGGTCGCGGATGCGCATCTCGTGGGTGACGTACGGATCGCTCATGCGGAACCACGGCAGGTGGTCGATCACGCGGTCGGTGGTCTTCAGCCTGCCGTCGTCCTGCAGCATGTTCAGCGAGGCGGCGGTGAACGCCTTGGTGTTGGAGGCGATCGCGAACAGGGTGTGGGCATCCACCTTCGCCGGCTTGCCCAGCTCGCGCACGCCGTAGCCGCGCTCCATCACCACCCGGCCATCCTTGACGATGGCCACCGCCACGCCCGGCACCTGGAACTGCTGCTGCACCGCCTGCACGAACGCATCGAAGCGCGCCAGCCGCGCCGCGTCCGGCAGCGGCGCCGTCAGCCGGGCGCGGGTGTCGTCGATCAGGAACGGCTTCGATGCCGTGCGCTCGGCCTGCTGCGCGTGCAGCGGGAAGGCGACGGCCAGGGTCAGCGCCAGAGCAACGGCCAACGGGGCGATGCGCATGTCGGGGGTTCCTTGCGAGGGGAAAGCCCGAGTATGCCGCGTCACACCCGCGGCGCGACCGGCCATCGGTCACGCCCCGCCGCACGCGGTGGCCGCCGATAATGCGCGGATGCGAACGCCCGACACCACCCGCGCCCTCTGGCAGATCCACTTCTGCGTCCTGCTGTGGGGCTTCACCGCCATCCTCGGGAAATTGATCACACTGCCGGCGCTGCCGCTGGTGTGGTGGCGGATGCTGATCGTGGTGGCCGCGCTGGCGCTGCTGCCGCGGGTGTGGCGCAGCCTGCGCGCGATGCCACCGCGCACGCGCTGGGCCTACGCCGGGATCGGCGCGCTGGTGGCGTTGCACTGGCTCACCTTCTACGGCGCGATCAAGCTGGCCAACGCCTCGGTGGCGGCCACCTGCATTGCGTTTGCCACCCCGATGACCGCGCTGGTGGAACCGGCCCTGACCCGCCAGCGCTTCCGCCCTGGCGACCTGCTGCTGGGGCTGGCCGCGCTACCGGGAATCTGGCTGGTGGTCGGCGGAGTGCCGGCCGGGATGCACGCGGGGATCGTGACCGGAGTGGTATCGGCGTTGTTCGTGGCGGTGTTTTCCAGCCTCAACAAACGCATGGTGGAGGCTGGCGATGCGCTCACCGTCACCGCGCTGGAGCTCGGCGCCGGCGTGCTCACCCTGAGCCTGCTGGCACCGCTGATGCCGCACCTGGTGCCCGCCTTCGCCGGGCCGCTGCTGGTGCTGCCGGCCGGGCTGGACGTGCTGTGGCTGCTGGTGCTGGCGCTGGCCTGCACCCTGCTGCCGTTCGCGCTGTGCCTGGTGGCGCTGCGCCACCTGTCGGCGTTCACCGCGCAGCTGTCGATCAACCTCGAACCGGTCTATGCGATCCTGCTGGCGGCGCTGCTATTCGGCGAGCAGCAGGAGCTCTCGCCGCGCTTCTACGGCGGCGTGGCCATCATCCTGGCGGTGGTGTTCACGCAGGGCCTGCTGGCCGGGCGGCGGCAGCCGGCGCATGCCGAGCAGGCGGCGATCAGCGAAGCCCACCACGTGGCCGACTGACCCAAGCACTGCAAGACATGGCAGGCTAACGGCATGTATCTGGCGTATTACGGCCTCACCGAGCCGCCATTCTCGCTCACCCCCGACCCGCGCTTCGTGCACTTGAGCGAACGCCACCGGGACGCGCTGGCGCACCTGCTGTACGGGATCGACCAGGGCGGCGGCGGCGGCTTCGTGCAGCTCACCGGCGAAGTCGGCACCGGCAAGACCACCCTGAGCCGGCTGCTGCTGGAACAGCTGCCGGCGCACACGCGGGTGGCGCTGGTGCTGAATCCGCGCCAGACCCCGGTGGAACTGCTCGAAACCATCTGTGAGGAACTCAAGATCCCGATCGACGTCCGCCGCGGCAGCGCCAAGGCGCTGGTGGATGCGCTCAATGCCTATCTGCTGGACGCCTATGCGCAGGGCCTGCGGGTGGTGGTGCTGATCGACGAGGCGCAGAACCTGCCGCCGGACACCCTGGAGCAGGTGCGGCTGCTGACCAATCTGGAAACCGCCACCCAGAAACTGCTGCAGATCGTGCTGCTGGGCCAGCCGGAGCTGCGCACCCTGCTGGCGCGCCCGGAGCTGCGCCAGCTGGCGCAGCGGATCACCGCGCGCTATCACCTGCTGCCGCTGGATCCGGCCGAAACCGAGGCCTATCTGCGCCACCGCTGGCGGGTGGCCGGCGGCACCCGCTTTCCGTTCGATGCCGGCGCAGTGCGCCGCCTGCATGCGCGCGCCGGCGGGGTGCCGCGGCTGCTGAACGTGATCGCCGAACGCGCGCTGCTGGCCGGCTATGCGCGCGATGCGCTCACTATCGACCGCCGCCTGGTGGATGCCGCTGCCGCCGAAGTGCTGCCGCCGCCGGCGCGCCCGCAGCGCCTGCGCACCGGCGCGATCGCCGCCGGCGTGGCGGTGATCGCACTGGCCGCGCTGCTGCTGGCGCTGGCCTGGCGCCGCCCGGCGGCAAGCCCCACCGCGAGTCCTGCGCCGACCGCCGCCGCGACGCCAGCTGCACCCGCCGGCGCAACGCCTGCCGCAGCGCGCATCCCGCGGCTGGAAGCCGGCGCGCTGGCGATGCGCCTGCGCGCTGCCGAGGCCAGCCCCGCACCGGCCTGGCAGGCGCTGCTGCAGCTGTGGGAGCTGCCGGCGCGCGCGGTCACGGTCGCCCCCGACGGCCCCTGCACGCCCGCCACGGCGACGCCGGACCTGCACTGCGTGCAGGGCCGCGCGCGGCTGGACACCCTGATGGCACTGGATCGCCCGCTGCTGCTGCGCCTGCGCGACGGCACCGCCGGCGCCTGGGCGGTGCTGCTGGGCGCGGATGCCCGCAACGTGCGCCTGCGCCTGGGCGCCACCGTGTTCGACCTCGACCGCAGCCTGCTGCAGGCGCACTGGGACGGCGAGTACACCGGGCTGTGGCGCGGCCCGGCCATGCTCGAAACCCCGCCGCGCCCGGGCGCCCGGGGCGCCGCGGTGGACTGGCTGTGGCTGCGCCTGCTGCCGCAGGCCGCGCAGCCTGGCGCGCCTTACGATGCCCGCCTGCGCGCGGCGGTGCGCGAGTTCCAGAGCGCGCACGGCCTGCCGGCGGACGGCGTGGCCGGCAGCCTGACCCTGATGGCCCTGGCCAATGGCTTGCCCGGCCCGCGCCTGCAGCGGGCGCTGGAGTGATGCGATGTCGCTGATCCTGGAAGCCCTGCGCAAATCCGAAGCCGAACGCCGCCGCGACCGCGCGCCCGACCTGCGGCTGGAGCTGCCGCCGGCACCGCTCTCGCGCGCGCCCACCGCCCGCCCGCTGCCATGGCTGGGCGCGATCGCGCTGGCCGTGCTGGCGCTGGCGCTCTGGCTTACCTTGCGCGAACGCGCACCGGCCGCCAGCGCACCGCCGACCAGCGCGCCCGCCGCCCGACCCGCAGTCGAAACACCGGGCCTCGCCACGCCGCTGCCGCAGGTGGTCGCGCATCCCGCGTCCACCGCCGCCACAGCGACGACCGCACCGGCCGCACCGGCCGCGCCGATCGCCGCCGCCTCGCTCCCGTCGCCGCCATCACCAGCACCTGTCGCCCCGCCATCTCCCGCACCCGCGCCCGCACCCGCGCCGGCGGCGGATGCCATCCCCGACATCGCCAGCACCGGCCTGCCGCCGGTGAAACTGAGCATGCACGTGTGGGACGCCGACCCCGCCCGCCGCTTCGTCATCCTCGACGGCCAGCGCATGGGCGAAGGCGACCGCAACGGCAGCCTCACCGTGGTGGCGATCGACCGCAAGGGCGTGGTGATCGAACGCGACGGCCAGCGCGCCCGCATCCCCCCTGCCATGACCGCCATGCCCACCATCGACTTCACCCTCGAGCCGCGATTTCATCGAACTCAACCAGCTGCTGAAACTGGCCGGCCTATGCGCTTCCGGCGGCGCCGGCAAGCAGCTGGTGGCCAGCGGCGCGGTGCAGGTGGACGGCACGCTGGAACTGCGCAAGACCGCCAAGATCCGCGCCGGCCAGCGGGTGCGGGTGGGCGCGATCGAGATCCGGGTGGCGGCGATGGACGCCTCGCCCTGAGGGCATCGGATCCGTGTGAGGAACACCGCGCCGGTGCGAATCATGGGGCGAGAAACGCACCGACGTGCGCACCGGGAACTCCATGCACACCTCCGCCGCCATGACCGATGCCCAGCGCCGCAGCGACTTCCAGGCGCTGTTCCAGCGTCACCGCGGGATCGTGTTCAAGGTCGCGCACACCTATGCGCGGCATCCCGAGGACCGCGCCGACCTGGTGCAGGAGATCGCCGCCCAGCTGTGGCGCTCCTTCCCCGAGTTCGACCCGCTGCGCAGCTTCACCACCTGGATGTACCGGGTGGCGCTGAACGTGGCGATCAGCCACGTGCGCACGCAGGCACTGCGCCACCGGCACGACGGCGGTTCACTGGAAGCGGCGCCGCAGGAGATCGCCGATACGCAGGCCCGCGAACCCGATGAACACCACGCGCAGCAACAGCAGATCGCGCTGCTGCAACGCTTCATCCAGCACCAGCCACCGCTGGAACGCGCGTTGCTGCTGCTCTATCTGGACGAGCGTCCGCAGCGCGAGATCGCGGCCGTGCTTGGCCTGAGCGAAACCAATGTCTCCACCCGCATCGGCCGGCTGAAGCAGCGCCTGCGCGACGCGACCTGACCACGACGAATCACGGGAGAACGGGCGATGGAACCGGATGAGATCAAGGCGGCATGGCAGGCTCTGGACGCGCGCCTCGCGCGGCAGGAAGACCTGCAGCGCGAGCTGCTGCGCGGGCAGCACCAGCAGCAGGCGCAGCGCCAGCTGCGGCCGCTGCGGATCGGACTGCTGCTGCAGGCCCTGCTCGGCGTCGGGCTGGTGCTGCTGGGCGTCGGCTGCTGGCGCACCAATCCGGGCATTCCCGGCCTGCTGGCCACCGGCATCGCGCTGCACGCCTTCGGGGTGCTGCACATCGTGTTCGCGGTGGCGGTGCTGACGCTCACCGCCGGCATTCGGCCATCGTCCGCGGTGCTCACGATCCAGCGCCGGCTGCGCGCGCTGCTACGCCTGCAACGGCTCAATTCCGCCGTATGCGGAGCGCCCTGGTGGATCGGCTGGGTGCTGGTGGTGGTCGGCGTCGCCGGGCAGACGCCGGTCGCGCCGGGAACGCCGACCCCGGCCTGGGTCTGGGCCAGCCTCGCGCTGGGCCTGGCCGGCACGCTGGCGACCTGGGCCTGGATGGCGCGCTCGCTGCGCCGCCCCGACACTTCGCGCGGGTGGCTGGACGATGGCGCCGACGGCATTCGCCGCAGCCTGCGGCTGTACGAGGACGTGGCGCGCTTCGAGCGCGACTGAGGCGATGCCGGCCTAGTGCGCCGGCGATGCACCCTCTCCGCCGACGGCGTGTTCGGCCACACCGGCGCCGGCAGGCGGCGCATCCGGGATGGCCGGTGCGGGCTCCGGAGGCGGTGCGGCAGGCGGGATCGCCAGCACCGCACCGTCGAGCTCGGCCATCGGGCTTTCGATCGGGCACTTCGGGTCGGGGAAGCCGTAGCGTTCGCGCAGGGCCAGGCCGCACGCGTTGATGTCGGCGACGTCCTGGTGCGCGGCATCGGCCGGCTGCAGGCACTGCTGCTCGAAGGCGCGCCGGAAGGCGTCGCGGCGGCGCAGGAACGCGGTGCCGCAGGTCTGCGCCAGGCGGATGCGACCGAGGTCGTCCTCCACCGCATTCGCACCGGACAGACCAAAAGCCTCCAGTTCCTCGTCGGTCAGGATGCGCAGCTTGCGGTTGGGCACGGTGGTCATCAAGTCGTAGACCTCGATCGAGGCGCCATTGCGTTCGAGGTAGTTGCGCAGCTCGTCACTGATCCGGCGCAGCGCCTCGCCCAGCTCGCGCCGCGAGCGCACCAGTGACTGCAGCGCGATCATGCGGTGGATCCCCACCGGTCCGACGATCACGCGCATGTCGCCGGCGGCCAGGATCAGCACGCAGGCGCTGTAGCAGACCGAATCGCCACGCACCCAGATCGTCCAGTCGTTCTCGCCGATCGCATCGCCGGCGCGCATCGCCGCCTCCACGCTGCCGCCGCTGGAGTCGATATCGAGGATGCGCTTGCCGATCCCCAGATCACCGGCGACCTTGCCGGCGCGCTCGGCCAGCGCGGCGAAGCTGGCGGTGACCTTGCCCTTGTAGCGCAGCCGCATCAGGCCGGTGGCGCGGCAGTCCTGCATGGTCTTGCGCAGGTCGAGGTAGGCCAGCGAGAGCACCGGGCGGCCGTCGCCCTGGTGGTAGTCGGCGCTGCAGTCGATCCACGCATCGCCCGCCTCCAGCCGCTGCGGCGACCAGTCGATCTCGGCCTGCGGCTTGCGCTGCACGCGCGGAGCCGGCGGTGCGATCGGCGTAGCAGCGGCCTCGGGGGCGGGTTCCGGTGGACGGCTGCAGGCAGCGGCCAGCAGGCAGGACAGGGACAACAACCAGCGCAGGCGCATCGCGGGGATCGGTAGGAGGTCGCGGCCAGTCTAGTGGCCCGGCGCGGCGCTGCCCACAACCGCGGGTGAACCCGGCCGCGGCCGGCCTGCGCTGCAAACCTGCGATCATGGGCCATGCAGACCCCCGCCACGTTCGCCGACCTCGCACTGCCGCCCGCGCTCGCGCCCGGCCTCGACGCCCTCGGCTACACCGCGCTCACGCCGGTGCAGGCGCAGGCCCTCCCCGCCATCCTCGCCGGCCGCGACCTGATCGCGCAGGCGCCCACCGGCAGCGGCAAGACCGCGGCCTTCGGGCTGGGCCTGCTGCAGCGGATCGACCCCGCAACCGGCGGCACGCAGGCGCTGGTGCTCTGCCCCACCCGCGAGCTGGCCGACCAGGTGGGCAAGCAGCTGCGCAAGCTGGCCACCGGCATCGCCAACCTCAAGCTGTCGGTGCTGTGCGGCGGGATCCCGCTGGCGCCGCAGCTGGCCTCGCTGGCGCATCCACCGCACGTGGTGGTGGGCACGCCCGGGCGCGTGCTGGAACTGGTGCAGAAGGACGCGCTGGATCTGCGCGGCGTGCGCGTGCTGGTGCTGGACGAGGCCGACCGCATGCTGGACATGGGCTTCGACGAACCGATCCGCGCGCTGGCCAGGCGCACCCCGAAGGACCGCCAGGGGCTGTTGTTCTCGGCCACCTTTCCCGACGCCATCCGCACCCTGGCCACCGCCATGCTGCGCGCGCCGGTGGAAGTCAGCGTGGGCGGCGGCGGGCAGCCGGCGACGATCGAGGCGCGCTTCTTCGAGGCCGACCCGGCGCGGCGCGCCCCGCAGCTGGCCGCGCTGCTGCTGCAGTTCAACCCGGCCTCCACCGTGGTGTTCTGCAACATGCGCAAGGACACCGAAGAGGTCGTGGCCTCGCTGGCGCACTACGGCTTCGACGCGCTGGCCCTGCACGGCGACATGGAGCAGCGCGACCGCGAGGAAGTGCTGGTGCGCTTTTCCAACCGCAGCTGCAACGTGCTGGTGGCCAGCGACGTGGCCGCGCGCGGGCTGGACATCGACGACATCGGCGCGGTGGTGAACTTCGAGCTTCCCACCGACGTCGACACCTACCTGCACCGCATCGGCCGCACCGGCCGCGCCGGGCGCGACGGCCTCGCCCTGAGCCTGGTCGCCGAGAAGGAGCGCGGACGCGCCACCCTGATCGAGGAACGCCAGGGAACCCCGATCCGCTTCGAACGCATCGCCGCGCTGGACGGCAAGCCGCGCGGCGTGCCGCAGGCGGCGATGGCGACGCTGCGCATCGATGCCGGCCGCACCGACAAGCTGCGCCCCGGCGATATCGTCGGCGCGCTGACTGGTGAGGCCGGGCTGCACAAGGACGCGATCGGCAAGATCGACGTCTATCCCACCCGCAGCTACGTCGCCATCGCACGCGCGCAGGCCGACCGCGCGCTGGAGCGCCTGCGCGCCGGCAGGATCAAGGGCCGCCGTCTGCGCCTCCACCGGCTGTAGCCGGCGAAGGCGGTGCTCACTGCGACTGTGCGGCCAGCACCCGCCGCACCAGTGCCAACGACGCCATGGCCACCAGGCTGGCACCGGCCACCATCACCACCTCGAACGGCCACAGGTTGTGCGAGGTGGGGTCGCGCGCGGTGTCCAGCACGATGCGCAGCAGCACGAACGCCACCGCGGCCGCCGGCACCGCCGCCAGCCAGCGCCATCCGCCGCGCCAGCGCCAGAGGGCCCAAAGCGGCCAGCCGATGCCGGCCCCCGCCAGCCCGAGCATCAGCAGCATGAAGCCGCTGAACCACACCATCGCCCCGGCCGACGGCGGCACCTGCGCCGCCTGCGCACGCAGCTGGTCGGCGCGCGCATGTTCCTGCGCACGCAGCGCCGCCACCCAGCCCGGTGGCGCGCCCGGCGCCGGGGCATCGGCCTCGACCGTCACCGACAGCGGCCAGCGCGCGATTTCCGGGGTGCTCGCGGGGCGGCCATCGCCGGCACTGACGCGCACCTCGTCCACCTGCCCCGGCTTGAACAGGAAGAAGAACCCGAGCGCCTCGCCATCGCCGGAATACTGCAGCGACGGGCTGCTGCCCGCCTCCACCGGGCGTCCACGGAAATACGGACGCGCCCACAGGTGGACCGGCGCCGGCGCGGCATAGCCGATGCGCAGGTACACCGCCTGGTTCGGCGGCACCCGGATCTCGGGTCCAGGCGGGAAGGTCTCGCGCAGCTCCACCACAGGCGTTGCCGCGGCCTGCGCCCGCACCGGCCCCGCGAACACGCCCAGCAGCACCAGCCACCCGGCACACGCCACCCCTTTCCATCCGCGCATCCGCGTCCCCTCCGCCCTGCGTCGGCGCGAGTCTAACCCCGCCCGGGCCGGGTGCCTGCAGGCCGGCCGCCGCGCGACTGCCTCAGTACGGCCGGCCGTCCTTGTGGGTGAACACCCAGCCGCCCGTCGCGGTTCCGACCGCCACGAGGTCGTCGTCGGGATACACGACCGAATCGTTCGGGGGTGCGGTCGCCCACCTCGAGGTACACCGCCTCGCGGTCGCTCTCGTTGACGAGGTGGTGGGCATCGCCGCTGCCGGCCTTGAAGCCGGCGCACATGCCCGGCGCGAGCCGGGTGCGGCCGGCATCGGTGACCAGCGTCGGCTCGCCTTCCAGCACGTAGATGAACTCATCCTGCAGGGCATGCGCATGCCGCAGCGCGGACACCGCGCCGGGCGCCAGCCGGGTCAGGTTGACCCCGAAATTCGCAAGCCCGAACAGGGTTCCAAGTGGCTGTTGACCCGGCCGGCCATGCGCGCGGCGAACGGCGGCGGATACAGGGATAGCGCATTGCGCGGCGGCGCGTCGTGGGCCGCGATGGCAACGGGAGGTGTCGGCTCGCTCATGGGATGCACTCGGAAGAAGGGATTGGAAACACTGCGGAGGGAGCGAGCATCGCTCGCCGCGAGGGCGATGCCGAAGGCAGCGCCTGTCCACACCACGGGTTCACTGCGTCGCGATCTCCCCGCAGCGCGCGTTCGAACACCTCCGGCGGCTGGCCGCCGGAAATCAGGTGCCTGCGCTCCACGATCACGGCGGGCACGCTGCGGATGCCCAGGTTCTGGAAAAACTGCTCGGCGGCACGCACCGCATCTGCGAACTCGCCGCCGTCCAGAACCGCGCGCGCGCGCTGCGCGTCCAGGCCCACCCCGGCCGCGATCTCCGCCAGCACCGCGCGGTCGCTGATGTCGAGGCCCTCGCTGAAGTTGGCCACCAGCAGCGCGCGCTTCAGCGGCAGCTGGCGCTCCGGCGCTTCCACTTCCGCCCAGTGCAGCAGGCGATGCGCGTCGAAGGTGTTCCAGGTGCGGCTGCGCGCGTTGAAGTCGAAGGTGAAGCCCAACTCGGCGCCGCGCTCGCGGATGCGCGCCTGGTTCTCGGCCAGCTGCGCATCGTCCATCCCGTACTTGCGCTTGAGGTTCTCGGCCACGTCCATGCCGCCGGGCGGCATGTTCGGGTCCAGCTCGAACGGCTGGAAGTGCAGCTCCGCCGCCACCTCGCCCTGCAGCCGCCGCAAGGCCTGCTCCAACGAAGCCAGCCCCACCGCGCACCACGGGCAGACCACGTCGGAGACGAAATCGATGCGCAGCGTCTTCGGCATCGGCGCGCTCATGGCAGCATCGGCAGCTTGAGGCCCTGCTCCCGCGCGCACGCCTGCGCGATCTCGTAGCCCGCGTCGGCATGCCGCATCACGCCGGTGCCGGGGTCGTTCCACAGCACGCGGGCGATGCGCTTGTCGGCGGCATCGGTGCCGTCGCAGACGATGACCACGCCGCTGTGCTGCGAGTAGCCCATACCGACGCCGCCGCCGTGGTGCAGGCTGACCCAGGTCGCGCCGCCGGCGACGTTGAGCATGGCGTTGAGCAGCGGCCAGTCGGAGACGGCATCAGAGCCGTCGCGCATCGCTTCGGTCTCGCGGTTCGGCGAGGCGACGCTGCCGGAATCCAGATGGTCGCGGCCGATCACGATCGGCGCCTTCAGCTCGCCGTTGCGCACCATGGCGTTGAACGCCAGGCCCAGCTTGTGGCGCAGGCCCAGGCCCACCCAGCAGATGCGCGCCGGCAGGCCCTGAAGCTGATGCGCTCGCGCGCCATGTCCAGCCAGCGGTGCAGGTGCGGATCGTCCGGAATCAGCTCCTTCACCTTGGCGTCGGTCCTGTAGATGTCCTCCGGATCGCCGGAGAGCGCCACCCAGCGGAACGGGCCGATGCCGCGGCAGAACAGCGGCCGCACGTAGGCCGGCACGAAACCGGGGAAGTCGAAGGCGTTCTTGCAGCCCTCGTCGAACGCCATCTGGCGGATGTTGTTGCCGTAGTCGACGGTGGGGATGCCCTGCGCGTGAAAGGCCAGCATGGCCTCGACATGCACGCGCATCGACTGCTTGGCCGCGTCGCGCACCTTGTCCGGGTTCGACTTCTGCGCGTCCAGCCACCGCTCCACGCTCCAGCCGACCGGCAGGTAGCCGTGCACCGGGTCGTGCGCGCTGGTCTGGTCGGTGACGCAATCGGGGCGCACGCCGCGGCGCACCAGCTCCGGCAGGAGCTCCGCCGCGTTGCCGAGCAGCGCGATCGACTTGGCCTCGCCCGCCTTGGTGTATTTCCCGATGCGGGCCAAGGCGTCGTCGAGGTCGGTGGCCTGCTCGTCCACGTAGCGGGTGCGCAGGCGGAAGTCGATGCTCGACTGCCGGCATTCGATGGTGAGGCTGCACGCGCCGGCCAGCGAGGCCGCCAGCGGCTGCGCGCCGCCCATGCCGCCCAGGCCCGCGGTCAGGATCCAGCGCCCTTTCAGCGAGCCGCCGTAGTGCTGGCGGCCCATCTCCACGAAGGTCTCGTAGGTGCCCTGCACGATGCCCTGCGAGCCGATATAGATCCACGAGCCGGCCGTCATCTGGCCGTACATCATCAGGCCCTTGCGATCGAGCGCGTTGAAGTGCTCCCAGGTCGCCCAGTGCGGCACCAGGTTGGAGTTGGCGATCAACACCCGCGGCGCGTCGGGATGGGTGGGGAACACGCCCACCGGCTTGCCGGACTGTACCAGCAGGGTCTCGTCGTCGCCGAGGGTCTTCAGTGTTTCAAGGATCTTGTCGAAACACTCCCAGTCGCGCGCGGCGCGACCGATACCGCCATACACCACCAAATCTTCCGGACGCTCGGCCACGTCGGGGTCGAGGTTGTTCTGCAGCATCCGGAACGGCGCCTCGGTCAGCCACGAGCGGCAGGTCAGCGTGCTGCCGCGCGGTGCGCGGATGCGG
Organism: Thermomonas sp. S9; assembly: GCF_024704365.1. Classification (GTDB taxonomy): domain Bacteria; phylum Pseudomonadota; class Gammaproteobacteria; order Xanthomonadales; family Xanthomonadaceae; genus Thermomonas. Next base: position 2,590,054 of record NZ_JAJDFY010000001.1, read on the forward strand.
CGGGAGGGATCGTGGCGGTTGGACATCGGTAGCGGCTCCTGGAACGAAGCAGTAATTATCGCATCGCGCCCGCCACCGGCCGGTCATGGTCGCCGGCTATCATCGACGGATGCGCGCCGTCCTCACCTCCCTGCTCACCACTGCGCTGCTGGCCGTGGCCGGCTGCGCCAGTCCTCCCGCTCCCCGCCCCGCGACCGCGGCGACCACCGCTGCCACGGCTCCCACCCGCGCCGTCGCGCCGGTGCTGTTGATCTCGATCGACGGCCTGCGCCCGGACGATCTGGCCGATGCGCCCACCCTGCAGGCACTGGCCGCGACCGGCGTGCGCGCGCAGTGGATGAATCCGTCGTTCCCGACGCTGACCTTCCCCAACCACTACACCCTGGTGACCGGGCTGCGCCCCGACCATCACGGCATCGTGAACAACAGCATGCGCGACCCGGTACTGGGGCGGTTCGCGCTGAACGACCGCCAGGCCGTGAGCGATGGCCGCTGGTGGGAAGGCGGCGAGCCGATCTGGGTCACCGCGCACAGGGCCGGGCTGCGCACCGCCACCATGTTCTGGCCAGGCAGCGAAGCCGCGATCCACGGCGTGCGTCCGGACGAATGGCATCCCTTCGACGCCGGGATCACCCCGGCCCAGCGCGTGGACACCGTGCTCGGCTGGCTGCGGGCGCCGCCTGCGCAGCGGCCCGCGTTCATGACCCTGTATTTCGACCAGGTCGATCATGCCGAGCACGATGCCGGCCCCGGTAGCCCGCCTGCGCGCGCCGCGGTCGCCGAGGTGGACGCCGCGCTCGCGCGCCTGGTCGAGGGCTTGCGCCAGCGCGGGATGCTGGACGCCCTCAACATCGTGGTGGTCTCCGACCACGGCATGGCGCGTGTGCCGGACGGCCAGGTGGTGACGGTGGACACGCTGGTGCCGGCGGACATCGCCGAGGTGGAAACCGCCGGCCAGGTGGTCGGCATCCGCCCGCGGCCCGGCCATGCGGCCGAGGCCGAGGCGCGCCTGCTCGGCCGCCATCCGCACTACGCATGCTGGCGCAAGGGCGAACTGCCGGCGCGCTGGCACTACGGCACGCATCCGCGCATCCCGCCGATCGTGTGCCTGATGGATGAAGGCTGGGACGCACTGTCTCCCGGCTGGAAGACCAAGCGCCGCCCGGGCGACCGCGGCTCGCACGGCTTCGACCCGGCGCTGCCGTCGATGCGCGCGGTGTTCATCGCGCACGGGCCGGCGTTCAATCCCGGCACGCTGCTGCCACCGTTCGACAACGTGGACGTGTACCCGCTGCTGGCGTTTCTGCTGCACCTGCCGCCGGCGGCGAACGACGGCGACCTGGCACCGCTGCGGCCGGGGCTGCGCGAGGCGCGCTGAAGTTCAGCCGCCGCGCGCCCGCCAGGCCGCGTGGGTGACGCGGTGGATCAGGCGCGCCGCCACCCGCGCGGTGGCCGCGTCGCGATCCAGGCGCGGGCACAGCTCGGCCACGTCCAGCAGGCGCAGCTTGCCGCTGGCCGCCACTGCATCCAGCAGCGGCTCTGCCACCTCCAGCGGCACCCCGCGCGCGGCCGGCGCGCTCACGCCCGGCGCCACCGCTTGTGGCAGCGCGTCGATGTCGAGGGTGAGATACACCGCATCGACGCCAGCTCAGCTTCGCCTGCAGTTCGGCCAGCCGCTGCGGCAGATCGAGCAGCCCCAACTCGTCATCGCGCACGTAGTGCACCCCGAGGGCGTCGGCGGTGTCGAACAGCACGCGCGTGTTGGCCGCAACGCTGATGCCATAGACCCAGTACTCGAGCGGCAGGCCATTGGCGCGCGCGTGTTCGATCGCCTGCAGGAACGGCGTGCCGGAACTGCCCTGCGCCTGCCGGCGCAGGTCGAAGTGGGCATCGAGGTTGACGATCGCCAGCCGCGGCCGGCGCGCGCCGACGTGCCGCGCCAGGCCCAGATAGCTGGCATAGGCGATCTCGTGGCCGCCGCCCAGGCCCACGGCCAGATGCCCCGCGTCCAGCAGGCCGGCCATGGCGTCCGCATAGCGCGCCTGCGCGGCTTCGAGGTCGCCATCGGGGCAGGCGATGGTGCCGGCGTCGTACAGCGGCGCCTCGTCCAGCACCGGCAGGTTGGACAGCATCCGGCGCAGCGCGGCCGGCCCCTCCGCCGCGCCCACGCGGCCGTGATTGCGGCGCACGCCCTCGTCGCAGGCGAAGCCCAGCAGCGCAACGCCCGGTGCGGCATCCGCCGCCATCGCGCGCACCCACTGGTGCCAGCGCCGGGTGCTAGCGTCTTCAGGCAGATCGACGCGCCCCCCAGCCTTCCAGGGACGCGGGACGGGCCGCGCTGGCGGCGTCTTGCATGGCAAACCTCCGGGCGAGGGAAGGCCGTCATTCTAGGCCTGCCTTTGCCATAATCGGGCGTCACACGCGCCCCACGGAACCCGCCGATGCCCGCCCAGCGCTGGGACCTGCTGCTGACCCACGCCACCCTCGCGACCCTGGACGGCGATGCGCCGTTCGGCCTGGTCGAGGACGGCGCGCTGGCGGTGGCCGCCGGCCGCATCGCCTGGGTCGGCCCGCTGCACGCACTGCCGCCCGGCGATGCCCTGCACACCGAGGACCTGCAGGGCCGCCTGCTGACGCCCGGCCTGATCGACTGCCATACCCACCTGGTGTTCGCCGGCCACCGCGCGCACGAGTTCGACATGCGCCTCAACGGCGCCAGCTACGCGCAGATCGCACGCGCCGGCGGCGGCATTCTCTCGACCGTGCGCGCGGTGCGCGCTGCGAGCGAGGGGACCCTGCTGGAACAATCGCTGCCGCGCGCGCGCGCTGCTGGCCGATGGCGTCACCACGCTGGAGATCAAGTCCGGCTACGGCCTGGATTTCGACAACGAGCGCAAGCTGCTGCGGGTGGCGCGCCGGATCGGCGAGCGGCTGGGCATCACCGTGCGCACCACGTATCTGGGCGCGCACGCACTGCCGCCGGAATTCGCCGGCGATCCAGACGGCTACATCGACGCGGTGATCGCCTGGCTGCCGCGCCTGCAAGCGGAAGGGCTGGTGGATGCGGTGGACGCCTTCTGCGAGGGCATCGGCTTTTCGCCCGCGCAGACTCGGCGCGTGTTCGAAGCCGCGCGCATACTGGGGTTGCCGGTGAAGCTGCACGCCGACCAGCTCAGCGACCTTGGCGGCGCGGCGCTGGCCGCCAGCTTCCAGGCGCTCTCCGCGGATCATCTGGAATACACCCGCGCCGATGGGGTGCAGGCGATGGCCGCCGCCGGCACGGTCGCGGTGCTGCTGCCCGGCGCCTTCCACGTGCTGCGCGAGACGAAGCTGCCGCCGATGGCGCTGCTGCGCGAGCACGGGGTGCCGATGGCGGTGGCCACCGACTGCAACCCGGGGACGTCGCCGCTGCTGTCGCTGCGCCAGGCCATGCAGCTGGCCTGCACCCACTTCCGGCTGACACCCGAAGAAGCGCTGCGCGGCGCCACCGTGCACGCCGCGCGCGCGCTCGGGCTTTCCGACCGCGGCCAGCTGCGTGCCGGGCTGCGCGCCGATTTCGTGCTATGGAACATCACCCATCCCGCCGAGCTGTGTTATTGGCTCGGCGGCCCGCTTGCCGAGCGCGTGTACGTCGCCGGCCGGCTACCCGACTGACCCCCGGAGATTCCCGATGCGCCTTGCCCTGCTCGCCGCCTGCCTGCTCGCTCTCCCGACCGCACATGCCCAGACCGGCAAGACCGCCGGCACCGGGGCCAGCGACGCCGCGCGCAAGCTGGCGCAGTCCGCGATCATCGTGGACACCCACATCGACGCGCCCACCCGCCTGCTGGAACACTGGGCCGACCTCGACCGCGCGCAGCCCGACCGCGAGTTCGACTACGTCAAGGCCCGCCGCGGCGGCCTCGACGTGGCGTTCATGTCGATCTACACCTCGCCCGCACAGGACGCCGACGGCAGCGCCTGGCAGGTGGCCAACGAGATGATCGACGCGGTGCAGGCGCTGGTGCAGCGGCATCCCGACAAGTTCGCGCTGCTCACCTCGCCGCGCGACGTGGCGCGCCTGCGCGCGGGCGGGCGGGTGCTGCTGCCGCTGGGCATGGAGAACGGCGCGCCGCTCGGGGACGATCCCGGCAACGTCAAGTTCTTCTTCGACCGCGGCGTGCGCTACATCACCCTGGCGCACAGCGCGGCCAACCGCATCGCGGACTCCTCCTATGCGCAGGAGAAGCGCTGGAACGGGCTGAGCCCGTTCGGCCGCCAGGTGGTGGCGGAGATGAACCGGCTGGGCATGATGGTGGACGTCTCGCATCTGGGCGATGCCTCGGCGCTGGAGGCGATCCGGCTGAGCAAGGTGCCGGTGATCGCCAGCCATTCCGCATTCCGCCACTTCACCCCGGGCTTCGAGCGCAACATCAGCGACGAGATCGCCAGGGCAGTGGCGGCGCGCGGCGGCGTGGTGCAGATCCCGTTCGGCACCGGCTTCATCAGCCCCGAGGCCGCACAGGACATGCAGGCCTTCTTCCGCGCGCGCCAGGCCTTCAACCAGCACAATGCCGAGCTGATCGCGCAGGGCAAGCCGCCGCTGGACCGCACCGCGTTCGACCGCGACTGGGCGCCCAAGCACCCGCCGCGCACCAGCACGCTGGCGCAGGTGCTGGACCAGATCGATTACGGGGTGAAGCTGATCGGCATCGACCACATCGGCATCGGCTCGGACTTCGACGGCGTGGATGGCGAATTGGCCGACGGCCTGACCTCGGTGGCCGACTACCCGAACCTGGTGGCCGGGCTGCAGGCGCGCGGCTATACCGACGCCGACATCCGCAAGCTCCTCGGCGGCAACCTGCTGCGGGTATGGGGCGAGATCGAGGCCGGCGCCAATCGCTGAGCCGCGCCTACCCCCAGACACACGAAACCCCGCCGCGGCGGGGTTTCGTCGCAAGCCTGCGATGCGGAGGGATCAGGCCGCCGACTTCTTCACCGCCTTCTTGACCACCGCCTTGCCGGCGGTCTTCTTCGCCACCGGGGCGGCGGCGGTGCCGGCCGACTTGGTGACGGTCTTCGGCCGCGCATTGCCATAGCTGGCGTTGTAGCGCTTGCCCTTGGCGGTCTTGCGGTCGCCCTTGCCCATCGTGCTGCTCCTGGATCGAATCGTGAAAAGTGGTTCGCGCCGCGCGCGAGGGGCGCAAGTCTAGCACGCGCCGTGCGCGCACGCCCGGCAATGGGCCTGCGCGTGGTTCAGGCGCAGGTTGGCCCAGTGCGCCAGTCCGACCAAGGTTCCGCCCGTGGTCATCACCACCGCATGCGGCCAGGTCGAGGCGTGCAGCGGCGGGTACAGCACCGCCCACCACAGCAGCGCCAGCCCCGGCACCAGTAGCGCCAGCGCGCGCAGCGCGCGGTGCCGGCGGTAGCTCCAGCCCAGCACCAGCAGCGCGAACACGCTGGCGAAGGCCACGAAGCCTTGCTCGAAGCCATCGCCCGCCAGCACCGCCACGCCCAGCGACGGCAGCAGGGCGATCGCCAGCGGCAGCAGCGCGCAATGGATCGCGCACAGCAGCGAGCCGGCGGCCCCGAAGCGATCCAGCCAGTGCAGGCGTTGCGGTGACATGACTTTCGGCAGATCCTCGCCCACTCGATTGATACTGTATAACATATCACATCTCCCTTCCTCCCGCCATTCACCCCATGCCCCGTCAAACCCTGCTCGCCCTCGCCCTCCTCGCCGCCCTGCCGCTGCACGCCCAGCAGGCTCCGCAAACCAGCGCGGCGCAAACCACGCCTCCCAGCAGCGACACCCGCCATCAGGAGGAGTCCAAGGACAAGCACGTGAAGGACCTGGCCGGGGTCGTGGTGACCGCCAGCGCGCTGCAGGACACCGCAGACACCCTGAGCAAGCCCGTCGAGGTGCTCGCGGGCGCGCGCCTGGACGAAAACCGCGCGGCCACCCTGGGCGAGACCGTGTCCAGCGTGCCCGGCGTGCAGAGCTCCAACTTCGGGCCCGGGGTCGGCCGCCCGATCATCCGCGGCATGGACGGCCCGCGCGTGGCCATCCTGTCCGGCGGGCTGTCCAGCCAAGACGTGTCCACCGTCAGCCAGGACCACGCGCCGGCGATCGAGCCGTTCCTGGCCGACCAGATCGAGGTGCTGAAAGGCCCCTCCACTCTGCTCTATGGCAGCGGCGCGGATCGGCGGCGCGGTGAACGTGGTCGATGGCCGCATCCCCAATGGCCCGGTCGACAACGGCTTCAGCGGTCGCGCCGAGACCCGCTTCTTCGGCGGCGACCAGGGCGGCAACACCACCATGGCCCGCATCGATGGCGGCAACGACCGCGTCGCCCTGCATGCCGACGCGGTGTACCGCCACGCCCCCGACTACACCACCCCGGACGGCCGCCAGTACAACTCGTACATTGACACCCGCAGCGGTGCGCTGGGCGGCTCGCTGCTGGGCGACTGGGGCTACGTGGGCCTGTCCGCCTCACGCTTCAACGACGAATACGGCAACCCGGGCGAGCCCGGCAATCCCGTTCTGGGCGAACGCGGGGTGTACCTGAAGATGCACCAGGACCGCTACGAAGCCAAGGGCGCGCTGCGCGACCTGTGGGGCGCGGGCAACGGGCTGCGCTTCTCGCTGGCGCACACCGGCTACGAGCACACCGAATTCGAGGGCGACCAGCCCGGGACCCGCTTCCGCAAGAACGCCAACGAAGGGCGACTGGAGGCCACCTTCGGCAACCGCGACGGCTGGCAGGGCGCGCTCGGCACCCAGCTGTCGGCCAGCACCTTCCTGGCGATCGGCGAGGAGGCCTTCGTGCCGCAGACCAGCACCCGCGCCTGGGGCGTGTTCGGCGTCGCCCGCCGCAGCTGGGACGGCTTCCAGCTCGACCTCGGCGCGCGCGTGGACAGCGTCAAGTCCAGCCCGGTGGATGCCGCCAGCCGCACGTTCCGCCCGCTCAGCCTGTCGCTGGCCGGCGGCTGGAAGCTGTCCGACGCGTGGAAGCTGACCCTCAACCTCGACCGCGCCGAGCGCGCGCCGGTGGAGGAGGAGCTGTTCTCCGACGGCCCGCACATCGCCACCCTCGCCTACGAGATCGGCAACGCCGGCCTGCGCAAGGAAGCCGCCAACCAGCTGGAGCTGGGCCTGCAGTACCAGGCCGACTGGGTGGAGGCCAAGGTGTCGGCCTACTACAACCGCTTCGACAACTTCATCTACCTGGCCGACACCGGCAACACCTGGTACTGGGCGGAAGGCGACCAGGACCTGCCGGTGCGCCAGTGGACGCAGGCGAATGCGCGCTTCCGCGGACTGGAGGGCGAGGCCAGCTTCCACCTCGCCCGCAACGACAGCGGTGACTGGGACCTGCGGGTGTTCGGCGACAGCGTGCGCGCCACCTTCGCCAACGGCGGCGGCAACCTGCCGCGGATCGCGCCGGCCCGGCTCGGTGCGCAGCTGCGCTGGCAGCATGCAGGCTGGCGCGCCGCGCTGGGCGCCACCCGCACCAGTCGCCAGAGCGACGTGGCCGCAAGCGAAACGCCCACCGCCGGCTACACCCTGGTGGACGCGCACCTGTCGCGCCACTTCGACAGCGGCAACCTCAGCTGGGAGCTGTTCGCGGACGGCAGCAACCTGACCAACCAGGTCGCGCGCGTGCATACCTCGTTCCTCAAGGACAAGGTGATGCTGCCCGGGCGCAGCGTCGGCTTCGGCGTGCGCCTGTTCTTCTGATGCCGCCGCGGCCACCCGCCGATGCGGCGGGTGGCGCGGTTTCGTCGCGGGGCCTGCTCAACCCCCTGCGGTGGCGCGTTCCTCCGCCCGTGCGCAGCGCGCGCACAGGCCGTGCACTTCCAGGGTCTGCGCCTGCGGCGCGAAGCCCAGCGCACGCGCGGCCGCGTCGAGCTGGGCGACGATGCTGGCGTCCTCCAGCTCGGTCGCGGAATGGCAGCGGTCGCAGATCAAAAACGGCACCGAGTGCTGGGCCGCGTTCGGATGGTGGCAGGCCACGAACGCGTTGATCGATTCCAGCTTGTGGATGAAGCCGTTGGCCAGCAGGAAATCCAGCGCGCGGTACACCGTCGGCGGCGCCACGCTGCCGGCGTCGTCCAGCGCGCGGAAGCGGTCCAGCAGGTCGTAGGCCTTCACCGGCTGCCCGGCCTCGGCGATCAGGCCGAGCACGCGCGCGCGCGGCGCGGTGAGGCGCAGCCCGCGCTCGCCGCAGGCGCGCTCGACCGCCGCCACGAACCCACGCGCGTCGTGCACGTGGTGGCGGGGATCGGTGCAGGCGTGCGGCTTGGCCATGGCCTTGATTTAGGTTGCCGCGGGGATCTTTGCAAGAGCGGCGTCGATCCGCGCCAGTGCCTCGGCACGCCCGCATAGATACACCGTCCAGCCGATGTCGGGGCTGACCTGGGTGCCGGTGATGGCCACCCGCAGCGGCTGCGCGATCTTGCCCATGCCGATGCCCTGCGCCTCGGCGACCGCCTTGAGGGCCGCCGTGATCTCCTCCGGGGTCCAGTCCGCCAGCGCGGCCAGGCGCGCACGCACCTCCGCCAGCGGTGCCTGCGCGGCGGGCACCAGGTGCTTGGCCACCGCCGCCACGTCGTAGTCGGCCAGCGGCTGGAACCACACCGCGGACTTCTCCGCCATTTCCTTCAGGGTCTGCACGCGCTCGCGCAGGGCCAGCACCAGCTCGGCCGGCTGCGGCCCCTTGGCGAGGTCGTAGCCGGCCTGCTGCAGGTGCCAGACGAGATGCCTTGCGACCGCCTCGGGATCGTCCGACTTCAGGTACTGCTGGTTGAGCCAGCCGAGCTTGGCCGGATCCAGGCGCGACGCCTTGGCGTTCACATCGGCCAGATCGAACAGGGCCTGCATTTCAGTGATCGAAAACACTTCCTGGTCGCCATGCGACCAGCCCAGCCGCACCAGGTAGTTCAGCAGTGCGTGCGGCAGATAGCCGGCGTCGCGGTACTGCATCACGTCGGCCGCGCCGGTGCGCTTGGACAGCTTGGCGCCGTGCTCGTCGAGGATCATCGGCAGGTGCGCGAACACCGGCACCGCCGCGCCCAGCGCCTGATAGATGTTGATCTGGCGCGGGGTGTTGTTGACATGATCGTCGCCGCGCACCACGTGGGTGATGGCCATGTCGATGTCGTCCACCACCACCGCGAAGTTGTAGGTCGGGTATCCATCGCTGCGGAAGATGACCAGATCGTCCAGCTCGCCGTTGGCGATCTCGATCCGGCCCTTGACCGCATCGTCCCAGGCCACCGTCCCGTGCAGCGGATTCTTGAAGCGGATCACCCGGTTCGGGTCGTCGCGCCAACCGGCGTTGGTGTCGCGGTAGGCGCCGTTGTAGCGCGGCTTCTCGCCGCGTGCGATGGCGGCCTCGCGCATCGCCTCGGAGTTCCTCTTTCGTCTCGTAGGCGTAATAGGCATGGCCGGAGGCGACCAATTGCTCGGCCACCTCGCGGTAGCGGTCGAGGCGCTGGGTCTGGTAGATCGGGCCCTCGTCGTAGTCCAGCCCCAGCCAGTCCATCGCCTGCAGAATGGCGTCGATCGCCGCCTGCGTGCTGCGCTCGCGGTCGGTATCCTCGATCCGCAGCACGAACTGCCCGCCGTGCCGGCGCGCATACAGCCAGCAGTACAGCGCGGTGCGCGCGCCGCCGATATGCAGGTAGCCGGTGGGGGACGGGGCAAAGCGGGTGCGGACGGTCATGGGCTGCCACGGGGCGATCGACAAGCAGGCGATTTTACCCCGCCGCCCGCAGCGGGGCTGGACGCTGCCCTACAATTGCCGGATGACCACGCTGTTCGTCTCCGACCTCCACCTCGATCCCGAGCGGCCGGAGATCACCGCGCTGTTCGGCCGCTTCCTCGATGGCGAGGCGCGCCATGCCGATGCGCTGTACATCCTCGGCGACCTTTTCGAGGCCTGGGTGGGCGACGACGACCCCTCGGAGGCCGGCGCCTTCGTGGCCGCGCGCCTGCGCGCGCTGGTGGTATCTGGCGTGCCGGTCTACTTCATCCGCGGCAACCGCGATTTCCTGCTGGGCGAGGCCTATGCCACGCGCTGCGGCATGACCCTGCTGGACGACCCGACCGTGGTGAACCTGTACGGCACGCCCACGCTGCTGCTGCACGGCGACCTGCTGTGCACGGATGACACCGCCTATCAGCAGTTCCGCGCGCAGACCCGCGACCCGCAGTGGCAGGCGCAGTTCCTGGCACAGCCGCTGGCGGCGCGGCTGGCGTTCGCGGCGCAGGCGCGCGCGGCCAGCCAGGCGCGCTACGGCGAGCTGCTGGCCCAGGGTAAGGCCGAGACCATCGGCGACGTGGCGCCGGCCACGGTGCAGGCCTTCTTCGAACGCCACGGCGTGCGCCGCATGATCCACGGCCACACCCATCGCCCGGCGATCCACGACGCAGGCCACGGCCGCACCCGCATCGTGCTGGGCGACTGGTACACGCAGGGCTCGGTGCTGCGGGTGACGCCCGACGGCTGCATGCTGGCGGCCCTCGCCCCGGCCTGACGGCGGCTGCGGTCAGTCCGCTACGGCCAGCAGGCGCTCCAGTTCCTCCGGGTCGAACCCCGCCTGCAGCCGCGCCTCGGTGTTGAACGGCCCGTGCAGCACGCCGCAGGCGTATTCGCCCAGCAGCTCGCGGAAACGCGCACGCGGCTCCACCCCGGCGCGTTCGCAGTGCCAGCGGTACCAGCGGCTGCCGGCGGCGACGTGCGCCACCTCCTCGCGCAGGATGACCTCCAGGATGTCCGCGGTGGCGGCGTCACCGAGCGCGCGCAGCTTCACGATCATGCCCGGGGTGACATCCAGTCCGCGCGCCTCCAGCACGCGCGGCACCAGCGCCATGCGGGCCAGACCGTCGTGCGCGGTCTTCTCGGCCATCTCCCACAGGCCGTTGTGGGCGTCGAAGTCGCCGTAGTCGTGGCCGAACTCACGCAGGCGCGCGCGCAGCAGGTTGAAGTGGCGGGCCTCGTCGCGGGCCACCGCCACCCAGTCCGCGTAGAACGCGGGCGGCATGCCGCGGAAGCGGTACGCCGCGTCCCAGGCCAGATCGATGGCATTGAACTCGATGTGCGCCACCGCGTGGATGAAGGCGGCGCGTCCTTCCCGGCTCCCGAAGCCACGCCGCGGCAGGTCGCGCGGATGCACCAGGCGCGGGCGCGCGGGGCGGCCCGGCATCCGGATCGGCTCCGGCGGCGGGGCGTCGCCGTCCAGCGCCAGCTCGCCGCGCGCGAACGCTTCCGCCATCGCCAGCGTCAGCGCGGGCTTTGCGTCCGGCGTGGCGGCGTCGAGGCAGGTACGGGCGGCGGTGAAGAGGCTCTTCATATCGGCAACCAGGAATGTCGCGAGGCGTGTGGCGGGGGATGCGTTTCAGTTCGCTCCCCGATACTCGCTCGGTTGAAACGCATCCGGCCACTCCCCACCAGACACTGCCGCAAGGCGACGGAGGGCAAGCCCCGCAACCAAGCGAGTATCGGGGAGCGACTTGCGGGGCTTGCCCTCCGTCGCTCCGCGATGAAACGCATCATCCGGCACGCCGTTTCTTCTTCGCCTCGTCCGAGCGCAGCTGCTTGATGCGCTCGAAATAGCCGGGATCGATCCCGGTGACGTATTCGCCGTTGAAGCAGGACGAATCGAACTTGCGGCCCGGGAACTTGGGCCCGGCGACCGCCGCCTCGAGGTCGGCCAGGTCCTGATAGATCAGCCAGTCGCAGCCCAGCAGTTGCTCGACCTCCTTCTCGCTGCGGCCGTGCGCCACCAGCTCCTCGCTGGACGGCATGTCGATGCCGTAGATGTTCGGATAGCGCACCGGCGGCGCGGCCGAGGCCAGGTACACCTTGCGCGCGCCGGCATCGCGCGCCATCTGCACGATCTGCTGTGAGGTGGTGCCGCGCACGATCGAATCGTCCACCAGCAGCACCACCCGGTTGCGGAATTCCAGCGGGATCGGGTTGAGCTTGCGCTTCACCGACTTCGCGCGCTCGCCCTGCCCCGGCATGATGAAGGTGCGGCCAACGTAGCGGTTCTTGATGAAGCCCTCGCGGTACTTCACGTCCAGCACGTTGGCGAGCTCCAGCGCGGAATCGCGGCTGGTATCGGGGATCGGGATCACCACGTCGATGTCGTGGTCGGGCCGCTCGCGCAGGATCTTCTCGCCCAGCGTCACGCCCATGCGCATGCGCGCCTTGTGCACCGAGATATTCTCGATCATCGAGTCCGGGCGCGCGAAGTACACGTACTCGAAGATACACGGCGCATGCGGCATCTCCGGCGCGCAGGCACGCGCGTGCAGCTCGCCGCGCGCGGTGATGACGATGCCCTCGCCCGGCGCCACGTCGCGCACGCGTTCGAAGCCCAGCACGTCCAGCGCCACCGACTCGGAGGCCACGATGTATTCCTCGCCGCCCGCGCTGGCGCGCCTGCCCAGCACCAGCGGGCGGATGCCGTGCGGATCGCGGAACGCCACCAGCCCCAGGCCCAGCACCGTGCACATCACCGCGTAGCCGCCGCGCGCGCGCCGGTTCACGCCCGCGATCGCGGCGAACACCGCATCCGGCGTCAGCGCCTTCTGGGTGTCCAGCTCGTGCGCGAACACATTGAGCAGCACTTCCGAATCGGATTCGGTGTTGATGTTGCGGCGGTCCTGCTCGAACACCTCGCACCGCAGCGCCTCGGTGTTGATCAGGTTGCCGTTGTGCGCCAGCGCGATGCCATAGGGCGAGTTGACGTAGAACGGCTGCGCCTCATCACTGCCCTCGCTGCCGGCGGTGGGGTAGCGGCAGTGGCCGATCCCGATCCGCCCGCGCAGCAGGGCCATCGCATGATCGTCGAACACGTCGCGCACCAGGCCGTTGCCCTTGTGCACGCGCAGCCTGCCGCCCTCGGCGGTGGCGATGCCGGCCGCGTCCTGGCCACGGTGCTGGAGGACGGTCAGGCCGTCATACAACAGCCCCGCCACTTCGCTCTGGCCGACGATACCGACGATGCCGCACATGCTGGGGATTCCTTGGGGATGCCGTGACGCTGGAAAACGGGATCGGGGCGGAGCTGGCTCCGCGGCTCAGGGATGCGGGCGCACCATGCCGTCCTTGCCGATCGCCTTCAGCCTGGCTTTGAGCGCCTCGGCCTCGGCGCGGGTGAGCACCGGCCCCACCCGCACCCGGGTGAGGGTGCCGTTCGCACCGGGCACGGTGTCGGTGAAGGCATTGAACCCGGCCTTGCGCAGGGCATCGCGCTGGGCCAGCGCATCCGGGTTCGAGGCGAACGCCCCGATCTGGACCACGAAGCCGGTGCTTGCGGGATTGGCCGGCGCGGTGGCAGGCGGCTCGGCCTTGGGCGTCTGCGCGGCGCTGGATGCGGCGGCCGGTTTGTCCGCCGTCTTCGGCGCGGGCTTGTCGGTGGACTTCTCGGCGGGCCTGGCCGGCGCGGCGGCGGTCGTGGCGGCCGGCTTGCCGACCGGCGTCGGGGCCGGCGGCACGGCCGCAGCGTCGGGTCGCACGGGAGCCGTCGGCGCAGGCGCGGCAGGAGCCGTCGTGCCGGTGGCCGCAGCGACGGCATCCAGCGCCACCACGCGGGTGTCCACGTCGGTGCGGACCTGACCGGCGCGCAGACGCGCGGACTCGGCCACGGCGCGGTCGGCGAACGGGCCGATGCGCACGCGCTGGGCCGGCTTGCCGGCCAGAGTCACCGGCTCGCGGTAGCCGGGCAATCCAACCGCGCGCAGGGCGGCGATGACCTTGTCCGCATCCGCCTCGCTGGCGTAGTTGCCGAAGCTGACCGCGTAATCGCCGGCGGCCACCGCCGCCAGCGGCGCCGCGGCGGCGGGCGCGGTGTCGGCGGCCGGCTCGCCCGGCGTCACCGGCGGCGCATCCGGCATCCCGGACACCCCGCTTGCGGGCGCCTGTCCGGGCACCACCAGCGGCAGGTCCTGGGTCAGCGTGCCGCTCTCCGGCTTCGGCTCTGCCGGCACCTTCATCGATACCCCGGTGACGCCACTGTCGGGGGCCGGGCCCTTGACCAGCATCGGCAGGAAGATGACCGCCAGCGCGACCAGCACGGCCGCGCCGACCAGGCGCTGTTTCAGCGAAGCATCCATCGGCATTCCGCGGGGCCAGGCACGGTGGGAGCGCGATTATACCGGCTTGCGCCCGCCATCGCCGGACCGTTCAGGCGTCGCCAGCCAGCAGGCGCAAGGCTTCGGCCGCGGCATGGAAGGAGCCGAACACCAGCACCCGCCCGTCCGGCGCAGCCTGCGCCAGCGCCGCGCGCAGCGCACCGGCCACCTCGAAATGAACAGCGGCATCCGCAACGATCCCGCGCAGCCGCTGCCGCAGCGCATCGCCAGTGATCCCGCGCGTACCCGCGGCCTGAGTCCCGGCCAGATGCCAGGCCGCGATGGCCGGCGCGAGCGCTGCCGCCACGCCGGCCGCATCCTTGTCGCCCAACGCGGCATACACCGCCAGGGTGCGCCGCGCAGGCGACGCGCGCAGCCAGCCGGCCAGCGCGCGCGCCGCCTGCGGGTTGTGGCCGACGTCCACCAGCACCTCCACGCCATCGTGCTCGAAGCGCTGCAGCCGGCCCGCCACCGCGGCATCGGCCACGCCGCGCGCGATCGCGGTATCGTCCAGCGGCAGGTCCAGCGCGCGCAGCGCGGCGATCGCGCAGGCGGCGTTGCGCAGCTGCACCGGCGCGCCCTGCCCGCGCATCGGATACGGCAACAGGTACTCACAACCGACCTCGCGCCAGCGCCAGTGCACCGCGTCCACCGGCTCCGCGAAGAAGTCGTTGGCGATCCGCCAGGCCGGCGCGCCGATCGCATAGGCATGCCGCAGCACGCTGGCCGGGGATCGTCGTCGCCCAGCACCAGCGGTTTGAACGGGCGCGCGATGCCGGCCTTTTCGAAGCCGATGGCTTCGGTGTCGTGGCCCAGCCAGTCCTGGTGGTCGAGGTCCACCGTGGTGATCACCGCGGCCTCGGCATCCACCAGATTGACCGCGTCCAGCCGCCCGCCGAGGCCCACCTCCAGCACCGCCAGGTCCAGCCCGGCGCGCTGGAACAGCCACAGCGCGCACAGGGTGGCGTATTCGAAATAGGTCAGCGGCACGTCCTCGCGGGCCGCCTCCACCGCCGCGAAACCTTCGATGAGCGCGGCGTCCTCGACCTCGTCACCGTCGATCCGGATGCGCTCGTTGAAGCGCAGCAGGTGCGGCGAGGTGTAGGCGCCGACCGTCCAGCCATGCGCGCGGGCGATCGCCTCGAGGAAGGCGACCGTGGAGCCCTTGCCATTGGTGCCGCCGACGGTCACCACCCGCGCCGCCGGGCGCAGCAGGCGCATCCGCGCGGCCACCGCGCGCACGCGCTCCAGGCCCATGGCGATCGATTTGGGGTGCTGGCGCTCGATGTAGGCCAGCCAGTCGGCAAGCGTGCAGGGCATCACGGGATCGCAGGAACCGGGGTGGCGCAGCTTACAGCGCGCGATGCTTGGCTTCGCCGAACAGCGCGCTGTGATGGGTGGCGTCGTTCAGGCGCACCACCTCCAGCGCGTCCACCTGCGGCCCTTCGAGCAGATTGAGGGTGGCCGGCGCCTGCCGGAAGCTCCACAGGCGCGCCAGCGGGATGCCGAGGATGCGCGCCAGCAGCACCCGGTTGACGGCGTCGTGGGCGACCACCAGCAGCACATCGTCCTCCGTCAATCCTGCGCAGGCGCGCGCCAGCGCGGGCCAGGCGCGGTCCTGCACCTGCCGTAGCGATTCACCGCCGGGGCCCGGCATCTGCACGCGGTCGGGCGCCTGCCGCCAGGCGGCCAGCCGCTGTGGGTCACGCGCGGCGATCTCGGAGGTCAGCAACCCCTCCCAGCTGCCGTGGCCGATCTCCAGCAGGCCGTCGTCGAAGGCGAGCATCCCCGCACGCGCCTCGCCCAGCGCCAGCCGTGCGGTAGTCGTCGCGCGCGCCAGCGGCGAGGCCACTGCACGGTCGATGCGCACATCGGCGAGCCGCCGCCCCAGCGCCTGCGCCTGGGCGATGCCTACCTCGGACAGCGGAATGTCGGTGCGGCCCTGGTAGCGGCCTTCGGCGTTCCACGGGGTTTCGCCGTGGCGGGCGAGCAGGATCTTCATGCGTGGGGCAGAGACGGGCTGATGACGGCGCGACAGCCTAGCAGGTCGCCCGCGCATGGCGGGCTGCGCCCAACGCAAACGCCGGCGCGTGGCCGGCGTTCGCGGGGTCACTGCATGCGCCGCGTTTACTGCTGCGGCGGTACGCCCAGCTCGCGCAGCAGCTGCGGCGCCGGCATCACCTCCTGCATGATCCAGCGCATGTAGCGCTGATCGACCGAGATCATGCGCGTCAGCACCGGGTCGAACACCCAGTTGCTGGCCACCGACTCCAGGGTGCCGTCGAACGCCAGCCCGACCAGCCGGCCGCGGGCATTCAGCACCGGCGAGCCGGAATTGCCGCCGGTGATGTCCAGATCGGCCAGGAAATTGACCGGCACCGTGCCCAGGCGCGCATCCGCCAGGCCGGCGTAGCGCTTGGCCGCCACCGCATCCAGCAGCGCCTTCGGGTTGTCGAACGGCTCGGCGCCGGTTTCCTTCGCCGCCACTTCCTCCAGCCTGGTGAACGGGGTGTAGACCTTGCCGTCCAGCCCGGTGTAGCCCTTGACGTGGCCGAAGGTGATGCGCAGGGTGGAATTGGCGTCTGGATACACGGCCTGGCCCTTGCTGCGCTTGTAGTCCACCACCGCCTGCAGGTACTGCGGGCGCGCCTGCAGTGCGATGCCGTAGCGGGCCTTGGCCTGCTGTTCCATCGCCAGCAGGGTGGGCATCACCGCCACCGCGTACTGGATGGCCGGATCATCGCTGGCCTCGAACGCGGCCCTGCCGGCCTTGAACCACTTCAGGCGCTCGTCGAGATTGCCGAGCTTGCTGCCGTCCAGGCGCGCCAGTGCGCGCTCGGCGGCGGCCTTGTCGCTGCCGCCCAGCCAGGCGTCCACCGCCGCCACCCGCTGGTCGGCCGGCAGCGCCACGTAGCGGTCCAGCCAGTACTGCCGCAGCTGGCGGTCCATGGCCGGGACGTAGCGGCGCTCCATCTGCTTCAGACCGCCTTCGATCACCGGCAGATCGCGCTGCTGGTAGCCGCTCTCGCGCTCGGCGTCCGGCTTCTGGCGCTCGATCGCCAGGCGGTAGAGATTCACCGCAACGCCAATCACCCCAGTGCGGTCGAAGCTGCCGAGCACCAGATCGCGCTCCTGCGTGCGCTCACCGTCCTCGACCAGCTTCACCAGCGTGGCGTGCGCGTCCAGCGCCGGCTTGCCGGCAGCACCGCGCTTGCGCAGCCAGTCCAGCACGGCGGCCTCCTCGCGCTGCTTGATCGCCAGCACGTCGTTGCGTTTGAAGCCTTCCAGCTGGCCTTCGAAGTTCTTGCTGGTGTTGTTCCAGCCGGCCAGCGCGCTGGCGTACTTCACCGCGATGTCCGGGTTGTCCCTGGCCGCGGCCTCGACCAGCGCGATCTGGTCATTGAAGGCCTTGACGATCGCGGGATAGCGCCAGTCCTGGGTGTTCTGGAACTCGGCGACCAGCGCATAGCGATCGGTGCGCCCGGGATAGCCGGCCACCATCACGAAGTCGCCTTCGCCCAGCGGCGTGTCGGCAATCTTCAGCCAGTGCTTCGGGCGGTAGGGCACATTGTCCTTGCTGAACGCGGCCGGCTTGCCGTCCTTGCCGACATAGGCGCGGTAGAAGGCGAAGTCGCCGGTATGGCGTGGCCACATCCAGTTGTCGATGTCGCCGCCGAATTTGCCAACGCTGGACGGCGGCGCGTACACCAGGCGCACGTCCCGGATTTCCAGGTTCTTGAACAGCCGATAAGTGATGCCGCCCATGAAGCTGTACACCCGGCAGCGGTAGCCGGGCTCGGCCTCGCAGTCGGCGGTCATTTTCTTCTCGAACGCCTCCAGCGCGTCGGCGCGCGCCACCGGGTCATTGCCGGCGGCCGCCATCGCCGCCCTGGCCTGCGCGGTGACGTCGGTGATCGCCTCCAGCACGTAGATGCGCGCATTCGGCCCGGCCGAGAGTTCGTCCGCCGTGGTCGGCGCATTGAAGCCGTCCTTGATCAGGTTCTTCTCCGCGGTGGAGTTGAGCTGGATCGCGCCGTAGGCGCAGTGGTGGTTGGTGGCCACCAGCCCGTTCGGCGAGACGAAGCTGCCGGTGCAGCCGCCGAGCGAGACCACCGCGCCCATCGGGTCGCCGGTGAGGTCGGCCAGCTGCTTCGGGTCCAGCTTCAGCCCGGCCTGTTTCAGCGGGCCGGCGATCTCCGGCAGCTGTTGCGGCACCCACATGCCCTCGCCGGCGCGCGCCGTGCCCAGGCCCATCGTCGCCACCGCCAGCGCCACCGCGGCGGCCATCATCGTCTTGCGCATGTTCTCTCCCTCCGTGCGTTCGGTCATTGGTTCGAAACGGGCGGCCATCGGCTCATTCGGCCGGCAGCTGCATCTCGTGCAGCAGGCGCGGCGCGGGGTACACCTTGGCCAGGATCCAGCGCAGGTAGCGCATGTCCACGTGGATCGCGCGCTTGTAGCGGGGGTCGTACATCCAGCTGGCGCTGACCGCTTCCCAGTTGCTGTCGAAGTTCAGCCCGATCAGGCGGCCCTGCGCATCCAGCACCGGTGAACCGGAGTTACCGCCGGTGGTGTCGAGGTTGGTCATGAAATCGACCGTCTGCGTCTTCAGTTCCGGATCCATGGTGGTGCCGAAATCGCCTTTTGCGATCGCCTCGCGCAGCGGCGCGGGCGCATCGAACGGGGCCTTGCCGGTGTGCTTTTCGAGAATGCCCGCCACCGTGGTCAGCGGGCGGTAGTCGATGCCGTCGCGCGGCGACAGCGGGCTGACCTTGCCATAGCTCACGCGCAGGGTGGAATTGGCGTCCGGGTACACCGCGCGGCCCTGCGTCTTGCGGTAGGCGATCAGAGCGCGCATGTAAGCCGGGCGCAGCCGTAGCAGCTCGCCGGCGCGCTGCTTGGCCGCGTCTTCGAGCCGCAGCAGCGCCGGCTGCAACGTGGCGGCGGCGCGCAGCAGGCTGTCGTCGGAGGCGGCAAGCTGCGCGGCATCCTGACGCATCGCCCCCAGCCGCACGCTTTCGTCGCCCTGCCGGGTGCCCGCGTACAGGGCGTCCAGCCGCTGCGCGGCCTCGGTCATATTGCGGCCGAATACCGCATCGAACTCCGGCACCCGCTGCGCGGCCGGCAGCGCGAAATAGCGCTTAAGCGCATAGCGCAGGGTGGCCTTCTCCACCTCGGGATCGAAGCGCTTCTGCAGCTGCCTCAACCCGCCCTCGATCAGCGCCTCGTCGCGCTGCTGATAGCCGGACTCGCGCTGGGCATCCGGCTTGGTGCGCTCCAGCGCCAGCCGCTGCAACTGCACCGCCGCGCCCAGCAGCCCCGGACGCAGGAACGGCAGGAGGAAATCGCGCGCGCGGGTGGCGTCCTGCGCATCCAGCTGCGCCTGCAGCGCGCGGATCCCGGCCTGCGCCGGCTTGCTGCCCGGCTGCCGCGCCAGCCAGGCCAGCATCGCATCCTCGTCGGCGCGGCGCACGCGCACCGCATCGCTGCGGCGCAGGCCGTCCAGCTCGCCCTGCGCGCGCTTGAGGTTGTTCTTCAGCGAGGCCACGGTGGAGGCGTAGCGCACGCGCTTCTCTTCGCTGCCGGCGGTGGCCGCATCGATGGTGCGGATCAGGCCGTCCAGCATCTCCACCCGCTGCGGCAGCAGTCAGTCCACCTGGGTGGCGAACTCGGAGGCGGTGCGCAGACGGAAGGTGACGCCGGGGTAGCCGGCCACCATCGCGAAGTCCCCCGCCTTCACCGGCGCGGTGGACACCGGCAGCACCGCGGGCGGCACGTAGGGCACGTTGTCCGGCGCGTATGCGGCCGGCTTGCCGTCCCGGCCGACGTAGGCGCGGTAGAACGCGAAATCGCCGCTGTGGCGCGGCCACATGAAATTGTCGATCTCGTCGCCGTAGTTGCCGATCGCCTCCGGCGGCGCGTACACCAGCCGGATGTCCTTCAGTTCCAGCTGCTTGATCAGGTAGAACTCGCTGCCGTAGTACATGTCGGCCACGCTGCAGCGGTGCCCGGCGTCCTGCTCGCATTCGGCCACCGCGGCCTTCTTCGCGGCCTCCACCGCATCGAAGTAGGCGCGCCCGGTCTTGCCGCGGGCATCCGCCAGGATGCGGTCGGTAATCGGGGTGAAGCCCACCGTCACCCAGGCCCGCGCGGCCGGCCCGGCGGAAACCTCGTCGGCCAGGGTGGCGGCGTTGAAGCCGTCCTTGATCAGGTTTTTCTCGGGCGTGGAGTTGAGCTGGATGGCGCCCATCGCACAGTGATGGTTGGTGACGATCAGCCCCTGCGGCGAGACGAAGCTGGCGGTGCAGCCGCCCAGCGAAATCACCGCCGCCAGTGGATCGGCGGTGACATCGGCAAGCCGTGCCGGATCGCCCTTGAAGCCCGCGGCCTTCAGCTGCGATGCCAGCTGCGGCAGTTGCGAAGGCATCCACATGCCCTCGTCGGCATGGGCGGCTCCGCCCGCGAGGGTCAGGGCCAGGGCGGCGGTCAGGCGGCGTTTACGCATGGGCGGCTCTCTAAAGGGCGGCAAACCGGTATTAGACCATCCCCGCCCGGCGGCGACCCGTGCCCATGGTCAGGCCCGGGCGGCACGGGGAACGGCGCTAGAATGGCCGCTTATTCCCACGGGTCACGCATATGTCGCAAGCCACCACCATGCGCGCGCTGGTCAAGCGCGAAGCCGCCAAGGGCATCTGGATGGAGGAGGTGCCGATTCCGGTGCCCGGCCCGAACGAGGTGCTGATCAAGCTGGAGAAGACCGCGATCTGCGGCACCGACCTGCACATCTACCTGTGGGACGACTGGAGCCAGCGCACGATCCAGCCGGGGCTGACCATCGGGCACGAGTTCGTCGGCCGCATCGCCGCCCTCGGCGCGGCCGTCACCGGCTACGAAGTCGGCCAGCGCGTCTCGGCGGAAGGCCACATCGTCTGCGGCCACTGCCGCAACTGCCGCGCCGGCCGCCAGCACCTGTGCCCGAACACGGTCGGTATCGGCGTGAACCGCAACGGCGCATTCGCCGAATACATGGTGATGCCGGCCAGCAACCTGTGGCCGATCCCGGACCAGATCCCGTCCGAGCTGGCGGCGTTCTTCGATCCCTACGGCAATGCCGCGCACTGCGCGCTGGAGTTCGACGTGGTCGGCGAGGACGTGCTGATCACCGGCGCCGGCCCGATCGGCATCATCGCCGCCGGCATCTGCAAGCACATCGGCGCGCGCAACGTGGTCGTCACCGACGTCAACGACTACCGCCTGAAGCTGGCCGCCGACATGGGCGCCACCCGGGTGGTGAACGTGGCCAACACCTCGCTCAAGGACGTGATGCAGGATCTGCACATGGAAGGCTTCGACGTGGGCCTGGAGATGAGCGGCAACCCGCGCGCCTTCAACGACATGCTCGACTGCATGTACCACGGCGGCAAGATCGCCCTGCTCGGCATCCTGCCCAAGGGCGCCGGGGTGGACTGGGACAGGATCATCTTCAAGGGCCTGACCGTGCAGGGCATCTACGGCCGCAAGATGTACGAGACCTGGTACAAGATGACCCAGCTGGTGCTGTCCGGCTTCCCGCTGGGTAAGGTGCTCACCCACCAGCTGCCGATCGAGGAGTTCCAGAAGGGCTTCGAGCTGATGGAAAGCGGCAAGGCCGGCAAGGTCGTGCTGAGCTGGAACTGACGAGACGGGTCGTGCATTGGGTGGCCGGGGCTGCCTGTGCACGACCATCGGCGGCATGGATGCCGCCGATGAGCCTACATGGACGTATTCACGGCGTGTCGGGCACAGGCAGCCCCGGCCGCCCAATGCGCACGGAACCCCCATGTCCCTGACCCAACGCTACGCCGATACCCTCGAGGAAATCCGCGCCGCCGGCCTGTTCAAGTCCGAGCGCATCATCACCAGCCCGCAGTCGGCCGAGATCACGCTGGCCGACGGGCGCACCGTGCTGAACTTCTGCGCCAACAACTACCTCGGGCTGGCCGACCATCCGGACATCATCGCGGAAGCCAAGCGGGCGCTGGACACCCACGGCTTCGGCATGGCCAGCGTGCGCTTCATCTGCGGCACCCAGGACCTGCACAAGCAGCTGGAACAGACCATCACCGGCTTCTTCGGCACCGAGGACACCATCCTCTATGCCGCCTGCTTCGACGCCAACGGCGGCCTGTTCGAGCCGCTGCTGGACGAGCACGACGCGATCATCTCGGATGCGCTCAACCACGCCTCGATCATCGACGGCGTGCGCCTGTGCAAGGCCCGCCGCTACCGCTACGCCAACTGCGACATGGCCGACCTCGAGACGCAGCTCCGGCAGGCCAGGGCCGACGGCGCGCGCACGATCATGATCACCACCGACGGCGTGTTCTCGATGGACGGCTTCATCGCGCCGCTGGACGAGATCACCGCGCTGGCCGCGAAGTACGGCGCGCTGGTGCACATCGACGAATGCCATGCCACCGGCTTTTTGGGCGCCACCGGTCGCGGCAGCGCCGAGGTGAAGGGCGTGCTGGACAGGATCGACATCTTCACCGGCACCCTCGGCAAGGCCATGGGCGGCGCGCTGGGCGGCTTCACCACCGCGAAGAAGGAGGTGATCGAGCTGCTGCGCCAGCGCTCGCGCCCCTACCTGTTCTCCAACTCGCTGCCGCCGCACGTGGTGGCCGCCGGGATCAAGGCGTTCCAGATGCTGGATGCCGCCGGCGGGCTGCGCGAGCGCCTGCGCGAGAACACCGCCTACTTCCGCGAGCGCATGACCGCCGCCGGCTTCGACCTCAAGCCGGGCGTGCACCCAATCTGCCCGGTGATGCTGTACGACGCACCGCTGGCGCAGCGCTTCGCCGCGCGCCTGCTGGAGGAAGGCATCTACGCGATCGGGTTCTTCTTCCCGGTGGTGCCCAAGGGCCAGGCGCGCATCCGCACCCAGATCTCGGCCGCGCATACGCGCGCGCATCTCGACCGTGCCATCGACGCCTTCACCCGCATCGGCCGCGAACTGGGCGTGCTGAAAGCCTGAGGCTCAGCCGCCGCCGAGCGCGGTGATTTCCTCCGCGGTCAACTCCCGCCACTGCCCCTTCGGCAGCGTGCCGAGGGCCAGC
Source organism: Thermomonas sp. S9 (assembly GCF_024704365.1). Taxonomy (GTDB): domain Bacteria; phylum Pseudomonadota; class Gammaproteobacteria; order Xanthomonadales; family Xanthomonadaceae; genus Thermomonas. Next base: position 2,613,280 of record NZ_JAJDFY010000001.1, read on the forward strand.
GGCCCGATCGCCACCCGCACCAGCCGCAGCACGCCGATGCCGAACGCCGCCAGCAGGCGCCGGATCTGGCGGTTGCGGCCCTCGGCGAGCACGATCTCGAGCCACGCGTGCTTCTCCCCCGGCGCGCAGCAGCACCGCCGACAGGGCGCGCAGTCGCTCACCGTCCGCCTCGACCCCGGCGCGCAGCGCGGCCAGGGTGGCATCGTCGGGAATGCGGTCCACCTGCACGTGGTAGGTCTTGACCGGCCCGGTCGCCGGGTCGGTGATGCGCGCGGCCCACTGCGGATCATTGCTGAACAGCAGCAGCCCCTCGCTGGCCTTGTCGAGCCGGCCGACCGGGGCGATCCAGCCCAGCCCCGCACCGTCGAAGCAGCGGTAGACCGTGTCGCGCCCGCGCTCGTCGCGCGCAGTGGTGACCAGGCCACGCGGCTTGTTGAGCATCAAGTAGCGCGGCAGCGCGGCGACCGGCTCGGCGCCATCGATGGCGATGCGCGCGGCCACGGCGTCGACGGGGTGTTCGGGATCGCGCACCACGCGCCCTTCCAGCCGGACGCGCCCAGCGCGCACCAGCCGTTCCGCTGCGCTGCGCGAGCACAGCCCGCGCTTGGACAGCACGCGCGCCAGGCCATGCCGCGGCCCGCGCACGGACCGGCTCACTTCTCCGGCGCGGCCGCGGCAGGCGCGGCGTCCGCGCCCGACTCCTTCTTGCCGACCACGCGCACGCCGCGCGCCTTCATCCAGGCATCGAACTCGTCGGCGGTCATGCGCTTGCCGTTCTGGGTCATGTTGAAGCGCCAGGGCGTATTGTCGAACGCGGTCCTGGGCTTGTACGCCGCAGGATCGGGGCCTGCATGCGCCAGCGCCGACGCCGCTTTCTTGAGCATCGCGCGGCAGCCATCGATGCGGATGCGCGCCAGCACGTTGTCCACCGACAGCGCCTCGTCGAATGATTGCGCCAGCACCCCGTCGGCACTGCCCAGCTGGGTCAGCGCAGGCGCGAACTCCGCCGCCACCGGCGCCAGGACACCGACGCGCACGGGAGCAGGAGCCTCGAGTTCCATCTGGCAGGTATCGCCCGCGGCATGCGCCATGACCGGCAGGAACAGCAGCGGCAGGACTGGGACGGCACGGATCGACGGCATGGCGGCAACTCCCCGGAAAACCGCGCACAGTGTAGGCCGCAGGCCGTCGCGCCGGCAATGTACTGCCGCCCCGAATCCGCAAGAAAGACGCATCGTCCACCACCGGAAAAACGAAGCCCGGCAATGGCCGGGCTTCGCGTGAGCACCAGACAGCTGAAATTACTGGCTGTTGAGCTCGGTGCGGCGGTTGATCTCGCTCTTGCAGGCCGGGAACTTGAAGCCCTTGTCCTCGAGCGGACGGCTGAAGCCGTAGCCGATCGGGCCGGCCAGACGGCTGGCGTCGATCCCGTTGCTGGTCAGGTAGTCATAGACCACCTTGGCACGGCGCTCGGACAGCTTCTGGTTGTAGCCTTCCTTGCCGCACTGGTCGGTGTGGCCGGCCACTTCCACCTTCAGCTCCGGATAGCGCTTCAGGATCTCGACCGCCTCGTTCAGGATCGCCACGGCGTCCGGACGCAGGGTAGCCTTGTCGAAGTCGAAGTTCACGCCCTTCAGGTCGATCGAGACCGGCACCGGGCAGCCATCCGGGCCGATGGTCTGGCCGGCCTGCGAGTTCGGGCACTTGTCGTTGCAGTTGTTGACGCCGTCGCCGTCGTCATCCATGTCGGCGCAGGTCTTGACCGGCTCCGGGGCCGGGGCCGGGGCGACCGGAGCGACCGGCTCCGGGCCGAGGGCGTAGGTCATGCCGATCGACAGCAGGCCATCGGTGAACTGATTCTGCTGGTTGCCGATGCGCGCCTGCTGGTCGTCGAAATCGACCCGGGTACCGATCTCAGTGCGCAGGTTCATGCGGCCGAAATCGAACTGCAGACCGGCACCGAGGTTGACCGCCAGGTTGGATGCCTTGTGCCGGCCCGGGCTCGGCAGCGGCGCCGCGTTGTACTCCTCCTCATGGCGCTGCACGCCGACGCCGCCACGCAGATACGGCCACCACTTGGCGCCCGCGTCGCGGAAGTGATAGCGCGCATCCAGCGAAACGCCGTACTGGCTCCAGTGGTAGTTCGGATTGATCTTCTTGTCCGGATTCTGATAGTTCAGCTCGGCATCCAGCGAAACCCGGGGGGTCAGGAACTTGCCGAAGCCCAGGGTGCCGAACAACGAGTCTTCAGTGCCACGATCCTTGTCCTGGAAATTCACGCCGGTCGAACCCGACACGTACCAGCGATCATCGAACTCCTGGGCAGACGCGGCCTGCGCCAGACCCAGACCACCCAGCAGGGCAGCGCAGAGGAGTTTCTTGTTCATGCTTCAGCTCCTTGATTCAGTGAAGAAACTTGCGACGCAAAGGTGTTGGTGTTGCTGTGTACCGGTTGTGTTCGCACACCACCTGCTTCGGACCCGATGGGCATGCGAAAGCGGGTTAACGTTAGCATAACTTCGGGCGCTTGCAAAACGTGTGAAGGCATTGCGGTTGGGACGCACATCACCCATACGCCGCGGTATGCTTCGGTGATGACGACCGCCTATCCGCACCTGCTGCGCCCGCTCGACCTTGGCTTCACCACCCTGCGCAACCGGGTCCTGATGGGCTCGATGCACACCGGGCTGGAAGACCACGCCCGCGACTTCCCCAAACTGGCGGCGTATTTCGCCGAGCGCGCGGCCGGCGGCGTCGGGCTGATGGTCACCGGCGGCTTCGCGCCGAACCTGCGCGGCTGGCTCAAGCCCTTTGCCGGCCGGATGAGCCTGCCCTGGCATGTGCGCCGACACCGCCAGGTGACCGCCGCGGTGCACGCGCACGGCGCGAAGATCTGCCTGCAGCTGCTGCATGCCGGGCGCTATGTCTACCACCCGCTGTCGGTGGCGCCGAGCGCGCTGAAAGCGCCGATCACCCCGTTCACCCCACGCGCGTTGAGCGCGCGCGGGATCGAGCGCACCCTGCGCGACTTCGCCAGCGCCGCCGCGCGCGCGCGCGAGGCCGGCTACGACGGGGTCGAGATCATGGGTTCGGAAGGCTATCTGCTCAACGAGTTCAGCGTGCCGCGCACCAATCATCGCAACGATGCCTGGGGCGGGGACGCGCAGCGGCGGATGCGCTTTGCGGTGGAGACCGTGCGCCGCGTGCGCGAGGCCTGCGGCCCGGACTTCATCCTGATCTACCGGCTGTCGCTGCTGGACCTGGTGGAAGACGGCAATGGCTGGGGCGACATCGTGGCGCAGGCGCGCGCGGTCGAGGCCGCCGGCGCGACGATCATCAATACCGGCATCGGCTGGCACGAAGCGCGGGTACCGACCATCGCGACATCGGTGCCCCGCGCGGCCTTCGCCGGCGTGACCGCCAAGCTGAAACCACACGTGGCGCTGCCGCTGGTGGCGACCAACCGCATCAACATGCCGGACGTGGCCGAGCGCGTGCTGGCGCAGGGCCATGCCGATCTGGTATCGATGGCGCGCCCGCTGCTGGCCGACCCGCAGTGGGTAGAGAAAGCCAGGGCCGGCCGCGCATATGCCATCAACACCTGCATCGCCTGCAACCAGGCCTGCCTCGACCACGTGTTCGAAAACAAGCGCGCCAGCTGCCTGGTGAATCCGCGCGCCTGCGCCGAAACCGAGCTCAACTACATGCCCGCACGCGTGCGCAAATCGGTGGCCGTCGTCGGCGCCGGGCCCGCCGGCCTCGCCTGCGCCAGCGTCGCCGCCGAGCGCGGGCACCGCGTCGTGCTGTTCGACGCGGCCGCGGAGATCGGCGGCCAGTTCAACCTGGCCAAGCGCATCCCCGGCAAGGAGGAATTCCGCGAAACCCTGCGCTATTTCGACCACCGGCTCGTGGAAACCGGGGTGGAGCGGCGGCTGGGCACGCGGGTGGGGGCGGCGGATCTGGCGGGGTTCGACGAAGTCGTCGTCGCCACCGGGGTGACGCCGCGCCGGGTGGCGTTCCCCGGTGCCGACGATCCGCGGGTGGTCGGCTACCTCGACGTGCTGGAAGGCCGGGTGACGGTGGGCGCGCGCGCCGCCATCATCGGGGCCGGCGGGATCGGGTTCGACGTGGCCGAATTCCTGGCCGAGGCCGGGCACTCGCCCAGCCTGGACCCGGAGCGCTGGATGCGGGAATGGGGCGTGGATCCGACATTCGAAACGGCCGGCGGGTTGGTGCCGGCGCAGCCCGCACCGCCTGCCCGCCAGCTTTGGCTGCTGCAGCGCTCGCCCGGCAGGCCCGGCGCCCGCCTGGGCAAGACCACCGGCTGGATCCACCGCGCCACGCTCAAGGCCAAGGGTGTGCGCATGCTGGGCGGGGTGGAGTACCTCGGGATGGACGCGGCCGGGCTGCGCATCCGGGTGGATGGGAGCGAGCAGGTGCTGGCGGTGGAGCACGTGGTGATCTGCGCCGGGCAGGAGCCGCGGCGCGACCTGTTCGATGCCCTGCAGGCGCAGGGCCGGCGCGTGCACCTGATCGGCGGCGCCAAGCTGGCGGCCGAACTGGACGCCAAGCGCGCGATCGACGAAGGCAGCCGGCTGGCAGCCACGCTTTGACCCACGCCGGAATGCTGAACAAATCCACGGGAAATCAAGGGGTTCAATCCACTCGTTCAGCTGACGTTGTGGAATCGCCCCCTACCGTGCGCCGACTTTTGGCCTGAGCGGACGCGCCCCTGCGTCTTGCTCAGGTAAACCGGCACGCCGCCCGCCCATCCCGACCGATGCGGGCCGCGCGCCCGGGCAAAGGCCGCCACAGAGCAGCCGCCCTCCCCAGTACGCCATGACGCGAATGCGCGGCATCCGCTCCACTGATGCCCCGCCCCGCGCCGCAACGGAGCAAGGAGTACGACATGAAACTGGCGTGGATCCTCTGGCTGTCGCACGTGCTGCCGCAGCCGGCCGCAGACTCGCTCTGCCTGTCCACCACCGTCTACCTGGAAGCGCGCGACCAGTCCGCGCTGGGCCAGCAGGCCGTCGCCGAGGTGGCCCTGCGCCGCCGCGACAGCGGCCTGTGGGGCAACAGCCTGTGCCAGGTGGTGACCGCGCGCAAGCAGTTCGCGCCCACCCTGCTGTCGCCGCAGACCCGGCTGTCCAACATCCAGGCCTGGACCGAGGCGGTCAGCGTGGCGCTGGATTCCGAGCGCAACTGGGCCCTGCCGCGCGACCAGCGCAAGCTGGTGGTGCCGGGCGCCAGCCACTTCGCGGCGCATGCCATCGCCAGCCCGGCCTGGAGCAATGCGGCCACGGTGGCCACCATCGGCGACCATACCTTCTACAAGGTACAGAGCCTGAAACCGCGCCGCGGCTGAGCCGCGCGCGGGCGGGCGCTCATTCCGGACCGCCGCGGTCCTGCCACAGCCGGGCCATCTCCAGATAGGTGAAGCTGGCCGACCAGGCGATCAGCATCAGCCCGGCGATCGCCTCCATCCCGGCCATGACCCGCAGCGCGCCGTCCGGCGAGATGTCGCCGAAGCTGACCGTGCTGTAGGCCATGGCCGACAGGTAAACCCCGTCGAACAGGGAGATGTCCACCGCGCCGCGCGCCAGACCGATTCCGGGCAACCGGTCCAGGCCCCAGTACGCAACCCCGTAGCAGGCGATTTCCAGCACATGCAGCCCCAGCAGGGCGAAGATGATCACCAGCATCGCCGAGCGGTGGCGCGGGTGGCGACGGCCGCTGTAGCGGCGCGCCAGCCCTTCCAGGCCGCGGTAATGCATCAGCACCACCAGTGCGGTGACTGCCAGCGTCACCAGCGCGGCCAGCGCATATCCGCCAAAACCAGATACTGGCGGCGCAGGAATCACGATGCTCAGCGCTGGTCGAGCGGCACGAAGACGCGGTCTTCCGGCCCGGTGTAGTTCGCGGACGGGCGGATGATCTTGCCGTCGATGCGCTGCTCGATCACGTGCGCGCTCCAGCCGCTGGTGCGGGCGATCACGAACAGCGGGGTAAACATCGCGGTGGGCACGCCCATCATGTGGTAGCTGACCGCGCTGAACCAGTCGAGGTTGGGGAACATCTTCTTGATGTCCCACATCACCGACTCCAGGCGCTCGGCGATGTCGAACATTTTCATATTGCCCTGCTCGGCCGACAGCCGGCGCGCGACTTCCTTGATCACCTTGTTGCGCGGATCGGACACGGTATAGACCGGATGCCCGAAACCAATGACGACTTCCTTGTTTTCGACCCGGCGACGAATGTCTGCTTCGGCCTCGTCCGGGGTCTCGTAGCGCTTCTGCACCTCGAACGCGACCTCGTTGGCGCCGCCGTGCTTGGGCCCGCGCAGCGCGCCGATGCCGCCGGCGATGCAGGAATACATGTCACTGCCGGTCCCTGCGATCACGCGCGCGGTGAAGGTGCTGGCATTGAACTCGTGCTCGGCATACAGGATCAGCGAGGTGTGCATCGCACGCACCCACGACTGCGGCGGCGGCGTACCATGCAGCAGGTGCAGGAAGTGGCCACCGATGGAGTCGTCGTCGGTTTCCACGTCGATCACCCGGCCGTTGTGGCTGTAGTGGTACCAGTACAGCAGCATCGAGCCCAGGGACGCCATCAGCTTGTCGGCGATATCGCGCGCGCCGGGGTGGTTGTGGTCGTCCTTCTCCGGCTGCACGCAGCCGAGCACCGACACGCCGGTGCGCATCACGTCCATCGGGTGCGCCGACGGCGGCAGCTCTTCCAGCGCCGCCTTCACCGCCGCCGGGATGCCGCGCAGCGCCTTCAGCTTGGCCTTGTAGGCGGCCAGCTCGGCACGATTGGGCAGCCTGCCGTGCACCAGCAGGTGCGCGATTTCCTCGAACTCGCTGGTGGTCGCGAAGTCGAGGATGTCGTAGCCGCGATAGTGCAGGTCGTTGCCGCTGCGGCCGACCGTGCACAGCGCGGTGTTGCCGGCGGCGGTGCCGCTCAGCGCGACGGACTTCTTCGGCTTGAAGCCGGGGGTGGCGGTTTCGCTCATCGTCGTGCTCCTGGACATCGAAAAATCGTGGGCTCACTTCTTCGCCGCGAACAGCGTATCGAGCTGCTGCTCGTAGGCGTGGTAGCCGATGCGGTCGTACAGCTCCTCGCGAGTCTGCATCGTCTCGATCACGTTGCGCTGGTGGCCGTCGCGGCGCACCGCCGCATACACGGCCTCGGCGGCCTTGTTGGCGGCGCGGAAGGCGGACAGCGGGAACAGCTGGATCGCCACGCCAACGCTGGCCAGCTCCTCGCGCGAGAACAGCGGGGTCTTGCCGAATTCGGTGATGTTGGCCAGCACCGGCACCTGCACCGCCTCGACGAAGCGGCGGTAGGTCTGCAGGTCGTAAGCGGCCTCCGCGAAGATGCCGTCGGCGCCGGCCTCCACGCAGGCGATGGCACGCTCGATCGCCGCCTCCACGCCATCCACCTGGATCGCATCGGTGCGGGCGATCAGGAAGAACCCGGCATCGGTCTTGGCGTCGGCCGCCGCCTTCACCCGGTCGACCATCTCGCCCTGCGGGACGATCTCCTTGCCCGGGCGATGGCCGCAGCGCTTGGCGCCGACCTGATCCTCGATGTGACAGGCGGCGGCGCCGGCCTTGATCAGGCTCTTCACCGTCGCGCGCGATGTTGAAGGCGCTGGGGCCGAAGCCGGTATCGATGTCCACCAGCAGCGGCAGGTCGCAGACGTCGGTGATCCGGCGGGTATCCACCAGCACGTCTTCCAGCGTATTGATGCCGAGGTCCGGCAGGCCCAGCGAGCCGGCCGCGACGCCGCCGCCGGACAGATAGATGGCACGATAACCAGCACGCTTTGCCAGCAGCGCGTGATTGGCGTTGATGGCGCCGATCACCTGCAGCGGAGATTCTTCGGCGAGTGCGGCGCGGAAGCGGGCGCCGGCGGAGGAAGCGTTCATGCGGGCTCCGGCAAAAACACCATTTTAGCCGATGCCGGGCGCCGCTCCGGGGCCGTGCTCACGCCGGGCCGCACACCCGGTTGCGTCCGCCCGCCTTCGCCCGGTACATCGCCGCATCCGCCGCACTCGCCAGCGCCGCCAGATCGGGCGTGGCGGCATCGCGCTGCGCGGCGCCGATGCTCACGGTCAGCGCGGTGCCCGCATCGCAACCGGCGAGCAGCCGCGCCTCCTGCACCCGCTGCCGGACGATCTCGCCCAGTGCGCGGGCTTCGGGAAGCGCGATCTGCGGCAATGCCACCACCAGTTCGTCGCCCCCATAGCGCGCGGCGATGCCGTGCCCGCCCACCACCGCCTGCAGCACCGCCGCCACGCCGCACAGCACCTCGTCGCCCACCTGGTGGCCGAAGCGGTCGTTGACCGCCTTGAACTCGTCGATGTCCACCCACAGCAGGCTGTAGGGATGCCCGGCCTCCGCGCAGTCCGCGAAGCGGCGGGCGGCCAGCAGCTCGAACTCGCGGCGGTTGTACAGCCCGGTCAGCGGGTCGTGCACGGCCATCCGCTCCAGCTCGTCCTGCAGCCGCTTGCGCTCGGTGATGTCCTGGCCGATCGCGATGGAGCCGACCTGGCCGCGCTCGTCGAAGAACCGGCGCTGGTTCCAGGCCATGGTCTTGACCTGGCCATCCCTGCACCGGATATGGGTTTCGAAGCCCTCGACCTCGGCGCCATCGTCGAGGATCGCGCGCACCCGCCGCGCGATGTCGGCGCGATAGGCCGGGTCCGGATACAGCCACTCCCAGACCGCATCGCCACCGATCACCTCCTCGCGCCGGTAGCCGCTGATCTGCTCGGCAGCCTTGTTCCAGACCGTGATCCGCGCCTGGGCATCGAGCACGTTGAGCCAGATGTTGGCGTTGTCGATGATGCTCTCGCGGAACTGGTTGAGCAGGTCCAGGTCCTCGCGCTGGCGCTGCTGGCGCAGGCGATGGGCGGCTTCGTCGCGCAGCAGCCGGTACAGCACGGCGTACAACAGCACGGCGGTGGCGGCCACGTACAGCTCAGCCCTTCCAGGTCTGCACCCGGGTCAGCTGGACGGCGTCCTGGAACAGCGCCTCGACCGCGCGGTCCGACCACAGGATCCACGCCATGCCCAGCAGCAGATAGACCAGCGCCACCAGCAGCGCCTTGTTCGCGGCCAGGCGCAGCAGGGCCGCGCCACCCCGCGCAGCCGTCGACACCGCCTCGGACGCCCCGTCCCCCATGCAACTACTTAACGCCCACGCCCCCCTGCCTGCAAGTGCAACGTCCGCACACGGAAAAGGCGGCCAGCGGCCGCCTTTCCGGTGCATGCCGTGCGGGCGCGCGGGTCAGAACAGGTGGGCGACGCCCGCGCGCTCTTCCTCCAGCTCGGCCAGGGTCTTGTCCATGCGCTCGCGGCTGAAATCGTCGATCGGCAGGCCCTGCACGCGGGTATACTCGCCGCCCGCGCAGGTCACCGGCACGCCGTAGATGATGCCCTCCGGGATGCCGTAGCTGCCATCGGACGGCACGCCCATGGTGACCCACTTGCCGTTGGTGCCCAGCGCCCAGTCGCGCATATGGTCGATCGCGGCGTTCGCGGCCGAAGCGGCCGAGGACAGCCCGCGCGCCTCGATGATCGCCGCGCCGCGCTTGCCCACCACCGGAATGAAGGTATTGGCATTCCAGTCGGCGTCGTCGATCTTGTCCTTCAGCGACACCCCGCCCGCGGTGGCGAAGCGGTAGTCGGGATACATGGTCGGGCTGTGGTTGCCCCACACCACGAGCTTTTCGATGTCGGCAACCGGCACGTTCGCCTTGGCCGCGAGCTGGCTCAGCGCACGGTTGTGGTCCAGACGCAGCATCGCGGTGAAGTTCTTCGCCGGCAGGTCGGGCGCGGACTTCATGGCGATGTAGGCATTGGTATTGGCCGGGTTGCCCACTACCAGCACTTTCACCTCGCGGCTGGCCACGGCGTTCAGGGCCTTGCCCTGCACGGTGAAGATCTCGGCGTTCTTCAGCAGCAGGTCCTTGCGCTCCATGCCCGGGCCGCGCGGCATCGCGCCGACCAGCAGCGCGTAGTCGGCGTCCTTGAACGCGACCATCGGGTCGGAGGTGCCGACCATGCCCGCCAGCAGCGGGAAAGCGCAGTCTTCCAGCTCCATCATCACGCCCTTGAGCGCGGCCTGCGCTTTCTCCAGCGGCAGCTCCAGCATCTGCAGGATGACCGGCTGGTCCTTGCCCAGCATTTCGCCGGACGCGATGCGGAACAGCAGGGCGTAGCCGATCTGGCCTGCAGCGCCGGTGACGGCGACTCGAACGGGGGCTTTCATGGACATCTCCGTAGTGCAATGAACGGGGAAAGGATGGACGCCGGCTTACCGCAGCTCGGCGAAGAATTCCTGGATGCGGGCCAGGCCCGGCGCCAGCTGCGGCGTCGGGCAGGTATAACTGATGCGCATGGCGTTGGGCTCGCCGAATGCCGAGCCCGGCACGCAGGCCACGCCCTTGGCATCCAGCAGCGCGCTGCAGAAATCGACGTCGTTTTCGATCTTCACCCCGGCGTGCGACTTGCCGAACGCGCAGCGGATGTCGGGGAACACGTAGAACGCGCCCTGCGGCCGCGGGCAGACCACGCCCGGGATCGCCGCCAGCGCCGCCATGACCTCGTCGCGCTTGGCCTGGAATTCCGCGCACTTGGCCGCCGGCACGTCCTGCGGGCCGGTCAGCGCGGCAATCGCGGCGGCCGTGGTGATCTCCGGCAGGTTGGTGATGTGGTTGGAATTGAGCGTGGTGACGGCCGTGGCCACTGCTTCCGGGCCGGCCATGAAGCCCACCCGCCAGCCGGGCATGCCGTAGGTCTTGGACAGCGAGTCGATGAAGATCGTGCGTTCGCGCAGCTCCGGGCGGACCTGCATGAAGTTCACGTACTCCAGCCCGTCGAACAGCATCCGGTTGTAGATGTCGTCGGTGATGATCCAGGTGTCGGGGTACTTCACCAGCACCTCGGCCAGCGCCGCGATTTCACCGCGGGTGTACGCCATGCCGGTCGGGTTGGACGGGTTGTTGAACAGGAACACCTTGGGCCTGGCCGCCAGCGCCGCCTCCAGCTGCGCCGGGGTGACCTTGTAGTCCTGCGACGCCGGGCATTCCAGCAGCTGCACCTTCGCGTTCACGATCTCCGCGATGTCCAGGTAGCTGGTCCAGTACGGGGTCGGGAACACGATGGTGTCGCCCTCGTCCAGCAGCGCCTCGGCCAGGTTGTAGATGACGTGCTTGGCGCCGATGCCGGTGCTGCAGTTGGCGCGGGTAAAGCCGCCCAGGCCCAGCGCCTCCATGTGCGCGAGGAATGCATCCAGCAGCGCGTCGCTGCCGCGGTTGCTGCCGTACTGCCCGCTGTCCTTGGCCAGCGCCTCGCGCGCGGCGGCATACACATGCTCGCCGGGAAGGAAGTTGGGCACGCCGATCGAGAAGCTGATGATGTCGCGGCCTTCGGCCTTCAGGCGCCTGGCCTTCTCGGCGACCTGCATGATGACGCTGGGCTTGGCGCGGCTCATGCGCCGGGCGAATTGAGGCATCGTGGGGAACCTCGGGACGGGCCGCTGGCGCGGCGTTGAACATGTGGGAAAGCCCCGGGATTCTAGCATGCTGCCCCGCGCCGACCGCCCCGTACGCATGCCCGCGGCCGGACCAGCAGCGCCCGCAAACGCGACGGGCGGCCCGTGGTCGCCCGTCGCGATACCGCTACCGCGCGTTCAGGCCGCCAGGATCCTGTTCCACTCGGCCACGCGCTCGGCCTTGGCGGCCAGCGCCGCTTCGGCGTCGCCCTCGATCGTCACCGACCTGATGCGGTCGCCCTGCTTCACGGCATCCACCACGTCCATGCCCGCGACCACCTTGCCGAACACGGTGTGCTTGCCGTCCAGCCAGCCGCAGGGCACATGGGTGATGAAGAACTGGCTGCCATTGGTGTTGGGGCCGGCGTTGGCCATCGACAGCACCCCGCGCTCGTGGCGCAGGCCGTTGCCGGTCTCGTCCTCGAAGCGGTAGCCGGGGCCGCCGCGGCCGCTGCCTTCCGGGCAGCCGCCCTGGATCATGAAATCGGCGATCACGCGATGGAAATTCAGGCCGTCGTAGAAGCCGCGCCTGGCCAGGTTGACGAAATTGGCCACGGTCAGCGGCGCCTCGGCGGCGGCCAGCTCCACGCGGATGGCACCGCGGTCGGTGTCGAAATTGGCGATCAGGCTCATTGTGGTTCATCTCCGGGGCCAGGATGGGCGCATGAAGCCGATATAATAGCCGGCTTGCCTTCCTCCACCGCGCGCGCCGCCAGCCGATCGGCCGCCGGTGCGGCCCCCACGAGCCCACCGCATGTCCGTCGAACGCCTCCGCAACATCGCCATCGTCGCCCACGTCGACCATGGCAAGACCACCCTCGTCGACCAGCTGCTGAAGCAGTCCGGCACCCTGAGCGAGCGCGCGGTCGTCCCGGAGCGGGTGATGGACAGCAACGACCTGGAGAAGGAGCGCGGCATCACCATCCTCTCCAAGAACACCGCGATCCGCTGGACCAACCCCAAGACCGGCGAGCAGTGGCGCATCAATATCGTCGATACCCCCGGGCACGCCGACTTCGGCGGCGAGGTCGAGCGCGTGCTGTCGATGGTGGATTCGGTGCTGATCCTGGTGGACGCGATGGACGGGCCGATGCCGCAGACCCGCTTCGTCACCCAGAAGGCGTTCGCGATGGGCTTCAAGCCGATCGTGGTGGTCAACAAGGTGGATCGCCCGGGAGCGCGCCCCAGCTGGGTGCTGGACCAGACCTTCGACCTGTTCGACCGTCTCGGCGCGACCGACGAGCAGCTCGACTTCACCACCGTGTACGCCAGCGGCCTGCAGGGCTACGCCGGCCTCGACGAGAGCGTGCGCGGGGGCGACATGACCCCACTGTTCGAGGCGATCTGCGACAAGGTGCCGGCGCCGCCGGTGGACCCGGACGGCCCGTTCCAGATGCGCGTCACCTCGCTGGACTACAACAACTACGTCGGCGTGATCGGCATCGGCCGCATCCAGCGCGGCAAGGTCAAGACCAACCAGGCGGTGACGGTGGTGGCCGCCGACGGCAGCCGCCGCAACGCCAAGGTGCTGCAGGTGCTGGGCTTCATGGGGCTGGAGCGGGTGGAAGTCGGCGAGGCGCAGGCCGGCGACATCATCGCCTTCAGCGGCATCGAGGGCATCGGCATCTCCGACACCCTGTGCGACCCGGCCGCGGTCGAGCAGCTGCCGGTGCTGGCGGTGGACGAACCCACCATCAGCATGACCTTCCAGGTCAACGACTCGCCGTTCGCCGGCGTGAAGGAACATTCGGGCGGCAAGTTCCTCACCAGCCGCCAACTGCGCGATCGCCTGCTGCGCGAGACCCAGCACAACGTCGCGCTGAAGGTCGAGGACACCGCCGACGCCGACAAGTTCAAGGTCAGCGGCCGCGGCGAGCTGCACCTGTCGATCCTGATCGAGACCATGCGCCGCGAGGGCTACGAGCTGGCGGTGTCGCGCCCGGAGGTCATCATCAAGGAAATCGACGGCGTGCTGTCCGAGCCGTACGAATCGCTGGTGGTCGACATGGACGAGCAGTACCAGGGCGGCGTGATGGGCCGCCTCGGCGAGCGCAAGGCACTGCTGCAGAACATGGAACCGGACGGCAAGGGCCGCGTGCGCCTGGACTACATCATCCCGGCGCGCGGCCTGATCGGCTTCCAGACCGAGTTCCGCACCCTCACCGCCGGCACCGGCCTGCTGTTCCACGTGTTCGACCACTACGGGCCGAAGTCGGAGGGCAGCATCGGCCAGCGCCAGAACGGCGTGCTGATCTCCAACGCCACCGGCAGCTCGCCGGCCTACGCGCAGGCGGCGATGCAGGAGCGCGGCCGCCTGTTCATCGAGCCGGGCGAGGAGATCTACGAAGGCCAGATCGTTGGCATCCACAGCAAGGACAACGACCTCACCGTCAATGCGCTGCGCGGCAAGCAGCTGACCAACTTCCGCGCCGCCGGCAAGGACGACGACGAGGGCCTGATCCCGCCGATCAAGTTCTCGCTGGAGCAGGCGCTGGAGTTCATCGACGACGACGAGCTGGTGGAAGTCACGCCCAAACAGATCCGCCTGCGCAAGAAGCTGCGCACCGAAACCGACCGCAAGCGCGCCAGCCGCGCGGGCTGATTCCGCCGCATGCCGCGTCCGTCTCTGCGACAATCGCGCCACGCGCCAGAGAGGACGGCATGAGCCATACCCCGCACTACAACCCGGACCCGCACGCGCATCCGGGCCTGCACGTCATCGCCGTGTTCGAGGCGTTCAAGGGCCTGCTGGCGCTGGTCTCGGCCAGCGGCCTGGCCTTGCTGGGGCCGCAGCCGATCCGCCACTTCATCATCGAGCTCACCTGGCGGCTGCACCTGCATCCCGAGCGCGGCCCGATCGCGCACGTGCTGGATGCGATCAGCCGCAATACCGTGCACCTGACCGCGCTGGTCCTGCTCGGGTACGCGCTGCTGCGCTTCGTCGAAGCCTGGGGCCTGTGGCGGGTGCGCGCCTGGGCCTCGTGGCTGGGCGTGGTATCGGCGGCGCTGTACCTGCCGCTGGACATCGGCGCGATCTTCCGCCATCCGGGCTGGCTGTCGGTGACGGTGCTGATCATCAACCTGGTGGTGGTGTACGCCCTCGCCCGCGACCTGCTGCGCAGGCGCCGGCACTGACCGCCCGCACTTGCCCGCGGGCGCGCCCTGCGCAATGCTCCGCCGGTTGCCCACGCACCGGAGTCCGCCATGCGCCACCTGCCCCTCGCCGCCGCGCTGACCCTCGCCCTGGCCGCCTGCCAGCCCGCCTCGCCCCCGCCGTCCGCGGCCGCGGCTGCGAGCGCCCAACCCGCGCAGACCACCGCGCCCGCGTTCGCCTTCGAGGAGGCCAGCATCACCGACCTGCAGGCGAAGATGGCGTCCGGCGCACTCAGCAGCTTCACGCGCTCACCCAGGCCTATCTCGACCGCATCGCCGCGATCGACCGCGCCGGCCCCGCACTCAACGCGGTGATCGAGCTCAATCCGGACGCGCTCAAGGAGGCCGATGCGCGGGATGCCGAACGCAAGGCCGGCCAGATCCGCGGCCCGCTGCACGGCATCCCGGTGCTGTTGAAGGACAACATCGACGCCACCCCGATGGCCAATTCCGCCGGCTCGCTGGCGCTGGCCGGCAACCGCCCCAAGGCCGACGCCTTCCTGGTGGCGAAGCTGCGCGCGGCCGGCGCGGTGATCCTGGGCAAGACCAACCTATCGGAATGGGCGAATTTCCGCTCCACCCGCTCCACCTCGGGCTGGAGCGGGCGCGGCGGACAGACCAAAAATCCCTACGCGCTCGACCGCAATCCCTGCGGCTCCAGCGCCGGCACCGGCAGTGCGATCGCCGCCAACCTCGCCGCCGCCGGCATCGGCACCGAGACCGACGGCAGCATCATCTGCCCTTCCGCGGTGGCCGGACTGGTCGGGATCAAGCCCACCGTCGGCCTGGTCAGCCGCAGCGGGATCATCCCGATCTCGGTCTCGCAGGACACCGCCGGCCCGATGACGCGCAACGTGGCCGATGCCGCCGTGCTGCTGACCGCGATCGCCGCGCCCGACCCGGCCGATCCGGCCGCCGGCGAGCGCAAGGACACGACCCCCATCGACTACACCGCACACCTGAAGGTCGACGCGCTCAAGGGCGCGCGGATCGGCGTGGTACGCAAGCTGACCGGCTACCAGCCGGATACCGACGCCGCGTTCGAGGCGGCGGTCGCCGCGCTCAAGGCGGCCGGCGCGACCGTGGTGGATGCCGAGATCCCCACCCTGGGCCAATGGGATGACGCCGAGCTGCAGATGATGCTGTACGAGTTCAAGGACGGCCTGAACCGCTACCTGGCCGGCACCGACACGCCGTACAAGTCGCTGGCGGAACTGATCGACTACAACAAGGCACACGCCGCGCAGGAAATGCCCTACTTCGGGCAGGAGCTGTTCGAGCAGGCGCAGGCCAAGGGGCCGCTGACCGAACCGGCGTATCTTGCCGCGCGCGACAAGGTGCGCCGGCTGGCCGGGCCGGAAGGGATCGACGCCGCCCTGCGCAAGCAGAATCTGGACGCGCTGGTGGCGCCGGCGATGTCGCCCGCCTGGCCCACCGACCCGATCAACGGCGACCACTTCACCGGTGCCGGCTACGGCGCGGCCGCAGTCGCGCGCTACCCCAGCCTGACCGTGCCGATGGGCGAGGTGCACGGCCTGCCGGTCGGCATCGTGTTCATGGGCAGCGCGTGGAGCGAGCCGCGCCTGATCGAGCTGGGCTATGCCTTCGAGCAGGCCACCCACGCACGCAGGCCGCCGCGCCTGCTGCCGACGGTGCAGCTGCCGCCTGCCGCGAAGTAAGCCGGAAATGGCCTGGCGCGCCGCCGCGTGCGGCGGCGCGCCTCAGGCCGCGATGGCGCCGCGCTTGCGCACGATCAGCATCGCGATCTCCAGCGCCTGCTCGTAGTTCAGACGCGGATCGACCGTAGTGCGGTAGGCACGCTGCAGGTCCAGCTCGGTCAGCTCGCGCGCACCGCCGAGGCACTCGGTGACGTTCTCGCCGGTCAACTCCAGATGCACGCCGCCCAGGCGCGTGCCTGCGGCCGCATGCAGGTCGAACGCCTGCTCGATCTCGCTGCGGATGTTCTCGAAGCGCCGGGTCTTGTAGCCGTTGCGGGTCGATTCGGTGTTGCCGTGCATGGCATCGCAGATCCACAGCACCCGCCGGCCCTCGCGCCGCACCGCCTCCAGCAGCGGCGGCAGCTTCCCGGCGATCTGCTGCGCGCCCATGCGGTGGATCAGCCCCAGCCGGCCCGGCTCGTTGTCGGGGTTGAGCGCATCGATCAGCGGCAGCAACTGCTCCGGCGTCACCGACGGCCCGATCTTCACCGCCACCGGGTTGCGGATGCCGCGGAAATACTCGACGTGGGCGCCGTCCAGCGCGGCAGTGCGCATGCCGATCCACGGGAAATGCGTGCTCAGGTTGAACCAGCCCGGCGCGCGCGGCACCTGCCGGGTCTGCGCTTCTTCATACGGCAGCAGCAGGGCCTCGTGCGAGGTGTAGAACTCCACCCGGTTCAGGCTCTGCATCTGGCGTCCGGCCAGGGTCTCCATGAAGCGCACGGCGTCGCCGATGTTCTCCACCATCGCCTGATACTCGGCCGCGTGCGGCGACTGCCCCACCCAGCCCAGTCCCCAGTATTCGGGGTGGTGCAGGTCGGCGAAGCCGCCGTCGATCAGCGAGCGCACGAAGTTCATCGTCATCGCCGAGCGCGCATGCGCCTTGATCATCCGCCGCGGATCGGGAATGCGCGCCTGCGCGGTGAATTCCGGGCCGTTGACGATGTCGCCGCGATAGCTCGGCAAGGCGACGCCGTCGCGGGTCTCCATGTCGGCCGAGCGCGGCTTGGCGTACTGCCCGGCAAAGCGGCCCACGCGCACCACCGGCACCTTCAGCCCGTGCACCAGCACCAGGCTCATCTGCAGCAGCACCTTGAGCCGGTTGGTGATGACCTCGGCATTGCACTCCGAGAAGCTCTCGGCGCAATCGCCGCCCTGCAGCAGGAAGCGCCGGCCTTCCTGGGCCTCGGCCAGTTGCTGCTTGAGTGCGAGGATCTCGCGCGAGGTCACCAGCGGTGGCAGCGCGCGCAGTTCCTCCTGGGCCGCCGCCAGCTCCGCCGCATCCGGGTACACCGGCATCTGCAGCGCCGGCTTGTCGCGCCAGCTGGACGGCGTCCACCCTTGCGCGGCCTGCAGCGCGGGGACGACGGGAGCGTGGGCGGGCGCGATGGACATGCTGCAACCGGAACGTGGACTGTTGCGTCGCATCATCCCGCGCGCGCGCCGCCCCTGCAACCGTTATCTGCGGAACCGATAGTTCTGGCGCTGGCGGAATCCGGCGTACAGCGCTCCCAGCCCGAGGCCGAGGAACCACAGGAAGGCCCACATCGGCATCGACAGCCCGAGGAACTGCCAGTCGATGCTGGCGCAATCCCCGGTGGCCTGCAGCACCCTGCGCGCCGCCCCCAGCTCAGGAGTACTGCTCGACGATGAAGTTCAAACCGGGCCCGCAGCTGGGCAACTCGGGCGGATGCAGCTGCACCCAGCTGTGGCGGCCGGCATAGACCAGCCCGCCCAGCGCCGGCACCAACGCCAGCAGCGCCCATGCCTTGCGCGCGCCTGCCCGGCGCGGGTCATGCAGGGCCCCGAACAGGAACACCAGGCCGAGCGCGCCGAAGCAGAGGCGCTGGAAGATGCAGAACGGACACGGCTGGATGCCCAGCTTGAACTGCACGTAGAAGGCATAGCCCAGCAGCGCGGCGCAGCAGGCGAACCCGAACAGGAACTGCGCGCGGAACGACCAGCGGAACGGATTCATGCCTGCCCCTTCATCGATCCGCCGATTATGGTGCAGAACCCGCCAAAACGAAAAACCCCGGGCAGGCCCGGGGTTTTCGTGGATGCACCGCCGTGGCGGTGCCGGCGCGCCTTACTCGGCGGCCTGCGGGCGATCCACCAGCTCGACGTAGGCCATCGGCGCGTTGTCGCCGGCGCGGAAGCCGCACTTGAGGATGCGCAGGTAGCCGCCCGGGCGCTGCGCATAGCGCGGGCCGAGCACGGTGAACAGGGTGCCCACCGCTTCCTTGTCGCGCAGGCGCGAGAACGCCAGGCGGCGGTTGGCCACACCATCGGTCTTGGCCAGGGTGATCAGCGGCTCGGCGACGCGACGCAGTTCCTTGGCCTTGGGCAGGGTGGTACGGATGATTTCGTGCTTGAACAGCGACGCCGCCATGTTCGAGAACATCACCTGGCGATGGGCGCTGGTGCGATTGAACTTGCGGCCGGCTTTCTGGTGGCGCATGGCTTGAATTCCTGAAAATGTTGGAAAGAGTGGAACGCTGAACTTCGCTGTCGCCATCCAGGCGTTGGAACTGCGGACTGCGGGTGGTCCTTGCCGGTCACTCCCTGGACCGGATGCCGCGGGCTTGGCCCGTCGGTGGATCGAGAGCCTGCCGATACCGCCGGGCAATCACCACGGCGGCATCCTGCAGAGGCGCCTGCCTGCGTGCATGGCGCAAGCGGGTGGCCCGGCGATCAGCCGAGCATGCCGTGGGTCGCGGCACCGGCCGGCGGCCAGTTCTCCAGCTTCATGCCCAGCGACAGGCCGCGCTGGGCCAGCACTTCCTTGATCTCGGTGAGCGACTTCTTGCCCAGGTTCGGGGTCTTGAGCAGCTCCACCTCGGTCTTCTGGATCAGATCGCCGATGTAGTAGATGCTCTCGGCCTTCAGGCAGTTGGCCGAACGCACGGTCAGCTCGAGGTCGTCGATCGGGCGCAGCAGCAGCGGGTCGACGCCGGCGCTGGCCTGCGGCTTGGCGCCGCGCTCGCGGTGGGTGAAATCGCCGAACACCGACAGCTGGTCGGTGAGGATGTCGGCGGCGGTGCGCACGGCCTCCTCGGCATCGATCGTGCCGTTGGTCTCGATGTCCAGCACCAGCTTGTCGAGGTCGGTACGCTGCTCGACGCGCGCGGCTTCCACCGCGTAGGCCACGCGGCGGACCGGCGAGAACGAAGCGTCCAGCACCAGGCGGCCGATCGTGCGCGCCTCGTCGTCGGGACGACGGCGGGCGGCGGCCGGCTGGTAGCCGAAGCCGCGGCTGATGGTCAGGCGGATGTTGAGCGCCACGTCCTTGGTCAGGGTGGCGATCACATGGTCGGGGTTGAGCACTTCCACGTTGTGGGTGGTCTTGATGTCGCCGGCGGTGACGACGCCCGGACCTTGCTTCTTCAGCTCCAGGGTATCGGTGTCGCCGCTATGCATGCGGATGGCGACGTCCTTGAGGTTCAGCAGGACCTCGACACGTCCTCCTGCAGGCCTTCGACCGTGGTGTACTCGTGCAGCACGCCGTCGATCTCGACCTCGGTGATGGCGAAGCCCGGGATCGACGAGAGCAGCACGCGGCGCAGCGCGTTGCCGAGGGTGTGGCCGTAGCCGCGCTCCAAAGGTTCGATCACGACCTTGGCGCGGGTGTCGGTGATGCGCTCGATCTGCGGTCCGCGCGGACGCAGGACTTGGGTGGCGGTAACCGTCATTCGGGGAGTCTCCTGCAGGCCTGCGCGCTGGGCGCAGGCCGGTGGCAATGGCTTACTTCGAGTACAGCTCGACGATCAGCGCTTCGTTGATGTCGCTGGGCAGGTCGGCGCGATCCGGCACCGCCTTGAACACGCCGGCGAACTTGCCGGCATCCACTTCCACCCAGGACGGCGACAGGTTCATCTGCTCGGCGAGGGTCAGCGACTCCTTCACGCGCATCTGCTTCTGCGCCTTCTCCGACAGCGCGATCGCGTCGCCGGCCTTGACCGTGTAGGACGGCAGATTGACCAGCTTGCCGTTCACGGTGACGCCGCGGTGGCTGACCAGCTGGCGCGCGGCCGGGCGGGTGACGGCAAAGCCCATGCGGTAGACGACGTTGTCCAGGCGGGTCTCCAGCAGCTGCAGGAGGTTTTCACCGGTATTGCCCTTCTTGGTCGCGGCCTTCTTGTAGTAGTTGCGGAACTGGCGCTCCAGCAGGCCGTAGATGCGCTTGACCTTCTGCTTCTCGCGCAGTTGGGTGGCGTAGTCGGACAGCTTGCCCTTGCGCGCGTTGGCGCCATGCTGGCCGGGCTTCTGCTCCAGCTTGCACTTGGAGTCGAGCGCGCGCGCCGGCGACTTCAGCGACAGGTCGGCGCCTTCGCGGCGGGCGAGCTTGCAGGTGGGACCGATATAACGAGCCATGTTCTTGTGCTCCCGCGCGTCAGACGCGACGCTTCTTCGGCGGACGGCACCCGTTGTGCGGGATCGGCGTCACGTCGATGATGTTGAGGATCTTGTAGCCGACGTTGTTCAGCGAACGCACGGCGGATTCGCGGCCCGGACCCGGGCCCTTGATGCGCACTTCCAGCGCCTTCACGCCGTAGTCCAGCGCGGCCTTGCCGGCCTTCTCGGCGGCAACCTGCGCGGCGAACGGGGTGGACTTGCGCGAACCGCGGAAGCCCGCGCCGCCCGAGGTCGCCCAGCTCAGCGCATTGCCCTGGCGGTCGGTGATGGTGACGATGGTGTTGTTGAACGAAGCGTGGACGTGCGCGATGCCGTCGGTGACGACGCGCTTGACCTTCTTCTTGGTCTTGTTGGCAGCAGCCGGCTTGGCCATGGTCTGGGTTCCTTACTTCTTGATGGCCTTGCGCGGGCCCTTGCGGGTGCGCGCATTGGTACGGGTGCGCTGGCCACGCAGCGGCAGGCCACGGCGATGGCGCAGGCCGCGGTAGCAGCCCAGGTCCATCAGGCGCTTGATGGCCATGCCGACCTCGCGGCGCAGGTCGCCCTCGACCACGTACTTGCCGATCTCGGCGCGCAGGCGCTCGACTTCCGGCTCGGACAGGTCGCGGATCTTGGTCGACGAATCCACGCCGGCCGCTTCGCAAACCAGCTTGGAACGGGTACGGCCAATGCCGTAGATGCTTTGCAGCCCGACCCAGACGTGCTTCTGGGCAGGCAGGTTGACGCCTGCAATACGCGCCATAAGGCGATCTCCGATATGCGTAATGACGCCGAATCACGGGATCCGGCGCGGGAAATATGAAATTGTAGCAAGACCCCGGTCATTCAGGAAGCCCGGGGCGCCTGACGGCGCCCGGACCCGGCATGGGGAGTGTGCCCATGCTCCGGCGACGGCCCCGGGCTGGCAGTGCGCCGGCCTTGCGGCCGCCGCCTGCCCGCGCGCTACTCTGGCGCGCGGATCGGCCTGGAACCACCCTTGCACGGGATCGCTGCAAGGGTCGCCCAGTTGCCGGATCGCGCATCCGTCGATCCGGCGGTTGTTGCGTCCCGCCCGTGGCGGGAGGAAGGCACGCAGTGTGCGCCTTAGCGCGCCCCGCGCCCCTTCAGGTTGGCCTTCTTCAGCAGGCTCTCGTACTGGTGCGACATCAGGTGCGCCTGGATCTGCGCGATGAAATCCATCACCACCACCACCACGATCAGCAGCGAGGTGCCGCCGAAGTAGAAGGACGTGCCCAGCTTGGTGCGCATCACTTCGGGAAGCAGGCACACCAGCACCAGGTACAGGGCGCCGGCAGCGGTCAACCGGGTCAGCACGCCATCGATGTACTCGCCGGTCGCGCGGCCGGGACGGATGCCCGGGATCAGCGCACCCGACTTCTTCAGGTTGTCGGCGGTTTCCTGCGAATTGAATACCAATGCGGTGTAGAAGAACGCGAACCCGATGATCAGCGCCGCCAGCAGGATCATGTGCAGCGGCTCGCCCGGCGACAGCATCTGGCTGACCTTCTGCAGCCACACGGTGGCGGTGCTGCCGGACTGCCCGAACCAGGTCGATGCGGTGGCCGGGAACATGATCAGCGAAGACGCGAAGATCGGGGGGATCACGCCCGACATGTTGAGCTTCAGCGGCAGGAACGAGCTCTGGTTCTGGTAGCCGCCGCGGCCGCCCTGGCGCCGCGCGTAGTTCACGGTGATGCGGCGCTGGCCGCTCTCCATGAACACCACGAACCAGGTCACCGCGATCACGATCGCCAGGATCACGAACACGGTGATCCACTGCATCTCACCGGCATTGGCCTGCTGCAGGGTATGCAGCACGGCGCCCGGCAACCCGGCGACGATGCCGGCGAAGATGATCAGCGAGATGCCGTTGCCGATGCCACGCTCGGTCACCTGCTCGCCCAGCCACATCAGGAACACGGTGCCGGCGGTCAGCGAGACCACCGCGGTCAGCACGAAGCCCGGGCCGGGGTTGTACACCACCGGGATGCCGCTACCCGCGCCCTGGTGCTGCAGCGCGATCGCGATGCCAGCTGCCTGGAAAATGGCCAGGAACACTGACCCGATGCGCGAGTACTGGGTGATCTTGCGGCGCCCGGACTCGCCCTCCTTCTGCATCGCCTTCAGGCTGGGCAGGATCTGCACCATCAGCTGCATGACGATGGAGGCCGAAATGTAGGGCATCACGTTCAGCGCGAACAGGCTGAAGCGCGAGAGGGCGCCGCCGGAGAACATGTTGAACATGTCCACCACGGTGCCCTTCTGCGCATCCATCAGCTGCAGCATGGCCTCGGGATTCACGCCCGGCACCGGGATGTAGCACCCGATGCGGTAGACGATCAGCGCCCCGATCACGAACAGCAGGCGCGAGCGGAGTTCGGTGAACTTGCCCGCACCCATCAGGCCCGACAGTGCATCCGCGGTTCGCGACATGCGCCGGTCACTCCGCCAGCTTGCCGCCGGCCGCCTCGATCGCGGCCTTGGCGCCGGCGGTCGCAGCGATGCCCTTCAGCACGAAGGCCTTGGTCAGCTCGCCCTTGGCCACGATCTTGGCGCGCTTGGCGGTGCTCGGCACCAGACCGGCGGCCTTCAGCGCCGCGAAATCGACATCGCCGGCCGGCAGCGAATCCAGCTTGTACAGCAGAACCTCGGCGGTGTCCTTGGCCATCTGCGAACGGAAGCCGATCTTCGGCAGGCGGCGCTGCATGGGCATCTGGCCGCCTTCGAAGCCGGCCTTGATCTTGCCCTTGCCGGCGCGCGCGAACGAACCCTTGTGGCCGCGGCCGCAGGTCTTGCCCAGGCCGGAACCAATGCCGCGACCGACGCGGACGCGCTCCTTGCGGGCGCCGTCAGCGGGCTTGAGCGTATTGAGCTTCATGCGATTACTCCTCCACCCGCACCAGGTAGTGCAGCTGATTGATCAGGCCACGCACCTGCGGGCTGTCCTTCAGCTCGCGGACGCTGTTGAGCTTGCCGAGGCCGAGCGCCTTCACCGACAGACGGTGGCGCGACTGGGTGCCGCGCAGGCCCTTGACCAGGCGAACCTTGATGGTCTTGCCTTCGTTAGCCATGGATCAGATCCTCCACCTTCTTGCCACGCTTGGCGGCGATCTTGGCCGGCGAGTGCATCGCCTCCAGGCCCTTGACGGTGGCGCGCACCAGGTTGATCGGGTTGCGCGAACCGACCGCCTTGGCCAGCACGTTCTTCACGCCCACCGCCTCGAGCACGGCGCGCATGGCACCGCCGGCGATCACGCCGGTACCCTCGGACGCCGGCTGCATGTACACGCGGGCGGCGCCGTGGCCGGCCTTCACCGCATGGAACAGGGTGCCGTTGTTCAGGTCCACCGTGCTCATGTTCCTGCGCGCGTATTCCATCGACTTCTGGATGGCCACCGGCACTTCGCGCGCCTTGCCATAGCCGAAGCCGACCTTGCCGGCACCGTCGCCCACCACCGTCAGCGCGGTGAAAGTGAACTGGCGACCGCCCTTGACGGTCTTGCTGACGCGATTGACGGCGACCAGTTTCTCGATCATGCCGTCATCGACTTTTTCCTCGCGGGGACCGCGATCGCGGCCGCGGGATTCGCGTTGTTCTGCCATTTCGATGTCTCGATTGATTGAAGGAATTTGCGGCGTCGCCGCTTATCGTTGTGGTGTACCGCGGGTGGATCGCCAACCCCGCAACCGGAGCTGGCGCCCGGCGCCACTTGCGCCGGCAAGCGGGCGGGCGGGCCAGGGCCCGCCGCGCGCCGTCAGAACTGCAGGCCGCCCTCGCGGGCCGCGTCGGCCAGGGCCTTGATGCGGCCGTGGTAACGATAGCCGGAACGGTCGAACGCCACCTTCTCGATGCCGGCGGCCTTGGCGCGCTCGGCGATCACGCGGCCGACCCTGGCGGCGGCTTCGGCGTTCTTGCCGCTCTTCAGGCCTTCCTTGACATCAGCCTGCACGGTCGAAGCCGATGCCAGCACCTTGGCGCCGTCGGCAGTGAACAGCTGGGCGTACAAGTGCTGGTCGGTGCGCAGCACCGACAGGCGCGGGACACCGAGTTCGCGGATGCGCGCGCGGGTGGACTTGGCACGGCGCAGGCGGGCGATTTTCTTTTCCATTGTCTTGGTCTCCGAAAGCTGAAGGACTGGGCATTTCCCGAGGAGCCCGCCGGACAGTGCGCGGCGCCTCCTGCGGGATCAACCATTAGGCCTTCTTGGCTTCCTTGCGGATGATGGTTTCGTCGGAATACTTCACGCCCTTGCCCTTGTACGGCTCCGGCGGACGATAACCACGGATCTTGGCTGCCACCTCGCCGACCAGCTGCTTGTCGGCGCCGGCGACCAGGATTTCGGTCTGGGTCGGAGTGGTAATGGTGATGCCGGCCGGCGGGGTGAACAGGATCGGATGGGAATACCCCAGCGACAGGTTCAGGTCCTTGCCCTGCATGGCGGCGCGGTAGCCCACGCCGACCAGCTCGAGCTTGCGCTCGAAGCCGGCGCTGACGCCGCGCACCATGTTGGCGACGATCGCACGCAGGGTACCGGTCAGCGGCACCAGCGAGGCATCGTTGGCGGAGAGCAGCGCGTGGCCATCCTCCACCTTGACTTCGATTCCGGCCGGCTTGGCGACGCTCAGGGTACCCTTCGGACCCTTGACGCTGATCGATTCCGGCTGGACGTTGACTTCGACACCCTTGGCCAGGGCGACGGGCTTCTTGGCGACTCGGGACATGTGTGCGACTCCCTTAGGCCACGATGCACAGGACTTCACCGCCGACGCCCTGCTGGCGCGCCTGCGAGTCGGTCATGATGCCCTTGGAGGTGGAAATGATGGCAACACCCAGGCCGCCGAGCACCTTTGGCAGCGCATCCTTGCCGCGATACTGGCGCAGGCCCGAGCGCGACACGCGCTTCAGGGTCTCGATCACCGGCTTGCCTTCGAAATACTTGAGCGCGATCTCGAGCTCGGCCTTGGCGCCGACCTGGGTCACGCGGGCATCTGCGATGTACCCCTCGTCCTTGAGGACGTTGGCGATCGCGACCTTGATCTTGGAAGACGGCATCTTCACCGCCGGCTTGCCGACCGCGGCCGCATTCTTGATGCGGACCAGCATGTCGGCGATGGGATCAGTCATGCTCATGTGGTTTCACCTGATGAGTAGCACCGATATCCGCTTTCGCGAAAATCTGTCTGGATTGTGGGCGCCGCGCCCGGCAGGCGAGGCGTTTGCAGTAGCCGCAAGCCCCGCATCGCGGCGGGGCCCGCCCTCGCTTGCGCGGAAGGTAGCTATTTAGTGTAGCAGGTTCCGGTCCGCAGGGGGAGGATCACCAGCTGGCCTTGCGCAGGCCCGGGACGTCGCCGCGCATGGTCGCCTCGCGCAGCTTGTTGCGGCCGAGGCCGAACTTGCTGTACACGGCGCGCGGGCGCCCGGTCAGGGCGCAGCGGGTGGTCTGGCGGGACGGCGAGGAATCGCGCGGCAGCTTCTGCAGCTTGGTCGCCGCGGCCATCTTCTCCTCGTAGGACGCATCCTGGCTGGAGATGACCTTCTTCAGCGCCTCGCGCTTGGCGGCGTACTGCTTGGCCAGCTTGGCACGCTTGGCCTCGCGGTTGATCATGGAAGTCTTGGCCATGACGTGTCCTTAGTTGCGGAACGGGAAACGGAAAGCCTCGAGCAGGGCCTTGGCCTCCGCATCGGTCTTCGCGGTGGTGGTGATCGCGATGTCCATGCCGCGCATCGCATCGACGGCGTCGAAGTCGATCTCCGGGAAGATGATCTGCTCCTTCACGCCCATGTTGTAGTTGCCGCGACCGTCGAACGAACGCCCCGACACGCCGCGGAAGTCGCGCACGCGCGGCAGCGAGATGTTGATCAGGCGGTCCAGGAACTCGTACATGTGCGCGCGACGCAGGGTCACCTTGCACCCGATCGGCCAACCGTCGCGGATCTTGAACGATGCCACCGAGACGCGCGACTTGGTCACCACCGGCTTCTGGCCGGAGATCTTGGCCATGTCGGCCACCGCGTTCTCCAGCACCTTCTTGTTGGTGGCGGCCTCGCCCACACCCATATTGAGCGTGATCTTGACGAGCTTGGGGACTTCCATCGGATTGGTGTAACCGAACTGCTGCATCAGCTTCGGCACCACTTCATCCTTGTAGAACTTTTCGAGTCGGGTGGTCATGTCAGATGGCCTCGCCGCTGGAGCGGAACACGCGGATGCGCTTTCCATTCTCCAGCACCTTGGTGGCAACGCGCTCGCCCTTGCCCGTCGCCGGGTTGTAGAGCATCACGTTGGAAATGTGGATCGACGCCTCACGCTCGACCACACCGCCGGACTGGCCGGCCTGCGGGTTGGGCTTGGTGTGACGCTTGACCAGGTTCAGGTTGGCAACGTACACGCGCTCGCCTTCCACGCGCAGCACTTCGCCGGTCTGGCCCTTGATCTTCTTGTTGCCGGTGGTGATCACCACCTGGTCGCCCTTGCGGATACGGTTCATGTTCTTCCTTCCTCCGCTCAGAGCACTTCGGGCGCGAGCGAGACGATCTTCATGAACTTCTCGGAGCGCAGCTCGCGGGTCACGGGCCCGAAGATGCGGGTGCCGATCGGCTCATGCTTGTTGTTCAGCAGCACCGCAGCGTTGCCGTCGAAGCGGATCAGCGAGCCGTCGGGACGGCGCACGCCCTTGCGGGTGCGCACCACCACGGCGTCGTATACGTCGCCCTTCTTCACTTTGCCGCGCGGAATGGCGTCCTTCACCGACACCTTGATGATGTCGCCGATGCCGGCATAGCGGCGCTTGGAACCGCCCAGCACCTTGATGCACATCAGTTCCTTGGCACCCGAGTTGTCGGCAACGTCGAGAAAGCTCTGCATCTGGATCATGGCTGTCTCTCCTGCTTACTCGGCGGCACGGGTGATGATTTCCACCACGCGCCAGTTCTTGGTCTTGGACATCGGCGCGCATTCGGCCACGCGCACCACGTCACCCTCGTTGCACGAGTTCTCGGCGTCGTGGGCGTGCAGCTTGGTCGAGCGGCGGATGTACTTGCCGTACAGCGCATGCTTGACCTGGCGCTCGACGAGCACCGTCACGGTCTTGTCCATCTTGTTGCTGACCACGCGGCCTTCGACCGTGTGCAGCTTCTTGGTTTGTTCGGTCATGGCGCCCGTTCCTTACTTCATCTGGCCAAGCAGCGTGTTGACGCGAGCGATCTCGCGGCGCACGCGGCGGGGCTCATGGGTCTTGGACGGAGGCAGCTGGCCAGTGGCCTTCTGCATGCGCAGCGCGAAGCGCTCCTTCTGCAGCTCGACCAGGTGGGCCTTCAGTTCGTCCGCCGACTTCTGACGCAGTTGCTTGAGTTCCATCAGCGCACCGTCCGGGTCACGAATTGGGTGGTGACCGAGAGCTTGGCCGCGGCCAGGCGGAACGCCTCGCGCGCCACCTCCTCGCTCACGCCCTCGATTTCATAGATCATGCGACCGGGTTGCACCAGCGCCACCCAGTACTCCACGTTGCCCTTACCGGCGCCCATACGGACTTCGATCGGCTTCTTGGTGATCGGCTTGTCGGGGAACACCCGGATCCACATCTTGCCGCCGCGCTTGACGTAGCGGCTGATGGAACGCCGGGCGGCCTCGATCTGGCGCGCCGTGAGCTGGCCGTGGGCGGTCGCCTTCAGGCCGTACTCGCCGAAGCTGACGGCGTTGCCGCTCCAGCTCAGGCCCTCGTTGCGGCCCTTGTGGACCTTGCGGTATTTGGTTCGCTTGGGTTGCAGCATGGTTTATTCCCTCGCTTCGCCGCGCTCGGCGCGGTCGCCACGGTCACGACGCGGACCGCGCGGACGCTCGCGGTCACCACGGTCGCCGCGCGGCGCCGGGCTATCGTCCTGCTTTTCCTGGCCGATCTGGCTGAAATCGAAGATTTCGCCCTTGTAGACCCACACCTTGATGCCGATGATGCCGTAGGTGGTCTTCGCCTCGGCGAAGCCGTAGTCGATGTCGGCGCGCAGGGTGTGCAGCGGCACGCGACCTTCGCGGTACCACTCGGAACGCGCGATCTCGGCGCCGTTCAGGCGCCCGGCCACGTTGACCTTGATGCCCAGCGCGCCCAGGCGCATCGCATTGCCGACCGCACGCTTCATGGCGCGGCGGAACATGATGCGGCGCTCCAGCTGCTGCGCAATGGACTCGGCCACCAACTGCGCGTCGAGCTCCGGCTTGCGGACCTCGGTGACGTTGATGTGCGCCGGCACGCCGAGCACATCGGACACTTCCTTGCGCAGCTTCTCGATGTCCTCGCCGCGCTTGCCGATCACCACGCCCGGGCGGGCGGTGTGGATGGTGACGCGGGCGTTGTTGGCCGGACGCTCGATCAGGATCTTGCTGATGCCGGCCTGCGCCAGCTTCTTGCGCAGCATGTCGCGGACCTTGAGGTCGCCCGACAGGAACTCGGCGAACTGTTTCTTGCCGGCATACCACTTGGAGTTCCAGTCCTTGGCGATGCCCAGGCGGATGCCGATCGGATTGACTTTGTGACCCATATTAGTTGCCCTCGCCCACGACCACGGTGATGTGGCTGGTGCGCTTGGTGATGCGCGTGCCACGGCCCTTCGCACGCGCCATGAAGCGCTTCAACGCCGGACCTTCATCGACCATGATGGTCTTGACCTTCAGCGCATCCGCATCGGCCCCGACGTTGTTCTCGGCGTTGGAGGCGGCAGAGAACACGACCTTGTAGATCATGCCGGCGGCCTTCTTGTCCGAGAACTTCAGCAGGTCGAGCGCGCGCGCCACGGGCAGGCCGCGCACCTGGTCGGCGACCAGGCGGGCCTTCTGCGGGGAGATGCGCGCGGTGCGCAGGATTGCCTTCGCTTCCATCGTCATCTCCTTACTTCGACTTCTTGTCGCCGCCATGACCCTTGAACGTGCGGGTCACGGCGAATTCGCCAAGCTTGTGGCCAACCATGTTTTCGTTGACCAGCACCGGGATGTGGTTCTTGCCGTTGTGCACGGCGATGGTGAACCCGATCATTTCCGGCAGGATCGTGGAACGACGCGACCAGGTCTTGATCGGCTTCTTGCTGCTGCCCGCGGCCTCCACCTTCTTCTGCAGGTGGTGGTCGATGAACGGGCCTTTCTTGAGTGAACGTGCCATTGCCGATTAGCTCCTGCGGTCGCGCACGATGAACTGCTGGGTGCGCTTGTTCTTGCGGGTCTTGTACCCCTTGGTCGGCACGCCCCAGGGCGTGACCGGGTGCGGGTTGCCCTGGCCGGCCTTGGCCTCGCCACCACCGTGCGGGTGATCGACCGGGTTCATGGCCGCACCGCGAACGGTCGGGCGCACGCCGCGCCAGCGCTTGGCGCCGGCCTTGCCCAGCTTCTCCAGGCCGTGCTCGTCGTTGCCGACCTCGCCGATGGTGGCGCGGCACTCGGCCGGCACCTTGCGCATCTCGCCGGAACGCAGGCGCAGGGTGGCGTAGACGCCTTCACGGGCGACCAGTTGCACGCCGGCACCGGCGGCACGGGCGAGCTGCGCGCCCTTGCCGGGCTTCATCTCGATGCAGTGCACGGTGGAACCGACCGGGATGTTGCGCAGCGGCAGGGTGTTGCCGGCCTTGATCGGCACATCGCGGCCAGACATCACCTGATCGCCCGCCTTCAACCCCTTGGGCGCGATGATGTAGCGGCGCTCACCATCGGCGTAGCACAGCAGCGCGATGTGCGCGGTTCGGTTGGGATCGTACTCGATGCGCTCGACGCGGGCGGGGATGCCCTCCTTGTCGCGCTTGAAATCGATGATGCGGTAGTGCTGCTTGTGGCCACCGCCGATGTGGCGGGTGGTGATGCGGCCGTGGTGGTTGCGGCCACCGGTCTTGCCCTGCTTCTCCACCAGCGCGGCGTACGGCGCACCCTTGTGCAGATCGGGCGTCACCACGCGGACCGCACTGCGGCGGCCGGCGGAGGTGGGCTTGAATGTCATCAATGCCATGGACTTGTTCCTCAGGCCGAGACGGTCATGACGTCGATCGCCTGGCCCTCGGCCAGGGTGACGTACGCCTTGCGCCAATCGCCGCGGCGGCCCTGGCGGAACTTGAAGGACTTGGACTTACCCTTCACGTTCACCACGTTCACCGCCTCGACCTTGACGTCGAAAATCTTCTCGACCGCGGCCTTCACGTCGGCCTTGGTCGCGGTCTTGGCGACCTCGAAGACGTATTGGTTGGAGACTTCCTGCAGGCGCGCAGTCTTTTCGGACACGCGCGGCGCACGGATCACTTCGTACAGATTGGCGCTCATGCCAGCCACTCCTCGATCTTCTTCACCGCATTGGTGGTGACCACCACGGTGTCGGCGCCGACCAGCGCAACCGGATCCAGACCCTGCACGTCGCGCACCTGCACGTACGGCAGGTTGCGGGCGGACAGGTACAGGTTGTCGGTCGCTTCCTCGGTCACGATCAGCGGACGCTTGCCCGCCTTCAGGTCGGCCAGCTTGGCCACCAGGCCCTTGGTCTTCGGCGCATCCACGTCGAAGGCCTCGACCACGGTGATGCGGCCCTGGCGGTTCAGCTCGGACAGGATCGCGGCCATCGCCGCGCGGTACATCTTGCGGTTCACCTTCTGCGCGAAGTTGCGCGGCTTGGCCGCGAAGGTGACACCACCACCGACGAAGATCGGCGCGGTCAGGGCGCCATGACGGGCGCCGCCGCCCTTCTGCTTTTTCGATTTCTTGGTGGTGCCGTGGACTTCCGAACGGGTCTTCTGCGCCTTGGTGCCCGCGCGCGCCGCATTGCGGTAAGCAACAACGACCTGATGCACAAGGTCTTCGTTGAACGCGCGATCGAACACCGCGTCAGACACGGCCAGCTTGCTACCGCCGTTGATATTCAGTTCCATGATCAGACTCCCTTGCTCGTCGGGCGCACGATCACGTCGCCACCCGGCGCACCGGGAACCGCGCCACGCACGGCGATCAGGCCACGCTCGGCATCCACCTTCACCACCTGCAGCCCCTGGGTGGTCTGGGTGACATGGCCCATATGGCCGGCCATCTTCTTGCCCGGGAACACGCGGCCCGGGGTCTGGCGCTGACCGATCGAGCCCGGCGCGCGGTGCGACAGCGAGTTGCCGTGGGTCGCGTCGCCCATGGTGAAGTTCCAGCGCTTGATCGTGCCCTGGAAGCCCTTGCCCTTGGTAACGCCCTGGACGTCGACCGTCTGGCCGACCTCGAAGATGTCGGCCTTGATCTCGCCGCCCACTTCGAAGCCACCGATCTGGTCGGCCTCCACGCGCAGCTCCCACAGCCCGCGCCCGGCTTCCACCCTGGCCTTGGCCAGATGGCCGGCGGCCGGCTTGCTGAGCAGGCTGGCGCGCTTGACGCCGGCGGTGACCTGCACGGCGCTGTAGCCGTCGGTCTCCACGGTCTTGATCTGGGTGATGCGGTTCGGCGTGGCCTCGATCAGGGTCACCGGCACAGACTTGCCGTCCTCGGTGAACATGCGGCTCATGCCGGCCTTGCGACCGACGATGCCGAGCGAATACTTCTTCGCGCTCATTCGTGGCCTCCTCAGGTCAACTTGATCTGGACGTCGACGCCAGCCGCGAGCTCGAGCTTCATCAGCGCATCCACGGTCTTGTCGTTGGGATCGACGATGTCGAGCACGCGCTTGTGCGTGCGGGTTTCATACTGGTCGCGCGCGTCTTTGTCGACGTGCGGCGATACCAGCACGGTGTAGCGCTCAATCTTGGTCGGCAGCGGGATCGGGCCGCGCACCTGCGCGCCGGTCCGCTTGGCCGTCTCGACGATCTCGCTGGCCGAACGGTCGATCAGGCGATGATCGAACGCCTTCAGCCGGATGCGAATCTTTTGGTCCGCCATGGGAGGAATGCCTCGTGTCTAAAGAGCGTCAGGCGTGGCGGCGTCATGTGCGCCACGCCCCGTGAATACGACAGGTACCACTGCGTCCTGCCCAGCCCGCCAAGCGACAGGCCATCGTCCAACCAGGCAAGGAGGTTTCCATGAACGCGCCGAAAGGCCCCGCCGATATGCCCCGGACATTTCCGGGGCGGACGAGGCCTTGCCACGCGACATCTCCCTGTCTGGCGAACACGAGGCGCGTCCTGCACCTCATTTCGCTCCCCTCCGCAACTCACATTGCGCAAGGGTCTTGCATTCTAACGGAAGAAATCAGAGCTGTGCAAGCCCTGATTCTGCTTTTCAAGCCCGCGCCCACCGGGAACCACGGGGCTGAACACCCCGGATCCCGGCATGCGCGAGGATGACGCTCGGGCCAGCCGCACGCCGGAGCGCGCGGGGCATCGCGTCACTTGAGGATCTTGGACACCACGCCGGCGCCGACGGTGCGGCCGCCCTCGCGGATCGCGAAGCGCAGGCCCTCGTCCATCGCCACCGGGTTGATCAGCGTCACCTTCATCTTCACGTTGTCGCCCGGCATCACCATCTCGGTGCCCTCCGGCAGCTCCACCGCACCCGTAATGTCGGTCGTGCGGAAGTAGAACTGCGGACGATACCCCTTGAAGAACGGCGTGTGGCGACCACCCTCGTCCTTCGACAGCACATACACCTCCGCCTCGAACTCGGTGTGCGGGGTGATCGAACCCGGCTTGCACAGCACCTGGCCGCGCTCCACCTCGTCACGCTTGGTGCCGCGCAGCAGCAGACCCGCGTTGTCGCCCGCCTGGCCCTGATCCAGCAGCTTGCGGAACATCTCCACGCCGGTCACCGTCGTCTTCTGGGTCGGACGGATGCCCACGATCTCGATTTCGTCGCCCACCTTGATCACGCCACGCTCAATGCGCCCGGTCACCACGGTGCCCCGGCCCGAGATCGAGAACACGTCCTCCACCGGCATCAGGAACGGCTTGTCGATCGCACGCTCCGGCTCCGGAATCCAGGTGTCCAGCGCATCCACCAGCTTGATGATCGACGGCACGCCGATCTCCGACTGGTCGCCTTCCAGCGCCAGGCGCGCCGAACCCGCAATGATCGGGGTGTCGTCGCCCGGGAAGTCGTACTTGCTCAGCAGCTCGCGGACCTCCATCTCCACCAGCTCCAGCAGCTCCTTGTCGTCCACCATGTCCGCCTTGTTCAGGTAGACCACGATGTACGGCACGCCCACCTGCCGCGACAGCAGGATGTGCTCGCGGGTCTGCGGCATCGGGCCGTCCGCCGCCGAGCACACCAGAATCGCGCCGTCCATCTGCGCCGCACCCGTGATCATGTTCTTCACGTAGTCGGCGTGGCCGGGGCAGTCCACGTGCGCATAGTGGCGCGTCGGGCTCTCGTATTCCACGTGCGCCGTCGAGATCGTAATCCCGCGCGCCTTCTCTTCCGGCGCCGCGTCGATCGCGTCGTACGCCTTGAACTCACCACCGAAACGCTCCGCGCCCACCTTCGTCAGCGCCGCCGTCAGCGTCGTCTTGCCGTGGTCCACGTGGCCAATCGTGCCCACGTTCACGTGGGGCTTGGTGCGCTCGAACTTACCCTTTGCCATGGTTTGAAACTCCGAAAATTGGGGATTGGAAACTGGAAATGCGAACCCGGATGCCGGAAGCACGCGCTGCGGCTCCCGGCTGCCGGACGGCGACCCTTACGCCTTCTTGATCACCGCCTCGGCGATGTTGTTCGGCGCTTCCTCGTAGTGGTCGAACTCCATCGAGAAGGTCGCGCGCCCCTGCGTCATCGAACGCAGCGAAGTGGCGTAGCCGAACATTTCGCCCAGCGGGATCATCGCGTTGATGATCTTGCCCGAGGGGCTGTCGTCCTGGCCCTGGAGCACGCCGCGGCGGCGACTCACGTCGCCCATCACGTCGCCCAGGTAGTCCTCCGGACTGACGATCTCGACCTTCATGATCGGCTCCAGCAGGACCGGATCGGCCTTGCGGAAGCCTTCCTTGAAGGCCATCGACGCGGCGAGCTTGAACGCCATTTCCGACGAGTCGACGTCATGGTACGAGCCGAACACCAGCTTCACCTTGACGCCCACCACCGGGTAGCCGGCCAGCGGGCCGCTGGTGATGGTCTCGCGGATGCCCTTCTCGACCGCCGGGATGAATTCCTTCGGAATCACGCCGCCGGTGATCTCGTTGATGAACAGGAAGTCGTTCCTGGTGTCCGGGTTGGCCTTGTCCTCGGCGGTCATCGGCGACAGCTCGATCACCACGTGGCCGTACTGGCCCTTGCCGCCCGACTGCTTGGCGTGCTTGTAGTCGCTCTTCACATCGGACTTGCGGATGGTCTCACGGTAGGCCACCTGCGGCTTGCCGACGTTGGCTTCTACGCCGAACTCGCGCTTCATGCGGTCGACGATGATGTCCAGATGCAGCTCGCCCATGCCGGCGATGATGGTCTGGCCGGACTCCTCGTCGGTGCGCACGCGGAAGGAAGGGTCTTCCTGCGCCAGGCGGCTCAGGGCGTTGCCCATCTTCTCCTGGTCGGACTTGGTCTTCGGCTCGACCGCCATCGAGATCACCGGCTCCGGGAAGCTCATGCGCTCGAGCACGATCGGGGCGTCGAGGGCGCACAGCGTATCGCCGGTGGTGACGTCCTTCAGACCTACCGCAGCCGCGATGTCGCCCGCCAGCACTTCCTTGATCTCATCACGCTGATTGGAGTGCATCTGCAGCAGGCGCCCGATGCGCTCCTTCTTGCCCTTGACCGAGTTCAGCACCTGGTCGCCGGCGTTGAGCATGCCGGAGTAGACGCGGAAGAAGGTCAGCGAACCCACGAACGGGTCGGTCATGATCTTGAACGCCAGCGCCGAGAACGGGGCCTTGTCGCTGGACTCGCGGCTCAGCTCCTTGGTCTCGTCGTCCACGTCCACGCCCTTCACCGGCGGCACGTCCACCGGCGACGGCAGCAGGTTGATCACGCCGTCCAGCATGGCCTGCACGCCCTTGTTCTTGAACGCGGAGCCGCAGAACATCGGCACGATCTCGGTCTTCAGGGTGCGCTCGCGAAGCCCGGCGATGATCTCGGCCTCGGACAGGTCGCCCTCCTCGAGGTACTTGTTCATCAGCTCCTCGGAGGCCTCGGCCGCCGACTCCACCATGAACGCACGCTCTTCCTCGGCCTTCGCCTGCAGTTCGGCCGGAATGTCGCGATATTCGAAGTTCAGGCCCTGCGAGGCGGCGTCCCAATGGATCGCCTTCATCTTCAGCAGGTCGATCACGCCCTCGAAGTTGTCCTCGGCGCCGATCGGCACCTGCATCGGCACCGGCACCGCGCCCAGGCGTGCCTTCAGCTGGTCGCGCACCTTGTAGAAGTTGGCACCGGTGCGGTCCATCTTGTTGACGAACGCGATGCGCGGCACGTGGTACTTGTTGGCCTGGCGCCACACGGTCTCCGACTGCGGCTGCACGCCGCCCACAGCGCACAGCACGAACACGGCGCCGTCGAGCACGCGCAGGCTGCGCTCGACCTCGATGGTGAAGTCCACGTGCCCGGGGGTATCGATGATGTTGAAGCGGTGCTCGGGGAAGGTCTTGTCCATCCCTTTCCAGAACGCAGTGGTGGCGGCGGACTGGATCGTGATGCCACGCTCCTGCTCCTGCTCCATCCAGTCCATGGTGGCCGCGCCATCATGCACTTCGCCGATCTTGTGGCTCTTGCCGGTATAGAACAGGATGCGCTCGGACGTGGTGGTCTTGCCGGCATCGATGTGGGCCATGATGCCGAAGTTGCGGTAACGCTCGATGGGAGTGGAACGGGCCACGGGAGCCTCTCAATGATTTCGGATTTCAGAATGACCGAAGACCGCCTCGCGGCGGCATCCGGAGTGTCGCGCCCCGTCCAGGGCCGCGGCGCGGGCGACGGACGATTCCGCCGCACCCGCAATCCCGCCGGGATTACCAGCGGTAGTGGGCGAACGCCTTGTTGGCGTCGGCCATGCGGTGGGTTTCCTCGCGCTTCTTGATCGCGCCGCCGCGGTTCTCGGAGGCATCGATCAGCTCGCCGGCCAACTTGCGCGGCATGCTGTTCTCGCCACGCTTGCGCGCGGACTCGATCAGCCAGCGCATCGCCAGCGCCATGCGACGCGAGGCGCGCACTTCGACCGGCACCTGGTAGGTGGCGCCGCCAACGCGGCGGGACTTCACCTCGACCGCTGGGGCGACGTTGCCCAGCGCCTTCTCGACCAGTTCGAGCGCGTTCGGGTTCTTTTCGCTGATGACATCCATCGCGCCGTACACGATCTTCTCGGCAACCGACTTCTTGCCGCTCTGCATCACCATGTTGATGAAGCGGGCGATGGTTTCGCTTCCGTGCTTCGGATCCGGCAGCACCGAACGCTGCGGGGTATTGCCTTTACGGGACATGTTGCTTCTCTCGTGGGGCGGGCGCCAGCCCACCGTTGATCTGCGTGGATGAACCTGTCTCCGGACGCTGCCGGGACGGCCCGCCTCTTACGACTTCGGACGCTTGGCGCCGTACTTCGAGCGCGCCTGCTTGCGCTTGGCGACGCCGGCGGCATCGAGCGAGCCGCGCACGGTGTGGTAGCGCACGCCCGGCAGATCCTTGACGCGGCCGCCACGGATCAGCACTACGCTGTGCTCCTGCAGGTTGTGCCCCTCGCCGCCGATGTACGAGATGACCTCGTAGCCGTTGGTCAGACGCACCTTGGCCACCTTGCGCAGCGCCGAGTTCGGCTTCTTCGGGGTAGTGGTGTACACGCGGGTGCAAACGCCGCGACGCTGCGGGCAGTTCGCCAGCGCCGGGGAGGCGCTCTTGTAGGTTTCCGGGCTGCGCGGCTTGCGCACGAGCTGGTTGATCGTTGCCATTTCGGGGCTCAATTGGCGGGCGCAAGGCCCATATGGAGACAAACGCAGCCGGATGCTTGCGCAAGCCGGCCGACCAAAACAAAAACACGGCCGGCGCAGGACCTTGCGGTCAAACGCAGCCATGTCGAAAAACCACGCCTTCCGCAGCAGCGACCGGACGTGATTGATCTGCGATCCCGTCCGTCCTGGACCCAACACGAGGCGCGTCCTGCGTCCTCATTTGGTGATCTGGATGGCGCCAGGCCATCAAAAGCCGCGGAAGCATACACGCTCCGCGGCCCTGAAGCAAGCCCCGCCCAGGATTCCCGGACGGGGCGCGGCGACCGGCCGGCTTACTCGCCGGCCGCCCCGCCCGCCGACGCCTCGGCCTCGACGGTCTCCGCCGCGGGTTCGCCCGCCAGCGTCGCCATTTCGGCCTCGGTCAGCCCGGAGGCCTGCTTGCGGCGCTGGCTGTGGTAGGCCAGACCGGTACCGGCCGGGATCAGGCGACCCACGATCACGTTCTCCTTCAGGCCGCGCAGGGTGTCGCGGGTGCCGCGCACTGCCGCCTCGGTGAGGACGCGGGTGGTCTCCTGGAACGAGGCCGAGGAGATGAACGACTCGGTCGCCAGCGAGGCCTTGGTGATCCCCAGCAGCACCGGCTCGAACTTCGCCGTGATCTCGCCCTTGCGCGACAGGCGCTCGTTCTCCTCGATCGCGCGCTGGCGCTCGACCTGCTCGCCGTTGAGGAACTTCGAATCGCCCTGGTCCACGATCTCGACCTTGCGCAGCATCTGGCGGATGATCACTTCGATGTGCTTGTCGTTGATCTTCACGCCCTGCAGGCGGTAGACGTCCTGGATCTCCTTGACCAGGTAGGCGGCCAACTCCTCGACGCCCTTCAGGCGCAGGATGTCCTGCGGGCTCGGCTCGCCATCCACCACGGTCTCGCCCTTCTCGACGTGCTCGCCCTCGAACACGATGATCTGGCGGTACTTCGGAATCAGCTCCTCGTGCTCGGTGCCGTCGGCACTCTTGATCACCAGGCGCTGCTTGCCCTTGGTCTCCTTGCCGAAGCTGACCACGCCGGAGATCTCGGCCAGGATCGCCGGGTCCTTTGGCTTGCGCGCCTCGAACAGATCGGCCACGCGCGGCAGACCGCCGGTGATGTCGCGGGTCTTCGATGCTTCCTGCGGAATCTTGGCGACCACGTCACCCACGCCGACCGGCGCGCCGTCCTGCAGGTTGACGATCGAGCGTGGCGGCAGCATGTACTGCGCCGGCAGGTCGGTCCCCGGGATGGTGAGGTCCTTGCCGTTCTTGTCCACGATCCGCACCAGCGGGCGCAGGTCCTTGCCCTGGTTGCCGCGGCGCTTGGGATCGGTGATCTCGCGCGACGCCAGGCCGGTGAGGTCGTCGGTCTTCTCGATCACGGTGACGCCATCGACGAAGTCGACGAAGCGGATGAAACCCGCCACTTCCGAGACGATCGGGTGGTTGTGCGGATCCCAGTTGGCGACGGTCTGGCCGGCCTTGACCTCGCCGCCGTCCTGCACCTGCAGGGTGGCGCCGTAGGGCAGCTTGTAGCGCTCGCGCTCGCGGCCGTGGGTGTCCAGCACCGACAGCTCGCCCGAACGCGAGACCGCCACCAGGTGGCCTTCCGCGTGCTTGACGAACTTCAGGTTGTTGAACTTCACCGAACCGGTGGTCTTCACCGTCACGTTGTCGATCGCCGCCGCACGCGACGCCGCGCCACCGATGTGGAACGTACGCATGGTCAGCTGGGTGCCGGGCTCGCCGATCGACTGCGCGGCGACCACGCCGACCGCTTCGCCGTGGTTCACCAGGTGGCCGCGGCCGAGGTCACGGCCGTAGCAGTGCGCGCACACGCCGAACGAGGCCTCGCAGGTGATGGTGCTGCGCACCTTGATCACCTGCACGCCGGCGTCCTCGAGCTTCTGCGCCCACTGCTCGTCGATCAGGGTGTTGCGGGTGATGAACGGATCCTCGTCGTTGCCCGGCAGGAACACGTCCTCGGCCACGATCCGGCCCAGCACGCGGTCCTTCAGCGGCTCGACCACGTCGCCGCCTTCCACGATCGGAGTCAGGGTCAGGCCGGCCAGGGTGCCGCAGTCGGACTCGGTGATCACCACGTCCTGGGCCACGTCCACCAGGCGCCGGGTCAGGTAGCCGGAGTTCGCGGTCTTCAGCGCGGTGTCCGCCAGGCCCTTGCGCGCGCCGTGGGTCGAGATGAAGTACTGCTGGACGTTCAGGCCCTCGCGGAAGTTCGAGGTGATCGGGGTCTCGATGATCGAGCCGTCCGGCTTGGCCATCAGGCCGCGCATGCCGGCCAGCTGGCGGATCTGCGCCTGCGAACCACGCGCGCCGGAGTCGGCCATGATGTAGATGGAGTTCATCGACTTCTGGTCGATGGTCTCGCCCTTGGCGTTGACCACCTTCTCGGTGCCGATGGTGTCCATCATCGCCTTGGCGACGCGCTCGTTGGTGCGCGACCAGATGTCCACGACCTTGTTGTAGCGCTCGCCGGCGGTGACCAGGCCCGACTGGTACTGCTGCTGGATCTCCAGCACCTCGGCCTCGGCCTCGTCCAGGATCGCCTTCTTCTCGAGCGGGATGGTCATGTCGTCGATGCCGATCGACACGCCCGCGCGGGTGGCGTAGGCGAAGCCGGTGTACATCAGCTTGTCGGCGAACACCACGGTGTCCTTGAGGCCCAGCATGCGGTAGCAGCTGTTGATCAGGCGGCTGATCGCCTTCTTGGTCAGCTCCACGTTCACCAGCGCGAACGGCAGGCCCTCCGGCAGGATCTCGCGCAGCAGCGCGCGCCCGACCGTGGTGTCCACGATCGAGGTCTGCTGGCTGCGGCTGCCGTCCTCGGCGATCACGGTCTCGGTGATGCGCACCTTGCACTTGGCGTGCAGCTCGACCACGCGATTGTCGTAGGCGCGCTTCACCTCGGCGATGTTGGCGAACACCATGCCCTCGCCCGCCTTGTTCTCCAGCGCGCGGGTCATGTAGTACAGGCCCAGCACCACGTCCTGCGACGGCACGATGATCGGCTCGCCGTTGGCCGGCGACAGGATGTTGTTGGACGCCATCATCAGCGCGCGCGCTTCCAGCTGGGCTTCCAGCGACAGCGGCACGTGCACGGCCATCTGGTCGCCGTCGAAGTCGGCGTTGAACGCGGTGCAGACCAGCGGGTGCAGCTGGATCGCCTTGCCCTCGATCAGCACCGGCTCGAACGCCTGGATGCCGAGGCGGTGCAGGGTCGGGGCGCGGTTCAGCAGCACCGGGTGCTCGCGGATGACCTCCTCGAGGATGTCCCACACCTCGGCTTCCTCACGCTCGACCAGCTTCTTCGCCGCCTTGATGGTGGTGGCGAGGCCGCGCGCCTGCAGCTTGGCGAAGATGAAGGGCTTGAACAGCTCCAGCGCCATCTTCTTCGGCAGGCCGCACTGGTGCAGCTTGAGGTACGGACCGACCACGATGACCGAACGGCCGGAGTAGTCCACGCGCTTGCCGAGCAGGTTCTGGCGGAAGCGGCCCTGCTTGCCCTTGATCATGTCGGCCAGCGACTTCAGCGGGCGCTTGTTAGTGCCGGTGATGGCGCGGCCGCGGCGGCCGTTGTCCATCAGCGCGTCCACCGATTCCTGCAGCATGCGCTTCTCGTTGCGCACGATGATGTCGGGCGCGTTCAGCTCCAGCAGGCGGCGCAGGCGGTTGTTGCGGTTGATGACGCGGCGGTACAGGTCGTTCAGGTCGGAGGTCGCGAAGCGGCCGCCGTCCAGCGGCACCAGCGGGCGCAGGTCCGGCGGCAGCACCGGCAGGACGGTCATGACCATCCACTCCGGGCGGTTGCCGGACTCGATGAAGGCCTCGATCAGCTTGATCCGCTTGGTCAGGCGCTTGAGCTTGGTCTCGCTGTTGGTGGAGGCGATCTCCTCCTTCAGCTGCACCATCTCGCTCTGCAGGTCGATCGTGCGCAGCAGGTCGTAGACCGCCTCCGCGCCCATCGCCGCATCGAAGTCATCGCCGTGCTCCTGGCGCGCCTTCATGTATTCCTCTTCGTTGAGGAGCGTGCCGCGCTCGAGCGGGGTCAGACCCGGCTCGGTGACCACGTATGCCTCGAAATAGAGGATGCGCTCGATGTCGCGCAGGGTCATGTCCAGCATCAACCCGATGCGCGAGGGCAGCGACTTCAGGAACCAGATGTGCGCGACCGGCGAGGCCAGGTCGATGTGACCCATGCGCTCGCGGCGAACCTTGGCCAGGGTCACCTCGGTGCCGCACTTCTCGCACACCACGCCGCGGTGCTTCATGCGCTTGTACTTGCCGCACAGGCACTCGTAGTCCTTGATCGGGCCGAAGATGGCGGCGCAGAACAGGCCGTCGCGCTCCGGCTTGAAGGTGCGGTAATTGATGGTCTCGGGCTTCTTCACCTCGCCGTACGACCACGAGCGGATCAGGTCCGGGCTGGCCAGCGCGATCTTGATCGCGTCGAAGTCCAGCGTCTGGCGCTGCTGGTTGAAGAGGTTGAGCAAATCTTTCATTGGGATTCTCCGGGTCGGGGGCAATGGGTCTTGCGGTGCGGCGCGGCTTCAACGCCGCGCCGTCGCGAAACTCAGTGCTCCTCGAGTTCCATGTTGATGGCCAGGCTACGGATTTCCTTCACCAGCACGTTGAAGGACTCCGGCATGCCGGCCACCATCTCGTACTTGCCGTCGACGATGTTCTTGTACATCTGGTTGCGGCCCTGCACGTCGTCGGACTTCACCGTCAGCATTTCCTGCAGGGTGTAGGCCGCGCCGTAGGCTTCCAGCGCCCAGACTTCCATCTCGCCGAAGCGCTGGCCGCCGAACTGCGCCTTGCCGCCCAGCGGCTGCTGGGTGACCAGCGAGTACGGGCCGGTCGAACGCGCATGCATCTTGTCGTCCACCAAGTGGTTCAGCTTCAGCATGTGCATGTAGCCGACCGTGGTCTTGCGGTCGAATGCCTCGCCGGTGCGGCCGTCGTACAGCTGGACCTGGCCGGACTTCGGCAGGTCGGCCAGCTTCAGCATCGCCTTGATCTCGGCTTCGGTAGCGCCATCGAACACCGGCGTGGCCATCGGCACGCCGTCGGTCAGGTTCTTCGCCATCGCCAGCAGCTCCTCGTCGCTGAACTGCGACAGATCCACCCGCTCGACGTGGGTCTTGCGGTCGTGGTTGTAGATCTCGTCGAGGAACTTGCGCAGCTCGGCCACCTTGGCCTGCGCGTCCAGCATGCGCTGGATCTTCTGGCCCAGCCCCTTGGCCGCCAGGCCCAGGTGCACTTCCAGCACCTGGCCGATGTTCATTCGGCTCGGCACGCCCAGCGGGTTCAGCACGATGTCCACGGTCTGGCCATCGGCCATGTACGGCATGTCCTCGACCGGCACGATCTTGGACACCACGCCCTTGTTGCCGTGGCGGCCGGCCATCTTGTCGCCCGGCTGGATCCGGCGCTTCACCGCCAGGAACACCTTGACCATCTTCAGCACGCCCGGGGCGAGGTCGTCGCCCTGCATGATCTTGGCGCGCTTGTCGGCGAAGCGCTTGTCGAACTCCTTCTGGTGCGCCTCGAGCCTGCTTGGCGGCGCGCTCGATGGCATCGGCCGCGTCGTCGTCCTTCATCCGCAGCTGCAGCCAGTCGGACTTCTTCAGCCCGTCCAGCACCAGCGACGACACGGTGTCGCCCTTCTTCACGCCGGGACCGCCGTTGGCGACCTTGCCCAGCAGCTGCTCGCGCAGGCGGGCGTAGATGGCATTCTCGAGGATGCGGTACTGGTCGTCGAAGTCCTTCTTGACGCGGCGGATCTCGTTTTCCTCGATCTGGCGCGCGCGCTTGTCCTTCTCGATGCCGTCGCGGGTGAACACCTGGACGTCGATCACCACGCCATCCATGCCCGAGGGCACGCGCAGCGAGCTGTCCTTCACGTCCGAGGCCTTCTCGCCGAAGATCGCGCGCAGCAGCTTCTCTTCGGGGGTCAGCTGGCTCTCGCCCTTCGGGGTCACCTTGCCGACCAGGATGTCGCCGGCGCGGACCTCGGCGCCGATGTACACCACGCCGGACTCGTCCAGGCGCGACAACGCCTGCTCGGAGACGTTCGGGATGTCGGCCGA
This sequence comes from Thermomonas sp. S9, assembly GCF_024704365.1. Classification (GTDB taxonomy): domain Bacteria; phylum Pseudomonadota; class Gammaproteobacteria; order Xanthomonadales; family Xanthomonadaceae; genus Thermomonas. Next base: position 2,657,068 of record NZ_JAJDFY010000001.1, read on the forward strand.
GATTTCCTCCGGCCCCAGTTTGGTGTCGCGGGCCTGGACGGTCAGCTCCTCGATGTGGATCGTGGTGTAGCGATCCTCCTCGACCACGCGCTCGGAGAGCAGGATCGAGTCCTCGAAGTTGTAGCCGTTCCACGGCATGAACGCGACCAGCATGTTCTGGCCCAGGGCCAGCTCGCCGATGTCGGTGGACGGGCCGTCGGCCAGCACGTCGCCGCGCTCGACCCGATCACCCACGTTCACCAGCGGGCGCTGGTTGATGCAGGTGTTCTGGTTGCTGCGGGTGTACTTGACCAGCGAGTAGATGTCCACGCCGGCATCGGTTTCGCCCGAGATCTCGGCCTCGTTGACCTTGACCACGATGCGCGCGGCATCGATCTGCTCGACCACGCCGCCGCGGCGGGCGTTCACGGTGACACCGGAGTCACGCGCCACTGCACGCTCGATGCCGGTGCCGACCAGCGGCTTCTGCGCGCGCAGGGTCGGAACGGCCTGGCGCTGCATGTTGGCGCCCATCAGCGCGCGATTGGCGTCGTCGTGCTCCAGGAACGGCACCAGCGCCGCCGCCACCGACACGGTCTGCATCGGCGAGACGTCCATGAAGTGGATCTCGCTCGGCGGCTTCAGCAGGTTCTCGCCCTGGAAACGGCAGGCCACGAACTGCGCGGTGATATTACCCTTGGCATCGCGCGGCGCGTTGGCCTGCGCGATCACGTACTCGTTCTCCTCGATCGCCGACAGGTACTCGACCTCGTCGGTGACGCGGCCGTCCACCACCTTGCGGTACGGAGTCTCCAGGAACCCGTACTTGTTGGTGCGGGCGAACACCGCCAGCGAGTTGATCAGGCCGATGTTCGGGCCTTCCGGGGTCTCGATGGTGCACACGCGGCCGTAGTGGGTCGGGTGCACGTCGCGCACCTCGAAGCCGGCGCGCTCGCGGGTCAGGCCGCCCGGGCCGAGCGCGGAGACGCGGCGCTTGTGGGTGACCTCCGACAGCGGGTTGTTCTGGTCCATGAACTGCGACAGCTGCGAGGAACCGAAGAACTCCTTCATCGCCGCCGCCACCGGCTTGGCGTTGATCAGCTCCTGCGGGGTCAGGCCCTCGGACTCGGCCATCGACAGGCGTTCCTTGACCGCGCGCTCCACGCGCACCAGACCGACGCGGAAGGTGTTCTCGGCCATCTCGCCCACGCTGCGCACGCGACGGTTGCCGAGGTGGTCGATATCGTCCACCACGCCGCGGCCGTTACGGATCTCGCACAGCACGCGGATTACGTCGAGGATGTCGGAACCGACGCCGCCGGTCATCTCGCGCAGGCGTACCGACTCCTCGTCCTTGCGGTCGGCGAAGTACTTGGCGTCGAACAGCACCGGCGCGCCGGTGACCTCCTTGCGGCCCAGGCGGCGGTTGAACTTCATCCGGCCCACGGCCGACAGGTCGTAGCGCTCGAAGGTGAAGAACAGGTTGTGGAACAGGTTCTGCGCAGCATCCTTGGTCGGCGGCTCGCCCGGGCGCATCATGCGGTAGATCTCGACCAGCGCTTCCAACTGGGTCTTGGTCGGGTCGATGCGCAGGGTGTTGGACAGGTACGGGCCGCGGTCGAGGTCGTTCACCCACAAGGTGCCCACGCTGGCGATGCCGGCCTTGCGCAGCTTCTCCAGCGTCTCCAGGCTGATCTCGTCGTTCGCATTCGCCAGCAGCTCGCCGGTCTTCGGGTCGACCACGTCATGCGCCAGGATGCGCCCGGCGATGTAGTCGTCCGGCACCGCCAGCGCGGACACGCCGGCCGCCTCGAGTTGCTTGATGTGGCGCGCGGTGATGCGCTTGCCCGCCTCGACGATCACCTTGTCGCCATCCGCCAGGTCGAAGTCGAGGGTCTCGCCACGCAGGCGCTCGGGCACCAGCTCCAACTGCACGCCTTCCGCTTCGATGTGGAAGGTATTGATGTCGAAGAACTCCGCCAGCATCTCCTCGTTGGAGTAGCCCAGCGCGCGCAGCAGCACGCTCACCGGCAGCTTGCGGCGGCGGTCGATGCGGGTGTACAGCGCGTCCTTGGGGTCGAACTCGAAGTCAAGCCAGGAGCCGCGGTAGGGGATCACGCGCGCGGAGAACAGCAGCTTGCCCGAGCTGTGGGTCTTGCCGCGGTCGTGGTCGAAGAACACGCCCGGCGAGCGGTGCAGCTGGGAGACGATGACGCGCTCGGTGCCGTTGACGATGAAGGTGCCGTTGTCGGTCATGAGCGGGATCTCGCCCATGTAGACCTCCTGCTCCTTCACGTACTTGATCGCCTTGGTGGACGACTCGCGGTCATAGATGACCAGGCGCACAGTGACCCGCAGCGGGGCGCCGTAGGACAGGCCGCGGGTGCGGCACTCGCGCTCGTCGAAGGCCGGCTCGCCCAGCTTGTAGCCGACGTATTCCAGCGCAGCATTGCCGCTGTAGCTCACGATCGGGAACACCGACTTCAGCGCGGCGTGCAGGCCCTTGTCCTCGCGCTTGGAGGGCTCGACGTTCTCCTGCAGGAACTCGCGGTAGGAGTCCATCTGGATGGCGAGCAGGTAGGGCACCTCGAGGATCGAACGGCGCTTGCCGAAGTCCTTGCGGATGCGCTTTTTCTCGGTGAACGAATACTGCTTGGCGGTAGTCATGTCGCGTGCGCCTCGTCATGTTCGGCCGCGTATCCGCGGCCGGCGGGGAAATACAGGAACTGACAGTGGGAAGTCGCTGGTATTGCCGGCACCAGCACGCCCTCTCCCGCTACTTCCGACTGCCAACTCGGTGGTTCTGCAACAACGGTTTCCACAACGGCCAAAGGCCGGAGGCTTCCGCCCCCAGCCTTTGGTGGTCGCCAGCATGTGCAGCCCGGCGACGCAAGGACCGATTACTTGATCTCGACGGTCGCGCCGGCGGCCTCGAGGTCCTTCTTCATCTTCTCGGCGTCTTCCTTCGACACGCCTTCCTTCACGGTGCCACCGGCCTCGGTGAGGTCCTTGGCTTCCTTCAGGCCCAGGCCGGTGATGGCGCGGACAGCCTTGATCACCTCCACCTTCTTGTCGCCGGCGGTCTTCAGGATGACGTTGAACTCGGTCTGCTCTTCGACGGCGGCGACCGGACCGGCGGCGGCGACGGCCATCACCGGGGCGGCGGCGGAGACACCGAACTTCTCTTCGATGGCCTTCACCAGCTCCATCACTTCCATCAGCGACTTGGCGGCGATGGCGTCGACGATCTGCTCGTTGGTCAGGGACATTGCGATTACCTCTGGATATGTTTCGTTTGGATGGGGAACGTTGTCAGGATCGGACGCGCATCAGGCCGGCTCGGCCTGTGCCCCGGCTTCCACCGGGGCCACATCGCCACCGCCCTGCTTGTCGGCGACGGCCTTGACCGCGCGGGCGAACATCGCCGCCGGCTCGGCCAGCACGCGGGCCAGCATGGCAAGGGCCTGGTCGCGGGTCGGCAGGGATGCCAGGACCTCGACGTGGCTGGCCGGGTACTGCTGGCCACCGACGACGACGACCTTGGGCTGCAGCTTGTCGTTGCCCTTCGCGAACTCCTTGATCAGACGCCCGGCGGCGCCGGGTTCCTCGGTCGAGAACGCGTACAGCAGCGGACCCACGAGGGAATCCTTCGCCACTTCGTACTCGGTGCCGGTGACGGCGCGCACGGCCAGCGTGTTCTTCACAACCTTCAGGAACACGCCCGTCTCGCGGGCCTTCTTGCGCATCGCGGTCATCTGCTCGACCGTGGTGCCGGCGTACTCGGCCGCGACCAGGGAGTGCGCGGTGGCGGCGACTTGCGCCACCTGTGCGACAACATCCTGTTTCTGGGACAGATTGAGAGCCATAGTCACTCCTCGATTGAACGCCGCCCGCGGCTCCTGCCGCTGGCGGTCCTGGGCAATGCCGGTCCGTGGCATCGGGGATGTAAGGTCATCCCGGCGGTGGCCATCCAGAGCTGTCTTGGTCCAAAACATTCCAGAAGGGCATCACCATCTACGCAGGCCCCCCTCACGGGGGTGGATTAAGCGATCCCGCCTTCGGCAACGGCGATTCCATGCCGTGTGAGCATCCCTGCCCGTCGTTGCCACGCGCGGACCGCACCTGCGGTCTTTGACGGCTTCCGCCGCGACGGATCGCGGCGGGGCCTTCAAAATTTCGAAGCACCGCGCCGCCGGGACGACGCGGCTTGCAGCATTACTTCAGGCTCAGCGAAGCCTGGTCCACGGTGACACCGGGGCCCATGGTGGAGCTGAGCGAAATCTTCTGCAGGTAGGTGCCCTTCGAGGCCGCCGGCTTGGCCTTGATCAGGTCCAGCAGCAGCGCCTGCAGATTGCCCTTCAGCGCATCGTTCTCGAAATTGGCCTTGCCGATGGTGCAGTGGATGATGCCGGCCTTGTCGGTGCGGTAGCGCACCTGGCCCGCCTTGGCGTTCTTCACCGCCTCGGCCGGGTTCGGCGACACGGTACCGACCTTCGGGTTCGGCATCAGGCCGCGCGGGCCCAGCACCTGGCCGAGCTTGCCGACCACGCGCATCGCGTCCGGGGTGGCGATCACCACGTCGTAGTTCAGGTCGCCGGCGGTCATCTTCTCCGCCAGATCGTCCATGCCCACCACGTCGGCGCCAGCGGCCAGGGCCTCGTCGGCCTTGGCGCCCGCCGGGCAGAACACCGCCACGCGCACGGACTTGCCGGTGCCCGCCGGCAGCACGGTGGAGCCACGCACCTGCTGGTCGGACTTCTTGGCATCCACGCCCAGGCGCACGGCCACGTCGATCGCCTCGACGAACCTGGCCTTGCTGTGCTCCTTGACGATCTTCAGGGCTTCATCGATCGCATAGGCCTTGCCGGGGACGGTCGCGGCCTGGATCGCCTTCTGTCGCTTGTTCAGTGCCATCGTCTCAACCCTCCACCACCAGACCCATGGAACGGGCCGAGCCCGCGATCGTGCGCACCGCCGCGTCGAGGTCGGCCGCGGTCAGATCGGGCTCCTTCGCCTTGGCGATGTCCTCGAGCCTGCTTGCGGGTGACCTTGCCCACCTTCTCGGTGTTCGGGCGCTTGGAGCCGGAAGTGATGCCGGCCGCCTTCTTCAGCAGCACCGTGGCCGGCGTGCTCTTGGTGACGAAGGTGAAGGTACGGTCGGAATAGGCCGTGATGATGACCGGGGTCGGCAGACCCGGCTCGAGCTTGGAGGTCGCGGCGTTGAACGCCTTGCAGAACTCCATGATGTTCAGGCCGCGCTGGCCCAGCGCGGGACCGACCGGCGGGCTCGGGTTGGCCTGCCCGGCCTTGACCTGCAGCTTGATGTAGCCGACTACTTTCTTTGCCATTTTCGGGAGTCTCCGGGTGCAAACGCCTGGCGTGCAGGCTCCCCATCGGACCGGGAACGATCATCCAGCCACCGCGCGTCCCGGCATCGCACGGCGGAAATTCCATTGGCGGCAACGGCCGCACGCGGCGGCCGGCTGCGGTTGCTCCCGAGAGGGAGCCGATAAGTATAGCAGCCCCGCGGCAGCGGCGTCCAGATCAGGCCTTCTCGACCTGCCCGAACTCCAGTTCGACGGGGGTGGATCGACCAAAGATCAGCACCGCCACCCGCAGGCGGCTCTTCTCGTAGTTGATCTCCTCGACCACGCCATTGAAGTCGTTGAACGGGCCATCCACCACCCGCACCATCTGACCCGGTTCGAACAGGACCTTCGGCTTCGGCTTCTCGACGCCGTCCTGCACGCGCTGCAGGATGGCATCGGCCTCCTCGTCGCGGATCGGCAATGGGCGGTCGGCGGTGCCGCCGATGAACCCCATCACCTTCGGGGTTTCCTTGACCAGATGCCAGGACTCATTGTCCATGCGCGGGATGCCATCCTCGACATGGGTGGCGATCTGCACCAGCACGTAGCCCGGGAAGAACTTGCGCTCGGAACGGCGCTTCTGCCCGGCACGCATCTCCACCACTTCCTCGGTGGGCACCAGCACCTCGCCGAAGCGATCCTGCATGCCCATCCGCGCGATGCGGTCGCGCAGGGCCTGCGCCACCGACTTCTCGAAGCCGGAATAGGCGTGCACCACGTACCAGCGCTTGTGGACTTCGGTATTGCTCACGGCATTCTCCATCAGGAACCAAGCAGCGTCTTGACGCCAAGCTGGATGACCCAGTCGAAGGCCGCCAGGATCAGGCTGATGGCGATGACCGCGATGACCACGATCCACATCGTCCGGGTCGCCTCCTGACGGGTCGGCCAGACCACCTTGCGCAGCTCGAAGCGGGACTCGGACAGGAACTCGCGCACCCGCCTGCCCGCGCCGGTCAGCAGGAACACCCAGCCACCCAGCCCCAGCCCCGCCAGCACAGCCAGTACCCGCACCACGCCTGGCAGCACACCATCATCGAACCAGTAATAGACGAACACGCCCGCCGCGACCAGCAGCGCGGCCAGCACGTACTTGACGATGTCCGCGGAACCTGCGGACGGACGGGGCAGCGAATTGCTGGTCAAGGCGCGACTCTCTCTGGGCTTACTGGCCCGGAATGCGCGGGCGCTCCGGGAGGTGGCACGCCAGGAGGGACTCGAACCCCCAACCTGCGGTTTTGGAGACCGCTGCTCTGCCAATTGAGCTACTGGCGTATCGAAACTGCACTGTTCCCGAAAAAGGCAACGGCGGCTTGCGCCGCCTGCCTTCACCCCAGCCCGTTCCCGCAGGCGGAAACGGGGGAAACGCAGGGGCTCACTTGAGGATCTTGGACACCACGCCGGCGCCGACGGTGCGGCCGCCCTCGCGGATCGCGAAGCGCAGGCCCTCGTCCATCGCCACCGGGTTGATCAGCGTCACCTTCATCTTCACGTTGTCGCCCGGCATCACCATCTCGGTGCCCTCCGGCAGCTCCACCGCACCCGTAATGTCGGTCGTGCGGAAGTAGAACTGCGGACGATACCCCTTGAAGAACGGCGTGTGGCGACCACCCTCGTCCTTCGACAGCACATACACCTCCGCCTCGAACTCGGTGTGCGGGGTGATCGAACCCGGCTTGCACAGCACCTGGCCGCGCTCCACCTCGTCACGCTTGGTGCCGCGCAGCAGCAGACCCGCGTTGTCGCCCGCCTGGCCCTGATCCAGCAGCTTGCGGAACATCTCCACGCCGGTCACCGTCGTCTTCTGGGTCGGACGGATGCCCACGATCTCGATTTCGTCGCCCACCTTGATCACGCCACGCTCAATGCGCCCGGTCACCACGGTGCCCCGGCCCGAGATCGAGAACACGTCCTCCACCGGCATCAGGAACGGCTTGTCGATCGCACGCTCCGGCTCCGGAATCCAGGTGTCCAGCGCATCCACCAGCTTGATGATCGACGGCACGCCGATCTCCGACTGGTCGCCTTCCAGCGCCAGGCGCGCCGAACCCGCAATGATCGGGGTGTCGTCGCCCGGGAAGTCGTACTTGCTCAGCAGCTCGCGGACCTCCATCTCCACCAGCTCCAGCAGCTCCTTGTCGTCCACCATGTCCGCCTTGTTCAGGTAGACCACGATGTACGGCACGCCCACCTGCCGCGACAGCAGGATGTGCTCTCGGGTCTGCGGCATCGGGCCGTCCGCCGCCGAGCACACCAGAATCGCGCCGTCCATCTGCGCCGCACCCGTGATCATGTTCTTCACGTAGTCGGCGTGGCCGGGGCAGTCCACGTGCGCATAGTGGCGCGTCGGGCTCTCGTATTCCACGTGCGCGGTCGAGATCGTAATCCCGCGCGCCTTCTCTTCCGGCGCCGCGTCGATCGCGTCGTACGCCTTGAACTCACCACCGAAACGCTCCGCGCCCACCTTCGTCAGCGCCGCCGTCAGCGTCGTCTTGCCGTGGTCCACGTGGCCAATCGTGCCCACGTTCACGTGGGGCTTGGTGCGCTCGAACTTACCCTTTGCCATGACTGCGTCTCGTTGGGTTTGCCTGCCGCGACAGGCGTGAGGTTGCGAATAATGGTGCTCACGAATGGAATCGAACCATCGACCTCCTCCTTACCAAGGAGGTGCTCTACCGACTGAGCTACGTGAGCAGGTTTTACGACAGGGCCGTGCAATGGTGGAGCGGGAGACGGGAATCGAACCCGCGCTAGTAGCTTGGAAGGCTACAGTTCTACCATTGAACTACTCCCGCACCGGGAGCCCTGCTTGTTGCATCCCCGGCTGGTAAGGCCGGCGATCTTGGAGCTGGTGGAGGGAGGTGGATGGCGGCGGCGCTACGCGCCTTGGCCCTCCGGGCCGCGCCTTCGGCGCGCTCAGCAAGGCTGACGCCTTGCTGTCGAACCAGCGGTGGCTCTCATCCACCTCCAGTCCGCACCCTGCTACAACCCGACACCTGGTCCAGCGACAATCCCTTGAGGCTGGTGGAGGGAGGTGGATGGCGGCGGCGCTACGCGCCTTGGCCCTCCGGGCCGCGCCTTCGGCGCGCTCAGCAAGGCTGACGCCTTGCTGTCGAACCAGCGGTGGCTCTCATCCACCTCCAGTCCGCACCCTGCTACAACCCGACACCTGGTCCAGCGACAATCCCTTGAGGCTGGTGGAGGGAGGTGGATTCGAACCACCGAAGGCGTAAGCCAGCAGATTTACAGTCTGCCCCCGTTGGCCGCTTGGGTATCCCTCCGTACATCTCTCGATGCGGGGCGGTGAAGCCCCTCAAAGAGCCCGTTATTGTTGCCGCCACTTGCAGCCATGTCAACACGGCGCACCGGGATTTTTCGCGGATGCCCCGCAGGCCGGCCCAGGCGCCTCAGCTGGCCGCGGGCGGCGCACGCACGTAATCGACGAAGGCGAAGGCCAGCGGGTGCGCGGCATCCGCCGGATGCACGCTGCGCCCGACCTCCCGCCAGCGTCCCGGCGGCAGCGGCGGGAAGAACGCATCCGCCCCTCCACCGCCGTCTCGACATAGGTGAGATGCAGGTGGGTGGCCTGCGGCAGGGCCAGCGCGTACACCTGCGCCCCGCCGATCACGCACAGCTCGCTGGCGCCCGCCTCGGCGGCGAGCGCGCGCGCCTGCTCCAGCGAGGCCACCGCCTGCATCTCGGGGAACGGCACCTGCCCGCCACGGGTCAGCACCAGGTTGCGCCGCCCCGGCAACGCCCGCCCCAGCGACTCGGCGGTACGCCGCCCCATCAGCACCGGCTTGCCCAGCGTGAGCAATCTGAACCGCTTGAAATCGTCCGGCAAATGCCAGGGCAAGGCGTTGCCGCGACCGATGGCCCGGTTGCGGTCCAGCGCGGCGATCAGCGAGAGGCGCATATCGGCAGCAGGCATGGTCGGCTCACACCGCCACCGGCGCCTTGATCGCCGGCCACGGATCATAGCCTTCGATCGCGATGTCCTCGTAGCGGAAGCCGAAGATGTCACGCACATCCGGATTCAGCCTCAGCACCGGCAGCGGGCGCGGCTGGCGCGCCAGCTGCGCGCGCGCCTGGTCGAAGTGGTTGGTATACAGGTGGGCATCGCCCAGGGTATGCACGAAATCGCCCACGCCCAGCCCGCACACCTGCGCCACCATATGGGTCAGCAGCGCGTAGCTGGCGATGTTGAACGGCACGCCGAGGAAGATGTCGCCGCTGCGCTGGTACAGCTGGCAGCTCAGGCGGCCATCCGCGACATAGAATTGGAACAGGGTGTGGCAGGGCTGCAGCGCCATCTTCGGCAGGTCGGCCACGTTCCAGGCGGAGACGATCAGACGGCGCGAATCGGGATTGCGGCGGATTTCCTCGACCACCCAGCGGATCTGGTCGAAGGTCTGCCCGTTAGCGCCTTCCCAGCTGCGCCACTGCTTGCCATACACCGGCCCCAGCTCGCCGTCCGCATCCGCCCACTCGTCCCAGATCGAAACCTTGTTGGCCTTCAGGTAGGCGATGTTGGTGCTGCCCTGCAGGAACCACAGCAGCTCGTGGATGATCGAGCGCAGGTGCAACTTTTTGGTGGTGACCAGCGGGAAGCCTTCGCGCAGGTCGAAGCGCATCTGCCAGCCGAACACGCTGCGAGTGCCGGTGCCGGTGCGGTCGGCCTTGTCGGTACCGCGCTCCAGCACGTGGCCCAGCAGGTCGAGGTACTGCCTCACCGCGCCGTCTCCGCGCCGGCGGCCGGCCTCAGGGTCGGCGCCGTGCGCGACTTCCACAGCCAGAACAGGCCGAGCAGGATCAGCGGCAGGCTGAGCAACTGGCCCATGGTCAGCCAGCCGAAGGCGAGGTAGCCGAGCTGGGCATCCGGCTCGCGCACGAACTCGACCAGGAAGCGGAAGCAGCCGTACAGCAGCGCGAACAGGCCGGACACCGCATAGCGCGGGCGCGGCCGGCGCGAATACCACACCAGCACGCAGAACATCACCAGCCCCTCCAGGGTGGCCTGGTACAACTGCGAGGGATGGCGCGCGAACGCATCCAGCAGCCCGGCCTCGTACTGGGCGCGCAGGGTGGTCGCGTCCATCGAGGCGAACGGCTCCGGCAGCGAACGCGGGAAAATCACGCCCAGACGCTCGAACGCGGTGCCGTAGGTCGGCTTGCCCCACAACTCGCCGCCGATGAAGTTGCCGATGCGCCCGAACCCCAGCCCGGCCGGTACCAGCGGCGCGATGAAATCGACCGTGTCGAAGAAGTGCAGGTGGTGCCGGCGCGACCACCAGGCGATCGCCGCGAGCACGCCCAGCAGGCCGCCGTGGAAGCTCATGCCGCCCTCCCAGACCCGCAGCAGCAGCAGCGGGTCATGGATGAACGGGCCGAAATCGTAGAACAGCATGTAGCCGACCCGGCCGCCCACCACCACGCCGAGCATGGCGTAGAACATCAGGTCGGAGAACCCGTTGTCGTCCACCCCCGGCAGGCGCCCGGCACGCACCCGGCGGCGCCCCAGCCACCAGGCCACGGCGAAACCCAGCAGGTACATCAGTCCGTACCAGTGGACCTTCAGCGGTCCGAGCGAGAGGGCGATGGGGTCGATCTGGTGCAGGTACGGCATAGGAACCATGGGCAGTAGGTCATGAGGGACCGGCGCGCTACCACTCGCCGGCGCCGGGAATGCGGTGGGCCGCCGCGCGGCGCCGCATCAGCAGGTTCAGCCACTCCACCAGGACCGAGAAGGCCATGGCGAAGTAGATGTAGGGCTTGGGCACGTGCACCTCGAGCCCGTCGAGCACCAGCACGGCGCCGACCAGCAGAATGAAGGCCAGCGCCAGCATCTTGACCGTGGGGTTGGCGTCGATGAAGCGCCCCAGCGGGTTGGCCGCCAGCAGCATGATCCCCCACCGCCACCAGGATGGCGAAGACCATGATCGGGATGTGCTCGGCGATCCCCACCGCGGTGATCACCGAGTCCAGCGAGAACACGATGTCGATCACCGCGATCTGCGCGATCACCAGCGCAAACACCGCAGAGGCGCGCGTGGTGCGCGGATCCTCGTCCTCGCCGCCGGTGATCAGGTCGCGGATCTCCAGCACGCCCTTCACCAGCAGGAAGGCGCCGCCCAGGATCAGCACCAGATCGCGGATGGAGATGCCCTGGCCGAACAGTTGGAACAGGTCCTGCGACATCCGTGCCAGGAACGCCAGCGTCACCAGCAGCAGGATGCGGGTGACGCAGGCCACCGCGATCCCTAGCCGGCGCGCCAGCGGCTTGCGCTCCTCCGGCAGGCGGCTGACCGCGATCGAAATGAACACCAGGTTGTCGATGCCGAGCACGATCTCCAGCGCACTCAGGGTCACCAGGGTCAACCAGGCATCCGGCGAAGCCAGGAAACTCAAGTCCATTCCCATCCCTCGATCACAGCCAGCGGGACAGGCATCACAGCCAGCGGGGCAGCAGCAGGGCGCCCCAGACCAGCAGCACGTTCATCATCAGCACGAACACCGCGGCCGAGCCCATGTCCTTGGCGCGCCCGGCCAGCTCGTGGTGCTCCGGCCCGAAGCGTTCGATCACGGCCTCCATCGAGGAGTTCATCAGCTCCATCGCCAGCACCAGCAGGCAGCTGCCGATCAGCAGCACGCGCTCTACCGGGGTCTGACCCAGCCACCAGCCCAGCGGGCCCAGCAACAGGAACAGGCAGACCTCGAGCCGGAACGAGGATTCATGCAGCCAGGCCGCGCGCAGGCCGAGCAGCGACCAGCGCGCCGCGCGCAGCACGCCGACCGGTCCGCGCGGGAGGTGCCCGTACAGGTCAGCCATGCGTGCAATTCCTGAGCTGGGAAGCGCGGCGGGAGTCGGCCATCGAACGGAACATCAGGTGGAACGGCCTGTCATTCTGCCACAAGCCCCCGGCCCGCCCCGGCGTGCGGGGAGGCGCCGGCTACTGCGAGCGCAACGCTTCGATCGGATCAAGCCGCGAGGCCTTGCGTGCCGGGTAGTAGCCGAAGAACAGCCCGGTGGCGATCGAGAACGCCGCTGCCAGCCCCACCACCTGCGCATTCAACTGCACCGGCAACCCGCTGAACTTGCCGACCAGCAGCGCACCGATGATCCCGATCACGATCCCGATCACCCCGCCGATCAGTGAAATCAGCATCGCCTCGGCCAGGAACTGCGCGCGGATATCGCGCGGGCCTGCGCCCACCGCCAGCCGCAGCCCGATCTCGCGGATCCGCTCGGTCACCGAGACCAGCATGATGTTCATGATGCCGATGCCGCCGATCACCAGACAGATGCCCGCCACCGCGCCCAGCAGCTTGGACATCAGGTTGGTGGTCTGGGTGCGGGTCGCCACGATCTGGCTGATGTTGCGTACCACGAAATCGTCATCCGCGCCCGGCTGGATCTTGTGCCGCTGGCGCAGCAGCGCCTCGATCTCGGACTGCGCCGCGTCGAGGTTGCGGGCGTCGTCCACGCCGACCGAAATCTGCTGGACCGCACCGGGCGGCATGCCCTGCGCGGTGGACAGGCGCCGGCGCGCGGTCTCCAGCGGCACCACCACGATGTCGTCCTGGTCCTGGCCGAAGCCGCCCTGGCCCTTGGGCTTGAGTACGCCGACCACGGTGAACGGCACCCGCCCGAGGCGGATGGTCTGGCCGATCCCGTCCTGGTCACCGAACAGCGTGCGGCGCACGGTCTCGCCGAGGATCACCGGCTTGCTGGCGCCGCCGTAATCGTTCGGCTGGAAGCCGTCGCCGCTGGCGATCTCCCAGCCGTTGATCGGGAACCAGTCGGCCTGCACGCCCTGCCACTGGGTGGAGGCGTTGTTCTCGGCGAACACCGCCTGGGTGCCGCCGCGCAGCGAGCCGGCCACGTACTGGACTTCCGGCACCTCGTTGCGGATCGCCTCCACGTCGCCTTCATTCAGGCTCCAGCGGCTGCCCTGCGCCAGCCGCACACCGCCCGGGCCCATGCCGCCGGCGCTGGAGATGTCCAGCCGCTGCGAGCCGAGGCCCGACACCAGCTTGTCGATCTCGGCCTGGGTACCCTGCCCGATCGACACCATCACGATCACCGCGGCGATGCCGATGATCACGCCCAGCGAAGTCAGCGCGCTGCGCAGCCAGTTGCCGCGCAAGGCGAACAGCGCGGTACGCAGGATTTCCAGCGGCCTCATGCGCGGCTCCCGGCACGCCGCGCACCCAGCACGCCGTCGTGGATTTCGTAGATGGCGTCGGCGTGCTCGGCCACGTGCGCATCGTGGGTGATCAGCACCACGGTATGCCCGTCCGAACGCAGGCGCTTGAACAGGGCCAGGATCTCCTCGCCGGTCTTGCTGTCCAGCGCGCCGGTGGGTTCGTCCGCCAGCAGCAGCGGCGGCGCATTGATCAGCGCGCGCGCGATCGCCACGCGCTGCTGCTGGCCGCCGGACAGCTCGGTCGGCTTGTGCCCGGCGCGGCTGCCCAGGCCGACTGCCTCCAGCATCGCCAGCGCGCGGTCGCGGCGCGCGTGGCGGTGCATGTGGACGTAGCCCAGCGGCATCATCACGTTCTCCAGCGCAGTCATCCGCGGCAGCAGGTTGAACTGCTGGAACACGAAGCCGATCTTGTGCAGGCGCACCTGCGCCAGCTCCTCGGCGTGCAGGGTGGACACGTCCACCCCGTCGCAGTGGTAGGTGCCCGAGGTCGGCGTGTCCAGGCAGCCCAGCAGATTCATCAGCGTGGTCTTGCCGGAGCCGGACGGCCCCATGATCGCCACGAACTCGCCGCGGCGCACGGTCAGGTCCGCCCCGTGCAGCGCCGCCACCTCGGCCTCGGTGCCGGCCAGGTACACCTTGCTCAGCTGGCGGGTCTCGATGACCGGCGCGAGCGGGTTGGCGATCACGGCGCCCCCACGGCACGCTCGCCGCTGATGATCTGGTCGCCCTCGTGGATGTCGCCCATCACCTCGGTGGCGCTGCCGTCGCTGGCGCCCAGGCGGATGTTGACCAGCTCCGGCTTGCCGCCCTTGGCCAGCCGGTACACGCTGACCCGCTTGGCATTGAGCTGTGCCTCTACCGCCGCATCCCACTGCGCGCGCTGGGCGTCGCTCAGGCTGGCGCGAAAGGCCGCGAACTGCTGGTTGAGGCGCTCGCGCAAGCGCGCCCGGATCTGCGCCTGCAGGCTGGCATCCGGCCCGCCGGCGCCGCCGCCCATGCGCATACCACCGCCGAACAGGCGGTTGCCGCCCTGCTGCGGCGACTGCGCCGCCTGCTGCCGGAACTGCGCGGCGCGCTCGGCCTGGCGCTTCAGCATCTGCGCCAGGGCCTCGTCGAACGCCGCCTGCTGCTGGGCGGTCAGGCCCAGCCCGGCCGCCGCGGCGCGCAGGCCGTCGGCCATCCCGTTGCCACCGCCCGGGCCGCCCTGGCCCGGCGTCTGCGGCTGCAGTGCCGCCAGCGGCGAACTGTCACCGGGCTTGAAACGCAGCGCGGCGTTGGCCAGCTTGAGCACGCCGGCCTTCTTGCTGACCTCGATCTCGGCGTTCACCGTCAGCCCCGGCAGCAGGATGCCATCGCTGTTGTCCACGGTGACCACCACCGGATAGGTCACCACGTTGTTGCTGGTGGTGGCCGCCAGCCGCACCTGCTCCACGGTGCCGCGGAAGCGGCGGTCGGGAAAAGCATCGACGGTAAAACTGACCGCCTGCCCGACCTTGACCTGGCCGATGTCGGATTCGTCCACCGCCAGCTCGATCTTCATCTTCGACAGGTCTTCGGCGATGGTGAACAGCTCCGGTGCCTGCAGGCTGGCGGCGACGGTCTGGCCCGGCTCGATCTTGCGGGTCAGCACCACGCCATCCACCGGCGAACGGATCACCGTGCGCTCCAGGTTGACCCGGGTGGTCTGGGTGGCCGCGGTCTGCTGGCGGATCGCGGCCTGGGCCGAGTTGACCTGCGCCTGCGCCTGCTCCATCGCGGTGCGGGCCAGGTCCACGTCGCTGCGTGCGACCAGCTGCTGGCGACCGAGGTCGGCCTTGCGCTGGTAGTCCAGCGTCGCGTTGCGCAGCGTCGCCTGCGCCTGCGCAAGCTGGGCCCGGGCACTGGCGATCTGGGCCTCGCCCTGGCGGATCTGCGCCTCGTAGATGGACGGGTCGATGACCGCCAGCACCTGGCCCTTCTTCACCGGCGCGTTGTAGTCGGCCAGTACCTGGGTCACCAGGCCGGAAATCTGGCTGCCGACGGTGACCGTGGTGATCGCGCTGAGGGTGCCGGTGGACGAGATCGCCACCCGGATGTCACCGCGCTGCACGGTGTCCGTGCGATAGCCGCCCTCGGCCGCCTGCCCGCGCTTGTGCCAGAGCTGCCAGCCCACGACCAGGGCGGCGATGACGACGACGGCAATGCCGGCGTTGCGCAAGGGGGAACGGCGGGGGCGACGGGGCTGGCTCATGCGGAGGGAGTCTGCGAGGTCAGGGATCAAGCGGGAACGCGCGGGTGCGCGCCGGGTTGACGGGCATTCTCGCCCGTCCGGATGACGCCCGACCGTGCCGTCAGTCCTGCGCGACGCGCCCGAACAGCAGGCTGGCACAGGTGCCCTGCCCGAGCGTGCTGTCCAGCCGCAGCGTCCAGCCGCAGCGCTGGGCCAGCCGGTGCGCCACCGACAGCCCGAGCCCGCCACCGCCAGGCGGCGTGCCCAGGCCGCGGTAGAACGGCTCGAACGCGCGCGCCAGGGTGGCCGCATCCATCCCGACCCCGGTGTCCTCGATCTCGACCCGGTCCGGCAGCACCCGCACCCGCACCTGCCCGGCATCGGTGTAGCGGACGGCGTTTTCCAGCAGGTTGCCCAATACCACCGCCATCGCCCGCGGCGGCGCGTGCAGCAGCGGATCGGCCTGCTGTTCGAGGGCAAGCGCCAAACGCTTGCGCTGCAGCTGCGGGCGCACCTGTTCCAGCACTTGCTCCAGCAGCTCGCCGAGGTGGAAGTCCTCGGCCTCCAGCGGCACATCCTGCCCGCGCGCCAGGAGCAGCAGGGCATCGATGGTGGCCTCCATCCCCGCCACCGCCTCGCGGATCCGCGCCAGCGAGCGCCGCGATGCCTCCGACAGGCCGTCATCGTGCGCGATCAGGTCGCTGGCCATGCGGATCACGGTCAGCGGCGTGCGCAGCTCGTGGCTGGCGTCGCGGGTGAAGGCCTGCTCGCGCGCGAGGCGCTCGGCGGGTGTCGGCGCGCGTGCAGGGTCAGGGCCGGGCAAGGGACTGGGCATGCGCGGCCGGCGGCATCAGGCCGCCAGATCGGCGATGCGGTAGCCCGCGCTCTGCACCGTGTGCAGCAACGGGCGGTCGAACGGCTTGTCGATCACCTTGCGCAGGTTGTACAGGTGGCTGCGCAGGGTATCGGAATCCGGCAGGTCGTCCCCCCAGATCTCGCGCTCGATCTCCTGGCGCGACACCACCCGCGGCGATTCCCGCATCAGGATCGCCAGCAGGCGCAGCGCGATCGGCGACAGTGCCAGTTCCTGCCCGGCGCGGGTCGCGTGCAGCGCGGCCGGATCCAGCACCAGGTCGGCCACCTGCAGCACGCCGCCGCCGACCTGGCGGCGGTCGCGCCGGATCAGGGCATGCAGGCGCGCTTCCAGTTCGCGGATCGCGAACGGCTTGGTCAGGTAGTCGTCGGCGCCGGACGAGAGCCCCCGAGCTTGTCGTCGAGGGTGTCGCGCGCGGTCAGCATCAGGATCGGGGTGGCCTTGCGCGCCTCGTTGCGCAGGCGGCGGCAGACCTCCACGCCATCCAGCCGCGGCAGCATCAGGTCCAGCACGATCGCGTCGTACGCGTTCTCCGCCGCCAGCCGATAGCCATCCAGCCCGTCCATCGCGTAGTCCACCTCGAACCCGCGGCCTTCCAGGTATTCCCCCACCATCTCGGAGATGTTGCGATTGTCCTCGACGATCAGCACCAGCCCCGCCTGTCCGTTTTCACGCATGCCTACGACCCCGTCCGTCATGCTGGCACCATGCCCGGCCGCCGGTGGATGCTGCGTGAAGGGCTATCCTGCACCCCCGCCCCTGCCCCCAGACCGCCGATGCCCTACGCCCGTCTGCTCGCCCCGCTGCTGCTGGTGTTTTCCAACATCTTCATGACTTACGCCTGGTACGGGCATCTGAAGGACCGCAGCACTGCACTGCCCAAGGTCATCCTGATGAGCTGGGGCATCGCCTTCTTCGAATACCTGCTGATGGTGCCGGCCAACCGGATCGGCAGCACGGTGTACAGCGCGCCGCAGCTGAAGGGCATGCAGGAGGTCATCACCCTGCTGGTGTTCGCCGGGTTCTCCACCTGGTACCTGGGCCAGCCGCTGAAGTGGAACCACTGGGCCGGCTTTGCGCTGGTGGTGTGCGCGGCCTGGCTGATCTTCATGGAGTGAAGGCGCCGGCCGGCCTTCAGAACGGAATCTTCCCGGTCAGAATGTCCTTGTACATCACCCAGTCGCCCATGAACGAATACAGCGGGTGACGGAAGGTGGCCGGGCGGTTCTTCTCGAAGAAGAAATGCCCGATCCAGGCAAAGGCATAGCCGGAGACCAGCGCCGCCAGCAGCCACCACGGGTTGGCCCGCACGATCGCCAGCAGCACGCAGCCGATGGCCAGGCTGCTGCCGGTGAAATGCAGGCGCTGGCAGGTGCGGTTGCGGTGCTCGCCCAGGTAGAACGGATAGAACTCGCGGAAGCTGGAGAAGCGCGGGGCGTCGTTCATGGCGCGGACTCCTGGTGGACATCTTGCTTTTCGGCGGCCTTGGCCAGGTCCCAATAGCGATCCTGCGCCTCCAGCGGCTGGCCGGCAAGCCCGCCATCGGCGGTGGCCAGCGCCTCCATCGCGCGGAAGCGGCGCTCGAACTTGGCGTTCGCGCGGCGCAGCGCAGCGCCGACATCCACCTTCGCGTGGCGCGCGAGATTGGCGCAGACGAACAGCACGTCGCCGATCTCGTCCTCCAGGCGGTCACGCGCGGCGGCATCGCCCGGATCGGCGGCGACGGCGGCGAACTCCGCGCGCACTTCCTCGATTTCCTCGTGCAGCTTGGCGATCACCGGCTCCGGGCCCGGCCAGTCGAAGCCGACCCTGGCCGCTTTTTCCTGCAGCTTCACCGCGCGCAGCCATTCCGGCAGCCCGCGCGAAATGCCGGCCAGCGCGGAGGTGTCGGCCTCGCCCCTGGCCGCGCGCTCGGCGCGCTTGAGCGCGTCCCACGCGCGGGTCTGCTGCCGGGCATCCGCCACCGCGGCAGCGCGCGCGGCCGGATCGAGCGGGCGGCCCGCCGCATCGAACACGTGCGGATGCCGGCGCACCAGCTTGTCGCAGATCGCCGCGACCACGTCGCCGAACGCGAACGCACCGGCCTCTTCGGCCATGCGCGCATGGAACACCACCTGCAGCAGCAGGTCGCCCAGCTCGTCCTTCAGGTCGTCGAGGTCGCCGCGGTCGATCGCATCGGCGACTTCGTAGGCCTCCTCGATGGTGTACGGCGCGATGCTGGCGAAGGTTTGCTGCACGTCCCATGGACAGCCGCCGGCGGGGTCGCGCAGGCGCGCCATGATCGCCAGCAGGGTGCGGAGATCGCGTGGGTCGGCGGGCGCGTCGGTCATGCGGGCAGGCGGGCAGGCAGGGCGGGATCGCCGACGGCGATGAAGTCGCCGTTGAGCAGGGTGTCGCGCTGGTTGTAGCGCAGTGGGCGGCCGCGCGCATCCAGCACCGCGCCGCCGGCAGCTTCCACGATGGCCTGTCCGGCGGCGGTGTCCCACTCGCTGGTCGGGCCGAAGCGCGGATACAGGTCGATCGCGCCTTCCGCGATCCGGCAGAACTTCAGCGCCGAGCCGTAGCCCACCACCTCGCTACCGGGCAGCGCGTCCAGCAGCGCCTGCGTGCGCGCGTCGCGGTGCGAGCGGCTGGCGGCGATCCGCAGCGGCGCGGCGGCGGGAATGCGCGCATGGATCGCCCGGTCACTGTCGCCTTCGCGGCGGAATGCGCCGCGACCCGGCATGCCGTACCAGAGCCGCCCGGTCACCGGCTGCTGGATCAGCCCGAACACCGCCACGCCATCTTCGACGAGCGCGATGTTGATGCAGAACTCGCCGTTGCGCTTGACGAACTCGCGGGTGCCGTCCAGCGGATCGACCACCCACAGCCGGCGCCAGCGGCGGCGCTCGGCGATGTCGAGCGCGCGCGACTCCTCCGACAGCACCGGAATGCCGGGGGTCAGCGCCTGCAATCCGTCGACGATGCAGCGGTGCGCGGCCAGGTCGGCGGCGGTCAGCGGCGAGCGGTCGTCCTTGTGCTGCACCGCGAACTCGCCCTCGTACACCGCCAGGATCGCGGCGGCCGCGCGCTGCGCGATGCCGATCACGCTCTCGCGCAGCGTCTCATCCATGCGCCTGCTGCTCCAGCCACTCGCGCACCAGGAACAGCGCGGCGATGCTGCGCCCTTCCGAGAACTCCTCGCGCAGGATCAGCTGGCCGAGATCGGCCAGCTTCCACGGCACCACCTCCAGCTCCTCCGGCTCGTCGCCGGGCAGGCGCTGCGGGTACAGGCCGCGCGCCAGCACCAGATGGGTCTGATGGCTCATATAGGTCGGCGCCAGACTCAGCCGGCGCAGCACGCGCAACTCGCGCGCGCCGTAGCCGGCTTCCTCCATCAGCTCGCGGTTGGCCGCCTGCTCCGGGGTCTCGCCGGCATCGATGCGGCCCTTCACCAGCCCCAGCTCGTAGCGATGCACCCCGGCCGCGTATTCACGCACCAGCAGCACCGTGTCGGCATCCAGCAGCGGCACCACCGCCACCGCGCCGTGGCCGCGGCTATGCAGGCGCTCGTACAGGCGGCGCTCGCCGTTGCTGAACTCGAGGTCCAGCCGCTCCATGCGGTAGGGGCCGGCGTCGTGCTCGGTGATGCCATGGATGACGGGCAACGGGCGGCTCATGCGGCCGCCCCGGCAGCGATAATGACGGGATGAAGGACGTTCACGACCCCATGATAGCCGCGGCCGATGACTGGCGCGCGCGCGACCTGGCGGTGCTCTGGCACCCCTGCACCCAGATGCGCGAGCACCCGCAGGCGCTGCCGCTGTTTCCGGTGGCGCGCGGCGAGGGCGCCTGGCTGGTGGGCATGGACGGCCGCCGCGTGCTGGACGGCATCAGCAGCTGGTGGACCAACCTGCACGGGCACGCCGAGCCGCGCATCGCCGACGCCATTGCCAGGCAGGCGCATACGTTGGAGCAGGTGATCCTGGCCGGCTTCTCGCATGCGCCCGCGGTGGAGCTGGCCGAGCGCCTGCTCGCCCTCGCCCCGCGTGAGGCCGGCCGCGCGCCGCTGGCCAGGGTGTTCTATGCCGACAACGGCTCCTCGGGTGTGGAGGTGGCGCTGAAGATGGCATTCCACTGGTTCCACAACCGCGGCGAACACCGGCGCACCCGCTTCATCGCCCTGACCGGCAGCTACCATGGCGAAACCCTGGGCGCGCTGGCGGTCGGCGACATCCCGCTGTACCGCCGGGTGTACGCGCCGCTGCTGCTGGAAGCGCTGTTCGCGCCCTCGCCCGACGCGTTCGGCGCGCGCGATGCCGCCGCGGCCGAGGCGCGCGCGCATGCCGCGGCCGATGCCTTGGCGGCGCTGCTGGAGGCG
The DNA here is from genome assembly GCF_024704365.1 of Thermomonas sp. S9. GTDB lineage: Bacteria > Pseudomonadota > Gammaproteobacteria > Xanthomonadales > Xanthomonadaceae > Thermomonas. The sequence continues at coordinate 2,678,066 of NZ_JAJDFY010000001.1, forward strand.
CACCCGGGCGAAGTCTGCGCGCTGATCCTGGAACCACTGCTGCAGTGCGCGGGCGGGATGCGCATGCACCACCCGGCCTACCTGCGCCGTGTGCGCGATCTCTGCGATACCCACGGCGTGCTGCTGATCGCCGACGAGATCGCGGTCGGTTTCGGTCGCACCGGCACCCTGTTCGCCTGCGAGCAGGCGCCGGGCGGTGGCATCCAGCCGGACCTGCTGTGCCTGTCAAGGGCCTGACCGGCGGCTTTTTGCCGCTGTGCGCGGTGCTCGCCACCCAGGCGATCTACGACGGCTTCCTCGACGACTCGCGCGAGCGCGCCTTCCTGCACTCGCACAGCTACAGCGGCAACCCGCTGGCCTGCGCCGCGGCGCTGGCCTCGCTGGACATCCTGCAGCAGGACGCGGTGCTGGCCCGCAACCGCGGCATCGCGGCGCAGATGGCCGAACGCGCCGCCCGCTTCTCCACGCATCCGGCGGTGGCCGAGGTGCGCCAGACCGGGATGGTGGTCGCGATCGAGCTGCACCCGGAGGCCGGCAATGCCGAGGACGGCCACGCGGTGGAGATCGCCGGCCGCCGTGGCCTGCGCATGTACCGCGCCGCGCTGGAGGCCGGCGCGCTGCTGCGGCCGCTGGGCGACGTGCTGTACTGGATGCCGCCCTATTGTGTGGGCGATCGTGAGCTGGACGTGCTGGTCACAGCCACCGAGGCCGCGCTGGCAGAGGCCGCCGGATGCGCCTGACCCGCTGCCACATCGCCCAGCCGCTCGCGCCCGGCAGCGAGATCACGCTGCCCGAGGACGTTTCCGCGCATCTGCTGCGGGTGCTGCGGCTTTCGCCCGGCGACGCCTGCGTGCTGTTCAACGGCGACGGCCACGACTACGACGCCCGCCTGCTCGTCGCGGACAAGCGCGGGGCGCGCGCGGAGATCCTCGCCGCACGGCCGGTGGCGAACGAATCGCCGCTGCGGATCACCCTGCTGCAGGGCATCGCCCGCGGCGAGAAGATGGACTTCATCCTGCAGAAGGCCACCGAGCTCGGCGTAGCGCGGATCGTGCCGGTGGACAGCGAACGCAGCGAGGTCAGGCTTCCCACCGCGCGCGCCGGGAAACGCCTGGTGCACTGGCGGCAGGTGGTGGTATCGGCCTGCGAGCAGAGCGGGCGCGCGTGGGTGCCGGAGGTGCTGCCACCGCAGCCGCTGGCCAGCGCCGCGGCGCAGCGGGAAGGCCGCGGATTTCTGCTCGATCCGCAGGCCGACGCTTCGCTGGCCGCGCTGCGCGGGACGCCGCTGGCGGCCTGCACGCTGGCGATCGGGCCGGAAGGCGGCTGGTCGCCGCGCGACCGCGCGCAGCTGGACGCCGCCGGCTTCAGCGGCCTGCGCCTGGGGCCGCGGGTCTTACGCACCGAGACCGCGGGGCTGGCGGCGATCGCGGTGCTGCAGGCGCTGGCCGGGGATCTCGGCTGAGCCGCCCCCCGGCCAGGCGCGACGGGCAGGCTCAGGCCGCGGCCGCCAGCGCCTCGCGCAGGGTGTCCTCGAGCGCCTCGAGATCCGGCACCACCGCTTCGTCCTCATTCAGGCGCACCCGCGCCAGCACGCCGGGCGGCAGCGCCTCGCCCTCCGCCTCCAGGGTCGCCAGCGCCGCCTCGGTCACCGTCACCAGGCGCGGGAAGCCTTGCGTGAGCAGCGCGAAATAGGGGCGCCGGGCGTCGCCACCGAGCGCCTTCAGCACCACCACCTTGCTGCCCAGGCCGCCCTGCTCCTCGGCCAGCCCCGCGAACCGCGAGAACGACAGCAGCGGCAGCTGCCAGCCGCGCCAGCGGATGCGGCCCAGCAGCCAGGCCGGCGTGTTCTCCACCGGCTCCGGGGTGGCGAACGACAGCACCTCGGCGATGGTGGCGTTCGGCAGCAGCAGGCGCGCCTGCGCGACCTGGATCAGCACGCCGCGGATGATCGGGGCAAGTTCGGAAGACATGGGCTACCTCAGGCGGACCAGCGGTGCAAAAGTTCGCGGGACATCTCGGCCAGGCTGCGCGACTCGCCGCCGCGCGTCACCAGCATGCGGCTGCTGGCCGGATCGAAGCAATTCTCGGGGGCCTGGCCGTACGCCATAGCGCCGGCCAGGCGCAGCGACAGCGCGGCGTCCACCCCCGACGGATCGGCCCCGCTCAGCAGCAGGATGGCGCTGTCGGCCGCCGGCAGCCCGGCAAAGCGCGGCTCGCCTTCGCAGGTGGCGAAGATCGCCCCGGCCGGCGCGCGCACCACGTCCAGCCCGTCCGGCATGACGTGCACGCAGCCCGCCTGCAGCGGCTCGCCGGGCTGGGCCAGCACCACCTGCATCAGGGTGGCGCGCTGCATCTGCCGCACCAGCTTGTCGTACTGCCCGCCCTCGAGCTTCTGGCGCAGCAGCACCGGCCGCGGGAACCGCGCCGGCAGGCTGGCCAGCAGCTGGCGCACCGCATCCGGGCCGCCGATTCCGGCCACGATCGCCACCGCCCCGGTCGGCGCGGCGGGGGCGTGCGACGGCGCCTGCGGCACCTCCGGCAGCGCCGCCACCTGCAGCGCCAGTGCCTGCATTTCCTCGACGAATCCGATCCGCGCGCTGTGCCCGGGCGCCGCGGGCAGCACGTCGCCATGGCCGTCCAGCTTGGCCGCCAGGTGCCGGGCCCAGCGCGCGGCCTCCCAGCCGTCGCGCCTGGCGGCGACCTCGGCCTCGTCGAACACCACGTCCAGCCCCGGGTCGGCCAGCAGCGGATCGAACCGGTCCAGCACGCCTTCGGTGGCCGCATCCAGCACCACTACCAGCGCCTGCGGTGCCTGCGCGCGGACCGCCGCCTCGTCGGCCTCGGCCGGATCCAGGGAGGCGGCCAGCGTCGCGCCTGCCGCGTGCACCGCCTGTTCGGTGCGCTCGCGCGCGGCGCCCGGGCGCGCCAGCACCACCACGCGGCGCCCGCTCATTGCGCCAGCCCGTCACCCACGTACTCGAGCTTGAGCAGCTCGAACACGTTGCGCATCAGTTCCGGCTCCTGGTAGGGCTTGCCCAGGTAGCGCTCGACCCCGATCTCCATCGCGCGTTGGCGGTGCTTCTCGCCGGTCCGCGAGGTGATCATCACGATCGGCACGTCGCGCAGGCGCACGTCGGCCTTCATCGCGGTGGCCAGCTCGTAGCCGTCCATGCGCGGCATTTCGATGTCGAGCAGCATCAGGTCGGGCACCAGCTCTGCCATGCGCTCCAGTGCGTCCAGGCCGTCCTTGGCGGTGGCGACCTCGAAGCCGTGGCGTTCCAGCACGCGGCCGGTGACCTTGCGCATCGTCACCGAATCGTCCACCACCATCACCAGCGGGACGCGGCGGGTCTCGACCGGCGCCGCCACGCCATGCTGCAACGCACCGGACGCCGCCAGGGTCGCCTGGCGACGCACCAGCGGGGCCACGTCGAGGATCACCACCACGCGGCCATCGCCCATGATGGTCGCGCCGAAGATGCCCGGCACCGAGGCCAGCTGCGGGCCACCGGTCTTGACCACGATTTCGCGGCTGCCCAGCACCTGGTCGATCGCCACCGCCGCGCGCAGTTCGCCCGAGCCGACCAGCAGCAGCGGCATCTGCAGATGCCCTTCGGCCTTGGCCGGCGCGGTGCCGACCAGCACGCCGAGATCGTGCAGGGCATAGTCCTCGCCGCCGTAGCGGTAAACCGCCCCGGCCTGCGCGAGCTCTTCGCGCGCGATGCGGCCGACGCCACGCACGGCTGCGATCGGCACCGCGTATTCGGTCTCGCCGATCTTGACGAACACCGCCTGGGTCACCGCCAACGTCTGCGGCAGGCGCAGGGTGAAGGTGGTGCCGGCGCCGGGGCGCGAGGCGATGTCGATCGAGCCGCCGAGCTGGCGCACTTCGCTGGCCACCACGTCCATCCCGACCCCGCGGCCGGCGAGCCGGCTGACGGTCTCGGCGGTGGAGAAGCCCGGCTGCATGATCAGCTGGTACAGCTCGGCATCGGTGAGCTCGGCATCGGCGGCGATCAGGCCGCGCTCGATGCCGCGCGCGCGGATCGCGGCGCGATTCAGGCCGGCGCCGTCGTCACTGATCTGCAGCACCACTTCCGCCCCCTCGCGGCGCACCGCGACCCGGATGCTGCCTTCCTCCGGCTTGCCGGCGGCCTGGCGCGCCTGCGGGGTTTCCAGCCCGTGCGCGATGGCGTTGCGCAGCATGTGCTCCAGCGGCGCGGTCATGCGCTCCAGCACGTTGCGGTCGAGCTCGCCCTGCGCGCCCTCGACCCGCAACTGGGCCTGCTTGCCGGTCTCGGCGGCGGCCTGGCGGATCACCCGGCGCAGGCGCGGCACCAGCGAATCGAACGGCAGCATGCGCGTGCGCATGAGGCCTTCCTGCAGCTCCGAGCTCACCCGCGACTGCTGGGTCAGCAGGGTCTCGTACTGGCGGGTGAGGTCTTCCATCGAGCCGTGCAGGCTCTGCAGGTCGGCCGCGGACTCGGCCAGCGCGCGCGAGAGCTGCTGCAGGGTGCTGAAGCGGTCGAGTTCCAGCGGGTCGAACGCCTCGCGCCCGCTGTCGCTCTCGCGCTGGAAGCGCGCGATGATCTGGGCCTCGGTTTCGGCATCCAGCCGCCGCAGCTGGTCGCGCAGGCGCAGATTGGTCTGCTCCATTTCCGCCGCGGTGCTGCGGAAGGCCGACAGCTGCTGCTCCAGGCGCGCGCGGTAGATCGCGACTTCGCCGGCGTAGTTGACCAGGCGGTCGAGCAGGTCGGCGCGGATGCGCACCTGCTCCTGCGGCGCACGCACGCCGATCTCGTCGTCCTCGAACGCGCCTTCCGGCCGGATCGGGGGCGACAGCGGCGCGAGCACGGGCCTGGGCGCCGGGGCCTCTGGACGGGGAGCGGCAGCCTCGGAGGATTCCGCCGCTGGCACAGCCGCCGCCGGCGCGCGGTTCTCGGCGCGGGCGTTGAACTCGTCGATCAGGCCGTCCGGCATGCCGATGGCACGCCGCGCGGCGATCCGGGTGATCATGGTGTGCAGGCGGTCGAAACCGCGTTCCAGCAGCGCCACGCCGGCGTCGCCCAGCTCCACGCGCTGCGCCGCCACCGCTTCCAGCAGGGTCTCCATGGCGTGACCGAGTTCGCCCGCCGCCATCACGCCAGCCATGCGCGCGCCGCCCTTGAGGGTGTGCAGGTCGCGCTGCAGGCCGACGATCAGCTCGTTGTCGTCCGGCGTCTCGCGCAGCTGCGCCAGCAGGCCGTCGGAATGGTCGAGCAGGTCGCCGGCCTCCTCCACGAAGACGTCCACCAGCTCGGAGATCGAGCTCGCGGGTGTCGAGGGCTTCGTCCGGGTCCTCGGCCGCCGCCGCGGTGGACTGCAGCGCCGCCAGCGCGGCCAGCTCGCGCGCCTTGGCGGCAGCAGCCGCCTCGGCGGCGCGCCGCTCGGCCTCGCGGCGCTCGGCCTCGGCGCGGGCTGCCGCGATGCGTTCGGCTTCGAGGCGCTCGGCTTCAGCTCGGGCCGCCGCGATGCGCTCGGCTTCCAGCCGCTCCGCCTCGCGACGGGCCGCCTCTTCCGCCGCGGCCTGCTCGGCGGCAATCCGTTCGGCTTCGGCGCGAGCAGCTTCCTCCGCAGCCAGCCGCTCGGCCTCCGCCTGCTCGGCTGCCAAGCGTTCTGCCTCCAGCAGCGCCGCCTCGGCAGCCGCCTGTTCGGCCGCCAGCCGTTCGGCTTCCTGACGCGCCGCTTCCTCCGCGGCCAGCCGCTCGGCTTCCTCGCGCGCGGCCTGCTCGGCCGCAAGCCGCTCCGCTTCCTGACGCGCCGCTTCCTCCGCGGCCAAGCGTTCGGCTTCCTCGCGCGCGGCCTGCTCGGCCGCAAGCCGTTCGGCTTCCTGACGCGCCGCTTCCTCCGCGGCCCGACGCTCGGCCTCTTCGCGCGCCGCCTGCTCGGCCGCAAGCCGCTCGGCTTCCTGACGCGCCGCTTCTTCCGCGGCCAAGCGTTCGGCTTCCTCGCGCGCCGCCTGCTCGGCCGCCAGCCGTTCGGCTTCCTGACGCGCCGCTTCCTCCGCGGCCAAGCGTTCGGCTTCCTCGCGCGCGGCCTGCTCGGCCGCAAGCCGTTCGGCTTCCTGACGCGCCGCTTCCTCCGCGGCCCGACGTTCGGCCTCCTCGCGCGCCGCCTGTTCGGCCGCCAGCCGCTCGGCTTCCTGACGCGCCGCTTCCTCCGCGGCCTGGCGTTCGGCCTCCTCGCGCGCCGCCTCCTCTTCCGCCGCCTGGCGCGCGGCGTCCTCGGCTGCCAGCTGGGCGTGATCGACGAACGGCAGGCTGGCTTCCGGCAGGGTATCGCGCAGGGCCGCCATCCGCGCCGCCAGCGCGGCATACACCGGCACCTGTATCGGGGTGGCCTGCAGCGCGAGGGTGGAGACGCGCACCGCCTCGGCCACCTCGGCCAGCGCGGCCAGGCCAGCGGCATCGGCCGGCTGCTGCGCGGCCAGCAGGCGCTTGATGTAGCCCTCGGCGGGCGCGGTGAACGCGGTCACCGTCGGCACCTCGCTCATCGCAAAAGCGCCGTTGAGGGTATGGATCGCGCGCAGCAGGCTGCTGTCGGCCTGCGCCTCGCCGGCGCGCGCGCCGGCCAGCCAGGCCTGTATGGTCTCCAGATGGCTGCCGACTTCGGCGCCCAGAATCTCCAGCAGCACCGGATCCACCAGCACCACCGCCGTTTCCGGCGCGGCGGGCGCGGCCGGTGCCGGCTCCTCGACCGGCGCGGCGGCCCCATCCGCTTCGACCACGGCTACTGCAGCCGCCTCGATCAGCACATCCTCGCCGGCCGCCAGGCGGTCGGCCACGGCTTCCATCGCCGGGATGTTGGCCGCGACCGCGGCCCCGTCGCGCAGGGCCGCATGCAGGGCCGGCAGCAGTTCGCGCGCCTGGCCGACGAAGGCCACCACCGCCGGACTGGCCGGGCGCGAGCCGTCCAGCACGCGGTTGAGCATGTTCTCCACGTGCCAGGCGAACTCGCCCAGCACCCTGGCGCCGACCAGCCGGCCGCTACCCTTCAGGGTGTGGAACACGCGCCGGATCGGACGCAGGGCTTCGGCATCCTCGGGCGTCATGCGCCAGGCCGGCAGCAGGGCGTCGAGGTTGGAAATCTCGTCCTGGAACTCCTCCAGGAAGATTTCGCGGATCTCGTCGTCGATCTCGTCCCCGGCGGATTCGAACCCGGCCGCCATCGTGGTGCCGGCCGGCACCACGTCCACCGCCACCGCGGCGGGCCTGGCCGCCTCCGCGGCCGCGCTGGCCTCCGCGGCGAGGCCGGCGGCGATCTCCGCCGCCGCATCGGCTTCGTCCACGGCATCCGTTCCGGATACGGTGGCGGTATCGGCTTCGACCGCTGCCGCAGGCGCGTCCGCGACCGGCTCGGCCGGCGGTGCCGCTTCGGCCACGGCCGGCAGCGGCCAGTAGCGCAACGCCTCCAGGCTGGCGCGGGTCTTGTCGAGCAGGTCCAGGCGCTGGCCGAGCGGGTCGTGCAGCGACTCGAGGAAATACTCCATGCTGGCCAGCGCATCGGCCAGGGTGTCCAGGGTCTGGCCACCCGGCACCTGCCGGCGCTCGACCAGCTCGCGCTGGGTGAACTGGCGCAGCGCGTCCAGATAGCCCGCCGGCAGCGGCTGCTCGAGGATGCGCAGGGCGCCGGCGACTTCGGTCAGCAAACGCGGCACCGGCTCCAGGGTGGCGTGGTCCCAGTCGGTTTCCACGAACGCGACGAACGCGTTGCGCACGTCCGAGAAATTGCTGATGGCGGCGCGGGTGAGCGCGCCCATGACCTTGCGCGATTCCTGCGCCAGCAGGTCACCGGCCTCGGCGTCGCGCCCGCCGGCGCCGAGGTGGGCCACCTGATCGTCCAGCGAATGGTCGATGTAGATCAGCGCGCCGGCCACGTCCAGCAGCGCGCCTTCGTCGAACGGACGCGCGCCGCTGGCGATCGCGTGCACGATCCGGCGCTGCTCCTGGACCACGCCGCGGGCGCTGTCCAGGCCGAGCATGCCGAGGGTTTCGCCGATCCGGTCCAGCGCCTCCACCTGCGGCTGCAGTTCCTGCACGTTGCCGTGCCCGGCGCGCAGAAACAGATCGAGCGCGTCCTTCACCTTCAGCAGGTCTTCCTTGATCGCCGCGGCCACGGTGTCCAGCAGCGCGCGGTTGCGCCCGGCCAGGCTGCCGCGCGCATGCTCGAGTTCGGCCTCGGTCGGCGCCACCAGCAGCGAGGGCAGCGCGTCCTGGCCCAGCTCGGGCGCGCCGCGCGCCGCGCGCAGGGCGTTGATCAGCGGCAGCAGCACGATCGGGATGTCGCGATGGCCGCCCTGCAGGCGTTCCAGGTAGTCCGGCAGCTGCACCACGCCGCGCATCAGCACGGCCAGCGCCTCGTCGCGCGCGGGCACGCCGCCGGCGTGCAGCGCTGCGGCCAGTTGCTCCATCTCGCCCGCCACCATCGCCGGGGCCTGCAGTTCGAGCATGCGCAGGGTGCCCTGCACCTGGTGCAGGTGGTCGATGCAGGTCTGCATCGGTGCCGGGTCGCCGGGGGCCTCGGCGAACGCCTCGAGCTCGATCCGCGCCTGCCGCAGCGCCTCGTCGATCTCCGGCTTCACCCAGCCGAGCGCGGTGTGGTCGATGGCATCCCGCAACGCCGTGGTCATGACGTCGCTCCGATGAAGCCCGGCGATGCGGGACTGGCCTGGAGGCTGTTGTTCATCCGGATCCCCGTCTCAGCCCGGCGTCAAGCAGGCAGCTTGAAGTCGGCGACCGAACGGCGCAGGTCCGCCGCGAGTTGGGCCAGGTTGCCGATCGACTCGGCGGTCTGGCTGGCGCCCCGCGAGGTCTGTGCGGTGATCGACTGGATGGTGTTCATGGTCTGGGTGATGTTGGAGGCCGCGCTGGACTGCTCCTGCGCCGCCACCGAGATGCCTTCGATGAGGCCCGACAGGTCGGACGACACCTTTTCGATCTCACCCAGCGCGGTGCCCGCGTCCTCGGCCAGGCGCGCACCGGCGACCACTTCGGAGGTCGTCTGCTCCATCGACGACACCGCTTCGTTGGTATCGGCCTGAATCGTCTGCACCAGCGACTCGATGCGCTTGGTCGCGCTGGAGCTGCGTTCCGCGAGGCGCTGCACTTCGTCCGCCACCACCGCGAAGCCGCGGCCCGCCTCGCCGGCCGAGGCCGCCTGGATGGCCGCGTTCAGCGCGAGGATGTTGGTCTGCTCGGAGATGTCGTTGATCAGCTCCACGATCGAGCCGATTTCCTGCGAGCTTTCGCCCAGGCGCTTGATGCGCTTGGAGGTTTCCTGGATCTGGTCGCGGATGCTGTCCATGCCGGCGATCGTCTGCCGCACCACGCCGGCACCGTTGGTCGCGATCTGCACCGAGCGCCGCGCCACCTCGGCGGAGTCGGCGGAGTTGCGCGACACCTGGTTAATGCTGGCGGCGATCTCGTTGATGCGGTCGGTGGCGGAGTTGATCTCCTGCGCCTGGTGCTCGGCGGCCTCGGCCAGGTGCATGGCGGTGGCCTGGGTTTCCTGGGCGCTGGCCGCCACCTGCACCGAGGTGTCGTTGATGGTGGCCACCAGGGTGCGCAGCTGCTCTACCGCGAAGTTGATCGAGTCCGCGATCGCGCCGGTCATGTCCTCGGTGACAGTCGCCTTCACGGTGAGGTCGCCTTCCGCGAGCGAACCCATCTCGTCCAGCAGGCGCATGATCGCCTCCTGGTTGCGGTCGTTCAGTTCCTTGGTGGTCTGGTAGCGGATGCGCTGGGCGCGGTTCAGGGCCCACAGCAGGCCGCCGATCGAGAACAGCGCCAGCGCGCCGGACAGGATGCTGACCCAAACGCCGCCGATGATGCTGGTGTCCTTCAGCGAGCCGAACGAGGTGAACGCCGCGAACAGGCTCTCGCTGTCGCCCAGCAGCTTGTCCGAGCCGCCGGCCAGGGCGGCGGCCGAAGCCTGCGCACCGATCAGCTTGCGCGAGTCGCCGACGATCGCATCGAGGTCTTTCTTCATGCCCTGCCACAGGGTGTTGGCCTGGGCCAGCGGGCCGATCGCGCCAACCGCGGTGACCTTGGCGATGTCCTGGCCGCCGTTGAGCAGCACGTTCATCTGGCGATCGAACACCGCCGCGTCGCGGCCGAGCGCATCGGCCGCCACCTGCGCACCGTCGCCGCCGGCGCGCAGTTCCGCGATCCGGCGCGCCATGGCGGCCGAGGTCACCACCTGGTTCAGCGCGGTGAACACCTGCGCCGAGCTGGCGCCGCCCGAGGCCAGGCCGCGCACCACTTCGTTCAGCTGCGCCTGCAACTGCGGCACCTTGGCGGTGAAGCTGTCGGCGCGCCCGGCCAGCGTCAGCACCGCCTGCTGCGAGCCCAGCACTTCCTCCGCACGCTTGGCCAGCGGGGCCCAAGTCGCCGTCACGGTGCCGATCGGGCCGGCCACGTCGGGCGAATCGCCGAAACGGTCGTTCAGCTCATTTGACGTCGGCGTCCACCTCGCTCTTGGTGGCCTTGAACGCCTCGAACGCCTGCGCATTGCCGTCGATCGCCTCGCGCGCCTGGTTGGCCAGGCGCTGCGAATTCAGCTGCAACCGCGAGGCCGCCGTGCTGGCGCCGCCGAGGCGCGAGGCCTTGGTGGTGGCGTACAGGGTGTTGCCGGCGAACACCACCAGCGAGCCGACCAGCAGCCAGATCCAGAAGTTGGTGCTGAGATTGCGGCCCTTGCCGGCGGCGGAATCCATCAAACTGCTCATCGTGCGACCTCGGCTTGCTTGTTGTCCGCCATTCAGGCGGCGGTTTGGCGGAATTCGGGGGGTGCGGGACAGGCGTTCGAGGCTGAACACGCCCCAATCCTGGTCGTTCATGCGGTAGGCGCGCTCGACGAAATGCGCATAGCGCCCGTCCATCAGCGCGCTGGCGTCGATCGCCTGCGCCTCGATGAAGCTGCGCTGGCCGTACAGCTCGTCGATGGTGACGGCGACGTCGCCGCCCGGCTGGCGCACCACCAGCACCCGCTGGCGCTCGTGCAGCACGGTGCGCTCGCCCTCGAGGAACTGCTTGAGGTCCACCACCGGCAGCAGGCTGCCGCGGATGTTGGCGATGCCCAGCAGCCACGGCAGCGCGCCGGGCACGTGGGTCAGCGCCGGCAGCGGCAGGATCTCGACCACCTCGCCGAAGCCGGAGGCCAGCCGGTGGCGGCCGACGCGATAGGCCACGCCGCGCCACAGGCCGGGCGCGTCCAGCTGCTCGGGCAGGCCGGCGACGTGCGCCAGACTGCGCTGCTCGTAGTCGGCCAGCGCCAGGAACGGCGAGCGCAGCAGGCGCGCGGGGCGCACCGGCACGCGCGCGGGCGCGATCGGCGCGGCGTCGGCCGCCTCCGCGTCCGGCGCGGAGGGGCTGCGGCCGCTGTCATGTGGCCGCCATCCAGCGCCTCCGTGCCCGACACCTGCCTGTCGGCCTGCGCGTCGGTCTCCACGCCCGCGTCCACGCCGGCGGCCGCCGGCGAAGCAGGCGCAGCCGCCGCAGTGGGTGCCGCGGCGAACGGCGGACGCCCCTTGTGCTTGTGCTTGCCTCGCTTGCCCATGACGTTCCTGCTCAGTGCCCGATGAGTGCGTTGATCCGCGCCACCAGATCGCTTTCGCGCGGCGGCTTGGTGATGTAGTCCTTGGCCCCTGGCGCAGGCCCCAGACCCGGTCGGTATCCAGCCCCTTGGTGCTGATGATCAGGATCGGAATGTGCCCGGTCTCGGCATCGCGGGTCAGGGTGCGGGTGGCCTGAAGCCGTTCATGCCGGGCAGGATCACGTCCATCAGCACCAGGTCGGGCTTTTCGCGCCGGCACGCGGCGATGCCGTCCTCCGCGCTGGCGGACGCGATCACCTCGTGGCCGTTGCGCTCCAGCAGCTGGGTCATCACCGCGGTTTCGGTCGGTGAGTCCTCGATCAGCAAAATGCGAGCCATGAAAGCCTTACCCCCCGGTCAGGCATTGACGTAAGTGCGGATTGCCCCGAGCAGCTCTTCGCGCGTGAAGGGCTTGGTCAGATACTGCTCGGAGCCAACGATACGGCCACGCGCCTTGTCAAACAAACCGTCCTTCGACGAAAGCATGATCACCGGCACGGTTTTGAACGTCTGGTTGTTCTTGATCAGCGCGCAGGTCTGATAGCCGTCCAGGCGCGGCATCATGATGTCCACGAAGATGATCTGCGGGTTGTGGTCGGCGATCTTGGCCAGCGCCTCGAAGCCGTCGGTGGCGGTGACGACCTCGCAGCCCTCGCGCGCCAGCAGCGTTTCCGCCGTGCGCCGGATCGTCCGCGAATCGTCGATGACCATCACCCTCAGCCCCTGTAGGTTGATGCCTGCCCCATCCTGCTGCGCCATGCCTGCCCCTTGCGCGCCTTGCGCGATTGCCAACCGCCGCGTCTGCGCGCGTTGCGGACTGCCTTTATCCAAGCCTGCGGGCAAGCTGTCAAGCATTCGCGCACGCACGGCGCCGGCCGCGGCGGGGGCTGCTACCATCCTGCGCTCCCCCGCCCGCGAGGCTGCCATGCCGCATTCCGGCCCGCTCGACGTGGTGGTCGTGATGGACCCGATCGCGGCCATCAAGATCGCCAAGGACTCCACCTTCGCCATGCTGCTGGAAGCCCAGCGCCGCGGCCACCGCCTGCACTACGTGCGCCCCGGCGGGCTGGCCGTGCGCGACGGCCGCGCCGTCGCCACGGCGGCGCCGCTGCAGGTGCGCGATGCCGCCGGCGAGCATTTCCGACTGGATGAATGGGCCGAGCTCGACTTCGGCCCCGGCCAGGTGGTGCTGATGCGCAGCGACCCGCCGGTGGACGCCGATTACCTGCACGACACCCAGCTGCTCACCCTGGCCCAGCGCCAGGGCGCCTTCGTGGTGAACGACCCGCAGGGCCTGCGCGACTTCAACGAAAAGCTGGCCGCACTGCTGTTCCCGCAGTGCTGCCCGCCGACCCTGGTCAGCCGCGACGCCGGCGCGCTCAAGGCCTTCGTGGCCGAACACGGCGAGGCGGTGCTGAAACCACTGGACGGCATGGGCGGGCGCTCGATCTTCCGCGCCCGCGCCTTTGATCCCAACCTCAACGTGATCCTGGAGACGCTGACCGCCGGCGGCCGCCACCTGGCCATGGCCCAGCGCTACCTGCCGGAGATCGCGCAGGGCGACAAGCGCATCCTGCTGGTGGACGGCGAGCCGGTGGACTACTGCCTGGCGCGTATCCCGCAGGGCGATGAGTTCCGCGGCAACCTCGCCGCCGGCGGCCGCGGCGAAGGCCGCCCGCTGTCCGAACGCGATCGCTGGATCGCAGCGCAAGTGGGCCCGGAAATGCAGCGCCGCGGCATGCTGTTCGTGGGGCTGGACGTGATCGGCGACTACCTGACCGAGGTCAACGTCACCAGCCCGACCTGCATCCGCGAGCTGGACGCCCAGTTCGGCCTGAACATCGCCGGCATGCTGCTTGACCGCATCGAGGCGGTGCTCCGGGCGCAATGACGACACCGGCCGCTCCCGCCGTACCGCCGGGCCCGCGCATCGGCGAGACCGAGCGCCTGCGCGCCACCGTGGTGCTCTCCCTGCTGCTGCACGCACTGGTGATCTTCGGCGTGGGCTTCGCGGTCGAGGACGCCGCCCCGCTGGTGCCGACCCTGGACGTGATCCAGACCCGCACCCAGACCCCGCTGACTCCGGCCCAGGCCGATTTCCTCGCCCAGGCCAACAACCAGGGCGGTGGCGAACAGGACAAGAGCAGCCGCCCGGGGGCACCCCAGGCCGGCCCGGTGCCGCAGGCGACCGAGGGGCTGGCCCCGCGCCCGCTGCGCGCGCAGTCGCCCGCGCCCAGCCCGCCGCAGGATGACCGGATCGCCGCCTCCACCCGCGGCCGGCAGGCCCTGCCGCAGCCGCGGGTGCAGCCGCAATCGCCGCCCGACGAGCGCCCGCCCGGGCGCGAGAAGATCGACCACGACATCGAGATGGCGCGGCTGGCGGCCGAGATCCAGCTGCGCTCGGCCGAATACGCCAAGCGCCCGAAGCGCAAGTTCGTCTCCGCCAGCACCCGCGAATACGCCTGGGCGCAGTACCTGCGCGCCTGGGTGGACCGGGTGGAGCGGGTTGGCAACCTCAACTACCCGGACGAAGCGCGCCGCCGCCACATCGGCGGGGTGGTGGTGATCAGCGTGGGCGTGCGCCGCGACGGCCGCGTGGAAAGCATCCGGATCGTGCGCTCCAGCCACATCCCGATGCTGGATGCCGCGGCCGAGCGCATCGTCAGGCTGGCCGAGCCGTTCCCGCCGCTGCCGAAAACCGCCGAGGACCCGGACATCCTGCACGTCACCCGCACCTGGCAGTTCCTGCCCGGCGGCGAGCTGATAGACCGCTGAACACCTCCCGCGACGCAGCCGCTTCAGCGGTACATGCAGTCGATCAGCGCATCCTCGTGCTTGACCAGCGCATCAAGCGCCTTCTCCCACGGCCCGCTGGACTGCCCCAACGGCACGAAGCCGCTGCCGTCGGTCTGCGCCAGTTCCGGTGCGGACTGGGTGATGTGGAAATAGCCATCGCCCACCTCCATCGCCAGCTGCGTGCGCAGGGTCTGGGTGGCGAAGCTGGCGCGGAAACCGGTCAGCATGGTGGCCGCAAGCTGCCCCTGCTCGGCATCCACCGCCCCCACGCTCACGCCCTCCTGCGCGGCGAGACAGGCGCGCGCCTTGGCCACCAGCTGTTCGCGGCTGCCCGGCACCACATAGCGCGACCCGTCCACCTTCAGGATCGGCCTGGCCTCCTGGCCAGTGTCGACCTCCAGTGTCCTGCCCTTGAATGGCATCTCCTCGGCGGACACCGACACCGCGACCAGCGCCGCGGCCAGCATCAGGATCCGAACCTTCACTCTTCCCCCCTTGCACGTGGAACCTACCGGGGAGAATAGCCAAAAGTCACGGCGCGGGAAGTGAAGTCACCCGCGCCTTGCCTGCTGCTGGGCCAGGGTGAGGGCGACATCGTTGCGCAGGTAGGCCGGCTCCACCCGCTCCGGCGGCAGGCCTTCGCCGCGGGCGAAAGCGGCGGCGGCCAGGCGCGCCACGTCGGCCGCGTGCGGCAGGGCGGCGGCATCGGCGGTGTGCAGGCGCGCCCCCATCCGCGCGCCGAGCGCGCCGCCGGCGACCGCGAAGCCGGTGCCGGCGCCGTACCAGCCCGCGCCCTCGGGCAGGGCGATCGCCTCCGGCGTGCCCACCGCCTCGGGGGCCAGCGCCTGCAGCGCATCGCCGTCTCCGGCGAACGCGCCCAGGTAGACCTCGCCCATGCGCGCATCGATCGCGGCCAGCCGGCGCGGGCCTTCGGCCTGCAGCGCCAGCGCGGCGAGGGTGGACACCGGCAGCAGCGGGCGGTCGAGGCCGAGCGCGATGCCCTGCGCGATCGCCACCGCCAGGCGCACCCCGGTGAACGCGCCCGGGCCACGGCCGAGCGCGATCGCATCCAGCTGGCGGCGTGTCAGCCCGGCCTCGGCCAGCAGCGCCCCGGCCCAGGGCAGCGCCAGCTCGGCGTGCCGGCGCGGGGCGATGGCGAAGCGCTCGCGCACCTCGCCGCCGATGTAAAGCGCCACCGAACAGGCTTCGGTGGCGGTTTCGAAGGCCAGTAATTTCATGGCGCGGAATTATCCGCGAAGAACGCCTGCACGTCGGCCAGCGCGCGCGTGCGCGGCAGCGGCGGCAGCGAGTCGAGGAAGATCCGGCCATAGGATTTGCCCAGCAGGCGCGGGTCGCACAGCACCAGCACGCCGCGGTCGCTCTCGCTGCGGATCAGGCGGCCGGCGCCCTGCTTGAGCGCGATCACCGCCTGCGGCACCTGCTCGTCGTGGAACGGGCGCCCGCCGGCACGGCGGATCGCCTCCAGCCGCGCCTCGAACACCGGGTCGTCCGGCGCGGCGAACGGCAGCTTGTCGATCACCACCACGCTCAGCGCCTCGCCGGCCACGTCCACGCCCTCGCGGAAGCTCGCGGTGCCCAGCAGCACGCCGTTGCCAGACTCGCGGAACTGCTGCAGCAGGACGTGGCGCGGCGCGCTGCCCTGCACGAACAGCGGCCACGGGCCGTCGGCCAGCGCCGCCGCCGCCTCGCGCAGGGCGCGGTGCGAGGCGAACAGCAAAACGCGCGCCCGCCCGAGGCCTCCAGCACCGGCCGCACCGCCGCCAGCACGGCCTGGCCATACCCGCGCGCGGCCGGCTCCGGCAGCCCCGGCGGCAGGTAGCACAGCGCCTGCCGCGGCCAGTCGAACGGGCTGGGCACGATCAGCGTGCGCGGCGCCTCGATCCCCAGTTTCTGCGCCAGATGATCGAAGCGGCCATCGACCGCCAGCGTCGCCGAGGTGAACACCCAGGCCGCCTGCGACTGCTCGCGGTGCGCGCGCAGCGGGGCGGAGACATCCAGCGGCGTGCGCTGCAGGCGGAACCCGCGCGGCGAAAGTTCATACCAGCGCACTGCCGGCGAAGCACCGTGCGCCTCTTCCGATGCCGATGCTTCCAGCCAGCGCTGCAGGCGCCCCAGCTGCTCCTGCGCGCGCGCATGGCAGGCCTCCAGCCCGGGCGCGCCCTCGCGCAGCGGCGCCAGTGCCGCCTGCAGCCCCTCCAGCGCGGCCTGCAGCGCCTCCAGCGCCGGTTCCACATCCACCGCATCGCGCGCGCGCCCGGCGGCGCCACGCTGCGGCAGGCTGTCCATCGCCGCCCGCAGTGCGCGGGTGGCCTGCTCCAGCGCCTGCGCCGGGGCCTGCAGCGCGGCCAGCGCGCCGGGCACGGCCCTGGCCTCGGCGAGCGCATCGCGCGCCAGCTCCACCAGCGGCCGCGCGCCCAGCCCTTCGCCGAAGAACTGCGCCGCCAGTTCGGGCAGCTGATGCGCCTCGTCCACCACGAACGCCTGCGCGCCGGGCAGGATTTCGCCGAAGCCTTCCTGCTTCAGCGCCAGATCGGCCAGCAGCAGATGGTGGTTGACCACCACCAGGTCCGCCGCCTGCGCGCGCTGGCGCGCCTGCACCACGAAGCATTCGCTCCAGAACGGGCATTCGGTGCCCAGGCAGTTGTCGGCGGTGGAGGTCACCAGCGGCAGCAGCGGCGAATCCTCGGGCAGTGATTCCAGCTCGGCCATGTCGCCGCTGCGGGTGCGCCCGCTCCAGGCCACGATGCGCTGGAACTGGCCGACCTGCTCGCGCGCTGTGAGCCGCGGCTCGCCCTTGGCCTGCTCCAGCCGGTAGCGGCACAGGTAGTTGGCGCGGCCTTTCAGCAGCGCGGTCTTCAGCCCCACGCCCAGGGCCTGGCGCACGCGCGGTAGGTCGCGCTGGTAGAGCTGGTCCTGCAGCGCGCGGGTACCGGTGGAGACGATGGTCTTCAGCCCCGACAGCAGCGCCGGCACCAGATAGGCGAAGGTCTTGCCGGTGCCGGTGCCGGCCTCGGCCAGCAGCACCGCGCGCTGTTCGAACGCCTCCGCCACCGCCGCCGCCAGCCGCTGCTGCGCCGGACGCGGGCGGAAGCCAGGCAGCGCCGCGGCCAGCGCGGCCTGCGCACCGAGCGCCTCGAAGGCGGCGCGGGCCAGCCGCGAATCCGTTCCGGTCACGGCCCGGTCACGGCGTGGGCTGCGCCGGGCTCGGCGCAGCGGGCGCGGGCGGCGGGGTCTTGGCCGGATCACCGCCGCCGAAGAAATGCCGGAGGGCCTCGCCGGCACGCTGCAGCAGATTGCCGCCAGGGTCCTCCGCGGGCGGGGCGATCGGGTTGCCGAACTCGTCCAGCTCCACCGGCGGCGCGTACTGGCAGGGCTGGTAGGCCGGCGCGTAGCCGGCCACGAACGGGAAGCGGCGCGCGCCCGGGCAGTCCTCGTCGGTGCTCTGCCCGTCCAGCACCCAGCGCCATTCGATGCCCTCGGAGGACAGCCGCAGCGGGGCGCTGGGCAGGCGCCGGAACACTTCCGACCATACCCGCATGCCGCCGGTCGCACCGTACAGCCCGGTGGGCTGGTTCTGGTCGTTGCCCACCCATACCACCAGCAGGTGGTCGCCGGTGTAGCCGGCGAACCAGCTGTCGCGGCTGTCGTTGCTGGTGCCGGTCTTGCCCGCCGGCGCCAGGTGGCCCAGCCCCTGCGCGAGCAGGGCGCGCGCGGTGCCCGCGGTCACCACGTACTGCAGGGCATTGCCGACCAGGCGCGCGGCCACTGCATCGCCCTTCTGCGCCGGCGGGGCGTCCTTGTCGTAGCGCCTGAGCGCGCGCCCCTGCGCATCCAGCACGCCGCGCACCGCGTGCAGCGGCTGGATCTCGCCGCCGGACGCCAGGAACTGGTAGAGCTGCGCCATCGCATACGGGCTCTGGTCCAGCGCGCCCAGGATCAGCGAGGGCTGCGGCTCGGCCTCGATCCCCGCCAGCGTGCGCAGCAGGGCGGCCAGCCGCGGCAGGCCCACCGCCATCCCCAGCCGCACCGTGGCCTGGTTGTAGCTTTGCGCCAGCGCGTCCATCAAGGTGACGTCGCCGTGGCTGCGGCCATCGGAATTGCCGGGCGTCCAGCGCCGGCCGCCGCCGAGGCCCACCGTCACCGGCGCATCGCTGACGGTGCTGGCCAGCGACCACTGCGCCGGCTGCGCCAGCGCCAGCAGGTACACGAACGGCTTGAGCAGCGAGCCCACCGGCCGCCGCGCATCCACCGCGCGGTTGAAGCCGGGCTCGGTGTACTGCCGGCTGCCCACCACCGCCAGCACGTCGCCGTCGTGCACGTCGGTCATCACCAGCCCGGCCTGCAGCGGCGGGCGGCCGCGCGTCTGCAGCGCGTCCAGGGTGCCGGCCACTGCCTGCTCCGCGGCCCGCTGTGCGGACGGCGCCATCCCGGTCATCACGCTCAGCCCGGCGCCGGAGATGGAGTCGGCCGGGTAGTCGCGCGCCAGCTGCTTGCGCACCAGATCGACATAGGCCGGGTAGCGGTTGGCGGCGAGGTTGCCGGCGTCGCGGGTGACCCCCAGCGGGGCCTGCAGCGCGCGCCGGTATTCGGCCTCGCTGATCAGGCCGGTCTCGCGCATCTGCGCGAGGACGACGTTGCGGCGCTCCAGCGCGCGCTCCGGGTTGCGCCGCGGGTTGTACCAGGACGGCCCTTTGACCATGCCGATCAGCAGCGCGATCTGCTCGGTGGAGAGGTCTTTCAGGTCGCGGCCGAACCAGAACTCGGAAGCCGCCGCCACCCCGCGGATCGACTGCGCCCCGCGCTGGCCCAGGTCCACCTGGTTCAGGTAGGTCTCCAGGATGGTGCGCTTGTCGTAATGCGCCTCCAGCAGCAGTGCGAACAGGATTTCCTTGAACTTGCGGGTGAAGGTCTGCTCGCGGCCGATGCCCAGCAACCCGCTGCGCGCCAGCTGCTGGGTCAGGGTGCTGCCGCCCTGGCGGGTGTCGCCGCCGGAGGTCAGGTTGACGAGGGCGGCGCGCAGCATGCCGCTGAAATCGATGCCGATATGGTGGTTGAAATCGCGGTCCTCGACCGCCTGCAGCCCGGTGACGAGCAGCTCCGGCACTTCCTCCAGCCGCACCAGTCGGCGCTCTTCCTGGTTCTGGCCGTACAGGGTGGCGATCCGCGCCGGATCCAGACGCGCGCTGCGCAGGGCCTGGCGGCGGCGCAGGTCGCGGATCGCCACCACCCGGTCGCCGGACAGCGCCACGTCCAGCACCGCGGGCGCCACCCGTCCGTCCACGTCGGCGTAGCCGCGGCTGGAGATCCGCCAGCGCCCGCCGTCGCGCGCATAGGTGCCCGGGCGCAGGCCATCGCCCGGGTGATAGGCCGCCGCCTCCAGCTCGTACTGCAGGGTGGGCGCATCCAGCGCCAGCCCCTGGCGCAGCACCAGCGGGCGCGCGTACACCCGGGTCGGCAGCTGCCAGCGCAGCTGGCCGAAGCGCTCGACCACCTGCTGGTTGAGGTACAGCAGATACGGGATCAGGAAGCCGAGCAGCAGCGCCAGCGCAGCCAGCGCGGCGCGCAGCAGCCAGTCGCGCCAGTGCGGGCGAGCGGGCGCCGATCCGGGTGCGGGCAGGTCGTCGGCGTCTTCGTCCGGGATTCGGGGCATGGGGCGGGCGCGGGTCGATGCGACAATCGGAGTCTGTCGAGTCTACCCCAGCCCTACCCGCCGGACGCCGCCGGCGGCGTCCGCGTGATGCAGGAGTTCAGCCGCATGCAATGGCCCGCCGATGCGCAGTTTCTGTGGCAGCGCGCGCTGGGCTGGCTGCAGCGCGGCCTGGCCAGCCTGCACGTGCGCGGGCTGGCCGGCAGTTGGCGGCATCTGCGCCAGCGCCGCCGCGCGCTGTACACGCCGCTACCGCTGTGGCAGCCGCCCGAGGCCGCATTCGCGCCGTTCACGCTGGCCACCTCCGCCGCGCCGCGCGCCAGCCTGGTGATTCCGGTGCACGGCGGCTTCGCGCATACCCTGCGCTGCCTGCGCGCGCTGGCGGCGCATCCGCCGGCAACCCCGTTCGAGGTGATCGTGGTGGACGATGCCTCGCCGGATGACACCCTCGACAAGCTGCGCCGGATCGGCGGCTTGCGCGTGCACGCGCGCGCGGCGAACGGCGGCTTCATCGCCGCCTGCAACGACGGCGCGCAGCTTGCGCGCGGCGAGTATCTGGTGCTGCTGAACAACGACACCGTGCCGCAGCCGGGCTGGCTGGAGGCGCTGCTCGGCACCTTCGCGGCGCACCCGGACGCGGGGCTGGTCGGCGCGCGGCTGGTGTATCCGGACGGCCGCCTGCAGGAGGCCGGCGGGGTGGTGTTCGCGGACGGCTCGGCATGGAATTACGGGCGTGGCGAAGACCCGCAGGACTGCCGCTTCACCTACCTGCGCGAGGCCGATTACGTGAGCGGCGCGGCGATCGCGCTGCCCACCGCGCTGCTGCGCCAGCTCGGCGGGCTGGATGCGCGCTATGCGCCGGCCTATTACGAGGACACCGACCTCGCCTTCGCGGTGCGCGCGGCCGGACGGCGCGTGCTGTACCAGCCGGCGTCCACGGTCGTGCACGTGGAAGGCGCCACCGCCGGCACCGATCCGGGCGCCGGCGCCAAGGCCGCGCAGGCGCACAACCGCGGCGTGTTCGCGGCGAAATGGGCGCAGGCGCTCACCGCGCAGCCTGCGCCCGGCCTGCTCCCGACCCCGGCGCGGCTGCATGCGCGGCAGCCGCAGGTGCTGGTGATCGACGCCAATACCCCGCGTCCGGACCACGACTCCGGCTCGCTGCGGATGTTCGAGCTGCTGCGCCTGCTGCGCGAGGAAGGCGCGCACGTGGTGTTCTGGCCGGCCAACCGGCAGGCCGACGGCGATTACACCCGCGCCTTGCAGCAGCTGGGCGTGGAGTGCTGGCATGCGCCGTGGGCGCCGCCGCTACCGGCCTGGCTGCGCACGCACGGCGCGCGCTTTGCCAGCGTGCTGGCCAGCCGCCACTACATCGCCGCCGAGTGCCTGCCGCCGCTACGCCGGCACGCGCCGCAGGCGCGGCTGCTGTTCGATACCGTGGACCTGCACTTCCTGCGCGAGCAGCGCCAGGCCCGGCTGGCCGGTGATGCCGCCGGCCTGCGTGCAGCCGCGCGTACGCGCCGGCAGGAGCTGGCGCTGGCGGCGGCGTTCGACTGCACCCTGGTGGTGAGCCCGGCCGAGCGCGCGCTGCTCGAGGCCGCCCTGCCCGGTGCACGGGTCGAGGTGCTGTCCAACCTGCACCGCGCGGTGCCGCCCGGGCCGGGATTCGAGCCGCGGCGCGACCTGCTGTTCATCGGTGGATTCCGGCATCCGCCCAACGTGGATGCGGTGTGCTGGTTCGTGCAGGCGGTGTGGCCGCTGCTGCATGCCGCCGACCCGCTGCTGCGCTTCCACTGCATCGGCGCCGACGCGCCGCCGGCGGGTGCAGGCGCTGGCCGCGGTGCCGGGCGTGCAGGTGCACGGCCACGTGCGCGACCTGCAGCCCTGAGCGGACGGCTGCCGGGTGGCGGTGGCGCCGCTGCGGGCCGGCGCCGGCGTGAAGGGCAAGGTGAACCTGGCGATGGCGCACGGCCTGCCGGTGGTGGCCACGCCGCTGGCGGCCGAAGGCATGGCGCTGCGTGACGGTGAGCATGTGCTGCTGGCAGAAGACGCGCCCGCGTTCGCGCAGGCGGTGCTGCGCCTGCATACCGATGCCGCGCTGTGGCAGCAGTTGGCCGACAACGGCCGCGCGCACGTCGCCCGCCACTTCTCGCCCGAGGTGGCACGACCGCTGGTGCGCCGTTTGCTGCTGGGTTGATCGCCCGCGGCGGCGAGGCGGCGCGCTTGCCGTCCATGGTTCGACAGGCGCGCCACGAATGGGGCGCCGGGTCCGTGCCGTGCTGGAGTCGTTCAGCGCAGGTCCTGCTGCACCCGCTGCAGGCGCTGCGCCAGCGCAGCGATGCCGGGGACGCTGGCGTCCACCTGGCGCGCGCGTTCAATGCTTCGCGCGCGCCGGGCACGTCGCCGCCGCGCAGGCGTTCGTCACCCACCGCCAGCCAGCGTTCGGCCAGCCGGCGCTGTGCCGGCAGCAGGCCGGGATCGTTCGGATCCAGCAGCCGCCAGACCTCCAGACAGCGCGCGCGCGCCAGGGCGTTATCACGCAGGGCGCGCATCTGGCACTCGCGCGAGGCCGCGCGCATCGCCTCTGCCGCCGCCCGTACGTCCGGGTCCTGCGGGGCCAGCGCGCGCGCGGTGCGCAGGCGATCCCAGGCGCTCTCGCCAGGGGGCGTGAGCCAGTGCCCGCGCGCCTGGGCGTGCGCGGCCTGCCGCAGCAGGCGCTGCACGCGCGCGCGGGTGCGCGGCGTCAGCGGCGACGCCGCGGGCGGCAGTGCGGGCGGCGCCGGGTGCAGGCGCTGGCGCAAGACCTGCAGGCGATCGTCGGGCACGCCGGCGGCGGCGGCCAGCGCCAGCAGATGCCGCGCCTGCGCGATACGTCCGGCGCCGGCATCCGCTCTCGCCGCGCGCAGCAGGGCATCGCCGAGGGCATCGCCGCACGGCTCGGGCAGCGGCGCCGGCAGCGCCGCCCGCAGGCCATCGCAGAGCCGCGCCGCCGCGTCCGGCTGGTGCCGGGCCAGACGCGCACGCGCCTGGCGCAGGCGCTGCTCGACCGCGCGCGAGAGCCCGGCATGCAGGGCCGGCAGCGCCGGGAAGCCGGGATCGAAGCGTTCCGCGCGCCGGATCAGGTCGGCGGCCTGGGCCAGGTCGCCGCGTGCCAGCGCCGCCGGGGCCGGTCGCAGCAGCGCCTGCAGGGCGTCCTCGCGCCCTTCCAGCGCATGCTGGCTGCGCGGCGCCCGCTGCAGCACCTGCTGGTACAGCGGCAGCGCGGCCTGCGGGCCATCGTCCAGGTGCCCCTCGGCCTGCGCCCGGCGCGCGCG
The DNA here is from genome assembly GCF_024704365.1 of Thermomonas sp. S9. Classification (GTDB taxonomy): domain Bacteria; phylum Pseudomonadota; class Gammaproteobacteria; order Xanthomonadales; family Xanthomonadaceae; genus Thermomonas. Next base: position 2,701,475 of record NZ_JAJDFY010000001.1, read on the forward strand.
TTCCAGCAGCTCGCCGAGGTCGTCCTCGGCCTGGCGCGCATCCAGCCTCGCCTGCAGCGCGTCCACCTGCGGTTTCGGGGCCTGCAGTTCGCGCGCCAGCTGCAGCGCGGCCTGGGCCGCGGCGAGGTCGCCGGCATCGAGGCGCGCGCCGGCACGTGCCAGCGCCGCCTGCGCCACCCGGTCCAGGCCGTCGCGGGCCTCCATCTGGTCGGGCTGCAGCGCCAGCGCGGCCTCGAACAGCTCGCGCGCGCCGCTGCCATCGCCGGCGCTCAGGTTTCCCGCGCGCAGGGCGCGCTCGGCGCGCTGGCGCAGGGCGTCGTAGCGCGGGTCCGGCCACAGCCAGCGGCCGAGCGGATCGCGCAGCAGGGCCAGCACCACGGCCAGCAGCAGCGCGCCGGCGACGGCCAGCAGCAGCGTCCGCGCGGTCCGCGGCAACGCCTGCCAGCGCGCGCGCAGGGCCGGCTTCATGCGCGCCGCGCGGATTCCACGCCCGGCAGCGATTCCAGCCGCGCCAGCAGCAGCCCCAGCTGCTCGAAATCGACGATCCTGGCCTGCAGCCGGATGCGCACGCGCGCCGCGCCGGCACGCAGTGGGTCGGTGTGCAGGCCAAGCACGTTCACGCCCAGCTGCGCCAGCAGGGTGGTGATGTCCTTCAGCAGCCACTTGCGGTCCACCGCCTCGATCCGCAGCGCCACCTCCTGCGCCGCCTGCGCACGCCCCCATTCCACCGGCAGCACCCGCGCCGGCTCCTTGCCGGCCAGGCGCAGGAAGGCCGCGCAGTCGGGGCGATGCACGCTCACCCCGCGTGTGCGCGTGAGGTAGCCGGTGATGGCCTCGCCCGGCAGCGGCTGGCAGCAGCGCGCCACCTGCACCAGCAGGTTGTCCACGCCCTGCACGGTGACCACGCCGGCTCCCGGCGCGGCAGGCGTAGCGGCACGCGGCGGCGCAGCCGGCAAGGCCGGCTCGGGCGACGATGCAGGCTTGTCGGCTTCCTGCAACGCGCGCGCCGCCTGGGCGGAGGTGATGTCGCCCAGCGCCACCGCCACCAGCAGGTCGTCTTCGCTGTGCAGGTTGAACCTGGCCAGCACCGGCGCGAGGTCGGCGTGCAGCAGTCCCAGCCGGCGCAGGTCGCGCTCCAGCAGGGCGCGGCCTTCCTCGATGTTGTGGGCGCGGTCGAGCTTGTTGAACCACGCCCGCACCTTCTCGCGCGAGCGGCTGCTGGCAAGGAAGCCGGCGCTCGGCTGCAGCCAGTCGCGCCTCGGCTCGGGGGTTTTCCCGGTGAGAATCTCCACCCGCTCGCCGGTGCGCAGCACATGGGTCAGCGGCACGATGCGGCCGTCCACCTTGGCGCCGCGGCAACGGTGCCCGACCATGCTGTGGATGGCGTAGGCGAAGTCGAGCACGGTGGCGCCCTGCGGCAGGTCCACCACCTCGCCCTTCGGGGTCAGCGCGTACACCCGGTCCTCGACCAGCTCGCTGTCGATGCCCTGCAGCGGGCTGGGATCGCCCGCGCCCGCCGCGTCGGCGGCCTGCTCCAGCAGCTTGCGCATCCAGGCGATGCGCTTGTCCATCGCCGCCCCGCCGGCGCTGCCGCCTTCCTTGTAGCGCCAGTGCGCGGCCACGCCGAGCTCCGACTGCGCGTGCATCTCGCGGGTGCGGATCTGCACCTCCAGGGTCTTGCCCTCGGGGCCGATCACCGCGGTGTGCAGCGAGCAGTAGCCGTTCGGCTTCGGGCGTGCGATGTAGTCGTCGAACTCGCTGGGGATCGGTACCCACAGCGCATGCACCAGCCCAAGCACCGCATAGCAGGCGGGGATGTCCTCCACCAGCACCCGCACCGCGCGCAGGTCGTACAGCTCCTCGATCGGCAGCCCCTTGCGCTGCATCTTCTTCCAGATGCTGTAGATGTGCTTCGGGCGCCCGGCCACGTCGGCCCGCACGCCCTGCGCAGCCAGCGCCTGCCGCAGCTGGCGCAGGACCGCGTCGATGTAGCGTTCGCGCCCGGCGCGGCTGTCGTCCAGCGAGCGCGCGATGCGCTGATAGTCGGCCGGCTGCAGGATGCGGAACGCGAGGTCTTCCAGCTCCCACTTCAGCTGCCAGATGCCGAGCCGGTTGGCCAGCGGGGCGTGGATGTCGCGGGTCATCGCCGCCAGCGCCTGCTGCTCCGCGGCCGGCAGCCGCCACGCCGCGCGCATGCGCGAGAGCTGGCGCGCCAGCACGATCGGGATCACCCGCAGGTCGCGCACCAGCGCCAGCAGCAGCCGGCGCATGCCCTCGGGATTGCGGCCGCCGCCGTGATCGCGGTGCAGCGCCCACACCCGGCTGGCGGCGCGCTGGCCTTCCAGCAGCGCGCGCAGGCGCTCGGGCAGGGCGATCGCGGCCTCCGCGACCTGCGCCTGCACATCCACCAGCGCATCCAGCAGCGCCGCCGCCAGCACCTCGGCGTCGGCGTTGAGGGTGGCCAGGATCGCGAGGGTATCGGCCAGCACCTCGGGGCGGTCGCGCATCGGCGCACCCGCCTGCGCGCGCGCCAGCCACAGCTGCGCCAGCGGCGCGGGCAGCGCGTCCGCGGGCAGCTGCGCGAGCGCATCGGCGAAACCGGCAGGGGCAAAGGCGGCGGTCGACATGCGCCTACAGTAGCCGCAGCCTCCGGCAGCGACCAGCGTGCGCCCCGCATCGTCATGCCGGGTGGCCTAGACTGTCCGGGTTCCGACCACCCCGGTGCCCTCACCGCCTCCATGTCGCTCCACACCGACCTGCTGTCCGCGCGCCAGCGCGTGCGCTCGCTGGCCTCGCGCATGCGCGAGGGTTTCCGCACCCGCGACGACGCCTTTTTGCTGTTGGCACTGCTGGTCGGCCTGCTGGCCGGCGGCCTGGCGCTGCTGCAGGAGCATCTGGCGCACGCGCTGCAGGCCTGGTGGTATGCGCTGCCGGACGACACCAGCCGCCTCAGCGCTCTTCCGCACGTGGCTCCGCCGCTGCTGCTGGCCCTTCCGCTGTCCGGGCTGCTGGTCGGGCTGATCGGCCTGTATGCGCACCGGCGCCGCCGGCAGCTGGTGGACGCGGTGGAGGCGAATGCGCTGCACGGCGGGCGCATGTCGATGCGCGACAACCTGATCGTGTCCGCGCAGACCCTACTGTCGAACGGCAGCGGCGCCTCGGTGGGGCTGGAAGCGGCGTACGCGCAGATGGGCGCGGGCGCCGGCTCGCAGCTCGGGCGCGTGCTGCGGCTGCGTCGCGCCGATCTGCGCACCCTGGTCGGCACCGGCGCAGCGGCGGCGATCGCGGCGGCGTTCGACGCTCCACTGGCGGGCGCGTTCTACGGCTTCGAGGTAGTGATCGGTGCCTACACCCCGGCCGCGCTGGCGCCGGTGGCGGTGGCGGTGCTGGGCGCGGTGGCGGTGCGCGCGGCGCTGGGCGAGCAGCTGCCGATGCTGCCGGCGCCGGCCGGAATCGGGCTGGAGTTCGAGGACTACGCCCTGTACGCGCTGATCGGAGTCGCCAGCGCGCTGGTCGGGGTGGCGGTGATGCGCCTGGTCAGCCTGATCGAAGCCGGGGTGGAACGCACCCGCCTGCCGCGCTGGCTGCGCCCGGCTACCGGCGGCCTGCTGCTCATTCCCCTGGCAATGGTGACGCCGCAGGTGATGTCGGCCGGGCACGGCGCGCAGCACATCGACCTGACCGTGCAGCAGCCGCTGCAATGGCTGGCGATCCTGCTGGTCCTGAAGTGCCTGGCCTCGGCGATCTCGCTGGGCTTCGGCTTCCGCGGCGGCCTGTTCTTCGCCTCGCTGTTCACCGGCACTCTGCTGGGCGCGGTGTTCGCCAAGCTGGCCGCGCTGGCGCTGGGGCAGCCGCCGCTGAACGAAATCGGCGCGGCGCTGATCGGGATGGCGGCGCTGTCAGCCGCGATCGTCGGCGCACCGATGACGATGGCGATGCTGGTGCTGGAAAGCACCCACGACTTCGCCCTCACCAGCGCCGCCATCGCCGCGGTGCTGGTCTCCAGCACGGTGACCCGGCGCATCTTCGGCTATTCGTTCTCGACCTGGCGTTTCCACCTGCGCGGCGCCGACATCAAGAGCGCGCGCGACATCGGCTGGGTGCGCACGCTCACCGCCGGCACCATGATGCAGCGCGCGCCGGATACCCTGCCCGCCACACTGACGGTGGCGCAGGCGCGGGCGCGGCTGCCGCTGGGTTCGGTGCCACGGGTGGTGCTGGTGGACGAACACCAGCACTATGCCGGCCTCGTCGCGCTGGCCGACCTGTACGCCGATCGGGTCAAGCCCGAGGCGGCCGTGCTGGACTATGCCCAGAACCGCGGCGTGGCGCTGCCGGCGCATGCCGACGCGCTGGCGGCGATGCGTCATTTCGATAGCACCCAGAGCGACGAACTGGCGGTGGTGGACGGCGACGGCCACGTGCTCGGAGTGCTGTCGGAGCGCTTCGTGCGCAAGCGTTACGCCGAGGAACTGGAACGCCGCCAGCGCGAGCTGCTGGGCGAGCGGGTGGACGATTGAGCGCGCCCGGCGCGCCTCACCCGCGCAAGCGCAGCTGCGGCAGCCGCACTGCCATCCGCTTGGGTGAAACGGCACCTTTCACGCCCAGCTCCTGCGCGAACAGCTGCACGCGCAGCTCTTCCAGCTCCCAGCGCAGCGCGCGCGCCTGCGGATCAAGCGGATCGGCGGCCGCCAGCGCCTGCTGAAACGGCGCCAGTTCCAGCATCCGCGCTTGGTCCTTGCCGGGGTCGCGCTGGGCGCGCTCGGCGCGCAGCGCCAGCGCCTTCAGGTAGCGCGGGTATTCCGCCAGCGCGTCGGCCGGGGTGTCGCGCAGGAAGCCCGGCGCGGCCAGCGCCTCCAGCTGCGCCTGCATGTCGTCGAGGTTGGCGCGCGCCCAGCCGATCAGCTTCGATTCCAGCTTCGCGCGCACCTCGGCAATCAGGCCGAGGATGGTTTCGGCCTGGCGCAGCCGCTGCATCGCCTCGCCAAACAGCGCCCGTGCGAGCGCGTCGCGGCGCTGCGCGAATGCCTCGGCATCGCGAATCCCCAGCAGGCCGTCGGCACCCAGCGCGACGAACGCGCCATCGACCAGGTCCGCGCGCAGGCGGTCGGCGTCCTTGAGCCCATCCTTGCGTGGCGACGCCGACTCGATGGCGGCATACAGCAGCGAGAGCTTCGGCGGCACCGGCAGCTGCTTGCGCGCCTGCTTGAGCTTGTCGGCCAGCGCGATCGCCAGCAGCCGGCGCACGCCCTGCGGATGCAGGCGCTCGGCCACCTCGCGCTGCGCGTGCAGCACCAGCGACACGCTGTCGCCGTCGTCCTGCAAGGCCGGGTACGCCGGCACGCCACCCGCGCCCGGCACCGACACCGGGATCGGCGTGTCGGGGAACGCGGTCAACCCGGCCTGCGCCATGCCCTGCGCGGCGTGGCGCGCGAACGCCCCCGCCGCGCGTTCGCCGAAGCGGGCGCGCAGGTCGTCGAGGTCGCGCGATTCGGCCAGCACCGCCTTGCCGTCCAGCAGGCGCAGATTGGCGCGCAGGTGCGGCTCCAATGCGGCCAGGTCGAAATCGGTGGCGGCGACCTCCACCCCGGACAGCTTCTTCAGGAAGCGCGCCAGTGCGCCTTCGAGGCTGTCGGCGTCCGGCTGCGGGAAGGCCTCCGCGAACGCGCGCGCGAACTCCGGCGCCGGCACGAAATTGCGCCGCAGCGCCTTCGGCAGCGACTTGATCAGCGCCGTCGCCTTGTCCTCCACGAAGCCCGGCGCCAGCCACGACAGGCGCGCGGCATCCAGCGCGTCGAGCAGGTACAGCGGCACCGCCACCGTCATGCCGTCGTCGGGCTCGCCCGGCGCGAAGCGGTACTGCACCGCCAGCCGCGCCTCGCCCAGCGCGAGGTAGGCCGGAAAGCGCGCGGCGTCGCTCTGCTCGGCCACCAGCAAATCGTCGTGCGACCATTCCAGCGCGGCCTTCGCGTCCTTCGGCAGCTTCGCGTACCAGGCATCCAGCGCCTGTGCGTTGTGCACGTGCGGCGGCAGCCGGTCCAGGTACCAGCGCGCCTGCCAGTCCTCGTCCTGCACCAGCCCCACCCGGCGTTGCTTGGCCTCTTCCTGCCGCGCCAGTTCCAGCGTGCGCAGGTTGCGCGCGAGGAAGCCGCTGCGGGTGTTGATCTCGCCGGTCAGCAGCGCTTCGCGCACGAAGATCTGCCGCGCTTCCTCGGGATACAGCGCGCCATAGTGGATCGGTTTCTTCGGCGCCAGCACCAGCCCGAACAGGCTGATCTGCTCGCTGCCCAGCACGCGTCCCTGCGCGCGCGACCAGTGCGGGTCGTGATGGCGGCGCGCCAGCAGGTGCGGCAGCTCGGCGATCGCCCAGTCCGGCTCGATGGCGGCGTTGGTGATCGCCCAGACCTTCTCGGTGTCCAGCAGCGTGGCCGACAGCAGCCACGGCGGCGGCTTGCTCGCCAGCTTGGAACCCGGGAACAGCTGGAACTTGCGGCCACGCGGGCCGTCGTACAGCCCCTTGTCACCGCGATGGCCCAGCTGCGTGGGCAGGCCGGCGATCAGCGCGCGATGGAGCGCCGCGTAGGAGGCTGCGGAAAGGGCGTCAGGCTCACTGTTTGCGGAAACTGAACCTGCCTCCCTTTGTGGCCACAGCTCCTCGCACTGCAGCTTCAGCTGCCGGTGCAGCTCCCACCATTCGCGCAGGCGCAGGAAGCCGAGGAAGTGCTTGTCGGCCCATTTGCGCAGCTGCGACTGGGTCAGTTCCTCGTGCGCGGCGCGGTAGCCCGCCCACAGCTTGAGGATGCCGATGAATTCGGATTTCGCGTCGGCGAACTGCGCGTGCGCCGCATCGGCGGCGGCGCGCGCGTCGGCCGGGCGCTCGCGCGGGTCCTGGATGCCGAGGAAGCTGGCGATCACCAGCATCTCGCGCAGCACCCCGTGCGCCTGCGCGGCCACCAGCATGCGCGCCAGCTTCACGTCCACCGGCAGCTTCGCCATCGTCCTGCCGATGGTGGTGAGCCTGCGGTAGGCGTCCACCGCGCCCAGTTCATTGAGCTGTTGCCAGCCGTCGGCGATCGCGCGCGGATCCGGCGGTTCCAGGAACGGGAAATCCTCGATATTGCCCAGCCCCAGCGCCAGCATCCGCAGGATCACCCCGGCCAGCGCGGCGCGGCGGATCTCCGGGTCGGTGAACGCGGGGCGCGCGGCGAAGTCGGCCTCCGAATACAGGCGGAAGCAGGTGCCCGGCGCGATCCGGCCGCAGCGCCCGGCGCGCTGGTTGGCGCTGGCCTGCGAAACCGGCTCGATATGCAGGCGGTCGAGCTTCTGGCGCGGGCTGTAGCGCTTGACCCGGGCCAGACCGGGGTCGATGACGTAATGGATGCGCGGCACCGTCAGCGAGGTCTCGGCGACGTTGGTGGCCAGCACGATGCGGCGCTGCGGGCCTGGGTGGAACACACGGTCCTGATCCCTGGCCGAGAGCCGCGCATACAGCGGCAGGATTTCGGTGTGGCGGTACTTGCGGCGTTCCAGGGCCTGGTGGACCTCGCGGATCTCGCGCTCGCCCGGCAGGAAGACGAGGGTGTCGCCGATGCCCTTGTCGCGCAGGATCTCGTCGCAGGCGGCGACGATGCCGTCCACCAGCGTGCGCTGGCCAGCGTCCTCGCCGTCCTGCGCGCCCTCCCCCTCGAGCGGGCGGTAGCGCACTTCCACCGGATAGCCGCGCCCCTCCACGCACACCACCGGCGCGCCGCCGAAGTGCGCGGCGAAGCGCGCGGTGTCGATGGTCGCCGAGGTCACCACCAGCTTCAGGTCGGGCCGGCGCGGCAGCAGCTGCTTGAGGTAGCCGAGCAGGAAGTCGATGTTGAGGCTGCGCTCGTGCGCCTCGTCGATGATCAGGGTGTCGTACTGCGACAGCCAGCGGTCGCCCTGGATTTCCGCCAGCAGGATGCCGTCGGTCATGAACTTGATCGCGGTCTGCTCGCCGACCGCCTCGTTGAAGCGGACCTGGAACCCGACCGCGCCCCCAGCGGCACCTGCAGCTCCTCGGCGACGCGGCGGGCCACCGAGCGCGCGGCCAGCCGCCGCGGCTGGGTGCAGCCGATCATCCCGGCGGCACCGCGCCCGGCCCGCAGGCACAGCCGCGGCAACTGGGTGGTCTTGCCGCTGCCGGTCTCGCCGGCCACCACCACCACTTGATGGGTACGGATCAGGGCGACGATCTCGTCGGCGTGTGCGGCGATCGGCAGCGCCGGGTCCACCGCGCCCGGCGCCGGCAGCGCGGCGACGCGGCGTTCACGCGCGGCCAGCGATGCTTGCAGGCACGCCAGGAATGCCTCGCGCGGCGCGTCCGCCCCGGGCTTGGCCTGCCACTTCGCCAGCAGGCCGAGCAGGCGGCCACGGTCCCGCGCCAGCGCGGCCTCGATGGCGCGCCGGGCGTGGCGTGGGTCGGCGGGAAGCGCCGGCATGGGCGCGTGCTCGATAGGTTTCATGTATCGCGGGCAGCGGGCATTCCGATTTCAGATCGACCGGCAACCGGCGTATTGTCGCCGCAAGCCCACCCCACGCCCACCACGGGCACGACGAGGAGTCCGCCATGGCCAAGAAGAAGTCCGACCACAAGTCCACCAAGACCGCCGCGCATGCCGACGGCAGCCGCGGGATCGACATCGGCATCGCCGCCGGCGACCGCCGCAGGATCGCCGAGGGCCTGGGCCACGTGCTGGCCGATGCCTTCACCCTGTACCTGAAGACCCACAACTTCCACTGGAACATCAGCGGGCCGATGTTCAACAGCCTGCACCTGATGTTCGAGACCCAGTACACCGAGCAGTGGAACGCGCTGGACGACATCGCCGAGCGCATGCGCGCGCTGGGCTACAACGCGCCGGGCTCGTACCACGAATTCATCCGCCTCAGCTCGATCCGCGAGGAGCCCGGCCAGGCGGCCGCGCCGGCCTGGCACGACATGGTGCAGCAACTGGTGGACGGCAACGAGGCGGTCTGCCGCACCGCGCGCAAGGTGCTCAAGACCGCCGACGGCGCCGGCGACGACCCCACCGTGGACCTCATGACCCAGCGCCTGCAGACCCACGAGAAGTACGCCTGGATGCTGCGCTCGCTGCTGGAATAAACCGCGGCCGGCGAGCCTGCGCGCAGGGCCGGATGGCCCGGCCCTGCTCCCTTGCGCGGCCCGGCTTGCTACCCTAGCCAGATGCCGTCGTCCGCCCTTGCAACGCTCCGCCGCGTGTTCGGCCATTCCGGATTCCGCGGCGAACAGGGCGCCATCGTCGAACACCTGCTCGCCGGCGGCGATGCGCTGGTGCTGATGCCGACCGGCGGCGGCAAGTCGCTGTGCTACCAGCTGCCGGCGCTGCTGCGCGAGGGCACCGCGGTGGTGGTGTCGCCCTTGATCGCGCTGATGCAGGACCAGGTGGAATCCCTGCGCCAGCTGGGCGTGCGCGCCGCATTCCTGAACTCCAGTCTGGAGGCTGCCGAGGTCGCGGCGGTGGAGCGCCAGTTCGCGGACGGCGCGCTGGACCTGCTGTACGTCGCCCCCGAGCGCCTGCTCACCCCGCGCTTCCTCGGCCTGCTGGAACGCGTGCGGATTGCCCTGTTCGCAATCGACGAGGCGCACTGCGTCTCGCAGTGGGGCCACGACTTCCGCCCCGAATACCGCCAGCTCACCCTGCTGCACGAACGCTGGCCCGAGGTGCCGCGGATCGCGCTCACCGCCACCGCGGACGCGCCCACCCGGCGCGAGATCGTGGAGCGGCTGGCGCTGCAGGAGGCGCGCCAGTTCGTCAGCTCGTTCGATCGCCCGAACATCCGCTACGCGGTGGCGCCGCGCGATGGCGGCCACCGCCAGCTGCTGGAGTTCCATCGAGACCCACCGCGGCGAGAGCGGGATCGTGTACTGCCTGTCGCGGCGCAAGGTGGAGGCCACCGCCGGGCTGCTGGCCGGGCATGGCCTGCGCGCGCTGGCCTACCACGCCGGCCTGGACGCCGCCACCCGCGCCGAGCGCCAGCGCCGCTTCCTGCGCGAAGAGGCCATCGTGATGGTGGCGACGATCGCGTTCGGGATGGGCATCGACAAGCCGGACGTGCGCTTCGTCGCCCACCTGGACCTGCCGAAATCGCTGGAAGGCTATTACCAGGAAACCGGCCGCGCCGGCCGCGACGGCGAGCCGGCCGAGGCGTGGATGGCCTACGGGCTTGGCGATGCCGTGCTGCTGCGGCGGATGATCGAGGACGGCGAGGCCAGCGACGAGCGCAAGCGGCTGGAACACGGCAAGCTGGACGCGCTGATCGGCTATTGCGAATCCACCGGCTGCCGCCGGCAGTCGCTGCTGGCCTACTTCGGCGAAGCCCATCCCGGCGCCTGCGGCAGCTGCGACAACTGCCTGTCGCCGCCGCGCACCTGGGATGCCACCGAGGCCGCGCGCAAGGCGCTGTCCTGCGTGTACCGCACCGGCCAGCGGTTCGGCGCCGCGCACGTGATCGACGTGCTGCGGGGCGCGGATACCGCCAAGGTGCGCCAGTTCGGGCATGCCGCGCTCAGCACCTATGGCATCGGTCGCGAGCTGGATGCCGCCCAGTGGCGCGGCGTGTTCCGCCAGCTGGTCGCCGCCGGCCTGCTGGCCACCGATCTCGACAGCCACGGCGCCCTGCGCCTGACCGCCGCCGCCAAACCGCTGCTGCGCGGCGAGCGCGCGCTGCACCTGCGCGCCGAACCGCCGCGCCGCGAACGCCGCCGCGGTGCGAACGCCAGCGAGCGCCGTACCGGCGCCGCCGCGATCGAACTCCCGGCCGACGCCGTCGCCCGCTTCGCCCGTCTGCGGCAGTGGCGGGCGGACGCCGCGCGCACCCAGAACGTGCCCGCCTACGTGATCTTCCAGGACGCCACCCTGCGCGCGATCGCACTCGCCGCCCCACGCGACGTCGGCGCCCTCGCCGGCATCGGCGGCGTCGGCGCCGCCAAGCTCGAACGCTACGGCCGCGAGGTGATCGCGACGCTCGCGCAGGCGTGAGTGCGGCAAGCCCTGATTCGGAAACCGACTGCCCGCAGGCTTTCGGGGATGGTGGGCCGCGCTGGAATCGAACCTGCGACCAGCGGGTTGAGTCCGATTCGGAGACCGACTGTCGCGAGGAACATGGTGGGCCGTGTTGGAATCGAACCTGCGACCAGCGGGTTGAGTCCGATTCGGAGACCGACTGTCGCGAGGAAATGGTGGGCCGTGTTGGAATCGAACCTGCGACCAGCGGGTTGAGTCCGATTCGGAGACCGACTGTCGCGAGGAAATGGTGGCCGTGTTGGAATCGAACCTGCGACCAGCGGGTTGAGTCCGATTCGGAGACCGACTGTCGCGAGGAAATGGTGGGCCGTGTTGGAATCGAACCAACGACCAGCGGGTTGAGTCCGATTCGGAGACCGACTGTCGCGAGGAAATGGTGGGCCGTGTTGGAATCGAACCAACGACCAGCGGATTAAAAAGTCCGATGCTCTACCGACTGAGCTAACGGCCCACGAAGGATCGCCGCGGCGTTGCGCCGGGGCGCGCATTCTAACCGATGCCGGCGTAGCGGGTGGGATCGGGCACGCCGGCCTCGGCAAAGCCCTGCGCGCGCAGGCGGCAGGCGTCGCAATGGCCGCAGGCGCGGCCTTCGGCATCGGCCTGGTAGCAGCTCACGGTCTGCGCGAAGTCCACGCCCAGGCGCAAACCTTCACGCACGATGTCGGCCTTGGACATGCGCATCAGCGGCGCGTGCACGCGGAAGCGGCGGCCTTCCACCCCGGCCTTGGTGGCCAGGTTGGCCAGCGCCTCGAAGCCGGCGATGAACTCCGGCCGGCAGTCGGGATAGCCGGAATAGTCCACCGCATTGACCCCGCAGAACAGGTCGGTCGCGCCCAGCACCTCGGCCCAGCCCAGCGCCACCGCCAGCATGATGGTATTGCGCGCCGGCACGTAGGTGGACGGGATGCCCTGCCCGATCACGTGGCCGTCGGCATCGGTGGGCACGTCGATGTCGTCGGTCAGCGCGGAACCGCCGATGCTGCGCAGGTCCACGTGCACGGTCTTGTGCGCCACCGCACCCAGTGCCTGGGCGACGCGCGCGGCAGCGTCCAGCTCGGAGGTATGGCGCTGGCCGTAGCGCACGCTCAGCGCATGCGGGGCGAAGCCGGCCGCACGCGCGATGGCGAGCACGACGGCGGAGTCCATGCCGCCGGAGACGAGCACGACGGCGGGTTTGGCGGGTGCGTTCATATCAATGTCCGTGCTCTAGCGCATTCGCGCCTCAGCGGCCCGGTTCGTCGTTCCATAGCAGCTTGTGCAGCTGCATCTGGAAGCGCACCGGCAGGCGGTCGGCCACGATCCAGTCGGCCAGCGCGCGCGCCTCGACTTGCCCCGCGCTGGGCGAGAACAGCACGTCGCAGACCTCGGGCAGGCGATGCCCGGCCAGTACCTCCTTGGCCCAGTCGTAATCGGCGCGCGAGCAGATCACGAACTTGACCTGGTCGCGCGCAGTCAGCAGTGCGAGATTGGACCACAGGTTGCGGTGCCCCTCATCCGAGCCGGGCGTCTTCACGTCCACCACCCGTGAGACACGCGGATCGACGCCGGCGATGTCGAGCGCGCCGGAGGTTTCCAGCGAGACCACGTAGCCGGCGTCGCACAGCTTCTCCAGCAGCGTCAGGCAGCGCTTCTGCGCCAGCGGCTCGCCGCCGGTGACGCACACGTGGCGCGCGCCGTGGCGGGCCACCTCCTGCAGGATGGCGTCGATCTCCCACCACTGCCCGCCGTGGAAGGCATAGGCGGTGTCGCAGTACTGGCAGCGCAACGGGCAGCCGGTGAGGCGCACGAACACCGTGGGCCAGCCGGCATCGCGGGCCTCGCCCTGCAGCGAGAGGAAGATTTCGGTGAGCTTGAGGCGCTCGGGCTGGACGGCCGCCGATGCGGCGGCCGCATCGGCGACGTCGTTCATGCGCGCATTTTAGCGACTGCCGGCCACCTGCATCGCGCGCAGGCGGTCCTCGGCGGTACGCGCCAGATCGGTGCCGGGGTAGCGCTGCAACACCTGGCGCAATGTGGCCTCGGCCTGCCCGTACTGCTTGAGCCCGTACTGCGTCAATCCCAGCTTGAGCAGCGCGCCGGGGGCCTTGTCGTGAGCTGGGATAGCGGTCCAGCAGGGCCTGGAACTGCTGCGCGGCGAGCGCGTAGTTCTGGGTGACGTAATAGCTTTCGCCCAGCCAGTACAGCGCATTCGGGGCCAGGCTGCCGCCGGGATAGGTGGCCAGGAACTCGCGCAGGCGGCGCGCGGACTCCACGTAGTCGCCCGCCTTCAGGGCATCCAGCGCATAGCCGTAGGCGCCCTGTTCATCGCGCTCCGGGGTGGCGGCCGGCGCCGGCGGTGCGGAGGTGGCAGGCGCAGCGGCGGCCGCCGCAGGCGTGGCCGGGGTGGCGGCCCCCGGCGGAGCCGCACCGGCCTGCCCCGACTCCAGGCGATCGAGGCGGCCGCTGAGATCGAGATACTGCGCGCGCTGGCCCTGCCGGGCCTGCTCCAGCTGGTGCTGCAGCTCTTCCAGCTGGCCGCGCAGGCTCTGCACCTCGCTGCGCAGCTGGCCGATCTGGTTGACCAGCTCCACCGAGCTCTGATCGCCAGCCGCGCGCTGCTCGAGGGCCGCCACGCGGTCGGCCAGGCTGGGGGCACGCTGGGCGAACGCCGCTGGCGGCGCCAGCAGCGCCGCCGCAGCCAGCCACGTGATGCAGCAGTACGTGCGCATCACTTGTCGGTGTAGATCAGCTCGACGCGGCGGTTCTTCGCCCAGCACTCCTCGTTGTGCTCGGTGCAGACCGGGCGCTCCTCGCCATAGCTGATGACGGTGAGCTGGGTCGGCGAGCCGCCGCTCGCCTGCAACGCGGCCGACACCGCATTGCCGCGGCGTTCGCCCAGGCCCATGTTGTACTCGCGGCTGCCGCGCTCGTCGGCATTGCCTTCCAGGCGCAGACGCGCGGACGGACGGTCGCGCAGGTACTTGGCATGGCAACTGATGATGGTCTGGAACTCCGGCTTCAGCGCATCCTTGTCGAGGTCGAAATACACCACGCGCTGGCGCAGGCAGGCATCGGTGTCGAGGTCGGCCGGGGTGTACACGCCCGGCCGCGGTGCCTCGACCGGGGCGGTGGTGGCACCGGTATCCACCGGGGTCTGCACCGGCGGAGTCTCCTTGACCTTCTTGGAGCAGCCCACCGCCACGGCGGAGGCCAGGGCGGCGACGGTCAGGACGCGGGCGATATGCGGAATCGAAACAGCCATGGTGGTGTCCTCGGTACGGTTGGTGTGAATCACGGAAAAACGACAGCACGAATCCGGAGCGCGCGCCTCGGTCGGGGTCAGCGCTTGCGCAGTGGCGACCAGGCCGGCTCGCGCACGTCGCCCTCGGCGAGGTTCAGGCGCTGGCGCACCCGGCCATCGGCGGAGACTGTATAGAGTACGCCGCGGCTGCCTTCACGGGCGGCGTACACCAGCATCGCGCCGTTCGGGGCGAAGCTGGGGGATTCGTCCAGCGAGCCGGGCGAGAGCATGCTCCAGCGGGCGCTGCCGGTGCTGCGGTCCATCAGCGCGATCCGGTACACGTTGCCGGCGCCCTGCGCGGTGGCCAGCTTCTTGCCGTCCGGTGACAGCGACGGGCTGGCGTTGTAGCTGCCCTCGAAGGTGACCCGGCTGGCGCTACCGCCACTGGCCGGCATCTGGTACACCTGCGGACGGCCGCCGCGGTCAGAGGTGAAATAGAGGGTGCTGCCGTCGGCGCTCCACACCGGCTCGGTGTCGATGCCGTACTGGTGGGTGAGCTGGGTGAGGTGGCGGCTGGCCAGGTCCATCACGTAGATGTCGGGGTTGCCGCCCTTGGACAGGCTCATCGCCAGCCGGGTGCCGTCCGGGGAGAAGCTGGGCGCGCCGTTGATGCCGCGGAAGCGGGTGATCCGCTCGCGGCTGCCGGTGGCCACGTCCTGGATCCAGATCCCGGAATTGCCGCCCTCGAAACTGACGTAAGCCAGCTTGCGGCCGTCCGGGCTCCACGCCGGGGACAGCAGCGGCTCGGTGGAATTGACCACCGCGCGCGGGTTGTAGCCGTCGGCGTCGGCCACCATCAGGGCGTAGCGGGTATTGCGGCCGAGGCCGCTGGCGGTGACGTAGGCGATGCGGGTCCAGAACGCGCCCGGCACCCCGAGGATCTTCTCGTACACCGCATCGCTGATCTGGTGCGACACGTCGCGCATGGCGCTGCCCGGCGCGGTCAGCGCCAGACCCAGCAGGCGCTGCTGCCTGGCCACGTCGAACAGCTCGAACTCGGTGCGGTAGCCATCGCCACTGGGAATGCAGCGCCCGATCAGCAGGAAGTCCTGCTTGAGCATGCGCCAGGTCGGATAGGCCACTTCGCTGCCCTGGGTCGGCCGCTCCGGCAGGCTGGCCGGATCCGGGCTGCGGAACTGGCCGGAGCGGGCCAGATCGGCGCGCACCACCCCGGCCACGTCGGTCTGCCCGCAGTCGCCGCCGAACGGGACGACCGCGATCGGCAGCGCGGCCGCGTTGCCACCGACGATATCGATCTCCAGCCCCTTGGACTGGCCGAAGGCCGCCAGCGGCGACAGCGCGCACAGCAGCAGGGCGAGGCGGGCGGACGAACGGCGTCGGGATGCAGGCATGGGCAAGGCGAGGAGTCCGCGAAGATGAACAGAGTGGCGGATAACCATAGCAGCAGGATGAACGCAGGCAGACCGTGAAGGCAGCGTCGCGGGCGTTGCGGCAGGCGCAGCGCGCATTTGCTCCGTCAGCGATCCTCGGCCACGAAGTTGAGCTCGAGGATGCGGCTGAACACGCTCTCGAAGCCGGCGTACGGCAACGGCGAGGCCTTCAGCACCGCCGCCTCCACCGAGCGCCGGCCGAGCGCGTCGTAGGGGCAGCCGGGCGAGATGTTCACGCTGGTGACCTCTCCGCCCGGGATCTGGTGGATGGTCAGGCGGCAGCGCTGGCCCAGCGGCACCGATTCGGGACGGGTCCACTGGCGCGCGATGGCCTGCTGCAGCGCGGCGGCGTAGCGCGCCTGCAGGCCGGGATCGGCGCCGCGGTTGCCCGGCGGCGGCGGCGCCGGGCTGGCCGTGGCCGCACGCGCATCCGCCAGCTGCTGGGCGCGCATCTCGGCCTGGGTGCGCTCGCGCGCGACCTGCTCGCGCAGCCGCCGCAGCGCCTCGATCTGGCGCAGCCGCTGGCGCTCCGCTTCCGCCTGCTGCTTCGATTCCAGCTCGGCCTGGTCGGGCTGGCGGCGCTTTTCCTCCTGCTCGCGCGGGACCCTGGCCACCTGCGGCGAGGGCGCGTCGCGCTGGACTTTTTCCTGCTCCACCGTTGACGGCTCCGGCACCGGCGGCGGCAGCGCCTTCTGCGCCGGCGGCGGGGTCGCGGGGATGTCTTCGGGCAGCGGTTTGGGCAGTGGTTTTGGCAACGGCTCGGGCGCGGCGGTCGGGGTGCGGCGCAGGGCGCGCTGCAGCGGCGCGCCGAGGTCGGAGACCGCCACCAGATCGGCCTCGATCGGATCGCCTTGCGCGGCCAGCGTGACGTTGCGCTGCGACCAGCGCAGGCCGGCCAGCAGCAGCGCCAGCAGCAGCACGTGCAGCAGCACGGCCTGCGCGATCGCGATGCCGGTGTCGGCGCGGGTCTGCTTCACGCGTGGTCCGTCATTTCCTGGGGTCGCCCATCAGCCCCGCGCGCGGCACTCCGGCCTGCTGCTGCAGCAGCGAGAGCACCTCGTACACGCGCTGGTAGCTGACCTCACGGTCGCCGGCGACGTACACCGGCACGTTCGGGTCGGCCGCGACGAAGGCGCGCACCTTGGCCACCAGCTGCGCGGCATCCACCGCCTGCGGCCGGTCCAGCCCCTCGTAGGTCAGCGCCAGCGCTCCGTCCTTGCGCACCTGCACCACCACCGGCTGCCTGCGCTTCTGCTCCAGGCTCTTGGCATCGGCCTGCGGCAGGTTTACGTCCACGCCCACGTTGAGCAGCGGCGCGGTGACCATGAAGATGATCAGCAGCACCAGCATCACGTCGATATAGGGGACGACGTTGATCTCGGCCTTGAGGCGGCGCTTGCGGCTGCGGCGGGCGTGGGCCTGGGCCACGGCTCAGCCCTCCTGGGCCTGGCGCTGCAGGACCGAGGCGAACTCCTCGCCGAAGGTGTCGTAGCGCACCGCCATGCGCTCCACGCGGGTGGCGAAGCGGTTGTACGCCCACACCGCCGGGATCGCCGCGAACAGGCCCATGGCGGTGGCCACCAGCGCCTCGGAGATGCCCGGCGCGACGGTGGCGATGGTGGCCTCCTTCATCGAGGCCAGGCCCTGGAACGAGATCATGATCCCCCACACGGTGCCGAACAGGCCGACGTAGGGGCTGATCGAGCCGACGTTGGCGAGGAACTCGAGGTTGCGCTCCAGCCCGTCCAGCTCGCGCGAGGTGGCCGCGCGCATGCCGCGCTGGGCGCTCTCCAGCGGCGCCCGCGGGTCGCCGCCACGGCGCTGGCGGGCGCGGTTGAACTCGCGCATGCCGGCTTCGAAGATCGCCTCCATGCCTTCGACCGTGCGATGGCGTTCGCTGGCGGCAGCGTACAGCTTGGGCAGCTCGACCCCGGACCAGAAAGTCTCCTCGAAGCGGTCGGCCTCGCGCTCGGCGCGGTCCAGCACCCGCTTCTTGCGCAGGATGATGACCCACGAGGCCAGCGAGGCCAGCAGCAGCAGCGCCATCACCAGCTGCACCGGCAGGCTGGCGTGCAGCACCAGCTGCAGGATGTCCAGGCCGTGGTCCGCCGGCGCGGCGGCCGCGGGCGCGCCGCTGGCCGCCAGTTCCACCGGGGTGGCCGCGGCAGTGTCGGGCAGGGCTTGCGGCAGCGATTGCAGCAGGGCGGACGGCAGCATCAAGGACTCTCCGGGGATGGCGTGAGGTGCGGCGACAGGAACGCGGGGGATGCGGCAGGGGCGGAAATCCGCGGCGCGCAGGGCGGCAATCTTCACCTTCGCCGCGACCAGTAGCGTGCCCGCGCGCGCGATCCGCTGCGCCAGCACGAGGCTGGCGCCGCCGCATTCAAGCAGGGCCACACTGACCGACAGCTGATCGTCCAGGCGCGCCGGGGCGCGGAAATCGACCTCCATCGCGCGCACCACGAACACTAGATCGTGATTCCGTCGCAGGACGTCCTGATCCAGCCCGGCAGCGCGCATCCACTCGCTGCGGGCGCGCTCCATGAAGGCCAGGTACTGGGCGTGATAGACCACGCCGCCGGCGTCGGTGTCTTCCCAGTAAACCCGCACCGGCCAGGCGAACGGCTCAGCCATCGCCGGCCTCGAACAGCCCCGGCGTGCCCGCCTTCGGCTGGAACCCGAGGTGACGGTACGCCTTGGGCGTGGCCATGCGCCCGCGCGCGGTGCGCACCAGGAAGCCCTGCTGGATCAGGTAGGGCTCGACCACGTCCTCCAGCGTGCCGCGCTCCTCGCTCAGCGCCGCGGCCAGCGATTCCACCCCGACCGGGCCGCCGTCGAAGGCGTCGATGATCGTGCCCAGCAGGCGGCGGTCGAGCTCGTCGAAGCCCTCCGGGTCCACTTGCAGCATGTCCATCGCCGCGCGCGCCATGGCGGCATCGATCACGCCGTCGCCCCTGACCTGGGCGAAGTCGCGCACGCGCCGCAGCAGGCGGTTGGCGATGCGCGGGGTGCCGCGCGAGCGCCGCGCCAGCTCGCCCGCGCCGTCGCCATCGCAGGCGATCCCGAGGATCTGCGCGGAGCGGCGCACGATCCGCGCCAGCTCGTCCGGCGAGTAGAACTCCAGCCGCTGCACGATGCCGAAGCGGTCGCGCAGCGGCGCGGTCAGCAGGCCGGCGCGGGTGGTGGCGCCGATCAGGGTGAACGGCGGCAGGTCGAGCTTGATCGAGCGCGCGGCCGGGCCCTCGCCGATCATGATGTCGA
The DNA here is from genome assembly GCF_024704365.1 of Thermomonas sp. S9. Classification (GTDB taxonomy): domain Bacteria; phylum Pseudomonadota; class Gammaproteobacteria; order Xanthomonadales; family Xanthomonadaceae; genus Thermomonas. The sequence goes on from NZ_JAJDFY010000001.1 coordinate 2,720,479, forward strand.
TCTGGCAGTCCTCCATCGCCGGGTAGAGGATTTCCTCGACCACTGGCGAGAGGCGATGGATCTCGTCCACGAACAAGACATCATGCGGCTGCAGGTTGGTGAGCAGCGCGGCCAGGTCGCCGGCCTTCTCGATCACCGGGCCGGACGTCACCCGCAGGTTCACGCCAAGCTCGTTGGCGATCACGTGCGAGAGCGTGGTCTTGCCCAGGCCCGGCGGGCCGAAGATCAGCACGTGATCGAGCGCCTCCCCGCGCCCCTTGGCGGCCTCGATGTAGATCTGCATCTGCTCGCGCACCGGCGCCTGGCCGAGGTATTCGTGCAGGCGCTTGGGGCGGATGCTGGCGTCTTGCGCGTCTTCTTCGCGGCGGGCGACGGGGGCGACGAGGCGGTCCTGGCTCATGCGCCTATGGTATAGGAGCCGCCGCGACTGGCGGCCTCCGCCGGGCGGCTAGGGAACCTCTGATCAACTCAGAGGTTCCCGCCGGCCATGGAGGGCCGGCCACGCATCCATCACGCAAGTGATGGATGCGTGTGAGCCGAGTCCGGGCCTGTACCGGACTCGGCGTGGGCTGACAACGCCTGGATGGCGTTGTTCAGACCTTCCCTAGATTTCGACCTGCGCACCCAGTTCCACCAGCCGGTTGCCGGGGATGCGGAAGAAGTTGCTGGCCGGGGCGGCGTTGCGGTGCATGAACGCGAACAGCTTGTCGCGCCAGATCGGCATGCCGCGGTGGCGGCTGGCGACGATGCTTTCGCGACTGACGAAATAGGTGGTGTCCATCGGGTTGAACACCAGCTCGCACTGGTCGCAGGACTGCATCAGCGCCAGCGGCACGTCCGGGGTCTCCATGAAGCCGTAGCGCACGATCACCCGGTAGAAGTCCTCGCCGCCGATCGACTCGATCTTCAGCCGCCCGTCCTTTGGCACGTACGGCACGTCGAGCGTCTCCACGGTCAGGAAGACGTTGTGCTCGTGCAGCACCTTGTTGTGCTTGAGGTTGTGCAGCAGCGCGTGCGGCACCATGTCCGGGCTGGCGGTCAGGAACACCGCGGTGCCGGGCACCCGCACCGGCGGCGCCAGCATCAGCCCCGGCAGGAAGGTGTCGAGCTGGATGCCTTCCTTGCGCACCTCGGCGCTGAGCAGCTCGCGCCCGCGGCGCCAGGTGCGCAGCATGGTGAACACCAGCAGCCCAAGCACGATCGGGAACCACGCCCCATCGAAGAACTTGGCGCCGTTGGCGACCAGGAAGCCGATGTCGATCACCACCACCACCATCGCCACCGGCAGCACCCACCAGCGATCCCGGGTCCACTTCGCCTTCGCCAGCAACGCCAGCAGCAAGGTGTCGATCAGCATCGTGCCGGAGACCGAGACACCATAGGCGGCCGCCAGCGCGGTCGAGCTCTGGAAGATCAGCACCAGCGCCATGACCAGCACCATCAGCGTCCAGTTCACCCCTGGCACGTAGATCTGGCCGATGGTGTCGCTGGATGTATGCCGGATCTGCATGCGCGGGATGTAGCCGAGCTGCATCGCCTGGCGCGCGACCGAGAATGCCCCGGTGATCACCGCCTGCGAAGCGATCACGGTGGCGGCGGTAGCCAGCACGATCACCGGCCAGCGCGCCCAGTCGGGGACTCCGAAATAAAACGGGTTCTTGATCGCGGACGGATCCTCCAAAACGAGCGCACCTTGACCGAGATAGTTGAGCATCAGCGCGGGCAGCACCACCGTATACCAGCCGTAACGGATAGGCCGCTTTCCGAAATGCCCCATGTCGGCATACAGCGCTTCGCCGCCGGTCACCGCCAGCACCACAGCGCCGAGAATGAACACACCATGCCAGCCATGCGCGAGGAAGAACTGCACGCTCCACCAGGGGTTCAGTGCCTTCAGCACCTCCGGCGCATGCCAGATGTTGACCACTCCGAGCATCGCCAACGCCAGAAACCACAGCAGCATGATCGGCCCGAATACCTTGCCCACCCGTTCGGTGCCATGGCGCTGGGTAGCGAACAGCGCCAGCAGGATGATCACCGCCAGCGGGACGATCCAGTGGTGCAGGTCCGGGGCGGCCACCTCGATGCCTTCCAGCGCAGACAGCACCGAAATCGCGGGCGTGATCACGCCATCGCCAAAAAACAGCGAGGCGCCGAAGATGCCCAGGATGCCCACTGCATAGGCGGAGCGCGACTTCGATGGCAGCGTGCGCTGGGCCAGCGCCATCAGCGCCATGATGCCGCCTTCGCCTTCGTTGTCGGCGCGCATGATGATGACCACATATTTCAAGGTCACCATGATCATCAACGCCCAGAACACCAGCGACAGCAGGCCCAGCACCGTGTCGTGGTCCGGGACCAGCCCGTAATGCGGGATGAAGGCCTCCTTCACGGTGTACAGCGGGCTGGTGCCAATATCGCCGAACACCACCCCGATGGCGCCGACCACCAGCGCGACCAGCCCGGTCTTGCCGCTATCGCCATGTCCGCCACTAGCGGACTGCGGAGTGGAAAATGCAGATTGCGTGGTCATGGAATCCCCTGTCCGGGCGCGCGCGGGCGCCACTGGTTCAACGCAGCGCGGACTGTAGCGCTTTGCGGATGATGGTTTCGGCCGCATCGCCGTCGCCGGCGACCTTCTTCGCCATGCGCTCGGCCTCGGCCGGCTTGTAGCCCAGCGCCTGCAGGGCGGTGATCGCCTCCGCCAGCGGGTCGCCCGCCGCTACCGCGGCACCGGGCGCGCCGCCCGTGAGGTCGGCGGCGCGGTCGCGCAGTTCCACCACCATGCGCTCGGCGGTCTTCTTGCCGATCCCGGGGATGCGCGTGAGCGCGGCGACGTCGCCGGCCTGCACCAGCCGCGCGAACTGGTCCACGCTGGTGCCGGACAGCACCGCCAGCGCGATCTTCGCCCCGATCCCCGACACTTTCTGCACATCGCGGAACAGGCGGCGCTCGGCCTCGCGCAGGAAGCCGTACAGCGCCACGCTGTCCTCCTTCTGCGCGTAATGGGTGAACAGGAACACCTCGCGCCCCACCTCGGGCAGGTCGTAGAAGGTGCTCATCGGCGCCTCCAGCTCGTAGCCGACGCCGTGCACGTCGATGACGAGCCACGGCGGCGCCTTGTGGATGAGGATGCCCTTCAACCGTCCGATCATCGCCGCCCCCTGCCCTTGCGTCCCCACGCCTCGCGCGCCGCCACGCCCAGCCGCTGCGCGCTGGCGCGCACGTGGGCGTGGGTGATCGCCACCGCCAGCGCGTCGGCGGCGTCGGCCTGCAATTTGCCGCTCAGCCCCAGCATCGCGCCCACCATGTGCTGAATCTGCCGCTTGTCGGCGCTGCCGCTGCCCACCAGCGCCAGCTTGATTTCCTTCGCCGCGTATTCGCTCACCGGCAGGTCACGCGCCACGCAGGCGGCGACCGCGGCGCCGCGCGCCTGGCCCAGCTTGAGCGCACTCATCGCGTTGTTGGAGAGGAACACCTGCTCCACCGCCACCTCGTCCGGCCGGAACTGCGCGATCAGCGCCCACAGCCCGTCCAGCAGCTTGCGCAGGCGCAGCGGGAACGATTCCGCGTCCAGCAGCACCAGCGGCTGATGGTGCACATGCGCCACCCTGCCGTCCGCGGCCACGTCCACGATGCCCACGCCGGTGCGCTGGGAGCCGGGGTCGATCCCGAGGATCCGGATCGGGGCCGGGCGCGGCGCGTTGGCGGACAGGGGAAGCGGCATGGCGATCGGGGCCGGCGGGTGGCGCGGCGGGTCAGCCCAGCCCGGCCGCGTTGGAGTACACGTTCTGCACGTCGTCCATGTCCTCCAGCCAGCGCAGCAGCTTCTGCACCTGCTCGGCGGCCTCGCCTTCCACGGCGGTGTCGTTGTCCGCGCGCATGGTGATCTCGGCGAAGCCCGGGGGCAGGCCCGCGGCATCCATCGCCGCCTTGACCTGCACAAAGGCCTCCGGCGAGGTCAGCACGTCGATCGCACCGTCCTCGGGATACACCACCACGTCGTCGGCACCGGCCTCGATCGCGGCTTCGGTGATGCGCTCCTCGTCCGCGCCGGGGGCGTAGCTGAGCACGCCCAGCTTCCTGAACATGAACGCCACCGACCCTTCGGTGCCGAGGTTACCGCCGAACTTGCCGAACGCATGGCGCACGTCCGCGACGGTGCGCACGCGGTTGTCGGTGAGGCAGTCCACGATCACCGCCACGCCGCCCGCGCCGTAGCCTTCGTAGCGGATCTCCTCGTAGGTGACGCCTTCCAGCTCGCCGGTGGCCTTCTTGATCGCGCGCTCGATCACGTCCTTGGACATGTTCACGTCCAGGCCCTTGTCGATCGCCGCGCGCAGGCGCGGATTGCCGGCCGGGTCGCCACCGCCGGCGCGCGCCGCGACCGAAATCTCGCGGATGATCTTGGTGAAGATCTTGCCGCGCATGGCGTCCTGCGCGTTCTTGCGGGCTTCGATGGAAGGTCCACGTCCCATGGCGGTATCCGGGCGGTTGAACGAAGCCGCGGATTATACGGCCGGCGGTGCGGCGGGGCGGTGGTAGATGAATTCGCGGTCGCGCTGGGCGCCCACGATGAATTCGTACTCCCCGGCGAAGGCGAAACCGTAGCGGGCATAGAAGCGCTGGGCGCCGACGTTCTCCGACCACACGCTGACCCACAGCGGGCGCGGGCCATCGCGCAGCAAGCCAGGCCATCGCCGCGTCCATCAGCGCGCGCCCGGTGCCGCCGTTGTGGTGGCCGGCGCGCACGTACAGCCGCTTCAGCTCGCCGTCCTGCGGGCGCACGCCGGCATGCGGCAACCCGCACGGGCCGGCCTGGGCATAGCCGATGGCGCGGCCGGTGGCGTCCTCGGCGATCCACAGCGCGTAGCGGGGGTCCGCCAGCGTCTCCTCGTAGGCCGCGATGCCGTGGCTCTCGTCCAGGAAGGCGCACAGGTCCTCGGGCGTGTACAGGTGCCCGAAGGCCTCGACGAAGGTGGCCGCGCCGAGCTCCGCCAGCACGGTGGCATCGGCAGGCGTGGCGCGGCGGATCGTCGCGCTCACGCCTGCGGCCGCACCTGCACGTGCACCTCGGCCAGCTGCGCGTCCGGGATCGGGCTGGGCGCATCGGTCATCAGGCACTGCGCGCTGGTGGTCTTGGGGAAGGCGATCACGTCGCGGATCGAGTCGGTGCCGGCCATCAGCGCGGCGATGCGGTCGATGCCGAAGGCGATGCCGCCGTGCGGCGGCGCGCCGTACTTCAGCGCGTCCAGCAGGAAGCCGAACTTGGCGCGCTGCTCGTCGGCGCCGATCCCCAGCAGGTCGAACACCGCCGCCTGCATCTGCGGGCGATGGATGCGGATCGAGCCGCCGCCGATCTCGTTGCCGTTGAGCACCATGTCGTAGCCGCGCGACACCGCGGTCTTCGCATTCGCGCGCAGGTCCTCGATCGAATCCACCGCCGGCGCGGTGAACGGGTGGTGCAGGGCCACGTAACGCTGCTCCTCGGCATCCCATTCGAACATCGGGAAGTCCGTCACCCACAGCGGCTTCCAGCCGTCCTGCACGAGGCTGAAATCCTTGCCGGCCTTCAGGCGCACCGCGCCCATGAAGTCGGACACCTGGGCGTACGCGCCGGCGCCGAAGAACACGATGTCGCCGTTGCCGGCGCCGACGTGCTGAAGCAGCGCGGCGAACGCGTCCTCGGCGAAGAATTTGGCGATCGGTGAATTGACCGCGCCGGCGGCGTCGATCCTGGCGTAGGCCAGGCCCTTGGCGCCGAATTTGGCGGCGTGCGCGGCGTAGTCGTCGATCTGCTTGCGCGACAGCGCCGCACCGCCGGGGATGCGCAGCGCGGCGACGCGCCCGTCGGGATCGTTCGCGGCCGCAGTGAATACCGCGAAGCCGCAGTCCTTCACCCGCTCCGCCACGTCCACCAGCTCGAGCGCGATGCGCAGATCAGGTTTGTCGGAGCCGTAGCGGCGCATCGCCTCGGCGTAGGTCATGCGCGGGAACGGCGCCTCCAGCTCCACACCCACCACCTCGCGGAACACGCTGCGGATCATGTCCTCGGTGAGGTCCTGCACGTCGCGCTCGGTCACCCACGCAAACTCCATGTCGAGCTGGGTGAACTCCAGCTGGCGGTCGGCGCGCAGGGCCTCGTCGCGGAAGCAGCGGGCGATCTGGTAGTAGCGGTCGAAGCCCGCCATCATCAGGATCTGCTTGAACAGCTGCGGGCTCTGCGGCAGCGCGTAGAACTCACCGGGATGCATGCGCGCCGGCACCAGGAAGTCGCGCGCGCCCTCGGGCGTGGCCTTGGTCAGGATCGGCGTTTCGATGTCCTGGAAGCCGCGCGCGTCGAGGTAGTGGCGCAGCGCCGACACCAGCCTGGTGCGGGTGCGCAGCTTGCGCTGCATGTCGGGGCTGCGCAGGTCGAGGTAACGGTACTTCAGGCGGATGTCCTCGCCCGGGTTCTCGTGGTGGTGGAACGGCAGCGGCTCGGCCTTGTTCAGCAGCTCGATGCTCTCCGCCACCACTTCCACCTGGCCGGTCTTGAGCCTGTCGTTCACCGACTGCCGGCGGCGCACGGTGCCGGTGATGCGCAGGCAGTCCTCGTAGCCCACCGCGGCGGCGGCGGCCAGCATGGCGGCGTTGCCGGCGACATCGGCCGGCTCGGCCACGACCTGCACGATGCCCTCGTGATCGCGCAGGTCGATGAACACGATCTGGCCCATGTTGCGGGCGACATCGGCCCAGCCGCATAGGGTCACGCTCTGGCCGATCAACGCCTCGTCGATCAGGCCGCAGAAATGGGTACGCATGGGAACTCCGGAACGGGCTGCCCGGCGCGGCGGGGCACCGGGGCTTGGACACGCCATTTTAACGATGCACGGCGCTAATGTGCCGAACATGGCGGGCCGCAGCCCCGGCCCGGACCCCATCCCGCCGCAACCCATCACCGGAGGTTCGCCATGTCCCGCCTGCTCGCCGTCCCCCTGCTTGCCCTGGCCGCCGCTTCCGCGCTGGCCGCCCTGCCCGCTCCCGTCCACGCCCAGGCCCAGCAGCGCGCCTACGCGCCCGAGGACCTGTGGACCCTGAGCCCGGCCGAGCAGAGCCGGGTGATCGCCCTGGAATACCGCGAGCAGTCACGCGGCCGCCAGATCCCCGACGACCAGCTGCGCTTCTATCTGGACCAGGTGCGGCTGTCGCGCTGGACCTTCAGCCAGGTGAAAAACGACATCGCCAAGTCGCTGGGCGGCGCCGGCGCGCCCCCGCCGCCGCCGGGCCCGGGGATGCAGACCGCCCGCTGCGAGAGCACCGATGGCCGCACCAGAACCTGCAGCATGCCGTGGCAGGGGCCGTCGCGGCTCACCCGCCAGCTCTCCAGTGCCGCCTGCATCGAAGGCCGCAGCTGGTTCAACGGCAATGGCCGGGTGATCGTATCCAGCGGTTGCCGCGGCGAGTTCCGGCCCGGCACCGGTCCGGTCGGCGCGCAGTGGACCACCCTGCGCTGCGAAAGCATCGGCGGCCGCTTCGCCAGCTGCGGCCACGACGTGGTCGGTCGCGCGCAGCTGGTGCGCCAGCTCTCCAGCGGGCGCTGCATCGAAAACCGCAACTTCGGCGTGCGCAACCGCCAGCTGTGGGTCAGCGACGGCTGCCGCGGCGAATTCCGGGTGCGGGTGGGCGCCGCCCCGGGCAGTGGCTACAGCGTCACCTGCACCAGCCGCGGCGGCTATGCCACCTGTGCCTAGGATGCCCGCCGCGGGCGGCCCTATCTGATCCAGCAACTTTCCGGCATGTCCTGTCGCGAGGGCATCAGCTGGGGCTACGACGCGCGCAGCGGGCTGTGGGTGAACCACGGCTGCAGTGCGCGCTTCGGGGCGCGCTGACGGCGCGCGCCGGGATCCGGATCAGCCTGCGGAGGGAGGCGCAGCTACCGCCGTAGACGCCGCGGCGGCCGGCCTGGAATCGGCCTTCGTGTCCGGTTTGGCATCGGCCTTGGCCGCGCCGCCTTCCCCCCTTCACCAGCGAGGTTGCGCTTCTTGTCGCCGTCCTGCTTGAAATCGGTCTCGTACCAGCCGCTGCCCGCCAGCCGGAACTGCGGGGCGGTCAGCTGGCGGTGCACGCGCCCCTGCACACCGCAGGCCGGGCAGGCGCTGGGGTCGGCATCGGAGAGCTTCTGCAGACGGTCGAAGGCATGCCCGCAGGCATCGCAGGTGAACGCATAGATCGGCATGGCGGTGATCGGCCTCGAAACGCAACAAACCGGCTGGCATAGTGTGGCCGCCCGCCGCGATTTCAAGCCGGCAACGGCTTTCCCACTACCGGAGATCCTCGTATGCAGCCGCGCACCGCTTTTGCCGCCCTGTTGATCGCCCTCGGCCTGGTCGGGGCCGGCTGGCTGGCCGCCCGCGGCATGGCCCAGCTGCGCACCGCCGACCGCTACGTCACCGTCAAGGGCTCGGCCGAGAAGATCGTGGACGCCGACCTGGTGGTCTGGCCGCTGGCGCAGAGCGTCGGCGGCAACGACCTGGCCGCGGTGCAGGCGCAGCTGGAGGCCAACACCCGTACCATCCGCGACTTCCTCACCCAGGCCGGGTTCAAGGCCGACGAGATCGTGGTCAGCCCGCCGCGGCTGGAAGACCGCTGGGCCTACGCCTACGGCAGCAATCGCCCGCCGGAGCGCTACAACTACTCCAACACCGTCACCCTGCGCACGGCGAAGGTGAAGGAGGCGCTGGCCGCGGTGCGCCGCAGCGGCGACATCGTGGCGCGCGGGGTGATGCTCAATGCCGAGCAGGGCGGCGGTCCGCAGTTCGACTACACCCGGCTGAACGACATCAAGCCGGCGCTGATCGCCGAGGCCACCGCCGCCGCGCGTAAATCGGCCGAGCAGTTCGCCAAGGATTCCGGCGCCCGCCTCGGCGGCATCCGCACCGCCAACCAGGGCGTGGTGAGCATCGAGAACCGCGATGCCGGCAGCCCGCAGATCAAGAAAATCCGGGTGGTCAGCACGGTCGAGTATTTTCTGAAGGATTGATCCATGGCCAAGGCGCGCCTGTTCGCTGCGACGCTGGGATTGCTCGCCGTCTCGGCGCTCGCACTGCAACTCGTCCTCACGCTGCAGGCCACCCACTCCCAAAGCCGCAACATATGGTCGGGGGTGTGGCTGTTCGTCGGCTACTTCACCATTCTCAGCAACATGCTGGTGGCGTGGGTGGCGCTGCGCGGGGCCTTGCGGGCGGATGGGGGGCGCGACCTGCAGTGGCGCGGGTGCGCAGTCACCGCGATCGTGCTGGTCGGGATTGGCTACCACCTGCTGCTGCGCAACATCTGGGATCCGCAGGGTGCGGCGCTGCTTGCCGATCTGCTGCTGCACTATGCGGTCCCCGCCGGCGCACTGCTATGGTGGCTGGCGTACCCCCCGTTGCGACACATCCCCTCGCGGTCGCCGCTGCACTGGCTGGCCTGGCCAGTGGGATATGCGATCTATGCCCTGACCCGCGGCGCGCTGACCGGCTTCTATCCGTATCCCTTCGTCAACGTGATCCAATTCGGGATGGCACGGGTGCTGGTCAATGTCGTCGCCCTGTGCGCGGTGTTCGTGGCCACCGGGTACCTGCTGCGGGCGCTGGCCCACGCCCGCCAGCGGCAGGTCTAAGCCTGCTCAGGCGCCTTCGTACAGCGCCAGCAGCTCCGCTTCGGCCGCGTCCAGCTCCGCGCGCAGCTGCAGCTGGGTGCGGCCGAGGTCGGCCAGCCGACCCGGATCGGTATAGACTGCGGGATCGGCCAGCTGCGCCTCGCATTCGGCCAGCTTGCCTTCCAGCCGCGCGACGCGCTCCTCGGCCTTCTGCAGCTTGTGCGGGTTGGGCTTGGGCTTCGCCACGGGCGCCGGGGCTGGCGTGGCGGCGACCGGCGCGGACTTCGGCACCGGGGTCTTGGGGTTGTCGGCGCCGGGCCGGGCGCGCAACCACGCCGCGTAGTCGTCGAGGTCGCCGGCGAACGGCTCGACGATGCCGTCGTGCACGCGCCAGTACTGGTCGCAGACCAGGCCGATCAGGTGGCGGTCGTGGCTGACCATCACGATCGCGCCGTCGAAATCCGACAGCGCCTCGGCCAGCGCCTCGCGCATCTCCAGATCGAGGTGGTTGGTGGGTTCGTCCAGCAGCAGCAGGTTGGGCCTGGTCCACGCCAGCAGCGCCAGCGCCAGCCGCGCCTTCTCGCCGCCGGAGAAATTGTCGATCACCTCGAACGCGCGGTCGCCGGGGAACTGCCAGCCGCCGAGGAAATTGCGGAACTCCTGGGTCGCGGTGTCGGGCGAGAGTGCCTTGAGGTGGTCGATCGGCGAGGTGCCGGCCACCAGCGACTCCACCGTGTGCTGGGCGAAGTAGCCGATCCGCAGGTCGGGGTGCGCCATACGCTCGCCCGACATCGACGGCAATTCGCCGACCAGGGTCTTCACCAACGTCGACTTGCCGGCGCCATTGACGCCGAGCAGGCCGATGCGGTCGCCGGCCTCCAGCCCGAAGCCGACCTTGCGCAAAATGGTGGCGCCCGCGCCGTACCCGCAGTCCGCATCGCGCAGCGACAGCAGCGAATTCGGCAGGCGCAGCGGCGCCGGCAGCTGGATGCTGACCCCGCGCTCCACCCGCACGGCTTCGGTGCCGGCCAGCTTCTCCAGCCGTTTCATCCGCGACTGCGCCTGCCGCGCCTTGCTGGCCTTGGCCTTGAAGCGGTCGATGAAGCTTTGCAGGTGGGCGCGCTCCGCCTGCTCCTTCTCGAAGGCGATCTGCTGCTGGCGCAGGTGCTCGGCGCGCTGGCGCTCGAACGCGGTGTAGTTGCCTGCGTACAGCTTCGCCGTGCCGTCGTGCAGGTGCAGGATGTGGGTGGTGACGTTGTCGAGGAACTCGCGGTCGTGGCTGATCACCAGCAGCGTGCCGTCGTAGCGCTTCAACCATTCCTCCAGCCAGACCACGGCGTCGAGGTCGAGGTGGTTGGTGGGCTCGTCGAGCAGCAGCAGGTCGGAGGGCGTCATCAGCGCGCGCGCCACGTTCAGGCGCACCCGCCAGCCGCCGGAGAAATCCGCGACCGGCTTTCCGTGGGTCTCGGCGGGGAAGCCCAGGCCGTGCAGCAGGCGGCCCGCGCGCGCCGTGCCGTCGTAGCCGTTCACTTCCTCCAGGCGCTGGTGCGCCGCGGCCACCGCCTCCCAGTCCTCCGCCGCGAAAGCGTTGGCTTCCATCTGGATCGCCGCGTGCACCGCAGCATCGCCGGACAGCACGAAGTCGATCGCCGGGTCCGGCAGGTGCGGGGTTTCCTGCGCCACGCTGGCGATGCGCGCCTTGGCGGGCAGATCGAGATCGCCCGTGTCGGGCTCGACTTCGCCCATCAGCGCGGCGAACAGCGAGGACTTGCCGGCGCCGTTGCGGCCGACCACGCCCACGCGCCAGCCGGCGTGCAGGGCCAGGTCGACGTTGGACAGCAGCAGGCGTTCGCCGCGGCGCAGGGCGAAATTGCGGAAGGAAATCATGGGGGGCGGTTCCAGCGGGCCGGTGGCAGGCACGGTCGTCGCCCGCCGCCGTGGCCCGCAAAGCCGCTCACGATACCGCATAACGACATGCCCGGTGCGCGTTTGCGACTGCGGTGAACGGGTGTTAAACAAGAGTTATTCCACCCACCCCGGAGGTCGCCATGCCCCGCCTCACCCCGCTTGCCCTGGCCCTGTCGTCCCTGCTGGCCGCCACCCCGGCGCTGGCACAGCAGGCCGAGAAGGCGCCCGACCAGAAGAAAGACGCGCGCACCCTGGACACCCTGATCGTCACCGGCACCCGCGTCACCGACCGCACCGTGGCCGAATCGCAGTCGCCGATCGACATCATCACGCCGGAAGCACTGGAGTCCACCGGCACCACCGAGCTCGCCACGGCGCTGTCGCGCGCCCTGCCTTCCCTGAACTTCCCGCGCGCGGCGATCAACGACGGCACCGACGCGATGCGCCCGGCCCAGCTGCGCGGTCTGGCCCCGGACCACGTACTGGTGCTGGTGAACGGCAAGCGCTACCACCTCGGCGCACTGGTGAACGTCAACGGCAGCCAGGGCCGCAGCTCCTCGCCCGCCGACCTCAACAGCATCCCGATCGCCGCCATCGAGCGGGTGGAAGTGCTGCGCGACGGCGCCTCGGCCCAGTACGGCTCGGACGCCATCGCCGGCGTGATCAACATCGTGCTCAAGAGCTCGGCCAGCGGCGGCAGCGCCACCGCCACCTACGGCAAGTACAAGGAAGGCGACGGCGGCAAGTATCAGGTGATGGCGGATGCCGGCCTGGGGCTGGGCAACGCCGGCAAGGTGCACCTGGCCGCCCAGTTCGGACACCAGAACCAGACCAACCGCGCCACGCCCTACGCCGGCCCGCAGACGCCGACCTCGCCGCCGGTCGGCCAGACCGTGCAGCGCCTGGGCGACCCCGAAGTGGACAACCGCTCGCTCACCTACAACTGGGAGATGCCGGCCGCGGATTACCTGAAGTTCTATTCCTACGGCATCTACACCCACCGCGAGACGCTCTCCAACGGCTTTTTCCGTCCGGCCGGCGACTCGCGCAACATCCCGTCGATCTATCCCAACGGCTTTCTGCCCAAGATCTTCAACACCAGCAACGACTACCAGTTCGTGATGGGGATGCGCTCGTCGATCGGCGAGACCCAGTTCGATGCCAGCTATACCTACGGCTACAACGACCTGCGCTTCGACGTGAAGAACTCGCTCAACCGCAGCCTGGGACCGAGCTCGCCCACCCAGTTCTATGCGGGCGCGCTGAAATACACCCAGCACGTGCTGAACCTGGACCTCAACCGGCAGGTCGACATCGGCCTGGCTTACCCGGCCACGCTGTCCTATGGACTGGAGTGGCGTGGCGAGCAGTTCGAGATCGCGCCCGGCGAGCCGAACTCCTACATCAACGGCGGCGTGCTGTTGGGCGGCCAGCCGACCCCGTCCGGTGCCCAGGTGTTCCCGGGCTTCCGTCCCAGCGACAGCGGCACCTTCGACCGCCACAGCACCTCGTTCTACGTGGGCCTGGAAGCCGACCTGACCGACAAACTCTCCGGCGGCATCGCCGCCCGCCACGAGCGCTACAGCGACTTCGGCAACACCACCACCGGCAAGCTGAGCCTGCGCTACGTGTTCAGCGATGCCGTCGCCCTGCGCGCCACCGCCAGCACCGGCTTCCATGCGCCGTCCTTGCAGCAGCAGTACTACCAGACCACCTCCACCAACTTCATCGGCGGCATTCCGTTCGATCTGGTGACGTTCCGGGTCACCAACCCGGCCGGCATCGCCCTCGGCGCCGAGCCGCTGAAGCCCGAGAAGTCGCGCAATCTCAGCCTGGGCCTGGTGCTGACCCCCGCCGACGGCCTGTACCTGACCGCCGACGCCTACCGCATCAAGGTCACCGACCGCATCAGCCTGTCCGAGAACCTGACCAGCGCCGCGGTGCGCAACTACCTCAACACCCACGGCTTCCCGGCGGTGGCCGGCGGCCGCTACTTCACCAACGCACTGGACACCACCACCACCGGCATCGACCTGGTCGGCACCTACACCTGGAAACTGGCCGCAAGCAGCGTGGACTGGACCCTGAGCTACAACTACAACAAGACCACGGTGGACCGGGTGGCGCCGAACCCGCCCGCGCTGACCGCGATCGACCCCACCGCACTGCGCTTCGGGCGGGTCGAGCTGGGCCGGTTCGAGGTCGGCGCGCCGCGCGACAAGTTCGTGCTCGGCGCGCAGTGGAACCTCGGCGCGTGGAAGCTGGGCGCCAACCTGAGCCGCTACGGCAAGTTCACCATCCGCAACAGCAACCCGGCGCTGGACCAGACCTTCGGCGCGAAGTGGCTGACCGACCTCAGCGCCAGCTACCGCACCGGCGGCTGGGAGTTCGCGCTGGGTGCCGACAACGTGTTCGACACCTATCCGGACCAGGTGATCCCGCCGAACACCAACTCCGGCCAGCTGATCTGGCCGACCCAGAGCCCGTTCGGCTTCAACGGCGCCTATTACTACGGCCGCGTGTCGTACAAGTGGTGAATTGATGCGCAGGGCGTCGGCCACGCGCACCGTCTCCACACGACGCCCCGGTTCGCCGGGGCGTCGCCGTTTGCGGGCCCGGCGCGGAGTCCCACGCCGCGCGCATGCGATCATGCCCGCACCATCGCACGGGGGCCGCATGCCGCACCACACCTCGCTGATCGCCCTGCTCTGCATCGGGTTCGTGATGGCCTTCGCGCTGGGGATGCTGGCGCGCCGGCTGCGGCTGTCACCGCTGGTCGGCTACCTGCTGGCCGGCGTGCTGGTGGGGCCGTTCACGCCCGGCTTCGTGGCCGACCAGACGCTGGCGCCGCAGCTGGCCGAGGTGGGGGTGATCCTGCTGATGTTCGGGGTCGGCCTGCATTTCTCGCTGAAGGACCTGATGTCGGTCCGCGCGATCGCCCTGCCGGGCGCGATCGCGCAGATCGCGGCGGCCACCGCGATGGGCTGGGCGATGGCGCACTACTGGCTGGGCTGGAGCCATGCCGCCGGCCTGGTGTTCGGGCTGGCGCTGTCGGTGGCGAGCACTGTGGTGCTGCTGCGCGCGCTGGAGGACCGCCGCCTGCTGGATACCGGCAAGGGCCGGGTGGCGGTGGGCTGGCTGATCGTCGAGGACCTGGCGATGGTGCTGGCGCTGGTGCTGCTGCCGGCGCTGGGCGACCACGACGCCGGCGCCGGCCGGCTCGGGCTGGCCCTGTTGCTCACCCTGCTCAAGGTGGGCGGGTTCGTGGCACTGATGCTGCTCATCGGGCGCCGCCTGGTTCCGCGCCTGCTGGAAAGCGTGGCGGGTACCGGCTCGCGCGAGCTGTTCACTCTGTGCGTGCTGGCGGTGGCGATGGGCGTCGCGTTCGGTGCCGCCGAGCTGTTCGGGGTCAGCTTCGCGCTCGGTGCGTTCTTCGCCGGCATGCTGCTGAACGAGAGCGAGTTCGGCCACAAGGCAGCCAACGATTCGCTGCCGCTGCGGGATGCGTTCGCGGTGCTGTTCTTCGTCTCGGTGGGGATGCTGTTCGACCCGCTGATCCTCATCGAGCATCCGCTGCACGTGCTCGCCACGCTGCTGATCATCGTGCTGGGCAAGTCGCTGGCGGCATGGGCGATCGTGCGCGCGTTCGGCAAACCGAACGACACCGCGCTCACCATTTCCGCCAGCCTGGCCCAGATCGGCGAGTTCTCGTTCATCCTCGCCGGACTCGGAATCGGCCTCGGCCTGCTGCCGGCGGAAGGGCGCGACCTGATCCTGGCCGGCGCGCTGCTCTCGATCATCCTCAATCCGCTGCTGTTCTCGTGGCTGGAGCGGCAGGGTGCGCGCAGCGCGGCGCGGCGCGAGGATGTCGCACCGCTGCCGGAGGGCCTGGCCGGGCATGTGATCCTGGTCGGCTACGGCCGGGTCGGGCGCCACCTGGCGCAGCTGCTGCGCGAACGCGGGGGTGCCGCTGGTGCTGGTGGAAGCCGACCGCGAGCGCGCGCTTGCCGCCCGCGCCCGTGGCCTTCCCACCGTGCACGGCAACGCCGCCGACCAGCGCGTGCTGCAGGAAGCGCACCCGGAGCGCGCGCAGCTGGGTATCCTGGCGGTGCCGAACGCGCTGGAAGCCGGCGAGGTGGTAGCGCGGATGAAGGCCACCAATCCGATGATCAGCGTGCTGGCGCGCGCGCACAGCGATACCGAGGTGCAGCACCTGCTGGCGCATGGCGCCGATGCGGCGGTGCTGGCCGAGCGCGAACTGGCCTATTCGCTGGTGGACATGGTGATGTCCGCCCCGCCCTACCGTCCGCCACGCACCGCGCCCCCGCCGCCTGACCGCCCCTGCACGCGGGGGCCGGCGGGCGTAGAGTGCGGGCTTCCCCTGCCCCGGATGCCCGCCATGTCCCTGCGCACCGCCCTGCTCTTGCCGCTGCTCGCCGTCGGCCTGTTCGTCCACGCCCAGGCCACCCAGCCGCAACTGCGCGTGCAGCTGCCGGCGACAGCCACCGCCCCGGCCTCCGGGCGCCTGCTGGTGTTCGCGGAGCCCGCGGCGAGCGCACTGGCGAAGGCCAAGGGCAATCCCGTCACCGCGGTGGACGCCAGCCCGTTCGGTGGCCAGGACGCCAGCGCCGCCGGCATGGACATCGTGCGCCTCGCCCCCGGCCAGGCGGTGGCGATGGACACCGAATCGCTGGCGTGGCCGCGGCCGTTCTCGCAGCTGCCGGCCGGCGACTACTACGTGCAGGCGGTGCTGGACACCGCGCGCGACGACAACTACGCCGGCCGCGGTCCCGACGACCTGCTGAGCGCCCCGGTAAAAATGGCCCTGGGCGGCGACGCTGGCGCGGCGACGCTGGTGCTGGACCAGCGGCTGCCGGAAGCGGGTGACCCCTGGCAACTGCCGGAACGTGCCCCGCAGGCCCTGCGCGCGGCGGCGAAAGCGGCGAAGGCCGCGACCCACGCGATCGACTTCACCAGCCCCGCGCTGAGCGCGTTCTGGGGCCGGCCGATCCAGATGCGCGGCTGGGTGGTGCTGCCGCCCGGCTACGACGCCGATGCCGAGGCGCGCTACCCGGTGCTGTATTTCACCCACGGCTTCGGCGGCAGCCAGCGCGCGCTGGTATCCACCGCGATCTCCGCCTACGCCGGCATGCGCGACGGCAGCCTGCCGCCGATGATCTGGGTGCTGCTGGACGAATCCAGCCCCACCGGCACCCACGAGTTCGCGGATTCGGTGAACAACGGCCCATGGGGCCAGGCCCTGACCGAGGAGCTGATCCCCGACCTGGAACGCCACTACCGCATGGACGCGCGGGCCGAGGGCCGCTTCCTCAATGGGCACTCCTCCGGCGGCTGGGCCACGCTGTGGCTGCAGGTGCGCTATCCGAAGGTGTTCGGCGGCACCTGGTCCACCGCGCCGGACCCCAGCGACTTCCACGATTTCACCGGCGTGGACCTGTACGCCGACGGCGCCAACGTGTATCGCCGCGCCGACGGCAGCGCCTACCCGCTGGTGCGCGACAAGGGCCAGGTGGTGGCCAGCTTCGAGCAGTTCGCGCGGCTGGAGGAAGTGATCGGCCCGGTGGGCGGGCAACTGGCCTCGTTCGAATGGGTGTTTTCCCCGCGCGGCGCCGACGGCCGCCCGCTGCCGCTGTTCGACCGCGGTACCGGCGCGGTCGATCCGCAGGTGGTCGCCTACTGGCGCGACCATTACGACATCGCGCACATGATCCAGTCCGACTGGGCGCGCCTGCGCCCCGACCTCGACGGCAAGCTGCACGTATACGTCGGCACCGCCGACACCTTCTACCTCGACGGCGCGGCGCGCCGGCTCAAGGCGGTGCTGGACGGCGTGGGCGCGAAGAGCGATTTCCGCTTCGTGCCCGGCCGCACCCACTTCGACCTGTACGTCGAGGGCGACGACCGCAGCGCGCTGCTGAAGGACATCGCCTGGCAGATGTACGCGATCGCCCGCCCCGGCGCACAGCGCCCGGCGGCGGCTGCGCCGGCCGCCTCCCGCTGAAGCCGACGCGCCCGGCCGCGACAGCGACCGGGCGCGCGCAGCGTTTACTTCACGAACACCAGCCTGCCGCCCCCGGCGTCCACCTTCACCACGTCGCCGCTGGTGAAGCGGCCGGACAGGATTTCCTGCGCCAGCGGGTTTTCGATCTGCTGCTGGATGGCACGCTTGAGCGGGCGCGCGCCGTACACCGGGTCGAAGCCGACGTTGCCGAGCAGCTCGTAGGCCTTGTCGGACAGCTCGATGCGGATGCCGCGCTCGGCCAGCCGCTTCTCCAAACCAGCCAACTGGATGCCCGCGATCTGCTTGATCTGCGCCTTGTCCAGCGGGTGGAACACCACGATGTCGTCCAGCCGGTTGACGAACTCCGGGCGGAAGTGCGCCTGCACCACGCCCATCACCGCGGCCTTCATCTTGGTGTAAGCCTCGGGGGAATCGTCGCCGGCCATCTCCTGGATCATCTGGCTGCCGAGATTGGAGGTCATCACGATCACCGTGTTGCGGAAGTCCACGGTGCGGCCCCTGGCCATCGGTCAGGCGTCCGTCGTCCAGCACCTGCAGCAGGATGTTGAACACGTCCGAATGCGCCTTCTCCACCTCGTCCAGCAGGATCACGCTGTACGGGCGGCGGCGTACCGCCTCGGTCAGATAGCCGCCCTCCTCGTAGCCGACATAGCCCGGAGGCGCGCCGATCAGGCGGCTGACCGCGTGCTTCTCCATGAACTCGCTCATGTCGATGCGCACCATCGCATCGCTGCTGTCGAACAGGAACTCGGCCAGCGCCTTGCACAGCTCGGTCTTGCCCACGCCGGTCGGGCCCAGGAACAGGAACGAACCGCTGGGGCGGTTGGGGTCGGACAGCCCGGCGCGCGAGCGGCGCACCGCATCCGACACCACCTTGATCGCCTCGTCCTGGCCGACCACGCGGGCGTGCAGCGCGTCCTCCATCTTCAGGAGTTTCTCGCGCTCGCCCTCCAGCATCTTGCTGACCGGGATGCCGGTCCAGCGCGACACCACTTCGGCGATTTCCTCGGCGGTGACCTTGTCCTGCAGCAGGCGGAAGCCCTTCTGCTCGGCCTCCTGCGCCGCCTTGAGCTGACGTTCCAGCTCGGGAATGCGGCCGTACTGGATCTCGCTCATCTTGGCGAAATCCTGCCGGCGCTGCGCGGCCTCCAGCTCCAGCTTGGCCTGCTCGATCTGCTCCTTGATCTTGGTCGCGCCCTGCAGGGTCGCCTTCTCGGCCTTCCAGATTTCCTCGAGATCGGCGTACTCGCGGCTCGAGCACGTCGATCTCCTTCTCCAGGTCGGCCAGACGCTGCTTCGACTCGGCATCCTTCTCCTTCTTCAGTGCCTCGCGCTGGATCTTGAGCTGGATCAGCCGGCGCTCCTTGCGGTCGAGCTCCTCCGGCTTGGAGTCGATCTCCATGCGGATGCGGCTGGCGGCCTCGTCCATCAGGTCGATCGCCTTGTCCGGCAGCTGGCGGTCGGGGATGTAGCGGTGGGACAGGGTGGCCGCGGCCACGATCGCCGGGTCGGTGATCTCCACGCCATGATGCACGGCATAGCGCTCCTTGAGCCCGCGCAGGATGGCGATGGTGTCCTCCACCGTCGGCTCACCCACGAACACCTTCTGGAAGCGGCGCTCCAGCGCGGCGTCCTTCTCGATGTACTTGCGGTATTCGTCCAGCGTGGTGGCGCCGATGCAGTGCAGCTCGCCGCGCGCCAGCGCCGGCTTGAGCATGTTGCCGGCGTCCATCGCGCCCTCGGCCTTGCCGGCGCCGACCATCGTGTGCAGCTCGTCGATGAACAGGATGATCTGGCCCTCGTTCTTGGCCAGGTCGTTCAGCACCGCCTTCAGACGCTCCTCGAACTCGCCGCGGAACTTGGCGCCGGCGATCAGCGCGCCCATGTCGAGGCTGAGCAGGCGCTTGCCGCGCAGACCCTCCGGCACCTCGCCATTGACGATGCGCTGGGCCAGGCCTTCCACGATCGCGGTCTTGCCCACGCCGGGCTCGCCGATCAGCACCGGGTTGTTCTTGGTGCGCCGCTGCAGCACCTGCACGGTGCGGCGGATCTCCTCGTCGCGGCCGATCACCGGGTCGAGCTTGCCGGACTCGGCGCGGGCGGTGAGGTCGATGGTGTATTTCTCCAGCGCCTGGCGCGCGTCCTCGGCGTTCTCGTCGGTGACCTTCTCGCCGCCGCGCAACCTGTCGATGGCTGCCTCGAGCTTCTGCTTGTTCGCGCCCGCGGCTTTGAGCGCCTTGCCGGCCTCGCCGGAATCCTCCAGCGCGGCGAGCGGGAACAGCTCGCTGGCGATGTAGGCATCGCCGCGCTGCTGCGCCAGTTTGTCGGTGACGTTGAGCAGGCGGACGAGGTCATTGCCGGCCTGCACGTTGCCGGCCTGGCCGCTGACCTTGGGCAGGCGCTCCAGCGCCTCGGCCAGGCGTTCGCGCAGCACCGGCACGTTGACGCCGGCCTGCGCCAGCAGCGGGCGGGTGCCGCCGCCGGGCTGGTCGAGCAGGGCCAGCAGCAGGTGCACCGGTTCGATGATGGTGTGGTCGCGCCCCACGGCCAACGACTGCGCGTCGGCAATGGCCTGCTGGAAGCGCGAGGTGAGTCTGTCCATGCGCATGGGAGGGGTTCCTGTAAGGAGGGCCGCGGTGCGGCCAATGTTCCCCACATGCGGTTGCGGCGGCGTGATTCAAGTCAAATCGCAGCCGGCATTGAGACGCGGTTATGCTGCCGGCATGCCCGTCTGGCACCTCTACCTGCTGCGCTGCCGCGACGGCAGCCTGTATGCCGGCATCGCCACCGACGTGCAGCGCCGGTTCCGGGAACATGCTGCCGGCACCGGCGCGAAATACACCCGCGCGCATCCGCCCGACTGCGTGCTGGCCAGCCGGCCCTATCCCGACCGCGCCAGCGCGCTGCGCGCGGAATACCGCCTCAAGCGCCGCCCGCGGGCGGAGAAACTGGCCTGGTTGCTGGCGCAGGACTCAGACGAAGGGCGCGATCCAGGCCAGGGTGGCCATGCGCCCGCCGCGGCCGTCGCGGCGGTGCGAATAAAACCGCGCCCGGTCTGAAATGGTGCACAGCCCGCCGCCGTGGATCGCGTCCATCGCCAGCCCGGCCGCGGCCAGCCGCCGCCGCGCCAGCGCATAAAGATCCACCCGCCAGTGCCCGGGCCGGGTCGCCACGAAGGCCGCATCCGCGACGGGATCGACATCGACGAACGCCGCGCGCACCTCCGCGCCGATCTCGTAGGCCTGCGGGCCCGCCGCCGGTCCCAGCCAGGCCATCAGGCCCGCGGGCGGGGTGCGCATCGCCGCCACCGTCGCCTCCAGAACGCCGGCCGCCAGCCCGCGCCAGCCGGCATGGGCGGCGGCGATCTCGCCACCATCGCGGGCCGCCAGCACCACCGGCAGGCAGTCGGCGGTGAGGATGGCCAGCACCCGGCCCGGGATCGCACTGACCGCGGCATCGGCCTCGGGCTCGTCCTCCGCAGGCTCGACCGCCACGGCCACGCCGTGCACCTGACGCAGCCAGCGCGGCACGGACGGCAGGGCCAGGGCGGCAGCCAGCTGGCGGCGGTTTTCGGCCACCGCCTCCGGCGCATCGCCGCAGCGGACGCCGAGGTTGAAACGGTCGAACGGCGGCGCCGACACCCCCAGGCCGTGGCGCAGCGTGGTCAGCGCGTGCACGCCGGGCGGCGCCGGCCAGTCGGCGCGCAGGAAGGCGTTCATCGCCGCGCGCGCTCCGCCTCGGCGTGGGCGGCGGCGTCCTCGCGCAGCAGGTGCAGCAGCTGCTGCATGTCCTCGGGCACCGGCGCCTGGCAGCGGACCGGTTCGCCGCTGACCGGATGCGGAAACTCCAGCACTTCGGCATGCAACGCCTGCCGCCTGAAGCCGCGCAACGCGGCAATCAACGCCTCGGAGGCGCCCTTCGGCAGCTTCAGCGACCCGCCGTACAACGGATCGCCCACGATCGGATGCTTCAGATGCGCCATGTGCACCCGGATCTGGTGGGTACGCCCGGTCTCCAGCCGGCATTCCAGCGCGGTGTGGGCGCGGAAGCGCTCGCGCAGGCGGTAGTGGGTGATGGCCTCCTTGCCGTCTTCGCGCACCGCCATGCGCAGGCGGTCGCGCGGGTGACGGTCGATCGCCACGGCGGCGGTGCCGCCGGCGACCAGCGCCCCGACCACGATCGCCAGGTACTGCCGGTGCACCTGGCGCGCGGACAGCTGCGCCACCAGCGCGGTATGCGCTTCCAGGGTACGCGCCACCACCATCACGCCGCTGGTGTCCTTGTCCAGGCGGTGGACGATGCCGGCGCGCGGCAGCCGGTCGAGGCCGGGGTCGCGGTGCAGCAGCGCGTTCACCAGGGTGCCGGCCGGGTTGCCGGCACCCGGATGCACGACCAGCCCGGCCGGCTTGTCCAGCACGAACAGGTGCGCGTCCTCGTACAGCACGCAAAGCGGGATGTCCTCGGCCACGGCGTGGGTCTGCACGTCCTCGACCACGGTCAGCGCCACCGCCTCGCCGCCGCGCACGGGGTCGCGCGGGCGCGCGGGCGCGCCGTCCACCTGCACGGCGCCGGACTTGATCCAGGCCGACAGGCGCGAGCGCGAATAGGCGGGGAACAGCTCGGCCAGCACCGCATCCAGGCGGCGGCCGGCGGCCTCGTCGGGGATGCGGGCGATGCGGGGGGATGCGTCGTTCATGGGGCTGGCGCCGGACGGCGCATTCGGGCCTGATTAAAGCGCGGGACTGCTATTATCCAGCCTTCATGCCCCCGGCGCCCGTTCGATGCCCATGACCGCCCGTTCCAGCCTGCTGCGCACCGCCATCGTGCTCATGCTCGTCCTCGTCGTCGCCGGCTGCTCCGGCGGCAAAGGCCTGTTCAAGAGCAAGAAGAACCGCAACGAAGGCGTGCCGGTGGCCGAGCTGTACGACCGCGCGCATGGCCAGATGGAGCACGGCAACTGGTCCTCGGCCAGCGAGACCTTCGGCCGCCTGATCGCGCAGTATCCGTACGGCCCCTACGCCGAGCAGGCGCTGATGGAGCAGGCCTACGCCCAGTACAAGGCAGGCAAGCACGAGGACGCGATCTCCACCATCGACCGCTTCATCCGCACCTACCCGACCCACAAGAACATCGCCTACATGTACTACCTGCGCGGCCTGAACAACATGGCGCGCAATACGGTGTTCCTGGCGCGCACCTTCAACCTGGACACCAGCAACCGCGACCTCGACGCGCCGATGCAGGCGTACAACGACTTCAACACATTGATCACCCGCTACCCGAACAGCCGCTACGTGGACGACGCGCGCCAGCGCATGGTGTTCCTGCGCAACCAGTTCGCCCGCTTCGAGCTGACCACCGGCCTGTACTACCTGCGCCGCGGCGCCTGGGTATCGGCCGCCGATCGCGCCATCTACCTGCTGGAAACCTATCCGCAGAGCGAATCCCAGGACGATGCGGTGGCGCTGCTGGGCGAGGCCTATACCCGCATGGGCGAAGCCAAGCTGGCCGCCGACGCCCGCCGCGTGCTGGAGCTGAACGACCCGCAGCATCCGTGGCTGAGCGGGCGCTGGCCGAAGTTCCCCGGCCTGATCAAGCGCCTGAATCCGCTCTCGCCTGACGTGCGCTGATCCCGGCGCGACGGCTCCACGATGCAGCAAAGGCCGGCCGCAACGCCGGCCTTTGCCGTTTTGCGCGCATCACTCCCGCCAGCCGCTGGTCACCGGATAGCGGCGCTCGCGCCCGAACGCGCGCCGGCTGACCTTCGGCCCGGGCGCGGCCTGATGCCGTTTCCATTCGCTGATCCGCACCAGATGCAGTACGCGATCGACGGTAGCGGCATCGAAGCCGGCGGCGAGGATCTCGGCGCGCGACTGCTCCTGGTCCACGTGCCGCAGCAGGATGGCGTCGAGCACGTCGTACGGCGGCAGCGAATCCTGGTCGCGCTGGTTCTCGCGCAGCTCGGCCGAAGGCGGGCGGTCGATCACCGCCTGCGGGATGATGCGGTCGCCTACTGTATTGCGCCAGCGCGCCAGCGCGAACACCTCGGTCTTGTACAGGTCCTTGATCGGCGCATAGCCGCCGCACATGTCGCCATAGATGGTGGCATAGCCGACCGCGTACTCGCTCTTGTTGCCGGTGGTCAGCAGCAGGCCGCCGAACTTGTTGGCCAGCGCCATCAGCAGCGCGCTGCGGGTGCGCGACTGCAGGTTCTCCTCGGTGGTGTCCACCTGCTGCCCGGCAAACACCTGCGCCAGCGCATCGAGATAGCCCTGGAACGGCTTTTCGATCGGCAGCGTCACCATCGCCACCCCCATCGCGTCGCACTGCTCCTGCGCCAGGTCGTTGGACAGGCCCGCAGTATAGCGCGACGGCAACCGCACCGCGGTGACGTTCTCCGTTCCCAGCGCGTCGGCGGCGATCGCCAGCACCACCGAGGAATCGATCCCGCCCGACAGGCCCAGCCAGACCTTGCCGAAGCCGTTCTTGCGGCAGTAGTCGCGGGTGCCGCGGACCACCGCGCGCCAGGCCAGCGCATCGCGACTCTCGTCGCCGTCCACCGTCCACTGCAGCGGCACAAAACGGCGGCTGCCGGGGTCGAACTCGACCACCAGCCACTGTTCCTCGAACGCCACCGCCGCCGGATGCACGCCGCCGTCGCCATCGGCCACCACCGAGGCCCCGTCGAACACCAAGGCGTCCTGCCCGCCGACCAGGTTGAGGTAGGCGATGCCGGCGCCGGTCTTGCGCGCCCGCTGCGCCAGCAACGCATCACGCGCGGCGTGCTTGTCATGCTCGAACGGCGAGGCGTTCGGCACCAGCACCAGCTGCGCGCCCTTGCCCACAGTGGAGGCGATCGGCTCGGGGAACCACAGGTCCTCGCAGATCAGCAGCCCCACCTGCACCCCGCCCACCTCGAACACGCAGTCCCCGCAGTCGGGATCGACGTCGAAATAGCGGCGCTCGTCGAACACCGCATAGTTGGGCAGCTCGCGCTTGCGGTAGGTGTGCGCGATGCCGCCGTCGCGCAGCACGCTGGCCGCGTTGTACACCACTGCGCCTGCCGGCTGCGGCCAGCCCACCACCGCGGTGATCCCGCGCGCGGCCTCGGCCACCCGGGCCATCGCTTCTTCGCAGGCGCGCAGGAAGGCCGGGCGGTACAGCAGATCCTCCGGCGGATAGCCGCTCAGCGCCAGTTCCGGGAACAGCACGAGGTCGGCGGCGTATTCGTCGCGTGCCAGCGCGATCATCTCCGCGATCCGCGCCGCGTTGCCGGCCACGTCGCCGACCGGGAAATCGAACTGCGCCATCGCGATGCGGAGGGGCTGCGTCATCGGGCGTTCTCGCAAGGAAGGGGCGCGCGCTGCACGGCGGGCGCCAAGGCGTGGCAAGGATACAGGCTGCGCGTCACGGCATCCGGCCAGCGAGAGTAAAATGTGCCGATTTCCTCCCCGCTTCCCGCGCCCGCACGGGCGCATCCCCACATTCGGAGACCCTCCATGGGCCTGGACCTCGTCAGCACCGGCAAGAACCCGCCGGATGAAATCAACGTCATCATCGAAATCCCGAAGGACGCCGAACCCGTCAAGTACGAGGTGGACAAGGCCTCGGGCGCGATCTTCGTAGACCGCATCCTGTCCACCCCGATGCGCTATCCCTGCAACTACGGCTACGTGCCGCACACCATCTGCGACGACGGCGACCCGGTGGACGTGCTGGTGATCCTGCCGCTGCCGCTGGTGCCGGGTTCGGTGATCCGCTGCCGCCCGGTGGGCCTGCTGAAGATGACCGACGAGGCCGGCGGCGACGAAAGATCCTGGCGGTGCCGGTGGACAAGGTGTTCTCCGGCTACAGCCACATCGACGACATCCAGAAGGTCAGCCCGCACTGGCTGCAGCGCATCGGCCACTTCTTCGAGCACTACAAGGACCTGGAGCCCGGCAAGTGGGTGAAGCTGGCCGGCTGGGAAGGCGCCGAGCAGGCGCGCCGGGTCATCGTCGAATCGATCCAGCGCTACGACGGCAGCAGCAACAAGCCGAACTTCTGACGCCCGCGCCGTGCCGCATGCTGCGGCACGGCGGGGCCGACGCGCGGCTGGAAGGCGTCAGCCGCCCGCGCGTCCCGGATACTTCGCAAAGATGGCGCTCACCGCCTGGTCGATATCGGCCATCTTCTGCTCGGGCGTCCGCTTGGAGACTTCCGCCGCGCTGGCCGAGCCGGTCCAGACCAGGCGGTTGCGCTTTCCATCGACCAGGTCCACGGTCAGCACCCCCTCGCGATAGCGGCTGACCTGGGGCTCGTCATACCAGATGGGCACCGACACGAAGGCGTGATAGCGATAGCTGTAGGCCCAGCCGAAATCCACGCGCGGCACGTTCCACACCTGGCTGCGCTCGCGCTGGCGGGTCTGGAAATTCACCAGCAGATCGCCCCCTCGGGGACGAAGTGATACCCACGGGCCTCCATCTCGCGGCGCACATCCTCGCGGATGCGGTCGGACACCCAGGAGGTGTACCCGGCCTGCTCCATCGAAATCGGTTTGTAGAAGCTCCAGGTCTGGTAGCGGGCGAAATCGGCGGTCGGATCGCGGTCGGTGCGCACGGTGGGGCCGGTCGCACAGGCCGACAGCGCGAGCATGGCCGCGGCCAGCAGCGCGCTGGCCAGCAACTTGAACGATCTGGACATGGCAGGTCTCCGGCGACGGGATGCCATGATCATCGCACCGCCAACCGTATCCGGCCTGAACGGCAGGCAGCCAGAAACGCAAGCGGGCCCGGCGTCGCCAGGCCCGTGAAGCCGGTCACACTCGAAGACCTGCCCTCAGTGCTTGAGGTTCTTGCGCAGGCGCTCCAGCGCCTGCAGCTGCGCGGTGACCTCGGCCAGGCGCTTCTGCGCCTCGGCGATCTCCATCGCCTCGCCGCGGCGGGCGATGATGCGTTCGGCCTCTTCCTTGGCGGCGCGCACCGCCGCCTCGTCGATCGCGTCGGCGCGCACCGCGGTGTCGGCCAGCACCGTCACCACCGTCGGCTGCACCTCGAGGATGCCGCCGGAGATGGCGAAGTCCAGCGTGTCGCCATTTGCCAGGGTGAGCACGACCTTGCCGGGCTTGAGCCGGGTGATCAGCGGGGCGTGCTTGGGCGCGATGCCCAGCTCACCCATCTCGCCGGTCGCGACCACCAGGGTAGCCTCGCCGTGGAAGATCTCGGCCTCGGCGCTGACGATGTCGCAGCGGATGGTGGATGCCATCGTGATTCCTTCCGTTCAGTCGAACGCGTCAATCGAAGCGACGGCTCAGGCCGCCAGCTTCTTCGCCTTCTCGACGGCCTCGTCGATCGAGCCGACCATGTAGAACGCCTGTTCCGGCAGGTGGTCGTAGTCGCCGTCGACGATGCCCTTGAAGCCGCGGATGGTCTCCTTCAGCGGCACGTACTTGCCCGGGCTGCCGGTGAACACCTCGGCCACGTGGAACGGCTGGCTGAAGAAGCGCTCGATCTTGCGCGCGCGGGCCACGGCCAGCTTGTCCTCCTCGGACAGCTCGTCCATGCCCAGGATCGCGATGATGTCCTTCAGCTCCTTGTACTTCTGCAGGGTCTGCTGGACGCGCTGGGCGGTCTCGTAGTGCTCGTTGCCGATCACCAGCGGATCCATCTGGCGGCTGGTCGAATCCAGCGGATCCACCGCCGGGTAGATGCCGAGCGAGGCGATCGAACGCGACAGGGTGACGGTGGAGTCGAGGTGGGCGAAGGTGGTCGCCGGCGACGGGTCGGTGAGGTCGTCCGCGGGCACGTACACGGCCTGGATCGAGGTGATCGAACCGGTCTTGGTGGAGGTGATGCGCTCCTGCAGAACGCCCATTTCCTCGGCCAGGGTCGGCTGGTAGCCCACCGCCGACGGCATACGGCCCAGCAGCGCGGACACCTCGGTGCCGGCCAGGGTGTAGCGGTAGATGTTGTCGATGAACAGCAGCACGTCGCGGCCTTCATCGCGGAAGTACTCGGCCATGGTCAGGCCGGTGAGCGCCACCCGCAGGCGGTTGCCCGGCGGCTCGTTCATCTGGCCGTACACCATCGCCACCTTGGACTTGGCGTGCTCCTGCACGTTGACCACACCCGATTCCTGCATCTCGTGGTAGAAGTCGTTGCCCTCGCGGGTACGCTCGCCCACGCCCGCGAACACCGACAGGCCGCTGTGCTCGGTGGCGATGTTGTTGATCAGCTCCATCATGTTCACGGTCTTGCCGACGCCGGCGCCGCCGAACAGGCCGACCTTGCCGCCCTTGGCGAACGGGCACATCAGGTCGATCACCTTGATACCGGTCTCCAGCAGCTCGGTGGTGGCCGCCTGGTCCTCGTAGCTCGGGGCCGCGCGGTGGATTTCCCAGGTGGTGTCGGCCTGCACCGGGCCGGCCTCGTCGATCGGGTTGCCGAGCACGTCCATGATCCGGCCCAGGGTGCCCTTGCCCACCGGCACCGCGATCGCGCGACCGGTGTTCTCGGCCACGAGGCCACGCTTCAGGCCGTCGGTGGAGCCCAGCGCGATGGTGCGGACCACGCCGTCGCCCAGCTGCTGCTGCACTTCCAGCGTGATGCCGGTGCCTTGCACCTTCAACGCGTCGTACACCTTCGGCACGCTCTCGCGCGGGAATTCGACGTCGACGACCGCGCCGATGATCTGTACGACCTTGCCCTGGTTGCTCATGAGTTGTTTCCTCGGGAACTCTTGGATGCTGCTTCGATGCTGCTTCGTTGGATCAAACCGCCGCCGCGCCGCCGACGATTTCCGAAATTTCCTGGGTGATCGCCGCCTGCCGGGCCTTGTTGTAGACCAGGTTCAGGGTGCCGATCAGCTTGGTCGCGTTGTCGCTGGCCGCCTTCATGGCCACCATGCGCGCGGCGTGCTCGGAGGCCACGTTCTCCATCACCGCCTGGTACACCAGCGACTCCACATAGCGGGTGAGCACGTGCTCCAGCACGCTCTCCGCATCCGGCTCGTAGATGTAGTCCCAGTCGTGGCGCGCCACCGGCACCTGCGCCGCCGGCAGCGGCAGCAGCTGGTCGAAGGTGGCGCGCTGGGTCATGGTGTTGACGAAGTCGTTGTAGGCCAGGAACACCTTGTCCACCGCGCCGCCGGTGTAAGCGTCCAGCATGACCTTAATCACGCCGATCAGCTGCTCGACCCTGGGGGGTATCGCCGAGGTGGGTGACCGAGGCCAGCATCCCGACCTTCAACCGGCGGAAAAACACCGAGGCTTTCTGGCCGATGGTGACCACGTCCACCTCGATGCCCTGCTGCTGCAGGGTGCGGAACTCGGCCAGCAGCTTGCGGAACATGTTGTTGTTGAGGCCGCCGGCGAGGCCGCGGTCGGACGACACCACGATGTAACCCACCCGCTTCACGTCGGTGCGCTGCACCAGGTACGGATGGCGGTACTCGGAATTGGCCTGCGCCAGGTGCCCGATCAGCTGCTTCATCGCCCGCGCGTACGGGCGCGAGGCCTTCATCCGGTCCTGCGCCTTGCGGATCTTGGAGGCCG
This sequence comes from Thermomonas sp. S9, assembly GCF_024704365.1. Lineage (GTDB taxonomy): Bacteria > Pseudomonadota > Gammaproteobacteria > Xanthomonadales > Xanthomonadaceae > Thermomonas. Next base: position 2,749,585 of record NZ_JAJDFY010000001.1, read on the forward strand.
AGACCATCTCCAGCGCGCGGGTCACCTTGCGGGTGTTCTGCACGCTCTTGATCTTCGTCTTGATTTCGCGTCCGCCAGCCATGCTCGTCTCGTCAGTGTGGATCGACTGCGCGGGTCAGCGACCCGCGCGGGTGCTTCCGGGGCTTACCAGCTGCCGGTCGCCTTGAAGTCCTCGATGCCCTTCTTGAACGCGGCCTCGATCTCGTCGTTCCAGTCGCCGGTCGCGTCCACCTTCTGCATCAGCTCGACGGCGGTGTTGGCGAAATGCGCCTGCAGGCCGGACTCGAATGCCAGCACCTTGCCCACCGGCACATCGTCCAGGTAGCCCTTGTCGACCGCGTAGATCGACAGCGCCTGCTGCGCCACCGACATCGGGGCGTACTGCTTCTGCTTCATCAGCTCGGTGACACGCTGGCCGCGCTCCAGCTGCTTGCGGGTGGCGTCGTCGAGGTCGGAGGCGAACTGGGCGAACGCCGCCAGCTCGCGGTACTGCGCCAACGCGATGCGGATGCCGCCGGACAGCTTCTTCATGATCTTGGTCTGCGCCGCGCCGCCCACGCGCGACACCGAGATGCCGGCGTTCACCGCCGGGCGGATGCCCGAGTTGAACAGGTCGGTCTCGAGGAAGATCTGGCCGTCGGTGATCGAGATCACGTTGGTCGGCACGAACGCGGACACGTCGCCGGCCTGGGTCTCGATGATCGGCAGCGCGGTCAGCGAGCCGGTCTTGCCCTTCACGGCGCCGTTGGTGAAGCGCTCCACGTAATCCTCGGACACGCGCGCGGCGCGCTCCAGCAGGCGGCTGTGCAGGTAGAACACGTCGCCCGGATACGCTTCGCGGCCCGGCGGGCGGCGCAGCAGCAGCGAGATCTGGCGGTAGGCCACGGCCTGCTTGGACAGGTCGTCATAGATGATCAGCGCGTCCTCGCCGCGGTCACGGAAGTACTCGCCCATGGCGCAGCCGGAGTAGGCGCTGATGTACTGCATCGCGGCCGACTCGGAGGCGGAGGCGGCAACCACGGTGGTGTAGGCCATCGCGCCGTGTTCCTCGAGCTTGCGCACGATGTTGGCGATGGTCGAGTTCTTCTGGCCGATCGCCACGTAGATGCACTTGATGCCGGAGTGCTTCTGGTTGATGATCGCGTCCACCGCCAGCGCGGTTTTGCCGGTCTGGCGGTCGCCGATGATCAGCTCGCGCTGGCCGCGGCCGATCGGGATCATGCTGTCCACCGACTTGTAGCCGGTCTGCACCGGCTGGCTGACCGACTTGCGCCAGATCACGCCCGGGGCGATGGTCTCCACCGGCGAGCTGGTCTTGGCGTCGATCGGGCCCTTGCCGTCGATTGGCTCGCCCAGCGCGTTGACCACGCGACCCAGCAGCTCGGGGCCGGTCGGCACCGACAGGATCTGGCCGGTGGTCTTGGCGGTGTCGCCCTCGCGCAGATGCTCATAGTCGCCCAGCACCACCGCGCCCACCGAGTCGCGCTCGAGGTTCAGCGCCAGCGCATAGGTGCCGCCCGGCAGTTCGATCATCTCGCCCTGCATCACGTCGGCCAGGCCGTGGATGCGCACGATGCCGTCCGAGACCGAGGTGACGGTGCCTTCGTTGCGCGCCTCGGCGGCGAGCTTGACCTTCTCGATGCGGGTCTTGATCAGTTCGCTGATTTCGGACGGGTTGAGCGTGGTGGTGGCCATCTTGGTTTCCTTGGGAGCCTGCGTCGCCGCCGGCCTGTTTCTAGAATTCGGGATAAACGGATTAGTGCGCCAGCGCCGCCTGCAGGCGGGCCAGCTTGCCCTTCAGCGAGCCATCGATGACGACGTCGCCGGCGTCGATCACTGCACCGCCCAGCAGCGCGGGATCGACCGCGGTTTCGACCTCGACCTCGCGCCCGAACCGGCGCCGCAGTGCGGTCTTGATCGTCTCCAGCTCGGCCGCCGGCAGCGCCACCGCGGAGGTGACCCTGGCGCGCACCACGCGCTCCGCCTCGAAGCGCAGCTCGTCGAACAGCCCGGCGATCTCCGGCAGCAGCGTGAGCCGGCGGTTGTCGAACAGCAGACCGAGGAAGTGCGAGAACTCCTCGCCGGCCGCGTCCGGCGCCAGCAGTACCAGGGCATCGTCGCGGGTGAGCTTCGGGTTGCCCAGCAGCGCCGCCACCTGCGGGTCGGCGGCCACGCGCGCGGCGAAGGCGAGCGCGTCCGACCACGCCGGCAGGCGCGCGGCATCGCGCGCCACCGCGAAGGCGGCGCGGGCGTAGGGACGGGCGAGGGTCATGGCCTGGCTCATGGGTCTTCCCTCAGAGTTGCGCGGCCAGCTCGTCGATCAGCGCCTTCTGGTCGTTGGCGTTGACTTCGCGCTGCAGCAGGCGCTCGGCGCCGCTCACGGCCAGCGCCGCCACCTGCTTGCGCAGGTCCTCCTTGGCGCGGTTGGCGGCGGCCTCGATTTCAGCCTCGGCCAGCGCCTTCTGACGCGCGGCCTCGGCGATCGCCTCGCTCTTGGCGGCGTCGATCAGCTGGTTGGCGCGCTGGTGCGCCTGCTCGATGATCTCGTTGGCCCGGGCACGGGCGGCCTTGAGCTCCTCGGCCACCTTGGCGTCGGCCTGCGCGAGGCTCTTCTGCGCGTTGTCGGCGGCGGCCAGGCCCTCGGCGATCCTCTGCTGGCGCTCTTCGATCGCCTGCATCAGCGGCGGCCAGATGAACTTGACGGTGAACCAGATGAGGATCGCGAACGAGATCATCTGGCCCAGCAATGTCATGAAGGTCGGGTTCATGTCGTACCTTGCGTGTCGAGCGGACGCCTTGCATCGGCGCCCGCCTGGGCAGCGCCACGGCGGCATGCCGCGGCGCGGTGCAGCAGACGCGCGCGGACCTGCCGCGCGCGCCCCGGGCGGCCGGTCAGGCGCCGGTCGCCGCCTGGACGGCGGCCAGCAGCGGGTTGGCGAACGCGAACATCATCGCCACGCCCACGCCGATCAGGAACGCCGCGTCGATCAGGCCGGCGAGCAGGAACATGCGGCCCTGCAGCATCGGCACCAGCTCCGGCTGGCGGGCGGCGGCCTCGAGGAACTTGCTGCCCATGACACCGATGCCGAGGGCGGCGCCCAGCGCACCCAGGCCGACGATGATGCCGATGGCGACGGCGGTGAAAGCCTGGACGTTGGCGATGAATTCCATGGTGGATCTCCGGTTTTGGTACTGAACTGTTGTGAAGGGGTGGAACGGTGGAAGGTAGAACGCGATGCCCGGCGGGCCTTTGGTGTCAGTGGTGCTCGTGCGCCATCGCCAGGTAGACGACGGTCAACACCATGAAGATGAAGGCCTGCAGCAGGATGATCAGGATGTGGAAGATCGCCCACACCGACTGGAACAGCACGCCGGGCAGGAAGGTGACCCAGGACATGAACAGGCCGGCGATCAGCATGAACACCAGCTCGCCGGCGTACATGTTGCCGAACAGTCGCATCCCGAGACTGACCGGCTTGGACAGGTACTCGACCAGGTTCAAAAACAGGTTCGGCACCGCCAGCACGATCTTGCCGAACAGGCCATGGGCGTGGAATGGCGCGGTGAAGAGTTCCTTGATGAAGCCCCAGCCGCCCTTGACCTTGACCGAATAGAAGATGATCAGCAGGAACACGGTGATCGACAGCGCGAACGTGGTGTTGACGTCGGCGGTCGGCACCCAGCGGAAATAGGTGTGGTGCGCGGCCTCTTCACCGGCGACGGCCTGCACTGCGGCATTTGGAATGTCCAGCGGCAGCAGATCCATCGCGTTCATGAACACGACCCAGACGAAGATCGTCAGGGCCAGCGGCGCGATGAAGCGGCGGTCGCCGTGGAAGGTGTCCTTGACCTGGGAGTCGACGAACTCGACCACCAGCTCGACGAAGGCCTGGCCTTTGCCCGGCACGCCCGAGGTCGCCTTGCGCGCATACAGCCACAGCCACAGGCAAGCCAGCAGGCCCAGGCCCAGCGCGATCGCCCAGGAATCCAGGTGGAACCCGGCATCGCCGGCGACGGTGATGGTGTTGTGGGTGAGGTGGTGAACGATGTAGCCGGTCAGGCCACCGCCGCCTTCGCCACCTTCGGGAACCAGCCCCATTGCTTCCAGGATCACGCGTTCGTCCTCGTCGTACTGCGCCTTGCCACGAATCTCATCGACACCAGGAATGCCGCCGCGGCCATCGCCGCACCGGCCAGCACCGGCACCGCCGGCAGCTTCCAGATCGCCATCGCCAGATACAGCCCGGCCATCACGACCAGCCACTTCGCCGCCGTTCCCAGCAGCAGGCGCGCCAGCGCTACGCCACCGCCCGAGACGCCGCCACCAAACGCCCCCCAGGCCGCGACCAGGCTGCCCAGCGCCAGCGCCCCGCCCCCGGCCAGCGCCGCCAGGGCGGCGCGCGGCCCGATGGTCATGCAGGCAGCGGCGGTCGCCAGCGTGGCGGCGGCCTGGAAAGCCACCGCCCGCAGCGCCAGCCGCCAACCTGCTTTGGCGGAGTTCAGCACGCGGATGATTCCCGAGCAGGACCAAACGGAAGGGTTCGGCATGCCCGCAGGCCGCCGGAGCGCCCCGCGAAGCCGCAGAAGTCTAGCAGCCCGCCCCCGCCCCGGGCAACCGCCAAAGGCGGGCCCGCCAGCCGCGGCGCGGAGCGGGAACCTGGCCCGGTCCGCGCGCGGTCACAGCATCCGCAACCGCCTCTCCTCGTCGATCCCGGCGGCTGCCAGACTCCCCGGCGCCCACCGGCCCAGGGCGCTCCGTCGGAGCATCTTCAACCGCGTTGCGGGCGGCTACTTGCGCCTGGGCAGGTAGAGGTCGGTGATGGTGCCGTCGTACACCTCCGCCGCCATCCCCACCGATTCGCTCAGGGTCGGGTGCGGATGGATGGTGTGGCCGATGTCCTCGACCTCGCAGCCCATCTCGATCGCCAGCGCGATCTCGGCGATCAGTTCGCCCGCGTGCACGCCCACGATCCCGCCGCCGATCACGCGGCGGGTCGCCTCGTCGAACACCAGCTTGGTGAAGCCTTCGGTGCGCCCCAGTCCGATCGCGCGGCCCGAGGCCGCCCACGGGAACCTGCCCACGCCGACCTTCAGGCCCTTGGCCTTCGCCTCGGTCTCGGTGACGCCGACCCAGGCGATCTCCGGATCGGTATAGGCCACGCTCGGGATCACTCGCGCCACCCATTCCTTCTTTTCGCCGGCGGCGACTTCGGCGGCGAGCTTGCCCTCGTGGGTGGCCTTGTGCGCCAGCATCGGCGGGCCGACCAGGTCACCGATGGCGAAGATGTGCGGCACGTTGGTGCGCATCTGCGCATCCACCGGGATCAGCCCGCGCTCGCCGACGCGCACGCCCGCCTTGTCGGCATCCAGCTTCGCACCGTTGGCGCTGCGCCCCACCGCCACCAGCACGCGGTCGAACAGCTTCGCCTCGGGGATGGACTCGCCCTCGAACGTGCAGGCGATGCCGTTCTTCTGCGCCTTCGCCTCGACCACCCTGGTCTTGAGGTGGATCGCCACGCCCTGCTTTTTCAGGCGCTCGGCCAGCGGCTTGACCAGGTCGGCATCCGCGCCGGGGATCAGCTGCGGCATGAACTCGACCACGGTCACCTCCGCGCCCAGCGCGCGATACACGGTGGCCATCTCCAGCCCGATGATGCCGCCCCCCACCACCAGCAGCGTTTTCGGCACCTCGGCCAGCTGCAGCGCATCGGTGGAATCCATGATGCGCGGATCGCCCCACGGGAAGCCCGGCAGCTTCACCGGCTGGCTACCGGCGGCGATGATGCACTGGGCGAAGCGCAGCACCTGTGCCTTGCCGTCTTCGCCAGCCACCTCGGAGTTCGTGCGCGGACAGGAATTTCGCGGCGCCCTGCACGACCTGCACCTTGCGCTGCCTGGCCATGCCGGCCAGGCCCTGGGTGAGCTGGCCGACGACCCTGTCCTTGTACGCGCGGAGCTTGTCGAGATGCAGCTTCGGCTTGCCGAACTCGACACCGTAGTCGCTGGCGTGCGCCGCCTGCTCGATCACGTCGGCGGCATGCAGCAGCGCTTTCGAGGGAATGCAGCCGACGTTGAGGCAGACGCCGCCGAGGGTGGGGTAGCGTTCGACCAGCACGGTGTCGAGCCCGAGATCGGCCGCACGGAAGGCCGCGGTATAGCCGCCGGGACCGGCGCCGATCACCACCAGCGCGCATTCGATATCGGCCTTGCGGCCCGAGGAAGCGGCCGCCTGCGGCGCCGGTGCAGCCGATGCCGCCTTCGCGGCCGGCGTTTGGGCCGCCGCGGGCGCTTGGGCCTTCGCCGGCGCGGGCGCCTTCTCCGCATCGCCGCTCGCCGTAGCTTCAATGACCGCGATCACACTGCCTTCCGACACCGTATCGCCCAGCTTCACCTTCAGCGCCTTGATCACGCCGTCGGCGGCCGCCGGCACTTCCATGGTCGCCTTGTCGGACTCCAGCGTGACCAGCCCCTGGTCCTTCTTCACGCTGTCGCCCACCGCCACCAGCAGCTCGATCACCGGCACGTCGCCGTGGCCACCGATGTCGGGCACCCTGCTTTCGATCTCAGCCATGCGCCTTCTCCTTCGATTCAGAGCATGGCCCGACGCAGGTCGGCCAGCAGTTGCCCCAGGTAGCTGGTGAAGCGCGCCGCGGCGGCACCGTCGATCACGCGGTGGTCGTAGCTCAGCGACAGCGGCAGCATCAGGCGCGGCTGGAACTGCTTGCCATCCCACTGCGGGCGGATCTCGGATTTCGATACTCCGAGGATGGCCACTTCCGGCGCGTTGATGATGGGCGTGAACGCAGTGCCGCCGACCCCGCCCAGCGAGCTGATGGTGAAGCAGCCGCCCTGCATCTGCTCGGGCTTGAGCTTGCCCTCGCGCGCCAACGCGGCCAGCTCGCCCATCTCGCGCGCGATCTCCAGCACGCCCTTCTGGTCGGCATCGCGCAGCACCGGCACCACCAGCCCGTTGGGCGTGTCGGCGGCGAACCCGATGTGGTAGTACCGCTTGAGAACGAGGTCATCGCCCTCCAGCGAGGCGTTGAAGGTCGGGAACTTCTGCAGCGCCGCCACGCAGGCCTTGATCAGGAAGGCCAGCAGGGTGACCTTGCCCGCCTTGCCGGCGGCAATGGCCTTGGCGTTCTCGTCGTTGAGCACGACGCGCAGCGCCTCCAGCTCGGTGATGTCGGCCACATCGTGCTGGGTGACGTGTGGGATCATCGCCCAGTTGCGCGCGAGGTTGGCGCCGGAAATCTTCTGGATGCGCGACAGCAGCCGGGTTTCGATCGGGCCGAACCTGGCGAAATCCACCTTCGGCCACGGGATCAGGTTCAGCCCGCCGCCCGCGGCCACCGCCGCGCCGTCCGCAGACGCCGCGCCACCGGCCAGTGCCGCCTTCACGAAGGCCTGCACGTCCTCCTTCAGGATCCGGCCGCCGCGCCCTGTGCCGGCCACCCGGGCCAGCTCCACGCCCAACTCGCGCGCGAACAGGCGCACCGCAGGACTCGCATACGGCACTTTCTCGGGCAGCACCGCCTCGGCCGCAAAGCGCATCGGCGGGATGCCGGGCTGGCCGGGCTCGGCCACCGGCGCCAGCGCCGGCACCGGCGCGCCGCTTTCGGCGGGTGCCGCGGGCGCGGGCTTCGGCGGCTCCTGCGCCACCGGCTTGGCGGGCGCGGGCTTCGGCGGCTCCTGCGCTGCCACCGCCGGCGCCGGTGCGGGCGCCGGCGCGGATGCGGGCGACGGTGTCGCCTCCGCCACTTCGATGACGGCCACCACCGCGCCCTCGGACACGCTGTCGCCCAGCTTCACCTTCAGCTCGCGCACCACGCCGGCGAAGGGCGAGGGCACTTCCATCGTCGCCTTGTCCGACTCCAGGGTGACCAGGCCCTGATCCTTGGCCACGGTATCGCCCGGCTGCACCAGCAGCTCGATCACGGGGACATCGGTATGCCCGCCGATGTCGGGGACGCGCGCTTCCTTCAGTTCGGCCATGGCCGCCACTCCGCAGCAGGGAAAGCGCTATGGGAACACATCCCGCCGCGTCCGACAAATCGAACGCGCCGGAATTTCAATTTTCACCCGGGTCATTTATTCATCGGCGCAAAAATGCTCCGAAAACCCACCGAAATGACCCGCGGCAGGTATTCCACCCCCGGCAAAACCCACCCACGCCGACCGTCGCCGACGAGGCAGACCCGTTCAGCGCGCGCCCAGCGCGCGCACCTGGAAGCGCACCGGCACCGCGCCGGCATGCTCGAAAACGAGCGTGGCCGGCACCTGCATCCCCGGGGTCAGCGGCTGGCGCGGCTGGATGAACATCAGGTGGTAGCTGCCGGGCTTGAGCTCCACCTGCCCATGCGCGGGCACCGCCAGGCCATCGGGCAGGGCGCGCATGCGCATGACCCCACCCTCGGCGAAGGTTTCGTGCAACTCCACCCGCGCCGCCTCGGGGCTCTCCACCCGCAGCAGGCGGTCGGCCTGGTCGCCGGGATTGACCAGGGTGGCGAACCCGCCGGCCACCTGCGCGCCCGGTGGGGTGGCGCGCAGCCAGGGCGACTGCACCTGCACGGACGCCGGATCGGCGGCCCCGCGCCGGCAGGCTCAGCAGCAGGGCCAGTAGTGCGGTCGTGATCGCTCGCATCGCATCGCTCCTCACGTGACGTGTCGATTCGCCAAGCATCGCATGGCCGCGGCTGGCCCGACCTGAACCCGGGCCACTCACAGCGCGCGCGCCGCCTCGACGAGGCGCTCGACAGTGAGGCCGAAGTGCGGGAACAGCGCCTCGGCCGGTGCGCTGGCGCCGAAACTGTCGATCCCCACCACCGCGCCGTCCAGGCCCACGTACTGGCGCCAGAAGCCGGTGACGCCGGCTTCCACCGCCACCCGCCTGCGGCAGGCCTTCGGCAGCACGGATTCGCGATACGCCGCATCCTGGCGGTCGAACACATTGGTCGAAGGCATCGATACCACGCGCACCGCATCGCCCAGCGTTTCCGCCGCCCGCATCGCTAGCGCCACTTCGCTGCCGGTGGCGATCAGGATCAGCTCCGGCGCGCCCACGCTGTCCTTCAGCACGTAGCCGCCGCGCGCGATTGCCGCCCGCTGCGCCTCGCTGCGCGCCTGGTGCGGCAGGGTCTGGCGGCTGAACACCAGGCAGGACGGACCATCGGTGCGGGCAACCGCCATTTTCCAGGCCACCGCCGACTCCACTGCATCGCAGGGACGCCAGACGTCGTTGTTCGGGATCTGGCGCAGCGAGGCCAGGTGCTCCACCGGCTGATGGGTGGGGCCATCCTCGCCCAGGCCGATGGAATCGTGGGTGTAGACGTGGATCGCGCGGATGCCCATCAGCGCGCTCATGCGCACCGCGTTGCGGGCGTAGTCGGAAAACACCAGGAAGGTGGCATCGAACGGAATGAACCCGCCGTGCAAGGCCAGGCCATTGCTGATCGCGCTCATGCCGAACTCGCGCACGCCGTAATAGACGTAGCGGGCGTCGGCGTCCGCGCGGGTCACCGATTGGCAGCCCTTCCAGAGCGTCAGGTTGGAATGCGCCAGATCCGCCGAGCCGCCCACCAGCTCCGGCAGCAGCGGCGCGAAGGCTTCGATCGCGTTCTGCGAGGCCTTGCGGCTGGCGATGGCCGGCCCCTCCTGCGCGGTGCGGGCGATGAAGGCGTCGGCCGCCGCCTCGAGCCCGGCCGGCAGCGCGCCGGACAGGCGGCGCTCGAACTCGGCCGCCGCGTCCGGATATGCGGCCTTGTACGCGGCAAAGCGGGCGTTCCAATCCGCCTCGGCAGCGGCACGATCGCGCGCGCGCCAGCCGGCGTAGATCTCGGCCGGGATCTCGAACGGCGGGGATGCCCAGCCCAGCGCCGCGCGGGTGGCGGCCACCTCGTCCTGGCCCAGCGGCGCACCGTGGCTGGACTCCTTGCCGGCCTTGTGCGGGGAGCCAAAACCAATCGTGGTGCGGCAGCAGATCAGGGTCGGCCTGCCCTCGGACTTCAGCGCGGTCTCGATGGCGGTCTTGATCTCCACCGGGTCGTGCCCGTCCACTCCGCGGATCACGTTCCAGCCGTAGGCCTCGAAGCGCTTCGGGGTGTCGTCGGTGAACCAGCCGGCGGTGTCGCCGTCGATACTGATGCGGTTGTCGTCCCAGAACGCGACCAGCTTCTCCAGGCCCCAGGTGCCGGCCAGCGAGGCGGCCTCATGCGAGATGCCCTCCATCAGGCAGCCATCGCCCAGGAACACCCAGGTGCGATGATCGACGATGGTATGTCCGTCGCGGTTGTAGCGCTGCGCCAGCAGCCTCTCCGCCAGTGCCATGCCCACGGCGTTGGCCAGGCCCTGCCCCAACGGGCCGGTGGTGGTCTCCACGCCCGGGGTGACGTGGTTCTCCGGATGGCCCGGGGTGCGGCTGCCGAGCTGTCGGAAGCGCCTGAGCTCCTCGATCGGCAGATCGAACCCGGCCAGGTGCAGCAGCGCGTACTGCAGCATCGAGCCGTGGCCGTTGGACAGCACGAAGCGGTCGCGGTCGGCCCAGCCGGGGTTGGCCGGGTTCACTTTCAGATAATCATTCCACAACACCTCGGCGATGTCGGCCATGCCCATCGGCATGCCCGGATGGCCGGAGTTGGCCGCCTGCACGGCGTCGATGGCGAGAAAACGGATGGCGTTGGCAAGATCGCGGCGGCTGGGCGTCGTCATGGCGGAAGGCGAAGCGGAAGGAAGTACCCATTGTCCCATCCCGGACGGGGCAGTGTCTTCGGCCTGCCTCGGCGGCCACCCTCAGGCGGAAGCGCCCATTGGAAACCGGCAGACGCCCAGCCCGGAGCGTCGCGGCCATGGATCCCGGTGATGCCGCAGGGCGACGCCGCCGGATTTGATCGAGCCGGCGGACTGGCGAACCGGTGGCAAACCGAAGCCCTCCCCACCAAACTCCCACCCGAACGCGCGGCACGCGCCGATGCCGTGGACAGGCGCTGCGCAGCAGAGTCGCCACATGCGAACTGCCGCCCCCGCCGCAATGCCCCCATCCCCTCCATTCGACATGAAACCAAAACGGTTGTATTTTGGTTCCATGTCGAATGGAGGCACCTCCATGCCCACCACCCTGACTCTGAAGAACATCCCCGACGAGATCTACGCGCGGCTCAAGACCGCGGCCGCACTGCATCGGCGCAGCCTGAACAGCGAGGCGATCCTCTGTCTGGAAACGGTGCTGGCGCCCGGCAGCATCACGCCCGGCGAGCGGCTGGCGCGCGCACGCGCATTGCGCGCCGGGCTGCAGCCGGACGCGTTCGACGCGGACGACATCGATCGAATGAAACGCGAAGGCCGCGCGTGATTGTGGTGGACTCCAACGTGCTGGCCTATCTGTACCTGCCGGGGGCGTTCACCGGCGCGGCGGAACGCCTGCTCGCCAGGGATCCGGACTGGCATGCGCCCGTGCTGTGGCGCAGCGGGTTCCGCAACATCCTGGCCGGCTACATGCGGCGCGGCACGCTGGATTTCGCCCAGGCCTGCGCCATCCAGCGGGAGGCGGAATCGCTGCTCGACGGCGCCGAGCACGAGCCCGACTCCAGGCAGGTCCTGCAGTTGGCGCGCGACAGCGGCTGCTCCGCCTACGACTGCGAGTTCATCGCCCTTGCAGGAGTGCTGGGAACCCGGTTGCTGACCATGGACGGCCAGTTGCTCCGGGCATTCCCGGACATCGCAATGCCGCTTGCCGCGGAATGAAGGACAACATCCCGAGCCTCAGCGCACGATGTCGTCCAGCTTCTCCACCGCGGGATCGTCCAGATCCTGCGCGCCGCTGCGCTTGGCCACCACCACCGCCATCGCCAGGTCGCCGGTGACGTTCAGCGAAGTGCGGCACATGTCGAGGAAGGTATTGACGCCGAGGATGATGCCGATGCCCTCGGGCTTGAGGCCGACGATGCCGGCGATCATCGCGATCACCGGCAGCGAGCCGGACGGGATGCTGGCGGTGCCGATGCCGCCGAGGATGCACAGCACCAGCACCAGCACCTGCTCGCCCAGCGGCAGGTGCATGCCGTAGACCTGCGCCAGGAACAGGATGGTGATGCCCTCGAACAGCGCCGAACCGTGATGGCTGGCGGAGGCGCCCACGGTCAGCACGAAGCGGCTGATCTTGCGCGGCAGCTTCAGGTTTTCCTCGGCCACCCGCAACGTCACCGGCAGCGTGGCTGCCGAGGACGCGGTGGCGAACGCGGTCAGCGAGGCTTCCTGCGAGCCGCGGAAGAACTCGCGCACGCCCATCCCGCCCATGAATTTCACCCACAGCGGCAGCACCACGAAGCCGTGGATGGCCAGCGCCAGCACCACCGTCACCACGAACCAGCCCAGCCCGACCAGCACGTCCCAGCCCAGCTGCGCGCACAGGATGAACATGAAGCAGGCCACCGCGTAGGGCGCCAGCTTCACGAACATCCCGATCAGGTGCATGCACACCTCGAACAGCCCGTGCATGGCGTTCTTGAACGCCTGCGTGCCCGGCGTTGGCCGCATCACCAGGCCGATGCCGAACATCAGCGCGAAGAACACGATGCCCAGCTTCTTGCTGTCGTCGCCCATGGCGCCGACGATGTTGTGCGGAACGATGTCCACGAGGATGTCGACGATGTGCAGCTCGCGGCCCTTCTCGACGATCGCGCCGGTCTTCGCCGCGTTGCTGCTCAGCGCCTGCTCCACCAGCGCCGGATCCATGTGGGTGCCGGGCTGCAGCAGGTTGGCCATCACCAGCCCGATCAGCACCGCAATGCCGGTGACCACCGCGGTATAGACCAGCGTGCGCCAGCCCAGCCGGCCCAGGCTGGCGACATCGCCCAACTCGGCCACGCCCAGCACCAGCGCCGAGAAGATCAGCGGCACCACCATCATGAACAGCAGGTTGAGGAACACCGTGCCGAACGGACGCGCGACGTACTGGATCACGTCGTTCACCCAGTCCGCACCCGGCGCGACCACGTGCACGGCCAGCCCCAGCAGGGTGCCGAGCAGGAAACCGATGCCGACTTTCAGATGCAAAGGCAGGCCCTTGGCGGGCGCAGCGGGCGCGGAATCGGTCGGGTGCATGCAAGGCTCACGGAATCAGACAGAATCCGCAGCTTAGCAAAGCCTCAGCGCGACTCCGGGTAGAGCGGCGGCAACGGGTCTGCCGTCGCCCGTGCCACCGCGCGCCAGCGCGGGCCTGCGGCAAACGCCGGCCGCAGCGCACGCAGCGCCGCCTCCGGCGCGCCGCCGCCCCAACGCGCGGCCTGCAGGGCGCGCACGGCCTCGACCTGCGCCGGATCCTGCAGGCGCGCCGCCACGGCATCGAGATCCTCGCCCGTGCATCCCGCCGCGCCGGTCAACGCACGCGCGATCGCCGCCAGATCGCCGCTGGCAAGCGCCACCGGCAGCGCCGGCGCCTCCGCCGCGGGCGCGGGCCCATGCGCGCGACGCGCGCGCCAGCGCCGCACGCCAGCCACGCCCGCCGCCAGCAGCGCCAGCGCGAGCACACCGCCCCAGAGCCACAGCGCAAGGACATCGCCGGCCCCACGGGAGATGGCCGGCCGTGCCGGCACCTGCGGCGCGGCGGCAGGCGGCGAGGCCGGCGCGACCGCGGATGCCGCCGTGGACATGGCCCCACCCGCGGCGGGCGCAGTGGCAGCGGGCGTGCCCGGTGCCACCTGCAGCCGCAGCGGCGGCAGTATGGACCGCTGCGCGCGGCCGGCATCGGCATCCCACCACGCCAGCTGCGGCCCCGGCAGCGACAGCGCGCCCGGCTGCTGCGGCACCAGCGCGAACACCCGGCGCACGCTCACCTGCGGCCGGCCATCGACGAAACGTTCCTGCACCTGCGCCGGCTCCGGGAACACCTGCACCCCGGGCGCGGCCGGCCACTCGAGCGCCGGTGCCTGCGCGGCGGTGGCGCCATCCGCCTCCAGCGCGACCTCGACCATGGCCGCCGCACCGGCGAAGGCCTGGGTCGGCGCCCGCAGGTAGCGCAGCCGCAGGGCATGCAGCGGCAGCCACGGCGACGGGGCCTCCGCCGGAATCGGCCGCACCTGCAGCAGCCGCGCCGGGGCCGCTGCGCTCACCGGCGTGCGGTCGTCCTCGAACAGCGGGCCGGCGAACCCGGGGCCACGGATCGCGGTCAGGCGCGCGCCGGGCAGCAGCAGCGGGCCGCTGCGCTCCGGCACCAGCAGGTAGCGCCGCTCCAGCACCTGGTAGCGGCGCCCGCCGAGCATGCGCTGGTAGCTGATGTCCTCGCCCACCCGCTGCAGGCTGGCGCCGGCCGGCGGATCCAGATCGAGCTCGCCGGACAGCAGCGGAATGGCGTAGTTCAACCGCACGATGACGCCCACCGTCTGCTGCACGTAGGGATGCTCGGCATCGACCGTGGTTTCCACGAACACATCCGAGTCCGGCGTGGCCGGCTGCACGGTGGGTGCGCGCACCACCAGCTGCAGCGGCGCGGTGCTGGCATGGCCCACCCGCAGCGCCGGCACCGTCCAGGTGCCCGGGCCGCGCGGCCGCAGCCCCACCGAGAACACGGTCTGCCGGCGCGCCTGCCCGTTCACCCATTCGAACTGGCGGCGCACGCTCTGCCCGCCGAGGGCGAACTGCGCGCGCAGCGGGGCATAGTCGATCTGGTCCACGGCCTGGTCGGTGGCGATGTTCAGCGCCACCGTCTCGCCCCTCGCTGATCTCGCCGCGATCCAGCCAGGCGCGGGTCTGCGCCGCCGCCGGCAGCACGGCCCAGGCCAGCAGCGCCAGCAGGCCGATGGCCAGGCGCCGGATCACGGCCCACCCGCCTCGACCCGGCGCCGGGCCTCCAGCTGCAGGCGTGCGCGCAGCAGCGCGCCGGGATCGTCCGGCACCCGCTGCAACCAGGCCTGGTTGGCGAGCCGGCGCTCGCGCTCTTCAGCAGTCTCCGCACGCTGCGCCGGCGCGCTCTGCACTGGCCCGGCTCCAGCCGGGCGGCCCTGCAGCGCCTGCTGCATGCGCGCGCGCTGGGCGGCATCGGCCTGCGCCTGCGCGCGCGCCTGTTCTGGGGACAGCTGCGATGGCTGCGGCGGGCCGTCCAAGGTCTTCCCGGCGGTCTGCGGCCCGGAGCGGCCCTGCGCGGGCGGCGGAGACGCGCCGTCCTTGCCCGCCGCGTCCTTGCCGCCCTTGTCCCGGTCTTGCGCGTTCTGGCCGGGCGACGGCTGGCCGCTGCCGGAGCGCGGCGGCGTGGCGTTGCCGGACGCAGACGAGGACGCAGGAGGCGGCGACCGCCGCTGGCGGGCCGCCTCCACCAGCTTGCGGTTGTAGAGCGCATCCGGCATGCCGGGGCGCAGGCGCAGCGCGCGGTCGTAGGCGGCGATCGCCTCGTCGTAGCGCCCGGCCTGCGCCAGCGCGTTGCCGAGATCGTATTGGCCGTCGGCATCGGGCAGGCCCGAGAAGCGCGCGATGGCGGTGGCGTAATCGCCGCGCCGGTAGGCCGCCACGCCCTCCCGCCGGCGCGCATATGCGACCTGGTCGGCGCGCTGCCAGAGCGTGCCGCGCGGCGGCTGCGCGGCGGCCGGCGGGACCGCGGCCTGTGCGACAGCCGGAGGCGCCGGCCAGCCCGCCGCGACCACCAGCAGTACCGCCAGCGCGGCCCCGCGCCGGAACAGCGGCAGCACGCACAGCATGACCAGCGGCAGCAGCCAGTAGCCATCGTCGCGCCACACCTGCGCCGCCTGCCCCGACGCCACGCCCGCGGCACGCCCGGGCTGCAGCACGCCCAGCGCGCGCAGGTCGGCATCGCCCACGGTAATCGTCTGGTAGCGGCCGCCGCCGGCCGCGGCCAGCGCCTGCAGCGAGCCCGCATCCAGCCGCGCCTGCGCGAGCCCGCCCGGCCCCGCGAACACGCCGCCTTGCGCGCTGCCCACGCCCAGCGCGGAGACCGCATGGCCGGCCGCGCGCGCCTGCGCGGCGGCGGCCAGCGCCGCCGCATCCGCGTGGTCGGTGAACAGGAGGATGTCACCGTGGGCGAAGCCGGCCTGCTGCAGCAGCCGCTGCGACCAGGCGATCGCACGCGCGGGCTGCTGACCATCGGCGGGCATCACGTCCGGGGCCAGCGCATCGAGGAACAGGGCGACGTTCGCGGCATCGTCGGTCAACGGCGCCACCGTGTAGGCATCCTGCGCGAACACGACCAGGGCCACCTCGCCGCCGCTGCGCTCGCGCAGCAGGGTGGCGAGCTTGGCACGCGCCTGCACCAGCCGGCTCGGCGGCAGGTCGCGCGCCAGCATCGCCGACGACAGATCGAGCGCCACCACCAGCGGCTGCCGGCTCTGCCACAGCGGCTGCGCGCGCTTGCCCAGGCCCGGCCCGGCCAGCGCCAGCAGGGTCAGGGCCAGCCCCAGCAGGCCCGCCCATTGCGCCCAGGCGCGACGCGCGCCGGCGCCGCCTTCCAGCAGATGCGGCAGCAGATGCGGATCCACCGCCTGCTGCCAGCCATCGCGCCGGCGCTGGGCGCGGCGCAGCCACAGTGCCAGCGGCGGCAGCGCCAGCAATCCCAGCAGCCACCACGGGCGCAGGAAGTGCAGCGTGCCCAGCAGCGTCAGCGTCGCGCTCATGCCCGCCTCCGCGCGCCGACCAGCGCCAGCAGGCCCAGCGCCAGCGCCGCCGCCAATGGCAGTGGGTAGCGCTCGATCCGCGGCCGCACTGCCTGCCCGGCGCGCGGCACCGGCTCCAGGCGGTCGATGCGGGCATAGGCATCGGCCAGCTCGTCGGTGGCACGGGCGCGGAAGAAGGCGCCGCCGGTCAGCTGCGCGATCCGCTTCAGCCCGGCCTCGTCCACGTCGTCGCCACCCCCCAGCAGCAGCCGGAAGCCGAACACCGAGGCGGTGCCGCCCTCGCCCCCGAAAGCGATGGCGTAGATGCGCAACCCGGCATCGCGTGCGATCCGCGCGGCCTTCTCGGGGTCCAGCACCCCGGCGGTGTTCACGCCGTCGGTGAGCACGATCAGGACGCGCTTGCCGGGCGGCGCCTCCTGCAGCCGCTTCACCGCCAGCGCGATCGCATCGCCCAGCGCGGTGGCGCGCCCGGCCAGGCCGAGCACCGCATCCCCCCAGCTGCTGGCGCACGCTGGCGAGGTCGGCGGTCAGCGGGGCCAGGGCATAGGCGCGGTCGCCGAACACGATCAACCCGACCCGATCCCCGCTGCGCCGGCGCAGAAAATCTGCGAGCACCGCGCGTGCGGCGGTCAGGCGGTCCACCGGGCGGCCGCCGAGTTCCATGTCCTCCTCGCCCATGCTGGCGGACAGATCCAGCGCCACCATCAGGTCGCGCCCGCTGTGCGGCGGCAGCACTGGCGCTCCCCATTGCTGCGGCCGCGCCGCGGCCACGCACAGCAGCGCCCAGGCCGCCCATCCCAGCCAGGCCACGCCCGGTGCACGCGCGCGCCCCGGCGCACCTGCCGCGACCTGGCGCAGGCGCGTGCCCCACGGCACCCGCAGCGCCGCCCCGGCCGCCGCACGCACCGGCCACAGCAGGTGCACCAGCAGCGGCAGCGGCAGCGCCAGCAGCAGCCACGGCCAGGCGAATCCATCGAATGGCCATCCTCCCGCGAACATGCTCATGCCCGCTGCATCCACTGCAGGAACCGCCGCCGCGCCAGTATGCGTAACGCCTCCAGCGCCGCCGGGTCCACCTCGCGCCGGTACAGGCCCTCCACCAGCAGCGCTCCCGGCCCGGCCGCGAAGGCGGGCGACTTGCTGTCCGCATCCAGCAGGCGCAGCCAGTCCTCGCCCTGCAGCCGGTCGGCCGCCGGATCGATCCGGCGCGCCGCGCGCCGCAGCAGTTCGAGATCGCCGCCACCTGGTCCGGGCCCGGAGCGGCCTGCGCCAGGCGGGCATCGAATACCTGCGCCCAGCGGCGCAGGCGCTGCCGCCGCCAATACCAGATGCCAAGCCCTGTCAGTACCAGCAGCAACCCGCCAGCCAGCCCCCACCAGCCGGGCGCGGGCGGCCACCAGGACGGCGCCAGCCCGGGATGCACGTCGCGCAGCGGCAGCGGCATGCCCGGCGTCATCGCACCCTCCGCCGCCAGGGTGTATCCAGCAGCGGCAGCCAGACATCGCTGGGCGCTGCCGCGGACAGCGCTTGCACGCGCAGACCCGCCTGCTGCAGCCGTGCCTGCGCCTGCGCCAGCGGCTGCGCGAAGGCCTGCTGCCAGCGCCGGCGTACGCCCTCGGCGTCCAGCGCCAGCGCCAGGCGCGCGCCCTGCGCCGGAGCGAACGCCAGCGTCGCGCGCGGCGGTGCTTCCTCCAGCGGGTCGGTGAACAGCAGCACGCTGGCATCGAAGCGTCCGAGCGCCGCCCACAGCGTCGGCTCCACCCCGCCCACGCTGGCGGCATCCGCCAGCACCAGCACGCGCGCACCGGGCCGCAGCAGGCGGCGTGCATGCTCCAGCGCCAGCGTCAGCCCGGCGTCGTCCTGCGGCGGCCGCGCATACCAGCGCACCAGCGCATCCAGCACGCGCAGGACGCCGCGGGTGCCGGTGGCCGGCGGCACCGGCGCTTCCTGCACGCTGCCGCGCAGGGCCGCCACCCGGTCGCCGTCGCGCAGCGCCAGCCATGCCATCAGCGCCCCCGCGCGCGCCGCCTGCACCGACTTGAAGCGCACCCGGGTGCCGAAATACAGCAGCGGCGAGGTGTCTGCCACCAGCAGGGTGAGGCGTTCGCGTTCGGCCTGGAACAGCTTGGTGTGCGGCTTGCCGCTGCGCGCGGTGAGCCGCCAGTCGATATGGCGGGCATCGTCGCCGGGGCTGTACTCGCGTGATTCGGCATATTCCATCCCGCGCCCGCGCAGGGTGGACAGGGCGTGCCCCTGCACGCCGTGCGCCCCGCGCCGCGGCGGCCGCCGGCCCTGCACCCGCGCGCGCAGGGCCAGCAGCTCGGCCAGCTGCGGGGCGATGCCCGTCCCGCCGTCTGCCGCCTGAGCGCCCCGCTGCATGGCCCTGTGCACCTCCATCGGCTTACGGCAGCGGCACCCGCTGCAGCAGTTCCTCTACCAGCCGGGCGCCGTCCCAGCCTTCCGCGGTGGCCTCGAAGCTGGGCAGCACCCGGTGCCGCAGCACGTCGGGCGCAACCGCGCGCACGTCCTCGGGGGTGACGAAATCGCGCCCGGCCAGCCAGGCGCGCGCGCGCGCGCAGCGTTCCAGCGCGATCGAGCCGCGGGGACTCGCGCCCCAGGCGATCCGGCGCGCCAGTGCGGGGTCGTAGCGGCCGGGATCGCGCGAGGCCAGCACCAGTTCCACCAGATAGCGTTCCAGCGCGGGCGCCAGGTGCAGATCGAGCACCGCCTTCCGCGCGGCGAACACCTCGTCCTGAGCTGATCCGCGCCTCTGGCGACGACGGCGATGGCTGCAGCGCATCGCGGGCGCGCAGGCGCGCCAGCTGCAGGATCTGGGCTTCGGCCTCGGCCTGTGGGTAGCCGATCCGGACATACATCAAGAAGCGGTCGAGCTGGGCTTCCGGCAGCGGGAAGGTGCCCTCCTGCTCGATCGGGTTCTGGGTGGCCATGACCAGAAACAGCGCCGGCAAGCGATAGGTCTGACGGCCGACGGTGACCTGATGTTCGCCCATCGCCTCCAGCAGCGCCGATTGCACCTTGGCCGGGGCGCGGTTGATCTCGTCCGCCAGCAGCAGGGAGTGGAAGATCGGGCCGGGCTGGAACTCGAAACGCCCGTCCTGCGGGCGCCAGACCTCGGTGCCGGTGAGGTCGGCCGGCAACAGGTCGGGAGTGAACTGGACGCGCGCGAAATCCGCCTCCAGCCGCGCCGCCAGCGCCCGGATCGCGCTGGTCTTGGCCAGCCCCGGCGCGCCTTCCACCAGCAGATGGCCGTCGGCCAGCAGCGCGATCAGCAGGCGTTCGACCAATGAGGCCTGCCCGATGATTTCCTGCTGCAGGGCCTGCTGCAGCTGCTGAAAACGGTCATGCAACGACGGGGGTGACGCGTGTGGGGTGTCCATGGCGGGGCATCCTGCAGGTGGCGGTTTGACCGCACGACGCGGCAAAGGTTCGCCCATGGTGCCGCCGCGCAAACGAAAACGGGAGCCCTGCGGCTCCCGTTTCCCTGGCATCGACAGCGCGGCTCAGCGCTGGGCGACGCGCATGACCTTCGGGGTCACGAAGATCAGCAGTTCGGCCTTGGTCTTGGAGCGGCTCTTGTTCTTGAACAGGTTGCCGAGGATCGGGATATCCCCCAGGAACGGCACCTTGGAGATATCGGTGGAGTCATTGAACTCGTACACGCCGCCGATCACCACGGTCTGGCCGTCGTCCACCAGCACCGCGGTATTGACCTCGCGGCGGGCGATCTGCGGCACCTGGCCGAAGCTGCCGAGGCTGATGAAGCCGTCGAGCTCGTCCTTCTTCACGCCCATATTGAGGAACACGCGACCATCGTTGGTGATGGTCGGGGTCACCTTCAGCTCCAGCAGCGCTTCCTTGAACTGCACGGTGGGCACGTTGCCGCCCTGGCCGCCGGACACGGTGAGGTAGCCGATTTCCTTGCCCTGCCGGATCGTCGCCTCCTTCTGGTTGCTGGTCACCACGCGCGGGTTGGAGATCACCTCGGCGCGGCCCTGCTCCTGGATCGCGGACAGCTCCACGTCCAGTGCGTAGCCGGCATTCAGGATCGACAACGCCAGCGAGCCGCCCGGATTCTGCAGCACGGCCGGCATGTTCCAGTTGAGGCCGCGGGTGATGGTCGGCACCGCCGGCGGGCTCGGCGGCGGGGTCGTGCTGTTGGCCAGCGCCGCGTTGGTGATCGCATTCTGGTTGGCGATGTTGTTGCCGATGCTGCTGCTGTAATAGATCTTGTTGTTGTTGCCGGTGCCGGTGATGCCGAACTTGGCGCCCAGCTCGCGCGCCACGTTCTCGTTGGCGATCACGATGCGGGCCTCGATCACCACCTGGTCGACCGGCTTGTCCAGCTCCTGCACCAGCTTCTTGATCCCTTCCACCTTCTGCGGGATGTCCACCACCAGCAGGGTGTTGGTGCGCTTGTCGAAGCTGATGCTGCCGCGTCCGGACAGGAAGCCGCGGTCCATGGCATTTTGGCCACCCTGCTGGCCACCGCCCTGCTGGTTGCCCTTGCTCTCCTCGGTCAGCAGGCGGGCGATATCCTCGGCGTTGGCGTAGTTGACCGGGATGTACTCGGTCACCTTGGCGGCGCGCTCCTCGAGGTTGATGCGGGCCTCTTCCTTGGCCAGTTCGAAGTCGGCGATCTCCTTCTGCGGGGCCACCCACACCACGTTGCCGTTGCGGCGCTTGTCCAGCGACTTGGCCTGCAGCACCAGGTCCAGGGCCTGGTCCCAGGGCACGTTCACCAGGCGCAGGGTGACGTTGCCCTGCACGGTGTCGGCGGCGACGATGTTGAGGTTGGATTCCTCGGCGATCAGCTGCAGGACGGTGCGCACCGGCACGTCCTGGAAGTTGAAGGTCACCGGCTTGCCGCTGTAGCGCACGGACGCGCTGGCGCTGGCATCGCCGCTGCTGGCGGCGCCCATGGCCTTGCCGCCAGTGCCGGCAGCGGCGGCGACCGGATTCGCGCGCGGCACGATCTCGACGATGTACTCGTTGCCGCTCTGGTAGGCCATCGACTCGAACATGCCCTTGGTGCCGAGCACCAGCTGCGCGCCGCTGCTGGTGGCATGCGCCTCGACGCGCTGCACCGGGGTGGCGAAATCGACGACGTTGATCGGACGCTGCAGCGAGGCCGGCAGCTGGGCGTTGCCGATGTCGATCACCACGTTGGAGCCCATGGTGCGCAGGTCCGGGGCCGCGCCGCTGCCGGAGAAGCGCAGGATCAGCTTGCCGGAACCGCCGTCGCCGCGCTTGAAGTCGATCGCGGACACGGACACCGCATCGGGCAGGCGCTTGGCGGGATCCGCCATGCCTCCGGTGGCGGACTGGCCGATGCCGGCCGCGCGCACCGGGGACGAGGCGGTGCCCGCGCCCACCGTGACCAGACCGAGCGCAAGGGCGACGGCAAGGGCCCGCGAGGGCAGGTGGCGCCGGACAGGCTGCATTTGCTTGGCGTTGGTGAAGGTCATCTGTCTAGTCCCCAATCAATTGTCGAGCGCCATCTTGGCAGGGCGTTCCGGCCAGCCACCCGCGCCATCCGGTACCAGTTCGACCAGTTCAATCCGGTCTTCGAACACGCCGGTCACCCGGCCATCGCTTTGCCCCATATAGTCACCGGGCTTCACGCGGTAGGTGACCTTGTCGGGCGCCATCACCAGCGCGACCAGGTTCTTGCCGGTGCCGAGCGAGCCCACCATCTTCAGGCTGTCCAGCGAGAACATCTCCAGCGTCTGCTTGCGCCGGCCCGGGTCCGGGCGCGGGCCGCCGGCGCCCTCGCCGGTGAACGTCTGGTCGAACGGGTCGCGCATGTTCTGCGCGGTGTACTCGAAGGTCTCGAACTGCTGCATGGTCGGCAGCGGCTCCAGCGCCGGCGCCGGCCGGGCCTTGACCTCGGCCACCCATTTTTCGAGATCCCCGCGGCTGCCGCCGCAGGCGGCCAGGGACAGGGTGACCAGCAGCAGGGCAAGCGCGCCGGCGACGCGACGAAGCATTGACGTGCGCATGCTCACTTGCCCCCTTCTTGTCGCCGGCCTTGCTGGCGTCGGCCTCGGCCTGGGCGGACTCGTCCTCGTCCAGGTAGCGGTAGGTCTTGACCGTGCCCGCCAGTTCCAGCGGGGTGTTCGGACCGATCCGGGCGTTCGGATTGTCCTTGCTCTTCTTCGGCTGCAGGGAGATGTCATGCATGGTCATGATCACCACCCGCGGCAGCGACGCCACGCCGCTGACGAAAGCCCCGAACTGGTGGTAGGTGCCCACCATCCGCAGCATGATGGGCTTCTCGGCATAGAAATCCTGCTTGGCCTCCGGGCCAGGCTGGAACAGGTCGTTCTGGATGCCGGTCGCCAGCGCGGTCTGCGAGATATCCACGATCAGGTCGGGCATCTCGGTCTTGCTGGGCAGCTGGCGCAGCATCTGCTGCAGCTGTTGTTCCATCTGCGCCAGCTGCTGCTTGAGCGGCTCGAGGTTGGCGGCACGGCCCTGCTTGGTCTCGAACTCGGTACGCAGGTCGGACTCCTGGGCCTGCAGGCGCTTGAGCTCGTCGCGCTGGCCGCTGATGGCCACGAACCAGGCGATCACCACGATCACCAGCGCAAGCAGACCGCAGAACACCAGCTGCGCCTCGCGCGGCCAGCTGCCGATGTTGTTGATGTCGAGTTCGCGGAGATTGATTTTCTTCTTCGTGCTCACGACGCATTCCCTCCGGCGGCGGGCGTGGCCGGCGCGGCGGCCGGCGCCTGCGGGCTGGCATCCTGCCCGTCCTTGGCCGCGCTGGGATTGGCCAGCTTGACCTTCAGGTTGAACTCGTACGGCAGGGCCGGGTTGCCTTCCTTCGCCTCGATCACGTTGAGATCGGGGTTGGTCATCCAGCCCGAGCTCTCCAGGTTGCGCATGTAGGTGGACACCCGCGCGTTCGACTGCGAACGCCCGTTGAGGGTCAGGATGTCGCCTTCCTGCTTGATCGAGGTCAGCGCCACCCCATCGGGGATGGTGCGCACCAGCGAGTCGAACAGGTGCACCATCTGCGAGCGGTTGGCCTGCAGCTGCTCGATCACTTCCTTGCGCGCCAGCAGCTTTTGCTTCTTTTTGTCCAGCTCCTGGATTTCCTTGATCTGGCCGTCGACCTTGGCGATCTCGCCGCGCAGGTACTCATTGCGCGCGTTCTGGCCGGCGATCCAGCCGCCGTAGAGGCTGTAGATCAGGATCGACAGCAGGATGCCGGCCAGCACCGCCAGCCCGAGCATGCCGTAGAACTCCTTCTGCCGGGCCTTGCGGCGCTCTTCGCGCCAGGGGAGAAGATTGATGCGTGCCATCAGTCGAAGCTCCTGAGTGCGAGCCCGCAGGCGATCATGAGTGCCGGCGCGTCCTGCGCCAGGGCGTTGGCCTGCACGCGCGGCCCCAGGGTCATCTGCGCCAGCGGGTTGGCCGTCACGCTGGGGATGCCCAGCTGTTCCTCGACCATTGCGGCGATGCCGGGGATGGAGGCGCAGCCGCCGGCCAGCACGACCTGGTCGACCCGGTTGAATTCACTGCCCGCGTAGAAGAACTGCAGCAGGCGGCTGACCTGCTGGACCATCGCTTCCTTGAACGGCTCCAGCACCTCGATCTCGTAGCTCTCCGGCAGGCCACCCTGGCGCTTGGCCAGGCCGGCTTCCTCGTAGCTGAGGCTGTAGCGGCGCATCACCTCGTCGGTGAGCTGCTTGCCGCCGAACACGTTCTCGCGGGTGTAGATGCTGCGGCCACCGCGGAGCACGTTGAGCGTGGTCATGGTGGCGCCGACATCGACCAGCGCCACCAGGCCGTCGCGCGGGATGTTCAGGGTCGGGGCGATCAGCGCGAAGGCGTTCTCGATGCAGAAGGCCTCGACGTCGATCACCTTGGCCACCAGCCCGCCGAGTTCGAGCGCCGAGGCGCGCACCTCGACGTTCTCGGAGCGCGAGGCCGCCAGCAGCACCTGCACCATCTCGTTGTTGCCGGGCACCGGGCCGAGCACCTCGAAATCGAGATTGACCTCCTCGACCGGGTACGGGATGTAGTTGACCGCCTCCAGCTCGATCTGGGACTCCATCTCGTCTTCGTCCAGCGCGGCCGGCATGGTGATGACCTTGGTGATCACCGACGAACCGGACACCGCGGCGGCGGCATGCTTGACCCGCGAGCCGGAGCGCGCGATGGCGCGACGGATCGCCTCGCCGACGGCCTCGACCTCGACCAGATTCTTCTCGACCACGGCGTTCGGCGGCAGCGGCTCCACCGCGTAGTGCTCCACGCGGTAGCGGTCGCCGGTGCGCGCCAGCTGCAGCAGCTTGACCGCAGTCGAACTGATGTCCACGCCGATCAACGGCGCTTGCGTCTTCGTCCCCAGCCCCACGGCATCTCCCCTTCCCACGGGCGTTTACACGCGCCTAGTGCAGTACTACATGAATAACGGAGTTTTCACTTCAAGGCAAGCCCCGACCGCCGGCGTTGCCCGCGCCACTGCCGTCTTCCGTCCCGCTCGACCGCACCAACGCTGTCGTCGATGCCGGCCGGCCACCCCCGTGGGCCGGTGGATACCGGCGTGACCATCATATACTCCGCGACCTCGCTTGCTGCAATCGGATTTCCGTGACCATGCTCCGCTTTCCCCGCCTGCTGCGCTGGCTGCTGCTGGCTGGACTCGTCATTTGCCTTTTGGGTGCCGGGGTCGTCGGTGCGATGGTGTACGCCGTCAACGCGCGCCTGCCGGACGTGCAGGCGCTGCGCACCATCGAGCTGCAGGAGCCGATGTACGTGTACGCGCGCGACGGCGAGCTGATCGGCCTGTTCGGGGAGATGCGGCGCTATCCGGTGCGGCTCCAGCAGGTCCCGCTGCGGGTGCGGCAGGCCTTCCTGGCCGCCGAGGACGCCAATTTCTACGAACACGGCGGGGTGGACCCGAGCGGGATCGCGCGCGCAGTGTGGCTGCTGATCAAGACCGGCGGCCAGGAACGCGTCCCCGGCGGTTCCACCATCACCCAGCAGGTGGCCAAGCAGTTCTTCCTCAGCTCCGAGTACAGCTTCCGGCGCAAGTTCGCGGAAATGCTGCTGGCGATGAAGATGGAGCGCGAGCTGAGCAAGGACGAGATCTTCGAGCTGTATCTGAACAAGAGTTTCTTCGGCAACCGCGCCTACGGCGTGGCCGCCGCGGCCGAGTACTACTACGGCAAGACCCTCGACCAGCTCACCCTGGACGAGGCCGCGACCCTGGCCGGCATCCCCAAGTTTCCGTCCAGCGGCAACCCGATCAGCAACCCCGAGCGCGCGCGCCTGCGCCGCGACAACTACATCCTGCCGCGCATGGCCGAGCTGGGCTTCGTGACGCGCGCGGAGATGGAGGCGGCGCGCCAGGTCCCGATGCACGCCGCGCCGCACGAGCCGAGGGTCGAGGTGCATGCCCCCTACGTGGCCGAGATGGTGCGCCAGCAGATGGTGGACCGCTTCGGCGGCGACGTGCTGAACAAGGGCTACCGGGTCACCACCACCATCGACCCGGTGCTGCAGGCCGCCGCCGACCGCGCGGTGGTGGATGGCCTGCGCGTGTACGACCGCCGCCACGGCTGGCGCAGGCCGGAGCAGAGTGTGCAGATCCCGGCCGGCGCCGACCCGCGCGCGATCGGCCAGCTGATCCGCAACATCCCGCCACAAGGCGGGCTGGTGCCGGCGGTGGTGGTGGACAACGGCGGCGGCGCGCTGCACGTGGTGCTGGCCGATGGCCGCGAGTTGACGCTGGCCGGCCGCGCCCTGGCCTGGACCGGCAAGCCGGCGGCGGCCCTGGCCCAGCGCGGCGACGTGGTGCGGGTGCGCCCGCTGCCGACCGACAAGCCGGACGCGCCGCCGCAGTGGGAGCTGGACCAGATCCCGCGTGCGCAGGCCGCACTGGTGTCGCTGGAGGCCGACACCGGCGCGCTGCGCGCGCTGGTGGGTGGCTACAGCTTCGCCGGCAACAAGTTCAACCGCGCCACCCAGGCGCGCCGCCAGCCCGGTTCCAGCTTCAAGCCGTTCCTGTACGCGGCGGCGTTCGAGCGCGGCTTCAACCCCGCCTCGATCGTGCTGGACGCGCCGGTAGTGTTCAAGGACCGCAAGGGCCACGAGTGGCGGCCGCAGAACGACACCGGCAACTTCGCCGGCCCGATGCGCATCCGCGAGGCGCTGGTGCAGTCGCGCAATCTGGTCTCGGTGCGCCTGCTGGATGCCATCGGGGTGGACTACGCGCGCCGCTACATCAGCCACTTCGGCTTCGACGAGGCCAGCCTGCCGCCGAACCTGTCGATGTCGCTGGGCACCGCCTCGCTGACCCCGCTGTCGGTGGCGCGCGGCTACACCGCGTTCGCCAATGGCGGCTTCCTGGTGACGCCGTGGGTGATCGACAGCGTGCGCGACCGCGACGGCAAGATGGTGTTCCAGGAGCATCCGGCCATCGCCTGCCCCACCTGCCAGACCGCCGCGGTGCCGGGGCAGCCGGCCACCACCACCAGCGCCGGTGGCAAGGTGGACGGCTTCGACCTCGGACCGGCCAGCCCCGCACCGGCAGCCGCCGGCCCAGGCGCGCCCGCCGCCCGCCCCGCGCCGGCACCTCCCGATGCGGAACAAGCCACGCAGCCGCTGGCGCCGCGCGCAATCGATCCGCGCGTCGCCTGGCAGCTGGCCTCGATGATGCGCGACGTGGTCAAACGCGGCACCGCCACCGCCGCGCGGGTGCTGGGGCGCGACGACGTAGGCGGCAAGACCGGCTCCACCAACGACCACCGCGACGCCTGGTTCTCCGGCTTCGGCGGCCCCTACGTCACCACCGTCTGGGTCGGCCGCGACGACTTCCAGTCGCTGGGCTACCGCGAGTACGGCGGCAAGGCCGCGCTGCCAATCTGGATCAGCTACATGCAGGCGGCGCTGAAGGACCAGCCGCTGCGCCTGCCCGATCCACCGCCCGGCATGGTGAAGGTGGTGGTGGGCGCCAACGGCCGCCTGCTGCCCGGCGGCGACGGCGATGGCGGGATCGTGGAATGGATCAAGGCCGAGGACCTGCAGCGGATGCAGGAGGACGCGCTGACCGAGCCGGAGCCGCAGGACAGTCAGCAGACGCCGGCCGAACAGGCGTTCGATATCTTCTGACCGCGGGCCTGCCATCCGCCGCGGGTGACGGCCCGCCCCCGGCTCGGGTACAGTCGGAGCCGGCCACCGCGGAGGATCCGATGATGCCTGGACCGCGCCCGCATGCCGCCGCGCATGCCCACACCCACGCCGTCACCCGGGTGCGCGAACGCCGCCACCGACTCGCCACGGAAGCCGCCCGGCTGATGGTGGAAGGCGGCATCCGCGATTACCGCCTGGCCAAGCGCAAGGCCGCGCAGCGGCTGGGGATCTTCGACGACGCCTCGCTGCCCGGCAACCGCGAGATCGAGGACGCCCTGCGCGAATACCAGCGCTTGTTCCAGCGCGCGCAGCGACCGGATGCCCTGCGCCAGCGCCGGGAAGCCGCGCTGCCGGCGCTGGAGTTCTTCGCGGCGTTCCAGCCGCGCGTGGTCGGCCCGGTCTGGGACGGCACCGCGGATGCCCACTCCGCGATCGCCCTGCACCTGCACAGCGACGATCCCGATGCGGTGCCGCGCTGGCTGGCCGAGCACGCGATCCCGGCGCGCCCGCGCCACCACCGCCTGCGGCTGGACCACGAACGCGAGGTGGACGTGCCAGCCTGGCTGTTCGCCGCCGACGGGCTGGAGTTCGACGCCACCGTGCTGCCGCTGGACTGCCTGCGCCAGGCCCCGCTGTCGGGCGTGGACGGGCGGCCGATGCGGCGCGGCAGCGCCCACCAGCTGCGCGCACTGCTGGCCGCGGACGAAATCGCCGGGCACGAGGCCGAGGCGCTGGCGCGCTGATCCGGGAAAGCCCCCTCCGTACCGGCCCGAAAGCGCGAACGCCCCGCGCGGGGCGGGGCGTTGCGTGGACCTGCCAGGCGCTTGCGCGCCGGCCTCAGCGCCTGTCCACCGGGACGTAGTCGCGCACGCCGCTGCCGGTGTAGAGCTGGCGCGGGCGGCCGATGCGGGCGCCGGGGGTTTCGTGCTGCTCGATCCAGTGCGCGATCCAGCCGGCGGTGCGCGCGATCGCGAACATCACCGTGAACATCTCGGTCGGGATGCGCAGCGCCTTGTAGATGATGCCGGAGTAGAAATCCACGTTCGGGTACAGCTTGCGCTCGACGAAGTACTCATCCTGCAGCGCGGCCTCCTCCAGCTTCATCGCCACTTCCAGCAGCGGGTCGTTGACGCCCAGCTCGGCCAGCACCTTATGGCACATCTCGCGGATGATCTTCGCGCGCGGATCGAAGTTCTTGTAGACGCGATGGCCGAAGCCCATCAGGCGGAAGCTGTCGTTCTTGTCCTTGGCGCGCCGTACCGCGGATTCCACATTGTCCGGGCTGCCGATCTCCTCCAGCATCTTCAGCACCGCTTCGTTGGCGCCGCCATGCGCTGGGCCCCACAGCGCGGTGATGCCGGCCGCAACCGAGGCGTACGGGTTGGCGCCGGTGGAGCCGACCAGGCGCACGGTGGAGGTGGAGGCGTTCTGCTCGTGGTCGGCGTGCAGGATGAACAGCAGATCCAGCGCCTTGGCCGCCACCGGGCTCAGCTGCAGCGGCTCGCTGGGCACCTCGAACATCATGTGCAGGAAGCGGCTGACATACTCCGAGATTGTTGCGCGGATAGCGGAACGGCCAGCCGATCGAATAGCGGTAGCAGGCCGCGGCGATGGTCGGCATCTTGGCGATCAGGCGGATCGCGGCCATCTTGCGGTCGGCCGGATCCTCCACATCCAGCTTGTCGTGATAGAACGCCGACAGCGAGGCCACCGAGGCCGCCAGCATCGCCATCGGATGCGCATCGTGATGGAAGCCCTGGAAGAAGTTCTTCAGGGACTCGTGCATCATCGTGTGGTGGGTGATCTGATGCTCGAACTCGACGAACTGCTGCTTGCCGGGCAACTCGCCATTGAGCAGCAGGTAGGCCACCTCCAAGAAGCTGGACTGCTCGGCCAGCTGCTCGATCGGATAGCCGCGATACAGCAGCACGCCGGCGTCGCCGTCGATGTAGGTGATCGCGCTCTTGGTGCTGGCGGTGGCGCCAAAGCCCGGATCGAAGGTGAAGCAGCCCGATTCCTTGGGCAGCGCGGCGATGTCGATGCAGGGCTGGCCCAGGACGGGCTGCAGCACGGGCAGGTCGAACGCTTTGCCGCCCGCGGCCAGGGTGATCTTGTCGAATTCGGACATGGCGCAACTCCTTGTGGGGGTGCGGGGCGCCGGCGCAAGCGCGCCATGCGCCTGCGCATGGGAAGCGCGAATTATCGCACAGGCCATCCGGCGACGAACCCCGACCATCGTCCAGCCTTTTCCTTTCCGGACCGACGCCTCGGCGGCCGGCGGACGGTGCCCATTGCCCATCGCCACGCAAAGCCCTGAAAACGCGAAAGCCACCCGCAAGGGTGGCTTTCGGAGTCGCTCCGGCGCGCGGCCGGGCGGACGGCAAGCCTGCGACGGCTTACTTCTGGTAGCGCTTGCGGAACTTGTCCACGCGACCGCTGGTGTCCACGATCTTGTTCTGGCCGGTGTAGAAGGGGTGCGAGGACGACGAGACTTCCACCTTGACCAGCGGGTACTCGTTGCCGTCTTCCCACTTGATGGTCTCCTTGCTGGAGAGGGTCGAGCGGGTCAGGATCTTGAAGTCCGAGGTCACGTCCTGGAAGACGACGTCGCGGTATTCGGGATGGATGCCGGCTTTCATGGGGCAGACTCTGGGAAATGGAGCAGGAAAGAGCCGCGCATTATAGCGGTGCGCCGACGTCAGTTGCAAGCCGCGCTCGCGGCGGGTCGGCTCAGGCCGCCAGCGCGGCGGCGATCATGCCCTCGAACCGGGCCTGGTCGTAGCGCAGCAGGATGTCCACGTTGTCGGCCTGGCCGGTCTGGCGGTTCCAGTCCACCACCGTGGCGCCGCGGGTATGGATGCCTGCCACCTCCACCGCCAGCGGGCGCGGAACCGACTCCAGCACGCCTTCCGGCTGCAGCGCCAACGCCATCGCCAGCGCATCGGCGGCATGCCAGCGCTCGCCGCGGCCGGCGCGCGACCAGGCCCGTGTATGCGCGGAGATGCCGGCGTAGAAGCGCGCGCGCGCGGAATCCGCCGCCAGCCAGCGCTCCACGTCGGTATGCAGGAACCCGTGCGCCAGCACCGCCTCCCAGTCGGCCAGCTCGATTCTCGGGAACTGGCTGAACACCACGTGCGCCGCCTCCGGGTCGAAGGCGATGTTGAACTCGGCGGCCGGGGTGATGTTGCCGTGCGCGGTGACCGCCGCGCCCATCACCACGCAGCGCGCGACCCGCTGCGGCAGGCTGGGGTCGAGCTTGAGCGCCAGCGCCAGGTTGGTCAGCGGCCCCAGCGCCACCAGCACCAGGCGCCCGGCATGCGCGTGCGACAGGCGCAGGATCGCCAGCGCCGCGTGCTCGGCCTCGGCGCGCCGCGCGGCCGGCGCATAACCGGTATCGCCGAAGCCGTCGCGGCCGTGCACGTAGGCGGCATCGCGCGCGGGGTGCACCAGCGGCGCGTCGGCGCCGGGAAACACCGGCACCTCGACGCCCGCCACCTCGCACAGCTTGAGCGCGTTGGCGATGGTATGGCGCAGGCCGACGTTGCCGGCGGCGATGGTCAGGCCGACCAGGTGGTGGCGTGGATCGGCGAAGGCCATCAGCAGGGCCAGCGCGTCGTCCACGCCGGGGTCGGTATCGATGAGCAGCGGGATGCGGGCGTCGTGCATCGCCGGATTATGCGGCAGGCGCGCGCCTGCGCGCAGGCCCCACAAACGCCAACGCCCTCCCCACATGCGGGAAGGGCGTCGGAAACGTGCGTCGCGGTGGATTAGCCGGCCAGGCGCCGCGCCATCGCTGCACCGAGATCGCCCGGCGAACGCACGGTGGTGACGCCCGCCTTCTCCAGCGCCGCGAACTTGCCCTCGGCGGTGCCGGAACCGCCCGAGGCGATCGCCCCGGCATGGCCCATGCGCTTGCCCTTGGGTGCGGACGCGCCGGCGATGAAGCCGACCACCGGCTTGGTGACGTACTGGGCGATGAACCCGGCCGCCTCTTCCTCGGCGCTGCCGCCGATCTCGCCGACCATGATGATGCCCTCGGTCTGCGGATCGTCCTGGAACCAGCGCAGGGCGTCGATGAAGCTGGTGCCGTTGATCGGGTCGCCGCCGATGCCGATGCAGGTGCTCTGGCCGAGGCCGACATCGGTGGTCTGCTTGACCGCCTCGTAGGTCAGGGTGCCCGAGCGCGATACGATGCCCACCTTGCCCGGCATGTGGATGTGGCCCGGCATGATGCCGATCTTGCACTCGCCCGGGGTGATCACGCCGGGGCAGTTGGGGCCGATCAGCACGGTGTGCGGGTGGCTCTTGAGCACGTTCTTGACGCGCAGCATGTCCAGCACCGGGATGCCCTCGGTGATGGCCACGATCACGCGGATGCCGGCGGCAGCCGCTTCCAGGATGGCGTCGGCCGCGAACGGCGGCGGCACGTAGATCACCGAGGCATCGGCGCCGGTGGCGTCCACCGCCTGCTGGACGGTGTCGAACACCGGCAGGCCCAGGTGCTGCGTGCCGCCCTTGCCGGGAGTGACGCCACCCACGACCTGGGTGCCGTAATCCAGCATCTGCTGGGCGTGGAAGGTGCCTTGCGCGCCGGTGAAGCCCTGCACGATCACCTTCGTGTTCTTGTTGATGAGGACGGACATGGAATGATTCCTTCGTGCGGGGTCAGGCGGCGTTCTTGACGGCGGCAACCGCCTTCTTCGCGCCATCGTTGATGTCGTCGGCCGGGATGATGGCCAGGCCGGAGTTCGCCAGCAGGGCCTTGCCGGCCTCCACGTTGGTGCCTTCCAGGCGCACGATCACCGGTACCTTGACGTCCACCTCCTTGACCGCGGCGATGATGCCCTCGGCGATCATGTCGCAGCGCACGATGCCGCCGAAGATGTTGACGAAGATCGCCTTCACCTTGTCGCTGGACAGGATCAGCTTGAACGCCTCGGTGACCCGCTCCTTGTTGGCGCCGCCGCCGACATCCAGAAAATTGGCCGGCTCGCCGCCGTTGAGCTTGATCACGTCCATGGTCGCCATCGCCAGGCCGGCACCGTTGACCATGCAGCCGATGTCGCCGTCCATGGTGACGTAGTTGAGATCGTGCTGGCTGGCCTTGACCTCGGTCTCGTCCTCCTGGCGGATGTCGCGCATCGCGGTCAGCTCGGGATGGCGGAAACCGGCGTTGTCGTCGGAATTGATCTTGCCGTCGAGCACCGCCAGGCTGCCGTCGGTGAGGATCGCCAGCGGGTTCAGCTCGACCAGCGCCAGGTCCTTGTCGTTGAACAGCCTGAACAAGCCCAGCATGATCTTGGTCAGCTGGCCGACCTGCTTGGCGTTCAGGCCCAGCGCGAAGCCGAGGTTGCGGCACTCGTACGGCTGCAGACCCTGGACGTAGTTGACGTGCAGGGTCTTGATCGCCTCCGGCTTCTCGTGCGCGACCTGCTCGATGTCCATGCCGCCTTCGGCCGAGGCGATGAAGGTGATCGCCTTGCTGCCGCGATCGACCAGCACCGACAGGTACAGCTCCTTGGCGATGTCGGTGGCCTGGGTCACCAGCACCGCATCGACCGGCAGGGCGACGCCCGCGGTCTGGTAGGTGGCCATGCGGGTGCCCAGCATCGCCTTGGCGTACTCGCGCACCTCGTCGAAGGTCTTGGCCAGCTTCACGCCGCCGGCCTTGCCACGGCCGCCGGCATGGATCTGGGCCTTGACCACCCAGAAGTCGCCGCCGATCGCCCTGGCCGCATCCACGGCCTCCTCCGGCGTGCGCGCGACGCGCCCGGCCGGCACTGCAATGCCGTAATCGGCAAACAACTGTTTCGCCTGGTACTCGTGAAAATTCATGGATCACCCGGGGAGAGGATGGGGACGCCGGGCCGCCGGCGTTCCCGGCCCGACCCGGGCAGACCGCCATTTTAGCGTGTTGCGCCGCATCATGCTTCGCCCCGGGACCGCTTGCCGCATACTCGGCCCACGATGGCCCGCGATCGCACCCCGGACGACCCGCCCGCCCTGCACGCGGCCATGCGCCGCGAGCTGCATTTCTTCGCCCTGTACCGGGTGTTCGAGGCGGCGCTGCTGTGCCTGACCGTGTTCAGCCCGCTCGCCGGGCTGTTCGCCGCGCCGCGCCACCCGCAGCTGGCGATGGCGGTGGCGGTGGGCTACCTGCTGCTGGCCTGCGGGCTGTTCGTGCTGCGCCGGCGCGGCGCGATCGCGGCCCAGGTGGCGGCGGGGGTGGCGATCGACATCGCGGTGACCGCGCTGGCCATGCACGCCCTGCCCGACCTGGCCTCCGGCATCGCGATGATGCTGCTGTTCAACGTGGGCGCGGCGGCGCTGCTGCTGCCGCTGCGCGGCGGGCTGGCGACGGCCGGGCTGGCCGGGCTGGCGCTGGCGCTGGAATACGTCTGGAGCGCGCTGGCCGACACCCCGCAGCGGCCGGCCGCGGAAGTGCCGATGTTCGTGGTCAGCTACCTGGCGATCGCCACCCTGACCAGCCTGCTCGGCCGCCAGCTGCGCGCCAGCGAAGAGCTGGCCGAGCAGCGCGGCAGCCAGGCCGCGAACCTGGCCGAGATCAACGAGCTCATCATCCGGCGCATGCGCACCGGCGTGCTGCTGGTGGACGGCGGCGACGAGATCCGGCTGGCCAACGAGGCGGCCATGCTGCAGCTGGGCGAGGCCGGCGAGGGCCGGCGCCTGCTGGCCACCGCCGCGCCCGCGCTGGAGGCCCGCCTGCGCCGCTGGCTGCGCGACGGCCAGCACGACCCCACCCCGTTGCAGCTGGCGCCCGACCTGCCGGACGTGCTGCCGCGCTTCGCCCGTCTGCTGGCCGGCGGGGAGCAGGTGCTGGTGTTCCTGGACGATGCCGAGCTGGCCTCGCGCCGCGCCGAGACCCTGACCCTGGCCACCCTCGGCCGCTTCTCGGCCAGCCTGGCCCACGAGATCCGCAACCCGCTGGCGGCGATCAGCTACGCCACCCAGCTGCTGGAGGAATCGCGCGAGATATCCGAGGCCGACCGCCGCCTGCTGGAGATCATCTATCAGCAGACCCGGCGCATGAACGGGATCATCGAGAACGTACTCGGCCTGGCCCGGCGCGAGCGCGCCCAGCCCGAACCGGTGGAGCTGGGCGAGTTCGCCCGCCAGTTCGTGGCCGATTACCGCCAGAGCCACCCGCTGGAGGACGACCAGCTGGATGCGCGCACCCCGACGCAGCCGGTGCACTGTCTGGTGGACCGTCGCCAGCTGCAGCAGGTGGTGACGGTGCTGGTGCACAACGCGCTGATCTACGGGCGGATGCCGGACGCACCGGCGCGGGTGGCCCTGCACGTCCACCGCGACGACCGCGGCGCCCCGCTGCTGGACGTGGTGGACCACGGCCCCGGCATCCCGGAAGGCGTGGCCAGCCAGCTGTTCCGCCCGTTCTTCACGACCTCCGCCCACGGCACCGGGCTGGGCCTGTACATCGCCCGCGAAATCTGCACCGCCAACCAGGCCGAGCTGCGCCACGTCCCGCTGCCGGCCGGCGGCGCCTGCTTCCGCATCCGCCTGGCCGGGGCGCGCGCGATCGCCACCGCCTGACGGCCCTCCCGGGGCCCACCTGCCGCTGTGCGTCGCACTTGGACGCAGCGCGGCAAGCGGGTATCGTGATTCCGCCATGAATTCCCCGCCCGCAGCCCGCAGCCCGCCAGCGTCCTGATCGTCGATGACGAGCGCGACATCCGCGACCTGCTGGTACTCACCCTCGGCCGCATGGACCTGCACTGCGACACCGCCTCGTCGCTGCGCGAGGCGCGCACCCTGCTCAAGCGCGCCCAGTACGCCCTGTGCCTGACCGACATGCGCCTGCCCGACGGCTCCGGGATCGAGCTGGTGCAGGAAATCGCCCAGCTCTACCCCTACACCCCAGTGGCGATGATCACCGCGTTCGGCAACCAGGAGGCCGCGGTGGAGGCGCTGAAGGCCGGCGCCTTCGACTTCGTCAGCAAACCGGTGGACCTGGCAGTGCTGCGCGGGCTGGTGCAGCACGCCCTGAACCTGGCGCCGCCGCGCCCGGGCGGCAGCGAGGCGGGCCGCCCGGCCAGCGGCGTGGCCGCGCGCCTGCTCGGCCAGTCCGCCGCCATGCAGGCGCTGCGCGCGACCCTGGCCAAGGTCGCGCGCAGCCAGGCCCCGGTGTACATCGCCGGCGAATCCGGCAGCGGCAAGGAACTGGTGGCACGCACCATCCACGCCGAGGGCGCGCGCGCGGCCGGCCCGTTCGTGCCGGTCAACTGCGGCGCGATTCCGGCCGAGCTGATGGAAAGCGAATTCTTCGGCCACAAGAAGGGCAGCTTCACCGGCGCCCACGCCGACAAGACCGGCCTGTTCCAGGCCGCGCAGGGCGGCACATTGTTCCTGGACGAGATCGCCGAGCTGCCGATGGCCATGCAGGTCAAGCTGCTGCGCGCCATCCAGGAGAAATCCGTGCGCCCGGTCGGCGCCAATGCCGAGGTGCCGGTGGACGTGCGCATCCTCTCGGCCACCCACAAGAACCTCGCGGCGCTGGTGGAAGAGGGCAGGTTCCGCCACGACCTGTACTACCGCATCAACGTGATCGAGCTGCGGGTACCGCCGCTGCGCGAGCGCCGCGAAGACCTGCCGGCGCTGATCGACGCCATCCTGACCCGGCTGGCCACCGCCCAGGGCCGGCCGCGGCCGCCGCTGCACCCCGACGCGATGGAAGCGCTGGCGCACTATACCTTCCCCGGCAATGTGCGCGAGCTGGAGAACATCCTGGAGCGCGCGTTCGCCCTGGCCGACGACGACGGCATCCGCGCGGCCGACCTGCACCTGCCCGAGAACCGCCCGGTACCCCCGCTGCCAGCGCAGGCCAGCGCTGCCGCCGCCACCCTCGACCCCAGCAAGATCGACCCGCGCGAATCCGCCGCCAGCGCCCTGCCCAGCTTCATCGAGGAAATCGAGCGCAAGGCCATCGAGCAGGCGTTGCAGGACAACCGCTACAACAAGACCAAGACCGCCGCGCAATTGGGCATCACCTTCCGCGCCCTGCGCTACAAACTCAAGAAGCTGGGCATCGATTGATCGTTAGGGAACCTCTGATCAACTCAGAGGTTCCCGCCGGCCATGGAGGGCCGGCCACGCATCAATCACGCAAGTGATGGATGCGTGTGAGCCGAGTCCGGGCCTGTACCGGACTCGGCGTGGGCTGACAACGCCTGGATGGCGTTGTTCAGACCTTCCTTAGCGGGGGTCCCAGCCGATCCCGGAATGCCGACATTCACGCACCCGGCGTCTCACGTTTCGTGACGCTTCCGGCCGCATCGGCAGGAACTGACGCATCACGTCAACAACTGACACAGAGTGTCGTAAACTTCACCCGCGCCCGCCCTGCGATTGCGTGACGGAGGTCGCAAATGCAGGCGCGCCGCGGGATTGACCGCTTTTGGCACGATTCCTGCGTTATAAACACCGCACGTGTCGCCACCCGTGTCGGGACCGGTACCGGCGGGCAACGCAGCACGTGAACCACCCAACCACACCCTAGGGGATACACCATGAACAAGCAGCAAGGCTTCACCCTGATCGAACTGATGATCGTGGTCGCGATCATCGCCATCCTGGCCGCCATCGCGCTGCCGGCCTACAACAACTACCGCATCCGCAGCGCCGAAGGCGCCTGCCAGGCCGAGGCCAAGGCCTACATGAACTCGGCCGTGGCGGCGGTCGTGTCGCAGTTCTCCAGCATCCCGTTGCCGCAGGCCAAGGCCTGCACCAGCCCGACCACCGCCCTCACCTCGGCTCAAGTCACCAGCAGCGCCGCCATCACCTTCGCGCCCAAGAGCCCGGGCGTGGCGTCGACCATCTGCTACGCCGATTCGGCCACCTGCTCGATGACCCCGTCGGTCTGAGCGCAGCGCAACGCCGCAACGGGAACCCCGCCTTTCGGCGGGGTTTCTTTGCTTCCTCAGCTTGTTTGCTTCCTCAGCTTGCCCAAGCATGGCCCGATATTTGCTTTGAAACCGTCGCCAGACCACCAGGGGTGACCTATGCGCCGCGCAGCCGCCGGTTTCACGCTGATCGAACTGATGATCGTGGTCGCGATCATCGCCATCCTGGCCGCCATCGCGCTGCCGGCCTACAACAACTACCGCATCCGCGCCGCCGAGGGTGCCTGCAATGCCGAAGCCAAGGCCTATATGAACCAGGCGGTGGCGGCGGTGATCGGGCAGTACTCCGGCTTCCCGGCGCCGGCCAACAAGGCCTGCGCCTCGATGACCGGCACCATCGACTCGGCTGCCGTCTCCAGTGGCGCCACCATCACCTTCGCGCCACGCGCGCCGGGCAGCGCCTCGACCTACTGCAAGGCCGACACCACCAACTGCTCGCTGACACCGTCGGTGTGAAGCCCGCGCGCTCCCGCACCCGCAGCCCCAGGCGCGCCTCGCCCGCCCTGATGGCTGGCATACTGCACCGATGACTCTGTTCCGCCGCCTGCTGGCCTCCGATCTGCCGCGCTATTTCCTCGCCTCGCTGATCGCCCTGGCGGCGGATACCGCGATCTTCTCGGCAAGCCTTCGCCTGCTGCACCTGCCGCTGGCGCTGGCCGCGACCGCCGGCTTCACGCTGGGCGCATTCGTCGCCTATCTGCTGAGCATCCACTGGGTGTTCCGCCAGCGCACCCTTGCGCGCGCGCCGATGCTGGAGTTTCTGACCTTCGCCGCGATCGGTATCCTTGGCCTCGGCGTGACCCAGCTGGTGCTGTGGATCGGCGTCACCCGGCTGCACCTGCTGCCGGAAGCGGTCAAGCTGGCCGCTGCCGGCATCACGTTCGCCTTCAACTACCTGGTGCGCAAGGCCCTGCTGTTTGCCACCGCACGCCGAATCCAGCCCGCCACGGAGAGCCCGGTTTGAACCTGCAAGGAAACGGAAACAGCGAGCACACCAGCGAGCACGCCATCGTCATCATCGGCGCCGGCCCCGCCGGCCTGACCGCCGCCCTGGAACTCCAGGCCGCTGGGATCCACGACATCACGGTACTGGAAGCGGATGCGCAGGTCGGCGGCATCTCGCGCACCGTCGCCCACCACGGCAACCGCATCGACATCGGCGGCCACCGTTTCTTCTCCAAATCCGACTGGGTGATGGACTGGTGGCGCCACCTGCTGCCGGTCGCCACGCCCGCCGACCCCAACCTGGGACGCGAGCTGCGCTATCAGGGCGCCAACGCCGCCGTGCCGGCCGCCGAGGCGCGCGAAAGCGACGAAAACGTGCTGCTGATCCGCAGCCGGCTCTCGCGCATCTACTTCAACAAACGCTTTTTCGACTACCCGCTCAAGCTCAATCCCGACACCCTGCTCAAACTCGGCCCCTGGAAGACCTTCACCTTCGGCCTGAGCTATGTCTGGGCGCGCCTGCATCCGCGCAAGCCGGAAACCTCGCTGGAGGATTTCCTGGTCAACCGCTTCGGCAACAGGCTGTACCGGCAGTTCTTCAAGGAGTACACCGAGAAAGTCTGGGGCGTTCCCTGCAATGAAATCAGCGCCGCCTGGGGTGCGCAGCGCATCAAGAGCCTGTCGGTCACCAAGGCCATCGCACACGCGCTGAAGAAGCTGCTGGGGCTGGGCGACAAGGCCGAACAGACGTCACTGATCGAAAGCTTCCTGTATCCCAAATACGGCCCCGGCCAGATGTGGGAAACCGCCGCCCGCAAGTTCGTCGCCCAGGGCGGCCGCTTGTTGATGCAGTGCCGGGTGGACGGCCTGGACATCCGCGAAGGCCGCGTGCACGGCGTGCGCTATCGCGACGCGCAGG
This sequence comes from Thermomonas sp. S9, assembly GCF_024704365.1. Classification (GTDB taxonomy): domain Bacteria; phylum Pseudomonadota; class Gammaproteobacteria; order Xanthomonadales; family Xanthomonadaceae; genus Thermomonas. Next base: position 2,789,166 of record NZ_JAJDFY010000001.1, read on the forward strand.
GACAGACGCATGCGCTGGCCTGCACGCACGTGCTGTCCACGATGCCGATCAAGGAACTGGTGCAGGCCGCCGGCGATGCCTTCCCGCCCTCCGCGCGCACGATTGCAAGCCAGCTGTCCTACCGCGACTTCATCACGGTCGGCCTGCTGTACCCGCGCAGCGCCCTGCCACGCCAGCTCGACGACAACTGGATCTATATCCAGGAGCCCGGGGTCAACGTCGGCCGCGTGCAGATCTTCAACAACTGGAGCCCGTACATGGTGGCCGATCCGTCCACCGTGTGGATGGGCCTGGAGTTCTTCTGCAAGGAATCCGATCCGCTCTGGCAGATGGACGATGACGCCCTGAAGGCGCTGGCCCACCGGGAGATGGTGCAGATCGGCCTGATCCGGGCCGAAGCACCCAAGGATTCCCTGGTGCTGCGCGTGCCCAAGGCCTACCCTGGCTACTTCGGCGAAGCCTATGCCCGCTTCGGTGAACTGCAGGCCACGCTGGACGCCATCCCCAACCTGTTCCTGATCGGCCGCAACGGCATGCACCGCTACAACAACCAGGACCACTCCATGCTGACCGCGCGCGAAACCGTCCGCCAGATCGTCAGCGGGACGCTGGACAAGGCGGCGATCTGGGCGATCAACGTGGACGACGAGTACCACGAAGAGAAGTCCTGACATGGCAGCCCCGGCCACACCCGCGATCCGGCAGTCGCGCGGCCTGCTGGCACTGACCGTCGCCCTGGCGGCGCTGGCGCCCGTCGCGCTGTGGCTGGGCCGCCTGCCCGGTCTCGGCACACACGACTACCTGATCTACTACCGGCTGCTGTTCTATAACGATGTCGCCAACGGCCTTGCGATGCTGGCGGCGCTGCTGGCCGCGCTGCTGATCCCGGGCCTGCGCCGTACGGCGACGCGACTCGCCGACGCGCTGTCACGCCATCCGGTCGCGGGCAGCATGCTCGCATTCGTGGGATTGGCGCTGTTCGCGCGCATCGTCTACCAGGGCTTCCCGCTGGCCACGGACGAATACGCACCGGTGCTGCAGGCGCGGATCTTCGCCAACGGGGAATTGGCGATCCGCTACCCGCCGGCGCTACTCGACCGGATCGTGCCGAGGAGCTTCCAAGGCTGGTTCATCCTGGTCAACCCGACGACCGGACAGGCGGCGTCCGCCTATTGGCCGGGGTTGGCCCTGCTGATGACGCCTCTGGCGCTGTTCGGCGGCGAATGGCTGCTCAACCCGCTGTTCGGGGCGCTCGGGCTATGGCTGCTCGGCGATCTGGCCGTGCAGGCCAGCCGCCAGCCGCAGGCCCGCGGCTGGGCGATGCTGGCAGCGCTCGCCAGCCCGCAGTACACGGTCAATGCGCTGTCCTACTATGCGATGCCGGGGCTGCTGACCCTCAACCTGCTGTTCCTATGAGCGGTGCTGCGGCCTAGCCACAAGTCGGCGGCACTGGCCGGCGCCGTGGGCAGCCTGGCGCTGGTGCTGCACAACCCCTTGCCGCACGCGCTGTTCGCGCTTCCGGTCCTGCTGTGGCGACATGGGACCCACAGCGCCGCCGACGTCTGCCCGCGCTCGTGCTCGGCTACCTGCCCCTGCTGCTCGTGTTACTGCTCGGCTGAGCTGCTGGCGACCGACGCCATGGGGCTGCGCCAAGCCCCGACTGGCGCCCAGCACCTGACGCTGATCGGAGCATGGACACGCAAGCTGGCCGGCCTGTTCGTACTGCCGACTCCGGCGCTGCTGACGGTGCGCGCTTATGCACTCTGGAAGACCTTGATCTGGACCGCGCCCGGGCTGGTGCTCCTGGCCTGCGTGCAGCGGCCTGCCTCGGCGATCGAACGGCTGCTGCTGGCGGCGTTCGTCCTGATGTTCGCGTTCTATTTCTTCATCCCGTTCGACCAGGGGCATGGCTGGGGCTACCGCTATCTGCATCCCGCTTGGGGGCTGATCCCAGTGGCGACCGCGGTCGCCGCCACCCGCGCCATGCCCGGCAAGATCGCGCTGCCTGCGCTTGCACTTGCCGCCGGCTTGCTGGCCACCCCCGTCTTCCTGTGGACGACGCGCGCCACGATTTCCGAGGCCATCGCGATGCAGCCACCAGTCTCTGGCGACGCCATGTCCTATGTCTTCGTCGCCGATCGCCCGAACCTGTATACCATGGACCTGGTTCGCAACTACCCCGCCGACCGTGGGTACGTGCTGCGCATGGTCGGCACCGACTTCGCCGCGGATCGCGCGCTGGTGCGCAAGCTGGCCCCGAACGCCAGACTGCTGCACGCAGACGAGCGCGGCGCGACCTGGTCTGCCCCCATCGTGCGCGATTCGCCCTCCCATGCGGACTGACGACAGCCTCGAACTGACCATCCTGATGCCCTGCCTCAACGAGGCGGAGACGCTCGCCACCTGCATCCGCAAGGCACGCGCCTTCCTCGCCCGCGCCGGGGTGGACGGGGAGGTCCTGATCGCGGACAACGGCAGCAGCGACGGCTCGCAGGCGATCGCCGCGGCCGAGGGCGCGCGCGTCGTCGCGGTCGCCGAGCGTGGCTATGGCGCGGCACTGATCGGCGGGATCGCGGCGGCGCGCGGGCGCTACGTGATCATGGGCGATGCCGACGACAGCTACGACTTCTCCCGACTCGACGAGATTTTGGGCAAGCTCCGCGAGGGGCATGAACTGGTGATGGGCAACCGCTTCCGCGGTGGGATCGCCAAAGGCGCGATGCCCTTGCTGCACAAATACCTCGGCAACCCGGTCCTGAGCTTCCTCGGCCGGCTGTTCTACCGCATCCCGGTCGGCGACTTCCACTGCGGGCTGCGCGGCTTCGACAAGGCTGCGATCAGGCGCCTGGACCTGCGTACGCCCGGGATGGAATTCGCCAGCGAGATGATCGTCAAAAGCGGCCTGCACGGCCTGCGGATCGCCGAGGTCCCGGTCACCCTGTCGCCGGACGGGCGCTCGCGCCCGCCACACCTGCGCACCTGGCGCGATGAGCTGGCGGCACCTGAAATTCCTGCTGCTCTACAGCCCGCGCTGGCTGTACCTGCTGCCTGGCAGCATGCTGTTCGCGGCCGGCGGCATCGCCATGGCCCTGATCGCGGCACACCGGGTCGCGCTCGACATCCATACGATGGCCTATGCCGGGGCCGGCATGATCTTGGGATTCCAGATGCTGCTACTGGCTGCCTTCACCAAATTCCTAGGCATGCGCGCCGGCTGGCTGCCCGCCGACGCGGTCCAGGAACGCTGGGCGGCGCGCTTCACCTTGGAGCACGCGCTGATCGCCGGCGGCCTGCTGTTCCTGGCCGGGCTGGGGATGGCGCTGCACGCGTTGCAGCTGTGGGCCGGCGTGGATTACGGTGCTCTCGACCCGCGGGCGACCATGCGCTGGGTCGTGCCCTCGGTCACTGCGATGGCCATGGGCGGGGAACTGGCGCTCGCCGGGTTCTTTTTCGAGGCCCTGCGGCTGATCCCGACCAAACCGCGCTGATGGTACCCCGGCATGCCTTCGTCGTCGCCGCCTACGGGCATTCGCCCCACCTCGAGGACTGCCTGCGTTCGCTGGATGCCCAGACGCCGCGCTCACCGGTCATCATCAGCACCTCCACCCCGTTCGCAGGGCTGGACCAACTCGCCGGACGCCATGGCGCGCGGCTGCAGGTGCACGCCGATCGCGGCGGCATCGGCGCCGACTGGAATGCGGCGCTGACAGCGGCCAGTAGCACGCTCGTCACCATTGTCCATCAGGACGACGTATATCTGCCTGGATTTGCAGCGACTGTCGTGACCGCGCATGCACAGCACCCGGATGCCGCGCTGTCCTTTTGCGGCGCGCGGGAAATCTTCGCCGACGGCCGCCCGCGCTGCGGGCGGCTGAACCAGTGGGTGAAGGCGGCACTGGTCGGGGCCGCGAGCTTGGGCAGCGATCGTATCGGCGGCTCCCTGCGCAAGCGCGTACTGCTCGGTTTCGGCAACCCCATCCTATGCGCCGGGGTCACCTTCAACCGCGGGGTCGCACCGGATTTCCGCTTCCGGTGCGATCTGCGCACCAACATGGACTGGCTGGCCTGGATCGAACTGGCGCGCCAACACCCGCTGCTGCGGATCCGGGAGGAGCTGCTGCTGCGGCGCGTGCATGCCGCGAGCGAAACCCAGCACTGCATCCAGGATGGATCCCGCGAACGCGAGGACCGGTTGGTCTTCGAACAGCTGTGGCCGCGACCCGTCGCCCAGGCCCTGCTGGGGCTGTACCGTTTCAGCTACCCGGCCTACTCGAGATGACGCGGCAAACGCCAGGACCTGCCCGATGGACAGCAATACGCTGCGCTACACCCACTTCGAACGCCTGCCGATCCCGGCGCCGGTGGATCGGCTCGCATACATCGCCGAGCGCTGCCGCGGACGACGTGTGCTCGACCTTGGGTGCCTGGACGAAACCGCGCTGGTCAAGCGCGACACCGAGCACTGGCTGCACGGACGAATCGCCGCCGTGGCCAGCGAGGTGCTCGGGATCGACCTCTCGGAAAGCCTGCCCGGCGATGGCCTGCGCACCGCGAACAATGCGAGGATCATCCGTGCGGATGCGAGCGACCCTACCCCAGCCGCGACCGGTGGATTCTCGCCGGAAGTGATCGTCGCCGGGGAATTCATCGAGCATCTGCCCTGTCCGCTGGCCTTCCTGAGTGCGATCAAGCGCCACTATCCCGGCACATCCCTCATCCTTTCCACCCCGAACGGCTGCAGCCTATCCAACTGCCTGCTCGGTGCCCTACGCCGCGAAGTACAGCACCCAGACCACCTGCATGTCTTCACCTTCAAGACCCTCAACACGCTGTGCATGCGTGCCGGCTTTGCTGACTGGACGATCCTGCCCTACCGATTCTTCGCCACCGAAATGATCCTGCGCAGCCGGGCCCCACTGAAATACGCCGCGATAACCGCCGAAAGAACCCCCCCGCGGGCTGGAGCGGATCGTCCCGGCCCTCGGGTTCGGCTACATCGTCGACATCCACGTCTAGGAGCGTCTGCATGGCACTGGGAGCGATCATCCGCAGGCTGGCCGGCCCCCTCGAGCGGCCGCTATGCGATGCCTATCGCGCCCTGTTCATGGACGTGCGCCGCTGCGCGCAGCAACTGCAGGCCGCAATCCCCGTCGACTGCCACCTGATCGACGTCGGCGGAGGAGACGGTGCCGTGCTCGATGCCATCCTGCGCATGCGGCCGGATGTGACCGCCACCATGCTCGATCTCAAGGATGCGGTCGGCAAGTTTTTGACTCCCGAGATCGCCTCGCGAATCGAAATCCACACGCGCACCAGCATTGATGCCTACTTGACACAGGGCGGGGCACCAGCCGCCTGCATCCTCGTCAGCGATGTTGTCCACCATGTCCCGTCCGAAGCAAGAATGGCATTCCTGCGCGACTGCATCAGGCTTATGCAGCCCGGTGGAACCTTGATCATCAAGGATGTGGCCCCCGGCCACCTGGTCTCGGTGGCGAGCGTGTATGCCGACCGTTACATCACCGGCGATCGCCACGTCCAGCTGATCGCCCCGGTCGATCTGGTCAGGCTGATGCGCGGACTTGGCCTGAACGCCTCAGAAGCGCTGCTCGCGCCGATGGAGCGCCCGAACTATGCATTCGCGTTCCGCGTCGCCGACGCCACGCCGCCACGCGCATGACTCCGCCCACGCCTTTGCCAGAGACTGACCGGTCCTCCGCGGATGGCAACCTGCCGGACATGTCCTCCCGCCCTCACTTGTGCGTGCCAAGGCCCATCTGCAATGCATGTCGCGCGGCAGTCTGATGCGTTTCATTGTGATCGGTGGTTCGTCTGCCGCTCTCTCCATCTCCCTGCTCTACATCGCCGTCGATCTACTCGGGATCCCCTACCTACTGGCCTTTGCCGCGATCTTCGTCGGCATCAACACGACGGCCTACCTCGCCTCGCGGCGGATGGTGTTCCCCTCCACCCGGGTCGGACTGCACAGCGGCCTGCTGCGTTATTTCGCAGTGACCAGCATAAGCCTGACAATCAATTCGCTTGCGCTGATCCTGTTGGTCGAAATCACCGGAATCGCTCCGGTGCCAGCAAACATGATCCTGAGCCTGGCCAATGCCCCGCTGAACTATTTTCTGCACAAGCGCGTGACATTCCGGATCCGTCATCCGGGGCAGACCGGGAAGATATGAGGGACCAATGACCGTTGGGATCACGCCGCTCCACGATGCGTGTCGCGTATTGCAAGGCATGCTGCAGGCGGCCCGGCGCCTGCAGCCGTGGAGTTCCACGCGCCTGCGGCATATCTGGATCACCCGTCTGACTGCGCCCTTGCTAGGCAGACGGGAGCAGGGCAGCTACGCGACAGGCGGGGGTGGCGACGGCACCAGGCCGTCCTCAACGTCCGGCCGAGGTGGCGCGCCCGCCCTCTGCTACTCCTGGAGGCGCCTCCGTCGCAGCGCGAACCTCCCCACCTTGCTGCCGAAGCCAAGGATCGCTGCATGACGCCACAGGCACCGCGTCAATGGGCTTCATCGGGCCCGTTGCAGACTGCCGCAGCCGCTGCGATCGGCATCGGCATGCTACTGCTGATCCACCGCTATCCCGGCGTGAATCACGACGGCTCGATCTATTTCGGGCTGACCCTGTTCCGGCTGCGCCCGGACATCTTCGGGCAGGATCTGTTCTTCGCCTTCGGCAGCCAGGGCAGCTACACCCTGCTGCCCTGGCTGCTGGCGCAGTTGACGCCCCATGCCGGACTGCCTGCGCTGTTCATGCTCGGCGCGCTGCTGGGGCTGCTCGCGTTCGCCGCGGCCGCATGGCTATTCCTGCGGCGCCTGCTGCCATTCCCGCAGCGCGCCTGGGCCTGGCTGGCGGTGATCACCCTGCACGGCATGTACGGGGTCATCGTGGTCTTTACCTACGGCGAGCCGTTCCTCACCGGACGTCCGCTGGCGGAAGCCCTCAGCCTGCTGGCACTGGCGCTGCTGGTGGATCGCCGCTGGGGATGGGCGGGGCTCGCGCTCGGCTTGGCCGGTGCACTGCACCCATTGCAGGCGCTCGGCGCCGGCCTGATCGCCTGGTCCTGGCTGGTGCTGCAGGACCGCCGCTGGTTGCACCTGGCCTGGCTGGGGCTGCCGGTGCTGCTGCTCGGCTTCACACCGATCAAACCGTTCGCCGATCTGTACCGGGTGCTGGATCCGGGCTGGTATCGGGATCTTGCCGATTTCACACGGCAGTTGTTCATCACCCACTGGTACCCCACCGACTGGGCGACGCTTGCATTCGACGTGCTGCTGCTGGGCTACGCCGCCTGGCAGTGCCGCGACGCGTTTGGGCGCTGGTGCCTGGCGGCGCTGATCGGGCTGCTGCTGGGCTGCGCGGCCAGCCTGGTGCTGGCGGATCTGTTGCACCTCGCCCTGCCCACCGCACTGCAATTCTGGCGCGTGCAGTGGTTGGCACATCTGCTCGCCAATGCGGCCGTGGGCGTACTGCTATACCGCGACCTGACGCAGCGTGCGGGCAGCCGCGCCTCGGTGCTAGCACTGGCTGTCCTGATGGCCAACAGCGGCTTTCTGTGGACCTGGATTCCGATCCTGGCGATGCACGCCGCCTGGCCGTCGCTTGCACCGCGGATGACGCCGGGGTTCCGCAGGATGCTCGTCGCGCTGGCCTGGCTGACCATGCTCGGCCTGCTGACCTATTACGTGGCCGAAGAGTGGCTGCCGTTCCGGCTGGCGCACTACCGCTTCGACCTGTACGCCATCGACCGCCGCATCCTGGCCTTCCCACTCGTCGGGATGGGGCTGGGCTTGAGCGGACTCTGGCTATGGCAGCACGCCCGGCGCCGTTGGCAGCAGATCGGTATGCTGCTGCTTGCGGTCACCGCCCTGCTGGTCGCCGCCCTGCGCTGGGATGCACGCTCCCCGTCGCCCGCGCGCTGGAGGCGCAGTCCTTCAATCCGGCCCTGTTCGGCACGCCGCTGCCGGAACGGGCGCAGGTGTTCTGGGATCTGCCGATGTATCCGGCCGTATGGGTCGTGCTGCAGCGCGCCGATTACTTCAGCCCCTGGCAGCTGGCAGGCTCGGTATTCAACCGCGGCACGCCCGAGGAGGGCCGCCGCCGCCTCGAACGCATGCGCCCGGTGATCGAGGAAGACATGTACTGTCAGGACCGCTCGGTGCCGGCGCGGGAACGGGCACATTGCCGGATCAGCAATGCGACGCTGTATCAGGCCTGCCGCCCGGGCTCCACTCCTCCGCCCGATTACCTCGTCCTGCCGTATCGGCAGGATCCCCCGGCGCTGGGGCAGTGGCGCATTCCCGACCCAGTCAGTGGCGGCACGGCCGTCACGTTCTGGCTGTATGCCTGTCCGACCATCCTGCAATCGCTGTCTCACGCCACTTCTACCTCCAAGGAGCCGGAGCCGCCCCGATGAACGTGCATGCCGATCGCTCCGTCCTGACTCCCGTGGCGGGGGCCGCGCTCGGGCTGGGCCTGCTGTTCATGATCCAGGCCTACTTCGGGATCGATCACGATTCCGTGCTGTACCTGGGCGAGGCGTTGCGCCTGCGCCTGCCGGACATCCTCGATCACGATCTGTTCTTCGCCCACGGCAGCCAGGGCCGCTATACCGTTTTCCCACACCTGATCGCCGCGTTGCTCGGCGGGGGATTCGACGCCTCGACGCTGTTCATGGCAGGCACCGCCCTCGGCCTGCTCGCCTTCGCGGGCGGCAGCTGGTATGCCCTGCGCGCCCTCCTGCCGGAGGGCCGGCGCTGGCTGCCCTGGCTGGCGCTGCTGTGCCTGCCGACCGCCTATGGTGCCTATCGCATCTTCGGCTACGGCGAGCCTTTCTTCACCCCGCGGGTGTATGCCGAATCGCTGTGCCTGCTGGCGCTGGCGCTGCTGACCCGGCAGCGTCTGTGGTCCGCGGCGGTGTGCCTGCTGGCAGCCGGGCTGCTGCACCGCTGCAGGCGCTCGGCGCAGTGCTCGTGTTCTGGCTGTGGCTGGTGCTGGCGGATCGCCGCTGGCTGCATGCGCTGTGGCTGGTGCCGGTTCCGTTCGCGCTGGGGCTGCTGGGGCTCGCGCCTTTCGATGGGCTGCTGCATGCGCTGGACGGGGCCACCTACAAACTGGCCTATCAGTTCAGCCGGCACCTGTTCGTCGGCGGCTGGCGCGCCGAGGATTTCCAGACCCTGGCATTCGATCTTTTGATACTGCTGCATGTGGCGCGGACACAACCGCCTCCCGCTGCGCCGCTGGAGTCTGGCCGCTGCGATCGCCATGCCGCTGGCATTGGCGACCAGTCATGTCCTCGCGGATCTATTGCGGCTCGCGCTGCCGGCCGGCCTGCAGCTCTGGCGCGCCCACTGGCTGGCACACTGGCTGGCGATGGCCGCCGTCGGCGTGCTGATCCAGCGCGACCTGAGCGCACGCGACACGCCGCGCCTGCTGCTTCTGGCACTGGTCGTGACCCTCGCCTACGGTCGCCCGGGCTGGGCGTGGATCCCGTTCGGGCTGCTCTACGTCTTCTGGCCACACGTCCAGTCCCGCCTGCGCCCCGCCCTCCAGCGGCTGGTCGCTGCCGGGTGCCTGCTGGCCGTGCTCCTGCTCTTCCTGGATTACATCGCAGAAGTCCATGCGGAATTCGTGAAAGCGCATTGGCAGCTGGCCCAGGTGCCTTTCGATCGCGCATTCTTCACGTTCCCAGCCCTGACATTGGGGCTGGCCCTGGCGGCGACGGCGCTATGGCAGCGCGCCGCGCGCGCGGGCCGGCTCATCCTGCTGGCCCTGCTGCTGCCCTTCTGCGCCTACGCCGGACTGCGCTGGGATGCCCGACCTGCCCTGTACAAGGCCCTGGAAGCCCACCCCTTCCAGCCGGATCTATTTGGAGTGCATCTGCCGGAACATGCCCAGGTCTATTGGGAGCGCGCCAGTTCGGTCGCCAACTGGCTGGTCATCAACCGGGCCGATTACCACAGCCCGCAGCAGCTCAGCGGGCTGGTGTTCAGCCCGGGTGCGGCGGCCGATGCGCGCGCCCGCATGGATCGCCTGCGCCCTCTCCGCCAGGACGTGCAGAAATGCCTGGATGCCCCCGCGCTGCCTGCCACACCGAAAGCAAAGGCGCCGTGCCGGATTTCCGATGCCGCCCTGCGCACAGTCTGTGCGCCGGGAACCGCCGCCGCGCCGGCGCCGGATTACCTGATCCTGCCCTATCGCCAGTCGCAGCCCGCGCTGGGGCAGTGGACGGTAACGCTCGGACTGGTGGAAGAGCCTGCCCGCACCTACTACCTGTACGACTGCCGCGACCTGCGCTGATGCCTGCGTGAGACATTGCCCGCCTGGGGCCTGCCCTTTCCACGATTACATGCGGGATTCCTGGCGTTTACGCTAAAGTCTTGCCGTCCCCGGGGAGCCCGCCTACCGATGAACGCCGCCACCACCCCCAACCTGATGGGCATCACCGGCATCGCCCGCCGGCTGGTGCTGGACGGAGCGCTGGACGAGGCCACCGCGCGCCGCGCGATGGAGGCCGCCACCGCCGAGCGCACGCCACTGGCGATGTATCTGGCCCAGCACCGGCTGGCCACCCCTGCCGCGCTGGCGGCGGCCAATTCCATCGAGTTCGGGATGCCGCTGGTGGACGCGCTGGCGATCGACCCGGCGCAATCCGCAATCACCCTGGTCAAGGAGGACCTGCTGCGCAAGCATCAGGTGCTGCCGCTGTTCAAGCGCGGCAACCGCCTGTTCGTGGGCACGTCCGACCCCACCAACAACCAGGCCCTGGAAGAGCTGAAGTTCCACACCAACCTCACGGTGGAACCGATCCTGGTGGACTCCGAGCAAATCCGGCGCTGCCTGGAGCAGTGGCAGGAGGCCGCCGAGGCGCTGGGCGACGACCTGGACGATGCCGAGGGTATCGAGGGGCTGGAAGTCAGCGGCGGCGAGGATGAGTTCGCCAACGACACCGGGGTGGACGCCAAGGGCGAGGACACCCCCACGGTCAAGTTCGTCAACAAGGCGCTGGTGGATGCGATCCGCCGCGGCGCCTCGGACATCCATTTCGAGCCTTACGAAACCGAATACCGGGTGCGCTACCGTATCGACGGCATCCTCAAGATCTTCAAGAAGGTGCCGGTGAAGCTGCATGCCCGCATCGCCGCGCGCCTGAAGGTGATGGCGCAGCTGGACATCGCCGAGAAGCGGGTGCCGCAGGACGGCCGGATCAAGCTGAACCTCAGCAAGGGCAAGCAGGTGGACTTCCGCGTCAGCACCCTGCCCACCCTGTTCGGGGAGAAGGTGGTGCTGCGCATCCTGGACAGCAGCGCCGCCAAGATGGGCATCGAGAAGCTCGGCTACGAGCCGGCGCAGCAGAAGCTGTTCCTGGACGCCATCCACAAGCCCTACGGCATGGTGCTGGTGACCGGCCCCACCGGCTCGGGCAAGACCGTGAGCCTGTACACCGCGCTGGGCATCCTGAACGACGAGACCCGCAACATCAGCACGGTCGAGGACCCGGTGGAAATCCGCCTCCCCGGCGTCAACCAGGTGCAGCAGAACGCCAAGCGTGGCATGACCTTCGCCGCCGCCCTGCGCAGCTTCCTGCGCCAGGACCCGGACGTGATCATGGTCGGCGAAATCCGCGACCTGGAAACCGCCGAGATCGCGGTCAAGGCGGCCCAGACCGGCCACATGGTGCTCTCCACCCTGCACACCAACGACGCCCCGCAGACCATCGCGCGCCTGATGAACATGGGCATCGCGCCCTACAACATCACCAGTTCGGTGAACCTGGTGATCGCCCAGCGCCTGGTGCGGCGCCTGCACGACTGCAAGCGCGCGGTGCACCTGCCCGAGCACGCCCTGCTGGCGGAGGGGTTCACCGCGGACGAGGTCCACGCCGGCATCACCGTGTATGAGCCGGTGGGCTGCCCGGACTGCACCGAGGGCTACAAGGGGCGCGCCGGCATCTACCAGGTGATGCCGATGACCGAGGAAATCCAGCAAATCGTGCTGGCCGGTGGTAATGTCCAGCAATTGACCGAGGCCGCCCTGCGCAGCGGCGTCCGCGACCTGCGGCGTTCCGCGCTGGACAAGGTGAAACAGGGGATCACCAGCCTGGTCGAGATCAACCGCGTCACCAAGGATTGAAGGGGAGCCCCATGTCCGCACGCAGAGCCGCGATCAACAAGGCCCGGGAGAAAGCCGATACCCGCCGCCTGAACCCCCTGGAAGAGTTCGTCTGGCAGGGCCGCGACCAGCGCGGCAAGGTGATGAAGGGCGAGCAGCTGGCGCGCAATGCCAACCTGCTGCGCGCCGAACTGCGCAAGCAGGGCATCAACCCGATTGTGGTCAAGCCCAAGCCGAAACCGCTGTTCGGCGGCGCGACCAAGAAGATCAGCGCGCGCGATATCGCGGTGTTCAGCCGCCAGATCGCCACCATGATGAAATCCGGCGTGCCGATCGTGCAGGCGCTGGAGATCATCGGCGGCGGCAACAAGAACCCGGCCATGAAGAAGATGGTCAACAGCCTGCGCAACGACATCGAGGGCGGCGCCTCGATCTACGAGGCGATGAGCCAGTTCCCGGTGCAGTTCGACGAGCTCTACCGCAACCTGGTGCGCGCCGGCGAGGCCTCGGGCGTGCTGGAAACCGTGCTGGAGACCATCGCCGACTACAAGGAAAACATCGAGAGCATCAAGGGCAAGATCAAGAAGGCGCTGTTCTATCCGGCGGCGGTGATCGCGGTCGCCATCATCGTCTGTGCGGTGCTGATGATCTACGTGGTGCCGATCTTCAAGGAAACCTTCGCCGACTTCGGCGCCGACCTGCCGGCCTTCACCAATCTGGTGTTCGGCATTTCCGACATCCTGGTCAAGTGGTTCTGGCTGATCGGCATCATCGTCGGCGCCGGGATCGGCTTCTTCATCTACAGCTACAAACGCTCCGACCGCCTGCGCTACACCGTCGACCGGCTCATGCTCAAGCTCCCGGTGATCGGCAAGGTGCTGCACGAATCGGCCATCGCCCGCTTCGCCCGCACCCTGGCGGTCACCTTCAAGGCCGGCGTGCCGCTGGTAGAGGCGCTGGACAGCGTGGCCGGCGCCACCGGCAGCGTGGTGTACGAGCAGGCCGTGCTGAAGATGAAGGACGACGTGGCGGTGGGCTACCCGGTCAACGTGGCGATGAAGCAGATTGGCCTGTTTCCGCACATGGTGGTGCAGATGACCGCGATCGGCGAGGAGGCCGGCGCGCTGGACTCGATGCTGTTCAAGGTCGCGGAGTTCTACGAGGAAGAGGTCAAGAACACGGTGGACGCCCTGTCCAGCCTGATCGAGCCGATGGTGATGGTGGTGATCGGCGGCCTGGTCGGTTCGATCGTGGTCGCCATGTACCTGCCGATCTTCAAGATCGCGATGACCGTGATGTAAGCGGGGCACACGCGGCAGATGGCATTCCTCGACGCGCATCCCGGCCTCGGCTATCCCGCCGCGGCCGGGCTCGGACTGCTGGTGGGCAGCTTCCTCAACGTGGTGATCCTGCGCCTGCCGCGCCGGTTGGACTGGCAGTGGAAGCGCGAGGCGCGCGAGATCCTGGAGATTCCCGAGCTGTACGAGCCGCCACCGCCCGGAGTGGTGGTGGAGCGCTCGCACTGCCCGCGCTGCGGCCACCAGCTGGCGTGGTACGAGAACATCCCGCTGCTGAGCTGGTTGGCGCTGCGCGGGCGCTGCCGCAGCTGCAAGACCCCGATCTCGCTGCAATATCCGCTGGTCGAACTGCTGACCGGGCTGCTGTTCCTGGCCTGCGTCTGGCGCTTCGGGTTCGGCTGGAAGGGCTTCGGCGCGCTGCTGTTCACCGGCTATCTGGTCGCGCTGGCCGGGATCGACCTGCGCACCCGCCTGCTGCCCGACCAGCTCACCCTGCCGCTGCTGTGGCTGGGGCTGGTGGCGGCGATGGAGCATCTATATGTGCCGCCCAAGCCGGCCGTGCTGGGCGTAATGGCCGGCTACCTCAGCCTGTGGTCGGTGTACTGGCTATTCAAGCAGCTGACCGGCAAGGAAGGCATGGGCCACGGCGACTTCAAGCTGCTGGCCGCGATCGGGGCCTGGACCGGGCTTTCCGGGGTGCTGCCGACGATCCTGCTGTCCTCGCTGGTGGGTGCGGTGGTCGGCTCGCTGTGGCTGCTCGCCCAGGGCCGCGACAAGGCCACTCCGATCCCGTTCGGCCCGTACCTGGCCATCGCCGGCTGGATCAGCTTCATGTGGGGCAACGACCTGGTGCGGCTGTACCTGCACTGGGCCGGGCTGGCGTAAGCGCGCCGGCGCGGCACTCCATAATGCCGGCATGAGCGACTACCTCATCGGCCTGACCGGCGGCGTGGCCTCGGGCAAGAGCCTGGCCGAATCCGCATTCCGCGAGCTGGGCATCGGCGTGGCGGATGCCGATGCCGCCGCGCGCGCGGCGCTGGCGCCAGGCAGCTCAGGGGCTGCGCGAGGTGGTCGCGGCCTTCGGTCCGAATGTGCTCGGCGCAGACGGAAGCCTCGACCGTGCGGCAATGCGGCGGCGGATCTTCGAGGATGCGGAGGCCCGACACGTGCTGGAGGGCATCGTGCACCCGCGCGTGCGTGCTGCCTTGCACGCCGCATGCCAGACTGCCGCCAGCCCGTATGCCATCGCCTCGATCCCGCTGCTGGCCGAGGTCGGCGGGCGCCGCGCCTATCCAGGCTGCGCCGCATCCTGGTGATCGACGCCGACGAGGCGGCGCGCCTGGCGCGCCTGCAGGCGCGCGACGGCATCGAGGCCGGGCTGGCCCGCCGCATGCTGGCGGCACAAACCAGCCGCACGCAGCGGCTGGCGATCGCCGACGACGTGATCCGCAACGACGGCACGCCGGAGGCCTTGGCCGCGCAGGTCGCGGCGCTGGACCGGCTGTACCGGCGGCTGGCCGCGACCTGAGCGCGCCTGCCGCGAACGCCGCGTCAGCCCGCTGCCCCCTTGAGCAGAAGCTCGACCACCGGCAGATCCGCCGGCGGCATCGGGTAGTCCGGCAGCTTGCGCAGCGGCACCCAGGCCAGCGCCTGGCCCTCGACACCGCGCGGCTTGCCGCGGAAGCGCACCTCGCGCACGTCCAGCCGCACCCGCTTGCCGGGACTGTCGGCCTCCACGCAGGCGACCGGCGCGCCGATCTCGGCCTCGATCTCCAGCTCCTCGCGCAGCTCGCGCACGAGGGCGGCCTCCGGCGCCTCGCCCGGCTCCACCTTGCCACCGGGGAATTCCCACAGGCCGGCGAGGTCGCGCCCCTCGGTGCGCCGGGTCAGCAGGATGCGCCCGCGCGCATCCCGCAGCACCGCGGCCACCACGTGTACCGAGGGCGCGCTCATCGCGGCCGCCCGCGCCCCCGGCATGGCGCCGGGCGCATCCGCATGGCCCGTGGCTCAGGCCAACTGTCCATGGCAGTGCTTGAACTTCTTGCCGCTGCCGCAGGGGCAGGGATCGTTGCGCCCGATCCGGCCGGAGGCGATCAGCCGCTGCAGCTGGACATCCGCCGCTTCCTCGTCGGCGCCCAGCCCGCCCATGTCGGGATGCTGGAACTGCATCTGCCGGGCCACCGCCTCGGCGCGGGCGCGCTCCTGCGCTTCGGCCTCGGCCACTTCCTGCTCGCTGCGCACGCGGATGCGCGCCAGCAGCGAGATCACCTCGCGCTTGACCCGCTCCAGCAGCTCCGAGAACAGCTCGAACGCCTCGCGCTTGTACTCCTGCTTGGGCTGCTTCTGGGCATAGCCGCGCAGGTGGATGCCCTGGCGCAGGTAGTCCATGCGCGCCAGGTGTTCCTTCCAGTTCTGGTCCAGCACGTTGAGCATCACGTGCTTTTCCAGCATGCGCATGGTCTCGCTGCCGGTCTGCGCTTCCTTCTCGGCAAACAGCGCGTCCATCGCCTCCTGCACGAACTCCAGCACCTGGCCGGCGTCCAGCTCCTCGCGCCCCTTCTGCAGGCCCACCAGGTCCAGCTGCAGCCCGAATTCGGCGGCCAGCTCGGCCTCCAGCCCCGGCAGGTCCCACATCTCGTCGATCGACTCCGGCGGCACGAAACGCGCCACCGTGTCGGCCACCACGTCGCGGCGGATGCCTTCGATGTTCTCCTGGATGCTGTCGGCTTCCAGCAACTCGTTGCGCTGCTGGTAGATCACCTTGCGCTGGTCGTTGTTGACGTCGTCGAAGTCCAGCAGGTTCTTGCGGATGTCGAAGTTGTGGGCCTCGACCTTGCGCTGGGCATTGGCGATCTGGCGGGTCACCAGCGGCGACTCGATGATGTCGTCCTCCTTCAGGCCCATGCGCTCCATCACCTTCTTCACCCAGTCGGCGGCGAAGATGCGCATCAGGTTGTCTTCCAGCGACAGGTAGAAGCGCGACGACCCCGGGTCGCCCTGGCGCCCGGAACGGCCGCGCAGCTGGTTGTCGATGCGGCGCGACTCGTGGCGCTCGGTGCCGATGATGTGCAGGCCGCCGGCGGCTACCACCGCGTCGTGGCGCTGCTGCCATTCGGCCTTCACCCGCTCCTTCTCGGAGACCGGGGCATCCTCGCCCAGCGCCGCCAGCTCCGCTTCCAGCGAGCCGCCGAGCACGATGTCGGTACCACGACCGGCCATGTTGGTCGCAATGGTCACCGCACCCGGGCGGCCGGCCTGCGCCACGATGTGCGCCTCGCGCTCGTGCTGCTTGGCATTCAGCACCTCGTGCGCGATCCCGGCCTTGGCCAGTTCGTTGCTGAGCAGCTCGGACACCTCGATCGAAGTGGTGCCGACCAGCACCGGCTGGCCACGCTCCACGCACTCCAGGATGTCGCGAATCACCGCGCGATACTTGCCGGCCTTGTTGAGGAACACCAAATCGGAATGGTCCTTGCGGATCATCGGGCGGTGGGTGGGGATCACCACCACTTCCAGCCCGTAGATGTTCTGGAACTCGTAGGCCTCGGTGTCGGCGGTGCCGGTCATGCCCGAGAGCTTCTTGTACATGCGGAACAGGTTCTGGAACGTCACCGACGCCAGGGTCTGGTTCTCGCGCTGCACCGGCACGCGCTCCTTGGCCTCCACCGCCTGGTGCAGGCCGTCCGACCAGCGCCGCCCCGGCAGGGTGCGGCCGGTGAACTCATCGACGATGATCACCTCGCCGTCGCGCACGATGTAGTCCACGTCGCGCTGGTAGATCGAGTGCGCGCGCAGCGCCGCGTTCAGGTGGTGCACCACGTGGATGTTCTGCGCGGCGTACAGGCTCTCGTCCTCGCCCAGCACGCCGGCCTGGCGCAGCAGCGCCTCGGCGTGCTCCTGGCCGGCTTCGGACAGGTGGACCTGCTTCTGCTTCTCGTCCACCCAGTAGTCGCCTTCGGACTCCTCGGTCTCCTGGCGCTTCAGCGCCGGGACGATGGCATCCACCTTGATATACAGCTCTGGGGATTCATCGGCAGGACCTGAAATGATGAGCGGCGTACGCGCCTCGTCGATCAGGATCGAGTCCACCTCGTCCACGATCGCGAAGTTGAGGCCGCGCTGGAAGCGGTCCTCCTTGGCCAGCGCCATGTTGTCGCGCAGGTAGTCGAAGCCGAATTCGTTGTTGGTGCCGTAGGTGATGTCGCAGGCGTAGGCCGGGCCCTTGTCGGCATGGCTCATGCCGGGGTAGATCACGCCGACCGACAGCCCCAGCCAGTTGTAGAGCTTGCCCATCTGGGCGGCGTCGCGGCGGGCCAGGTAGTCGTTCACGGTGACCACGTGCACGCCCTTGCCTTCCAGCGCGTTCAGGTACACCGCGAGGGTCGCGGTCAGGGTCTTGCCCTCGCCGGTGCGCATCTCGGCGATCTTGCCGGCGTGCAGGACCATGCCGCCGATCAGCTGCACGTCGAAGTGGCGCATGCCGAACACGCGCACGGACGCCTCGCGGCAGACCGCGAACGCCTCGGGCAGCAGCTTGTCGAGCGACTCGCCCTTGCCGATGCGCTCCCGGAACTCGGCGGTCTTGGCCTTCAGCGCCTCGTCGGACAGCGCCTGCATCTGCGGTTCCAGCGCGTTGATCTTCCTGACCACGGCGCCGTACTGCTTGAGCAGGCGCTCGTTGCGGCTGCCGAAAATACTAGTGAGCAAACTATTGAGCATCGGTTGGGCAATCCCTGCGGGATGGGCGCCTGCGGCGCGGCATCGTAGATGTGGACGGCAACGCGCCCGACCGCGGGAGGCCCGGCGATCGGGAATCGTCAAGTTTAGCTGGTGGCGGCCCGCCGTGTTGGCAAGCCCCGGCCGTTGTCAGCCGCGGGCGGGCCCGTGCCGGGCCAGAGCATCGTTGTGGCCCAGGAACTTGCGCGGATTGCGCACCACCCCGTCCTGCCACAGCTCGAAATGGACGTGGGCACCGGTGGAGCGGCCGCTGGAGCCGGCGCGGGCGATCTCCTGCCCGGCGCGCACCAGATCGCCCACCTGCTGGGTCAGGCGCGAATTATGGGCATACCGGGTGACGTACCCGTTGCCATGGTCCACCTCGATGGTGTTGCCGTAGCCGTTGCGGACCCCGGCGAAGCTGACCATGCCGTCGGCGACCGCCAGCACCGGATCGCCGACGTTGGCCTGGAAGTCGATGCCTTTGTGGAACTGGCCGCCACCACCGAACGGATCGGCGCGGTCGCCGAAGCCGGAGGTGACGTAGCTGCCGGCGATCGGCAGGCGCGA
Organism: Thermomonas sp. S9; assembly: GCF_024704365.1. Lineage (GTDB taxonomy): Bacteria > Pseudomonadota > Gammaproteobacteria > Xanthomonadales > Xanthomonadaceae > Thermomonas. Next base: position 2,807,882 of record NZ_JAJDFY010000001.1, read on the forward strand.
GGGCAGCGCGTTGCGGTCCAGCTGACGGTTGAACAGCAGGGCCTCGAGCACGCCCAGCTGGGTGTCGGCGCGGCGGTAGTCGGCCTCCAGCGCGGACAGCCGCGCCTGCAGCTCGGCCGGCGGCATGTCGTGCGCGGCCTCGCCGCCGCCCTGGCCCGGTTCCTGGTCGAAATCGAACTCGCCGTCGTCCAGCTGGCCGGCGCGCGCCAGCCGGCTGCCCAGTGCGTTCAGGCGGTTGGCCTGCGCCTGCAGCTCGGCCAGGCGTGCCGCCAGTGCGTTGACCTCGCGCTGGGCATCGCGGCGCAGCTTGTCCAGTTCGGCCTGGCGCGCGGAATCCGCGGCCTGCAGGGCCTCGACCTCGGCCAGCCCGATCGCGCTGCGGACCGCGGCGCCGCACAGCATGCCGGCGCCCAGCAGCAGGGCCAGGGTGGCCCACGGCCTGCGCCGCATCCATGCGCGCAGGCGGTACGCCTGCGCGATCGCGCGCCGCGGAGTATCGTGTGGGTGGTCCGTTCCTGCCATGCCTCGATGCCTGATTCCCGCTCCGCCCCCCGGCGCCGGCCCGCGCGTCGCGCTGGACGCGCTGCTCGCCGGCCCCTCCGGGGGGGACGTTGCGCCGTGCCCAATGGCTCGCCGCGGTCGATCAACTGCTGCGTCCCCACCTGCCGGCGGGGCTGGCGGCGCATGCGCGCCTGGCCAACGTCCGCGGACGCCGGCTGGTGTTCCTCGTCGATGCCCCGGCCTGGCATGCCCGGCTGCGGCTGGCCTCGCCCGGCCTGATCGACGCCGCCCGTTCCCTCGGGCTGGAGGTGGAGGCGGTGGGCATCAAGGTGGCCGCCCAGCCGCTGGACCCGCCCGCCGCGCCGCGCCCCGCCGCCGGCCGCTGGCCCTTCGCCGGGCCTGCAGGCGGCATTGGCGCTGCTGCGCTCCGGTGCGGACGACGCGCCGGAGCCGCGCTGAGCAGGGCCCGCCGCAGGGACCCCCGGTCCGCCGCGGCGAGGGGGCATCCTAGCGGCACAAGCCGGTGATTGTAATTGCGCACCTGATTTGAGACAGTTTTGCACCTGATTTGAGACAGGGGTACACCCGCATTTTGGTCAGATTGCGGCCCCTATGCTCCATCCGGTCGCCTTACAGACCGAGAGCACAGCCTCGTCCTCGATGTAGGCGAGCCACCCGACCTTGGGCGCGTGGTACTCCCAGGCGCCGTCGATCCACAGCGCGATCTGGTCGGCCTTGCCGCTCCAGGCGCCGGTCGCGCCGGCAGGGATGATGTAGCGGTCGCCATCGGCCGGACTGGCGGGCGGCGCGGTCAGGTCGCGGTCTTTGACGGACAGGCCGACGATGGCCCCCAGGCGCTTGAGGTTGGCGTCCATCCCGGTGTGCCAGCCGGATTCGCCCAGGGTCCATCCGTAGGCGAGGCCAAGATTCGGATCGGTCAATGCCATGACATGTCTCCTTGCGGTGCGTTCAAACCGGATTCGCGGTGGGGTTATCCACCGCCCCAGTACTGGCCCCAGCGCAGGCCGTAGCCGGCGCGCTCGACGCTGCGCACCTGCGCCTGCCAGCTCACAAGCCCCTCGCGCTCGGCTTCGATCTCGATGGTGATGAGGTCTCCTTCGGCACCCGCGTCCACGGCGGCGCTGGCCACGTCCCAGGTCCAGGTGTTGCCGGTGAGGCCGCTCTGCGTGCGCACCAGAGTGCCGTTGCGGTCACGCAGGCGCACGGTGTAGGAGGTGCCGGGCTCGGGGCCGATGTCACCCTCGTCCTGCCGCACGAGGTAGGCGGTCTGCTGGGTGCGGTCGCGGTGCGCCCAGGTCAGGATCAGGTCGCCGGCGATCACGGCGGGTTCCTGCTGACCGTTGAGCCGGACGCGCCCCGGCGGGTACGGCCGCGCCTGGCGGCCGGCGAGCACGAGGGGCGCACCGTTGGCAGCCAGCACCGCATCCCCTTCGGCGCCGGTCGTGCGCGGGATGGCGGCCACGAACACCGACTCGCCCGGCGCGCGCTCGGCGGTCTCGGCGGCCAGCCACTCGCCCACGCCCACCAGCCGCGTGCCGGCCGGATGCATCTGCGGCGTGGTGTCGAGCACCCCGCGGGCGAGATCCACTGTGCCCGCGGTGGCATCGAAGGCGAGGATCGCCACGGCTTCGCGGATCTGGCCTGCGGCATCGACCAGGTAGGCGTAGTCGCCGATGCTCAGGCGCTCGGGGCTTGCCAGGGCCGTCACCGGCACGGTGAGCGCATCGGCCTCGCTCGCCGGCAAGGCGGCCTCCAGCCGCAGCAGCGGCGCGTAATCCTCGGTGGCCACCGCCTCCAGGCTTGCGCTGCCGGGGCCGGTGGCCAGCCGCCAGTTGAGTTGCCCTTGGCCGCCCGCAGCGGCCAGCGCGCCGACATAGGTGTCGGTGTCGGTGATCTGGGCCAGGTCAGCCCGGCTCAGGTTGCGCGCCAGTTCCCAGTACGGCACCTCGACCGCCAGCACCAGGGCGGGCGGCAGCGGCGCGAGCGGCGGCTCCTCGATCGGCGGCGGCGGGGGCGACAGAACGGTGTCGGTCATGCCGAAGACGTCCTCCACCGCCTCGATGCGCCACTCGATGGCGCCCAGCGCGCCGGTGTCGATGCCGGTCACGCGCACCACCATGCGCTCGATGCCAAGACGCGGCCAATGCAGCAGGAACACGTCCCCCGGCAGGGGCGGGCGCTCCAGGGCGGAAGGGGCGATGGTGAACGTCATGCGCGCCAAAGGCGAGCCGAGGGTGCGCAGATCGCGCAGCGCCAACCGCGCGGCCAGCGGACCAAAGTTGACGCCCGGATAGTCACGGCGCTGGTTGATCACCCCGCCTTGCAGCTGGATGGCCGCGAGGTTCTGCACCGAGACGGTGGCCTCGCCGCCGGTGGCCCAGTCGGTGTAGACCACGGTGATCTCGTTGGGCAACTCCCCCCACTGCGCGCGCTCGAAGCGCTCCATGCGCACGATCTCGTCGGGGCCCAGCAGCGGCAGGTCATCGATCCAGTAATCGTCGCGCAGCAGCTTCAGTTCGAACGTGCCCCGCTCCGGATCGACGTAGAGGATGCCGCCGATGTGGTCGAGCACCTGGGCGATGAAGCTCTCGATGGGCTGCTGGCGCGTCCAGATCAGGTTCAGCCCGAACTGCTCACTGGCCAGCACCGATGCGGCCTGGCCAAAGCCATTGCCGATGGCACTCAGCGGATAGCCCATGCCCCAGTGCGGGTCGGTCAGGCACTGTACCAGGATGTGCGCCGGGTTCATGCCGACGGTGACAAAGGCCCCGGTGTCGGCATCCCAGGCTCTCACCTCGGCCTCGGTGAGCCCCCATCCCGTATCGTGCCAGCCCGCCGTGAAGCGCCGCACCCGCACCGCCCAGGGCTTCAGATACGGGTTGTTGGTGGCCAGCAGGATCTTGCGCGCCACCAGCGACAGCACGCCGCGGAAGGCCGGGATGGCCGCGCCGAGGCGGCCCATCAGGTAGTCGTTGCGGCCCTGGGTGGGCGCGCCGCCCATCACGTCCACATCACCCACCACCCCGCCTTCGCGTTCGTCGCCGCCGAAGAGCCTGGGCGCATCGATCCGGATGCGCCCGAGCCCGTGGCCGGACGGCAGCGGTGCGCGGCTGGCATCGCCCCAGGCGGTGCGGTCGCCCACCTGGATCTCCTGCACCGCGTCCACCGGCCCCTGGCACAGCACCAGGTGCAGGCCCATCCGGTAGCGGTAGCCGACGGTCTGCTTTTTGCTCTTGCCGCCCATCAGTGCGGCTCCTCATGCCCCTGCCGGGCGACTTCGACCACGCGCAGTGCCATCGCATCGCCGGTGGCCAGCATGACCTGTGCCGGGATGCCCTCGCGCAGGAAGGCGCGGAAGTCCAGGCCGTGACGCGCGAACCAGGTGCGCGCGCCGTGCACGCACATCCCGGCGGCGCGCACGTGGGCGATGGTGACGGTCACGTCCTGGCTCACTTCTTGCCGCTCTTCTTCTTGATCGGTTCGGCCGCAAGGTCCCCGTACCAGACGACGTTGGCACCACGGATGAGCACCGCGCCGAAGACGACCGGGATCGGCCGGCCCTCCTCGGCCGTGGGCGCCTCGAAATCCTCCAGGGCGGCCGGCTTCGGGGCCGGCGGCTTGGGCATCAGGGCCACCGACAGCAGTGCGGTGACGACGATCGCGACGACGTACCACATGGTTAAAACACTCCGGTCGCAAACGGGTTCTTGGTCGGGATGAAGGGGAAGCCGCCGTAGTTGTCGAGGTTGGAAAAGCGCGCGGCGCAGGTGGCCGTGCTGTGGTCGCAACCGGCCGTCAGCGTGATGCCGTCGCCGGGCGCCAGCGGTGCCGGATACAGCAGTTCCACGCCCGCGGTCGATTCGCTCACGATCATGTGGCGCACGCCGCTGGCCGTCTCCAGCCAGCCGCCGGAGAGCATGCCGGCCACCGCCGCGGGGACACCGCCGGCGAGATCGACGGTGCGGCCTGCGCTGTTGCTCACCACGGCGCTGGCCACGATCGGCGTCGCCCCGCACGCGGCCGAGTACAGCACGTGCGCGCAGGCGCGGCTGTACAGGCGCCGCAAGCCGATGCGCTTCAGGCTCACCTGCGCCGACTCGCCGCGGATGCGCGCAGAGTCGTCGGCCACCTCCACCCCGAGCACGCGGCCCATCCAGCGCGTCAGGAATGTCCAGCCACCATAGGCATCCGGCTGTGCGGTCCGCAGCCGGAGCATGGAGGTCTCGCCGGTCACGGCGGCGGCCAGCAGCTGGCGCACCAGCTCGCAGTCCGGCGGCACGTCCAGCTCCAGCGCCGCCTTGGCCGCCTCGGCCCCGAGCGCCAGCGCATTGCGCCGGATCGGCAGCGGCAGGTAGCGCGGGCCGTCCAGCTGCACCACCGTCTCGTGCGGCGTCAGGTGCAACACGCGCGTGCCGAGGGTGACGTCGTACAGGTCGATCTCCATCAGTATTCCTCGCGGGGGGGCCGCTGCTGGCCGCGCGGCTCGGGCAGCTGGCGCAGGGTCAGGGGGATCTCGACCAGCGCGGGGGTGTGCCAGTACAGATCGACGGCGTCGTGGTCGAGCCGGCAGCGCGCCAGGCGCACCACGCGGCTGCCGGCAGGCACCGCGGCATCGAGGCCCGAGCGCAATACCAGCACGCCGCCCTGGTCGCGGTGGCAGGTCGCGGTCAGCACATGCTGCCGGCTGCCGTCCGGGTGCAGGATCAGCGCGCCCGCCGGGCGGTGCCAGAACGCAGAAATGTCCTCGCCCGTCACCCGCAGGAAGCCGTCGCCGGGATCGGCCTCCGCCGTCACCCGCAGCACCGGCGCCAGCCCATCGGGCAGCCAGCAGGCACCGAGCCGCCCCTGGGCGCGGTACAGCCGCGCCCGCCAGCGCTCGATGTTCTGCGGGCCTGTGGCCAAATAGCGGCGCTGGAAGGTCGTCGTCGGCCACGGGTCGTCACGCCGCACCCAGGGGTCGGCGGGTGAGAGGTCCTGCCGGGTGACCATGCCCTGCGCCGTGACGGAAGGGTCGTCGCGCCAGTTGCCTTCGGGCCACACCGGCAGTCCGTCGAGCAGCGGGTCGCCCGGCAGGTCCATGTCCGGCAGGGGCGCGGGCGTGAGGGAGGCGGTCACGCGGCCGCCGGCCACGCCGGGCACCCATTGCGCCAGATCGGCCGCCTCGCTGGCCATGCCCCACACCAGCGGCATGACGGCCGCGCCTACCGGCACCGCGCGTGCCAGCGGGGCGGCGAGCCAGAGCGTGCCAGCCTCGACCGAGTCGAGCGGAGCCAGCTGCCAGCCGTCAGGCGCGAGCACGAGCGCCCGCCATGCATCGTCTCCCCAATCCTCCACGCCGGCATAGGTCAGGTGCAGATCGGCCGCCGGGCGCTCCCAGGCGACGATGGAGACGGATGCGACTGCGAGTGCATCATCGCCCTGCGCTGCAGGGCGGCTGAGCGTCAGCGCCCGATGCGGCAGCGGCCACAGCGCCATGTGCCCGAGGTGGTCGGCGAGCCAGTCGGCGACCAGCGCATCGCTGGCGCGTCCGTGGCCGACGTGGTAGGTCAGCAGTCGCCGCGGCACCAGGCGCAGCGCCTGCCGCGCCTCGTTGCCGCTGGCCAGCCGGGTGACGGCCGTCTGCCACTCCAGCCGTTCCACCAGGGGTTCGGCCCAGTCGTGGCGGAAGGCGAAGACCCCGCGCGGAGCCTGCGGCCACGGCGCTTCGCCGAAGGCCTCCAGCGCACCGGCGACCATCGCCGCGGCGGCGGTGTCGCGGCGCAGCACCTCGATCACGGCCCGGGCCAGCCCCACCCCGGGCGCCGGCCGGGCGAGCGTCTCCGGCGCCAGATGGGTCACGCCGCTCCCGGAATCCGGCCGCGCCAGCGCCTCGGCGCGCAGCAGGGCCAGCGCCGCGCCCGGCTGCGGGCCGGCGGCGGTCTCGGTCAGTCCGGTGGCGAGACGCCGATCCGTCATACCGACTCCACGCCGAACTCGGCCGCGTTGAAGGCGGCTTCGGTCCAGGGGACATCGCCGTTCGGATCGCGTTCGAACAGCGCCGTGTGCCAGGCCAGCTGCTCTTGCAGGACGACATCGGTGCTCACGGCGGTCTGCCCAGCGCTGTCCACCAGCCCCTTGACCGCCCCCGCGCCGGCATCGGTCTTGCGCGCCAGCATCGTCACCTGCACGCCGTGGAGGGCGGGCGTGGCCATCACCGGCAGCGCTTCGACGTCGAAGGTCTGGCGCAGGCCGGCGGTGTTCGCGCGGATGCCGCTGGCCTCATCGCCGTCGCTGACCGCCTGCCAGGCGCTGGCCGCCCCTTCGACGGTCCACTGGTTCAGTACCCCATCGGCCTGCGCCTCGAGCCGCATCGACCCGCACATCGCCCAGGAAGGTGGTGTTGAGCGTGCCAGAGGTGTCGGCCAGGTACAGGTCGTCCACATCGACCGTGATCGGACAGGGTTGCCCCGGCACGGCACCCACGAAGGCGGTGAGCAGCTGGCCGCCGCCTTGCAGCGTGTTCTGCGCGGTGAGCTGGATGGCAAGTATCCCGTTGAGGTGCACCGACAGCACGCCGTCGCTGGTGCCCTGCACGACCTGCAGCTCGACGTAGTGCCAGCCGCGCGCGGGGGCGGTCGCGACCGAGGTCGCGATCCACTGGTCATAGCCGGATTGCCGACGGTAGAGCTTCAGCCGCCCGTCCTCGCCGATTTTGACGAGGTGGGCGACCTGCGCGGAGGCGTCGCGCACGCCGAGCAGCACCGGCTCCTCACCGGTGTTCTCGAACGGCGCCACGCGCAGCGCCGCACCCACGATGAGGCTGGTGCGCCCGGTCTCCAGGTTCTTCACATACCCGCCGCCGCCACCGGCCGGCAGGCGCAAGGCATAGGACGAGGGTCGCCGGCCTGGGATGCGCGTGGCCTGCGGCGACAGATACGCCGCCTTGCCGCGCGCCAGCTCACGGCTGGCCGAAGGGGTCCAGCGTCTGCGGGTCGTAGTGGTCGAAACCGTCGATGAAGAGCAAGGCCATGGCTTATCCCTGGAGGGCGGCGCGCACCGCGCGTGCGTTGCGCCCGATGATGTTGAGGATCACCCGCTCGCCGGCGGGCGTTTGCAGGTGGTCGTGGGTGACGCCCGGGTCGATGGCGTTGACGATGCGCACGGCGGTGTTGACCTGCGGTGCGGCCGGCGGCGGCTGCACGGATGGCACCAGTCCACCGGCAGCGAAGGCCAAACGCTGGCCGTCCCAGGCGGGCGGAGCCTGCATGCCATTGATGGCGTCCAGAAACGCCACGCCCACGCGCTGCACGGCCGCGGCCCGCACCACGTACTCGCCGGCCGACAGCCGCGCGGGGATGGAATCGGAGGTGCCGGTCCCCGGGCCGGTGACATAGCCGCCGGCGGCGAACTTCTTGATGTTGCCCAGCAGCGCCATGACGGCCGCGACCATCGCCGCCATCGCGGCAATCGCCAGCCCCGGGCCCACGACCGGAATCGACGCCTGCGAGGCGGCCGCCCCGGCGCCGGCTTCGGCGGCGCTGGCGCTGACCTTGGCCGCCGTCTCGGCCTGCTTGGTGGCCACCGACTGCGCGGCCGCGGCGGTCTCGGCGGCCTGCTCCTGCTGGAGCAAGCCAAGCTTGACCGCCAGCATCCGCGCCTGCCCCGCCACCCACGCCTGGAACGGCTTGATGACCATCTCCTGCAAGAACGCATCGGAAATGGCGCGGAAGATGTTGGAGAGCGCCTCGCGCATGCTTTGCGCGCCGCTGACGATCCCCTGCACCGCCTGCCCGAACGCCTCGCCGATGCGGTTCCACACCGGCGCGAGTTCATCGGTGACCAGCCGCGTGCGTTCCAGCTCGTTGCGGAAGGCCGCCACGCGGATCACCGCCTCCGGGCCGATCGCCTGCGCGGCCTGCTGCATCGCGGGCAGCAGGCGCTGCATCTCGGCCGCCGATTGCTGCTGCAGGGCCACGATCTGCTTCCGGGCCTGGGCTTCGGTGAGCAAGCCGGCCTGGGTCTGGATCTGGATCGCCTCCTGGGCGTTGCGCAGCCGCTCCGTGACCTGCCGCCACTGGGCTTCGATCGCCTCGAGGTTGGCCTGTGCGGCCTTGACGTCGATGAGCCGGTCGATCAGCGCCACGCCCGCGGCGTCGTTCTCGGCCGCCAGGCGTGCGCGAAGATCCCGGTAGCTGCGCTCGATCGCGGCGCGCAGGTCTTCCGCCGTGTCGGTGCCGGTGAGCTGGGCGAGTTCCTCGCGTGCCTGTGCCAGCGCATCGGCCAATTCGCGCTCGGCCTGGGCGGCGGCTCTAGCGTTGGCCTGCTCGATGTCGGCGCGCTTGTTGTTGAGGACGATCAGCTCGGCCTCGATCCGCGCGACCTCGCCGCGTGCGCGCAGGCGCTCGTTCTCGTTGCCGGCGCCTGCGGCGACCTGCCGGCTGCGGGCGAGTTCCTGCTGCTTGCGGGCGATCTCGGCATCGACTTCCTGCTGCTCCAGCGCCGTCTTGCGCGCATAGTAGTCGCGCAGCGAGATCAGGCGGTCTTGCAGCGCCGCGTCGAGCGCGCGTTGCTGGCGCTGCAATGCGTCTTTGAGCAGCGTCAGTTCGGCATCGAACTGCTCGCGCGCGGCCATAGGCGAGGCACCATCGGCCGCGCTTTTCCTGGCAAACGCCTTCCGGACCAGCGCTTCGGCGTCCTTGAACTTCGGAGAGTCGAGCGCGACCCCGGCGCGCTGCGCCTGCTCGCGCAGGTCCTTGAGCGCGGCGGCCAGCGGGTCGATCTTGGCGCGGTACTGCTCGAGGAATGCGTCGAATTGCTTGCCCATCACCTCCCGGCCCAGCGCCGTCATACCCCCAGATTCCCCACTGGCGGGTAGTCTGGCCAGCGCCTGGATGTTGGCCTCGCGGTCGCGCTGCAGGCCCGCGATCTCCGCGCGTAGCGCCTTGATCTTGTCGATCTGGCGCTGATACGCCGCCACGGCGGCCAGCCCGTCCCGCTCTTGCGCGTAGAGGATTCTCTGTCGTGCGCTCTCGGCGTCGCGTTGGGCGGCGATCAGCGCCTGGGTCTTGGCGGCGATCTCCGCGCCAGCGGCCGCGATCCCCTCGCGCAGCGCGCCTGCATCGCCACTGCCGAAGCGCTGCTCGCGCGCCAGGCGGTCGCGCGCCGCATTGGCCTGCTCGATGGCATCGCGGGCCTTGTCGGCGGCCGCCTTGGCCTTGTCGCCAGCCTCGGCCGCCTTGTCGCCCCAGATTACCCAGGCGGTGGCGCCGGCGGTCAGCAGCGTCAGGATCAACCCGATAGGGCCGCCGATCGCCGCCATCGCCGCCGAGAGCGCGCGGGCGGTCACGGTTCCGGCCGCCTGCGCCGCGTTCAAGGCATTCTGCGCGGCCGCCAGCTTCTGCTGGGCCGGCACCAACTGCGTCTGCACGACCGTCAGACGCGCCATGCCGCTGGATGAGGCCACCGCCGCCTGCGCCGCGGCCAGCATGGCCTGCGCCTTGGCGACTTCATTCGCGGCCACCGCCTGTGCCGCAATCGCCGCCTGCCGGTCTGCGGCAATTTTGGCCAGCTGCTTCTGCACATACGCCACGGCCTCCTGCCCGCCGCGAAACGTCGCCACGGTCAGTGCACCCACCGCCGCAACGGCGACACCCCCGATCACGTCCTTCATGTGGCGGGCCAGCGCCGTAAACGCGCTGGACACAGCCGACGTCGCGCCCACCGACTGGTTGATCCTGTCGATCGTCCGCCCGAACTCATCGCGCACCTGCGAGAGCGCCTGGCCGATGGTCACAGGCATCGTGGCAGCCTCTGCCTTGAGCCTGCCGGACTGAGACTCCAGAGCGCGCACGACCACATCCGTGGTCAGCAAGCCAGCTTCGGCGAGTTCACGCATCCGGCCCACCGGCAGGCCTAGACCGTCGGCCAGCGCTTGCGCCAGGCGCCCGCCGTTCTCCATGATGGAGTTGAACTCATCGCCGCGCAGCACGCCGGAGCCCAAGGCCTGCGACAGCTGCGTGATGACCGCGGCGGACTCCCCGGCCGACGCCCCGGACACCTTGAGCGCCAGCGCCGTGGCTTCCGTGGTCCTGGCCACCTGCGCCTGGGTGATGCCCAGGCCGCCGGCGGCCTGCGCCAGACGGGTATAGAGCGTCGATACCGCCTCATAGCCTGCGCCCGTCTGGGCCGCCACGCGATAGGCCAGCGCCTGCGCGGCGGCAAACTCCTGCACGGAACTGGTCGCAAGTCTGAGCCGCGCATTGGCCTGTTGCACTTGGTCGGCCAGCGCCGCCAGGCCGGCAATGCCGGCCCTGAGCTGCAGTGCACCCTGGAATGCCACGAACGCATTACGCGCCACCTCCAGCTGGCGCGAGATCGACTCCAGACCGGCGCGCGTCTTGCCGAGCACCCCTGGGTGCTATCCTTGGCCGTGATCCGCAGCGCGACTTTGAGGTCTCTGGTCATGGCGGACGTCCTGGCGCTCTTCGTGCGGTACTTCTTTTATCTCGGCCTGGCGTTCACTGCCGTGCTGGCAGTGTTCCTCATGCCGCGGTGGTGGCTGGTGCTGATGGCGGCCTTTCTGGTGCTGTGCGTGGTGCTGGGCGTGGCCGAAGGGCTTGGTGCGCGATGGGCCAAGCGCGTTCGCACCGTGCTGTTCTGGCCGAACTCGCGCTGAAGGCGCTCACTCGCCACGGCACATCTCCTTCACCCACGCCTTCCACCCCTTCTCGTCGGCCTGCGCCGCGCGGGCGGCCACCGCCGACTGCATCAGCCGTTCGCGCTCCAGCCGGGCCGCCGCGTCGAGAAAGTCCCGCGCCTGCGGCCACGGCATGGCCATTACGTCGCGGTAGCCGAAGCCTGCTCCGACGAGCCGGGCGATCCATACGTGCCACCAGAGGCGATCAGCGCCAGGCGATCGGCGGCCTGATGGAGCGCCGGCAGCACGCGGTGCGCGAAAAATCCGCGTTCACCTCCAGCACCTTCGCCGCGAGTTCCACCAGCACATCGGTCTGCTGCGCCTCCAGCCAGGCACGATCGACGCCCGCGCCGATGGCGGTGGCCTCGATCACCGCATCGGCATGGCGCAGCAGCGCGCCAGCGATATCGCCGCTGGCAAGCTCGCGCGCGATCGGCTCGATGGCCGCCAGGAACGCGGGCAGGTCACGGACGGTGACGGGGGCGATGTCAGTCATGCAATGTGCTCTCCGTGTCGTAGATGTGTGGTAGCTGGCTGCGCCGGCACTCGGCCTCGAAGCTGGCGCGGCAATGGTCACGCTCGATCGGCCGGAAGATCATGTCGATCAGCGGGCGCAGGATGCGGCCGGCGAGCTTCCTTTGGCGCTCCATCCGCCAGGCAGCCGCGCTGACTGTTTCGTCCGGCAGACCATCGCCCAGCGTGAGCGCCACCCACAGCAGCTGATCCATCGCGATGAGCAGGTGCTGGACGCGCGTTGCAAAGGGTGTGCTCATAGCGTCCCCGCAAGCCTGAAGATGTCATCCGCCTGCGCCGGCGTCAGCCCGAGCGCTGGCAGCATAGCCTCCACCATGGGGTGCGCGCGCTCGATGGTCAGTGCGAACTCCCACCAGTCCTGCACGTCGCGGCCTGCCGCGGCGACCGCCGCCTCCACCGCATCCCGCAGCCCAGCACGGTTCAGCGCCTGCCGGATCTGGCGCGGCGTGACGGCATCCGGCACCGGGACGGGCGCTGGCGGCGGCGGGTAGGCGAGCATGGTCCATTCCACGCCGGTCCAATTGGGGCGCTGTCCGTCCGGCCACGGGGCCGGTGGTGGGGCGATGGGCGTCTGGCGGCCCGCGATCGGCTGGTCGGACAGGAATCCATAATCATCGTAGCTGTACACAGCCATCACGCCACCCGCATGTAATACGTGGTGCCTGGCGCTGCAGACAGCGCCGGCAGATACCTGTAGCCCGGCCGCGAGCGCGGCAGTCCAATCAGCGATGTGCCTGACGGCAGCCAGACCATCGCCTCCTCCACGAGAGGCTGGTAGGCGACGGTGCCGCCCACCGACATCGGCAGTGACCATGTGATACCGCTGTCGCTGCTGGCGGTGTACGCCATGCTGACGCCAGCCACCCAGCGCCCGTCCGCATAGGTCAGCAGGGTCATGTACCCCAGCGTATGACTGCGCGCCGTCCAGGTGATGCCGTCGGGGCTGACACACGCCACGTTTTGCCCCACCGCCATCAGCTCGCTCCCCGACCAGGCGATGGCCTGCAGCGTCTGCGTCGTGCCGCTGCTACGCGCCGTCCAGGTGATGCCATCGGGGCTGGTGATGAGCGTTCCTGCGCTGCCCACGGCCACGAACAGCCCCAGGCCCGCCACCCACACCACGCTGTTGAGCGTCTGCGTCGTGCCGCTGCTGCGCGCCGTCCAGGTGATGCCATCGGGGCTGGTGATGAGCGTTCCTGCGCTGCCCACGGCCACGAACAGCCCACGCGCCGACGACCACGTCACGCTGTAGAGCGTCTGTGTCGTGCCGCTGCTGCGCGCCGTCCAGGTGATGCCGTCGGCGCTGGTGACGAGCGTTCCATTGTTGCCCACCGCCACCAGCAGCGCACCCGACCATGCCGTGGCGTAGAGGTTATAGCTGGTCCCCGATGTGCGGGTCGTCCAGGTCACGACGTCCGCGCTGGTGCGCACGACGCCGGCACCCCCGGTCGCCACATATAGCGCCCCTGCCTTGATCACGGAATAAATCGACGCGCCCACGCTGCGGGTAGTGAACACCGCGCCAAGGGGCGGATCGTTCACCCCGGTCAGCGCCGGATACTGCGCAAGGTCCAGATACTGGCCGGCCATCGGCGCATACCCCGATGGCTGTGGACCAGGATGGGCGATCACGCCGCCCACGGGCACGCCGACTCCGGTGGCGCCGCCTGCGCTGCCGGGGCCGTACAGGCTGCCTGCCAGATCGTAGAGGGCCATGGGTCACCTCGATACCGTCAGGGTCACCGCATAGCCGGTGTCGGTGGGGTACTGCCGCACCCAGACATACCCAGGCCCCAGCAGCCCACGGCCGACCAGCTGCGCGGCGGGCAGCACGAACCCGCGCACGGACGGCGGCGTCGGCGCATCGGTGGTGGCCCACTCGAGCCGCATACGATCCGCCGCCCTGCGCCAGGAACCCCGCATCGGTATCCGCCGCCACCTGCACCCAGCCGCTATCCGGCAGCGGGACGTTGAGCGTCGCCATCGCTTATCCCTGCATGATCAACCGGCCAAACTGGCCGAGCGGGCCTGCGGCATCCTTGCTCACATCCGCCAGCACCCGGCCGGAGAGCTCGAAGCGCTGAAGTTCATCCGAGATCAGCGACAGGTCCTTGGTCGGGTTGAGCGCCACGCGGTAGAGATCGAGGACGACAGGCTTGTTGCCGTCCGCCGTGTTGATGCCGTCGAAGCGCAGCTCACACCTCCGGCTGCGGCGACTTGAACATCGCCGTGCGCTTGGCCGCACCAAAGCTGTAATCGACCTTGAACGGCTGGGTGAAGCCGGTGACGTTGAGGAACTCGATCGCGCCCTGCGCGGCATGCACCTTGTAGTCGGTGCCGGCCGCGAGGGTCGCCGGCGTACTCGCCGAATCCGTGACCAGTACCGCCGACACGAACTGATTGGCCAGCAGCCGCACCTCGCCCGCCACGATGCCGGTCGGCAGCGTCTCGTCGGTCACCGTGCCGGCGGTCACGCTGGAGGTCTGGCCGAAGAGCGAGAGCTCCAGGTTCTCGGTGGAAATCTCCTCGAGCGTGCAGGAAAACTCCCCGTCCTTGCTCTTGATCAGCTGCAAGTCGGTGAGCCGCTGGCCGGAGTGGGACTCCTTGTGCTCGATGGTCTCCACGTTGAGCGAGACCTTCAGATCCGGCACGTTGCCCACCCAGCGCAAGGCGAGCGGGTTGCCGTTGGTATCGCGGGCGGCGAGATAGACGCGCCCCTGTCCGGAAAAGTAGCTCATGACTTACTCCTTGCGGTTGATGATGTGGATGGCCTCGAATGCCAGCGGGTAGAGCAGCACGCCGGTGGCGTAGTCCGGCTTCGGTGGAGCGGCTGCCATCAGCGGCTTGTGGCCTGGCGGCTGCCAGCGGTACAGGCGCGCCATGACCTCGGTCGCCAGATCGGAGGCCGCATCGCGCGCGGCCGAGCCGCCCCTGGCGTCGCCCACATGGCGCACGGCCACGATGACCAGCCAGCGGCTGGCCACGGCGATGGCGCCGGGCGATTTGTCGTCCTCGACGCGGTAGCCGTCGGCACCGACGAACAGGGCCGGGAAGCGCCGCCCTGCCACGGCCTCCATGGACAGCTCGGCGACCGATGACACGCCGCCCGGCACGTCCGGGATGGCGGCCAGGCGGTCGCGGATCAGGCGCTCGATGGCCAGCATCACCAGCCCTCCATGCCGTCGCGTCCGAACACCGGCGCCGGCCCGCTCTTGGCGGCGGCGAGCGACAGCGCCGGCTGGCTCGCGGGCGGAAGAACGGCCGGCAGGCCCAGACTCACGATGCCCTTGGCGATCGCCTCCAGCAGCTTGCGCGCATCCTCGTAGCGGCGGCGCACCTCGTCGGAGGCGACGTCCTCCCACAGCCGGTAGCGCGCGATGTCGCAGGCAATGCGCGCGAGCGCTGCCGGCACGGTCGGCAGCGGCAGCTTGTAGCGGCTGGCGATATAGCCGTCGATCTCGGCCTGCGCGTCGTCGAGCGCACGCTGGGCCACGGCGGCATCGACCACGCCCGAGCCGGTGCGGTCGGTGCGCTGGGCGATCTCATCCTCACCGTAGCGGGTGATGAGGTCGGCGAGCGTGGCGTAGGCCATGCCTTAATCCTTGACCTCGGCCACGGCCAGCATCGGATCTGCGCGCAGCGCCTCGGCCTGCCAGGGCTCGGCCTCGATGAGCTTCGGCTCGCGGCCGAAGGGGCCGAGATTGGCGCGGTAGCGCGGCATATCGCCCAGCGCCGCCACGGTGCGCACCATCAGGCGCACGGTGGAGGCGGCGGGCTGGGCGGCGGTTTTATCGGCGCGGGCCATGCGTCACCCCTTAGCTCAGCCACGGCGAGACGATGACCTCGACCGCGCGGTAATTCGGGTTGCTCTCGCCGCCGGTGATCTGCTGCGCCTCGATGAGCGAGAGCGCCTGCGCGCGCAGGGTGGACGGCACCACTAGATGCGTGGGCTTGACGCCCATCGGCCGGCCGCCGTCGGCCTTGATGCCCATCATCGCGGCCATCGCGGCGTTGAAGTTGGCGGCATCGAGCGCGGCCTTGCTCTTGTAGGCCAGCTGCCAGAAGCCAAAGCCGGCGTTGCAGCGATAGCGGATGCCGTAGCGGTACTCGTCGCGCATGAACACGCCCTCGTCCTGGGAGCTGGTCATGGCCTCGAGCTCCGGCGTGGTGCGCTCCTGGAAGATCAGCGGCTTCAGCGCCCGGCTGGCGTCGAGCAGATACCAGGCAGGATCGGTGCCGGCTTGCAGGTTGGCAACCAGCGCCGCCGTGCCGGTGCCGTCCACGTTCGGATAGACCGGGTGGTCGGTGTCGAAGAAGTTCTGGCCATCGAAGCACAGCGTCGTCTCGCCGGCGGCCAGCAGGGCGAAGACCAGTTCATCGGCGTGCGCCTTCGCCGCGCGCCCCATCTCGGCGAACAGTGGCGTATAGACGCCGACGTTGTCATCCTCGATGTCGGTGCGCTTGACCGCGACGGTGCCCTCGTAGAGCTTGTTCTGCACCTGGTAGGCGCTGGAGGCCATGTCCTTGGCCACCCGGTCGCCCACCCATTCGCGCAGCTTCGGGAACTGGTTGAGCCAGCCGTAGGTGTTCGAGGTGTTTGAAGACGGAACGCGGGTTGCGATCTTCTCCCAATCGGTGGGGGTCGCGGCCAGCGCGTCCTGGAAGGCTTTCGAGAAGCCGGTGCGCAGACTGGTGATCAGCGCGGGGGTGATGATGGCCATGCCTGTTTACTCCTTTGCGGTGGATTCGAGATGGGCGCAGCCTGCGCCGGTGATGCGGTAGCGGTCGCCGTCGCGGCGCACGAGCCCCTGCTCGGCCAGGGTGGCGAGCAGGAAGTCCACATGCGCGGCCAGATCGGCCAGCGCGCGGCGCGGGATGAAGCCGCCCACCTCCTGCTGGCTGGCGGCCATGCGCTCGACGTAGAGCCGCTCTAGAATCAGGCGGCGGCCTGCGTCGTTGTCGCGCAGAATTTCACGCACGGGCGATCTCCTGCTTGTGCGCGGCGAACTCGGCCTCGCTCATGCCGAGCAGCTGGCAGGCGATGCGATCCTCCTCGGTGAGCCCGGCATCCGTGCTCGCAGCCGAGGCGACGGAATGCGCATCCTTGTCGGCGGCGACGATCACCGGCGCGGCCTTGGCCCAGGCGGCGAAGCCCTGCGGGTCGCGGCTGGCGTAGGCGATGGCCCAGTCTTTCAGTGCCGGGGCGAGCTTGCCCGCGCTCATGGCGGCGCTCACTGCGGCCTCGGCCTTCTCCGCGGCGACATCCATCTGGAGCTTCGAAAGCTCCTCGGCCACCCTTTGTGCTGGCTCATGGGCACCCACTGCGCCGGGTCCGGCGCGGCCGGCTGCGCGGACTGCGCCGCCTGCGCGGCGGCCTCGGCGGCAGTGAGGCGGTCGATCAGCTTCTGCAGCTCGGCGGCCACCTCGTCGGCGGTCGCCGTGACCGGCAGGTTGAGCATGTAGATCAGGCGTTCCAGCAGTTCATCCACGGCATGAGCCTCCAGTTGGCGCGCGGCGGCCGCGCGCAGGTGCAGGTTGGGGGTATGGGTCAGGCCGGCGCCGACCAGCTCGACGATGGCGCCGTCCTGGCGATGCATGAACACCGGCGAGAGGTAGCGGTACTCGCGCGCGGCCAGCAGGGCGGCCGCCTGCGGCGTCCAGGTGACGCGCGCCCACAGGCCGTCCTCGCGCATGTCCAGCGCCGTGATCCAGCCCGCGGCCGGCACCGGGCCGGCCTTGTCGGTGGCCGTCAGGCTCTGGTGCTCGTAGTCGATCGGCAGGTCGGCGCCGTGGCGGGCGAAGGCCTCCAGCACGGCGGCGGCGTCGAGGGTGTAGGGGCCGCGGCCGTCGCGCCCGGAAAACACCCCCGCCGGGATGAGATGCACCCACTCCGGCGGGGATACCGCCCCACCCTGGGGATCAGGGTCTGCATGCAGCGACATGGCCAGCACGTCCCGCGCCAGCAGACGGGCAGGGGATCGGGGACGGACGTGGGACGGCGTGGCCATGCGCCCAGAATCCGGTGCCGCCGCGACCTGCAACAGGCCGACCCGGGTCGGCCCGCAAAGACAAAGGCCGCAGGCGCGGCCTTTGAAGGGGCGCCAACGGGGGGTTGCGGTCAGGCCACGTGCGCCATGGGCAACGGCCGGCCATGGCGCCACCCCGTGACCGCGTTTGAAGTGCGTTTAAACGGGCGCTGGCGCGTTTTAGTCGATCCGGGTGGTACGTTGGTAGCGGCGGCGCATGAAATGCGCGCACAGCGCGTTCTACGCGGTTGGCGGTCAGGCGTCGGCCAGGAATGCCCGGACGGCCTCCAGCACCAGCGCGCGCGCCTGCTCGTCCATCCGGCCAGCCTCGGTGATAGGCAGATAGCGCCGCGCCGGGTTTGCGTCTCAGCCGCCGGAAAGGTGCTCGCCGATGATCTCCAGGATGGCGCGCTTGTCATCCTCGCCCAGGGTGCGCGCCTCGGGGTCGGCCATGAGCAGGCCACGCCTTGGCATCTTCTTCGTACCGTACTCGTGGAAGACGGCATAGCGCAGGCCGAAGCCTACCTCGGCGACGTCGCGCCCGGCGCGGCTCGTTGCGCTGTCCAGCAGGTCGCCGGTCTGGTAGAGGATGCCGCCGCGCCCTTTTTTCCTGGCCAGCGTCACGGGCGACAGGGGCTGCCACGGGCGGCCCGCCGGGTCGCGCTCGGTCTCGAAGCGGTTGAGCGCCCGTGCCTCGAGCTCCATGGCGATCTCCCGCATCGCGGGCGTCAGGTCGGAGACGCGCTGCTGGAGGCGCTCGAGCGCCTGGCGCACCTCGCGGTCGTCGATGTCGATCCTGATCATGGCGCCTCCATCATGCCAGCCAGACGGCGCGCTTTGACGCGCGGGCGGGTAGGCTATACTGAGCCGTGGTGGTGGTGCGTTGCGCCCTGACAGGTAACGGGACCGCGCCAGCGGAGAATGTGTGGGTTCGAGTCCCACCGCGCATCACCAGCCCCCCACAACACGCGCAGCTCCCCGGCCTTCAGGCGCCGGTTGAGCACATCCACCGATTGCAGGTAGGCCGACTTGGCCGCATTGGTCACGCGCTTGGGGCGGCCTGTCACGAAATCCACCTCCACCGCTAACTGCGGCGTGCGTGCATCCGCGCCGGGCAGCAGCCACAATGGCTTGCCGCTCTTGAGATCGAGCACGAGCGCCACGGCCTGCCGCCACAGGCTGGGCAGTTCGCGCCATTGCGCATCGGCGAGCGCGTTGCCGTCGTCGCGATGACGGCCGGCCTTCGGTCCGTAGAGCAGGCCGGGGCGCACCATGACCTCGGCGCTTTGCGGTGCGATTCCGGCGGCCGCCAGATGCGCCAGATCGCGCGCGGAGATCACCCCGAGCCACCCCAGACGGTTGCGCTCCGTGCCGGCCAGCGCCGCATCCACCCAGGCTTGCCAGTCGCGCTCGATGAGCGGCGCAAGGTCCTCGGCCATATGCGCCCCGATGGCGGCGGCGTAGCCTGCCACCTTATCGCGCGCGGCATCGATCAGTCCCCGCCAGCGCAGGCTGGCGTCGCCCACGTTGTAGCCGAAGCCTGGGTCGATGGCCCAGGGAACGCGCCGGACTTCGCCGGTGCGCGGGTTGGTCCATTGCACATCCGGCTCCTGCGGCGCGGACTTCTTCAGATCGTCGCGCGCCTCATACTCCTCGCGCCGCATCGGCACCGCCACGCAGCGGCAGCGCCAGCCGCAGGGCGGGTAGTGCGTCCGCCACCACGGATCGTCCACCGGCAGCGTCACGCCGTGCCACGGGCGGTGGGACTGGCGCACGCGCTCGTCGGCGCGCGTGACATAGCGCAGATATGGGTGGCTCGCCTTGGCCGCCTGGATGCGCTCCCAGCGCCCGGCGGCGTGCGCCATGCGGGTGTTGACGTCGTAGATGAGTTGCAGGCGGCGGGGATTGAAGCGCGTCTTGCGCGCCTCGCCTTCTGGCCCGACGACGGTCTTCTCACCCCACCATCCCGCCTGCTCGAGCAGCGCGCGCGCGTCGCGCATCCAGTCGCGGCGGGTCAGGTCGCCCGCCACCGAGCGGGCGAGCTGCTCATGGAGCGACTGCAACAGGTCGGCGCGCGCCAGGCGGCTCACCGTGAAGGCGCGCGCATGCTCGTCATGCCACAGCTCGTGCCAGTCGTAGGTGATGCGCACCGCGTCGCGCCCTTGCATGTAGCGCACCGCCTCCTCTGGCGGCAGCAGGAATGCGCGCGCGAACTCGTCCGGCGCAGCAGGCGCCATGATGGGCGCGTCAATCGGATCAGCGGCGATGCGCACGGGCATGCTTGCGCTCCCAGTCGTCGCGGCATTCGGCGCTGCACCATCTCAGGCTGGGCGCGAGCGGCTCGCCGCACCACAGGCATGCGCCGGTAGGCGCAGGGCCGGTGTGGCGACGCAGAGCGAGCAGGCTCGCCATCTCGCGTTCGATGCGCTCGGCGGCGATGTCGGCCTCGTCCATCACTCACTCTCCCGCGCGGCTTGCAGGCCATGCACACCGGCCAGCCGCGCCGCGAACTGCGCGCGCGTCAGCCGCTCGGCCAGTGCGTCGATATTCATCTCGGGCAGATGCTGCGCCAGGATGTCGATGAGCTCGGCGGCGCTTGCTCCGCGCGCAGCCGCCTCATCGAGCAGCGCTTGCAGGCTGTCGGCGGCCGGCGCAAGTTGCGCCTCCCAGTCCGCGAGCGCTTCGCCCGCCAGCTCGTCCAGCGCGTCCGGCGCGCCGTCGGCACTGTGTTTCGTCGCCTCGAATGCGGACACGGCCATTGGCGAGCCCGAAGTTGCGGCGCGGTTCGCCATTCGGTTCGCCAATGGTTCGCCAGTCGGGTTTAACCCGGTTTGACCGGATTGAGCCGGAACGAGCACCGCCTCGCCCGCCGCCGCCGCCGGGATGCCGAACTTCTCCCGCACCCACCACTGCGGCACCGGCAGCCCGGCCTGGGTGAGCTTGACGACCTGATCGGCCAGCGCCGCCATGTCCTCCGGCTCGTCCACGCGCAGGGTGAGGATGGGCAGCGGCGCGTCCTCGCCAACGTTAAGCCGCACGATGGGCGCGATCAGGTCGCGGGTGAGCGTGGCGGCCATGGCCCGCGCATCCGCCCGCAGGATGTCGGCGCGCACCTCGGCGTGCACCCTGGCCTGGGCCAGGCTCGATCCATCGTCGGTGGTCATGGTCTGGCCGAGCACGGCCTTGCTGACCTGACGGTCGAGGTAGTCGATCAGCGTGTGGTAGAGGTCGGCGCTGGCGGACTTGCTGCCGCTCTCGATGAGTTCCAGCGCCATCTCCTGCGGGATCAC
Source organism: Thermomonas sp. S9 (assembly GCF_024704365.1). GTDB lineage: Bacteria > Pseudomonadota > Gammaproteobacteria > Xanthomonadales > Xanthomonadaceae > Thermomonas. Next base: position 2,828,929 of record NZ_JAJDFY010000001.1, read on the forward strand.
GGCGGCGGCATCACTGCCGAGGCTGAAGGCCGCCTGTTTGAGCACGGCCACGTCGTCGGGGCTGGCGCCCTGGTGGTATTTGCCCACCCGGATGGGCTGGCCGAACAGCTCGCAGAACCGGGCCCAATCGCGCATTGCATACGATTTGAACACCCAGGCCCACAGCGCGCTGCGCGCCACCCCGCCCAGCAGCGGAATGCCGGCGGAAAGCGGCGGGGCATGGACGATCATGCGGTAGGGCGGGATCCCGGCCCCTTCCGCGCTGCCATCCACCAGGCGCAACAGCCGCCCGGTATCGCGGTCGAAGGCGAACCAGTGCGCCTCGCGCGGCACGATCTCGCGCGGGTACCACACGCCGCCAGCGGTCTCCCCAGATGATCTCGGCCACGGCATAGCCCTTGGCCACCGCGTCCATGAGGTGCGCGATGATCCGGCTGTAGTCGCCATCTCGCAGCACATCCTGCACCAGATCTGCGGCGCGCTTGGCCTTGGCCGAGTCGTCCCAGGGCTGGATGTCCACCGGCAGGCCCGCCACCGCCAGCGCGCGGGTCTGCAGCACGGCGCGGTAGTGCAAGTCTTTTTCGCGGATGTCGTCGGCGGCGATCAGGAAGTCATGCGCATCGCCCATCGCCGCCCGGCGCAGCACGTCTGCCACCATGGCCGGGGTCATGCTGGCCAGCGGCCGCCATTGCCAGACAGAGCGCAGCCCCGTCTGCGACGGGCGGGCGATTTCGCCGGTCAAATCCTGTTTTCTCACGGTCACCATCCGGCCCACTCCTGGGCGCGTCCGCGCCCGTCAAGATCATCGAATCGCGGCGCGAAGCTCCTGCGCGCCACGCTCTCATACCGATACACCGGCACGCCTTCGCCGGCGGCGGCCACGGCCAGCGCCAGCGCCCAGAAGCGGTCGGCATGGCCCCGTCCGTCGCGCTCGGCCATGAGCTTGGGCACCCCGCCCGCGCCCGGCTCCATGCGCACGGCGCGCAGGTCGTCGATCAATGCATCACGTGCATTGCCATGCACATCAGGCATGAGCAGCCGCCTGGCCTGCATCCGGTCTTTGAGCGCCACGGCCATGTCCAGCTTGGAAGCCTGCGTGAAGATCACACCGGAAACGCGGTATTGCCCATGCCGCCGCTGCGCCTCCTGCACCGGCATCTCGCCCATGCCGGTCTGGTCGATGGCCACCCGCGCCACGCGGTATTGCCGCATCACGGCGTCCAGGCGCGCCAGCTGCGCGGCGAAGCTCTCCCCGCGCATGACCTGCATCTCGCGCAGGGCGAGCACCCCGCCGCCCACGTCCTCGAGCACGGCGATCACGGAGAGGTCGCCCCGCGCGGCGATGTCCATGCCCACATACACCGGCCGCCCGTCGTAGGGCGGCAGGGGCGGCGCTTCCAGGGTGGCAAGGATCTCCTCGTAGGTGAGCCACTCGCGCCCGGCGGTATCCAGGAAGGTGCACTCGTATTCCTGCGCCCAGGTGTCCGGGTCGCGGGCGGCCTTTTTCAGCTCGTCGATGTTGCGCGGCAGGCCGTCGGCCACCGCGTCATGGATGGTCACGATGTGGCGGGAAAACAGCCCGTCGTCTGCCGTCATGATCTCGTGGAACATGTCGCCCACGCCGTTGGGTGTGGAAATCACCCGCAGCTTGAGGTCGGGTCGGCTCACCACCGGCACCAGCGCGCGCCACAGCGCGCGGTTGTCCTTGTGGTGGGCGAATTCGTCGAGGATCAGGTTGTCGCTCATGCCGCGCGCCGTCTCGGGCCGGGCGGCAATCGCCCGGATGTAGCTGCCGCCCGGCAGGCGCACGCTGGCGGCCTGTTCCTCGGCGCCCATGTCCTCAGCCTCGATCATCTTGTAGGCCGCACCAATCGCCCGCATGTGCAGCGCCGCGCCGTTGCGGATGGCATCCAGCGCCCGATCGCGCGAGATGGACAGGATCGTCCAGCGGGCAATACGGCCCTCGGCCTCGGCCTCGAGCACGTCCAGCACCGCCTCCAGGGTGGTGGTGAAGGTCTTGCCGGTCTGGCGGCTCCAGCACGCCGCCTTCCAGCGGCTTTTGTCCGCGAGATAGCGGCGCTGGTAGGGGTAGAGGATGGGGGCGGTCATGGCGTGATGATCAGCTCCACGTATTCGCGCCGCGCCGCCTGGTTGATGGCGCGCACACGGCGCACCTCCTCGATGCGGCAGTCGGCATACAGATCGCGGATCAGCGGGTGATCGCCATAAGTTGCGATCCATCCCCCCTTGACGGCGCGCAGCCGCTCGCGCAGGGCGCGGTGGTCGACCTCCGCAAACGCATGGTCGTAGATCGACTGGTCGCCATCGGCATAGGGCGGGTCGCAGAAAAACGTCGTCTCCGGGACGTCGTAGAGGTCGAACACGCGCTGCCACGGCAGATGCTCGATGGTCACACCAGACAGACGGCGGGCCACCGCCCGCATCTGCTCGATGAGCGTGCCGACCGGTTTAATGCCAGTCGCGCGGCCGACAAAGAACCCTTTGCCAGCCCCCCTGAAACCCGGAATGTCGCACCATGATCCAGCGCGCGGCGCGCTGGATGTCCGTCTCGCCCGGATGTTCGTGCAACCACCGCAGCCTCTCTGTGCGGTGCACGAGCATCATCCCCAGCTCATCGGCCAGCGCGTCCGGGTGGTATTTAACGCAGCGCATGACGTTGGCCAGGCCGCCGTCGATGTCGTTCCACACCTCGACCTTGCTCTTGGGCTTTGCCAGCAGCACCGCGCCCATGCCGCCAAAGGGCTCCACGTAACACACGTGCGGCGGCAGACGCTCGATGATCCGCCGCGCCAGCCAGCGCTTGCCGCCTGCGTATTTCAAAAACGGCACGACGCGATCACCCCCCATACAACCACTCCCGGATCGTCTTGAACGTCTCGGCATCGAGCCGCTTGCCCGATTTCTGCGCGACGCGCTCCACCTCGTCGAGCCTCAACCGCACCTCGTCGGCCCATTTCTTCTGGCCGATGGATGCGCGGCTCGCCTCGGCGATCGCCCGCGCCGCGAGCGAGAGCACCTTGACCTGCTCGGCAGGGTCGGATTCCTCCGACGCCTCGGCCACCCGGCTCATGGCGTCGAACAGCGCCGACTGCACCATGCGCAGCACGGCGGCCGAGTGCTCGTCGGCCTCGTCCGGGCTGGACTGGGCGATCAGCCGCGCCGCCTCGGTGCTGGCCTTGATGCGCAGCATCACGGCCTGCACGCGCCGGTCGTAGCGGTGCAGGCTGCTCTTGCCGATCTCGTAGCCCTGTTCCTTGAGCCAGGCGGCCAGCGCCTCGTAGCCGCCGTGGCTACGGTCGGCCAGCAGCCGTTCCAGCTGCGCCTTGAGGCCTTGCGGGAGCCTGTCCACCTTGCTGCGCCGGGCCATCTCACCACCTCGGCGGGCGCGCCAGCCCCGCCGGGGCGTCGGCGCGGTAGTCGTACACGTCTTCGCCGTGGGCGGTCAGCCGCGCCGCCCACACCGGCGATTTGTCGCGCTCGATTTCTGCGAGGCTGTGGCTTGCAAGCCACCCCAGCTCCCTGCGTACAAGGTCGGAAGTGGCGTAGATGGGGATCTCATGCGCGCAGGACAGCAGCACCGTCTCCGTGGTGCCGTAGGGCCGCGCGTGCCACAGCGCGGTGAGCATGATCCAGCGCAGCGCCTCGCGCTCGGCGCGGGCGATGTCGATGGCGGCGTCGATGCGGCGTTCGGTCATTTGTTCCCCCTCGGGCGAGCAGCTCGTACAGGCGGTCGAGCTTGGTGTTGATGGCGGTGAATTCGCGGATGGCGTCTTCGCGGCGCTGGTAGTGCAGCGGCAGTTCGGCCATCAGCCGCTCGAAGCGGTTTTCGAGGTCGTCGATGCGGGTCAGCCGCGCCTCGATGTCGGCAAGCAGCCGCCCGGCGAACCACTTGAGCAGCGCGAAGATGCCGCCCAGCAGCGCGCCGCCGATGGCCAGCATGGCCGGCCAGTTGATCGCGCCGATCAGCACATCACCTTCCATGCGCTCCCCGTTCACTTGCTCGTCCCACTGGCGGATGGCGTCGATGCGGGCGCGGCACTGCTCGTAGAGCGCGGCGGCATCGAGCGCCCAGCCGGCGATGTCGGCATCGGTGCTGGCGCGCTCGCCGGGATCGGCGGCAGTGGCGGGGCCGGTTGCAGCAGGGCCGGCGGCAGGCGCGGGCACGGCGGCGAAGGCGGGCGCACGGTGGAGCACGCGGCGAGCATCGGCAGACAGGCACACGCGGCCAGTCGTAGCAGTGGCAAGGGCATGGCGCAGGTCCTCGGTGGTGGCAGCGGCACGGGTGAGCCGCTGCTGCAGGTCAGTGATGGCGGCGGCATCGGCCGCGCGGGCGCGGGCGATGGCCTCGGCGCGGACGCGCTCGGCGCCTGCCTGGGTGCGGGCCAGCTCCGTGCGCAGGCCGGCGAGCTGCCCGGCATCGCGCCAGCCGCGCACGGTCCAGCCGAGCAGGCCGCCGCCGATCCCGGCGGCGAGAACGGCGATCTCGGCATAGGTGGCCAGCGGCCAGGCGGGGAGCAGGCGCGGCAGGCTCACGGTGCGGCCTCCTCGCCCAGGCACAGGCGCATCTCGGCGGCGCGGCGCGCCTCCAGCCCCGGCAGCCGGCGCCCGCCGGCATAGACCCAGCGCCCGATCTGGCGGCAGGCGCCGGCGTAGTCGGGCGGCGTCTGGTGCAGCAAACGCACGATGTTGCTGCTGCAAATGCGGTTTGCGCCCACGTTGTAGGCCAGGCTCACGTAGGCATCCCACTCGTGCTGGGCGAGCGGTACCGGGCCGATGCACTGCCGCAGCGCCGCCTCGGTGCGCCCGACATGCGCGCCCAGGGTGATCAGGGCGCGCACCGGCGGCAGGCGGTCGCCCAGCTGCACCGGAGTGGCGCCATCCGCATGCACGGTGGAGCCGAATCCAGCGGTGGGGATGCCCACCGGATCGCGATAGGCGGCCTCACGATAGCCCTCGTGTACCGCCACGCCGATCAGCGCGGCGGCGGACAGTGTGAGGAACGCCGGCAGCAGGCGTGGGCGGAGCGACATGCCGCAAGCGTGGTGCGCTGCGGCGCGCGGCAACAGGCCGACCCGGGTCGGGCACGCACGAAAAACCCCGGCGCATGGCCGGGGTGTCATCGTCTCATCCAGGCGCCCTGGGCGTCCTGGTCATGGCGCGTCTGGCGCGCCGCCGCTCAGCAGGCGCTGCACCTGGCGCACGTGCACATGCAGCGCCCGCGCGATCTGCGGCACCGACTGCCCGGCGGCGCGCAGGGCGTGGATGCGGGCGGCCAGCCGCTGGCGCATGAACTGCCGCCCCATCGGGATCACGATTCGGCAGCCGGCGTACAGCTGCACCAGGGTGCGTGCGGCCAGATCGCCAGCGGTCTCGGCCAGCTCGCGGCAGACCGCGCTGCGGTCGGGGTCGTACTGGCGCGGCAGATAGACGGACAGCCCGCCCATCTGCCGCACCAGCCGCTCCACCTGGTCGGCGCTGACCCCGGCGGCGAGCAGGTCCTCGATGACCTGGCTCATGCGGCACCGCCTGCCGGGCGCGGCCTGCGCTTGGCATCGTAGGCGAGCGCGGCGATCAGCGCCCGCAGCTGGCGCGGGGCGTGCCACTCCAGGCGCGCCGGGCTGAGCGCGCCGAACATCTTGCGGCTGATCCCCAGCGGATAGGCCGGATGCGGATAGCCGGCGGCGGCGCAGTCGCGCTCGATCCGCCACAGCAGGCGCGCGCGGTCGTCGGCGTGGCGCGGCGGCTGCGCCGGCTTGCCGGCCAGCCGGCGCAGCTCGGCCAGCACGTCGCGCAGCTGGCGGTCGGACATCGCCGCGCAGCTGGCATGCCCGCCGACCCGCTGCTGCAGGGCGCGGCGGGTGTCCTCGTCCAGGCCCAGCGCCTTGGCCTCGGCGTGGATGGCGGCCAGCAGGCGGCGGCGGTCAGGGCGCACTGGCATCGTCCCCCTCCTGCGCATCCGCGCGCCAGGTGTCCTTCCAGCACGCGCGCGAGCGCGCGCGCCAGGCGGATGCGGCACGATGGACCGCCCGGCGACTGCTCCCAGCACTCATCCGGCAGGCTCAGCACGATGGCTACCTCTGCCAGCAGCTGCTGTACGCGCGCGGCGTCGTCCATATCCGCGAGGCCGCGCTCCATTTTCCCGATCACGTTCATGCCCCCTCCCGTTCCACCCAGTACCACCAGGTATCCCCTGCCGCTGGCAGGCGATGCGCAGGCCGTTGGCGCGCAGCTCGGCGACGATGCTGTTCACCGCGCAGACGTTGGCCTCGCGCACGATGTCCAGCGTGGTGCGCGGGCGGCCGTCGGCCAGCAGCCGCGCCACCCGCTGCAGCCGCTCACTCGCGGCGATCCGCGCCGCATGCATGGCGCACTCCTCGGGCGGCTCCGGCACCGGCATCCAGTGCGTGACCCGCCCGCTGATCTCGTCGTCACCTCCGCTGTAGCACCAGCGGCCCGGCTCGGGTGTGCCGGCGCCAGGCCATCCAGACGCACGTGCCAAGGTCGTCCTCGACCACCACCAGCACGTCGTCCAGCGGTGTCGGCTCGGTGGCGCTCACGGTGTGCCAGATGCCGTTCATGCCGCGGCCTCCTCGCTCAGGTCGGCCAGCAGCCGCTCCAGCATGCGGTCCAGTTCACCCGCCACGTCCTTGACCACCACCACGTCGCAGTCGTCCTCGATGCGGATGCCCAGGCGCTTGAGGTCGCCGGCGGTGAGGTCGTAGACCGCCGGCTTGTGCACGGCCTCGCGCACGCGGATCAGCAGGGCGGCCTGCTCGGCGGGCAGCAGGCGGCGGATGCGCTCGATCACCTTGGCTTCATCGTCCCACCTCGACCTTGCCGCGGCTCTTGGTCCAGCCGACGCGGATGCCGTGCACCAGGCGCGTGCGGGTGCGCCGCCACAGCTCGGCGGGGCTGGCCTCCACCGTCTGGCGCAGGTCGGTCTCCGCCTGCGCGCAGGCGGCCAGCGCATCGCGCAGCGCCGGCAGGTGCGCGCGCTTGATGGTCTCGATGTCCTGCTGGATGGCATTGGCCACGTCGCGCAGACGGTCGCGTGCGGCGCGCAGGGACGCGGCCTGCGCCTCCAGGGCCATGCTCTCGGCCAGCGGGGTCAGGGATTCAGCGGGGCGCTCATGGTCGGGCTCCTGTGGTGTCGGGTAGGGGTAGGCGGGGAACAGCCGGCGGTGCATGTCGTGCAGCAGATCGAGGTAGCGCTCGCCCGCGCCACGGCGACAGTTCGTCGTCGTCCTGGTCGGCGGGCATGGCGGTGCCGCACCAGCGGCGCAGGTGGCGCACGGCCAGCTGGCCGCGCGCGTGCGCCTCCAGCGGCTGCCAGGCGCCGGCGGCGATGGCGCGGCGGTAGTAGTCGGCCAGCCGTTCGGCGGCGGTCGGCGGGGTGAGGTCAGCGAGCCAGGCGTGCATGACGCGCCTCCTGTCGCAGTTCCATGAGGGCGCGCGCCGGGCTGACCTGGCGCAGCAGCGCCAGCGCGACCACCGCGCGGGCATGCGGGCGGCTGAGGCCGTGGCGGTCGGCGAACAGCTCGGCGGCGCGCAGGGTCACGAACAGGCGGGCGGGGTCGACGTGGATGGCCGCGTTCATGCCGCCCCCCGGTGAGGTCGGTCCAGGCGGCCTCGATGTGGGCAGTGCCGAGCACGCTGCCCTGACCGGCGGCCATCATCCGCGCCAGCCGCAGCACCTTGCCCACGCCGCGCAGGGCGCCGGCCTGGGCACCGATCTCCACCAGCCGGCGCACCGCGCCGGCATCCTCCACCCCCGTGCGCCGCGGCCAGCCGCGCCACATCCTCGCGCGCCACCCGCTGCACCCCGCAGGCGGCGGCCGATGCGGGAAAAACAGCCGGTCCGGCCAGACCGCGCGGGTGCCGCCGGTCATCCGCGCGTAGATCAATTCGTTGCCCATCAGCGCCAGCCCGATGCCGGTGGCGTCGTGCAGCGCGCGCAGGGCGTCCAGCGCGGCCACGCCCAGGTGCTGCGCCTCGTCGATCACCAGCAGCCCCTCGCTGCCCTGCAGCCGGGCGATCAGCTCGCGCTGCATGCGCCTTGCCGCCGCCGGGCAGCTCGCGGAAGCCCAGCGCCAGGCACACCTCCTCCAGCGCCGTCGTCACCCCGGCGGTGGCCCGGGGTCATGGTGGCGATCCAGACGTTCGGGTAGCGCCGCGCATACTCGCGCGCGGCGGTGGTCTTGCCCACGCCGGCGCCGCCATAGATCACCGCGATATCGCCGGCCATGTGCGCATAGGCCAGCGCGGCCAGGATGCGCTCTGCGGTGGGCGTGGCCACCCAGGCCGGCGCCGCCGGCATCGCCGGCATGGCCTGCTGCTGCGCCAGCCGCGCCAGCCACTGCGCCAGCCGCGTGACGAGCTTGCGCGGGTCGGCGGCGTAATGGCCGCCCAGCACCTGCGTCAGGCTGGAGGCGCTGATGCCCGCCTCGCGCGCCACCTGTGCCTGGGTCGGCCCGCGGCGCGCGATCTCCTCGCGCACCCGGACCAGCACCTCGGCCGGGTCCGCATCCACCTGCATCGCAATCACGTTGTCGTTCATGTACCCTTTCTCCTGGTTTGAGGGGCCTGCAAGGCCCGGTTGCACCGCCCGCCCCGTGAGCTGCGGGGCGGGTGTTTTTCGTCAGTCGATCGCCTTCAGTGGCCGCGGCCGTGCGGCCAGCGCCGCCAGCACCGCGCGCGGTCGGCGGCGGCCACGTACTCCGCCGTGTCCAGCGCCGCTGCCGCGGCCGCCCTGCGGCCACGCCGCGGCCCGTGCACCAGCTGCACCGGGCCGCCGGCGCCGGCGGCGCGCCAGGCGGGCTATCCGCCGCCGGCAGGCGGGCCACCTCTGCCAGCGCCTCCATCCGCACCGTGGCCGCGTGCAGGTCCGCGCGCGGCGCGCTGGCGCGCTCGGTGGGCGCGGGCATGCTCGCGGGCGGTGTCGATGTCGTCGAAGCGCGCCGTGGTGCGCTCGGCGGCGCCGACGTAGGCGCCTCCGGGGGTGTGGACGTGCACCGGCTGGTCCAGCCGGTCGGGATCGAAGCGCACCACCACGTGCTGCCCGGCCAGGGCGCTGACCGCCTCGCCAAAATAGGCATTGCCGGCCAGCACCACATACCCCTCGCGGCGCACCTTCACGCCCTCGGCGGCCAGCAGCCACAGCCGGCGCTGCTCCGCGCTGGCGCGGCGGATCACGCTGGCGGCGTAGCCCTCATCGAACGTGGCATCGAAGCTGCGCCCGCGCGCGGTGGCGGTGCGACGGTCGGGGCGGGCGTTGTGCTCGGCGATGCCGGCGTCCACCAGCCGCACGAACTCGTCCCACGCCAGCGTCCGGCTGCCATAGTTGGCCAGGGCTTGGCCAGCGGGCTGTTGCCGGTATAGGCGCCGGCGGCGGCCGGGTGCCTGCTGATGCCCTCGCACAGGTCGCGGAAGGCGCGCTCGATCGGCTTGGCCTGCCCGTGGTAGGGCGTGGTCCAGTGCACCTGCACGCCCAGCTGCGGGAACAGCCCGAGCGGGTCTTCCTCGCGGATGCGGAAGCGGTAGCGCGTCCGGCTGCCGCCGGTCAGCAGCTTGGATGCGAACTCGCGGCCGTTGTCCAGTAGGCGTGCTCGGGAATGCCGTAGCGCTCCACCACATCCCCGAAGGTGGTCTGCACCAGATGGCTGGAGAGCGTCTCCGCCACCCGCCAGGCCAGAATCTTGCCGCTGTAGATGTCCTGCCAGGCCACCAGCACCGGGCGCCCCACCGTGCCGCTGGGCAGCTGCACCCGCAGGTCGAACACGTGGCCGTCGGCATTGACCGCCTGCAGCGCGTGCAGATGGTCTTTGGTGCGGGTGATGTGCGGCAGCCGGCGCGCCAGCGCCTCTTTCCCCCTCGCGCGCCAGCACCCGCACCTGCCACGGCAGCGCCTCGATCCGGCGCGCGATGGTGGCGTAGCTGGGCACCACCCAGCCGTGGTTCGGGGCCACCTCGCGCAGGCGGCGGTAGCAGGCCGCCAGCGCCGGCTGCTCCGGGCGCAGATAGTCGCTCTTGATGACCTCCCAGGCCTCCGGGGCTCATCTCCGCCTCGTGGCCGCTGCCCTGATGCCGCGGCGTCAGCAGCGGCAGGTAGTCCGCCGGGTCTGCATGCGCCACCCCGGGGAAGCGGCCGGCGCCGTACCACCAGCGCCGCAGCGTGGCTTCCGGCAGGCCATGGCGCTCGGCCACCACGCGCAGCGCCTGCCGCGCCCGCGTCCCGCCGTCGATCAGACGGCGCACCGTCTGCACCGGCACCAGCCGGCGCCGGGCTTCGGCCTTCACCGTCTCCGGGCGGCCGTCGAACCAGCGCCACAGCGCCGCGCGGTCGGCCTCGCTCAGCGCGCGGCGCGCTCCACGCGCCCGGCGTACCCGTCCGCTGCGTGGCCCAGCCCATCGCCATTGCCTCCGCCTCCCAGCGGGAGTGCAGCGGCGCCAGGGCGTCGCGCCCAGCCGGACGGCGATCTCGCTCCACTGGACGTGGTAGCGCACCGGCGTCGCCGGCCGGCCGTTGCCCGTGCGCAGGATCGTGGCCACCAGCACCGGGCCGGCCAGGATGTGGGAGATGGCTTTCATGGGTGGACTCCTGGGTGAGGTGGAGGATCAGCCACGAGCTTTAACGTCGGCGGGCAGGTCGGCCAGCCGGTACACCCGCCGCCGTCCGCTGACGGGGGTCGGTGTGGGCCAGTTCTCAGCGGCGGCCCTGCGCCGCACTGAACCGCCGTCAGGCCCAGGCGCGCGGCCGATGGCCTCGGCCTCAACCAGCTCGATCATTGAGCACCCCTCCCTTCAGACCGAGCAGGACGGCGATGTTGTGGGCCTGCCCCAGCGCCTTTTTGCGCCCGCTGACCTCGTGGACGAGCCGCTCCTGAGAACCCGTGTTCTTGGGCCCAGCCGCGGACGGTCATGCCGCCGCTCAGGCTCGCGCCCGCCTCATCAGCGCGACACGGCCTGGACTCGGTTGCCATTTCGGGACTACTCTGTAGTGCCCATACGGTGGCACCCTAGATGCAAATATGCATCCTGTCAATAGCCCCTAGTTGCCTTTTTGCGACTTTTGCAGCGTCCGACTTTCGGTTAGGCTGGCTCAATGAGGATTCGCCTATGTTGTCATTGAATATCAATGAGTTAAGAAAAGTCGGACGCGGCGATCAGCGTCCGACTTGTAAAACCGACTTTCGGCCATGAAGTCGGACGCGGAACTTGGTCAGCGGCTCCGCGCATGGCGCCAAACGCTTGGCCTCACGCAGGCACAGATGGCCGAGCGCCTTGGGTTGCACATTGGTGTCCTCAAAAGTATGAGACCGGGCAGAACACGCCCGGAGGAGAGGCCCTCGCCGCCTACGCCCGCACGGGAGTCAACATGAACTGGTGCTCACCGGCGAGGGCGAAATGTTCCCCGCAAAGCGCCCGGGCCGCAGCCAGAAACATCGCAAGAACAGGCGTTTGCGGGCTTTCTGCCGCCCGACCACCCCATGCCAGGCGCTGGGCCGCTGATCCAGCTGGTCGAGGAAGAGGCCGGACGAAGCCCGCCGCGATGCCATCCTCGCCGAGCTGCTGACGCGCGCTCAGGAGGCGCTTCTGCGAGCTGTCCGAGCTGCGCCGGGCGGTGCACGCGCTGCGCGCGCCGCCTCGAAAGCCGCCCAGGGCTGATTTGCAGGCCGTTTGAATGGCCCTAGAACGCGGCGCCTGCTGCGCGCGGTCTAATATAATCAGTTGCACGAATCGGCCCAAACCACGCAAAACCGATCCATCGGCGCTTCACTGATCTGAGACAGCTTGTCCATGTCAACCATTGATCTTCCTGCAATTTCCCGCCTTATCCCGCGTCTTCCCATCTGTCTCAAATCAAAGTGATCGCGCACAGTGATTTTGTTAAGGGAATGCGTAGCAGCACCGAGAAACCGTGACTGCGGTCGCGACGAGACCACCTCAGGCGGCGCTGGCGACCAGCCCGTAGCCCAGCGTCGGGGCCGGCAGCGCCGGATCGGTGGCTTCACCTCTTCCCAGGCCTCGGCATCGGCCAGCGGGCGCGCACCAGCTGGTTGTTCAGCGCCGCATGCGGACTTGTAGCCCTCCTCGCAGAGGCGCCGAGGATGGGGTGCCCGGCCAGATACAGATCGCCTACCGCATCAAGGATCTTGTGGCGCACGAACTCGTCCGCGTAGCGCTGGGCGTCCTCGTTCAGCACCCGGAAGTCGTCCAGCACGATGGCGTTGTCCATCGAGCCGCCCAGGCCAAGGTTGCGCTCGCGCATGCTCGGATGTCGCGCATGAACCCGAAGGTGCGCGCGCGGCTGATCTCGCGGATGTAGTCGCCGGTGGAGAAGTCAGGGTGGCGCGCGGGGGCGCCTCCGGGATGGCCGGATGGTCGAACGACCGTGAACTCCAGAAGAAGCGGAAGCCATCGTACCGGCAGGTGAAAGCGCGCGAGTTTGTCGCCGTCGCGCACCTCCACCGGCTTGCGGATGCGGATGAAGCGCTTGGGCGCGTTCTGTTCGACGATCCCGGCCGATTCCAGCGGGAACACGAACGGGCCAGCCGAGCCGTCCATGATCGGGACTTCCGGCGCGGTCAGCTCCACGTAGGCGTTGTCGATGCCCAGCCCGGCCAGCGCCGACAGCAGGTGCTCGACCGTCTGCGCTTAAGCAGCCTGCGCAGCTGCAGGCCCGTGCACAGGGTGGTCTCGGCCACCAGGGTGGCGCGCGCGAGGGTTTCCACCACCGGCTGCAGATCGACCCGGCGGAACACGATCCCGGCATCCACCGGCGCCGGGCGCAGGGTCAGGAAGACTTTTCGCCGCCATGCAGGCCCACGCCGGTGGCGCGGATGACGTTCTTGAGGGTGCGCTGGCGCAACATCGGCGCAATTTACCACGCAGCAGGCTGAACCTGAACGTAAACACTGCGCATTGCGCGGGGGATGCGGCAGCGGCCACGGCCCGGCGCGTTCCCGGCACTGCGTGGAAAGGCCGGCCAGCGCGAGGCTGGCCGACTGCAAGCCGGCCGGGGTGGCGCCCCGGCGGGTGATCGGACACGGTACCGGCGCCCCGCGGGCGCCGCGGCGGAATCAGTCCGCCTGCCGGCGCAGGGCAAGGGCTCGCGCCGCGGAACATTGCCCCGCGTGCCCAAGCGCCCAGCCCTGGATGGCCGGGCAGGGCCATCCAGGTCGATTGCCTGCGCCATGGACGGCCTTCGGTCGCCTGCCGGCGCAGGAACGCCGGAATATCCAGGTAATCGTCCTTCGGCAGCTCGGCCGTCATCGGCGCGGCGTCCGCGTTGCGGCGCAGGCTGCCGGCGAGACTGGACCCGGCGGCAGCGTGGCATACCCGTCGGCGACCGCATCGATCCGGCAGGCCGGTGGTGCCGTCGCGCTTGGCCTGGGTGTTGATCCAGCTCCACCTGCGGGCGGCGCGGACGCTCCTGAGCAGCCTCGAAGCGGTTGCCGCGCTGAACAATCTCAGCGGTGCCTGGCGCACCGCCGCGCGGCCTGAGGCCGGTGGCGACCACGGTGACCTTCACCTCGTCCGCCATCGCCGGATCCAGCAAGGTGCCGATGATGACGGTGGCATCTTCCGAGGGCGAATTCGCCGACCACGCGGCGGCCGATCTCGTCAGACTCGGCCATGGTCAGATCGGTGCCGGAGGTGATGTTGACCAGCACCCCGTTGGCGCCGTGCAGGTTGACGTCGTCCAACAGCGGGTTGCGGATCCCCGCCTCGGCCGCGGCCTGGGCGCGGTCGTCGCCGCGGGCCACGCCGGTGCCCATCATCGCCAGGCCCATCTCGCTCATCACCGTGCGCACGTCGGCAGAAGTCCACGTTGATCAGGCCCGGGCTGACGATCAGGTCGGCGATGCCCTGCACCGCGCCCCACAGCACCTCGTTGGCGGCGCGGAAGGCCTGGATCATGGTCGCGTTGCGGCCGAGCACGGTGATCAGCTTCTCGTTCGGGATCGTGATCAGCGGAGTCGCAGTGCTGGCTCAGCTCCTCGATGCCCTTCTGCGCCACCTGCATGCGGCGGCGGCCCTCAGAGACGGGAACGGCTTGGTCACCACCGCCACCGTCAGGATGCCCATCTCCTTGGCCAGCTGCGCCACCACCGGCGCCGCGCCGGTGCCGGTACCGCCGCCCATGCCGGCGGTGATGAACACCATGTCCGCCCCTGCAGCGCGTCCCACTTGATCGCCTCGCGATCCTCCAGCGCAGCCTGGCGGCCGACCTCCGGGTTGGCGCCCACGCCCAGGCCCTTGGTGACATTGCAGCCGAGGGTCAGCTGCAGGTTAGCGCCGCAGTTCTTGATCGCCTGCGAGTCGGTGTTGGCGGTGATGAACTCCACGCCCTCCACGCCGCTGTTGACCATGTGCGCCACGGCGTTGCCGCCGCCGCCGCCCACGCCCCACGACCTTGATGACCGCATTGGGTGCCACTTGGTTGATCAGTTCGAAATGTGCCATTCCGTGTCCTTTGTTGTTGTCGATACCTTGCCAATCCCCTGACCCGCCTGCCGTCCCTCGACCGCCTCGCCTACCGCGCGCCGGCGCTCAGAACTCTCCGCGGAACCACTTCAACGCCTTGCCCAGAACCCCGCCCACCTTGCCGGTGGAGCAGCACCCGCGCGCTTCGGGCTCTCCATGCGCGCGCCCATCAACGCAACAGACCAATGCCGGTGGCATGCACCGGAGTTGCCCACCACCTCGCCAAGTCCGCCGACGTGCTGCCGGGATGCCGATCCGCACCGGCATCTGCAACGTTTCCTCGGCCAGCTCGACCACGCCCTCCATCTTCGCGGCGCCGCCGGTAAGGCACCATGCCGGCGCGCACCCGCTGCTCAAAGCCGCTGCGCCGCAGCCGCCTGCACCATCTCGAAGATTTCCTCGTAACGCGCCGCCTGCACCGCCTGCGCCAGCGCGTCCAGCGGCAGCCGCCGCGGCGGGCGATCGCCCGCTCTCTCCACCTGGATGCTGTCACTCCGCGCGCGCCAGCTGCGCCAGCGCGCAGGCGTATTTGACCTTGATGTCCTCGGCGTGCGGCGTCGGCGTGCGCAGCATGTGCCGCGATGTCCTCGGTCACCTTGTCGCCGGCGATCGGCAGGCTGGCGCTGTGGGCGATCGCGCCACCCACGAACACCGCGATGTCGGTGGTGCCCGCGCCCATGTCCACCGGCACCACGCCCAGCTCGCGCTCGTCGTAGGTCAGCACCGCGTGGCGGACGCCAGCACGCCCAGCAGCAGCTCGTCCACCTGCAGCCCGCACTTCTGCACGCACTTGCTGATGTTGGCGGCCGCCGCCGCGGCACCTCGATATCACCAGGTGCGCATGCACCTCCAGGCGCACGCCGGTCATCCCGATCGGATTGCGGATGCCCTCCTGCGAGCCGTCCAGCACGTAGTCGCGCGGGACCGCGTGCAGGATCCGCTGGTCGGCCGGGATCGCCACCGCCTTGGCCGCGTCCAGCACGTGCGCGAGGTCGGCGTGGGTCACCTGCCGTCGCGGATGGGCGCCACGCCCTGCGAGTTGCGGCACTGGATGTGGCTTGCCGGAGATCGAGACATACGCGCTGCTGACCTCGCAGCCGGCCATCAGCTCGGCCTCCTCCACCGCGCGCTGG
>NZ_JAJDFY010000002.1 GCF_024704365.1 Thermomonas sp. S9
GGGGCATTGAGCGGGTCGGATTCCTGACCCTGACGTTCGCGGATCACGTGCTCGATGCGAAGGAAGCTCAGCGCCGTTTCAACTCGCTGGCGACTCACGTCCTACGCAAGCGATACCCGGCCCACATTGCGGTGATGGAACGGCAGAAGTCCGGGCGCATCCACTACCACCTGCTGGTGGCGTTGCCGGATGACATTCGTACCGGGATCGACTTCGACAGCATCGCCCAGGGCGACTATCGGACAGCTAACAAGGCGCTGCGGTTGGAGTGGGCGTTCTGGCGGAAAACCGCGCCCAGGTATCGTTTCGGGCGTACCGAGCTGCTGCCGATCAAGTCCGATGCCGATGCAATGGGCCAGTACGTCGGCAAGTACATAGCGAAGGGGCAGGCGTTCCGCACGGAGGCCGATAAGGGCGTCCGATTGGTGCGCTATTCGGGGGCGCTCGGATGGCCACCTGCAAGTTCGCGGAGTTGAACAAGTACCCCAACGAGTGGCGCGCAAAAGTCTGCACGTTCGTCCGGCAAATGGCGGTTGCGTACCCGCATCGACGCATCCGGGACATGGACGACATCGCCTTTCACTTCGGCAAACGGTGGGCCTACCACTGGCGGGACTACATCCTCGGATTGCCGCCTGCTGACCTGCGCGTTCCGTTCTGAGGACGAGCCGCGCCGGCTGCCGTACCGAGGTCACGAGGGACGCCAGCCGGCGCGGCCGGGACGGCTACGGATCGAGGGGACGGAGGGCGCCATACCGAGGCAGTAGCCCCCTTGTGGGCCAGCCGGGGCCGTGGTGGAATAGGTGCTACACGATTAGACGGAGTAGCCCATGCCAGCCGCCCGCCCACGAATGCACGTCACCCCGTCGGAAAGCGTCCATGCGCTGCTGAGGGAGCTTTCCCAGCTCACGGGCAAGCCGCCCGCGACCATCGTCCGGGAAATGCTCGATGAGGCCGCTCCGGCGCTGGAGATGGCCGTTCAGGCGTTCCGGGCTCTTCACCGCAGGCCGCAGGAAGCGCAGGCCGCCATCGCACGGATGGCCGCGAAGGCGCACCAGACCATCGCTCAAGCAACCCTCGACCTGGACAAGGCGAGCGAGGGGAAGCGGGGCAGGAAACCGCGCGGGGAGGCCGCTAAGACCGGATGACCGCCCAAAAAGAAACCCCCGCGTCCCAGCGCCGGCAAGCTGAAGGGACTACGGGGGCCATGTGTGACGCGGATAGTGTACCGGGATGGGCTCGGCGGCGCGGTAAACGCTCGCTGGTGCGATTCCGCGGGGAATACCTGTCTCCGGAGGCCGTCAACGCGCAAGCCCGCGAGGAAGCCGCACAGGCCCGTTTAGAAAGGGGTGCAGGGGTATCCCCTGCGGCGACCCTCGAGGATCTCCCCGAAGTCGATTCAGGGAACCCGCTACGTCGGGTAGGGGGGAGCCCTTACCCCCCCCTGCTGACCGCTCTTTGCCGGCTGGCCAGTACACCGTAGACCCGGATACGGGCGAGCTCCTTCCTTGTCGCTCTTTAGAAACAACTCAACCGAACGGGAGCGGAAATGGTACCCCTGCGGCCCTCGTCGGCCCTCGGAAAAAGGTCGCGTTGGCCCTCTCGTGGAATGTCGCCAGCATGTGCAAGAAATGGGGCATTGAGCGGGTCGGATTCCTGACCCTGACGTTCGCGGATCACGTGCCTCGATGCGAAGGAAGCTCAGGCGCCGTTTCACTCGCTGGCGACTCACGTCCTACGCAAGCGATACCCGGCCCACATTGCGGTGATGGAACGGCAGAAGTCCGGGCGCATCCACTACCTGCTGGTGGCGTTGCCGGATG